>CAINNJ010000001.1 GCA_903851195.1 uncultured Acidobacteriia bacterium
CCCCCTCTCGGGCGCAACAGAGACCGGCAGGCCTCGAAACTTGTTGATCCGCTCTCGTCCACGTGAACGTGACGCAAGGACTTTTTACATCCTCAGGCAGATCGTCTATTTTTCGCTTCTTGAAAGAACTACCAGGAAGGCTGTTAACCACATCGAACAGATCCGGCCTTTGGTGACCTCGTCCGCTCTACAGCTTGTTACCTACCTTGGAAGTACCACTTGGCACCGATTCAGTCGAAACCGACTCAAAGCGCCTTTCACGACTCTAGCAGCCTCTCCGTTTGTTTGCAAGCTTAATTTTGCGGTTTGTTTAAGGCCGCTTCCGTTGCGCCTGCACCTCAGGTCAGCTCGCTTCACCGTCGCTTCCGGTGTTGCGCTCGTTTCCGGGCACTTCTGAAGTCTAGCATCCGCTTCTCGGCTCTGCAACCATTTCGTCATTTGATTTTCTTAATGTTTTTCACCTCTAATAGAATCAACAGGTTATGAGGATCGTTTATTTGCACGGCTTCGCGTCCGGGCCCCAATCCCGCAAAGCACAGGCATTTCGGGAGGCTTTTCACGCCCTTGGCATGGAAATCCACATTCCCGATCTCGCGCGGGACGATTTCGACCACCTCACCATCTCCGCCCAGCTCGCCGTCGTCCGCGATCTCCTCGCCGATGAGCCCACCCACCTCATCGGCTCGTCGATGGGGGGTTACCTGGCCGCCCTGACCGCAGCCGCGCATCCGGCTCAGGTTCGACGCCTCGTCCTCCTTGCCCCCGCTTTCGCCTTCCCGACCCGCTGGCCCGAACTCCTCGGCGCCGAAAAGCTCCACAACTGGCGGGAGACCGGCTGGCTGGAAGTGTTCCACTATGGAGATCGCGCCAACCGCCGCGTCCACTACGGTCTTTACGACGATGCGCTGATTCACGCCCCGCAACCGCCGTTTACCCAACCTGCCGCCATCTTCCACGGCCTGCACGATCAAGTCGTGCCCATCTCCCTCTCAAGGGATTTCGTCCGCGCCCATCCCAATGCGCAACTGACGGAACTCGATTCCGACCACGAACTGCTGAACGTTCTTCCCGCCATCGTCTCGGCCGGCGTCTCCTTTCTTCTGGATAGGCCGATACAGCCCGGACCGCCGCCTCTTTCGGATCCGCGCGACCTCCGTTAAACTGGCTCTCGTGCGCCCTCTCGCCGTCGCGGCCGTGCTTTTCCTCCTGCCTGCCTCCGCGTTCGCGCAGCCGGAATTGAACGACCTGCTCGATGCCCTCGGCCGCTCCGCTGCCATCTTCTCCCGCTCTATCCCTGCCCTCACCGCGCGCGAAACCCTTTCGCAGCGCTCCCGTTTCGGGGATCTCGCCGTCCGCAAACGCGGCAGGAATCGCGAAATCAAGGATGCCTCATTCACCCTCCCCGACGATTTCGAAGGCCATGAGGTCGTTTCGGAGTACAGCTTCAGCAAACCGGGCGCCCCGGAAGGCTTTCACGAAGTGCGGCATATCCTCACCATCGACACCCTCTCACCGGGCGACGGCCCTGCCCGGCACTTCCTCACCCTCGGCGTACAGTCCCCCGAGGACGATGCGAAAAAGCGCGTCCTCGAGGAATTCGACCAGTCCCAGCTCCAGGGCGCCGTAGCCGATTTCGGCCCTCTCCTTCTTCTGTTCACGAAAACTCGCCAGGCTGGCTACACCTTCGACCTTTCCGGCCGGCAGGTTCTCCACGACGAGCCCGTCCTCGTCCTCCGCTACCGGCAGATATCCGGCTCCGATGCCGTGGCGGAGTTCCGCGAGCGCACCGAAACCCGCCATCGTTTCGACGGAGAAATCTGGCTTCGCGAGTCGAATCTGGTCCCCGCCCGCATCACCCTGCGCACCGAAGAAGCCCTCTCCCGCAAATTCACGCTCCGCAACGAAGCCGGCATCGACTACCTGCCGACGGTCTACGGCCTCGCGCCCGCAACCGTGATTCATCGCCAATATCTCAATCAGGACCTGCTCGTCGAGAATCAATTCACTTATTCCGACTACAACGGACGCACATTTCTCCCTTAAAGGAAACGCCCCCAAAAACATGAGCCAACTGCAGACCGGACAAATCGCCCCGGATTTCGAACTGCCGGCGCAGGACGGCCAACCCGTGCGCCTCAGCAGCCTCCGCGGCAGCCCCGTGGTGCTTTTCTTCTACCCGAAGGACGACACCACCGGCTGCACCAAAGAAGCCTGCGCCTTTCGCGATCGCTTTCCGGTCTTCGACGCCCAGGGCGCCAAAATCTTCGGCATCAGTTCGGATTCCGCCGATTCTCACACCCGCTTCGCCTCGAAGTACAACCTGCCATACCCCCTTCTCGCCGACCGCGGCGGCAAAGTCCGCAAGCTCTTCGGCGTGAAAAGCACCTTCGGCATCATCCCCGGCCGCGTCACTTATGTCATTGACCCGAAGGGTGTTGTGCGCCACATCTTCTCGTCCCAGGCCGATCCGGAACGCCACGTCCGCGAAGCCCTCGCCGCTCTCCAAAGCTCCTGAACCGCTCCTGCCGGATCGGCCTCTATAATCGGAACGAGTGCTTCACGAGTTGGTGGTTGAGAACTATGCCGTGGTGGACCGGCTGCGCGTGCGGTTCCACAACGGCCTGAACCTGCTGACCGGCGAAACCGGCAGCGGTAAATCCATCGTGGTGGATGCCCTGGGGCTCCTGTTTGGTAGCCGTGCTTCGGCCGACATGATCCGTTCCGGCGAGGATCGCGCGCGGGTTTCCGGAGTCTTCGATTTTCCCGACCGCGCCGCCAAAGTCCTGGCCCATGCCGGTTTCGAGGCCGAACAGGGCGAACTGCTCCTCGAACGGGAAATCCTCTCGAACGGCAAGAGCCGCGTCTTCGTTAACAACCGGCCCGCCACCGTCGCGCTGCTCCGCGACCTCGCGCCCCATTTGGGCGATATCCACGGCCAGCACGACCAGCAACTGCTTTTTGAGCCCGCCGCCCAGCTTTCCATGCTGGATACCTTTGCCGACGCCCGTGAAAGCCGCGCCGCGCTCAAAGATGTCTTCGCTTCGTGGCGGCGCGTCGCCGCCGATATCGCGGAACTCGAAGGCGCGGATCAGGAGAAGCTGCGCCTTCTCGATCTCTGGCAGTTCCAGCGCCGGGAGATCGAAAGCGCCGGCCTGCAACCCGCGGAAGACGTGGAACTGGAAACCGAACGCCGCCTCCAGCAGAACGCGGGGCGGTTGCTCGATACCGCGGGCGCTGCCTATGAATCGCTCTACGAAGCCCCGGACTCCGTCACCTCCCAGGTGCGCTCCGTCGCGAAGAAGCTCGACGAACTCGGCCGCATCGACGATTCGATGGCCCCGGTTCGCCTCGCGCTCGAACCGGCGCTGCTTGCCATCGAAGAGGTTTCGTATGCCTTACGGGATTACCTCGGCCGCGTCGAAGGCAACCCCGCCCGCCTCGAAGAAATCGAAACCCGCCTGGCCGCCATCGACAAGCTGAAGCGCAAGTACGGCGGCACCGTGGAAGAGATTCTGGCCTTTTTTGAGGATGTCTCGCGCAGAATCGACGAAGTGGAAACCGCCGGCGACCGCCTGGTGGACCTCAAACAGCAGCTACAGAACCTCGAAGCCGGATTCGGGAAGGCCGCAGCCGAACTGACGGCCCGCCGCCGCGCCGCCGCCGCCGAGCTTTCGTCGCGCGTGGAGAAGGAACTGAAGCCGCTCGCCATGGAGCGGACCATCTTCCGTATCGAAGTTTCCCCCGCCGAGTGGTCCGAATCCGGAGCCGACCGCGTGCAGTTTCTCGTGTCCCCCAACGCGGGCGAAGAGCCCAGGCCGATGGAGAAAATCGCCTCGGGCGGCGAACTCTCCCGTATCGCGCTGGCCCTGAAGACCTGCCTCGTCGGCTCCCGCCCGGTCGGTTCCTCCTCTCCGCGCACGCTGGTTTTCGACGAGATCGACACCGGTATCGGCGGTCGCGCCGCCGAAGGTGTCGCCCGCCGGCTGAAGAAGCTGGCCGCCGAGAATCAGCTGCTCTGCGTCACTCACCTGGCGCAAATTGCCTGTTTTGCCGACCATCACTACCGCGTCGGAAAATCCGAGCACAAAGGCCGTACCGTCGCCCGGATCGAGCATCTCGATACCCAGGGCAGCACCGAAGAGATCGGGCGCATGCTGAGCGGTCAGACCCTCACGCCGGAAGCGGTGCGGAACGCGGCCGAACTGATCCGCGCCGCCCACGCCCTGAATTTGTTTTAAGAAAGCGCACAGGCCGGTTGCGGCGGCAGCGAAACGAACCTCGGTTGTGCGCGTGTTGTGCTGAAAAAAGCCCTAAAGCTTTCCGGGGTTCCCGACGATTAGCAGGCATGACGCGTCAGCCGCTTCGCAGACAGATCCGCACCCTGGTCGTCTGCGCTTCCTTCGCCGCGCTTGTGGCGACCGTTTCTCTGGGCCTGATCCGCCTCAACGGAGGGCAGCTTACGAACCAGGCCGGCCGCCGGATCGAGTCGCTTTCGTTGCTGGTCCTGCTCGCGGGCCTCTCCGGCGCCGCATCGCTCGCCGCCGCCGGCCGCATTCTGCTTCGCCGTTATGACATCGATACGGATGCCCTGCGCCGGCTCCAAAAGCACACCCTAAGGCGGCAGAAACATCTGACCGAAAAGGCGAACCGGAATGAAGTGCGCGCCACCGCCGGCAAACGGGATTTGCTTTTCGACGCTGCCCTGAATGCCGCCTGCACATTACGCGAGGGACTGCGGCAATCTGCCCTGATCGTGCCGGTCGGCTCCCCCCTTTCAAGGCTGGACGCCGCAGCCGCGGAGTTCGACCTCCTGGTGGCCCAATTGCGCGAACTCCCGAATCCGGAGCACCAGACTCAGGAACACCAGACTCAGGAACACCAGACGCACGAAGACCAGACTCAAAAAGCGCTCCACAAGCTCGCCGCCGCCGTGAGCACCGCCGTTCCGGTCACAACCAGCCACACCGATCTCGCAATAATATAAAGTGAAGAGACCGGAATAGACCTGCGGGTTCGCCGGATTGTAACGTTGGAGGTTGTTGTGAAATTCCTTTACACGCGCGGGCTTCTCGCCGCTCAACTCTTACTGGCCGCCGGGTTCCTGTCCGGTGCGTCCTTCCCCGATCCGCCCAGCGTAACGCCAGTCGCCCCCGCGGCGAAAAAGGCGACCGCTGTCCTTGCCGGAGGCTGCTTCTGGGGCATGGAAGGCATCTTCGAACATGTCAAAGGTGTCACCGATACCCAGGTTGGCTACGCCGGTGGTTCCGCCAAAACCGCCCATTATGAGCGGATCGAACTGGGCGATACCGGCCACGCGGAGTCGATCAAAATCACCTATGACCCCGAAAAGATCACCTACGGCCAATTGCTGAAGATCTATTTCTCGGTCGCGCACGATCCCACCACCCTGAACCGCCAGCACAACGACGTTGGCACACAGTACCGCTCGTCCATCTTCTATCAGGACGAAGACCAGAAGAAGACGGCCGAAGCTTACATCCAGTCGCTGAACGCTGCCCATGTCTTCCGCAGCCCCATCGTCACAAAGGTTACGCCGCTGGAAGCGTTCTATCCGGCGGAAACCTACCACCAACACTTCCTCGACAACAATCCGACCCAGGGGTATATCGCCAATGTCGATATCCCGTTGCAGAACGATTTTAAGCGGATGTATCCCGAGTTGTGGAATCCCAAATCGACCGGCAGCAGATAAGGACGAAACCATGATGAATCGCAGAGCTTTCTTTCACACGGCCGCCGGCGGTTTCGGGGCGTCCGCCATCGCGCTTGCCGCTGCCACCGACAAAGGCCGCAAGACCGTGAAAATTGCCCAGTTCGATGCCTCCGGAAATCGCACCGGAGTCGAAGTGGTGGAAAAGGTGGTGAAGTCCGACGAAGAATGGCGCAAGCAACTCTCGCCCGAACAGTTCGAAGTCACCCGCCGCAAGGGCACCGAACGCGCGTTCACGGGCAAATACGCCGAGACCCGCGCCGACGGCCTCTACTTTTGCATTTGCTGCAATACGCCGCTGTTCGATTCCAAAACGAAGTTCGAATCCGGCACCGGCTGGCCCAGTTTCTACCAGCCGATCGCGAAGGAAAACGTACTGGACCTCAGCGATACCAGCTACGGGATGGTGCGTACCGAAGTGGAATGCGCCCGCTGCGATGCCCATCTCGGACACGTGTTCGACGATGGCCCCCGTCCCACCGGCAAACGCTACTGCATGAACTCCGCGTCGCTGAACTTCACACCCCGTAGCAAATCCTAAGCGTCACGAGGACTGAGCGAGAGGCCGGCGGCCCGTTCCCAAACGGGTCGCCGTGCCCGTTTTCGCCTACCTCGAATCCCGAATCCGCACCGGCGCTTCCAGCCGGAAACTCAGCATCGTCTCCGAAGGTACGCTCACGCCTTTCCCGCGCGTGATCGCCTGTGTTCCCGCTCCCGCCGCCGCACCCGAAAGAGCGCCGATCGCCGCGCCCTTCCCTCCACCTGCAAGCGCCCCGATGATTCCGCCCAAAGCAGTGCCCCCGCCCGTAAAGATCCCGGTGCGCTTATTGGTACCAATGCCTTCCCGGCCCTTTTCCACCAGATCCCCGGTCTCCAGTCGGTAGCTGCGGCCACCGACGGAAACCGATCCCACATCGAGAACCAGTTCCGACCGGCCCTGCACTTTCCCCTGATCGCGCGCCGCCCGCACCACCAGCGTCGCGTTGGAGCCGCGCGGAATCGCCACCCGGCCTTCCGTATCCACCACATCCTCCGCAACAACGGCGCTGTAAGTCTGGCCGGTTTCCGCCGTTTGAGAGTTGATCGCTTCGTTATTCCGGATCCGCAGCGTCGTCCCGGAGGGAATCGTCCGCATCTCCAGACTCGACGCACTCTTCACGGTCTCCATCCGGTCTCGCTCCACCGGCCGCGGCGCCTCCGAACTGCCCGCCGGGGCAAACGAAGCGGAGGGCGAAACCGGAGCTTGCGAAACAGGAGGCGGCGGCGCCGGATTCGGCTGCATGGGCCCCGGAGGCGCCATGCTCGCCGAAGGGACCGGTGCGGCGTCCCCATACTGCACCGTGGAAACCTGCGACATCGGATACGTTCTCGATTCCCCGCCTGCCGCCTGCACCGTAATCGTGGAAGCATCGCTCTTCGTCATGTTGCCGCTGAACTGCGTGCCGTCCCGGAGTGTCACCGTCGCTGCCGGACCCGTCGCCGGCGCAGGGCTTTTGGTGCAACCCGAAACAGCCAAAAGCGCGACGAAAACGCCTGCGGCTGCCCGGCTCCGGGAACTGCTCTGTGAAATTTCGTTCGTTCTCATGACCACCCCCGTGCAAGCTGGTGACCACAAACCGCCCCGCCCGCAACGCTATACTGAGCCTGCGTGAACCCCGATCAACTGACCTTTGGATTTCTCCAGTACGTGGTCTTCCTTCTTTCCACCACCTGCCATGAAGCGGGCCACGCCCTCGTCGCCCTGCGCGGTGGCGACAGCACCGCGTTTGAAGGCGGCCAGGTCTCACTCAACCCCCTGCCACATATTCGCCGCGAGCCCTTTGGCATGGTTGTTATGCCTCTTCTTGGCATCGCAACCGGTTCCGGTCTTATCGGCTGGGCCAGCGCTCCCTATGACCCGCTCTGGTCGCAGCGCCATCCGAAACGCGCCGCCTGGATGGCCCTCGCCGGCCCCGCTACCAACTTCCTGATCGCCATCCTCGCCGCGCTTGCCATGCGGATCGGCCTTGCGGCGGGAATTTTTACTCGGGGTGCTACTTCCACCGCGCATATTGTGGGCGCGGTGTCCGCCGGTGTTCCCGACGGCGTCGCCACCATCCTCAGCGTTTTCTTCTCCCTGAACATCCTGCTCGGCTGCTTCAACCTCCTCCCCTTCCCTCCCCTTGATGGCTACAACGTACTCGGTCTCTTTACCTCCGAAGCCGGCGCGCTCAAGCTCCAGGAATGGCGCATCCGGTTCCGCTCCTTCGCCATCATCGGCCTGATCCTCGGCTGGCGTCTCCTCGATTCCATCTACTTCCCCCTGCTCCGCAACGCCATCCGCATCTTCGGCCTCTCGCTGGGAATCTAACGGGTACTACCGAATTCCCATCAAGTTGACCGTGTATCCTGAAGAAAGAACGAAAAACCCAAGTGGACCACCTCGACCTGCTCGAAGCTGAGAGCATCCAAATCATCCGCGAAGTCGCGGCCGAATTCCAGAATCCCGTCATGCTGTACTCCATCGGCAAGGATTCGTCCGTCATGGTTCGCCTCGCCCAGAAGGCGTTCTTCCCGGGCAAGATCCCCTTTCCTTTGCTGCACATCGACACCACGTTCAAGTTCCGCGAAATGATTCAGTTCCGGGATGAGTTCACCGCCTCCATCGGCGCGAAGCTCATCGTCCACACCAACACCCAGGCCATTGCGGACGGCACCAATCCCCAGCGCATCGGCACCCAAAAGTGCTGCGGCCTGCTCAAAACGCGCGCCCTGCTCGACGGCCTGGCCGCCGGCGGCTACGACGCTGCCTTCGGAGGCGCGCGCCGGGACGAAGAAAAATCCCGCGCCAAAGAGCGCGTCTACTCCTTCCGCGACGAATTCGGCCAGTGGGACCCCAAGAACCAGCGCCCTGAACTCTGGAACGTCTACAACGCCCGCGTCGACAAAGGCCAGCACATCCGTGTCTTCCCGCTCTCCAACTGGACCGAACTCGACGTCTGGCAGTACATCGGCCGCGAGGAGATCCCGATCGTTCCCCTCTACTACGCCAAACCCCGTCCCATGGTCGTTCGGGGCGCTTCTCTCATCCCCGTGGAACAGGATTTCTCCCTCCTCCCCGGCGAAAAGCCCCAAATGGTGATGTGCCGCATGCGCTCCCTCGGCTGCAGCCCCTGCACCGGCGCCATTCGCTCCGAAGCCGACACCATCGACAAAATCATCGACGAAATGAAACTGGTTCGCCGCTCCGAACGCGAAAACCGCGTCATCGATCACGACCAGGAAGGCTCCATGGAAATCAAAAAGCGCGAGGGGTATTTCTAAAATGATGGGCCTCCTCCGCTTCTCCACCGCCGGCAGTGTCGACGACGGCAAGAGCACCCTGATCGGCCGCCTACTGTACGATTCCAAAGGCGTCTACGAAGATCAGCTCGCCAGTGTCACCAAGGCTTCCGTCAACGGCAGCGGCGGCCTCATCGACCTCGCTCTCCTCACCGACGGCCTTCGCGCCGAGCGGGAACAGGGCATCACCATCGACGTTGCCTACCGTTATTTCTCCACGCCCAAACGGAAATTCATCATTGCCGACACCCCCGGCCATGAGCAGTACACCCGCAACATGGCCACCGGCGCTTCAACGGCCGACCTCGCGATTGTTCTGATCGACGCGCGCAACGGCGTCCTCCCGCAGTCCCGCCGCCACGCCTTCATCGCGAACCTGCTCGGCATCCGCCACTTCGTCGTCGCCATCAATAAGATGGATCTCGTCGGTTTCGACCAGACCGTCTACAACAACATCGTCGGCGAGTTCACCGCCTTCCTCGGCCGCATCGGCGGCCCGAAAGCTCTCTTCATCCCCATCAGCGCCCGCGACGGCGACAACGTGGTGACCCGCAGCGAAAAGACGCCTTGGTACACCGGCCCGGCGCTGCTCGAATACCTCGAAGAGGTGCCTGTTGACGAAGGTCGCGAACTGCTCCCCGCGCGCTTCCCCATCCAGTACGTGCTCCGGCCCAACCTCGACTTCCGCGGCTACGCCGGACAGATCGCCTCGGGCGTCTTCAAAGTCGGCGATGAGGTCATGGCTCTGCCCGCGCGCCGCCCCACCCGGATCACCCGCATCGTCACCTACGATGGCGATCTGCCCGTCGCCCAGGCGCCCCAGTCCGTAACCATCTGCCTCGCCGACGAGATCGATATCAGCCGCGGCGACTCCATCGTGCCCGTCGCGTCCCTGCCTCACGTCGGCCGCCGCTTCCGCGCCAACTGCGTCTGGATGAACGCCAAAGCGCTTGAACTCGGCCGCAGCTACGTCATCAAGCACACGTCGCACCAGGTTCGCGGCGTCGTTCGCGCGATCAATTACCGCCTCGACGTGAACTCGCTTGCCCGCGTCGGCGCCGCCCGCCTCGAACTCAACGAGATCGGCGAGATTTCCGTCGAAACGCACCACCCGCTCTACTTCGATTCCTACTCGCTCAACCGCGTCACCGGCGCCTTTATCCTGATCGACCCGCTCTCGAACGAGACCCTCGGCGCGGCCATGATCGTCGATATCGAAGGCAAGGAAGAGACACGCGGACAGGTCTCCACCGCCGACCGCACCGCGCGCTTCGGCCATCGCGGAGCCGTCATAGCCATCGAAGACACCGAATCCGCGCTTCTCCTTGAGCGCGAGCTGTTCGACCGCGGCGCCAACGTCGCCGTCGTGAACTCGCTGGAGCCCAACGCCGCCAAACTGGCCACCGCCGCCGGCCTGATCGTCATCGTCGTCGGCGCCGTCCCGCCCTCCGCCATCGACCTCCGCCGCGTGGCCACCTTCGAAGCCGTCCGCCAGCTCGGACGTCTCGGCGTTCTCGTCGGCCACGAAGAGCAACTCGTCGAAGGAGAAGGCATCTAAGCCGGCACTTCAAATCACCAGCGCGTAACTCGTGCTCCGCCCGCCCCCGGGATTCTGCTTCAGAATCCCGTGCGCCAGCAACTCCCGTATATCGCGCAGCGCCGTGTCGTGCGAGCACTTCATCAGCTTCGCCCACTTCACCGTATTCAGGTTCCCCTCGAATCCGTCCACCAGCCGGTTCAGCATCTCCCGCTGCCGGTCGTTCAGAGACACGCTCCGCAGAGACTCCCAAACCCTCGCCTTCGCCAGCACCGTCTCCATCGTCTCCTGCGCCCGCCGGATCGACCGGCCCAGGCACCCGAGAAACCACTCCATCCAGAACGTGATGTCCATCGTCCCGCGCTGCACCCGCGCCAGCGTCTCGTAATAGGCATCGCGCTCTTCGCTGATCTGCCTCGACATACTGTAGAACCGTTGCGAACTCTCGTCCGAACGGGCAAGTTGCATGTCCGCAATAGCCCGCGCAATGCGGCCGTTGCCGTCTTCGAACGGATGGATCGTGACGAACCAGAGATGCGCTAAAGCGGCACGAAAGACCGGATCCGCCGCATCGTCGCCGTTCAGAAACCGGAAAAAAGCGGCCATCTCCTGTTCGAGCCGCGCCGCCGCCGGCGCTTCATAATGAACAGTCTCCCGCCCGATCGGCCCGGAAACCACCTGCATCGGCCCCGCATGATCGTCCCGCCACGCTCCCGTCCGGATCCTCAGGATTCCGCTTCGCCCCGTGGGAAAAAGCGCCGCATGCCACCCGAACAAACGTTCCGCGTCCAGCGGCGCCGCGTAATTCCGCGTCGCGTCCAGCGTCATTTCGACCACGCCCTCCACATTCCGGTCCGCCGGCTTCAGCCCCGCAATCTCCACGCCCATCCGGCGCGCAATCGACGACCGCACCGTTTCCGCGTTCAGCCGTTCGCCCTCGATTGCACTGGTGCTCAGAACATCCGTCGTCAGAGTGCGAAGGACGGCGTCCTCCCGCAAACGGAATCCCAGGCTTTCCATGTGCCCGATGAACCGCCCCTGCTGCCGGCCAATCGCCGCCAAAGGCTCCGCCAGCCGCTGCCGGTCCCACCGAAAGTGGGGCCAGTCCGGCCGCTCATAGATATACGGATTCATCCCTTGCGTCGATTCTACCACCAATCAACGCACTTTCTGCGTCGAATAATGCCCTAATCTACGCACTCACGTGCATTCGCCGACAAAGGATCGTCAGGTGTTCGGAATCTCACGATGAAAACACTCTCCGTTATCCTGCTGACCTGTCTCGCCGCCAGCGCGCAATCTGACCTTCCTCATTTCGGAATCGGCTTCAGCGCCTCCACCCTGGGTCTCGGAGTCCAGGCCGCCACCGCCGTGACCTCCCGAGCCAACCTTCGCGCCGGCTTCAACATCTTCAACTACAGCGACACCATCCATAAGGACGGCGTCAACTACCAGGGCGACCTCCACCTCCGCTCTGTGCAGGTAACCTGGGATCAGTACTTCGGCGCTTTCCACATCAGCCCCGGACTTCTCGTCTACAACGGCAACCGCGCCACGGCTCTGGCCAGTGTTCCCGGCGGCCAGTCGTTCACCCTGGGAGGCAACACGTTCTACAGCAACTCGGCAACTCCGGTCGGCGGCTCCGGCGAACTCACCGTGAACAAAGCCGCCCCCATGATCCTCGTCGGCTTCGGCAATCTGCTCCCGCGCAGCCAGCGGCACTTTGGCGTCAATGTGGAGGCGGGCGTGGTCTTTCAGGGTTCCCCGAAGATCCGGCTCAATCTCGGCGGCATCACCTGCCTGAACGCCGCCCAGACCGCCTGCGTCAACACCGCCACCGACACGCTGGTGCAAGGCAGCGTCATCGCCGAACAGTCAAAGTTGAGCAATCAGGCCGGGCCGTACAAATACTTCCCGGTCGTCGCAATCGGCTTCGGCTATAAGTTCTGAGCCACCCTACTCCTGTTCCGCTTCGAGCCCGGCACTCCGTACCGCCCCCAGCAACTCGTCCACCCCGACCACGGAATCGTCGAACTCCACCGTCACCTTCCCTGCCCCCAGATTGACGTGGGCATACTCGACGCCCTCCACCGACGCGAGGTCTTCCTCCACCGTCCGAACCAGCCCCGGCGCACCCAACCCCGTCACACGCAACTCCGTTTTAGCTTTCATGGTCGACTCCCGGCCCTACCCATCGGAAGCGCAACGCTTGCCGCGGGCTTGCGGACCTGCTTCAGACTTTCGTTCAACGCCGTCACGATGTCAATCGGTCTTACGGTGGATAGTTCGGCTATACTCGTTGCAGTGCGACGCGCGTTGGCCACATGCCTGCTGGTCTGGTTCAGCTTCTCGCTGGTCGCGCCCCTGACCTTCGCCAATCGCCAGCGCGATTTGCCCGCCTGCTGCCGCCGCGACGGCAAACACCACTGCTCGCAGGGCCGGGAGGCCGGCGGCGAGAAATCCTCCGGCACAGCGCTTCAATTGGTTGCGGACAGATGCGCTTCCTGGCCCGTCGGCTTTGCGGTAGCTGAGTCGGGCAAGACTTTCGTCCCCCGGCGCACGGCCATCCACCTTCCCCGGCTAGTCGTTGCCGCGCTTCCTGCCGCGCCGGCATCCCTCCCGCGCCTCACGAAACGGGACGGATCCTGTTTCCAGCGCGGTCCCCCGGCCTTCCTCGCGTAATCTCCATCCGACTCCCGTAGTTTCAGTTTCCGTACCGTCGTAGCGGTCCCGTCTGCATTCGCGCATCCATGAACAGAGCAGCACAATCCGCGGCTATCGCGCGCAGGAGCTTTGCATTCCTGCTGCTGTGCATATTCTCGTTCGCGCCGGTCATGCCGGCGGTGCAGGCGGCGCTGCTGGCCCCGAATACAGCCCACGCCGCCTGCGAATGCTGCAAACAGATCGGGGCGAAGTGTCACCGGAAATCCCACCGCGGTCCCGGAAGCCCCGGCCCCTCGTGGAGCGGGTCGCCATCCTGCGGCGTCGATTGCTCACAGCCCGCCATTCCTGTATTTTCCGAATCTCCCCTGGCGCTGCCCACCGGAACAAAGGCAGCGTTCGTCCCTGGTACTTCACGCAATACCACCGGCCGGTCAAAATCCGTTTCCGTCGGCTCCTCCCGTTTTGCCTGGCTCTACCAACGCCCTCCCCCGCTCCTCTGAACCAACTCGTCAGCGGAAATCGACACTTCAGGGAGGACGTCTTGAGTCATTGGAAATACACCGTGCTTTGTTTATTCGCCAGCGCCCCACGCATTGCGTCCGCGCAGGAAAGCATCAACTTCGCCAGCGTCGGCGGCCGGGTTACGGACCCGTCCGGCGCGGTCGTTCAGGCCGCCACGGTCGTTGCGCGCCGAATCGAAACCAACCAGGCCAACACCGCGGCCACCGATCGTGAGGGACGCTTCCGCTTCCCCTACCTCGCCGTCGGCCAGTACGAGATCAAAGTGCAAAAGACGGGTTTCGCCGAAGCGGCACGCCCGCTTACCCTGACCGTCGGCTCCGCGTTCGACCTGCCCTTTTCACTGGCTCTGCAGAGTGCGCGGACGTCCGTCACCGTGGATACCGGCGCACCCGTTCTCGAATCGGCCCGCAGCCAGATCGTCGGCACCGTCTCCCAGGCCGAAGTCGCCAGTCTTCCCCTGAACGGCCGGAACTTCCTCGACCTCGCCCTGCTGATTCCAGGCGTCTCCCCCACCAACACAGGCTCCAACCAGCTCTTCGCCGAAACCTCGGCCGTGCCGGGTCAGGGAATCTCGGTCGGAAGCCAGCGGAATTTTTCCAATAACTTCATCGTCGACGGACTCTCGGCCAATGACGATGCAGCCGGACTCAGCGGCATCTTCTACGGTCTCGACGTCGTGCAGGAGTTTCAGGTGGTCACCTCCGGCGGCAACGCGGAACTCGGGCGCGCCCTCGGCGGTTACGTCAACATGGTGACGAAAAGCGGCACCAACGCCCTGCACGGCGCCGCCTACGGCTACTTCAGAAACCAGCGGATGAACGCCGCCAATCCGCTCTCGAATACCAAACTGCCTTCTACCCAGGCCCAGTACGGAGCCAGTCTCGGCGGCCCCGTCGTTCACGACCGCACGTTTTATTTCGCGAACTTCGAGCGGCGCGAACTGAATCAGAGCGGCCTGATCACCATCTCGCCCGCCAACCTCGCCGCCATAAATGCCCGTCTCGCCGCGGTCGGCTATGAATCGGGCGCGGCCCAACTCACCACGGGTCTCTACCCCAACCCTGTCCATAACGCCAACTTTCTCGCCAAACTCGATCACTCCTTCGGCAGCCGGGACCAGTTCACGGCGCGCTACAGTCTCTACACGGTCAACAGCCGGAATTCCCGCGGCGCCGGCGCGCTCAGCGCCGCCAGCGCGTCGGCCGGGCTCGACAACACCGACCAGACCGTGGCCGTCGGCAACGTTTTCGCGCTCTCTCCCCGCACCGTGAATGAGACCCGCGGCCAGTTCACGCGCAGCAATCTGCTCGCTCTCCCCACCGACCCCCTCGGGCCCGCCGTCAGCATATCGGGAATCGCTTCCTTCGGAACCCTTTCCGGCTCTCCCACCGGCCGCGTCAACAATCTCTACGAGGTCGCCGACAACCTTTCACACCAGGCCGGAGCCCATGCTCTCCGCGCCGGAATCGACTTCCTCTACAACGACGTAACCATCACTTACCCCCGGTCAATTCGCGGCAGCTACGCCTTCTCCTCACTCGCGAATTTCCTGAGCGGCGTCTACAACACCTCCGGATATACCCAGACGTTTGGAAATACCCGCATCGCCCAGACCAACCCGAACGCCGGCTTCTACGCGCAGGACGAATGGAAACTCAGCCCCGCGCTCACCCTCAACGCGGGCCTGCGCTATGACCTGCAGTTCCTGAAAACCATCGCGACCGACACCAACAACATCTCCCCGCGGGCCGGTTTCGCATGGACTCCGTTTCCCTCCCGCCACACGACCATTCGGGGGGGCTTCGGCTTGTTCTACGATCGCGTGCCCCTGCGCGCCCTGGCCAACGCGCTCCTTTCGAGCGGCAACACCACCACGATCACCAGCACAAGTCAGCTCAGCGTCAGTCTCTCCCCGACGCAGGCCGGCGCCCCCGTTTTCCCCAACATTCTGCCCTCCACGGGCCTGCCTGCCGGGGTGCTGGTCAACTTCAGCACCATGAATCCGAACATGCAGAACGCCTATTCCGAACAGGGCAACCTCGAAGTGGAACAACAGCTGAGCCAGACCTCGACCCTCAGCGTGGGTTATCAGCACCTTCGCGGCCTGCAGCTCATCGTCTCGGTAAATAAGAACGTGCCATCGTGCGCCGCCGTGGGAACCAACAACGGTTGCCGCCCGAATCCCGCCTACGCGAACAACAGCCAGTACTCCTCCCTGGCGGATTCTCACTACGACGCCCTGCAGGTCTCCTTCCTCCGGAGGCCCGTCCGCTGGGGCAGTTACCGCATCTCTTACAGCTACTCGAAGGCGCTCGATAACGTCGGCGAATTCTTCTTCAGCGCGCCCATCGACAATTTCAATATCTGGCGCGACTACGGCCGCTCCGACGACGACCAGCGCCATCGCGTCGTCGTGGACGGCAACCTCCACACCTCGCAGGCCCGCGCCGCCACCCCCTGGCAACGGCTCATCCACGGCTTCCAGCTGAGCGGTTCGCTGCAGTATTATTCGGCGCTGCCGCTGAACATCACTTCCGGAGTCAACACCCTCCAGGGCACCGCCGGCAGGCCCCTCGTGAACGGCGATTTCATCGGGCGCAACGCCGGAACCGGAAACGATTTCTTCGGCGTGAATCTGCGCCTCAGCCGCGCCTTCCGCCTCACCGAGCGCTTCCGGCTGGAAACTCTCGCCGAAGGCTTCAACCTGCTCAACCACCGGAATAATCTGACCCTGAACGGCGCATTCGGCGCCGGAGCCTACCCGTCCGCCCCTTCGGCCAGCTTCGGTCAGGTCACCGCCGTGAACGATCCCCGGGTGCTCCAACTGGCGCTGCGAGTCGCCTTCTAACAAGGAAACCAATATGACGTCTCTGCTTCTTGCCGCGCTTTCCATCGCCGCCGTCCATCTGGGACCCATGGGCCCCGACGCGCCCGCCCGTGAACCGCAACTCGCCGTCCGCGGCTCGAACGTCTTCCTCGCTTTCGGCGCCGGCGACACCATTTACTTCAGCGCCTCTTCGGACGCCGGAAAAACCTTCTTCGCTCCCGTCCGGATTGCGAATGCGCCCATCCTGCCCCTCTCCCGGCATCGCGGCCCGCGCCTGGCGCTCTCCGGCAACGCCATCGTCGTCACCGCCGTAACCGGTAAGACCGCCGGGCAGGGCGAGCACTCCCACGGCCTCCCCTCCGACGGCGATCTGCTCTCCTGGCGCTCGCTCGATGACGGCAAGACCTGGTCGAAGGCAACAATCGTCAACGATGTTCCCGGCGCGCCCACCGAAGGCCTGCACGCCCTCGCCTCCGATGGCCGCGGCCGCCTCTTCGCCGCCTGGCTCGACAAGCGAAGCGGCAAAGGCACGAAACTCTACGGAGCCCGCTCCGCCGACGGAGGCCTGTCGTGGTCCAAAAACATGCTGATCTACGACTCTCCCGACGGGACCATCTGCGAATGCTGCCATCCTTCCCTCGCCTTCGACGGCGAAGAAATTCTCGTCATGTGGAGGAACGCCCTCGCCGGTTCGCGCGACATGTACCTGGCTCGCTCGGCCGACGGCCTGTCTTTCGGCAAACCGGCCAAACTGGGCGAAGGCACCTGGCAATTGAATGCCTGCCCGATGGACGGCGGCGGCATCGTCGCTTCCAACCACCGCGTCGTCACCGCCTGGCGGCGCAACAAAGAAATCTTCTTCGCCGGCCCCGGCGAAAAGGAGACCGGCGTCGGTGAAGGCACCGATGTCGCCCTCGCCGCCGCGCCCGGAGGCGTCCTGGCCATCTGGTCTTCCCCGACCGGAGTTCGCGTTCTGTTCCCCGGTGCGCGGGAATCCGCGGTGGTCGCGCCCCAGGGCACCTTCCCCGCCATCGCCGTGCTTCCGGGCGGCCGCGCCCTCGGCGCCTGGGAAACCGAAGGCAAGATCGTTGTGCAGACGATCCCGTAGTGAGCCGCCGCCGGCACTGGCCCGGCGGCCATCACTTTCGCTAAGCTGTCGAAAGCCGCTGTCTCCGCCATGACCACGCGCAAACCGTACCCCACCCGAAGAATGGCCGACGCCTTCCTCGACTTCGCAAGCCCTCTGCTCGACGCCCCCCAACGCCTCCCGCTCTTTGACATCCTGAACGACGACATGCCGGAGTGGGTCGCCCGGGAACTGCTCGGGATGGCCTACACCACCTGGAACGCCGTTGTTTTTGCCGACGTGCTCGAAAATCCGCGCCACCTGAATGAACTGCGCCGCCAGACCGCGCCCGATCCCGATTTCTCCGCCTTAATCGAACAGTTGATCGACCGCAAACGCACCCTCTTCGCCGACGACCAGCGCACCATCGGAAAATGGGAAATGACGTGGACGCCCTCCGGCATCAGCCTCACCGCCGTCGCCCACGACACCTGGGCGGCCCTGGGTCGCCCGAATTAACCGACCAAACGATTCGAAGCGCGTGGGACTCGGTCATCGCGGGCCATCGGGCGGCAGTTCGACCTCCGCGAAACTACCCGGCGACGCGGCGTTCACGGCGTCGGCGATTTGTGGTAACCGTCGCTTGACGAGTCCCCAGCGGAGTTGCGTGAGAATCACCAGCGCGATCCTTCGGGCCCGCGAGGTTCTGCTGGTAACGGATATTTTTATCCGCCGTCACCAGAACGTCGAAGCCCGACTCTTCGGCATTCCGCAGCAGTTCGCCGTTCCTCGCCTCTGCCCAACCTCGCTCCCGCGCCTCGACGACGGAATGGCCTGTCAGCGCGCGAGCGACGCCGCGCGGGACGTTGTTGTCCGGCAGTACCAGCACTCAGTAACTCGGCGCTTTGTCGAGGCTGCGCGCCGCGAATTCAAGCACGGCATTGATCTCGTCCCGGTTCACCGGATACTGCTCGATGATTTCGTCAATCGTCATGCCGTCTTCGAGATTCTCAAAGACGACCTGAACGGGTGTCCGCGAATTGCGGAAAGTCCACGCGCCGCTCACCCTTCCGGGCACGCTCTCTACGGCGGGGCATTTCGACCAGTCAAGAGTGGCTTCCATCTTTCTCGGCTCCATGTTCAGATTACCCCGACCGCGAATCGTGTGGGAAGCCACCCGGTGAAAGCGCGCTGCAGCCAGCCTGGAGGTTGTCGGCGGTGATTTTAAGCCGGACTCTTGCCTGCGGCGGCTTTCTTACTCAGGGCGGCCGGCCGCGTCATGTTGTCACCCGCCTTAACCCATGCTGACGAGAAGCTCGTCAAGTTGATCGAGCGACTCCGGCAGCCCGCCGGTCGATCCGGAGTCGACCGCGTCGTCGAGCGCTTCCCTCGAAGGATAAAGATCGTGTACCACCAACAAAGTCTTGCCGGCGCTTTCTTCGAAGGTCACCGTGGTGACGGTCACGCCGCTGTCGCCTTCTTCGTTCGTCCAGACAAGGCGCGAGTGCGGTGTCACTTCGCGGTACTCGCCGAAGAACTCCATGGTCGAACCCTGGTGGCTGAATACCAAACGGTACCCGCCTCCGGCACGAACATCCATCTCGCAGGAAAGCAGGGTCAGACCACACGACTCCGGCACCCACCACCTCCGGAACAGTTCCGCCCTGGTCCACGCCTCGAACACGAGGCGCGCGGGGCCGTTGACCGTTCGCGTGACAACCAGTTCGCGTTCCGACTTCCGTTCCACCGCCGCGCTGTTCTTCGCCGGGCCGGCCTCAGTCTCTCTTCTTTCGTCCATCGGCTTTCTCCTTCCGTTTCAGTTCTTCGACAAGCTTATCCGGTTCGTCGAAGCGTGCGCCCCAAAGCTGGCGATACCTCTCCATCCATGCCGCCGCGTCCTGCAGTCCGCACGCGGCCGACCTTTTCCGTGGTAACGAGCCCCGCCTGCTCCAGGACGCCCACATGCTTCGTCATGCCCGTGAGAGTCATGTGGAACTTCGCCGCAAGGGCCGTGATCGAAGCATCGGCACGCCCCGGATGTTCCGGAACGCCGCGCCGGGTGGTAGTCCGGGAGCGAGAATACTGAACCACGTGGCTCAGCATACAGCACGGATTCACGGCACTCACCGCCAGGCTTGAGCGCGCCCTGCATTGCACGGCCGTTCACCTCAACTCACGATCAACGGCGTGGCTGTCAGCGTCGGCAGCGGGTGGATCGTCGGGCATTCGGAGGTCGGGTGCGGAAAACGGCGCTCATCCGTAGTAACCTGGCGTGGCGTCCTGTAGAGATCTTCGGTAGACGATCGCTTAGGTTTAGCTGACACTTTCGAGTTCGATCCAGGGACCATCGGGAGTCGAACCGTACTCGGTGCGCTTCGGCAGTCGAACGCTCCCGGGGAAAGTCAATTCAACGACTTCCGAAGGTCTACCAGCAAAACGATCTGAGCTGACGAATGTACCAGGTCCACGGGGACTTGCTCGACCCTTGGAATATCTTGGCGATCCCGAGTTAAATCGGCAGAACATGGGTTCGACCCCACTGTTGTCGGTTATTAGGTCGCGAGTCGACACTCTTAGAAGCGCACAGGCCGCTTTCGGCGGCACCACGAGAATGAGGAACTCGGCGGATTTGGCCGCCGGAAGCGAGTCCGTTGTGCGCGAGTTTCTCAAAAGGACCGGATTTTCGGATTTGTAACGGGCAAAGTGCCTCCGGCCGTATGGGCTTGGGCCAGTAGCGGACCCGGGCCAGAAAAATACTAGTTTGTTGAGTTGCTCAATAAAATCGGGTAGCTGCCACCCGTCTTCGAATGCAATGTTCGCGGCGTGTAGAGGGGCCTGATCCCGAAGCTGAGTATCGACTACGACTCCAGGTACTCGAATTGACATGTGGGTCGGTCGGCGCTGCCTCAGCAATTCGGGGAGGTTCGCTTTGCCAATCAGTTCAGACGCTGATTCCAGGCGGCGTTGTTGACGGATTGTGGGGAAATTGTCCTTGGACGTCAGGTGGTAGACCCAAGGTCGCGCACCAATAAAAGTGTTCAAATCGAACGGCATGATCGTGTAGTCCTAAGCATATGCCCCCCCCCGCGGGCGGAACGGACTTGTGACCGCACTCGTCCCCACTGCCATGTAGCCGTCGACCTGAGGAATCTCAGGCTGCTGCCCACCGGACCAATACCGGCAAGCCGTTGTATCCGCCGAAGTCAGGCATATGGACGCAAAACGCCCAAACCTTTCATTGGTGGCGCAGGATTCCTTACTCTTCGGCAATGACCGCAATCCGGGCACGCAGGACCGGCGCATGATCTGCCACTGTCTGCCACACCAGCGGCCAATAGATGCCGAAGTACTCATGCACCAGAATATTGCGCAAACCTACAATGTCCTGCCACGGCACCTCACTGTGTCGCGCCTTCATCTCGGCACTCAGCCTCGCGACCGCTTCTCCCACATGGTGAGCCTTTGTGCAGCCGCGTAGCACAGCGTCTCATCGGCCAGAAAATCAGACTCCGTCTTGTTGCGAACCGCCTTCGCAATCCAGTCGAGGGCTTCCAGTATGTCGCCGAGGCGCTGATCGTCACGCCGCATAAATCTGGCGGGCTTCGGCAAGCACGCTGGAGCGGATTAACGGCTTCAGTGCCGGTTTGACTGCAAGATCGACACGTCGACCGAGGAGGTTAGTGAGTTCGCGGGCCAGGGCTGAAACACCAATCAGCCCGGGGCGTGCCCCTGGCAGAAAATCGACGAGGAGATCGAAATCGCTGTCTGGTCGCATCTGCCCGCGAGCGGCTGAACCGAAGAGCGAAAGCTCCTTCACATGGTACAGGCGGCAGATATCGGCAATCTCGGATTCCTGCAACTCGATTTCGGCGGCGATGGTCATGGAGAGCAACCCCTTCATATCATTATCCGATGGTCAGGATGCCGTGATCAGGTTCCCAGCAAGGAAAGCTCCACAAAGAGCGTCATCGGCAGATTTCACCGGCTCAGTGACCCCGCCCCCCTAAGCGGGCCCCGGAAGACTCCCGCTTCTCCGGCGGAACCTTCACCTTCTCGCCCTCCTAATGAACAGCAGCACCCGCCACTACCGTCTCCATCCGCGCCGGCCTTCACATCACCAATGCCGTCCTCACCGGGATGCGGCGCAGCCAGGCGTGCGTCCTTCAGGCGGCCCGCCTGCGGAGCCCAACCCAGGACAGCTCACCTGCGTTTCTGAAGCGCGTGCAAAGCACACGACAGGAACAGCTCTCAACAATCACCCCGGCTGACACGCCAGGCGTTTAGACTGGAGGTAGCCTATGTCGGATTGGCAACCTCGGCCCTATCAGGACTACGAGTGGATTGTGGCGGACCCGGAACTCCTGGGCGGCAAACTCGCCATCCGGGGCACGCGTCTCTCGGTCGAACTCATCCTCGAATGCCTCGCAAATGGCATGTCCCTCGCCGACATCGACGAATCTTTCCACAATGCGTTCCCCCACGCCGCTCTGCACGAGGTTCTGAAGGTCGCGTCGGCCTTTGCCGGCTCTTTCCATGCGACTGCTTGACGCAAACCTGGACATCCACCTCGTGGAGCGTGGTGGTTGTAACACTTCCGCAATTGCCCTCCGGCCGCTACCTCGCCACCTTTGAGGCCAGTTGGACAGCCTCGCCAATTCAGCCGCAACCGGGAAAAATCATGGTCTGGCCCGAAGTTTCCGGACGAAGCGGACCGGGACCTCACCCCGAGGGAAGCTTTTGACAACAGCAACTCTGAAGCGCAATCTCTCGATCCACTATCTTCCGGTGAAGCCTCTCCGGAAAGCCCGAATTTGACCGCGAAAGCTCGTCGCCGCAAAATCAGCTTCGTCATCGAACGTGCCCTCTTCGTCCGGAGCCAGAACCCGTCCGAAAAATTGCTTCACAAATCCGGCATCGTCGCCGGTCGCCAGCGCGCGCAAATCGAGGCCGGGAAGGAACGCGTTCGCGAATTCGAAATCCGGCAGCTCCGCATCGAAGACAGCGTCGGAAAACAGGCGATCGCTGTCCTGTTCATAGCGGCGCAGCACGCTCCGAATATCCTGAAGATCCTTGGCGCGCCGGTACGGGTCATCTACCCAGGCAACTATCTTTAACAGCACCGTGACGATGGGCGGTGCAACGCGGATAGTCATTCCTCCCGTCAGCCTGACTTCGACCGCGCGGGCGAACACGTGATCGAAACCGGCCAGGCTCATCCTGAACTGACTCGCGGGCCACGTGATCGAACCGCCGCTGCGGAGTTCAGCACCGGCCGGCAAGAGGTCTATGATCGTCCGGCGCGGAGCGATCCAGCGGTGCTCCTGCTTCGGTGCCGCCGTCCAGCCGATGGCCCCTAACCGCATTGTCAAACGCCCGAACTCATCGAAGTCGAGCGCAACCGTGAGGTCGATATCGCGTGTAAAGCGCCCCAGGTCGCCCATGAGAATCAGCAGAGATGTCGCGCCGATCACGACCAGGTCGGCGCCCACCTCTTCGCAGATTTCGCAAATCCCCGCCAAATCCGCGATTTGGTCGGGCGTGAGGATGTCACTCACTGCAGGAATTCCCGACGAAATTCCTCCGCCGCCTCCCGCGCTCGCGGATCGCCCGCATTTAACAACTCCGCATAGACCAGCCACGGAGGCGCCACCATTTTGCCCCCGAACTCACGCCAATAGACGAGGCTGCCAAAAGGTTTGAGCAACACCACCGGGCCGGTCCGATCGGGAAACAGCCGCAGGGTGCGCTGGTGTTCGGCGCCCAGAAAAACGGGAACCTCGGAACTCCGAAAAAAATGTTGCATCGCATCGGCGGCCGCACCTCCCGTTAACGCATACGGTATATTCTGCGCTGCCGCGTCGTGCGCCAGTCGCGCCACGAACTGCTCGACGGATGGTTCCTGGTACCGGAACCGGCCAAGCACCAGCTTCGGCCGCAGAATCTGGTTGTACCCTGAGACCAGCCGGTCTCTGAGTTCACGCGCAGCGTCGGCGGATACGTCAGCGCCTTGCGCCGTGAAGATTCGCTCCTGAGTAAACCGGAGGCGGAGTTCGGCGACTTTGCTCTTGCTGAGTCCAACGGCGTCGGCGAGGTCGCGCACGCTCCGATTCGCCGGTTCCGGGTGAACGGCAAGTTGAAACAGGAACTGAACCGCCGCCCGGGTCAGACCCTCGGACTCCGGCGGTTTCGGCGGCCGGCGCTCGCCGATCACAGTCCAGTTATATTCATCGCCCAGTGCCAGATGTATATTGCCGGCCTCGTCGGCGAACGAAATGCCCGCGTCAACGAAACTCTTCGCGGTCGGCGCGGCCACGTAGGGCGCCAGCACGAGTGCTTCACTATTTGTGACATTGGATACGCCGCCCTGCAGGGCCTTCCATTCAGCTTGAATCTGGCCGATCAAAGCATTCACCATGCTGCGGTCGAGCCAGGATCTCTTCACAATGAGGACAAGGCGGTGCTTGCCCCGCGGCGTCGTGATTTCGAGGATGCGGTTGGCGTTCCGATCACCGGACCCGGCAGGAACGAGGCGGAGATTCCGCACGAAAGGCACAGCCCGAAGCCGATCAAACTGGGGTTCAGCGTTTGTCGGTTCAACAGCCATTTGTCCGTAATTCTATCATGTCCATTTTTTTTGGACACCGGACAGACAGGCCGCTCTCAGGCGGTATTGGAGAGGGCGGGTTGGAATCTGGGACCGGCAGCTCTGCCTGTTTAGACGTGGAAGTAACCCATGTCGGATTGGCAACCCCGCCCCTATCAGGACTACGAGTGGATTGTGGCGGACCCGGAACTCCTGGGCGGCAAACTCGCCATCCGGGGCACGCGCATCTCGGTCGAACTCATCCTCGAATGCCTCGCGAATGCCATGTCCCTCGCCGACATCGACGAATCTTTCCACAATGCGTTCCCCCACGCCGCCCTCCACGAGGTTCTGAAGGTCGCGTCGGCCTTTGCCGGCTCTTTCCATGTGACTGCTTGACGCAAACCTGGACATCCACCTCGTGGAATCCGCCGCGCCGTCCTCAGATGGACTGCAACACGACGGAGAATCGCGGCTGGGAGACTCTCGGCAATAGCGAACTGATTGCCGCCGCACTGTAAGATGAAACTTTGTAATGATCTTTCCTGTGCTGAACCATCTATGCGCATAGCAAGCAATAGGGCGCTCTTGTTTTTTCTGCCCGGCAGGAATGGGGGTGCTGAGCAGCGTCTCCAGATTGGGCCGGGCGGTCCGCACTCCGTTCCGGAGTGGATTCGCGAGACAGAAACATTCAGACATGCTAAACATGACGGTAGCCTACGCGAGATAGAGGCGGAGAAGTTGATATACCTTTCTGATCTGGCCGCATTATCACCGGGAAGGGACTATCCTCGATGGATGTACCACCCTGTGAAACATCCGTGCTTGGTTGCGAATCGAGAAGAAGAAGCCGAACTTGGGCAGGAATGGTCGAGGGTGTACGTACATCAGGAATTCCCCAAGGTGAGGTATCACTGGAGCGGGAAGGACAAGACGGTTAAGAACTCGGCAGAGGAAGAAGATCTCGGGGGAGGGTGGGCTAATAGCCCCGGAGCTTTCGACCCCTACTGCGGCCCGCGACCGGCGCGGACGGACGAACAGGATCCGACCAAATGGGTGGATGGGTGGGCCGTAATTGGCGCGTTTCCCATTCTCAGAAGAAGGGTGCAGTCACTGCTGCTAAAGGCCGACACGGTTTTCGACCGATCGCCGAACCCGGATTCGGGATCACTCGTTGCCATGCGTCTTGCGTTCGACGGTATCGCGGGCTTACTTTTCGATTTCAGAATTCTCTCAACAGATGTCTTGGAAAAACAGCTGCCCGCGTTTGTATGGGACTCAGCTATCGCCGGCGGCTGGTGGCGCTTGGCATCAGAATCGCGCCGAGATATTTTCCCCGAGCAGATCGGACGGTATTGGGTGTGGAGAGGAGACGATTCGGAAGCGCAGGGGTTGTTCCGTGCCGAAATTCGACACTGGCGTGCTGCATTACTCGACCTTGGGACAGACGACATCCATGCGATCACGCCCTCCGAGCCGGCAGCCGCCGCGAAACCCATTCGCTTTAAGATCGCTCTATCCTTCCCTGGTAAGCGCCGAGACTTCGTCTTGCCGATTGCACAGGCTCTCGCGGCGAGCATAGGCAAAGAGAACATACTCTACGATGGATGGCTTGGGGCCGAGTTCGCTAGGCCCAACCTTGATGTTTATTTACCGAAGCTCTACCTCGAGGAGTCTTTACTGAGAGTGTTTTTCTTCTGCGAAGATTTCGCCCGGAATGAGTGGTGCCGGCTTGAATGGCGAGCAGGTCGCGCTCTGCTCACACGGGAACAAGACCACCGGCTCATGCTGCTTCGATTGGACGATGCAGCTATCCCCGGTCTGAATAGGACAGACGGATCTCTCGACATTAGCCGGATGTCGCCTACGGAAGTTGCAGACGAAATATCAAAAAGGCTGAATCTGATCGACCGCTAACGACGCTGGCCAATTTGGCTTTTGTGATCGTGGTGCCCCGGTAAAATGGCGTGATTCGCAATGACCGCGAGAACGTAGAGCGGCCAAATCCTCGAAATGTACTTCCGCCAGCGACGTGGCGTGGTTCTGGCTTGCGCTGGGTTGGGCGGACAACCGGACCCGCTTTGCGCTCCGAGATAAATCCCGGCGCAATAAACTCAATTCACCGGCCCACAACCCACCGCCTTCCCCTAAGCCCGCCCCGAAAACTCCCGCTTTTCCGTCGAAACCTTCACCTTCTCGCCCTCTTTAATAAACAGCGGCACCCGCAACTCCAGCCCCGTCTCCATCCGCGCCGGCTTCGTCACCGAACCGCTCGACGAATCCCCCCGCACCCCAGGCTCCGTGGACGCCACCGTCAACTCCACGAAAATCGGCAACTGCAGCCCGATCGGATTCCCGTTGTACTTATGTAGCTGAATAATCGTGCCCTCGATCAGAAAATCGAGCGCGCTCCCCATCATCTCCTCCCCCAGCGTCAGCGTCTCGAAACTCTCCTGATCCAGAAAGTGCGACCCCTCGCCATCGGAATAGAGATATGACGCCGGCACCAGCTGCAGATCCGGCTCCTTGAACTTATCGCCCGCCTTGAACGTCCGCTCAAAAACCGCGCTCGTCAGCAGATTGCGGATCTTCAGCCGCACCAGCGTCTGCCCGCCCCGCGCCGTTGGCGAGTTAACCTCCGCCTCCAGACAGTAATACGGCGTGTTGTCCAGTTCGAACAGCGTCCTGCGTTTCACATCAATCGCGTCAATCAGTGTGGCCATGAATTCCCCGAGGGCAACTCTCAGTATATAGACGGTACCGTTTGCCCCCCCCCGACCGCCGGCGCCCGCGCCGGATCCGGAGAAATCCGGTTCATAATCGGGACTACGGGTCTCCCTCCAGGAAGCCAAACCCCTCGCTCGACACCCTGGCCTCAGGACCGAAGCAACGGTTCGGGTTCCTGGCCGGCCAGATCCAGATGCCCGATGATTTCGACCGAAGAGTTCCGCCATCGGGCAGCTGTTTTCCGGAGAACCGGCAGACGACCCCGCCGGGACCCATCCGGTCTGGACGCCGTGACGCCTTCACCCCGAAATATTTCTCCCCTCGAATGAGCCACTTGCCGGGAATCCACGGGCCCCGCAAGCAATCCCGCACCCCGCCCTCCCGTACCCTCAAAGTGAACTCAGGCTCACATGACACCGCACGCCACCACCGCCGCCCTTCCCCCCAACACCATCGCCCGCACTCCGCGTTCCGCGACGCAAAAACAAAAAATTGCCATTCGAACCCAGCAACTCGTTGAAAACAAACGATCCGCTCAAAATGGACCTGCATTTTTCGGACGTCTTTCTGCACGTTTTGAACCCGCGCGACGTCAAATTCAATGTGATCCGACGCGTTTCGGCAGCCCCTGCGCCCCTGACCACAGCTCCGTGAGCTTGCCCAAATGACACCCACCCTCAAATCGCCGCTCCCCGCCGCCGGCAACGGCAGCCCCGCGTCCGAAGCCGAAATCGCCCAGGCCCGCGCCGCCGCCGCCCGCTACCGCTGCGATTTCGTCGACCTCCGTGAAGGCGCCATCGATCACGACCTCTTCCGCTCCATCCCCGTCGACCTCATGTTCCGCTACAACTTCGTGCCCCTCGGCGCGCAGAACGGAACCCTCGACATCGCCCTCTCCGACCCCCGCAACCTCGCCACCATCGACGAACTCAGCCTGCTTCTCCGCAAAAAGCTGCGCGTCCGCGTCGCCACCGCCTCCCAGATCGGCGACCTCCTCAAGAAGACCGAGCAGTCCCAGCGCGTGCTCGAAGAAGTCACCGAAGGCTTCGCGCTCGATGTCATTGGCGACGAGGAAAATTCCGAAGAAACCCTTTCCATCGATAAACTTGCCGCCGGTGACAGCGACATCGCGCCGGTCATCAAGCTCGTCGATACCACCATCTTTAACGCCCTCGAACGCCGCGCCAGCGATATCCACATCGAATCGCGCGATCAGGAAGTCGTCATCAAATACCGCATCGACGGCGTGCTCCACTACGCCATGCCCCCCATCGCGAAAGACTGGCACTCCACCATCATTTCGCGCATCAAGGTCATGAGCGAACTCGATATCGCCGAGCGCCGCGTCCCCCAGGACGGCCGCTTCCGCGTGCGTTACAAGGGCCGCCTCATCGATTTCCGCGTCTCCATCATGCCGACCATCCACGGCGAAGACGCCGTGCTCCGCGTCCTCGACAAGGAGTCCATGAGCGAGAAATTCGCCAAACTCTCGCTCGATGTCGTCGGTTTCGGCGCCGCCGATCTGGTCAAGTTCCGCCGCTACATCGCCGAACCCTACGGCATGGTGCTGGTCACCGGGCCCACCGGTTCCGGCAAAACCACCACCCTCTACGCCGCGCTCAGCGAAATCAAGAACGACGAAGACAAGATCATCACCATCGAAGATCCCGTCGAATACCAGCTCAAAGGCATCACCCAGATCCCGGTCAACGAAAAGAAGGGCCTCACCTTCGCCCGCGGTCTCCGCTCCATCCTCCGGCATGACCCGGACAAGATCATGGTCGGCGAAATCCGCGATCAGGAAACCGCGCAAATCGCCATCAACTCCGCGCTCACCGGCCACCTCGTCTTCACCACCGTCCACGCCAACAACGTGGTGGACGTGCTCGGCCGCTTCCTCAACATGGGCGTCGAGGCCTATAACTTCGTCTCCGCCCTGAACTGCATCCTCGCCCAGCGCCTCGTCCGCATCAACTGCGAGCACTGCAAACGCCCCGTCAAATACCCCGAAGCGCTGCTCCTCGAAAGCGGCCTCAATCTCGACGAATGGCGCGACCTCGAATGCATGGAAGGCCCCGGCTGCTTCGAATGCGGCGGCACCGGTTTCCGCGGCCGAACCGCCATCCACGAACTGCTCGACCTCAGTGACCGCATCCGCGAACTGATTCTCGATCGCCGCCCGGCTTCGGAAATCAAGCGCGTCGCCCGTGAAGAGGGCATGACCTTCCTGCGCGAATCGGCCGTGGACAAAGTCCGCATGGGCATCACGACGCTCAAAGAAATCAACAAGGTGACCTTTATCGAATGAGCGTTCTCCAGAAAATCAAAACGCTGCTGCAGGATCCGCCGCCGGAGTTCGTCTTCGAAATCGCGGCTGACCGCATCGCCATGTCGCGCACGCGCCCGCCCGCCACCCTGCAGCAGACCTCGCTGCCGGCCGGTACGCTCGTGCCGTCCCCGGTGAAGGACAACGTGCAGGACGCCGCCGCGCTCGCCGATGCCGTTGCCCGTCTCCTCCCGCCCGCCACGGCCAGAGGACGCCGCACCGCCGCCCTGATTCTGCCCGACAACAGCCTTCGCCTCGCCGTCATCGACTTCGACACCCTGCCGGACAAAGAGGAAGAGCGTCTCGCGCTCATCAAATTCCGGCTGCGCAAGACCCTGCCCTTCGATATCGACGAGGCGGCGCTTTCGTACCACGTGCAGGCCGGCAGGAAGGTAGTGGCGGCCGTCGCTCCCGTGGAAGTCGTCGCGCGCTACGAAGCGCCCTTCCGCGCCGCCGGACTCCAGCCCGGCCTCGTGACCTGCTCGTCCCTTGCCATGCTGGAACTGATCCCGGCGAAAGGCTCGCTGCTCGTCGCCCACCTCAGCCCCGGCGCGCTGACCGTCCTCGCTCTCGACAACGGCGTGCTCACCATCGCCCGCTCCCTCGAACTGGCCGCCCACACCGCCGACCCGCTCGAAGAGATCTCCGCCGACATCTACCCGACGCTCGTCTATATCGAGGACCAGACCGGCGTCCGTCCCGAAAAGGTCATCCTCGCGGGTTTTGGCGCCGAAGCCCGTTCCGCCGCCACGCGCCTCGCCGTGGAACTCGACCTTCCCGTCGAACCGTTCGAGGAACCGAATCCCGGCCTCGCCGGCTATCTCCGCTCCCTCGCGGGCGGAACGCAAAAGGCGGCGGCATGAGAATTCCCGTCAACCTTGCGCGCGAACCGTTCCGCCGGGATCGCCCGCTGCTCGTCGCCTCCGCGCTCACCGGTGTCTTGCTGCTCTTCTCTCTCGTTTTCCTGATCTCGCTCGCCGTGATCGATCGTCAGGTGGCGCAGCAAGCCCAGGCCGAACTCGCCGGGCTCAACACCGAACTCGCGAAGATCCACGCCGAGCAGGCCAAACTCGATCACGACATGCGCCTGCCCGGTAATGAGATCGTCCTCGACCGCAGCATTCTCATCAACACCATCATCCGGCGCAAGGCCATCAGCTGGACCAAGATCTTCTCGGACCTCTCCACCGTGCTGCCGCCCAACGTCCGCGTGATCGCGATTCGCCCCCAGGTCAACTCGCGCGACCAACTGCTGCTCGACATGACCGTCGCGGCGGAAACCCCGGAACCCGTGATCGGCTTCATCGCCAAACTGGAAGGCTCGGATATCTTCGGCGCCGTGACGCCCACCGGCTTTACGCCGCCGTCCCAAAACGATGCCATCTATCGCTACCGTCTCTCGGTGACTTATGCCCAGAAACTATAAAGCGCAAGAGCCGCCGGCCGCGGCGCCAAAAATCGGAGGAACCCGTTCAGCCGTGTCCGGCGGCTGGACTTGCGCGTTTTCTTTAAGCTACACGGGGGACAAAAAACATGCAGCTTAAACTTCCCGGCGGCTTCGCGCTGCCGTCGGCCGCTTCCCTGCGCGAACCGCAGATTCTGGTCCGCCTCGCGCTCGGCATTCTGCTCGCCGCGAACCTGATCGCCGCGGCCTTCGCCTTCCATGTGATTGGCGATTCGCCCGAAGCCCTGAACCAGCAGTTGGCCAGCGCGATCTCCGAAAAACAGCGCGCCCAGGCCCTGCTGCTCCGCAGCCGTGCCCTCACCGGCAACGTGGAGAAGGGCAAGGCGGAAGGCGAGCGTTTTCTCGCCACCTACATGACGAGCCGGCGCTACACCTCGTCCATCATCATCGGCGAACTGAATGAAATCGCCAAATCCGCCGGCATGAAAATGCTCGATGGAACCATCGCCCCCCTCGAAGCCATCGAAGGTAGTGACGATCTCGACATGATGACCGTCTCCGTGAACTTCGAAGGCGGCTCCAACGAACTCGTGAAACTCGTCAACCTGCTCGATCGCTCGAAGCGTTTCCTGATCATCGAGAGTCTCACCGTGGCCCCCCGCCCGAAAGGCGACGTGCTGTCGGTAAACGTCCGCCTCAATACCTTCGTCAAAGAAGATAAGGACGGAAACTCGTGAAACTCGGAGCCGAGCCAAAAAAACTCGCCGCCCTGGGCCTTCTGGTCGTCGTCGCGGGAATCGTGTATTACGTCGAATCGGCGGACAGCCCCGCCCCGGCCCCCGTCACCCGTCCCGTGGCGGCCCCCATCCCGCAACAGAGTATCCCCGCAACGGGAGGCGCAGGACAAACCGCGCCCCGCAGTCGCAAAGCGAACATCAGTCAGATCAAAGAGTTCAAGCCCGTGCTCGGCGTGAAAGACCCGAAGGACCGGCCCGACCCCGCCACCATCGACCCCACCATCCGCTGGGACCTGCTGGCGAAAGTGCAGAACATCGAACCCGGACCGCCCGGCCGCAACCTCTTCCAGTTCGGCTCCGCGCCGCCGCCTCCCGCCGCCGCGATCAAACTCCCGACGGTCGCGCCGATCGCCATCAACCGAACGCCGCCCCCGCCGGTAGCCGCCGGACCGCCGCCGCCTCCTCCTGCGCCACAGGCGCCGCCGATGACCTTCAAATACTACGGCTACAAGGTCTCGAAATCGGACGGCCACAAAGCCGCTTTCCTCCTCGACGGGGAAGACATCCTGATCGCCGGTGAGGACGATACGGTGAAACGGCACTATCGCGTCGTCAAAATCGCCAATACCTCCATCACCATCGAGGACACAGATTTCAAGAGCACGCAGACGTTACCCCTGCAGGAGAATCCGGTCGTATGAGACGCGGTGAAGCGGGCTACGCGCTTCTGCTCGTTTACTGCATGGCGGCCATCGTCGCGATCATGCTTTACAGCCAGTTGCCGCGCGTCGCGTTCGAAGCCCAGCGCGATAAAGAACAGCTCCTGATCGATCGCGGCGAGCAGTACACCCGCGCCGTCCAGCTCTTCGTCCGCAAATTCAATCGCTTCCCGCAGGACGTCGCCGCCCTCGAGAACACCACCCAGATCCGCTTCCTCCGGAAGAAGTACAAAGACCCCATGACGGGCAAAGATGAATGGCGCGAAGTGCACGTCGGCCCCGGCGGCGTCTTCACCGATTCTCTCGTCTACGGAAAGAAGAAGACTGACCAGAGCGCCCCGCAGACTTTCATCGCGGAGATGCAGCAGGTGGGCGGCAACGCGACGGGCAACCAGGAAGGCGTGAATCTCGCGACCCGCCGCCGTGCCAGTGAACAACCCGGCGCGCCGGGCGATCCCAACAACGCCGGCGGAAATCCCGGCCAGCTTCCCGGTCAACCCCCCGGTCAATCAGGCTACCCCGCGTCCGGCCAGCCCTATTCCGTCAACGGTCAAAACGCCCCCATCAACGGACCCGTCATGGTTCTGCCGGACGGGCGCGTGGTCCCGGCTACCCTCAATGGTCAGATTCCGACGAATACTCCATCCGGACAGGCGTTCTTTTCAGGCCAGCCGCCCGGACAGGGACAACCCGGACCAAACGGCTTCCCCCCCGGCGTACAGCCCCCCGCCGGCATCGGGGTGCAGCAGAGTGGCTTCGGCAACGGCTTCCCGAACGGCTTTAACCCCGGCCAGATCAACAACCCCGGCCAGCCCAATCAAAGCGGCCTGCCGCCCGGCTTCCAGAATCAGCCCAACGCGCCGCCCGGCGCCGCCGCCAACCTGATCAACCAGATCCTCACCAGCCCGCGTCCCGGCGGTCTGAACGGCCCCGGCAACGGTACCGACACTGGCAACAACACCGGCACCCCGATTGGACAGGGTATGGGTGGCCAGACCATCGGCGGAGGCTTCGCCGGCGTCGCCAGCAAGTACGAACAGGAAGGCATCAAGGTCTATAAAGAACGAACCGCCTATAACGAGTGGGAGTTCGTTTACGACATGACCAAAGACGCGACTCGCCTGGGGGGCGGTCGCGGAGCCGTCACCACTCCGACGCCGCAGGGTACTACTCCTAAACAATAGACCGGCACGGATTACAAATCCGCGTCTTAATGCTAGAATTTGATTTCGCGTTCCGGAAACGGAACAGACCTGCCGTTAAATGGGGATTAAAGCGATTCAGCGGATCCCCTACTGGCAGGGATATAGCGAACTTCTGTTCCGGAAATATAACGGCGGAAGAAAACTGGCAAAAAGGGCCATGTACGGAGAATCATGGATATCAGCAAAATCCTGGAGGACTTGCGCCGGGAGCATCAGCAACTCGAAGAGGCCATTCTGAGTCTGGAGCGCCTCGCTGCGGGCGGAAAACGACGGGGTCGGCCGCCAGCCTGGCTGGCCGCCGCTCAACAGACGGTCGGCGCCCCTGCCGTGCCTGCCACGCGGGGTCCGGGCAGACCGGCGGGCAGCAAGAACAAGAAGCCGAAGAAAGCCCGCGCGGTCGTCGAGACAACCGAGAGCTAAGCGCGGCGCGGGTAGCTCAGGGGAGCTCAGGCGGGTTCGCCGTCGGGTGAGGCCCGGTAAAAACTCAGCGCGTTGTCTCCCTGCTTCAGCAGGCGTGTGCGGCGCAGCGGACCGTAAGTCTCTTCGAGAGGGAAACGGATGGAATGCTGCGCGATCACCAGCGAGGGTGGTTTCGTCTCCAGCACGTCGAATGAGGCCTGATACTCGCGCTCTTTCGGATATGGCGGGTCGAGGAACACAATATCCGGGTCGATTCCGATTAAGTGCGGGCCCAGGTGCAGTATAGCTGCGCCTTTTATGACACGCGCCCGGGATTCGGCCCGCAGAGTCGCCAGGTTTTGCCGGATCAGTTCCGCCGCATCCCGATCTTTCTCAATAAAGATGACGTGCCGCGCTCCCCGGCTCAGCGCCTCAATCCCCACTGCGCCCGTCCCCGCGTAGGCGTCCACGAAGATCGAGCCCTCGATCTCGGGATTCAGGATATTGAACAGCGTCTCCCGCAACCGGTCGGGCGTCGGGCGAATCTCCGTGCCCGGCATCGAGAGGATCTTTCGCGAACGGAACTCACCGGCTATCACGCGCATCGTTTCAAATCCCTATCCAACCTGCACCAACCCGTATCGGCGCTGCCAGTGCTCTTTAATATAGATCACCGCCCTGGAGAATGCCTCCGGAGACGGCGGCCGTTCGACGAACGCCTTCGCCTCGTTCCGCGCCGCCGACAGGATATCCGGATCCCGCAGAATATTCGCGATCCGCAGCGACGGCAGGCCGGACTGCTTCGTCCCGAAGAACTCCCCCGGGCCTCGCAGCTTCAAATCCATCTCGGCAATCACAAATCCATCCTGTGAATCCACCAGGGTCCGGATTCGTTCTTTGCCCGTATCGCTCAGCTTCTCCGTGATGAGCATGCAGTAGCTCTGCTCCCCGCCGCGTCCCACCCGCCCGCGCAACTGGTGCAACTGCGAGAGCCCGAAGCGCTCGGCCTGCTCGATCACCATGACCGTCGCGTTGGGAACGTCCACGCCCACCTCGATCACAGTCGTCGAAACCAGGATCTTCGTCCGGCCGGTCTTGAACGCCTCCATGGCCGCTTCCTTTTCGCCCGACCCGAGCCGCCCATGCAGCAGGCCCACCGGAATATCCGGAAAGACCTCGGCCGACAGGTGCTCGAACATCTGCTGCGCCGCCTTCATCGCCTGGGTCTCCGATTCCTCGATCACCGGATACACCACATAAGCCTGCCGCCCCGCATCCACCTCCTGCCGCATGGCGCTATAGGCCAGTTCCACCTGGTCCGAGGGGTAGTGCTTCGTGAGGATCTTCTTCCGCCCCGGCGGCAGTTCGTCGATCACCGAGATGTCGAGGTCGCCATAGATGGTCATGGCGAGTGTTCTCGGAATCGGCGTCGCCGTCATCACCAGCACATCCGGCGTCACACCCTTCTGCACCAGTCCGAGGCGCTGCATTACGCCGAACCGGTGCTGCTCATCGATGATCACCAGTCCCAGATTGTCGAACTCGACGTCCTTTTCGAGCAGAGCGTGCGTGCCGATCGCCACCCGGATCAGTCCGGTGCGCAGCATCTCCTTCAGCTTCGCCTTCTCGCGCGCCGGGAACGACCCGGTCAGCAGCGCCGCCTCATACCCGACCTTATTGAGCAACGGTTTCAGCGAGAGATAGTGCTGGGAGGCGAGGATCTCGGTCGGGGCCAGTATCGCCACCTGGTAGCCGTTTTCCAGCGCGATGACCGCGGCTTCGGCTCCGACGATGGTCTTGCCGCTGCCCACATCCCCCTGCAGCAGCCGGTTCATCGGGCAGGGCTTCGCCATATCGTCCGCGATCTCTTTAAGGACGCGCTTCTGGGCGCCGGTCGGCTTGAATGGCAGCAGTTTTTTGATCTGTTCGCGCACCCGGTCGCTCAGAGAGAACTGGATTCCCGGCATCAGCCGTGCGCGCTGCCGCTTGATCTCCAGACCGCACTCCAGCCAGAAGAACTCCTCGAAGATCAGCCGGAACTGCGCCGGTGACCGGAACTCGTTCAGCATCCGGACCGGGGTGCCGGGCGGCGGAAAGTGAGCGGCCCGGATCGCCTCGGCCCGGCCTGGGAACTTCAGGAAGGAGCGAACGCTCTCCGGGAGATGATCTTCCACCTCCGCGATCTCCTGCAGGACCCGGTGGACCAGCACCCGGATGGCGCGGGTGTTGACTTTGCCCGCCGCCTCATAGACGGGCACGATGCGGCCCGTGTGCAGGGCGGAATCGGCCTCGTCGTCGTCGCCCGAGAGGTACTCCAGTTCGGGGTGCATGATCTGCATCTCGCCCCGATAGCTGTCGAACTCGATCTTCCCGAACAGCGCCACCCGCGTGCCGGGCAGGAGGCGGTCGGCGAGGTAGGCTCCGTGGAACCACTTGCCCAGAACGATGGCGCGCGAGGCGTCGGTGAACTCCGCTTCGAACAGGCCGATATTGCGCCGGCGCATCCCGGAGACCTTCGTGGATCGGACTTCGGCGATGACGGTCGCGAGTTCACCGGGCGCGAGTTGCGCGATCGTCTTCAGATTGCTGCGGTCCTCGTACCGGAACGGGAAGTAGTTGATCAGATCTTCCACCGTTTCGAGACCGCGCGACTGCAGCATGGCGCCGCGGGCGGGTCCGACCCCTTTCAGGTAAGTCAACGCAGTATCGAGAGCGAGGGGCAAGTCTTCAGGATAAGCCTCGGGAAAATTCAGGCTCGTATATAGTAATCGTGTGCTTCCGTTCATTGCAGGGCGGGAAGCAGTCACTTCATACGCGAACGAGGTAAACACCGTGAGAACCAGATCTGCCGGTACGATGCTCCTGATGCTCCTTGCCGGAATGACGCAGCCGCTCGGCTGGGCGCAGCAGGGTCGCGGCGGCGCGCCGCTGCCGCAGGGACAGAATCCCAACGGGATGCATGTCTATATTTGGGGCGGTCTGAAGTCCCATGGGGTCGGCCAGCACGACTATCCCCAGTTCCTGGCCGACTGGAGCAAGCTTCTGACGGAGCGTGGCGCGGTGGTCGACGGCTCGCTGCACTTCCCGGACGCGGCCGCGCTGGATCGGACCGACGTGGTCATCATCTATAAAGGTGACGCGGGTTACCTGGGTGAACCCGAGAAGAAACTGCTGGAAGCGTACGTCAAACGGGGCGGCGGGCTGGTCAACATGCACGACTCTCTCTGCGGACCCGATCCGGCCTGGATGGCCCAGTTCCTCGGCGGCGCCAAGAAGCACGGTGAGACGAACTTCACTCTCGAAGCGCCGATCCACTACACCGTCGCGGATAAAGCCGACCCGATCATGAAGGACATGACCGATCTCACCATTCTGGACGAGGCGTTCTTCTCGCTGACGTGGGCGAAGGATCCGGGCGTTAAAGCGCTGGCCAATGTCGAGATCCCGGGGACGCCGAGCGCCGGCGAACACAAGGGCGAGATCGTCCCGCAGATCTGGTCTTACGAACACACGATGCCGGGTGGCCAGCCCGCGCGCGCGTTCGTCTGGATGCAGGGACACACCTACGCGGATTTCAGCAACTACCAGATCGAGCGGACGTTGCTTCGCGGCATTGCGTGGGCGGGCAAGAAGCCGGTGGATGAGCTGGTGAATTACGTGGCTCCGCCCCGCCCCGCCGGTCGTGGCGGCCGCGGTGGCAACGCTCCCGGCAACCCCGCCGGCAACCCATCTGGCAACCCAGCCGGGCCGGGCCGGGCGCAGCAGCAGTAAGAGAGGTAAGAACCGGCACCTTCGGGCGTGGCCTGTCGGCGCCGGTTCTTTCATACTGGGGTCAATCGCTATGACCCCTTCCAAAGACCCACAGGCTTTAAGCCGGGATATTTTGCAGGCGTTCGTCAATGTGAACGGACGTCATGCCGGTTTTCGTCCGGCGCACGCCAAAGGTATTTTGCTCGCCGGCGTGTTCACCCCTTCCAGCGGCGGCATGGCTCTGACCCGCGCCCCTCACCTGCAACGCCCATCCACCCCCGTCACCGTCCGCTTTTCCGATTTCGCCGGAGTGCCCACGATTCCGGACAACGATCCGCACGCCAGCCCGCGCGGCATGGCGATTCGCTTCCACCTGGCCGAACACGTTCATACCGACATCGTCGCGCACTCCGCCAACGGCTTCCCGGCGCGCACGGCGGAAGAGTTTCTGGAGTTTCTGCGGGCTCTGGGTGCGAGCGGTCCGGACGCCCAGAAGCCGACCCCGATCGAGCAGTATCTGGGTTCGCACCCGGCAGCTCTGAAGTTCGTGCAGATGCCGAAGCCCTTCCCGACGAGCTACGCGACCGAGACCTATTTCGCGGTGAACGCATATCGGTTTATCAATGCGGCGGGCACGGCGCGCTTCGGCCGCTACCGCATCGTTCCCGAGACGGACGGTTCCTACCTGAGTGAAGAAGACGCCGCGGGGAAGTCTCCCGACTACCTGCAGAACGAGATCGTCGACCGGCTGGAGAACGGAACGGCCGGGTTTCGCATCCAGGTGCAACTGGCGGAAGAGGGGGATATCACGGACGATTCGACGGTCGACTGGCCGGAAGGCCGTGAGAAAGTCGAACTCGGCGCCATTCAATTGATCGGCGTGGTTCCCGACAGCGAGGCGGCGCAGCGCCACATCATCTTCGATCCGATCCCGCGGACCGAGGGAATCGAGCCCTCGGCGGATCCCCTGTTGCAGCCAAGAGCCGACGTCTATCTGATGAGCGGGCGGGAGCGCCGGGCGGCCGGACAGACCCGGTCTTCTTCGGTCAGCGGATAGTATCCGCGAGCGAGAAGATCGGCAGGTACAGGGCGATCAGCACGAAGGCCACGAAGATTCCCATGAAAATCATGATGGCCGGCTCGATGAGCGAGAGCGCGGCCGTCATCTTCGTGTTCACGTCTTCTTCGTAGAACTCCGCGACGCTGGTGAGCATGGCGGGCAGCGCGCCGGTGGACTCGCCGACTTCGATCATGTCCACGGAGAGTTCCGGGAAGATCCCGGTGGCCGCGAGCGACGAGGACAGCGACTGCCCTTCCCGCACGCTCTTGCCGGCTTTGTCGAGAGTCTTGCGGAGGAGCGGGGTGCCGAGGGAATCGGCTGCGGTTTCGAGGCCCTGGACCAGCGGGATACCACCGGTGAGCAGGGTTCCCAGCACGCGGGAGAACTGCGCCACCTGATACTTGATCCAGATGTCGCCGAGGAGCGGGACTTTGACCTTCACGCGGTCGATCTTCTCCTGCGCCGATTCCGTCCTCGCCCACCACATGAAGAGAGCGCCCAGCGCGAAGATCGTGCCCGCTCCCGCGAAGACATAGCTGTTCGCGGTAGTTCCGATCGCGATCAGGTACACCGTGATGGCGGGCAGTTTCGCGGACATGCTGTTGTAAAGCGACGCGAAACTCGGCACCACGTAGGTGACCAGGAACACCATCAGCAGGATGACCAGCACCACCAGGACGCTGGGGTACATGAGGGAAACGAGAACTTTCTTACGGACCGCGATCGCCAGTTTCTGGTAAGAGATGTAGCGCTCCAGCACTTCCACCAGGCTGCCGGACTTTTCGCCGGCCATGATGGAGGTGACGTAGATCTTCGGGAATATCGATTGCGCGCGGAAGGCGTCGGAGAGCAGCACGCCCTTTTTCACGTCCTCGCGGACCGCGTTGATGTAGGGAGTCAGCTTCGCATCCGTGAGGCGTTCGGCAAGCAGGTCGAGGGATTTCAGAATCGGCAGACCGGCACGAATCAGCGTGACAAACTGCTGGTTGAAGATGAGGAACTTTTCGAGGTTGAGCTTCTTGCGGCGTCCAAAGGTGATATCGCCCGAGAGACTGATACCGGCCTCTTTCGACTTCACGGAGTAGACCAGAAAGCCCTGCCGGGTAAAGCGTTCCCGGACTTCCTGTTCACTGGAGCCCTGGGCGAGCTGGTTGTGAACCTGGCCCTGGGTATCGGCGTACTTCGTCACGAACTGGGCCATTACCGCTCCGCCTCCACGACCTGTACGCCCGGGGGCGCCCGAAATATGAACAGATCCGGCGCTACCGGCAGGTTCAACTGCTCGTTGGAAAAAACGAAGGAGAGGCGTGTGTCGTCCTGCCCGGTAATCCGCACCTGGCGAATCTCGCCCGTGGGTTTGGCGAGGAACTCGACCTTCGTATAAGCCAGATTCCGCGATTTGGGCTCGGCCTGAATCCACGTATCGGCGCCTTCCGGGCGGAGTTCGAAATGCTGGAATTCCTTATTGAAGTCGAGCTTGCCGAGCAGGAAGGCGAGCGGCGCGCGCATGTCGTCGGACTCCTTCAGCTTGCTCTTCTCCGCGCGGCGGTCATCGGGCGTATAGAGGAAGACTTCTTTGCCGTCCGAGAGGAAGAGCTTCCCTGCAGGAGAGGTGTATTCCCACCGCATCCGGCCCGGCTTGCGCAGGTAGAGGACGCCGGCTTCGGCCTGCATGGGGCGGCGCGAACCCGTGTAGCTTTCGGCAAAATTCAGCCGGAGCGACTGGGAGTGGTTGTAGCGGGTTTCGACGCTCTTCAGCAGGGTGGCGAGGGCGGAGGAGCCCGCGGTTTCGGCCGCGAAGGCAGGCACAACCAGTACCACACACCACGCGAGATATCGGATCACAAACGTTTGACGCCCCGATCCCGGTGAACGTGGAGGCGGAAGTTGCATCACTTCTTCTGTAATCCGCCCGCAAAACCAAAGCGCTACAGTAGAGGCAGTGACGAAAACACAATTTATCGACGCTCTGTCCCGCTCCCTGGGGGGGACCAAACAGGAAAGCGAACGCGCTCTTGAGGCGGTTCTGCAGACGCTGAGCTCTGCCCTGCAAAAGGGCGAGAAGCTCGACTGGCGCGGCTTCGGCGTGTTCAAGGTGCGGGAAAGCAAGGCCCGGCAGGCGCGCAATCCGCGCACCGGCGAGATGGTGAACGTGCCCGCGAAAAAGGTAGCGACGTTTAAACCCGGCAAGGAACTTTCCTCGCTGCTCAACGCCGCCGACGGCGCCGACACCACGCAGGCGTAAGTTCCTTCAAGGCCTATCCTGTGACGGTTCAGACAGTGCGCGCGCTGCCGGTCTATTTGTGTATTCTGCTGGCGGGTTGTGGGGGCGACAAGGCACCCCAAGCGGAAAAACTGCCCGGCGCGGGCGGTCAGGCGCCCCTCATCGACCGCGTGGAACCGTCTTCCACGGCGGTTCAGACGGGGTTCAATATGCAGCCCGACGGACAGGCGGCAATCGCGGTCTTCGGCAAATCGATTCAGAGCGGGTCCCAGGTTTACTGGAACGATCAGGCGCTCACGACGGCAGGTGGCGGCGAGTGGGTGGCCGCCACGGTACCGGCTAAACTCTATGAAAAGCCCGGAACGGCGGCCGTGACGCTGCATGGTCCGAACGGTGGCGCGACCTCCAACGCGCTGGAGTTCACGGTTTACGGTAAGTCGGGACCGGCGCCGCGCGTGATGGAACTTTACCCGGGCAGCACTCCGAAGGGGAAGGGTTTCAATGTGCAGCCGAGCGGCGAATCGGCACTGGGTGTGGCGGGGGCGGATTTTCTGCCCGGAGTCCGCCTGTTCTTCGACGGCAAAGAGATGAAGACCGTGTTCGGGAAGGCTTCCGGGCTCAGCGCGATCATTCCGGCTGCCTCGCTGGCGCGCGCGGGAGCGCATCAGGTCTGGGCTGTGAATCCCGATGGCAAGGAGTCGAACAAGGTGGCGTTTCAGGTGGGCAAGGAATGAAGTTCCGTTACGCCGCGGCTGGGGCGCTTCTGCTGGCAACGGTGCTGCACGCGGCGGAGCACCGTCTCGCCGCGAGCCCGGAGACCGTGGTCATCGGGAACTACTGGTCGGAATCGAAACCGGTTCTGACCATCCAATCCGGCGATACCGTCACAATTGAGACGGTGGGCACGGCCAGCGTGGCGGCGCTGGAGAGGCTGAATGTTCCGGCCGATCAGATTCCGGAGTCGCTGCGCGCGATTACGAAAGCGAAACTCGACCGCGGGCCGGGCGGACATATTCTGACAGGGCCGATCTTCATCGAAGGCGCCGAGCCGGGGGATGTGCTGGAACTGCGGATCGAGAAGATTACGCTCCCGGTGCCGTGGGCTTACAACGCGTTCGGGCCGACGTCCGGCTTTCTGACGGAAGATTTCAAGACCCGCTTCAGCAAGGTGATCCCGCTGGACCGGGAGCGCATGCGCGCGAACTTCGCGCCGGGTATTTCGGTGCCGCTGCATCCGTTTTTCGGCAGCATGGGCGTGGCGCCTCCGGCTGCGGCCGGGCGGATCAACAGTGCCCCTCCGGGTATTCACGCGGGCAATCTGGACAATCGGAATCTGGTGGCAGGCACGACTTTGTTCATTCCGGTCCACGTGAAGGGTGCGTTGTTCCAGGTGGGCGACGGGCATGCCGGACAGGGCGATGGCGAAGTGGATATCACGGGTCTGGAGACACCGCTGATCGGCACGTTCCGTTTTGTGGTGCGCAAAGACCTGCACCTGACGTGGCCGCGCGCGGAGACGCCGACGCATTACATCGTGATGGGCACGGACGAGGATCTGACGGTGGCCGCGAAGGTGGCGGTACGCGAGATGATCGACTTTCTGGTGACCACGCGCGGGCTTTCGAAGGAAGACGCCTACTCGCTATCGAGCATCGCGGCGGATTTTGCGATCACGCAACTGGTGGACGGCAAAAAGGGCGTCCACGGCATGATCGCGAAATCGATTTTCCAGTAATCAAACGAGACGGCCGGCGAGTTCGGCAAGACTCACGGGTGATTCCGACGTCTTACCTCGCTCGATTCCGGGCGCTATCGCCACGGCCTCTCCGTGGTCTTCAAACCAGACGAGGAAAGCGGATTTTTCCGCGCCCGGCAGACGCTGCTGATTGAGCCAGTGGTAGTAAGCGGCCATGTCGGCATCGACCAGTGAACCCTGCGGATCGAGTTCCGGCTTGTGCAGGGTTTCGGCCAACAGTTCGTTCATCTGTTTCTCCCGCTGACGGGGCGCAAACCGCGCGAAAAGCGTGAGAGGTTCGGCACGACGGAGGGCTTCCCGAACGGCCCACTGGACGAAGGTAGTCGCGAAGACCTGGGTGCCGGAGCCTTCCGTCAGCACGGAGAGCTGATAGCGGCTGAGCGCGGGGTCCTGTTCCGTGTTGAGGCCGATCTCGCCCGGTTTGGTCTGGGCGAGGGTGGTCCGGAACGCTTCGGGATCGAAGACGCTGGCCTCGTAAATCTTCTGCATGCGGGACTGGAGGGCGGCGCGGGCGGTCGAGAGTCCGCCGTAGGAAACCTGCGTCAGGCCTTCGGGCGCGGGCAGCGGGGCGCCTCCATCGATGTACCAATGACTGTACGGAGCGGGGTGCGCCTGGGCGCGCTTCGCCACGATCTGCAACAGCGTCTGCACGCCGTTTTCGGCGCGGACATTCGTGTAGTACGTGCCCTGCGGGCGCAGCTTCCGGAACAGCTTGTAATCGTTCGTCTTCACGCCCTGCCCGAGAGCGGCGAGGCCGAGGCGGTGGGTGGGCGTCGGCTCGTTGGGGAACGCGGCGGTCGCTTTGGCAACGTAGTCGACGGCGGCGGCGCGGAAGGCATCGATCTGGTGGGTGGTCCAGAGGTGCGCGCTGAGCTGTTCGGTGAAGACGGCGGGGTTGTCGACCCAGTCCACCTTTTCGAGATCGGCGGCGAGGCGCAGGCCCGCAAAGGGCGCCAGGACCTGGCGGAAAGCTTCGGCGTCGAGACTGGCGAGGTAGCGGAGCTGGCGGTCGAGATCGCGGCGCTCCATGGGGAACTTGTAGTCGTAGACGATCAGTTCGCGGAGCAGCAGCGGCACGAAGGCGAGCGGCAGTTGTTGCAGGCGCTCCAGGTGCGTGGCGGCGAGGGCGCGCGCTTCGGCGGGATAGGCGGCGAAAGACGCGGTGGTGAGCTGGTTGGGGAGCATCAGGCGATCTCCGGAATCGGTTTGCCCGGCGAGAAGCGGGCGTTGAAGCCGAGCAGCGCGCCGAGGGTGGGCACCAGGTCGATGGATTCCACGGCGCGATCGACGATGACGTTCTGTTTGACGTTGGGGCCGAGGGCCATCATCCAGGTGGTGCGGGACATGGAGTCGCCGGTGCGGTGGTGCTGGAAGCCGTTGCCGCCGGAATCGATATCGGAATCGCGGCCGAAATCGGGCAGGATGAACAGGGTGGTTTTGTTGGCGTATTCGGGATTTTTCTGAATGGCCTGCCAGAGTTCGGCGCAGAGGCGGTCGCAGCGGCGGATGCCGTTCAGATAGAGCGAGAAGGTGCCGGAGTGGGCGATATCGATATCGTGCAGCGTGACCCAGAGCAGGCTGGGCGCGAACTGCTGCATCAGGTGTTTCGCGACGTAGACGGACATTTCGTCCGGACTGGCGAGGCTGCGGGCGTGGGTGGAGAAATCGTCGACGGAGAGCTTCAGGACTTCCGCCATCTGATTCAGTTCGATCTGGTGCCCGGTGAGCGTGGGCGCGTGCAGCGGGGTCTCGTAGTTGTCGCGCAGGAGGTGCTCGTAGCGCGCGCCATCGGACATGGAGGTGAGGGCGGCGGAGAGCAGGCGCTTGGGGAGGATGACGCCGGCGCCCATGCCGGGTCCGTAGGCTTTGTGGCCGCTTTCGCCGATGCGGGCGAAGCCGTTGGAAGGCGCGACCACCCAGGAGTCCGTGGCGGGGCGCTTCTGGTCTTTGCGGAAGTATTCGAAGACGGTCGGGTTATTCGGGGAGACGGCGGCGAAGTTGTTGAAGGTTTCGTAGACGCCGGTGACGATGCTGGCGGTAGCGACGTAGTGGCCGAGAATGCCTTTGTTGATCACCTGGCTGAAGAAGGTGGACTGGGGGATGAGTTCACCGAGAAGGTGCGGGATATTCTCCTGGCCATCCGGCATGAAGGTTTCTTCGTCGCGGGCGCCCCCGCCGAAGGTGACGACCACGGCTTTGTGGCCATGGGGCGCAATCATGCCGCGGAGGGCGGCGGGGCCGAAGAATGTGGAGGCCGCGGCGGTTCCCGCGGCGAGGCGCAGGAAGTTGCGCCGGCTGGCAGCGATAGCCCTCGAGAGTTCCGGAGAGTGACCTGAAAACATGAAGAGTTACGCCTTCCAGACTATGATACAGCCGGTGAAAGGTGTGGACCGCAACTTCACCGGAACGGAATCGTTCGCCGAAACCCTATAAACATTGATACATTTAGTGTGTCGTGTTTATCTCTAATTTGCCTTGTTCCAGTCCCTTCCGGCTGCCGATCCAGATCCTGGTTTCGGTTTTCCTGTCCGCGTCCTTCGCGGCCGGGCAGGGCGGTACTTCCTGCACCCTCGGCTCGAACGCGTTGCAGGTGCGCGCCGAAGGACTTACCGAAAAGGTTGGCGATATCATATTAACCTGTACCGGAGGTACTTCCGGGAGCACGAGCACCGCAACGCTGTACGTTTCCACCAATGTCTCGATCACTAATCGCCTGGACAGTTCCGGCAGGCCGGTCGGAATAAGTATTAGCACGGATGTTGGCTCTGGTCCGGCCGCCAATGTGGTCAATGCTTCGTTCGCTTCGGCGAATACGCTGATCTTATCCGGGATCCAATACCGGATCCCGACGCCGAGCACGCAGAACGTCACCATCCGAATCAGTAACATTCGCGTTGCCGTCGCACCCTTGGCCGCGGCCAACACAGCCATCAGCGTCACAGCGTCCGTGGGAGCAACCGGGATTCAACTGACGGATCCACAGGATCTGACGCTGGCATTCTGGTCCCCGTCGCTGTTAAGTTCCAGCGTGGTTAACCTGATATCCTGCAACGTCTCGGCGACTCCGGCCACTTACGATTTCCCGGGTTTGCTCGCAGCCGGTATCAGTTCTTCCTCGGTTCGTGTGACGGAGTCCTCAACCTACGGTTTTGGAGCGAAGGAAGCGGGGGCGGACACCGGGATCCGCATCATTTTGAGCGCGTCCGGATACACTTCGGCCAACCGAATTTTCGTTCCGGATGTGCTGGTAGGGAACACGGGCAATGTGCCGACCTCGGGAGGGGCGTTCGGAACCAACGCAAATGCCGGAACTTATACACCTGGGTCGGGCCAGTTGCTGCTCATCCGCATTAACGGCGCCGATTCGAGCGGCGTCGGAGGCGTCGCTGCGATTCCCGCGCCCGGGGCGCAGGTCACGTTCTCGTCGCTAACCGAACTACAACTCGTCAATGGCGTGGCCACGGCCGTTTATGAAGTTTTCGACAGCAATCCGAACCTTCGCGAGACGCTGCAAATCCCCGTCTTCGCGACGCAGCAGAGTGCCTGCGCGACCGGCGTGATTCCTTCGCTGAGCGCGGTGATTGCGCCGGTGTCCGCGGTAACCACCGCCAGCGCGACGGCTCCGGTGCCTCGTTTCAGCGCGGGCGTACTGGCTTCGGATTGCCAACAGATCGGCGACTGTGGCGCGATCTACTTCCCGGTTCTGACGGTGGACACGACGCCGATTGCGCTCAGCGCACAGTCTTTGGGCGCAGTCCAGAACGCTTATATCCCGGTTCGCAATACGGGTCAGGGATATCTGAGCGTCAGCGTATCGGTTTCCTATCAGAATGGTTCCAACTGGCTTACGATCAGTCCGAGCTCCGGGGTCAACAATTTCACGATCGCGCTGAGTGCCGATCCGGGCCCGCTGCAGCCCGGAATCTATCTGGCGAACGTCACGATCAACGCCGGAACTTACGGCGTGGTTATCGTCCCGGTGACACTCACGGTTGGCCCCCCCGGCGTGACTATCCAGTCGATCGTTAACGCGGCCTCTTTTCAGACCGGTCCGGTCGTGCCCGGATCCTTCGCCGCTCTGTTCGGGGTCAACCTGGCGGGTAAGAATGTCTCTGTCACGTTCGACGGGTTCCCTTCGACCGTGCTCTTCGACAGCGCTACGCAGATCAACCTGATTATCCCGGCCATGCTGAATCCTTCGGGACATTCCACGGGCGTCATCGCTACAGTGGACGGGCAGTCGAGCAGCGTGTTCCGGATGGTGACGACACCGAATGAGCCGGGAATCTTCAACCCCGGCATTGTCAATAAGGACGGAACGGTGAACACCGCGGCAAACCCGGCAAAACGCGGAGATTTCGTTCAGGTGTACCTGACCGGATTTACGCTGCCGCTGACAGGTCCGGTATCGGTAACGATCGGCGGGAGTCCGAATCTGGTTCCGCTCTATGCCGGCGCTCAGCCGACGTTTCCGGCTCTCGATCAGGTCAATGTCGTGGTTCCGCAGGACCTGGTTTTGACCGGCACCTCGGTACCGCTCACGGTCTGTATTTCCGCCGGAACGCAGGTTTGTTCCAACCCGGCTACCCTGTATCTTCAGTAGCTATTTTTCAGCAGCGTCCGTGAGCGACGGGCTCCCCTGGATCCGGACCGGGGGCCCGCCGACTCCGGGTTATAATTGTCCGGATATGGTTCGTTTTCTTCTTCTTGTCTTCTCTGCAACCGCAGCGGCACAGACGACCGTTCCGGCCGATTCGGAACAGGCGCTTCGGGCGCGGGCACAGCAGTTCTTTCAGCTCCAGATGGAACAGAAGTACCGCCAGGCCGAAGCTCTGGTCGCCGAGGACTCGAAGGACGAATACTACAACAACGGCAAGTACAGCATCGGCAGCGCGGCGATTCAGAAGGTCGAAATCGGGGACCCGGGCTCAAGCGCTGTCGTCACGATCAAGGCTAAGGTAACGTTTCTCATGCCCGGGGCCGGCCCGCTTGAAGTCGAGAAAGCGATGACGAGTCTCTGGAAGATCGACAACGGAGTCTGGTGCCTTTATATCGATCCCGCCGCCAAGCTGAGGACTCCCTTCGGCGCCCTTTCAAAAGCCGCCAACACCGGTAGCGCCGGGGATCGGCGGAGTGCCATGCCGATGCCGTTCCCGACGCCCGATGGAGTTGCAAACCTGCGGTCGGTAACGGTGGATCCGGTTGAGGTCAAATTGAGCGCGACGGTTCGCTCCGTGACGATTACCATCACCAATCACCTGCCGGGCGGCGTGGATCTGGAACTAAAAGGCGACGAGCCGTCGCGGATTACCTGGAAACTCGGGAAGACGCATCTTGACGCCTCGGAAATGACACAACTTCAGGTGCAGTCGAGCGGCACCGGCGAAGGGACAGAGGCGCTTCATCTTTCTGTTTCTCCAATGGGAACGCTGATCGATATTCCTGTTCATATTCAGTAGTCTTCGGTCCATCCAGACCTGCCAGGCGGGTCTGCGCGGGCGGGAGAGACACTCGGTGCGGCGTTTCTCCTCTTGATTCCGAGGCATCAATCGCTCGTCAGCGGTAGCGCGTCGACTGTCGCTCATGAGACGCGGGCGTTGCGCGACAGGTTCGGGATTCGAGGTTTACCACCAGCACCGGGGGTGCCTGAAGGGGCTTAGAGGGGCAGTTTGTCCGGCGGGGTCGGGCTGCTCAGAACTTCAGAGGCGAAGCTTTGCCTGGGATGGAATTCCTGGGGGAGGGCAGAATTAAAACGTAGGTGCTGGTTGGTTCGCGAGCAGGCAGCAATAGAAAAGGGGGAGCCGAAGCTCCCCCTTTTAGCGGACAAGTGTGCTGAACCGAAACTACTGGCTCAGGGTTTCGGAGCTGACGCCGGAGACGCGGTTCAGGACCTGGGCGACATAACCCATCGCGGTGCCGGAGTTCTGACCGAGGCTGTAGGCGATGTAGGCGAAACCATGGCCCTTCTGGTAGTTGCACTGGGCGATCATGTATCCCTGGAAGCCAGCGGCGACGCTGGACAGCAGGAAGGTGTTCACGGAACCAGCGGCCTGGCTTGCGCCCGGAGCCGGAACGTTGGTGCTGGGGCTCGGAGCGCCCGTGCCGTAGAAGTTCAGGGTGCAGGTGCCAGCCGAGTTGGCCGTGCCGAACGGATCAGCGGAGGTGTTGGAGAGCGCGATTCCGGTGTCGAAACCAAGCTGGCTGGTCACGAACGGGAAGAGCAGGCTGGTGGAGCAGAGGCTGATGGTGGTGCCGTTGAGAACCGGCGCCGTGACAGGAGCGAAGTTCGGAACGGTGGTGGCCGAAGCGGAGGCCGCCTGGGGAGCATAACCTTCAACAACGGTGATGGCGCTCGTGGCGGAGGTGATGGAACCGGCGCCGAAGGAAACCCAAACCGGGATGTCAGCAGTTTCGATCACGCTGTTGTCGGTCGCGGCGACTTCGTAAACCGCAGTCGCGGTGGTGCCGTTGCTCGGGGTGATGGCGACGCTGGCCGTGTAGGTTTCGTAGTAGGTGTTGTTTCCACCAGCGCTACCCGCGAATCCAGACCAGGAACCGGAGGAGGTTCCGGCACCCGGAGCGCCGGTCGCGGTGGAAGCAGTCACGCCAGTCGCCGCCAGCGTACCGGTGGTCGGACCGGATACCATGGTCAGCGTAAAGGTGTGCGTGCCGCCGGCGTTGTCCTGATAGACAACCGTGACGTTCTGGGGCATGTAGAGAGTGGCAACGGACGGAATGTTACCGAAGGAGAACTGGAGGCGGGTACCGAAAGAAGCTACACCCGATCCGTTCGCGCCGGCATAAGAGCCGCCTTCACTTGCCGCGGTGGAAGTGGCAGAGCCACCGATTTTGAAGAAGCCGCCCTGACCCTGTTCCGAGACCGGGACGAGGAAAGAGATGGTGCTGAGGCTGCCGGTGCTGGGCAACGGGTTGCCGGAGCAGGCGGTGTAAGCCGTGACCGTGGCGGAACCAGTTCCGTTCGGAGTCGCAACGAGGCTCGGGGTCGCGAGGCTCTTGAAGACATATCCGACGGTCTGGGCAGATCCGGAGGTGGCGGAGGTGTTGTTGACGCTGACCAGTGCCTGAGCGGAAACCGAGGTCAGGGTGGTGCCCAGCGTAACGGCGTTCGCGTTCACGCTGATATTCGAGACGTGGACGCCGAAGGTGGCGGCCGGGAAGCTGACGTTCGCGAAGGAGACAGAGTTACCGGAAACCGTGCCGTAGTAAACGGTGGAAGGTCCGGGGATGGTGTTTCCGCTGGTGCCCGCGCAGGCAGCGGCAGTGGCGCAGATGAAGAGGGTCGCTTCCGTAACGCTGGAAGAACCGGTCTGCAGTTTGCTGGTCACCGGAGCGCTCATGAAAAGCTGAACGGTACCGTTGCCGGCCGAAGCGCCGCCGTTGTTGGTGCAGCTAAACTGCCCGTCCGCAACCAGTTCAGTGGTGCCTTCTGCACGCAGGGAGAGCGGGCCGGGCTGAGCTGACAGGGTGGTGCAGGACTGAATCGTCTGTCCGTACGAGACGCCGGCGAATACCATCGCCACGCCCGCAAGGCCCAGAATCTTTGAACTGAAATTTGCCATTTGTTTCTCCTGATGAATTTTACTTCTGGTGAATCGGTCGAAGTTCACTACAACCTGTAGCCTCAACTACAACGTAGTACTCTGTAACACCTTAGGGAACTTCTCCGTGTCGGGCGGAGGTACGACATGCCTGCTTTCCTCAAGCGGTCAGCTAAGGCGGTTACATCTCGGCGGGTGTGAGCTTATTTGAAGAAGTGCCCACTACCCAAGAACAAACTCGTGAAGGGCGGCGCAGATACTTTGATAGCTCAATCGTACGCTTTCTGTCAAGGAAAAGCGCGGAGTGAGCAAGGTACGCTGCTGCACCTGAATTCAGGTGTTCACCCTGCTAAGTATTGAACTATATAGTGTTTTTTGGCGTCGCGCAACACTTTCCGGCAAAAATGAGGAGGGTTTCATCATTTTTTTCTCTACTGGATGGCAAGGGGCACTTCATTGCTGACGGTCGCCCCTTCCACGATCTCCAGACTCCCCGAAAGCGTGGGAGCGAGGGTTGGCGGGATGAGAACGTTGACCTGGTAAAGACCCGAAAAGTTTGGCAGGAGGCCGGCGAACGACACCGGCAGAACGGTTCCGTTAATCCGGGCGGAAACCGGCGCAACGACGGTCTGGAAACCGTTCCTGACCGCGGTGATGCCTAGGCCGGTGCAATAGACGGAGATGTACTCGCCTCGCTGTACGGGAGAGGCAGGGCCGTTAATTTTTCCATCCGTAACATTCACAATCGCGCCGGCAGTCGCGGAAATGGTAAAGATGCCCGGAGCGGCGGCAACGAGGGCCAGCGACTTCTCCGCCGTTCCGGTGGACCCGGCCACCTGCAGTGAGACGGTCCCCGGCGCGGTGGCGGGAGGAATCAGAAAATTCAGCTGGAAGGGGAAGGCGGCGATGACGGTCGCGGGCTTTCCTCCAATGACCACCGATGTGGAGGGTCCGAAGCCTTGCCCGAAAAGTGTGGCGAGTCCACCCGGCGCGAGCGCCGCACGGAACGAAGCGGAGTCGAGGACCGTATCCACGGCGACGGTTTGTGGCGCCGCTACAAGCGTGCCGCCATTCCGTCCGATTCGCCATGCCAGCGTTCCATTGGCCGGCAGGGTGAAGGCCGTGAAAGGCGCGGCATACGGTAGATCGATCAGCGAGGCGGATCTGGAAGCCGAAAGGTCCAGTTCATAGTTTGGCTGGCTGCCGTCGCAGTAGTGGAAACGGGCGCCTGCGGGTGGAGTTGTTGGGGGCGCGGGCGCGGTCTGCGCTGTCACCTCAATGGAAGGGCAATTCCCGGCAGGTGAGCCCAGTGCGGAAGTTTGCCCGGCAGGCGATACCGCGGAAAACGGAGAGGCTCCCGGGGTGACCTGATGGGGAACCAGTCTCAGTGCGGCCGCGACCGTGCCCTGCACCGTCGCGCCCTGCGTGCTGAAACCGCTCAGATAGTCGTTCAGGGATGCGCGTGCAAACGACGGATTGGGATCGGAGATGGCGATCGAGGCGTCGGCGTTGACACCGGCGGCGTTGACGGCCGCGGAGCCGGCGTCCGTGCCGTTCACTTTGAGGCTCAAAAGCAACAGAAGAGGCGTGCCGGTTGCGGCGACGTCCCGCACATGATCGGCGTTCGGGTCTTCGATGACCAGATCCGAACCGGCGAACTGCGCCGCTATCCAGGGGTTGGGAATCGCATTGCCGCTGTCGGACAGGAAATATCCCTCATTTGCTTTCAGATATTGTGTGAGAGCCGAGGGCGAGGCGAGTCCGTTCGGAGCCGGGAGGAAGCCGGCGTTCTGGTGGTATCGGAGCAGCGCGGCGAGCGCGGCGGTGAGGCCGCCCTGCGAGTCTGCCTGCGTGAACGAGGGGAAACTGGCGACCGAAACAGCGGACACGAGGGCGCTGAACGCCACGACCTGGCCACCGGCGCTGAAGGAGCCGACCGCGACTCCCGCAGCCGGAGGTAGCCGCAGCGTGGCGGAGAGTTGCCCGTTCTCGTCCGTGACGAAAGTGGATTGGAGTCGGGCGCCCGGAGAAATGGTCCAGCCGACCGGCACGCCCGCGATCGGCGTTCCGGTCGAATCCTGCAGCCGGAGGGTGAGAGGCAGCGCCAGCGTGCTTCCCGGCGCGCCGGTTTGCCTGTCGCCTGAAACGAGCGTCAGCTTCGGCAGCAGGAATGGCAAGGGCGTAATCGAATAAGACGCCGACGCGAGGTCGGACCGGGACCGGTCCGCAACCTGGACGGAAACGGTGGCGGCTTTCGCATCGGGCGGAATCAGAATATCCCAGGCATAGGCGCCGGCCGCGCTCACGAGTGAGAAGCCGGGCTGGCCCGTCAGCGTGGCGGAAAGAGTTGCCCCTGGGGTGAACCCGGTCGCGCTGATGTGCACGCGGCCGCCGGGGGCTACGCTGGCGGGTGTTGCGGACACGGCGGGGTGGCGGGGGTTGAAGTGCTCGACGGCGGCAACCGCGCCCGGCTGCAGGTCGATATAGCCGCTCTCGAAGTTCTGGACCAGAACGGCTCCGCTGAGGAAAATGTCGCTGGCGGGCGCGCCCAGGCCACCCGAGGGACCCGACAAGGCGAGGTAGCGGGACAGGATGGGACCTCCGGAGAAGAAAGCCTGGCCGCTGGACAGTCCATAGATGAATCCGCCGGAGAAGGCCTGGGAGAACCCCGCCGCGCCGCTGACCGACTGGAATGCCGCGGCGTCCTGCACCGGAGAGCCCGCCGTGCCGGAGACCCACCCCAACTGAAACCATTTGGTTGCGATGGACGCGGGGATGACGCGCACGGGGGATCCGGCCAGAGCCGCTCCGCTCAGAAATTTCTGGACCCCCCCGGGCAAGGGGTCCGAGGCCGGGTAGCCCAAAGATCCGGTGAAGCCGCCGGTTGTGGCGTAAGCCCTGTAAAGGTCACCCTGGAGGGCGTAGGCGACGGCCGACTTATCGCCCTGCGCAATCGCCACTCCGGTGCCGGAACCGTCCGCGGCCGTGAAGGTCTGCACGTAGCCGGCGCCGGCCCGGACCACGGGGGATCCGGTGGGCAGGACGAGTTGCAGTCGATTTCGGGCAACGGCGTCCTGAAAAGCCTGGGAGATGGCCCCCGCGGGCGCGCCTTCGCCCACCGCGCAGCAGACGGAACTCACTTTCACGGTCAGCGGAGGACTGGTCTTGCCTTCCGAGGAGACATAAACGTTGGCGACGCCGCCGCCCACACCCTGCACCGTGGCGTTGTAACCGCTCCCCGTCACCTTCACCACAGCGCCATTGGTGGAACTCCAGGTGAGCGTGCGGCCCGTGACAAGAGAACCACGCAGGTCCCAGGTAGAGGCGGAGATTGTCGCCGTCGCGCCCTGGGAAAGATTGAGGGGAAGAGTTACGTTGTTGATATCGACTTCCGCAAGATTGAAGAGTAGATTCGGCTGGTTACCGGCACTCATTTCGATCCGCCCATACTCGAAGGTCTGGCGGGTCAGATTGGTCGCCGGAGAGGTTAAAGGTGTGGAAGTGGGAAGGCCGACGATGGGGAGTCCGCCAGCATTCAGGAACAGGGAATAGGAGGCGCCCGACACACTGTAGACAGCGGGCGATGACGAACCTGGCGGGTACGCGTAGATCGCTGCCCCGCCGAAGGTTTGCTGCAAAGCCTGTACCTTAGAGGGCGATGTAACGGTGGTTTCCGCGGATGTCGCGGCGCCAGGGGCTCCGGTCACGCCACCGAGTTTCTCCCACTCCGTGAAAAACGGGTCTTTCACGATAATGCCTGGAATCGGGGGAGAGGAGTAGACAAAAAGGCCGTAATTCCTGGTGAAAAGCTGATAGCTGCAGATTCCCAGCGTATTCAGGGGACAGATGGTGGTGTCGTTGACCGGATAGCCCGCGGTGTCGACTCCTACGGAATTGTAAAAGGTGTAAAGATCGCTCGAAACCTGCAGCGTGTCGTTCTGCGACGCCGGCGCGTTGGGGTCCGGCTTCACCAGCGCGAGAATCACTTTGGAGTTCGTCAGAGAGGCGAATTCCTGCACCAGGCCCGGGGTCCCGAGAGCATGAACGTCGGCCAGGGGAGTGGGATTGACGCTCAGAGAGAAAGTGCCCCGGTGAAAGGCGTTCATAAAGCCCTGCACTACATTTGAGGTGTAGGGGCCGCTGCCAACCGTGGCGCACCAGGCGATTGTCCCAAAAAAAGACAGTGAGAGGAGAATTCCGGTTGGGCGTCGCACAATGGTAGATCTATCGTAATACGGGTTCTCCCAAAATTGGACTTGCGGCGGCTGGCGAGTTTTCGGCCTCGCCCGTTCTTACCAGTCGGCGTAGTTCGTGCCTTCCAGGCTTTTGAGATTGGAGCCGCTGCGCACATCGAAGATGCCCGGTTCGCTGGAACTCACGGCCTGCCCGGCATCTTCCTGAATGATCTTCCACGTGTCGGAACTGCCGGTGATGGGGTCCTTCGGCACCTCGCGCAAGTAGCCTTCCTTGACCAGATCCTGCAGGGACTGGGGGGCCTTCTGCTTGTCGTAAGTGTATTCGTCGATCATGTTGCGCATGGCGCTGAGGTTGTTGTGCAGCACCGTCTCTTTGGCGCGGGAGATGGATTTCTGGTAGAACGGCACCGCCACGCCGATCAGGATCACAATGATCGCCATCACGATCATCAGTTCGATGAGGGTGAAGCCGGCCCGCCGGATCAGGTTACCACTCTGAGTAGGGCGTTCCATCGGCAGCTTTGTCCGTGCTTTTGCTGTATACGTCGAAAACATTCTGGCCACCCCAGCCCTGACTCTTTGGGTCGTCCTGCATGCTACGGACGCCCCACTCGCGGCTCTTTGTCATCGGGTCGAGCGGCAGACGGCGAAGAAACTTCACCTTGGTATCGGCCGCGGCCCCCGCGCCCTTGACGCCTTCCACCAGGGAATCGAGCGTCTTCGGGTAGTTGAACGTATCCACGCCGTCCGGCGGACCGAGCTTGCCGGAATCGGCGTAATCCTTATACTTGTCGATCGCCTTGCGGATCTCGTCGAGCGACTGCCGCAACTGCCGCTCCTGGAGGCGCCGGACATTTGACCGCGCCAGCGGCACCGCCATGGAGGTCAGCACCAGCAGGATGGTGAAGGCCACAATCAGCTCGACCAGCGTCATGCCGCTGCGCCGGCCCGAATTCTGGAGTTTTCGAATAGACACCGAACCCATAACCGCCTATCTCACGTTGACGACCTATCTCACGTTAACAACCAGCGCCGGCGGGACGTTTGACGGGATTGGCTGGCCGTTGGCGCCCTTCATGGTGACGCCGGAAAGCGTCAGGATGGTGTTTCCGCGTCCCACCGCCTGCAGCACGATGGAGAAGAGGCCGCCCGAGCCTGAAACGCCGCCCTGCCGGGAGAAGCTGACCTCCGCCTGGCCGGAATCGTTGAGAATATTCTTCGAAGGCTGCGCCGTGACGCCGCCGCGTTGCGGCAGGTCGCCGGTCACGATGTTGTTGACGCGCAGGATCTTCGGATCGAACTGCAGCTTTGCGACGGCCTCGGTCATATCCTTGACGTTTTCCGCATAGACGGTGACGGTGACGGACTGGCTGAGCTGGGTATCCACACTGTTACCAGGCAGGAAACTCACCCGTGCGAAACCGGGCAAGCCAGGTCCCGGGCCGGTGGGGCCGGGCAAACGCGGGACATTCGGATTCGGCGGGAAACCGGCTTGTCCGTCGGGCGGCGCCGTCGCCGGAAGGACCGGCTGCTGCGCCGGAGCGGTCGACATCGGCGGGGCGGTCGCGGGCGGGCCGCTGAGCGGGGGAGCGGTGGCCGGCGGGGCCGAGGGAATCGCCGCGGTGCCCGGGGCGGGTTCGACGCGCGCCGGCTTGCGGGCCGCGTAACCCACCTTAATCTGTGTCGCATTACCGGCCGCGACACCCTGCAGATTGCTGCTGGTGATGTCCAGCCCGCGGACGATGTGGGGAACGATGGCGAGCACCAGTTCCGTGCGGTCTTTTTCGACATTTTCCCCGCTGAAGAGGCGCCCGAAGCCCGGAATATTCATCAGGCCGGGGATTCCGGTCTTGGCCTTGCTGTCGGTGCGCTGGATGATGCCGCCGATCAGATTGACCTCGCCATCCCGGAGACGAACATCGGCGATCGCCTTGTTCTGACTGATCTCGGGCTCGGAGACGCCGCCCAGATCGATGCGGTCTTTCACCTGCGAAACATCGAGATCCACGTGCAGCGAAACCTCGTTATTGTCGTGCACATACGGGGTGATTTCGACATTGACGCCCACGTCGAGGAAGGTGAACTGCGTGTTCACGAGCGGGCTGACGCCCACGCCGCCGACGCCTGGCTGAAAGCTGCCGGTCGCGGTCGGCACTTTATCGCCGATTTTGATACTGGCTTTCGCCTTGTCCGCGGCGCGGATCTGGGGCGACTGGAGCACCCGGGTCGCGGAGTCGTTCAGCACGGCTTCGAAGGTCGCTCCGGGCAGGTTTGTCAGAGAGTAATCGGCGGAAGAGATGTGGCCCAGTTTGGAAAGAGGCGTCTGGGTCGTGGCGCTCGTCGCCGCGGCGGCAGTGCCCGAAGAGGAGGAAGTCGTTGTGCCGGGAGTCGTGATACCGGGCCGCGGCGCATAGACCGCGTTGGTGGTGATGCCGGTGGGCGCGAATGCCGCCGTCAGCTTCCGCATGTAGGTGCTGCTGACTTCCATCACAACAATGTCCACGATCACTTCGCCGCGCGGCTTATCCAGATCGGAAATCAGCTTTTCCACCAGCGCCATGGTGTCGGATTCGGCGCGCACCACAAGCGCGTTCTGCGAGGTGTAATTAAAAACTTTCTGGACGTCCACGACCGTGCGAAGCACCGTCAGCAACTCCTGCATTTCCTGCGGGGACGTCACGTTGCTCAGATAGAAAACCTTGACCACATGCTCGGCATAGTCACGGCGCTTGGTGGGATTATCGACGGTCACGAAAATGGCGTTTTTGGAAATCGGCTTCCAGAAGGACTTCGTCACCACCGCAATCTGATCGAGAGACTCCTCCAGTGTGGTTCGGCTCAGATCGATCTGGACCTGCGGGATGGTCTGCTGCTGGTTGTACTCGGGATCGAACAAGACGTTGATGCCCGCCACTTTGGCGACGGTTTCGAACAGCACCCGGGGCTTGTTCATCATCTTTAAATCGATGGGGTCGTTATTCAGAGGACGCAGTTCCGGCACGGGCAGCAGCGAATCGGTCCGGTCCTGCGTCTCCCGTCTGGCCAGTTCGGAGGGGGTAAGAACCCGGCGCTCCTCCGGTGAAAGAGAAGCGCCCTGCGTATTGCCGCCATTCTTATTGCGCTGAATCATTTCGCGCGTGCGGCGGACTTCCTGGGCGGCAATGTCGGAGGCCGGGTCGATGCCGAAGGCCTTTTCGAACTCCGCGAGGGCCTCGTCGAGCTTGCCCGCCGAGCGCAGTTTCTGGCCGTTCTTCACATGGAACGCCCCGGCCTCGAAGCGCGTGCGCCGGGCCTGCAGCCCGTAAGAAGGATCGCCGGGATCCTGCGCGAGAGCCTTTTCGGCCAGTTCCAGCGCATGGTCGAAGTTGCCGGCCTGCTCTTCGTTCCGGGCCTCCGCGCGGAGCTGATCGCCCTTCCGCGTCCTGGCCTGAAGGGGGGCCACGAGCGGACCGGCCGGTATGGCCAGCAGGCAGGCCAGAATCAGCGCGATCTGCTGGCCGGTTGTTAAATTATTGAAGCGCTTCATCTTAGTTTGGTGTGCCCAATCCGGAAAGCTCAATCCGGGCGCCGCACGGAACCCGGTGCGAACAGCCAGCCTGCTGAACTATCATCGAATTGTCTGACGTGCCGCGACACGGAGACGTTGAGGAGAAAGATTGCCGGCCCCGAGCAAGAAAGCCAGAAGCGACGCCCAAAAGATCCTGAGCGACAACCGTCAGGCTGGCCACAATTTCTTCCTGCTGGACCGCTACGAAGCCGGTATCGCCCTCACCGGGACTGAGGTGAAGGCCGCGCGCGCCGGTAAAGTGCAGCTTCGCGAGGCGTGGGCCGCGGTGGAGAAGGACGAGGCGTGGCTGATGAACGCCCACATCAGCGAGTACAGCCACGGGAATCAGTTCAATCATCCGCCGATCCGGCAGCGCAAACTGCTGCTGCACCGCCGCGAGATCGACAAGCTGCACGAGGCGATCAAGGAAAAAGGGCTTTCCATCATCCCCACGCGCCTTTATCTCAAGGACGGCAGGATAAAATGTGAAATTGCGCTCGCCAAGGGGAAGAAGCTGTACGACAAGCGGGAGACCGAGCGAGCCAAATCCGCGGAAGCCGAAGCGCGAACCGCGGTGCGCGAGAGCAAATCGCGCTCCTGACCTCTGAAGATTCAAAGAAAACACCCGAAAGGAACTGCAATGCAAGTCAAACTGATTCGTCAGGAACTGCCCGCTGTCCAGACCGATGCCCTGATTCTTCCGGAAGCCGAAGGCGTGCAACGGGCGGAAATTGTCGCCGCCGCCGGCGCGATCTATGAATCCGGCGAAGTCAGCGGCAAGATGCTGGAGTTCGTGCTGCTGCATGGTGTGGCGGGTTTCGCGGCAAAACGCGTCCTGCTGGCCGGCTCTGGCAAGGCCGATAAGCTGGACGCGGCCGGTCTGCGGCGCATCGCCGCCGCCGCGGTGCGCTTCCTGAAAGGGAAAGGCGTGTCGGAGGCGGTGTTGGCGCTCGATGCCGCGCTGGCGACGCCCGCCAATGTGGCCGCCGTCGCGGAGGGGCTGATCGTCGGTGTCTGGGAGCCGGACATCCACAAGACCGACAAGGAAAACAAGCCGAAGCTGGTGGAAGCGGTTTCCATCGCCGTGCCGGAAGCGGCCGCCGGCCTCGATGCCGCGCTGGAACAGGGTATTGCGATCGGCGAAGCGCTGAACGTGTCGCGCGATATTTCCGTGGAGCCGCCCAATCTGCTCACCCCCACCGCGATGGCGGAGCGCGCCCGCGAAGTGGCGAAGGCGGCAGGCCTGTCCTGCGAGGTGCTCGACGAGAACCGGATGCGGCAGCTGGGAATGGGATCGCTGCTCGGTGTTTCCCAGGGCAGTGCCGAGCCCGGCGTCATGATCGTGATGCAATACAAGCCGGAAAAGGCAACTTCCGAAGGGCATCTCGGTCTGGTGGGCAAGGGCGTCACGTTCGACACCGGCGGCATCTCCATCAAGCCCGCCGACGGCATGGAGAAGATGAAGTACGACATGTGTGGTGGCGCGGCCGTGATCGGCGCCATGCAGGCGATTGCGAAGCTGAAGCCCGGGATCGCGGTCACGGGGATCATTCCTGCCGTGGAAAACATGCCGGGCAGCAAGGCGCAGCGCCCCGGCGATATCGTCACTTCGCTTTCCGGCAAGACGATCGAAATTCTGAATACCGACGCGGAAGGCCGTCTGATTCTGGCCGACGCCATCACGTATGCAAAGCAGCTGGGCTGCACGCACCTGGTGGACGCCGCCACGCTGACCGGCTCCATCGTGGTAGCTCTGGGAACCACCAGTTCCGGTGCCTTCGCCAACGACGACGCGTTGCTGGCCGGCTGGATGGAAGCGTCGAAAGCGGCGGGCGAGAAGATGTGGCACATGCCTCTCGACGACGAGTACCGGGATCAGCTGAAGAGCGTCTATGCGGATCTTCAGAATATCGGCACGCGCGCGGGCGGGTCCTGCACGGCGGCGATGTTCCTGAAGGAATTCGCGGGCGATACACCGTGGGTACACGTCGATATCGCGGGCACGGCCTGGCTGGACGACGCCAAGCCGTTCCTGGCCAAAGGACCGACCGGGATTCCGGCCGGCACCTTTGTCCATTTGGCGCTGAACTGGAAGTAAAGACCCCTTTCAGTTCGCCGGGGCGGCGCAGGACATTTCGAGGCCCAGCGCCCAGCGCCGCTGAAACCCCTTCCAGAACGGATTCCCCTGGGCATCGCGGCCGGTGCTGAACGCGCCGGTGTCCGGAGTGCCCTGGGGAAGATTCCACTTGCCGTCGCCGGACCGCGCGGGAGCCACGTGGATATAGTCCCCCTTCGCGGCGTCGTGTTTGAGCTGTAAATCCAGAAATGCGGTGATGAAATGCTGGTTGACGGCGGTGATTCGGTCCTTCCGCCAGACCGGCTCTTCGAAGCCTTGCACGAAGCGCAGATCGGTCAGGCCGGGCGGCGGGGGATTGCCGCCGGTATTGTGCCGCGCTCCTTCGTAGACAAGCATGCAGCGATCGGAATGGACGGCTCGTTCGAAGGCTCGTTTGACGCCCTGGTCGTAATCGGCGACATCGTCGTGATCGCCCACAATGAAGAGCGACGGAATCCGGATGCCGGCCAGACCTTTCTCATCCCACGCGTTGTAGGGGGGCTGTTCGCCCCAGGGCGCAATGGCGACAATCGCTTTGATGTGATCGCGCCGGATTGCCTGGAACTTCGGACTGTCGGCGAACCAGTCGTCGATATAACCTCCGGGCACAGCCGAGGAAAGCGCGCTGGCTTTGCTGTAGCCTGCGCCGGCGCTGGTCAGGGCGCCGTAGCCGCCCATGGAATAGCCCACGATCGCGACGTTGGTGACGTCGGCAAGTCCGCCGAATACGGAGTTGGCGGCAATCGCGTCGATGGTGAACAACTGGTCGGCCGAGCGGTTCAGCAGCGTGGCTGGAAATCCGCGGACCTCGCCGAAGACGGAATCGGTATGGTCGATGGCGGCCACCACGTAGCCTTTCGAGGCCAGGTTTTCGGTGAGGTAGGTTAGGAAGGTCCGCGAGCCGGGGTAGCCGTGCGACACGACCACGAGCGGGAACTTCTGGCCGCTCACGGGCGCGGCGTCGCGGAGAGCCTTCCCGGCAATCTCAAACGTGCCGCCCGCGTTCTGGGTGCCGAACATGGCGCTTACGTAGGTGGTCTTCTCTTCCTTGCCGGGCGGAATCACGGCGGGATACCAAACTTCCAGCCGGAGAGGGCGGTCGTACAGCGGAGCTTTCCCGGTGGTCTTGTCGAACTTCAGGATGTCGACCTGATTCGGATGCACGACGTCGAGCGTCCGGACGCCGACCGGGAATGAGCCGCGGCGAGCAAGTTCCGGCGCGTCGGGACCGGGCACGCTGAAATAGACGGGCGCCTGCGAGGCGGCGGCGAGGCAGAACAGGGGCAGTACGAAAAGCGAACGGTAAAGGGCTTTCATTTCAACGCTCTTTATTTCAGTTCGATGACCAGGGTGCGGTAGGTCTTCTTCCCCAGATTGGTCAGCACGGGGGCTGCCTCGCCTTTGTTGTGCCAGATCACATCGCCGGACTGCCGGGACCGCACTTCTTTGGCGCCGGTGTCGGGGTCAATTCTTTCATAACGCGAGTCGTCGAGGAAGACGATCACCTGATCGGACGGGCGCACCGATTTTTCGCGCGGCTGGCCGGGCAGATAATCCAGCTCTGTTACCCTAACCCTTGCGTTTTCAAGCTTTGCGCTCCGCGAGACATCGGCCCGTCCGGCCAGGAATGCGCCCAGCAGCGCCAGCGGAATCCAGCATTTTTTCATACCCACGTAAGCTATCACAGCAAAACGTCCTGCCTCTTGCGAGGCCGGGAACGGGAATCCTCAGGAATGTTGCAGCGTTTGGTTGCGGAATCCCCCCGCATGAGACACAATAGCGGTGCCATGCGACTGCGCGTGCTCGGACTCATTCTCGCCGGGGGTAAAGGTACCCGGCTCTATCCTTTGACCAAAGAACGGGCAAAACCCGCCGTACCCTTTGGTGGTAAATACCGGATCGTCGACTTCGTCCTCAGTAATTTCATCAACTCGGGCATCTATTCGATTTATGTGCTCACCCAGTTCCGCAGCCAGAGTTTGCTGCAGCATCTGAGTGAGGGCTGGCAGTCGGGCGGCATTCTCAAGAACCAGTTCATTATTCCGGTGCCGGCGCAGATGCGTTCGCCGGGTGAGACCTGGTATCAGGGCACGGCCGACGCGATCTACCAGAACATCAACCTGATCGAACAGGCGGAGCCCCATGTGGTGGCCATTTTCGGCGCGGATCATATTTACCGCATGAACATCGCCCACATGATCGAGTTTCATGAGAACCTGAACGCGGCCTGCACCATCGCGTCGATCCCGGTGCATAAGAAATATGCCCATGAGTTTGGTGTGATCGAAACCGACGACAGCAACCGGATCCTGGGCTTCCACGAAAAGAATCCGAACTCGCCCACCATTCCGGGCGATCCGACGCAGGTGTTCGCGTCGATGGGCAATTACCTGTTTTCCACGCGCGTGCTTCTGAAGGCGCTGCATGAGGACGCGGCGGACGAATCCAGTTCGCACGATTTCGGGCGCGACATTCTCCCTAAACTGGTGGCCGAGCAGCAGGCCATCTACGCCTACGATTTTCAATCGAACAAGATTCCGGGCGAGCCGCCGGGAGAAGCGTACTGGCGGGACGTCGGGACAATCGACGCCTACTGGGAAGCGAATATGGACCTGCGCATGGTGAAACCGGCGCTGAATCTGTATAACCGGCAGTGGCCGCTGCGCACCAGCAGCTATGCGGATCCGCCGGCGAAATTCACGTTCGACGAAGAGAAGCGCCGGGGCGAGGCGATCGACTCGATCGTTTCGGGGGGCTGTATTCTTTCCGGCGGCTACGTGAAGAACTCGATCATTGGCCGGGGCGTGAGAGTCCATGCGGGGGCGCGGGTGGAAGACAGCGTCATTCTGGACAACTGCGATATCGGCCGGCGCGCGAAGATTCGCCGGGCGATTCTGGATAAGAATGTGCGCGTGCCGGAAGATGCCGTGATCGGGTATGACACGGAGATGGACCGGAAGCTTTACCACGTGACCGAAAGCGGGATCGTGGTGGTGGAAGGCGCGCGGACGCCGGTGGATATCTCTACCGTTTTCGTCTAGTGCGCCCGGTTGAGTGACCGGCGCGAGGGCGGGATAAAATAGTCGCAGCCTCCGTGGTTCCTTTTCTTTTCATCGCGCTGTTCGCGGCCGCGCCGCCCTTCGAGGAGTCCTTCCGCGCCGGGCTGATGGCCTTACAGGCGAACGACCTGAAGGCGGCCGAGGTGAACCTGGAAGCCGCCGCCAGTGCGAAGCCGGAGAACGGCCGGGTGTGGATCGCGCTCGCTCAGACGCTGCGAAAGCTGCATCTGGACGCGAAGGCGGAGGAAGCGGCGAACCGGGCTGCCCGTTTCGGCGCGTCGGATGCGCCCGTGATGCAGAGCCTGGCGATTTACTATGCGGAATCGGGAGCCTCGCTGAAATCGGCGGATGCGCTGGCGAAGTATGCCGCACTGAATCCCAAAGATTCGGCGGCGCGCGATCGTGCCGAGGCGCTGTACTTCGAAGCCGCGCAAGCTCTGTTGCGGCAGGAGAAGTTCGCGGACGCGATCGGGGTGCTGGAGCCGGGCGCGGCGAATCTTCCGGGAAGCGCGCAGCTCCGGTTGGCCCTCGGCGTGGCCTACTACGGACTGCGACGCTTCGACGATGCCGCCAGAGCGTTTCTGGCGACCATCGCGATCTCGCCCGAAACGGAACAGCCGTATCTGTTTCTGGGCCGATTCCTCGACCAGATTCCGGACCGGCTGCCGGTGGTGACGAAGGAATTCGTGGCCTACGAGGCGGCGCATCCATCGAGTTACGCGGGGTATTTCCTGCATGCCCGGGCGCTCGACGCGCAGGCCCAGGATCCGGACGGCGCGGCGAAACTGCTGGATCGGGCGATTGCGCTGAACGACCGCGATGCCGCCGTTCATTTCGAATTCGGCACGGTACTCGACCGGTTGCAGCGGTATGCGGAAGCCGCGCGCGAGTTCGGGAAGGCCGCTTCGCTCGATCCCAACGACCCCGCCGCGCATTACCGGCTGGCTCGGGATTACGACCGGCTGGGGAAACACGAGGAGGCGGAGGAGGAACGCCGCCTGCATGCCGGCCTCACGCAGAAACAGGATGCCGTCCGGTGAACCGGCGTGAATTCATGGCGGCGATTGCCGCCGCTGGTCTGACGCCGTCTCGCGCACCCGCCGCGATTTCGTTCCCCGTTCACTACAAACGTCCGAATCCGTTCGATGCCGTGCTGCGCTACGTAGATGCCGGCACGGATGAATTCGCGGGCGAAAAGGCGGCTGCCGAACTCGAAGCGCGGCTGAGCGCGAAGGCGGGCGGCGCGGTTCGGTATCATGCGTTGCCGGGAGGCGTGGTCCGCTTCGAAAAGAAGCTGCCCGGCGAGTACCGGACGGGGCTGCTGAAAGCCGCGGATCTGAGCGTCATCAGCGAAGAGACGTTCACGGCGCCGAAACCCCTTTTCCGCGATGTCACCGGCCATGTGTTCCGAAACGCGGCATCCTTCCGCGAACAGTTGCTCAAGGGCAATTCGTGGTGGCGCGCCCGGATGGATTCGGCGACCGGCATCGACGTTTACGGGAATCAGGGAATCGCGGTCGGCGATATCGATAACGACGGCGTGGACGAGGTCTATGTCTGCCAGCCAGGCGGGTTACCCAACAGGCTCTATAAGATCCGGCCGGACGGCAACGCGGAAGACATCACGGAACATGCCGGACTGGGGATCCTCGACGAAACCACGAGCGCCCTCTTCGTCGATTTCCGCAACACGGGACTGCAGGACCTGGTGGTGCTGCGCGGCTCCGGTCCTTTACTCTTCCTCAATCAGGGCAACGGCGTTTTTCACGAACAGCCCGATGCGTTTCAGTTCCGGACCAAGCCGCAGGGATCGTTCACCGGCATGGCTGCCGCGGACTACGATCGCGACGGGCGGGTAGACCTCTACCTCTGTTGCTACGTCTATTTCCAGAGCGAAGACCAGTATCAATACCCATCGCCCTATCACGATGCGCGGAACGGCCCGCCGAACTTCCTCTTCCGCAACAACCTGACCGCACAGGGCGGAGCGTTCGAGGACGTCACCGAAGAAACCGGCATGAACCACAACAACAACCGGTTCAGTTTCGCGCCCGCCTGGTGCGATTTCGATGGCAGCGGCTGGCCCCATCTGTATGTCGCCAACGACTTCGGTCGCAACAACCTCTACCGCAATCGCAACGGAAAGTTCCGCGACGAAGCGGCGGAAGCCGGCGTGGAGGACATGGGCCCGGGCATGAGCGCTTCCTGGTTCGATTACGACGGCGATGGCCGGCCGGATCTGTACGTCTCGAATATGTGGACAGCGCCGGGTCAGCGTCTGGTGAAAGAACCGGCGTTCAAGCCCGCGGTGGAGAACCCCGAGGCCTACCGCCGCCATTCCAAAGGCAATTCGCTGTATCGGAACCGGGGCGACGGGACCTTCGAAGACACCGGAGCGAGCGAAAAGGTGGAGATGGGGCGCTGGGCCTGGAGCTCCGGCGGTTTCGATTTCGATCTGGACGGCACGCCGGAGATCCTGATCGGCTGCGGGATGCTGACGAACCAGTCCACCAAAGATCTCGGGAGCTTCTTCTGGCGGCAGGTGGTGGCCAGGACGGGCGCGGATTATGAGAACGGCTGGAATGCGCTGAATCAGCTGATCCGCGAGGAGTATTCCTGGAACGGTCACGAGTCCAACGTGTTTTATGTACGCCGCGACGGGCGGTATCGGGATGCCTCCGGCGTGAGCGGGCTCGATTTCGCGGATGACACGCGGGCGTTCGCGGTGACGGATTTCGATGGAGATGGCAGGCCGGACCTGTTCCTGAAAAACCGGCTGGGTCCGCAGATTCGGGCGCTGCAGAACAACTGCGCGGAGGGGCGGCCATCGATCGCGATCCGGCTGCAGGGAGTGAAGTCGAACCGGGACGGCATCGGCGCGCGGGTCGAAGTGAACGGCCAGGCACAGCAGGTGGCGGCGGGCAGCGGTTTCCTCTCGCAGCACTCGAAACAACTGCATTTCGGGCTGGCGGGGAAGGACCGCGCGGAGGTGCAGATCACTTGGCCTTCGGGCGCGAAGCAGCGGTTTGCCGGGCTGGAGCCAGGCTTCGTTTATCGCGTTACCGAGGATTCGGCAACGCCAGCGCGGACGGCGTTTCGTCCGCGCGCGGAGTACGGCAATGCGCCGGTCCAGCCGGAGAATACGCCGCTGGCGGCGGATACGTGGCTGCTGGAACCGGTGCCGACGCCCGATTCGCGAAAAGGGCCGGGTTTCGTGGTGCTTTATGCCGGGGCGAAGCCTCAGTTGCCTTCTTCGATCCCGGGGTCGATGCAGGTAGATGCCGTGGATCTGGCGCGCGAGAATGGCGATGTCGCCGCCACCTGGTCCCTGTTCCGCCGATATCTCTTCGAATACCGGCGCGATCTGGACGTCCCGCTGACGGTGCTGATCGACAACGAGGGGCGCGCGCGGCGGGTTTACGCTGCCACGCCCAGCGAAGCGACGATGCGGGCCGACCTCGCGGCTTTGGGGAAAAGCAGGGAACTGGCCCTTCCCTTCCCCGGCCGGCATTACGCGGAGCCCAAGCGGAACTACTTCAAGCTGGGTGCGGCGTTCTACTGGGCCGGCTATCCGGACCACGCGCTGCCTTATCTCGAAGAAACGCTGAAGACGCGCCCCGATAACTGGAAGGCGCTGCTCGCGATCGGCCGGATCCATCTGGAACGTAACCGCGACAGGGAGGCGATGCAGAGCTTCCGCAAAGTGCTCGAAATCCGGCCGGATTACGCGCCGGCGCTGGTGAGCGCGGGCGAAGCGTATGTGAAACTGAACGACCGCGCGGCGGCCGGAGCCAGTTTCCGGAAAGCGCTGGAGTCGGATCCGAAGTGCGCCGACGCCGCCAATCAACTGGGTCTGCTGGCCGCCGGAGCGAACGACATGAGCGGCGCGCGCCAGTGGTTCCAGCAGGCGATTTCCGTGCAGCGGGATCACTCCGGCGCCATTAACAATCTGGGAGTCCTGTACGCCAGAATGGGGCAGCCGAACGATTCCATCGCGGCGTTTCGGTACGGGCTGCAGGCGGATCCGGATGATGAGCAGCTTTACCTCAATCTGGCGAGGGTTTACGTTACGATGGGCGAGCGGGAGCAGGCGCGCACCGTGCTGCGGCAACTGATGGAACGAAAGCCGGGAAACGCGATCGCCGCCAAGGCGCTGAACGAACTGGAGGGAAGATGATCCGATTGGCCGTTGCTTTGCTGCTGCTGGCACCCGCGGCGCTGCCGGACCTGAGCGAACTGGTGGTGCAGATGGGTGAGAACCCTTCCGAAAGGCTCGCCCCGCCCGCACTTTACGCTCCCGGCGCGCCACCCGTGCTGAGTTTCCGCTACTTCGACGCGAGCGACCGGGGACGCTTCGGGAATCTGGGATTGATGACGGACGATGCGGGTCATTAAGCCGGTTGTTCTGTTCGCCCTGTGCGTTCCGGTGTTCGCGGAAACGGCGGTGGAGCGCGCCACGCGCGGTGAGTGCGCCGCGGTCACGGGAGAACTGGAGCGGCTGTTCGCGAAAAAGGACCGGCTGGCGGGCCTCGCGCTGGCCCAGTGCCGGATTGCCGCGAAGCAGTTCGACGCGGCCGGACCCGTGGTGGCGCAACTGGAGCGCGACTTTCCGTCCGATCCGGACGTTCTTTATGTCGCCGCCAACTACCACCTGAAAGCCTGGAACGACGCGATTTACCGGATGTACCAGAAGGCGCCGGCCTCCTACCGGGTGGATCAGCTCTCGGCGGAAGTCTTTGAAACGCAGGGGAAGTTTACGGAGGCGATCGCGGAATACCGGAAGGCTCTGGGAAAAAATCCGAAGGCGATTAACCTGCATTACCGGCTGGGGCGGGCATTGCTGCAGCAATCGCACGATCCGGCGGCGCTTGAGCAGGCGCGCGAGGAGTTTGCGGCGGAACTGGCCCTGAATCCGGCGGACGCGGTGGCCGAGTTTCAGGTGGCGCAGATTCTGGCGACGCAGGGGAAGAAGGCGGATGCGGCCGGTCACTTCGAGCGCGCCGCGCAGTTGCGGCCGGATTTCCCGGAGGCGCTGGTTGCGGTGGCGAAAATCCGATCGGATTCCAAACGCTATGACGACGCGATCCAGCTGCTCGAGCGCGCCGTGAAACTGCAGCCGCGCGGCGAAATCGCGCATTACAACCTGATGATGGCGTACCGGAACGCGGGTCGGGCGGCGGACGCGCAGCGCGAAAAAGCCGAACTGGACCGGTTGCAGAAGCCTCCCGAGGGCGAGTTTACGGATTTCCTGAAACGCCTCGGCGAGAAGCCGCCCCAATGAAACTGCTGCTGGCGGCCGCACTTCTCTGGCTGGCGGATCTTCATCCCGACTTTTACAACGCGGCGCGGGATGCCGGGCTGACGCAGGTGGTCCCGAACGGCGGTGTGACCTCGAAACAGTTCATCATCGAGACGACCGGCAGCGGCGTCGCGTATATCGACTACGATAACGACGGTCTGCCCGATCTGTTCGTCGTTTCCGGGCCGGATGCGCCCAGCCGGATGTACCACAACGAGGGCGGGGGCAAGTTTCGCGAGGTGACCGAGGCGCTGGGGCTGACCCGCAAGGGCTGGGGTCAGGGAGTCTGCGCCGGCGATTTCGACAACGACGGCTATACCGACCTGTTCGTGACGTACTGGGGTCAGAACGCGCTGTACCACAACGTGGGGGGGCGCCGTTTCGAGGACGTGACGGCGAAACTGCATCTGACGCAGGACCGGGTCCGCTACAACACGGGCTGCGCTTTTCTCGATTACGACAACGACGGAAAACTCGATCTGTTCGTCTCGAATTACCTGAAGTTCGATTTCGCCACGACGCCGAAGCCGGGCGCGAATCCTTATTGCTTCTACCGGGGTATGGCGGTGAACTGCGGACCGCGGGGTTTGCCGTTCGACCGCAACCTGTTGTATCACAACGACGGCGCGGCCTTTCGGGACGTCTCCGACGAGAGTGGTATTTCCAAACCGGACGGGAACTATTCGCTGGGCGTGCTGACGGGCGACTTCAACGGAGACGGTCTCACGGATATCTATGTGGCCTGCGACCAGACGCCGTCCATTTTGTATATCAATCAGGGTAGCGGCAAATTCGTGGACGAGGCGCTGCTGCGGGGCACGGCGCTCGACGAGAACGGCAAGGCGCTTTCCGGCATGGGAGTGGCGGCCGCGGACTACAGCCACGACGGCCTGCCCTCGATCTTCCGCTCGAATTTTTCCGATGAGCTGGAGACGCTGTATCGCAACCGGGGGAAAGGCGAGTTCGAGGACGTAAGCGTCGAGGCCGGGCTGGGCCAGAACACGCGTTTTGTCGGGTGGGGCTGCGGCTTTTTCGATTTCGACAACGACGGATGGCCGGATCTGCTGCTGGTGAACGGGCATGCGTTTCCGGAGGTGGACCGGCTGAACATCGATATTCACTACCGCGAGCGGGCGATTCTGTATCGCAACGATCGGGGGCATTTCACGGATATTTCCGGGCAGGCGGGTGAGGGGATCGCGGAAATGCACTCGTCACGCGGGGCGGCGTTCGGGGACTACGACAACGACGGAGCGGTGGAAGTGCTGATCAACAACCAGGGGGAAGCCCCGTCTTTGCTGCGGCAGAGAACGAAACCGGCGAATCACTGGGTGATTCTGAAGCTGGAGGGCGTGACCTCCAACCGCAGCGCCATTGGGGCGCGCGTGCGGGTGACGGCGGGAGGTCTGGTGCAAACCGCGGAGGTCCGGAGCGGGGGCGGCTATCTCTCGCAAAGCGATTTGCGCTTGCATTTCGGGTTGGGATCGGCGAAGCGGGTGGAGAAGGTGGAGATTACCTGGCCGGGAGGTGGGCAGCAGGTCGAGACGAATCTGGCAACCGAAGGCGTGGTTCCGATTCGCCAGAGGTAAAGATTTCCCCGCCTTCCGCCGATCAACAGGCAAAGGAAAAGATATGCAATCTTTTGCCGGCCTTTGCGGGCTCGTCTTTGCCGTGTCTTTGTCATACGCAGCTCTTCCGGAATCGCCCCAGATGCCGTTTTCTTTTGTCGAAAACAGGGGCCAGGCGGCGGCGGCCGTACGGTACATCGGAAACGGTCCGCAGTTTCGGGCCTGGTTTCGCGACGATGGTGTTACGTTGCAACAGGGCAGTGCGACCGTGCAGGTGCGGTTTGAAAGGGGCTCGCGAAATCCGCGGATCGAAGCGGCGTCTCCGTTCGGCGCGGTCACCAACTACATCCTTGGCAACGATCCGGCCAAGTGGAGAACCGGTCTGCGTATGTTCGGGCTGCTTCGCTACCAGGGAGTTTGGCCAGGGATTGAAGTGCGTTTCCGGGCGGAACAATCGCGCGCGAAGGCGGAGTATTTGGTGGCTCCGGGCGCCTCGGTCGACGAGATCCGGCTCCGGTTCGACGGCGACCCGCAGATCCAGCCGGATGGCAGCCTCGTCGTGAAAGGTCAGTCCGGCGAGTTCCGGGAAGACAGGCCGGTCCTGTTCCAGCAGTCGGGTGAGGAAAAAACGCCGGTCGAAGGCGCGTTCCGGAAGTTTCCCGACGGCGCCATCGGCTTCACGGCTGGCGCATATGACCGGCACAGGCCCCTTACGGTCGATCCCACTTTGCTGTTCAGCGGCTATTTTGGCGGCTACTCGCAGACCACGATCACGAGCCTGGCGGTGAATTCCTCCTATAGTGTGATCGCCGCCGGTTGGACAGTCGGGACGGATTTTTCGACGGCTCGTTCGCTATTTCCGGTCGAAGCGGGCGGTATCGACGGTTTCATTGCCGCGTTTAGTCCGGCCGGAGGAGCGCTGCTGTATTGCACGTACCTCGGCGGCTCGGGCGACGACCGCGTGTTCGGAGTCGCGGTCGACAGCGCCAACAACACCTATGTAACGGGCTGGACGCAGTCCGGCAATTTTCCGACGCTGAATCCGTTCCAGAGCAAACTGAAGGGGACACGGGACGCGTTTATCGCCAAGCTGAATGCTTCCGGAACCGCGCTGATCTACAGCACCTACCTGGGAGGCACGGGGGTCGATTCGGGAAACGCGATCGTGCTCGATTCGGGTAACGCGCCAATCATTGCGGGAGACACGACATCGAGCGCCCTGCCGGTCACAACCGGCGCATTCCAGGTGAAACCGGGCGGCAACCAGGACGCTTTCGTGGCCAAACTGAACACGGCCGGAACCGGGCTGGCATTCCTCACCTACTTTGGCGGGAGCGCCGCGGAACACGCCACTTCGGTCAAAACGGACGCCACGAATGCGGTGTATTTTGTCGGCTCTACCTGGTCGACTAACCTCCCGATCCTGAATGCTGCCCAGCCGTATAACGCCGGCGGACAGGACGGATTCCTCACCAAACTGTCGGCGGACGGAAGGTCTTTAGGATTCAGCACGTATGTGGGCGGTTCGGGTGGCTGGGCAGGCGCGCCCGAGCAGGTCAACAGCGTTTTTGTGCGGAGCAACGGAACGGCGTGGATCGGAGGGGTAACCAGTTCCCGAGACTTTCCAATCACCTCGATCACGTCCCAGAGCACGTATGGCGGGGGGCAGACGGACGGGTTCTTCTGCCGCTATCTGGCAAACGGCGCTTTGGCGCGCTCGTCCTATTTCGGAGGCTCACTCGACGACTCGGTCACGGGAGTCACGACGGACTATTATGGAACCGGCTATATCACGGGGTACACCACGTCGAATGACCTGCCGGTTCTGAATCCGGTTCAGAGCGCGAACGGGGGGGGCATGGACGCCTTTGTGGCCAAGCTGATCTCCGGCCAGTTGTACTATTCCACTTATCTTGGCGGCGGGGGAAACGATGCGGCGAACGCGATCGCGATCGATTCCCTGAACAATATCGTGATCGGCGGAACCACCGGTTCGGGGAATTTCCCGGTAACAGGCGCCCTTGCCACGTCGGGAGGTCCGGTCTCGGGATTCGTGTCCAAACTGGTGGCCAGCTTCCGGCTCGCCGCCGTGAATCCGCCGAATTTCTACCTCGACGTCTGGCATATTGCCGGGTATAACGGCATCCTGAATACCACTACCTTCGGAGCCTCCGGAGATATACCTGTGTCGGGTGACTGGGATGGCTCCGGCGCGAAACGCCTCGGCATCTTTCGCAAGGGAACCTGGATTCTGGATATCAACGGGAACGGCGTCATTGATGCCCCCGACAAAACCGTGCAGTTCGGCCAGGCAGGTGATCTGCCGGTAGTCGGGGACTGGAACGGAACCGGGAAATTAAAGCTGGGTCTGTTCCGGCAGGGAACTTTTATTTTGGATTATAGCGGACATCTGTCCGGTACAGCCACAGGGGAGGCTGACCAGATTGTTGCTTTTGGCTTACCCGGCGACGTACCGGTCTCCAGTGACTGGAACCAGACCGGAACGAGCAAGATCGGCGTGTTTCGGAATGGACAATGGATTGTGGACTACGCGGGAACCCACACAGCATCCCAAATTTACAGCTTCGGTCAGGCAGGCGATATCCCGGTTATCGGAGACTGGGACGGCTCCGGGCTTCAGAAAATCGGAGTTTACCGGCAGGGTGTCTGGATACTCGACTACGGGGGTAACAATTCCCTGACCGGAGGAGCGCCTCTGTATATTGCCTTTGGAGGCGCTGGCTACATACCCCTCGCTTGGTGAAACTCGTTGTTCACGGCAAGGACTGCCTGCAGCCGAACGGACGAGGCTGTTTAGGAACCGCCCTTAATGAATGCGTCGTTGCTTTCGCTGCTGTCAGCACTTTTAGCGGTCCTGCTGATCACCGTATCTTCGATCATAGGCACTTGCCAGGGTTTGCGAGCGGCAGAAGTTACGCCAGCGAGGTTTTGATCTGTTTGGTTTGACATTTCTATTTCAACTCCTCTGTGTTTTTTGAACCAATCGTGTAGTGATAGTACCATAGTATTTCAGATGTCTCAATGGCCGCGTTCGGGAACGGGAGATCGGCTGACGGAGAATCAAGCAGATCGTTGTTGCCCGCGTTTTTCCTATAGAATGGCGGGATTATGCGTTCTGTCCGATCTGGAGTTGACAGGTGCGATTCCATTTCATGGCTCGCCGTCGGAAGATTTTGTTCGGGTTCGCCAATGCGAGGTACCGGAGCACCTGCCGGCACCGTCCTTACAGGGTCCGAACTGGGAGCTCGATGCCACGAGGCTGCTGCTGCGAGTCCCAAGCTTAGGCCGTTTCCTGGTGAGTGACGGACGAATGCTGGATGTGGAGCCGGCACCCGATTCCAGTCTCGAAGAGATGCTCCCGTTTGTTCTCGGCAGTGGTATCGGAGCAATCCTGTACCAGCGCGGGGGGATGGTACTCCACGCGGCTTCCGTTGCGGTCAACGGGCAGGCGTACGCCTTTTGCGGACCGAGCGGCGCCGGGAAGTCGACATTGGCCGCCGCCCTGTGCGGAGCGGGCTGCGACTTTGTCAGCGATGACGTTCTGGCTGTCTCTCTGGATAGGGATGGTCGGCCCGTAATCTGGCCGGATGGCCGACAATTGAAATTGTTCAAAACCAGCATTGCCAGCCTCGGACTGGAAGGCGCCCGCGGAAAGGAAGTTCGGTCCGGCCTCGGCAAACATTACGTGGAGTCACCGGGAGGCTGTGTGTCGGAACCACTGCCGCTCCGCTCCGTGTTTGTGCTGCGCGACGCCCGCCCTCCGTACACGCCCGGCCTCGAACGATTATCCCCCGTGGATGCGGCGCAGGCACTGACGAATGAGAGCTACCGGCCACGGCTGGCCTCCGCGCTGACTTCCCCCGCGCGCCGCGTTGGGCTGACCGGCTCAATACTCCGCCATACCTCGGTTTTTTATCTCACACGGACTCGCAACCTCGATCTGCTGGGGGAGACGGCGGCTGGTTTATGCGAAATCTGGCGGGATGCGCAGGCTGGCCCTCCGCACCCATGCTGATCCTGCCGGCAGGTGTGGTGTGGCTGGCCTCCTACCCCCGATCCGGCAATACCTGGATTCGCATTCTACTTTCCAATCTTCTGGAAGGAAAAGGTGTACCCGGCGATATCAACAATTTTGCCCTTAAAGGAGAGTCCGCCAACAGCGTTCAGGCGTTCGAAGAACTGACACTGCTGGATTCAGACCTCTTGAAGACTCGGGAAATTGAGGCTCTCCGTCCCACAGTCCATGATGCGGAGTCGAAACACTCAGGCGAGGCGAAGCTGCTGAAGACACATGACGCCTATACGTATGTTAAAGGCGGCACACCCCTTCTGGGCCGAGCCGCACGGGCGGCCATTTACCTGGTACGGGATCCGCGGGATGTGGCAGTCTCGTTTGCAGCCCATTTCGGCATCGGTATCGATGCCGCGATTCGGCGGATGAACGACCAGGACGATACGATCGGCGGTTTTTTGCAGACGAGGCAGCGCCTGACGGGTTGGACCGGCCACGTCACCAGCTGGCTCGATCAGTTGGATCTGCCGGTTCATGTGATTCGTTACGAGGATCTTCATGCCGACACCTCTGCTGTTTTCGCCGCCGCGCTGGATTTCCTGGGTGCGAACTATACTCGCCATCAACTGGAACAAGCCGTCGTCCACTCCGGTTTTGCGGAGTTGCGGCGTCAGGAGCGCGAGAATGGATTCTGTGAGAGCCTTCCGGCGGAAACTCTGTTTTTCCGTCGGGGCGAGACAGGCAGCTGGCGCCAGGAGTTAACGGCGACCCAAATCGGAGTGATTGAAAGCGATCACGCGATCACAATGAAAAGACTCGGCTATCTGCGGGCAGCGGAGATGCCGCAATCGGAAGGATATCAACGATGAGCGAAACGTTTCGGCGTGCCGGCGAGGTCTTCACCGCACCGGTCGACGACATGCTGCTGATGATGAGCGTCGACGCGGGCAAATACTTCGGCCTGAAAGGGGCCGGACCACGCATCTGGGAACTTCTGGAAAACCCGACGACTATAGATGCCCTGGTGGAGAGACTGACGGCCGAATATGAGGTTTCTCCGGACATGTGCGCCGAGCAGGTATCCGCTTTCCTCGGCAGCCTTCGCCAACGAAAACTTCTGGTGGATGCGGGCTAGCCCGCGATCCGGCGACCAGAAGGGCGCGGGGGAACGGCACGAGCGATGCGCCTGATCTGTGGTTATGTGCGGCTGGACGGGGGGGCCGCGGAAGCAAAAACTCTCGTTTCCATGACGGTCGCGTTGACAAGACCAGGAACTCCGTGCTGCGTAAGGCAGCGAATCGACGGCCCGGCGGCTTTGGCGGTACTGGACTTCGGGGAGGCTCGGGCCGCGGCCAACCCACCCGGCGCGACGGCGAATCTGTTCCGCGGCCCCGATGGCACATGGCTGGCGGCGGACCTTCGACTCGACCGCCCGGCCGAATTGGCCGCCGTCCTTGGGCTCCCCGCTGCAACATCTCCCGAAAGTCTGGCCCTTGCCGCCTGGGAACGCTGGGGAGAAGACCTGCCCGACCGCCTCGACGGCGATTTCGCGATCGCGGCCTGGCAGGCTGGACCGGGGCGTCTGGTGTGCGCGCGCGATTTCATGGGGGTGAGACCTTTTTGCTACACGCATCTGCCCGGCCGGTTCTTCGCCTTCGCGTCGCTGCCGCGCGGCCTCCATGCATCCGGTGTTGTCTCCGCGCAACCGAATCCCGTGGCGATCGGGCGGCTGCTGGTGGAGATGCACTTCAAGCGCGAGGCCACGGGCTTTGAAAACATTCAGTGGCTGCCCCCGGGCCACACGCTGACTCTCACGACGGCGGGGCTCCGGCTTCATCGGGCCTGGCGGCCAGAGGTCGGCCAGGTTGGAAGTTGGCGCGGAACCGCGGGGGAAGCGGCGGCGAACTTGCGGACACTGCTGCACGAGGCCGTCTCCTGCCGCCTCCCCGCCCGGGGGCCGGTAGCCGCGCATCTCAGCGGAGGGCTGGATTCGTCCTGTATCGCCGTCATCGCGGCCCGGCAAATGCGGATGAGAGGCGGGAAACTGCATGCCTACTCGCAACTGGCGAAATCGCTGCCAGGTGTCGTAATCCGGGACGAAACGGAGTACGTCAAAGCCGTTCTGGAACAGGAACCCGATATCGAATGGTCTCCCGCGTATGCGACTTTGGCGGACAATGCCGGGGCGACCGATTCCGATTTACCGATCTTCGGCCCCGTGGGCCAGTCCGACGACCGCATCTGCGAGCAGGTCGCGGCCGCCGGGTGCGAACTGCTTCTTTCCGGAGCGGGGGGCGACGAGGGCGCGACCTATAACGGAACGGGACTCTATGTCACGGCCCTGCGCGGGGGTCACTGGCAGCACGTACACCAGGAACTGCACGCCCGAGCCGTGCGACAGCGCCGCCCATTTCGGCAGGTGGCGGCAACCAGTCTTTTGGGACCTCTGATTCCGGACTGGCTTCGGGAATTGCGTCAACGCCTGCGGGGCCGGCCCGCGGATTACGACCGGCGGCGCTCTCTCGATTTTCTGACGCCATCCCTGGCCGCAAGCGTCAGACAGTCGCTCGACCCGGTCAGCAAAGCGGGCAGCCGGCCCGATGACCGCATCAGAATGCTGACCGCGGGCTATCTTGCCGATCGCGGGAATCGTTTGGCGATTCTCGGAGCGCGACACGGGATTGCGTTCACGTTTCCTTTGCTGGACCGGAGGATTATCGACTTCACGCTGTCGCTGCCGGTCACGACGTTTCTTCACAACGGGTTTTCCCGGCAGCCGTTTCGGGACAGCATGACAGGGATCCTGCCGGACCTGATCCGCGATCGCGAAACCAAGTTTGTGCCTTTTCCGGATCTGCCGATTCACCTTGCCGGGGCCAAGCCAGGACTTCTGAGCGAGATCGACGCGCTGCGCGCCTGCTTGCCCGTGACGGCTTTGTTCGACCTGGACGCCATCGCCACAGCTCTGCGCGCGGCGCCGGAGGGAGAGGATGCGGTGCTCGTGTCGCAGGCGTTCAACGCGTCCGGATATCCGGCGCGCCCGCGGACCGCCGCCTTCAGGAGAGCCATGCACGGGCTGCGCGCGCTGGAAGCGGCTCGGCATTTCGCTCGCGGACACGCGGGATCACGCGAAAAACCGGCGCCGGAATTTTCGTGAGGGATCGGCCAGCGCGGGCGCGGCCACACACCCCGGGTGACCTGTTGCCGCAAACCAAAAGCCCGACACCAGCGGAAGGGATGGCTGAGCCGCGGAAGACGGAAGGCGCGCGAACGTTCGCCCGGCTCTGGCGCCGCATGCCACTGGATGGCCTCGGCTTCGGCAGCCCGGAGGACGAGAACGCGGCCAATCTGCGGCAGTGGGCAGCGGAGCGCTTTTGGTTGCGGGCGCCATGGTGGAGCCGTCGGGTTCTGCGTTCGCTTTCCCTTGCCGCGTGGGGCGTCGCGGCAACCGGGCGAACCGTCCGCTTTTCCCGGGTGAACTCTCTGTCGCTGCCGTCAACCCTGCAACTCCTGGGAGACTGCCTCAGAAGCGGCGCGCAACCAAACGAAGCGCACATCTGGCGGCATTTCTTTCAGCCACCAGGCTTCCATCCGTTGGCCGGCCGAAGCGCAGGCGCCGTTCTGTCCCGACTCGGAACCAGAACGGAACACTTGCTGCTTGCCGACAAACTGGCGACAGCGCGGTTGCTGCGGCAGGCGAAGCTGTCCGTGGCCGAGGAGAAGTTGACGATCCCCGTGGGCGGGTGCGTGGACCCCTCGGCTTCCGTCTGGTGCGACGCCGGCAAACTTTTTGTCAAACCGCGCCACGGCTCGGCATCCCGGGGATCGATGCCGATCGATGTGATCAGGCGGGGTTCGTACCGAATGAACGGCGGCCCTCCCTGCGACACGGCAGTGCTGCAAGGCAGACTCACGGCTCTCGCGAAAGCCGACACGCTGCTGGTTCAGAGCCGCCTTGAAGCGGGTGAAGAGACGGCCGATCTTGCTTCGGGAGGAGACGCGCCGGTGCTGCGCCTGACGACGGCGCGAGAGCCTGGCGGGGAGCCTTTTCTGCATTCCGGCCTGCTGGCGATCCGCGTCCCCGGCGAGAATGCTCGCCATTTCATTCGGGGACAGATCTTCGCGCCCGTCGATCCGGAGTCCGGACAGATGAAACCGGGCATCTGGTTTCTTCGCCCCGGAGAACGCTTTTCGAGACTGCCGTGGAATCGGGTGGCGATCGAGGGCCGATTCCTTCCGGGATACGCTTCAGCCGTGTCCATGGCAATCCGCGCCATGACGCTGGTGCCCGGACTTGCACTGGTGAACTGGGATCTGATTCTGAGTTCCGAAGGGCCGGTTATTCTGGAGGGGAACACGTGTGGAGACTGGATTCTGACGAATCTTTCCGCCGCGGACCGCGGGATGACGTGTCCGCTGTTTCCTCTGCTCTGGCGATGGGCTGAAAATTCGGCACTATTGGAAAAAGGACGCAACCGGCGGGAGAACACAGCCGTGCGCCTCGGTGAAACGCCATGAAACGCGGAGCACGATGGTGGAAAACCGTTGCAGGCATCGTGCTGAAAGCCGAAACGGTTATTTCGCTCGCAGTGGGCTGGATCTTCGTCTTTGTCATGCCTTTTCGCATGACGGTCCAGTTGCTGGGGAGAACCACCGCCGTGCCGGCGGAAGGCACAGCGGGCAGCGCGGATCGAGCGGCAAACCGTCCCGCGCCGCCGCCCGGAGTGTGGCGGGTTACCCATGCCGTCTGCCGGGTCGCTCCCCGTCTCCCGTGGTCCTGCACTTGTCTGGTCAACGCGTTGGGTGCGCATCTGATGTTGCGGCGGCGCGGCATCCGTTCTGTGGTCCGTTTGGGAGCGCGGATCGAAGACGGCAAACTGCAGGCACACGCGTGGCTGCTTGCGGGAGGCGAAACGGTGCTCGGAGGCAAAATCGACCAGGATTTCGCGCCGCTGGCGCAGATTGAGCGGAGTTTAGCTCCGGAAATACCGCCAAAACAATCGGAAAGAGGATAAACCAAAGGAGCGAAGTACCAGAACTTCGGTCGCGAATCCGGAAAAAATTTTGTCTGGAAACTAACTGTAGTGTAGTACACTAAAGTTCACATGATCGAATCCAATAGGGTTCGACGCGGAGGAGCTTTCTTCATGTTTCGTCCTATCAATTTCTCCCTACTTTTCCTGGCTTGCGCGTTGACGATGAGCGCAACGCAAATTCAACTCACCGGCACGGCAACGAACGTGGCGGGATATGGATTGAGCAGTACTTATGTTCAGATAAATAGATGCGCGGGCGCTCAGCTTAACAGCGCCACCTGTGCAACCAGTTCCACCACGGGAGTTCCCGGCAACTATCTGGTTTCCCTCTTTGCTGACGCATCGGGAATCACGCCGCCGGATGCGGCGGGTCAAAAAGCGTCCGGGTTCACCGGTTTGGCTGGAACACCCATTGTTTTTGACATGCTGAATGCGCCGTTATCGGCCCCGTGGTACGTCGGCAACACTGTGACGCTAGGTCAGGTGGACAGCAATTTCATCAAATCCGGGCTTAAAGCGAGCCAAAGTACCGCAACCATTGCGGTTGGTCTCAATGAAATCTCCTCGGTTTACACGATGCTGAACGATTTTGCGGGGTATAACAATGGCGATAACATCACGGTGTCGTTTTGCTTCTCTGCCACGTCGAACGGAACCTGCACTTCGGATCAGTTGACGAGCGTCACGCTGAAAAGCGGTGTGGAAGTCCGGGCGGCGGTGATCTGCGATTCCACCCAGGGTGCCACGGGTTGCCCGACCAGCGGAACGTATGGACAGACGCTCGCTGCTTCCAGCACGGTGAATGGTGTTACGGTGAACACTGCCAACGTGTACTCCCAAACATATACCTCGATTCCCTCGACTCTGCCTGATAATAGTGCCAACGGACCGTGGGCGGGTTCGGCGGGCGGGAAAGTCGTTCTGGACGCCCAGCAATTTGTTTTTACTCCCACTACCTCATTCCTTTCGTACATTCAGGTTGTGGACAATGTGACAAATTTTACTTCGGCACCCGCGAACCCCGGTTCCAGTCACTTTGCGCTGTCGGCCGTCACCGTTGAACAGACCCCTGAACCGGCTTCTTTCGGGCTGCTGTTCGCCGGAATGACTGCGGTCGGCTTTCTTCGCCTGCGCCGCCGGAGCTAAGGTCCCGCACATCCCCTCGGCTGTCCTGCAAACGCCCGGCTTCGGCCGGGCGTTTTGCATTTTCGGGCACGCGATGGGAGCCTTGCAACAGCGCCGGAGATAGCGGCAGTTGCGTTAGCTCCCGCGCGACCAAATCGACCTGATGGCCTGTGGCGGCCTGTCCGGCTATCAGGGAAAGACACCTTCCGCTTCAGAAAACCAGTGGCTTGTAAGAGGGCCCGCCGAAGCTCACGTAGAGTTCGTAGAGACCGCCGTTCAGCATAGTGTTGCCCCCGGGGCTGTTCAGAATCCAGAGTCCCTGACGGTAGACGCCGATCTGATTCGCAATACCCGTGCCGATCCAGTCGCCCACCACGGGAATGTCGCCCGCCTGCCCATACCTGTAGGTCGTGGTGGCCGAGCGGGTTCCCAGAAAGTCAACGAGCCACTGCCCGGCGCGAAAAACGCCGGCCTTAGTGGTGCCCGAGCCATTCCAGTCCGCGACCACCGGCAGATCCCCCGGCAGACCGAATGGGAAAGTTGCGTCGGCCACCCCCGTAGACGTACCCGACAGGTGGCCGCTGAGATCGAGGATAAAAACACCCTGGCGGAACAGTCCGAGTTTCACGCGACCCGTGCCATCCCAGTCGCCGAGCACCGGGACATCACCCGGTTGCCCGAACTGGATAGTGCGGTCCCCGGCGTCGAGCAGACTGTTCCCGTTGGTATCGAGGATCCAGAGGCCGTTTCGGAAAACTCCGAGCCGTTTGACGCCCGAGCCGTCCCAGTCCCCCATCAGAGGGACATCGCCCGTCGCCCCAAAAGACGCCGTGCCGAGGGTGGTATTGGGGCCGTTGTACCCCGTGTTGTGCCAGACATCGAAGCGAAATGCGGGCATATTCGCCACCGCCAGGGTGTAATTCGCCGCCATTCTGGCGAAATACGAGGTGAGCGGAGTGCCCTGGCCGGCGCCGACGCTTCCCTGCACGGGGAGCTTTCGGTAAGAGGTCTCCACGGCGAACGCAACGTTGGACAGGGAATCGATCGCGACGGCCGTGCCGGAATCGTTTCCCGGCCCGCCGAAGTACCCGGAGCAGAGGAGACGCGAAAAGCCGATATTGGCCACAAACGCGTCAAGACCGCCGCCAAGTACGGCCTGCGTCGGGTTTTGCGACGGGAAGTCCGGCGAACCCGTATAGCCGGTGATCCAGAACAGGTCGGTGTGGACATCGGCCACCATCCCCGATATCGAGTCGTCGCCCGAACCACCGACGTACATGGACGAAATCACCGCGCCTGTGTTCTGGTCCACACGGGTGAGGAAACCGTCCGTCTGCCCGCCCCCGAACGAGGTCTGCAGAGTGCCGGAGGTGACGGGAAAGTTGCGGGAACTGGTCACTCCCGCGAGAACCGGATTGCCGTCGCGACCCAGGACAACCGCGTTGACTCCCTCCGGGGAGCCCGGAATGCCTCCCGAACCGCCCAGATAGGTGCTGAAGATCAGAGAAGATGCGTCCGAGGCTAGTTTCGCCACGAACCCGTCCTGGCCGCCGCCGGTATGGGGCTGAAAAGGCCGGACCACGGGAAAGTCCGGAGAACTGGTGGAACCGGCGATAAAGATCCGGCCCCCGGAATCCAGAGCCAGTGCCGCGCCGTGTTCCGTCCCGCTGCCGCCGCAATAGGTCAGCCAGGAGAGGCTGCCGGCCGCGGAAAGTTTGGCAACGAACGCGTCCTGCGTTCCGCCCGGCAGGGGTTGCACGACGCCGGCGGTTACCGGCAGATCCCGCGAAGTGGTGTCGCCGATGAGGAGAACCGAATTGTCGCGGTTCAGGACGATGGCGTTGCCCGTGTCCGCTCCTGTTCCTCCCAGGTATGTGCTGTAAACGAAAGCCGTTCCCGTCCGGTTGAGTTTCGCGACAAAAGCATCGCGTGCGCCTTTTAGCCTGTTCTGGAGGCCGCCGGCCACGGGAAAGTCCACAGAAGAGGTCCAGCCGGTTACATACGTATTGTTGGCGGAATCGACAGCCAGTCCGAAAGCGCGGTCGTCGCCGGATCCGCCCAGATAGGTGCAGAAAAGCAATTTCCCGCCATCGGGGCTGAAACCGGCAACAAACGCATCCACGCCGCCGGCGCTGCGGGATCTGACGCCACCGGTTGCGGGGAGATCGGTTCCGACCGTCCAGCCGGCTACGATCGTGTTGAACCAGGAGTTCACGGCGATGGCCGTGATGGTGGACTGAGCGCTTCCTCCGAAATAGCCGCTGAAGAGGATGTTTGGGTCGATGACGAGCGGTCTCGTTCTGTCATACACCGGAACACTGAACCCGATACAGCCGTCTTCGCGCCGGATGAAAGCTCCCCGCACGGGAACCCGTCTGGCGCCCTCGTTCTGGTAGATCAAAGGCGCACTTTCCCGAAACTCTCCGGACCCGTTGGATACCACCAGACTCCCGTCCGGTTCAATCGAGGGCCTGCCCTTGAAGCGCAGCCGGATTTCCGCCGGCGAGGCTCCCGGCGCGATCAAGTATTCGGCTTTGGTTCCCGCCTGATCGGCTTTGAACCGGATCTCGATTCCCGGCCATACTCTGGTGTACGTCAGACTCCCGTAAAGCGGTAAACCACTTCGCCAGGCGGCGGATTCCCGGCCTCGCAGGTAAGTGGCGGTGGCTCCCAGAGGGTCGCCCGTCCGGAGTACCGGCTTTCGGTTCCCACCAGCAAAACGCAGGCGCGTGACGGCCTCGCCCTGCTGGAAAACAATGCCGTCGTCGCGGAACCAGGCTTTGAACCTCGCGCCGGTACCGATGTAACGCACCCGCGCATCGGCCTGTCCGCGGTTTTCAACGAAGGAGAAGGGAAGCTGGATCGAGTGTCCAGGCTCTTTCGACGCGAGGCACGGACTTTCCTGCCAGAGCAGGCAGAGCAGCAGCAAACGGACCGGGACGTTCAGATTGAGATTCACTGCGGATCAATCGGCAAAGTTCCGGCGGACCTTTAAGGTGTTTCACTTTGCGACAGTCATGCGGCATGTGATGCAACATTCATCAACCATGGCCCAGGCGACCAGGCATGGCCCCGGCGACCGGTCGTATCGTCTTTGGCCAGCCAGAGGGAGCTTCGCCGACCTGAGGTGAGCTTCGCCGGCCTGAGTGAGCTTCGCCGGCCTGAGTGAGGTACTTCGGTAAAGCTTACAGCGAAGCAGTTTTTACGTCGGTCGCGATGTCCAGTTCGGCGCAGATTCTGTCGAAGTGCTCGTCGGAAAGAAATCTTTCGACGGCTAAAATACCGGGGTCGAAACCAGCCGGAGCGCGTTTGGGATTGAACAGCCGAACCATGCCGGACAAAACCTGGGCGGTGATCACAAAGCCTTCCCTCTCGGCCTTCGAGCGAGTAATTACCGCGCTTGCGGAGCCGTGGAAGCCGCGCAGGCGCACCTTCATGCCGGCCCGGAGCGAGCGAGTTACGCGGAAGCGGATACGATGAGTGCCGGCGGAAAGTAACTCGGCTGACTGCACTACTTCCTGCGTGCAGGGCTCCTCATGATAACGAAGCGAGAGTAATGGACCCATACGTGTTAGTATGACCCATTTCGCAGAGATTCTTTGTAACTTCACTCACATTTCCTTTAGACTAACTATGTACCCGACTTTCGCCAGCACGCGCCCCGGATTTCCGACTCATGAAGAGGTCTTGTCATAGTGACGCATCAGGATCAGCTTCGCTACTTACTTCTTGCCCCGTCCGCCTCAAGCGGCGCCGGCGGACTCCGACCTACACGGGAGGACTCACACCTTTACAACGCCTATCTGCGAACGGCGCAAAAATTCCGCGGAGATATCTACCTGAAAGACGGGGCCATTCAGCAATGGCAACTGGATCCGGACGGAAGATACAGAATGCCGGGCGACGAAGACAGCTGGCATCTGCTGCTGGTTCTGGCCAGACAGAAGGTCGTCGGCTGTACGCGATTTCTCATGCACCCTAATACTGTGTCTTTCGATCGGCTTACGTTTCGGAATGCACCGCTGGCTAAGGATCGGTCATGGGGCGCAAAAGTACGTTACGCATTCGAGACGGAACTGCGGGTAGCGCGCGCCGAGGGGATGTCGTACGTGGAACTGGGCGGCTGGGCTATCGCGGAGGAATGGCGCAACACCAGAGCCGCTCTGAAGATACTGCTGGCCGCTTACGCGTGGGCGGGGCTGATGGGCGGTTGTCTTTGCGCCTGCACCGCCACGGTCCGGCACGGATCCTCGTCGATTCTCCGGAAGATCGGAGGCGGCACCCTGGAATATCGTGGCGAGCAGCTTCCCGCTTACAGCGATCCCGCCTACGGATGTCAGATGGAGTTACTCCGATTCGACTCACGATATCCAAACCCGAAGTTCTCTCCACTTGTGCGGGAAGTGCAAAGCCAGTTAGCGGATTCGCTGGTTCTGACGGGCGGGAAATACGCCGACCCCTCGTCACCCCGGGAGAGTGTGCCGGGCAGTATTGGTCTCAGTAATGGCGGAAGCGACAGTCATGCCTGGTAGCGACATACTGCAATCCCCGATCGGGCAGAGGAATTCTTCCGAAACGCACAGACTGCTTTCGGCGGCGCCGGTACAAACGAAAGGCTCTGTACTTGCAGATATGAATCCCGTAATGAACGGATTACTGAACGACGAGACGCACGCCGTACCCGAGGAGTTCGCGTCATTTACCCGCCTTCTCGATGTGCTGCTGTCGGTGGCGCGGGAAGACGCTCAGGCCAGAGAGCCCTTCCGGGCGCGGAAGCCTAAGGCCGCGCGCCCGCTGAATTCTCCGGAACCGCCAGATACCTCTCCGGATCCGGCAGTTTGCCAAGAGCCGGAAGCTTCCACCCCCTGAGTTCCAGCGCGCACCGGATTCTCCGCTGGACAAACCACGCCGACTTCTGCGTGATTCCGAGGCGCCCGGCGAGTTCGTAAGAACTCACGCGACGGGCGGAATTGGCGATAATCCAGATCGCGATCAGCCACTGGCACAAAGAAACGTGGCTGTCCTCAAAGATGGTTCCGACGCGGACGCTGAACTGCGCGCCGGGATGTCTGGAGCGGCATTCCCAGAGCTGACGATTCTCCAGAAACCGAACGTTCCGGGTTCCGCAAACCGGGCAGCGCACGGCGCCCGCGGGCCAGCGTCGCGACGCCATGTACGCGAGACACCGCCGCGGGTCCGCAAAGTAGAGCATGGCTTCTGGCAAAGCCTCCGGCAATGAGCTGACGTCCATGTGAAGGCTAACGTTGGGGTCTGAGAGCACACCTCGTCCAAAGCAGTTTTGTTACAAGAGTACTCCTGAGCACTTTTTAACTGTTCAGCCACGTCCGGGCCTGCGCGCAGACATGTTACAAATCTCTCCCGGTTATGCCTTGGTTCTGAGACAAGTTACTTAAATCTCGACTTCGGACGCTTTTGACCGTAACCGGTGACACTACGTTCGCCTCCGGGCTGTAGTTACACCTACGCTTCCTCCACTTATCGTCATTGCCCGTTTCTCCCTTTTGCCCCACATTTGAGGAGAAGGTCCGGATCATGACCGGGCCAGGAGGAGAAGTAATGGCAGTTTGCAAGACGACCGGCTCCACGAGGTCGGGATTCCTGGTTTCGCGTTTACCGTTTTGCCGGCGGCGCGGTTCCGCGGCAAGCCTCACAACCAATCGTTCTCAGATCCACCAGCGACATTGCTAGAAGGAAAGACACTATGAAATCACTCAACTTAAGCCGTCACAGACTGACTCTCACGCTCGGAATGGCCGCATGCCTTCTGGCCGCATCGCGTGGCTCCGCAACCACGATCACTGTACCTGCCGGGGGGGCTCAGGCCAACATCGGAGGCTGCGTCATCGTAAGCCTTTCCGGAATCATGTTCTTCAACACAACCTGCACGACCGCTCATGTCTTTGATCCGGGTTCACCCGATACGGGCAGTTATGCCGGACTGACCGGTGGGACGATTAAAGACCTGCTGGGAACGGCTGTTACCGGTACTTTGGCCACACCTATCGTAGATTTTTCCACCTTCACGACCTCAGCAGGCACGGTCCACTTCGATCTGAGACAGATCGATCCTGGCGTCGGCACCGCCGCCGGTTGCGCGAGCAACGCGGTCGGGAGTTCCTGCACGCCCGCCAACTCTCCGTTCACGCTTACTCAGGTGGCTGCCAACAAGGTTTCGATTGCGCTCAGCCTGAATGGAATCGCGTACCTGGGAACTTCGGCTTCGGGCTCGAACCCGACCGGAGTTCTGATTACTTCGCAGAACCTGGTTCCTGGAACCATCACCGGGGTTCTCGCGCAGGCGCTGACCGCAACCGGAATCGCGGATTCTTACTCCGCGACCTTCTCGTCGGTTGCCTCGGCCGGAACGCCCGAGCCTGGAACGTTGGCCATGTTATTTGCCGGGGCCGGAATGCTCGGGATCAGCCGGATCCGCCGGAATTCCGCAAGGTAAATCCACCATCATTCGGGGTAGTTACAAGGGAGCAGGAGCCGCGGGCGGCGAATGCTCCCTTTTGTTAGTAGTGTCGGTTTCAACAGTAAAAGTACTGTAATTGACGTTAGAATAGGAGAGTAACCCTGAAATGTCATTTCCAGTACCCCCATGCAGGCGGCATCTTATCGAGGTACACGATCAGCCGTGGTGCCCCGGAGTTCTTCGCGACGCCCTGACGGAGTGGTTGCGCGTTCTTTGGGAATACAGTCAGGCCGCGACAGTGATCGCGCCGTTACTCGCGCGTACCCTCAGTAGTTCCGATACTTTCCGTATTGTCGACCTGTGTTCGGGAGCGGGCGGGCCGATCGTTCCGGTTCAGCGGCAACTGGCCCTCCTGGGTTTGAGCGTGCCTGCCGTCATCACAGATAAGTACCCGGCGCCGGCCCTGGCGGATCAGCTATCTGAAAGCAGCGGCAATCTGACCGTGATGCCACAGCCGGTCGATGCCAGAGAACTGCCGGAGTCTCTGACCGGCTGCCGGACGCTGTTCAACGCCTTTCATCACTTCACGCCGCCGGAAGCCAAAAGAATCCTGGAAGACGCTTACCGGAAGGGACAGCCGATTGCAATTTTCGAGATTACGGAACGCACGCTTCTCAAGGTGCTGCTCTGCTTTCCCGCGTCTTTTCTGAGTGTCTTTCTGCTGCTGAAGCGAATGAGGCCGCGCCTGTGGATCTGGTGGCTGCTTACCTGGATCCTCCCCGTCATTCCGCTGCTGGTAGCCTGGGACGGCCTCGTATCCCACCTGCGGACTTACAGCCCGGCGGAGATTCGGCGTCTGATCGATGGGCTGAGTTCCGGAAGTTATCGGTGGGAGACCGGACGAGTCGCCGCGCCGCGCGGAGGAGTGGAGATCACTTACCTGATCGGGCATCCCGTGAGGCGGGCGGCAGCAGCGTTTCGATAATATCCGCGGCGCGGCGCGCTCCTCCGGCGGAGCGGATGGAAGACGCCACCACCTGCGCATTCCGGACATAAGAAGGCTCATCCAGAACGGCGCGAATCGCGGCTTTCAGCTGCGGCGCATGAAGGCCCTTCAGACCGACTAACTTCCCCGTCCCCGTATAAAGCAGGCGGGCCGCGATCGCCGGCTGCTCGTAAGTGATCGGCACGGCAACCAGAGGAATCCCGCACGACAGCCCATCGAGTACGGTGTTCAGGCCCGCATGTGTGAGGGCCAGGCGCGCCCGCGCAAGCACTTCCAGCTGGGGGGCGTAGTTCACCGCCACCGGATTCCCCGGCAGCAGTTCCACCGCACGCGGGCTAAGTCCGCCACAGTGCGCGAGCACCAGCTGCAGACCGAGTTCGGCGCAAGCCGCGGCAAAGCACCGAAACACCTCTTCCTTCGAGAACTGGAGCGTTCCCAGCGACGCATAGACCAGCGGGCGGCCGTCCAGTCTTTCCCACGGAAACGGCACGGTCACGCCGGACGGATTGCGCAGCGGCCCGGCGTAATGAAATGTCGAGGGTAACTCGCGGCGGGGAAAGTCGAAAGCCGGCGGCTGCTGACTAATCTGGGCCAGAGTGGAAAACGAGGCTTCCGCCGTCTTATGGGGAGCGAGACCCCACTCACGCCGCCAGCGCGCCACCACCGCGGAAACCGGTGACATGGTTCGCGTCGAAACCGCATAACCGAGTAAGTTGCGGGCGCGGCGCCACCACTGCGTTCCGTAAGTCCAGTCCGTGAAAGGCGGAGGCACGGTGGATTCGCGGTTCAGCGCCAGAGCGTTGCAGATGGTGACGAAAGGCAGCCCCAGCAGTTCGGCGACGCTGCCGCCCGCGGGCTCCATCTGATCGACCAGCAGCATTTCGATGCCGCGGGAACGCACCACGGACGGAGCGTCGCGGCACATCATTTCCGTGGTTTTCGTGACGGCGCGGATGGTGAACCGCAGCGCGGCAAGACCCTCCAGACGGCCGAGTTGCTCCAGCGATACAGGCAGAGATCCGGAGGGGTGATCCGTCTGACCGACCGCCGCGAACTCCAGCCCCTCGGCCCTCGCGCGAGCCTCGGTGTCCTGCATGTGGAGGAACGTCACGCGGTGGCCACGCGAGATCAGCTCACGGCCCAGCGCGCCGAAGGGGTGGATGTGGCCCGGCACCGGCGGGCTGATGATGCCGAAGTGCGTCAGCGGTCGCGTCTCCGGCCGCCCTTGCGATACAGGGTGCGCAGGGAATGCGCGAGGCCCGGGCTCCGCACCTGGTGGTACATGGCTTCGGCCGGCAGACTGCCCGAAACCCGTTTCCACGCTGCGGGCAGATTGTGATAGGGAATGCCGGGGAAATAGTGGTGCAGCGCATGATAGCGGAGCCCTACCGGCGCCCAGAGTTCGGTCCACAGCGCGCCGGGCGTATCGATGGAGTCGATCAGCTGGCCGCGTCTGTCGAGAGGCTGGCCAGCGCTCTCATAGGCGTGCGCGCCCAGCGTGCGCAAAGTATTAACGAAACTGATGAGTGAAGACACCGCCAGCCAAATCGCGAACGCGCGGCCCGGCAAGACGCCGTCCAGCCACAAAGCGACAAAAGCCGCCCACAAAAGCAGGATGGCCACAGTCTGGCGCCGCACCATGCGGATGGTTTCCGCAGAAGCCTCCCGCCGGTAAGCGAAATTCATGGTGAGCGACGAAGCATGCACCACAAGCCAGCGCTGCAAGCCGGGCCACACCAAACCCGCCGGCGTGAGAATCAGGAAACGGACGAGAAGGGCAAGCGGGATAAAAAAGCTATGGAGCGAGAATCCCAGCGTCATCCTGTTGTTACTCGCGAAAGGAAGATACTCGGGATCGAGATTCGTGCCGTAAGTGCTGAGACCGTGGTGACTCTGGTGGACGCCCGAATAGACGCAGGACGGAATAAGCATCGGGAAACCGACAAGCAGGTTCCAGACAGTCTCAAACCCGCGCAGGGAGCGGGCGCCCTGGTGAGTGATTTCGTGAATAAACAGGAGCGCCCGGTAGAGAGCGAGCACCGCTACGGCGATTCCCGCAAACATGCCGGCTGAGAAGGGCCGCGACCAGACCGCGAACGCAAAGGCAGCCCAGCCGATCGCCGAGGCGGACAGCAGGTCGGCCCAGTACACGCGCGGCCGGGGAGCATGGAGATCGCGAACCAGTTCCCGGATGCGTCGATCCTCCACGTCGAACGAAGAGAGAGACGGCGATTGAGTCACGCTCATGATTGCGGTTCGGCAACCGGGACATAGCGGCCGGGCGCAAGGATTTCCTGCGGATCGACGGCCAGTTTCAGCCCCCGGAGTAAGTTGTAATAGGCCGGCTGCAGGTGTTGTTTGTTCATGCCCGCGATTCCGAGGCGATAAGAATAGTATCCTTCGCGCTCCAGTTCCGATTGTAACCTTGAGTAACAGGCCATGGCTTTGGAATCTTCTCCGGGCACATGGCGGTCATAACTGATGGAGATCACACAGGCGACCGATCGCTCCGTCAGCAACGTCATCGAGATCTGTGGTTCGAAGCCGGATTCGAACAGAATCCTCTCGGCCTTTCGGACAAGGTTCGACGCTTCGGCGCCGTCCAGCGGGGCCACGGGCGCGGCCCACAGAACGCCACATCCGTCGCGATCCGGATCGGCATCGGCCGGCGCGGGCATCCGCTTCCTCCAGTAGACGCTGCCGAGAGTCTGCCGCGTGGGAATGCCTTTCAGCAGGCCGAACACGGGCCGCACGAGTTCCAGAGTGCGGGTCAGATCGAGGCCGGTGACCGACTTATACGCGCCCTTGAATCGCGACGCGAAGGCCAGCATACGATCGTCGAGGAACTGCAGCTTATCCACGCTCTTCGAGGCCGCGGCGCGCAGTAATCGCCGGGCTTCCTTCACCTGTAACTTCGTGCCATAGAGCGCCCCGGAACCGCTCCAGCGCGTGAACTTGAGATTCCGCCGCAGAACCTTCATTCGTTCCGGAGGAATCGGCATCGGTTCGCCCCACGGGAACTGCTGAATCCCGGCGAGCACCTTGTAATCGTTCGCGATGTGGACCGCGCTGCGCAACGTTCCGTCGAGGCGCAGCGGACGAAGCGCGTCGATGATCGGGCCGAGTCCGTCTTCGCGGTCGCACTGGAAGAAAAAGGCCTGAAAATACTCCGGCGCCGGCATGAGCCAGATGGTCATCTCGGTGACGATGCCGAAGTTGGATTGCGAGAACAGGCCGTCGAGACTCGGCCCCAGACCCCAGCGATATACCTGCGCGGCGCGCGCCCGCGGCAGACCGGCGTACCCGGTGCGAATCACGGCCCCGTTACCCAGCACCACTTCGAGGCCGCAGACATTCGAGAAATGGTCGCCATAAGGAGTGTGGCCGAAGCCGCGTTCCATGGCATTGCCGATCAGACTGCAATCGGGACTCGAACCGGTCGCATCCATCCAGAGCCGCGATTGACGTTTTTGCAGGAAGTCGAATAAGTCGGCCTGCGTGACGCCGGGTTGCACGGTGACATACCCGAGCGATTCGCTGAAGCCGGAAATCCGGTTCATCCGGCTCAGGTCGAGCAGGGCGCAACCACTAACTACCGGCACGCGGGATCCGTAGCCCCAGTTCTTCCCGCTGCTCACCGGATAGACGGGGATCTTATGGCGGCCCGCGATGCGAACCAGTTCGCTCACCTCGCGCGGATTTTCCGGCCGCAGGATAACGGAGACGCGCTGGTCCGTCGGAAACGTAGCGGTCTCCGCCGCCAGCAAAGCCTCGGGCTGCGAGATAACAAAGGACGGGCCGAGCAGGCCGGTCCACTCGCGGGTCGCAAGATTGAGCCGCGCCGGTTCTAACTGAAGATTTGGCACCAATAATACGTTGTTACCATGTCTCCGGGCAAACGCGCCCGATTCAGGGTATCAAATGTTACTTCGGGCAAAACCACGGCCACTAACTCGGCGGGGATCTCGGCGGCGCCTACCGCTACGGCGCCAAACAATCGGCCATCCCGCCATGTAAGTCAGGGGGGATTCCGTTCGCGCTGGCCGGTAACTCCGGCTCATGCAGGACTTTTCCTGATCGAGCGAAGTGACCTGACTTCGAGGGGCGGCGGCTTGGGGGACACAGGGTGGCAGCTGCAGTATCGAAGGGTAATCGTCGACTTGATGTGCGATCTGGTTTCTTCCAGGCGGACTTGCGGGATACTGGGTGACGGAAACTCTATGATTCGCTGTGAAACGGCGAGTTCGGGCGGACGCCGCAGGCGGAAGGCGTGAAGAGCCGGGACATGCGCCTGACGGATGTTCACGGAGAGGGTGAGTTCACGAACCACCCGGTGGGGTAGGATCGATTCCGGGGGGACGCGATGAAGACCGAAACCGATTTCATCCGAGGCGTACGAGGCAAGCTCTTCCGGCGACAGGCGGAGATGCGGCTGCCCATCTATCTGGATCCGGAAATAGAAAGTTATCTCGCCGAACGCGCCGCGAAGAAAGGCGTGCGCCTGGCGGAACTGACCAACGGCTTGCTCAAACAGGCGATTTTGATGATGGAGTCGGTTCAATAGAACGAAGGAGAACCCTGTATGGAACGAAGGCGTATTGGAACCCTGGAAGTTTCCGTCGTCGGACTGGGCTGCAACAACTTTGGCTGGCGTATCGATAAGGCTGCGACCAGAGAGGTAGTGGCGGCGGCGCTGGATGCCGGCATCAATTTCCTCGACACCGCCGATATGTACGGGGCCGGGCAGAGCGAAGAATTCCTCGCCGATGCCCTGGGCAGCCGCCGCGAGGATGTGGTGCTCGCGACCAAGTTCGGCATGAGCATGGGCGAAGGTAAATCCGGCGCGAAGCGAGCCTACATTCGGGAAGCGTGCGAGGCGAGCCTGCGGCGGCTGAAGAGCGACCATATCGACCTCTACCAGCTCCACACACCGGACACCTCGACCTCGATTACCGAAACCCTGGGCGCGCTGGACGAACTGGTGAAAGCGGGTAAGGTGCGCGAGATCGGCTGTTCGAATTTCAAGGCGGATCAACTGCAATCGGCGGCCTCCGCCGTGAAGCCCGGCGCGGCGAAGTTCGTGAGCGTGCAGAACAACTACAGCCTGCTGCATCGCGAACCGGAGCAGGGTGTCCTGCAGGAGTGCCGGAAGCTGGGCATCGCCTTCATCCCCTACTTCCCCCTTGCCAACGGCATGCTGAGCGGCAAATATCGCAAGGGGCAGCCGGCGCCGGAAAACAGCCGCGGCAAAGACGCTTGGGGCCCGAATATGTTCTCGGATAAAAACCTCGATATCGTGGAAAAGCTGATCGATTACGCAGAACGGCACGGCCGTACGCTGCTGGAACTGGCGGTTTCCTGGCTGGCCGCGCAGGACACCGTGACCTCCGTGATCACCGGCGCCAAGACCGTGGACCAGGTGCGCACCAACGCGGCGGCGGCGAACTGGAAGCTCGCGCCGGCGGATCTGGCCGCCATCGACGCCATCACCGCGGGTTAGCTTTCAGGAATCCTTCAGCGACACGCCGGACAATAGGTTGTGCGGCGTCTCTTCCTGTTTCTGATTCTTGCCCCTTCCCTGCTCGCGCAAAGTTCGCTGACCGGGCGTGTGACGGACGAATCGGGCGCGGTGGTTCCCCGGGCTTCCGTCACCCTCACCAGCGCGGGCGGAGCGAAGAAAGCGGTCGCGGCAGCAGACGGCGTCTACATCTTCACAGGTCTGGTTCCGGCCGACTACAAAGTGAGCGCGGTCGCGCCCGCGTTGGTGATGCCCCAACCCGTCACCGTCACAGTTCGCCCCGGGCCGAACACGCTTGACCTGCAGCTCCATGTGGCCGCAGCCGCGCAACAGGTCACCGTGACGGACAACGCCGGGCCGGCGCTCAGCACGGAAGCCTCGAACAACGCCAGCGCAACGATCATTAAAGGCGAAGACCTGGATGCCCTGTCCGACGATCCGGCCGATCTGCAGGCGGATCTCGAAGCGCTGGCCGGCCCCGCGGCGGGACCTGGCGGCGGCGCCATCTTTGTCGACGGTTTCAGCGGCGGCCAGTTGCCGCCCAAGGAATCGATTCGCGAAATCCGCATCAATTCGAATCCTTTTTCTCCCGAATACGACAAACTGGGCTACGGGCGAATCGAGATTTTCACCAAACCGGGTTCGGATAGGTTTCACGGCTCGGTCGGCTACAATTTCGCCACGGATAAGTGGAATTCGCGCAATCCGTACAGCGCGCAGAAAGCGCCGCTGCTGCTGCAGGAGTCGGAGAACAGCCTGAGCGGCCCGCTGACGAAGAAGAGTTCCTTCACCTCCGACCTGGAGTATCAGGCGGTGGACAACGGCTCCATCACGAACGGCGTGATCCTCGATGCGGCCACGCAGATGCCCGCCGCTTTTTCGTCCGTGCTGAAAACTCCGCAAAGGCACATCCTGGTGGGCCCGCATGTCGATTATCAGATCGACGACGACAACACTCTCGGCCTGCGCTACCTCTACACGCGCGCCGATATTAAAGACGGCGGCATCGGCAGTTTCGACCTGATTTCACGCGGCACCCATACGCTGCACACGTTCGATACCGCGCAGATCGTGGAGACGTCCGTGCACGGCACGCTGGTCAACGAAACGCGTTTTCAGTACTTCCGTTCCGCGCTGACGAACACCGCGAACACCGTCGCGCCGGTGATTCAGGTACTCGGCGCGTTCACCGGCGGCGGCGCCACCACCAGCCACGGCAGCGATCTGCAGAACAGTTATGAACTGCAGAACTACACGTCGAAACTGCGCGCCACGCACTTCTTCCGCTTCGGCGTGCGGCTTCGCGGTCAGAGCGACGACAGTTCCTCCCCGGCGAATTTCAACGGAACGTTTACGTTCTCCTCCATCGATCAATACCGGAAAGGGCTGCCTTCGCAGTTTTCGATCAGCGGCGGGAAACCGGAGATCGCGCTGCACCAGTGGGACACCGGCCTGTTCTTCGGCGACGACTGGAAACTGCGCCCGAACCTCACCGTTAATCTCGGCATGCGCTATGAGACGCAAACGAACATTCACGACTGGCGGGATTTCGCTCCCCGCGTGGCGTTCGCCTGGGCTCCCGGCTCACTAAAAGGCAAGTCGGGAAAAACCGTGCTGCGTGGCGGCTTCGGCCTGTTCTATGACCGGTTCCCGCTGGCCAACTCCCTCACGGCGGCGCGTTTCAACGGCGTCGTGCAGCAGCAATATGTGGTGACGAATCCGGGCTTTTATCCGGTCATTCCGTCGCTCGCGTCGCTCAGCGCCAGCCAGTCCACGCAGACGGTCTATCAGATCGACAAGAACCTGCGCGCCCCCTATATCGCGCAATCCGCGCTGACGCTGGAGCGGCAACTGCCACGCAACACAACGCTGGCGCTGACGTATACGAACTCGCACTCCGTGCACGTCTTCCGTTCGCTCGATATCAATCCGCCCGCGACGCACCCCTACGGCACGCAGGGCCCGATCTTCCTCATGTCGTCTTCCGGCCTGTACAACCAGAATCAGCTGATCGCGAACGTGAACGCGAAACTCAGCGCGGGCGTCTCCCTGTTCGGCTATTACACGCTGAACCGGGCCCGCAGCGATTCGGACGGCATCGGCACGTTCCCGGCCAATCCTTACAATTACGCAGGCGAATACGGGCCGGCGGCCACGGATATCCGGCAGCGATTCCTGGTCGGCGGCACGATTTATCTGCGCTGGAATATCCGGCTGAATCCGCTGTTCACGCTGCAATCCGGCGCGCCCTTCAACATTACGACCGGGCAGGATCTCTACGGCACCACCCTGTTCACGGCGCGGCCCGGGATCGCCACGGATCCCACGCTCCCCGGCGTGATCCGCACAGCTTATGGACTGCTCGATCCGAATCCCGCAGCAGGTGAAAAAATCGTGCCGCGAAATGACGGCCGAGGGCCGGAGATCGTGAGCTTCAATCTGCGCGTCGGACGGACATGGGGTTTCGGTCCGGAGAAAGGCGGCGGTGGCGCGGTGCGGTCTTCCAGAGATTCCGGACCGGCCACCGGCCCCGCGCTCTCCGCTCCAACCGGAAACCGCGGCCTGTTCAATCAGCCCTCCACCCCGCGAAAATACAATCTCACCGTGGCGATGTCCACGCGCAATTTGCTGAATCACACCAATCCGGGACCAATTATCGGAAATATCAGTTCGCCATTGTTCGGTCGCTCCAATCAGATGGCCGGCACTCCGAACGGAGAAGGCTTTTCCGAAGCGGCCAATAACCGCCGTCTGGAGTTGCAGCTGAGGTTCGTCTATTGACTCCGCGTCCGGACTTCACGGGTACCTGGAAGCTCAACCGTGGCGAGAGCGAGTTCGGTTTCCTGCTAACGCCGCGTCTGCGCGTGGACACAATCGAACATGCCGAACCGGCGATTCGCATCGTCACCCGGCAGATTGATTCCAACGGCGACCAGACCGTCGAGCGATCGCTGACCATCGGCGGCGAGCCGGTCGAAGTTGTGATTCTCAACCGCGTTCGGCACGTTTCGGCGCGCTGGGACGGCGATGAACTTCTGCTCGAAACCCGTTCCGTCGTCAGCGGGACGGAGCGCCTGCTCGAAGACCGCTGGTCACTCGACGCGGAGCGGAAGCGCGTCACCGTCACACGAGTTCATCATCAGCCCGGAGGCGCGGTTCGTCAGGTGTTGCGGTTCCGCGCGCTTTCCCCGCAGGGCATAGAATGACGGCAGATGCGTCTCTCGTGCCTTCTCCCGTTCCTCTTCACGCCGCTCTTATTCGGGCAGTCTCATATCGAGTACTCCGCCGCGAAAAAGATCTGGCTGCTGCATACCGAATCGAGCGCGTATGCCGTGGGTGTCAATCCGCGCGGTGAACTGGAGAACCTCTACTGGGGTGGTCCGCTGTGGCGTCAGGACGACGTTCCGGCCGCGACCGGCGGGCGCGAGTTATCGAGCTTCGATCCGCCCCAATCGGTGATCAACGAAGAGTTCGAAGGCTGGGGCGGCACGCGGTATCTGGAGCCTGCCGTCAAGATCACAAGGGCGGATGGCGGACGCGATCTGGTGCTGCACTACGCCTCCCACACCATCCAGGGCGACGACCTGAAAATCGTTCTCAAAGACTTGAAGGACGATCTGTTTGTCACGCTGAACTATCACGTCTACGCCGCCGAAGGCATCATCCGCAAGACGGCGCTGATCGAGAACAAAACGAGGCAGGCGATCAGCGTGGAAAGCCTGCAGTCCGGCGCCTGGTACATGCCCCACGGAGAGGGCTACCGGCTGTCGTACGTCACGGGACGCTGGGCCGCCGAAAGCCAGTTGACACGGGAGCCCATCCACACGGGCACGAAAATTCTGGAGAACCGCAAAGGCCACACCAGCCACAACTTCAATCCGTGGTTCGCGGTGGACGAGGGCTCGGCGTCGGAAGAGAACGGCCGTGTCTGGTTCGGCGCGCTGGGCTGGTCCGGCAACTGGCGCATCGCCGTGGAGCAGACGCCGTACGCGCAGGTGCGTGTGACCGGCGGCCTGAATACCTTCGATTTCGCGGCGCCGCTCAAGCCGGGCGAATCGCTCGAATCGCCTCCCTTCTATGGCGGTTTTTCGGCGGAGGGCTTCGGTGGCATGTCGCGCCGGATGCACCGGTTCGAGCTTACCGACATTCTGCCGCACGGTCTGGAAGCGAGACTGCGTCCCGTGCTGTACAACTCCTGGGAAGCGACCACGTTCGCGGTGGATGAGCCGGGTCAGCGTGCGCTCGCCGAAAAGGCCGCGAAGCTGGGCGTGGAACTGTTCGTGATGGACGACGGCTGGTTTGGCAAGCGCAACAACGACCACGCGGGCCTCGGCGACTGGACCGTAAATCCGCAGAAATTTCCAAACGGTCTGGAGCCGCTGGCCAACTACGTGAAATCTCTGGGCATGGATTTCGGGCTGTGGGTGGAGCCGGAGATGGTGAATCCGGACAGCGACCTGTACCGCGCGCACCCGGACTGGGCCATGCACTCCGGCGACCGGCCGCGCAGCGAACTGCGCAACCAGCTGGTGCTGAATCTCGCGCGCGGCGATGTCCGTGAGTACATTTTCGGCGTGCTGGACAAACTGGCCACGCAATACCCGATCCGTTATTTCAAATGGGACATGAACCGCCCCTTCGCGGAGCCCGGCTGGGAAAACGTCGCGGAACCGAAAGAGCTCTGGCTGCAATACGTGAAGAATGTCTACGAGATCATCGACCGCCTGCGCGCGAAGCATCCGAATCTGGAGATCGAGTCCTGCTCGGGCGGCGGCGGGCGCATCGACCTGGGCATCCTGCGGCGCGTGGAAGAGGTCTGGACTTCCGACAACACGGAGGCCTTCGACCGGCTCGGCATCCAGTACGGCTTCAGCCAGATGAACGCGCCGAAGATCATGTCCGCCTGGGTGACGGACGTGCCGAACATGAATGACCGGAGCACGCCGCTGAAGTACCGGTTTCTGGTAGCCATGCAGGGCGCGCTGGGCGTGGGCGCGAACCTCAACAAGTGGACGCCGGCGGACGACAAGCTCGCTACGGACATGATCGCCGCTTACAAGCGAATTCGGGCCACCGTGCAGGAGGGCAATCTGTATCGGCTGCTCTCACCGCAGTCCGGCGAACTGACGGCGAATCAATATGTATCGCAGGACGGCAAACAGGCCGTGCTGTTCGCGTTCCTGCATTCGCAACAGTACCGGCAGACGCCGCCGCCCATCCGCCTTGCAGGACTGGATGCGAAGGCGATCTATCGCGTGCAGGTGCTCGGTCTGTTAGGCACGCAGCAGTTCAGTGGCGCGTATCTGATGCAGAACGGGGTCAGCGTGAGGCTGGCCGGTGATTACGACAGCACGGCGCTGATTCTGGAACGCCTGTAAAGAGCGGGGTCGACCGCGGCGGCCATGGCGGATTCGTCGAGTCCTCCGCCCACGAAGGCGTTGAGTGCATTCGCGACTTCACGCGGAGACCTGAGACAAGCCGAGTGCTCCACTTCGAGGACTGTGAAGTTCGGTTGCGAGCGCAGCCATTGGATGATAGCCGTCATCTCCCGGGCGAAGATACCGGCCATTTGCGCCTCACTCAAACCCGCGCCGGCCTTTCCGGTACGCTGCAGCATGGCGCCCTGGCTGGCGACCACTTCCCGGAGATCCCGCCGCATCAGGATCACCCGATAGCTGTGCGCGGGAGGCAGGTCCCGCAGCAACACATAAACCATTTTGACGGCTTTCCCGCGCGCATCGGCGAGCCACGCGGAGTCGGTCTTCGTGCGTTTCACCGGTTCGAACTCGAAGTACCCGCGCGGATTGTCCTCGTCCGCCAGCCGAACGCCATCCGTGAGCAGCGGCATCCCGCCCCCCCCCAGCATCTGCATCATCAAGGAAGTGCCGGAGCGCGGCAGCCCGGACACGATGGTCACAAAATCGCGCGCCATTCAGCGCCTCAGCAGATTGCGCGCCAGGAACAACAGGTTGGCCGGCCGCTCGGCCAGTCTTCGCATGAAATAGGGATACCAGGCCTCGCCAAAGGGAACGTAGAGCCGCAGACGATACCCATCCTGAACCAGCCGCGTCTGCAGGTCGCGGCGAATGCCATACAACATCTGGAATTCGAAGCTGTCGTGCGCGATCTTCTGGTTCGCGACAAAACGCCGCGCGCTCGCGATCATGCGTTCGTCGTGCGTCGCGATGGCGGGATAACGGCCTTCCAGCAACAGCCGTTCGGCCAGCCGCAGATAGTTGCGGTCCACGTCGGCTTTGTCGGCGAACGCGACTTCCGCCGGTTCCAGATAAGCGCCCTTGCAGAGTCGGACCCGGATCTGTTTTCCGATCAGCGTATCGACATCGGCCGCGCTGCGGCGAAGGTAAGACTGAATCACCGTGCCACAGGCTCCGTAACGCGCGTGCAGGCGTTTCACGATGCCGAGAGTGCGTTCCGTATAAGCGCTCGACTCCATGTCGATACGCACAAAGCCGCCCGTGCGCGCCGCGACTTCGACCAGGGCGGCCACGTTCTCCTCGCAGGCTTCGGTCGAGAAATCCAGGCCGAACTGCGTGAGTTTCACCGAAACGTTGGGCTCCAGACCGGATTCGCGCAGCCCGGCCAGCATCCGGAGATACATGTCCCGGCACGCGGCGGCTTCGTCCAGCGACTTGACATTCTCACCGAGATAATCGAGCGTGGCCGTGATGCCGTCTCCCCGTATCTTGCGGCAGACGGACAGGGCTTCGTCGAGCGTGCTGCCGGCGATGAAGCGCGAGGAAAGCTTGCGCGCCACAGGCGACGTTTCGGCCCATTTACGGAATCCCGGCTGCTGCGACAGATAAAGGAGTGTTCGGCGCAACGGCATCCGCTTTGATGATAGGGCATGAACCGGGCGTGAGTTAAGATCGGGAACATGGTGTTCGCGGCGGTGCTGTCCCTGCTGGCGGGATCGGTGATTCTGTCGGCGCAGACTCCCGCTGAAAGCGATTACGCCGACCCGGCCACCTGCGCGCAGTGCCATCCCAAAATAGCCGCCACGTATGCGCGAACCGGCATGGCCCGGTCGTTTTACCGGCCCGCGACTTTGCCCGATCTTTCGCCCTCCCCGGCGCGCTATTTCCACGAACCTTCGGGCACCTGGTACTCGATGGAGCAACGCGGCGGAGAGACGTGGCAGCGCCGCTGGCGCATCGGCCCGGACGGCAAAGAGATCGACGTCGCGGAAACCCGGGCGGATTATGTGATGGGCTCGGGCAACCACGTGCGCACCTATCTGAACAAGACCGCGCGCGGCACGCTGGTGGAACTGCCGCTCGCCTGGTACGCGGAAAAGGGCGGTTTCTGGGCCATGAATCCGGGTCATGACCGGCCGTACGCGCTGCCGCCCCGCACGGTCGCGTATGAGTGCATGTTCTGTCACAACGCCTATCCGAAGGTGCCGGCGGGCCATGCCGAACCGGGCAGCGAACCGGTCTATGCAGGCGCGCTGCCCGAAGGCATCGATTGCCAGCGCTGTCACGGCCCCGGCGCGAAACACGTCCAGGCCGCCGGGAAGGCGGGCGCGAACGCGGCGGAGATCCGGCAGGCGATTCTGAACCCCGCGCGCTTGACCAAGGACCGCCAGATGGAGGTCTGTTACCAATGCCACCTCGAGACCACCAGCCAGGCGCTTCCGCATTCGATTCAGCGGTATGGCCGCGAGCCGTTTTCTTACAATCCGGCGGAACCGCTGGGGAATTTCCTGCTGTTCTTCGACCACGCGCCGGGCAGCAAGTATGAGAACGATTTCGAGATCGCGCACTCGGCTTACCGGCTGAGAAAATCGAAATGCTTTCTCGACAGCAAGTCCGCCATGACGTGCACCACCTGCCACGATCCGCACGATGTGCCGCACGGGGACGCGGCGCTACAGCACTACAACGGCGTCTGCCAGAGTTGCCATGGCGCGGCATTTCGCCAGCGGATCTCCGCCGGGAAACACACGGCGGAAGACAACTGCGTCGGGTGCCACATGCCGAAGCGGCGCACGATGGACGTCGTCCACGTGGTGATGACGGACCACTATATCCAGCGCCGTCCACCCGCCGGCGACCTGCTCGCGCCACTTGCGGAACGCCACGAGACCCCGGCGGACCAGTATCGAGGCGCGGTAGTGCCTTACTATCCGCCCGCGACACCCGCCAGGCCCGAGAATTCCCTCTATGCTGCGGTGGCGCAGGGCCGGGCGGCCCGCCTGGCCGCGGAGATCGCAAAACAGAAGCCTTCGCGCCCGGAGTTCTATGTCGAACTCGGGCTGGCCTGGCTCGCGGAGAACCGGCCGCGCGAGGCCGTTACGGCACTGGAAGAAGCGGTGCGGCGCGAACCTCGTTCGCCCGTCGCGCAACTCGATCTCGCCGAAGCGCTGACCCGCGCCGGGCAACCCGCCCGCGCGCTCGACGTCCTCAACCGGGCCGTGAAAAGCAATCCGGAGGACGCCCTGCTCTGGTATCAGCTGGGCCTCTCGCTCTCGAACGCGGACCGCCCCGACGAGGCGTTCCCCGCGTTGCAAAAAGCGGTCTCGCTGGACCCCCTGCTGGCCGAAGCGTGGAGCCTGCAGGGGACTTCGCTCGCTTCCCACGGTCAAATGGAGAACGCCGAAACCGCCTTTCGCGCCGCCCTGCGCGCCGAACCGGATCACGCGGAATCCCTGGGAAATCTCGCCCATCTGCTGTCCGCCGCGGGAGACCTGCCCCAAGCCGAATACTACTTCGCGCGCGCCATCCGCATGAAACCGGACGACGCGGAGGTGCGCGTCAACTATGCCGTGACGCTGGCCGGCCTGAACCGGCCCGAAGAAGCGCTGCAACAGGCCGAAGCAGCCGTCAAGGCGGACCCGAAATCGCCCGACGCGCACAACTTCCTGGGAACCTTGCTCGCTCGCGGGAATCAGCCCGACGCGGCCCTGCGGGAATTTCTGGCCGCGACGAGCCTGCGCCCGGATTTCGGCCTCGCCCACCTGAACGCCGCCGCGATTCTCGCCTCGAAAGGCGACACCGCCGCCGCGCGCACGCATCTGGAACAGGCGGCGCGGGACGCCGACGAGAAAATCCGCCAGCGCGCCCTGCGCCAGTTACGTTAAACCGCGGGCTTCTGCGGAAAGGCGAGGAACCGGTAGCCCACGCCGCGCACAGCCAGCAGATGCTGCGGTTTGCCAGGGTCATCCTCGATATATTTGCGCAGGCGGACGATGAAATTATCGAGCGCGCGCGTGTCGGTGTCTTCGCGAAGTCCCCACACTTCCTCCAGCATTTCGCCCCTGGACACCGGCCGCCCTGCGTGGGTAATCAGGTACCGCAGGACGTTCATTTCCATCAGAGTCAGCGGGAATATCTGGTCGCGGACGCGCAGTTCCAGCAGGTCGAAGTAAACCGTCTTGTCGCCAAAACTGAACGATTCGGCAAGATCGGGCGGCGGGGCGGCCTTGAGGGCATCGCGCCGCAGCCACTCGCCGCGCCGCAACAGACCGCGGATGCGCGCGATCAGAATCTCCAGGTCGAACGGCTTGGTCAGGTAGTCGTCGGCGCCGGCCGAGAAACCGCTGAGCACGTCCTGCGAATGGTCGCGCGCGGTCAGCATCAAAGTGGGCACATACTGCCCCGCGCCCCGCATTTCCGCCACCACCGCGAAGCCATCCTTGCCGGGCAGCATGACGTCGAGCACCACGATATCGAACGGCTGCCGCTTCTCACCGATGAGCAATTCCAGCGCGCTCTCGCCATTGTCAACCACTTCCACCGTGTAGCCTTCCTGCTCCAGATTGAAGCGGAGCCCCTCGGCCAGGTGCGCCTCATCTTCCACCACCAGGACGCGTTTCATTTCGCGAGTGGAAACTGCAGGACAAACGTGCTGCCGCGGCCCGGCCCGGCGCTCTCCGCCCAGGCCCGCCCGCCGTGTCGTCGCGCCACCGAGCGCACGATAAACAGACCCAGCCCCGTGCCCTTCACGCGCGTCGCCAGCGGGCCGCTCATGCGATAAAACCGCTTGAAGATGCGCTTCAGTTCGGGCTCCGGAATGCCCGGGCCATTATCGGTAACGCGCACCGAAGCATACTTGCCGTCCGCCATTCCCGTCTCCACCACCACTCTCGCATTGCTGCCCGAATACTTGATCGCATTATCCAGCAGGTTGGAAACGGCGGCGCGGACTTCGTCGAGATCCCCCAGAATCTGCAGCTTTTCGAGCGGCTGGTACCGGATCGCTTCATTCGGGATGTTGTGCAGCACGCGGGCGCGCAGCACGCTCTCGGAAACGATATCGGGCAGATTCACCGGCGAGATGTTAGGAGGCCTGGTGTTGGCCCCGATGCGGCCGGTGCGCAGAATTTGCTCAATGGTGGAGAGCAGGCGGTCGCTGTCCTGCAGAATGATGCGATAAAACTCTTTCCGTTTCGCCTCGTCGACAGCCCGCGTCTGCAGCGTTTCCGCGTACAGGCGAATGGAAGCGATAGGCGTCTTCAGCTCATGCGTAACCGCGTTGATGAATGCGTCATGCTGCTCGTTCCGGCGGATTTCCCGCACCAGAAAGATGGTATTGAGCGCCACGCCGGCGATGATCACGGCCAGCAGGACAATGCCGAAAAAGAGCCGGATCCCGTCGCGCCAGTTGAGCACGACGCCCCCCAGATAAAGCAGGAGTGCCACCAGAATCATGCCCGCGCCGAGCGCGATGAAGAACGCGATCGACTTCTTGCGGCCGCTTCCGATCATGCTTTCAGATTACGCCGCTTCCCGCTCCGTCAGACGGTTCGGCAGCTTCGCTTCCTTGATATTGGAAGCCAGCCCCACGGCCTTCATCACGTTCAGCAGCATCCAGGACGGATCGATTTCATACCAGGCTAAACCGTGCCGTGCCGAGGTGGGATGGGCGTGGTGATTGTTATGCCAGCCTTCGCCGAACGAGAACAGCGCCACCCACCAGGTGTTGCGCGATTCGTCGCGGGTTTCGAAGTTCCGGTAGCCCCACATATGCGCCGCGGAATTGACCAGCCAGGTGGCGTGAAGACCCACCGTAACGCGCAGAAAGATGCCCCAGAAGAACAGCGGCGCGCCCCCGATTGCGTAGAGGATAGCGGCCAGCACAATGATCGGCACCCAGTGGTAATTGTTCAGCCAGACGTAAAACCGGTGCTTGGCCAGGTCCGGAGCGTAGCGCGACATCAGGCGGGTGTTGTTGTGATTCACCTCGCCGAAAAGCAGCCAGCCGACATGCGACCAGAAGGCGCCGTCATTGGGGGAGTGGGGATCGCCGGGCTGATCGGATTTCTGATGATGAATCCGGTGCGTCGCCACCCAGAAGATGGGCCCGCCTTCCAGATTCAACGTGCCGCAGACGGCAAACAGGTACTCCACCCAAAGCGCCGTCTTATACGAACGGTGTGTATGAAGGCGGTGATAGCCCAGGCTGATGCCGAGACAGATCGTGACGCAGTAAAGAAACGCGGTGGCGAAAAACACCGGCCAACTGAACATGAAGAGCGCGGCGACGGCGCCCACATGAAACAGCACAATCACGGAGAGAGTTGACCAATTGAGGTTTTGCCGCGCGGGAAGTATCATTTCCACGGGTCGAGGGCCTGACGACTGAAGCATCCAGTTCCAGGCTAACAGGGTTGCGCCGCGCCGTTTGTAAGACTTCTGTCGCGTGCGCCGCGAGCGTGCTGGACGGGTGCGTCCCGAGCCTCCTCAATATACTGAGGATCGTGCGCGTCTTCCTTCTGCTCGCCTGGTTCCTGCCGTCGCTCGCCGCGGCCGACGATTTCCGCTTCGTGCTCCTGGGCGATCGCACCGGCGAAGCGCAGCCGGGCATTTATGAACAGGTCTGGAAGAACCTCGCGAGCGAAAAGCCGGCGTTTGTTGTGTCGCCAGGCGATACCATTCAGGGGCTCAACGATGCCACGGCCGCCGAGGAGTGGCGGCAGGTCCGGACCGTGCTGTCGTTGTATACCGCCATCCCCCTCTATCTCACGCCCGGCAATCACGACGTCTGGTCGGAGTCTTCGGAACTGCTTTTCGCGAAGAACGCCGGACATCCCGTGCACTATAGCTTCGATAGCGGCCCGGTGCACGTGACGGTGCTCGACAACAGCCGGGGCGATTCCCTGTCGCCCGACGAAATGGCTTTTCTGGAGCGGGATCTGCAGGCGCATGCGGACCGCCCCGTGAAGTTTATCGTGTCGCACCGCCCGTCCTGGCTGTTTCCGGTTCTGCTGCGGAGCCCCGATTTTCCCTTGCATCAACTGGCGAAGAAGTACGGCGTGCAGTACGTCATTGCCGGGCATGTGCACCAACTGCTGCACTTCAGTCTGGAGGGCGTCGAGTACGTTTCGCTGCCGAGCGCCGGGGGACACCTGCGCAGCACCGGGAAATACGAGGATGGCTGGTTCTTCGGTTTCACGGTGGCCGAGGTCCGGAAGCAGGAAGCCGGATTCGCCATCGAATTGAAGCTCCATCCGCTCGGGGGAGTGGTCACGAATCTGAGCCAGTGGGGGTCCGCCGGTTTGCTCGGGAAGCCCTGAAAAAGGCAACGGCGCCAGCCCTTTCGGGCGGCGCCGTTGGTCTGCTTTCCGGATTTACAGCGAAATCAGAAGGAAAGCCGGAGCGTGCCTTCGATTCTGCGGTTACCCGCGGCAGTACCGCCGCCGCCGAAGGGACCGCCACCGCCGCCGCCCGCAATGTTGGTGGACTGTCCGAAGAACGTGGACGTCAGATTCCCGGTCGGTTGACCGAGGTTGACGTGGTTCAGCGCGTTGCGCGCGTTCACCGAGAGGGTCATGCTGTACTTCTTCCCGCTCGCGCCGCCGCCGCCCATGCCGCCACGGCCGCCACCACCGCCGCCGAAGCCGCCGCCGCCCATACCGCCGCGGCCACCGCCACCCGCCATGCCACCCCCGCCACGCGGGGCACCGCCGCCCATACCGCCGCGACCGCCGCCGTCGGGACCACCAGGACCGCCGCCGCCATCCATGCCGGGAGGCAGGCCATTGGGAGACGCTTTTTCACCCCATCCCCACGTCCGGCTCAGGCGGATGTTGACCGTGAAATTTCCCGGGCCTTCGCCGTAGTTCACCGGAATCAGCGCGGCGCCCGGGGCCGGGTTCAGATCGAACGTGCCGAATTTGGTCACGCGCACCTGCGAAGCAGGCGTGCTGGCGGTCGCCAGCGCGGGCCGCGCGTTGAAGATGCCGTCGCCGTTGTACTGACCGCCGGTCGTGATGTTGAACGGGGAACCCGACGACATGGTCACGAACGGCGCGGCGCTGATGGCGTACGGCAACTGCACGCTGCCGCCCACGAAACCGCGGTGCCGCGTGTCGAACTGAGCGCGTCCGTAGTCCAGCGCGGTATTGTACTGGTCCATCGGCAGGCCGTTCGCATTGCTGTGGGCGAAGCCAAGCGCGTAATATCCCTGCAGACTGAACCGGCGGTTGAATCGCGTGTTCATGTTGACGATCGCCTGCGTCTGTTTATAAACGCCGGTCGTTTCGTACTGGTAAATCGGGCCGAGCGTGGGGAACGGCAGGACGCCTTTCGGCGTGGCCGCGGTTCCATACGTTCCCGGCAAAGGCGCGTTGACGTCACGTTGCCGCAGGGCGTGGACGCCGCGGGAGTTGACGAAATTGACGGAGAGCGAGGTCCGCTTCGGCAGCGCGCGTTCCACGCTGATCGCCGCCTGCATCATCGCGGGCGCCTGCACCGTCGGGTCGATCCGGTACAGGTTCTGCTGCAGCAGTCCCCCGGCAAGCGAGGACGGCGGCGGCACGTTCGGATAGTAGTTCAGAGGGAAATTGGTGGACGTGAGCTGGTAGTTCAGCTGCGAAACACCGTTGAACCGAAGCGCCTGCAGGACGTTGTTTTCCGCGAACCGGTCATAGAAGATTCCCCAGCCGGTGCGGATAACGGTCTTCGATGTCTGGCCCTTTTTGGCACCGGGCGCCCAGGCAAGAGCGATGCGGGGAGCGATGTCGTGGTGATCGCTGATGTTGTTCTGCGTTTCCCAGCGGAGGCCCGTGCTGATCGTCAGGTTCGGACGGAATCTCCAGTCGTCCTGCACGAAAAGGCCCAGATCGAACTGTCCCACGGTTTGCAGCGGTGTTCCGGCGCTCTGCGTGAACTGCGTGGGTCCGCAGCCCTGCGCGATCACGTCCGCGATCGGCACGCCGCGGGAAAGGAGAATCTGCGTCTGTTTATAAAGATCGAGCGAGGTCGGGTTGGCAACGCCGGCGAGGCACTGCGGGACCGGCTTGCCGGGTGTTTGGTTGTAGCTGAACAGGTAGGACCCGTTGAAATTCGAGGTCGAGTAGCTGTCGAGGTCGGTTTGACGGGCGCGGAGACCTGCCTTGATGGCATGGGTGCCCTGCGACATCGTCACCACTTCCTGCAGTTCGTAGCCTTTGTTAATCGAGTAATTCGAGATAAACGCGGATCCGCCCGAATTGAACGATCCCGAAACATCGAGGCCCGGAATGTTCGGATTGCCGAGGCCGGACTGATTCGAATGGGTGTCCCGGAACTGGAAACGGGTTTCGACGACGGCTTTCGTGCCGACGATCATCGTCTCGGTGATCTGCACCTGATTCGACTTGTTCGTGCCTTTGGTGGCCTGAGTCGGCAGGGCGAAAGCGCCCACGCCCGAAACGCTCGAGGAATCCGAATGCTCGTACCGCATGACCAGCGTGTTGGTGCCGTTGATCTGGTAATCGATGCGGGGATTGATGCGCCAGACGCGGTTCGGCGTCGGGTAGGCACTGACATACGGAACGGCGTTGAAACTGCTGTCGAGTACCGTCGCGTTGATCAGGTTGTTTTCGTTGATCTGGCGCTTGTTGGCATCGAGGAAGAACGACATCTTCTTGCTCAGCAGCGGTCCTCCGATGTTGAAGGAGAACATTTTGGTGCTGTAACCAGGAGGATCCGTGGTCAGAAACGGGTTCCGGGTATCCAGAACGCGATCGCCGTAGTTAAAGAACGCGCTGCCGTGGAAGGCGTCCGTGCCCGGCTTGGTCAGAATCTCGATGCGTCCGAAACCCGGGCGATCGAATTCCGACGAGAACGGATTGGAGTTGATGCGGATCTCACGAATGGAGCTTTTGGGTGGCAACTGACCGCCGCTGAAGCCGTCGACGAAAAACTGCGCGCCGTTCGGACCGGCCGAGGGACCGGCCAGAGCCTGCAGATCGGCCTGGAGATCGTCGGGATCGTCGGGCAGCTGTTCGAGATCTTCATTCTTCAGAACCAGCGCGCCCACGTTCTGGGAAGGATCGGTATTCACCTGTCCGGCGGCCTGATCGCTGACCTGAACTTCCTGCGCCTCGGCGGCAATCTGCAGCGCGATGTCGAGCGCCGTGACCTGGCCCGCCGAAACGTTCAGATTGTTCTGATTGAAAGTAACAAAACCTTTGGCGTCCGCCCGCACTACATAGGTGCCAGGAGGAACGGTGACCGTGAACTTTCCCGAGCCGTCCGACTTCACGCTGCGGCTGGTGCCGTTGCCGGTAATCTGAATCGTGGCGCCCGGGATCAGCGCGGCGGAGGGATCGGTGACTGTGCCGCGGACGGTGCCCGCGTTTTGCGCACTGACGTGCTGGGTGGCCGACACCAGAAGAACCAACAGTGCGGCAAGTGGACCTGCGGACCTCGTAAACCTTATTTGCATAGACCTTTTTGTTCCGTCTTCGAAATGACGACCCGGAAATTCGATTGTTACTGATTTCGACAAACGTAGAACGTGATTATGTGTAAAGACCCCGCAATCCGCGCGCGTTGTCTTTGTCACAAAGCGCCTCCCCCGCGCTTTGCTCGGCTCGCCGATTCGCTGAAACGGTGCCCGGCAGGCCTTCACTAACAGGTGTGCCGCCGCCGTTCTGTTTGAGGCTCCGCGACACCCAGGTAAGATGCCAACCATTTTAAAAGAGATTTACCGGATCCAAAAGCAATTAAGCGGCCTTGATGCGCAGGAGTGCCTCCTGTTGAAGATGTGCGCCAATCTGCTCGAGGGCTATCATCGCGTGAAAACCCCGTTGAACAGGCTGACCGACGAAGAGTACTTCGCCGTCCCGCAAAAGTGGGAACTGGTCGATGGGATGCTGCGGGATTATGACTCCCCGGGGCAGACCGCGCCGAACCGCCGCTCGGGCGTGGCGGCCGGGACGGAAGCCGCCTGAGCGGTGCCGTTCTCATCCGGCGAACCCGGATCTCTCAGGAAAACCCGGGAGATCCGGATTCGCCGGTCGAACGGTTCGCGATTTTATCCGCGGAGGAGAGCCAGTACTGCCTGCGGCGCCGAATTGGCCTGGGCAAGGGCCGCGATCGAAGCCTGCTGCAACACCTGCGCTTTGGTCAGATTGGCGGCTTCCGAGGCCACGTCGGCATCCCGGATACCGGCCTGCGCGGCCGAGTAGTTGGTGATTTGCGACTGTGCCAGGTTGACGGCATAGTTCAGCTTGTTGACGCCGGCGCCCACTTTGCCCTGCACCAGTCCGAGATTGGTGACAGCCGTCTGCAAGGAGTTCAGGGCGGCGAGCGCGTTGCCCGAATTGGAGGCCGAACTGGAAGCGGCGGTCACAGCCTGCGCGCCCACCGCTCCGAAAACGCTGCCGGTGCCGCCGCCCGAACCGGCCGTGAAGGCCGTTTCATTGATGCTGAAACTGCTCGTGCTCTGCAGCGAGATATCCGTGCCATTGGCGGCCTTCACCGCCGTGATGCCGGAGTTCGCAAGCACGGTGTTCAGCGTGGTCAGCGTATTCGCGAGGGTATCGGCGTTCGCCGAGTTCAGGGCGACGTTATACGACCCACCCGCGTTCTGGACCGTGAAGTTTTCCGTCGCCGCGGTGCCGCCGCCCGCGGCGAAGGCCGCGAAGGTGCCGCTGGTGATGTTGTAATTGGCGCTGTTTACCGCCGTGCCCGTGCCGGTGGTGATGCCGTTGCCGCCGGAAGCGGCCGCCGCGCTGACCGTGAAGGCCGTCGCGCCGCCGAACTGCAGCGTCCCCGCGCTGCCGATCGAAGCCGTGATGCCGTAAGCCTGCAGGGAATCGTTCAGATTCGAAATCACCTGCGTCCCGCTCAGACCGTTGCTGCCCCCGCTCAGCGTGACGGTGACGTCCTGATTTCCCGTGCCGGTATTCAGATGGAACGTGAATGCCTGCGTGTTGCTGCCGGCCAGAAAAGCGGTCGCCGAGTTGTCCAGCCGGACCGAGTTGCCGCTGACGCTCGTGCCGCCGCCCGCGATACTCGTCGTGGCAATGCCCAGCGCCGTGGAATCGATCGCGTTGTTTGCCCCGCTCAGGTCCACCGAAACCTGCGCGTTGGCCGCATTGCTGCCGCCGCCGACATAAGTGACCAGATTCGTGTTGTAAACCCCGCCGGTGTTCAGCTTGACGTTGGCCGCCTGGCGGTTAATTTCGGTCAGCAGCCCCTGGTATTCCGTGTTCAGCGTGCCGCGGTCGCCGGAGAAGGTGGCGGAAGCGGATTCCGTGGCCAGGGTGCGCAGACGGTCGAGAATATTCGACACATTGTTCAGTCCGCCATCGACAATCTGCAGCGCCGCCACGCCGTTGTTGGCGTTCAGAACGCCCTGCGTCAGTTCCGCCGTGTCGCCCCGGTACTTATTGGCGACGGCAAGACCGGCGGCATCGTCCGCCGAAGAATTAATACGATACCCGGACGAGAGCTTCTGGATGGTGGTGCTCTGGAAGGCGCCGTTGGCCCGGATATTGTTTTGCGCAACCAGCGAAGCAACGTTGGTTTGAATGGATAACGACATGATTTTCGTCCTTTGCCCGCGCCGGATCCGGCGCGTGACTCCGTGGATACCTGCCCGGCGTCCTGCCAGGTGCCGGTTCTCGCGGTTCACCCGCGATACCCGCTGTACCGTCTGTGTATTCATCGGCAGCGGGGAACCGGAACATTAGCCCCAACGGTCCGGCCCCGGACGGGGGAAGACGGGAAATCCCGCCGGTTTGTATGAGTTTTGTCGCAACGCAAAACGCCGTGTCATCCTAGGTGTAATCGCGTTTGTATCTCGGCGCACTCCAGACGCGCTTCGGACCTAAACACCTTGGGATTCAACACTTTGCCGCTTCAAACCGACAGCAAAAATGCGGCTGCGACGGCCCGCTGGGCCGTGGAAAACCCCGCCAGCGGGATCGATCTGGTCCGGAATTCCTTCCTCGGCAAAGTCGAGGTGGTTCCGGCGGGCGAAAACGAAAATATCATCGGCAGCCTGCCCGGATTCGGACCCGCCGACCTGGGCGATCCCACCTTCCTGACCGCCCATCGCGTCCGCTTTCCTTATATTTGCGGTGAGATGGCGAACGGCATCGCCAGCGTTCCCATGGTAATCGCCATGGCGAAGGCCGGCATGCTCGGCTTTTTCGGCGCCGCGGGCCTGCCGCTCGCGGAAATCGAGAAGGCCGTCGGCGTTCTTCGCAAAGCCTGCGGAGACGCCAGCTGGGGTTCGAATCTCATCCACTCGCCGCAGGATCCCGAACTCGAAGAGCGCTCGGTTGACCTCTACCTGCGCGAGGGCGTCACCCGCGTTTCCGCCTCCGCTTTCATGTCGTTACGGCCCAGCATCGTGCGCTACGCCTACTCCGGCGTCAAACTGGCGGCCGACGTCACCATCCTCCGCCGCAACTATGTTTTCGCCAAAATCTCCCGCGTGGAAGTGGCGAAGCAGTTCCTCTCCCCCGCGCCCGACAGCATGCTCGCCGCTCTCGGCGAAAAAGGCCTGCTGACTCCGGCTGAGATCGAGATCGCCCGCCGTCTTCCCGTCGCCGAGGACTTTTCCGTCGAAGCGGATTCCGGCGGCCATACCGACAACCGTCCGCTCACCGTCCTGCTGCCCGCCATCCTGCAACTGCGCGACGAACTCACCGCGAAATACGGATGGACCCGCCCGATTCGCATCGGCGCCGCGGGCGGAATCGGCACTCCTGCCTCGGTCGCCGCCGCGTTCGCCATGGGTGCTGCGTATGTCCTTACGGGCTCCGTCAACCAGTCCGCCGTGGAAAGCGCGCTCTCGCCCGCCGGCAAGAAACTCCTGACGCAGGCCGCCGCCACGGACGTCATGATGGCCCCCGCCGCGGATATGTTCGAGCTCGGCGTCAAAGTTCAGGTTCTGAAACGGGCCACCTTCTTCGCCGCCCGCGCTTCCAAACTGTACGAACTCTACATTCGCCACGATTCACTGGAACAGATTCCCGCCGATACCATGCGGACCCTCGAACGCGATGTCTTCAAGCAGCCCGTCGCGCAGGTCTGGGCGGAAACCGAACGTTTCTTCCAGGTCCGCATGCCCCACGAAATGGAACGCGCCGCGCGCGAGCCGAAGCATCGCATGGCACTGGTCTTCCGGTGGTATCTCCACTTTTCCAGCCGCTGGGCGATCTCCGGCGAGCCGACCCGCCAGGTGGACTACCAGATCTGGTGCGGCCCGGCCATGGGCGGATTCAACCAGTGGGTCGCCGGAAGTTTCCTCGAAAAGCAGGAAAACCGGACGGTTGCCCAGATCGCCCTCAACCTCATGCACGGCGCCGCCTCGATCGCCCGCGCCAATCAGTTACGCCTGTTCGGCGTGGACGTACCCGCCGAACTTTTTCACTACGCGCCACGCTTTCTGCCGGAATATTCCGGGGAGAGCCAAAGCTAATCTTTCTACCCGGATGACTGACCCGTATGCCTTCTAAGTTCTCCCCTATCGCTGTAACAGGTGTCAGCGCGATTTTCCCCGGCTCCACGGACGCCCACGGCTTCTGGCGCGACATTCTGGCCGGGCGCGACCTGATCACCGAGGTCCCCGCTTCCCGCTGGCTGCTGGCCGATCACTACGATCCGGACCCCAAAGCCGACGACAAAACCTACTGCAAGCGCGGCTCGTTCCTGGGCGAGATCGATTTCGACCCCATCGAGTTCGGCGTGCAGCCGGCCGCGATGAACGCCACCGACACCTGCCAGATGCTGGCGCTGATCGCCGCCCGGCAGGTGCTCGACGACTCCGTCAAAAATCAGTTCCGCGAAGTGGACCGCGAGCGCGCCAGCGTCATCCTGGGCGTCACCTCCGGCCAGCAGCTTTTCCTCAACGTGACCTGCCGGCTGCAGCGCGGCGTCTGGATGAAAGCGCTGCGGGAATCCGGCGTGGACGAAGCGCAATCGGCCGAGATCTGCGACCGCATCACGAACTCCTACGTGCCCTGGCAGGAAAACACCTTCCCGGGTCTGCTGGGCAACGTGGTGGCCGGTCGCATCGCCAACCGTTTCAATCTGGGCGGCACCAACTGCGTGATCGACGCCGCCTGCGCCAGTTCGCTCTCCGCGCTCGCCATGGCGGTGGACGAACTGCACCTCGGGCATTCCGATCTGGTGATCACCGGCGGCGCCGACACGTTTAACGACGCGCCCATGTTCGTGGCCTTCTCGAAAACGCCCGCGCTTTCGCGCACCGGCGACTGCCGCCCGTTTTCCGACAAGGCCGATGGCACCATCCTCGGCGAGGGCGTATCCTTATTTGCTCTGCGCCGCCTCGAAGACGCCGAACGCGACGGCAACCGGATCTATGCGGTGATCCGCGGTCTCGGCTCCTCTTCCGACGGCCGTTCCAAGAGCATTTACGCGCCCGTGCCGGAAGGCCAGGCTAAAGCGCTGCGCCGCTGCTACGAGTCGGCCGGCTACGGCCCGGAGACGGTCGGGATGGTGGAAGCGCACGGGACCGGAACGGTGGCGGGTGACGCAGCCGAATTCGAAGGCCTCCGCCAGGTGTTCAGCGAAGCACAGAAGCACCGGCCGGACAGTGAAGAAAATCAATGGTGCGCGCTGGGCTCCATCAAATCCCAGATCGGGCACACCAAGGCGGCAGCGGGCGCGGCGAATCTCTTCAAGGCCACCATGGCCCTGCACCACCGGATTCTCCCCCCCACCATTAAGGTGGACCGCCCCAATCCCAAGCTGAACCTGGAGCAGAGCCCGTTCTACCTGAACACCCAGACGCGCCCCTGGGTGCGTCCGGAGAATCATCCGCGCCGCGCTTCCATCAGCTCGTTCGGCTTCGGCGGCACCAACTTCCACGTGGCGCTCGAAGAGTACGAAGGCAAAGGCGTGAATCCGCCCCGGCACTGGAACGCCGCCGGAGAACTGGTCCTGCTGGGCGCCGATTCGCAGGACGCCCTGAATCAGAAGTGCCGCGACTTTTCGGCCAAAGCCACCGACGCGAATCTGGCCGAACTGGCGCGCGATTCGCAACTGGCGTTCGATGCCGCCCAGCCGTTTCGTCTCGCCGCCGTCTGCGACTCCGCCGCCGACGCGAAAAAGCGTCTCGATCCCGCCAATCGCGCCATGCCGGGTGTCTACTCGGGCTCCGGCGCCCTTGCCGGCCGCACGGCGTTCGTGTTCCCCGGGCAAGGCAGCCAGTACCCCGGCATGACCGCCGACGTCTCCATGGCTTTTTCGGAAGCGCAGTCCGCCTGGGACGGCGCGCCCTGGCTGGCCGGAGCCGTCTTCCCGTCGCCCGTTTACGACGACGAAGCCCGGCGCGCCCAGGCCACCCGCCTGACCCAGACCGAGTGGGCCCAGCCCGCCATCGGCGCCGCCAGCGCGGCGCTGCTCAACATTCTGCGCAAGCTGGAAGTCACGCCCGACTGCGTCTGCGGCCACAGCTTCGGTGAAATCACCGCGCTCTACGCCTCCGGCGGCACCGATTTCGACACCATGGTGAACATCGCGCGCAAACGCGGCGAGCTCATGGCGATCGCCTCCGAAACGCCCGGCGGCATGTTGTCCGTCCGCCACAGCGCGAACCAGCTGCGCGAGTGGATTTCCGAATGGGGCGTCGACCTTTCGGTCGCGAATCTGAACGGCCCCAGCCAGACGGTGCTTTCCGGCTCCATCGTGGCCATCGAAGAAGCCGAGACGCTGCTGAAGAAACACGGCAACGGCGTGGTCCGCCTGCCCGTTTCCACGGCCTTCCATTCGCCGCTGGTCGCTCCCGCGGCCGGTGCGTTCCGCGAACATCTGGAAGACTGCGAGATCGTGGACGGCGACCTGCCGTTCTACGCGAATTTCGATGGCGAACTGCACCCGGTGGACGCGACCGCCCTGCGCGACCGCCTCGCCGACCAGGTCTCCAGTTCCGTCCGCTTCCACGAGATGGTGGACCGCATGTATGAGGATGGCGTCCGGACTTTTGTCGAAGTCGGACCCTCGGCCGTGCTGAGCGGTTTGGTGAAGAGCATCCTGGGCGATCGCCCGTACACCGCGATTCCCCTCGACCGGCAAGGTGCAAACGGTGTGGTGGCGTTGTGGCATGGCCTCGGCCAGTTGGCCGCGCTCGGCGTCCCCATGAACTGGGCGGCGCTGCGCGCGCAGCACGACATCCAGCCGCAGCCCCCGGCGCAGGAAAAGAAGAAGTTCATCGTCAGGATCAACGGCGGCAATTTTGGCCGCCCGTATCCGGATTTGAGTGCCGCAGCCCCGAATTCCGCAGCCCCGAATTCCGCAGCCCCGAGTTCCGCAGCCCCGAGTTCATTAGGAGTTAAGGTATTGCCCAAGCCTGCCGCCCGTCCCGTGGCGCAACCCGTAGTTCCAACGGTAGTTCGGGAAGAGCGGCCGATCGTCGCCGCGCCCGCCCCTGTGCCCGTGCCCGTCCCCGCGAAAGTTCCGGCGCCTGTGCCTGCAGCGCAGCCCGCCCCGGTTCCGGTTGCGGTGCGTCCCGCCGCAGCCCCCGTCCAGGAGTCCACCGAACTGTACCGGGTCTTTCAGGAGTCGATTTCCTCCGCCCACAGCGGCTGGCAGTCGAATCTCGCCAAAGGTCACGAGGAATATCTGAAAGCGATGGAGAGCGCGTATTTCGCGGCTCTCGGCGCACCGGTGCAGGCTTATGCGGCCCCGGTGGCACCGCCGTTGCCCACCGCGTCGATCCCCGCTCCGCCGCCGCCCGTGGCAGCGCTTCCGGCTCCGGTCGCAGCTCCCGCCCCGGTCGCAGCTCCCGCCCCGGTCGCCCCGGCACCCGTTGCCAAAGCGCCTGCCCCGACACCCGTGCCCGTACCCGTCTTGAAACCGGTGGCAGCCGCTCCGGCAGCCCCGAAACACAACGTACGCGAGACCCTCTGGGCCTTAGTCTCCGATAAAACCGGCTACCCCTCGGAAATGCTGGAACCCGGCATGGCCCTCGAAGCCGACCTCGGCATCGACTCCATCAAGCGCGTCGAGATCTTCGCCGCCGTGCAGGACGCCCTGCCCGGTCTGCCCGAACTCCCGCACTCCGATATCGGCCGCCTCCGCACCCTCGACGACATCGCCGTCTATCTCGAAGGGCACCTCTCCCAGGCTGCTCCGGCAGCCGTTCCCGCCGCGCCGGCAGCCGTCAGGGCCACTCCCTCGGCTGACATTCGCGGCATTCTCCTCGGCGTCATCGCCGAAAAGACCGGCTACCCCTCCGAGATGCTGGAACCCGGCATGGCCCTCGAAGCCGACCTCGGTATCGACTCCATCAAACGCGTCGAAATCTTCGCCGCCGTGCAGGACGCCATTCCCGGCCTCCCCGAACTTCCGCACTCCGATATCGGCCGCCTCCGTACCCTTGACGACATCGCCGTGTATCTCGAAGGCCATATGGGGCAGGCTGCCCCTGCGGCTCCTGCTGCAGCAGTCCGGACCGCCCCCGCCGCCGACATCCGCGGCATCCTCCTCGGCGTGATCGCCGAAAAGACCGGCTACCCCTCCGAGATGCTGGAACCCGGCATGGCTCTCGAAGCCGACCTCGGCATCGATTCCATCAAACGCGTCGAAATTTTCGCCGCCGTGCAGGACGCCATTCCCGGCCTGCCCGAACTCCCGCATTCCGATATCGGCCGGCTCCGCACGCTCGACGACATCGCCGTCTATCTCGAAGGCCACATGGGCGGCCCCGCCCCCGCCGCCACTCCGGTAATCGCCGCGGCAGCGCCTGCAGTCGACATGCAGGCCATCCTGCTCGAAGTGATCGCCGAAAAGACCGGCTACCCGGTAGAAATGCTCGAACCCGGCATGGGCCTCGAAGCCGACCTTGGCATCGACTCCATCAAACGCGTCGAAATCTTCGCCGCCATGAGCGAACGCGTTCCCGGCATGAAAGAGCCGGACATGGCCGAACTCGGCCCCCTGAAGAGCATTGCCGACGTTGCGGGTTACCTGCAGGGCGCACCGGTTGCCGCAACAGCGCCCGCCGCAACCGCCGCCGCAACCGCGAAAGCCACCCAATCCGGACTCCGTCACGCCGTCATCATCCGCCCGGCGCCCGCCACCAACCACTCCATCCTCAACGAAAACATCGGCTCCATCTCCATCACCGACGACGGTCTCGGCATCGCCGACGCCCTCAGCGAACTGCTGATCGTGCGCGGTTACGAAGCCGCCGTCTCTTACGAAGTTCCCGAAGGCGTGCACGCCGTGATCTGCCTCGCCGGTCTGCGCCAGTTCCCTTCCCGCGCCGCCGCCATCGCCGCCAATCGCAGCGCCTTCGACGTAGCCCGCTCCGCCGCCACCACCATCGCCGACAGCGGTCTCTTCGTCACCGTGCAGGACACCGGCGGACGCTTCGAACCGGCCGACGAGATCCGCGCCTGGGCCGGTGGCCTGAGCGCCCTCGCAAAAACCGCCGCGCTCGAATGGCCGAAAGCCGCCATTAAAGCAATCGACGTGGAAATCGCCGGCCGCACCCCGCTAATCGTCGCCCAGGCCATCCTCAACGAACTGCTGCAGGGCGGCCCGGAAACCGAAGTCGGCCTGAACGCGAAGGGCGAACGCGTGACCGTGGAAACCACCTCCGGCCCCGCCGCCGGTTCCGCCATCGCTCTCGGTCCGGATTCCGTGATCGTCGCTTCGGGCGGCGCCCGCGGCGTCACCGCCCAGTCCCTGATCCATCTCGCGAAACAGACACACAGCCGCTTCGTGCTCCTCGGACGCACCCCGCTGGCCGACGAGCCTTCCTTCTGCAACGGCGTGGCCGGTGAAAACGCGCTCCGCCAGGCTTTCGTGGCTTTCGCCAGGGCCAGAGGCGAAGCCGTCGCCCCGGCCGCCGTCGCCGCCCAGGCCGCGCAGGTCATCGCCTCGCGCGAAGTCAACGACGTCTTAGCCGCTTTCAAAACCGCCGGCTCCGAAGCCCGCTACATCGCGGTCGATATCCGCGACCGCGATGCCGTGAGCAAGGCTCTCGACGAAGTCCGCGCCGCGTGGGGACCGATCGCCGGTCTGGTCCACGGCGCCGGCGTCCTTGCCGACAAACTCATCGCCGAACTGACGCCGGAACGTTTCGACGCCGTCTTCTCCACCAAAGTGGAAGGCCTCGAAGCGCTGCTCGACGCTACCCGGCAGGACCCGCTCCGCTTTATCTCCCTGTTCTCCTCCGTCGCCGCCCGCCATGGCAATTCCGGCCAGGCCGCCTACGCCATGGCGAACGAGGTGATGAACCGCGTCGCCCACGCCGAAGCCGCCCTGCGCCCCGCCACCCGCGTGAAGAGCCTCAACTGGGGACCGTGGGACGGCGGTATGGTCACGCCCGCGCTGCGCCGCCACTTTGAGCAGGCAGGCATCGGCATGCTCGGCATCGAAGAAGGCGCTGCGCTGTTCTCCGACGAAATTCTGCACGGCTCGGACGGGGAGATCGAAGTCGTCCTCGGCCATCCCCTTTCGGCCGAATGAACGCCTTCGAGCCCATTGCCATTCTCGGCCGAGGCTGCCTCTTTCCGGGTGCGACCAATCCCGCCGAATTCTGGGAGCTGATCGCGTCCGGCGGTAACGCCATCCGCGGCTGCCCGCCCGGCCGCTGGCGCATTCCCGTGGAAAGCGTGCTGGGCAAGGGCCCGGAGAAAAGCCTCACGGATCAGGGCGGCTACGTCACCGGCTATACCGACGACGGCAGCCGGCTCGACCAACTGAATCAGTGGCTGCTCTACTGCGCCAAACAGGCGCTTCACGAAGCCGGAATCGACCGGGTGCCCGCCCGCACCGGAGCCATCGCGGGTGTGCTCGGCCTGCCCTCGGAAAGTCTCGCCGAATACGCCGAAAACGTCTGGCTGAAGAAGCCCAACCGCATCGCGCCGGTGAACCGTTTCATGGACGGTTTTGCCGTGCACCGCCTGGCACAGACACTGCACCTCGACCTCGGCGCGTTCGCTCTCGACGGCGCCTGTGCTTCGTCTATCTACGCCATCAAACTCGCCTGCGACGCCCTGCACGACCGCCGTGCCGACCTGATGCTCGCCGGCGCCGTCAACCGCTCCGACGATCTCTACCTCCACATCGGCTTCAGCACCCTTAAAGCCGTCAGCCCCACCGGGCAGAGCCGCCCGTTCCACAACCAGGCCGATGGTCTCCTGCCGGCCGAAGGCGCGGGCTTCGTGGTGCTCAAACGTTTATCGGACGCCCTCGCCGCCGGCGACCGCGTACTCGCCGTAATCCGGGGAATCGGCATCAGCAATGACGGCCGCACCGCGGGACTGCTCACGCCCTCGGAATCCGGGCAGGAGCGGGCTATCCGGGCCGCGTACGAAGTCTCCGGGCTCGAACCCCGCGATATCTCGCTCATCGAATGCCACGCCACCGGCACGCCCATCGGCGATGCCAGTGAAATCCGCAGCACCGGCCGCGTGTTCGAAGGTCTGCACAACGTCGCGATCGGTTCCGTGAAGTCGAACATCGGCCATCCGATCACGGCCGCCGGCATGGCCGGACTCTTCAAAATCATCGGCGCGATGCACGCCGGTATCCGCCCCGCGACGCTGCACGTGAACGACGCCACTCTGAACCCCGCGCTCGCCACGTCTCCGTTCCGTGTCCTGCAGAAGAATGAAGCCTGGGCATCCGACGGCCCTCGCCGCGCCGCGCTCAGCGCCTTCGGTTTCGGCGGCAACAACGGCCATCTGATCGTGGAAGAGCCAGGCCTCACGCCGCCCGCTCCCGCCGGCAAGCCCGCACGCGTAAAGATCGCCATCGTCTCCGCCGGTCTGGTCTCCGGCCAGCCCGAAATCTCTCTCGAACTGCAGTCCCTCGGCTTTCCCCCGGCCGACCTCGAACAGAGCCTGCCCCAGCAGTTGCTCGGCATGCAGGCCGCCGCCGAAGCCATCGCCAAAGTCCGCACGCTGCCCGGCGCCCGCACCGGCGTCTATGCCGGCATGGGCGTGGACGCCGAGGTCGCGCGCTACGGCCTGCGCTGGCGCACCGGTCTTCCGGTCTGCCCGGCCCTGACTCCCGCCGCCGTCACGGGCCGCCTGGCGAATGTCGTCGCCAACCGCATCTCCAGCCGGTTCGATCTTCGCGGACCCAGCTTCGCCGTCATGTCCGAAGAGATCTCCGGCATGGTCGCGCTGCGCCTCGCCGCGCGTGCGCTGGAAGCGGGCGAGATCGATGCCGCACTCGCGGGCGCCGTGGATCTTTCGCGCGAACCGGTCCAGGAAACCGCCCTGCGCGCCGTCGGAAATTCCGAACCCACCGGCGACGCCGCCGTGTTTTTCGTCGTCAAGCGTCTGGATGACGCCGTGGCCGCAGGTGAAACCGTGCTGGCCGTTCTCGAAGAAGACCCCGGCGGACCAGCAGCCGATTTCACGCCCCGCTTCGGACACGCCCACGCCGCCGTCGGCCTGCTCCAGTTCGCACATCAGGTGCTGACGCGCAATCCCTCCACCGTGCGCATTGAGGCCCTGGGCGGCGTGGAAGCGTCGTCGTCATTTTCCCTGTATCCGGACCCGCCGCGCATTCATCTCGAAGACCGCGCCGCCGTCGTTCTCACCGGCTCCGAACGCCGCGTGACGAAGATGCGCGAAAAGCCCCTCGCGGGCGACATCGCCTTCGTGTTCGCGGGCGCCGCCGCCGCCTACCCCGGCATGGGCGAAACCTTCTTTCGCGCGTTCCCCGACCGGGTCCAGGAAGTCACCACCCGGATGCCGCGCGTGGCCGCCTCCGCCGCCTGGATCGCCGACGGCCGCACACCCAACGCCTACGAAACACTCTGGGCCAGTTCCTTCCTGAGCCAGGTGCACGCGCGCTTCACGCTCGGCGTTCTGGGCCTGCAGCCCGCCGCCGCCATCGGCATCAGTTCCGGCGAGACCAACGCGATCGCGGCCTTCGGCGCCTGGAACGACCTCAACACCTTCCACGCGGAGTTCGAAGCCGCCGACCTGTTCGGCCAAATGGCCGCTTCCCGCTGGCAGACCTGGCGTCTGGCCGTGCCCGAAGCCGAACTCGCCGAAATCCTCCGCGCAAACCCGGCACTGCGCCTCACCGCGATCCATTCCTCCGGCGAATACGTCGTCGCCGGCATTGCCGAAAACCTGCCGAAAGCGCGCGCGCAGCGGATTCATTACGATCTCGTGGTCCACTGCCCGGAGTTCGCTCCCTGGCAGGAAACCTGGCGCAAACTGCACTCCCGCTTGACGACGCCCCCGGCGGGCATCCGCTTCTACTCGCACGCAGCCGCGAAAGCCTACAAGCTTTCCAAAAAGAGCATCGCCGACGCCCTGACGAGACAGGCCCTCGACACCCTGAACTTCCCCGCCGTCATCGAAAAGGCGTGGAAGGACGGCGTTCGCGTCTTCATCGAACATGGTCCGCAGGGCGGCTGCACCGCCTCCATCCGCCGCATCTTGGGAGACCGCGAACACCTCGCCGTCTCGCTCGACCTGATGTCGGTGGATTCTCTTCGACAATCCGCCAACACCGTTGCCCAACTGATCGCCGCCGGAGTTCTGAACCCCGAACTCGCCAAAATCTTCGATCGATTTGAACCCATGCAAGAAGCCCCGCGAGGCAAGCGCCTCACCTTTGCCGCCCACGCGCAGCCTGTCGTCGTTCCGGAGCCGGTCGTTCCGGAACCGCTGGTTCCTGCGCCGGTCACGACGACCATAATCGTCGCGGCCCCCGCCGCGCCTCAAGCTACACCCCAGGCTGCCCCCGCGCAGACTGCCCGGCTCAGCCTCTTCCAGGAACACGCCGCGGCTCTCACGCGCGCGCACCAGCAATTCATCGGACAGACAGGAGCCGAAGTCCACGCGGACTTCCTCGCCCGATCCCGGCGCGCTTACCTGGCCGCCGTGCCCTCAGCCGCAACACTGCCGGTGTTCGCACCCCCTGCCGTCCACGTTGTGGCAGCCGCCCCGCAGATCGCGGCACCGGCTCCCGCGCCTGCACCGACCGCTCCGGTGACCGCTCCGCCCTCGCCCGCCGAATCCGTCTGGCTCACCCGCGAAGATCTCGAAAACATCGCCTCCGGTCCCATCTCCGCCCTCTTCGGCCCGGAATTCGCGCCCATCGACAGCAACCGCCGCCTGGTCCGCATGCCCATGCCGCCCCTGCTCCTGGCGGATCGCGTCATGTCGATCCAGGCCAAAGCCCGCAGCATGGGCGTCGGTTCCATCCACACCGAAACCGACATCACCCGCGACTCCTGGTACCTCTTCCGCGACCGCATTCCCGCCGGCATCCTCGTCGAATCCGGGCAGGCCGACCTCCTCCTCATCTCCTGGCTCGGCGTCGATTTCGAGATGAAGGGCGAGCGCGTCTACCGCCTGCTCGGCTGCGAACTCACCTTCCACGGCGGCGCCCCTCGTGCCGGCGACAAACTGCACCACGAAATCCATATCGATCGCCACGCCAAACAGGGCCCCGTCCGCCTCTTCTTCTTCCATTCCACGACCACCGTGAACGGAACCCCGCGCCTCACCGTGCAAAACGGCCAGGCCGGCTTCTTTACCGATGAAGAACTCGCCGGCTCCAACGGCGTTCTCTGGGATCCCCAAACCACCCCCGGCACTCCCGGCATTGCCGCCCCGAAGCCGAAAGTGGCGAACATCCCTGCCAGCTACAACATCGAACAACTGCGCGCCGCCGCCATGGGCGGAGCCTGGCAGTGCTTCGGCAAAGGCTTCGAATTCGCCGGGCCCCACCAGCGCGGCCCCGGCTTCTGCAAGCCCGAACACCTCCTGTTCGACCGCGTCACCCATCTCGACCTCGCCGGCGGCCCCTGGAAACGCGGCTATCTCAAAGCCGAACTCCCCATCGACCCCGGCTACTGGTTCTTCGCGCCCCACTTTAAAGACGACCCCTGCATGCCCGGCACCCTCATGATCGATGGCTGCCTGCAGGCGATGGCGTTCTACATGCAAGCGCTCGGGCAAACTATCAAGAAAGACGGCTGGCGCTTCGAAGTCGTCCAGGACACGAAGTATCTGCTCCGCTGCCGCGGACAGGTTATCCCGTCCTCGAAACTCCTCGAATACGAACTCTTCGTCGATGAATTCGTTGAAGGCCACGAGCCTGTCCTCTGGGCCGACGTTCTCTGCACCGTCGACGGCCTCAAAGCGTTCCACTGCCAGCGCCTCGGCCTGAAACTGGTCTACGGCTTCCCGCACGACGACGACCCGAACTTCATGGTGCTGCCGCCCGATCCGAATCCGGTGGCCCTGATGAACGGCATCCCGCAGGATTACAACGCCCTGCTGCACTGCGCCGTGGGACCGCCCAGCCTCGCCATGGGCGCGCCCTTCGCGCGTTTCGACCAGGGCAAGCGCCTGCCCCGCCTGCCTTCCCCGCCCTACCATCTGGTCACACGCGTCACCAGCGTCGACGGCGATTTCGGCGTCGAACGCCCCGGCACCTCTTTCACCTCCGAACTCGACCTCACCGGCTCGGAATGGTACCTGAACGAAAACGGCACCCCCGTTCTCCCGTTCGGCGTTCTCATCGAATCGGTCCTGCAGCCCTGCGGCTGGCTCGGCTCCTACTGCGGCACCGCGCTGCGCTCGGAAGCCGAGGTCTTCTTCCGCAATCTGGACGGCACCGCGACCATCCACGGTCCCATCCCCGCCACCCGCTGCACGCTGAAAACCCGCTCCACCATGACCAAGGTCTCCACCTCGGGCGGCATGACGATTCAGTTCTTCGAAGTCCACACCACGCTAAACGGCCAGCCCCTGCTCGACGCCGTCACCAGCTTCGGCTACTTCCGCGCCGAACATCTGGTGCGCCAGGTCGGTCTGCCCGCGAACGAACAGGAACTCGCGATCCACAACGCGCCCTCGGCCTTCCAGCTCGATCTGCGGGCCGATGCGCAGCGTCTTCTTCCCCGCGGCGATCTGCTCATGATCGACCGCATCACCGGGCTCTGGGACAAACGCATCCGCGCCGAAAAGACCGTAACCCCGACCGACTGGTTCTTCCGCGCGCACTTCTATCAGGACCCCGTGCAGCCCGGCTCCCTCGGCCTCGAAGCGATCATGCAGACGCTGCAGTATTACGCGGTCCACCACAATCTCGATCAGGGCCTGACCACTCCGCACTTCGAGTACGTCGAGGAGATCGACTTCAAATACCGCGGCATGGTCTTCCCGACCACCAAACGCATGGAAACCGAAGTCGAGATCAAAGAAGTGGTGCGCGATGCCAACGGCGTGACCGTCCGCGGCGAGGCGTCCCTCTGGGCGGACGGCCTGCGGATCTACAAGATGGACCGCGTCGCCCTGCGCCTCGCGGGAGCTTAACCCGTGCCGGATTTTTCCGCGGCCTCCCGGCGATTCTTCGCCGGTGAGCCGAATCCCGACCTCGAACTCTACTACCGGTATCTGCCCGCCGGGCCAGGCCGCCACACCGCCAGGCCCTGGCTCAACGCACCCCCGGCCGATCGCCACACCAGTTCGACCTTTCCCTACCGCGCGCTCCAGCTCTATCCGTTCGCGGGCGAAAGCGCGGCGGAGATCCTCCATCAACTCGCCACGCCCCAAAACGCCCTCGCCGAGTACTCCAAACGCGCCGGCGCGCCTCTCGCCGCCGCAATCCTCGCCCGTTCCCCGGAAGACCTGCAGCGGGAAACCGAACTCGCCCGCACCGGCATTCCGCGCGCCGTCGAAACCGGGATCGAATGGAAGACGCCGGGCGGCAGCAGTTTCGTGCCGAAGCCTCTGGGCGCGGATGGCGTCGCCTTCGTCTACCCCGGCATCGCGAGCCCTTACCCGGGCCTCGGCGCCGATCTCTTCACGCTCTCCCCGCCCCTGCTCGACCGCTTTGAAACGCTTGCCCGCGGCGACGCCGCCCACTACCTGCACGTCGACGAAATGTATCCGGAAACGCCGGTGGACGAAACGCCCTTCTATCGCGACGTCGTGATGCTGGGCCAGTGCGCCATCAGCACCTCCCTGGTCTTCACCTGGCTGCTGCGCGAACTCTTCGGCATCGAACCAAAGGCCGCCTGCGGCTACAGTTTCGGCGAAGCCATCATGCTCACCTGCCTGGGCGTCTGGCCGGACCCCACCGAACTCGCCGGCAACCTCGACCGCATCCCCACCTACCGCACGCGCCTCCAGGGACCGATGGATTCCATCCGCGAACAATGGAACCTGCCCGCCGGAGCCCCCGTGGAGTGGGATTCCTGGACCGTCCGCACCACCGCCGCCGCGGCCTTCGCCGCCATTCGCCCGGAAAAGAACGTGTTCCTCTGCAACATCAACACGCTCGGGGAAGTCGTCATCGCCGGCGAGCGGGAAGGCTGCCACCGGGCGCTCGAACGCATCGGCGCCTCGGTAGCCAGCCCGGTGCCCATCCCCGTCACCATGCACTGCGAAGCGACGCGCGGCGAGTACCAGAACCTGGTGGACATCCACACGCTGACCACCGCCCGGGTGCCGGGCATCGACTTCTTCTCTTCCGCCACCTGCCGCCCCATCGACTTCGCCGCCGAATCGCCAGCCCACACCACGGCCGAAGCCTACTGCCGCGTGGTCGATTTTCCCCGCCTGATCCGCAACGTCTACGCGAGCGGTCCGAAAGTCTTCATCGAAGCCGGCGGCCGCCGCAACTGCTGCACCTGGATCGAAAAAATCCTGCGCGACCGGCCCCACGCGGCAATCCCTTGCGACCTGAAGGGCCAGGGCAGCGACACCGCGATGCTCCGCGCCCTGGCGCGCCTCGTTTCCCAGCGCGTTCCGCTGAGCCTCCAACCCCTGTACGCTTGACACCGGTCACCTCGGCGTTCTAGGCTTAGTCTGTCTATGCCTAAAGCCGAGATGCCTCCGGGCGCCCTCACCATGCTGGTTCTCCGGGTCCTTCGGTCCGGTCCTCTGCACGGCTACGCCATTGCGCAGCGCATTCATTCGCTCTCGAGCGACGTACTCGGCGTGGAGGAAGGCTCGCTCTATCCTGCCCTGCAGAAAATCCTCCTGAAAGGCTGGGTCACCGCCGAGTGGGGCATCTCGGAAACCAATCGGAAAGTGCGTTTCTACAGCCTGACGCCAGCCGGCGAGAGGCAACTCGAAACCGAACTCTCCGACTACGAACGCGTGACCGCGGCCATACGTTCCGTGTTGCGCACCGCCTGAAAGGACGCTCGTCATGGCTGAACTTTTCCGACGTCTCCGCTACCTGCTGTCGCGCGGCCGCTTCGACCGGGAACTGCGTGACGACCTCGAATTTCACCGAGAAATGGCCGCGCGGGAAGGCCGGAACACCCTGGGCAACACGCTGCGTCTCCGCGAAGAAGCGCGGGAGGCGTGGGGCTGGATGTGGCTGGACCGCTGCTCGCAGGACCTCCGCTACGCCCTGCGCGTCCTGCGGCGCTCACCCGGCTTCACTGCCGCGGCGATTCTGATGCTCGCCATCGGCATCGGCGTGAACGTCGCCGCCTTCAGCTGTTTCAATTTCCTGGTGCTGCGGCCGCTACCGGTGCGGGATCCCGCAAGCCTGCTGCGCTTCCACCGGCACTCGCCGCAGGCCTACGCCTTTGCACTGCCCTACCCCGAACTGTCCTTTTTTCGGGAGCATTCCCGCACGCTCCCGGTCATCCTTGCTCTGAACTCCGCGCGCCTGCCAGTAGAAGGGGAACAGCAACCGCTCAACGCCGCCTTCGTCAGCACGAACTTCTTTCAGGATCTCGGGGCGTCCCCCCTGCTGGGCCGTCTGCTGGACCCCGCCCGCGATGACGCCGCCAGCGCGGAACCGGTCCTCGTGCTGGGCTACGGCTTCTGGCAGCGTCACTTCGGCGCGGATCCGCTGGTCGTCGGCCGTCTGATCCGCCTGAACGGGAAGCCGGTCACGATCATCGGCGTGGCGCAACGGGAGTTTTCCGGTCTCAGTATCAACCGGTCGGATTTCTGGGCGCCCGTGCACCAGCAGCCCTATTTCGCGCCGGGAAGCCGCCTGTTGACGGATTTCTCCGTCGACAGCAGCGGCGTGCAGATGTTCGCCCGACTGCAGCCGGGCCTTCCCCGATCGGCAGCCGAAGCGGAACTGCGCCTGCTCGCCGCCGAACTGCGCAAAACACACAGTGCCGACATTTGGGAGAACGAAACCCTGGTCGGCGAGCCCGCCGGTTACGCGGACAGCATCCGGGTCGGCAACCGGCGCGGGACCGGTTCGGAAGATCGCGACGACCTCTACCCGGTGGCAGCTCTCGTGGGCGCCCTGTGCCTCCTGATTCTGACGGTGGCCTGCGGCAATCTCGGCAGCCTGCTGCTGGCCCGCGGCGTAGCGCGCGAACGTGAGATCGCGATCCGTGTTTCCGTGGGCGCGGGGCGCGGCCGTCTGCTCCGGCAGTTGTTCACTGAAAGTCTGCTGCTTTCCGTCTTCGGTGCCGCGGCCGGCCTCGCGCTGGGCTATGCGGTGATGCGCGGGTTGCTCGCGTTAAGAGACGCGCCGGACTGGCTGGATCCCGCGCCGGACTGGCGCGTGGCCCTGTTCGCTCTGGGCACCGGCATCCTCGCCGCGTTGCTGTTCGGACTCACGCCGGCTCTGCAGATCGCCCGCCAGCGCCACCGGACCACCTTCCTGCGCCAGATTCTGGTCGCCGCGCAGGTAGCCGCGAGTTGCGTTCTCCTGATTGTTGCGGGCCTGCTGGTGCGGGCGCTGCAGGACGCCACGGCCACGAATCCGGGTTTCGAATACCACCAGGTGGTCTCGGTGGATCCTGGCCTGGCCGCCCACGGCTACACACCGGCCAGGGCGCGGGCCTGGCTCGATACCATGCAGGCCCGCCTGCGCGCCCTGCCGGGAGTGGAATCCGTTTCCCTCACCGACACGGCGCCCCTCGGAAATCACGTCACCTCCGCAAGAGTCGAAGTGGAGGGGCGCAGGGCCGATATTCTGATCAGCCGCATCGACCCGGAATTTTTCCGCACCCTGAAAATTCCCCTCCTCCGGGGCCGCAATCTGACCCGCGGCGATACACACGCCGTTGTCGCCGGGCAGTCGATGGCACAGCGGCTCTGGCCCGGCGAAAATCCGCTCGGGAAGGAATTCGACATCGACGGCGGCAAGTCCATCGTGGTCGGCATCGCCGGCAGCGCCCGGCTGGTCAGACCGGAAGATCCCGATATGGTCGAAGTTTATGCGCCCCCGGCGGAATCCGACCTGCCGTCCATGGGACTGCTGGTGCGCACCGAGGCGCCTCCCGATGACCTGGCGCGCGCAGCGATCTCCCTCGCAAGGTCCACCGACCCCACCCTGTTCCCGGCCGTGCAGTTGTTGCGCAATTCCTTTCGCCGCAAACTGCGCACCGCGGAGAGCACGGCGCTCGTGGTTGGCATTCTGGGGCTCGCCGCGCAACTGCTGGCCTGCTTCGGCATTCTCGGTGTGGTGGCTTATGCCGTATCGCAGCGGGTTCGGGAGATCGGAATCCGCCTGGCGCTGGGCGCCAGGCCGCTGCAGGTTATGAGCGTCGTGCTGCGGCAGTTCTTCTGGCCCGTGGCGGCTGGCTTAACAGCCGGCCTGGGCGGCGCGGCGGCGTTATCGAAACTTCTGCGGAAGGGGCTGTACGGAGTCAGTAATCTGGACCCGGAGGCTTACCTCGCCGCCGTGGTCTTCTTCGCGCTGACGGTTCTGCTGGCGGTACTGTTTCCCGCGAAACGAGCGCTGAAAATCGATCCCGCACGGACTCTGCGCCAAAACTAGTTTCCCCACCTTGTAATCCGGTGCGAATGTGGGGCAGACTGTTAATCTGCGCGCCGGTTGGTACCCGGCGCTTCACCCGGTCGACGAACTACAGGTTTACGCCGGCGGATTCAGCCGACGCAACTCCGCCGACATCCGCTCCCGCACCAGATCCCGCAGTTCGCCCGCCTGCTTCGCATTCCACCCCTCGGCCGCAACCGGCTCGAGTACCCGCAGATAAAGGGGACGCTTGGCCCGGAACAGAATCTCCTTCTTCCCCAGATTCCTCCCGGTCCCGTCGATCACCACCGGCAGCACCGGAATCTTCTCCCGAATCGCCAGCTGAAACGGCCCTTCCGAAAACGGCAGCAGATTCCCGTCGCTGCTGCGCGTGCCCTCCGCGTAAATCAGAATCGAACAGCCGCCCCGCAGCACGCGAACACACTGCAGCATCGCCCGCGCGGCGTTCCGCGGGTCTTTTCTGTTGATCGAGATCTCTTTCGACATCAGCAGCGTCCAGCCCACCCACGGAAGCCGGAAAAGATCCTCGCGCGCCATGCACTTGGTATCCAGCGGCAGGAACGAAACCAGCGGGATGTCGATGATCGACTGGTGATTGGCGACCAGAATGTAATTCTGTCCGGGCCGTATATTCTCAAGGCCCGCGATGTGCAGCGTCGGCAGGTGCACGCGAATCAGTAACCGGCCCAGCAGACGCAGCGACCGCCCCGTGCGAAGCACCAGCGGATCCCGGTCGAAAAGCCGAACCACCGCCATCACCGGCACCCAAATCAGAAAGAGCAGGCCGCAGGCAATCCAGATCCAGAGGGACCGAATCAGACGGAGAGTCATGCGGCAACACTCAACATAAAGGACCGTGGGAGATAATCAGAGATACACCACCTAAAATCATGCGGGAAGTACGCTACCAGACGCCGCACGGAATTCACGTGTCGCGCGCCACCTCCAGGTTACCTTATCGCCAGGGTCTGAGCCGCTTCCTTCGGGAACTCGACAAACACCGCGGCATTTATCTTTCATCGGGTTATGAGTACCCGGGCCGTTACTCACGTTGGGATATTGTATCCGTTCGCCCGCCGCTGGAGCTGATCAGCTTCCAGAGAGACGTGACCTTCCGGCCTCTCAACGAACGCGGCGTCATCATCAACAAGCTGCTCGCGAACGCCCTGCGGGACCATCCGCACTGGGACGATTTCCGCGAAGAGAACGGCGTCGTCAAAGGCCGCCTGAAGCCGATGCCGAAATTCTTTTCCGAAGAAGAGCGCAGCAAGCAGCCCTCCGTCTTCTCCGTGCTGCGCGCCCTGACGCACGAATTCCGCAACGATAACGACGACAAACTCGCCTTCGCCGGCGCCTTCGGCTTCGACCTGATCTACCAGTTTGAGCCCATTCCCCTGCGTCTCGAACGCCGCATGCGGAAAGACCTGCAGCTCTTCCTCTGCGACGAAATCGTCTACATGGACCGCAAACGGGAAGTCATCGAACGCTTCTCCTACGATTTCGAGCAGGACGGCCTGACCACGAGGGGCCTGCCCCGCACCGCCGAAGCCGTGCCGAAAGCCCCGAAACGTGCGCCCGGCCCCATCACTTCCGATCACACCGTTGAAGAATACAAGGCCAACGTGGAAACCGTCCGCGAAGGCATGCGCCGCGGCGATTACTACGAAGTGGTGCTGCGCCAAACCTTCCAGACGCCTTACTCCGGCAAGGCTTCCGACCTTTTCGAGCGGATGCAGCGCGCCAACCCCAGCCCCTACGAGTTCCTGATTCAGTTCGGCGGCGAGCAACTGATTGGCGCTTCCCCCGAAATGTTCGTTCGCGTGGAAGGCCCCCGCGTGGAAACCTGCCCCATCTCCGGCACCGCGCGCCGCACCGGCGACCCCCTCCAGGACGCGAAAAACATCCAGGAACTGCTCAACTCGAAAAAGGAAGAGTCCGAGCTGACCATGTGTACCGACGTGGACCGCAACGACAAAAGCCGTGTCTGCGTCCCGGGCACCGTGAAAGTGATCGGCCGCCGCCTGATCGAGGCCTACGCCGGCCTGTTCCACACGGTCGACCACGTCGAGGGCGTCCTCGAAGAGGGTTACGATTCGCTCGATGCCTTCCTGAGCCACATGTGGGCCGTCACCCTGATCGGCGCGCCGAAAAAGGCCGCCTCCATGGCCATCGAGAGTCTCGAAAAGACCGCGCGCGACTGGTACGGCGGCGCCATCGGCATGCTCTCCCTCAACGGCGACATGAACACCGGCATCGCCATTCGGACCACCTACCTGCGCGACGGATACGCTACCTACCCGGCGGGCGCGACCTTGCTTTACGACTCCGACCCCGCCGCCGAAGAACTGGAAACGCGCCTGAAAGCCACCGGCTTCTTCCGCCTGCTGGGCGATCAGGCCAAAATGGCGCCGACCGAAGCCGAAGCCGAGCCCATCCACATGAAACTGCTGCTCGTGGATAACGACGACTGCTTCATCCACACGCTCGCGAATTACGCCCGCCAGGCCGGCGCGGAAGTGGTCACCTACCGGGCCGGGATGCCGCTCGAAATCCTCGACAAAGTGCGGCCCGATCTGATTCTCATCTCGCCCGGCCCGGGCCGCCCCGAAGATTTCGGCGTTCCCGCGCTCGTCCGCCACGCCGCCCAGGCCGGTATTCCCGTCTTTGGCGTCTGCCTGGGCCTCCAGGGCATCGTCGAGGCCTTCGGCGGCGAACTTGGCGTGCTCCCGTATCCCATGCACGGGAAACCGTCCAAAGTCCGCCATTACGGGCTCGGCTCCTTCGAAGGGCTGCCGGAAGAGATCGAAGTCGGCCGTTACCACTCGCTTTACGCCGTGCCGGAGAAACTCCCGGAGGTGCTGGAAGTCACTGCCCGCACCGAAGACGGCGTCATCATGGGCGTCCGGCACCGAACGCTTCCCATCGAAGCCGTCCAGTTCCATCCCGAATCGATCCTCTCCGCGAAGAGCGATACCGGCCTCAAGCTGATCCGCAACGCCCTCCGGATCGCCAAAGCGGCCGGTGTCGGTTTCGGGGCGACCCGCTCCTGACCGTAAACTTTCGTGCAACCAAATGACTACTCCAGTGATCTGCAATAGAAGTAGTCCCGTGCACATCTCGGCACCCGGAATCCGGGACCGCAATCCACTTTGCCCTACAATGGTACTTTAAACATGCGAACTCTGTTTCTGAACCCACCTTCTTTTGAAGGCTTCGATGGCGGCGCGAGCTCACGCTGGCCCGCTTCCCGGGAAATTGAGTCGTATTGGTATCCGGTCTGGCTCTGTTATCCCGCGGGAATGCTGCCCGACAGCAAAGTCGTGGATGCGCCTCCGCACAAGATTTCCATCGAACAAACCGTGGAAATGGCGAAGGATTTCGAACTCCTGGTTCTCTTCACCTCCACCCCGGGTTTCGATGTCGATTGCAAAATTTCCGAGATGATGAAGGCCTCGAACCCGTCGATGAAGGTCTGTTTCGTCGGACCTCCCGTCACGGTCGAGCCCGAAAAGTCGCTCAACGCCAGCATGGCGATCGATTTCGTGATCCGCCGCGAGTTCGATCACCAGATTGTCGACTACGCCAACGGCAAGCCGCTCGAGGAAATTCCCGGCGCCAGTTTCCGCAAAGACGGCAAAATCGTCAATAATCCGGAAGCGCCCATGATCGAAAATCTCGATGCCCTGCCCTGGGTTTCGAAGATTTACAAGCGCGATCTCGACGTCACGCGTTACAACGTTCCGTTCCTGCTCAATCCCTTCATCTCGATGTACACTTCGCGCGGCTGCCCGGCGATGTGCACGTTCTGTCTGTGGCCCCAGACGCACTCCGGCCATCGCTGGCGCCTGCGTTCGAGCGACGACATTTACAACGAAGTGGAGTACGTTCTGGGCGCTTTCCCGGAAGTGAAGGAAATCTTCTTCGACGACGATACCTTCAACTACCGCAAAGAGCGCACCATCGAGCTCTGCTCCAAGCTGAAAAAGCTGAACTTCACCTGGTCCTGCACCTCGCGCGTCACCACCGATTACGACACGCTCAAAGCCATGAAGGAAGCGGGCTGCCGCCTTCTCATCGTCGGCTACGAGTCCGGCGATCCGCAGATCCTCAAGAACATCAAAAAGGGCGCCACCATCGACATGGCGGAGCGCTTCACCGCGAACTGCAAGAAGCTGGGCCTGGTCATTCACGGCGATTTCATCGTCGGCCTGCCCGGCGAAACCCGCGAAAGCATCCGGAAAACGATCGATTTCGCCAAAAAGCTCGACAACGAAACCATCCAGGTTTCCATCGCGCATCCTTACCCAGGCACCGAGTTTTACGCATATGCCGAGAAGAACAACCTGATCTCCATCGGCAATATCGTCGACGACCGCGGCAACCAGCTTCCCAAAGTGGTTTACGAGAACCTGAATGAAGCGGAACTGATGGACTGGGTGGAGCGCTTCTACAGCGAATACTATTTCCGTCCGAAAGTCGTTTGGCGCATGATCAGCAAGGTGATGTTCAACTCCCACGAGCGCAAACGCCTCACCAAGGAAGCCAAGGAATACATGGCCCTGCGGGCGCGCCGCCGGAAGTTCATCTCCGAGCAGCGGCAACAGGCGACCGTCTCCGCGAATGCCGGTGACTGAAGCCCCGCGCCACGCCCCCTCGCGGGCGGTGATTCGCAAGACACGGCTTTTCGCCGTCATTTCGGTCCTCAGTAACGTAGCGGGCAACTCGGCGCTCACGCACGGCTTGCAGCAGCTGGGCGCCATCGGCAACACCCCGCTTGACCTGATTGCCGCTCTGTTCCATCCCTGGGTGGCGCTGGGCGTTACGATGCTGATCGTCTGGACCTTCGCCCACATGGCGCTGCTGAGCTGGGCGGACCTGAGCTACGTGATGCCCGTAACCGCCATCGGCTACGTGGTCACCGCCTTCGCCGGGCGTTTCTTTCTCGGCGAAACCGTTTCCCCCATGCGCTGGGCGGGCATCGTCCTGATCACGTTAGGCGTCACGCTGGTGGGCCGAACGCCGCCCGCTTCCGCCCCGAAGGGTCGCCCCGTCGAATGAAGTGGCTGCTGGTCTCCCTCTGCGTCACATCCACCGTGGTGGGCGACGTCTTCCGCTCGCTGGGCATGCGCCACCACGGCGAAATTCACGACTTCCGCCCCGGCGCCATCGGCGGAGCGCTCTCCGCTATTGCCCGCAACTGGATGGTGATTCTTTCCACCTGCGCCATGGCCGTTTCTTTCTTCTCTTTCATGAAGCTGGTCTCCATCGCGCCCATGAGCTTCGCGGTGCCGGTTTCAGCCGTCACCTTCATCCCGGAAACCCTGCTCGCGCGTTTCCTGCTCAAGGAAGCCGTGGACACGCAGCGCTGGCTCGGCATCGGCCTGATTCTGGTGGGCGTGGTTTTTATTTCGCAGTGATTCCGGCTCTGCTCGTCGTTTGCGGCATCGCCTATAACCTGCTCGCCATCGCGGGTGCGTTGCGCTTCCGACGCCGCGCCGTCATTTCCGCGTTCCATCCCCCTGTATCCATCCTCAAACCGGTCCGGGGTCGCGATCCGCGCTTTTACGAGGCCATTCGCTCGCACGCGCTCCAGCGCTATCCGGAGTTCGAAATCCTCTTCGGAGTTGCCGATCCCGAAGACCCCGCTCTGACCGACATTCGCCGGCTGCAACAGGAATTCCCCGCCCTGCCCATTCGCGTGATCCTCTCGCCGAATACCGCGCCCAATCGGAAGGCGGGATCGCTCGAAATCCTCGCCGATCACGCCAATTACCCGGTGATGCTGGTGAACGACGGCGATATCCTGGTGGAAACCGACTACCTCGCCCGCGTCCTCAGCCTTTTGGAACCGGATGATGTCGGTCTCGTGACCTGCCTTTACCGCGGGCGCGGAGCCTCACTCGCCGCCCGTGCCGAAGCCCTCGGCATCGCCACGGAATTCGCCCCCAGTGTTCTGGTTGCCCGCCTGCTCTCGTCCACCGGCTTCGCGCTGGGTTCCACCATGGCTTTTCGAAAACGGGAACTCGACGCCATCGGCGGTTTCGCCGCCATCCGCGAATACCTGGCCGACGACTACCAACTCGGCGCGCGCATCTCCGCCCTGGGCAAGCGCGTCGTGATGGCGGATACGGTCGTCGAAACGAATCTGGGCGCCGGAACGTGGCCCGAGGTCTGGAAGCACCAGGTGCGCTGGTCCCGCACCATCCGGATCTCCCGCCCTGCCGGCTATTTCGGCTATCTGGTCACGCAAGCCACATTCTGGTGCCTGGCAGCGGCTCTGTGGGGATACCCCCGGGTGGCTCTGATGGGAATCGTAGTGCGCCTTCTCGCGGGTGCGGCGGCGATGCGGGCGCTGGGCTTCCGCGACCTCCGGCCTCTGTTGCTGGCCCCCGCCCGCGACCTCTTCGGCTTCGCGGTCTGGTGCGCCGGACTGGCCGGAACCACAGTCGAATGGCGCGGCGAAAAGTTCCGGCTGCTGCGGGACGGCCGGATGGTCAGTTCGACTCGCCCAGCATCTCCGCCAGATGCGCTTCCGTGATATTCCCGTGCGAAGCGGTCGCCGCGACGGCGCCCTTCCGCAGCACCAGAATTTGCGGAGATTCGTGCCGAACCCCGGTCATTTCCGCAACGCTCAGAGAGACCGGCCGGTTCTTAATTACGTGCAAAATATGCACCGGAATGTCGGGATGATGCAGCCGGAATCGGTTCACCTGCGAATGAGCGGCCCAGCTCACCGGACAAGCCGTGCTGTGCTTGAACAGCACCACCAGATCTTCGCGCAACAGCTCCCGCAGATCGGTATCCTTGCCGATTTCCGGCATTTCTCCTGCCCGGCACGCCTCTTCGCGGCGCTTGAACCAATTAAACATTCGTCTCCTGTCACTACAGATTAACGGGGGTGCCCGGCGGATTCGGGTCGATTATATCCGAATAAAAGCAATTGTAACCGGACTCAGGTTTTTGACCGCGGGCGCGGCCGCGGTGAGCTTTCCCGACGCTGGATTCCGGCGAAAACACGTGATGGTATCACCCTGTTCGTTCGCCGAATAAAGAAACCTGCCGGCCGGATCGAATCCGATAAACCGGGGGGTTTTTCCACCGGACGGCGTCCAGCCCGCGTTCGTCAGCAGCCCGGTTTGCGGATGCACGCGGAAAGCGGCAATACTGTCGTGGCCCCGATTCGAACAATACACAAAGCGAGAGTCCGCGGACAGTGCGATTTCGGCCCCCGTGCTGTTGCCGGTGAACTCGGGCGGGAGCAGAGACAGGATCTGCCGGGGCTGCAGCGCGCCGCTCTCCGGATCTCGCGAATACGTGGCGACCGTGCTGTTCAACTCGTTCAAAACCCAAAGCACCGGCAGTTTCGGATGAATCGCGAGGTGCCGCGGACCCGCCGCGGGCCGGGTCTGGATCGAGCCCTGCGCCGTCGGACTCAGCCGCCCGGCCTTGCCGTCGAACCGGAAGGAGAACACGCGGTCCAGCCCCTTGTCCGGGACATAAACGAAACGCCCGCCGGGCTCGAAGACGAGGTGATGAGGACGGGACCCGGGCTGTTCCACCCGATGCGGACCAGGCTCGCCGGGGAGTGTCACGAGCTGAACCGGATCGCCCAGCCTGCCTTCCTCAATCGGAAGAACAGCCACGCTGCCGGAACCATAATTGGCCACCAAAAGAAATCTGCCATCGGGACTGCACGCGAGATGCACGCCGTTCACGCCGCCGGTCTCGGCTTTATTCAGAAACGCGATCCGGCCCGTTGCGGGATCCACCGAGAATGCCGAAGCGTAACGTTCGTCACCGTGAACCGAATAAATAAATCTCCGATTGGGGGAGGCGAGGAGGAACGAGGGGTTAACGAGGTTACCCAACTGCTGCATGTGAGACCACACGCCGGTCGCGGGGTCCATCCGGTAAACGTGGATGCCATCCCCGTGCGCGTGCCTCTGCTCGGAGGTGTAACATCCGGCGTAGGCGTAAACGGAACGGCTTGCCGGCGCTCCGGCCAGCCATGCCGGGGAAGCGAGCAACGCCGCTCGAAGCAGTTCACGGCGTTGCACGCGGGTTATTGATTCCGCTTGGCGACAAGGTAATCGGCTGCGGCGTCGATCCCCTGCGATTTCCGAATTTCATGAAACTTGTCAAGAGCATTACTGGCGGCCTTCGTCCGCTCAGTAGCCCCGGTGACCTTGCGCTTTTTTTCGGTAACGGGCGCGCTCTGGACACGCTCGTTGATCTCACGGTTTTTCGCAATGCGGGTTGCGAGTCGCTCCGCGGGGGTCATTTCATGGTACGGTTTGGTCATACGGACACCTTCGGCATACTAACAGTCTAGCGGCTCACCTGGCGCGCCGTCACCCAACGGCGCTTAGAAAGCGGTTAGAATGCAGCTATGATCCGAATTGCGGTACTGTTGTTGGCGATGTCCACGACACTTTCCGGCGCCTCCGGCGCGTACGATTTCACCCTCAACTCCATCGACGGGAAAGCGACCCCTCTGGCCGGCTTCAAGGGCAAAGTCACGCTGATTGTGAACGTTGCAAGCCAGTGCGGCTTCACGCCGCAGTACGCCGGACTCGAAGCGCTCTACGAAAAGTACCGCGACCACGGCTTCGTTATCGCGGGCTTCCCGGCCAACAATTTCGGCGGCCAGGAACCCGGCACCAACGAAGAGATCAAACAGTTCTGCAACCGGAACTACAGCGTCAAGTTCCCCATGTTCGCGAAGATCTCCGTGAAGGGCGCCGACAAAGCGCCCCTCTACCAATACCTGACCGACACCATGGGCGGCGACGTGCAATGGAATTTCACCAAGTTCCTGGTCGACAAAAACGGCAAAGTCATCAAACGCTTCGATTCCTCGGTGGAACCGGACTCCCCCGAACTGGTTTCCGCAATCGAAGCCGCTCTGAAATAGTTGCGCGTTAGCGCGGAATCGTCCCGGCGCACTCCGCCCAGTGGTCCACAAGGTAATGCACCACCTTGCTGCCGACCACCTGCGCCGCGTCGAGCGCCGGCATGTAAGCGGAATAAACACCGCCCACCAGCCCCTTCAGACTCTCCGCGGGGGTAGATCCCGGCGCTTCCCGGTCATAGTTGCTCACCGTTCGCAGCACCAGCACCCGGCGCAGATCCACGCGCCGGGCATTCGCCAGAAAGGTGAGCGACTGCATGGTGCCCGTGTCCTCCATGGCGGAGATCATGTAATTCCCCTTGCCTTCCGTGTAGTACTGCGTCCACGCGTTCGCCCAGGCGTCGAGACGGGCGCCGTGCCAGAAGGTGCTGCCGGAGATCGTATCGCCCTTCGCCACGAACGGGGGCTTCTGCGCGTTCGGAAACCCCTCGAAACGAGCGCGCGATTTCCGGATCTGCTCGGTGTCCGCCAGCGTCACGCCCCTCGTCAGACGGTACGCCCAATCCACCAAAGGCAGGTTCAGCGTGTAAATCTCGCCTTCCAGATCCTTGCGCACGGGTTGCTCGTACGGTACCCCTTTTCGGAGCGGCACGATTCCCGTCGGCCAGTCTTTCGGGATATCGCGGGCGTCCACTTCATAGGCCAGATCGCCGTCGATCACATGCTCCGCCCAGACTGCCGAACCGAGCGAGACATCGGCCGGGTCACCGCCGCCGATACCGGCCACAATCCAGTACGTCTGCGAGAAGTCGAAGCGCGGATCGAGGCCCAGCGCCATCACCGACGCCGCCGCCTTCGCGGTGCCCACGCCGGTCACCATGCCGAGCACGCCGTCTTTGTTCATCCGCACGTGCCGGTAGCCGGAATCCATCGGAATCACCTGGTCCAGATGTTCCCGTTCCACCCACAACTGGTATTCGCCCGGCACATCGCCCGTGTCTTCGCCGCGCTCGAACATCGCGATCACCACCACCTTCACGGGAATCGGCCGGTTCTGCGCGCCAACCGCGCCGGCGAGGCACAACCATACGAGCAGCGTCTTCATCGTCTCCCTCATCGGAACCCCCACGTCCTTGTTGCATAGCCGGAAACCAGCGGTTTCACCTGCCGCACCGCCCCGTGCCAGTCGGACGAGCCGTACTTCTGTTCAAACGCCGCCACCGCACGATCGTACTCGACCAGCATCTTCTCCTTGAGCGGCGCCTCCGCGAAGGAGTACGTGAGACTGTTGCGCCCCAGTTCCACCACCTCTTTCCAGGTGAGGTGGAACGTGGTGACGGCCGTGTAGTATTCATCCGTCATATTGGAATCCCACGAGCCCCGGTCGTCCGTGTTCAGACAGACCGGAATTCCCGTGCGCAGGTATTCCGGGAACGGATGCTTCGACGTATCGGGCACGTACTCGAGCACGCGGTTCGACACCAGATTGATCTCCACCAGATACCGGTTGTTCCGCATCAGCAGCATCGTGTCCGGGTCCGTGATGAGGTTGATGCCATGCCCGATGCGGGTGGCGCCGAGCAGCAGCGTGTCGCGCACTTCATGCCCCGCGCTGTCCTTCTCGCCGGCATGGATGGAAAGCGGAATGTCGCTGTAGGTCCTCCGCATCTTCCGATAGGTGTCGAGGAACCGGAGCGCACTGCCCTTTTCGTTGTCCTCCCGGCCCGCCATGTTGATCCCGACCCAGCGGTCCCGGTGCGCGGCCACCCACGCGTACATATTTTCGAGGCGCTGCTCCGCATCCGGCGCGAAGCGGATCACCACGCCCTGAAAGCGGACCGTCACATTCGTCGCCGCGGCGTCGGGCTGCCGCAGGCGCTCTTCGATGACACGGAACGCGTCGTCCGCAGGCATCGGGCGCCCCGCCACGTCCACGAAAGCCGTGATGCCGGCTTGCGCTTCGATGTAGCGCACTCCTTCGGCCCCGAAAAGCCGCATGTTCTCCACCAGCGCATCGGCGGCGAGCCAGGGATCGTGCCCCAGATCGCCCATGCGCGGCACCACGCGCTCGAAAAACTCGTCGCGCCCTTCGCCTGGCTTGTCGAGAATGAACGCCGACAGCCACGCGGCCTTCGTCTCGGCGGAGAGCGATGCCAGCGGCTGGTACAGAGCTTTCTGGCACGCGTCCAGAGCCTCATAGTGCGACCGCTGGATGGTGATGAAGCGCGGCTGCGTGTCGACGGTGCCGGGGCAGTTGCCCAGTTGCGTCATCGTATAAAACGAGTTCCGCGCCAGGGTCTTGGGCGACGTGGCCGCCGCATACCAGACCGAGGCGTAAGTCGAGTGCCCGTTGTGATGATGCAGGTCGCCGCCCTTCGGCAGCGCGAACAGGAATGCATATAGTTCCGAGGGCGAAGCGGACTTCCGGATTTCGTCGAACCGCGCCCCGAAATCCGCCGCGAAACTGGTAGACGCCGCGAACAGCAGCAGCGTGAGCGACTTTGTGGCACGAGTCAGCATTCGTGCTACACAGCGTAGCGCACGGCCTCGCCGATTTAATTCCGGAGGGGCTTGCCCGTCTTCAGCATGTGCTGCATGCGCGCCTGCGTTTCCCGCCGTCCGCAGAGGCTCAGAAAGGCCTCCCGCTCCAGATCGAGCAGGTACTGCTCGGAGACCTGCGGGGAACCCGTCAGCCGTCCGCCGCTCAGCACGTGCGCCAGTTTCTCGCCGACCACGACGTCATAGTCCGAGATGTACCCGCCCTGGCGCGCCATCCAGACGCCCATCTTCATCAGCGCGAAACCGGCCTCGCCGGAGACTTCCACATCCGTGCGGGGCGCGCCGGGCGCATGTCCGGGCACCAGCGACAGAGCGAGCTGCTTCGCGTCGTCGATCAGCCGCTCCGGATTCATGGAGACCCCGTCGCCGTCGCGCAAATACTTGAACTGCCGGGCCTCGGAAGCGCTCGATGAAACCTTCGCGAACCCGATCTGTTCGAAGATCTTCTTGATATCGCGGGACCGCGTCAGCAGTTCCTTGCAGCCGCCGCCGGCGGGAATCAGACCGACACCCACCTCGACCAGCCCCATATAGAGTTCAGCCGACGCCTGGATCCGCGTGCAGTGAATCGGCGTCTCGCAGCCGCCGCCCAGCGCCATGCCGAAGGGCGCCGCGACGACGGGTTTCGACGCGTACTTCAGGGCCATATTGAGCTGCTGATACCGGTGAACGGCGGCGTTCAGTTCGTCCCACTCGCCTTCCTGAGCGGCAAGCAGCACCATCATCAGATTGGCGCCCACCGAGAACTGTTCCCCCTGATTGCCGATCACCATGGCGTCGAAGTTCGTTTCCAGTTCCGTCAGTCCGGCGCGCACCATGTGCAGGATGTCGTCGCCCAGCGAGTTCATCTTGCTGTGAAACTCACAGCACAGGACGCCATCGCCCAGATCGATCAGCGAAGCCCCGGCGTTCTTCTTCACCACGCCGCGCGCCCGCTTCAGATCGCTCAGCACCGTGATGCCGGGCCGGGGTTCCAGCGCCTGATAGCCACTGCCAGCAAGGTCGAAGTACTCGGTTTTGGGCTGCCGGTCCGCATCCGCGCTGCGATAGAAAGACTGCGCTCCGGCCGCGCGCATCCGCTGCACGTTGTCCGGCAGCGCCCGCCCTTCGGCTTCCACGCGCCGCGCCGTCTCCTCGAAGCCCAGCGCGTCCCACAGTTCGAACGGGCCCATGGAGTTCGCGTAACCCCATCGCATCGCCTGGTCCACTTCCACGATCCGGTCGGAGATCTCCGGCACCATGTGCGCCGCGTAGACCACGTGCGAACTCAGCAGCTTCCAGAGAAACCGCCCGGCCTTATCGTCGAGCGCCACCAGGGCTTTCAGACGGTCCGCCAGAGGCTCGATCTTGCGGACGGTCTCGAGCGAGGCGAAACGCGGCTTATCGGCCGGATGGTACTCCAGCGTCTTCCAGTCGATGGCGTGAATCTCGCGGTCTTTGCCGACGCGCTTGTAGCAGCCCTGACCGCGCTTGTCGCCCAGCCAGCCACGCCCGATCATGTCCATCAGGAACGGCTGCATGGTGAAGCTCTCGCGGAACGGATCGTCCGGAACCGCCGCGTAGAGGTTCTTGGTGACGTGGGCCCAGACGTCCAGCCCCACGATGTCCAGCAACCGGTAGCTCGCGCTCTTGGGCAGCCCGATCAGTTGGCCGGTGAGCAGATCCACTTCCTCGATGGTCAGATCCTGCTCGACCGTCAACTGCTGCACCATGGATCCGAAGAAGGAGCCGATGCGGTTGGCGATGAAGTTCGGGGTGTCCTTGCACAGCACCACGCCCTTGCCGAGATGCAGATCGCAGAACTCGGCCAGTTGCGCGAGGATGTCGGGGCGCGTGGCCGGTCCCGGAATCAGTTCGGCCAGGTGCAGGTAGCGGGGCGGATTAAAGAAGTGCGTGCCCAGAAAGTGTTCGCGGAACTCATCGGAGTAGCCGGCCGCGATCTGCGCGAGGGGGATGCCGCTGGTGTTGGTGGATACGATGGCGCCGGGCTTCCGGTGGGGCATCAGCCGGTCATAGAGAGAGCGCTTGATCTCCAGATTCTCGGAGACCGCCTCGACGATCCAGTCACAGTCTTTGATCTTCGCCAGATCGGTGTCGAAGCTGCCGGTCGTGATCAGCCGGGCACCCTCGGGCACGAAGAACGCGCCGGGACGGCTCTTGAGCGCGGCATCCAGACCGTTGCGCGCCGTGGCGGCATCCAGATCCAGCAGGAGGGAGGGCACTTTCGCGTTGGCCAACTGGGCGGCAATGCGGGAGCCCATGGTTCCCGCTCCAAGAACAGCGACACGGCGTATTGGTTTCATCGAGATTCCCGTCCCGAAGTTTACCGAACCGCCACGAATGACGGGCGTCTACTGCTGCATCCGCCGCAGGAGCCACGCGTGGGCCACGCGGATCTCGCGGCCGATGGTGGCGAGCGAGATCTCCATCACGTCCGCGATCTCCTGCGCCGTCATGCCGCCGAAGTAGCGCATTTCCACGATTTTCGCCTTACGCGGATCCTGCAGGGCGAGCGCTTCGAGAGCATCGTGCAGCAACAGGATCTCCGAAGCGCCTTCCGGGACAGCCGCGAGGTCCTCGCGCAGCGTGATCTGCGATCCGCCGCCGCCGCGTTTGGCCGCGCACTTGCTGCGCGCATGGTCCACCAGAATGGTTCGCATCACCTGCGCAGCCAGGCCGAAGAACTGGGCGCGGTTCTGGAACTCGAGGCTGTCCTGATCGGCCAGTTTCAGATAGGCCTCGTGAACGAGTGCCGTCGGCTGTATGGTTTCCGAGCCGAGGCCCCGCCGGAGGTGCGCGGCGGCCAGACGGCGAAGCTCGTCATAAAGGAGCGGAGTCAGGGTATCGAGCGCCGCCCGATCGCCCCGGCTCCAGCACTTCAACAACTGCGTGACTTCATGTCTGTCCACGGCTACCATTCAGTGCGTTCCTTTGCGTAGTACTTCTGCTGTTTAAGAACGCAAAGGGGACGTCATATCGCTCATCGTGCCCACAAAATATGCATCGCGGCGCACAACGGGCATACTCCGAGAGTATGATAGTCTGAGAGTTTCCACCATCAGAGGAGTTCGTATAACTATGTTCCGTTCTTTGGCAATCCGCACCGGCTTGCTCTGTCTCGCTGTTGCGCCCTTTGTGGCCACCGCGTCCGCTCAGGTCAAAGTTGCCGTCATCAATACCCAAAAAGCCATGGCCGATACCGATGAGCTCAAAAAAGCCTCGGCCGCCGTGGAAGCCAAGTACAAGCCGAAGCAGGACGAACTCCAGAAGCTGCAGGCCGACCTGCAGTCGATTGAGCAGCAGCTCAACAGCGGCAAGCTGAACCAGCAGGGCACCGCCGAACTCCAGGCGCAGGGCCAGCGCAAGCAGCGCGACGCGCAGCGCATCTCCGACGACCTGCAGGCCGATTTCGAGCGGGACCGGCAGGAGATCCTGGGCAAAGCGTCCCAGAAGATGCAGGTGGTGATCACGAAACTGGCCGAAGAGAAGGGCGTCGACATCATCATCGACGCGGCGCAGACCCTGTTCTTCAAGCCGGCGCTCGAACTGACCACCGACGCGACCAACGCGTACAACAAAGCAAATCCCGCCAAATAGCCGGGCGGCCGGCGACAGGTGCACAATAGAGACGGATGCCGGGTTACTTAGATCAGTACGGCGCGGGCGAAGAGCAACGTAACAGGATCGTCTTCCGCGCCATCCTCGCGGTCCTTATTGTCGCCGTTGCCGGCAGTCTCTCGTGGTACCTGTTCCGGAATCATCACCAGGAAGGCGTGGTCAAGACCTTCCTCGCGGCCGTAAAGGCCGGCGACTACAAGGGCGCATATCGCGCCTGGGGCTGCACCACGGACAAGGCCTGCTCCGGCTATCCCTATGAAAAGTTCATGGGGGACTGGGGCGCCACGAAAGGCGCTCCCCAGGCCAATCCGGACGGCCCGCCCGATTTGTCCATCCTCGGCATGACCGACAGCGAATCCTGCCGGAACGGCGTGCTGCTGACGGTAGCCGTGAACCCTTCCCGGACCGAGAAGCTCTGGGTGGATAAGTCGAGCGACGCGATCAATTACGCCCCTTATCCCATTTGTCCCCATAAAAACCCGTGGGCGATCATGCTGCACCGCACGGTGGGTAAGCTGCGTAAACCATTTCTCAGATAGAGCCGCTGACAAAACAGGCTCTGCAATAGACTAGAGGTGACTACATGAGCACGACCACCACCACAACAGGCGCGGGACTGGAAGGCGTTGTCGCCGGCGAATCCGAGATTTGCTACATCGACGGATACGCGGGCACCCTCAGCTACCGCGGGTACAACATCCATACACTGGCGCAGAGCGCCACCTTCGAGGAAGTGATCTGGCTCCTGTGGAAGGGTACGCTCCCCAAACAGAATGAGCTCGATCAGCTCAAGGCGGACCTGGTTGCCAACTCGGCGATCCCCGGCCCGGTGGAAGAGTTCCTGAAGGCCAATCTCAAGGCCACTCCCATGGACGTGCTGCGCACCGCGGTCTCCATGCTCAGCCTGTACGACCCGATCGCGAAAGACATGTCGCCCGAGGCGAACCTGCTCAAAGCGACGAAGCTGATGGCACAGACGTCGACGATCGTCAGCACGTTCGGCCGCCTGCGGGCGGGCGAAGCGCCGATCCCGGCCGATCCGTCGCTCAGTTTCGCCGGCAACTTCCTCCACAGCCTGACGGGGAACAAGCCCGATGCCGTCATGGAGCACACGTTCGACGTCGCGCTCACGCTGCATGCCGACCATGAACTGAATGCGTCGACCTTTGCGGCCCGTGTCACCGCCGCCACTCTCTCCGACATTTACTCCGCCGTCACGTCCGGCATCGGCGCTCTGAAGGGACCGCTGCATGGCGGCGCCAACGAGGAAGTGATCCGCATGCTGCTCGAAGTCGGCACGTCGGACAAGGCCGTGGAGCGCGTCCACGAGATGTTCGCGAAGAAGATCAAGATCCCCGGCTTCGGCCATCGCGTTTACCGCACCGAAGACCCGCGCGCCACCCACCTCCGGATCATGTCCGAAGCGCTGGGCAAGAGCACGGGACACGAAGACCTCTACCTCATGTCGAGCCGCGTGGAAGAGACCGTGAAGGGCGAGAAGAAGCTCAATCCCAACGTCGATTTCTACTCCGCGTCCGCTTACTACTCGCTCGGCATCCCGATCGATCTGTTCACGCCGATCTTCGCCGTTTCCCGCATGGCCGGCTGGACCGCGCACGTGCTGGAGCAGTACCACAACAACCGCCTGATCCGTCCGCGCGCCGAGTACAAGGGGAACCCCGACGGCATGGCGTGGATCCCGATGGCGGAGCGGTAAGGCACCCCGGTGGACGAACGAGACTATTACACGGAGAGCAAGGCCACCAAGCCCGCCGTGCTGAACTGTCCTTCGTGCCGCACCCAGGAAACGTACGATCTGCAATGGGTAGTGCGGACGAAAAAAGCCGCGCTGCCCCGTGGCGGCGACGAGCGCGACCGCGCCAAGTTCGCGAAGGCCCAGAGCTACATGGTTCTGGTGGATACGCAGGCGATGTGCAAGAACCTGCGATGCCGGAAACGGTTCGAGATTTCCGGCATTAAGTCCATGGCCTTTATTTAAACTTCACCGTAACTGCCGGCGTGTTTCCAACCCGCCGCCGGATGCCATCCGGCCCTACGGTCGGAACTAGAGAGCCCGTAACTTCACGGCGAACTCCAGAGCGCGGATCAGACTTACTGTCGACGCCACGCCTTTGCCCGCGATATCGAACGCCGTTCCGTGATCCACGGACGTGCGGATGATGGGCAGCCCGAGCGCCACGTTCACTCCCGCTTCGAAATCCAGCAACTTCAGCGGGATATGCCCCTGATCGTGGTACATGCAGACGATCGCGTCGAACTTCTTTTTGCGCACGGCCATGTAGAACAGGGTGTCCGGAGGGAACGGTCCCTCGATCGGCATGCCCTGCCCGCGCGCCCATTCCACGGCGGGAATGATTTCTTCGATCTCTTCCCGACCGAACAGCCCGTTTTCGCCGGCATGCGGATTCAGGCCGGCCACCGCGATGCGCGCGCCCGGGATGATTCGCCGCACCGCTTCGTGCGTCATCCGGAGGATGGTGCAGATCCGCTCCCTCTTCGCCGCATGGATCGCGTTCTGCAGCGACATGTGCGTGCTCACGTGGGTCACGATCAGCTGATCCGACGCGAGCATGATGGTCACGTCCTGGACGCCGCAGAGTTCGCCGATCAGTTCGGTGTGTCCGCAAAAGACCGGGTCGGTGAGTTGCGTGGCCTCTTTGTTCATCGGCAGCGTGACCATGGCCGCGATGTCGCCGGCTAAAGCCGCTTTGGTGGCCGAGACGACATAGGCTCGGGCGGCCGCGCCGGATTTGGCGCTCAGTTCGCCGGGCGTCACATCGGCGCGGGACATCATCCCGTGGTCCACGACGTTCAGCGGGCCGGGCTGGTATTCCGCGGGCGACGAGATGGCGCGGAGTTCGACGCCGGAGCCGAGGGAATCGTTGTAGAACGCGAGCGCTTCCACGTCCCCATAGGCGATGGCGGGGTGCCGGACCTCGCCGCCCGCCCAGGCTTTGAGAAGAATTTCCGGGCCGACGCCGCTGGAGTCTCCGATGGTGATGCCGTAGAGATTACGATCCGTTACTTCCACAGAAGTACTATCGCAAACCGGCGATTACAGAAGCTTGCCGGGTGTGATGGACAGGTCGCGGAGCCTCCTTCGCGTTGTGTTCCCGATGGGGTTGGCATGGGCTGTTGTTGCGCCAAGCAGGAGAATCGCTCAGGCGGCGCTGGCGTGGGCGGCGGCGGCGGTCTGGTGGAGGATTGGGGGCGCGGCGACGCCGCAGCAGCGTTTGAATTTCCGGCCGGAGCCGCAGGTGCAGGCGGCGTTGCGGGGCGTTTCGGTTTGTTTTGTTTCGGGGGCGGCGGGGGTGGTTTCGGCGGATTCGGCGGGCTTTTTGTCGAAGCGTTTCATGAGGGTGTCGACGGGGATGGGCGGGATGGCGTCGAAAGCGGCGGCGTGGACGGCGTTTTCGAGTTTGATTTGTTCGATTTTGGCGAGGTCGAGTTGGGCGGCCACGGCGGCGGAGATGCCGGTGGTGATTTGTCTGGTGTCGGAGATTCCGAGGTAAGTGGGTTCGAATTGCGCGGGGAGGGTTTCGACGCGGAGGCGGCGTTCGGTTTGCAGGCGGCGGAGTTCGGCGGTGGCGCGGTTGAGGATGCCGAGGGCCTGGGTGCGGGCGCGGTCGACGGAGGTCTGGATTTCGGCGAGGCCGGCGTGGAGCATGGCGTCGGCGGGGTCCTGGTGTCCGTTTTTGGCGGCGTCTTTTTCGGCGCGGGCGAGGGATTTTTCGGCGAGGTCGGATTCGACGTTGGCGCAGCGGCGGAGACGCCAGGTGGCGCGGAGGATCTCGATGGCGTAGGCTCCTTCGAGGGCGTCCTGGGGGTTGAGGCGGTCCCAGAGCGCGGTGGTGAGTTCGTTGTATTCGGGTTGTTCGTGGGGGAGCACGAAGTTGCGGGTGGAGAAGAGGTGGAGTTTGCAGGCGTTTTGGGAGGAGGCTGCTTTGCCGGCGGCGGTGCGGGGGCCGGTGGAGGCTTTGGCGTTGCGGCGGTTGGATTCGGTTTGGGCGGTAGATGACATGGTGGTTCCTTCCTGGCGTGAGGATAAGGGGTGGGGTGGCGGGGGGCGGGTGGGGGTGGTGGGGCAAGTTGTTGATTTTGCTGGGAAGAAAGTTTGGAGATTGTGGGGAATGGGGGCGGGGGTGAACTGGCCGGAACGCTGGATCTGGAGGGGTTCAGACGGCGGGCGGCACGGGGGCGAGATGCCGACTTCGCACTCCATGTGGTCTTTACGCTGGCATTGCCGCCGCTGGCGACGAGCGACTCCGAATGTCGCGTGTTCCACGTTCGGTCCTGCAAACGCCGAGACCTGCTGAGCCGAAACACAAAGTTCTCTGTATCGGCTATTATGCGAATTTACTCGCGATTCAGAAGATCGGGCGGTGAGGAGGTGGATAGGACGTATGCCCACAAAGGCCCGCCGGGAAGACTTGTTCATCAGATTGTTTGTTTCTGCGTACGAGGAAGACTCATGGGCGGACGCGGATTTGTGCTGGCTCGATCAGAAGGTAGATGGAGCGGTGGAACTGCTTGCAACGCGAAAGTTGGATGGACGCACTCTCGCGATCGAGCACGCGTTGCTCGAGCCGTTTGTCGGCGACAAAGGTGATTTCGCTCAATTTGAGCAAGTGTTTCCCAGCATAAAAGATGATCCTTGGCTGATCCCGCCCGAGCGTTAGACGAGAATATTTATTCCAGTCGGAACACTGAATGGTCTGAGGCCGCCGGCACGAAAAGCGAGACTGGAGGCCTTACGGCGTGGCTGCGGGCCAATCTTCGATCTCTGCCAGACGGCGAGTCCCGCCAATGCTGCCCAGTTCCCGACATACCGGGTGATCCGGCATGTGAAATCACGCTTACGATCAAGGTTTCGCCGCTGGGAAACGGCGCTCCCGGCACGCTTGAGACTGGAAGACAGCAGATGAACACCGATTTCGGCGTGGTCATGGAGAAAGCGCTCAATAAGAAAGTGCCGAAGCTGGTCGCGACCCCGGCGGATCAACGGATTCTGATCTTCGAGCGCGAACATTTCAACTTCTTTCCCGAGCAAATTCTCGATGAGATCGAGAAGCAGCGCCCCACGTTTCCCGACCTCGAAAAGGTTGATGAAATCTGGATACTGGAAACCGTGTTTTACCGGCCAGGCGCGCATATTCAGTTCGATCTCTACAAAGGCAAGGAGGTCATTGCGAGCCTGCGGTTTCAGGGCGAAACGCTTACGGGCAGGTCCAAAGACGGGATGCCGGCGTTGTTCTAATCAAGGGGCCGCGTCGCCGCACTCGGACCGTGATCGTCGTTGAAGGATTCTAGGCGCTTTGCGCAACCATTTCCAAAGTGACGAGACAGTTATAACGCGGGAAAAACACGCAATATCGGCCATTCACTATCTGGAGTTGTACCTCGATTTCCTCTTCCCCATGGTAACCGGCTTCTGTTAGAGCGGGCATCAACGGTGAGGGATCGTCTGTGAGAGCGGCCTGCAACAGCCGCACGTACTCTGCCCATCGGTCCGCGTTCCTCACCGAATCAAACTTGGTTCCAGCAACACTGACCGGTCCGCCAATCGAGCCATAGACTGTGCCATCCTGAACCATCACCGCGGCTTGGCTGCCGACCCGTCTGATTCTGCCTCGTTGAGCGGCGTTTAACGGTTCACCCGCGATGCCCTCCAAACGGTATCGCCTGATCGCCTCAGGCCAGTATCGGTGCAGGCTTTCGATCTTGATGCTGGTATACATTGATGGCGCGAAAGACAGCGTCGTCCACCAACGCCAAAACCAGGGGTCCGCTCCGCTCGATGTAACTCGGATTTCCATGGTCCGGAGCGATGCCGAGGTGGAAATGATGCACGCCCCATTCGTTCAGAAGCCCGTCATTGTTCACGAGGGAACTGTGAAGCTTGCTCATGTGCGGCGCGAGGTCTTCGCCCTTGCGGATTTTATTCTGTAAAGTGGACCCCTGTGTCAAGACCAATTTGGTTCGGCAATAAGCTAACGCTCAACGGGTCGGGTTTTGAGTTTTGGGCGGCGCCAGCTTCGGAACCGCCCGTTGCCATTCCGGCACCCGCCGCGGCGCTCAGGTCGCATC
>CAINNJ010000002.1 GCA_903851195.1 uncultured Acidobacteriia bacterium
GGTAGTGGCGTAACTACTACCGCCGTTTCGGCTCTTCCCAAAAAATCGGTAACAAAAATCTTTAACCTCTAACTCCATTCCCCTCAACAAAATCCCCGCCACCGCCCCCCATCCCGCCTCACCCAACCCCACATCCTGACCACGAAGAGACACACCCAAAAACCAAAACCATGGCCACCGAAACACAAATCGACGCCGACCGCGAAAACGTCAAGAAATCCACCGGCACAGGAGACGCAAGTCCCTGCTTATCCAGGCAAGAGCCCGTCGCCAGGAACGCCAGCGGTCAAGCCAAGGGCATCGCCTCCCAAAACTCGCGCCGGCACCACCACCTCGCCCAATCCTGCCCTTCCCGCCCCGCCCAAGCCGCCCGCCAGTCCAGCCCACGCGCCCTCGCACCGCCCCAATCCCGCCACGAACCCAATTTCCCAAGCCCTAAACCCATGAAAGACAAAGCCCGGCGCCCAGCCAGAACCCCCAAAAAATTGGCTTTGCCCGGCTTCGCAAAGGCTCCGCATTCGGTTCGCTTCCGCTTCGCACAGCCGCTGCACGGCTACCCAAAGGGGAGACGAAGGAAGCCGGAAGCAAACAGGCCCGCTGGCCCCAAAATCCGCCCCGAACCCCGCCCAAACCACCCGATTCCGCCCCACCCAACCCCATTCCCACCCCCCGCCGCCCCGGCCCGCACTGATACCATGAAGCTTCCCTTCATGCCCCTGCGTTTCTATAACACGCTGACCCAACAGGTCCAGCCATTCGAGCCCCTCGACGGCCCCGGCCCCGGTACCACCGTCAGAATGTACACCTGCGGACCCACCGTCTACGACTTTGCCCACATCGGCAACTTCCGCACCTTCGTCTTCTATGACCTGCTTCGGCGCTGGCTGCGCGCCGATGGCTACAAACTCGATCACGTCATGAACATCACCGACGTCGACGACAAAATCATCCGCAACGCCGTCGCCCAGGGCAAAAGCCTCGGCGAATACACCGACATCTACACCAAAGCCTTCCTCGACGACTGCGCCACGCTCCGCCTCGAACGCCCCGAACGCATCGCCCGCGCCACCGAACACATTCCCCAAATGGCCGCCGCCATCCACAAACTGGAAGAGCACGGCTTCACCTACCGCAGCGACGGTTCCGTCTACTTCCGCATCGGCAAATTCCCCGAATATGGCAAGCTCTCCCACAACGACTTCAGCGGCATGGTCTCCGGCGCCCGCGTCGATGTCGACGAGTACGAAAAGTCCGACGCCCGCGACTTCGCCCTCTGGAAAGCTCCTAAGGAAGGCGAATTCGCCTGGGATACCGAAATCGGCCCCGGTCGCCCCGGTTGGCACATCGAATGTTCCGTCATGGCCATCCAGTATCTCGGCTCCACCCTCGATATCCACGCCGGCGGCATCGACCTCGTCTTCCCCCACCACGAAAACGAAATCGCCCAGTCCGAATGCCTCACCGGCAAGCCCTTCTCCCGCTTCTGGGTGCACTCCGAATTCCTCCTCGTCGACGGCCAGAAGATGTCGAAATCCCTCGGCAACTTCTACACCCTCCGGGACCTCTTCGGCCGCGGCTTCACGCCCGAATCCGTCCGCTACCTCCTCGCCTCCGTCCCCTACCGCAAGGGCCTGAACTTTACCTTCGACGGCCTCAAGTCCGCCCAGACCGCTATCGAGCGCCTTCGCAATTTTAAGTTCCGGCTGGACTCGGCGAAACTCCCCGAAGGCGTCAACGAAACTCTGATTACCCAGGCCACCGCCGCCGTCGCGGAATTCCGCTCCGCCATGGATGATGACCTCAACACGGCCGAAGCCCTCGGCGCCGTCTTCGAGTTCCTCCGCCACGCCAACACCGCTCTCGATGCCGGCGAGTTCCACACCGGCAACCTCGACTCCGCGCGCCGGCTCCTCGCGCTCTTCGACTCCGTTTTCGACGTCCTGAACCCCACCGCGCAGACCGGCGGCCTCTCCGAAGAGGAAGTCGAGCAACTCATCGCCGCTCGCGCCGCCGCCAAAAAATCCCGCGATTTCGCCCGCGCCGACCAGATCCGCAAAGAGCTCACCGAAAAAGGCATCGTCCTCGAAGACACGAAGGATGGCGTGCGCTGGAAACGAAAATCATGAATCTCCATACCCGGGCGGTCCACGCAGGCGACCGCAAACGAACAGGTGTGAGCAATGGGCAGAGCTGGATTCCCGTCACCACTCCCATCCACACCGCCACCAGCTTTATCTACACCGATCTCGACAACCTCGACCGCGTCTTTGCGAAGGATCTCGAAGGCCCCAGCTACGGCCGCTACGGGAACCCCACGAATGAAGCGCTCGAAGAACTCGTGTCCGCCCTCGAAGGCGGCGCCGGCTCCCTCGCCTGCAGTTCCGGTATGGCCGCGCTTCACATGGCCATCAACACCGCCCTCGTGGACCGCCGCCGCGTCATCGTTGCCGCCAAACTCCTCTACGGCGCCACCCTCGGCATGCTCACCAGGATCTTCGAGCCCGCCGGCGTCGAAACCGTCTGGGTCGATTTCGACGATCCCGACGCCGTCGCCGCCGCCATCGCCGAACACCGCCCCGGCGCGCTCCTCATGGAGACCATCGCCAACCCGCTGCTGCGCGTTCCCGCCCTCCACCGCATCGGAGCCATGGCAAAAGAAGCGGGCGTCCCGCTCATCGTGGACAACACCTTCGCCACGCCCCTGATCGTCCGCCCTCTGGAATACGGCGCGACTCACGTCGTGCACAGCCTGACCAAGTACCTGTCCGGCCACGGCGACGTTCTGGGCGGCATCGTCACCACCGGCCCGGAACACCTCGCCACCCTCCGCGACGTGTCCCGCACCGTCGGTTTCACCCTCGGCCCGTTCGAAGCCTATCTGGCGATGCGAGGCGTCAAGACCTTCCCGCTGCGCATGGAGCGGCAGTGTGCGAACGCCCGCGCCATCGCCGACTGGCTGGCCTCTCATCCCGCCGTGGACCGCGTCTATTACCCGGCGGACCCGAACCATCCCGACGCCGCCAACATCGGTGCGCTTTTCGCCCCCGGCCTCTACGGCGGTATGGTGAGCTTTGAAGTCAAAGGCGCGGGCAGGGAAGAGATCTTCCGCCTGATGAACTCACTTCGCGTGGTCGTTCCCGCCACGTCCCTGGGCGACGTGCACACCATGATGCTCTATCCCGCGATGGCCTCCCATCGCGAACTCGCGCCGAAACACCGCGCCCGACTGGGCATTCGGGATAATCTGGTGCGGCTCTCGGCGGGTATCGAGAGCCCGGAGGATATCTTCGCCGACCTCGGTCAGGCGCTGGAAAATCCGAAATAAGGTCTTTGTTTCAGTCCGTTTCGGTCGGATTTCAAAGCAGTAAACGTTTGGCGGCTACTGGATTTTATCGTCGGTATTCGATAAACTTTCCAAGAGCCTACGTAAAAACAGGGGGTAATAAGCATGCTACGTCGCACTCGTGTGACGCTGCTCGGTCTTGCAGCGCTGCTCGTTTCCGCATTTTCAGGCTACGCTCAGTCGGATCTCGGATCCATTGAAGGCGTAGTTAAAGATCCGTCGTCGTCGACGGTTCCCAACGCAACGGTAAAAGTAAAGAATCAGAATGGTCTGGAACGTTCGACGAAAACGAACGAATCCGGTTTCTACGTTGTTACCAGCATTCCGCCGGGCATCTACAGCGTCACCGTGGAAGCGCCCGGTTTTAAGAAGTTCGAAAGCGTCAGCAACAAGCTCGATTCGTCCAGCAAACTCGGTGTCGATGCCACGCTGACCGTCGGCGCGGCTTCCGAAACCGTCGAAGTCACCGCGTCCGCCACGCAGTTGCAGACCGAAAGCGCCACCGTGCAGAAACTCGTCACGCGTGAGCAGATCGACTCGCTCGAACTGAACGGCCGCAACCCCGTCGGTCTGGCCTCGCTCGTTCCCGGCGCCCGCGGCGGCAACCTTTCCGGCCTCAGCTTCAATTTCAACCAGGGTCCGTCCAACTTCAACGGTTCGCGCAACCCGGAAAACCTCATCACCTATGACGGCGCTCCGGCCACCCGTACCCGCTCCAACGGCACCAGCCTCGGCGCGGCCGACGTGGATTCCACCCAGGAAGTGCAGATCCTGACCGCCGCCTACGCCGCCGAATTCGGCCGCACCTCCGGCGCGCAGATCCGCATCCTGACCCGGAGCGGCGGCAAGGACTTCCATGGCGCGGCTTACGAATATGTCCGCAACGACATCTTCAACGCCAACACCTGGACCCGCAACCACACCCCCGGACAGGCGTTCACCACCCCGATCCGTTATAACCAGTACGGTTACAACGTCGGTGGCCCCGCCTACTGGCCCGGCAAGATCAACAGCGACAAGAGCAAGTTCTTCTGGTATTGGGGTCAGGAATGGGTGAAGTACCGGTTCACCGACAGCGCCACCTGGACTGTGCCCACCAACCTGATGCGCAAAGGCGACTTCAGCGAACTGCTCACCACCGGTCCGCAGAACATTCTCGGCAAGATCGTCACCATCAAAGATCCCACCACCGGCAACGTCTTCCCGGGTAACGTCATCCCGACCGCCATGGTCAGCCGGAACGGTTCCGGCATCCTGAAGGCCTATCCGGTCCCGAACCTGCCCATCGGCAGCTTCATCGGAACCTCCAACTACTACATCACCGCCGGCCACCCGCAGGATCAGCGCAAGGACACTCTGTCCGTCGACATGAACCTGACGCAGAACCAGCGCCTGCAGTTCCGCCGCAACAACTACGCGTTCTTTGAATACCAGCCGCTCGACGGCACCCCGACCGAAACGCCGAAATTCTTTAACCGGCCGAACCAGACCAACTCCCTGGACCACGTCTGGACCATCAGCCCGACCCTGATCAACGAAGCGATCGCCACCGTCAGCCTGGATGACGTTTACATCCCGGTCGACACCGCGCACTTCTTCGACCGCACCACGGCCGGCATCAACTATCCGTACATCTTCCCGGACGGCAAACTGCTCCCGAACCGCATCCCGACCGCCAACATTACCGGCCTTTCCGGTCTGACGGGCAATCCGTATCCGTCCCACTCTACTGGCCCGATCTACACCCTCACGGACAGTCTGACCTGGGTAAAGGGCAGCCACACCTTCAAGTTCGGCTTCTACTTCGAACGGTCCGGCGAAAACGACAACGACGAAATCAACGTCAGCGCCTGCCCCACCTGCACCAACAACCAGAACGGTCAGTTCTCCTTCACGGATACCCGTTCCGGCCAGCCGGGCTCGGGTAACGCCATCGCGAATACCGCTCTCGGTCTCTTCGACAGCTACTCCGAACTTGGTCAGCGCGCCTACACCATCTTCCGCGGCTCCTCCTACGAACCGTTCGTCCAGGACAACTGGAAGGTGAACTCGAAGCTGACCCTGAACTACGGTTTCCGTTACACCGTCATCGTTCCCTACAAAGCTCTCTGGGGCAACATGATCGTGTTCGATCCCACCCTGTACGATCCGTCCCAGGCCGTCAAAGTCGATCCCAAAACCGGCACCATCCTGCCCGGCTCCGGCGACCGTTACAACGGAATGGTGATTCCCGGCAGTGGCTGGCCTTCGTCGGCGAAGGGCCGTTTCCCGGAAGCCAACAATCCGGCCTACGACTACCTGTTCCGCGGCGGCAAGTATCCCAGCTACTACTCAAACATCCAGTGGAACCAGATTCAGCCCCGTGTCGGTATCGCGTATAACCTGAACGACAAGACGGTTATCCGCACCGGCGGCGGCCGCTTCTACACTCGCCTCGGCGTCAGCGACTCGGTCTTCCTCGGCGGCAACCCGCCCTTCCAGCCGACCGCCAACGTCTCCTTCGGCAACGCCGACAACCCGGGTGGCACCACCACCAACAGCCTCCCGCTGACCGTCACCACCCAGAGCCGGGACTTCAAGAATCCGGAAGCCTGGAACTGGAACTTCACCGTGGAGCGCGAGTTCTACCTGAACTCCGTCCTCAGCGTGGCCTATGTCGGTCGCCGCGGTCTGCACCAGCAGCGCGAATCCAACATCAACCAGCCGACGCCCGCCACCATCGCCGCCAACCCCGGCGTGAACATCGATGCTCTCCGTCCCTACAAGGGCTACAACTCGATTCGCGAAACCGACAACGTTGCCTCTTCTCGCTACAACGCGCTCCAGATCTCCTGGAACCGCCGCCTCACGAAGGGTCTGTTGTTCGGTATGGCGTACACGTACTCCAAGAGCATGGATGACGGCTCCAACCAGCGCGACATCATCCCCGACACGTACTATGCCGGCAACCTCTGGGGTCCCTCGGAGTTCGACGTGCGCCACGTGTTCATTGCGAACTTCCTCTACGAACTGCCGTTCTTCAAAGGCAGCAGCAACATCCTCGGCAAAGCTCTGGGCGGCTGGCAGGTCAGCGGCATCATCCAGAAGCAGACCGGAACCCCCACCAGCGTTGGCAAGGGCACCGACTACGTCGGTGTTGGCCTTGACGGCAGCCTGGCTGGCGGCGTCGGTCAGTACTGGGTCTACAACGGCTCCGGCATCAACTACGCGAAGAACATCATCACCAACACCGGTAACCCCGGTGCGGACAGCAACTACTGGTTCACCACCACCGATTCCAGTGGCAAACTCCTCTTCTCGCAGCCCACTGCCGGCACCTTCAACCACCAGCAGGGAATTCGCGATCTGATCTACAACCCCGGTTTCAACAACGTCAACCTGGGCCTGTTCAAGAAGTTCGCGATCACCGAACGCACGGGACTCCAGTTCCGCGCCGAGGCGTTCGATGCCTTCAACCACCCGAACTGGGGCGGTGTCAACACCGACCCGACCAACCTGAATACCTTCGGCAAAGTCACGGGTAAGAGCGGCGACGTTCGCAACCTGCAGCTTTCGCTCCGCCTCTACTTCTAACTCGAACCTGAGTCAGCGGTAAACAAAAGGCCCCGCCCGGGAAACCGGGCGGGGCTTTTTGCATGGGGGTAAATCTGTTGGGGTAAGTCTGGAAAGACCTCTGCTCCCCGGATCTTTGACAATCGAAACTGGGTTATTTCCTTGGGTTACAGGACTTCCCTGTCCGGACCGGGCGTCCGGTCCTCCGCCAGTTCCACGTTCAGCGTGATCTCTTTGTGATTCCGCATCACCGTGAACGTGACGTTCTTATGCAGCGCCCGGATGATGCCGGAGATCTCCCGCGTGCTCGACACCGGCGTGCCGCTCACCTTGATCACCACGTCGCCGGCCTTCAGCCCGGCTTTCGAGGCTGCTGTCTTCTCGGACACCGTCCGGACCAGCACGCCTTCCTTCACGCCGAAAAACTCGGCCAGCTGCGGAGTCAGCGTCTCCCCTTCGAAGCCCACCCGCGGAGCCTGCCCGGTCATAAACGTCATGCCGTCGAATTCCGGCATGGCGGGCATCGGGGGCATCGGCGGCATCGGGGCCGACCAGCCGTTCCCGAACACCATCATGGTGGGACGGGCTTCCAGCGTCGCGGAGACCGTCTGCTTCGCCCCGTTGCGCCAGATGGTGAGCCCCACCTTCGACCCCGGCGAGGTCTCCGAGATCGTTCGCGCGAACTGCTCGCCGTCCTCGATCGCCTGGCCGTTGACCTCCGTGATGACGTCGTGCTCCTTCAGCCCAGCCTTCGCCGCCGGGCTGTTCTGCTCGATATGCGTCACTTCCACTCCGGAATCGTCCTTGAGCTTCAGAGACTTCGCGCGCTCCTGCGTCAGATCGCCGAGGCCGACTCCCAGCCAGCCCCGCTTGCTCGCGACCAGGTGGCCGCCGCTGCTGATCGATCTGCCGCCCCGCAGCACCCGGGGAGCGGCCGGAGGAGCCGGAGCGGCGGGCGCCGCCGCGGGTGGCGGGGGCGGAGCGGGCGTTTGCGCGGAGCCGGGCAGGGCCACCGCCGCCGCAGCCAGACAGACAACCAAAGGCTTGTTCAAAAACATATCGGATTCTCCCGTTACTTTCGCTTGATTTCGATCCGTCCGCCCGAGCCGGTCAGGCGCAGCCGCGGACCTCCGCCATTGATCTCTTCCAGAGCCACCACGCGTCGCGCTTCACGCGGACCAAACGACGTCCGCTGGTTCCGGATTCGCAGGCCGGAGAAGTCGGAAACGATGGGCCGCCGGCTGGGCGAACCGCTTGTTTCCGCTTCAATCGTTACACCCATATCTGACGGGATCCACACGGTTATGTCACCCCACCCGGTGGAAAGAACCGAATCCTCCAGGCTTCGTCCCGCGAGGATCTCGGCCACGATGCTGCCCCGCTCGGTGGCCGCCCGCAGCCTCCCGGAGACGTTGTTGAGCCGGATCATTCCGCTCGCGCTGCGGCACTGGACGGACTTCGCGTCGCCGATCTCGATGGGCCCGCCCGAACTGCTGGCCACCACCATCCCCAGCGCGCGCAGAATCGAAATCGGCCCGCCCAGCGTATCCGCGAAGACCTTCGCTCCGGCCTGATCGATCTGGATGCCCCCCGCCGCCGTCAGCGCCGTGACCGCGCCGCCCACCTCACCCAGCCGGATGTCACCGCCGTTGGTCTCGAAGTACGCCGGCCCGCTGATCCGGATGGCCCGGATGGACCCGCCGCCCGAGAAGCAGCGCACCACGCCGCCGATGGAGCCCAGCGACGCCGCTCCCCCGTTCGAATGAATCTCCACATCTCCCGCGATCCGATCCAGCACGATCCGCCCGGCCGCGGCATCGGCTCGCAGCGCCCCGTCCAGATCGGCGGCATCGATCGTGCCGCCAACGCTCGACACCGTCAGCGAGCGCGTCGCCCGAGGGACCTCCACCTGCACCGCTCCGGACTGGTAGAAGGCCAGTATCCCGTTCCCGGCTCGCGCCCGGTAGAACTGAGCGGCCGAACGGACACTCTCCTCATCCGGTGCGATGACCTTCTGCGTGATGGTGTAGCGGATGCCGTTGCCCCGTTTGCCCCGGACCGTCACGTCGCCCACGACGGCGATCCGCGTGAGAGCCTGCGGGGGCAGGGAACCGGTGACGGTCACGAGCCACCCGGTGCCGTCCCGCCGGATGTCGAGTTGTTCGGAAGCGAGAGAGGACAGGGCAGTCAGGATCAGTAGAGCAAAGATCCTCATGGTCTGAATAGTGCGTTAATACGTGCCGACCGACGCCTTCATTTCCTCCAGCAGGCGGCGGCAGCGGGTGCGAACGTAGTTGTTATCTTCCTTCTGGACCACATCCTGAAGCACGCCCACGATCGAGTCGTCATGGTGCGTGGTGAGCAGATCGATCGCCTGCACGCGGACCCCGGGGTTGTCGTCTTTCAGCAGCACGTTCGCCAGCGTCCGTCGAACCGCCGAATTCCCCGCGTACGACTTCAGCCCTTCGATCGCCTTCAGCCGAACGCCCGCGTTCGGATCGTGCGTCAGAGCATCGAGCAGAGCGCTGCGGACCTCCTCGGAATCCGTGCTGTTCTTCAGCATCCCGATCGATTCCACCCGAATGCCGGGATTCGATTCCTCCCGGACAGCGGTCAGCAGCAGTTCCTGAATACGCGGATCCTGCAGACTCCCCGTGACCATGCGGCGGCGGACCTCATCCACCGCGATATGCACCTTGCCCGACTGATCTTCCACCGAACGAACGCTCGAAAACATCGGTTCCGCGACGGACGCGGCAACGCCGCCAAAGCGCTCCGGCGTGTACCGTGCCCCGAAAAAGCCGAGAGCCACCAGAGCCATGGCGCCCACCGGAACGCGGAACGGAATATGGAGCTGCGAAAACGTCCGGAGCGACTCGGCAAACCCGGCATACCAGCTCCGGCGCGGCCCTTCCGACTCCGCCGCGATCGCAGTCCGCAGACTCAACCGGCATCCGGCAAGCAGCGAAGAATCCGCCGCATCGTCCCGTTCGTTGAGCACGTCCAGAAAAGCGCGGTGCCGCCGCAGTTCGGTTCGGCAGGCGCCGCACTCCGCCACATGGGCTTCGATACTCTCTTCCACATCGGACGCCACTTCGCCATAGCAGTAGAGCGGAATCTGACGGACAATTTCAGAACAGTTCATACAAACGCTTCCAGACTGGCTCTCATCTTCTGCGTGGCGCGGAACAGGCAGTTCTTGGCGGCTTCCTCGGTGGTGCCGATCATCTCCCCGATGGCCCGGAGCCGCAACCCTTCATAGTGCCGGAGCTCGAACACGGTCCGCTCCCGGGGCGTCAGCTGTTCAAGAGCCCCGTCGATTTTCCCCGCCAGTTCGCTGTTCCACGTCTGCCTCTCCGGGTCGGCATGCGGCGCGCCTTCTTCCAGCTGCGAGACACGATCCACCAGGCCCTCGCCGGTGTCGACGACGGTCGATTCCTCTTTCCGGACCTTCCGGCGGCGCAGATGATCGAGGCAGATATTCGTCACGATCCGGTAGAGCCACGTGTGGAACGAGCAATCGAATCGGAAGGCATGCAGATTCCGGTACACCTTCAGGAACGCCTCCTGATAGACGTCCCGGGCCTCCTCCGGAGAGCGGAGCAGGTTCATGGCGATCCGAAGCACGCTGTGATCGTAGGCGCGCACCAGAGATTCAAATGCGTCCTGATCGCCCTTTTGGGCGGCCCGGATCAGGCCTGCTTCGTCGAGTGGGGCAGCTGCCAAACCGGCGCTCACCGTTTCCGCGGCATCGTGCATCGTATCCACTGAATTGGACGCGCCGCTCTCCAAAAGGTCACACACTCACCACGTGATCAGCTTCAGTTCCGTCATCTCTTCGACCGCATAGCGGGGGCCCTCCCGGCCGGTGCCGGAGAGTTTCACGCCGCCGTAAGGCATCTGGTCCACCCGAAAAGCCGGGATCTCGTTGATATGAAAGCCTCCTACGTGCACCGCCCGGGCCGTCCTGAACGCCTTTTCCAGATCGCGGGTATACATGCCCGCCTGGAGGCCGTAATCGGAGTTATTGACCATATCGATGGCGTCGTCGAGCGTCCGGTAGGAGTTCACACTCACGACGGGCCCGAACGCCTCGCGAGCGTTGAGGTTCGCACCGGCGGGGACGTCGGTCAGAATCGCGGGGGTGATGGTCGCTCCCTGCCGCCCGCCGCCGGTCAACACCGTCGCGCCGGCGTCGCGCGCTTCGCCGATCCATGTCTCGATCCGCTTCGCCTCCGTCTCGGTGATGAGCGAACTGACTTCCGTCGCTTCATCGAGAGGGTGCCCGATCCGCAGCTTGCCGGCCAGTTCGGCCATGCGTCCGGCGAACTCGTCCCGAATGTCTTCGTGAGCGAAGATTCGCTGTACCGAGATACACACCTGTCCGGAATGCGCGAAGGAACCGGCCACGCACTTGGGTACGGCCTTGTCGAGATCGGCGTCCGGTTCGATAATGACGGCGGAATTGGAGCCGAGTTCCAGTGTGACCCGCTTCATCCCGGCCAGGTTGCGGATGCGCTGGCCGACTTCCGGGCTGCCGGTGAAGGTGATCATGGCGATCCGGGGGTCGAAGCAGAGCGCATCGCCGATGGTGCCGCCCGGACCGGTAATCACGTTGAGCGCCCCGGCGGGAAGTCCTGCGTCGAGGAAGATCCGCGCCAGCAGGACCGCGCTGATCGGGGTAGTGGAAGCCGGCTTGTGAACGATCGTATTGCCCGCCGCGATGGCCGGGCCGATCTTATGGAGCGAGAGATTGAGGGGAAAATTGAAGGGAGTAATGGCGGCGATGACGCCGAGCGGTTCCCGCAGCAGCAGCCCGGTCTTGCCCTTCGCGCCGGGGTGGGCGTCCATGGGGACTTCTTCGCCGTGCAGGCGGTGCGCTTCCTCGGCGGAGAACAGCAGCGTCATCATGCCGCGCTCCACCTCGCCGCGGGCCTCCCGAATGGGCTTCCCGGATTCCGAAGCAATCGCCTGCGCCATCGTTTCGCGCCGTTCGCCCAGCAGGTGATGCGCTTTATAAAGAATGCTCGAGCGCTCGTGGCGGCTCATCGCGCGCATGGTCGGGAAAGCTTTGCGGGCCGCCTCGATGGCGGCATCCACCTGTTCCGGACCGGCATGGAAAATGGTGCCGGCGACGGAGCCGTCGAAAGGGATCCGGACATCCTGCGGGTTGGCCGTGCGGACGTCCTGGCCCCCGATGTACATCGGGAATTCGTTCATGCAACTAAATTACAGGACAACTCCTCCTGATACGCGCTACGCGGGAGAAGAGTTCGGTCTATTGCGCGAGGGCCGCCGCGGAAACCCGATCGATGAGTTCAAACATACCTTCCCAGTCTCCCGCCGGGAGGGAGGCGCGTAATCGGGCCTGCGCGCGCCGCCAGGCGGGTGTGGTCTCGGCGAGGACTCTGCTGCCGGACTCAGTGAGACGGAAGCCGCGTTGCCGCTGGTCCTCGCCGCCGATCGCCGGCTCGAGCCAGCCTTTGCGCTGCAGCAGTCGCAGGTTGCGGGAGAGGGTGGATTTATCGAGCCCGAGCGCGGCGCCCAGCCCGGTCTGGCTGGCTCCCGGTACGCGCTCCAGCGCGGAGAGCAGGGCGAACTGGGCGGGCTCGATGACGTCACCCATTTCCTCGCTGTATAGCCTGGTGACCAGGCGTCCGGCGCGCCGGAGAGTGGCGCAGGCACAGCCGAGGTCGGGAAGCGGACGAGATGGCGGGCCGGGAATCGACGTGGATTTTCCGGACATAAGCGCTATTTCGCGGGCGGCGCGATGAGCAGCCGCAGCGGGCTCAGGGGACCGAGCGGCACGTAATCGAAGGAGGCGAACTCCGATTTGATCAGGGGCAGCTTTTCGAGGATGCCTTTGGCCTCGTCGACCGTTTTGCAGTCCATGAAAAACACGACGCCTTTGCCATCGCCGCGCGCATACCATTGCTGGATTTTGCCGTCGAGATAGAGCGCGACGGTGTCCCGCACTTCGGACTGCATCACCTTCATGATCTGGTCGCGCGTGACGCCTTCTTTGACGGTAAGCGTCGCCATGATCGTGGTGACTTTGGGAGTGGCGGGAGGTTGGGCGAAGAGCGACACAGCCGCAATCGCCGGAAGCAGGATCCGGTAAACGGACTTTAGTTGCATATACAACTAATCGTAGTTCTTCCGGGTATTCCGGCGCAAGCGCCCGATATTATTCCTTGACAGCCCTCTGTATCGCTTATATAGTTCGAGACACTAACGGGACCGGAAATCCGATCAGGATTGAGGAGATTAAGGTGACATTCAGGTATTTCGCTCTTTCACTGGCTTGTTTGGGGCTATCGGCCGGGGCGCTGTTGGGCCAGACCGGCGCAGCGCAATTGCAGGGCACGGTATCGGACAGTACCGGCGCGGTGATTCCGAACGCCGCCGTGACTCTGGATAATCCACAGACCGGCGCCAAATTCGATACGAAGACGAACGGGTCGGGACTGTACATCTATCCTTCGGTCCAGGCGGGCGAGTACAAGCTGTCGGTCAGTGTTCCCGGGCTGCAGAAGTGGGAAGCCCAGGCGACGCTGCGCACCGGCCAGGAAGCGGTGATCAACGCGACGCTGCAGGTGGCCCAATCCGCCGAACAGATCACCGTGGCGGGAAACGTGACGCCGCTGCTCGCGACCACCAGTTCCACGCTCGCCACGACAGTGGAGCATGAACGCATCGATCAAATTGCCTCTGAACGGACGTTCGATCCAGAGCCTGCTGACCATTACGGTACCGGGCCTCGAAGGAGCCACGGCGCAGCCGAGGGTTTACGGACTGCGCGACTCCGCCATGGAGTTCACGCAGGACGGCGTGCCGCTCGACGACCGCAATACCGGGAATATTCAGGCGCGGCCTCCGGGACTGGACACGGTGCAGGAGTTCCGCGTGGAAACCAATAACTCCAGCGCGAAGCTCGACCGCCCGGCCAGCGCCATCATGACGACGCGCAGCGGCACCAATGAATTCCACGGCGCGGCGTTTGAAACAGGCCGGAACAGCGGCTTCGGCGTGGCGCGGCAGAGACAGGACACGTTCTCCACGCCGCCCCATCTGGTGCGCAATGAATTCGGTGTATCGGCGGGCGGGCCGGTGGTGATTCCGAAACTTTATAACGGCCGCAATAAGACGTTCATCTTCGGCGCGTGGGAAGAGCAGCGGCTTCGGTCCGCGGCGAGCACGGGGTCCGCGGTATGGACTTCGGCGATGCGCCAGGGCGATTTCAGTGGTCTGTACGACGCGAACGGGCGTAAGATTACTCTCTACGATCCGTGGTCCGTGGGACCGGGGCCGACTTATGCGAAGACCCCCTATCCAAATAATCAGCTGCCCATTTCCAAGCTGAGTCCGCTGGCGAAATATGTGTTCGGCGTGGTGCCGCTGCCGACCGATGTGGGCGTGAATCCGCTGGTCGCCAATAACTATTTCGGGCCGGCGCCGACGAATTCGGACCAGCGCACGCTGACGTTCCGGGGCGACCACAGGCTGAGTGAAAAAGACCAGGTCTTCGCGCGGTTTTCCCACGGCGCGTGGGACCAGGTGAACCGGCGCGCCTTCAACACGGCGGGCAATCCCATCACGTCCGACAATCTGTGGAATCGCGAAACCTATTACGAGCGCTCGAACACGGAGTCGCTGAGCTGGACGCACACGTTCTCGCCCACTTTCTTCGTCGAGACCGTGGCGACCGGGTCGGCCATTAACTGGCTTTACAGCCTGAATCAGGAGAGCGCGATGGAGAACATCTCGGCGAAGTTCGGCACGCCGAATCCGTTCAACGTCAATGGCGCGCCTTACCTGCTCAACGCCGGCTACCAGAGCGTGCAGTTCCACGGGATTGTTCCGCGCTCGGAATACACGCAGGTCATCAGCGGCGAACAGAACTATACGAAGGTGCTTGGGCGGCATCAGCTGCAGTTCGGCGGGCGGTTCCGTCAGGAGGCGCTCGACACGATTCCCGACCGGCCGGACCAGTCCGATCTCGATTTCGGCAGCAACGCCACGGCGCTTTACAGCCCCGCGACGGGAACGGCCTTCGGCACGGCGCCGCAGACCGGCGACAACGGCGCGAACTTCTTTCTGGGTATTGCGGGGCGTTACGCGCAGCAGCGGCCGCCCGGCGCTTACAACATGAAAGGCAAAGACCTCTCGGCTTATGTGCAGGAAAACTGGAAAGTGCGGCCGAACCTGACCGTGAACGCCGGGGTTCGCTGGCAGTATCTGGGACCCTATCTGGACCATGCGGGCGTCACGTCCGTTTTCGATTTTCCGACGAAAAGCATCGTGAGCAACGTGCCGGTATCGCAACTGGTGCAGACCGGCTACACGACACAGCCGATTGTGGACGGGTATGCGGCCATCGGTGTGAAATGGGTGACCCCGGATAAGGTGGGCCTGCCGAACGATCTGGTGAGCGTGAGCAAGCACGACTTTGGCCCGCGCGCCGGCTTCGCCTACAACCGGAATTTCGCGGGCAAGGCCTATGTGCTGCGCGGCGGCTACGGGCTGTACCATTTCCCGATTCCAGCCCGGACCTTTAACGGCATGCGCGGCAACGCACCGCTGCAGGGCTCTTATTCCTTCAACTGGAACGACTCGGCGAACGCGCCCGACGGCCTGCCGAATTACTTCCTGCGAAACGCGCCGACAATCATCGCAGGCGTCAACTCGTCGAATCTGGCGGAACTGAGTATTTCGAAACCGCCCGTGATTCTGCCGGGCGTGGCCCAGATTTCGCTGGCTCGCGACCTGCCGACTTCGCAGGCGCATCAATGGAACATGACTCTCGAGGGCGAGATCATGAAGGACACCGTGTTCCGCGCCGGGCTGGTGGGAACGGCGGGGCGCAACAACGAGAGCGTGCAACGCTACAACGCGAATCCGATCAGCAACTATGTCTGGTACGTGAATTCCGGACAGCCGCTGCCGAACGGTTTCTACGCGAACACCGCGCGGCGCGCGATCGATCAGACCACGTTCGGCGATATTTCGATTTACACCAAGACCGGTTACTCGAATTACACGGGCGTGCAGCTGGAAGTGGAACGGCGGTTCAGCAAGGGCATGGCGTTCCAGTTCTTCTATCTGATGAGTAACTCCTCGTCGACCGGCAACGTGGCCTCCCAGGGCGGCGGCTTCGCGACTTACCAGAACGACCAGCCGGAGATCTTCCTTGCGGGCGCCGTGCCTGCCGACGCGGCCGCGCGGCTGCGCTTCTATCGCTACCAGCGCGACCCGGATATTCCGAAACACCGCGTGCGCTGGAACTACCTGTACGACCTGCCGTTTGGCCGCGGGAAGAAGTTCGGCGGGAATATGGGCCGCGGTCTGGATCGCGTGGTCGGCGGGTGGCAGATTGCGGGCTACGGAACGACGCAGAGCCGTTACTGGTCCCTGCCGACGAATAACTGGGGCAAGCAACAGGCGATCCAGTTCTACGGAACGCAATATAAGATCAACGACTGCCGGCAGGGCACCTGTTTCCCGGGTTACCTGTACTGGAACGGGTACATTCCGGCCAACCGGATCAACACACCGACGGGCGTGAGCGGCATACCGTCGTCTTACTATCCGGCGATTCAGCCGATCAATCCGATCCCGGCGTCGGGCGTGGTGGCGGATCCGAATTTCAACGACAACAACAACGTGCTGGTGCCATTGAAGAACGGGACAAATCAGCTGGTGGCTTACGACAACGGGCTGAATCCGTGGAGGAATCAGGTGGTGCCCGGGCCCTGGCTGACGAATCTGACGGCGAGTGTGTATAAGCTGATTCCGATTACGGAGAGGGTGTCGCTTCGGATTAACCTGGATGCGTTCAATGTTCTGAACCAGCCGGGATTGCCGTTGCCGGGCGGTGACGGGATTATCAGTCTGCGAACATCGGCGCAGGCGGCAAGGACGATGCAGTACACGGCGCGACTGACCTGGTAAACGGCCCAGAGAGGCCCGCAGCCGGCAAATGCCGGGTCCCTCCGGACCCGGCATTGAACCCGGCGCGCCAGGGATTTGCCTGCCCGGCCAAACCTGATAGGATACTTCGGAGCCGGCTTGTCCGGCGCTGGAGAATCCTGTGAATCGCCGAGAACTGCTCCGGAACGCTTTTGCGGCATTGCCGTTCATCCCGGCCGCGGCCGCGCAGGATTATGCGAAGCGGACCGCCGGCTATCCGGCGCTGACCATCAAAGACGTGCAGGTGATCAAAACCAGCGGCGGGGGCAATTATCGCTGGGTGTTTCTGAAGATCGTCACCAGCGAACCCGGGCTTTACGGGATCGGCTCCGCCAACAACAATTACCAGACCATGGCGGTGGTCGCGGCGCTCGAAGATCATCTGAAGCCATGGCTGATCGGGAAAGATCCGGACCGGATCGAAGATCTGTGGCAGAGCGCGCAGATGCGCACGTACTGGCGGAGCGGCCCTGTCAACAACAACGTGCTGGCCGCGATGGACATGGCTTTGTGGGACATCAAGGGCAAGCGGGCCGGCATGCCCGTTTACGAGATGCTGGGCGGCAAAGCGCACGGAGCCGTGGCGGTTTACGACCACCAGGGCGGACGCACGAAAGAAGAGTGCCTCGATACGCTGCAGAAATCCCTCGCCAACGGATACCGGCACGTGCGGATTCAGTTCGGTGAGGGCGGCTATGGTGGGGGCGGGTTCATCCGGGCCGGCGAGGGCAACCGGCCGGAGGGCGGTTACCAGGGCCAGGCGTTCGACGAAGAGCAGTACGTGGATACGATTCCGCCGGTGTTCGAATATCTGCGGGCGAAAGCCGGCTTCGGACCCAAACTGCTGCACGACGTTCACTCGCACATGACGGGATCGAACGCGGTGGAACTGGCCCGGCGGCTGCAACCGTACCAGATGTATTTCGTGGAAGACATTCTGCCGCCCGAACAGATCGCGTGGTACCGGAATATCCGGCAGATCTGCTCCACACCTCAGGCCGTGGGCGAAGTGTTTTCCAATCCCTACGAATATCTGCCGCTGATTACGGAGCGGCTGATCGATTTCGTGCGGTGCCGGGTGGCGGCGATCGGCGGCATCACGCAGCAGAAAAAGATCGCCACCCTTTGCGAAACATTCGGCGTCAGGACGGCGTTTCAGGAAGGCGGAGAGAACGATCCGGTGAATCAGATGGCGAGTTATCACGTGGATATCTCGAGTTCCGCGTTCGGCATTCAGGAAGAAAACCATTTTCCACCGGTGGTGCACGAGATGTTTCCTGGCATCGGGGAGATCCGGAAGGGCTATTTGTACGGGAGCGGGAAGCCGGGCATGGGCCTCGATCTGAATATGGACGTGGCTGCGAAATATCCGCTGGGGCCCATCCGCGACGGGGGTGCGTACAAGACAGACCGTCTTCTGGACGGAACCGTCAGCAAGCCGTAAACGCGCTGGTTTGTATAAAATCGCCCGTTTTTGTTAACCTAGAGGGTCGCAACCAGCGATAAATCCCACCTTCAGAGGCCCTCTTGACCATTTATAGACGCCGAATTTCAGCTGTGTTTCTCTCTTTCTTCGCCGCGGTTCTTTGCCATGCCGCGGATACACCGGCAAAGCCCGCTCCGGACGTTCTTATTTTCACCGATGGCGAGAAACTGATCGGACAACTCATCAGCGCCACCGATACCGGACTTGTGTTCGTCAGCGCCATTGGTTTCCAGGTGCAGGCCCCCTGGACCTCGGTAAAGGAACTGCATTCGGAGAAGCGTTTCGCCGCAATTCCGAAAAACATCGTGTATCGCAAACCGGGAGACGAGAAACTGGTGCCGCTGGGCAGCATCGAACTGGCGGATAAGGCGCTGAATGTGAGCGATGCGCCCGCGGCCGCGCCGAAGTCGGTGCCGCTGGACAACGTCTACAGACTCCTGCAGGAGGGCGACTTCCGTAAGGGAATGGAAAAGGCAGGCGTTTTTCAGAACTGGACCGGAAACGCCACGATCGGGATTGCCTATCAGTCGGCCACGGTCAACAACAGAGCCGTCAATTCCAGCGTGACGCTCACCCGGAACGATCCGGCCCAGGATTGGCGGACGCTCCGCAACCGCACCGGTATCTCCTTCAGCTCCGCCTACAGCGTTACGACGATCTCCGGTTCCGGCGATCTCAAGACTTCTCTGTACCATCTCGACGTGGCGCAGGATCATTTTTTCAAGTCGCGCCTGTTTGGCTTTGCCGACGCGACTTTAGACCATAACACCGGGCAGGGCGTCGATCTCGTTCAGGCTTACGGCGCCGGAATGGGTGTCACGGTTGTCAAAACGGCGCGGACGTTGTTTGAAGTACGGAGTGAAATGAGCTTCATGGATCAGAATTACGTGGACCCCCGGATGAACCGGAAACTGATCGGGTCCAGATTCCTCCAGAGCTATACGTACACGTTCAAGAACGGAATCAGCTTCCGCGAAGGCGGCGGCGTCCGACCGGCGTGGAATGACCAGCGCTACATTTATTCGGCGGGCGGCGCGACCGTCATCATCCCGGTGTACAAGCGGATCGGCGTAAACGTCGTGGCCATGGACAATTTTGTCAACAATACGCCGAGACCCCTGAAGAAGAACATCTTTCAGCTCTCGGTCGGCGCGAGCTACACGTTCAAGTAGCCCGCCGCCTTGCGCTGCAGGTTTTGACTGTTGGCACGAGCCCAGGAAACGCCGCGAGGGTGTTTGATGGGCTCGTGGACCGGCGGGAGGCGCGGAGTATGACGCGCCTCCCGCTTCAGGCTTTCACTCTCGGCACGATCCCGAGAAACGCCGCGAGGGTGGTGGAACGTGCTCGCGGGCCCTCGGCAGACACAGGCAGGGGAGCGGGAGTCGCGGCAGGCACGGCCCAGGCTCCTTCGCGCTCATTGACCAGGTCCATGGCGCTTTTCCAGACGGACTGAAAATCCTGAAACTGAGCCGCGGTGAGCTCTTTGTCTTCGAAGTCCTGAATCGCATCGGAGAGGATCCGCAGGAGTTCCGTTTTCAGGACGCCATGACGTCCCACGAATTCGAGCTTGCCGGCATTCTCCATCACCTGCGTAACGCGCATCGTGTACTGTCTGCCGAAGGAAAGACGCCGTGCACGTGGGCGGGAGCGGATGAGAAAGACCCACAACGGGATCAGCGCGGCGAGCGACAGGCCGAACAACAGGAGGTCGCCCCAGGCGGCAAGAAAAGGTTGCGGGCGATGCTGATACAGAGCCAGGGCGGATTCGTGAACCGGCGGATTGAGTCCAGGATTGGTGGCAGGCTGCGCGATCTGTGAGACCAGATTCCGGACCGGTCCGTTGTCGCCCGGTATGGCGGCGGCGAGTTCCCCTTTGTACGTGGTCACGACGTTGGCGATTGCCTGAACGACAGCAGCCGGCGTGTTGTCACGGCAGAGCAGAAGCTTTTCCACCTGGACCGTGGGCACGGCTTCGGCGGGGAAAGGCGGATCGGCGGAATAAGCGCCGGCGGGAATGACGGCGGGAATAAAGGATCCGTCACGCAGGTGCAGGGACGAGCCCTGTTCCAGGGGGAGAAAGCGGCCATTTCCGGCGCCCAGGGACGCAACCACACCGGCAATCGCGGGATCGTTGAGGGGGGCGACGCGGAAAAGGGCGTCGGCCTCTTTCGAGACGAAATGCGTACCGGCGGAAGTATCGTCCCCGCCATCGAAGCTGAAGTCTTCGGCCTTGAAACCGAAATACGCGGCTAAAGAGAGGAAACTGGCGTATTGAGGGCCTTGCGGGACCAGGCCGATTTTCCGGTTTTTCAGGCCGGCGAACGTGGTTATCGCGGCAGCGGAAGCGGCTCCGGGTTTTTTGCCGGTCGCGGCAGGGGCCGTACTGTGGACCAGAATCTGCACCGGCTGGCTGAACAGAACCGCGATGGTGCGGGCCGGCGGCACACTTCCGAAACCGGCTGAAACCACGGCCAGTTGCGCGCTGTCGCTGCGAAGACGCTGCAGCGATTCGGGATCCCCGGCGCTTTCGCTGACCGTGATCGCCACTTTCGGATAGTGCCGCTCGACGACCGACTTAAGCGCCTGAGCCAGGAGAAACCCGGCCGACTTTGGATTTTCAGCCACGATCCTGACGGACTCGACCTGTCTGGCAACGTCCAGACGCCACAATGCGAAAGCCACGAGGCCCAGAGTGGCCATAATCAGGCCGGCGAGCCGGAGTCCGGAGACAACTCGCTCCCTCCGGGTGTACACGGGCTTTCTCCGCTTCCTCGGCTTCTTTTTCACCGGCGGGGCAGCCGGAAGCTGCGCAGAATTGCCTGCGGAACGCCGCCGAAATGCTAACAGGACGACAGCACCAACGGTGGCAATCCCGCCAGCCAGCAGGATCTTAACACTCATCAGCGCTTTCAATGCGGGCGCCGACGACGCCTTCGAAATCGAGGCGCCGATACTCTTGAAAACCGCAGCCACGCCTGGCTTGGTGGCCGTTGTGGCGGCAGGGTACTTCGCGAACGCAGCTGCTGGTTTCGCGGCAGCCGCGGCACCAGGCTGTGCCGCAGCCGGGGCGGCGGGCGCTGGCGTGGCCGGCGTCGCTGCCGCAGCTGCCGCCGGTTGCGCTGTTGTGGCCGGCGTCGCCGCCGCTGCTGCCGCAGCTGGTTGCGCGGCTGTGGCCGGCGTCGCTGCTGCTGCCGCAGCCGGTTGCGCGGCTATCGCCGCCGCGGGAGGCGCCATGGCTGCCGTAACGGGCACCGCGGCCGCGACTGCAGGCGTAGCGGCGGCCGTAGCGGCGACCACGGCCTGTTGCGCGACATCCGGCTGCGTCGCCGCGGATACCACGGCCGATACAGCTTCTCCTAAAGCATCCCCGGCGGGACTCAATTCCGGCCTCCGCGCGAAGCTTTACGGCCGGCCGACCGGCCGGTCGAAACAGAAGCCGTTCCCGGCCCGTCCGCCGGTCCGCAAGCAAGACTGATTTGTGTGGCAACCGAAGTTCGCCCGATCCGATCCGCCATTTTCGCCTGTTATCTTTCCGAGTCTGGTTATATTTTGACGCCGAGTTTTGGGTTTTTATTTAACGATCACTTCGTTTTCGCCGAAGCGGTACTCTTCACCAAGCGCCCCCATCTGCGAATAGAGAGGGGTTTCCCGGGGCAAGCCAAGAAAGACGTCGATCATCTTGTTCAGCTTGGCCATCTCGGGAAACGAGCCCTTATGCTGGAGCTTCGCCCGCAGGTAAACGTTCTGGGCAATTTCGATCCAGCTGTCGGTGCGCGCGATCTCATCCTGCATCTGCATCGCAGCGCTGTTCTGAACCGCGAAAACCATGGGCCGGCCGAAATAGCCTTCTCTCACGGAATCCGCGATATGACGCCTCTTGTCGCGCATCACGATGAGCCGATCCACGAAACCACCGAACCGACGGCTGAATTCCGCGGCATCGATGTTGGACGATTCATCGAGGGTAATCTTCAGTTCGTTGGCGAGCTCGTGTTCCTGTTCCACCAGATCTCTTGCCTCGGGCGCCAGTCTTTTGAGCACGCCGCCAAGGACCTTGGCTTCCTTGACTTCAGCCGGATTGCTGCAGCCGGAAAGCGTCAGCAGCAGGGTCGCGCCGGCAACGGCGACGGCGAGGGTTTTAGAAAACATCGGCATCCTATTTATCCGGCGCCATATCGGGAACGTTGCCGAGCATCAGCGGAAGATTATCCCCTTTACCAAAGACAATTACTTTTGCATTCGGGGATTTCGCCAGTTCGAGCGTCGCTTCGATGCCTTTCCAGATCAGCACGCTGCGGGGAATCCCCTGCACCAGGTCAGCATACTGCCGGAGGCCTCTCGCTTCGGCGAGTTTTCGCTCCTGTTCGAGCTTCTCCTTAGCAACCAGAAAATTATGCGCCAGGGCCTGTTGTTCGGCCACGGCCTTCTCCTGGACGGCTTCCTGCACTTTGGACGGCAGTTTGACGTTGAAAAGCGCAATGTCTTCCATGACGAAATAGATGCCCCCGATCGAGCGCTTGGCGGCTTCGAAAATCCGCGAGGCGGAAGCGCCGGTGTCGGAACTGTACAGCTCTTCGGGGAGGAACTGGCCGATGACACCCTGCACGGTTTCGGTCAGCTCGGGAGTGATCAGATTCGTCAGGTAATTTTCGCCATACCGGCGATGCAGGTACGGGACAAGTTCCGGAACCACGTGGAACCGGACCTGCGCGTCGAGATGCACCTCCAGGCCGTTTTTCGAAAGCACGACCATGGGCCGTGTCATCGTCTGGGTGCTCACCTGGTAGATGTAGGTCTTATCCCACGGAAAAACCAGCTGGAGCCCTTCATGCCGGATGGCGTTGTGGCTGGTGCCCCCGAAAAAGCGGTAATAAACCAGCATCACATGGCCGGAATCCACGGTGATAAAGATCTTCGAGCGGAATACCCACAGGAAAATGGCAAGCAGGAGAAGACCGAAGGCCCATTTACTTTTGCGCTTCATCCTGCGCCAACGGTCTCTCCATCGTTCCCGCACGTTGACGGCAGGCGCATTCTCTTCGGACTTCGTTGTGCTCAAACGCGGATTCCTTTCAGGCTTGTTATGGACGGAGCGCAGGCAGGGAAGCCCGGCCTCTCCGGGACGCCGGAGTTTCCGGAGTCATGGTTTCCGATTGCCACGGCCGCGAATACGAGCGGCGGGACCGCCGGGCCGCCCCGGGTCTCTCGCGGCGAAAACGAGGGAGCGACGATCGGACGAGGTGCGATGGCTCCGTAAAGCGATGTCCGGGGGAACGGGAGATATTCGGTCGTGACCCGGATGCCGGCGCCCTGGAGAAAGCACGCGCCAGCGAGAGTGGAAAATGCCGGAGCCAGGGAGCGAGATCGGTCTTTCATTGTTCTTCGTACGAGCACGCGGTGTGAGAGCAAGCGGTGAGAGCCCGCGCCGCTACGCGCGGTCTCCCGCGTCAGGCCGCGCCGGCGGAAGGATAGCCGGGATGCGCGCCGGCAAAGCACGATGCGCCTCGCGCGGGGCACGGTCAACTGGCATTTGCAGCGGCGGCCGCGGCAGGCTCGGGACTGGCGACGCCGCCCGCCTTCCCAAATTCCTTCCGGAAATAGTCGCGGAACGTGCCGGCGTCGAACGAGAGCAGCGTGCCGCCCCCTTCGAAATGCATGATGTAGGCGTTTCCGATTGCCTGCGTCATCGCGTAAGCAAGCGCCGGCGCGGCCACGTAGTAAACCACCGTGCCCGCGATCACAGCGGGAATCGCGCTGATCGCGGCGCCCGCGGTGTGACCAACAGCGGAAGGAACCACGGCGCCGGCCATTGAGAGAATCGATCCCCGGATCCGCTCTTTCCCTTCGGTGTGACCGAACTCGTTGGCGATTTTCCAGACCATGGTCACATCGACCGCGAGAACGCCCGCGAAATTCAGGACACCGCCGGGCAGCAGGCCGATGCCGGCCGCGATTTTCGAGTAAAAGCGGGTCAGTTCCTGAGCTTTTGCGGCGGCCGGGGACAGCGGGGCTTCGGCCGGGGCGGCGGGATCTGCTGCCGCTTCACCCGCGGGCGCGCCTTCGGCAACGGTCTGCGCCGCGGGATCCTGCTTTTTCCGTTTCGGCAGTCTGTCGCGTAATCCGGAAATAATCCGATACGTTTCGGTTTTCCAGGCAGGCGGCTCGCCGTCCAGCTCTTCGGCCTCGTCCAGGGCTTGCCGGGCCTCGTCGAACCTGCGCTCGGTCAGCAGCCGGGCCGCGCGTTCTCTGGCCGCTTCGGCCGCAGCCGTGCGTTCGATGCGCCATTTGGGCGTGTCGGCCTCGAAGCGATCCGCCTCATCCAGAGCGGTTCTCGCTTCGTCGTATCGCTTTTCAGACAGGTGTTCGGATGCCCGGTCCCGGGCGGCGGCGGCGTGCGCGGCGCGTTCGGACACAGGCGTTTGCGGCGGATTCTCCGAAGCAGAAACTTCAGGTTCCACCACTGTGGCTTGAGGCGTCACGGGATCGTTCTCTGGCTTCATATGCGGCTCCATGGGGTAATCGAAGGGCTTGCGGCGCGAAAATCGCCCGGAATACGGAGTCACTACCTTGTCCGGAATGCTCATTATGCCAACCAATCCTCCACAATTTCAACTAAAATCTCCTGGCCGGAAGATTGCCGCCGCGGAACGGGCCGTCCTGTGATAGCCTGAGCACTTCTCCTCTACCCGAATGTTTCCCTTAATTGCAGCCGTGATGGGCGGCGCGACCTTCGCGGGCTCTTACGTCCTGCGCAGGTACGGTTCGCGGCCCGGCCCGGTCAGAGTCGCTCTGACGGATGTAAAAGATGCGGCGGCTGAAGTTTATTCGGAGACGAAGTCCGCCGTTCATGACTTGGCGTCGAGTCAGCTGGGGCAGGCAGTGGGACGACGGGGCCGCAATGCGCAGTCCGCTTTTCGCCGTTTAAACGAAACCGAAATTATTCCGCTGCGAAAAGCGGCGAAGGAAGAATGGGAGGCCTTTTCCGAAGTTTTTCAGGAGGAAGAGGCCGATCTTATCCGGAATGTCAAAGCCGCGCGCAGGGCATTGGGCTCGGCAGCGGCGAAGTTCGCGGCCAATCTGACCGGGCGTCCCCCGGCCTGAACCGGCGAAGCGGTCAGGCCGTGGCGAAGCCGCAGGTCGCGATGAACTCCCGCAGCGTGGCTTCGGCAATGGCGTGCTCGTCGAAGCCGATGGTGACTTCGCCCGCCGGATAAGTGGCTTTTACGGCCGTGACTCCGGGCATCCCGCGCAGCATGGTTTCGAGGCCGACGGCGCAGGTAATGCAGGTGAAACCCGTGACCTTGTAATGCACGGTGCGCGTGGTGCGCGGACGCTTGTCCGCCGCCTCCAGGCCGGACCCGACCGTAGCCGCGGCAGCGGCAGTGGCGCGACTGAAGAACTTCCGGCGGTGAATGGGATTCGAAGTGGCCATCGTTGTCTGTATCCGTGTTGTTTTTATTCCGCTGTCTTTACTCGGCGAAGGTGCCCGTGCCCGGTGCGTACTTCCAGGCCGTCTGAATGGTGGCGCGATCGGAAAACCGCGTGTCGGTGTATTCTTCGAACGCGATCTTCCGGTCCAGCACGCCGGTTTCGATCATCAGGTCGCGAACCAGATCGAAATCCGCTTTGCGGGGCGCCAGAGGGCTGTAGGTAACGCGGTCGAGCGGTTTCGTCAGAGCCCAGCGCAGCAGCGCCGGCTTCTGGTTGTAATAAAAGCGTCCGACGAAATCGGCGGCGGTATTGCGATAGCGCTCGCCTTTTTCCAGCCAGAGGCCGGAGCGCGCGATGCCGTCCACCAGCACCTGCACGGCGTCGGGGCGGCTGTCGATCACATCCTCTCTGACCACCAGCACGCAGGACATGTAGTCCGGCCAGTAATCTTTGGCGGAAAACAGAACGCGTCCGAAGCCGCCCATCTCCGCCTGGGAGGGGAACGGCTCGCCCATGGAAAAGGCGTCGATGGCTTTCGCGGCCAGGGCGCCCGCGACGTCCGGCGGCGCCATTTCCACCATTTTGATCTCGCTCGGTTTAATGCCCCACGCTTTCATGGCGCGGAACACGATCAGGCGTTCGTCGGAGAAACGGCTGGGAATCGCGACCACATGCCCGCGCACGTCCGCGAAGGTTTTGATGGGGCCATTCTTCTGGACGACGAACGCGCTGCCGTAGCGATGGCCGAGGTACACGATCTTAATGGGCACGCCCTGCGCCTTCAGTGCGATCGCCAGCGGCGCTACGATGAACGCGGCCTGCATCCGGTTGGAAACCAGCGCTTCTTTGATTTCCGGGAAGCCCTGAAACATGCGCGGCAGAAAGATCTGGCCGGCTTTCGAGAATTTCGAGATGTAGTCGGTTACGGGGCAGGCCAGATGGCAGGTCACCGGGATGAAGGCCACGTTGAATTTCCGCTGCGCCGGCGGCAGGTAGTCGTTCAGCATGGCGGGCCAGTTGACGTTGAGACGGGCGTGCAGCCCGGAAATGGTAACCACCCAGGCGCCGATTGCGAGAAGTATTTTTTTGCCGTTTGTCATGCGTCCTGCCGGAATCCCCACCGCACGGCCCGTAACGTTTCGAGGCGGCGGAAGCCAAGGTCGAGAATGAGACCGATCAGGCCGATGATGAGCATGGCGGCGATGACCAGGTCGTAGCGTTTGCCCGAATTGCGCGCGTCGATAACCAGATAACCAAGGCCGGAATCGACGGCGATCATCTCCGCCGCCACCACCACCAGCCAGGCGATGCCGAGCGCGATGCGCAGGCCGATCACGATCTGGGGCAGGGAAGCGGGAAAGATTACCCGCGAGAGAATCTGCACCGGGTTCAGGCCGAAATTCTGGCCGGCGAGCCGGAACATGGCCGGCACGTTGCGAACGCCGTTCATGGAGGCCACCAGAATGGGGAAGAACGCGGCCATGAAGATCAGGAAGATGGCGCCGGGGTTGCCGACGCCGAACCAGATGATGGACAGCGGAATCCACGCAATGGGGCTGATGGGCCGCACCATCTGGATTACCGGGTTGACCACTTCGCCCGCCGCCGGATACCAGCCCAGCGTGAGGCCGATGGGAATGCCCAGCGACGCACCTAGGCCGAACCCCACGCCGACGCGCCACAGGGAATCGGCGATGTACTTCCAGAGCAGCCCTTTCCGCACCAGTTCCGCCATCCCTTTCTGCACTGCCAGCGGAGAGGGGAAAACATTCGATTTCGACCACTTCACGCCGTAGTGCCACGCGAGAAGCAGCGCCGCCGCCATCAGCAGCGGCAGGATCACTGGCTCCAGACGGGTTCTCAGGCGATCGGAAATCATATCTTGTGCGCCAGTCCGATCTGGTCGAAAATGCCGTCGCGCAGTTCGAGGTAGCGGGCGGAACTGAGGTCCCGGGGATGAGGAATATCGATCTCGACGATGGTCTGGATGGTGGCGGGGCGGGTGCTCATCACGACCACGCGATCGGAAAGCTGGACGGCTTCCTCGATATCGTGCGTGACGAAGATAATGGTTTTCCGTTCCGCCTGCCAGATGCGCAGAAGTTCCCGGCGCATGATCAGGCGGGTAATGGAATCGAGCGCGCCGAAAGGCTCGTCAAGGAACAGCATGTCGGGGTCGACCGCCAACGCCCGGGCGACTTCCACGCGCTGCTTCATGCCGCCGGAAAGTTCCTGCGGATAAGCCTTTTCGAAGCCCTGCAGCCCAACCATCTGGACATAGTGGGCGATGCGCCGTTCCCGTTCCGCTTTTGGCAGCCGGAAAAGGCCGAAGCCGATGTTTCCTTCCACCGTCAGCCACGGGAACACGCCGCGCTCCTGAAAGACGAAGATGCGGCGCGGGTCGGGTCCTTCCACCGGTTTGCCATCCACGGTGACGGTTCCGGCGGTGGGATCGAGGAAGCCCGCCATGATGTTCAGCAGGGTGGATTTTCCGCATCCCGAAGGGCCGAGCAGGCAAAGGAATTCGCCCTCGCCGACTTCGAGATTCACATTTTCCAGCACCGGCGTGACGACGCCGTCGCGGCTGAAAGTCTTATTGATTCCGGAGGCGCGCAGCTTTGTTGGCCGGGCCGCCGTCGCGGAGTGCGTCGAAACAGCAGAACCTGATTTTGTGCCGGTCATTTAATAAGTCCACCGAAGGGAGCGAATCTTTTCGAGCGAGCGCATGCCGGTATCGAGCAGAAGTCCGATGCAGCCGATGGTGACCATCCCGGCCACCACGAGATCGTAGCGGTTCCCGGCGTTGCGCGCGTCCACAATCAGGAAACCGAGGCCGGAGTTGACCGCGATCATCTCCGCGGCCACCACCACCAGCCAGGCGATTCCCAAAGTAATCCGGATGCCGATGATCAGCCGCGGCATCACGGACGGGTACAGGACGCGCCAGACCAGTTCCCACGACCCCAGTCCGAAGTTTCGGCCTGCGTTGACGAAGACCGGCGGGATGCTTTCCACCGCGCTGATGGCCGTGAGCGTCAGAGGCAGGAAAGACGCGAGGAAAATCAGGAAAATCGCCGCCATATCCCCGACGCCGAACCACAGAATCGAGATCGGGATCCATGCCAGCGGGGAAATGGGCCGCAGCAACTGGAGCAGCGGGTTGAGCGCCATTTCCAGGCGGCGGTTCCAGCCGATGGTAAGCCCCGCCGGAATGGCCGTAAGAACGGCGAGGCCGAAGCCCCAGGTCACGCGAAACAACGAGGCGATGATGTATTTCGCCAGCAGGCCCTGGCTGAAAAGCTCGACCAGACCCGCGCCCACCTGAACGGGAGTGGGAAACAGATGATCGTGCCCGCCCGAGGCGGCAAACTGCCACAAAACCAGCAGGAGAAGAATGAAAAAGAAGGGCCGGAGCCGGACCAGAAATTTCACAGCCCTTCCTTACTCATTACCCTACTCATTGCTGTTTGAAGCCGAGATAAGCGGTATGAACACCGGAGTTTTTCAGTTTGCCGCCGGGCTGATACTGCATGAAGCTCAGCACCACGCCGCCGCTGTAAAGATCTTTCGGGTCTTTGGTGCCGGCGTTCAAAGGGGGAAGGGGCGACCGTGTGCCGGTGAGCCGCTCCACCTTCAACTGCACGATGCTGGCGCCGGGACGTTCGTTCAAAGCGTCGTCAAACAGCAGATTCCGCAGGGACTCGGCGCGCAGCAGGCGGTTCAGCGGCGACTGGCCGGATGCGCCGTCGAGCAGAGCCGACCGGAACAGGTTGTACGCGTCCGACGCGCCCGCGGTCTCGCGGATCATGGCCCGCAGATCCGCGGCGTATTTGTCCCACCGGATGCGCTCCGCCACATCCGGCTCCACGGCCTTTGGAACGCTGGCCATGGCGGCCTGCACCGCTTTGACGGCGGCGTCGAGCTGGTCCCAGTCGGCGGACAGGTAACGCACCATCTTTTCCTGCACCGCGGCGGCGCGCTCATCGGTGACGTAATGCGAGAGAAAGTCGGTTCTGGTCTTCAGGACATCGAGACGTTTGGAGAGTTCACCCAGCCGGCCGACTTCTTCCAGCGTTCCGGGGAGGGTTGCGGACAGTTGCCGCTTGACGGCTGTTTCGAGGTCGTCCCAGCTCTTTTCGAAGGTTTTGTTCAGTTTGTCCTGCAGCGCCGAGCCTCGTTCCTCTTTGGCGTTCGCATGGAGCAAGGAAACCTCGTCGCGGAGCAGCTTCAATCGCGCCTCGGCCTGCGTCAGCCGGTCGTTCTCCGCATTGATTTTCGAAGTCAGGTTCACGCTCATGGCTTCCGCGCGCGCCAGTTCCTTCTTCAGGGTGAGCAGTTTCTGCTGCAGTCCGGCGGACTTGCCGGCGCCGCCGTCGTTCAGATCCGCGATGCCGCGCAGGGTGGTCATCAAAGGCGAGGCGGCGTCGAACGGATTCGGGCCGGCTTCGTCGGGCCAGTAGACCAGACAGCCCTGTGCGGTGGCTGCTTTAGCGACCAGGGCCAGCACGCCTCGCTCTTCCGGCTGCAGTTCGGCGGGCGGGGGCGGCGCGCTCCGGAACAGGGAAAGCAGTTCCATCACCGGCTGGATAACCGCGCTTGCGAGCGATGGGGTTGAGTCGGGGGACGCGGCGCCTTCCGGCGCGCGCGGCGCTGGTACGGCCAGTACGGCTTGCAGGCCGGCCCGCAGGGAGTCAAGGCCCAGGGTAAATTCGCGCAGGCTGAAAAGCGATTCCGTCTGCGACGGTCCGTAGAGAACCGTGTTGCTACCCGCGCAGGCGAGATCTTTAGCGACGTCTGGGGCGATTCCGGCCAGAGCCGTATAAGCCATGCGCAGGCTTTCGATGCCGGCCTCATCGCGCTGGTTGAGCGTTACGGCCGGAGCCCGGGCGGGAATTTGTTGCTGCGCGGTCAGGCGCATTCGCTGTTCCAGGAGCGCGTACTGTTCTCGCAGCGCCGCCAGTTCGGGGTTCTCGGGACGCACTTTTTCGTCGGCAGCGGCGGGGAGCAGGGCACACCCGAGAGTCGCAATCAGAGAAATTCGCGTAATCCCGGCGGTTATTCTTCGTAGTACTGGCATATCTATAACCCTTCGGGCACTTTTGGGAGTAAAGTGTTCATGGCCGCAGCTGTCCCCGGGACGTAACACGCAGGCGCTTTTTGCCTGATTCCGCACGGACTCTTTCTACATTACGACAAAGGGGAAGCGCCGCGACACGTCGTTCTCGCTGTATTTCATTGTTTTCCTGGAAAATTGACCGGATTGCAGCTTTCGGCGCGTCGGGCGGGTAGCCGAATATCTCGATGTCGAGGCGAACGGCCGACATCGAGCGCGCGCCGGTAATCGATGCCGTTTGCGGAGCGGAACGGAATCACGTAAGGAGAGTGGTTCCCGCGTGCACGGCCGCGAGCGCATGGTCCATGGTGGCCACCGATCCGCCATGTTTCCTTGCCAACAGGACAAGGTAAGCGTCGGTCACCTGTCCGTGACCGATGATTCCCGCAGTCGGCATTTCGAGATAAGAAACGTCGTCCGGCCAGAATTCGTGCCGCGGAAGCGCGGATATGGCCTCCAGCAACTGTTTCGCGGATGCCGCCAGCGCGATCAGGACATTGGAGTCAAGCAGATAGACACTACTCTTCGCCATCGATAGCCTTGACATCCTCTGAGGTCACCGGCCGGGAGGAGCGAAACGTAGGGAAGCCGTAGTCGCTCATCCGGATGGACGCGCCGTCCGTTCCTTTCGACGATTGCCAGGATGATGTCGCCAATCACCCGGCCCATACTACGGTTCTGATCACGGGCAACGGCCTTTGCGATGTAGTACGCCTCATCGGGGATGTCGAGTGTAGTCCGCGCAACCGCACAATTGCACAAACTTCCGGGTGAGCGTTGCTACCATGTGCGCCGCCTCAATCCGGCCACAAAATCGAAATGCGAGTCGCGGCTCATGACCGGGATCGCATGCTGCCGGCTTAGTGCGGCGATCCACACGTCGTTAGCCGGAATCGGCTTGCCGCCACTCTTCAGTTCCAATCTGATGGCCGCGTAGTGTCTCGCGGTCTCGACATCGATATTAAGAACCGTGCATCGGTCCAGCATCCGTTGCAGGGATCGTTCATACATCTCGCGGTGGCGTGACTGAGCGATTCCAAAAGCAAACTCCCCGGCCACAATGACGGGGATCGCAAGTTCGCGCGCCTCGGACACGATCTCAACCGCGTCGGGCACCCGGTCGAGGTAAGCGGAAAGGGCATTCGTATCCAGAATCAAGTCCGGTCCTCAGGTTCGATCTGTTCAAATTCCTCGTCGATGAGCTTCTGAATCCGCTCCGTCTCCTCGTGGAGATGCGCCAGTTCACCGGCGCATTCCAGCCACGGCTTGCCGAAGGCGCGGGTTCCCTGAGATAGTTTTTCTTCGACGGCAAGTGTGACGTATTCGCGCAAGGAGATTCCCAGGGCACCGGCGGTGGCCTTCGCTTTGCGAAAGGTTGGGTCCGGGATCTCCAAAGTAGTCTTCATGAAACGAGTCTCCCATATTTATGGGACGCGGTTACCACGAAGGGTTCGCCGCGCGTGGCTCACCGACCGCAGGATTTGAAACGAAAACGGGTGGCTCCCCGACATGGATACGAACCACCATTCACGGCTCCAAAGGCCGCTGTCCTGCCTTTAAACGAAGCGGGTGCGGGTCGTCATTCCTGGTAGACTGAAAAGCGAGAGTTTAAAGATGCAGCACGAATCCGTTATCGTCAGCGATCCGGAGATCCTGGGCGGTACTCCGTGCTTTCGCGGAACCCGCGTGCCCGTCGATTCCCTGATCGACTATCTCCAGGCGGGTGACAGCCTGGATGAGTTCCTCGATAACTTCCCTTCGGTCCGCCGCGAGGCCGCCATCGCTGCGCTCGAAGAGGCCAAGGCAATCCTGACCAGTCCGCGGTGAAGGTCCTGCTTGATGAAAACCTGCCTCGCAAGCTGGCTGGACACCTGGTTGGCCACGAATGTCGAACGGCCATCATGTGTGGGTGGTCCGGGAAGAAGAATGGCGACCTGCTCGCACTGGCCGATCCGCAGTTCGATGTTTTGCTGACACTCGACAAAAACCTGCCCTACCAGCAGAATCTGGACACGAAACGAATTGCGGTCCTGATTGTTCGCGCGCCGTCGAATCGGCTTCAGGATCTCGTTCCGGTGGTGCCGGAATGCCTCGCAGCGTTGGAGACAATTCAGCCTCGACAGGTTGTTCGTATCGGTTCGTTGCTGTCGCGCTAATGGAGCCAGCGTTGATTCGAACGTAAGCGTCAGAGCAACGGCATCTTTCTTCGTGGGTGCAGTTCTGATGAAGTGGGAGCGTGGTCCAGAAGCAA
>CAINNJ010000003.1 GCA_903851195.1 uncultured Acidobacteriia bacterium
GCGACCTGAGCGCCGCGGCGGGTGCCGGAATGGCAACGGGCGGTTCCGAAGCTGGCGCCGCCCAAAACTCAAAACCCGACCCGTTGAGCGTTAGCTTATTGCCGAACCAAATTGGTCTTGACACAGGGGTCCACTTTAACCGCCGGAATTGTGCTCCCACCAGAGATGGTAACCGCAGCGGCAGTAACCGATGTCAGTCGCCCGACGGAGTAAGGTGCATTGCTCGAGTCGTAGGAAAAAGTCACCATTGGCGTTGTCCCGTCCGAATAAGTCTTTTTCACCAGACGATTCAACTGGTCATACCCCGCTCCGTCGCATGTCGCGCCGCTCCACGTCCCAAAACAAACCGTTCGGCTCGAGCCGTCCTTTTTGGACGTGATGTTCCCGTCGTCGTCATAGGTCCAGCTATTGGTTCCGGATTCAGGGTTGTTAGCCGACTGGAGCCTGCCCAGCGAAGTGTAGGAAAAGGTTCTCTGCGCCGCAGCTGACGAGCAGTTCGCCACATCCGTGGTTTGGGCAACCGAACTCAGATCGTCCAGCGCATCCCACGCGTAGCAGGTGACCGCCTTACCTGCCAAAACTGAAAGGGAGTCTTCAGTGACGGACAACAGTCGGCCCAGTCCGTCGCGTGTCTGAGTGCGGGAGACTCCGGCAGGATCCTTAACGGACTCGTTTTCGCTATCCCAGGTCGTGCTGGTTTCGCCAAGGGACGACGACGTTCCGCCGAACATGGCCGGTTTCGAAGCGTCGTAGTATCCGACTGAGGTGATGCGGCCGCGCTGATCGAAGGTCGTCATGGTCCAGCCCATGGTTGGCTCGGGCGTGCCTCCTGATGCCGCAGCGGCGGAAGTGGCAGCGCGGAATGGATTGGACACGAGTTCGTAGCGGTTCGATCCGGAGTATTTGTAGCTATGCTCCTGCTTCACTCCGTCCGAATCGGTGGCGGTCAGGTCAGAGCCGGCGATTGTCTGGGCACAGTTAGCGCCGCCGGTCGTTGAGTTCGATTCGAGATGGCGGTCGAGGTAAGGGCGGCCCAGTTGATCGAACGTGGTGGCGGCCACGATACCGCAGTCGCCATGCCCGGCCAAATCGCCTGCAACCACGAGGCGGCGAGCGAGATCGTTGTAGCCGTACCAGACGGATCGCTGAACGGCGCCTCCGGCCGTATCCGTTGAGGAGGTCAGGCGGCCTACCAAGTCATAGGTGTGAGAGACGGTAACGGAATTGTCGGAGTCGGTGAGAGACTGGAGCAGACCGCTTGCCTGGTCGCGAACCATGGCGAAGTTGCGCTTTCCGTTGTTCTGACAAGTTGTAGACGTGGTCGCCTGGTTAATGCAGTTCAGGTACAGATTGGAGGTGTCATAGCCATAAACGGTGACAATGCCGCGGGGATCAGTCTGGGTGATCAGGTTGCCCTGACTGAAGGTTCGGGCTGTCACCGCCGCGTTCGAAGCCGCCGGCGCGGCAAGGAAAGATGCCAGGGTGGATGAAGACTTTGCAGAATCCCAACGGTACTCCGTTTTAGGGTTGCCATTGCTATCGTATTCAAAGGAACTGGCCGAGCCAGGACCTGACCCCTGCAGACTTGTGTTTTTGACCAGATCCGTCCTCCGCGGCCCCCCGCTGGCTCCGAAGTAGGCGTTAGGGTCGTCGGCGATCCCCGACTCGGTGCCATCCTGCGCAGTTTGGGCTGTCGTGACAACCCAGACAGAAGTCAGGGTTTTCAGGGGATTTCCCAAAGTCGGGCATGATGCCGAGAAGCCGGGGAATGTCGAACAGTTTAGCTGTCCGGAAGGAAAGTGATTGATCGAAGAGGCGGATGTCCAGTCGTAGTGCCGGGACGCGAGTGGATTACCGTTCTTGTCCAGCGTGAAAAGCGTGACTGCGGCTTTCCCTGAAATGGGGTTTGAGTAGGTACTGCCTTTTGGCGTCACCGAATGAACGCTCATCCGAACATATGGGTTCGCGGCATCGTATCCCTGAGAGCCTCGCGGCCGGTTGAACGCCCAAAGAGTTTCGTCGGTTGCCCCGTCCGGCCAAGTGGTGCGGAAAACCAGGCCGCGGTTGATGAAGAATGGAGCGTTCGGCGAAATGTAATCGTAGCGGGTTTGCCCGGAATCGGGAGCGGTAATTACTGTACAGGATGCCCCTGTCGAAGAGCCACAGCTCGCCCGGGGGGAGCCGAAATCGCTGTACTGGTAAGTCCATTCTTGTTTTTCGGTCACAGGGCTGGTCTGGGCAACGGTTTTCTTTGTAACCGGGTTCACCCCAAGATTACTGTAGGTACGGAGCTGTCCGCCATCCAAGGCATAGGTATAGTCCGCCGTTGCCCCTGATGGGAAAGTTATGTGGTTTAATTCACCCCAGCCGAACGTGGAGGGGCTTCCCTCTGCGTAACCGAATGTGTAGGTCGGTGTGAAGCCGTTTACTGTCGGCAGCCTGATAGTGTCTATGCCGATGAGTCCGCTGAGATAGACCATCTGCTGGTGCGCATTGTCGACCTCGTATCCGCCCTGTGTACCGATGGATTTAAAGTTCACAGTGGCTGTGAGAGTTTGGCCGTTACCTGGGTACTGGACTTGATCCGCGAATGCGGTGGTGCTGTGGGAGATGGTGATGGACCGATTCAAATCGTCCTGAAGGATAGTTTGCGTGAGATCGGTACCGAGGCACTGATACTGAAGGCAATCCCTGGCAATCTGAGTAATGTTGACGCCGTTGCCATTCGAATCCTGAATGCGCGTGGCGTGACGACCGGTCCCCTGAACCTGGGTGCCATTCGGCAGAAACAGCGTCCATTTTTGAGCCAGGAAATTTCCGGTCGGCTGCATCGTCAGCGACATGTAGGTGCCGTCGGAGGTGTAGTAATGAAGGGTGCCGCCATGAAAAACGTTGCAGGCGTCGTAACCTGCGGGCCCAACAGTGAAATATCCGTCCCCCTGTGTATCGTCGAATGCTCCTGAAATCCGGAGGGTATGATGTGAGCGATCCGGAGTAACTACGCTGAGTTTGTATGCGTACGGGTTGTATGCCGGATCGTTGCACTTCCAAATATTCGGATCCGGCGAGGTGTCCACTACGAGGTCGTAGCCGAACGAATATTGCCAGCCACCTGTCGGGGATTGCGTGAGATTTGCCTGAATTTCCGGATTGCCGCTGGCGTCGTTGCCTGTTTGGTAACCTACGTCGTAGACGTTCGAAGTGTAGACGAGGTCTAAAGACGGAGTGAATCCGCCTCTGCCCGGCGGCAGTGTGGCAATCGGCAGGGACAATCCCAGCGAACCGGTCGTTGTATTGATGTGCTCGATTTTATCGACGGCGTAAGTACCGAACGGTACTATTCCGCGTTGCGGCGCCATGGTTTCGAAGTACGAGGGGACCTGCGCGCTCAGTGGGCCGCAGCAGAGGACCAAAGAAAAGATTGCGCGGGTAAGGCGTATCATCAAAGTGCTCCTCTCAGTATCAATGCTTGCCGAAGGGCGAAGTGTCGCCCGCTGGTCCGAAGATTACGGTAGCGTGAGTGATCGTAAATTCAGTGCTTTTTCCGATCAAACGTACGATTTTCCCTGGAAACTGCTCCCCGCCAACGGCCTTCCAGTCTGAAAACTGCACAGTCACCCGACCCGTGCCTGGCGACGCGGAGTCGTACTCGACTTTGCCGAGCAGACCGCTGGTGGCGTCGAAGTAGTAAAGCTTTGGCGATACCCTCTGAGTTCCGGGGACCGCGCTCATCAGTTGGTAAATGCCGTACCAGGGCCCGTTGTAGTTAGAGGTTTTCCCATCGTCACTACGGAAACGGCCTCCGAGAAACCTCACTGCCGTTCCGTTGTGAAGGGAGAAGAAAAAGGCTTCGGGCAGGTCATTAGTAAAGGTTTCCAGAAGATCCTGATCCACGGAGGAGTTTGCGCCGTGACTGGCCGCGCCATCAAACGACAGCGACTTATTCTCGGAGCCGGAGGCGTCAAAGCGAACCAACCCAGGATGCTGCCACGTAAAAGAGTGCACCGAAGATCCGGTAGCGGTAATGAGCGAGCCGGAGGTTGTGGCGCGCTCGTAACCCGGAGTGGTCAGTCGCTTGCCGAGCACACGGAGATAGTCGGATGCGTCGCCCTGAATTTGGGAGACCGAGACGTGATTTGGATCCGGTTTAAGCGTGTTGGCCTGCGCGCCGCGCCCGCCTGACTGGGCCAGTGCTCCGGCGCAGGTACTCAGAATTATGACGGAGATTTGTATAAATGTCTGGTCCAGAATTCTCAAAATGTTGCCCTCAGTATCTGCTTTACACGGCTTGACGGGCAGAGTAGATTACAGTCTCGACCCTCATTGACAAACCGCACCGTCGGCGCGCCGCCGCACCTACCCATCACGGCTTCGCCAAACCCGTTACCGCCAGCACAACCTTTGCGGGTGGCGCTGCCCCCGCCGGATCCGTCGTCACCGGTATCTTCGTCCCCGCCGCCGGCACATCGTTTCCTCGGTGATCCTGCAGTTTAAAAAATCCGCTGTAGAACACCAGGTCCACTGTCGTCCCGGCCGGAACCAAAACGCTGTAGTCTCGCCCGGCCGCGTCTTCCGTCGTGACCGTCGCGGGCCGGAACCGCCCCCGGGCCGTTCCCACTCCCAGCAGTATATGCGCACCCGGCGTGCTTTTTTCGTTCTTCGACAGGTGATTGCCCGGATCGTTCAGGCGGATGTTCACCGGAACTCCCTTCCTCATCGTCAGCACGATCCCGTCGATTAACTGCTCCGCCCCGATCTTCAAGGTGATATCCGGACCGCTCGGCCATTCGCACGAGTTCAGCCACGTTGTCCCGGGATGGCTCGCGCACAGACGGTACGTCCCTGCCTCCAGTCCCGTAAATCCGAACGTCCCGTCCGGGCGAACGCCCTGCCCTTGCGAGAACGGGGCCACTTTATCCTTCGGGTCAGGCGACACCGCCCGCCCCACGTTCGCTTCCCGCATGATCGTCACCCATGCCGACCCGATGGCGCTCGCGTCCTCGCCCCGCACCTTGCCCAGAACCACGGATCCCATCTTCACCGAACTCACCTGCGGCGGCTGCGCCATCGCGGCCCCGGCCAATGCCAACAGAACGGTGGCTCTTTTCATTCGCTGCACTCCTGCCCTCACTGAACTAAGGCACCCACCACCAGCCGAAGTACTGCCAATTGGCGAAATTGCCCGAATTGTCGTACGCCGAGAGGTACTGATATTTATAAGTTCCGTGCGCCCAAGGCTGGAACTCGATATCCAGCGTCAGGTAATAGTAATTACCGGAAACCGACCGGGATGACGAACCCGCATGCACGATGCAGTAATCGTTCGCGATATCCGCGCCCCCGATATACGTCGAGCCCACCCAGTTGTAGCCTCCGCCGTCGCCGTCCAGATACAGCACATTGCTGCCGGGATAGTAGAGTATGTGGCAGCCTGAAGCGCCCGAATCCGCCGGGCCCGAACCGCCGTAGGAATAATCGAAGAACGGCTGTATCCACGCGAGGTTCCCGCCGCCGCCGCTGTCCTGGACTCCAATCGTGAAACTCTGGCGGTCGGCGGAACCGTAATTCGGGCTGAACTGCGTAAGGGTGATGGGCGGAGGCATCAGATACACGCTCGCCGTCGCGGATTTCGTGGTGTCCGCCTGACTCGTCGCGGTGACATAAACCCACTGCCCGGAGGCGATAGTCGCGGGCGATGCATAATACCCGCTCGAAGACAGCGATCCGACCTGCGGACTCAGGCTCCAGGTCACCGCGGTGCTGCTGGTCCCCGAAACGCTGGCTGAAAACTGCTGAGCCTGGCCTCCCGACAGATTCACCGTCGTCGGCGTGACGGAGACCGAAATGGCCACCGGAACCGTCCAGCTTCCCGCCGAGAACCACCCGCTGTTGCCGTAAAGATTCGCCGCGTACAGGTAGGAATATTTCGTGCCGCTGAATGCGCTCTGGCTGAACGTGACCCTGACGGTGATGGTGAGAGTGTTTCCGCTTCCGCTGGCGGTTGAACCCGAGCCGTACAGCGTGCACTGGCTGTTCGACAGCGACCCGGAGCTGTTGGGCGCGAGCGATCCCGTCCACGAGGTGTTGTAGTCGTTCAACAGCTGGAAAACGCTGCCGTTCCAGTAGATCTCGCAGCCGTACTGAGACGAATTCGAGTTGAACTGCGACGGCGAACTCGAGCTGAACATAATCAGCGCCTGATTGATGTCGGCAAAGCCCTGCGGGTCCGAATAGACCGCCGAAAATGCCAGCGGACTCGTAGCCGTGCCCGCTCCTGTCCCGGAGCTCGGGCTGATGCTTTGCGAAACCGGCGCCGATTGGATTGTTGTCGTATCGTTCGCGGTGGCGCTCGCCGAACCGCCGCCCGACGCCGTGGCCGAGTTCGTAACGCTCGCCGGCGCCGATCCCGATACGCTCACAGTGACCGTGATCGCCGGATAACTGGCGGATGCCGCGAGTGCATCGCTGCGGCTGCAGGACGCCCCTGCGCAAGTCCAGCCGGTGCCGGTCATGTTAGTGAGCGTTAATCCGGTGGGCAGCGAATCGGTGACCGTGACGGTTCCGCTTGTGGCCGCCGAACCGGTGTTGCTTACGGCAATCGTGTAGGCGGCGCCGGTCTGTCCCTGGGAAAAATTCCCCGAATGACTCTTCACTATTTTGAGCGCGGGAACAGGCTGACTCGCATTCTCGATAGCAACCGTTCGTCCACCAAGATGGATATACTCTCTCGAAAGCGGATTACCCGCGTTGATCGCGGTCACATCGCTGGCCGAGCTGCTCGCCGATCCTCCTCCCGAGACAGTAGCGGAATTTGTCACGCTCGCGGCGGCCGAGCCGGAGACATTCACCGCAACCGTAATCGCGGGATAACTGGCCGAGATCGCGAGCGCATCGGTGCGGCTGCACGAAGCTCCCGAGCAACTCCATCCCGTGCCCGCCATGGTCGCGAGAGTCAAGCCGGACGGCAGCGAATCGGTGACGGTCACCGTTCCGTTCGAGGCGGCCGTGCCCGTGTTCGTCACCGTGACCGTGTACGAGGCACCTGTTTGCCCCTGCGTCAAACTTCCCGGGTGACTCTTCGCAATGGACAAAAGCGGCGCACCCCCTGCCGCCGCTGTGTACCGGTAGTCATTGTAAAGCCAGCCACTGGAGACATAAGTCCATAGCCGAACGTAAACCGGGTTGCCGTTTCTCGGCAGCGTAGTAACAGTCTGGCTCGTTCCGTAGAAAGGACCATTAGCGAAGATGTCGCCGATACCGGGCGATGTTCCAACGTAGAAATAATAGGACGTGCCGACTGCATTCCAGTAGAATGTCGCGGTGGATCCGGTTAGGGTAGCCCCGTTCGTCGGATTGTAGATCGACGCCGCACCGCCTCCCCCAGCGCTCGTCACGTAGTTCGAGCTGCTGTACGCCCACGAGCCGCTGTATGTCCACAGAAGCACGTACACCGTTTTACCGTTCGTTGGAATATTTGTCGCCGTTTGACTGGTTCCGTAAACCAGACCGCTGTAGATGTCGGACCCGCCCCAGGATGTCCCTACGTACAACCAGTAATATTGCGCGCCTGAAACGGCATTCCAGTAAAAAGTCGCCGTCGATCCACTTAGAGTTGAACCATTTGCCGGGCTGTAGACGGTCGCGGCGCTTTGGGCGCGGGCCGGCTGCGCCAGGCAAAGTGCAAACGTGACGGCCAAACCGGCGAGGGCTAGCTGTGTTCCTTGCCTGCCCGGTCTTCTCGACAGTGCTCCTGAGTTAAAGCGCACCTCGCGTCAGCCCTCCTCCTTTACCCACCCTTACGGGATCTCAACTTCAACGGCGTCAAAGCGCCCCAAACGCGTGTTGATAATCATTCGGCAGCAAAATCAAACTCCCCTGCGCTGTTGCGACCTGGTTCACGCCGTTATCGTTGGACCTGAAAATCCATTCCGCCGATTGGTTATGATTGTGAGGTTTAATGGCGCGGTTGTCAAGAAACAAGCGAGGGATTATCAGAGAAAAGCCGCCGCAAATATCGACAATAGGGTGTGCCGGAGCAATAAAGTGGATCCAGCGAGTCTCGCCACGACGAGCGCAGCAATCTCCCGGCTCGACCGAAAATGCTGTGCAGCATGCCCCGTTTCTGGCCGTGATCCTGCCGCCAATTCTGCAAACCGCAAACCAGTCCCGCAGGCTCCAGCCAGCCCGGCTGTCTCTGTGCCTCCAGCAACGGCGGGAAAGACACAGATTGCGCCTCAGGGTATCAGTCTGTTTTTCCCCGCCACCCCAGCAACTTTCGATGTTGTTCGTGCCGACCCGGCGAGGGGCGACTGTCTGCCTCGGACGCAGGCGTCGTTACTGTGAGATGCTGGCGGCTGCGTTTACATGACCGTGGCATCCAACGATTGAACAGCATACGTGTAGCTGGTGGAAAGCAAAGCAGTGGCGGCCGTAAACTCCGCTCCCGCTGAACTGCCGATCAGAATCCAGCGGGGCGGTCCGGAATTTTGATGGACAGTGGATTGGGAGAACCTATAGAGGAGAGACCCAATGTCCACAGCAAAGAAATCCGATTCCGGGACTTCGGAATCGTCCGCGATGCCCGGCAGCGGCCGGTGGTCGTCAAAACGAACACTCACGGTAATTCTGGAGCTCCTGCGCGGCGCGGATCTGGAGGCTACGTCGCGCAAACACCGGGTTACGGTCGCCACTCTGACCGAGTGGCGTGACCGCTTTCTGGCCGGCGGCGAAGCGGTCCTGAAGAGCCGCGAGAATGACGAGGAAGACGAGGAGAAGCGGCGTCTGAAGTCGGTGGTCGCCAACATCAGCATCGAGAACGAACGCTGCGGGAGAAGATTGTCCGGATGGAGAATAACCGCCCTTTAGCACCCTGGAAGTCGAAGCCGTAAGCCGCGCCAGTTCGCCTTCCGGTAACAAACCCTATGGCGTGGCTCGTGTCACGAAAGTCTGGGGACTGCCCCGCTCGACGTATTACCTTGCTCGGGAGCGGCGAGCCCGGCCGCGGACGCCGGGCAGGCGAGGCCTGCGGCGGATCTCAGACGAGGCGCTGGTCGCGGAGATACGGCAGGTGATCGACACCACTGTCTTCAGCGAGGGGTATCGGAAGGTGTGGGCGCGGCTTCGGCACAAGGGCGTGCGGGTCTGGAAGGAGCGTGTGCTCCGGCTGATGCGCGAACATGGACTGCTCTCGCCGCACCGGCTGGCGGCGATCACCCCCGAGTACTCGCATGACGGCACGATCACGGCCGAATTGCCCGATCGGGTCTGGGGCACCGACGCGACCGAAGCCGTAACGGACCAGGACGGGCAGGTGACGGTGTTCGCCGCCATCGATCACTGTACGGCGGAGTGTGTGGGCATCCACGTGGTGAAGAAAGCCCACCGCTTTGAAGCGCTGGAACCGATCCGGCAGGGAGTGCGCGAACACTTCGGGGGTTTCTCAGGCGGCATCGCCGCCGCCCTGTGTCTGCGGCATGATCACGGCAGCGTTTACATGAGCCACGATTTCCAGAGCGAAGTCGCTTTCCTCGGGATCTTATCCTCGCCCTCTTTCATTCGTCAGCCGGAGGGAAACGGTTGTATCAAGCGGTTCTTCCGAACCCTCGAAGAGCAGTTGCTGTGGATCCGTCGTTTTCCCGATCTCGATACGCTGAGAATGGCTCTTCAGGACTTTCTGGAACGATACAAACAGTCGTGGATTCTGCAGCGGCTCGCTTACGAGACGCCTGCTCAGGCCCGCCGTGGTTTTCTTCTTGCAATGCCTTCGGCAGCGTGATCCACTGATTTTCAGTTACCCCCTTTCAACTGTCCATCCCGTCCGGACCAATACAAGCGCATGGTCGGAGTTCGTTGCCGGACATCTGCACGGCGATCCCAACTGTCAAAAAAGAAGAACGTCCGAGTCTCGCCAGGCTGATCCTTCGCGCCGAATTCGGAGATGATACTGCCCGGCCGCCAATCCGGAAAGGTCCGGCTGAAGGTGCAGAACAGTCAGCCCATCCTCAAGGCTGGCGGCGCCTTTCACCACCAGTGTGACGACACCGTCGCCTCTGGAAAGCTCCATTTCATACATGCCCTCCTCCAGCCCGCGCGGCAGGTTAACGGTCAGGTCCAGCTTGTTGCGAGGTAACCTCTGCAGTTCCGTACGGCGGCGCTCTCCCCCCTCACCGCGCAGGCTCGTTTCGCTGTCGAGGTTTAACATGGCTAACTCAAAGCGATGCGCGCCGGATTTTTCCCTGGGATGACTGTCCTTCTTTCCGATCGCGGCCGGGCCAGCCCCCTGATTCACAAAGTAGACACCCAAAGCAAACAGCACCGCAGCGACGCCGAAAGAGAAGGTCAGAGCCCGCCGTCGACGAGCAGCCGCTTCCACCCTTGCGCCCTGAATCGCAGCAGTCAACTCCATCAGTTCTTCGTAGCACGGGGAGCATTCCATCACGTGCCGATATCCCGGATCACTGGGCGGAACAGCGGCCTCTGCCATTCGCCGGAGCGCAGGCGTTCCGGGACAGCCGATCCGATCCGGGTTCGGATGGTTCCTTCGAATGGACTCTCGGATTTCGCGTTGTAAGATTTTGAACTGATCGCCAGAGGTACTTTCCGCCATTGATCCCCAGACATTATGGCATCGGGTCGCCGTGCCGGAGCAGATACTCTGCCCTGCCCGCGTCCATGCCCCGTTTCCACTTTTGGTAGAAAGTATTCCGGGCAATTCCGAATCGCTCTGCCAAATCCTCTCCGGACAGTTCCACCGGCGAACTGTACTTCAGGTCGAACGCTTCCCTCGTCCAGTCATCAAGGCACCCTCGAAACGCTTCCAACTGGTCTCTGCGCACAAGAGCCACAAGGAAGGTGAGACTGTCTGGCTCCGCCATTGAGGACTGCGTGGGACTGATGGAAGCGTATCCCCGGCGCCAGAATTTCCTGCGATCTTCATGAACGATCGAGACGGCGCGCCGCCACACCGCCCGTTCATCGATATCTGCTCCGGACAGCAGTGCACGACGGAGACGCCGACAGATACGATCCATGTAATCCGGCATTTCGGAATCGCTTCGAAACGCTCTCCAGAGAAGACCCCGAATGGCAGGCATTCTTTTCTGAAGCAGATCCTGCAATCGCCTGACCTCCGGATCACCCTCCGCGTCGTTGTCAAGGAAGAAGTGCGGAAGTTTCCTTGGGTCTGGCACGCCGGACTCCCCGAGCAAGAGCGCGGCATCCCGGTCAGAGCACATCCGAAACCTCCGAGCCACGCCTTCCGGCTGGCGTGAAATCTCTTTTAGCTTTTCCTGTCAGATTCTCCATTTCAGTGACCCCTTCATTTTCGAGGGGGAATAACCAAAAATTCCATGAGTCATCTACCTTATCAATCGCCGGTCCCAACGGATTGCGGTTTACCTCCTGCGAAAATCGCCGCGCCAACGGCGACTTCTTCTGACAAAGTTCGCCCGGATTCAGAGCCGGAACGAAAGGAGGTGTGAGACAGACACGCAATCAACAAGCTACCCGTAGACACATTTTCACGTTTCTTGACGAAACACTCAAAACTCAATTGTGAAAACCAGATCGTATCGATCATGTTTCGAAGATGTCGAAGAAGGGAGTACTGATGAACGTCACCGAACACGCGGCCCGTTACCGGCCGCAGAGCCACTTACCAACGAACTGCCGGACAGTAATACTGCTGGCGGCTCGAACCGCCTGCCGAGCGGTTTCATTTTTCCCAATTTTCATTACCAACGGAGACAAGTCCCGATGAACAGAACACCCTTTCGTACACTTCCGCTCTCGCGGATACTCTTCCCCTGCTCGTTGGCCCTTCTCTTCGCCGTCCCTGTGTTCGCGCAGGTTGGCGGCGGGGGATCGCCCTTCGACTCCACGCTCAACGCACTGCTGTCATTCGCTCAGGGCACATTCGCCAAGATCGCCGCTATTCTCGCGGTCATCTTCGGCGGCTGGCAGGTCCTCAGCGGGGACGGCCATGGCAAACGCGCCATCGGCGGCCTCGTCATCGGCGTCGGCCTGATGGTCTATGCGGCTCCGCTCATCACATGGCTCTTCCCGTGATGAACGGTCTCAACCGGAACCCCGTCTACCGCGCGCTCAACATCCCCATGACCATCGGGGGCGTTGAGCGCCGGATGTTCGGGCTCGCTATGCTGGGCGGCCTGCTGGTCCTCATCGCGTTCGGTATGACCGGCGCGGCGCTCACCTTCGGGCTGCTCTTCATCGCGGGACGCTGGGCCACGAAACAGGATCCCCAACTGCCTCACATCCTGGTCGCGGCCCGCCGGTTCCGGAATCTCTATGACCCCGTAAAACGCGAATGGTACGGAATCCAATGAAAGCCACTTATCACGAAGCGGGCGCCACACACACCGAAGTCCAGCCGTGCGCCTTCATCGACGACGGCGTGTTCGTCACCAAAGCCGGCGCAACCGGCATCGCCCTCCGGCTCACCGGGCCCGACCCGGAATGCATGGACGCCGTTGACCTCAACAGCATCACCCAGCGGTTCGACGGAGCCATGCGTCTGTTCGGCCCTTCGTTCCGGGTCTATCAATACCTGCTCAAACGGCGCATCAGCCAGGTCCCGCATCAGTGCGGTGGCAATGTGACGTGCGACCGGGCGCTGTATCTCGAATCGAAGGGACTCTTCGAATTCGAGCACTACATCGTCATCCTGAACAACTCCGACGCGCATGGAGCACTGCTCGACTGGCTGCCGGGCCGGGATCTCTCGGTCCGAATCGCGCAGTCGATCCAGGAGGCGGCGGCGCGGCTCCGCCATCAGGCCGAGGCGTTCGCGCTGCAGCTGCGGGACGTGCTGAGCATCCGGCTGGCGGACAAGCGCGAAGCGTACCAGTTGCTTCGCCGGCTGCTCAACTACGATCCGGGGGTTGCGGACGGCTCGCGGCTCAAGTACGACGAATACATCGACTACTTCGCCGCGGACTCCGCCATCGAAGGCCACCGCGGATTCCTCCGCGTGGGCGATCACTTCGTTCGTGTCCTGACCCTCAAAGACCTTCCGGCAAACACCCAGCCGGACATGCTCCGGGCTCTTCGCGAGTTGCCCGCCGAAGCCGTCATCGCCACCGAGTGGCAGGCCGTGCACAACTTCGATTCCCGGCAGCTGATCACGAAGAAGATCAGCCACTTTCACCGCTCGAAGTATGTGGTGAACATCCTCGCGACCGTCTTCTCCGCGTTCAGCAGCAACCCGCAGCAGGAACGTCCGGAAGACATGCAGAAGGACGAGGCGGCCACCGCGATGGAGTCGCAGCTGGGCGAACTCCTGACCGGCATCGAACGCGAAGGCACGCAGCTCGGCAAGTTCGCGCTCACCGTGATCCTTCACGACACCGACCAGCGACAGCTCGAACGAGCCACGGCCGAGGCCCGCAAAGCCCTCGCCGAACTCGACGCCACTCTCTACGAAGAACAGCAGAATGTGCTGGCCGCCTGGCTGGCCGTGCTGCCCGGCGGCAACCGCAATCAGTTCCGCAGCCAGTATCTGAGCAACCGGAACTATGCGGACCTGTCGCTGCTGTTCTCCACCGCCCACGGTGAACCGCGCAATCAGCATCTGTCCGCGGAATACCTAGCGGCGCTCGAAACCCGTCAGCGCACGCCCTATTACCTGAACCTGCACTATCAGGACGTCGGACACACGCTCATTTCCGGCGCCACCGGCAGCGGCAAATCGTTCACCTGCAGCTTCCTGCTGGAACATGCGCAGAAGTACGGACCGCAGACCGTCATCTTCGATCTGGGCGGCTCCTACCGCGAACTCACCCGGCGGCTCTGCGGCTCATACATGAGCATCGGCATCGAGCGGAACGAGTTCACCATTAACCCGTTCCGGCTCGACCCTACGCCGGAGAATCTGCACTTCCTGTTCTCGTTCGTGAAGGTGCTCATCGAAGCCGGTGAATACCGCATGACGGACCGCCACGACAAGGACCTGCACACGACCATCGTGAACATCTATCAGCTGGATGAAGACGTGCGGCGGCTCGGCACTCTGGCCGCCTGCCTGCCGCTCGCCATGCGGCAGCATCTGGCGCGGTGGGTGGATGGCGGGCAGTACGCGGCGCTCTTCGACAATGCCGAGGACACGCTGACCTGTGCCCACTTCCACACCTTCGATTTCGAGGGAATGCAGAAGTATCCGCAGATCCTCGAACCGCTGCTCTTCTACATCCTGCACCGCGCTAACGCCCATATCTACGGGAGCGCGGCGGCGCAGACGCTGAAGCTCTTCCTGCTCGACGAAGCCTGGCTGTTTTTCCGCAACCCCACCGTGAAGGCCTACATCGTGGAAGGCCTCAAGACATGGCGCAAACGCAACGCGGCCATGATCCTCGCCACGCAGTCGAGCGCCGATCTGATCCAGAACGACATGCTGCAGACCGTCGCCGAAAGCTGCGGCAGTCTGATCTTTCTCGCGAATCCGCGCATGGACCGCGAGCACTACAAACGCATCTTCCGGCTGAACGACACCGAAGCCGAGCTGATCGCGAATCTGCAGCCCAAATGGGAGCTGCTGATCAAGCGGCCGGATCTCGCCAAGGTTATTCGTCTGGAAGTGCCCACAGCCGGCACGGCTTATGCCGCTGAGAAACCCAACCAACGCAAAGGAGCAATATGTATTACCGAAAGCAGATCATCATCTTTCCCCTCTTCGCCTGTGGTTCCCTGATCGCAGGCGAAACACCGAAACCGAAACCGGAAGCCACTGTCACGCTGGAGCCTGGGCTTGTTGCCCGCACGCTGGAGTACTGGGATAAGGAGCTCCCGGAAGTCCACACGCGGGTCCGCTACACCACTGTCTTTGTGCTGCCCAAATCCGAGAAGATCATGGACTTCGTTTGCGGCGACAAAGAGAACTGGGTCATCAACGGGGCGGACAACTTCGCTTACATCAAGCCGCAGAAAGAAAAGGCCCGCACGAATCTGAACCTGGTGACAGCCAGCGGGAACGTGTATTCGTTTCTGGTCTCCGAAAGCGACCTTCAGCCGGACCTGAAAGTCTTCATCCAGCCGAAGGAAGAGACCATGCTGACCGCGCTGACGGCCACGCCGAAGTGGGTTTCGGCGGGCGAGGTAGAGACGCTGAAAGAGCAGGCGCGGACGGCGCACGAAGAAGCCCGCGAGGCGACGGAAAGCGCGGCGAAGACGGCACGGGAACAGGTCGATGCCTTCCGCACCGCTTATCCCGGCAAGCTGAAACACGTGTACCGGTATGTGGACCGCGGCCCCTTCCAGGTCTCCGCGATCGCGCACGATGACCGGTTCACTTATATCTGGGCGAACCCGCAGGAAACGCCGGCACTTTACGAGATCAAAGACGGCAAGCCGAACCTGATCAGCTTCGAGTTCCGCAACGGTCTGTATGTCGTCAACAAGATCCTCGACGACGGTTATCTCGCCGTCGGCAAACACCGGCTCGACTTCAAACGGGAGGAGTAGACGATGAGCGCCGAACAGGAAAACAACGCGGGCACGGTGTCGCAGATCCGGAACGACGCGCAATCGCCTCCGGGTGTGAGCGCCAAACGCAAGCAGACGATTCTGACGCTTGCGGGGGGCGGTCTGGTGGTGGCGGTGATTGCGTTCTCAAACTCGACCACCACCTCGGCGCCGAAGCCGAAGACCACAAATGCCCGCGGCAACAATGCAATGTCGCCGGCATCGCCGAAGACCATTCAGCAGTACGCGAAGCAACTCGACGATGACACACGCGGTCTTGCTCAGGAGCGGGCGCGCGCCGAACAGATGCGTGCGGACGCGCTTCGTCTCAATGCCGCGCAGCAGAACCCGACCCAGAATCCATACGCACCCGCGGCACCCTCTGCTGCGCCGCCAGCGCGTTCGGTCTCTCCGGAAGAGACCGCGCGGATCGAACGTCGCAAGCGCGAGGAGGACAGCCTGAAAGCGTCCAACATCGCGCTGTCGTTTCGGAAGGACCAGCCGAATTCAGCACCGGCTACAACGCCCGCCGCGGAGCTTGCCGACGTGCGGCAGTTGATCGAAGCGCAGAAGGCTGCACTGATGTCCACGCTGCAGCCGCCACAACAGGCTCCGGTGCCCAAGCCGCAACCGGAAGAAAAGGAGCCCGCCACATCATCGAAGAAGACAGAAGATCCCGGTCTGCAGCAGGCAACCGGAAAATCTTTCCGCCTCTTCCAGGGCACCATCATCGAGACCGTTCTGACCAACCGTTTGAACGGTTCTTTCTCCGGCCCCGTCAACGCGCTCGTGACCACCGCCGTGTATTCCCACGACGGCCAGCACATTCTCATACCTCAGGGCACACGCATTCTGGGCGAGGTCCAACGTGTCTCCGCCACCGGCCAGCAGCGGCTCGCGGTGATCTTCCACCGGCTCATCATGCCGGACGGTTACGCCGCCAGCCTTGACCAGTTCAATGGACTCAATCAGATCGGCGAGACCGGCCTGAAGGATCAGGCGAACCAGCATTACCTGCAGATCTTCGGCGCCAGTCTGGCGCTCGGCGCGATCGCCGGCATCGAGCAGGCGGGCGGCAGCTACGGCTACAACACGTCGGGCGCGGACCTTTACCGGCGCGGTGTCTCGGAGAGTTTATCCGGGTCAGCCGCGCGTGTGCTGGACCGCTTCCTGAACGTTCTCCCTACCATCACGATTCGCGAGGGGCACCGGATCAAGGTCTATCTCACAGACGATCTGATGCTTCCCGCCTACGAAAATCACCGGCTTGCAGGTGACCTGTAAGGCATCGAATTTGCACGAAGGTTATTGAGGTAAACCCCATCATGAACAACAAGGACCTAAGAGATCTCAGACACTTCACCACACCGTTTCGCGCAGGCAACATCATCATCGGCTGCATGGCGCTTTGCTTCCTCCCCATGCTGCTCGGCATCATCTTCTTCGCGCTCACCAACGGGCTCGAAGCCTTACTGGGGGGCAAATGAAACTCGCCACACTCATGCTGTTCATCGTTGCCGCGTTGCTCGGTCTTGCGGCCTGCGGACCGGTCGTGAAACCGCCCAGCAAAGAAGAACGCAAGGCCATTCAGAAAGCCCAGACCGACCTGTGGAACGGGACCACAGAGGCACAGAAGCGACGCATCCCGTAACGCAAGAGGAGACCACCCATGAAGAACAAGACAGCAGCATTAGCGACCGCCGCGGTGCTCGTGGCGGTCGCCACACCGGCCACTGCACAGTTCGGCTTTTCCATTGTCAGTGACCCCGGAACCTACGCGCGCATGGCGACCGAACTTCAGCAGGCCATCCGCGAGTATCAGGCCATCATGACACTCTATCAGCTATCCGAACAGGCGTACGCGAATCTGGAACGGGCGGCGCGCAACATCACGACGAAAGACGTCTGGATCCCGGCCACCACCGCGTGGACGTATCCCACGGCCAGCAACACCTACGGCACCACCGGCGACTGGATGCGGACCGCCAACACGGGCGCGGGCGCCCAATCGGGATATCAGAATGCGACCGTCGCGCTCGGGAATTACGCTCCGGTGTGGAGCACCCTGACCACCGCGCAGCAGGACCGGCTCGGGCGTTCGTACGGCTCAATCGAGATCAGCGACGCCGCGGCTCTGAACGCGCTGCATCAGGTTGGCATGATCCGAGGCAGCTCCGCGGCGACCGACCGCGCCATCGCCAGACTCGCCGCGGATGCCTCTTCGAACGACCCGGCGCTCAACACCGAAGTGGGCGTGCTGAATCAGGTCAGCGCGTCCGGCGTGATCGCGGCGCGGCAGCAGCAGAACACGAATCAGTTGCTCGCCGCCATCGTCGATCAGCAGACCGCGCAGAGCAAAATGCAACACGATGCGGTCGCCGAAGCCATCGCCGCGGACGTTGCGGCGCGGCAAAACGCGGCGCAGAATACGGCCGCGATCTGGGGCGGCACCACCGCCGCGCGCATGGTGCGGCTGCCCTGAAGGAGAGCGAATGTCACCGGGTCTTTTCACGCAGATCACACAGGCCACGCTGGATCTGGTCACCAATCACATGGATGTTTTCCTGGCCACCGGGCAGCACATGTTCAATGTGTTCGCCACCGTGCTGGTGATCTGGGAAGGCCTGCAGGTGGCGCTGGGCGGCATGTTTCGCGCGGACCGTTTCGCGCGGCTCATCCTCGCCCTCGCGCTCACCGGCGCGATGATCCATTTCTATGACAGGCCGTTCCCCGGCGTGGGTCTGAGCTTCCACAAGATCATCACCGACACGGGCTCGAACCTCGCCGAGCAGATCGACGAGAGGAGCGCCGAGGAGGTGGGCACGAAGATCGCGAATGCGCAGAACGGGCTGCTGGTTCCCATCGGCGGCGGCATGTTCGATCTCTCGCCAATCATCTATTACTACGCCAGCGTGCTGCTGATGTCGGGGGCGCAGGTGGCGCTGCTGGGAATCATTGCGTTCGGCTTCGTGGCGGTCGGCTGCATCGTGCTGGTGGGCCCGGTGTTCATTCCTTTTTTCCTCGTGCCTAAGCTCGACTGGATCTTCTGGGGCTGGCTGAAGGCGCTGATCCAGTACAGCTTTTACCCCGTGTTCGCGAACGCCTTCGTGCTCGTGTTCGGACAGATCTGGCTGAACTTTTTCAACCAGAACGGGTATGCGGGCACGGTGCAGCAGATCGCCGGAGTGTTCGTGCAGTTCGTCATTCTGTCGACCGTTTTCATCTTCGGAATCCTGCAGGTTCCGAAGCTTGTTTCGAATGTTTTCGCCGGGCAGTCGGGGGAACACTCCATGCCCGGCATCGGCTGGTGGCGATAGAGAGCGGAGATAAAGACATGGTAGTCAGAACACAACATTTACCGAGACCGAAGAGCTATGAAGACGCCGCGCAGGGGTTCGCGCGCGTGATGGCGCAACCGCAGATCATGCGGAATTATTTCGCCGCCGGGATGTTGGCAACGTCGCTGTTGTCGGTCGGCCTGCTGGCGTTGAACTTCCGCACGCAGGCGCTGCAGCGGGAGCGCCTGGTCGTCAGGATCGATGACGTTGGCAGAGCGCAGGCCGTGGGGTATTCGAGTCTCGAGTACAAGCCGCAGTCGGCGGAGATTAAGTACTTCCTGACGCAGTTCGTGCATGACTATTACGGTCGAAACCGGGCAACGGTCCGGGATACGTTCACCCGCTCCATGGCGTTTCTCAGCTCGCCTTTGGCAGCGGCGCGGATGGAGGTCGAGCACAAGTCGAAGGCCATCGAGAAGTATCTGGTGGGCGATTCCGACGACGTGCAGATTCAGGTGAACAACATCGTCCTGACCGATCTGCGGAAGGCCCCGTATGTGGCGCAGGTCGATATCGAGAAGGTTTTCCGGAGTCGTGAGGGCGCGGAACTCCGGCGTGAGAAGTACGTCGAAAGCGTGACGTTCTCATTCACCACGGAGGTTCCGAACGCGCTGATTCCGGTGAATCCGCTGGGCCTGATGATCACGTATCTGCGGGAAGATCAGGCGTTCTGAGAGCGCACTATGGTCCAAACTTCCGCGTTCATTTCGGTTGCCGTGGTGGCGGCCGGCATCATCTGGCTGCTGGGTGAGTTCGCGTTTCTGGCGCCGCGCCGGACGCAGATTATTCAGCTTTACGGACACGTGATCGCGGTGTTTGTTGCCGTGTTTGCCGTGAACCTGTTCGGGCTGATTCTGGCGGTGAATCGGCGTTTGTTCCTCCGGGATACCGGGCGGAAACTGGCGCATGTCGAGAAGCAGTTGCGGACGGGCTCGAGCATCTCCGAAGAGCTCACGGAGCGGTTGTCGGAGTAGAGTGCGATGAGCCGGTACAGCCCAGACGTCGATCGCGAAGACCTGCGGGAACAGCCCGCCGCGGGCCAGCAGAGCTCCGGCCGCGGTGGTGGCGGCGGGGCCAGTGCGGCGGCGGAACTGATCGCGATCATCGATCAGGCGGCCGCCGACAAGCCGACGATGTCGCAGTTGCTGGACCGGCTGCAGGCACGCGGAGTGCAGCCGATCCCGAGCGTGAATGCCCGCGGGCTGAACGGCATGTCTTATGCGTTTCGGGGCGCGACATTAAAGGGCTCCGATCTCGGGCGGGCTTACACGGCGCATGGTTTACAGCAGCGCAAGGGCATCGATTATTTGCCGGATCGGGATGGTCTGGCGGTGCGGAATGCGGTGGAGCGGGCGCATGGTTTCACGCGGACGGACGCCGTTGAACGCGTGGTCGAGACGCCCGCGCGCGGCACCCGGGCGCGGGATCGGGAGAGCGGTTTGAGCGTGGAGCAGCGGGCCACGCTGAGAGAGATCGGCATGTTCCGCGCCATCGAGACACGGGATCTGGTGCGGCATCGCTACGGTGGTCGCCGGGATGATTTCGAGGCGGATTTCCGGGTTCTGAAAGCCGCCGGACTGGTGGAGCGTGCTGGGGTCGAGCACCCGAAGTCCGGTCGCATTTACAGCGTGGTGGCACTGACTAAGGCCGGTGAGAGAGCCGCACGGAGACTTGCAGGAGGCGGTTCCGGCCAGCGCTTCTACAGCGGCTTCGTGAAGCCCGCCGAGGTGCGGCATGACGTCGGGATCTACCGGATGTATCAGCGGGAGCGGGCGGCGATCGAGGCGGGCGGCGGGACGATCCGGAGGGTTGTGACCGACTTCGAGATCAAACGACGGCTGATGTCGGAACTGAACCGGTACACATCAAGAAATTTGTTGAGATGGCGCATTCCGTACCCAGGAGAATCGGAGCGGATTTCAAGTGGCCCTGCGGGAGTTCTCGTTCCGATACCAACGCTGCCGGTCGCCGGAAACACGTTCTGCCCCCTCAGCGGGAGAGCCATTCCGGTGAATGCCATACCGGAAAGCAACGCTAGCGCGCATACGCTCCAATTGGACTCCCGAAGGTTGATCGTTCCTCGGACGGGACCGCGCCTGCAGGCGCGTGCATTCGTAAATATCGTTAACACCGATTCCGTCCTCCTCACAGATCTCCCCTTTTTGCCCGTAAACTTCGGATCTGCTCCATCTTTTTTTTAAGAACCTAACCGGTCTAATCCGCTCCCGGGTCCGCACGGATCAGCAACGCCGAAGGCATCGTCTAATAAGGGAATGTAGAACGGCCCTGAATAGTCGAATAGTCGCGCCGTTCCGATCTGTTTGCGCCAGAATACTACAGATATTAATTCTGGCGAATGGTTATGATTGTGATTCGTCGGGAGGCGGTTGTCAAGAGTAATTTGCGGAGTTTCAGATTATGCCGACGGTGATTCTGGGAAATAGGTCGCCGGAATATAGGTTTAACGGGCGCGGGCGCTGTTAATGCCGGAGAAAAGCTCATGAACCGGGAGAACGCAGTACCGTCTCCAGATTCAGGGGGCGCGGGTCGACAACGTAGTCGATAAGGGGGCAAGAAGTTCTGTACCTACGTCAGCCAGTGGGCCGGGGCATCGGTTGCTGCAGGGCGGAACGCGGAACGCGGAACCGGAGTGGCCAGCAATTCCCGCCATGCCTCGCGGCGATCCTCTGAGGTTCCCGGGATGACGGAACGACCGGGCGGGCTAAGAAAGCCCGCCAGCCGCGGCGTCAATTTTCGAAATGGCTGCCTCGGCGGACGTATTTGCGAGCCAGTGTTTAAAGACCGGCGAGGGATTTGCTGCATGATGGAGGCGCGGTGCCGCCCTCGGCCGCGAAAAGTGGTGGCAAGGCCGGAGCGGAGCTAGTGGCCCGAGAAAGCGCAGGGATCCAGACCGGCGGCCGCATGAAGAGGTGTAATCATTTCTGCGAGTTGGTGATACACCAAAGGCTTGGCTGACGCTTCCCCGCCCATCTCTTAATTCGCCGGAAAGCGAGAGCCTACATAGGCGCGGAGCGGATCCCGAGGGCCCGCGCCGGGCATCTGTCCAGGTCACCCACACGGCAACGGCGATCTGTCTTTGCCCATCGCCCTGAACAGACAACAGCGCGTACCCCGGTAAAGGCTCTCCGCTAACGCTCCGACCCTCCGGGCGCGGCATTCGCCGCGGCCTTGACCGAGGCCCCCCGACGCTGTTGCTCCCGTGATTGGGCACAGGCGCGCGCGAACAGGGCGCTGAGAGAAAGGCAAAAACCAATGCAACTCACTCATTCAGAAGAGGTTAGTGTTTCACGTGAAACTTCCGGCGGACAGGAAAACGCAGTCCATAATCGCGCAAAACAGTTGGCGGAAGATGCAGTCGGCAAGCTCGCCGCAGCACTCGAAAGCGGCCAGAGCGAAGCGCTCACCAACTACCTCGCCGTCTTGGCCCGCCTCCGCAGCTATTCGGCCAACAACTGCCTGCTGATCGCTCTGCAGCGTCCGAACGCTTCGCGCGTGGCGGGATTTCATTCCTGGAAGAAACTCGGACGCCACGTCCGCAAGGGCGCGAAGGGAATCGCGATCCTGGCTCCCATGGTCTGCAAAAAGGCCGCAGCGGACTCCGACTCGGAAGACGAACAGACGCGGGTCTTTGGTTTCCGTACCGCCTACGTGTTCGCCGAAGAGGACACGGAAGGCGCGGACCTGCCGCAGTTCGCCACCGTCTCCGGCGATCCGCGCGACTACACAGAGCGCTTATCGCAGTTCATCAC
>CAINNJ010000004.1 GCA_903851195.1 uncultured Acidobacteriia bacterium
AACGTCCTCGCCCTCGGCCACTCCACGCCCGACGCCGACGTCATCGCCGAAAACACCCAAATCCACGCCGCCTTTACCCAGGCCCGCACCTTCTGGCGCAACCCCGAAAAATTCGCCCTTCTCTCCATCTACGAACAGCGCATTTCCCGCAAAATCCAGCGCAACGAAGCCCGCCTTTACGCCCTCCAGGCCGAACGCAAAGCCGCCCTCGAACAGGCCCTCGAAGACGCCCGCCTCCTCGCCGAAGCCGCCGAATCCGAAGGCCATCCCTACGACCCCGCCCCCGACCTCACCACCCGCCATGGCTTCGCTTTTTCACCTCCCGAATTCGCCCGTCTCCTCGACCGCCACCGCCGCCTCACCCGCGCCCGCCGCGCCCAAACAGCCCTGTCGCATAATCAAAAGAAGTCGCACCACCACCAAACCCACTAATTAACGCCATGAACAATCGCCCCCAGGCCATCGCGTTCCTCCTCGCCCTCGCCACGCTGCCCCTCCCTGCCCAGAGAAACGCAGCCACAACCCCGGTCCCCCCGTCAACCGGCGCATCCGCCCCAACCGCTCCCGCCGCCACTCCAGGCCCGGCCGGACTCAACCCCAACGACACCGTCCTCAAAGCCCTGGAACTCCAGAAGTGGTACACCGAACTCGGCGACATCGCCGAAGCCGACGAAATCCGCTACACCGGCCCGCCGCCCCACCGCCCTGCTAATCCCACCGCCCCCGGCGCCCGCAACCCGCTGATCATTCACGCCATGACCTTCGTGCCGAAAAACCTCGATCGCACGAAGAAGCAGCCGTTCCTCGTCTTCGCCCACCAGGGCATCCACAGCAATTTCGGCGCGGACTACGAATACAAACCCGTCCGCGAACTCGTCCAGCAGGGTTACTCCGTCATCGCGCCCGACTACCGCGGCAGCACCGGCTACGGAGCCCGCGTCTATAACGAAATCGATTACGGCGGCGCCGAAGTCGACGACGTCTTCGCCGCCCGCGCCTGGATGCTCGAAAACTACGACTTCCTCGACGAAAAGCGCGCCGGCATCATCGGCTGGTCTCACGGCGGCATGATCACCCTCATGAACATCCTGCTCCACCCCGGCGCCTACGCCGCCGCTTACGCTGGAGTTCCCGTCACCGACCTTGTCCTTCGCCTCGGCTATCACGACGCCAGCTACCAGGCCATCTTCTCCGCCCCCACCCACATCGGCAAAACCGTCCAGGCGGACGTCCAGGAATATCTGAAGCGCTCTCCCATCACCTACGCGGAAAAACTCGAAACCCCGCTTCTCATTCACGGAAACACCAATGATGAGGACGTCAATGTCATCGAAATCCAGCGCTTTGTCGCGGCGCTCAAAGCCGCCGGCAAGAAATTCGAGTACAAAATCTACGAAAATGCCCCCGGTGGCCACGAGTTTGGCCGCCTCGACACCAAACTGGCCCGCGATTCCCGCCGCGAAATCTATAAGTTCCTGGCCCCTTACCTGAAACCCGAGCGGCCCGTAGAATGACAACCCTGGGCGGCGTTACCCTGAAAACAGTGCGAACACGCAACCTGCTCGCGGCCCTCGCCCTCTGTTCTCTCTCCGCCGCCGCCCAGTGCCGCCTGCCGGATGTGGTCCCGGATGCCCTGTCGCATCTCACGCCCACACAACTTCTCGACGCCGGACATTACCTCCGCACCGAACAACTGCTCGACCCGATCGCGAAAGAACGTCCGCGGGACGCCCACACAGCCTGGCTGCTCTCCCGCGCCAAGGCCGCTCTCGGCAAACTCGACGAAGCCGAAGCCCTCGCCGATACAGCCCTCAGCCTCGATCCCGATAACCCCGCCTACCACGTGCAGGTCGCCGCCGTCGCCGGACGCATGGCCGAAAAAGCCAATCTCTTCAAGCGCCTCGGCTACGTCCGCCGCGCGAAGATGGAGCTCGACGCCGCGGCCGCCCTCAATGCCCGCGACCCCGACACCCAGTGGGGTCTCATGATGTTCTACTACGTCGCCCCCGCCATGTTCGGCGGCGACAAAACCAAAGCCCAGCAGATCGGGCAGCAACTCGCCGCGGTCGCCCCCGACCTCGGCCGTTACTACCAGGGCCGCCTCGCTCTCGAAATGAAAGACCCCGACGCCGCCGAGACCTTCTACAAACAGTCCATCGGCGAAAATCCCCTGCTCTTCGAAACCGCCTCCAACCTCGCCCTTTTCTACATCCGCACCAAACCCGACCAGGCCAAAGCCGAGCGCTGGGCCTGCCAGGCCGTCCACACTGACCCCACCCGCGCCGACTCCTGGGCGCTCCTCGCCCGCGTCTACACCCTCTGCGGCTGCTGGACCGAAGCCACCCGCGTCGCCGAAATCGCCGAAACCGTGGACGGCGAAAACCTCGTCCCCTACTACGCCATCGCCGAAGCCGCCATCGAACACGGCGAACAAACCGAGCTCGCCGCCACCTTCCTGCGCAAGTACCTGAGCCAGCCCGTCGAAGGCAACCAGCCCACCGAAGCCGCCGCCCGCATGCACCTCGGCACCGCCCTCGCGCGCCTCGGCAATCGCGCCGACGCCGTCAAAGAACTCCAGTCCGCGCTCGAACTCGATTCCACCCTTGAGGCCGCGCGCACGGAACTCAAAAGACTGGAGAAGACGAAGTGATGCGCTATATACTCAGCAAGCGCACCCCCGCCGGCACGCGCCTCCTCCTCGTCGAAAGCGGCTCGCGCTCGCTCGCCGAAGGCATCATCCCGCACCTCCAATCGGACTGGGCCGAGTCTTACGAGATCGACCTCATCACCTGCTACGGAGGCCTCCCCGCCGGACTCCCTGAACACACCCGCGTCTTCCGCGTCGCCGACTACGGTTCGCCCGAAAAGCGCCGCGAACTCGTCGCCGAACTGCGCGCCCGCGACTACGCCTACCTCGGCATGATCTGCTCCGCCGAGTCCATCATGACCAAGTGGAAATGGCTCGTCGCCCTCCGCGTCCCGGCCAAAGTCTTCATCATTAACGAAAATGGCGACTATTTCTGGATGCACCGCGAAAACGCCGCCATCCTGCGCGAGTTCGCCCTGGTGCGCATGGGCCTCGAAGGTGCCGGCGCCATCCGCACTCTCGGACGCCTCTTCGCCTTCCCGTTCACTTTTCTGTATCTGATACTGTATGCATTCACCGCGCACGCAGGCCGCGCGTTCCGACTCAAATTCAAATCATGAAACTCATCCAGATCTCCCAGACCGGCGGCCCCGAAGAACTCCGGCTCGCCGATGCCGATATCCCCACGCCGGGCCCGAAGCACGTCCTCGTCAGGATCGGCGCCGCCGGCGTCAACTTCATCGACGTCTACTTCCGCATCGGCCTCTACCCGGCCCCGCTGCCCTTCACTCCCGGTAACGAAGGCGCGGGCGTCATCGAGGCCGTCGGCCCCGATGTCACCGACTTCAAAGTCGGCGACCGCGTCGCCTGGGGCATGTGGCGTGGCTCCTACGCCGAGTACGCCGCCATCCCCGTTGCCGCCCTCGTGCACCTCCCGGATTCCGTGGATTTCGAGACCGGCGCCGCCGCCATGCTGCAGGGCATGACCGCGCACTACCTCTCGCACTCGTCCTTCCCGCTGAAGAAGGGCGATACTTGCCTTATCCACGCGGCCGCGGGCGGCGCGGGACGCCTGCTCGTCCAGATGGCGAAGATGCTCGGAGCCACCGTCTACGGCACCGCCGGCACGGACGAGAAAGCCGCCATCGCGAAGTCCGCCGGAGCCGACGAAGTCATCGTCTACACCCGTCAGGATTTCGTGCAGGAAGTGAAGAACCTCACCGGCGGCAAGGGCGTCGATGTGGTCTATGACTCGGTCGGCGTCGACACCTTCCTGAAAGGTCTCGACATCATCCGCCCCCGCGGCATGATGGTCCTGTTCGGCCAGTCCAGCGGCGCCGTGCCGCCCTTCAACCCCGCCCTCCTCAACCAGAAGGGCTCGCTCTTCCTGACCCGCCCCAGCCTCGCCCACCACTGCCTCACCAAAGAGGAACTGAACGGGCGCGCCTCGGACGTCCTCAACTGGATCGGCGAGGGCAAACTCGAACTGCGCATCCACAAGACGTACGCGCTCGGCGACGCCGCCCAGGCGCACAAAGATCTCGAAGGACGCGGCACGGCAGGCAAACTGCTGCTGGTCAACTAAATGCGCAGCGTCGCTCTTCCCCCGGAGACCGACGCGCTGCTGGTCACCCGGCTGCACAACATCCGTTACCTCACCGGCTTCACCGGCAGTAACGCGATGTTGCTGCTTCTCGGCGGCACGCGCGCCGTGCTCTATACGGACCCTCGCTACACGGTCCAGTCGAAACAGCAGGCCGATTGCGCCATCAAAATCGCCACCGGCGGGCTCGGCAAAGCCGCGCTCAAAGACATCCGCCGCCGCAGGATCGTCAAACTCGGCTTCGAGCAGGATCACCTCACTTACGCGCAGTACGAATCGCTCAAAAAGGAACTGCCGCTCAGCGCCGAACTCGTCCCGCTCTCCGGCTTCATCGAGAAGCTGCGCACAGTGAAGGACGACGCCGAGATCGCCCTCATCCGGGCCTCCGTCGACACCAACTCGAAGGCCCTCGCCAACGCTCTGAAGCGCCTCAAGCCCGGCATCTCCGAGGCCGACTTCGCCGCCGAGATCGATTACCAGAACCGCCGCCTCGGCGCCGAAGCCCCCGCCTTCGACACCATCGTCGCCGCCGGCCCGCGCGCCGCCCTGCCCCACGCGCATCCGGGTTCCACGAAGATCGCTCCCGGCATGCTGCTCATCGACATGGGCGCGTTCCGCGACGGCTACGCCAGCGACATGACCCGCATGGTCCACCTCGGCCCCGCGACCACGAAATACAAGAAGGCCTACAAAGCGGTGCTCGAAGCCCAGCTCGCCGCCATCCACGCCATACGCCCCGGCGCGAAGACCAGCGCGGTGGATAAGGCCGCGCGCGACGTCCTCAAGGCCCACGGGCTTGAGAAAGAGTTCATCCACTCCACCGGCCACGGACTCGGCCTCGAGATCCACGAACCGCCGCGCATCGGCCGCAAGGACAAGACAAAACTTGAAGCGGGCATGGCCATCACCGTCGAACCCGGCGTCTACATTGAGGGCTGGGGCGGCATCCGCATCGAGGACACCGTGCTCGTCACGGCCACCGGCTGCGAGATCCTCACGCCCACCAGCAAGGAGTTACGTGAGCTCTAGGCTCACATCCCGGTCAGCTCTGCAGGCACAAACTCAAAGCCCCATAAAGCACACTATCGTCCCCCAGCAGCGCGGGCTGCACATCGACCCGGGCCTGCGACCACGGCGGCATCTGTCGCGCCAGTTCCTCGCGCAGCGGCCCGAACAGCGCGTCGCCCGCCTTGCTGATGCCGCCGCCGATCACGATCCGCTCCGGATTCAGCAGCATAATGCAGGCCTTCAGCCCGCGCGCCATGGGAACCACGTACCCGCGCACGAACTCCGGATTGCGCAGCAGTTCGCTCGCCGGCGCGCCGTAATCGCGCTCCAGCCAAAGCCCGCAACACATGCGCTCCAGACAGCCGTTCGACCCGCACAGACAGTCCGGCCCATCCGGCAGCACGTTCAGATGCCCGATCTCGCCCGCCCACGAATCCCGCCCGCGCAGCACCTGCCCGTCGATCAGCACCCCGCCGCCGATGCCCGTCGAGACCGTCATATAGAACAGCGGCGAACAGCCCTTCCCCGCCCCGTGCCGGTACTCCCCGAGCGCGCCCGCGTTGGCGTCGTTGTCCATCACCACCGGCGCGCCGTCCAGCAGTTCGCGGATATGGCCCGGCAGATCGAACTCGCTCCAGCCGCCCACATGCGTGGAGAGCGCCACCTTCTGCGACGGCCAGTAAACCGGGCCGCCGAAGCCGATGCCGCAGCGGTCGAAGCGCTCCGCCGCATGCCACTCGCGAAGCAGCGGCGTCAGGCTCTCCATCAGCTTTTCGCGCCCGCCAGCGCGATCCGTCGCGCGGCTCTCCCGGCGCGTCATGCGCTCGCCGTCGAAGCCCGCCACCGTGAACTTCGTGCCGCCGATGTCGATGGCCAGTGTCTTCACTGCCTCCCCTCCGCGACTTCGATCAGGAGGTCCGCATGAAGCAGATTCGGCACAATGTAATCGGCCCCGGCGTCGATCAGCCAGCCGCGCTTCTTCGCATCGACGGTGAGACACTCGGCCTCGTCGGTCGCCACGCCTACCGTCGTTCCCCCGGCCTCTTTCGTCACCTCGATCTCAACCCGGCCATCGCCAAACGTGAGGATCGCCTCGCCGGGGACGCCCGACGCCACGATGTGAGCCAGCAGTTCGCTCTTCGTGAAGCTGTCGGGAGCCGAGCCGTAGATCCCGTCGAAGTAGCCCTCGATGCCGAGCAGTTTCGCTTCCCGGCAGATCGCCTCATGCGCCGTCCCGCTGGCCAGATACAGCAGCAGCCCGCGCTCGCGCAGCGCTTCGAGCAACCCGCGCGCGCCCGGCACCAGCAGGCTGTCCGCGGACCGCTCTCCGCTCTCCACGGCCCGCAGGCGCGACGTGTGACTCTCCGCCGTCCGGCGGAAGAACTCGTCCCGGTACTCCGCTCCGCTCCGCGCCTCGCCACCCAGTTCCCGCACATGCTCCGCGAACGCGTTCATCTGGTGCACCGTGTCTTTGCCGGTGAGCCGGGCCACATAGACTTCGGCCGCCGCGCGCAGGGCAACCGGGTCTTCCCCAAGCGGTCCCAGCGTCTCCATCATCATGTCGAGCATCGCGGGCATCCAGCCCGCGCGGACCAGCGCCAGCGTGCCGTCGAAATCAAACATGACAGCCCGCGCGGGGGCGGGCGGATTGGTTCGCAGTCGTTCGATCAAGACGTATTCTCACACGAACGCACTATGCCAAACTGTTGTGAGGTGAGGGGCTCCATTACACGAAGGGCGTTACTCGGCCAGGCCGCGGCTGCCGCCGTCCGGGCACAGACCGGCACTGAAGATCCCCTGCGCTCGCTGCGTCCCGAACACCCGCGTCTGCTGCTCCCCGATTCCGAACTGGAGCGTCTCCGGGCGCTGGTCCGCGACCACTCGCTCGCCCGCCGCATCTACGGCGATATGGAAAAGGAGTGCGACCGCCTCCTCTCCATCCCGCCGGTCGAGTACAAGCTGAACGGCCCGCGTCTGCAGCAGCAGACGCGCAAAGCCATCGACCGCATCCTCACGCTGTCTCTGATGTACCGCCTCGCGAAGCGCGATCCCTGGCTGCGCCGCGCCATCATGGAACTGAACGCGGCGGCGAACTTCCGCGACTGGAATCCGGCGTGCTTTGTCGATACGGCCGAGATGACGTTCGCGTTCGCGATCGGCTACGACTGGCTGTACAATTCGCTCTCCCCGGATGAACGCGGCTGGGTGCGAGACGCCCTGATCACGAAGGGTCTCGATCAGGCGTTGCCTTACTACCAGAAGCAGACCTGGTGGACGCGCGAACGTCTCCACTGGAACGTGGTCTGCAACAGTGCCATGGCGATGGGCGCTCTGGCGGTCGCGGACGACGCCCGCGAGAAGTCCGCCGAAGTTCTTCGCAGCGCGCTCGATTCGGTCACTCACGGCCTCGCCAGCTGGGGTCAGGACGGCGCCTGGCCCGAAGGTCCGGCCTACGGTGAGTTCACGGCCCGCTACGCCGCGCTGCTCTATGCGTCGCTCGACACGGCTCTCGGGACCGACGGCGGTCTGGGCGCATTCCACGGCCTCGAAAAAGCCGGCCGCTATCGCCTGTACAGCATCGGCCCCACCAACCGCGTCTTCAACTTCTCCGATGGCCCCGAAGACCCCGGCCTCGCGCCCGGCATGTTCTGGATGGCGAAGCGCTACAACGCGCCCGCCTATGCCTGGAGCGAGCAGAAACAGCTCGAGCGGAACCCCCATCCCGACGCGCTCGATCTTGCCTGGTTCGATCGCGATTCGAAGCCTCCGCAGCCGCCGCTCTGGCCTCTCGATGCCGCGTTCCACGGCGTGGGAGTGGCCACGTTCCGCAGTTCCTGGGACGACCCCGCGGCGCTCTTCGTGGCCGTGAAAGGCGGCGACAACAAGGCCAGCCACGCCCATCTCGACCTCGGCTCGTTCGTCCTCGACGCCGGCAACGTGCGCTGGGCCTCCGACCTCGGCGCCGACGACGTCGCGCCTCCCGGCTTCCCGCGCGGCTCCATCTACCGCGTGCGCACCGAGTCGCACAACACGCTGCTGATCGACGGCGAAAATCAGGACGCCCGCGCCGAAGCCCGCATCACCCGCCAGGAGATGACGCCCGACTTCAGCTGGGTGCAGCTCGACCTGTCGAAGGCCAGTCTCAGGATCCGGCAATGGACACGGCGGGTGGGCATGGCGCAGCGCCAGGCCGTTCTCATCCAGGACACCCTGCGCAGCGATCAGCCGGTCGAAGCGATCTGGGGCATGATGACGGATTCGGAAATCACCGTGAACGGCCCCACCGCGACGCTGCGCAAGAACGGCTGGAACCTGACCGCGGAGATCCGCTCGCCGCGCCATGCCGTCTTCGACATCGCGCCGTTGCGCACACCGGCGCCGCAGCCGCAGAATCCGAAGTTTCAGAAGCTCATCGTGCGGCTGTTTGAAAAGGTAACGGACCTCGATCTGAACATCGTTCTGACACCCTGGAAGGACGGTCAGACGAGGCCGAGGATCACGGCCCAGTTTCCCGCGTCATGACCCGGCGATCCGTCCTGCGCACACTTTTGGCCTCTTCCGCCAGGGGTGTGGCGGGGGCGGATACGGCGGTGGCGGATACATCGGACTTCGCGCCCCGCATCTTCGCGCGAATCAATGAACTGCGGCGCGCTTCCGGCGTGGAGCCGCTGGCCTGGTCGGATGCTTTGGGCCGCTGTGCCCGGGAGCAGAGCGCGCGCAAAGAGCAGTTGCGCTTCCCGGGGCATGACGACCCGGATCGCGGCACGGTAGCCCAGCGGGTGCAGGCCGCCGGTATCGCCTGGCAGCGGTGCGGGGAGAATCTCTTCTCCGAGCGCGGCTGGGACGATCCCGTGAACTTCGCTGTGGTGTTCTGGTGGTACAGCGCGGGACATCGGGCGAACCTGCTGAACCCGGACTTCACCGAGTCCGGAGTAGGTGTGGTGAAAGGGGCTGACGAGACGTATTATATAACTCAGATATTTGTGCTTCCCGCTCCATTCCGGCCCCGTCGATGATGTCTTCGCGTTGCTTTGGCGGGTTATAATCCAGGTCTCATTTCGTTCATTTCGCGTCGCAAAAAAGGAGAATCGGTCACATGAAAGCGTCTGCAACAACAGAAGCTCAGGAGTCCCTGCGCTTATCGGATATTCTCGCGCGGCACGAAACGGAACTGCTGTCGCAATGGATCGATGAACAGATGTCCGCGTCCACCCTGCGGCGCGATCTGATGAAGGAATCGGAGCTCCGCGAACAGTCGGAGCAGTTTCTCTCGCTGCTGCGGCAGGCCACGCGGTCGGAAAACCTGAAAGACACCACACGGCCCGAATGGGAAGGCGTGCGCGAGTTTCTCATCGACCTCTCCGGCTCCCGCGCCGCGCAGGGCTTCACGCCCTCGGAAACGGCCACGTTCATCTTCTCTCTCCGGGCGCCTCTCACCGAACTGCTGCAGCGCGCCGATGCCCCCCCGGCCAGCGTGCGCGCCGCTACAGTCCTGCTGGACAAACTGGGCCTCTTCACCTTCGAGGGCTATCAGAAGAGCCGCGAAGCCGTCATCAGCCGGCAGCAGCAGGAGATGCTGGAACTCTCCACGCCGGTGGTGCGGCTGTTCGAAGGCATCGTGGCGCTGCCGCTGATCGGGACTCTCGACAGCGCGCGCACGCAGGTCGTCATGGAAAACCTGCTGGAGCGCATCGTGGAAACCGGCGCGGAAATCGCCATCATCGACATCACCGGCGTGCCGACCGTGGACACGCTGGTGGCGCAGCATCTGCTCAAAGCCGTCGCCGCCGCGCGCCTGATGGGCGCGGACTGCATCATCAGCGGCATTCGTCCGCAGATCGCGCAGACCATCATCCATCTGGGCGTGGATCTGCAGAACGTGACCACGAAGGCTAACCTGGCGGATGCGCTGCGCCTCGCGCTGCAGAAGCTGGGACTGACGGTCGGCCGCAAGAGCGAGAAGTAGCATGGAGCGCATTCCGATCCTGAAGATGGGTGACTTCCTGCTGGTCACCATTCAGGTCGACATGCACGACCAGATGGCTCTGGCGTTGCAGGACGATCTGACGGAGCGCATTGTCCGCACCGGCGCGCGCGGCGTGCTGATCGATATCTCGTCGCTGGAGATTGTGGATTCCTTCATCGGCCGCATGCTCGGCGTCATCGCGGGCATGTCGCGCGTGCTCGACGCGGAGACCGTGGTGGTGGGCATGCAGCCCTCGGTGGCCATCACGCTGGTGGAACTTGGGCTCGCGCTGACGGGCGTCCGCACCGCGCTCAATGTCGAAAAGGGGATGAAGCTGCTCCGGGCGGCGACAGGTCTGGCGGACGAGACAAATCATGCCGGCGAACGAGAGTAAGGAACTGCCGCTGCGCACCGACGACGACATTGTTCGCATGCGGCAGGCGGTCCGCTCCATTGCCATCGAGACGGGCCTGAGTCTGGTGGATCAGACCAAACTGGTGACGGCGGCCAGCGAACTGGGCCGGAATACGAGGATCTATGGCGGCGGCGGGTCGGTGAAGATAGAGAAGGTGGACAACGGCATCCGGCGCGGTGTGCGGCTGACCTTCGAAGACCACGGCACGGGCATCCCGAACGTGGAACTGGCGCTCAAAGATGGTTACACGACAGGGGGCGGACTCGGCCTGGGACTGGGCGGGTCGAAGCGGCTGTGCAATGAGTTCGAGATCGACAGCCGTCCCGGCGAAGGCACGCGAGTGATGATCGCAAGGTGGAAGCCCTGAACGGCGCGGCGAAGCGGGTGCCGGTCTCCGAGTCCAGTCAGCTGGCCGAGGCGCGGCGCGTGGCGCTCGGTCTGGCGAGGGCGGCCGGGTTCGACGAGACCAAGGCGGGCAAAGCCGCGATCGCGGTGACCGAAGCCGCCAGCAACCTGCTGAAGCACGCGGGCCGCGGCGAGATTCTGCTGCAGACTCTGGACGACAAGCGCCGGGGGCGCGGCGTGGAGATGCTCGCGCTGGACAAAGGACCGGGCATTGAGAACGTGGGCGAAAGCCTGCGCGACGGCTACTCGACGGCGGGCAGCGCGGGCGAGGGTCTGGGCGCCATCTCCCGGCAGGCGGACGTCTTCGACATCTACTCGCGCCCGGGGCTGGGCACCGGGATTCTGGCGCAGTTCTGGGCCAGGCCCGCCACCGTTCCGGAGGTCTTCGAGACCGGCGGCATCTCCATCGCGGTGGAGGGCGAACAGGTCTGCGGCGACGTCTGGAGCTTCCGGGTCACGCCGGACGGCATGTCCGCCTTCGTGGCCGATGGTCTGGGCCACGGCTCGCTGGCGGAGGCCGCGGCGCGCAACGCCGTGGTCGCTTACGAGAGTCATGCGGCCGAGCCCCTGCCGGAACTGCTGGACGTCGTCCACCGGGCGTCCCAAAGCACGCGCGGAGCGGCGGTGGCGGTGGCGCGGCTGAACCCAGCCAGCCGCAGGGTGGAGTTCGCGGGAGTCGGGAATATCGCGGCCGTGCTGGCGGGCGCCGGCGGCATGCGCCACATGGTTTCGATGAGCGGCATCATCGGCCACCACGTGCGCTCCTTCCGGGAATTCACCTACGAGTGGGAGCCCGGCGCGCTGCTGATTCTGCACTCCGACGGCGTGGGCACGCGCTGGGATCTCGCCGCGTATCCGGGACTCGCCCGGAAGCACTGCAGTCTGATCGCGGGCGTGCTCTGGCGCGATATGGCGAGAGGCCGGGACGATGCCACGGTGTTCGTCGCGAGGGAAGGATCGCGATAACATGCTGCCGATTCTCACGGTCGCCATCGCGCATGAGAAGGACATCGTGTCGGCGCGGCGCCGCGCGCGGCAACTGGCGCGGCTGCTGAAGTTTCCCGATCAGGACGGCACGCGCATCGGCACGGCCGTGTCGGAGATCGCGCGCAATGCGTGGGCCTACGGGCACGGCGGCAAGGTGGAATTCGCGATCGACCCGGAGCCGCCGCAGACGTTCCGGATCCAGGTGACCGATCAGGGCCCGGGCATCGCGGACGTGGAGGCGATTCTGGCGGGCCGGTACAAGTCGTCCACCGGCATGGGAATGGGCATCGTCGGCGCGCGGCGGCTGGTGGATGACTTCCGGATGACGTCGGCCCCCGGCCAGGGAACCCGCGTGGTGCTGCGCAAATATCTGCCGGCCGGCCACGCCGCCGTCACCCCGAAGAGCCTGGCCGCGCTGGCGGATCAACTGGCCCTGGAGCCGCAGGATATCTACGATGAGATTCGCTGCCAGAATCAGGAACTGCTGAACACGCTCGAAGACGTGCGGCGTCGCGACGAAGACCTGAGCCGGATCAACCGCGAACTGGAGGACACCAATCGCGGCGTGGTGGCGCTGTATGCCGAACTCGATCAGCGCGCCGAGCAACTGCGGTACGCGGACCGCATGAAGACGCGCTTCCTCTCGCACATGAGCCATGAGTTCCGGACGCCGCTCAACGCCATCGTGGGGCTCTCCCGGCTGCTGCTGAAGCGCGAGGCGGTGGCGCAGAATCCGGACGTCGCGAAGGAGGTGACGTTCATTCAGCAGACGGCGCTCTCGCTGACGGAGATCGTGGACGATCTGCTCGATCTCTCGAAAGCCGAGAGCGGCAAGCTGACCGTGCAGGCGGCGGAGACGAATCTGAACACGCTGTTCGCCACGCTGCGCGCGATGCTGCGGCCGCTGGTGGGGAACAACGCCGTGGAACTGGTCTTCGAGGATGCCTCCGCCATTCCGCCGCTGGTGAGCGACGAGAGCAAGATCTCGCAGATTCTGCGCAATCTGCTCTCGAACGCGCTGAAGTTCACCGAGCGCGGCGAGGTGCGGGCCGCCGCTGTTTACGATCCGGAGCGGGACATGGTCACGTTCACGGTGTCGGATACGGGCATCGGCATCGCGAAGGAGCATCAGGAGCGGATCTTCGAAGAGTTCGCGCAACTGGAGAACCCGCTGCAGAAGAACACGAAGGGCACGGGGCTGGGGTTGCCGTTGTGCAGGAAACTGGCGGAACTGCTGGGCGGGACGATCGCGGTGGAAAGCGAGCCGGGGGCCGGTTCGCGGTTCACGGTCAGGATCCCGCGGTCGTACGAGGCCGGCGCGCGGGCGCCGCACGGACCGCAACGCACCGTGCTGCTGATCGACGACGCCGAGGTGTCGCGCTATCTGCTGCGGCAACTGCTCGAAGGCAGTTTCCGCCTGGTGGAGGCGTCCGGCGGCGCCGAAGGGGTGGAACTGGCCTGGAGACTGCGTCCGGATTTGATTATGCTGGATCTGAACATGCCCGGCCTGAATGGATTCGAAGTTCTGGAAAAGCTCAGAGGAGGGGCCGAGACGCGCGGGATTCCCGTGGTGGTGGTAACGGGACAGAAGCTGGACGCGCACGAACTGGAACTGCTGGGCAAACAAACGGTGGCGGTGCTGCGCAAAGAGATGCTGACCGGCACCGAAAAGCTGTCGATCGATTTCGGACCTCCGGTCACGGTGATTCCCGGCTATGGGGGCGGCACGACGTGGAACGGCTGAAGAGCGGAGTTCCGACGATTCTGAACGTGGACGACCGCGAGGTCAACCGCTATATCCGGACCCAGACGCTGCGGGGCGCGGGATACCGGATTGTGGAAGCGGGGACGGGCGCGGAGGCACTCCGGCTGTTCCGGGACGAGAGTCCGCAACTGGTGCTGCTCGACATGAACCTGCCCGATATGGACGGCGTGGATATCTGCCGGATCATCAAAGCGTCGCCAGGGTTTTGTTCCACCATTGTGCTGCACATTTCCGCGTCGCTCACCAGCGTGCAGGACCGCGTGCAGGGGCTGGAGGGCGGCGCGGACGGGTATCTGGTGGAACCGGTGGAGCCGGAACTGCTGCTGGCCACGGTGCGCTCGATGCTGCGGTTGTGGATGGCCGAGACGCGGCTCGAAGAGAGTCTGACAATGTCCCGGGAACTGGCCGCGCGCTACCAGTCGCTGATCGAGGCCGTGCCGCACGTGATTTTCACCACCAGAGCCGACGGCGAGTGCGATTACGTCAACGAGCAGTTCGCGACGTACACGGGACGGCATCCGAAAGAAGCGTTCGGAAACGGCTGGACGAACCTCGCGCATCCGGAAGACCGCGAGCGCGCCGCCCTGTTGTGGGCCGGGTCGATCCGGACCGGCGAGCCTTTTGAGACCGAGTACCGCTTCTGGCATGCCGATGGCACCTGGCGCTGGAATCTGTCCCGCGCGCGCCCCGTGCGGAACGCCGCCGGGGCGGTGGTGCAGTGGGTGGGCAGCGTGACGGACGTGCATGAACGCAAGATGCTGGATGAAGCGGTGCGGCTGCGTCATGAAGAGTTCGTGGCGCTGGCGGAGCATTCGCCGGACAGCATCGCGCGGCTGGACACGGAACTGCGCTATCTGTATCTGAACCGGGTGCTGCCGGGCATGTGTGGGGCGACCCGGGAAGAGTATATCGGGAAGACGAACCGCGAACTGGGCTGGCCCGCCGGGATCTGTGACGTGCGGGAAGAGAACTGCAGGCAGGTGCTGGCGACAGGGAAGCCGGTGGCGTTCGAGTTCCAGCATACCGGCCCGGACGGCAGGACGGCGTACTATCAGGCGCGGCTGGTGCCGGAGTTTCGCGCCGGAGAAGTGGAAGCTTTACTCTCCATCACGACGGACGTCACGGAACGCCGGGAGGCGGAACTGGCCGTGGCGGAAAGCGAGCGCCGGTTGCGGCGGCTGGTGGAGAGCAATGTCATCGGCGTGGTGATCGGCGATAACGAAAGAATCACGTATGCCAACGATGTGTTTCTGGAAATGCTCGGATATTCCCGGCAGGATCCGGAATCGGGCGAGTTGCGCTGGCGGGCGCTGACGCCGCCGGAATATTTGCCGCTCGACGAACGCTGCATCGAGGAACTGAAAGAGCGGGGCGCGTGCGCGCCGTTCGAGAAGGAGTACTGGCGGCGCGACGGCACGCGGGTGCCGATTCTGATCGGCGCGGCGGCGCTGGACAACGCGGCGACGGAGTGGGCCTGCTTCGTGCTGGATCTGACGGGGCTGAAGAATGCGGAGGACGCGTTGCGGAGGACGAATCTGGCGCTGCAGCGCTCCAACACGGACCTGGCGCAGTTCGCCTATGCGGCGAGCCACGATCTGCAGGAACCGCTGCGGGCGGTGGGAATCTACACGCAGTTGCTGTCGCGGGAGTCCGTGGCGGCGATCAGTCCGGAGGCGTCGAGGCATCTGGGGCTGATTCTGGCCGCGGTGCGGCGTATGCAGACGCTGATCACGAATCTGCTGGCGTTTTCCCAGGCGCAGAGCGCGGAGTTCCGGTTTGCCGGGCCGGTGCCGGCGGGCGACATGGTGCAGGGCGCGACGGAGAATCTGAAGAACGCGATGGAAGAAAGCGGCGCGGTGCTCACCTGGCGCGATCTGCCGCCGATTCCCGCCGACGCTTCGCAGTTCACGCTGGTCTTCCAGAATCTGATCAGCAATTCGATTAAGTACCGGCGGGCGGACGTGCAGCCGCGGATCGACATCTCGGCCGAGCGCGAGGGGAACAGCTGGGTCTTCGCGGTGCGGGACAACGGGATGGGGTTCGAGCAGGCGCAGGCGGAACGGATCTTCAGCCCGTTCACGCGGCTGCATGGCCGGGAGTTGCCGGGCACGGGGATCGGCCTCGCGATCGTGCAGAAGGTGATCGAGCGGCATGGCGGGCAGGTGTGGGCGGAAGGGCAGCCGGGCGCGGGCGCCACGTTCTTCTTCCGGCTGCCTGCACATTAAGCGACGCGGGGTGAGGCTTGCCGGTTATCCGCGCGCGCCGGGCGGCGGACCGAGGACGGCCATGACGACGAGGCGGCCGGGGCCGGGATTGCGGATGGAGTGAAGAACGCCGGAGGGCGCGAGGGCGATGTCCCCGGTGGCGAGAAGTTCGGTTGCGTCGCCGATGAGAACTTCCGCCGCGCCCTGCAGGACGACGTAGAGCTTGTCCTGTCCCTCATGGGTGTGCGGCGCGTGTTCCTGGCCGGGCTCGAAGGCGTTCAGGCCGGCGAAGAGGAACTCGCCCCGCGCGAGCGTGCCTTTGGTCATGCGGTCGGGCGAGAAGGTGGCGAGGGCGGCGGGTTGTCGGACGAACATGCCCGTCATTGTAAACGGCGGCGTGAATCTTTTCGAACCTGGTTTCCGGTCTGTTCGTAATAGTGGTGAGCGCATAACCATGACGACCTTTCCGCAGGACCTGAAGTACGGCATCCGGATGCTGGTGAATAAACCGGGATTTACAGCAGCGGCGGTGCTGGTGCTGGCGCTGGGGATCGGCGCGAACAGCGCGGTGTTCAGCCTGGTGAATGCGTTCCTGCTGAAGCCGCTGGCGGTGCGGGAACCGGAGCAGCTAAGCGGGCTTTACAGCCGGGATGTGAAGCATCCGGATGTCTACCGGGCGTTCTCGTATCCGAACTATCTGGATATCCGGGAGAATCACGCGGTATTCAGCAGCTTGATGGCGCACACGCTGGCGATGGTGGGCATTACGGAAGGCGAGACGACGCGGCGGGCGTTCGCGGGCATTGTGTCGTCGAATTACTTCAGCACGCTGGGCGTTTCTCTGCTGCAAGGCCGGACGTTCACGCCGGAGGAAGAGAAGCCGGGGGCGGCCGGATTGCCGGTGATCGTGTCGCATGCGTTCTGGAAGAAGACGGGGCGGAATCCACAGTTGTTGGGCAGCCCGCTGCGCATTAACGGACGCGTGTTCACGGTGGTGGGGATCACGCCGGAGGGCTTCAGCGGAACGACGGCGCTGGTGAGTCCGGACATCTTTGTCCCGCTGGGCGTTTACGGCCTGGTGATGAACGATTTCGAGACCCAGGGCAAGCCGCTGACGGCGCGGGACAACGCGTCGCTGATCCTGGTGGGGCGATACCGCGAAGGCATGACGCAGGCGGGCGCGGCGGCGCCGCTGGCGGTGTTGTCGTCGCAGATGGAGCAGGCGTATCCGGCGGTGAATAGAGATCAGGCGCTGCTGGCGAGACCGCTTTCGCGCATGAGCATTTCGACGAATCCGTCAACCGATTCGTCGATGCGGTTGCCGGCGATTCTGCTGCTGTCGCTTTCGGCGGTGGTGCTGCTGATTGCGTCGCTGAACCTGTCGAACATGATGATGGCGAGGGGCGCGGCGCGGCGCAAGGAGATCGCGATCCGGCTGGCGATCGGCGGCGGGCGCGGGCGCATTGTGCGGCAGCTGATCACCGAGGGGATGCTGCTGGCGATGCTGGGCGGCGCGGGCGGCCTGCTGCTGGCGTCCTGGAGCACCACGCTGCTGATCTCTTCGCTGCAGAGGCTGGCGCCGCTCGATCTGGTGTATGACGCGAGTCCGGACATCCGTGTGGTGGGCGCGACGCTGGCGTTCTGCGGGCTGAGCACGGTGGTGTTCGCGCTGTTTCCGGCGTGGAAGCTCTCGAAGCCGGACATGTGGTTCGACCTGAAGGAGAACACCGGAGAAGACGTGGCGGGCGGGGCGCGGCGGCTGTTTTCGCGCGGCAATCTGCTGGTGATGGGGCAACTGTCTTTGTCGCTGATGATGCTGACGGCGGCGGGGATGTTTATCCGGAGCGCGATGCGGGCGGCCGATGTGCAGCCCGGTTTTTCGATGAACAACGAGGTGATTGCGGAGACGGATCCGAGCCTGATCAATTACGACGAGGCGCGCGGTCGGCGGGTGTATGCGGAAGTGACGGAACGGCTGCGGCGGCTGCCCGGCGTGCAGAGCGTGGGGCTGGCGGCTACGGTGCCGTTCGGGATGGTCAGTCTGGGGAAGAGCATCTTGCCGGCCGGGACGAAGGCGTCGAAGGAAAATCCGGGCGTCAGCGCGCGCTACAACGTGGTGACGGGCGAGTATTTCGCCACGCTGGGGATTCCGCTGCTGCGGGGCCGGTCGTTCTCGGCGGCCGAGAACGGCGCAAGCGCGAAGAGTCACGTGGCGGTGCTGGATCGGCTGGCGGCTGCGAAGTTGTGGCCGGGCGGCGAGGCGCTGGGAAAACGCATCCGGCTGGATGAAGGGGGCGCGGGCGGCGGCATCGGGATTTCGACCGACGTGGCGGAGGCGAGGCCGGAGGACCTGGAAGTGGTGGGAGTGGTCGGCGAGATTCGCGAGGGGATTCTGGGTGGCACGGGGCCGACGCCGCATGTCTATGTGCCGTTCGGGCAGAACTATCTGGCGAACATGCAGATTCATCTGAAGACGTCGGCGGGTGTGCCCGAAGCGCAGATGCTGGAAGGGGTGCGGCGGGAGATTCGGGCCGTGGATGAGCGGCTGCCGCTACTGGCGCTGCGGACCATGCGGGGACATCTGGAAGCGGGCGTGGATCTGTGGGTGATGCGGACGGGGGCGACGGTGCTCGAGATCTTCGGCGGCGTGGCGCTGTTTCTGGCGGTGATCGGGCTGTATGCGGTGAATGCGTATACGGTGTCGCGGCGAACGCGGGAGATCGGGATCCGGATGGCGCTGGGCGCGGATACGGGGACGACGCTGGGGATGGTGCTGCGGGAAGGGCTGCGGGTGACGGCGGCGGGGATCGGGCTGGGGCTGCTGCTGGCGGTGGGGCTGAGTCAAGTGCTGGCGGGCGTGCTGTATGAGGTGGGGGCGTTCGATCCGGTGGTGTTGGGGATCGCGCCGCTGCTGCTGGGAGCGGTCGCGTTGCTGGCTTGTTATGTGCCGGCGCGGCGGGCGGCGCGGGTGGATCCGATGGTGGCTTTGCGGTGCGAGTAGGGCGCTAACCGGGGAAGCGGCGAACGTAGGTGGCGCGCGGCAGGCCGGAGGCGATGGCGCGTTTGCGGAGCGCGGCGGCTTCGTCTTCAGAGAGATTGCGGCCGATGACGACGAGATGCAGGGTGCGGGCGGCGCGGGCTTCGAAGACTTCGGCGCGGAAACGCGGGAATTTGCGGGAGACGGACTGGGCGCGCTTTTCGGCGGCGGTGCGCGCGCCGTAGGTGGCGACGACTACCGCCCAGTTTCCGTCGGATTTTGGTTCGGGAGTGACGGACGCGGCCGCGGGTTTCGGAGTTGCCGGGGCCGGCGCGGTGATGGTGGCGGCCGCGGGGGTTGGGGCTTCGGGGTGAGTGCCGGTGCGAAAGGCCGCGATCACGCCCAGAAGCAGAACCATGGCGGCGGCTCCCAGGGCCAGCGTTCGGGTGGCGGGACGGTTTGGCGGCGGTGGTGGAGGTTCGGGCCTGGGGGTCGCTGCCTGCAGAGGCTCAGGTACGGCGGCAGGCGGGTTGATCTCGGCTTCGATGCGGTCGACGGTCCAGCGCTTTTCGGGATCGGGGTCGAGGCAGCGCTGGATGATCCGGCGATACGGGTCGCCAGCGCCCGCGTCCAGAGCCGTGCTGAGAAGTTCGCCGAGGGCGTGAATGTCTTCCTGCTGCAGGGTACGGCTCGGCGCTCGCACGACCCGATCCGACGAGAGCTTCAGCTGGTCGCCGCAGGCCATCACGTTGGAAGGGCGCAGAGCGGTGTGTGCATAGCCGTTGCGGTGCAAATAGCCGAGAGCCGCGAGCGTGGGGTCGAGCAGTTCGCGCGCGTCGGACTCGGGGAGGCGGCGTTCGGCGAGCACGCCCGCGAGGGTCTCGTCGGCGCGCTCCATGACCACGTAGCGGAGCGACACGCCATGGAGGATGCAGGAACCGGTGGCGCGGAGGCGGATCAGATTCGGGTGGTCGAGGGAGAGGTCTCCATCAGGCGCCCCTGTATCCGCACGGAATTTGATGGCCGCCCCATTATCCAGCGCCTCATTATCGAGTTCATAGACGGCGCTGTCCGGCGTGGCGCCGAGGAGGGCGCCGACGGTGCCGACACCTTCGAGAAACGTTCCCTGAAGATCCTGCATTAACCTTCTTCCGCCGTGGTGAGATTTGAGTCCGGTTCGGCAGGCCACCTGGTCACGATATCGATGCTGCCTTTGAAGTACGCGCCGTCTTCGATGACGATGCCAGCGGTCCGCACATTGCCGATGAGACGCGCGCCGGTGCGGATGGAGATCGTCCCGGTGGTTTCGACGTTGCCGTCGATTTCGCCCTGCAGATCGACTTCGCGGGCGCGGGCGCCGGAGTCGGCTTTGCCGTGGGGACCGATGGTGAGGCGGCAGTTGCCGACTTCCAGAGTGCCCTGCACGGCGCCATCGATGTAGATATCCTGATCGCTCCTGACGCTGCCACGGATCACGGTGTTCCTGCCGATCAGCGCCATGCTTTTCAGCGCCTCATTCTGGGCGCGGGGTTTTTCCCACATGAAAATTCCTCCTCTGCACTTTTTACCGGCCGTCCAAATCGAATCACTGCGGCTTCGCAGGGAGATGGGAACCGAGGACGGCGGAATGTGTTGAACAGAGCACGCGATGCACGCGGCTCGCCATCCCGTCCTAAGTGTGGTTACAGCTTAAATTGAGTTACGGATTGTACAGGAACCAGGGGAAGCGATCGACGGGTAAGTGAGACCGTTTGATGGCGACGCACCAGGACTGTTCACCACGTAATTCCGTATCATAACCGTTCTCCGCGAGTAAGTGCAGCAGCGGAAGATGGGAAGCGAATTCGGCGATGTGCGTGGTGAAGAGTTTCGCCACTTCAAAGCCGGCGGCCTTCATGGTTTCGCCGAGTTCGTGAGCCGTGTATTCGCGCATATGGCCGATGTCCGGCGGGATGCCGGGCGCGGGCCTGGTGTAGAGGAAAAAGATCTGCGGGTTGTCATGCCCGTCGAGTGTTTTGGCTACGCTGGTGATGCTGCCGACGTTCGGTGTCGAGACAACCAGACAGCCGCCATCGCGCAGCACGCGGCGGGATTCGAGCAGCAGATGCATGGGGTCGTAAATCATGTGCTCGATGATTTCGCCGGCGATGACGACATCGAAGTGGTTGTCGGGATACGGGAACGGATCGCGCTCGGCATCGAAGTGATCGATATAACAGGAGAAATCGCCATCGGGAAACGGAACGACCTTGTGGTCCGTCTGGCCGGGCTTGCCGTAGTAAGCGCCGCGCACTTCTTTATAACCGGAGAGCTTCTGCAGCAGCGGGGTGATCTGCATGTAGCAGCCGAGTTCGAGGATGCGGCCGGCGGGGCCGGGCGGGGGGATCAGAGCGAGCGTGCGGGCGAGGCGGGGGATGTGTTTCGCGAGGTAGGCGCGGGCGTCGTCATCCGGCATGGGCATGTCGCGGAGAGCAGCTTCGGCGCGGGCGAGTTGCCGGGGATCGAAAGGCTCGGCGACGGGGTTGGCGGCGGACGAGAGATGGTAATTCAGGCGCCGCAGGAGATTGCGAAGGAGTTTGAGATGAGCGGGCAGTTGCGGGGCCAATGCTTAGTTTAGATTAGGATTCATGCTGCCCTGGCTGCTGGCGATGTTGGTGGTGAATCCGCGCGTAATCGAATTGGCGGCGGGAGAAACGCATCTGCAGCGGCCGATGGTGATCGCGAAGGGCAGCCGGCAGGTGAGCATCCGGGGCAACGCGGCGGGGAGCACGCTGGTGCTGGACGCGGGCTTCGAGGGCAGCGCGGCGATTGTAGTGGAAGGCGCGGAGGACGTGAGTCTTTCGGGTTTCGCGGTCCGCGGGAACCGGACGGAACTGAAGTCCGACTGGTATTTGCCGGTCAAAGAGGAGGCGTTCGCGGATTTCTATTCGGGCAACGGGATTGTGGTGCGGGAGAGCAAGCGCGTGGCGATCCGGGATGTGCAGTTTCGGTTGATCCGCGCGTTTCCGGTGCTGGTGAATCAGTCTGCCGGGGTGACGATCGAGGGCGTTCGGATCGAGGACTGCGGCACGCTGAATCCGGCGGGCCGGAACAATACGACCGGCGGGATTTTGCTGGAAGAGGGCGTGAGCGAGTTCGAGGTGCGGCGGTCGACGATCCGGCGGATTACGGGGAACGGGATCTGGACGCATTCCTATGCGCGGTCGGCGCGGCAGGCGGGCGGGGTGATTCGCGGGAACAGCATTTCGGTGGTGGGGCGGGATGCGATTCAGGTGGGTCACGCGACGGGGGTGCGGGTGGAGGGGAACACGGGGAGCGAACTGGGTTTTCCGGTGGAGTACGTGGATGTGGAGCACCACGGGGTGGCGGTGGCGCTGGATACGGCGGGCAATGTGGACCATTCGGTTTATGCGAATAACCGGTTTACGGATGTGAACGGGCAGTGCATCGATCTGGACGGGTTTCACGACGGGTCGGTGACGGGGAATTCGTGTGTAAACGGGAAGGCCGCGGGAGCGTATCCGGCATCGCACTATGCGATTGTGTTCGGGAATAACGATCCGGCGGCGGATTCGTCGCACATTGTGATTTCGGGGAATACGGTGCAGGGGTTCGCGTATGGCGCGGTGTTTCTGACGGGGTCGCGGAACACGGTAGAGAACAACCGGTTTCTGGATGTGAACCGGGCGCACTGCGGGAGTTTGCCTTTGAGCGCGGTCTGCAATTATGCGGTGGCGGAACAGCCGGATCTGCTGCGAAGCGGGATCTATCTGGCGGGCAACGGCGGGCGGCCGGTGGCGACGAAAGACAACGTGATCCGGGGGAATGTGATCACGGGGTTCGGGATGGCGAAGAACGGCGTGGCGGCCGGGCCGGGGGTGGGTCTGGACGCGAATGTGGTGGCCGGGAACAGTTGCCGGGATGTGCCTTAGGTGGGCGGTAGTTCTTCGACCGGGTGGTGGCGCCGGTTACCAACCGGCGCGCAGTTTAACAAACTGCCCCACAAAACCTGTGTTTTGCAATGGTGGGGTGAGCAAAAACTAGAACTCTTTCAGGCGGAAGTTGCGGTACTCGACTTTCATGGGCGGGCCGACGTGGACCTGGACGCCGATGAGACCTTCCATCATGCGGCCGGGCGTGGTGGCGTCGCCGGGCTTATCGTCGTCGATCACGACGCACATGGTGTGGCCGTTCAGGATGTGAATCAACACGTTGTTGCGGATGATGAGGTGGTAGGAATTCCAGTCCGGCGTGATGAGCGCGGCGAGGTCTTTGTCGTTGCCCAGTGAGGACAGGATGAGTGGTTTGCGTCCACCGACGACGTGGGTGATCTGGCCGCGGGTGGCGAGGAAGAGGCGGCCCTTCTCTTCGTAGTTCTGGCCGGTGTAGACGTTCTTACCGTCGATATCGGCCTGGTAGCCGCGCATGGCGAATTTGTTCGAGGGCGTAACGGGGTCGGGCACGACGACGCTGCGGTAATTGATGCCGCTGTTGCCGTTGGCGGTCATGCGGTAGTCGACTTTGAGTTCGAAGTCTTTGGGGGCGCCGCCGCGCCAGATGATGAACGTGTTGCTCTTGACGACGGTCTCCGGAGTGATCTCGCCGACGAGGCTGCCGGCCTCCCAACGCCAGTATTTCGGGTCGCCTTCCCAGCCATCCAGATTGCGGCCGTTGAAAAGAGGACGGAAGCCGGCTTCGTCGCCCTGGAGGGCTTCGGGGCGGTCGCTCTGTTTGGGCTTGTACGGTTCGGCGGGGGCCTGGGCTTGGGCCTGGGCGGGGAGCGGGAGACAGACGCCTCCGAGAAGCGAAGTGACGAAGGCGGCGCGGCTGATGGGGTTTCCGGAACTCATGTGCTGTCTACGTTATCATTGCCCGGTGGGAATCAAATCGGCAGCCAGAGATCCGGAATTCCAGCGTCTGATTCGTTTGCAGACGGAGGCTTTCGCGAAGAGCACGTTGTACCACAGCCTGGAGTTGCCGGACGGCTCGGTGTGGCCGGGAATCATTCCGGTGGAGAACCTGCGGGCGCGGCTGGCGGCGTATCCGCTGCCGGAGGATTTGCGGGGCAAGCGGGTGCTCGACATCGGGGCGGCGTCGGGGTGGAACAGCTTTGAGTGCGAGCGGCGCGGGGCCGAGGTGGTGGCGTTCGATTACGTGGAGTATGAAGAGCTGACGGCGCTGAAGCGGCTGCGGGAATCGAAGATCGAGTATGCGATCGCCGATATTGAAGAGCTGACGCCGGAGCGGTTCGGGTTCTTCGATTATGTGCTGTTTTTCGGGGTTTTTTATCATCTGCGGCATCCCCTGTATGCGATGGAGAACGTGTGTTCGGTGACGCGGGGAAAGGCGTTTATCGAATCCTATGTGATCGACGACGAGCCGGATGCGGCGCGCTGTTTCCTGGAGTTTTACGAGACGGATGAACTGGGCGGGCAGATCGATAACTGGTGCGGTCCGACGACGGCGTGCCTGATGGCGATGGCGCGGTCGGCCGGGTTTCCGCGGGTGGAGTTCAAATATGTGGACTCGCGGCGCGGGGGGCTGGTGGCGCACCGGACGTGGGAACCGGTGACAGCTGTGCCTGGGGCGCGGGCGCCGTTCCTGTGTTCGGCGGTGAACAACCGGCACAACGATGTCGTGTTTCAGCCGCGCAAGGACGAGTACCTGGTGCTGGCGTTCCTGTACGAAGGCGCGTTGCGTAAGGAAGACGTGCTGGTGGAGGTGGACCGGTATGGCGTGCCGGCGCTGGTGCTGGTGCGGCATGAGGCGGGTTACTGGCAGGTGAACTGTAAGGTGCCTCCGGGGATTTCGCCGGGCGAGCATGAAGTGCGGGTGGGGACGCGGAACGCGGGGTTCAGCGAGCCGGTGCGGATCCGCATGCTGCCGGCGGGGGCGGAGCGGCGGTATGGAGAGACGCCGTTTGTTGAGGAGGCGGTGTCGGCGCCTGCTCCCGAGTTCGTGCGCGTGGAGAATACGATGGACCGGAGCACGACGTTTCGGGGGTATCGGAATGAGACGCTGGCGTGCCGGTTCACGCATGGCGAGGCGGCGATGGATTTGTCGAAGGTGCAGCTCACGGTGGACGGGAATGCGTATCCGCTGCTTTCGGTGGAGAGGCCGGAGCCGGGGATGTGGCAGGTGAATGCGCGGCTGAAGGGGCTGGAACGGGGAACGCATGAACTGCGGCTGCGGACGGCGCGGAGCGGGTTTTCGGCGGCGGTGAAGATCGAGTTCGATCCGGTGTTTGTTCCATGAGGGTCTGCCTGATGACGGGGGCGAGCGGCGGGCTGGGGCGGGTGGTGCTGCCGATGTTCCTCGAGGCGGGTTACGGGGTGGCGGCGGTGGCGCTCGACTGGGAGGAGCGGCCGGTACTGAGCCCGGCGCTGCTGCCGATGAAGGCGGATCTGACGAAGCCTGCGGAGGCGCGGGCCGCGGTGGCGAAGACGGTGGAGCGGTTCGGGCGGCTGGATTGCGTAGTGCATCTGGTGGGGTATTTCGGGCCGGAGTCGCCGATTGAGGAGATTTCGGATGAGACGTTCACGCGGACGATCGAGGTGAATCTGCGCGCGGCGTTCCACATGATTCGCGCGGCAGTGGGGCCGATGCGGGCGGCGGGTGGCGGGCGGATGGTGCTGGTGGGGTCGACCGTGGCGGAGCAGCCGGTGGTGACGTGGGGCGCCTTTTCGGCGGCGATGGGCGGTCTGAAGGCGCTGGTGCAGGTGGCGTCGGCGGAGTTGCGGAAGGACGGGATTACGGTGAATCTGGTGAATCCGTCGTCGATCTATACGCCGGCTGTTGGGGAGGCACTGGGCGCGGCGGAAGCGGGCCGGTGGGTGAAGCCGGAGGCGATGGGGGCGCTGATGCTGTGGTTGTGTTCGGAGGCGGGGGCGGATGTGTCGGGGGCGTCGATTGCGATGCCGGGGCGGATGGAGCATCCGGCGTATGTCTGGCCAGGGGTGGTGCCAGAATTGAAATAACCACCTTATGGCCATCGAATTTATTCATCAGTTTGTTCAGGGGACTTCGCCGCTCACGATTCTGGCGCTGCACGGCACGGGGGGCGATGAGAACGACCTGTTGCCGATTGCGCGGGCGGTGGCGCCGGGGGCGTCGGTGCTGAGTCCGCGGGGGAAGGCCGAGGAGAACGGGGCGTTTCGGTTCTTCGCGCGGCGGGCGCCCGGGGTGTTCGATCAGGACGAGGTGCTGACGCGGGCGGGCGAACTGGCGGAGTGGGTGGAAGGGGCCGCGCGGCAGTACGGGCTGGATGCTTCGCGGGTGTTCGCGCTGGGGTATTCGAACGGGGCGAATATCGCGAATGCGGTGATGATGCTGCATCCGGGGGTGCTGGCGGGCGCGGTGCTGCTGCGGCCGATGCGGGTGATCCGGCCGGAGCCGTTGCCGGAACTGGGGAACGCGCCGGTGCTGATCGTATCGGGCAAAGAAGACGGGATGATGCCCGCTGGTGAAGGGGAAGCGCTGGGTCGTTTACTGGCGGAGGCGGGCGCGGCCGTGGATTTCGCGCTGCAGGACGCGGGGCACGAGCTTACGCCGCAGGATTTCTCGCTGGCGAAGCGGTGGCTGGCAGAACGGTAAGAAGTGTCTTGTCGAGCACTTCGTTGAGCGAGCCCTGGCGGTAGCCTTCGAGGTCGAGCGTCACGTATTTGAAGCCGAGGGTTTTGAAGATCGCCGTGAGTTTGCCGGCGACTTCGAGGTTGAGGGCTTTGGGGAGTTCTTCGCGGGCGATTTCGATGCGGACGAGTTCGCCGTGGAAACGGGTGCGGAACTGGCGGAAGCCGAGGGCTTTCATCTCTTCCTCGCCCAGTTCGACGGTTTTGATGTTCTGGATAGTGACGGGAGTTCCATAGGGGATGCGGGAACTCAGACACGCGGCGGCGGGGCGGTCCCAGGTGGGCAGGCCAGCGAGGCGGGAGAGTTCGCGGATCTCGGCTTTGGTGAGTTCGGCGTCGACCAGAGGGGCTTTCACCTGGTGGAGTTTGGCGGCGCGCTGGCCGGGGCGATAGTCGCCAAGGTCGTCTTTATTGACGCCGTAGATGAGGTGCGTGTAGCCACGTTCGTTCCCGAGGCGTTCGAGGACGGTGAAGAGTTCGTCCTTGCAGTGGAAGCAGCGGTTGGCGTCGTTTTTGATGTAGTCGGGATTGTCGAACTCGCGGGTTTCGACGTATTCGTGGCGGATGCCGAACTGGCGGACAAAGGCTTCGGCGTCGGTCTTGTGAGAGGACGGGATGGAGGCGGAATCGGCGGTGATGGCGAGGGCGGCGTCGCCGAGGGCCTGTTGGGCGGCCCAGGCGAGGTAAGCGGAATCGGTGCCGCCGGAGTAGGCGACGATGACGCGGCCCATGTTCCGGAGGTTTTCGATCAGATTTTGCTGCTTTTCGGTGATGCCTGCCATGCCTTCATGATACCGACTCTTCAAAGATACGACCGGGTCAGCGCAGGTTTCCGATCCAGTAAGGGACCCAACTGGCGGCGAGCAGGATGTCGAAGAGGTAGGCGCGGCGGTTGTGGGGGTCGCGCCAGGCTTTGACGGCGGAAACGATGCCGAAGACCGCGAAGACGAAGACGGAGGCGATGAACCAGTAGTAGAAGGGCAGAAATACGAACGGATTCATCTTGCCGCCGGAACGCCGGGCGAAGAACATGATGATGAGGGTGAGGGCGACCAGCACGCGAAAAACAATTCTGGACATCGGTGTAAGTTCGATTATCGCGTACCCCATTCCCACAAACCGAACATGGCGCTCTGCGGGAGCGGAAAGGCGGTCTGGCGGGCCAGCATCGACATCTGGCCGCGGTGGTGGCCTTCATGCGCGAACAGGTAGGCGAGGAAACTGCAGACGTCCGGTTTGAAGCCTTTGATGCGGCCGTCGGTGGCGAGGGCGGCGCGAATGAGGGAGTCGAGAGCGGCGAAACTGTCTTCCAGAGCGGCCGCGGCTTCGGCTTTGGTGGCGGTATCGACGTCGAGTTTGGCGGGTATTTGCCCGCCGGCGCTTTTGAGCCACATGAGGCGGACGTTGTGGATGTGGGCGGCGATGGCGCCGATGGTGCGCCCCTTCCCGTTCGGCGGGGTGGCGCGCCAGGCTTCGTTCGGGAGGTGCTGAATCAGATACAGATTGATGCGGTTGTTGGTGGCGAAGGCTGTCATCAGCGCTTCCGCGGCGTCAAAGGGCGAGGCGGGTTTCGGTTTGGCGGGCATAGGTTCCGGTGTAAGTGGATTGTATCGGACGCTTCCTGTTACGCGACCGTCATGATTCTGTTAACTAATAACAACATGCGCTTGCAAGCATAGACGGTTATGAGGGTTTTTCAAGGTATGAAAAAATCGCTGGTCGTGTGTCTGGCGACGGTGTTTTTACAGGGCGTCCCGCTCTTCGCGCAGTTCGAAACAGCGGAAGTGCTGGGGACAGTTCGCGACGCGTCGGGCGGCGGCGTGCCGAAAGCGGCGGTCACGCTGACCAATCAGAACACCGGCATTCTGGCCAAAGCGACCACGGACGAGAACGGCAATTACGATTTCTTCAACGTGAAAGTCGGTGTTTACACGGTGGCGGTTGAGGCGACCGGGTTTTCGAAAGTGTCCACGTCCGACGTGAATGTGTCGATCAATGCGCGGCAGCGCGTGGATCTGGCGCTGCAGGTGGGATCGGTGACCGAATCGGTGCAGGTCACGGGCGCGGCGGCCACGCTGGAGACGGATATCAGCGAGCACGGGCAGGTGATCGGTTCGCAGCAGGTGGTGGAACTGCCGCTGAACGGGCGGAATTATTCGGATCTGGCGCTGCTTTCGACCAACGTGGTGAAGTCGGTTCTGGGAACCGCGCCGATTACGGGCACGCCGCGAGAAGGCGCGTTCAACGCCAACGGGATGCGGAGCACTTACAACAACTTTCTGCTGGACGGCATGGATAACAATGCTTACTCGACGAGTAACCAGGGATTTTCCAACCAGGTAGCGCAGCCTTCTCCCGATGCGGTGCAGGAGTTCAAGGTCATCACGAGCAATTACAGCGCGGAGTACGGACGCGTGGGGGGCGCGGTGGTGAACGTGGTGATGCGGTCCGGCACGAATGCCATTCACGGCACGGCGTATGAGTTTCTGCGCAATACGGAACTGAATGCGATCGGCTACATCTTCGGGGTGCGGCCTTCGACGTTCAGGAAGCCGACGCTGCAGCGGAATCAGTTCGGGCTGACGGTGGGCGGACCCGTCGTGAAGAACCGGATTTTCTACTTCGCGGATTATGAGGGTTTCCGCAATCTGCAGAAAGTGGTGAATATCGATTCGATTCCGACGCTGCTGGACCGGCAGGGCGTGCTGCCGGTGACGGTGGTGAATCCGGCGACGGGCGCGGTGTATCCGGCCGGTTCGGTGATTCCGATGACGAGTTTCGCGCAGAAGGTGCTGAACGATCTGCCGGCGCCGACGAACGGAAACCGGAGTTCGAATTATCAGATTCTGCAGCTGACGCGCGATTACAGCGATAAGTACGACGCCAAGGTGGACGGCGTGATCAACGACCGCATGACGGCGTTCCTGCGGTTCAGCCAGCGCAAGGATAATCAGTTTTATCAGCCCGATATCGCGGGGCCCTCGGGCGGCGCGGGCAACGGCAATATCCGCGTGCTCGATCAGAGCGCGGCGGCGGGTTACACGTGGACGGTGACGCCGGCGTCGATTCTGGAAGTGCGGCTGGGCTTCACGCATCTGACGGGCGGCAAGTTTCCTCCGCTGCTGGGCGGACCGAGCGAACTGAGCCTTTACGGCGTGACCGGGCTGCCGACGGCGCCTTATCTGACGGGCGGGCTGAATACGCAGACGATCAGCGGATTTAATTCCCTGGGGCGGCAGGCGACGAATCCGCAGTTCCAGAATCCGACGACGTGGAATCCGAAGGTGAATTATTCGTGGAACAAGGGCCGCCATGCGATCAAGATGGGCTTTGAGAACACGATTATTCACACCGAGGTGATGGATATCAATCCGACGTACGGGCTGAATCAGTACACGAGCGGTTTCAGCAAACCGACCTGCGCGCAGCTGGGCCAGGCGGCGGGCTGCACGATTCCGAGCGATTCCAACGCGACGACGAGCTATAACCTGGCGGACTTTTATTTCGGTCTGCCCACGCAGGTTTCGCTCGCGCCGTTCCTGGTGGGGAGCTACCGGCAGCAGCAGTATTTCGGGTACGCACAGGACGATTACCGCGTGAACAGCAAGCTGACGCTGAATCTGGGGATGCGGTGGGAATTCGCGACGCCGCGCTGGGAACGGGACAACGTGCTGACGAATTTCGATCCGGCGACGAACTCGCTGGTCCAGGCGAAGAACGGCGGCATTTTCGACCGGACGCGGGTGAATCCGGATTACAACAACTGGGGACCGCGGGTCGGGCTGGCGTACAGCGTGGATCCGAAAACGGTTTTCCGCGCCGGGTACGGAATCAGCTATGTTCATCTGAACCGGCTGGGCAGCGCGGACGAACTGGGAATCAATTTCCCGCAGGTGGTGCTGGCGGTGATCAATCAGAGCATTCCGGCGGGGAGCACGAGTCTGCCGGCGGGATTCATCACGGCGCCGAATTTCCCGGCGGGCCTGATCGATCCGGCGAAATTCAACACGGCGAACGCGAATATCGCGTATATTCCGAAAGACACGAAGTGGCCGCGGGTGCAGACGTGGTTTTTCTCCGTGCAGCGGGAACTGATGCGCAATACGGTGCTGGAAGTGGGTTATTCGGGCAACCACAGCACGCGGCTGCCGATTATCGCGGATTATAACCAGGCGACTCCGAACGCTTCCACGGCGACGTGCAATGCGCAGATCACCACTGGTTGCCTGGGGACGCAGGCGCGGCGGCCGGATCCGACGTATGGTTCGATCACCTGGGTGGACCCGGCGGGTTCATCGAGCTACAACAGCCTGTTCGTGCGTTTCGAACACCGGCTGACGAACGGGCTGTATTTTCTGAATTCGTTCACGTGGGCGAAGGCGCTGGGCAATTCCGAGCAGGCGCTGGAAAACGCGGGTTCGGGAAATACGGTGGCGAATCCGCAGAATATTTATAATCTGGCGGCGGAGCGGGGACCGACGAGTTCGGATATCAAACTGATCAACGTGACTTCGTTCGTCTACCAGCTGCCGTTCGGCAAAGGGCGGCGGTTCGGCGGAAACTGGAACGGCGCGGTGGATGCGGTGCTGGGCGGCTGGGAGCTGAATACCATCAACACGGCGAATTCGGGGCTGCCGGTGAACGTGCAGTACACGCCGACGGGGAATTTCGACGTCACCGGGCGCATCAACGATTTCCGTGGCCTTTCGGTGATGCGGCCGAACCTGGTGGGAGATCCGACGACGGGCGCGGCGAACGATTCGAGCGGAACGCCGTTCTTCTTCAACCGGGCGGCGTTTTCGATCCCGACGGATCCGAGCCATCCGTTCGGCAATCTGGGACGCAATGCGCTGCGCGGACCGGACTTCTGGCAGTGGGATATGGCGGTGAACAAGACCTTCCGGATTCCCTATCGCGAGGGCATGGGGCTGCAGTTCCGGTCGGAATTCTTCAACGTTCTGAATCACACGAATTTCGGAATTCCGAATCCGAACGTGTCGGGGGCGAGTTTCGGGCAAATTACGAATACTTATCCCGCGCGGCAGATTCAGCTGGCTCTGAAATTGTTGTTTTAGGGTGTTTTTTTCAGGCCGCTGGTTCAGCGGCCTGAAACCCCTCCGGCGGCTGCGGCGTCACTATTGCGCCATGTCAGATTATCATCAGAAAACAATTCTTCCGGGAAGCGAACGGAAGCCCCTCGGAAAGTGGGTCGGGGGACTGAATCCGGAGGAGAAGATTGAAATTTCGGTGATTTTGAAGCCGAAAGAACAGGCGCCGCTGCCCGGACCGGGTGAAGCGGCGCTTTCGCGTGAAGAGTTCGCCGCGCGGCACGGAGCGGATCCGGACGCGATCCGGAAGCTACGGGATTTCGCGGCGGCGGCGCACCTGACCGTCGAGGAAGTGGCGCCGGAGCGGCGGACGGTGAAGCTTTCGGGAACCATTGCGAATTTGACCGCGGCGTTCAACGTGAACGTCGATAACTACGAGCACGAGGGGCAAGCGATTCGCGCGCGCAGCGGGGAGATCCATGTGCCGACGGAACTGGCGGAATCCATCGAAGCCGTGCTGGGATTCGACAACAGGCCGCAGGCGAGGACGCATTACCGGGTTCTGGATGTGATGCCTGCCGCCGCGGCGGGGGTTTCCTACACGCCGGTGCAGGTGGCGCAGTTGTACAGCTTCCCGCAGGGCGCGACGGGCGCGGGGCAGACGATTGCGATTCTGGAACTGGGCGGCGGGTATAAGCCGGCCGATCTGAAGACGTATTTCGCGTCCGTTGGCGTGCACCAGCCGTCCGTCACCGCGGTGCTGGTGGATAAGGCGAAAAATCACCCGACCACTCCGAGCAGCGCGGATGGGGAGGTGCTGCTGGATATCGAGGTCGCGGGGGCGGTGGCGCCCGGAGCGAATATTGTGGTGTACTTCGCGCCGAATACCGATCAGGGCTTTCTGGACGCGCTGACCACGGCGGTGCACGACAAGACGCATAAGCCGTCGGTGGTGTCGATCAGCTGGGGCGGGCCGGAATCCTCCTGGACCGCGCAGGCGATGACGGCGTTCGACTCGGCGGCGCAGGATGCGGCGGCTCTGGGGGTGACGATCTGCGCGGCTTCGGGAGACAACGGATCGAGCGACGGCGTTACGGACGGAGCGGACCACGTCGATTTTCCGGCGAGCAGTCCGCATATCCTGGCCTGCGGCGGGACGAATCTGCAGAGCGCGGGCGGGAAGATCACGAGCGAGACGGTGTGGAACGACGGCGCGCAGGGCGGGGCTTCGGGAGGCGGATTCAGCGTGCAGTTTCCGTTGCCGTCCTACCAGGCGTCGGCAAAGATCACGCCGCCGGCCAAGGGTGGACGAGGCGTGCCGGACGTGTCGGGCGATGCGAGTCCGCAGACGGGATATCAGGTGCTGGTGGACGGCCAATCCCTGGTGATTGGCGGGACCAGCGCCGTGGCGCCGTTGTGGAGCGGGCTCATTGCGCTGCTGAATCAGAAGCTGGGGCGGCCGGTGGGCTTCCTGCAGCCGGCGTTGTACGCGCTGCCGACGTCGGCGGGAGCGTTCCACGACATCGTTTCGGGGTCGAACGGGTCTTTCGCGGCGGGGCCGGGATGGGATGCGGCTACAGGGCTGGGGTCGCCTTCGGGTCAGAATCTGCTGACGGCTTTGACGTCGGCGAAGACGAAACACACGTCTTAATTCAGCGGCTCGCGGCGGTCAGGCGGTCGGCCGCCGCGAGTCCTCCGGCGAGCTGGATGCCGGGGACGTTGAAGTATTTCAGGAAGTCTTCGTCCGTGCCGCGGAAAGCGGAGCGGTCGCCTTTCAGGCGTACGGGCACCGGCGCGACGGCGGCGGCGAATTCGGCCCAAACGGCGGGGGCGGTGCCGACTCCGATCAGTTCGACGGGCGCGGTTGGGTACTTCTGGTGCAGCCACGCGAGAGCCGTCAGGATGTCCTGGACGCGAAGCTGATCGTCACTGTGGTTGAAGGCGGAGAAGTGCTTGCCGCTTTGATCGCGGGTTTTGAAAACTTCGATAAGCAGTGCCGGGCGTCCGGCGGGCGCGTCTTTGGGGGAACCGCCGACGATCAGGGCTGGCGCGCCTTTGCCGTCGATGAACGTGTATGGGACGCGGTCGCCCTGGCCGGCGCGGCTGAGGGCTTTGTCATCGTTCAGAACGCGCTCAGGCCACTCAGCGCCGAGGGTCCGCAGCAGGGCGTCTTTTTCCTGCGCGGGGGAGTCGCGCGGGGCGCGGTGTTTCCACTGTTCGAAGATCTGGTCATAGGTGAGCGCTCCGGCGGGAGGCGTGCGGCCGAAGAGGGCGAGCATGTCCTGTAAGTTGCGGACTTCGGCGTTCTTTTCGGCGTACGGTTTTGCATCCGCAGCATGCAGAATGTGCTTCGCGAAGAAGCGGTAGACGGCTTCGCGGTTTTCCTTGTTGTAGTTGTGCGGCGCGTCGAGCATCACCATCTCCAGATTTTCCGGTTTGCCGTAGAGGGCGTAAATCTTGCGGAGGGCCGGGAACTCTTCAGTGGCGGTGTTGCGGGTCCAGTCGCCGGTGGCCGCGACCAGGATCATGGGTTTCGGCGCGATCATGGCGGCGATTTCGACGTTGTTGGTGGCGTAGCGGAGGCCGGGCGCGTTCTCGCAGACATCGCCGCCCTGCATGATGGCGGAGACCATGTTGACGGGGGCGAAGGTCTGCACGCGGTCGTCCACGGCGGCCAGGAGGAAGGTCTGGGTGGCGCCGCCGGATGCGCCGGTCATGGCGAGGCGGGCGGGATCCACGTCGTCAAGTGAGGTGATGAAGTCGACGGCGCGGATGGCGTTCCAGAGCTGCAGAGCCACGGGTCCGAACGACCAGAGCTGTTCAGCGGGAGTGCCGAAGGAGTGCGGCGTCTGGACGGTGTCGTTGTAGCCGACCATATCCCATGCGAAAACGACGTAACCCTGGCGGGCGAGGTTCGCGCCAAGTTGAGGACCGGCGTAGAGGGGCTGATTTTCGAGGCGGCCGTAGGTCCAATGGCCGTGAGGATTAAGGACCGCCGGGTGTTTACCGGCGCCATCGAGCGGGCGATAGAGATTGCCGCCCAGGTAATAGCCGGGCATGGTCTCGATGAGGACTTTCTCGATGATGCAGTCCTTTGTTTTAATGCGGCCGAAGATCTGTGGGTGGAGCGGGGTGCGGGCCGGCATGGGGTCGAGTCCGGCGGCGGTGAGGATCTGGCGGCGCAGCTGAACTTTGCGTTTTTCCCAGGCCTCGCGGGTCTGGTAGGCGGGGGCGTCGAAGGCGACGGAGAAGTGGGTGTCGGTGTTGGGGAGACTGGTGAGGCGGGAGTCGGTGGGCGGGACGGACTGAGCTTGCATGAGAAGAGGCAGGAGCAGGAGAACGCCGGAAGTCATGGATTCGACTTTATCGCAATGTCCGGCACTGGCTGAGGGCTCTTGGCGGGGGACTTCAGGTACTTGATGAGAAGAACTTCGTTACCACATTCATTGTAAATGAGTTCATCGACAAGAGAACGGGTCATCAGGATGCCGAAGCCGCCGGAGCGCATGCCCAATTGGGCGCGGCGTTCCACGTGTTCGAGGGGATCGTCGGCGGAATTGGAGATGGCGGCGTGTTTGAGCTGGTCGAAAGAGAAGCCCTTGCCGGGGTCGCGCACGTAGTAGAGGAGCGCGTGTTCGGCGCGCACGTAGGTGATGGTGACGGACTTGGCGGGGTCGTTGCCGCCGCCGTGCTCGATACCGTTCAGGAGGATTTCGCGGAAGGCGGCGGCAACGGCATCTTCCTCATCGGGCGGCAGGCGGTGTTCCATTTCGCGAATGAACTGCAGGATGCGGGTGGCGGTTTCGAGTTTGCAGCGGAGGCGGAGGCCGAGCCAGCGCGGGCTGGCGGAGATGATTTCGATATCGTCGTCGCAGCAGTGGTTGTGCAGGGCGCGGTCCACCATATCCCGCACGGATTCCACGGCGAAAGGCTTGCTGAACCAGGCGAAGGCGTGGTCGCGGAGGGCGCCGACGACATGCTCGGCGGTGCCGGCGGCGGTCATGACGATGACGGGGAGTTCCGGCCGGAGAGCGTGGATGCGTTCGAGCAGGGCCATCCCGTCGATGCCGGGCATGAGGATATCGGTGAGGACAAGATCCCAGTGGCCGCCGGTGACCAGGCCGAGGCCTTCCAGACCGTCACAGGCGCTGACCAGTTCCCGGTCGGGCGCACGGAGAGCGACGCTCAATAACCGGTGCACTACCGGATCGTCGTCGACGATCAGGATCCGCTTCTTATCGGCCATGACTTTCAGTACAACACGGCGAGTCCGGCGTGCATTCCTTAACTTTTTCGATGGCCGCTGACTTCGGCTCCGGCATGGGGGTCGAGGCCGAAGCAATCGGCGACGGCGATGAGGGCGAGGGTGGAGACGAGGGCGAAGGCGATATGGAAATCCGCGAGGGCGGGTTCGGCGCCGCGATAGCCGCGAAGGGCGGAGGCGGCGCGGAGAGCCAGGGCGCCCACCGCGACGCCCATGCCCATGGAAAGCTGCTGCACCACGGCCTGCATGCTGGTGGCGGAACTCATGGCGGCTTTGGGGACGTCGGCAAAGGCGAGGGTGTTGACGCTGCTGAACTGCATGGAGCGGGACAGGCCGTGGAGGAAGAGGACGGCGAGGAGCGCGAAGCGCGGAGTTTGGGGTGAGACCAGGCCGAATGAGGCGATCAGGACGGCGGAGACGATGCCGTTGACGATGAGGACAGTGCGAAAGCCGAAGCGGCGGAGAACGGGCGTGGTGATGGTCTTCATGCTGAGGTTGCCGGCGAAGAGGCAGAGCACGAGCATGCCGGATTCGAACGCGCTGAGGCCGAAGGCGATCTGGAACATGAGAGGCAGCAGGAACGGGGACACGCTGATGGCGATTCGGAACAGCGAGCCGCCGAGGATGGAGATGGAGAAGCTGCGGAATTTCATGGACGAGAATTCGAGCAGCGGGTGTGGCGTGCGCAGCATGTGCCGCACCGCCAGCCAGCCGGTGAGCAGGCTGAAGGCGAGCAGAGCGGCGATGGGCGTCCAGCGGGGCGTGCGCTGGCCGGTGAGTTCGAGCGCGTACATGAAAGCCACGCAGGCTGCGCCGGCGAGAGCGAAACCCAGCCAGTCGAAGGAGCGGCGGGTGTGTTCGCGATCGTTGGAGATCCAGAGCAGGGCGAAGGCGATGGCGATGAGGCCGAGAGGGACGTTGAGGAAGAAGATCCAGCGCCAGGTGAAGTACGTGGTGATGAAGCCGCCTACCGGTGGGCCGATTACCGGCGCCATGAGGCCGGGCCAGGTGATGTAGGCGACGGAGCGCATCAGGTTCTTCTTGTCCGTGATGCGGAGCACGACGAGGCGGCCGACCGGGACCATCATGGCGCCGCCGATTCCCTGCAGAATGCGCGCGAGGGTGAACTGCCAGAGGCTGCTGGTGATGCCGCAGAGGACCGAGGCGAGGGTGAAGACAGCGATGGCGGAGGAGAAGACGGTGCGGGGTCCGAAGCGATCGGCCAGCCAGCCGCTGACGGGGATGAAGACGGCGAGGGTCAGCATGTAGACCGTCATGCCGGTGTTGAGGTCGACGGGGCTGGCGTGGAAGGAGGCCGCCATTTGCGGAAGGGCAGTGGCGATGACGGTGCCGTCGAGATTCTCCATGAAGAACGCGCCGGCGACGACGAAGGCGATGAGTTTCTGGTGGGCGGCGTCCGGATGGACGGGGGGCGGGATGGCGGCGGCGTTCATCGATTATTGGCTGATGTGCTTGTCGCACTCGGCAATGGAGGCCTGGGCGAGTTTGAGGCGGCGTTCGGTTTCCGGGGTCTGCGGCTGCCAGTGTTTCCAGCGGGCGAGGTTTTTCTGGAACTGCAGGCGCGCCCAGCCGTAGCGGTGGTTGGAGAGGAGCATGCGGCCGTAGAGCTGGTCGAGGTCGGCGGCGGCTTCGGTGGCTTCGAGGGTGGGACGCGGGACGGAGAGGAGCCGGGACGCGAGGGGTTCGCCACGCTGGATCAGAGCGGCCGCCTGGTCGGGCTGGTTGTTCTTGAAGAGCGTTTCGGCTGCGCGGTTGAGGTCTGTCAACTGCGCGAGAACGCCGGGGTACCAGGCTTGATCGCCGGCCTTTTGAGAGGGCGCGGCCGCGGGGGCGGGATCGGAACCGCAGGCGGTCAGGAGGGCGGCGAAGAGGGCGAGGGCGGTCGCGGTGAAGGGGAATTTTCCCGGCATGGTCCAATACCAGCGTAAGGGACGCTGCCTGATATTCTTTGGACTATTGTGACGTCCCATCCGGAAGTTTCGGTCAATACGCCCGCATTTAATGCCATTGCCACGCTGGAGCGCGCGTGCCGGTCGGTCGCGAGCCAGGGGTTCACGGCGTGGGAACACATCATCGTGAACGATGGCAGCACGGATGGCACCGGCGAACTGGCCGAGAGAATCGCCGCCGGCGACGAGCGGGTGAAGGTGGCGCATACGGAAAATCGCGGGAACGGGGCCGCGCACAATCTGGCGCTGCGGCTGGGGTCGGCTCCGCTGGTGGCGTTTCTGGATGCGGACGACGAGTATTTGCCCGGGCACCTGGAGAAGCGCCTGCAGTTTTTCGAGCAGCATCCGGAAGTGGACGCGATCTGGGGCGGGCTGGAAGTGGTGGCGGGAGACGAGCAGGATGCCTGGGTTCCCGACATGGTGAAAGGCCACGGTCTGATTCATGCGACGGAGTGCGTGGTGCAGGGGACGATCATGCTGCGCCGGCGCGTGATCGAGCGGTTTCAGTTTACCGAGGACAGATCCATCTGGTATCCGGATTTCGAGCTGCTGCGGCGCGTCGAAAAAGTGTTCACGGTGGCGCGGTTCCACGAGGTGACGTATCGGTATTACCGGAACTCGGGCAGCAGCGCGGTGGACCGGGCCAAGGCGGAGATGGTTCGCTAAGCCGGCTCAGCGGGACGGCGTGTAGATGCCCATGCGCTCCTTGACGAGACGCACGGTGGAGTTGGCTACGGGCGTGACAGCATCGGCGCCGGCCTGCAGGATGCCGTCGAGATAAGCGGGGTCGGCGGTGATGTCGCGGTAGCGCTGCTGCATCGGTTCCAGACTTGCGATGGTGGCTTCCGCGACCTGCTTCTTAAGATCGCCGTAACGCATGCCGGTGAAGTGGGCGCGCATCTGGTCGTTGGTCCAGCCGGTGAAGGCCTGGTAGATGGCGAGCAGGTTTTTGACGCCCGGGCCCATGGTGTCGAGGTCCACGGCGGAGTTGGAATCCGTGGTGGCCTTCATGATGGTTTTGCGGATGCGGTCGGGCGGGTCGAGCAGGCCGACGCGGTGGCCGGCGCCGGTGGCGGACTTGCTCATCTTCGCGGTGGGGTCGTCCAGGCCCATGATGCGGGCACCTACCGTGGCGAGGCGCGTGGCAGGCATCGTGAAGGTCTCGCCGTAGAGGGAGTTGAAGCGCTGGGCGATGTCGCGGGCGAGTTCCACGTGCTGCATCTGGTCTTCGCCGACGGGAACGACGTTGGCCTGGTAGAGCAGGATGTCGGCGGCCATCAGGACGGGGTACTGGAAGAGGCCGTCGCCGACCGATTCCTGCGCGGCGGCTTTGGCCTTGAACTGGGTCATGCGCTCGAGCCAGCCCATGGGGGTGACGCAGGTGAGCAGCCAGGCGAGTTCGGAGTGCGCCGGGACGGTGGACTGCACGACGATTTTGGAGTGCTTCGGGTCGATGCCGGCCGCGAGGAAGATACCGGCGATTTCGCGGATACTGGCGCGGAGTTCGTCGGGTTTCTGGTAGACCGTGATGGCGTGCAGATCGACGATGCAGAAGATGCTTTCGTACTCGTGCTGGATTTTGACCCAGTTGCCGAGGGCGCCGAGATAGTTACCGATATGCAGGTTGCCGGACGGCTGAATGCCCGACAGGACGCGTGGAATCATGAGTTTTGGGTGAAGGACTATGGTAGCTTACGGGCGCGCGGAGGCAGGCCGGAAGAGACGTTCGGAGATGGCGGTCACGACGCGGCGGGGGGCCAGGCGCTGCAGTTCCATGCCGAGGCGGTTGCCGACGCCGCAGATCACATAATGCTTGCCGGCGGCGAGGGCTTTGAGGCCGGTCTGCGCGACATACTGCGCGGTGTGGACCGTCATCTGTTTCGGGATCGGCTCATTGGCCACTTCGTGAAATTCGGACTGCGTGTGGCCGGGGCAGAGGGCGCAGACCCGCACGCCGAAACGTTTGACTTCTTCGGCGAGACCTTCGGCGAAGATGAGGTCGAAGGCCTTCGTTGCCGCGTAGGTGATCTGGTAGGGCACCGCCTGGAAAGACGCGGTGGAGGCGACGATGAGAATGTCGCCCTGCCGCCGCTCTACCATGCCAGGCAGGTAGAGATGGGTCATGGCGACGACGGCGGCGCAGTTGACCTGGACCATGGCGGTCTGGCGTGCAGGGTTCAGATCGCGGAACTCGCCGAACTCGCCGAAGCCGGCGTTGTTGACCAGGAGGGCGGGCTGAATTCCCTTCCCTTCCGTGAAGTCGAAGATACGGCGCGGGGCGTCGGGATATTCGAGATCGGCGTCGATGATTTCGACTTTGGTGTTCAGTTTCGTCGCGAATTCGCGGAGACGTTCGAGGCGACGGGCGGTGAGCACGAGATCCACACCGCTCGCGGCGAGTTCGGTGGCGATCGCCTGTCCGATGCCGGAACTGGCCCCGGTAACGAGGGCCCATTGGCCTTTCCAGCGCGTTCCGTAAGCGCTCATTTGCGGCCCGACTTTTTCGACATGTTTTCGAAGAGGAAGAGGCCGCTTTTGCCGCCGGTGGCGAAATCGATGTCGCCATCGCCGTCGATGTCGGCCACGGGAATCTGCATGCCGCCGCCGGTGCGGGAGCCGTAGTCGACGATGTGTTTGACCCACTCGACGTTGCCTTTTTCGTCGGGGGCCAGATATTCATACCAGTAGACGCCGAGTGGTTCGCGCTCGCCGGGGTCGCGGCCGTTGTGGGCCATGAAGCGCTTGCCGGTGACGAGGTCGGGCTTGCCGTCGCCGTTGATGTCGGCGAGGGTCATGGCGTGGGACTGCGACCAGCTGTCGTCGATGACGTTCTTCTTCCACTTGTTGTCGGCGAGTTGTTCCATCCAGAAGATGCCGTAGTCGTGGGCCATGGAGGTGACGAGGTCGATGCGGCCGTCGCCATTGACGTCGAGAGCGTAAATGAAGCCGGTTTGGCCGAGGTCCCAATCGGGATGGAATTTCCAGGTTCCGGTGCGCGGGTCGGGCGGGGCTTCGAACCAGCCTTTGGGCGTGAGGATGTCGGTGCGGCCGTCTTTATTGATGTCGCCGGCGCCGATTCCGTGGCCGTAGGATTTGGGGCTGACGATGTGACGCACGAAGCCGCCATCCTTGATTTCGTACCAGGAGAGGGGGGCGTCGGCGTTGCCGAACTGAGGCAGGACTTCGCGCTTTTTGCCGGTGTTCAGCAGGTCGACGGCGAAGCAGAATTCGATGTTGAAGCCGCCTTGGATTTCGTGGGATTTCCATTGGGCGGTGGCGGCGGTTTTGCCGGGGTTTTCGTTCCACCAGAGGCTCTTCGAGAACCAGCCGCAACTCACGATATCGGGGTAGCCGTCGCCGTTGACGTCGAGGGGGAGATCGCTGAAATCGTCAATGTAATTGGTGGTGAAGAGCTGGGTGCGGAAGTGGTGTTTGGTCCAGGCGGGGGCTTCATACCAGTTCTCGCCGGAGACGATGTCGAGCTTGCCGTCACGGTTCACATCGACGAAAGCGGCGGGCTCGTTCTGGCCGAGGTCGAGGGTGTGTTTGGTGAAGAGGATTTCGCCATCGGGGCGCGTGGCCGTCCAGGCAAGGGCGCTGAGGAGGATGGCGGCCGCGGTGGCCGGGAGCAGACGGGATTTCGGCATCGCCTGTGATTCTATCGTTTGAGGTCGTGCAGGATTTGCCGGAGGAGGTCGGCGAGAGGAATGGCGGATGCGGCGTCGTTGCCGAAGCGGACGGCGTAGTAGAGAGAGGTGAAGCGAAGGACGGGTTCGGATTCGGCGGGGGGGAGGGTGCGGGCGAATTCGAGCGGGGTGACGCCGGCGGGTTTGCGGAAGCCGCGGCGGGCGAGGGCGTCGAGCATGAGCTGGTAGAGCAGCGCGGCATCGTGCGCGGAGCCGCCTGTTTTCCCGATGCGCCGAAGTTGATATCGGCCGCGTAGCCGTTTCCAGAGTCGGGGGGCGAAGAGAATGGCGAGGCCGGTGAAGAGGGCCAAGGAGATCAGGACTGCGGACCAGGTGCGGAAGGTGGTCAGGAAGCCGGGTTTCCAGTCGCTTTGGCCGCGCAGACGGGCTTCGCTGAGATTGCGCAGGGTGCCTTCGAATTTGGCGGCGAGGGCGGCCTGGTGGCCGAGGTCGTAAGCCATCACCCACTGCTGCCACATGCTGTCGGCGGCGTCCAGATACATGTTGACGCGGGCCGAGAGGCCGAGAGTGCGGTTGGAGGCGGCGGGCGGCGTGGGGTCGAAGGTGACCCAGCCCTGGCCTTCGAGCCAGGCTTCCACCCACGCGTGGGCGTCCGAGGCGCGGATGACGGTGAGGCCGGAGACTTCGTTGTAATAGCCGCTTTGGAAGCCGGTGGCGACGCGGGCGGGAATGCCCTGGGTGCGAAGCATGACGGCCATGGCGGAGGCGAAGTACTCGCAATAGCCGCGTTTGGTGACGAAGAGGAAGTTCGAGAGGGGGTCGCGAACGGGCTGGTTTGCGCTTTCGAGAGAGTACTGGTAGTCGAGCCGGAGGTGCTGCTGGATGCGGCGGGCGCGCTCGGCGGGGGTGCCGTCGGCGCCGGCCCATTCGCGCGCCTGCGACCAGATGCGGGTGTTGATGGGGGGAAGCTGGAGGTAGCGAACGCGTTCGGCCGCGGAGAGGGTGGAGGGGAGCGGCGCACCGTAATGCGCGGAGACTTCGTAGCGGAGTTCCTCGCCGGTGACGGGGAGGACGCGGTAGGAGTCCTCGACCGTGCGGATGAGGCGGGGGGCGGTGAAGTTGATGTATTCCGGCGTGCCGGCGATGAAGAGGGTGCCGGTGTCCGAACTGTTGACGTCGACGCGATAGAGCAGGCGGCGGCCATCGCGGCGGGAGCGCTGCAGGCGGCCGGCGACTTCGGCGGTGCCGTGGGACGTGGTGAGGTCGGTGGCGGCGAGGGGCGGTTCGGACCAGCGTTTGCCGTTGAAGAGGCTGAGGGCGGTGCCGCGCCACTTGATGTTGCGGGGCAGTTCGCGGGAGTAGGAGAGGATGTGCGCGACCGGGCGATTGTCTTTGCTGATTTCGCCGAAGCCGCCGAGATCCACCACGTTCGAGTAGCCAGTCAGGCGGGGGGCGTTCGGGAAGAGCATGGCCGCGGCGCGGGCGGTGCGGGGGACGATCAGGAAGAGGCCGCCGGTGATGAGGAGGATGCCGAAGGTGGCGGCGAGGGTGACGACGGCGAGACGCCAGCCGACGCGGGCGCGGGCGGGTTGGACGACGATCTCATTGCGTTCGAGGCCGCGGCGGATTTCCGAACTGGTGAAGGCTGCGATGGCGAAGAGGATGTAGAGGGCGAGCCATCCGAAAAAAGTCGCCTCAAAGGAGAGCAGCGCCGCGCCGATGAGTTCAATGAAGGCGACGGAGGCGGTGTAGAGGTAGTCGCGATTGGTTTCGGAGGTGAGGATCTTGACGGCGGCGAGGAAACAGACGCCGTGGAGCGTGGCGGTGAAGAAGTCGCGAGAGAGGAAGTAGAAGTCGAGGGGGTAGAAGCCGACGTAGGCGAGGGCGGCGGCGGAGATGACGAGGGGCGGGATGGTGAAGCGGACCCAGCCGGCGATCATGGCGCCGCGGAGGGCGAGGGCGAGGAAGGTGAGCCAGAGGGTGGGGCGGTCGAGGTAGCGGGAGCCGGCGAGGGCGAAGAAGCCGCTGGCGACCAGTCCGAGGAGGGAGAACTGGAAGAAGCGTTCGACGGAGGCGGAGGCAGGGGTGCGGGCTGACGTGCGTGGCGAGGTGCGTGCGGGAGGCACGGTTTTAGTTTAGGTGATGAAGGAGGAGGGTTGTGTGACGGGGCGTCTTCGCTTAGGGTGAAGGAAGTATGCATATTGCATTGCCTGAGCTTCACGAGCCGGTCACGTTGATTCTGGATAGTGAGCACGGGATCAGCGATCAGGATTACTTCGCGTTTTGCGAGGCGAATCCGGATTTGCGGCTGGAACGGACTTCGCGGGGGGAAATCGTTATCGTGCCACCAGCGGGAGGGGAATCGGATTTTCGGTGTTCCAGAACCAACTACCAGCTTGTCGGTTGGGCAATTCGGGATGGACGGGGTGAGGGGTTTACGACGAGTGTCGAATTCCTCCTCCCGGATGGGTCCGCCTTGTCGCCCGATGCGGCGTGGGTTTCGAAGGCGCGGCTTGCCTCACTGTCGAAGGCGGAGCGGAGGCAGTTTCTGCGCGTGGTGCCCGAGTTTGTCGTGGAGGTGATGTCTCCCGCCGACCGGTTGGCGGCCGCGCGGAGCAAGATGCAGAACTGGATGGCGAATGGCGTCGAGTTGGGCTGGCTCAGCGACGGCGATGCGGAAACGGTGTGGGTCTACCGGCAGGGGCAGGAAGCGCGGGAACTGACGGGGATCACCAGGTTGGCGGGCGAGGGTCCGATGGAGGGTTTTGTGCTGGAGCTCGAAGATATCTGGAAGGGGCTGTAGGTCGGGGCTTATGCAGACCATCGTTTCGGATCGTGAATTCTTCGCGTTTTGCGAGGCGAATCCGGATCTGCGGCTGGAACGGACTTCGCGGGGGGAAATCGTTATCGTGCCGCCAGCGGGAGGGGAATCGGATTTTGAATGCCTGGAGATTGCCGCGGAGGTGCGGGCCTGGGCGATGAAAATGCGCCGGGGCGCGGTGTTCGGAACGAGCGCGGCGTTCCTGTTACCCGATGGCTCGGCACTTTCGCCCGATGTGGCCTGGGTGTCGAAGGAACGGCTGGCTCAATTGTCGAGAGCGCAGCGCCGGCAGTTTCTGCAGGTAATACCGGAATTCATCGTGGAAGTGATGTCCCCCAGCGACCGGTTGGCGGACGCACGGCAGAAGATGCAAAACTGGATGGCGAACGGCGTGGAACTCGGCTGGCTGATCGACGGCGATGCGCGCACCGTGTGGGTTTACCGCAACGGCCACGAACCCCTGCAGGTTTCCGGAGCCGGGACGCTGGCCGGCGAGGGGCCTCTGGACGGTTTTTTATTGCCCCTGAACGACTTCTGGGACGGCCTCACGCGGCTAGTCGAAGAGGGTCCCGCGTCCGAGTAAGCCGTGCGGGTCCAGCTTCGCTTTCACCTGCTTCATGGCTGTGATTTGCTCGGCGCTGAACTGCAGGGGTAAAAAATCTTTCTTGCGCTTGCCGAGACCGTGCTCGGCCGAAACCGTGCCGCCCATTTCCACCGCGGCGCGGGCGAATCCCAGCATCAGCTTCTTGGCTCGCTGCCACTCGGCGTCGTTGGCCGGGAGGATGTTGGTGTGCAGGTGGGCGTCGCCGATGTGGCCGAAGATGACGTACTGGCCGGGGAATTCGCGGTCGAGCGTTTCGCGGTAGACGCGCAGCATGTCCGGGTTGCGGGCGATCGGCACGGCGAAATCGGAGCCCATCTTGGTGAGGTTTTTGCGGCGCACCAGATCGTTGACGGCTTCGGGAACGCCGTGGCGGAATTTGCGGAAACGTTCGCGGTCGGCGGCGGAGGTGGCAAACCAGGAGTCTTCGAGCAGGGCGGCGGAGAATTCGAGACGCTCGATCCAGGCTTCCTCGGCATCCTCATTCGGGCGGACTTCCTGTTCGATGAGCAGCGCGGCCTGGGCTTCGGCGGGGATTTCCGGGAAGCGGGGGCGAAGCAGGCCGAGCGACGCGGCGTCCAGGTATTCGAGCATGCGGAGTCCGGCGACCGTGCGCCAAGTGGTGACGGCGTGGAGGGCGGTGTCGTCCGAGGCGAAGAAGACGACGCCGGTGAACAGGGACGCCGGGACCGGCAACAGCTGGAGTTCCGCCTGGGTGATGACGCCGAGGGTGCCTTCGGAGCCGATGAAGAGATCGAGGTAATCCATCCCCGGGCGGAGGTAGTAGCCGGCAGTGTTTTTCGTGGTGGCGGGGGGCGCGATGACGGGGAGGTCGAAAGGCGGCTTTTCGCCGCGGCGCAGCGCGAGGGTTTCGCCGCTGGCGAGGACGACGTGAATCGCGCGGACGTGGCGGCGGGTGTCGCCGTATTGAAAGCTGCGGGACCCGCTGGCGTTGGTGGCGAGGGTGCCGCCGACCGAGGCGCCCCACTCGGTCGGGTCCGGGGCGTAGAACTGGCGGGAGCCGGTGGCGGCCGTCTGGAGATCCTGCAGCAGGACACCGGCGCCGCAGATGGCGTATCCCTTTTGGATGTCGATGGAGTTCAGGCGTTCGAGGGAGAGCACGGCGCCACCTTGCGGCACGCGGCCGCCGGTGACGCCGGTGCCCGCGCCGGAGATGGTGACGGGGGTTTCGGTGCGGGCGGCTTCGGCGATGGCGGCGGCGACTTCGGCTTCGGACGCGGGGACCAGGATAGCGTCGGCGGAACCGGTGAAGCCGGACGCGTCAATCAGGTAGGGAGAATCGCTGGCAACTGGCATGGTTGTGGGGAAATTCCATTTTCGCGCACCGGGTTATTTTCGGGCGGCGATGGCGTGGAGTCCGAGGAACAGGAAGGTGCCGCCGGCGAGGGCGAGCGGGTAGTCGATCCAGATGCCGGGAGCGCTGTGAAGTCCGGTGATGCCGCCGGCAATCGTTGGAAGTTCGGCGACGAACAGCAGCGCCATGGCGGCGGCGGCGCGGGGGGTCGCGACGCGGAGCATGGTCCCGAGGGCGAGGCCTTCCGGAATTTTGTGCAGCAGCATGGCGGTGGTGATGGCGGCGCCGACACTGGCCTGGTTCTCGGTGGCGGCCATGCCCCAGCCGTCCACAAAGGCGTGGAAGGCCGTGGCAATGACGAGAGACGTGCTGAACTTCTCCCCGTGGGAACAGGAGGGGCAGACGGGTACGCCGTTGTGATCCAGAAGGGACAACACGCCGTAGCCGAGCGCGGCGAGTCCGAGAGTGGATGGCCAGCCGATGGCGCGGACGAGTTCCGGCAGCAGGCCGAAGACGGCCACTCCGGCCAGCAGCACGCCGGAAACGGGAACCAGCCAGCGAGCTTTGCGGGCCCCGGAGAGCGCGATGGCTCCGCAGCCACACAGGACTGCGACACAGGTTGCCAGGAGGGGTGGGCCGAGCGGGAAAACTGCCAACAACTACTCTAGCGGAAAGACTTACGCGACGGTTTTCGCCAGCCACTTCGACCAGTAAAACGTCATCGGGGTGGCGCCGGTGTTGGTGATGCCGTGCCAGGTATTGCCGGCGCAGTACATCATGGCTCCGGGGCCGACCTGGGTGATTTTGCCGTCGCACTCAATCTCGCCCGTGCCTTCGCCGACAATGAGGAATTCCTCTTCGGGGTGCTGGTGGACGGGATGCGGGCTGCGGCCGGGTTCCAGAACGCAGGCGCCGGCGGAGACGCCGCTGAGCTGGTCGGTGGGGCCGTTGTAGTAAACGAAGACTTTCTGTCCTTCGAGGACCAGAGGGGCGACTGTGGTGAAGTCATGAACGCCCTCGGGAATATTGCTGGCTTCGAATTCGGTGGAGATGGCTCCGTCCTGTTGCGGCATACAGGGTTTATGATAGCCGCACGATAAGATCGGTGTTGGTTTCCCGACATACTTCTCACGTTCGCGTTCGTTATGCCGAGACGGATCAGATGGGCGTTGTGTATCACGCCAACTATCTGGTTTGGATGGAGGTGGCACGGACGGCGCTTTGCACCGCGATGGGCTTCCGGTATCGGGAGATGGAGGCGGACGGGGTGCTGCTGGCCGTCACGGAGGCGCATTGCCGGTATCTGAGCGCGGCGAAATATGACGATGAGGTCTCGGTCACGGCGATTCTGACGGAGGCGAACCGGCGGTTCGTCGCGTTCGATTACGAGATCGTCTGTGAGGGCCGAAGGGTGGCAACGGGGCAGACCCGGCATATATTCCTGAGCCCGGAACTGCGGCCGGTGCGACTGCCGGACAAGTATGCGCCGATGTTCGGACTGCTGTAGCCGTTAAGGCAACACGGTGGTCTGGATCTGTTTGGTGCCGTCGGTGGCATGCAGGACGATCTGGCCATCGGCACGGGTTTCGGCGCTGCCCTGGTAGGTGTCGCTGCCGGAGGTCATCACCAACTGGCCGAGTTTCAGGCGCGGAGTTTTGTCGCTCCAGGCCCAGTCGAAGGTGCCGTCGATGCGGTCCCAGGGGTCGAGAGGCGCGATTTCGATGTTGCGGCCGCGCAGTTTGCCTTCCGCTTTCATGTTGGCGAGAAGATCGGGGCCGGTCCCGAGAGTGGTCAGGGTGCCTTCGGCTTCGAGATTGCCCGAATGCCAGGGGAAGCCGGAGATCCGGCCGGTGAAGTCGTACCGCGGCTGGCGCTGCGCTACGTTGACGGTGCCCGCGCCGGCGAACGCGGCATCCTGCAGAAAAGCCTGGAGACCGGTGAGGCGCGCCTGGTTGTCATCCCAGAGAACGCGAAACTTCAGCTTCGTCAGGGGGGTGCCGTTGAAGTCGAGCGAGGCTATCTGGACGGTGCCGTCGGCATGCATGTTGCGTAGCCAGTCCGGTTCGGGGACGCGTCCAAAGTTAAACGCATAGTTGAGGAAAGATCCTCTATGTAACGCGGGCATCAGGAGTTTCTCTACCGCAGCCGCGTCTACTTTGCCGAGGTTGACGTGGAAGCGATGGGGACGCGGGGAGTCCGCTTCGTAACGGTAGTCGCCCTGTCCTTCAATGCCGCCGAGGGAGAACGAAAGCCGCTTCGTCAGAACGCTGGCGCCGCTGATGCTGAGGTCGGCGGCGAGAAGGCGGACCGGTTGCGAGAAGGCTTCGAAGGGAATCTCGGCGTCTTTCAGGCGGAGGTCGCCGCTCCAGCCGGCGAGTCCCGTGTTCGAATAGCGCAGGTCGCCGCTCCAGGAGCCGGAAGTGGCCAGACTCAGCAGCGGCACATGGGCGATGGACACCTGGCGGCGCAGGGAGGCGAGTGCCATGCCTTCACTGGAGAGCGTGACTTGCAGGCTGCGGTCGGCAACGTCGAAGACACCGGAAACGAGCGCGGATTCCTTGCTCTCATTGGTGATGGAGGCCGGGGAGAGCGTAACCGTGGAACCGGCGAATTTCAGTTCGGCATCGGAGACGTGCAGGGGCGGCGTTCCGGCGACCGAGAGGGTGGATCCGGTGATTTGGACCTGACCATCCATCTGGGCGCGGCCTTCCGGCATGGAAAGGCCGACGGCGCCCTGGCCGATGCCATCGAAGGAAAGATCGGCGGGCAGATCGAAACCGAGGTTGCGGGCGACCGCGGGCAGGGGCGCGAGGGGAAGCTGACTGAAGAGCGCGGTGACTCCCCAGCGGGGATGCGTCAGGTAGCTGGAGAGGCGATAGCGGACGTCGACGGGCGGCTGTTTGCCTTCCGTGGTGGCGCGGATTTCGACGATTTGTCCGGGGATGTCGATGGCGCCGCCGAGAGAAACGGGGAGAGCGCCGCCGCCGGGCGGGGTCTGGTTCCAGCCGTGGATATCGTCAATGCGGAGGCGTCCGGCGAGACCGACGCGGGAGACCGGACCGGCGAGATGGGCGTCGCCCCAGATGTGCCCCTGAAGGTACGATTCCCTGCCCTGGAAGAGCGTCACGATATCGCCCAGTTCGCTTTTTTCAAGTTTGACGTCGAGCGTGACGAGCCCGCCGCCGGGGCCGTTGCCGGGGCGCCACTCGCCGCGGGCCTGGAAACTGCCAAAGCCGTGGGACGGGCGGTCGGTGCGGGCCGGCCAGGAGTGAACGCGAAGGGTCCAGGGGGCATCGGCGCCGGAAGGAGGCCAGAGATCCACGTCGGTATTGAGCAGGTAGAAGACGGATTTGGTGTCGCCGATTTTGAAATTCACGCGGCCGCCGATGAGGTGAATGCTGGGAAAGGCGGTGAGCAGTTTGGGGCGCAGGAGAGAGGTGAAGTTCCAGCGGACGGCTCCGGCATCGGAATCGACGCGGGAGAGGTTCACGCTGGTGTCTTCGAGATCGACGGAGGCGAATTCGAGCGGGCCGCCGAAGAGGGCGGAGAGGCGCGGACGGCCGCGCAGGGTATCGATGTAGGCGATGGGCTCGGCGCCGATGGCGGGGTCTTCGCCGATCTGGACGTAGCGAACGGTGAAGCCTGGCACGGGCAGGAGCTGAAATTTCACTTCGCCGATTTCGACTTTGCGTCCGAGCGCGTTTTGAAGGCCGGCGCGGATGGGCTCGCGATAGCGGTCGGCGCTGAGGCGGGGGACGTACCAGGCGGCGAGCAGAAGCAGCAGCAGTCCCGCGGCGAGCAGTTTCGGCCAGGTCAGCCAGCGTTTCATTCTTTTATGGCCTCGCGGGTTTTTATGGCCTCGCGGGCGAGAAGCGCCTGGTAGAGGGCGGGGTCGTCCACGTCATCACAGATACCGGGATCGTCGACGTCGACGTAGCGGATCTGGCCGGCGTGGCGGTCGATCAGGTCGCGGACCTTGGCGGTCAGCGGTTCGGCGAGGTACTGGTCGGCGAAGCAGCGGCGCATCAGGACGGGATGGCCGCGTTTGCCGTTGAAGCGCGGGATGGCGATATCGGATTCGGGGACCGCGGCCAGCAGTTGGGCGACGGTGCCGGGGGACACCGCGGGGTGGTCGACGAGAGTGAACAGAATGGTGTCGATGGCGTCCGGGCAGGCGCGGAGGCCGGTCTGCAGCGAGGTCAGCATGCCGAGGCGGTAGTCCGTATTGACGACGGCGGTGACGTTATCCGGCGCGGCGAGGCGCACGTTCTCGCCATCGAAGCCGAACACGGCGATCACGAGATCGGAGAAAGGGGAGAAAGTAGCGGCCAGGACGGAGAGGAAAGTGCCTCCGCGGAACGGCAACAGAGCTTTGGGACGGCCCATGCGGCGGGACTCACCGGCGGCGAGAATAATGGAGGCCGTCCTCACTTCAGGAGGGAGCGCATGTGTTCGTCCACGAAGATCGACTTCGAAAGCGAGCGCCAGTTCCCTTCCGGATCGCGGCGCATGGCGATCATTTCGGCGCCCACGGAGATGGCGATTTCTTCGGGGGAGACGGCGCCGATTTCGAGACCCATGGGGGCATACACGCGGTCGAAGGCGGTGCGGGGGATGCCTTCCTTTTCCAGTTCTTTGACGACGGAGATGGTCTTGCGGCGGCTGCCGATCATGGAAATGTAGCGGGCGCGGGTGTCGATGGCCCAGCGGAGCACGCGCATGTCGTCGCGATGGCCGCGCGTGACGATCACGATGTAGGTGGATTCGTTGACGGCGAGTTTGGGGAAGACGTCCTCATACTCTTCGGCATGCACTTCGGCCGCTTCCGGGAAGCGCTCGGCGTTGGCGTAGGCTTCACGGTTGTCGATGACGGAGACGCGGAAGCCGGCAAGGTTGAGCACCTTCGCAAGGCTTTTCGAGATGTGGCCGCCGCCGAAGATGAGAACGGCCGGCTGGGGATTGATGCATTCCACGAACACCTGCAGCTGTCCTCCACAGATCAGCCCGTTGTCGTACGCGGCATCCTGGCCGAGGCTGAAGTTCATGTTGCGGGGCTTGCCGGTCTCGATGACTTCGCGGGCGGCGTTCCAGACTTCGGCTTCGACGCAGCCGCCGCCGATGGTGCCGACCAGGGAGCCGTCTTCACGAACCAGGAGTTTGGCGGTCTGGAAGCTCGGGATGGAGCCCTTTACTTCGACGATGGTGGCGAGGGCGCATTTCTGGCCGAGGCCGCGCAACCGCACAAGTTCATCAAAAACGTCCATCTGTGTTTCCGATTATAAAACGAAGCGCGGCAGCGCGACGGTTTACTGGGGAAGCGGGCCCTTCGCGGTCCGTGAGAATCTCAGAGAAAAGATGGAGGTCGCGAAGACGAGCAGAATGGCCCCGCCGACGATGGCGGAGGCGACGACGGGACCGGCCTCGCCGGGGCGAATGCGTCCTTTGGAAGAGCCGCAGTTGGCGCCGCAATTCTGGTGGGTGACGGTGATCAGCTTAATGGCGCCGCCGGGATCGGCCATTCCGACCTGAAACAGCGGCGAAATGAGCGGAACTTCCCCGTTTTCAGGCCTGATTAAAGCCGCCGTCATCATGGAATTGCCGGCGATGGAGAAGGTGGCGTTGGGATCGACAAACGCGTAGGCGCCGCTGCCATACATCGCGCCTTCACGGGTTGTGAGCTGCACGTCGCTGTACTGGCGATTCGCCTCATCATCGGAGGCGGTGGCCGCGGAAGCCGTACCGCCGCCTTCGAAAGCGGAGACGCCGCCGGACGACCAGACCACTCCGGCACCGGAGACGATCCCGTTATTCGCGGTCAGTCCGATGGCGAGAATCAAGACACTTTTAAGGGTAGTGATCTTTTGTCTTACCATTACCTGAAAATACCATATATTTGTGTACGTATTCCACGACCAATTCGGGGGGTAGACGGCGGCGGACTCCGGTGTGATCCTTGACATCCCGGCGGCCGTCATATAGTTTTTCTGGGTACACCGCCACATGCTCACTGTTCACGTTTCGAAGACCGGATCTGTCGCCCTTGCCGCCCTGATTGCCGGACTGTGCCTGGGGCCGGCATTCAGCGCCGCGTCGCGCTCGGCGCAGGATGGCGTGTATTCGGCTGAACAGGCGAAACGCGGGCAGAGCGTCTACCGCGAGGAGTGCGCCAAGTGCCATGCCGAGAACCTGACGGGCGGGGACGGGTCGCCGGAACTGGCTGGGCCGGAGTTCCGGGCCAGGTGGACCGGTAAAACGGTGGGGCAGTTGTTCGAACTGCTGCGGAAGACGATGCCGACCGACGATCCGGGGCATCTCGCCATCCGGCAGTATGTCGATCTGACCGCCTACCTGCTGCAGGCGAATGAATTCCCGGCGGGCCAGAAAGACCTGGACCGGGATATCGCGGCAATGAACGAAATTCAGATTCCGGCCGGCGCGAAGCCGGCGAAATAGAAGGAGAACTTCCATGTCCCGAACCCGGTTGTTTCGGAGGCTGTCATTTTTGTGTGCGCTTCTGGCCGCCTGGCCGGCAGGCGCGCAGCAGGGTGCGAAGAACGGCGAGTGGCGTTATTACGGCGGCGATGCGGGGACGACGAAATATTCGCCGCTGGACCAGATCAATGCGCAAAACGTCAAAGACCTGAAAATCGTCTGGCAGTGGAAGGCGCAGAACTTCGGCAAGAGGCCGGATTTCAACTGGGAAGTGACGCCGCTGATGGTGAACGGCGTCCTGTATTTCACGGCGGGAACGCGGCGGGATGCGGTGGCGGTGGACGCGGCGACGGGCGAAACGCTGTGGATTTATCGGGTGGACGAAGGGGCGCGCGGACAGGTGGTGGCGCGCACGGTGAATCGCGGGCTTTCCTACTGGAGCGACGGGAAAGGCGACGACCGGATTGTAGTGATTACGCCGGGGTATCAGCTCGTGGCGCTGCATGCGAAGACCGGCCTGCCGGTCACGAATTTCGGCGTGAACGGGTTTATCGATCTGACCGAAGGGTTGGACCGGCCGGTGGTGAAACCGGGGACGATCGGCGCGAGTTCTCCGGCGATTGTGGTTCGCGACATGGTGGTGGTGGGGGCGGCGCTGCAGGCCGGCACCGCGCCGTCGTCGAAGGAAAACGTGCCGGGATACATCCGGGGCTACGACGTGCGCACCGGAAAGAAGCTATGGACATTCCACACGATTCCGCAGCCGGGTGAGTTCGGCCACGAGACGTGGGAAGGCGATTCCTGGAAGTACACGGGGAATACGGGCGCGTGGGCGCCGTTGAGTGCCGATGAGGAACTGGGGTACGTGTACATCCCGGTGGAGATGCCGACGGGCGATTTCTATGGCGGGAACCGGCCGGGAAACACGCTGTTTTCCGATAGTCTGGTTTGCCTGGACGCGCGCACGGGCAAACGGATCTGGCACTACCAGTTGGTGCACCACGATATCTGGGACTGGGACATTCCGACCGCGCCGATTCTGCTGGACATCGTGAAGGACGGCAAGAAGATCAAAGCGGTGGCGCAGGTGACCAAGCAGGCGTTCACCTTTGTGTTCGACCGCGTGACGGGCGAGCCGGTGTGGCCGATCGAAGAGCGTCCGGCGCCGCCGTCGGACGTGCCCGGCGAGAAGGCGTCGCCGACGCAGCCGTTTCCCACGAAGCCGAAAGCGTTCGACCGGCAGGGCACCAGTCTGGACGATCTGATCGATTTCACGCCGGCGCTGAAGGAAGAGGCGGTCAAGATCGCCTCGCAGTACAAGATGGGTCCGCTGTATACGCCGCCGATTGTGCCGGATACAAACGGAAAACAGGCGATGCTGCTGTTGCCCGCGCATGTGGGCGGGGTGAACTGGCCGGGGGGCGCGGTGGACGCCGAGACCGGGATTCTGTACGTCGCGTCGGTGACGCAGACGGAGGCGATGGCGGTCTCGAAGGCGGATCCGAAGCGGTCCGACATGGGGTATGTGGGCGGGCGCGGCGGGGGCGGACGCGGTCCGGCGCCGGTGGCGGCGGGAGACGACAGCGAGGCCATGGCGATGCGGCCGGCGCCGAAGACGAACAGCGGTCCGCAGGGATTGCCGTTAGCGAAAGCGCCCTGGGGCCGGATCACGGCCATCGATCTGAACACGGGAGAGCATGTCTGGATGGCTGCCAATGGCGCGGCGCCGGATTACATCCGGAATCATCCGGCGCTGAAGGGAATCGATCTGAGCAATGCGGGGCGGCCCTCGCGTTCGCTGCTGATGGTGACGAAGACGCTGCTGTTCGGGGGCGACGGGAATAATCTGTGGGCGAGTCCGGCGGGCGCGGGCGGGAATATGTTCCGGGCGATCGACAAGAAGACCGGGAAGACGATTCACGAGATGGAACTGCCGGCGATGACCACGGGTGTTCCGATGACTTATATGGCGGACGGACGACAGTTCATCGTGGTGGCCGTGGGCGCGGCGGGCCATCCGGCTGAACTGGTGGCGCTGGCGTTGCCGTAGGGGGGGTAAAAAGCGAGATGCCGGACGAGCGGCTGCTGCACCCGAGGTTTCCGCGTTCGAATGCGTATCATCCCGAGTGGGTGATGGCGGGGATCAGCGGGGGCGCGAATCCGCTATGGCTGGCGGAATGGCTGACGGAGGCTCTGGATTTGCGGCCCGGGATGCGGGTGCTGGATCTGGGGTGCGGACGCGGGTTGTCGTCGATCTTTCTGCGGCGGGAGTTCGGCGTGGCGGTCTGGGCGGCGGATCTCTGGTTCAGCGCGTCGGAGACGCTCCAGCGGGTTCGCGACGCGGAGGTTGCCGAAGGCGTGTTCCCGGTGCACGCCGATGCACGGGCACTGCCGTTCGCGAATGAGTTTTTCGATGCCGTGATTTCGATCGATTCGTTTCCTTACTACGGGACCGACGAGAGCTACCTGAATTCCCTGGCACGTCTGGTGAAACCGGACGGCGTGATGGCGATTGCCGGCGCGGGGCTGATGGCGGAACTCGACGGGCCGGTGCCGGAGGCGCTGCGGGCGTGGTGGGAACCGGGGATGTGGTGTTTCCATTCGGCGGCGTGGTGGCGGCGGCACTGGGAGAAGACCGGCATCGTGGAGGTGGAACGGGCGGATTCCATGCCGGATGGCTGGCGGGTCTGGCTGGACTGGCACAAGGCGGTTGTGCCGGATAACCACGCGGAGATTCAGGCGCTGGAGGCGGACGCGGGGCAGCATCTCGGTTATGTGCGCGTGGTCGCGCGCCGGCGTGCGGATGCCCGGCTGGAGGAGGCGGTGACATCGGTTCCGACGGAATATCATCGTCACCCCCTTCTGCGCGGTGAGTGAAGACGCGATATCGTAGTCAGCATGAAAAGTTCCCACATTGTCTCGTTCGCACTCGGCCTGGCCGTTATGCTGGGCGTGAGCATGATTCATCCGACCACCACGCAGGCGCAGCCTCCGAACCACACGTTTGAAATGCGTACCTACTACGCGATGCCCGGCAAACTCGACGATCTGAAGAAGCGCTTCCGCGATCACACCATCACGATCTTCGACCGGCATCACATGAAGAGCGTGGGGTATTGGGAACCGCAGGACAACAAAGAGAATTACCTGGTTTACATTCTGGAGCATGCAAGCAAGGAAGAGGGCCTGAAGAACTGGGCGGAATTCATGGCGGATCCGGAATGGAAAGAAGTGGCCAAGGCGTCGGAAGCGAACGGCAAGCTGGTGGACCACGTGGTGCGCGTCTGGCTGAATCCGAGCGACTTTTCCGCGATCAAATAGCCATGCGTTCGGGACTCTTACTGGCGGCGGGTTGGTTCATGATGCAGGGGGCGCTCGCCGCCGAGTCCCCGGGATATTTGCAGGACGTGGCGCAATGGCGAGTGGAGCGGGAGGCGAAGCTGAAGGCTCCGGAGAGCTGGCTGGCGGTCGCGGGCCTTTTCTGGCTGCGCGAGGGCGAGAGCGTGGTGGGGTCGGACCCGCTATCGGATGTGGTGTTGCGCGAGGGCTTGCCGAAACGGGCGGGTGTGTTGCGGATGTCGGGCGGCGTGGTGACGTTCGCGCCGGTTGACGGAGCGGCCGTGGTGATGAAACCGGATTCGCCGGGTCCGCCGGATGTGGTGCGGATCGGGTCGGTGTCGATGACCGTGATTAAGCGCGGCGATCGCACGGGTGTCCGGCTGCGGGATCCCGAGGCGGCGACGCGGCGGAACTTCACCGGGCTGATCTGGTATCCGGTGGCGGCTGCGTGGCGGGTGGACGCGAAGTGGGTGGCTTATCCGGCGCCGAAGACGCTGAAAATCGTGAATATTCTGGGGATGACGATCGAGGAATCGGCGCCGGGATACGCGGAGTTCACGCTGCAGGGGAAGACGTTCCGGCTGGAGCCGATCACGGAAGACGATCATCTGTTCTTCCTGCTGAAGGACCAGACCAGCGGGCACGAGACTTACGGAGCCGGACGATATCTGTATTCGGCCTTGCCCAAAGACGGGCGCGTGGAACTCGACTTCAATAAGACCGAGAATCCGCCGTGCGCGTTTACGGCTTTCGCGACCTGTCCGCTGCCTCCGAAACAGAACGTGCTGCCGATTGCGATTGAGGCGGGCGAAAAGAAGTACGGGAATCATTAGTGCTGGTTCTGGCGTCGGGATCGCCTCGCCGGGCGGAGTTGCTGGCGGCGGCGGGGATTGAATTCGTGGTGCGCGTTTCGCAGATCGACGAGACGCCGCGCGACGGGGAAGTTCCCCTGGGTTACGCACTTCGCATGGCGGCGGAGAAGGCTTCGGCGGCACCGTCGGCGGACGAGATCGTGCTGGCGGCGGATACCATCGTCGTGGTGGACGGCGAGATTATGGGGAAGCCGCGGGATGCGGCGGATGCCGTCCGGATGCTGCGCGCGCTGTCCGGCCGGGGGCATGAGGTGATCACGGGCGTTTGTCTGCGCGGCCGCGGCCGGACGGTTCTCGATTCGGCGTCCACAAGAGTGTGGTTTGCGACGATGAGCGAGGCGGAGATCGCGTGGTATGTGGAGTCCGGTGAGCCGATGGATAAGGCGGGGGCTTACGGAATTCAGGGGCTGGCGTCGCGGTTCGTGGAGCGGATCGACGGGCCGTACTCAAATGTGGTGGGTCTGCCGGTAGCGCTGGTTTATCGCTTATTGCGCGAATTCTGAGCCATCTGCGCGAAGGGGCGCAGGGCTGGATTCGCGCGTTGGGTTCCGTTGTTCGGCGATCGTTGAAAACACACGCCGGCCCGATTTGGAAGCCCTGCTGCACCCCGTGAGGGTGTTGATTCGGGGAGGTTCCCATGAAGAGAACGTTGATTTGCCTGGTTCTGCTTTGCGCCGCTCCGGCGCGGGCGGCCGATTTGCCGGGGACTCAGATCGAGCGCGGGCGGCAGTGGTTTCTGCATTCGTCGAAAGGGACAGCCTGTGCGACGTGCCATGCGCTGGAGGGCAACGGGACGGCGGTCGGTCCGGATTTGACGCGACTGGCGAGCGTGATTGGTCCGCGCGGGCTGGTGATGACGATTCAGATGACCGTCACGGCTTATGTGCAGGACGTGGAGTTGCGGAACGGGCGGCATTTCCCGGGGATTCAGAAGCAGAAGGTTGGGGATGTGCTGGAAATTTACGATCTGAGCAAGACTCCGGCGGTGTTGCTGAGCGTGAAGGCGGCGGATGTGGCGTCGATGAAGGCGAACACGAAGTGGACGCATCCACCGGCGTCGGCGGGATATACGGATGCGGAACTGGCGGATATTATTGCGTATCTGAAGTTCGTTTCGACGGGTGTGGATAAGGAAGTTGCGGTGGGGGATCTGCGGTAACCTTTGCTTGACAGAAGTCTGGCCGGTGCTCTAGCGTGGGGGCATGGAAGTTCACTTCACTCCGGAACAGGAGTCCCGGCTATCGCAAATTGCGGTCCATGCGGGCACCGACACGGAACAACTGGTAATCGATGCCGCGTTGCGACTGGTGCATGAGGATACTCAGTTTCGGGAGGCGGTACAGCGGGGAATCGATCAGGCTGATCGCGGAGAACTGATACCCCATGATGAGGTAGTTGCGCGGATCAAACGGCTTCTTCAACGGTAAATGGAGATTCGCTGGACACCGGAAGCGAGTTCCTGCCTTGAGAATATTTCGCTTCATATTGCTGAGAACAGTCCCGACGCCGCTCTGAAGACAGTCAGCAACATTTTCGACCGGATTGAGCATCTGGTCCACTTTCCCTATGTCGGACGTGTCGGTCGTATTCAAGGGACACGGGAATTAGTCCTTGCGCCCCTGCCTTACATCGCGATCTATCGGGTGATGGACGCTGCAGTCGAAGTTCTCCAAATCCTTCATGGGGCACAAGATCGGTGATGTTTGGGGCTTTATTCACCCGCCCTGCACAAATCGCAGGGTCCGGGACCAGCGGGTCTTCGTCATGAAGTGCTCGGCCAGATCCAACGCGTGGCGGAGGTTGAATTCGAGCAGGTCCTCTTCCGGCGCGTCGTAGGACCAGTAAACCAGCAGCGGCTTGCCAGTGATGTTTTCGCGGGGAATCAGACCCCAGTAGCGGCTGTCGGAGGAGTTGTCGCGGTTGTCTCCCATGGCGAAATACTGACCTTCGGGGACGATCAGTTCCCCGCCCCGCACGTGGTCGCGCAGCATCCCCAGGGCTTGCGGTTTCACCGTGAGGTCAGGCTCGGCGGGGAAGTTGTCGCGGTAGCGATCGGGGAAGGTCGCGATGTGCTGCACGTAGGGTTCGACCAGCCTTTGTCCGTTGCGGATCACCACGCCGTTTTCGAGACGCAGATGGTCGCCGGGAATTCCGATGACGCGCTTGACGAAGTTCTGGCGGATGTCGAGCGGGTAGCGGAAGACAATGATGTCGCCGCGCCTGACCTCCTGATACGGCAGCAGATGCGACGTCAGCCCGTCATGCGGCGAGTAGGCCAGGCGGTCCACGATGACATGGTCGCCGGTCATGAGCGTGCCTTCCATGGAAGCCGAAGGGATGATGTAGGGCATCGCGATGGTGGAGGTCGCGAAGATCAGAACCACGATTTGGGCAGCCCAGTCGGCCGCTTCACGAACGAATCGCATACCTGCACTAACGGAATGCGCGCGGCGTTTGTTCGGCCGGAAGCGCTTAGATGCCGAGCAGTTGTTCGATGCGGCACTGCAGGATGACGATGTCCGGGGACTCCTGCACGGCGGCGTAATAGCGCTGCTGGAAATCGGAACCGTGCTCGCGGGGGCGCATGATATCGCGGGCCTGTTCGAGCAGGGCGTCGGCTACGGGCTGCCCGGCTTTGCTGCGGCGGGAGATGGCTTCGTCGATCTCGACAACCAAAGTGGAAATCTGCTTCAGCCAGGCGAAGTGGGCGTCGCCCATGACGAGAGCGAGGAAGTTGCCGGGTCCGCCGATGGGGCCGTGGGTGCGTTCGTATTCGGCCCGCTCCCGGTCCAGGAGCAGTTTGTGCTGTTCGAGCAGCAGGTTGCGAAGGTGGCCGAGCAGTTCCTTCGACTCGGCGTCGATCGGCTGGTGGGGAGTAATAGGTGACATGAACTGATTTCATTTTCGCCTGGCGGACCGTTACACTGGGCCTTCATGGCAAACGACGGACTTCGTGTCGCCGCCGGCAATGCCCGGTTCGAGGAACGCATTCAGGACATGGCGGCGAGCGTGGCGGCGCGATTCCGCTACCACTCGATCAAACTGCCGGACGGCAGCGTGTTGCCCGGATTGCAGTCCCTGGAACACCTGCGATGGCGGCTGGGATTGTTCGGCCTTGAAGAAGATTTGCGGGGCAAGCGCGTGCTCGATGTGGGCGCGTGGGATGGCTGGTTCAGTTTCGAGTGCGAGCGGCGGGGCGCGCAGGTGGTCGCGGTGGATTGCGTGGAACTGGACACGTTCCTCGAAGCGCGGCAGTTGCTCGGATCGAAGGTGGAGTACCTGACGCTGGACGTGACGGAGCTTTCGGCGGCGCGGCTGGGAACGTTCGATATCGTGCTGTTCTTCGGCGTCCTGTATCATCTGCGGCATCCGCTGCTGGGGCTGGAAAAAGCGCTGGAACTGACGACGGACCGGGCGCTGATCGAATCGTTCGTGATCGCGCCGGAAGCACGGGCAATTCCGGCGGTGATGGAATTCTACGAACGCGCGGAACTGGGCGGCCAGATCGACAACTGGTGTGGACCATCGCCCGAGTGCATGGCGGCGATGTGCCGGTCGGCGGGATTCGCGCAGGTGGAACTGCGGGATATCACGAACCAGCGGGCTTCGGTGCTGTGCCGGCGGCACTGGCCGGAACCGGCGGGGACAAAACAGGGAGGAATCGCGCGACCGCCTCATCTGCATTCGGCGACGAACAACCGGACGTACACGGCGAAGTTCCATCCGCTGAAGGAAGAGTACATCTGCTGCTTTTTCAAGTCGGAAGAGCTGGCGCTGACGGCGGATTCGGTGTTCATCGAAGTGGATGGATTCGGGGCGCCGGCATTGGCGGTTTCCGCGAACGGGCCGGGGGCGTGGCAGGTGAGTTGTCTGCGTCCGGCGGGGCTGCGGCCGGGGCGGCACCAGGTGCGGCTGCGAACGGCAGTGAGTGCGCGCAGCAATCCAGTGGAAATTGTGATGCTGGCCGAAGACGGTCGGGAGGTTTCTTCGCCCGCGGGCGTGTTGCCCCCGGAGGCGCCGGAGTTGTGCAGCGCGGAGTTTCATCCGTCCGGAGATTTGCGGCTGGCGGTGAACCGGGCGGGGTCGCTGATTCTGTATTTCCGAAGCGTGGCGGAGTCAATCGGGACGCCGGACGTGGTGGTGGACGTGGCGGGCACGGGGCGGCGCGTGGACGTGGTCAGTTCTCTGGGCGACGGGGTCTGGCAGGCGAACATCCTGCTGAGTGAGCCGGTTGCGGCGGGCACGGCGGTGCGACTGCGGCTGGGGGACGGGGCGTGGAGCGAGTGGTGGGGGTCGGAAACGCGCGCATGACCGAGTTGCGCCCGGCGAAAGCCGGTGAGGTGGATATCTGGTTCGAGGCGATCGTACGAAATATGGACCGGCTGCGGCAGTGGTTGCCGTGGGCGAATCTCGAATTTCAGCGGGACGACATCGGCCGGTATCTGGCGGAGCGGGAGAAGGATAACGCGGAACGGATCGCGCTGACGGCGGGAATCTGGTGCGGCGAGGAACTTTGCGGGGCGATCGGACTGCACCGGATCGATCAACAGAACCGGTCCACCAGCATCGGCTACTGGCTGGAGAGTTCGCGCGAAGGCCAGGGGCTGATGACGGGAGCGGTCCGCACCATGGTGACGGAAGGGTTTCAGAACTTCGGGCTGCATCGTATTGAGATACGGTGCGCGACGGGGAATCAGAAAAGCTGCGCGATTCCGCGGCGGCTGGGATTTGTGGAAGAAGGCATCCTGCGGGAGGCCGAGCGGCTGGGGGATCGCTGGGTGGATTTGCGGGTTTTCAGCATGCTGGAAGGGGATTGGGATGGTACTAGTACGGGTTTGCCGGGAGATTGTAAATCTTTTCCACTACGAACGTAAAATCAGGTAAAGTTGGTAAAAGTTCGCACAGTACTTCAACAGGGCCAATTCCAACTGATGTCCCGATTTTCCCGCGGTTTCGGCCGCTCAACCTCATCTTTACCCTTCCTCTTTCTGGTTGTGACAGCGCTCGCATCCTGTAACGCGGCCCTTGCGCAGCTCACAGTTACGGGATATAGCGGCACTGCGGTGTCTGTCTCTTCGAACGGCAACTGGAATGTCGCGATTCCCGGTCCCCACTGGAATTTTTCGGGAAGTATCGGGGCGCCGGCGGTTGCGGCGCGAATCGGCACGAACAAAGACGGCTGGGGGTCGTTTCAGGAGATCACGTTCGATTACACGATCGGCGGGGGATCGAGAACGGCGGCGATCCGGGTCTACGACTCGCGGCCCACGGTGTTGTTTTCCGTGACCTGGAACAGCGCAGCGGCGAATGCTTCGCCGTTTCCCGTGATTTCTTCGTATCCGTCAACGCTCTCGCATCTGGCGTTCAACGGCGAGTTCGCGCCGGCGGATTTTATCGATCTGCTGCCTGACAGCCCGTGGGCGTACTTCGACAGCATGGGGGAAACCTTCATTCTGTCGCCGACGACGAATTTCATGACGGCGTCGATGAACCGGCGGGCGGACAACTCGATCGGCGCGGGAATCTCTTCGAAAATCGCGACGCTGCCGGCGGGTTTCACGCACCGGACGGCGCTGGTGTACGGCAAGGGCATCAACGCGACGTTCGATACCTGGGGTTCGGCACTGACCAGCCTGAAGGGGAAGAAACGGCCGGGGAACGATGCGGATCCGCTGCTGAAATCGGTGAGCTACTGGACGGACAACGGCGCGGCTTACTATTACAACGCGGGCGGGCCTTCCTATACGGACACGCTGAAGGCCGTGCGGACCGAATTCGCGGACAAGGGGATCCGGCTGGGCTCGATGCAGCTGGACAGCTGGTGGTATCCGAAGGGGCCGGACAACAGCTGGTCGAGTCATTCCGGAATCTGGACGTATACGGCTTCTCCGGCGCTTTTTCAGGCGGATCTGGGCGGATTTCAGACCGGGTTGAAGACGCCGCTGGTGACGCACGCGCGGTGGATCGACGCGAACAGCCCGTACCGGTCGAAATATGCGATTTCGGGCAATGTGGCCACGGATCCGAAGTACTGGGAAGATACGGCCACCTATCTGAAGGCCTCCGGAGTTTCGACTTACGAACAGGACTGGCTGGCGGAGCAGGCGCACACGGATTTCAATCTGACGGATCCGGAAGCGTTTCTGGACGGGATGGCGGCTTCGATGGCGAAGCGCGGGATCACGATTCAGTACTGCATGGCGGCGCCCGGTCATTTTCTGCAAAGCACCAATTACGGCAATGTCACGACAATCCGGGCGAGCCAGGACCGGTTCCGGCGGGAGATCTGGACCAACTTTTTCTACAGCTCGCGGCTGGCTTCCGCGCTTGGCGTGTGGCCGTTTACCGATGTCCTGATGAGTTCGGAGACGAACAATCTGATCGCGGCGACGCTGTCGGCGGGTCCGGTGGGAATCGGCGACGCTTTGGGGAATATCTCGAAGGGCAATCTGATTCGGGCGGTCCGGGCGGACGGCGTGATCGTGAAGCCGGACGTGGCGGCGACGCCGGTGGACAGCGTGATGCAGAACGACGCGCTGGGGATCGACGTGCCGATGGTGGTGGCTTCGCATTCGGACTTCGGGGCCGGGCTGCGAACGTACTACCTGTTCGCGTATGTCCGGGGAGCGAACAAGACCATCACGATCGATCCGGCCACGTACGGTATCAGCGGAGCCGCTTATTTCTACGATGCGCTGCAGGAATCCGGACGGCTGATTAACCCACACTCTCCCGTGACGTTCGATCTGGCGGGCGACGCCGGGTATTACGTGCTGGCGCCGGTGGGGAAAAGCGGCATCGCGATGCTGGGCGATAAGGGGAACTTCGTCAGCATGGGGAAGAAGCGCGTGTCGGCGTTTCAGGATACGGGCGAGGCGGAAATTACGGTCAACTTCGCGGCGGGCGAGGGGATGCGGACGATCTACGGCTTCGCGCCTTATCCGGTGCTGGCTACGGCGCTGACGGGGTCTTCGAGCGGGATGACGTGGGATGAAACGTCGCAGATTTTCACGCTGAATCTGCACCAGGCGGGGGGCAAGGCGAAGGTGCAGATCAGTGTCTCGGCGCCGGCGGCGAAGCCCGTGGGATGTCTGATCAAGTGTTCCGGCGGGGGCGCGGCGCCGGTGCCGGGCGCCGGACAGTAAGAGCTACAGTTCAAAGCGTTCGGTGACGCCGGACTGATTGACCAGATAGATGGAGGGGCCGGTTACCGCGATGGCCACCGGCTGAAATCCGTGACCGAACTGCAGGCGATGTTCGGCGAGGATCCGGCCCTGCAGATCGGCTTTCAAGACGGTGTCGCCGGTCAGCAGATAGACGGCATCGGCGTCGGTGGAGACGGCCGTTACCGGATAAGGTTTCGGCAGGTGCACGACGGAACCGCGATGCGTTTTCGGATCGACGATCAGCATGTCGCCGGATTGGCGGTCCATCAGCAGAATTTCTCCGTTCGAGGCCATGGTTGCGAAGGCGAATCTGACGGGCGGGTCGAGGCGGACTTCGGTTTTCTTCTGAAACTGACCGTTCGCGGCGATGCCGAAATACAGGATCTGCCCGGGATATACGCGCAGGACGATCTCGTCGTTACCCGCGGCCAAAGGGACCACGGGACGGAGCAGGCGCAGGTGTTCCAGATGCTCGCCGGCGGGCGTGTAGAGGTCCATATCCGTGTAATTTTCGGGACCGGAATGGAATTTTCCGGTGACGGGCCGGGAGGGAAGCGCGTTGCCGAGTTCGGTATAGGCGCCAAACGCCTGGTTCGGTCCGGCGGAGAGCAACCAGACGTTTCCATCCGGGCGCGGGAGCGCGCCGTAGATCTGCGCATGGACGGAGGCGAGGTCGGAACGGGCGTGCAGGATGCGTCCGTTCGGATCGGCGCTGGTGAGCGCGGCGAAGTTTTCTCCGATAGTGACCAGAGTCAGCCCGGTGGGCGTCGCCGAGAGCGTGAGACGGACGCGAGCGTGACGGGACAGTTTGAGTCCGGCGTGGAGATCGAATTCGGCTGCCGGAGTGAGAACCCGGTCTTGCGGGAAGACTAAGGAGGCGGCAGCCAGAACCAGCAGGAGGCGCACCATACCCTTAATTTTAGTCCCGCCCGCTATACTCAAATTTCCGTGTTTCATATTCAGGAAAAGCAAATTCAAACCGCGTTTCGGGATCTCGTGCGTATCCGCTTCGGCGTGGAAGCGGAGATTGTGATCGAGCAGCCGAAGCAATCGTCCTTTGGCGAACTCGCGCTGCCGGTCGCGTTCCAGCTGGCGAAAGCGCTGAAGCAGGCTCCGAAGAAGATTGCGGCGGATCTCGTGGAGGCGGCGGGTGCGATGCCTGGTGTCGCTTCGCTGGAGGTTGCGGGCAACGGGTATATCAACGTTCGCTTCGACCGTGGGGCGTATGGCGCGGGGTTACTGGCGGGCGAGGGCGAGCAACCGGCGGCGGCAGCGGGAAAGACGGTGGTGGAGCACACCAACATCAATCCGAACAAGGCCGCGCATATAGGGCATTTGCGGAACGCGGTGCTGGGCGATACGTTCGTGCGGATGCTGCGGGCGCTGGGGCATCAGGTCGAGGTGCAGAACTACATCGACAACACCGGCGTGCAGGTGGCCGATGTGGTGGTTGGCTTCCACTTTCTGGAGCAGAAGACGCCGGCGGAAGTAGCGGCGCTGATTGCGCCCGAAGAGCCCGGGAGTCTTCGTTTCGACTACCTCTGCTGGGATCTTTACGCGCGCACGTCGCAGTATTACAAAGATCATCCGGAAGCGCTGGCATGGCGGGCGGCGACGCTGCATGAGATCGAAGCGAACCACGGTCCGCTGGCGGAGATGGCGCACCTGGTGGCGGACGCGATCGTCAATCTGCATCTGGCGACCATGCTGCGGCTGAATATTCAGTACGACGTGCTGCCCCGGGAGAGCGAGATTCTGCATCTGCAGTTCTGGGCGTCCGCGTTTGAGCTGCTGAAGGACCGCAAGGCGATTTATCTCGAAGAAGAAGGCAAGAACAAGGGCTGCTGGGTGATGCCGTCGTCGGCGTTCCGTGGCGAAGGCGACGCCAACGAAGACAGTAAGGTGATTGTGCGCTCGAACGGTACGGTGACTTACGTCGGGAAAGATATCGCTTATCAGCTCTGGAAGTTCGGGCTGCTGGGGAAGGATTTTTATTACCACCCGCTGACCCGCTACACGGACGGGCACGATGTGTGGGTTTCGGCCGATACGCCGCAACCGCGGCCCGCGCCGGCGTTCGGGAAGGCGACGCGCGTATACAACGTAATCGACACCCGGCAATCGTATCTGCAGGATGTGGTGGTGGCGGGGTTGCGGGCGCTGGGTTTCGACGCGCAGGCGGAGCAATCGATTCATTTCAGCTATGAGATGGTGGCGCTCTCGCCGCGCTGCTGCGCGGACCTGGGGATCGAGCTTTCCGAAGAAGACGCGCGGCGTCCTTACGTGGAAGTTTCCGGGCGAAAAGGCCTGGGCGTGAAGGCGGACGATCTGATGGACAAGCTGATCGAAAGCGCGCTGGGCGAGGTGGCGTCGCGACATCCGGAAGACAATCCGGTGGCGCAGCAGGCGGTCGCGGTGGAAATCGCGATGGGCGCCCTGCGGTATTTTCTGCTGAAGTTCACGCGGAATACGGTGATCGCGTTCGATTTCCAGGAGGCGCTGAGTTTCGAGGGCGAGACCGGTCCCTACGTGCAGTATGCGGCGGTGCGGGCGGGGCGGATTCTGAACAAGCTGGAAGAACGCGGGGAAACGCTGCCGGATTTCCGGGCGGAACTGAGCCGCGAAGCGATGGCGCGGCAACTGGAGAACGAGGATTGCTGGCAGGTTCTGCTGGCGGCTTCGCGGGCGGGCTCGGCGCTGGAGCGGGCCGTCACGGCCGGGGAGCCGGCGCATATGGCGAGGTACGCTTTCCAGTTGGCGCAGGAGTTCAGCAACTTCTACCAGCGCTTCAAGGTGCTGGACGAGCCGGATCGCGAGCGCCGGACCTTCCTGTTGTGGATGACCGAGTTCTTCGCTCTGCAACTGAAGCGGACGCTGTCGATCCTGGGGATCGCCGTGCCCGCATACATGTAGCTCATGCTGCTGGCTCTGGACGCGGGAAACACGAATATCACGATCGGCATCTTCCGGGATGGCGAACTGGCCGATCATCGCCGCTTGCGCACGGTGCGCGAGCAGACCTCCGACGAGTGGGGCATCCTGCTGATGAGCCTGCTGCGCTATGCGTCGCTCGACCCGGCGGAGGTGAACGGGATCATCGTATCGTCCGTGGTGCCGCCCCTGAACAGCGCGCTGGCGGAGATGGCACAGCGGTATTTTCGGCTGGATGCGATGTTCGTGACGGCGAGCACGGATACGGGGCTGACCATTCTCTACGACAATCCCGGGGAAGTGGGCGCCGACCGCATTGTGAACAGTGTGGCGGCGCTGCACCAGTATGGCGGGCCGTGCGTGATTGTGGACCTGGGCACGGCGATTACTTTCGACGCCATTTCGGCGAAAGCGGAGTATCTGGGCGGGATTATCGCGGCGGGTATCGGCATTTCGGCGGAAGCGCTGTTCAGCCGGACGGCGCGGCTGCCGCTGGTGGATTTCCGGAAGCCGCGAAATGTGATCGGGACCAATACCGTGGCGAGCATGCAGTCCGGGCTGTTTTACGGGGCGATCGGCGCGATCGACGGGATTATCGAACGGCTGGTGCAGGAACTGGGTCCGGATACCAGAACGATCGCGACGGGCGGCCAGGCGCAGCTGATCGCGGGCGGTTCACGCTACATCCGGCACGTGGACGAGAATCTGACACTGGAAGGTTTGCGGCTGATCTGGGAACGCGCGCATTGAAGCCGGTGTCAGCGCCGTGAGCGAGAGTTTCCACAACTACTTCAACTACTTCACGGAAATCGAGGAGCATTTTCAGAAAGCCCGCGGCACGGCTTTGTTTTTGCTCTCGCCGCTGGACTGGGCTCTCATCGAGACGTGGAAAAACGGCGGCGTTCCGCTGGAAGCGGTGCTGCGCGGCATCGACGCGGCGTTTGAGAAATGGCGGGCGAAGAAGTCGCGGGCGCAGCAGGTGAATTCCCTGGCGTTCTGTTCCCAGGCGGTGATGGTGGAAGCGCAGCGAATGGCCGACGCCGGTCAGGCTCGTCCGAAGCCGGAAGAAACGGCGGCGCCCTTCGCGGGAGACGAGATACGCCGGTATCTGGAGCGGAATTCGGAGAAAATTCGGGCAACCGGCGTGCCGGAATACGGAGTTATCTCGGATTCACTGGATCAGATAATTACGGATATCGACGTTCTGAGCGCGGATCTGGAGAGTCTGGAACAGCGACTCACGATTCTGGAGCAGAAACTGGTGGCGTTCGCGCGGACGCGGCAGACGGAAGAGCAGTCTTTGGCGTCGAGGAAAGAGCTCGATGTCTACTTACGCCCCTATCGGGCGAGGATGACCGCTCCGCAGATCGCGATGCTGGAAGCGCAGTTTCTGGAACGGTCCACGCTGGAATCGGCTGGTTTGCCAAGGTTGAGCCTGTTTTACCTGTGCTGAAAGTAGGCAGAATCTCCCATTTTTAGTTAAGCGTTTCCGACTGAAGAAACGTGACATGAGGAAAACGTAATAAAACATCGTGACATACATCACGATTCATGATATTTTTCTAAGGAAGGTTAACGTTTGAATACGAATGGCGTGACCGGGTCGAAACACATTCGGTGTTACTCCGTCATAATTAAGTGGTAGGGGAAATCCGATCCCCAAAGGTTTACCGAGTGGGCTACTACTGGCGCGATTTTCGTGCATACAGAATAAGTGGCCCAGCCAACGGACGCACTCCTCCGAGCGTACCGCTGGTTCTTTGGTGAAGCGGCAGGCGCCATCCTCCGAGCGCCTGCCGTTTTTTGTTGGTGCCTCGCATGATAGAAATGGCGCCGCGCACGGTGGAAGTGGCGCCGCGCACGATAGAATACGACCGTATGCGTCGGACATCGGCTCTCGTTGTTTTCTCCCTGCTTCTGGTGCTCGCGCCACGCGTGCCTGCCGGGTCCGCCACGGATAGCGCGAAGCTGGCGCCGCTGGGTAAGTACACGGAGGCGGAGAGGCGGCACTGGTCGTTTCTGCCGCGCCGGAATCCGGTAGTTCCCGCGTTCACGCAGGCGGCGGATCAGGCCTGGACGAAGAATCCGGTGGACGCGTTTGTGCTGGCGCGGATGCGGAAAGAGACTCTCGGTCACGCGCCGCGCGCGGATCGCAGAACCCTGCTCCGGCGGGTCACGTTCGATCTGACGGGATTGCCGCCGACACCTGCCGAAATCGCGTCTTTTCTGAACGACCAGTCACCGCAGGCGTGGGAAAAGGTGGTGGAGCGTCTGCTCGCCAGTCCGCATTACGGGGAGCATTGGGGCAAGCACTGGCTGGATGTGGTGCGGTTCGCGGAGACGGAAGGTTATGAGTACGATAACTTCCGGCCGGACGCGTGGCGCTATCGCGACTATGTGATCCGCGCATTTAATAATGACAAGCCGTTCGACCGGTTTGTGCAGGAACAGATCGCGGGCGATGAGATCGCGCCCGCGGAAGAGGAAACGCTGATCGCGGCGGGGTTTAATCGTCTGGGCCCGGTGCGGCGCAATGCCGGCAACCAGCTTGTGGCGAGCAGCCGGAACGAGCAACTTACGGAGATGACGAACATCGTGGGCGCCGGCATTTTGGGCGTCACGCTGGGCTGCGCGCGCTGCCATGACCATAAGTTCGACGGCTTCCGGCAAAGCGATTATTACCGGGTGCAGGCGTTCTTCGCGGCGCTGCAGCCGAACGATCTGATCCTCGCGCCCGAAGCCGAGCAAAAGGCGTGGACGGCGAAGGCGACTCCGCTGCAGGTGGAAGTGGGCAAGCTGCAGAAGGAGATCGCCGCCGCAACCAAGGCGGGGATGCCGACCGCGGACCTGATGGCGAAGCTGGATGAGGCGCAGGACCGGTTGCCGGCTCCGCTGCCTTCGCTGTTCACCGTGAAAGACGATCCGGCAAACAAAGCTCCAATTCATCTGTTGCCGCGCGGGGATTACGAGCATCCGGGCGATCGGGTGGGCATGCGTGTGCCTGGCGTGCTGTTGCCTCCGGACGCGCCGGAACTGCCGGACGATCTGGCGAAACCGCGCGAGGCACTGGCGCAGTGGCTGACGGATCCGCGCAATCCACTGACGGCGCGCGTGATGGTGAACCGGATCTGGGCGAATCACTTCGGGCGCGGCATCGTCGCCACGCCGAACGATTTCGGGCGCATGGGTGAACAGCCGGTGGATCCGGACCTGCTGGATTATCTGGCGAACCGGTTCGTGCAGGAAGGCTGGAGCGTGAAGCAGATGCAGCGGCTGATTCTGCTGAGCAATACGTATCAGCAGGCGTCGTTGCCCGGGCCCGCTGGCATGGAGAAGGATCCGGATGCGCGGTATCTTTCGCGGTTTCCCCGGCAGCGGCTGGATGCCGAACAGATTCGCGATGCCATGATCGCGGTGGCGGGGCGGCTCAATGAGAAGCAGGGCGGACCGGGCGTGATGGTGCCGATCGAGAAGGATCTGGCGCAGGCGATGTATAAGCCGTCGCAGTGGGTTCCCGCGAAGGATTCCGCCGAGTTCAACCGCCGCAGCGTGTACCTGCTGTATAAGCGCAATTTCGAACTGCCGTTCATGCAGGCGTTTGATGCGCCCGATATGGCCGGGAGTTGTCCGCGGCGGGAATCGAGCACGCACGCTCCGCAGGCGCTGGAACTGCTGAACGGCGATCTGGCGAACGGGATGGCGAAGGCTCTGGCGGCGCGACTGGCGGCGGAAGCCGGTCCGGATCACCGGAAGCAGATCCTGCTGGCTTATGAGCTGGTAGCGGGGCGCGCGCCCCGGCCGGCGGAGATGCAGATGGCGATGCGGTTTCTGAGTGTCGACGCAACGGCTGAAGGGAAGGCGCGGGAGCAGTTCGCGCTGGCGATGTTCAATCTGAATTCGTTTTTGTATGTGAACTAATATGGCCGAACATATTCGATTTACCCGGAATCGCCGGGAGTTCCTGACGGATGCGTTTTGCGGATTTGGCTCCATCGCGGCGGCGGACCTGCTGCTGCGGAGTGAGGCACGGGCGGCGACGACGAATCCTCTGGCTCCCAAACCGCCGCATCTGCAGGCCAGAGCGAAAGCGGCGGTGTTCCTGTTCATGGCCGGCGGGCCGAGCCATATGGAGACCTACGATCCGAAGCCTCTGCTCAACCAGCTGAACGGGCAGAAAAGGCCGGCGGCGTTTGGCGAGGCGAAATACCAGTTTCTGAACGATGCGTCGCGTCTGCTGGGCACGAAGCGCACGTTCCAGCGATACGGCAAGAGCGGGATCGAGGTGTCCGATCTGTTTCCGCATACCGCGCAGTGCGTCGACGATATGGCGGTGATCCGCTCGGTGCATGGCGACATGGTGGTGCACTCGGCGGCGCAGTACCAGATGTTCACGGGGCGCATTTTACCGGGGTTCCCGAGTATCGGTTCGTGGCTGCTGTACGGGCTGGGGTCGGAGAGCGAGTCGCTGCCGGGCTATGTTGTGATGCCGGATCCCAAAGGCGCGCTGGAAGCGGGACAGCCGATGTACGGGAACGGCTTCCTGCCGGCGGTGTACCAGCCGACGACGTTCCGTCCGGGCGACCGGCCGGTGCTGAATCTGGATCTGCCAAAGGGCGTTTCGCGGGAGGACCGCGTGAAGACGCTGAACCTGATCAAGGGCCTCGATAAAGCGGACATGCGGCCCGGCGATCAGGAGCTCGAAGCGCGGCTGAACTCGTACGATCTCGCGTTCAAGATGCAGACGGAGGCTCCCGAGGTTTTCGATCTGTCGAAGGAATCGGCGAAAACGCTGGAGATGTATGGAATCGGCGAGCCGAAGACGGACGACTACGGGCGGCGGTTACTGCTGACGCGGCGGCTGATCGAGAAGGGCGTGCGGTTCGTGGCGCCGATATCGGGCGGCGGTCCGGGCGTGCTGCAGTGGGACGCGCATGACGATATCGAGGAGAATCATCTGCGGATGGCGGCGCAGACGGATAAGCCGGTGGCGGGTTTTCTCCAGGATCTAAAGCAGCGGGGACTGCTGGACACGACGCTCGTGGTGTGGGGCGGCGAGTTCGGCCGGTCGCCGGAATCGCAGGGGAGCAAGGGCCGCGATCATCATAATCTGGGCTTCAGCATGTGGATGGCGGGCGGCGGGGTGAAGGGCGGCACCGTGGTGGGCGCGACCGATGAGATCGGTCTAAACGCCATCAAAGATCCGTATCATCTGCGCGATGTGCACACGACGATTCTGCACCAGATGGGGCTCAATCAGGATGCGCTGAGTTTCCTGCACCAGGGGCGGCGCGAGCGCCTGACGGAAGTGCGCGGCAACGTGATCACGCAGATCGTGTAGGAGAATGCCGTCGCCGTACGTTGAGCTGCACGCCCGGTCGGCCTTCAGCTTTCTGCGCGGCGCCTGCGTGCCGGAGGACTACATCGCCGTGGCGGCGGCGCAGGGCGCGCAGGCGATGGCGCTGACGGACGTGGACGGCGTCTACGGCTCCGCGCGATTCCACAAAGCAGCCGGGAAACACCAGATCCAGGCGCATCTGGGCGCGGAGATTTCGGCGTGGGATAAGAGCCGTTATACGCTGCTGGTGAAGACTCGCCCGGGGTATCAGAACCTTTGCCGGCTGGTGACGCGCATGAAGCTGCGCGCGGGGACCAAGAACCCGAAGCCGGGGCTGGAGCCCGCCGCGACGGCCGACGATCTGGCGGAATTTTCCGACGGGCTGCTGTGCCTGACCGGCGGTGAAGAGGGTCCGCTGGCGCACCGGATGTCGAAGGCGACGCTCGATCAGCTGACCGGGATTTTCGGGCGCGACAATGTTTACGTCGAACTGCAGCGGCATCTGAATCGCGAAGAGGAAGCGCGGAATCAGGCGGCGATTGAACTGGCGCGGTCGGCGCAGTTGCCGCTCGTCGCCACCAATGGCGTTTGTCTGGCGGGGAAGACGCAACGGCAGGTGATGGACGTGTTCACATGCCTGCAAAACAAGGTCACGCTGGCGGAGGCGGGTCGGCTGCTATCGCTGAATTCGGAGCGCTATCTGAAAAGCGGCGCGCAGATGGTGCGGCTGTTCGCGGATCTGCCGGAGGCGATCGCGAATACGCAGGAGATCTCCTCGCGGCTGGAATTCACGCTGAAAGATCTGGGCTATCAGTTTCCGGATTATCCGCTGCCGCCAGGGGAAACCGTATCGTCCTATTTGTGGAAGCTCACCGATGCCGGGGCGCGCTGGCGCTACAAGCCCTATCACGAGGCGGCGCAGGCGCAGATCGCGAAAGAACTGCGCCTGATCGAAAAGCTGGGGCTGGGCGGCTATTTCCTGATCGTCTGGGACATTGTGCGGTTTTGCCGCGAAGAGGGGATTTTGTGTCAGGGGCGCGGCTCGGCGGCGAACAGCGCGGTTTGTTATGCGCTGGGGATCACGGCGGTGGATCCGGTGGGGATGGAACTGCTGTTCGAGCGGTTTCTGTCGGAAGAGCGAGGGGAGTGGCCCGATATCGATATCGACCTGCCGAGCGGCGAACAGCGGGAACGGGCGATCCAGTATGTGTATGAGCGCTACGGAAAACACGGCGCGGCCATGACGGCGAACGTGATCACGTATCGCGGAAAGCTCGCGGCGCGCGAGGCGGGCAAGGTGCTGGGGTTCGATGTCCAGACGCTGGATAAGATTTCGAGTCTGTCGTCGCGATGGGGCTGGACGGGTGGCGACGAAGAAGCGGAGCGGCGGTTTCGGGAGGCGGGACTGGATCCGCAAAATCACCGGGTGCGGAATTTCATCAATGTCGTGACGAACCTGCAGGATTTGCCGCGCCATTTGGGGCAGCATTCGGGAGGCATGGTGATCTGCCAGGGCCGGCTGGATACGGTGGTGCCGCTGGAACCCGCGTCGATGCCGGGGCGCGTGGTAGTGCAGTGGGACAAGGAAGACTGCGCGGACCTGGGGCTCATCAAAGTGGATCTGCTGGGGCTGGGGATGATGGCGGCGCTGGAGGATTGCCTGGTGCTGATCCGCAACCACTGGAAGGAAGAGATCGACCTGGGGCAGTTGCCGCAGAACGATCCGAAGGTTTATAAGACGCTGCAGAAGGGCGACACCATCGGGATGTTTCAGGTGGAGAGCCGGGCGCAGCAGGCCACACTGCCGAGGCTGCGTCCGGAGACGTTTTACGACCTGGTGGTGGAGGTGGCGCTGATCCGTCCGGGGCCGATTGTGGGGCAGATGGTGCATCCGTATCTGAACCGGCGGGCGAAGCGGGAAGAGGTGGATCCGCTGCATCCGCTGCTGGAGCCGGTTTTGCGGCGGACACTGGGCGTCCCGCTGTTTCAGGAGCAGTTGCTGAAAATGGCCATGATCGCGGCGAATTTTTCCGGCGGCGAGGCGGAGGAACTGCGGCGCGCGATGGGCTTCAAGCGGTCCGAGTCGCGGATGAAGGAGATCGAGGTCAAGCTGCGCGCCGGGATGGAGCGGAACGGCATTACGGGGGAGACGGCGGATAAGATCGTGCTTTCGATAACCTCGTTCGCGCTGTATGGCTTTCCGGAGTCGCACGCGGCGAGTTTTGCGCTGCTGGCGTATGCGAGCGCGTGGTTCAAGTGTCATTACCTCGCCGCGTTTACCTGCGCTTTGTTGAACAATCAACCAATGGGATTTTATTCGCCCGCCGTGTTGGTGAAAGACGCGCAGCGGCACGGCCTGCGTGTGCTGCCGGTGGATGTGAATGCGTCGGACTGGAACTGCACCATCGAAGGCGAGGCGCATCATCTGCGGCTGGGACTTCGGTATGTGCGCGGGCTGCGGGCCGAGTCCGGAATGGCCATTGCGGCCGCGAAGCCGTTTCGGGATGTGGACGAGCTGGCGCGGCGCGTGCCGGAACTGCGCAAGAACGAGCTGGAAATGCTGGCGGGAACCGGCGCGCTGGCGAAGCTGGGGACGGCGCATCGGCGGGATGCGCTGTGGAAAGCCGGGCGCGCGGGGAGGCCGGTCGGGCCACTGCTCGAAGAGGTGCCGGAGACTAGCGTGGACGCGCCTTTGGAACAGATGACGGATGCGGAGCGGCTGGGCGCGGATTACTTCGGGACGGGGCTCACGGTGGGGCGGCATCCGATGCATTTCCGGCGCGCAGAGATGGACGCGCTCGGGGTGACGCGGGCGGCGGACCTGGCAGGGCTGCGGAACGGCTGGCTGGTGAAGGTGGCGGGAGCGGTAATCGTGCGGCAGCGGCCGGGAACAGCGAAGGGGATTGTGTTCGTCAGTCTGGAAGACGAATCGGGCATCTTCAATACGGTGGTGATGCCCGATGTCTTCGACAAGTACCGGCTGACGTTGTTAACGGAGCCGTATCTGCTGATCGACGGCAAGGTGCAGAATGTGGATGGAGTCATCCACATTCTGGCGCGCAGTGTGCAACGGGTGGAGCCGCTCTCCCCGGTCGCGGGATCGCACGACTTCCATTAATTCGGCATTTACGCCGAGACGAGATCGCTGGTGACCGTGATGGTGGTCTTGTAGAGCTTCGAGACCGGGCAGCCGGTCTCGGCGTTCTTCACGGCCGCGTCGAAATCTTCCTTCGAGGCGCCGGGAACAACGGCTTTCAGGCTCATGTGGCTCTCCGTGATTTCGAAGCCGCTTTCCTTCTTTTCGAGCGTGATGGTGCACTCGGTGTCGAGACTGGTCGCGGTGAGACCTTTCTGCAGCAGCTGGCCGGAGAGCGCCATGGTGAAGCAGCCGGCGTGCGCGGCGGCGAGCAGTTCTTCGGGGTTGGTTCCTTTGCCGTCTTCAAAACGGGCGTGGAAGGAGTAAGACGTTGCGTTCAGCGTGTGACTTGCCGTGGTGATGTTGCCGGCGCCGTTTTTCAGATCGCCTTCCCAGTGTGCCTGTGCGGTGCGTTTCATAGTTGTGTTCGATGCCTTTCGTGTTTGGATGCCTCTGAATCGGGAAATGCTTCGCGGAAGTTTTCGCGAGACGGTATCAGGCGGGCAGCAGGCTGGCGAGCTTCGCGAGAAGAGCATCGGGGCTGAATGGTTTCTGCAGGAAGGCGGCGGAGTTTCCGGTATCCCGCAGCAGATTTCCCAGATTCGGGGCATGGCCGGAGATGAACAGAACGCGCGTGCGGGGGCGGATTTGGGACAGACGGGTCGCGAGTTCGGGGCCCTCCATGTCGGGCATGGTGACGTCCGTGATCAGAACGTCGATCTCTCCGGTGTGAGATGCCGCTTTCTGCAGGGCCTCGCTCCCGCCTGCCGCCGTTAGCACGGAATGTCCCTCATCGGCCAGAAAAGATCCCAGCAGTTCCGGCAGGCCGGGCTCATCGTCCACCAGGAGAATCGTTTTTCCCGGCGCCGCGGAAACCTTGCGAACGGGCTGCGCTTCCGGTTCGTCCGCCTCGGATTCCACCTGCGGGAGCAGGATTTCAAAAATGGCTCCGGCGCCACTGGCGCTTTGCAGCGAGATCTGCCCGCCCGCGGTGGTCACGATGCCGTAGGCGATGGACAGGCCCAGACCGTTGCCCTCCGCTTTGGTGGTGAAGAAAGGATCGAAAATGTGCGCGGCGATTTCGGGGGGAATTCCGGGGCCGTTATCGGCGACAAGAATCCTCGCGAACCCGAGATGCCGGCTGGTGGAGACAAGAATGACGCCGGAATCCCCCAGCGCGTCCCGGGCGTTCAGAATCAGGTTCATCATGACCTGGCTGAACTGACCGGAATTGATCTGCACCTTGCCGGCCTCTTCGTGGAAGAACGTTTCGAGGCGGATCCGGTTTCCGACGCCACCGCGCAGCATTTCCACGATGGAGCTCACCGCGTGGTTGACGTCGAGAGATTCGGCGGGCAGCACCCGGTTGCCGCTGAGAGTCAGCATCTGCTGGGAAATGACGGCGGCGTTCCTGGCGGCGCCGAGGATTCTCTCCAGAAAATCCGCCCGGGGCGCCGGATCGGCGGCGGAATCGGCCAGACTTTTGCGCAAACGTTCGCCGTAACCGAGGATTATCGCGAGAAGGTTGTTGAAATCGTGAGCGACGCCTCCGGCCACGCGACCCACGGCGATCATTTTCTGATTGTGCGCGCGCTGCTGTTCCTCGCGGAGCCTGACCGTGATGTCGCGAAGGGTGACGACGGCGCCGGCAACGCCCGCGTCCGGCGAACTCACGATAATCTCCCCTTCCACCGGGACATTCGCGCTTCGCTGTGTATGTAACTGGCAGCCGCCCGGAATCGGAGTATTGGTGTCGCTCCGCATGGCCGATTGCGCGAGGCTTTCGAGTGAAAGCGGCGCCTGCGACTGCGTCAGCAGGATGACCTCATCGAGCAAAGCGCCGGTCAGGGTATCGGCATTGAGGCCCAGCATCCGCTCGGCGGCCGGATTACTCAGACACAGGCGGCAGTTCCGGTCGATCACGATCGTCAGATCCGAACTCGAACGGAGCGCGGAAGAAAGCCAGCTTTCCCGCTGGCGAAGTCTCATCTCGGTCCGATGGCGGTCGATGGCAAGTTCGATGACGCTGCGCAGGGCGTCGAGACGGAATGGCTTGACGACGTAGCCGAAGGGACCCGTGCGTTTGGCTCGATCGAGCGTGTTCTCATCGGCATGGCCGGTCAGGAAGACGACCGGCAGGTCGAGGCGTTTGCGGATTTCGGCCGCGGTCTCAATGCCGTCGAGGCGATGGCTGAGAGAAATATCCATCAGGATGAGATCGGGCAGGGTTGGATCGGGGCTGGTATCGAGGAGCAGGGACAGCGCTTCCTCGCCGGAACCCACCACGGCGGCGATCCGGTAATCGCATTTCGTCAGGAGATTCTTCAGAAGGCCCGCGACCTCGGCATCGTCTTCGACGACCAGGATGCGGGGTCGTTCGCGGAGCGCCGGGGGCTGGATCACGCTGGACACTTAGTAATGTGATCTATGTTACTCCTGTGCCACGGACTCATTGCTGCACAAGAGCGGGGCCGGATTTAGTCCGGGGATTAATGCCCTGGAATTCTGCGGCGTGAGCGGAGCTAAAAGGCTCAACAAAAAGAGAAGAGCGCCGTATTTATCTGTCTTTGCCGTACCTAAGTAACTCATATGGAAATTTAAGGCGAGACGATTGTCTGCAATCAGACGGTGGCCTTCCAAAACACGCCGTTTGAATTATGAGAAATACGGCCGTCAATGTTAGGGTGAGAAAGATTCTTCGCACCCGGTTTTGAGAAAGAAAACCGACTCGCGCATTCAAATACCTTATGTATAAAATTCTTGTTTTGCCGTGCTGCATTCTTATGGGCGTATTGTCCGCGGCCGGCACCGATCTGACTCTGGGTTCGGCGGTGGTCAATCCGGGCGGCAATGCGTCGCTCGGTCTCGCGCTGACGGTGAGCGGCACGGCGCCGGCGGGCGTGCAGTGGGGAGTCAGCTACTTACCGGCGCAGATTTCGAGTCTTTCCATTACCGCCGGAACCGCCACCACGGCCGCCGGCAAGACCCTCTCGTGTTCCTCGGGCACGGGCGCGGCTACCTGTCTGATTGCGGGACTGAACGCGACGGCGATCGGGACCGGCAACGTGGCGACGCTGAACGCCACGCTCGCTCCCGGCGTGTCCTCCGCGTCGATTCAGATTGTGCGGGCGACCGGGGCGGACGCGGGAGCAAAACGACTCACGTTCACCACCGTATCCGGCGGAACGCTCAATGCGCCGGCGCTGCTTTCGCTTGGCTGCACTCCGACGGCGTTGATCGCGGGCGCGAAGAGCACCTGCGTGGTGACGCTCTCGCAGAGCGCGCCGGCGGGCGGCGCGGTCATCGGGTTAACCAGCAACAGCGGCCTGCTGACGGCGCCGGCTTCCGTCGCGGTCGCGGCGGGCTCGACAACGGCGAATTTTACAGTGACGGCGGCCGGCACAATTCCCTCAAATCAGAACGCCGTTGTGTCCGCGAATTTCGGAGGCGTTTCGCAAACGGCCACGCTGGCGCTGACTGCCGCACCGGCGGCGCTGGTTTCCTCACTGACATGCAGTCCGGCGAGTCTTGCCGCGGGAGGCGCGAGCACGTGTGTTGTCGGCCTGAGTTCCGCCGCGCCCGCCGGGGGCACCAGTGTGACCGTGACGAGCAATAATGGCCTGCTCACGGTGCCGGGTTCGGTGACGATTGCCGCGGGCGCCAGCAGCGGCACCTTCAAGGCGACGGCGGGAACGGCGATTCCGAATAACCAGAACGCCAGTGTGACCGCGACATCGGGCGCGAGTTCGCAGAGCGCGACGATCGCTCTGACCGCGAATGCGCCGGGCGTTCTTTCGGGTATCAGCTGCAGTCCGGTTCGGTTGGGACCGGGCCAGACGAGCAGTTGCACGGTGAGTCTGAAAGCGGCGGCAAGCGGCAACGGCGTCGCGGTTTCGCTGCAGAGCAACAGTTCGTCGCTTACGGTTCCCGGGGCGGTGACCGTGCCGTCCGGCTCCACCGGCGCTTCGTTCAACGCGGTGGCCGGGGCGTTTTCCGGCACGCAGGCCGCGGTGATTACGGCGGCGCTCAACGGCGTTTCGGCAACGGCGACTCTCACGCTGCGGAACAGAACGCAGAGCGGCGCCGCGACTTCGACGGCTACCACGATGTCCGCCGTGAAAGTGCAGTGCGCGGCGGGGTCCGTTGCGCCGGGTGGACGCTCGACGTGTGAACTGACGGTGCCGTCAAATTCGTCGCCGATGGCTGTGGAACTGGCGAGCAGCAGCGCTCAGGTCCATGTGCCGGAGGTGGTGGTCACGAGACCGTCGCAAACCAGTCTGACCTTTGAAGCCGAGAGCGATCCCTCCGCGGGCGCGGGGCCGGTGACGCTTTCGGCGACACTCGGCGATTCCACCACGGAGAGCACATTGCAGATCATGGACAACACGGCCGACAACGCGGCGAACGCGGAGGCGCCGCCCGCGGCAACCCCGTGCGCAAAGGGCGAAGGGCACGGCATGGCTGTTGCGCAGATCCGTGGAAAGGCCGTTCCGATGATGGCCTGTGCGGGTTCGGGGGCCGGCGAAATCGGCCTGCTCAGTGTTACTGGACAGAGTCAGGGATTGATCTCGTTCGCGGGAACGCGGGAACTCGCGATGCAGCGCAACAATCGCCTGGACGGGTATCCGGCTCAACCCGGCGACGAGATTGTCATCAGCGCGACGGGAAACGATTTATCGCTCGATCCGTCGTCGATGCTGCTGAAGATCAGCGATGTTTACGTGCCGGTGGAATCCGTTCAGCCGGCGGCGGATCGGCAGGGCATCTATGAACTGCGCGTCCATGTGCCGGCCGCGATGACGTTCGGAGAAGTTCCCGTGCAGTTGCAGGTGCTGTTGCCGGGCGGTCGTCAGGTCGTCAGCAACAGCGTGACCGCGGTTTTCGAAGCGGCGCGGGATTAACAGACTTTTTCGAAAGCATGCCGTGTGCGCAGACCACCGGCACAGGCGAAGACATCCAGAGCCTGTTCATAGAGCGCGGGTGTGATCCGATGATCGCCGGACCACGTGCCGAGTTTCTGGTAGCGCGCGATGGCGGCCGCGAGGGCGCTGAGACTGACGCCCGGGAAGAACTCCGCTTCCCGCTCGGCCACGTCGTGCGCCGGCGCCGATCGCACCCATTCGCGTGCCTGCCGGAAGGCCTCGGCGAAAGGTTCGAAAGACTCCGAGGCAAGGAAATCGCGGGAACAACAGAGCGTGCTGAAGGCGACCTCCGGCATGGAAGCGCCCACGGACATCACGCTCCAGCCTGCGCCATCCTCTTCGAGCAGTTCCGGACCGGGTGCCTGCAGGTGAATATAATCGCCCTCGCCGGCGCGGAAGGCTTCCGACATCTGTTCGGGCGTGCCGCGATCGAGCACCGTGATCTTCGACCAATCCACCTGATTCACGTGCGCAGCGTAACGCAGCATGGCGAGAGGCTGACCGCCGTGATCGGCAAGCAGGGTGCTGCCTTCGAGATCCTTCCACCGGAAGGCCTGGTCCCGGTGGCGGCCGGCCAGGAAGAAGCCATCGCGGCGGTTGATGAGAGCGAAGTGGACCGGCAGCGGTGAGATGTCGTTGTCAAGCGGTTGCCAGTTGGAGGAGACAGCCGACTGCATGATATCGACAACGCCATCGCGAATCAGTTCGTGGGAGCGCTGACCGGGCTGCAACACGGAATAGCCGGCGGTGAAACCCGCCTTTTCCAGAAAGCCCGCGGAGATCACCGAGAGCAGTGGACTGTAGAAAGCGGAATGCCGCGAGGCCATGATGCGCAGGTGCATACCCCTTATGTTAGTTACATGGCTCCCGAACCGGCCCGCGTGCGGCCACTGACCGCGTTCTGGCGTACACTGACGCGCTATGAAGCGGCGAAGATCGTGCCGGAAATCGCCATCCGGAACACGATCGGCTTCACGGCCGCTGTGTTGCTGGGCACGGCTATCGGCGGTGCCCCTGCGGGCGTGGTGGCGGGCACCGGGGCGCTGAATATTTCCTTTTCCGACAGCCGCGATCCTTACGTGCTGCGAGCCGGCCGGATGCTGCTTGCCGCTGTGCTGACCGGGCTGGCCGTGACGCTGGGATCGCTCTCCGGGCACAGCAATCTGTCGGCTGTAGCGATTGCGACGGTGTGGGCGTTTTCGGCGGGCATGCTGGTGGCGTTGGGAACGCAGGCGGGAGATCTGGGCGTGATCTCGCTGGTGACCATCGTGGTGTTCGCGGCCCGGCCATTGCCGCCGGTGCAGGCCGCCCAGGTGGGCCTGCTGGCGCTGGGCGGCGGATTACTGCAGACGCTGCTCTCGATTGCGCTCTGGCCCATCCGGCGTTATGAACCGGAGCGCCGCATTGTGGCCGCGCTGTACCGGGCGCTGGCGGGGGTGGCCCGCGAGCCCACGCCGCCCTCGAAGACGCCGCCCAACAGCGATCAGTTTTCCGATGCGCAGGACGCGCTGGCGTCACTGAGCCGGGATCGCACGCCCGACGGCGAACGGCTGGTGTTCCTGCTGAATCAGGCGGAACGCATGCGGCTGTCCCTGCTCAATCTGGGGCGTCTATACAGGCGAATCGGGCGGGATCCGCATGGGGCCGCGGCGTCACACGCACTGCTGCAGATTTTCCGGGCCGCGGCGCTGGCCCTCGATTCCATCGCGCAGGGCGTGCCGGAGGGCAAGGCCAGCGGCAACGTGCAGCCGTTTCAGGAAGCGCTGCAGCATTTCCCCGGGCAGACGGTCGGGGCGCATTCCACATTTTTCGCGGCCTTAATACGAGACGCCCGGCAACAACTGGACGCGCTCGGCGGGCAACTTCGCGCCACCACCGGCATCGCGACGCAGGCCGTTGCGAGGAACGAATCCAAAGAGCCGTGGCGGCTGCGGTTCCGCGGCCGGATGGCCAAATTGCAGGCCAATCTGTCGCTGCACTCCACGGTGTTCCGTCATGCGTTGCGGCTCGCCGTGTGCCTCGGAGCCGGCGACGCCATCGGCCGGAGTATTCAGGTGCAGCGGACGTACTGGATTCCGATGACCATCGCCATCGTGCTGAAGCCGGATTTCACGGCGACGGTGAGCCGGGGCATTCTGCGTCTGGCCGGCACGTTCGCCGGTCTGGTGCTGGCGACCGTGCTGTTTCACTTCGTGCACGCCGGGACGGCGACGGATGTGGTGCTGCTTTCGGTGTTTATCTTTCTGCTGCGGTGGATCGGCCCGGCGAATTACGGCATCTTCGTGACGGCGCTGAGCGCGATGGTGGTGTTGCTGATCGCACTGACAGGTGTGCCGCCGAAGGAAGTGATTTCGGCGAGGGCGATCAATACGGCCATCGGCGGCGTGCTCGCGATGATCGCGTATGCGGTTTGGCCGACGTGGGAACGCACGCTGGTGGGTCCGGCGCTGGCGGACATGATGGAAAATTATCGCGCTTACTTCCAGGCGGTGATCGACGCTTATAGTGACGCCCCGCCCTCCGCGATCGATGCCACGCGGGTGCGCAGCCGGCGGGCGAGATCCAATGCGGAAGCGTCGGTGGACCGGCTTAGCGCGGAGCCGGGCATCCGGCAGGAACAGGTCAATACGCTGAACGCGATCCTGGTGAATTCTCACAGCCTGGTGCATGCGGTGATGGCGCTCGAATCCGGGTTGTACCAGACACGGAAAGCGCCGCCGCGCGAGGCGACGCGGCAGTTCGCGGCGGACGTGTGCCAGACCCTGGACGCCGTGGCGCGGGCGCTGCGGGACCGGACCGAACTGCCCTCCGACCTGCCCGATCTGCGGGAGGCGCACAACCGGATTCTGCACTCGCGAACGCCGGGCACGGACCGCTACACGCTCGTGAACATCGAGACGGACCGGATCACCACCAGCCTGAATACCGTGGTGGAGCAGGTCACGAAGTGGCTGGCTTTGTCGCGGACGCCAGGAACGCCTCGACTTTCGTCTTGACGGTCCGGCGGTCGAGTCCCAGGCGCTTCGCCGCTTCCTCCCAGGTTCCGGTCTGACGGTAGACGAGCGCCGCGTAGTGGGTGATCACCTCGTCGGCTGAAAGTTCGCAGCGGCGGAAGCTTTGAAAGAAGGGTGTGTCGGCGGGCGAATCCGGCTGCGGTGTTTCCGGAATGGGCGCGTAGGACTTGCGAATGATCACGTTGCGCACGCACTGTTCGAGTTCGCGATAGTTACCGGGCCAGGCATAGTGGGGCGGCAGATGATCGCGCACCCAGGCTTCCACCTCGGGAAGCGAGCGCTCGGCCTCACCGTTATCGGGACCCACCGCGCGCCGCACCATGAAGAGCAGCAGGTCGCGCAACATGGCCGGGTTGTCGTCGATCTGCTCGCGCAGGGAAGGCGTGCGGATGAGATCCGCGCAGAGCCGGTAGTAGAGATCTTCGCGAAAGTGGCCGGTGCGAATGCGCGCGTGCAGATCGCGGTTGGTGGCAGCGATGAGTTTGCCCGCGAACTCCCGGCGCGCGGTGTCGCCCACGGCGGAAAAGCCGCGCGTTTCGATGACGCGGAGGAGTTTGACCTGAATGGAGAGATCGAGTTCGCCCAGTTCGTCGAGGAAGACGGAGCCGGCGGGCGGGCAGGCGTCGAGCCAGCCTTTGCGGTCGCCAATGGCGCCGGTGAACGCGCCGCGGCGGTGTCCGAAGAGTTCGGATTCGATCAGCGTGGGCGAGAGCGCAGCGATGTTCATGGGGATGAAGGTTTCGCCGGGCGGGTCGGCAAAGCGGAGGCGGGCGGCGTCGAAAGGAACATAGCGGGACGCGGCGATGGCGCGGGCCACCAGTTCCTTGCCGGTGCCGGAGGGGCCCGTGATCAGCGTGGGGAAGTCCTGCATGCGGCCGTAGAGAACGCGGCCATAGCGGCGCATGTCGTGCGTAAACACGGACTGCCAGACGGAGGCGCGCAGGCGCGCGGCCGGCATGGAATTGCCGACAATGCTGAAGAAGATGTGCTGGAAGGCGCGCTGCACCTGCCGGAAGCAGGCGAAGAAGTGCGCGGCCTGCGCTGCGGTTTCGAAGCGGGCGGCTTCGGGGGTGCGAGCGGTGTCCGGAAGGTAATGATGCCAGTCCTGCTCGAAGCTTTCGTAGAATCGCCAGTTGGCCGGTTTTGTCTGGTTCGCGGTGAACTCGGCGTAATAACGCTGGTACAGAAAATGGTGCACGGCGTCTTCGTAGATGGCCAGTTCGCCCGGCTGCGCGTTGGCCGCTTTGGGAAGCCGGGCACGGACTTTGTCGAGCACGGGCAGGAGCCGGGCATGGACGCGGTCGACGTTGGGCGAGGGGGCGTCGGGATTTTCGACCGAGGCGCTCCAGATGCTCTCACCGGCGACATAATCGCGGCCGAGCGCGGCGCGTTCGAAATCCGATCTTTCCGTGAGAAATGGGTTACAGTAAGCAAGCCGGGAGACGGCGGAAAGAAACGCGCGCTCCGCATCGGTGAAGAGAGGCACGCATAAATTGTACACAGACCGGCATTTTTTGAACCCGCGGTCTTCGCGACAACTGGTATCTGCATGAAAATGCAGGAAGGCCTGACTGGCAGGCGCAATGCACTAATCGAGACGACATGAAGAACAAGAACGGATACGGGTCACTGCTGGCGGACAGCCGCTTCGAGGCTTTTCTCTGGACACAGTTTCTGGGGGCGTTCAATGACAACGTCTACAAAATGATCGTGTCGATCATGGCCGTGCGCGTGGCCGGCGCGGCGACGGGCAGCCGCTATCTCGCGATCGCGGGCGCGGTGTTCGTGATCCCGTTCCTGTTGTTCGCGGGCCATGCCGGACAACTGGCGGACCGCTATTCGAAAACGCGCGTGCTGCAGGTGACGAAGGCGTTCGAGCCCGTGGCGATGGTGATGGGCATCGTCGCGCTGATGAGCGGGCGCATCGATCTGCTGCTGGTCGTTTTGTTTCTTCTCGCCACGCAGGCGAACTTCTTCAGTCCGGCGAAATACGGGATCCTGCCGGAGATGGTGACCGAGGCGGATTTGTCGCGCGCTAACGGGCTGCTGGAACTGACGACGTTCGTGGCGATCGTGATCGGCACCAGTTTCGGGACCTTTCTCTACGAACGGTGGCAGGGGCAGCCGGCGACGATGGGGCTGGTGCTGCTGGCCATCGCGGTGGTGGGGTCCCTGTGCAGCCTGCACATTCGCAAAGTGCCGGCGGCGGGCGGGCGCGAACCTTTTCACCTGAACCCGTTCCACGAGATTGTGGCCGGTTCGCGGGAGATTCTGAAGGACCGCGGGATGGCGCTGTGCGTGGCGGGCAACGCCTGGTTCTGGTTTGTCGGGGCGCTGTTTCAGCTGGCGTTGCTGCTGATGGGAAAAGAGTCGCTGCATGTGTCGGAGACGCAGGTGGGGCTGCTGGTGACGGCGCTGGCGGCGGGGATCGGCGTGGGCAGCGTCGCGGCGGGCACGCTCTCGGGGAAACGGATTGAGCTGGGACTGGCGCCGCTGGGCTCGCTGCTGATGGGCGTCTTCGGCGTGCTGCTGGGGCTGACGACGAACTACACGCACGCACTGTGGTGGTTGATCGGGCTGGGCGCGGCGGCGGGGCTTTTCGCGGTGCCGCTGAATGCCTGGCTGCAGGAAAAGGCGGGGGCGCGGGAAAAGGGGCGGATCCTCTCGACGAATAACTTCGTGAGTATGGTGGGCGTGATCGGCGCGTCCGGCGTATTGTGGCTGCTGCACGACGTGATGCACTGGAGCGCGGGAGCGATCGCGGCGGCGGCGGGCGTGGTGATGGTGATCGGGTCGTTCGGCGTGGTGGCAACGATGCCGCTTGTCACGTTCCGCTTCCTTATGCGATGTATCGTCAACGTGCTGTTTTCGGTGGAAGTGGAGGGAGCGGAAAACATCCCCGCAACGGGCGGGGCGCTGCTCGCCGCGAATCATATGAGCTACGCGGACGCGCTGTTCGTCGGGCTTTCGACGCCGCGCACGGCACGGTTCATGATGCGGCGGATCTTTTACGAAATGCCGGTGGGGCGGCACTTCTTCCGAATGCTGAAGGCGATTCCGGTGGAGACGAACACGCCCCGCGCGATTACGGTGGCTCTGCGCGACGCGCACGATCTGCTGGAACAGGGGCAACTGGTCGCGATCTTTCCGGAGGGGCACATCACGCTGGATGGAGAAATCCGGGAGTTCAAGCGCGGGTTTGAACGCATGGTGCGCGGGTTGGACGTGCCGGTGATTCCGATCGGGCTTCATGGCGCGTGGGGGCATCCGTTCAGTTGTAAGGGCGGGGATGCGTTCCGGAGTTGGGAGAAGCTGTGGCGTCCGCGCATCACGGTCCGGGTGGGAGCGCCGATTCACGGGCCGGTTACGCCGGAGGAACTGCGGCAGGCGGTGATGGAGTTGGTGCCCGGGGAACAGGCGAACCGGCGAGTCGCCGTGACGGTCTGAAGAACAAATCCGGGAGACACGGCCATGGAAATTCTTGTCGTTCTTTTGTTCTTTGCAGTGCTCGCGTATGGGTTGCACCTGCGGGCGCAAATCGAAGCTCTGACCGAGCGGGTGTGGATGCTGGAGCAGACGCAGACGCAGCCACGGGCGGTGAAGGTGGCGGAGCCGGCAGCGCCGGTCGAGGTGGCGGTGACGGTGCAAGCGCCGGCGGTCGCGCGAGAGGTGGTCGGGCCCCCGCCGGTGCCGCAGCCCCCTCCCTTACCGCGGCCCGCGCCGGCACAGCAGCAGGAAGTCCTGCCGGGACCGGGTTTATCGGACCGGTTGCGCGGCTGGCTGGGCGATGAGGAGTGGGAAAGCCTGGTCGGCGGCAGCTTGTTAAACAAGCTGGGCGCGCTGATTCTGGTGATCGGGATTGCGCTGTTCCTGGGTTTTTCGTTCTCCCACATGAGCGCCGGGGGACGCGCCGGTGTCGCGCTGCTGGTCAGCGTTGCGGTGCTGGGAACGGGAGTCGTGGTGGAGCGGCGCGATCGCTATCGGGTGTTCGCGAGGGGGCTGATCGGCGCGGGCTGGGCGGGGTTGTACGCGACGTCTTACGCGGCGTGGGCGCTGCCGGCGGCACGAGTCATCGAAGATCCGCTGATCGGTTCGGTGGTCATGCTGGCTGTAGCGTGCGGAATGATCGCGCACGCGCTGCGATATGGTTCGCAGGCGATTACGGGTGTGGCGTATTTTGCAGCATTCGCGGCGCTTGCCGCCACCCCGTCGAGTCCGTTCGCGGTGGTGAGTCTGATTCCCCTGGCGGGATCGATCCTCTGGCTTTCCGCCCGATACGAGTGGTACTCGATGCCGCTGTTCGGACTGGCGGCGACCTATCTGACCTGTATCTCGCGGGGCAACTCCGGAGCGCCCCTGGAGCAGACGCAGCCCTTGTTTCTGACGTACTGGCTGCTGTTCGACGGCTTCGACCTGCTGCGCACGCGGCGGCGTGTGGTGACCGGGGGCGTGGAATGGATTTACCCGGTGAACTTCGTGGCGTTCGTGGCGCTGTCTTACCTTGCGTGGGCGCACCAGGCGCCTGGTGAGTTGTGGATGGCGGCGACCGGAGGCGCGATCCTGCTGCTGACCGATGCGATCGCGCGCGGCTTCCTGCGCCCGCCCTCGTCGTTCAGCGAAGAGGATAACTTCGCGGTCCGATTGCGCGCAGGCAGTTATGAGGCATCGGTTTTCCTCTCGGCGGTGCTGGGCGGGCTGGCGATTGTGGCGCGCGTGCCCGGCGTCTGGATGAGCGCGGGCCTGGCGCTGGAGGCGGAAATCCTGTATCTGGCCGGCGTGCGGCTCAACCTCGCGTTCCTGCGGCGTCTGGGGATGACGGCGTTCGTTCACTCACTGCTGCGAATGGGCGAATGGCAGTTTCCGTGGCAGCGATCCGAGGTGTTCGGGCGCGCGATCTGGAACTGGAGCCCGCCGGCACTGCTGCACGCGGTGTTGTTCTATGGCAATCGTGCGCTGCGAAGCCCGAATGTCGCCATGAGTTCCGTGGCGGCGATGCTGGTGGCCGCGGTGATCGGTTTCGAAGCGCCGCCGGCGTATGTGGGGTGCGCGTGGATCCTGTACGGACTGATTCTGTTCGAAGCGGGATTGCGCCGGGCGGCCATCGAGTTCCGTGTTCAGGCTTATGCGCTGCTGACGGCGGGCGTGCTGGCATCGGCTACGCGTACTGAGTGGCTGCCGCTGGCGTTGAGTCTGGCGGGTGTTTACGGATGCGCGCTGCGGACGCGCTGGCTGGAATTTGACGAGCGGGAAGGCCTGGGCTTCGGCAGCAGCGGCGCGGCCGTGTTGCTGGCCGCGGTGCTGATCTGGCGCGAGACGCCGATCGGGTACGTGGGCCTGGCGTGGTGCGGCCTGGCGCTGGTGATTCTGGAACTGGGCGCGCGGCGATTGCCGCCGTGGATTCGCGTGTTCTTCGGTCCCGCGGGCGGGTTGGCCGTGCTGGCGGTGGTGGGCACGCACGCCGAGGATTTCACGAAATTTCCGGCGTCGGAAGCCGTGTGGATCTCCTTCTTCGGCGCGGCCGGACTGGCGTGGATCGCGGCGGCGCGGACGTGGAACCGCGAGGTGGAGCGCCAGATTTGCGCCGGGGTGGGAACGGCTCTGCTGCTGGCCGCAACGTGGCTGGTGACGCCCGACCCCTGGGTGACGGTAGTCTGGACCGCGATCGCTTTGTGGGTGCTCGAAACCGGACCGCTCCGGTATATCGCGGCCGGTGCTTTCGCCGTGATCTATATCCGGCTTTTCTCTTTCGATCTGGAGCATACCAGACTTCTTTCCATGCCGCCGGCAATTGCGGGGCTGTATTGTCTCTGGCATCGCTCCCGGCATGAAGAAGCGGAAGCGCGCGGGATTCTGTGGGCGGCGGCGCTGCCGCTGTTCGCGCTGATCGTGGCGCAGGCGGAACTGACGAATGCGGCGCCCTGGTGGATGGCGGTATCGTTGGCGCTGTTCTTCCTGTCCTTCCGGTGCGGTATGCCGGATCTGCGCGTGCAGAGCGGACTGTTCGCGCTGGCCGCGTTCGGAACGGCGATAATCTTTGACGCCATGTCGCGGGAGCTTTGGCAGTCCTGCGTGGTCGTGGCGGCGCTGTACGCCGGACAGTGGCTCGCTCGGCTCTATGCAGACGAGCACGGCAACACGGCGTTTTCAGCTCTGGCAACGGTGCTGTTATGCGCCCTGCTCTACGGGCAGGTGTCGGGCGGCATGCTGACCGTCTCCTGGGGGCTGGAATCCCTGGCACTCCTCGCCACCGGTTTCGCGGCGCGCGAGCGAATCCTGCGGCTGCAGGGGCTGGCGCTGATCCTGCTGTGCATCCTCAAACTGTTCCTGTACGACCTGCGGAATCTGGAAACGCTGTACCGGATCCTGTCCTTCGTGGCGCTTGGCCTGATTCTGCTGGCGGTGTCGTGGATCTACACGCGGTTCAAAGACCACATCCGGAAGCTGCTGTAAGCTTCCGGATCAGCCGAGGATTTCCTGCACCACGTTACCGGCGACATCCGTGAGACGGAAATCGCGGCCGCTGTATCGGTACGTCAGTTTCGTGTGATCGAAGCCCATCAGGTGCAGGATGGTGGCGTGGAGATCGTGAATGTGGACGGGCTTCTCCACCGCTTTGAAGCCGAAGTCGTCGGTGGCGCCATGGACGTAGCCGCGTTTGATGCCGCCACCCGCGAGCACGGTGGAAAAGCCGTGACTGTTGTGGTCACGGCCGTTCTGCACCTTGACCAGGCCGCTGACTTCCACAACCGGAGTGCGCCCGAACTCACCGCTGAGGATCACCAGGGTTTCATCGAGCAGACCGCGCAGTTTGAGGTCTTCGAGCAGCGCCGCCACGGGGCCGTCCGTGTCGCGCGCGAGCCTCTTGTGACTCATGATGTCGTCATGGCTGTCCCAAGGCTGTGAGTTGCCGTGATAGACCTGCACCATGCGAACGCCCTTCTCGATGAGGCGGAGGGACATGAGGCAGCCGCGGCCGAAATCGCTGTCGCCGTAACGGGCGCGGACTTTCTCCGGTTCTTTCGAGATATCGAAAACGTCGGGGGCTTCCGACTGCATGCGGAAAGCGATCTCCGCCGCCTGGATGCTGGCCTCGAGTTCGCGGTCCTGTCCGGCGCGCTGCAGATGGAGCTTGTTCAGTTCGCCGAGTAAGTCGAGCTGGCGGCGCTGCTCGGTCAGAGATAACTCGGGATTTCGGATATACTGCACCAGTTTGTCCGGAGTCTTCTCGTTATTGGGAATGTAAGTTCCCTGGTAGACGGCGGGCAGAAAGGTGGACGCCCAGAGTTGGGGTCCGATAACCGGGAAGCCAGGGCACAGCACGACAAAACCGGGCAGGTTCTGGTTTTCCGAGCCCAGACCGTAAGTCAGCCAGGATCCCATGGAAGGGCGCCCGACCTGCTTATCGCCCGTGTTCATGAGCAGCAGGGACGGCTCGTGGTTGGGCCGGTCCGTATACATGGAACGGATGACGCAGCAATCGTCGATGCGGGAGCCGATTTTCGAAAAGATATCGCTGACTTCGATGCCGCTTTGGCCATACTTTTTAAACCCGAAGGGCGATTTCAGCAGGTTGCCGGTCTTGCGCTCGGTCTTCAGATTGCCGGCGGGCATGGGCTTGCCGTCGTACTTATCGAGCATCGGCTTGGGGTCGAAGGTATCCACCTGCGAGGGGCCGCCGTTGAGGAAAAGAAAGATAACGCGTTTCGCTTTGGCCGGGAAGTGGGGCGCTTTGGGGGCCAGCGGATTGGATTCGATGGAGGGCCCAACGGACGCCGCGCCCGCCAGTTGGGCAAACGCGGTCATCCCGAAGCCGGTTCCGAAGGTCTTGAGGCAATCCCGTCTGGTCATCATGTTGGTTAGTCCAGAAACTGAAATTCGTTGGAGGTCAATAAGACCTGTGTGTATTCCGCCCACGCCTGCTCGGCATGAGTTCCCTGCCCCGCAAGAAAAGCCAGGCCCAGCTTCTTTTCCTGCGGGCTGGGCGCGCGCTGGAAGAGTAACTGATAGGCGTCGTCGATACGTTTGGCGTCGTCGCCGCGGAGGCGGGCGGCTACGGCTTTGGCCTGGGCGATCACCCAGTCGTTATTCATGAAGTACAGGCGCTGCGGCGGCACGTTGGTGGCGTTGCGCTGTTCGCTGGTGTTGTTGGGATTGGGAAAATCGAAGAGCGCGAAATCCGACTCCAGTTTGCGGCGGCTCACGAAGCTGTAAACGGTGCGGCGGAAATCGTCTTTACCCAGGTGAACGGCCAGGCCGCCGGGACGGAGGTCGAGTTTCCCGGAGACCTGCAGCAGGTCGTCGCGAAGCGTTTCGGCATCCAGGCGCTGGCGGTTAAAGCGCCAGACCAGGCGGTTATCGGGATCGGCCGCGAGATTCTTTTCGTTCGGTTCGGCGCTGGCCTGGTAAGTGGCCGATAACATGATCGCGCGGTGCAGTTTCTTAATCGACCAGCCGTCCTTGACGAAAGTGGCGGCAAGATAGTCGAGTAACTCGGGATGGCTGGGGCGATCGCCCTGCGCGCCGAAGTTACTGGGGGTGCGGACCAGGCCCTGACCGAAGTGGTGCTGCCAGACGCGATTGACGAAAACGCGGGCGGTGAGCGGATTCGCGGGATCGGCAATGGCGTCGGCGAGTTCCAGACGTCCCGAGCCCTGGCTGAAGCGTTTCGGATCGCCGGTCGTCAGCACGGAAACGAAGTGGGGTGGGGCCGGCGCGCCCGGATTATTCCGGTCCCCGCGCAGCCAGATCTTCTGCACGTCCAGCTTCTTCTTATCTTCGATGATCTGCAGATACGGGTATTCCGGCGGCATCGCTTTCTTCAGCGTGGCGAGTTCTTCGTGCAGTTGCAGCTGGTGTTCTTTCCACGGTCCCGCGAGGAAGCGATCGATCTTGCCATCGCCGAAATGCAGCAGGCCGCGCTCACCGAAGACGTTGTCCCAAAGGAAGAAGCGGTCGCGATCCATGGAGACCAGGTTGGCCTGGCTCAGGTCGTTGCGGTTCGGATTCAGGCCGAGCGTGATGTGGTTCTTGTCGTCGACCAGTTTCTTCTCAGCGCTGACTTTGATCAGCAGGGCCTGAAATTCCGTCGCGGCGGTCCTGCGTTCTTCCGGAGTCTTAGCCGCGAACCACGCTTTGAGAAAGGGATGGTCTTTATCGGGAGAAGACAGGTACTTCTTCCACTTGCCGCGCACGTCGTCGTCGAGCGCTTTGTCCGTAGCGTCTCCCGCCACATCGAGCATGTAAGCGCTGGTGCGGGTGGCGAGGATTTCGGCCAGACTGTCCGCCTGCGACTTGACGAAAGCGTCGAGATCTTTCTTTTTATCGTCCGCTTTCTGCTTCGCCGCCTGGTAAGCGTCCACCTGCTCTTTGGGCGCGAGAGGCGACTGGCCCAGATTTGTATTCGCGAAGATGCCGAGCAGCGAGTAATAATCGGCCTGCGGAATGGGATCGAACTTATGGTCATGGCATTGCGCGCAGGCGACGGTGAGGCCGAGGAAGCCGCGGGTGGTGGCGTCCACGCGATCATCCTGCATTTCCGGACTCAGGGCGTAAAAGCCCAGGCCGGCGATGTACTTGTCTTTATCGGGAAGCTGATCGCCCGCGATCTGTGCCCTGACGAAAGTGTTGTAGGGCATGTCGGAATTGAAGGCGTCGATGACCCAGTCGCGGTAGCGGAACGAGTTGGCGTAAGGCTCATCCTCGGTGGAGTTCAGCTTATCGTCCGAATAACGCGCGATATCGAGCCAGTAACGGCCCCAGCGCTCCCCGTAACGCGGGGATGCGAGCAACGAATCAACCACTTTCGCGAAGGCATCGGGAGATTTGTCGCGAGTAAACGCTTCCACCTGTTCGGCGGTCGGCGGCAGGCCGGTCAGATCCAGATAAGCCCGGCGGATGAGAGTCCGGCGATCCGCGGGTCTTACCGGAGCCAGGTTCTTTTCTTCGAGTTTCGCGAGGATAAAGCGGTCCAGATCATTGTGCGCCCACTTTGTGTCTTTGACTTTGGGCGGCGTGACCTGCGCGACCGGTTTAAACGACCAGAACGCACGCTGCTCCTGACTGATCACGTATTTGGGCGGCGCCGGTGCGGCGCCCGCGGGCCAGACAGCGCCCGCCTTAATCCACGTGGCCACCGCGTCGATCTGTTCGTCTTTGAGCTTGCCGCCGGGCGGCATTTTGAGCCGCGGATGCGTCTGGCGCAGGGCCTGGATGAGGAGGCTTCCGTCGGGATTTCCGGGCACGATAGCCGGACCCGATTTTCCGCCGGCCATCAGGTGTTCGCGCGAGTCGAGTTGCAGACCGCCGGACTTCGAATCCGTATGGCACGAATAGCACTTCGACGCCAGCAGCGGTCGAACGTTGAGTTCGAAATACTCCGCCGGGTTACCTTGTTCGGCGGCGCCGGCTAGAGAGGCAAACGCGGCAATGAGACTCAGCAGTTTCATGCGATGGCCTTATTCTATCGGACTCGCCGCGCGCCGCGGTTAACGTTTTAGCCCTATAGATTGCCGCGCGCGGCCTGCTCGCGTTCAATCGCCTCAAAGAGAGCTTTGATGTTGCCCTTGCCGAAACCGCGGCTCCCTTTGCGCTGGATGATCTCAAAGAAGAGCGTGGGACGGTCGGTCACGGGCCGGGTGAAGATCTGCAGCAGATACCCCTCGTCGTCGCGGTCGGCCAGAATGCCCAGGCGCGCCAGTTCGTCGAACGATTCCTCGATCGGGCCGACGCGGGAACGCAGTCCCTCATAATACGCGGCGGGGGTGCCGATGAACTCCACGCCGTGATCGCGCAGGGTGTTGACGGTCTGAATGATATCGTCGGTCGCCATGGCGAGATGCTGCACGCCGGGGCCGGCGTAGTAATCCAGATACTCTTCGATCTGCGATTTGCGGCGGCCCCGCGCGGGCTCATTGACCAGCACTTTGACGCGGCCGTTGCCGTTCGCCATCACCTTCGACATGAGCGACGAGTATTCGGTGGTGATCTGCTTGTCGTCGAAGTGCTGGTAGAGATGGAAGCCCATCACGTCGCGATAAAAATCGACCCAGTGATTCATGTCGCCCCAGCCGACGTTGCCGACGATGTGATCGATGTAGCGCAGACCAGCGTTGCGGGCGAGCGGGTCGGGAAGCGGGCAGGCGCGGAAGCCGGGAAGAAAGGCTCCGGTGTAACGTTGCCGCTCGATGAACGAATGCGTCACGTCCCCATAGACGGCGATGGAAGCGGTGCGGACTTCGCCCTCTTCGTCGCGAAACGTCTGCGGCGCCTGCACGCTGTGGGCTCCGCGGGCAGTAGCGGCCAGCCAGGCAGCTTCCGCGTCGTCCACCAGAAAAGCCACGTCCCGTACGCCGTCACCGTGGCGCAGGACATGGTCGGCGATCTCGTGGTCTCCGCCCAAAGCCGAAGTGAAGACGAAGCAGATTTTGCCCTGCCGGACCACCCAGGAGGCGCGGTCGCGGCAGCCGGTTTCCGGGCCCCGGTACGCGATGAGTTCCATACCGAAGGCCGCGCGATAGAAGAAGGCGGCCTGTTTCGCGTTGCCGACGCGGAATTCCAGATGGTCGGTGCCGTTGAGGGGAAGGAAATCTTCCGTCATCGTGGCGGACGGAGAGGTCGAAGAGATTAGCTGCATAGCAGAGACTCCTGTTGCAGAATCCGGCTCATGGCCGAGATCAGTTGGTTGTTGTCGTCGGGCGTCCCGATGGTGATGCGCACACCGTTGGGAACGCCGAAAGCGCGGAGTGGACGGACGATAATTCCCGCCTGCAGCAGGTTTTCGACCACACCCTCGGCGGATTGTGCATCGGGCCAGAGCGTCATGATGAAGTTGGCGCAGGAGGGCAGGGTGTGGATGCCGAGCGATTGCAGTTCGCGTGTGACCAGGGCGAGTCCGGCCGCGTTGGCATCGAGAGTAGCGGCCAGCCACCCGGTGTCTTCCAGAGCGGCGATGGCGGCGGCCTCGGCCAGGCTCGAAGGCTCGAAAGGCAGCTTGACCTTCAGCAGGTTCGAGATCAGGGTCTCGTGGGCGAAGCCATAGCCGATGCGGGCGCCGGCGAGGCCATACGCCTTCGAAAACGTGCGCAGCGTGATGACGTTGTCGTGGCGGTAGAACAGGGAGTCCGGATACTCGGCACGATGGCTCACGTATTCGTAATAGGCCTCATCCAGAATGATGAGCACGCGTTCCGGAATGCGCGAATGAAAGGCTTCGAACTCCGTTCGGGTGAAGATGGTGCCGGTCGGACTATTCGGATTGGCCAGGTAGATGATTTTGGTTCTTTCGTTGACTGCGCCGGCCAGGCGGAGCGGATCGATCCGCCAGTTGAGAAGAGGCACCGTCCGATACGTCACGCCGCGCGATTGCGCGAGGACGCGAAAACCGATGAAGGTGGGCTCCGCCGTGAGCACCTCGTCGCCGTCGCAGAGGAACGTGCGGATGATGTTCGAGAGGATGCCTTCCGAGCCACTGCCCGTAATCACGTTTTCGGGCCGCACGCCGAACCGGGCGGCAAGCGCCGTGCGCAGTTCTTTGCCGCCGGAGGGGTACTGGCCCAGCGTACTTAGCGCGGCGGAGATGGCGCGTAAAGCGTGGGGAGACGGCCCCAGCGGGTTTTCGTTCGAGCCGAGTTTGACGGCGCGTTCCAGGCCATACTCGCGGCAGACCTCGGCGGCGGACCGGCCAGCCTGGTAAGGAGCGAGCGTTTCTATATAAGAAGGTACGAGAGGCACGGCAGCACTTCCCACTGTACACCACTTCAGGGTGGGTCTACATTCGCGCGCGTCTGCTGCCGATGGTTATATAGCGGAAGGCAAGGTTCTCCGGGCGGGCCAAGTCTGTTACTAATGGAACTGCGTACCGGTGTGCCGCCCGAGAGATGGAAATGGCCTACTCATTTCCGGGGAAGCTGTTCATTTTCCGGAAGATGGGGGGAAATAGATTTTCCGGTGTTCCAGAGAGTATGCTGGTTTGGGTGAGAATTTAACAGAATGAGTCAACGCTCGGTTCTCTTCATCAGCGCCGATCAGCCGGCTGCTTCCAAAGTGGAAGCCGCCGCGCGCGAAGGATTTTCCGGGGAACAGGAATGGGTGCGCGTGGAAGCCCTGTTCGACGGGCTGCGCTGTCTGCAGGAACGATCGTTCGATCTGATTCTTTCCGACCTGTTTCTGCCGGACGGACAAGGTCTGGCCACCCTGCGGCACCTGCAGCAACACGCGCCGCAGACGCCGGTGATTGCGTTCTGCCATGCCGGGGACCGGGATACCGGCGTGACCGCGGTGCGCAAGGGCGCTTTCGACTTCTTCTGTTACGAGGATTTCGACGCGGGGAATCTGCAGAAATCGATCGAGGCCGCCATGAGCCACGGCCGGGTGGAAGCGGAGAAGAAGGCCGCCGCGGAACGGCGCAACAACGCGCGTTTTCCGTGCCGGCTCGCCGTCAGCTATCAAACGCTGGAGCATCCGATTCTTTCCGGACAGGGAACCAGCGAGACCCTGAACATCAGCAGTAAGGGTTTGCTGTTTACCAGCAACGAACTCTTCCAGGCGGGTCAGCTGGTGCAGGTTTCGCTCGACTGGCCGGCGCGTCTGGAGAACCAGATTCCGCTGAAACTGGTGGCGGAAGGCCGCATTGTCCGGAATGCGAACGGCCAGACGGCCATGACGATCGACAAGTACGAGTTCCGGACCCGGCGGGTCCCGGCGAACCCGGCCGCCGCAACAGGCGGAGGGAAACCGACTTTTTCAAGCCGCCCGACAGAGACGGCGCCACGAACGATTTCCCAGCCGGGTACGGCGGCGGGTGGAAGGACGAAGGGCGCTACGGAGCGCCGGCCCGTCTGACCGACTCGCATCGCGTAACCCGGAGGGCATTTGCCACGAACAGTTCTTGTCAGCGACCAGCCCGTGCTGCTGCGCGGTCTGTCGCATGTCCTGCAAAGCCGGGGCTTTGAGACGGCCGAGTGCACCGGAGTGGAGAACATCCCGGACTGCCTGCGCGCGGGCGCGGTTCCGGATCTGACTGTTCTCGATCTTACCGGGTGTCTGAATTTCGGAAGTCTGATCGACATTCACCGCAAAATTCCGTGGTGTCCCGTGGTGTTGTGGTCGGACCGGCTGCCCCTCGAACTCATCTTCAAAACGCTGGAGTATGGCGTCCGCGGGATTGTTTCCCGGAAATCCGAACCGCAACGGTTCTGCGATGCGCTCCGCAGAGTCTGCGCCGGCGAGATGGAAATCGCCTTTGCGGCCGTGCCCGCCGGTCCTGCCGAGCCGTTCCCGCAGACACCGCTGACGGCCCGGGAGCGGGAGATCGTCGCCTGTCTGCGCCGGGGGCTGCGGAACCGGGAAATCGCGGAGGAGATGAACATTACGGAGGGCACCGTAAAGATCTACCTGTTCCGGCTGTTTAAGAAGATGGGCGTGAAGAATCGCTTCGAACTGGTCAGCAGTGGCGTGCTGCCGCCTGGGCCACTTACGGCGGAGGGAATTCCGGGCCCGCCGCTTCCGGGCCAGGCACTTCCGGTTCAAGCGGCGAAGAAGACCGCAGGTCCCGGGGCATCGCGGCCACCAGAGCCTGCGTGAACGGGTGACGGGGCGAGTGAAAGATCTGCGCCGGCGCGCCGGATTCCACCAGGCCGCCTTCATGCAGAATCTCTACCCGATCGCTCAGTGCCGCCACCGAGAGCAGGTCGTGGGAAATGAAGAGAATCGCGGTGCCCAGCCGGCGGTTCAGGTCGCGAAACAGCCGGAGCACCGCCGCCTGGGTGATGGCGTCGAGAGCGCTGGTGGGTTCATCGGCCAGCAGCAGCGCCGGTTTGTGCATGATGGCGAGAGCGATGAGCAGCCGTTGCCCCTGTCCGGTGGAAAGCTCGCCGGCGCGCTGGTTCAGAAATCCGGACGTGCCGGGTAACCGCACGCTTTCGAGCAGCGAGGCGAACGCATCTTCCGGGGGCTTTGCGGTGGCATGAGCCCGCCAGGTTTCCCGGAGCAGGGTGCTCACCTTCAGTTTCGGATTCAGCGCCGCGGCAGGGCTTTGCGGCACGTAGCCAATCCGGTTGCCGCGGATGCCGCGCATGGCCGCCCCGCTGAGCCCGGTGAGTTCCCTGCCCTCCAGCACAATGCTCCCCGTGACGGCGCCGCCGCGGTATTCCAGCAGCCGCAGCAGCGCCATGGCGAGCGTGCTCTTGCCGGAACCGCTCAGCCCGATCAGGGAGACAATCTGGCCAGGATCGATCGCGGCATGCACTTCGCGCAACACAACGTGGGCGCCATACCGGGCTGTAAGGCGGAATTCCAGAACGGGCTTTACCGGAGCCGCAGCCATTCCACATTCCAGAGAACCTGCGGCGGCGCAACGGCCGGCTGCGCACCTTGCAGGGCGGGCGAGATGGCGCAGAGATAATCCGGATTCACCAGATAAATCAGAGGCACTTCGGCGACGACGATACGCTGCACCTCGTCGATCGCCTTCTTGCGGACTTCCCGGGAACCCTCGGTCGCCTGCTTCAGTTCCAGTTCGTCGATACGAGCTTCCCACGGCGTCGCGGGCGATTTCTGCAGCGGCGCCCAGGCATGCTGCGGGCCGGAACTGAGCCAGACGTTCTTCTCGAGCAGGGGGTCGAGTTCCACGTTGGTAAAGCCGAGGATCGCGGCCTCGTAATCGTACGATTTGCCGATGCGGTCCATCAGGGAGTTGAACTCGAGCGGCACGAAGTTCACGCGAATGCCGATTTTGAGCAGGTCGGACTGGACGATTTGCGCGAGTCGCTCACGGGCGCTATTGCCGGAATTGGTGACCAGAGAGAACTCGACCGCATGGCCGCCGCGGTCTTTCAGAACACCGTCGCGCAGCGCGAAACCCTCGGACGCCAGAAGTTTGAGAGCCTCGGCCGGATCCGTGGCGAGCGGCTTCAGCTCTTTGTTGAACCAAAACCGATTGGCCGGTGAAATGGGACCGGCGGCGGCGTGCGCACTGCCGCCATAGACGATCCGCACCATATCGTCGCGGTGAACCGCGTGGCTGATGGCCCGGCGAAACACCGTGGAAGTGAACCATTTGCGCTTCCATTCCGGCAGCGTTTTGGCGGCATTCTGATTGAACCAGAGGAACTGCGAGTCCAGAGAGGGACCGAGGTTGCGGGCGGCACCCGGCCTCTCCTTTTGCAGACGGCTGAAATTGTCGGGATCCACGCGGTTGATCAGGTGCAACTCGCCGCGCAGGAAACGGGTGAGTTCAATGTCTTTGTTCTGCTGGATGTCGAGCCGGACGGAATCGAGATACGGGAGCGGGTGGCCGGCCTGGTCGCGCTTCCAGTAGTTCGGATTGCGCCGGAGACGGATAAAATCGCCGCGATGGAATTCGGCGATATAGAACGGGCCGGCGGAGGCGGGCAGTTTCCCGGTTTTGACGAAGGCCGGGTCGGCGAGGCGGGGATCGGCAATCCCCAGACCGTCGAAAAGACTTTCGAAGCCCGGTTTTGGCGTTTTATAGCGGATGGTGAGACTGACGGGCGAAGTCACGCGGATTTCCGGAATGCCTTCGGCGGAGCGCAGGGTATCGCCAGCCGGCGAGGGCTGCTTCGGGTCCAGAGCGCGCTCCAGGGTATGGCCCACCTCGACGGCGGTCAGCGGCGTGCCATCGGAGAACTTCAGCCCGGGCCGAAGCTGAAAGGTCAGTGCGCGGCCGCCCTCGTTGAGGTTCCACGACGCGGCCAGTTCCGGCTCCAGGTTACCGGAGACGCGATTCACCCGAACCAGCACGCCCGCCGTGAGATAGCGGACGATCTCGGCGTTACTCTCTTCGACGTGGAGGGGATCGAACGAGCCGGGGTCCGCGGCAATGGCGAAGCGCAGTTCATTCGGAACCGCGGGGCCGCTGGCGGCAACGGCGGAGAAGGTGAACAGGAGGGCGAGCGCGAAGCGTTTCATCGTAAAGATACAGGGGAAGATTCGGGGGAAATATCCGGGGACGTTTGCAGACATTCGATGCAGATCATGACCAGAATCAGAAGCGCCAGCGGCGCGAGCACCCACGGATTCGCCCGCACGACGTCGGGGTGTTGCAGGTCTTGAATCAGGTTACCCCAGGAAGGCAGCGGAGGCGCTACGCCCAGACCGAGCAGGCCCAGGTTGGCCTCGGAAAGAATATAGACGGGCACCAGGATGCGAAGTTGCGCGAGGGCGAGAGAACGCAGGTGGGGCCAGCCATGCACCAGAACGATCCGCCAGGTGCGCATGCCGGAGGTTTGGGCCTGCAGGACCCAGCCGGAATCGCGCAGTTGTTGCATGGCCGCCGTAAAGACGCGGGCAGGCACGGCCCATCCCGAGACGCCCATGAGCCCAAACGTTAGAATCACGGAGGTGGAGGGCGAAGTGTTCAGCGGAAGTTCCGCTCTCAGGATGATGTAGAGGAAGAGCCACGGCAGAGAAAGCGAGATCGTGGTGAAGCCGGAGACGGCCGGGGCGGCGAGCGGCACGCGCCAGACCGCCGGCAGGGAGAGCAGAAGCGCCAGCACGACGGAGAGCAGGGCGGCGGCGGGGACCAGCAGAACCGAGACGCGTGTGCCGTAGAGGAGCCGGGAGAAGCGGTCGCGGCCGAGTTCGTCGGTGCCCATCGGCGAGTGCCGGTCGGGCGGCGCGTTCGTCTTTTCGCGGTCCTGATAATCGTACGGGGCCGGCGCGATCGCGGGCGCGAGCAGGGCGATGGCCGCGACGGCAAGCAGCACTGCCAGGGCAAGCCGCTGGATCATGCTTTCCCTCCGTCCGCCAGTTCGCCCATTGTCTGGACGAAAGCGACCAGAAACGTCACGATCAGGGCGAGGCCAGCGACCAGTGGCAGGTCGCGGGCCAGCGCCGCCTTCCAGGCGAGTTGTCCGATGCCCGGGACGTCGCAGAGCGCCTCAACCGGAATCAGGAGGCCGAAAGCCTGCATGAGGGCGACACCGGCGAGCGCGAACCATTGCGGCGCGGCGGCGCCCAGAATATAACGAAACACCAGGCTCCCGGGCCGGACGCCGCGGGCGCGGGCAGCCAGCAGCGCCGGCGAGGATAACAGGTCTTCGAGCAGTGTCCGCATGGTGCCGAAGACACGGGGAAGAAGCGCGATAGCCATGGTGAGAGGCAGCGGCGCTTCCGCGAAGAAAAAAGCCAGAGCCAGCACCGCCGGGGGAATGGCCAGCAGTAATCCGCTCAGACCGGAGGCGAACAGACTCAAGCCCGCCCTGCGGGGCCAGACGGCCAGCCAGGCGAGGATTCCGCCGAAGAACAGGCCTCCGAGCGTGCCGCCGGCGAGCAGGCGCGCGCTCACGGGCGCCCGGTCCCGAAGAAGTTCGGTGACCGGAGCATGGAAGGATTCAGACTGCCCGAAATCGCCCCGCGCCGCGGCAAGCAGGTACCGCGCGTAGAACACGGGCAAACGGTTCTCCCGCTCGCGCCGGGCGTGCATGGCAGCCAGAGTCGCGGCGTCGATACGCGGGTTCCAGGCGTTTTCGTCGACGTCGAAGCCGGGACTGTAGCGAACCAGCGCGGCAGCGGCCAGACCGCCGAGCAACACCACCCCGGCGAGGCTCAGCAGGCTTCGGCCGACCCGTGCGGCGAGGGAGATCACGGGTGAGCGGCCGAGATGAGAGACTCGTCGAGTCCCGCAAACGGCGCGGCCTTGTCTTCCCCGGCCGAAAGCAGGGCCGGCACCCCCGCTGATCTCTTGCGCAACCTCTTGCTTTTGTACATCCGCCGATCCGACTCGGCCAGAAGCTCTTCGGCGTCCGACCCGTCGTCGGGGTAGAACGCGACGCCCACGCTCATCGAGAGGGAACAGGGGTCCGGAGTCGTCGAACCGGCCTCCCGCGCGATGGCCCGCAGTCCCTCGATAATGGCCTCAAGGCGCAGGGCGTCGGGTTGCGGCAGCCCGGAGGCGGCGCTCCGCTGCGGCATGGGAATCAGCAGGACGAACTCGTCGCCTCCCATGCGCGCCACATAATCGTCGTCCTGGCATTGTTCCCGCAGTCCGTGCGCGATAAACCGGAGAACCTTGTTGCCTTCGAGATGGCCAAACCGGTCGTTCACCTGTTTAAAGCCGTCCAGATCGCAGACCACCACGGCGAGGGAAGAGCCTTCGCGCTGGGCGCGGGTCAGTTCCCGGTCGAGCGTCATGAACAGAGACCGCGCATTCGGCAGGCTGGTGAGGTAATCGGTCGCGATGGAAGTTTCCAGCATGCGGTTGTTCAGGGCATTCTCGATCGCGAGCGCCACTTTGGAGCTGATCGCAATCAGGATGCGGAGGTTTTCCTTGCTGAACGCATCCCGTTCGGCGCGATAAAGGGCGAGCACGCCAACAGAGCCATTGACGCCGTTGAGCGGCACCGCCAGCGCGGCGCGGAGCGTGGAATAGCGAGTCGGGTCGTTGAGATAACCGGCTTCCACCGACGGATTGCCGTTCAGGATCGGTTTGTTGTTCTCCGCGACCCAGCCGGAAAGGCCCTGCCCAACGGGTATCTCAATCGCCGTGAACAGCCGCATGTTCTCGCCGCTGACGTAGTCGGGAATCAGTTTGTCGTCGCGCCGGACATAAATCGCGATGGTCTCGTAAGGGATCAGCCGCTTCAGACGCACGGCGACGAAGGCGAGTGCCTCCTGCAGGCTGAGAGACGAGCCCAGATCCTGGGTGAGTTCGTAGAGCATCTGCGCTTCCTGCGTGGCCGCGGCGATGGAGGACAGCGGGTCGAGCGAACCCACGGCGGCAGGAAGGAGTTCGGGCTCGGTGGATTCGGCAAACCCGGTAGCGGGGGCGAGGCCGTGACGGATCTTCACGTCCATGGAAAGCTTGATCTTTTCGCCGCCGCTGCTGATCGCCTTCTGCTCCAGTTCCACATACCGGCGCCGGATGATATCGACGATGGTGGGGTCGAAACTCTTGCCGGATTCCGCGGCTACGATGGACATCGCCTGATCGAGCGGGAGCGCGCGCCGGTACTGCCGATCGGAGGCCAGCGCATCGAAACAATCGACGACGGAGAGGATGCGCGCGCCCAGAGGAATGTCTTCGCCGGCGAGGCCGAACGGGTACCCGGAGCCATCCCATTTCTCATGGTGAGCGCGCACGATCGGCACCACGGGATAGGGAAACTTCACTTCCTCCAGAATTTCGGCGCCCACCAGCGGATGGATCTTCATCTTGTCGAACTCTTCGGGAGTGAGCCTTCCCGGTTTCGAGATGATGTGTTCGGGCACGGCCAGTTTGCCGATATCGTGCAGCAGCGCGGCAGCCTGCAGGGCGTCCAGATCGTTCTGCGCCATGCCGATTTCCCTGCCGATTTCGAGGGCGTAAACGCGGACGCGCTGCAGATGCTCGTGCGTGGTGGCGTCCTTGGCCTCAATGGCGAGCGCGAGAGCTTCGATGGTCCGGAGGTGAAGGCCCGCAATCTCCTCGACGTGGACTTTGTCCTTTTCCAGACGGTCGATGTACATGCGGTAAGAGCGGTAAATGAAGTAGACCAGAGGAAAGAGGACAAGTGCCGCCTGCCAGCCTTCCTGATGGCTGAGAACCACGATCAGCCAGGCGACGGAGGCCGCTGCCATGTGATACGGCAGAACCCAAAAGTAAGTGGAATGCCACGTTTTGTAAATGGACTTTCTTTCGGTCAGTCCGATCACACCGGCTACCAGAACCGTGTTGACCAGGTAGTAGGTGAGCGCGGCCAGACCGAGGCGGATCGGGTGAACATCCCCCATCAGGTGGCGGAGGGCGCCGTGGAACACGCTGTGCGCCGCGATCACGGCAAGACAGATGGCGAAAACGCTGAACGCGATCTGGACTGCCTTCGGACGAACTCTCGGACGCCAGAGACACTGGACGAGAATGCCGCCCGTCCCGAGAAGAATCGCCTCCGGAAGGCTGAACATGACGATCCCGACCAGGATGAAGAGAAAGTTAACCGACAGGGTCGCAAAGACCATCGGCAGCCGGACTTTCATTCCGGAAGTGAGGATAGTTACAAGGAAGTAAAGCCAAAACTGAATCGGGTCAGCCGACGAAAATCGCGCGAGTTCCAGTGCGAGCCCCAGGCTCCCGGACGCGAGAACCGCAGCGATGTATAGTTTAGCCCGTATCGGCATAGGCCGGAAACAGGTTCATTGTATCATCGCCAGGCTGCTAAAGAATTGAAAACCCAGCGGATCTGGTACTCCGTTCGGAACCGGGGCGACCTCGGAAAAACACCTGGAGAAACGGTTTCCGTGCCGGAGCGCCCCGAAACGGAACCGGCCGTTAACCGGGCTGTCCACTGACGGTAGCATTGACAAGTGAGCGATTTCACACCGATCATGAAGAACTACTCTCGATGAGCGCTTTCGGCGATGACTTTCCCCCTCACGGAGCCGAAAGCCTGAGCGGGCTTGTGTCCGGCCCGAAGGCGGACCCTCCCTGTCCCCGGCGCGAGGACACGGAGAAATCCGATTCCCGACCCCATTACGCGGAATTTCTCGGCCTCCCGGCGGTGATTGCTTCGCCTGCGATGCGCCGTCTGATGAGCACCGTGGAGAAGATCGCGCGCACGGATGCGCCGGTTCTCATCACGGGGGAAAGCGGCACGGGCAAAGAGGTGGTGGCGCGGGCGATTCACCATTTTCCCCCCCGGTGTTCCCGGGCGTTCGTCGATGTCAACTGTGCCGCCTTGCCGGAAAACCTGATGGAAAGCGAGCTTTTCGGCTATGAAAAGGGCGCCTTCAGCGGTGCCGACGCGATCAAGCCAGGCTTCTTCGAGACGGCCCATGGCGGAACGCTTTTCCTCGACGAGATTGGTGAACTGGATCCGCGCATGCAGGCCAAACTGCTGCGCGCGCTGGACGGCCAGCCTTACTACCGCTTGGGCGGGACAAAGAAGATCGTCGCGGAACCGAGAGTGGTGGCGGCCACGAACCTGCCCCTGGCCCAGGCGCTCGAAAGCGGGAAGTTCCGGCGCGATCTCTACCATCGGCTCGACGTGTTTCAGCTGCGGATTCCGCCGCTGCGCAACCGGGTGGAGGATATCGGGCCGCTCTGCCAGTTGTTCCTGCGCAATTCGGGGATTTCCCTCGGCGAGGACGCATTGGCCATTCTGGAAGAGTATTCCTGGCCCGGTAATATTCGGGAACTGCGAAACGTGCTGACCCGGGCCGCGCTGTTCGTCAACGGCGACCAGATTCGGGCCAACGATCTGCCTCTCGAACTGGCGTGCGGGGAAGCGCACCCGGGCGAAGGCGAATACTCGCTGACCGATCTGGAGCAGCAGACCATTTTCCGTGTGCTGGCTCAGACCAACGGCCACCAGCAGAAAGCGGCGGAATTGCTGGGCATCTCGCGACGAACGCTTATCCGCAAACTCAAGACCTACCGCAGCCACGCGAGGACGTCCGCAAAGCCGGCGCACCGGCCTTCGTAGGACCCTATATAATCCTTGCGGTATGTCCAAAACGCAAAACTGTTTAGTAGCCGGGCTGTGTTTCCTGTGGAGCGCGGGTGCGTTCGCGCAGCCGGGGCCGGCCCGGGGCGGCGGACCGGTGAAGTCTCCCGAGGTGGCCGCGGACGGCCGCGTGACTTTTCGGCTGCGCGCGCCCAATGCGAAAGAAGTGGCGGTAACCGGTCTGGCGCCGGGTCAGCGACTGGCGATGCAGAAAGACGAGCAGGGCGTCTGGAGCGTGACCACGGAAGCACTGAAGCCCGATATGTACGGCTACATGTTCAGTGTCGACGGCGCGAACTTTAACGACCCGGGCAACGCCGCTTTCAAGACCGCCATGTTCGGCGCGGGACAGAGTCTGGTCCACGTGCCGGGGCCTGTCAGCTGGGAGCCCGCTCCGGGCATCGCGCGGGGCGCCGTGGCACACCATTTCTATCATTCCGCACTGATCGGCGACGACCGCGACTTTTACGTCTACACACCGCCGAATTATGAGCCCAACAGGAAGGAACCGTATCCTGTCCTCTACCTGCTGCATGGTCTGGGCGACGACGCCTATGGCTGGATCAGCGCCGGGGCGGCGAATGTGATTCTCGATAACCTGATCGCGCAGGGAAAAGCCAAACCGATGATCATGGTGAATACTCTGGGCTACGGCGTCGCCAACATGCTGTCGGATGGACGCGGCGGACGCGGCGGCGGGCCGGGAGTGATCGGCGGCGACAGGATGATCCCGCAGTTCACGCAGGCCGTGCTCGACGAAGTGATGCCGCAGGTGGAGAAGCAGTACCGGGTCACGAAGGATCGCGCCGAAAGGGCTGTAGCCGGGCTTTCGATGGGCGGCGCGGAAGCGCTGTTCACCGGGCTCAATCATCAGGATAAGTTCGCGTGGGTCGCTTCGTTCAGCGGCGCGTTCGTGATGTGGCCGGGCGCGGTGAATCCGAATGCGCCTGCGCCGGCCGCCGGTGGTGGCCGGGGCGGACGGCCTTCGCTCGATGAAGCTGTTTTCGCGAAAAACTTCCCCGGTCTCACGGCGAAGACGAACTCGCAGCTCAAAATGCTCTACATCGCCTGTGGCACGGATGACGGACTGATCGGCGTCAATCGTCAGTTCAAAGACTGGCTGAAGGCGAAGGACATCAAATTCACGGACGTGGAAGTGCCCGGCATGGCGCACGTCTGGCCCCTGTGGCGGCAGAACCTGACGGAGATCGCGCCGCTGCTGTTTCAGGCAAAGACAGGCAAGTAAAAAGACAGGCAAGTAAAAAGGCAGTCGAGTAAGAAGTACGCGCTTTCACAACGAAGGGCTTCGGCAATCGCCGCGTCGCTTCCGGTTTCGGATACCATGAGGCCGAGGCATACGCGATGATAAATCCCAACGTGATGCGCGCGGTCGGAGAAGCGCTCGAAGCCCACAACGTGCAGCCGAAGCCGGACGAGCACATGGCGGACGCCGCGGCACGGGCACTGGGCGTCTCCCCCGCGCAGTCGAAGGTCTGGCTCGATGCGCTCGATGAGGGCTGTCCCGTGGAAGAGGCCAATCGCCGCGCGGGAATCGTGAGTCATGACGAGAACGCGCCGGTGCTGATGTCCGTGGCGCGCGCCATCGGCCGTTTCGCCGGACAGATCGCCGGCTGATTCCGTTTGGGTGTCGACATGCTCAGATGCGGACGATGGGTCTGCAAAACCGGGCATTTCGGGCGACCGCCGGCGCTTTATTGGTATTGACAGCAGCGCTGGCGGGCTGCGAATCTCCGCGGCAGCGGGAAGCCGAGCATCGTCAGGCTGTGGAAGACCGGAGTTCTCCGGCTTACAAAGCGGGTGAGGCGGCGAACAAAGTCGCGCGGGAGGCGGGTCGGGCCGCCGCGGTGGCGGAGCGCAAGCTGGAAGAAGGAGCGCGCAAGGCCAGAGAGGGCTGGAAAGAGGAAAACCGGAAACAACGGGAGAAGGAACGCGAACGCAATCCCTGATTTGTTCAGGGACGTGCACAATGGATTGCCGTCCGGCGCTAGACTGGGCGGTATGCGCTTGCTTCCCGTTCTTCTGTTGGCCTTTTCGATGACCGCCTCCGCGGAAGACATCGCCGAGGAAAAAAACGTCGTCGCCGTAGTACAGAAACTGTTCGACGCCATGGCCGCGCATGACGCGGAAGCCGCCCGCGCCGTCACCATTCCCGACGGTCGCGTGATGGCCGTGCGCGGGACCGGTAAACCATCCAACATCTCTCTTGAGGAGTTCGCTGCCCGACTTTCCACGGCAAAGCAGAAATATCTGGAACGGATGTGGAATCCGAAAGTGCTGCTTCGCGGGGGCATTGCTCAGGTCTGGGCGGATTACGATTTTCATTTCGACGGAAAATTTACCCACTGCGGCATCGATTCGTTTGGCCTGATTAAAACCACGGATGGCTGGAAAATCTCGGCGGTGTCCTACACGGTGGAGACGACTGGTTGCCAGCCGAGTCCGCTCGGCACGCCTGGAAATTAGCGGCTCGCGTCTTCCGGATAGAGCGCCGGAAAAACACGAAAGTTTTTCTTGCCCTCGTCTCCAATCCGAAGGACACTGAAATTTCAACGGCGCGGATCGCGGTCCGGCGTGTCTTTTCTCGTATTCATCAGATTGTAAGAGGGTTCAAAAGAGTTGGAAAAAAACGGTCGCAAAGGTTCAATCGTCCTCGAGCCCACGGAGCGCTGGTCGGCGCAGGACGCCAGAGAATTGTTCGATGTTGCCAGTTGGGGAAAAGGATACTTTTCGGTCAGCGATGGCGGTCATGTGCTGGTGCATCCGGAAAAAGATCCGGCGCGCAGTATCAATCTGAAGGAACTCGTCGACACCCTGGTGCTTCGCGGCATTCAGCTGCCGATTCTCATCCGCTTTGCCGAAATTCTGAAGCACCGCCTGGGCGAGTTGCACGAGGCGTTCGACACCGCCATTCGCGAACACAAATACAACGGCGGCTACCAGTGCGTTTACCCGATTAAGGTCAACCAGCAGCGGCAGGTCGTCGAAGAGGTTCTGGAGTTTGGCAAGCCGTTCAAATTCGGCCTCGAGGCGGGTTCCAAGCCCGAACTGCTCGCCGTGATGGCGCTGGCGGATAACGAAACTCCCATCATCTGCAACGGTTTCAAAGACGACGAATACATCGAAATGGCCATGCTGGCCCAGAAGATCGGGCGCAAGATCATTCCGGTGGTGGAGAAGTACACGGAGCTGGCGCTCATCCGGAAGTACGCGGAACGGGTCGGCGTGCGGCCCATGATCGGGATCCGCGCGAAGCTCGCCGCGCGCGGTTCGGGGCGCTGGAAGGGTTCGGGCGGCTACCGGTCGAAGTTCGGCCTGAGCACCACCGAAGTCATGAAGGCACTGCTGGAACTGCAGACGTGGGGCATGGCGGACTGCCTGAAGCTGCTGCACTTCCACCTGGGCAGCCAGATCACCAATATCCGTCAGGTGAAGGGCGCGGTCAACGAAGCCGCCCGGCTGTATGCGGAGTTGTGGCGCGTCGGCGCAACCGGTCTGCAGTATCTGGACGTGGGCGGCGGCTTGGGCATCGATTATGACGGTTCGCAGACGGACTTCGAATCGAGCGTCAATTACACCCTGCAGGAATACGCGAACGACGTCATTTACCACGCGCAAAACGTTTGCGACGAGACGAACGTGCCGCATCCGACGATCATCACGGAGAGCGGCCGCGCCATCGCGGCGTATCACAGCGTGCTCGTGTTCAACGTGCTGGGCGTCTCCGGTCTGGGCGAAGAAGAGGCCCCGCAGGATCTGCCTCCCGATCCGGAACAGCCGCTCATCGATCTTCAGGAAACCTTCCGTTCCGTCAACTCGCGCAATCTGCTGGAGGCGTATCACGATGCCCAGCAGGCGCTCGATTCGTCGCTGAATCTGTTCAGTCTGGGCTATCTGCCGCTCGACCAGCGCTGCATCGCCGAAAATCTTTTCTGGGCCATCTGCCGGAAAGTTTCGAAGATGGCGCGCGAACTCGACTTCTTCCCGGAAGAACTCGAGGGCCTGGACGCGATGCTGTCCGACACCTACTTCTGCAACTTTTCGCTCTTCCAGAGCATGCCGGACAGTTGGGCGATCAAGCAACTGTTCCCCATCATGCCGGTGCATCGCCTGGATGAGAGGCCGACCCATCACGCCGTGCTCGGCGATATCACCTGCGATTCCGATGGCAAGGTGGATCAGTTCATCGACCGGCGCGATGTGAAGAAAACTCTGGCGCTGCATGAGTACGACGGTTCGGATTACTACCTGGCGTCGTTCCTGGTAGGTGCGTACCAGGAGATTCTGGGCGACCTGCACAACCTCTTTGGCGATACCAACGCGGTCCATGTCCGGCTAAGCCCTTCGGGTGAAGTGATCCTGGATGAGGTCATCAAGGGCGACACGGTCCGGGAAGTGCTGGATTATGTGCAGTTTAAGACCGATTCCCTGGTGACCAAACTCCGTCGCAGCGTCGAAGATGCCGTTCGCGAAGGACGGTTGGGGTATGAAGAATCCGGGCGCCTGCTGCGCTTCTATGAAGAAGGGCTTCACGGATATACCTATCTGGAAGACCCTCACGAGAGGTAATACCCCTACTTTATTCACGGCCTGATAACGAAATTGTCACGGAGTTGTCATATACTCCGGACATGGGCCGCACTGCACTTTCCGCGGGAGTGTCAATCGCGTTGCTGGCGAGTCAGGCGCTGGCCTGCGACAGCAGTTCCGGCGAGAATCTGTTCCGCCGGGGCGATTTCGAGGGTGCAGCCGCTTCGTTTCAGGCTGCGCTCACGGCCGATTCCCGCTGCGCGCGGGCGTACTGGGGTCTGGGGCGGACGGAACTCGTGCAGTTCCATCGCAAGACGGCGCGGTACCTGTTTGCGAGAGCTTACGGGCTGAATCCGCGTGACCCGGATATCATTCTTTCCTACCTGGAATTCGTCACCGAACCCGAAAGCCGGAGCACGCTGTTACGGAACGTCGTGTTGCTGACGCAGCGGTCGGACCCGCGGAGGGCACAGGAAGCCCTGGGCGTGCTGGAGTTCGAAACCCGGACTCGCGGGGTGGCGCTCGGCCGGCTGGTCAGTCCTTACCGGGCGTACGCCATTCCGTTGTCCTGGTTTCAGCCGGCAGACCCACGCCCGGTCGGTTTGCTGTTGCCCGTTGTCATCAACAAAGGCAAAGCGCTGCGGTTGCTGCTCGACACCGGAGCGCGCGGAATCACGATCGGCTCGAAGGCGGCGCGGTCACTGGACCTGCATCCCCTTGCGGAGGCCGGAATCGGCGGACTGGGAAGCGCCGGACCGGTGAACGCAACCGTTACCGTGGCGAAATCCGTGGCGGTTGGCGATTTGCGTCTGGAGAACTGCGTGGTGGAAGTGACGCGGGACGCCCTGACGGAAGGCGCGGACGGCGTGATCGGCATGAATGTGTTCGAGGCGTTCCGGATTCGCCTCAATGCGCGCAACCGAACCCTCGAACTGATGCCTTTCGCGGACCAGACCCCTGCGGTTGAATACGTGGCGAATCCCTGGATGGACTATGACCGGTCGGCCGCTCTGGCCGCGGCTTCCGGGGCGCCTGCCTACCGCGCCGGGCACTTCCTGCTGGTGCGGACGAAGGTCTATGAGCGGGAAGGCCTGTTTCTGGTGGATACCGGGTCCGCCGTCACGTCGCTTTCGCGCGATTTCGCGCCTGTTTCGGCACAACGCGACGGCACGAGGTCGCTGCGCGGTGCGGCCGGAGCCGTGCCGGATGCCATTCGCATCTCACCCGTGACGCTGGAGATTGCCGGCAGAACGTTCGTGGACCGGGAGACGGTTTCGATGGATCTGGCCGAGATCAGCCAGCGGCAGGGCGTGCGGATTTCCGGTATTCTGGGCTACCCTGCCATGAGCCGCGCCCCGGTCACGTTCAACTATCGCGACGGTCTGGTCGATCTGGGCGAACCGCACTGACAGTTCGCGTCAGTGCTGCAGATGGAAAACCTTGCGGATGAGTTCGATCGCCTGATTGCCTTCGGGCTGGCCCGCGTTGCGGCGCAGTTCTGAAATCGGCCCGTGGGCGATCTTGTTGATGATGGACTTCGTCATCTGCTCGATCTGCTGCTGCTGCTCCGGCGTGAGACCGGGCATGCGGCGAAGCGTCCGAAGCACTTCCGCGGCGCGGATTTCTTCCAGCTGTTCCTGCAGACTGATGATGGTGGGAGTGACCTGTTCCAGCTTCAGGCGCGACATCATCGCTTCCACTTCCTGGAAGACAATCGCTTCGGCCTGCTCGGCCTGTTTGGTGCGCTCCTGGATGTTGGCGTTGACAACGCCTTCCAGATCGTCCACGTCGTAGAGGAAGGCGCCCTCCACTTCGTTGACGGCGGGGTCGATATTGCGTGGCACCGCGATGTCGATCAGGAACATGGGCCGGTTCTTGCGCTGCGCGATCACCCGCTGCATGTCGTCGCGATTCAGGATGTAATGCGGCGCGCCGCTCGAAGCGATCACGATATCCACTTCGTGCAGCATGGCCGGAAAGCGGGTGTATTCGATGGCTTTGCCGTTGAAGATTTTCGCCAGGTCCTCGGCACGGGAAAGCGTCCGGTTGGTGACCCAGATGCGGCTGGCTCCGGAGCGGTGCAGATGTTTGGCGGCGAGTTCACCCATCTTTCCCGAGCCGATGATCAGGACCGTCTGGCCCTTCAGCGAGCCGAAGATGCGGCGCGCGAGTTCCACCGCCGCGTAACTCACCGAGACCGCCATCTGGCCGATGCCCGTTTCGGAGCGAACGCGCTTCGCCACGTTGAAGGCGCGGGTGAGAACGGTTTCCAGCAGGCCCCCGACGGAGCCTTCGGTCTTCGCCGCGGCATAGGCAGCTTTGAGCTGGCCGAGAATCTGCGGTTCGCCCACCACCATGGAATCCAGACTGGCGGCCACGCGGAACATGTGCTGGATCGCCTCGCGGGATTCGAGCCGGTAGATATGGCCGTCGAAAATGGCGGCGGACCCCTGCCAGGCCTGCAGGAACTGATCGACGATGACGCCCGGCTCGATGTGGTCCGGGGAGGAAAGCAGAAATTCCACGCGGTTGCAGGTGGACAGCACGACGGCTTCCGACGCGCCCATCTTCTGGAACTCCTGCAGCGCGTGCGGAATGCTGCCTTCCGGAATGGCGAGTTTCTCGCGCAGATGAACCGGGGCTGTTTTGTGGCTCAGGCCAGTGAGAAGCAACCTCATTGCAGCAGCCGTTTCTGCAGCTGCGCGTGGGCCAGCCACGTGATCATGCAGCAGGCGAGGGCGACGATGGAGAGGATCGCGGTCTTGCGGCCACGCCATCCCGCGCTCACCCGGAAGAAGACCAGCGCGAGGTAGACGGCCCAGGTGATGAACGAAATCGCGACACGGGGTTCACCGATCCAGCGCGTGCCCATGCCGACGAAAGCCCAGATGATCACGATCACCATCCCGATGGTCAGAAAAGCGAAGCCGAGGCCGAGCGATTTGGAGATCAGGTCGTCCAGCGTGCCAAGCGGAGGCAGCATGCGGTAAAACGAGTTGGTCTGCTTGCGTTTAAGCTGCTTTTCCTGCACCAGGTAAACGACCGCGGAAGCGGCGGTAAACAGCAGCGCCGCGTAACCCGCCAGCGAGGCGGCGACGTGCACCACCAGCAAGGTATTCCCCATCACCGGATTCGACCACGGCGAGACCGGGTTGCGCAGCGCGCCCACCAGCGTCATTACGAAAACCAGCGGAAAGATGAAAACGCTCAGGCTGCCGGCTTTATAGCGGTAATAAATCGCCAGAAACGCGGCCGTGATGATGAAGGCGCAGAACGACATGGTCTGAAAAATGTCGTTGACCGGCAACTGGTGCTGCGCCAGCCCCTGCTCCACGATCGAGACCAGATGGAACAGGGCGCCGAGGCCGAATGCCGAAAGGGCGATGCGGAACAGGGCTTCGCGGCGGCGTACGACCGTGATAATGGCGTCGAGCAGCCCGATCGAATAGAGGCACGCGGCTACCCGGAGCCAAAGAACGCTGGATTCTCCCATTGTTATGGATTGCTCTACCAGTATAGATGTGAGAATAGGGTTATGGCTGTCACCGAGCTGGTCCCTGTAAAAGAGTACATGGCGACCACTTACGAGCCGGACCGCGAGTATGTGGAAGGGCGGTTAGTCGAGAGGCATGTGGGGGAACGGGATCATAGTCTTTTGCAGTATCAGATTGCGAAGCTGCTGGATCAGCGCGGGTTGATCCCGTTCACGGAGCTTCGGGTGCAAGTGGCCGCGCAACGATTTCGGATTCCCGACGTGGCCGCGGAGCGCGAGATGCCCGAAACCCGGTTCCTGCGAACACCGCCGTTGATAGCCGTGGAGATTCTGTCGAGGGAAGATCGGGCTGGGGAGATTGCGGACAAGATCGACGACTATCTGGCGTTCGGTATCCCGAATATCTGGCTGGTGGATCCTCGGCGCCGCCACGTCATGGTGTACAGTTCCGCCGGCGCGCGTCTGTGCACCGGCGAAGTGGCGACAACAGACGGGACAGTGGTGATTCCGCTCAAAGAGATCTTCGGGCGCCTGCCCGCCGCGGCCAAGGAATGACTCGCTTTTTCGTGCAGAACTTCGGCTGTCGCGCCACCCAGGCGGACGGCGCGGCGCTGGAAGCGCAACTGGCCGGTCGGGGTCTCCGCAGTGTGGAAGAGCGCGCCGAGGCCGATCTCGTGATCCTGAACACCTGCACCGTCACTGCCGAAGCCGACAGCGACGCGCGGTCCACCATCCGCCGCGTGCATCGGGAAAACCCCGGCGCGCGCATTCTGGTGACGGGCTGCTATGCGCAGCGGGCTCCCGACGAGTTATCCGCCATGCCGGGTGTCGAGTGGGTGATGGGCAATTCCCACAAGTCGCAAATCGCGGAACTGGTGGCGGGCGACACCCTCTACCACGGGCAGATTCTGAACAGCGATATCTTTCAGACCAGCGACATTCTCACGGCGCCGATTCTCGATTCCACCGGCGACCGGACGCGGCCCAACCTGAAGATCCAGGACGGCTGCCACAATCGTTGTTCCTTCTGCGTGATCCCGTTCGTGCGCGGCAAGAGCCGTTTCGTGGATGCCGATCAGGTAGTGGAACAGGTGCGGTCTCTGGCCTCGCGCTACAAGGAAGTGGTGCTTTCCGGCATCAATTTGGGGCGCTGGGGCCGCGGCGACGGCAGCACGATGCGCCTGCCGGATCTGCTGCGCCGGCTGCTGGCGGAAACGGACATGGCGCGGCTGCGGCTCAGTTCGGTGGAGCCGATGGATTTCTCCGACGATCTGCTGGGCCTGATGGCGGATTCGCCGCGCATCGCGAAGCACGTCCATGCGCCGCTGCAATCGGGGTCCGACGCCATTCTGCGCAAAATGCACCGCAAATATCGTCCCCGGCACTATGCGGACCGGCTGGAAAAAGCGCGCCGTCTGATGCCGGACGCGGCCATCGGCGCCGATGTGATGACCGGCTTCCCCGGAGAAACAGACGAATTATTCGAGGAATCGCGCCGTTTCATCGAGTCGATGCCCTACACGTACCTGCACGTCTTCACGTATTCCGAACGTCCCGGCACGCCCGCCGCGGAGATGGCGGGTTCGGTTCCCGTGGCCGCGCGCAAAGAGCGCAACAAGATTCTGCGCGATCTGGCGGCTTCGAAAAACAGGGCGTTTCGGGAGGGCATGCTGGGGCGTGAAGTGACCGCCGTGACCATTGAACCGCTGGGCCTCGCGCTGACGGAAAACTACATCAAGGCGCAGATGGATCTGCCCTACACGCCGAACCGGCTGGTCCGGCTGCGGCCGCGCGCGCTGACCGAACAGGGCGTGAGCGCGGCGGTGCTGGGAGAGTTGTAGACGGGCGCCCGATGAAGAACGATCCGATTGAAGGCGCCATGGCGCGCCTCGACGGGGTGGATCCGCACTCCGCCGAGGGCAAAAAACAACTGCAGAAAGCGCTGGAGTCGAAGTTCAGCCTGGTTGGCGCGAAGGCCGCGCGCATCGCCGGAGACGCTCTGGCGGGAGATCTCACCCAGCCGCTGGTCTCCGCCTTCGCGCGGCTGCTGGCGCGGGGCGCGGAGGGCGACAAAGGCTGCGTCGCGCTCACCGATATCGCCCGCGCGCTGGTGAAGCTCGACTACGACGACGCCGACCTGTTCCGCCGCGGCATGAAGCACATCCAGATGGAAGCGACCTGGGGCGGCTCCGTGGATGTGGCCGCGGAGTTGCGGGCGGTTTGCGCGATGGGCCTCGCCAACAGCCGGGATCCGAAAAAGCTTCATGCCATGGCGGAACTGCTGGCCGATAAGGAATGGCCTGCGCGGGCCGGAGCGGTGCGGGCCATCGCGGTGGTGGGTTCGGAGTCGGCCGCGCTGCTGCTGCGTTACAAGGCGCTGGTGGGCGATCGCGAACCCGATGTGCTCTCGGAAAGCCTTTCCGGCCTGCTGCTCGTGGAAGGCGCCGAAGCGTTGCCGCTGGTGGGAAGAATCGCGGAATCGCAGGATCAGGAAGTGCGCGAGGCGGCGATTCTGGCCCTTGGCGCGAGCCGCCGCCCCGACGCCATCGAATGGCTGACCGCACGTTTTACGCGCGTGGCGGATGCCGATACGAAGAAGTGCATCGTGCTGGCTCTGGCCAGTTCCCGGACCGAAGCGGCGATGGATTTCGTGCTGGGCATCATCCGCACCGCGAGCGCTCCCACGGCCATAATGGCAATTTCCGCGATGTCGGTTTATCGCGACGATCCCCGGCTGCGGCAGGCCATCGAGGCGGCCGCGCAGAGCCGGGAAGACGGCGCGGCGGTGCTGCGGGCGGGGCGATTTTAGGCATGGAAGAAGAAGTTCTCGGGAAAGTCTATGACGCGCGGCTGATGAGCCGGCTGCTGCGCTACATGCGGCCTTACCGGCGCAACGTGCTGGGCGCGCTGGCCTGCCTGATCGCCTATTCCGTGCTCCAGGTTTGCGCGCCGCTGCTGACGAAGACGGCCATCGACCGGTACATCACGGTGAACGGCCCCGACGCCTGGGCGGGCCTGACGCGCATTTCCCTGCTCTATTTCCTGGTGCTGGTGGGGACGTTTCTGTGCGATTTCGGCGAGACGTGGCTGATGCAGGTGACCGGCCAGTACTCCATGTTCGATCTGCGGCGGGATCTGATGGCGCATCTGCAAAAGCTGGATCTGGCCTATTACGATCAAAATCCGGTCGGCCGCATGCTCACGCGTGTCACCACCGATGTGGACGCGCTCAATGACATGTTCACCTCCGGCATCGTAACCATCGTGGGCGACGTGCTGACGCTCTCGTTTATCGTGATCGCGATGCTGCGGCTCAGCGTGCCGCTCACCGCGCTGATGCTGGCCGTGATGCCGCTGGTGATCGTGGCGACCTGGCTGTTCCGGCGTACCGTGTCGGTGAACTACCGGAAGATCCGCGTGGCCGTGGCGCGCATTAATTCCTACCTGCAGGAACACATCGTCGGCATCGTGGTGCTGCAATTGTTCAATCGCGAACAGCGCAGTGAAGCCGAGTTCAGCGAGATCAACCGGCAGCACATGGAAGCTTATAAGAACACCGTGACGGCCTATGGCTGGTTCTATCCGGTGGTCGAGTTTCTTTCGTATTTGTCGTTGGCGGGCATTCTCACGTATGGCGGGTTCCGGGTGCGCGGCGGGCCGTCGATCGGGATCCTGGTCGCCTTCCTGCAGTTCGGTCTGCGCTTCTTCCGCCCGATTCAGGATCTGAGCGAAAAGTACAACATCCTGCAGGGCGCCATGGCGGCGGCGGAGCGGGTGTTCAAACTCCTCGATACGCAGGCGGGAATCGTGACGCCGGACGGCCCGGTCGCGTTTCCCGATGAGACCGGGCCCATCGAGTTCGACCACGTCTGGTTCGCGTACGCCGGGGAAGACTGGGTATTGCGAGATGTGAGCTTCAGGATCGACCCGGGCGAGACCGTGGCAATCGTGGGCCATACCGGCGCGGGCAAGACCACCATCATCAGTCTGGTGCTGCGCTTCTACGATGTGCAGCGCGGGGCCGTGAAAGTGGGCGGTATCGACGTGAAGCAACTGGATCCCGTGGCTCTGCGGCGGCGCTTCGGCGTGGTGCTGCAGGATCCGCACCTGTTCGCCGGCACCATCGGCGAAAATATCCGGCTGGGCACCGAAGGCATCGAAGACGAGCACGTGGAAGCCGCGGCCGCACAGGTCAATCTGACCGCGTTTATTCGCTCTTTGCCGGAAGGTTTCAATCAGCCGGTGCATGAGCGCGGGGCGTCGTTATCCACCGGGCAGAAGCAGCTGATCAGTTTCGCGCGGGCGCTGGCCCACCGTCCGAAATACCTGATTCTGAACGAAGCGACATCCAGCGTGGACACCGACACCGAGATGCGCGTGCGGGAGGCGCTGGGTCGCATGGTGGAGGGACGAACCGCCATCATCATCGCGCACCGTCTTTCCACGATTCAGCAGGCGGACCGGATCTTCGTGATGCACAAAGCGCAGTTGCGGGAGGCGGGAACGCACCAGCAGCTGCTCGGTCTGCGGGGCATCTACTGGCGTCTTTATCAGCTCCAGTACAAGGATCAGGAACTGCGGGGCGCGCCGGCGCTGACGCCGCAGCAGGTGACTTAAAATAAGAGGATGCGAGAGCTTCTTTACCTGCCGGATCTGCTGGCCGGTATCACTCTGGAAGCGGGTCCGAACGGTCTGCGCGCCATCCGCTTCGGGCAGCGCATGATGGAGGATTCGCCCGGCCCCATTGTAATCGCCGCGGAGCAACAGTTGCGCGAATACATGGCGGGAGAACGGGCGGTTTTCGACCTTCCGCTCGATCCCACCGGGACGCCCTTCCAGCTGGAAGTCTGGGCCGCGCTGGCGCAGATCCCTTACGGCGTGACCAGCAGTTATCGCGATATCGCGATTGCGGTCCGGCGGCCCAAAGGGTTTCAGGCGATCGGACAGGCGAACACACGGAATCCGCTGCCGGTGATTGTGCCGTGTCACCGGGTGATCAACGCGGATGGGTCCATGGGCGGTTATGGCGGCGGCCTCGACCGCAAGCGGCAGCTACTCGATCTGGAACGAACTTATGCTCAGCGATTCGGCAAGACAGCAGCTTGAAGAACAGGGATTTCTGATTTTGCCGGGATTTCTGTCGGCGGATGAGGTCGCGGGTTTCAACGAACGCGTGGAGCAACTCTTCGCGGAGGAAGGCGACCAGGCCGGCAGCGAATTCAAGAATGAGCCCGGCGCGCGGCGGATCGCCAACGCGGTGGATAAGGGCGGGATCTTCGAGAAGGTGATCGAGACGCCGGAAGTGCTGGAAGGCATCGAGGCGGTGCTGGGTCCGGACTTCAAGCTGAGCAGTCTGAACGTGCGCTCGGCCAGTCCCCACAACAAGACCGCGCAGCCGTTGCACGTGGACAGCGGCGCGCTGCCGGATAAGGACGGCTACTCGGTGTGCAATTCCGTGTGGATGCTGGACGATTTCACGGAACACAACGGGGCGCTGCGGGTGGTGCCGGGATCGCACCGGTGGGGCCGCGCGCCCGAGCCCGGTGCAAAGCCGGAGGGTGAGATTCTCGTCACCGGCAAGGCGGGCACGGTGGTGATTATGAACTCGCATCTCTGGCATGGCGGGAGCGAAAATTTTACGGACCACCAGCGCCGCGCCATGCATGTGTACTACACACGCGGGGACAAGCCGCAGCAGCAGTATCAGAAGCGTCTGGTGCGTCCGGAAGTGCAGGCGCGGCTGAGTCCGCTGGGGCGGAAGCTGTTGGCCTTGGACGATCCGCGGAACGATGAGCTGAGCGCGCGGGGATCGGGCGCCAGCGGATTCATGAAATAGATCGTCAGTAAGGCAACCCTTTCGCTCCGAACTGGCATTCAGGACATTTTCGGAGGTGGCAATCTGAACCGTTCGCTCCGTATTCGTTCCCGCACATGCCGCACTTCAAAACGTAAACGTACTGGCCATAATCGGTACCGGCTTTGCCAGTCGGGCGCAACACGGTTTGTCGATTGCGATTTGTGTATCCGGGTTGACACGTCGGAGCTTCGGATCTTCGGGGCATCGTCGGGAATATTTCACTCGCAGTGCTAAGGTAAAGAGGTGTTCCGCAGTATTCCCCTTTTGTTCGCCCTTCTGGCAGTCCCATGCGCCTAATCCGCGGCGCGCCCGGCACCGGCAGAACCTCGCTCGTTTTTCGTGAGTTCAAAGCGGCTTTACGCAGCGGCCGGCGCGACATGCGTCTGGTCGTTCCCACGGCCACGCTGGTGCGGCATTTCCAGCATGAACTGGCTCGCGATGGCGCGGTGTTGCCGCCGGGCTCGGTCATTTCCCTGAGTCGCTTCGCCTTTGAGCGGGCGCCGGACTGCCGCCTGGTCCCGGACGGGCTGCTGCGCGCCATTGTGCGCGACGCTCTGCGGCGTCTGCAACCAGCCGAATTCGCCGAAGTGTCGGGCACCGAAGGCATGACGTCCACGCTGTTAGAGACCATCGCACTCTTCGAAAACGCCGGCTGCACGGTGGATCAACTCAGCACCATCGGCCGCAGGCTGACGCCGCATGGAAAAGCTTTCGGAAAAATCTGGCGCGAGGTGGACCGGGCCGTCGCAGCCGCGGGTTATCACTCGCGCGTGCAGGTGCTGCGTGCCGCCGCCGCGAACACCACGCGCATTCCGGTGTGGATGGACGGCTTCCTGAACTTCAGTCCGGCCGAACGCGAGTGGATCGCCGCGCTGGCGAAATCCTGCGATCTGACGCTGACGTTGAGCGACGCGCGCGGCGCGGATGAGATCCGCCGCTTCGCCCTTTCATTGGGCGCCGAAGAGCGTCTGCTGACCGGCGCGGCGCGCAGACCCGGCGCGACAATCGTCGCGGCGACATCGCCCGAACGGGAAGCCGATGAGATCGCGCGGCGGATTCTTTCGGCTCGCGCGGCGGGCACGGAGTTCCGTGAGATCGGCGTGGCGCTGCGCGACGCGTCGTCCTATTTACCGCTGCTGCAGGGCACGCTGGAGCGGTTCGGCATCCCGGCGCGATTCTATTTCGCCGCACCTCTGCGCCGGCATCCGGCAGCCGTGTTTCTCGGCGGTCTGGTGCAGAATGTTCTGACCGGCTGGGAGTTCGGCGCGGCGCTCGAAACGCTGCAGGCGCACCCGGCCTGGGGAAGCAGCGCGGCATTCGACCGCTTCGATTTCAAGGTCCGCGAAGCCATGCCGGGAGCGGGCGCCACCGCGCTGCTGGCGCTCTGCGAAGAAGATTTTACGAAGCGGCTGAGTGCCTGTCTGGCCCTCGACACGTGGCGCGACGATGTCGCAAGACCCCGCGACTGGGCGCATCGCCTGGAGCAGATGGCCGAGCGCCTGTATCGCCCGGGCATGCTCACGCCGGCGGCCGATCACACCGCGCTCGCCATGGAACGTAGCCAGACCGCGGCGCTCGGCGCGTGGGTGGATTCGGTCTCGTCCGCGACCGCGTTCTGGGCGGATCAGGAAGCGCCGGTCTCTCTCGCCGATTTCTGGCGCGTGGCGGAGGAAACGCTGCAAAGCGCTTCCGTCCCGCTGGCCGACGACCGGCGGGACGTGGTCCACGTGATGAGCGTCTACGAAGCGCGCCAGTGGGATGTTTCCATGCTCTTCGTCTGCGGCATGACGGATCGCGATTTCCCGAAGCGGAACCCGCCGAATCTGTTGTTCCCGGACGGCGATATCGAACCGTTGCGCAAGGCCGGCATTCCGCTGCGCAAGGCTGCCGATCAGGATCGCGAAGAGGCGCACCTTTGGGAAGCGCTGAAGACCCGCGCGCAGGACGCCTTGATTCTGACATATCCCGAGCACGATGCCGGGGGCCGCAGCACGCACTCCTCGCGATATCTGACAGAAATGCAGGCCGATATCCAGACCGCCCGCCTGAGCCGCGCCACGCCCGCCGTGGTGATCGAGAGCGCCGGGCTGGCGGGCCATATCGAACCGCCCGATCTGCTCAACGGCCTCGCCGCGCAGCACCGGCGCATCAGTCTCACGGCGCTCGAAGACCTGACGCAGTGTCGGTTCAAATTCTTCGCGGGCCGCACGCTGAACCTGCGTGCGCGTCCGGAACGCCCGCAGGAACGCCTGCAGCCGAAGATCACCGGTCTGATTCTCCACGAAGCGCTGGAAGCCTGGCTCAACAACAATCGCCAGGGAGATTTCGTGGATCTCTTCGAAACCGCGTTCGATAAGATGGTCCGCGAAAAACACCTGCCGCCGGGCTACCGGCTGGAAGTGGAGCGTATCAACCTTCGCGCCATCGCGGGCCGGGTGAGCGCCACGGAGCAGTGGACGCCGCTTTCTTCCGAAGCCGAAGTGGAACTGACGCTCGATTTTCCCGGCGGCATCACGGTGGCCTGCCGCGTGGACCGCATCGACCACATGTCCGAGACCGACTGCATCATCCTCGACTACAAGAGCAGCAAAACGGTGCGCGTGGAACAGATGGTGGAAAGCCAGGTCAAACTGCAGGGTCCGCTTTACGCGTTGGCGGTCCGCGAAAAACTGCACCTGAACACGCTCGCCATGATGTACGTGGCGGTGCGGGAAGACAAGCGCTTCGGCTGGGGCGAAGTGCCGGGCGCGAATCTGGAACTGAAGCCCATTCCGCCGAACTGGATCGATGCCGCGCGCGACCGCTCCATCGAACGCATCGAGAGCTTTCTCGGCGGCGCCATTCACGCCGAACCGGCCGAGCCCGACAGCTGCCGCTGGTGCGATTTCCAGCATGGTTGCCGCGTGGAGCAGAAGGCGCTTGTCATGATCGCGGGTCACGAGCCGGTGGTGCAGGGTGATTGATCTGATGACGCCCGTGCGCTCCGGGCCCAAATTCACCGCTTCGCAGCAGGAGGCGATCGAGTATCGCGCCATGGACGCCTGCGTGGTGGCAGGCCCGGGTTCGGGCAAGACCACGGTTCTGGTGGAGCGCTTCCGCAGGCTGATTGAAGACCACCGCTTCGACGTGCGCGAGATTCTCGCCATCACGTTCACCGAGAAGGCCGCGGCGAACATGAAGGCGAAGCTGGCGGAGAAGTTCGCGCATGATCCGCTCCGTCTGCGGGATCTGGAAGGCGCCTGGGTCTCCACCATCCACGGCTTCTGCGCAAGGCTGCTCAAAGAAAACGCCATCGCGGCCGGTATCGACCCGCGCTTCAGCGTGCTGGATGCGCGGGAGTCCGACGACATGCAGGCCGAATGCCTGAACGCCGCGCTCGACGAACTGGTGGCGGAGCGAAAGGAAGCCGCGCTGGAACTGATCGGCATCCTGCAGACGCCCTGGATTCAGGGCGATCTGAAGAGTTCGTACGACGGGATGCGCTCGGCTGGCAGGACGGTGGAGGAAACGCGGGCGATGGCGAGTCCGCTGGCCGCCGTGACGCCTTCCGGCGCGGCTTTCGAGTTGCGGCGCCTGCTCTCCCTCTGGCCACCGCGTTTGCAACTGACCGACGCGCGAAAGCGCCAACAGGACGAGTTGCTGGAATGGGCGCAGCGCATGGCGGAAGCCGACGACGCGCCGCTTCCCGAACTCCTGAAGCTGATCAAAGCCTGCCCGCTGCACCTGGGCCGGGTCGCCGATTCTGTCAAGACGGAGATGGCGGCGTACAAAGAGAATCTGCCGAAGTTTGCCGCGGCGGTGACGGACTCGCACACCGCACGCTATCGGGCGCTGGTCTTCGACGTCCTGACCCGCTTCGATGCGCTCTATAACGAGCGCAAGGCGCGCGCGGGCGTGCTCGATTTCAACGATCTGGAACGTCGCAGCATCGAACTGCTGCGCCGTGACAAAACCGTGCGGGAGCGCGTGCGAGCGCAGTTCCGCCAAATCATGCTCGACGAGTTTCAGGACATCAACGAGCAGCAGGCGGAACTGATCCGGCTGATTCGCGGCGAGAATGTGTTCTTCGCCGTGGGCGATGTGAACCAGTCCATCTACGGCTTCCGGCACGCGCAGCCGGAGATCTTTCACCGCTACCGCAAAGAGGTGGAGGACGCGGGCAAGCACTCCACCGGCCTGCTGCACAACTTCCGCAGCCGGGCGGAAATTCTGAGCTGCGTGGAAGCGCTGCTGAATTCCACGCAGGGGATCGAGGCGCGCGAACTGGTGGCCGGCGCGTCGTTCCGCGAAAAATCGGGGTCGTCGATCGAAGTGTTTCGCGCGGTGCATGAGGATAAGGACGAAGCGTCTCTGCGCGAGGCCCGCTGGATCGCCCACCGCATTCTGCAACTGCGCGGCGAACTGGAGATCGGTCCGCCGGAGAAGCCCGCGCGCGCGGATTTCGGCGACTTCGCGGTGCTGTGCCGCAACAGTGAATCGATGAAACCGATTCTGGACGAGTTCGACCGCGCGAAGATTCCCTATGTGTGCGGCCGGCGGCAATCGTTCCTGCTCTCGCGCGAGGGCCTGGATATTTCGGCGCTGCTGCGGGTGATCGCGAATCCGCGCGACGGCGTGGCGCTGGGGACCTTGCTGCGGTCCACTCTGGTGGGCCTCAGCGACGAGGCCCTGTTGCGGTTGAAGCTGAACGGCAACGCGGTGGGCGCGGGGCTGCGACAGCCGCTCACCGGCTTCAGCGAAGCCGATACGCGCCGCATCGAACGGTTCAACGCAGGCCTGATGCGCTGGCGCGCCGGTCAGCAGATCGTGCCGCTCGACGTGCTGATCTCGCGGGCCCTGTCCGATTGCGGTTTCGAGTGGACGCCGGGGTCTCTGGCCGGCATCAACGTGGAAGCGTTTCTGCATCTGGCGAGAACCCGCGGCAATGACCGATCATTGCTCGATTTTCTGCGCGAACTCGAAAGCATCGAGGGCGCGGTGAGCGCGGAATCCGAACTCTCCGACGCGGACCAGGGCAATTGCGTCCAGGTGATGACGGCCCATGCCGCAAAGGGCCTGGAGTTCCCGGTCACCATTATCGCCGGCATGGAAAAGGGCACGCAGCGGAGTTCCGCCGCGATCACCTTCACGGCGGAATTCGGCCTCGGCATCAAGTGGAAAGATCCGTTCAGTGACGACGGGCTGAAAGACTCCTGGGCGCTGGCCAACAGCGAGTATCTGAAGAAGCGCGAAAAGGATGAAATGGCGCGCCTGCTCTACGTCGCAATGACGCGCGCGGAGGAGCACCTGATTCTTTCGTACTCCGCGGGCAAACAGCGCGCGGGCGGCTGGGCGAAGTGGGTGGAAGACTATTTCGGCGCTCGGGTGAGGATTCTGGAAGAAGACCCGCCGGTGCTCACCGCCGCTGCCGCCGGTCCGCGCGAAAGGGCGGAAGTGATGGTGCTTCCCCGCCCCGTGCCGCGCGATCAGCACGACACCGCCGTGAACGTGACGTCGCTCGCGCTCTTCGCCAACTGCGCGCGCAAATATTACCTGCAGCGGTATGTGGGCTGGACTTCGGGCAGACCCGCGCGGTTCGATCCGGAGGCCGTAGCGCGAGTAGATGACGACGGTGTTTCCGCCGCCGAACTGGGCTCTCTGGTTCACGAGGTACTGGCGGGCAAGACCGGTGAGTATCCGCCCGAAGCGCATCAACTGGCGGACGTGTTTCTGACGAGCGAACTCGGTCAACGCGCGGCCTCGGCTGTTCGCGCCGAACGCGAGTGGGATTTCATCGCGGATATCGATGGCACGCTGGTACGCGGGTCCATCGATCTCTGGTTCGAAGAAAAAGGCACCGGTATCTGCCTGGTGGACTACAAAACCGACGCCCCGCCCGTGCGTCCCGCCGATTACGCGCCGCAGTTGGCGATCTACGCTCTGGCGATGGAGCGGGCTTTCGGCGTGCGTCCTGAGAAGGCGTATCTGCATTTTCTGCGGCCGAATCTGATCGCTGAAGTGCAACTGGATCCCGAAACGCTCGCGCAGGCGCGCGACCTGATCGCGCAGTTACGAGACGCGCAGAACAGTCTTCGCTTCGACCTCAACGAAGGCGAGCACTGCAAGGCGTGTCCGTATTACCGCTCGCTCTGCCCGAGCACCGTCTGATCGAACGCAAACAGTAACTCCTCACGCCGGGAGTAAGGACCAGGCGTATAGGCGCGCGACTGAATGCCCAACTGCGAAAGCTCCACGATCTTCCAGTCTTCGCGGTTCGTGAGGTCCCAGAAATCCACCGCGTCGTCGGCCTGAAAATCCGCTTTGGCCATCTCCGCGGGATGAAAATGCCACTCGCAGACGATCCGCGTGCGGTCCACGCCGAGAGGCCAGAGCGTGTGGACCATCATGTAATCGGGATGCAGGCTGAGCAGCAGATTCGGGTAGACGAAATAGTAGAAGACCTGCCTGCGTTGTTCTTCGTTGAGGCCGGGTAAGTAGTCGCGGCGGCGGCGGCCATCCAGACTCATGGTCTCCGCTCCGTTGCGGAAACCCATCGCCCCGCCCATATAACCCGGCGCGGGCGCTTCGTTGTCCGCGCCGAGGTAATCGGTCAGCCGGTTCAGCGCCGGATGCAGCAACGGACAGTGCAGGCATTCGTTGAAGTTCAGCACCACCAGTTTCCAGTTCGCTTTCACGTCATAGACGATGCGCTTATGCAGTTGCAGTTCCTGCATGTGCCACGGCGCGAAGCGCGCGGGCAGATCGGCGAGGAACTCCGTCAGCGGCGGCGGATTCTTCCCGAGGTGGAGAAACAGATGGCCGTCCCATTCGGCAGCCGCGACGGCATGAAGCGGATAGTCTTCGCGACGAAAACCGGTGTCGTCCATATGCGGCGCACCCAGAAGCTTCCCGTCCAGACCGTACGTCCAGCCGTGATAAGGACACTGGATCCGCCCGTTCAGACGAGCCTCCGGTTCGGTACACATCCGCGTGCCGCGATGCCGGCAGACATTGTAGAAAGCGCGCACGGTGTCCGCGTTTTCCCGAACCACAATGATGCTTTCGCCCGCGATCTCGCAAAGAAACGCATCGCCCGGCTGCGGGATGGCGCGGGTCCGTCCCACACAGACCCACGCGTTGAAGAAGAACCGTTCGAGTTCCGCGCGGAACACTTCCGGGTCCGTGTAGAAGCGCGCGGGCAGCGATTGGAACATCGGGTTCATTGTACTGAGGCGGTCACTTCATATAATCAGCCTTCATGCCGCGCATCCTCATCAACGAATGCAAACAGGAAATTTCGTCTTTCAATCCGGTGCCGGGGCGGTATGAGGATTTCGATATCGCCCGCGGGGAAGCGCTGCTGCAACTGCACCGGGGAATCGGCACCGAAGTGGGCGGAGCTTTGCAGATTTTCGACGCGCAGCCGGACGTCACCCTGCTGCCAGGTTATAGTTGCCGCGCGATCACCTCCGGCGGAACGCTCGCCGATGAGGCCTTCCGCCGCATCACCGTAGAGTTTCTCGACGCCGTGCGCGCGCACCGCGATGCCGATGCCATCTACTTCTGCCTGCATGGCGCGTTCGCCGCGGAGGGAGAGCCGGACATCGAAGGCTACCTGCTCGAACAAACGCGCGCCATCGTCGGCGTACGCATGCCGATTGTCACGTCGCTCGACCTGCACGGCATCGTGACAGACCGCATTCTGCGCCACTCCGACGCGGTGGTTCTGTATCACACGTACCCGCACGTGGATTTTTTCGAAACCGGCGAGCGCTCAGCGCGGCTGCTGTTGCGTCTGCTGGGGGGTGGCGTGCGTCCGGTAACCGCGCGCGTGGAAATCCCGGCGCTGGTGCGCGGCAATGAACTCAAGACCTCGACCGGGCTTTTCGGCCAGTGCGTGCGCGAATGCATCGCGCTCGAAAACGGCCCAGGTGGACTCTCCGCCGGCATGTTCATCGGCAATCCGTTCACCGACGTGCCGGAACTCTGCAGCAACGTTCTGGTGGTGACCGACAACGACGCGGACCGCGCGAGTGAAAACGCCCTGCGCATTGCCGCGCAGTTCTGGGAGATGCGGCAGCACCTGCACCAGCCTCTAACCGGCCTGCGCGAGAGCGTCGAAATGGCCGCCAGGGCAACCGGCCGCGTCGTGCTGGTGGATGCCGCCGACGCCACCAGTTCCGGCGCTTCCGGCGACAGCAACGCGATCCTGCGCGCTCTGCTCGACTACGGTTATCAACGCACCGCGCTGATTCCGCTGGTGGATTCCCCAGCCGTCGCGCAGGCCTTCGCGGCAGGAGTGGGTGCGACCATTCGAGTGGCTCTCGGCGGCAGTCTCGACACCGCCCGCTTCACGCCCGTGGAGCTCGAAGCTCGCGTGCGAATCCTGCATGACGGCGTCTTCCGCAGCGAGTCGCACGGCTGCCTCTGGAACGGCGGCCCCACCGCGCTGCTGCAGTCCGGCAACTTCACGCTCGCCCTCACCAGCAAGGCCGTAAGCCTATATGACCGATCTCTCTTCTACGCTCTGGGACAGGATCCCGCGCATTTCGACAGCGTGGTGGTAAAGAGTCCGCACTGCCAGCACCACATGTTCGACGAAGGCGCCGAACTGGTAATCAACGTGGACGCGCCCGGTTCCAGCAGCGCGAACCTGCCGAGCCTGGGCCACACGCGCTGTCCGCGCCCCGTCTTTCCGCTCGATGCCGACGTGCGCTTCGAGCCGCGCGCCAAAATCTATCAACGAAACCAATAATCTATGAAAATTCGCGATGTACAGGCCTTCGGGCTCCGCGGCCGCACACCGGAAGGCGGCTGGTCCAACGAACTGCAGCCGGACGACTGCGTGCATACTCTGATCGCCGTCCGCACCGATGAGGGGCTCACCGGCTGGGGCAGTGTGTTCACCAGCGAAGAACTGGTGCGAGGCTCGCTCTCCATCCTGCGTCCGCTCTATGCCGGCGAGAACGCTCTGGAGCCGGAGCGCGTCTCGGAGAAACTGCATCAGAACACCTTCTGGCAGGGTCGCGGAGGCGCGATCACGCACACCATCAGCGGTATCGATATCGCCTTGTGGGATCTGCTGGGCAAAGCGACCGGACAGCCCGTGGGACGGCTCCTGGGCGGGCGTTACCGCGATCGGGTAAGACCGTATGCCTCTCTGCTGATGCGCGATCCCGACGAGATGGAAGACGCGCTGCTGCCCGTGAAAGAGCAGGGCTTCCGCGCCTTCAAAATCGGATGGGGACCCTTCGGGCGCCAGAGTTCGGCCGTGGACGAAGCGATTGTCGACGCCGCGCGCGAGGCCATCGGCCCGGATTCTCTGCTGATGGTGGACGCCGGCGCGAGCGATGCCTTCTGGCCCGGCACCTATAAATGGGCGCTGCGCACCTCCGAGATGCTGGCCGATTTCAACGTTGCCTGGTTCGAAGAAGCGCTGCAGCCGGATGCCATGCAGGATTACGTCAATCTGCGCCAGGGCTCGCCGGTGCCCATCGCCGGCGGCGAAGTGCTCACGCGGCGGCAGAGCTTTCAGCCCTGGCTCGAAGCGGGCGCCTTCGACATCGTGCAGCCGGACGTGACGAAGGTGGGCGGCATCAGTGAAGAGCGCCGCATTGCGATCATGGCGCTCGATCACGGCATTCGTTTCATCCCGCATGGCTGGAACACGGCGGTGGGACTGGCCGCCGATCTGCAACTGGCCTCGGCCTTCCGCGATACGGACCTGGTGGAGTACCTGACCGGCTCGCCGTTCATCGATGAGATCGCGGCGGGCGGGTGGCAACTCGACGACGAGGGCATGCTCGCGATTCCGGCGACCGCGGGCCTCGGCATCGATATCAACCTGGACGCCCTGGCCGAATACACCGGCCTGAGTTCCGCGCAGCTTCGGGAGAAACTGGCATGATCGTCAACAGAGTTCTCTTCGTCTCCGCCGCCTTGGCGGTTCTTACGCTCTACGCCGCCGCGCCGCCCCGGCAGACGTGGCACTTCGACAGCATCGTAAAAATCGGAGGCCATGCCACCACGGTGCTGGGGCACCCTCATGTGATCGATACCCCAAAGGGCAAGGCCGTCGAATTCAACGGCGTGGACGACGCGCTGTTCCTCGACGTGCACCCGCTGGCGGGCGCGGAGACCTGGACCTGGGAAGTGATCTTCCGGCCCGACGCCGGCGGGGCGCCGGAACAGCGCTTCTTTCATCTCGCCGAAGACGGCACCGACAATCGCATGCTCTTCGAAATCCGCCTCACGGGCAACCTATGGTGCCTCGACAGTTTCGCGAAAAGCGGCGAGGCTTCGAAAGCGCTGATGGACCGCGCGAAGCTGCATCCCGCCGGCGCCTGGTATCACGCCGCCGCCGTCTACGACGGTCATGAGTTCCGGAACTATGTGGACGGCGTGCTCGAAGGCACAAGCGAACTGAAGCTGGAACCGCAGAAGCCTGGTAAGACGTCCATCGGCGTTCGCATCAACAAGGTGAATTATTTCAAAGGCGCGGTGCGGGAAGCTCGCATGACACCCCGCGCCCTTGCCGTCAGTGAGTTCCTGAAGAAATAATGGCCGACGGCTTGCTATTGGAAAAAGCAGGAGCCTGACAATGAAATATCTTCTTGCATGGATGCTGGGTGTACCGGGAGTTCTGGTCCTTGCCTGGTTTGTTTTCGGCCATCACTAAGCCCCGAGCAGTTCGGCAATCAGCCCGTCACGCACGGCCGCGACCGAGTAATGAAGCGTCGCGGCCTGCGCTCTTTCAAGGATTCGCAGTAACACCGCGCATCCCGGAATAATAATTTCCGCGCGTTGCGGGCCGATGCCCGGGATCATCCGGCGTCCCTGCACATCGAGACCTGTCAGCATCTGATACAGCTCCCTGACCTGCCCGACCGAGACTTCTGACTTATCCTCTCCGCTGATCGCGGCCACCACCGCCGAGGCAGTCGCGGACGTGCCGATGACCAGATCGAAATTTTCGAAATCCGGCAGTAATCGCAGTCGATCATCGATACCTCCGGTCAGCCGCGAAAGTTCTTCGGGCAACGGCGGATCCGACTTCATATACACGCCCTGCAGTCGCAAAGCTCCCAGAGGCAGAGAATGGACCTGTTGCAGCAAGCCATCCCGACTCACCATCAGTTCCGCGCTGCCGCCGCCGATATCGATTACCAGACAACGGCCGCCCGGATCCGGCCATCTCAGCTTCACTCCCAGATAAATTAGCCGGCCTTCCTCTTCACCCGAAATAATTTCCACCGGCGCCCCGAGCGCTTCTTCCGCGCGGGCGAGAAATTCCTGCTGATTCTCCGCATCCCGCAGCGCCGCCGTGGCGACGGCGCGCAGTCGCGATATCTTCCAGGCCGCGCAAAGACCGCGGGCCTTCAACAGAAACACGCGGACTCGTTCCATGCCCTCCACGCTCACCTTTCCTGTCCGGAAAACACTTTCGCCAAGCCGGGTGACTTCGCGTTCGGACGCCAGCGTGCGGAAAGTTGCACCGGTTTCCGCTTCCGCGATGAGCAGCCGGATGGAATTACTCCCGATGTCGATTGCGGCGCAGCGGGTGAGCGGTTCGTGCATAGGAAAGTAACTATTATGGAACTCTATCTTCTGCGCCACGGCATCGCCGAAGACGGCCGACCGGGCCGGCCCGACGCCGAACGCGAACTGACGGCGGAAGGCCGCGAGAAGACGAAAGCGGTGCTGCAGATGGCGGCGAAGAGCGGGGTTCGGCCTTCTCTCATCCTCTCGAGTCCTTACATCCGCGCCCGCCAGACCGCCGCCATCGCAGCCGCGGAACTGGAGTACAAGGGTCACGTCGAACTCATCGAATCGCTGGTGCCCCACGGGACTCCGGAACGCGTCTGGGCCGATGTGCGGGACTACGCGGAGCACGAAGCGATTCTGCTCGCCGGCCATGAGCCGCTGATGAGCGCGATGGCAGCCTTCTTTCTGAACGCACCGTCGCTTCGCGTGGAGATGAAAAAAGCGGCGCTCATCCGCATCGATCTCGAAGTGGTCCGCGCCATTCCTCACGGTACTCTCCGCTGGATGATCACCCCCGGATTAACCTGATTGAAATACACTGAACTACGTGACCTTTCGTGAAGCAACAACGGCCTACGAGACATGGCTGGCCAGCCACCTCAAAATCGTAGAGCAGGACCTGGAAAAGAAACATGACCTGATGTGTCAGGCTCTGTTCCCCTTTTTCCGGTCCACCTTTTACCGATGGGCGCAGTTGTGGCCCGATGTCTGCGAGGAACTGAACGGCGCGCCTGCCGTGCTCGCCGTCGGCGATCTGCACGTCGAAAACTTCGGCACGTGGCGTGACGCCGAAGGGCGCCTGGTCTGGGGCATCAACGATTTCGATGAAGCCGCGCCCATGCCGTACACCATCGACCTGGTCCGTCTGGCCGCCAGCGCTCATCTCGCGATCAACGCCGGCCATCTCAACATCGGACACCGCGAGGCATGCCTCTCGATTGCCTCGGGCTACCGGGACTGCCTGGAAGCGGGTGGCTGTCCCTGGGTGCTCGGCGAAAAACATGTCTGGCTGAGCGAACTCGTCGACCTTCGCGATCCCGTGCAGTTCTGGGCGAAATTCCATGCGCTGCCGGATTTAGCGGAAGACCTGCCCAAAGATGCGCGGCAGAGCCTGGAGAAAATGCTGCCCGACGAAAAACTGCCGTATCGGGTGGCGCACCGCGTTGCCGGACTGGGCAGCCTCGGGCGGCAACGCTATGTCGCGGTCGCGGAATACCAGGGCGCTTCGCTGTGCCGCGAGGCCAAGGCGCTGGCCCCCTCGGCGTGGTCGTGGGCGAGAGGTCTCACCACCTCGGACCTCATCCATTATCAGGAAGTGCTCGACACCTCGGTACGCTCCGCGGATCCTCTGGTGCGCCTGAAAAACGGCTGGATCGTCCGCCGCCTGGCTCCGGACTGTATCCGTATCGAACTCGCCTCCGTGCCCAATGAGAAAGAGAAGAGCAAGCTGCTGCACGCCATGGGCTGGGAGACGGCGAATATCCACCTGGGATCGAAACGCGCCGGCGCTATCGTGCCGGACCTGAAACAACGGGACGAGCACTGGCTGCACGAGGGCGCGGCGAAAATGGTGTCCGCAACCGAGGCGGACTGGAAAGAATGGGCCGGAGGGAAAACCGCCGCCAAAAAAGCATCCCCCAAAAAGGCGGACAATAAGAAAGGGAAGTAAACGCGCATGGCACGGGGCTGGGAAAGCAAGTCGGTCGAGATGCAGATGGAAGACCGGCGGAGCGCGACCATTCCCGAGGGCGGCAACACCCACGCCGGCGCGGCCCGGGAACGGGAAGTGGAGGTGCTGGAACTTTCCCGCAAGCATCTGCTGCAGGAACTGGCCACCAGCGTCAATCCGCGTGTCCGCGCCCTGAAACAACGCGCGCTCGACCACGTCGAAGCAAGACTGGCGGCTGCCCGCGCGTTAGCATAGGCCCTCGCGCTAGCATGGAAATGTGGAATCCGCTCTGACTTCGGGGCTTCATCGCCCGTGAAGCAATCCCCCCTGCTCCCCATTTTTCTCATCGTTCTGGTCGATATTCTCGGCCTGACCATCATGCTGCCCCTGTTGCCGTTCTACGCGGAGCATCTGGGCGCGTCGGCCACCGTGATCGGGTTGCTGACGGCGTCCTATGCGTTCTGCCAGCTGATCGCCGGGCCGATCCTGGGAAAACTCTCCGACAGCATGGGGCGAAAGCCGTTGCTGATCGTCAGCCAGATCGGCACGCTGATCGGTTTTCTGATTCTCGCGGCGTCGAACAACCTGTGGCTGGTATTCCTGTCGCGGATCATCGATGGCCTGACTGCCGGCAATCTCTCGCTCGCGCAGGCTTATATCGCGGACGTCACGGAACCCGAAAACCGCACCAAATCGTTCGCCGTGATCGGTATCGCGTTCGGCATCGGTTTTCTGGTCGGCCCGGGAATTTCCGGCTATCTGTCGCAGTTCGGCTACACCTGGCCGATCCTCGCGGCGGCGTGTCTCTCCGCCACCAGCATTCTGTGCACCGCGACACTGCTGCCGAAGGTGGAACCGCATCGTGACGACGTCGGCGGACCCGGCGGCCAGCGATTGGGCGTTCTCGACTGGAAGGGCTACACGAAGTATTTCGCCACGCCGGGACTGGGCCCGCTTTTGTGGCAGTTCTTCTTCTTCGCGTTTTCGTTCTCCCTGTTCATCGGCGGCTTCGCGCTGTTCTCGGAACGGCGCGTCGGGATGGGTCCGAAAGAGGTTGGCTATGTGTTCGCGTGGGTGGGCTTCCTCGGCATTATTCTGCAGGGTTTCCTGATCGGGCGCCTGGTGAAGGCGGTGGGCGAGCGCACGCTGGTCTGGAGCGGCTTCTTCGTCAGCGCGACCAGTTCCATCTGGCTGGCGGGCGTCCGCACGCTGCCGCAGATGCTGGCCAATGCGACCTATGGGTCGTGGGGCACGGGCGTCATCCGTCCGGCGCTTACGGCGCTGATCTCGCACAAGGCAGGCAAACGCGAGCAGGGTGTGGTGCTCGGTCTCACGCAATCGATCACCTCGATCTGCCAGATTGCCGCGCCGCTGTTGGCCGGAGCCTTCATTGATCGGGGCTGGCTGGCCGCATGGGCGCTGACCGGCAGCGCGGTGGCGTTTTGCGGGATGGTGGTGGCCCTGCGTAGCCGGGATGCTGCCGCGGCCTCGTAGCGGCGCGGCAGCGTGGCTTCCCGAAACAGGGTTTTCAGCAGATGTGCGCGCCGCGGGTCTCCACGTACAACGAGTACACGGACTGGCTCGCCGCCATGAACAACCGATTCCGGTGCAGACCGCCGAAACACAGGTTCGCGCAGGTCTCCGGCAACAGAATCATCGCGATCATGTCGCCGTTCGGAGCGAACACGTGCACGCCGTCATAACCCGGCCCGACCCAGCCGCAGCCAGCCCAGATATTGCCGTCCACATCCGCCCGGATGCCGTCCGCAAGTCCCGCGCCCTTGCCCTTGATTTCGGTATTGATGAACAGCTTGCTGTTACGCAGTTTCGCGCCGTCCACATCGTACTGCTGAATCGTCTTGGGCAGCAGCGGATCGTGCGTGGCGCCGGTGTCGCAGATGTAGAGCTTCTTGTAGTCCGGCGAAAAACAGAGACCATTCGGCTTATGCAGATCGTCGGCGACCATCGTCATCTGCCCGGTTTTGCCGTCGATACGGTACACCGCTTCTTTCACCTGCGGCTTGTCCAGATGGCCTTCATACGCCACCAGGATGCCGTAGCCGGGGTCCGTGAACCAGATGCTGCCATCAGGATGCACCACCACGTCATTCGGCGCGTTCAGCGGCTTCCCCTGCCATTTGTCGGCCAGCACGGTCACCGAACCATCGGGTTCATAACGAACCAGCCGCCGCGTGTCGTGTTCGCAGGATAACTGCCGGCCCTGATAGTCGAACGTGTTGCCGTTGCTGTAGTTCGCGGCGGGGCGCATTACGCTGACGTGCCCGTCTTCCTCATTGCGGCGCAGTTGCCGGTTATTCGGAATGTCGCTCCACACCACGCACTGCGCGTTGCCGTTCCAGGCGATGCCCTCGGCCCAGCGGCAACCGACGTAAAGCCGTTCGATCACGGAGTTGTTGACCTTGGCTTTGAAGCGGCCGGCATCGAGGACGACGACATCCGGATCGGGGTAGCCGATGGGATCCTTGCCGGTCCAGTCCCGCTTCGTCTGCGCGGCCAGAGGGGCGAGGGCGGCGGCTCCGGCGGCGGCGGTCAGCAGGCCGCGGCGTGTCAGTTTCGTGGACATCGGTTGCGTAAACTCCTTCATGGTTTGCATCCGGTCCGGTACTCAGGTCCGGCAGGCGGATTCCAGAAGTATATCGCCCGTCCCTCACTGCCGGCCGATGCTTGTAAGGATCGCCACAAAGTAAGTCCGGGCAGTTCGTTCTTCTGAAACCGCGCCGCCTTGTTACTCCGTCGTAAATAACAGAAGGCTTTTCGCCAGTTAGAGGACGAAAGGCGCGATATCTCGCACTTTTACAGGAGACTTTCAACTTATGAAACCAGGTTATGTAATCCGGGCTTTGCCCGCAGTTCTTGCTCTTTTATCCGGAATCCAGTCCGCCTCGGCGCAGCCGCCGGAGCTCAACGTTCACTTTGGGCTCGGCACGGCAACGGACAGTTCCGCCAACCGGGTGATCGACACCTTCAGCACCGGAAACCCGTACACATCGCCCAAACTCGCCGGATTGTTCGCCGATCTCGGCGCCAGCGTGATGCTCACGCGGCACTACGGCATTGGCGGCGATCTTTCCTGGCGGCCTTCCACGGCGGCCTACGCGGGCCTGAACTATCGCCCGCTGTTCTACAACATCGACGGCATCTATGAGCCGGTCCGGACCAAGCGGATCGAACCGGAACTCCGCGCCGGACTGGGCGGCGCCCGGCTGAGCTACTCCATCAGCCAGAAGGCGTGCGATCCCTTCGCGGGCTGCTCCACGTCCAACCAGTTCGTGGAAAGCTCCAGTCATTTTCAGGTTCATGCCGCCGCGGCCGCGCGTCTCTATTTCGTGAAAAATGCCTTCGTCCGCCCGGCATTCGACTTACGCTACGTGAATAACTTCTACCAGTTCGGACGGAACTGGGTGCCGGAATATTCGCTCGGCGTGGGCTGGAGTTTCGGGCGCGGCGAGTAACTGAAATAAAAAAGGACCGCCGGGCGCTGACTGCCGGCGGTCCGTTTTGTGAGTCGGAACGACTTATTGTTTAATGATCTGACCGTCGCGGCGGCGCAACTCGCCCCAACCGCCGTTCAGCGGACCGCGCGGACCCCGTCCGTCCGCCGTGAACGGGAACTTCGCGGCAGCCTTCTCATCCACTTCGATTCCCCAGCCCGGCTTCGTGCTCGGCCAGATGTAGCCGTCTTCCAGCACCGGCACGCCATGAAACACCTCGCGCGTGTTGGCGTTGAATGCCGAGTATTCCTGCACGCCGAAGTTATAACTCACCACATCCAGCGTCACGTTGGCCATGTGCCCGATCGGCGACACATCGCCGGGCCCGTGCCAAGCCGTCTTCACGCCGAAATGCTCGCCCAGGATCGCGATCTTGCGGCAGGGCGTGAAACCGCCGGCCTGCGATACGTGAACCCGGATGTAATCGATCAGGCGCTCCGACATCAGCGGCGTCCACTCATGCGGGCTGTTGAACAGTTCGCCCATGGCGATCGGCGTGGCGCACTGCTGTTTGATCTGCCGGAAATACGCGATATCTTCGGGCGAAAGAGCGTCTTCGAGGAAGAGCAGCTTGAACTTCTCGGCGTCTTTCGCGAACTGCACGGCCTGGTTGGGTGTCACGCGCTCGTGCACGTCGTGCAGCAGGTTCACTTCTTCGCCCAACTGCGTGCGGCAGGCTTCGAACAGTTTCAGGGCGCGCCGGATATACGGCAGCGGTTCGAATACAGAGCCGTCGTGCAGGCCCTTTACCATCGGTACGTTACTGGTGCCGCCGCGTCCGCCGCCGCCCGCGCCATAGCCCTCGAAGCCCGGCGTATTCACCTGCACGCGGACATTCCGGAAGCCCTGCTCCATGAACATCTTCGCCTGGTCGACGCACTGCTGAATCTCGCCGCCGGAGGCATGCGTGTAGGCATCCGCCGCTTCCCGGCACTTGCCGCCCACCAGATCGTAGACCGGCATCTTCGCCATGCGGCCCTTGATGTCCCACAGCGCCTGATCCACGCCGCTGATCGCGTTGTTCAGCACCGGACCGTTCTTCCAGTACGAACTGTCGTAGCACAGCTGCCACGTGTCTTCGATCTTATCCACCGGATGGTTCATCAGCAGCGGTTTCAGATAACGTTCCACGGCAGGTTTCACCAGATCCGCGCGCTGCGTGAACGTGCCGCAGCCGTAGCCGTACAGGCCGTCCTGATCGGTCAGGATCTTCACCACCGTAAGACGGGAACCCGCGGGCGCCGTCTCGATGACCTGAATATCTTTAATCTTCGGCGCGGGCAGCCCCCGCACGGCCTTTTCGACGGCCTGCTGAGCCCGTTCTTCACGCGGCGTGACGAGACCCGCGAGGCCGGCCGCGGCGATCGACCTGAAAATGCCGCGCCGGCTCGGATTGCTGGACTTCATATTCTAAGATCTCTCCTTATTCTCAACAAGCGCCCGGAGCCTTGCGAGTTCGCGGTCGATACGGCGGCCCCGGCTGACCAGCAGCAGCACAAAGGCGGTGATGATGATCCACGCTGCCGAGTATCCGTAGAACAGGAACTTAAGATTCGTAATGTCCATTTGGCTTGAAGACCCCCTGATTCTATAACGTGACGAAATTCGGCGCTTAGGCGGCGTGCAGTTCGCGGCGCAGCGAATCGATTTCGCGCTGGCTGGTTTCCTGATGCAGTCGCAGCAGCACCAGCGCGCTGCCGATCAGCAGCAGCGCCAGCATCCCCATCCCGAACGGCGCGTTGTAAACCGCGGCCATCTTGCCGTTGCCCAGCACCGGGCTCGGGTGATTGGTGCGCACGTTCGGCAGACGAATCGCCATCCAGACCAGCGGCACGTCCGCGTACGCGAAGATGGCGATGATCGCGGACATGGTGGCCTTCTGCGTCGGTTCGGCGATAGCGGGCCGCACCACCAGATAACTCATGTACAGCACGAACTTCATCAGCTGCGTGGTGAGCCGCAGATCCCACGTCCACCAGACGCCCCACTGGTTGCGCCCCCAGATGCTGCCGGTCACCAGATTGACCAGGATCAGCATGGTGGCCACCTCGATACAGGCCACCGTGATGGAGTCGTAAATGAAGTTCTTGCGCGCGAGGAACAGAACGCTGGTCACCAGCGCGATGGTGAAGAAGAGGTCCGCCACCAGATCGGCCGGCACGTGGATGAAGATGATCCGGAAGATCATGCCCTGCAGCGCATCGTCCGGCAGCCCGACAAAGATGGTGTGCAGGTTGGAGATCATGACCAGCGCGCCCAGGGCGCCCAGAAGGTAAGTAGCTTTTTCACGCATGAGAGTTGTCCCCTAAACTACCAGTACATAATCGATCAGATACAGCGCCAGCGCCGTGTAAATCACGTCGAATACCACCAGCAACTGCAGTGAATACAGGTTATCGCCCGCCATCGCCTCGCCGCTCAGCAGCACTGTGGTGGCTTCCATCGCGCCGATCAGCAGCGGGATGATCATCGGATACAGCAGCACCGGCAGCATCAGTTCCCGCACGCGTACATTCACGGTCACCGCGCTGAACGCCGTGCCGACGACGGTGATGCCCCACGTAGCCAGCACAATTACAAGGACGAGCGAGCCGAACGAGTCCGTCCAGCGAATATTGTAGAAAAGCCCGAAGACCGGCAGGCAGATGAATTCCACAATGAGCAGCAGCAGAAACGCCGCGACGGCCTTGCCAAGGAAAATCGCCCAGCCCGGCGCGCGCGAGGCGATCAGCACATCGAGGCAGTCGTTCGGCAGTTCCCGCGCGAAGCCCCGATTCACGATCAGCGCCCCCGCGAACGAATACACCAGCCAGAGCAGCCCGCCCGAGATCGCGTAGAACTCATCGCGCTCCAGCGGGAACGCAAAGCTGAACAACACCAGAATCACCACCGCGAACGAGGCCGCCGCGTTCAGCGATTCCTTGGTGCGCAGTTCGGTGCGAAGATCCTTCCTCGCGATGGCGTAAGCGGTCCGAAAGCCGTGCGTCATTGCTTCTCGCCATAAGTCCGATAGAGCCAGGCCGGATCCGCCAGCATCTCCGGATTCTGCGGCCCCGTATGCACCACCAGACCCCGTTCCAGCATGGCGACGTGCGTGGCCAGTTCCATCGCTTCGCGGATCTGGTGCGTCGACATGATGATGGTGGAGCCACCCGCGAGCGCTGCTTCAAGAAGGGACTGCAGCACCGCAATGGCTTTATCGTCCAGCGACGTAAACGGCTCGTCGAGGAGCAGAATATCGGGGAGATGCAGAAACGCGCGCGCCACCGCCAGCCGTTGCCGCATGCCCCGGGAAAACTCCCGCGCCATGCCGTCCTTCACACGGGTCAGACCCACCCGTTCCAGCGCTTCATCGGCGGCTTTCGCCGGATCCGCCACGCCCTGCAACTGCCCAAACAAAGTCAGATTCTCAAAGGCCGAAAGATCGTCGTATACGCCGATACCGTGGCCCAGATACCCGACGGTGCCGGCGATCCTTACCTCGCCCTTCGTCGGATTCGACAGGCCTGCAAAAATGCGCAGCAGCGTGGTCTTCCCCGCCCCGTTGCGCCCCAGCAGCGCCATGCAGGAGCCGGCCTCCACTTCGAGATTGGCCCCGCGCAGCGCCGGATAGTCGCCGAAGTACTTCCAGACGCGCTCAGCCGCGACCGCGAGCATTCTTTTTAGGAGCCTGTACGTGAGTGAACGTCTCGGCGGACGGAAGAGGATTTCCCTTTCGGTAAAGGATCACGAAGCCCAGAATCAGCATGCCCAGCACGCTGCCGAGCACCCATTTCACGGCCATCACGGCGGTGAATAGACTCGCCGCGCCGCTCGCCATACCGTAGAGCTTCGGCAGATTCATCTGCAGGGAAGGCTGACCGCCGCCGCTGCTCTGGCCGCCCTGCCCGCCGGCGCTCGGGTCGCTCAGCGTGCCCGTGCCTTCGACGGCGAACTTCAGCACCGGACCCGTGATGCCCCAGATAGTGGCCTGCGTTCTCGGTTCCTGGCCGAGATTCTGCAGGCCATCGCCTTTGAACGTAACGCCCACCGGCGCGATGAGGCGCGTGTTGCCGCCCTTCGCCAGAATCTGGTTCTCGAAGATACCGGGACTCCGGAACGGCATGGACCACTGCAGGTCCACGCGCGATTCGCCCGGCTTAATCGGGAAATCGAGTTTGAACGTATTGGGCTTTGACCCCGGATCCGGCGCCTTGCGCAGCGGCAACCCGCCCGGCGCGAGGGCGTTGACTTCCACCTTGCCCTGCGCCAGCGCCGGCAGCGCGAACTGCAGCGTGCCGTTATCCGGATCGTTCCACGTGGTCTTCCCGTCGTTCTTGAAGACGTAACTTTCGCTCACCTGCACGTTGCCGTCGGACGACGGTTCCAGCAGAATCATGTGCTGATCGATCTTCGCGTCGCCCTGTTTCTTCGACGATTCGAATACCGGGATCTCGACACCGGTGGTCGGCGTGCCGGGCGGCAGCATCTTGTTGTACTGCACGCCTCCGTAAACCGCCTGGAGCAGCAGCGGACCGGGCGACGGCGGAGCTTCCTTCGTGATCTGGAACTTACCCTGCGCGTCGGTCTTGACGCTGTCGATAAACTGCGGACCCTGCGCCGTGGGCTGGAAGAGCGTGACGGTAGCGCCCGCCTGCGGCTTGCCGGAGGTGGCATTCGTAACAACGCCATCGACTGCGGCGTTCGCCAACACCGCAGCGGAGAATACCGCCAGCAATAGACGTCTCATTGCGCCACGTCTCATTGCGTCACTTCCATCGGCTTCCCACACTCGCCGCAAAACTTCAGAGACTTCTCGAAACTCGCTCCGCACGAAGGACAGGTGTTGGGTTTCACCGCGCTCACCGGCGCGGCTTTAGCCGGTGCGGCCGCGACCGTCGGCTGCATTCCCATCTCCGCCTTGATGCGATCCGTTTCCGCCAGCACGCGCGCGAGTTCCTTCTGTAACTCCAGCTTCGTCGTCTGGTAATCGTGATCGGAAAGCTTGTCCACGCGATACTCGAACTGCAGATCGCGGAGGTTCTCATAAATCGATGCCTTCCGCTCGTCCAGATGCCGGAACGGCGATACCGGAGTGGGTTGCGGCAGGTCTTTAAAACGGATGAGCAACAGGAAGCCGATCATACCGGCTCCCATTAGCGCTCCAACAATCAGGCTGGGGTCCATGGTTTAGGAACTATATCTGGGAACTATTTCAGTCAGAGTTACTCTAACCGATCGGTGTCTTTTTCAATCGCGGCGCGGTATTTCGCCAGCACCGGATCGTCGTCCGGAAGGGCTCCCGCGGCCGCCGGAATCATCGGTTTCGGGCCGCGCATCCGCTTCAGAACCAGCCAGAGCACGCCGCCTCCGGCCAGCAGCGAAAGATACGGAATCACCCAAAAGAATGAGTTCGGATCGGCCCGGAAAATCGCCTGCCCGTATTCCCGGATGAAGCTGGCGATCACCTGATCGTCATTCATCCCGGCGCGCTGCATCTTATAGATCTTCGTGCGGGCAGGCTTGCAGAAGTGGCACTGCCCGGAAGACATGTTGCAGTTCACGTTCTCCGAGCACGCACCGCACTGGCACGCGATATGCGTACCCACGCGCTTCACGTCGTCGCTCTCGATCTCCGATTCCGTTTGCGCCAGCGCGGCCACCACCAGAACCAGGAACAGAACCGCGCGCTTCACCACTCCGCGCTTCGACAAGTTAAGCTTCCACCGAGACATTCTTCTTCGCCATTCCCACGACTTCGGTGCGCGCATAAGAACGCGCCACTTTCGCCGGCACCAGCGCGACCAGCGTGCCGCCAATCAGCACCAGCACACCGATCCAGATCCAGTCCACCAGAGGGAACACGTACGCCTGAAGCGTCGCTTTGTCGCCGGTCCGCGCCGCGTAGTTGATGTAGAGATCTTCGTTCAGACGGCTGCGTAGTGCGACGATTGCGGTAGCCTGTTGGGCCGCCTTATAAAAGCGCCGGGTCGGTTCCAGCGTGTCGATATGCTTGCCGTTTTTCGACACGTCGAGGATCGCCGTTTCCCACTGATAATTCGGCGTATCGCCCTCGGTCAGATCCATCACCTTGAGCGTATAAGCGCCCACCTGCATCACCGAACCCTTGTCCACTTCACCAATGGAGGTCTGGTTAAACGGATGCCCGCTGTAGCCGATAAACATCAGCACGATGCCCATGTGAACCAGATACCCGCCGTAGCGCCGCGTATTGCGATGCGTCAGCTCCACCACGGCCGGCAGAAAGCCGATGTTCATCTTCTCGCTGATCGCACGCGAACCGCGGAAAAACTCCATCACGATGGTCGCGGCGACGAAGAAGCAAAGACTCAGCGAGATGATCGAATACGGATAGCGCATCCCGCCGATCAACAGCGCGCCGGCCACAATCAGCGTTCCGATGCCGGGCAACTGGAAATTCTTCCGCAGGCTGTCGATCGAGGTCCGGCGCCACGCGAAGAGGGGGCCGACACCGGTCAGAAACAGCAGGAAAAGTCCGATCGGCACCATCAGCCGGTTGAACCAGATGGCGTCCAGACTGATCTTCTCGTTCGAAAGCTTTTCCGTGATCACCGGGAACAGCGTGCCCCACAGGACCGCGAAACAGCTCGCCAGCAGAATCAGGTTATTAAACAGGAAGCTCGACTCGCGGGAGACCACGCTTTCCAGCTCCGCTTCGCTCTTCAGATAGTTGAGGCGGCTCAGAATCAGCCAGATGGTGGCCGCGATTCCGAGCGCGAGGAACGACACAAAATACTTCCCGATGGGCGATTCCGCGAACGCGTGCACCGAACTCACAATGCCGGAGCGCGTCAGGAACGTGCCAAAGATGCACAGGAAGAAGGTGGTGGAGACCAGCACCATATTCCACACCTTCATCATGCCCTTCTTTTCCTGCATCATCACCGAATGCAGGAAGGCCGTGCCGGCAAACCAGGGCAGAATCGACGCGTTTTCCACCGGATCCCACATCCAGTAACCGCCCCAGCCGAGAACGTGATAAGCCCACGCGGAACCCAGCGCGACACCCGTGCTCTGGAATAGCCAGGTCACCAGCGTCCAGCGGCGGGTGGTGTGGATCCAGCTATCGCCCGGCGCTTTCTCAATCAGCGACGCAATGGCGAACGCAAACGGCACCGCGAAACCCACGTAACCCAGATAGAGGAACGGCGGATGGATCACCATGGCCCAGTACTGCAGCAGCGGATTCAAGCCCATGCCGTCCGCCACCGAAGTGACGACACGATCCACCGCCAGCACCTGAAACGGGCTGACCACAAAGGCGTTCAGCGTCAGGAAGAACAATTGAATCGTGGACAGGATCGCGACCACCCAGGGCAGCAGATTGCGATGGCTGCGGCGCGTGGTGAAGATAACGACAGCGCCGTAAGTGGAAAGCAGAAAACTCCAGAACAGCAGCGAGCCTTCCTGACCGCCCCACCACGCCGCGAACTTATAGAATGGCGGCATGTCCCGATTCGTGTGGGAAGCCACGTAGGCCATCCGGTAGTCTCCGGTCAGCAGCGAATACACGAGAATCCCGGACGCCACCGTCACCAGGAACCACACGGCCAGCATGGCGCGTTCGCCGCTCAGCGTGAGAAAGGGTTTTCGTTTGAGCCGTCCCACCACGCTCGCCACGATGGCATAGAGCGAGATGCAGAAGGCCAGCAATAAAGCGAGAGCGCCTACGTTTTCCATATAGATTCGAGCCGGGGTCGTCGTTTACAAAACTACCGTTGTAACTCTACAGCGCGGAACGGGAGCCTTCAGCCGGCAACATCTTTTTCTGCAGCCCGTCCGGAGCCTCGCCCGGTTTCGGAGCGTATTTCGACGCGCATTTCGCCTGCACTTCCTGCGCATGGAAAACGCCCGCGCCGTCCAGCCGTCCGCCGGCCAGAGCCTGCGCGCCGTCTTTGAACGTATCGGGAAGCGGGTCGCGGCCTTCGTACACCACCGGCAGAATCATCGCCTCCTGCACCAGGTTGAAACGCACCGTGCCGGAACCGCGCACAATGGAATCCTTCTGGACATCGCCACCCACGCGCACACGCCGCGTGGCGGCGTTATTGCCGAGCTTGTGCAGCTCCGCGATGGTCACATAGTACGTCTTCGAACTCGCCACCGTGGAGGTGGCCAGCCATAAAAGCGAACCGACGATGATCGCCATCAGGACGGCGAACTTACCATATTTGCCCATAGTTCCTCTAAACCTTAAGTATAGCGCCGGAGAGTTTCGTTACAACCGCCCGTGCATTTCCGCATGACAAAGCAGGCAGCCCGCCTGCGGGTCGCCAAGTCCCGTGGAAACAATGGCATAGTTCTGGTCCCGCATGCCCCAGGAAACCAGATTCGAACCCGACGGAGTGGCGACGCTGGCGAAGAGGTGCCGGGAGTTATCACCGCCGCTCCGGAACAAAGAGCGCCTCTTCGCGACCAGTAATGTAGCGGAGTCGTTTCCCACGTGATACGCGACAGCGGCAATCAGCATGCCACGAAGTTCCACCAGCTTCGCGCCCAGCAAATGCACGGCGCCGGTCGGATTCGGAGGCAGTTCGATTTCGATATTTCCCCTGCTTTTCACCCATTTCCGGATGCTCGAACCATCCTCCGAACGGAACGAAACGCCGGAAGCCGGATCGGCCAGCACCACGAGATCCTGCTCCGAAATCTGCGCCATCTCGCGCAGTTGCGTGCGCGCCTGGAGGAAAAACGCGGCCGCCGCGATCAGCACGGCAGCGGCGAACGCGGGCCACAGCCCAAGCCACAGAACAGGCGAAAACCGCCGGCGCCGGTCCACGGGCCTGGCTCCCCCCGCGATTTGTTCCCACAGACCATCGGGCGCCATCACCGGCCGCAACTGGCTGGTCAGTTCCCTTTCGAGCCACGGATTCCGATCAGCCACGCTTCTTCCCTCCCCATCGCGACAACCGCCGCTCCAGAATCCTGTGCACACGATTCAGCCGCGAGGCAATAGTGCCGGCCGGGCAGCCCAGAATCCCGGCAATCTCCTCGTACGACAGACCCTGCGTGTACCGCAAAACAATCACCATCCGCTGTTCGGGCGGCAGCGTCTCCACCACATCGCGAATCCCGGCGCTCATCTCCGCTCGCACCACGTCGTCCAGCGCGCTGCCGCCGGGCGCCGGCAACCAATCAAGCAGGCCCTCCACCAGCGGCAGCAGGCGGCGGGTCTTCCGCTTCTGGTCGAAGCAGGCGTTCACCACCAGCCGGTACAGCCACGAATCGAAATTCGCGTCCCCGCGAAACGTCCCGATCCCCGCAAACAGCTTCAGGAAAGTATCCTGCGTGATGTCCTGCGCCACGGCCGGATCCCCGCTGTAACGCAGCGCAATCGAGTAAACCCGGTCTTTGTAGCGTTCGAAGAGCGCCCGAAAAGCGTCGGAATCCGCACGTCCGCCCTCGACGTGCTGACAACGTCCGACCAGCTCTTTTTCGGTTTCTTCGAGCACCATTTGCCGCTTCGACTTTTACCCGCAGTTGTTAGACGCGCGCCCTGCCGGATTTCTTCCCGAAATTATTGGCGCCGTTTCAGCAGCCACCCGGTCAGCAGCACGCCGGCGCCACATCCCGCCTGCACGCCCCAATCCACCCATTCGGAGGGGTGCAACCGCGCCATCACCCAGGGGTCGCTGATCACCATCTCGCCGCCGACGCGCCCCAGAATCGCCGCGCCTATCCAGATGACTATCGGGAACCGGTCCATAATGCGGGAAAGCAGGCTGCTCGTAAAAACCACAAACGTAATACTGAGGCCCAGGCCGAGAGACAGCAGCAGCAAGTTGCCCTTTGACGCCGCCGCTACCGCCAGAATATTGTCCACGGACATCGTAATATCGGCCACCAGAATCAGCCAGATTGCCTGGCGCAGCGTGCGCGCGGACGCGCCTTCGCCCGCTCCGTCGTCCTCTGTCATCAGCTTCACGGCGATCCAGAGAATCAGCAGCCCGCCCGTCAGCTTCAGCCAGGGCAGCGACAGCAACCGCGCGGCAAAAAACGTGAGGATGACACGCAGCACCACCGCCCCGCCGGCGCCCGCCGCGATGCCGATACGGCGCTGCTGCGGCGGCAGCGACTTCACGGCCATCGCGATCAGCACCGCGTTATCGCCCGCCAGAAGAACGTCGATCAGGACAACCGAGAGGATATCCAGCAGGAAAGTGGGCAATTTAGAACGCGCACTCCAGTTCCACGGCGGAAACGGAGCGAGCCGGGAAGCGCCACGTCACGCCGGGTGTCGCGGCCAGTGCCGTTTCCACCGGGCGGAACGTCTCCCGCTGGTCGGCGCTCACATACGCTCGCGGATCCTCCGGCGCAATCGCGGAAACTCTCCCGCCCCGGACCGTCGCGCCCTCCACCGCAAACGACGCCTCCACAGCCCGCGCGTAATCCAGATTCGCCACATGCAGCCAGACGCGGTTGCCGGTCCGGCTCGCCGCGATGTCCAGACCGGCGGGAGCGCTCTTCACCGCCACGCCCTGCTTCCCGTTATTGCGCTTGAAAAGCCTCGCGATGGACGCCACCGGCATCGGGAAACTCTTGCCCGTGCCCGGCACCATCACGGCATTGTTGGTCCAGCGGTTCCCCTGAAAATCCGCCGCCGTGGCGATCTTCACCCTCGCCCCGTGCCGCTGGTAAATATTCAGCGACCGCGCATGATAAACGGCGGAGAGCCACTCATAAAGGATCGGATTCGTATTGTGCGGGCTGAGACTGAGGTGACCTTCCGTGATCGCAAGACCGATCCGGTCATGCCCCGCGCCGGTAGCCTGTTCCAGCTCCGTCACCCTCTTCTCCACGGCATCGGCCAGTTCGATCAGTTCCTGCCAGGCCTGCTCCGGCGCTTTCTCGTACGCCAGCCCCTTCAGCACCGTATCTTTGCGCTTCGGCGATTGCCCCATCATGTGGATCGCCACGAAATCCAGGTGCTCGCCCGCCCGTTCGATCAGGTCGCGCGCCCACAATCCTTCGCCGTGCCCGCGGTCGCCCCAGCCGATCAGACGAATCGCCGGGTCGCGCTGCTTCATGGCACGCGCAAATTCGATCGTATGTGCGATCGATTCTTCCTTATTGAACGTCACGGTCCCGTAAGAGGTCTCGTTCCCCAACTGCCAGAGCCGGATATCGAAGGGAGCGCTCGCGCCATTCGCTTTCCTGCCCGCATGATCCGGATCGTTCGCGTACGAAACCCACTCGGCGGCTTCCGCGGCGTCGGCCGTCCGCACGCCTTCGCGCGTGGAAGCGTAGCGCTTTTCGCCGTCACTGAGGAAATTCACGCAATACAGCGGCTCCGCACCCACCCGCCTGCAGAAATCCACGAACTCATGCGTCCCGACCCGGTTGGTTTCCTTCCCGCCCCACACATAATTCCGCATGGAAGGCCGCTGGGCCGCCGGTCCCACGCCTTCGCGCCAGCGGTAATAGCGGCTGAAAAGTCCGCCAAATCGCATGGTGTCCGGCGCGAGATCGCGCACCACGTCGATAAAATCCGCACGCCAGTCGTCGGTCTCGTAGTCCCACGCAGCTTCCACCGAACCGTCCGTAATCCCCAGTGGTTCCATGAACTGCATGTAAAGCAGCGGCGAGATGTCGAAGAGCGGCGCGGGATCGATCCGGATCAGGTTCTCGCCGGCCGCGCCGGCCAGGGGTGCGGCAGCTGCAGTGGCCGCCAGCGCGGCCGCCCCGAGAAACTCTCTGCGTGGAATCATCACAAGTCCGTCTCAATGCCAGTCTATCGGGCCAGAGCGTTGTGGCCACCCAAGTGCCTCAAACATCGCCGGGAGTTGTCCATGAAAATACTGCTGGCTTGTGATCCCACCATTCCTCATGAGGACCTGGTGCAACACGTGACCTCTCGCGTCTGGCCCGTGAATACCGAGTTCGCCGTGCTCGCCGTGATCGAAGAAATCCCGCAAGGCATCATTCCCGAAACGGTCTCCGACCTGATGTCGGCAGCGACCGGGCACGCCGAAGACAAAGTGGAACTGGTGGCCAGTTGCCTGAAAGCCAGCGGCCTGCATGCGTCTCCCTTCGTGCTGGAAGGCAATCCGCATGTCGTGATCGTGCAGGAAGCGGCGTCTCTCGGCGCCGATCTCATCCTGCTCGGCGCGCCGCGCCCGGAAGAAGGCTATGCATTCCTGAGCAGCCGCATCGCGAGGGCCGTGGTCCGCCACGCGGCCTGTTCCGTGCAGATCGTGAGAACCGGGGCGATCCGGCGCGTGCTCGTGCCCACGGACGGTTCGGACTCCTCAATAACCGCCGCCCGCGTTCTCGCCGCCGGAAAATGGCGCGAAGATGCCGTATTTGAAGTCATGAGCGTGGTGGAACCCCTTTCCGCATCCATTCGGTTTCTCTACCCGCCCCACAACGACAGCGTGGAGGCCGAGCAAATGCGCGCCAGCGCCATGCTGCACGCCCAGAACGCCATTAAGGCGACCGAACAGATTCTCTCCGATGCGGGTCTGGCCATCTCCGACCACGTCATGGTTCCCATCGATATGCCCAATAAGCTGATTATTCAGGAGGCCGCGGCCTGGAAAGCCGATCTGATCGCCATTGGCTCGCACGGCCGCCGCGGAATTCAGCGCTTTCTTATCGGAAGCGTCTCGGAAAGTGTCGCCATGCACGCCGCCTGCTCCGTGGAAGTAATACGCTAAGTTATGGCTACTCCAGGCGCTCCTGAACTCAGCGGTACCGAACTGCAAAAGCTCGACGCATACTGGCGGGCGGCAAACTATTTATCTGTCGGCCAAATCTATTTAATGACAAATGCGTTACTGCGCGAGCCGTTACGCAAGGAACATGTTAAACCGCGATTACTGGGCCATTGGGGAACCACGCCAGGCCTGAATTTTATTTACGCGCACATGAATCGTGCGATACGGCTCCATGGCCTCAACGCGATTTACGTATGCGGCCCGGGCCATGGCGGGCCGGGGATGGTGGCCAACACTTATCTCGAAGGCACTTACTCGGAGCTGTACCCCAACATACAACAAGACGAAGAAGGTCTTACCCGGCTGTTCCGCCAGTTTTCCTTCCCGGGCGGGATCCCCAGCCATGCCGCGCCGGAAACGCCGGGGTCCATCCACGAAGGCGGCGAACTCGGCTACTCCCTGCTGCACGCCTACGGCGCGGTCTTCGACAATCCGACCCTCCTCGCCTGCTGCGTGGTGGGCGACGGCGAGGCGGAGACCGGACCTTGCGCCACCAGCTGGCACTCGAACAAATTCCTGAACCCTGTTCGCGACGGCGCCGTGCTTCCCATCCTGCATCTGAACGGCGCCAAGATCGCCGGACCCACCGTGCTCGCCAGACTGCCGCACGCCGAACTGGAATCCCTCTTTGAAGGCTACGGCTACAAGTGCTTCTGGGTGGAAGGCTCCGATCCCGAACTGATGCATCGCCGCATGGCGGGCACCATGGACGAGGTAATCGCGGAGATGCAGGCCATCCAGTCGAAGGCGCGGGCGGAAGGCTACACGACACGCCCGCTCTGGCCCATGATCATCCTGCGTTCTCCCAAGGGCTGGACCGGCCCGAAGGAACTCGACGGCAAGCCCATCGAAGGCACCTTCCGCGCCCATCAGGTGCCGTTGACCTGCCCACGCGAGCGTCCCGATGAACTGAAAATGCTCGAAGACTGGATGCGCGGCTACAAACCCGAAGAACTCTTCGACGAAGCCGGCAAGTTCCGCCCCGAATACTCGGCGCTGGCCCCGCTGGGCGATGCCCGCATGGGCGCCAATCCGAATGCCAACGGGGGCCTGCTGCTGAAAGACCTCGCCCTGCCGGATTTCAACAACTACGCCGTTGCCGTGCCGACTCCCGGCGGCGTGGACGGCGAAGCCACCCGCGTCATGGGCGTCTACCTGCGCGACGTTATGAAGCTCAACATGGCGCGGCAGAACTTCCGCGTCGTGGCGCCCGATGAAACCTCCTCCAATCGCTGGAACGCCCTGTTCGACGTCACCACCCGCATGTCCACCGCGGAAATCCGGCCCGATGACGATCATGTTTCACCCGAAGGCCGCGTCATGGAAGTGCTCAGCGAGCACATGTGCCAGGGCTGGCTCGAAGGCTATCTGCTCACCGGCCGCCACGGCTTCTTCTCCTGCTATGAAGCCTTCGTGCATATCGTCGACTCCATGTTCAACCAGCACGCCAAGTGGCTCAAGGTCTGCCGCACCATCCCGTGGCGCCGCCCCGTGGCCTCTCTGAACTATCTGCTGACCTCGCACGTCTGGCGGCAGGATCATAACGGCTTCAGCCACCAGGACCCCGGCTTCATCGACCATGTGATCAACAAGAAGGCCGAAGTGGTGCGCGTCTATCTGCCGCCGGACGCCAACACGCTGCTCTCCGTCACCGATCACTGCCTGCGCAGCCGGAACTACGTCAACGTGATCGTGGCCGGCAAGCAGCCGTCGCCGCAGTGGCTGAACCTGGATGACGCGCGCCGTCACTGCACTGCCGGCCTCGGAATCTGGGAGTTCGCCAGCAACGATACCGGCGCCGAACCGGACGTAGTGATGGCCTGCGCGGGCGATGTTCCCACCCTCGAAACCCTGGCCGCGGTCGACTGGCTGCGCCACCATATCCCGGACCTCAAAATCCGCGTCGTGAACGTCGTGGATCTCATGACCCTGCAGCCGCAGTCCGAGCATCCGCATGGTCTGCCCGATAAAGAATACGATTCTCTTTTCACCAAAAACCGCCCGATCATCTTCAACTATCACGGCTACCCGTGGCTGATCCACCGGCTCACCTACCGGCGCGCCAACCAAAGCCTGCACGTGCGCGGCTACAAAGAAGAGGGCACCACCACCACGCCGTTCGACATGTGCGTGCTCAATGAAATCGACCGTTTTCACCTGGCGATGGACGTGATCGACCGCGTGCCGCGCCTGGCCGATATTTCGTCGCACCTGCGCCAGGAACTCCGCGACAGACTTACCGACCACCACTGCTACATCCGCCTGCACGGCGAGGACATGCCGGAAGTGGCCAACTGGCGGTGGCCGTCCGAATGAAAGTCCTGGTCCTGAACTCCGGCAGTTCTTCGGTGAAGTATGAACTCTGGGAAACAAGTCCGGAAGCGATTGCCGCCAATTCCGACACTCTGATTAAACGGGGAAATGTGGAGCGCGTGGACGATATCGACCAGGCGCTCCACACCGTCTTCGACGATCTGGGCGCGTTGTCGGTGGACGCCGTGGGGCACCGCATCGTCCACGGCGGCGCGAAATACACGGCGTCCGTCCTGGTGGATGCGCAGGTCGAGAAGGACATCGAAGACCTGGGCGAACTGGCCCCTCTGCACAATCCACATAACCTGGCAGGCGTCCGCGCGGCGCAGCGGCGTCTGCCGTCGGCGCGCCACGTGGCTGTGTTCGACACCGCGTTTCACCATACCCTCCCGCAAATCGCCTATGCCTACGGGCTGCCGTTCGAATACCTGACCGAGCGGAAAATCCGCCGCTACGGCTTCCACGGCATCTCCCACCGCTACGTGTCCTGGAAGTTCGCGGAACTGCACGGCAAGAGCCGGGAGCAGTACCGGCTCATCACCTGCCACCTGGGCAACGGCTGCTCGGTCTGCGCAATCGAATACGGAAAATCGATCGACACCTCCATGGGCTTCACGCCGCTCGAAGGTCTGTTGATGGGCACCCGCGCCGGTGACGTGGATGCGGGAGCGATTCTGCACCTCATCACGCAGGATCGCCAGTCGCCGCTCGAAGTGCTCAAAATGCTGAACAGCGAGAGCGGGCTGAAGGGTCTGTCCGGCGTCTCCAACGACATGCGCGACGTGCAGAAACACGCGGCGGCGGGCGAACCGCGCTCGCAACTCTCCGTCGATATGTTCTGCTACCGCGTGCGCAAATACATCGGGGCGTATCTGGCCGCGATGGACGGCGCGGACGCGCTGATCTTCACCGGCGGCATCGGGGAAAATTCGCCGGAAATCCGCGCGCAGATCTGCTCAAAGACCGCAAGCCTCGGCATCTCTCTCGATGCCGCCGCGAACACCGCAAAAAGCGGCGAGCCCCGACAGATCGGCCACGGCCGGGTACCGGTCTGGGTGGTGCCGACACAGGAGGAACTGCTCATCGCCCGGGATACGCTGCGTTGTATCCTGAATATCCCGCATGAGTGAGCTGACAAACGAATCACTGCAGGAATTGGTCCAGGGATTTAAAAACGGCACGTGGCCGGGCTCAAACTGGAAGCACGCGCATCATCTGATGCTCGCCGCCTGCTACATTCTGGACCATGAAGACGCGCTGCAGCGCCTCCGCGCCAACATCCCGCTCTACAACCTGAGTCAGGGCGGCCAGAACACGCCCGACTCGGGCTATCACGAAACCCTCACCGTCTTCTGGTATGAGATCGTCCGCGATTTCATCCAGGCTCTGCCCGCCGGCTTGCCGCGCGTCGAAATCGTGCGGCTCGTGGTCGACGAATTCGCCCCGCAACGCGACCTGTTCCGCCGCTATTACGATTTCGACGTGGTTAAGTCGCGGGAAGCTCGTGCCGTGTGGATACCGCCGTCGCGCGCAGTGCCAGATACAGTCCCGCCGCAGCCAGAGCCAGCGAAATCCACTGCTCCAGCGTGAACGGCCCGCCCAGCGGATTCGAGGCATCGTGCATGCGCAGGAACTCCACCCCGAACCGGACCAGCCCGTAGAGCAGAAAGTACATCCCGATAATCGACCCGTCCCGGTGCGGCTTGTTCAGGCGCCAGATCAGAATCGCGCAGATAATCCCCTCGGCGAACGCCTCGTAAAGCTGCGTGGGATGCAGCGGAATTCCCAGCGGCACGCCGGTCGTCACATCCTGATTCGTGAACGTAACGGCCCAGGGAAGATGCGTCGGTCTGCCCCAGCAGCAGCCAGCCGCGAAACATCCCAGCCGGCCAATGCCGTGCCCAATGGCCACACCCGGTGCGAACACATCGCAGGTGGTGAGCACGGGCATCTTCTGCGCGCGCATGTAGACCACGGCGAAAACCAGCGCCAGCACGAAGCCGCCGAAGAAGATCCCGGCGCTCTGCAGCGTGGCCAATGAGAAAATCTCCGCCGGGTGCGTGCGGAACTCCGGGTCGAGCGCGATCATCAGCAACTTCGCGCCCAGCATGCCGACCAGCGCGCAGTAGACGCCCAGATTAATCACGTTCTCTGTATTCAGCCCGCGTTCTTTGGCAAAGCGCGCCGACAGCCAAAGCGCCGTCAGAAACGCAATGGCCACCAGCAGGCCATAACTCGGCATGGAGAAGCTCGCAATGTGAAACAGTCTGGGGAACATATCAGGCGCCTGCTTCCTTTTTATTCACCAATAACATGCTGAGAATCAGCAATCCCGCTCCCACGCAAATCGCGGAATCGGCCAGATTAAAAACATACCAGTGCCACTCGCCTGCGTGGAAGTCGAGAAAATCCGTCACCATGCCGGCATGGGCGCGGTCGTAGACATTGCCCACGGCGCCGCCGAAAATCAGCGAAAGCCCCGTGCCCGTGAGCCGGTCCTGCTTGTCGATCTTCCACAGCATGGCCGCCAGAATTGCCACCGCGACCACCGACACGGCAATCAGAATCATGGTGCGCAGCGGGCTCGGATTCTCCTGGAACATCCCGAACGCCACGCCCGCATTGCTCGACCGCACGATGTTAAAGAAGCCCGGAATCACCACCGTGCTGTCGAACGCGTCATAACGCGTTTCGATAATCCACTTCGACCAGCGGTCGACAGCAAACACGCCCGCCGCAGTCAGAAACGCCTGCAGCCTGCGGCTAAGCATCCGGCCGGAAGTCCTTCACCACCGCGGCGCAAAACGCGCAGCAGGTGGGATATTCGGGCGCGCTGCCCACATCGTGCGTGTATTTCCAGCAGCGCTCGCACTTCGTGCCGGTCGCCCGGGTGATGCTGACGCCGGGTTCGGCGCCCTCCGCCAGATCCACGGCCGACACGATGAACAGGCCCGGCAGTTCCGCGGCATGTTCCTGCAGCAGAGCCAGCAGATCCTTCTCGGCCGTGATGTGAACGTGCGCTTCCAGCGGCGCTCCGATAGTCTTTTCCTGCCGCGCGGCTTCCAGACTCTTCAGCACCGTGTCGCGCAGCGGAATCATCTCGTCCCAAGCCTGCAGACGCTGCCGGTCGTGGATGCCTTCACTGAGTTCCGCGGCTTCCGGGAAGTACGCCATATGCACACTGCCCTGCCCGCCCAGATGCGGCCAGATCTCTTCCATAGTAAAGCTGAGCACCGGCGCGAACAGACGCACCAGCGCGTAGGAAAGCCGGTACAGCGCCGTCTGCGCGGAGCGGCGCGCCAGCGAAGTCTTCCCGCTGGTGTACAGCCGGTCTTTGAGAACGTCGAAATAGATGGAACTCAGATCGGCCGTCGCGAAATCGTACACCGCCCGATACACCTTGTGAAACGCATACTCGCTGAACCAGATCCGGCAGCGCGCCACCAACTCTTCGGCGCGCACCAGGATCCACTGGTCGATCCCGAACAGCTGATCGCCCGCCACCGCGTCGGTCGCGGGATTGAAGTCGTGCAGGTTGCCCAGTGCGTACCGGAACGTGTTCCGGATCTTCCGATAAGCTTCCGAAAGTCGCGTCAGGATCACCGGTGAAATGCGCACATCCTCGGCGAAATCCACCGAAGAGGTCCACAGGCGAATCAACTCCGCCCCGTACTCTTTGATGATCTCTTCCGGAGCGACGCCGTTACCGATGGATTTCGAAAGCGGGCGTCCATCCGCATCCAGCGTCCAGCCGTGCGTGGCCGTTTCGCGATAAGGCGCGGAGCCCTTCAGCCCGACGCCGATCAGCAGCGAACTCTGGAACCAGCCGCGATACTGGTCGCCGCCTTCCATGTACATATCGGCCGGCCAGCGCAGCCCGTAATCGTCGTTGAGCGTCGCCAGGTGGCTGGAACCGGAATCGAACCAGACATCCAGAATGTCGTTTTCTTTGGTAAACGCGGACGACCCGCATTTCGAACAGGTCGTGCCTTCGGGAACGAACTGATCGGCCGTGCGCTCAAACCAGATATCCGCGGAATGCTGGGCGAAAAGGCTGACTACGCTGTCCAGGATCTTGCGATCCGTCAGCGGATGCCGGCACTGGCCGCAATAGAACACGACAATCGGCACGCCCCAGACACGCTGCCGCGAAATACACCAGTCCGGCCGTGACGAAACCATGTTGGAGATCCGGTCGTTGCCCCAGCCGGGAATCCACTTCACGGCGTTGATGGCATCGAGCGCGGTGCTGCGCAGGCCGTTGTTGTCCATCCCGATAAACCACTGTTCGGTGGCCCGGAAGATGGTCGCATTGTGGCAGCGCCAGCAGTGCGGATACGAGTGTTCGATGTTTTCGAGACCCAGCAGCGCGCCATGCGCTTTCAGGATTTCGACCACCAGGGGATTGCCTTCCCAGATCGTCTTGCCGAGCAGTTCTTCCGGTAGCGGAACCTGCCCTTCCACATTGATAAAGCGCCCGGCGCCATCCACCGGACAGTAGACCGGCAGCCCGTACTGCAGCCCGGCCACGTAATCTTCCTGGCCATGCCCCGGCGCCGTATGAACCGCTCCGGTGCCTTGTTCCAGCGTGACATGATCGCCCAGCATCCCGATCGACGGGCGGCCGAGAAACGGATGCCGGAACACCGTGCCGTCCAGCTTCTGCCCGTGAAACCGCGCGACGACCTGCGGTTCCTGCCAGCCGCACTTCTGAGCGGTCACACTCAGCAAATCGCTGGCGACAATGTAAACGTCCCCCGCCACTTCCGCGCCGACGTACTCGTATTTCGGATTATAAGAGATTCCCAGGTTCGCGGGAATCGTCCAGGGCGTCGTGGTCCAGATGAGCCCGTACACCTTTTTCCCTGCCAGTTCCGCCGCAATCGACGCGGCGTCCGAAGTCAGCTCGAACCGCACCCAGATGGACGGGCTCTTGTGGTTCTCATACTCCACTTCCGCCTCGGCCAGCGCGGTCCGGTCATGGATGCACCAGTTCACCGGCTTCAGGCCCTTGTAGACATAACCCTTATCGAGGAAGTCCACAAACGCGCCCGCGATCACGGCCTGGTACTTCGGGTTCATCGTGAGATACGGACGGTCCCACGAACCGAGCACGCCCAGACGCTTGAAGTCCTGCCGTTGCAGGTCGATCCACTTCTCGGCGTATTTCCGGCAGGCCCGGCGGATCTGCACCGCGGTCATCTGCGCTTTTTTCGCGCCCAGTTCCAGGTCGACTTTGTGTTCGATCGGCAGGCCGTGACAGTCCCAGCCCGGCACGTACGGCGCGTCGTAACCCGACATCGTTTTCGACTTGACGATGAAATCCTTGATGATCTTGTTGAACGCGGTCCCGAGGTGGATCCGGCCGTTGGCATACGGCGGACCGTCATGCAGAATCCAGGTGGGCTTCCCCTCGCGGGACTTTCGAATCTGTCCGTAAAGATCCTCCGCGGCCCAGCGGGCGAGCATCTTCGGCTCTGCCTGCGGCAGGTTGGCCTTCATGGAAAAATTCGTTCGAGGCAGATTAAGAGTCTGCTTCAAATCAGTGTTCGGGGGAGTCATCGGAGGGATCTCTTTCATTGTACGAGAGATGGCAATTCGGGGACCGGGATGTCAGGGAAATGTTCGCGTCGCTATGGTTATCTCCGCTGTGCGTGTTCACGGAACTTCCAGCCAGTTGGAGACACGACCTGCTGCCCGGACAGGGTGCCGGAGCGGAATCGTGAGAAAGTTCGCCCACCAAGATTCGGGAACAACGATCTTCCCAAATAGCGTGGCAGAATTTCGATGTGGACGATCAGAACCAGACAGTGAACAGGGCCACTATTCGGCGAGGACCAACCGCATCGCCTTACAGTCCAAACCGCTTCAGCGCCTCACGTTCCCGCTCGAAATCCGGCAAGGTGTAATCCTGGAAAATGCCGTGGGCCTTCAAGAATCCGTCCAGCTGAATCCGGGCGAAACCGAGCATTTCGCTCAGCTCTGGTTCCGTTATCCGACCCACCCGGAGTTGCTCCAGACTGAACTCTTCGAGGGCGCGACGTGACAGTCCATCCGGAATCGGAACCGTCGCGCCCATGAAACTTACCTTTTAAACCATCGCCGCGGTATTGCTCAGCTCACCAATCTCCGGTATCCGGATCTTCACCACATCCCCGGGCGCCAGCGCGACTTCTTCCGTCACGATAATCCCCGTCCCCGTGCAAAGCACCGTCCCCGAAGGAACCGGATTCGACCGCACCAGATACTCCACAATCTGCTCGATCTTTCGGTGCAGCTTCGCCGTCGAAGTCGATCCCGAAAAACGCACCACGCCGTCCCGCACAATTTCGCACGTCATCTGCAGGTTGTACGGATCCTGAATCTCATCCGTCGTCACAATCACCGGACCCAGCGCGCAGCACGCCGTGTAAACCTTCGATTGCGGCAGATACAAAGCGTTTTCCCGCTCGATATCCCACGCCGAAACGTCATTGGCCAGCGTGTACCCGACAATCTTTCCCTTGCGGCCCAGCACCACCGCGAGTTCCGGCTCGGGCGCCGTGAACTTCGAGTCCGACCGGATCCCGATATTCTGACCAGGTCCGACGCAAACCCGCGACGTCCCCTTAAAGAAAATCTCCGGACGCGCCTCGCGATAGACATAAGCGTACATGCCCTCGCGCGTGCCCTTATCCAGTTCCACCGTCTCGCCGTCGCGGAAGGTCGCGCTGGTCTCGTAAGTGCATCCGGAAGCCCAGACTTCGGCCGGAAAGATCGGAATCAGAGCATTCGTGGTCACCGGATGACGGCTGGCAAGCTGCGACGCCAGGTCGTGAATCGGCCTCCCCTCCGTGTCCGCGCGATTGATCAGATCGCAAAGGGTGTGGGCGGGGATCGGACGCGCCGCCCCGCCTTCAAAAATCGCCGCAATCACTGCGCCGTCGTGCCGGATTTGTCCGAGTTGCATTTATCAGTCAGCCTTTTGCAATTAGTACTTCAGGTAAACCGTCTTAAAGTCGCTGTAGAAATCGAACGCCGCCGGACCCTGTTCCTTGGGACCGAAGCTCGAATCCTTGGTGCCGCCGAACGGCAACTGGTATTCTACGCCCGCGCTGGGAAGATTGATGGTCAGCAGCCCGGCTTCGGCGCGATACACATAGTCGAGCGCCTTCGAAAGATTCGAAGTCTGGATCGACGACGAAAGCCCGAACGGCGTGTCGTTCGCAATCCGCATCGCGTCATCGAAATCCTTCGCGCGCAGGATCGCCAGCACCGGCCCGAAGACTTCTTCCTTCGCCAGGGTATGTTCCGGCTTCACGTCGGCAAAAATGGTCGGTTCCACGAAGTAGCCCTTGTCGTAGCCTTCGCCAGTGAGCTGATTGCCGCCGCACAGCGGTTCCCCGCCCTCGCTCTTCGCGATCCCGATATACTTCAGCACCGTTTCCAGCTGACCCTTGTCCACGCACGGCCCGATGTCGATGCCCGCCTGCATGCCGTCGCCGACTTTCAGCTTCTTCGTCCGTTCCACCAGCGCCGCCACGAAAGCGTCGTAAATCCCGTCTTCCACAATGGCGCGGCTGGTCGCCGTGCACTTCTGGCCGGTCGAGAAGAACGCCGCGTTGCAGACGTTTTCCACCGCCGACTTCAGATCCGCGTCCGCCAGCACGATGGTCGGATTCTTCCCGCCCATTTCGAGCTGAATCCGCATCCGCCGCTTGCTCGCTTCCGCGTGAATCCAGTGGCCCACGTCGTTCGAACCCGTGAACGAAATCGCCTTCACCGGCTTCGCGTTCACCAGCGCCGCGCCCAGTTCGCCGCCGGACCCGGCCACGAAATTCACCACGCCCTTCGGAATGCCCGCCTCATGCAGCGCTTCGACCAGCCGCCACGCGCACAACGGCGACGCGGAGGCCGGCTTCACCACAATCGTGTTCCCGCAGATCAGCGCCGGCGCCATCTTCCAGGCCGGAATAGCGATCGGGAAGTTCCACGGCGTCACCAGACCCACCACGCCGATCGGCTTGCGCACCGCGAACACATGCACGCGCTCGCGCTCGGAGGGCACCATCACGCCGTTCATGCGCGAGCCTTCCGCGGCAAAATAGCGGAAGATATTGATGGCGCGGCGCACTTCGCCCTTCGCTTCGGGAAGAGTCTTGCCTTCCTCCCGGGTCATTTCCGCGCCCAGCTGATCGAACTTCTTTTCCAGAATGTCCGCGGCTTTAAAGAGGATGTTGCCGCGCGCGGGCGCCGGCATGTTGGCCCATCCGGCGAAGGCTGCTTCGGCGGCGGCCGCGGCGGCGTCTACATCCGCCGCGCTGCCCTTCGCGAAAGTGCCGACAATTTCATCCGTGTTCGCGGGATTGCGGTTGTCGAAGGATTTCCCGCTGGAAACCCACTCACCGTTGATGTAATTTGCAAAATGCGGAATTGTGCTCATTTGATTAATGTGTTTTCAGATCCGGGCTTCAGAATTGTACTTTAGGCGCCGTTCGAGCGCCGGGTTCGGTCTTGAAATAAGCGTCTTCGCGCTGGAAGCCGGAAAGCGATGCCACCACATTTCCGGGAAACAGCGCAAGATCGGTATTGTAACTCTTCACCGCGTCGTTATATCGGCGGCGGGCCTGCAGAATCCGGTTCTCCGTGCCCTCCAGCGAAAACTGCAGTTGCCGGAAGTTCTCGTTCGCCTTCAGATTCGGATAGTTCTCCACCACCACCAGCAGCCGCCCCAGCGCGCCGGACACCTGATTATTGGCGTCGATCTTTTCCTGCGGCGTGCGCGCTCCGGACATCGCGGCCCGGGCATTCGCCAGCGCGGTGAAAATACCGGTCTCTTCTTTGGCGTAGCCCTTCACGGTCTCCACCAGATTCGGGATCAGATCGGCGCGGCGCTGCAGATCCGCGTCCACCTGCCCCCACTCGGCGTTGATAGCTTCACGTTCCACCGCCAGCTTGTTGCGGGTCTGCACGAACTCACAGCCCCCCAGTACGAGCGCGAGTCCCAGAACAATCGCGATGATGGTGCCGGTTTTCATGGAGTTCAGTCCCTCACTTCGCAAGCACATCGACGCGATCAATCACTTCGCCGATCTGCTTCATGTAAGCCGCCAGTAACTTCTCCGGTTCCGTTGCCTTCGGATTCCCTTTGCCCTCGCGCAGATTCAGCAGCGTCACAAACGGCTCCGGATCGATTCCGAAATGCTCCTGCGCGCGGGCCACCACGTCGCGCTTCCTGCCCGGCGCCTCAAACCCGTGCAGCAGCAGTGAGTGACGGATCAGCACGCAGAACGTGGACACCGAATCCATCAGCAGGCGCAGTAAAATCTCGTTATCTGAAAGTATACCGGAGGCTTTCTGGCGCAACCGCAGCAGCCGGGCGCGCAAATCGTGCTCCACCTGAGCCCGGTAAAACGAGTCGTCGATTTCCAGCCCGGAGACCAGATCTTCCCCGTGCAGAATCCTGTGATGGTCGCGCAGATCGTGAAACTCGATCGCGAAACAATCGGTGGAAGTCCGCATCTCGTGCGCGGTCAGCAGCAGCGGTGACGGATTTCCCTGTTCCCGCCACCAGCGGAATACCGTCTCGCTGGCCCGCAACTGATCCGGCGTAATCTGCCGCAGCACGCACAGCAAGTTGTAATCGGAAAACTTCTCTTCCCGATCGCCCACGGCAGCCGAGCCGTAAAGCACCACGGAGACCAGATCGTCCCCGAGCGCTTTGCGGAGTTTAGCCACCACTTGATCCAGAGCACTCATCGACCCTGCCATTCTATCGGGCAGCCCGCCATAACGGCCCGCACCCGGTTGCGCCTACCAGTCAGAGGACGCACCCCCGCCACCGGAGTCCCCGCCGCCGAAACCGCCAAAGCCCCCGCCCGATCCGCCGGAATCGAAGCCGCCAAAGCCGCCGCCGTCCCGTCCGCCGCCGTAATTCCTGCTTCCCGCGCTCAGCAACTGCCCCAACAGAAGACCGCTCCAGAAGCCTCCGCCGCCACCACCCCGGCCACCGTAATAGCCGCCACCACCGCCCCGGCGAATCAGCACCAGCAGCAGGAAGATGCCCATCAGAATGTAGGGCCACGGAATCGTATCCCGTGTCCGCCGCTCTACCCGCGTGGCCGTTTTCGGAGCGGCCAGGCTGACGTTCTTCGTTTTCGCGATCGTCTCGCCCAGCTTCTGCGCCGCCACCAGCATGGCCGGACCGAACTGGTTCTCGCGAAGCGCCGGCCGCATCTCGTCCAGAATCGGCCCCGCCATGTTGTCCGGAATGATGCCGCCCAATCCGCCGCCCACTTCGAGGCGCGACCGGTGCTCACCGACCGCCAGCAGCAGCATCGCCCCGTCGTCCTCTTTCTTGCGCCCAATCCCCCAGTTATGGAAGATGTCGTTGGCGACATCCTCGATCGGCTCGCCCTGCAGCGTCGGCAGCACCACGAACGCCAGTTGCGCGCCGGTGGCCTGCTGCACGCGCGCCGCGTACTCCTCGATCTCCGCCCGGCTCTGCGCGTCCACCACGCCGGCGAAATCGCTCACATAGCCCTGCGGCTGCAACGCTTTCCAGTCGGCGGCGAACCCGGCCGAGGTCAGCCAAAGCAGAGCCGCGCAGAACGTGAGGCGTATCTTCATCGACGATTCTCAGTGTATCGGGCAGACCTGATCGGTGATATCTTGTCGTTCATGAATCGCCGCCAGTTCGGCCTGCTTGCCGCCGCGTCTCTCACCAACGCACGGAGTCAGGCGAAGCCCCTCCCCATCGGCCTGCAGCAAACCGCCGTCAGCCGCAATATCCAGCGGGATCTGACCGGCACCGTGCGGGCCATCGGCAAAATGGGCTACGACCTCGTGGAATTCTCCGGCTCTACCTATATGAAGTGGAGCGTGGCCGACACCAAACAGGTGCGTGCCGCGATGGACGACGTCAACCTGCGCTGCCGCTCCACGCACAATGAAATCGCGTCGTTCACCGGCGACGGACTCTCGAAAGCCATCGAACTGAATAGCATCCTCGGCTCGGACACGCTGGTCTCCGTCCGAGGACCTGGCACCGCCGCCGCCCCGCCCACCCCGGACACATGGAAGCGGTTCAGCGAACAACTCAGTCAGGCAGCGGACCGCATCCGCGCCGCGCGCATGACCTTGGGCTTCCACAACCACGAAGTCGAATTCCGCCCTACCGCCGGCTTCCGCCCCATCGATCTCCTCGTCGCCAACAAAGACATCACCTCGTTCCACTTCAACCTGGGCCTCTGCCTCAAAGGCGGTGGCGACCCGATCGCGTTCCTCAAACAATGCCCGGGCCGCATCCAGACCATCCTCTGTCAGGATTTCGAAGGCAAAGCCCGCTGGAAGGAAACCATCGCCGCCGCCGAGCAAAACGGAGGCCTGCAGTTCTGGCTCATCCAGCGCACCGACGGCCTTTCCCTGGTCCCGCGCGACGGCGACGACCAACTCGATCACGCCCGCAAAGATCTGGACTACTTCCGGCGCCTCCTCGCCCAATCACACGCCCGAACACCCGCCCAACCACCCGCATAGTAACGTGAGTCTATGCGCCTCGCTGCCGTCGTTCTGCTGTCATTCGCTCTCCTCTCCTGCTCGAAGAAGGCGGAAACGCCCGCCCCCGATTCCGCGGCAACCCAGGCCTTCGTTGAAAAAGCCACCGCCGAACCGGGCGCCGTGAAAACCTCCAGCGGTCTCATCTATCGCGAACTCCGGGCCGGCACGGGCGCCATGCCCACCGCCGCGGACCGCGTCAAGGTGAACTACCGCGGCACGCTGATCGACGGCACCGAGTTCGACAGTTCCTACAAGCGCGGCGAGCCCATCGAGTTCCCGCTCGACCGCGTGATTCCCTGCTGGACCGAAGGCGTGCAGCACATGAAAACCGGCGGCAAATCGCAACTGGTCTGCCCCAGTGCGATTGCTTACGGCGACGCCGGCAGCCCGCCTGTCATTCCCGGCGGCGCCACCCTGGTCTTCGAAATCGAACTGCTCGGCGTGAACGGGAAATAGCACGTTTCCGGTTACCTGCATCGCCCGAAACCTGTGATATGTTGAATGCGCTTAGCCAGCCTACACAGGGAGTCTTCGGATGCTGCAGCGCCTTCCCGCTCTTCTCACCGCCGCGTTTTTAACCGCGATCGCCGCTTTCGCCCAGTTCGATGTCGGCGCGGTAGTCGGCACCGTGAAAGACTCCTCCGACCTGCCCATGGCCAATGCGACCGTGACGATCCGGAGCCTGGCGACCAACGTCTCGCGGCAGACCAGCACCACCGCTGCCGGGGAGTTCGACTTCGTGGCTCTTCAGCCCGGCCAGTACTCTTTGACCGTGAAGCAGGACGGCTTCAAAGACAAGACGCGCAACTTCGAACTGACAGTCGGCCAGCGCGCCGAAATCATCGTCGCAATGGAAGTGGGCGCGGCCGCTCAGAGTGTAACCGTAGGCGAGAGCATCGTGGCGGTGGAGACCGCGTCTTCCGATCTGAGTAACCTGCGCACCCGCCAGCAGGTTGTCGATCTCCCCCTGAACGGCCGTAACTTCACCCAGTTGGTCCAGTTAGCCCCCGGCGTCAATAACCACGGCAGTTCCACCAATGTCTCGAACGGCGGCTACACGGCGGGACGCGGCACCAGCGGCGCGGTGGTGAACGGCAATCCTTCCGATATCGGCATCTATCTCTTCGATGGAATTCAGAGCGTGGACGCCGACGCCAACGTCCTGATCTTCTACCCGCCCGTCGACGCCATCCAGGAATTCAAAGTACAGACCAGTTCCGCGCCGGCCACTTATGGCGGCGGCCCATCGATCATCAACGTGACCTTCCGTTCCGGCACGAACGAGTACCACGGCGCGCTTTATGAGTTCCTGCGCAACTCCGATTTCGACGCGAAAAACTACTTCGACTCCAAAACCAACCCCATCCCGCCCTTCCATCTGAACGAGTTCGGCGCGAACCTGGGCGGTCCCGTCCGGATCCCGCACCTCTTCAACGGCAAGGACAAACTCTTCTTCTTTGCCGATTACGAAGGCAAGCGCGTCAGCCAGGCGCAGACTTATATCTCCACCGTCCCCACCGCCGCCTTCCGCACCGGCGATTTTTCCGCGCTGCTGCCGAAGACCGTTCTGCACGTGCCCGGCACCACGATTCCACTCCCGAACAATCAGGTGGAACAGATCGATCCCACCGCCGCCAAACTGGTCGCGCTTTATCCCCTGCCAAACATACCCGGCGCCGGACTGGTCAGTAACTACCTCTATAACGGCGCGCTCATCAATAACATCGATCAGGGCGACATCCGCGTGGATTATCGCGCGACGAACTCCTCCGTCTTCGGCCGCTTCAGTAAAGAGAACCCGGCCACCACCAATCCGGGCTACTTACCCACTCCGGCCATCGGCGGCGGACCCGGCTATCCCGGCCAGACCCTCGCGCCGGGCAACCAGGTCGTCCTCGGCTTCGGCCACTCGTTCGGACCGACCAAATACTACCAGGCGCGCGTCGGCTATTCGCGTCTGGTGGAAAACATCGTCGATTTCGATACCCTGCGCGGCAATCTCGCCGAACAACTCGGCATCCCGAACGCCAACGCCGGCGGCGTCCCCGGTCTCACGAACTTCAGCATCTCCGGCACCATCGGCCTGGGCGACGGCAACGGCAATATCAAAAAGGTGAACAATATCTGGCAGATCGATCAGGCCTTCACCTGGGTGAAGAGCAGCCATGAACTCACCTTCGGCTTCAACTTCATGAGCACCCGGTTCGCGTTTAACAGCCCGCCGCATCCGAACGGCACTTACACCTTCAACGGATCTTACACGGGCTACGGCCTGGCCGACTTCCTCTACGGCCGCCCCATCAGTTCCCAACTCGACGTCACCCAGTATTTCGACCTCATCCGTTTCCGCCCCACCGCGTACCTGCAGGACAACTGGCGCATCACCCAGAAACTGACGCTGAACCTCGGGCTGCGCAACGAAATGGTGACTCCCTGGAGAGAACGCCACAATCGCATCGCGGTCTTCGACCCCACCAACGGCGGCGACCTGGTGCCCGTCGGCACGGCGGGACATCCCTTGCTGACGGCCACGGACGGCCGCTACACCAACCTCGCCCCGCGCGTCGGCTTCGCCTACAGCATCGATCAGAAGACGGTCGTCCGCGCCGGCTTCGGCATCTTCTACGCTTACGAAACCTACAACTCCAATCCGATGGCCAAGAACGCTCCGTTCAACGGCTCCGTCGTCACCACCAACAGCACGGGCGCAGCCGGCTATGCCGCCGCCCTCCCCCTGTCCGCGGGATTTCCCGCCGCCCGGCCTACCCTCTTTCCCGCCGCCGGCACCGCGTTTCAGGTCTTCCAGCGGAACTACCTGAACCCTTCCGCCAACGAGTGGAACTTCAATATCCAGCGGCAGATCAACACGCACGACACGTTGTCCCTCGCCTACGTGGGCCAGAACGGCGTCCACATTCTGATCAACCCGAACATCAACCAGGCGACTCCGGGACCGGGCGCCGTCGCCGCCCGCCGTCCCTATCCCAACCTCGCCGATGGCACCCTTAACTGCACCTGCGCGAACTCGTCTTATAACTCCCTCCAGGTCACTTACAAGAGCCGCCTGGCTTCCGGCCTCGATTTCCAGGGCGCTTACACGTACGGGCACAGTCTGGATAACTCCAGTGGTAACTCGAACGGCACCGGCATCCAGAATCCGACGAACCTCAAACTCTACCGCGGCAACTCCGACTTCGACATTCGCCACTTACTTGTCCTGAGCTGGTCTTACGATCTGCCCTTCGGCCGCGGCAAGAGATTCGCCCCCAACGCGGCAGGCCTGGTGCAGACCGTCCTCGGCGGCTGGCGTCTGAACAGTATTGAGACGTTCTCGACCGGCGCTCCGTTCACCCCGACCATGGTCAGCAGCCTGCTCAACTCCGGCAATGCCCCGCAATGGCCCAATCGCATCGGTTCCGGCGCGGTTTCCGATCCCAATATCCACGCCTGGTTCAACCCCGCCGATTTCGTGTCACCCGGCAATTACGTCTACGGAAATTCCGGCCGCAATATTCTCTTCGGCCCTGGCACCAAACAGGTGGATTTCTCCCTGTTCAAAGACTTCAACTTCAACGAAAGCGCCACCCGCCGCCTGCAGTTTCGCGCCGAAGCGTTCAACGTCCTGAACACCCCGCAGTTCAACAACCCGAACGCGCAAATCGGCAACGCGGCCGTCGGAACCATCACCAGCGCGGGCGCGCCGTTGCTCTATCAGCGAACCTCCCGGCAGTTGCAACTGGCGCTGAAACTCTACTTTTGACCCATGCTTCGAACCCTCATCCCGCTCCTCCTGTTCGCCTTCCAGTTGGGAGCGATCGTCTACGCGCGCTTCGTTCCCACCCGCTACTTCTGCTGGGCGCCCTTCGACACCCAGACCGACTACGTCGCGAAAGCCACCGTCAACGGCCATGAACTCACTGCCGCTGAATTTCGCGAGCGCTACCGCCGGCCCCTGCGAGGCTTCGACAATCGCTCCCCGCAGCATGTCATCGACATGCTGCAGCAGATCGAAGAGAAGCGCGCTCCGCTGGGGGATCGCGCGACCGTCGAGTTGAAGTACCGGGTCAACGGCAAGGCGCCGCTTGAATGGCACTGGCCGCCATCGCATTAAACCAGGCATGCCCCAATACGACGCCATCGTAGTAGGTTCGGGTCCGAACGGCCTTTCCGCCGCCATCGTGCTGGCCCGCGCCGGATTATCGGTACTCGTCCGCGAGGCGAATGAGACCATCGGCGGCGGCACGCGGTCGCTCGAACTGACGCTGCCCGGGTACCTGCATGACGTCTGTTCGGCCGTGCATCCCATGGCACTGGCGTCTCCGCTCTTCCGCTCGCTCCCGCTTTCGGACCACGGTCTGCAGTGGATCAACCCGCCCGTCGCCGTCGCACATCCGCTCGATAACGCCCCCGCCGCCGCTCTCGCACGCAGCATGGAGGAAACGGGCGCCACCCTTCGAAACGACGCCGCCGCGTATCGCGCCCTCTTCTCCCCGCTGGTTCGCCACTGGGACCAACTGGCGCCGGAAATCCTCTCGGCTCCGCTGCACCTCCCCGCCCACCCGTTTTCCCTCGCCGGCTTCGGCCTCCGCGCTCTCTGGCCCGCCGGCGCGCTGGCCCGCACCGCCTTTCGCGCCGCCCCCGCCCGGGCCCTCTTCGCCGGCCTCGCCGCCCACTCCATCGTCGCGCTCGATCAACCGGCCACCGCGGCCATCGGTCTGGTGCTCGCCACCGCCGGACACGCATGCGGATGGCCGGTGCCACGCGGCGGCTCGCAGCAGATCGCCAACGCTCTCGCGGCGTACTTCCGCACCCTGGGCGGCGTCATCGAAACCGGCGCCCGCGTCGATTCCCTCGACAGCCTGCCCCCCGCCAAAGCCATCCTGCTCGACCTCACTCCCCGCCAGGCCATTCAAATCGCAGCCAAACAACTCCCCGCCGGCTATCTCCGCAGCCTGGCGCGCTTCTCCTATGGCCCCGGTGTCTTCAAAATCGACTGGGCGCTATCGGAACCAATCCCCTGGACCAGCCCCGTCTGCCGCCGCACCGCCACCGTCCACGTGGGCGGAACGCTCGAAGAAATCGAGATCGGGGAGAAGGACGCCTGGACAGGCCGGCACTCGGAGCGGCCCTTCGTGCTGCTCGCCCAGCAAAGCCTCTTCGACGATTCCCGCGCCCCCGCCGGACGCCACACCGGCTGGGCCTACTGCCACGTGCCGAACGGCTCCCTGCGCGACATGACGGCGGTCATCGAAGCCCAGGTGGAACGCTTCGCCCCCGGCTTTCGCGACACCATCCTCGCGCGCGCCACGAAGAACTGCGCGCAGCTCGAACAATCGAACGCCAACCTCGTCGGCGGCGATATCGGCGGCGGTTCCAATCACCTGGCGCAACTGCTGGCCCGCCCCGTGGCCGCCTTAGACCCCTGGCGCACGCCCGCCAAAGGAATCTATCTGTGCTCCGCCTCCACGCCGCCCGGCGGTGGCGTGCACGGCATGTGCGGTTATCACGCCGCCCGGTCCGCCCTGAAACACACCTTCAACCTCAAAGCCGAGTAACATGTCAACTCCCGCTCAGGCCGTCTCGCCCGTCATCTCCTCGCAGCGCTCGTGGAACCCGTTCCGCTGCACGGGGCTCGATCTTCCGGTCAATCTCGCCGTGCTGGTAAAAGTTCTGGCGCTGGTCCTGCTGCTCACCAACCACGTCCGGATTCTGCCGGACCCCTGGCTCCCCTTCATCCCTCTTCTGGACCGCATCCCGCCCCAGTTCTTCCAATTAACGCTGCAGACCGTCTTCGTCGTCTCCGCGCTGCTGATCGTCTTCAACCGCAGCACCCGCGTCGCCGCGCTCGTCCTGGGCACAACCTTGCTGCTGGCCGTGGTTTCCTCCAAAGCCTATTACGGCAACAACAAGACCTTCTGCGGTCTTATGCTCTTCCTTGCAGGCTTGTATAAACCCGGCGGACTTCCCTTCCTCCGCTGGCAACTCGCGCTCACCTACTTCGGAGCCGGCCTCAACAAAGCTCTCGACGGCGACTGGCACACCGGCGTCTTCTTCGAAAACTGGGCCGTCAACCGCCTGCACCACACCGCCTACATCGCGCTCGACTCCCTGCTGCCGCCCTTGTTCCTCGCCCGCTTCATGTGCTGGACCACCATCGTCACCGAACTCGCCACCGTGCCCTGTCTGCTGATTCCGAGCCTCTACTATTGGGCCCTGCTGGCGAATATCTTCTTCCAGTCGAGTCTGCTGCTGTTCACCGGCACCACCTTCACGCTGTTCTTCTACAGCATGACCGCCGCCTCTCTCGCCTTCGTCACCTGGCCCGATGCGCCCGTCACCGTGCTGTACAACGCGCAAAGCGCCTTCGGAAAGCGCGCCCGATCGTTGCTGCAGCCCTGGGATCTGGACCGCCGCTTCCGCTGGACACAATCGCCTCTCCGTCTGCAGTTGCAGACCGGCTACGGAACGTATTCCGGCTTCCGCGCCGTCCGCATGCTGATCCTGTTCAATCCCGTCACCTGGTTCGTGATCGCCGGTCTGATCGCGGTATCCGATAACCTGCCCGGTGACACCGCGCTCTTCCGCAGAATCGTCGTCGCGACTTCGCTTATACTCTTAATGCCGCCGCTCGCCTGGATCCTCGACCGGGCCGGCGCCGGCGCTCGAAACAACGCTCAATGAAATCTCTCGTCTTCCTCCTGATCCCTCTCTCTCTGACCGCCCAGCAGACCGTCTTCGGCGTCCGTTGCTCGCCCTGTCACGGCGAACAGGGCCGCGGCTCCGCGCAGGGACCCGGCCTCGCCATGAATCCCCGCGTCGCGACTCTCTCGCCGGACCAGCTCCGCGCCTATCTCGAACACGGCAACCCCGCCGCCGGCATGCCGTCGTTCCCGGATCTCACCCCCGAGGATTTCACCAGCGTCACGCGCTTCCTGCGCAGCCTCAACACAGACACCATCCTGAGCCCGCCCGTCGCCAACAGCCGGCCCGTCACCTGGGGCGACCCGAAGCCCGGCGACTGGCTCACCTACAACGGCAACGTCTCCGGCAATCGCTACAGCCCCCTGAACGAGATAACCCGCGCCAACGTGGCTTCACTGAAACTGAAGTGGGTCTTTCCCATTTCCTACTTCGGCCTCGAAACCACCCCGCTTGCCGCCGACGGCGTGCTCTACGTGACGGGCCCGAATCAGGTGTTCGCCCTCGATGCCCTCGACGGCAGCCCGCTCTGGCAGTATTCGCGGCCCACCAGCAGCGGCCTCACGGGCGACGCGCGTCTGGGCACCAACCGGGGCGTGGCCATCCTCCGCGACAAAGTCTTCTTCGTTACCGACAACGCGCATCTGCTCGCCCTGGACCGCGCCACCGGCAAGCTCGTCTGGGAAATCGCCATGGCCCCACCGCTCCAGCCCGCGGCCTCCTTCCACTACGGCGGCACTATCGCGCCACTCATCGTCAATGACACGGTGGTTGCGGGTGTGGCCGGGGCGGATCAGGGCATCCGCGGTTTTGTCGCCGCATGGAAGCCCGAAGATGGCTCGCTCGTCTGGCGCCGCTGGACCGTGCCCGCCCCCGGCGAACCCGGCATCGAAACCTGGAAGGGCCCGGAACCCGTCTCCGGTGGCGGTTCCACCTGGATCACCGGCTCGTACGACGCCGCCTCCGACACGCTCTTCTGGGCCACCGGCAACCCGTGGCCGGACAGCCAGGATCGCGACCGCCCCGGCGACAATCTCTACACCGATTGCGTCCTCGCGCTCAACGGCAAAACCGGCGAAGTGAAATGGCATTACCAGTTCACGCCCCATGACCGCAAGGACCGCGATGCCACCGAGCCGAACGTCCTCGTCGACGCCGTTTTCAAAGGCAAGCCCTCGAAACTCCTCCTCCACGCAGACCGCAACGGCTTCTTCTACGTCTTCGACCGGACCGATGGCAAACTGCTGCTGACGAAGCCCTTCCTCAAGCGCATCGATTGGGCGTCCGGTATCGGCGACGATGGCCGGCCGAAGGTTCTGGATCCCCTGGGCTGTCCCGGAGACGCCGCCAACTGGGATTCCGCCGCCTTCTCGCCCCAGACCGGCCTCTACTACCTGATGACACTCGAGGAATGCACGGGCAAGCCGACCGGCTATCCCGATCAGACCGGGCAGCGCTTCCTGCGCGCGCTGAACATCGAAACCGGCGAACTGGCCTGGGAGGTTCCCCAAACCGGTCCGGCACGCGCCAAAACCTGGACCGGCGTTCTGGCCACTGCAGGCGGCCTGGTTTTCTACGGCCAGCCGAACGGCGGTTTCGCCGCGGTGGATCAGAAGACTGGCAAGGAACTCTGGCGTTTCCCCACCAACGTGCGCATGAAAGCGTCGCCCATGACCTTCACGGCCGGCGGCAAACAGTACGTCGCTGTCGCCGCGGGACCGAATATTCTCTGCTTCGGCCTCTGATCAGCCCAGCCAGACCAAGAGGTTTTTCTTCTGCTCCTCCGAAGCGTTCGGCAGCACCTCCAGGTGCCAGGGCTTGCCCGGTTCTTCGCCCAGCGTCATATCCACCCGCAGCAGTTTCTCGCGCCGGGCGACCAGCACCGAAACCTGCTGCCCGGGCCGATAGTTCTCCAGCCGCTTGGCGAACTGGTCGGCCCGCACCCGATACTCGTCGATCGCCAGAATCTCATCATCCACGTTGATGCCGAAGACATACGCGGGCGTTCCGCGCAGCACTTTGGACACGACCAGGCGCCCGTTATCCACCTTCGTATCCGCCCCCAGCCACGCTTTCCTTGCCGCGCCCGAAACCGCCTTGAACCGCAGCCCGAACCACTCCAGCGCTTCGGCGTAGTCCAGTTCTTCGGTGCTCTCCACGGCCCGCCGGAAGAACTCGCCCAAAGGCACGCCGGCCACCTCTTCCGCCACGGCCTCGAAGTCCTCGGGCGTATACCCGGCCTCGCCCGAGTACCGCGCGTACGCCAGCAACATCACGTCGTCCAGCGACTTCGCCCCGTCTGTTGCCTTCCGGATCCGCGCATCCAGCAGCCAGCCCACCACCGTCCCTTTCGTGTAGTAGCTGATCGTGGTGTTGGCGGAATTCTCATCCGGCCGGTACAGCTTGATCCACGCGTCGAGCGATGCCTGCTCCGCCGAGTGCACCAGTCGTCCCGGCGTCGTCTGCAGCGTGTGGATTACGCCGGAAAGGCCGCCCCCGGAGCCTTCCGAGCCCGTCAGATACTCCTGCTGTGTGGAAAGTCCGGCCCGCCGAAGCATCAGCGGCGCATAGTAATCGGTGATGCCCTCCGCCACCCACAGGCTGCGCGTCGGATTCTCGTTTTCGTAATCGAACGGCCCCAGTTCCACCGGCCGCAACCGCTTCACGTTCCAGACGTGCAGGTACTCATGCGACGCCAGGCTGAGCCACGACAGATACGCCTTGCGCGTACTTGTAGACCAACGGTTCGTCATCATGCAAACCGAATTCGCATGTTCCAGACCGCCGCCGGACTCCGTGATCAGATTCAGAAAGACGTACTTCTCATAGGGCAGTGGTCCCCACATCAGCCGGTAGCGCTCCACGATGGTCCGCAGATCGGCCGTCGCGCGTTCCCCGTCCCAACCCGCCTCCTCGCCCTGATTCACGAGGTAATGCGGAATGCCGTCCACCTCGAACTTCCGCACCACGGGATTCCCCGCCAGCAGCGGCGAATCCACCAGCGTGTCGTAATCGGGCGCCGTATAGCAATGCGCAAGCCCGTCCGCCGAAGCAGCCAAACCGGATGCGCTGTACTTCCAGACATCCGGCAAAACCAGTCGTACCTCATGCGGAAGGTGCTGCCCGCCCACCAGCGTCACGAACGAAGGCGCGCCATTCAGCAGCGCGAACGAATCCTCCACCCAGTTCGTCCGGACCGACATCTCCCGGCAGTACAGCCGATACGAAAAGTGGATCTTCTCCGCCCCGTCCGTCCGGATGCGCCACCGGTTCTTCCTCGACTTCCCGAACGGCAGCCCGCGCCCGGTCCCGTCCGTCACCACCACCGCTTCCACATGCCGCGCATACTCGCGGATCAGGTAAGAACCCGGCGTCCACACGGCCATGAACACCTCGGCTTCCTGCGCCCCCGGACTCACCGGCATCGTCGCTTCGATAACGGCGTAGTGTGTCCATGGTTCCGGGAACCGCACCGTATATTGAACAACGCCGTCCGGGAGATGGTCCAATACAGGCAGCCTGGTGGTTTTCAACCAGGCGGACCGGGCGTCTTTTGCTGGAACAGTATTTGGTGTCAAGAGTTTACGCTTTGGTGGGAGAATTGCCTTTGTGACGGCAGGTCATCCAATGTCTATCCGGCTTTCCATGCTTCCCTTCCTGATGGTAATCGCGACGCTGGCATTTGGCCAGCCCGCGCCACCGGCGTACAACGCCGGCGCTGCGCCCGGAAACGAGCAGAACGCCGGATCGCCGCCCGACGAGCCGGGCCGTCCCGTCGCCCGCCTCGGCGTGCTGAGCGGGGACGCATCGGTGCGCCGCGGAGACACGGGGGACTGGGTCGCCGCCAGTCTGAACGCGCCGCTGATGCAGGGCGACAGCTTGTCCGTTTCGCCCGGTGGCGCCGCCGAATTCCAACTCGACTTCTCCAGTTTCGCCCGCGTGGCCGGCGATTCGGAAGTTCGCATTGCGGAGTTCGAAAACGGCCGCGTGCAGTTGCAGCTCGCCAAAGGCCTGGTGACCTACCGTGTTCTCCGGCAAACGAACGGTGTTGCGGAGATCAGCACTCCCCTCGCCGCCGTGCGCCCCAATGGAATCGCGTCCGTGCGCGTCGAAGTCGCGCCCGATGGCTCCACGCGGGTCACCGTCCGCCATGGCGAAGTGGAAGTCAACACCCAGCGCGGCGCGGAGCATGTTCGCGAAGGCAACATGATGCTGATCAAAGGGACGGCCGACGATCCGGAATTCCAGCTGCTCTCCGCCCCCGCGCACGACCCCTGGGACACCTGGAGCGACCAGCGCGATGCCTACCTGCAGCGCGCCCAGTCGCCGCAATACGTCAGTCAGGAAATCTCCGGCGCGGAAGACCTCGATAACTACGGCCGCTGGAACTACGACCCCGCCTATGGCAACGTCTGGACCCCCACCGTTCCGGCCACCTGGGCGCCGTATCGCGAGGGACGCTGGGTTTGGGAAGATTATTATGGCTGGACGTGGATCGACGCCTCCCCGTGGGGCTGGGCGCCGTTTCACTACGGTTCCTGGTATCAGCGTCCCGGCTTCGGCTGGTGCTGGTTCCCCGGTCGCCGCTACGACCATTACTGGTATCGGCCGGCGCTGGTGAGTTTCTTCGGCTTCGGCGGTCGGGGCGGCGTCGGGATCGGGATCGGCTTCGGTTTTGGAAATATCGGCTGGGTGCCGCTCGCTCCCTACGAGCGTTATCACCCGTGGTACGGGCGGGGCTGGAATGGCGGACGCACGGTCGTCGTCAATAACATCAATGTCGTCCACAACACCAACATCACGAACATCTACCGCAACGCCCGCGTCCCGAACGGTGTAACGGCGGTTTCCGGCGCGGACTTCCAGCGCGGCAACTTCCGCAATCAGGTGCCCGTGGGCGCGCAGCACCTGCAGCAGGCTTCGCTCGTTCGCGGAGCGGTGCCGTTCAATGCGGGCAGCGACCATCTCCGGTTTTCCGACCGTCAGCCCGCTGCCGGTCCCCGGGCCGATATCGGCAACCAGCGATTCTTCGGCAGGACCGTGCCCTCTGGCCAGGGCTTCGGCAATGCGGCGCCGCAAAACCGCTCCGCGCAATCCGGTGCCGCCCCCGGCTGGCAGCGCTTTGGCAACCCGCAGGCAAATCCCGCGCCCTCGCAGGGCAACTTCCGCCAGACGGCGCCCGGACCTTCCGGATACCAGAGCGGCGCCCTTCCCGGTGGCTCCGCCAATCGCGGCTTCCAGACCCAGCCCCGTTCCCTCGAAGTCGCCCCGCCGATCATTCGCCAGCGGCAGTCGGGACCGTCGTATAATCCCGCCCCGCAACAGCGCCAGTTCAGCCAGCCGGCCTACCGCGCACCCGCGAACAACGCGCCACAGGGGAACCGGGGTGGCGGTTTCGGATCGCCCGGCGGCTACCGGAGCTCTCCGTCTCCGGCTCCGCAACGCAGTGCCCCGGCGCCTTCGGTCCGGAGCGGTGGCGGCGGTGGCGGAAATTCCGGCGGTGGCCATTCGTCCGGTAACGGCGGACACAGCGGGCACCGGTAGTCACGACCCGAACGTGAATGCTACACTGGATTCATATTACGGCGGCTGTAGCTCAGTTGGTAGTAGCGCCAGATTGTGGTTCTGGATGTCACGGGTTCGAACCCCGTCAGCCGCCCCATTTTTCCCCTCTTTCCCTCTCTCTGAGTCGCATAGGTTCCAGTACCGGTTGGCCTCGCCGAAATTCATAATTTCGACATTTTGAACCGCTTCGGTATCGGCACTATTCGTATTGCGCGTTACACTTGAACTTGAGGAATCATTGGCTACCACGCGCCGAACGCCCCGCAATATAATACGGAGGCCAAGTCCGATTCGTGATCTGCTGGCTGAGAAGCAGCGTGCTGTCGAGCTGGCCCGCGCTCGTCAGAATAGTGTCGATTTAACCGCGGAACTGCCCTCCCTGATTGAAACTCACGTCGGCGAGCAAATGCAGCGGCTGGAAGAAAAGCTGGTCAACGACTTTCGCCAGTTAGGGAAGTTCGCCGTGGAAGAGAGCACCACGGTTCTGAACGACAAACTGCAGGAGCGCATTCAGACCCTGGAAGAGGTCTCCGCCATGCAGACGAAAACGCTGGCCAGTCTCCGCGATTCGTCCCGGGTCGCCGGAAACAGGATGGGTTCCGCAATCGACTCCATCGAGAGAAGTCTGTCCGATGCCGTCCCCGGCCTTCAGTTCGATCCGCCCGCCGTCTCCCCGACAACTCACCCCGGCTACGCACACCCCCAATTCCAGCTGGATCGTTCCGAGCAGGTCGTCAAAGCCGATCCGCGGGACGTCGAGGAATTCGTGGGTTCCTACGGCTTTTGCCCCTCCTGCACGTCAACCGACATCCGGCGCGCCAACCGCCAGGGGCTGTTTGAGGAGTTCCTTCGCCTCTTCTTTATCGCGCCTTTCCGCTGCCGCGCGTGCAGGCACAAATTCTTTAAGTTCTGAGCATTCCGAAACGCCGTCCGGACACGGCTTGCTTCGGACATGGCAACCGGGCGTGGGCGGTATCATGAGACTGTCCCCTGACGGGGATTGGCATGGACACTGTCGAAGCGCTTCCCGGGCGCGGAAAAATACCGAAGTGGCTCGTGCCGGTGGTTGGCTACGGCATCGCTGCGATATCCCTCTTCTGGGTCTTCTCCCAGTTCCCCTTCGCGAAACTTGGCGAACACCTGCGCACCATGGACTGGACGTGGATCCTGGTGGCCGTGCTCGTCGAAGTGGGTGTTTACTTTATCGACGCCTGGCGGTGGATGGTGCTGCTCCGTCCGGTCGGGGCGCCGTCTTTCTCCTGTTGCCTCCAGGCTGTGTTCGTCGGACTGTTCGCCAATGACATCCTCCCGGCCCGCGCCGGCGAAGTGATCCGCTGTTTTCTTCTCTCTTATAAAACGGACGTCCCCATTTCGATCGCGCTCACCTCCGATTTCATTCAGCGCATCATGGACGGCATCTGGATTGTGCTGATCTACCTCGTGATCACCTACCAGATCTCCGCGCACGTGGCCATCAACCGCGTGATGTGGTTCTTCGGTGGCGGTGTGGCCGTGATTGCCGTGATCCTGCTGTGGATGCTGTTCCACCGGCAGCACGCCCACAGCTTCTTCCAGAACTCCAGCTGGGCCGTGCGTTTCGCGCACCTGCTCGACGAGATCCACCGGCTGGGACACTGGCGCGAACTGGGTCTCTGCATGGCGATCAGCGGTCTTTACTGGGCCGCCCAGATCTTCGCGATCTGGGCGATCGCCCGCGCGGACGCCTTCTACTTCGGAGGCGCGGAGATGGCGTTCCTGCTGGTCGTGAAGACGGTCGGCACGCTGATTCCGAATGCCCCCGCCAATGTCGGCGCGTACCAGGCCACGACGGTCTATGCGCTCGAACGGCTCTTCACGGAGCCCTCCGACGCGAAGATCCTCGCCCAGATCATGTTCGGCTTTCTGACGCTGCCGCTGGTGGCCGGAGGCGCCATCGCCATCGCGTTCGCCGGCTTCAACCTCAGCGACCTGCACCGTCACGCGCACGAGGCCCACCGGACCCAGAAATTGAAGAAGAATGAAGACTCTTCCGGAGTATGAAGTCCTGGCCGCGCAGGCACACGGACATCTTTGTGCCGGCCAGATTCTGGGATTGCGGCTCGCGCTGCACGGTCTCGCGCTGCTGGGCATCGAGGATCCCGCCGGGGCGGACCGGAAGCGGCTGGTCACCTTCGTGGAGATCGATCGGTGCGCCACCGATGCGATCACCGTGGTCACCGGATGCCGTCTGGGCAAACGCGCGCTGAAGTTCCGGGACTTCGGCAAAATGGCGGCGACTTTCTGTGATATCCAGTCCGGCCGCGCGGTGCGAGTCGCCGCGCTCGAATCTTCGAAGCAGCGCGCCAGAGAACTGCATCCCGAAATCGCGGACAAGAACCGGCAACAGATGGCCGCCTATCGCGAGATGCCGGTGGAAGACCTGTTCGCCACCCAATGGGTGAAGGTCGATCTCGGACCGGAAGAGTTTCCGGGCTATAAGGGCTCTCGCCGCGTCTGCGCGGTCTGCGGCGAAGGCATCAGCTTCGAACGCTTCACCGAGCGGGACGGGCGCACTCTCTGTCTGGGCTGCGCGGGCGCCAACTACTACTCCGCGCTGTGATCCGCTGCCAGATCACAGACGGGACCGCGCACCTCAACGAAGAGGACTGGTTCGCGGGCCTCGCGCCCGATGTCGAATTCCTGCAGGTCCGCGAGAAGGGGCTGTCGGCCCGCGACCTCGGCCGCGTGGTGCGCCGCGCGCTGGCCGTTGGCCCGCGCATCCTGGTCAATGACCGGACCGACGTAGCCGTCGCCACAGGCGCCGCCGGGGTGCATCTGCGAGGCGACTCCATCCGGCCCTCGGAACTGCGGAAGATCGTGCCGGCGGGCTTCGTGATCACCGTGGCCTGTCACAGCGAGGCCGACTGTCTTGAATGCGCGGGAGCCGACTACGCGATCCTGTCCCCCGTCTTCTCTCCGCTCTCCAAGCAGGACACACGTCCGGCTCTGGGACTCGACACACTGCGGCGCATCGTCCGCGTATCGCCGGTGCCCGTGATCGCGCTGGGCGGCATCACCGGGGGCACCGCCGCGGAGTGCATCGCGGCCGGCGCCGTCGGCGTAGCCGGGATTACGCTGTTCCGCAGGTGAGCGCGCCCGCGTGCGCCGCTACGGCACGCGTTAATCCATCGAGGTTATAGCCGCCTTCCAGCACCGAAACCAGACGGCCTCCGGCGGATCGATCGGCGACCTCCAGCAGCATCTCCGTGAGTTCCGCGAAGTCCGCATCCGTCAGCCGGAAGTGCCCCAGAGGGTCACCCAGGCGGGAGTCGAAGCCCGCCGAAATCAAGACCATGTCCGGACGGAACTCGCGCATGGCGGGAAGCAGGCGATCGCGGAAGGCTCCGAGGATCTGCTCCCGTCCGGCGCCCGCCGGGAACGGACAGTTGAGCGTCGTTCCCTGCCCCGGCCCCGCGCCGGTTTCGTCCGGATCGCCCGTCCCCGGATACCAGGGCGACTGGTGCGTGCTGAAGAAGAACACGGAGGGGTCGGCATAGAACACGTCCTGCGTGCCGTTGCCGTGGTGCACGTCCCAATCGGCGATGAGCACCCTTTCGAGCCCGTATTTCTTCTGCGCATAGCGGGCCGCGATGGCGATGCTGTTGAACAGGCAGAAGCCCATGCCGCGGTCGGGCGTTGCGTGGTGGCCGGGCGGCCGCACGATACAGAAGGCGTTCTTTGCGTCCCTCGCCATCACGAGGTCCACGGCCTGCAGACAAACGCCCGTCGCATGCGTGGCGGCCTTGAAGGAACGCGGCGAGATGTCCGTGTCGCCGGTGCTCAATTGATCGCGCCCGCGTTCCACGTCCCGCTGGGCGCCCCGGATGTAGCCGGGCGTGTGGCACAGCGCCAGTTCGTCGAACGTCGCCGCGCGCGGCGCGGTGGCGGTCAACCCGTAAGCCGCCACGCCGCGCACGGCCGCGTCCCAGCGCGCGACCTGTTCGGGATGCCCGGCGCCGGTGTCGTGTTCTTTGGCGATGGGGTCCGCCAGAAAAGCCGTCCCGCTCATGCGGACGCCGCCTTGCGCAGGGCCTCGATCTTCGGGGCGCGCGATTTCGGGCTGTCGAGACTGAAGGAGCGGGCATCGCCCAGATCCTCGCGCACGAACGCCTCCGTCTTCGCTACCGCCGCGTCCAGATCGGCGTTGCGCGGAAGGAAGGCCGCCCAGGCGATCGACTCGCGCGACGTGTCGTACTCCCAGAAGCCCACCAGGCGGCCGCGGTCCACAATGGCGTGGTGCGGGAGGTCCGTCAGACCGCTGGCCGCGACGAGGTCGCGCGACTGGTCTTCTTCCGCCAGCAGACTCTTCGCGTTCCGCCGCAGCGCAGCGAGGCCGTCCAGACTGCTGACGAGCACATAGCACGGGTCCGAGGGAACGCGGAACGCTTCGAACGATTCGCGATCTTCCGGAAGCATCAGATACTCGCCGACCACGCACAGGCCCAGCGGTTCGGCGGCGGCTTTTGCCGCTTTCCCGCTTAGGCCGGAGAACCACTGGAACTCGGCGAGAGACGCGGCACCGGTCCAGCGGAAGAAGTGGCGGGCGAGTTCGGTGAATGACTCTTCGACGCTGCATTTCCAGCCGGTCAGCGGATTCGGTTTCCAGAGGGCGTACTTGTACCGTTGCTGGTCGAGGCGACCACCGGTGGGAATCCGGCGGATCTCGCCATCGGACTGCATCGGTCCGAGCGCGAGGGGCAGCGTGGTGGTCATGCCCTTCTTGACGCCTTCCGGTCCCAGGCTTCGCGCCGCGCCGCCCACGGCGGATCGCAGCCCTTCGGGATCGAGCGGGCCGCCTTGCAGAGCCTTCGCCACGGCGGCGCGCAACGTGGCCACTTCGGCATCCGTGACACCCAGCTTCCGGGCGACCTTCATCTCGGCATCCGTGAAGGACTGCCCCACGTGCAGGCCGAGTGCATAGTCCGACGCGGGAAGGACATAGGTGCAGCCGCGGGCGCTCGGGAGTTCGTGGATCTCCAGCTTCTCCAAAGCCGCGTCGGTGTCCGCGCGCCGCAATCCGGCCCGTGAGAACAGGGTCAGATAAGGGCCGACGCCGGCGACGGACCGCGCCCAGCCGGCGGCGTCCAGAACCCCGGCGGCGGACTTGCCGGCCAGGCGGCCGTCGAGGCCCTGCCGGTGCGACCACCAGGCCCGCAATTTTGCGTCGATGCTCATTGGATGGCCAGATAAGCCGTGCTCGACGGCCTTCCTCCCGAGGTGACGACGACCGGTACCGCCGTACCGGTGACGCCGGCCGGAATCTGAAAGTTGATCTGATCGAGGCCAGCCAGACCCGGCGTGCGCCCGGCGTAGGTTACGGTGACGCTCTGTCCGCCGAGCGTGACCGCCGGCTGGACGGTGGCGTAATCCAGACCGTTGGTGGCGGTGGTGGCGCCGAGGCCCGTCAGATAGACCGAGACGAAGTCGCCGGCATGCAGCGGCGCGGAGGCTGTCACGACTTTCCCCGTGGTGGCATTGACGGCAGCCGAAGAGCTCGCCGCGTCGAGCAGGAAGAGACTCGGCACCGCCGGCGCGACCCGGACGTTCACGGTGTTCTGCCCGTTGATGGTCTTCACGGTCAGTTGCGTGAGGCCCGCCGCGACGGCCGGATAGATGAAATTGATCTGTCCGGGACTAATGTATTGCAACGGAGCGGGCGTGCCGTTGACCAGCACCTGCACGTCGGCGATCTGCGTCGGGTAAGGCACGCCCGAAGTCGCCGGGGCGGTGGCCAGATTCGCGCCGTAGATGGAGACGTACGCGCCGGGCGCCACATCGTAGGGGAACGGCGCAGGGCCAGCCGCCGGCACCACGCCCTTCGCGAAGATCACCGGACCGGGCTTCACGAACGCCGCCGTCACCGTGCCCGCCGGGAGCTTGAAGTTGTAGGTCTGCGAAGAGCCGGTCATCGGATTCAGCTGAATATCGGTGGGGGTATTCGCGGTCAGCAGTTCCGAGTAAACGATGCTGCCGGAATTGGCCGAAAGGGTGGAGCCCGCTACGGTGCCGTTGACGACCGGCAGGGCCTGATCGCTCTTGTCGCGCAACTGCAGCGCCACGCCGGCGCGCGTGGAGGCCAGCGGATCGGCTTCCGCCGCCGTTCCCACACTCTTCCAGGCGTTGGTGCCGGTCAGGAAGGAAACCAAAATCTGGCCCACCAGATTCGCCGGATCCGTGCTGAGGATATTCAGCACCGGCGTGCCGGATTTGCAGACGCCGAAAAGAGTCAGGAGTGAGTTCGCGGTGTGGCAGTACGGCACGACGCGCGTGAAGCCCGACCGCGAGAAGCCCAACGAGGAACTGGTCAGCGTCACAATACCGTCGTCGAAGCCGGACAGGCTGGATTCGACGCCGGTGCCGCCGCTGCCGCTCACCGCGATGGCGGAGATGCCCCGCAGATCGTCGGTGCCCTGATTCCACTGGCTCAGGTCGAAGAGAAACTGGCTGCCCAGCGCCATTTCCGTGGTCTGTTTGTCGCCGCCCAGAAAGCCCAACTGCGAGATCACCGCGGACCCGAAATTCGGGGTTCCGAGGAGTACCGCCCGCCGGACGGGCACGGTGGCCGGAGGGTTGTAGGTGGCCGGAGTCTTGTCCTGCTTGCCCGCCAGATACGACCGGAGAATCAGTCCGCCCATGCTGTGCGCGACGACGTCCACCTGAGTCACGGGCGTGCCATCCGTGTATTTCAGTCCCGCCAGATAGTTCCCGAAGGCGACACCCAGCGCCTCGATATTCGGATTGCCGGAGACGGAGCAGTTGTCGAAGTAGAGCGTCACGATGGAACTGCTCTGGAGCAGCTTATCGGCGGCGCCGAAGTTCGAGGCGAAACCGGTGTCGCCGACACAGCCCGACTGGTAACCGTTCAGAAAGACGGCCGGAGGGTTCGGGCCTTTCGGAACGGGCTGTCCGGAAGGGATGAGCTGCGCCACCATGAGGCCGGGCAGCAGGGAGAGGAGAGCGAGACGCATTGCTTTCATGGTATGCAATCAGACCTCGAAAAGGAGGCTGGAACAGGTGACTCCAGACTCCGCCTTCAGCAGTTCGGTGACATCCACTACGGCTACCCGGAATCCGGCGTTCCGCAGCAGTTCGGCCGTCGCCGGGAACGCGGACGGTAGCAGCACGGTTTCGCCGACACGCAGCGCATTCGCCGCGCCGGGTTCGTCCGGCGCCACTTCGAGGAAACGGTATGCGGCGAGCGGCGCGGCGTCCAGGAACGCGCGGTGGCCCAGCACACAGGCGTCGCCAATAAACGTGCAGGCGGACTTCAGGTGCAGGCAGTCGCGCAGTTCGACGGGGACCACTCGGTAGCCGAAGTGGCGGACGCAGTCGGCCAGTTCGGCGATTCCCGCGGCGTCGGTGCGGGCGGAGAGTCCGACGTAGAGATCGCGGCTAATCCGCATGACGTCGCCGCCTTCGAGGCGCGCGGGGTCGCGCATCCACACGACGGGCCGAAACTCCGCGAGGGCACCGGCCAGGCTCTCGCGCTCTCCCCGGCGGCTTTCACAGCCCATCGGGGTGATCACGGCAACCTCGTCAAGCACAAGGGCCGGATCTTCCACGAAAACGGCGTCGGGGTGCTCTTCGAGCGCGGGGAGCGAGATCACCCGGGCGCCGAGGTCTTCGAGACAGCGCTCATAGTTGTGGTGCTGCGCGATGGCGAGGTCGATATCGATGGGCTCGCGCCGGAGCCAGGTCAGTTCACAGTTCCCGAGCGAACGGCTGACCTCTCGCGTGATGGCGGTGAGCATTACGGTTGCGGCTGCCCCGGAATTTCGCCGGGCTGCGGCACTTTCTTTTTCTTCGCGTCCGGGTTGTAGCGGAAATACAGGGTGACGTTCACGACGTGGGTCTCGGCATTGATTTCCGGCTCGGCTCTGGTTTCGCCGAGGTTATCGAACCAGCCCTGCTCGGCGACCTGCTTCAGGAAGTAATCCGGATACTCGGCCGGATACGGCTCGCCGGTCTTCACGACCCAGGCTTTGTTCACGGCGGCCACGCCATCGAGGCCGAGGCCTTTCACTTCGAGTTTGCCGAACATGTACTGCGTGCCGGGGTTCGGCACGAAGAAGGCATCCACGGTCTTGGTTTCGTCGTTGATGTCGCGATCCACGGAGACATCGGCATCGAGATAGCCTTCGTGCCGCATGTCGTCTTTGATGCGGATGGCGGCCTGGCGAAGCTGATCGAAATCGACGATGGCCATTTTCGGGACCTTCGCGACGCGGAGGATATGTTTGCTTTCGTCTTCGCGGGGGCCGCGCACGGTGACGGTGCCCATTTTGTACTGCGGGCCTTCCTCGATGGGGACGTGAACGTCGATGCCCTTCACGGTGGTGGATGGGGTGGTGGTCAGCCTGCCGAATTTCACGCGCATGTAGCCGTCTTTTTCGTAACGCGGCTTGAGCTGGTTTTCGAGCAGAAGGCGGAAATTGGTTTCGGTATAAGGCTGCCCGAAGGCGACGGCGGCGATGGCGTTCTGGAGGTCGGTATCGCGGATGGCCTTGTTGCCTTCGAAACTCACGAGCGCGACGTTGGGAAGGCCGGCGGCGGGCATGAACTGCGCTTCGTATTTCTGCTCCCCGATGAGCACGACTTTGGCGCCGACTTTGCCGGGTTTTCCTTTGGAGGCGAGGAAGTCCTCGATTTCGCGGGAAGTCCGGTCGAGCACCTGTTGCGTGCCCGGGATTTTGCCGGTAAAGAGGGGATCTTTCGCGTTCAGCCAGGCGACGACTTCGGCCGCGGTGACGCCGAGGGCTTCCATCCGGAGAGGATAGAGCGGCTGCATTTCCTGCACTTCAAAGGTGACGCTGTAGCCGGAGCCCTGCTCGGCGGCTTTGAAGCGGTAGGCGACGGTTTCGAAGTAGCCGCTGGTCAGGAGGCGGTCGCGGGCTGCATCGAAAACGGCCGTGTCACCGGGCTGGCCCGTTTTCAGGCCGGACGCGGCTGCGATGCCGGCCACGGAGAGGATCCGGTTGCCTTCCACGTGGATCGATTCGACGGGAAATTGCCGGACGCTTTGCGCCGGAACCATGGCGGACGCGAGCAGAAAGAGCCAGAGCGGGCGCGCCATTTTCCCTAATGGTAGCACCGCCGGAAGGAGACCTCGCACGGGTTCAGGAACGCGGGCAGCAGCTTTTGGTTTCATTGCTTTACCGAGAGGTTTGCCGGAACGCAGCCGCAAAAGGGCTGCGCGGAGCCGTAGGTGTTTAAGCCGTATTTCGCCGTTTCATTGTTCTGACCGACCGGGCGCCGAAACAGCGCGCTTTTGAGCCGGAAAATGAGGCTGTAGCTTTCCAGGGGCGGGGCGGATTGCGGATCGCGCCCAGGCTTGTGGATTTGTATGGTGGCAGTCGGCAGGTCGCCGGTGATGGTCCATTGAGTGGCCGGGACGCTGACCGAATAGCTGGCGATTTCGACCGGAAGTTTCCCCGGCGCGGCGATCCAGAAATTCGACGCCGGCGGCTGCGCGAAGGCGACGACGAGTGAGCGGAGCGCCCAGAGGCAACTGGCGGGACCGGAGTAGAAGTCGAGGATTCTCGGGTCCGCCGCGCAGTATCCCTGGGTGACGTTTCCGTCTTCGAGAGCGCCGCGCTGAATGAAGTACGACCATGTGGCGTCGAGACCGCGACGGGCTTCGGCCGGCGTGACTTCGTCCGGATCCGTCTGCTGTCCGAAGACCAGGGGCGCGACGGCGGCCATGCGGTAGCAGACGCTGCGCCCCATGACGGGAAAGCCCTGGGGCCCGATCAGATATTTGTAGCCGTGGAGGAATTCGCGGCGCGCCCGCTGGATGAAGGGTGTGTCGAAATCCGGCGCGACGCGCTCAATCCAGTAAAGACGATAGTGCATTTCCCAGGCGTTGTAGTAGTCGAAACGGGCGGCTTTACCCTCTCCGGACAGGCCGTCACTAAACCAGCCGTCGCCCCGGTAAAACTGTTTGAAGCGCTGGTAGTTGGTGTCCGCGTTCCGCCGATCGCCGACGCCGAGGTTGTCGAGAACCAGAGAAACGAATGCGGGAAACAGGCGCCAGTTGTTGTCATATGGCAGATGGCTCGCGGCCTGCTGCAGCCAGGCGGCGACCTGCGTCTTTTGAGCGGGGGACAGGGCGGGCCAGACACGGGCCTTCAGGAGCCATAGTGAGAGCGCGATGTCGGCGGCTTCGACGATTCGCTGGTCATGATCCGTGATGGTGCCCCAGTAGTCCGGGGAGGAGGGGTTGGTGCCGGCTAGCAGGCCGCGGCGGAACTCTTCCGTGAGATCGACGGTAACGCCACTTTGAAGCCGCACGGTGTTTTCGCGTCCCGAATTCACCCACGCGGCCCAGAGAGGGGCGGAGCGGCTGAAGCCTTCCAGAGCGTCGGAACGCGCTCCGTTGGTGCTGGGAAGGCCGGAGAAAAAGGCCAGCCCGCCAGCCTTCGATTTGTGGGTTTCGAAGCCCTGGACGAAGTAGCGGAAGAGGTTGTCATAGTCTTCATTGCGCGGCTCTGAGCCGGATGAAAAGCCGGAGAGATGCGTATCGGGATGCGTTACGGCCGGGTGAGATACCCGGCAGATCGCGACGGCGATGAGCGCGCCGGTCAGGATCGCGGCTGCAATCCGCCGGGTTTTGCGGGTTTGCGGCGGGTTCAACCGGGTTCTGCCGGGTTCAGCGTTTTGGAGAGAATCGTTTGTTTTCATTGGGTTACCGGGTTCGAATCGACGGAATTGAGACGGCGGGAGGCGCGGAACCTTTCCAGGCGGTCGAGCGCGCGGGTGAACTGGCGGTCGAAACGCATTTCCGCTTCGTTCATTTGCGCGCCGGAGGCACGGAAGGCGATGGCGTCGCGGGTGGCGGGATCCTGGTTTTCGGCGGCGTTGTCGGCGGCGGAACGGGCGCCGTGCGCGAGTCCCGCTTTCTCCATTTCCCAGACGCGCATCTGACGCCAGTGGGCGACGGCCATTTTCTGGACGAGGAGGTTTTCGATGACGGTTTCCGGATGCAGTTCGTCGATGAAGGACGAGAGGAGGGCGTTGAAACGGCTGCGGGATTCGCCTTCGAGGACAACGGCGCGGGCAAGAAGGCTGTGCTGCAGGTGGTTGCGGGAGGAGTTGCGTTTGCCCTCGGGCGTGACGGGTCCGCGGGATTTCGCCCCGTTGGCGCGGGAGGCGGCGATTTGTTTGTCGGTGGCCATGCGGTGTCTCGAAGACGAGTTTACGATCACGGGGAGAGCGAGATTTTCGGGATTTTTTGTAAGTCGTTTGTTTTCTGGTGAAAATTCATGGGAGAAAGACGTGAACGGGTGTCCGGCCGGGGTGTTTTTTTGAAGGCGCCGTAGTAAGAAGAAGACGCACTCGGGTTGTCGCTGGCTTGAAAGGAAGTGGCAAGAATGCAACGTGCTGAACCGCAGATGGTTGATCGATGAACGGAAACTTTTTTAAAACGATCACGTGAAATTTCCTGAACGCTGACAATCCACCGATTTGCAGCACTGTGGTGCGCCGGCGGTATGACGAAGGAGTGCAGAGCCAACGAAAACCCGCCGAAAGCCGGCATCGCGTTCCGTTCGCCAGAGCGTGACGATTCCTGCCAGTCTTGCCCGCGAAGTGAAGCGGGTCGCGAAGGAATACAAAGTGACGATGAGCCGCGCCCTGGTGACAATGGCGGAGCGGGGTGTCGAAGCGGCCGCTCTGTTCAACAGCCCTTTATGTTCCACTACGGCGAATAGGTCCCAGTTCTAAGAAATGAGGTAAGAAGCTGTAACACCCTGCAACCGACACACCGTCGACAGAAATTTAAAAGCCCGAAACCTCGTTTTCGTCTTACTTTTTGCCTCGGCCGGCCGCCCCTTGCAGCCCGGATCTTCGGCTCATCTACTCCACGAATCCCCCCGTCCACGAGCTGAGGGTCGGCATAAACCCAGCAAGGACCGCAATCGCCGACTCAGAACGCGGCTGGAAAACCGCGTTTCCCTCATTTTTCGCGGTCGCCCCTGTCCACTTTGCACGTGGCTGGTCAGGCTGTCCCTCAGCGCTCCTTATGTTCCACAACCGGCCCACCAGTTCCGAGCTGCGCTACGCCGTGCGACCTCGGATTCCCCGTAGAGCTATTCTGCGTTTACCATTTGACTTGCCATCTGAAATCCCGCGGAGGAACAACCGAGCTTACGAAGGTTGCCTGATTGAATCGCCGTGATGGGCACGATGTGCAAACGTTTGAGGTCCGGTGTTCCTACTGCGACAAACTGTTTCGTCACAACCGCTGATGAGACGCGCTCTCGCAGCTGCGTTAGAGGCGCACTTATTCCTGGTACAATCACTCGCTGCGACTTCGAGGGGTCTTCTAACTGCAATAATGCATCGATCCACGTAGTCCAATCGCCATCGATCGATTCCATCTCGAAGGCACGTTCAGTCCGAGACTCGGAGTCTCCAAGCGAAGAGAAACGGATGCCTTTGCCCGCAGCGTCAATCGCTAGACCGGACTCAGGTCCATCGTAATAGTCAAATGCGATAACGACCTGAAAAAGCAGAATTCTATTTGAAGAGTCCATTCCATACCTCCGCAATCTTCGTAATCGGCCTTGGCTGTTCCACTGTATAGTGATGTGGGTCGGAACCGGTTTTCTGAACTTTAAAGCCTGCGGCTTCGACAGAGCTACAGGGCACACCTTACCACCTGACCAAGCTTTGCGGCAGGATTGGTGCTCACGGAAACACCATGCGGCAACCCCGCATTCTCAGCCGCTATGTTGCCAGCAGACGGGTTCTTTGCTACCTGATAAACGTCAACCGCGAGCCCAGCGACGTCCGCACTACAGGAGAGCGGGTCACCGCAGTGACCGTCAGGATCTGCGGCACTCAGTGGGTTATTCCGCATGTAGTTGTACAGGTTCAACGACTGCGGATTTGTGGGGTCGGCGTATGGCACTGGCTGCGGTGTCGCGGACCAGTCCGGGCTCGTCCACCGCCCTTGAGCCGAACTGAAATACCTGGCCCCGAAGTAATCGAGGCCCGTTTCCGAATCCCGTTCCTTGCCGGTAAACTTCACGTCCGTGACCGGGTCTGGCCCCATCGGATACGAGCCGCTCCCCACGTAATCGCTCCCGCGCCCGGCTGTCCCGGCCCCGACTTCCTCCCCGAAGGGCATGTAGTCATACCGCCGAACCACGTTCCCGCTCTGGTCCGTCACCAGCCGCGTCGTCCCCAGATGGTCCGCGGTCAGGTATTCCGTGCCCGCCGTCACTGCCGCCGTTCCGTACTCCGAAGTCAGCGTCCCGGCCGCATCGTACGCGTATACGGTCGTAACCGTCGTGCCGGTAAGCTTCTCCACACGATGTCCCTCGCCGTCGTACACATAGTTCACCGCGCCCAATCCCATCACGTTGGAACTCACCATCCGGTTCCCGGCGTCGAAGGCAAAGGTCGACGACGCCGTCCCGGCGGACCCGTTGGAAGCTACCGACGTCTGGTTCCCGTCCGCGTCGTAAACATCCCCCCCACCCGTCTGCCGGATCCAGCGATTCCCCGTGAACTTCGTCAGGTTTGTCGGCGTCCAGTCGGAATTGGGCATGGTGCCCGATACCGCCCGGTTCCCCCATTGGTCATAGACGTAACCCTGCCACCAGGAATCGTTCGTTCCGCTGAGCGACGTGCAACTTGTGCTCTGCGTCCATGAAGTCTGGGCTTCTCCGGCCCCGCACAAACGGTTGAAAGGGTCGTAAAGATACGTCTCCGACAGGCTGAGCCCGCCGGAGGTGGCGATCGTTTGGCCCAGCACATTGCCGTTATTGGTCCCGCCAGTGCCAAAAGTGAAAGCAAGGCTGAGGAGCGACGCCGCCCCCTTAACCGCCGTCATGCTCGTCAGTTGAGCGCGGCTGTTATCGACCGACGTCTCCGTTACCCCGTTACCAAGCGGCAGCTTCGCCAGTGTTCCGTACGGCGAGTACGCCACAACAGGGTCCGTCGACAGCGTTGCGTAGCTCGTTTGCGCTGCATTCAGCGAGCCGGAAACCGAAGCGACCCGGCCCGCGGCGTCCCACGCGGTCGTCACGGTTCTGCCGGAAGGGTGGCCTCCAGTGCTCCCCAGTGTCTCGGAACTCGCCGTTACCCGTCCCATCCTGTCGAACGCAGTATAACTCCGCGTCAGTCTGCCGGAGGCTATCAAGCGATTCGGCTGCGTGCGGCCGCGCAGGAGCGTCAGCGACGCAGCGGACGGACGCGTTCCTAAAGTGTTTTCACCACGAGATCCGGAATCATCTCGAAGTGACGCACATTCTCGGTGACGACCTCGAAGCCATGATGCAGCGCCGTCGCCCCAATCAGCAGATCCTCGAAGGAAAGCACGAACCCTCGGCGCGCCTGCTGTCCGGAGATCCGCCCGGCGAGCAGCGCGATATCGGCAATGATCGGATAGACCTTTATATCGGCGATCAGATCGTCCAGGAACGCCTGGCTCCTGGCGCGGTGAGCGTCCAGTTTTGCTCGTTCGATTCCGTGCGCCAGTTCCATCAATGTAACGGCAGACAGGCCTGCGGTCGTCTCGCCGTGAGCCTCACGAAGCTGTGCGAAGATCTCACCTGCGCTGTGCTTCCGCCTCTCGGCGGTCACCAGTGTACTGGTGTCGATGATTACTCCCATGAACGAGGCGTCCACGGCTTCCGGTCATGGACGATTCGCTCCACATCGGCGGCGTAGTCTTCATCGAGCGTGATTGCGTATCCCCGCTCTTTCTCGCGCTGTTCAGCCAGCGCAATCAGTTCCGACAGCGTGCGCGGTTCCCGGTCGGCGGGCTTCATGATCGCTACTGGCAGGTGGTCCTGCTCGACCACTACTTCGCCTCCCTGCCGGACCTGCTCCAGAACGGCGTGAAGGTCGCGCGCCAGCTCGGCTTCGCTGATGTGCAGTGCTGCCATACTTCCGATCATACGTCCTCGTCGCCCTGCTCTGCTTCCAGCGCTTCGCGTATGTCCTGTTTTTCGCGTTCCAGCTTAGCTGGATGCGTGGCCCGGTGGATCGCCTGCAGTTGCCGGATCGCCCCGTGCGTGCAGATCTGTGTCGTCTTCAGATCGGCATGCCCCGGCATCGCCTGGATGTAACGGATATCGGCCCCGCCCTCCAGCATCAGCGTCGCCATCGTGTGACGGAACAGATGGCACGCCCCGCGTTTACCGATATCCGCCGCGTCCACATAGCCATGCACCATTTCAGTGAGGTAATTCAGCGAAAGCGGCTCCCCGGCATTCGACAGAAACAAGATGTGGTCCTCGGGCTCGCCCGCCAGCTTCGGCCGCGATTCATCGAGATACTTCTTTACCCACAGCGCAGTGCGATCCCCCAGCGGAATGATCGGTCCTTTTCCCTTTGCCCTGGCAAATCGTCACCGCAGCCCGCTCGATGTCGAGATCCCACACCTTCAGATTCACCAGCTCCAGACGCCGCATGCCGGTCGTGTACAGCGTCTCGATAATGGCGCGGTCGCGCAGCCCCGGCGCCCTCATGGATATTCGGCTGTAGCAGGATCCGCTCAACTTCGGCGACCGTCAGCACATCCTTCGGTAAAACGTACTCCCAGCCGCGGCAGTTCCAGCTCCGAAGCCGGATTGTGCAGGATGTGATGGTTCCGCGCCATCCATTTGAACCACCCGCGCAGCGGCACGATGCGGTCATGCTGGCCAATGAAGCCGAGTGGTTCGCCGTTCTTCCTGCGGTAGTGGAACACATATCGCCGATACGCTTCCGGCACCGTGCGCGTGACATCCACCGGCTCGGTGATCCCGCGTTCGAAGGCCCAGTCGAGAACGTATCCGATATGCACGCGACGGTTCCTCACCGTGTATTCGGAATACCCGCGCACCCGGAGATTTTCAAGGTGCTTTTCGAGCAGGGCAGCTAAAGGCGTGGCCGGGCGGCTCGGACGGTTTGCGTTTACGTACGACTCTCGACATCACGCCCCCGCAGATATGCGCTTTTCGCCTTCACCATGAAAAATGCCGTTTGGAGCAATGTTCATGAGGGTCTCAGCGGGTCGCACACCCTCCGCCAACCCGCCGTTTTTGGGGCCGTTTTGGGCCCGCCAGGTGCGGCTCTGAAACCGTCAGGTTCAGATCGTACGCACGGATATCGCCAGCGCCGCAGACCAGTTCATACACAAACGATCACGGGGAAAGAGAAAATTTCGGGATCTTCCGTAAGTCGTTTGTTTTCTGGTGAAAAATAGCTTGCAAGGGGCGTCACCGGGTGTCCGGGAGGGCGTGATTTTTCGGGCGGGATGGTAAGAAGCTGTTGTGTGCACATATAAGCGCGGCGTCCCGAGGCGGGCGGCCGCGGCAAAGAATCAGACCGGAAAGCAGGATGGCGCGAAGAGCGTTGGAATCGTGGAGTTCGTCCGGACGCGCCTGCGGTTCGAGCCGGACCAGCGGCAGTGTGAAGTGCTGGAGTCGAAGGCGAAGCAGATGATTCTGAACTGCACGCGGCAGTGGGGGACGTCGACGGTGGCGGCGGCGAAGGCGGTGCACCGGGCGTACAGCCGGCCGCGAAGTCTGATTCTGGCGACGAGTCCGACGGCGCGGCAGAGCGGGGAGTTGCTGAGAAAAGCGGCGGACATGGTGGCGACGCTGGGAATTCAGCCGAAGGGCGACGGGGATAACGAACTTTCGCTGTTGTTTCCGAACGGGTCGCGAATCGTGGGGCTGCCGGGGAGCGAGTGGACGGTGCGCGGATTTTCGGCGATTTCGCTGCTGCTGATCGACGAAGCGTCCCGGGTGGAGGACGCGATGTATAAGACGCTGCGGCCGATGCTGGCGGTGAGCAACGGGGATATCTGGCTGATGAGCACGCCGTGCGGGAAGCGCGGGTTCTTTTACGAAGTGTGGACGCACGGGGGCGAGGAGTGGACGCGGATCGCGGCGCCGGCGACGGAATGTCCGCGCATTCCGAAGGAATTTCTGGCGGCGGAGCGGCGGGAGATGGGGTCGGTGTGGTTCCGGCAGGAATATATGGGGGAATTCGTGGAGAACGGGTCGGAATTGTTCGGGCGGAATGTGGTGGAGGAGGCCCTGGACGAAGAGATGGAACCGCTGGAGTGAGGGCTCGAAAGGAGGAGACGGAGATGTTTTTCGTGGGACTGGATCTGGGGAAGAGCCAGGATCCGGCGGCGGTCGCGGTGGTCGACCGGCCGGAGAGGCCGGCGGCGTTCCGGACATCGTCGACGCAATTGCTGGCGGTGCGGTTGCTGGAGCGGATGGCTCTGGGCACGCCTTATCCGCAGGTGGTGGAGCGGGTGCGGGAGATTCTGGCGATTCCGGAATTGCGGGGGCAGAGTGTGCTGGTGGTGGACGGGACGGGGGTGGGGGCGCCGGTGGTGGATATGCTGCGGATGGCGCGGCTGGGGTGCGAGATTTGCGCGGTAACGATGACGAGCGGAGAGCGGGCGAGCCAGAACGGGAGTTCGTGGAATGTGCCGAAGCGGGATCTGATCGCGTCCGTGCAGGTGGCGCTGGAGCGGAAGGAGTTGCGGATCGCGAGCCGGCTGAAGGACGCGGGGGTGCTGGTGAAGGAGTTGCTGGATATGAAGGTGACGGTGAAGGCGGGGGGAAGGACGAGGATGGGGGCGGATGGTTGCGGGCAGCATGACGATCTGGTGATCGCGGTGGCTTTGGCTTGCTGGCGGGCGCGGCGGGGGATGGTGGGGCCGGGGGCGCAGGGTTTGGTGCCGGGGATTTGCGGGTTTTAAGGGGGCGCCACAACAGACAGACCGGGGGCGATGGTATGAGAGTCAGTATTCAGGTACGAGGAGCCTGAGTCCGCCGATCATCTGGTAATGCTTTCGATTCAGCGTGACGAGAGTGAGTCCGGTCTCAATTGCGGTCGCCGCAATCAGAGAGTCGAAAACGTGGAGCCCGTGCGATTTTGCGTAAGACCTCAGCAATTCGTAAGCTCTGGTTCCGATGGTCTCATTGAGAGGCACCACCGCGTAGGGGGACAGAAATGCGTCTATTGTCTCGACTTCGCGCTTGTCGCGAGCGCCGACTATCAGTTCCATTGCGGTTAGCTGTGAAATTGCCCACGAATCACCAAGCTCATCGACATAGCAGATAGCGGCGCGTTTGCCGCGCGAGACGTCGATCAGGATGTTGCTGTCGATGAGAAACCGCACGCCGGGCCGAAATCAGCCGTGGAGTTCCCGGCGAAGGCGGTTGATATAATCCACGCTGTCCGCCGTATCTTCCCTATCCTTCCACATCCCGGCGAAGGGGGAATCACCGACAGATCGGGGCCTTTGAAGGGGAGTTTCAGGGGACACGTACACCTCAACGGTGGTACCCTCTTTTAACTCGACCGGATGAAGAGGCCGGAAAACACCATTTTCGTATTTTGCCGCGATGGTCATAGATTTCCCCGTATCGAGTATACGGCACGGATTTTGCAACCGCGAGTCGTCGATAGCCGGCGCCGTCCTGAACGGGGCACATGCAGCACATCCCTCCCGCACCGTAGCCATTTCTGCGCCGCCGCCCCATAATTGGGGTCGCGTTCGACGACTCAATAGAAAGTGCGGCGGGCGCGGGGGAAAGTGCGGCGGGCGCGGGAGTTTTTCGCACACTTCGAAGCCGAGCACCGCGTACCGCGTCAATCTAACGGCCCGCGCTTAGCGCGACTCGCCCTGATTTACCGACGGATCAAAGCGGGCGATTCCGACCCCGCGTTGAAATGGTATCGCGGATTGAGGCAGGCGATTCTTACTCCGGAAGAACAACCGAACCGATGTCGCGTAACCCCCGAGAATGACAAACTCCGGCACCTGCTTTACGGCGGCAAGCCGCAAATTTGACGAATCGCTCGGGTTAAGCCGCCGGACACGGCTGAACGCGTGGTTCCACGGACTCACGGCGCCGCGCCCGGCGACTCGCGAGCTTATACCGCGCGATTCCGCGTGATGGAGAAGCAGAACGATGTGGATGTGCTCCATACCGGCATGGCGCACGAGCCAGGTTCAAGGGCACCGATGTTGCATAGCGAAACCGGCGAAGCCTTCATTCGCCTTTGCCAAGGTTAGCCAGATCGCGCTCCTCGCGGATTTGCCGCAGCATCTCGTCAGTGGCGGAGGCCGGTAGGGGCTGTCCGGAATGAAAGACCCATACGCCGTGTTCTCTGGTCATTGCTCCCATAACACGCACCGGGCGGAGTGTGATCTGCTCGCCCACGCTCTCCATTTCGAGAGAGTCGCCGGGTTCCAGGCGGAGGTTCTGCCGGAGTGATTTCGGGATGACCATTCGGCCCGCTTTCTCGATCACAAGGCGCGTATTCATTCCGGTACGATCCGGTGGGTTATCCTAACCGGCAGTCTCATGCAGCCGCTTCGAGGCGGTAATTCTCAAGGAGGTGGCTCGATGGCTTATTCCACAAAACTTTTATGTCGGCAATATAGAGCTTCGGCTTCGCGGCCAGCGCATGCGTCACGCGGTCAATTGTCTTGTACCAGCCATTGAGATTGTTCACGGCTGTATGGCGCTTTTTCAGAGCTGTTGCGTGTTCGGCAAAATAGGCGCGCAGGCGCGGATACTTCCCGAGATCGACCAGCCCCTCGCCGTTCCTGGGTCTACAAGTCCATGGGTCGACCAAATAGTGCCCGGACCACTCGAGCGTGCCGGTGGCAATATCTTTGGCCATGGCCAGCCGCAGAAGGCGTGAGGATTCGACCAGATTTGGGTTTTTCGTGATAAACACGCTGTCATTCCCTGTGGCCACGCCGATCCCGACTCGGGCGTTCACCTCAAGTTTCGGGAAGCGGTCCTCCAGCCGGCGGAGCAGCGCCAGTTGCTCCGGCGAGTGGCAGGGCCATGGGTCCGATCCTTTGAACCAGGTGTCCACGACCGCCGTCCGGAGTCCGGGCAACGCGGCTGACTGGCCGCGCCGACGCGCCGGATGCAGCGCGTCGGACAACATGCGGGGCGAAATGTGCTCCGCTTCCGGCCCGGCAGTGGCGACGACGGTCGATCCCTGCGTCTGGCGCCGTATGACCGTAATGGCGGGGTAGGCGTCCACTTCGTCCGCAAAAGCATCCGCGTTGTGCATCTCCACCACAACCTCGACGCCATAGGCCGAGGTCACCAGGTTTCGCAGTTGCGCGCCGTACTGATTGCGCATCCAGCGATCCGCGCAGATGAAGGCGCAGACGCCGCCCGGGCGCAACTGGCGGAGTGCGGCTTCAAAAAACGCGACATACAGATCGGCCCGCCCGCGCATGGCAGGCCAGGCATCCCGATAGAGCATCGCCGTTTCTTCGGGAATCTCCTCCAGCCGGATGTACGGCGGATTGCCGATCACGAAATCGGCTTCGATCCGACCCGATTCGAACAGGTAATCGCCGGTGCGAACCCAGCCGGCGGCCAGAGTTTCCGCGAGAGCACGTGTGGCGCCGGACTTCACCAGGATGCGGACGGCCAGCGCACGCGCTTTCCCTGCGCTTTCTTCGTCGAGTTCGTAGGCCAGCAGCGAGGCCGCGCAGTCGGAAAGCGGCCTGTTGAGCGTCCGGCAGGATTCCGCCAACCGCTCGACCATGGGACCCAGGAATGCGCCGTCGCCCGCGGAGGGCTCAACGGCCATGGTGTCGATAAGATTGGTTTCCGCGCGGTAGCCTGCCAGATCGAGCAGCAGTTCCACGACCCAGCGCTTGGTGTACACAACACCCTTTGCTTCCGCCGGAGCTTCCGGGCGGGCAGGAACGGGCGGGGCAAAGAGCGTCTGCTGAATGCCGCGTGTGGTGCGCGCTGTGGTTTCGATTTGAGGCATCGCCTTCCTATCGGCTGTCCTACCATTCTGCTTTACGGCGCGCGGGGACTGAACCCAGCCGATCACGGGTTTCGTCGCGCCGTATATTCCGCAGCCAGATTCCTCCGCGTCGAGCACGGTGTTGGGTTATTCCGGCAGGCTGTCCCCGACATGGAGCCGCATCAATCGCCGGGGATGTTCGTGAAAGCCGAGACGACGGTACAAACGCGTCGCGCCTTCGTTGGCAAGGTCGGCTTCAAGGAGGAGGTCTGTCATCCCCCGCCTCCGGCATTCGGCTGCCGCGAACCGCACGGCCGCACTGCCGAACCCCTTGCCGCGATACGGCGCTTCCACAAACAGCTCATCAATGAAGCCGTGCCATCCTCCAAATTCGAGGCTGAAGCCGTGGGTCAGCACTACGTAGCCGACAGGTGCCGTGCCGGATTCCAGAATCCTGACGCTTCCCGCGCTCGGTTCGCCCATCAGAAGCAGTGTGGCCCGACGCGATTTGTCCTCCGGAAAGGGTACCCCGTGACTCGCGTGAAACCGGGCCATCATGGCCACGAGCACCTCGATATCGGGCGGTTCGGCCGTGCGGAAAGCGGGACTCATCGAGTCGCGCGGTATCGGCAGGGCAGGAACGGGCTGTGCTGCATCCAGGGCAGGATTCCCCGGAAATTTTGAGAAACCGCTCGGGTTGTAGCCGCCGGACCCGGCTGAACGGGTGGCTCCCCGGTCTGAGTGCGCCGCGTCCGGTTTCGGCGCCGGAAGCGAGGTATCCGTGTCTGGAGCGGTCCGATTCATGAGGATGACTTTAACCCGCGGCAGAGCAGATTGTTTGTCAGCGTGCGTACATCGCACGCGCGTCACAGGCTTCTAAACTGGATTTATGGGGGCCGGGAACTCGCTTGCAATGACGTTCGAGGGGCACACGCAGTGCGAGGCACTGCGCAGCGCGGTAACCGGCTCCCTGCTTGCGGACGAACGCCGGGCGAAGCTGCGTGGGGTGCGGGTCGGGGAGATGCTGTGGAATCCGGCATCGAAGCCCGACCGGCTGTTCCAGCTGCGGTCGGGTCGGGTGAATATCGTCAGTTCCGACAGTCGCGGAAATGAGACCGTGCTCCACACGATCAAGGCAGGCGAGATCTTCGGCGAAATCTGCCTGTGCAGCCACGCCGATGCGCCTCACGGGACTTCGGCGGTCGCGGTGAACCGGTCGGAGATTCTGGAGGCCGGCTACGAAGAATTTCGCGCGCGGCTGAAGGTCGATCCGGACCTGATGAACCTTGTTTTGCGGCTGTTTTGCAAACGACTGGCCGATGCGGATTGCAGGGTGCAGATACTTGCCGAGCACGATGCCCGGCGGAGGCTCCGCAGGCTGTTGGCTTACATTGCCGTGAGCCGCGGGACGCCCTCCAAACGAAGTCAGTTCTGGACGAGCGTGACGATCACGCACGCGGAACTGGCGTCACTGGGAGCGCTGAGCCGTCCGCATCTGAGCCTGCTCATGACAGAATTCCGCGAGAAGGGCCTGGTTTCGTATGAACGAGGCTCGGTGCTGCGAATCGACATGGCGAAGATCAGTCTTTCAGGGACCTACATTCCATAAGGGTCCGGAGGCTCGATATTTTTCAGCCGCGCATAGACGGTGAGGGCTCCGCGGTGGTGGGATGTGTGCTCGACGATTTCCCTGACGATCGTGATGCGCGGCAGACCACCCAGGACCGGACCGGGAGGCAGCGCCGTCATCAGTTCGGCGTCGCTTTGCGCAGCGATGAGCCGGATCGCGCCGGTCATGGATTTTTCGAACCACTCGCGGGCCGAGGACAACGACTCGATGCGAAGCACGGTTTGGATCTGCGGCTCGAAATTCATGTCGAAGCCTTCGGCGCGGAATGCGCCTTCCATAAACCAGTCGATCACGCGCGCCACATGAGCGACATGCTGTGCGACGGTCATCATTCCCGCGGCCGGAGCAAATTCCGAGATGGATTCCGACAGATTGGCGGTGGAACGATTGAACCGGTCTCTTGCAACGGCGAGGTCTTCAGCGGCCTGCCGCGAGAGTGAATGGGAGACTCCAGGCGAATTCGACATGGCCTACTCTACCGTCAATCGGCCCCCGTGCAATGTAAGCACGCTGACATCACATGTTTTCGCCCCTGTTGACGGCGCCCGAATTGGTCGAATCGTCCAGGCAGATGCCGGGCAAACACGGGCGGCCTCCACACCCCGAATGTACAATAAAAATAAGTGACATACGACCTGATTGTGATTGGGAGCGGCCCCGGCGGCTACTCGGCCGCGGTGCGCGCGGGCCAGTACGGCCTGAAGACCGCCATCATTGAAAAAGATCCGAAGCTGGGCGGCACGTGCCTCCACGTCGGCTGCATTCCGACGAAGGCCCTGCTTCATACGGCGGAGCTGTGGAGCTTCGCCAACCATTCGGCGGACGAGGGCATCACCATCTCGGCGCCGACCCTCAATTTCCCGAAAGTCATCGACCGCAAGAACGGCATTGTGCAGAAACACGCCAAGGGCGTTGAGTTTCTGATGAAGAAGAACAAGGTCGAATGGATCAAGGGCTTCGGCGTGATCAAAGGACCCGGCAAGGTGGAAGTGACCACCGACAAGGGCACGCAGCTGCTGGAAACCAAAAACATTCTGATCGCGACCGGTTCGGAAGCCCGCATGCTGCCGGGGCTGCAGCCGGATGCCGATTCGATCCTGACGAACATCGAGATTCTGAACCTGCAGGCGGTGCCGAAGTCGCTGATGATCATTGGCGCTGGCGCGGTGGGCGTGGAGTTCGCCTCCATGTTCAAACGGTTCGGCGCGGAAGTCAGCATCTTTGAAATGCTGCCCCGGCTGGTGCCGGTAGAAGACGAGGAAGTCTCGAAGGAACTGGAGCGCGTCTTTAAGAAGAGCAAGATCCGCGTCGAGACCGGCGCGAAATGCAGCGACATTCAGAAGACCGGTTCCAGCGTGAAGATGAAAGTCACGCTCGCGAACGGAAAAGTGGAAGACGTGGAGGCCGAAAAGCTACTGGTGGCGGTGGGCCGCGCGCCGAACACCGCGAAGATCGGTCTTGAGAACACGAAAGTGGAAGTGGACCGGGGCTTCATCAAGGTGAACGAGTACCAGCAGACTGCTGAACCGGGGATTTACGCCATCGGGGACGTGGTTGCGGGCACGCCGCAGCTGGCGCATGTCGCCTCCGCGCAGGGCATGGTCGCCGTGGCGACGATCGCCGGCAAGCCGACGACGCCGATCAACCGGAACCGGATCCCGGGCGCGACCTATACGGAGCCGGGAATCGGCAGCGTGGGGTTGACGGAAGCGCAGGCGAAGGCCGCGGGTTACGACGTGAAGGTCGGGAAATTCCCGTTTGCCGCGAACAGCAAGGCGACGATTCTGGGCTCGCACGACGGGTTCGTGAAGATCGTGGCGGATGCCAAATACGGCGAAATTCTGGGCGTTCACATCATCGGCCCGCAGGCTTACGAACTGATCTCGGAATGCGTCGCGGCGATGGAAGCCGAGGCCACGGTGGAAACGATGATGCATACGATCCACGCGCATCCCACCATTTACGAAGCGGTCGGTGAAGCGTTCCAGAACGTGTACGGCCTGGCCATTAATGCGTAACTGCCGTATCCGCGATCTCGGGCGCATGAGCTACGGCGAAGCGCTCGGGATCCAGCATGAGATCGCGGCCGCGCGCAAACAGGGCGCGGGGACGGATCATCTGCTTTTCGTGGAGCATCCGCACGTGATCACGATGGGGCGCAACGGGCACGAAGAGAATCTGCTGGCCCCGGAAGCCGTGCTGCGGCAGAAGGGCGTGGAACTGTTCGAGACCGACCGGGGCGGCGACGTCACGTATCACGGGCCCGGCCAGATTGTCGCGTATCCCATCATGGACCTGCGCGAGTGGAAACGTGATGTGGGAGCCTTCGTGCGCTCCATCGAGCAGGTTCTGATTGATACTCTGGAAGAGTTTGGCATTGGCGCGCGGCGGATTCCGAAGCTGACGGGCGTTTGGGTGGGCGAAGGGGATGCGGCGGCGAAGATCGCGGCGATTGGAATCCACCTGAGCCGCTGGGTGTCCACGCATGGCTGGGCACTGAACGTGACGACTGATTTACGGTATTTTCAGTACATTGTGCCGTGCGGGCTGCAGAAGCCGGTGACTTCCATGGCGGAACTGGGTGTGCGGGCGGATGCGGGCGAAGTGAAGCGCGGCCTGGCCCGCCACTTTGCCGAGATTTTTGATTTTGAGTTGCAGGTCGAAAGACTTACTGGAGAGTTTGCGCAATGACAGACGTCGTGATGCCCCAGATGGGCGAAAGCATCGTCGAAGGAACGCTGACCAAATGGCTGAAGAAAGCCGGCGACACGGTCGAACGCGACGAGCCCTTATTTGAGATTTCGACCGACAAGGTCGATACGGAGATTCCGTCGCCCGCTGCCGGCGTGCTGGCCGAGGTGCTGGTGAACGAAGGCCAGACGGTGGGAGTGAACGCGGTGGTGGCCCGCATCGCCGAGCCCGGCGCTGCCGCGGTGCCCGCGCCCGCGCCGGCGGAAGCACCCGCTGCGTCGCCGAAGGAACCGGATTCGACGGTTGAGGAATCGGCAGTCCCGGCACCCGCTGCGCCTGCTGCAGCACCGGCGGCTCCGGTCGCACCGGCTGCAGCCGAAACTCCGGCAGGACCGTTGTCTCCGCTGGTGCGGAAGATGGCGCGCGAGAACAATATCGATCTGACGAAGGTGACCGGCACCGGCGCCGGCGGGCGGATCACGAAGGATGACGTGGAGGGCTTCCTGAAGTCTCAGGCAGCGCCTGCGCCTGTTGCCGCCGCACCGGTCGTTGCCCCGGCGCCTCCTCCTCCCGCTCCGGCTCCAAAACCCGCAGCGGCCCCGGTTGCGGCACCCCCGGCAGCAGCCGCCGGACAGCCCGGACCGACGGCGCGCACCCGCGTGGAGCCGATGAGCAACATGCGGCAGAAGATCGCCGAACACATGGTGATGAGCAAGCGGACCTCCGCCCATGTCACCACGGTGCACCGCGTGGACATGACCCGCGTGGCGAAGATGCGCGCGAAGCACAAGGACGATTTCGCGGCGCGTTACGGCATGTCGCTGACGTTCCTGCCGTTCGTGGCGCGCGCCACGGTGGAAGCGCTGCGTGCGTTCCCGACGCTGAACGCGTCCATCGACGGCACGAATGTCATCTTCCATAACGACATCAATGTGGGCATCGCGGTGGCTCTGGATGGCGGGCTGATCGTGCCCGTGATTCGGAACGCGGATGAGAAGAACGTGCTCGGCCTGCAGCGCTCGATCGTGGATCTGGCGGCCCGCGCGCGCGCCAAACAGCTGAAGCCTGACGAAATTCAGGGCGGCACGTTCTCGATTACGAACTTCGGCAGCTTCGGCAGCGTTTTCGCGACGCCTGTCATCAACCAGCCGCAGGTCGCTATTCTTGGGGTGGGCACGGTGGAGAAGGTTCCGGTGGTGATCGACGATGCCATCGCGGTCCGGTCGCAGTGCTTCCTTGCGCTCACGTTCGATCACCGGCTGATCGATGGCGCGCTGGGGGATCAGTTCACGGCGAAGGTGAAGTCGGTGCTGGAAAACTGGTCGGAAGAAGTTCTGTAGGATTGCTCTCGTTCGGAATTACGGAAGGCCGGGGACTCAGGTTCCCGGCCTTTTGGCGTTTGTGGCGTTAAACTTGTGGCATGGAATCGATTACCGGCTTTGATCGGATCACCGTAGAGACCGACAAGTGCGGAGGCAAACCCTGTATTCGGGGCATGAGAATCACGGTGCGGCGTGTCCTCGATATCCTGGCGACCTACCCGGTTCGGGCCGAGCTTTTCCGCGAACATCCGTATCTTGAAGAAGAAGACCTTCAACAGGCGCTCCTGTTCGCGGCGGCTTCGATGGATGACGAGATTCATTACGTTCATCAGGTTGCATGAACAAGGTCCTCCTGGACCAGGGTCTGGCCCCGCGAACAGCTGAATTGCTTCGGGTTTCCGGCTGGGATGCGGTTCCTGTCATCGAAGCCGGACTGGGGAGCGGGACGGGGAAGCCGGACGGGAGGGGCAGGCGTCCCTGATCAGGCGGGCATTCGCCTTCTGCGGCGACGCAATCGAAGCGGGCGCGGCCGTGTCGCTCGACAAACAGACAATCCGAGTGAGAAACCTGCCGTTGCGTTGAGGAGCACGGTGGGTCCCTCTCCGCTATCCTGTATCCAATGCGCCGCTACCCAGCCCTCTTTGCCGCCCTCGCTTTCATTGCCGTTCCCGCGCGGCCTTCCGAGGAGCTCGACCGGCAGCTCAAACGCATTTTCGCCTCCTCCGATTTCCAGGCCAAATCGTTCGGACCGGCACGCTGGATCGAGAACGGCGCCGCTTACACGACTGTCGAAGCCAAGGAGATCATCCGGCATGAGACCGCCACGGGTAAACGCAGCGTCCTGATCTCCGCCGCGGCGCTCACGCCGCCGAGTGCCACCGATCCGCTCTCTATCTCGGATTACCAGTGGTCGGCCGACGCGAAACAGCTGCTGTTATTCACGAATACGAAGAAGGTCTGGCGCGATAACACGCGGGGCGATTACTGGGTTCTGGATCTTGCCGCGTCCGGCCTTAAGAAGCTCGGGGCCACGGCGCCGCCATCGAGCCTGATGTTCGCGAAGTTTTCGCCCGACGGCAAGCGGGTGGCGTACGTGAGAACGAACAATATCTATGTCGAGGACATTGCGAGCGGCCAGACGAAGGCGCTTACCAGCAACGGTTCCGAAACGCTCTTCAACGGCACCTCCGACTGGGTTTATGAAGAAGAACTGGCCCTGCGCGACTGCTTCCGATGGAGCCCTGACGGGCGCACCATCGCTTACTGGCAGTTCGATTCGAGCGGCGTGCAGCAGTTCACGCTGCTGAACAATACCGACTCGCTCTACCCTAAGACCACGCTGATCCCTTATCCAAAAGCCGGGACGATCAACTCCGCGGTCGGCGTCGGCGTGGTGAGCGCACAGGGCGGGGACACCCGCTGGATGGAAATTCCCGGCGATCCGCGCCAGAACTACCTGTTCCGCATGGACTGGGCCGGCAATTCCGAGGAACTCGTGGTCGGCCAGCTCAACCGGTTGCAGAATCATCTCTCCGTCTACCTGGCTAATGCGGGCACGGGCAACGCGGCGACGTTCTTTGAGGACTCCGACGCGGCCTGGGTGGATGTTCGCATCGGCGCCTTCGACTGGGTGAATCAGAACAGCCAGTTACTCTGGCTTAGTGAGCGGGATGGGTGGCGGCACGCGTATCTGGCACCGCGCGCCGGCGGGGCGCCGAAGTTAGTCACTCCGGCGAAGAACGATGTTACCGGAGTTGCCCGCGTGGATCCGGAGAGTAAGTGGCTGTATTATCTGGCCTCTCCCGACAACGCCACGCAAAACTATCTCTACCGCACCAGTCTGACCACGCCTGGCGAGGGCATCCGGCTGACTCCGGCGGATCAGCCCGGCTCGCACAGCTACAACGTCTCGCCCGATTGCCGGTGGGCTTTCCATACGTGGTCACGCGCCAGCCAGGTTCCCGTCACGGAACTGATCCGGCTGCCGGAGCATAAGCGCGTCCGTCTGCTGGAAGACAACGCCGATCTTCGGGAAAACGTTTCCGAACTGCTGACGACGCCCGGCGAGTTCTTTCAGGTCCGGCTCGACGACGGCACCGTCATCGACGGATCGCTCATAAAGCCCCGCAAATTCGATCCGAAGAAGAAGTATCCGCTGATTGTGCATGTGTATGGGGAACCGGCTTCCGCCCTGGTGGTCGATCGGTGGTCCGGACGCAACGATCTTTTCCACCGCGCTCTGGCCAATGAAGGCTATCTGATCGCCAGTTTCGACAACCGCGGCACGCCGGCTCCGAAGGGGCGGGACTGGCGGAAAATCATCTATGGCTCGGTGGGCGACCTGTCTTCGAGGGAACAGGCGGAAGCGCTTCGCAAACTGATGGCGCAGCGAGCTTACATCGACCCGGCGCGTATCGGTGTCTGGGGCTGGAGCGGCGGCGGCACGAACACACTGAACCTGATGTTCCGTTCCCCGGAGTTGTATCAGGTGGGCGTGGCGGTGGCGCCGGTACCCGATCAGCGCCTCTACGACACGATTTACCAGGAGCGCTACATGGGTTTGCCGGGCAGCAACGAGAACGGTTACCGCAAGGGCTCTGCCATCAATTTCGCGGAAGGGCTCCGCGGTAAGTTACTGATCGTGCACGGCAGCGGGGACGACAATGTCCACTTTCAGGGCACGGAGCGGCTGGTCAACCGGTTGATCGAGCTCGATAAGGCGTTCGATTTTATGGAGTATCCGAACCGCACGCATTCCATCTCGGAAGGCCGGGGCACGTCGCTGCATGTTTATCAGCTGATTTCCCGGTACTTCGAAGAGCACTTACTGCCCGGGCCGCGGTGACTTAGGCGGTTTTACTAACATTTGTTCCAGATCCGCCAGGCGCCAGGTCTTCGATCCGATGGCCACGGCGTCTCCACGCGATTCCAACTGGCCCGTGGTGAACGCCACGCCGCCGGCCGCGACCGCGTTCTGGGCGTTGTCTTTGTTGATGAGCTCCAGCCACTTACCGGGCAGGAACGATGCCCGCTGTTTCGCGCTTTCGAGAAACGAGAATCCGTCCGCGGTCCATGCCACGGCCCCACCGGCCGGAATCACCAAAAACCGCACGGCCTCGCTGCCGATGGCCGCGCCGGACAAGCGCGCTTCGCCGGCGTGGAGGCCCGGGGCCGCGTCGGTGGCGAAAACGCGAAACGACAGTTCCCTCAGAGCCGAAGCGCCGACCGTTACGTCCAGCTTTGCGGGCGAAAACTCGAGCCCTTCCGCCTTCAGTTCGAGATGGAAATTGCGGATTTCGGGCGCGTTGTTGCGAATGGAAACCGTTACTTCGCGACCGGACTTTTGATTTACCGGCACCACGGAAGGCGTGAGAGAGAGCACCGAGTTCGCGGCCAGCCGGACGCCCACCGTATCGGTGAACCGCAGCGTCGCGGGGCGCAGCAATTGTGGCCGCGCATGGCTCATCCTCGCGCCGTCGGCTTCGATGGAAAGGTCCGCGTGATCGCCGTGAATCGCCGTTTCCGGGACTCTGATGTTGTAGATGAACTGCAGCGGCTCTTTGGTCGGGTCCTGTGTGAAGGCGAACTCCGGCGTGGTGCGCAGGCGGGAGCGCTGGGCAATGGCCTCGGAGGAGAATTCGGCGGTCAGGTGGTTGGTCTCGCCGATCAGGAGGACGTGCGCGCTGGTGAAAAATGCGGTGGCATCCGGAGCTTCAATGGCGAGTCCGATGCGCACGTGATGCCCCACGCCCGTGCCTGCCGGAATCGGCAAGCGGACGCGCTGTGTTTTGTCGTCCCAGGTGAATTCCGCCGGTTTCCCGCCCGCCACCAGCGGCCCTCTGGGCTCGGTGGAAAGCTGCAGCAGCACTTCGCCCTTCGCGGGCGCGGAAAACTCCATGGCGAGGATACCGTTTTCGTACTCCATCACGGTCAACTCCGCTGTGGAGTAGACCAGGTGGTTCCTCTTCGCGAAAGCCGTGCAGTCCTTGCAGAGCGGACCGGCCAGCAAGGTGACGTGCACCGGGAGCCACGCCGAATCGTGCGCGGGCACCATGACGGCTGGAATGACGAGGTGTTTCAGCTTGACGTCGCCGGTCCAGGGCCGCGACGTGGTGTTCACGATCGAGACGAATGCCAGCCCCGTTTCGGAGCCGAACTGCTGGAGCAGGACGCCGGGCGCGGGCTGCGGCAGCGGCGTCTCTTTCAACCGGCCCAGGGTCTCGCCCCAGTATTTGGAGAGTTGGGCGTTGCGCCGCAACGGGCCGGTGGCGGCGCTTTCCACGCCCGCGAAATTCACCGCTCCGGCGTGATGCGACGAGGCGCTGAACGTCTCTTCCACGTCGGTCCAGATGAGCGACGTTTTACCGGATGTGAGGAGTTTCCGGCTATGCGTCAGCGCGTCGGGGGCGAGCGCGGAAATGCGCACGGCCCCGGCAAGCGGCGCGGTCAGCGGGCCGCCGTGCGCCCGCGTTAACGGCAGCAACGCGTCGGGCACGGGACCTTCGAGGTCGGCTTCCAGATCCAGGCTGCGCAGAATACGAAGGATGCCCGCCAGTTCCGCCGCGTCGGGTGTGGGGGGGAGGCTGACGTGACGGATGCCGATGTTCTTGAGCCAGGCGAGTTCGCGTTCCCACAAAGACCGCGGGAAGGCGTTCCAGGGGAATTCGACTGATTCCACCCAAACTGACTCAGCCCAGGCAGGAGCCAGCGCAGCCGATAACAGCAGTAGCAAGCCCGCTCGCAGCATGGTTACTGCTTCCGAATGCGATAGTCTTCAATCAGAGGCATCTTGATCACGCGGCACATCTCAAAGAGACGTGAACGCGCGCGGGCTCCGATGCGTTCCGCAAGAGTTGTGCGGTGGTCCACCTTGCCGGAGCCTGTTTTGTCATAAGTCGAGTAACCGGCGTCGGCGTCGATCAGGTTGGTGGTGGCAATCAGCGGTTTGCGGTTGTTGCAGCGGTGCGTGATGATCGAGGTGACGGTGTCCTCCACCCAGTCGGTGACGCGATGCGCGCCGAGGTCGTCGAGGAGCAGGACTTCTTTCTCCATGGCTACCCGGTACGCCTCTTTATCGCTTGAATTCGAGTTCTCGTCGTAGCCGGAGCGGATGCGGTCCAGCAGATTCTGGTAGTCGAAGAACAGGCCTTCGAAACCCTTGGCCAGAATGCCGCGGAAGGCGGCCACGGCGAGATGGGTTTTGCCCGTGCCGGGATCGCCCATGAGCAGGATACCGGGCTTTTTCGCGTTGGGAAAATCGCGCGCGTAGCCGCGCACGGCAAGGAACACTTCGGTCAGTTCGCGGTAGGCGATGGGGTTTTCCCTCGGCAGCAGAAAATTGTCGAAGGCGGCGTTGGAGTAGAGCGGCGGAATGTCGGCATTTTCCATCACCCGCTCGGCGCGGCCGACCGCGACGCAGGCGCAGCGCGCCGCGCCGGACAATTCTTCCTTTTCGACGATCATCCAGCCCGTGCCGTTGCAATCGGGGCAAACCGCGGTAACCATGACGCTTTCATTATCGCGTCCGGCAGGGCGTGGCAGGTGGGGGGGTGAGCCGGGCGGCGAATCCGCGGAACGAATCGCGGAGAACAAGGGACAGGCGCCCACCTGGGTTGCGGGCCGAGTCTCTTTCGCCACTTCGCTGACCTTCAGGCCTGCCGTGCTCATCCGGTGCAGTGACCGAAAGATTTCCGCGGTTCCTGCCGCCGTTGCCTTCCCATCTCCACTTCCTGCTGCCACACGTCAGATTGGAACGGGATCCGCGGACTTGGGCGCTCGGCTTTGTTGAGCGGCACTGGCGCCTGCATCTCTCGAGCGCTTTCGACGGAGCCGGTTGCCGATATTGCCGTTGCACAGCAAGGTCCCGCTCCAAAGTCTGCGTCAGATTGAGCGCGAGATGAAACCGGTCGGCCACTTGCTCTGACCGGGGTGACCCACGACACACTCTATCGGCGTAGCTGCCCTGCCGGTCACGGCTCAGCACCATCACCTCAGGACGTATTTCCACCCAAGGGGCCAGAGAATCTTCCGTGCCCAGTCATCCACCCCGAACACCCGGATCGATCCGGCGCAGATCGCCCGACGTTCGGCTGCGGTCATCTGCCGGAGCAGTGTCTGACAGAGCAGTGTCCGACAGAGCACAAGCGCTGCAGGTAATTCTGAAACAGACGTGTTAGACTCGTCCCCAATCAAAGTTAGCGGAATGCCGGCAAGTTTATGAACGTCACTGGTTTCGCACTCTCGCATTTGTCTCACGCCAAGGCCCTGAACGCGCGTGCTTCAAGCAGAACCAGAGCGTCCACGCGAACGCCGCGGCCAGCCCCGGCGCGGAAGGCGTACGTCATCTGCACGAATCCCAGATCCGGCAGTTGGCTGCTTAGCGAAGGTCTGAGTTCCACGCGGCTCGCGGGCCATCCAAGGGAGTGGTTCAACTCTCTGGAAGAGCAGAACCAATACGCCCGATGGCGAATGGACAATGGCAGGGATCTCACGTTTGCAAAATACCTGGCGCTGGTGCGTTCCCTCGGATCCTCGAAAAACGGAGTCTTCGGCCTCAAGCTGCACTACTACCAATTCCTGGAGCTTTCGGAAAAGACGGCCGGAATAAGTGGCTTGCGGGATCTGCCACCGGGCGAAGTGCTGAAGCGGGTCTACCCGGACGCCAGATACATCTGGCTGACCCGCCACGATAAGGTATGCCAGGCAATCTCTTTTCTGCTGGCCTCCGGAACCGAGGAATGGTGGAGCATCGAAGGTGCGCCAGTTGCGCCTCGTGCAGATGCGGTGCGGGTGCCCGAGTTCGATGCCGCGGCCATTTCCCGAGCCGAGAAAATGTTCCGTGATAACGATGCGCAGTGGGAGGCATTCTTCGCGCAGAATCAGATCGCTCCGCTCGTAATCCGCTACGAAGACCTGGCTGCGGACTATGCCAATCAGATTAAAAAAGTTCTCGCGTGGCTCAACGTACCACAAGCACTAACGACCACGGTGCCGCCGCCCCGCTTGCGGCGTCAATCCGACCATCGCAACCAGGAATGGCTGAATCGCTACACCGAGGAAGGCATTCCGCCGGCAGCGGTCGATGCGGCAGAAGCCGGCCCGGTTAAGAAGGCCCCGAAAGCGATGCCCGTCGGGTGGAAGCAGTGGACCGGACAAAGCAAGTTCCTGGGCACGCCCGATGAGACCATTCTGGAAATCGTGGCGAAAAATGGATATTCGCGTGAACTTGCAGCCGAAGAACTCCGAGGAATCAACTCCAATCCTTTCTTCCACGGGGTCCTGCGCGCCAGGCAAGGTCTCCGAAAGGGCGCTGCACTGCTCAACGTGCTGGGGAAACTGGCGCAACTCGATCCGGCAAACACAGTGATTGAGAAGCGAACGGGAGTATCCCGGGAGGAATTTCGCGACCGCTACTACGCGGCCAATCGCCCCGTGATTCTCACCGGCCTGATGACGGCCTGGCGGGCACTTACCGCATGGACGCCGGACTACCTCAAAAGGGTGGCGGGCGAGCAGTTGGTCGAGGTGATGACAGGCCGCAACAGCGACCCCCGGTATGAGATCAATTGTGCCGCGCATCGCGCCGAGATGAATTTCGCCAGTTACGTCGACCTTGTATTTAACGGCGGTCCAACGAACGATTACTATCTGGTGGCCAACAATCGTTTCTTCGAGCGTCCCGGAACCCAGCCGCTGCTCCAGGACTTCCGTGCCTTCCCGGAATACCTCACCGAAACCCAAACCGGCCGCATGGCACACTTCTGGTTCGGACCCGCGGGTACGGTCACGCCGCTGCATCACGACACAAGCAATATCCTGATGGCGCAAGTGACCGGGCGAAAGCGCTGCCGCCTGATTCCGGCTGCCCAGTGGCAGTATGTGTATAATCGCGAATCCGTTTTCAGCGAGGTCGATTGCGAGAATCCGGACCTGGTGCGCTTTCCCGGGTTCGCCAATGCCAACGTCATAGACTTCGTGCTCCAGCCGGGCGAGGTGCTCTTCGTCCCGGTGGGATGGTGGCACCATGTGCGCTCCGTGGATGTCAGCATCACCTTGTCGTTCACCAATTTCGTATTTCCAAATCACTTTACTTGGGGGCAATAACCATGCATGTTTCACGAATGCTGCCGGGCTCTGAACACTGGAACACGCCGAGTTACGAGGTTAGAGTTCGGGGCACCAGGTTTCTCTGGGGCTCCGCAGGGCTGACAGTCGACCTGAGCTTCAACAAACCCTTGCTCTTCCACATGCGAAACGACGAGTTCGGCGAGGACATCACCTTCGGCACCCAGGTGGCGTCGGGTACCCAGACGACCATGGGCATCCTGAAGGCCGGCGAGTGCGTATCCATTCCCTTACAAGACATCTGCGGAGTATTTGCAACCTGCGGAGACGAGACGACCGTCGCCTGCCTGATCCGGGGCGTGGCGTAGACAGGACTACCACCATGGGACCAACTTCAATTACAACTAAACCAATATCACTCAAAACGCGTCCGTACCAGGTAGCGCATCTCTGCTTCGAGATAGACGGAATCCTCGAGTCAGCCGACGCGGAGCTCGGGTCGACGATAAAGGCCTTCGATTTCGCCGCATTCTACGCCACGCTCGGCGCAATTCCCTCCCAACCCGGCGATCCTTCGCGGCTCAAATTCGATTTCCTGGAGATAGAGGCTGCGATCAAACCATTCATGCTCGCCAGCGTACGCAAAGAGGCCCGCAAAGCCTCCTTGAACCAAGCCGTCAACATGCGGCAGAACGCATTTATCTCAAAGTACGGCAACGGACCCGCAATCGTCGCTCTCGCCAATCAGTTTTACGCAATCGGCGTGCCCGGATCAAAGCCGGGTCGACTGGCCAATCTCGCCGCGATCGCCGAAAACCAGGCCAATGAGCTCAAAGCGGCTTACGTCGCGCAAGGCCAGACGGGAGTGGTTTTAAACAGTCTCAGTCTTCTCGAGAGCACCACTGACACCACTGGCTTCACGGATTCCGAGGGCAGGAGGGATGTGCAGGGAATCTCCCAACGCATCGGCCCAGCAGTCCTCAATGCCCCACCAGAAGGCGCTACCGGCGGCTCATTCGCCACCGACGGGCCATCTCAGCAGAACTTTGAAGAAGACAGCACCGGCGACCACAGCAGTTCTTCGGGTTCCGCTTCCCAGCGTCAGAGCATAAGGAGTACCGATTTCGCTTACCGCATTCCCTTTCTTGAAAGCCAGGCCCAAAACGAACGCGCCCAGATCAGCCTCATGGATCAGCGATTCGCTCAGTTCATGTCCAGTCTGAGTGTGCCCTTCCTGAACCAGGTATTCTTCAACGAGCTGAACTCGATTGATGGGGACGTCTTTAAACTACAGGTTGCACTACTCAACGGCTATCTCATGTCCCCCATTGATGGCATCGTCACGGGTAAGTACAAATACCCCGGCGACGCCATAAGGGCCGGCGAAACCATGTACCGCGTGGAAGACAACTCTACGATGTTTGTTGAGGCCAACGTAGTCCACCGCGGCCCCGTGGCAATCGGCGCCGCGGTGACCATCACCACTTCCCTCTTCGATGCCTCCGGACCGGTAACCCCGATCACAGGTTCCGTTGTCGCGGCCCGCGGACACGCGGTCGACAATCGCTGGGACCTCGTTATCAAGTGCGCTAACGACGATGGCGCCGGCAACACGATAATCCCGCTTGGTTACCACTTCGATTACGACGATACGACGGTTTCCATCGCATAAAGTACGACACGAGGAATTCCCATGCCTGGTTCCGGCGGCCCCACGCCCACCCCAACGCCTACACCGACGCCTACACCGACTCCGACTCCGACGCCTACTCCGACGCCGACTCCGACGCCAGAGGAAGAGGGCGGTATTTCGTTCGGTCCGCCGGACCCGCTGGAAGCGGAGTTGGCACAGGATGAGGCATTGCTGAACGAAATCGAAGCGGGAATCCTGGAGTTCCTGTCCGGGAATCCGCCAGATCCCCAAGCCGACCCACTCTTCAATGAGGGCGGCTGGGCGGTCCGCCCTCCCCAGGACGACCCATACACTGGCACATCGCTAGCCACCGGCTCCAACCCTTACACCGGCCGGGGCGTGGACTACTACACCGGCATGCCCCCCGACGAGTACAACTCCAATTCCTTTACAGGCGGGCAAAGTGTCGATCCGTCAACGGGCTTTCAGAACGTTTCCACTCGAGCCGGATCCCAGGAAGGCAGTGGAGGCCTGGACGACCTCGCCGCGACGGGACCGCAGATCCGCTACTTCGGCGACTCGCCCTATATGGTACAGATCGGCCCCCTCGGAGAGATCGACGTAATCCCCTACGAACAGAACCGGGGTGCGTATTATGCCTTTCCAAATGATTCGCTGATCAACGCCCTGCCAGACCCTAACGCTCCCAGCAGCAGTGCACCACGGGCACAAGATCCACAATTGCCCCCGCTGCCGCCCGCCGACCTCCCGCCGCTGCCTCCCCCCGACCTTCCTCCATTGCCCCCGCCGTCCCAGGGGGCACCGGGGCAAGCCGGAGGTCCACTGCCGGACGCGCCGCGACCGCCCGCAGTTGCGCCGCCGCCCACTGCTCCCACGCCATCCGGGCCGATCTCCCCGGCCGCTGCCGAACAGCCATCGCATTCGTGGGGACTCGGCGACCTGTTTGCGGGTTTGGCCGGGCTCTTCGGCGCAAGCGCGATCAGCCCTTACGTCCACCCCCAAGCGCCCTCCAACCTGCCTCCAGGCGTACAACAAATGGGCCAACTGAATGCAGTCCTGGGGCAGCAGGGCCAACAGGCTGCCGGCGTCATCACGCGCCGCACCATCGTCGCTGCCGGTGCGCCCTTCGCGGCGGCGGAGGCGGCCCTCGCGGCTCCTGTCGTCATCACCGGCGGATCCGAGGTTGCCCTCAGTCTCGCGGCCCGCTTTCCCGGCGTGACCACGTTCGCCTTGGACGTTGGAAATGCGTTGAACGGGACGACACTACCCCGCGCTGCCGTGGGAGGCGTGCTCGCCGGAACCGGCGTTGCCGGTACCGTACTTGGAGAAATCGAAACTAACCCGGTGGCAGCCCAGAGGACGGTAGGCGCACTCGCCCAGGAGTTGGAAGGCGCTCTGCCACCCGGCGCACCGCCGGACTTGAGTACGGAAGCCGCGGCTCTTTTCCGTGCCCGGGATGAGGCGGTTCCAGTGGCGCGCAAGCTTGTCCAACAGGAACTGGATGCGGGCCGGGTCTCCCCCGGCCGGGCGCAAGCGCGTTTCGGCACGTGGCTGGACGCATTAGCCAAATCCGGTGTTCGCCAGGCAGTTCAGGATGGGCAACTCCCTCCCACCTTTGTAACCAGCCCGACGGTCGCTATCAGCAGCGGGTACCTGCGACCGTGGATCAAGGCGCCGGATGTGTGGGACACCGCAACGGGCCGGGCCTGGGATTTTATGGCCCAGCACGAGGCAGCTTTCTACCAGCATGAGGCAAGCTATCTGGGCACGGTGGCCTCCGGCCGTCTGAATCCAGGAGGAACTACCATCAGTGAACTCTTCCCCTTGTTTCACCCGGGCTTCTAATCGCGCCAAAATGTTTCGTCAGGCGAAATATCGGACAGCAGTCCCCGGAGAACAGGCGGAGTCGCAGGTTAAGGTAGGCCCCGTAATGGACGAGAACCGGATGTGCCGGTTAGATGAGCGGAAATTAGTTTTTATACCGGGTCGGGGTGGTAGCCTGTGAAACTGTCGCCGGCCGGAAGAATCAGCAGCAACACAAGATGTCATCGAGTATCTGCGCGAAGTTAACCAGGTGCTTCGGGCTCAGTTCGGCGACCAGCGACGCAGCGTGGCGGCAAAGGCAAAGCTGCCCTGACGAAAGCTACTGGAGAAGCGACCATTGCGACACCTGACACGTGCTGAACTGGCACCTGAAAACTTATCGATCACGAATACGACGGCGGCGCTCGTCGAAGTCGGGCCGGGCGGATTCAAGGACGGAACCGGAAACCCGGGTTGTTCGTATGGCAATGGAGAACCGGGATTTGGGGGCACCTTCGAATCCGCCGCGCCCGTTCGAACCTTGGCCGCGAACTGGCCCGCAGCAAGATCGCCGGCATTCTGAAGCGCAACGCCATTTGTCGCCGCCACGCCGTTCCGCACCACGCAGGCGCTCGGCACGCAGCACAGAGCCGACACCGCAGCGCCTTCGTAAAACGACGTGGAAAGACTTGCTTACCGTCATAGGGACCAAAAGGTTGCCGCCGCCGACTTTCTTTGAGATTCCTGTCACGAGCCGGGTTCCGTCCGGGTGAAATACCAGCGTCTCCGCACCGGAAGCATAGCAGGCATCGAATTGGATTGTCTTGCTTTGGCGTAGGAGATCTCAAACCTGCACGGTGGTCTCGTCGAACGCTGCGCACACGAACTCCGCCTGCCCCGCCGACGCAAGTTCGAAAAGCGCAGATCTGGTCATGCTGTGCCCTCTGACTTACGCCTCGAATCGCAAATAGAACATCTGCCCACAACGCTAATCGATGACAGCCAGTACGGCGCCCGCGTTCACGCTGTCGTTTTCTTTCGCGTTCACGGTGGTCACACGGCCGGCTCGCGGGGATTTCAGCTCATTCTGCATCTTCATCGCTTCCACGACGACGATACCCTGCCCTGCCGCGACCTCATCGCCGGCGGACACCAGGACCCGTACGACCTTGCCCGGCATGGGCGCGGTAATCGAGATGCGGCCCTGCGAACCGGCCGCGCCACCGGGACGGACCCAGCGGCGCTTATCGGTGATCGCGATTTCAAAGGCGCGGCCGTTCACCGTGATTTCGCTGCCGGCGGCGCGCACCTCGTACGAGACACCATCCACGATCACGGAGTAAACGCCCGGCTCGGTTTCGACTATATTCATCGCATCCACATTCATCGCATCAGGTCCATCCGGCCCGCGCGCAGCCAGTTCGATCCCGTCGCCGGCGCGGGAATTGCTTCCGGAGCCTTCGCGCGGCGGGCGGCCACGAACTCCGCGACTTCCCTGTAACCTTCCGGAGCGTCTTCGGTGCGCAAAGGCCCGGACCGCAGCAACTGATCGAGATAACCGGTATGCAGATCGCCCCGGCGAAACGCGGGGTCGTTCAGAATTGTGCGGAAAAACTGAATATTCGTGCGAATTCCGCCTACGTGATATTCGCCGAGCGCCCGGAGCATGCGCTCAATCGCGTGCTCGCGGGTATCGGCCCAGACGATCAGCTTGGCGAGCATGGGATCGTAATCGATGGGCACGACCCAGCCGGGATAAATACCGGAATCGACGCGGACACCGGGCCCGGAAGGTTCCGCGAGTTGCTCGATTTTGCCCGGCGACGGGAAGAAGTTGTTCGCCGGATCTTCGGCGTAGATTCGGCACTCGATGGCCGCTCCGCGCAGGGCAACGTCCTGCTGCGTGAAGGGCAGGCGGGCACCGGCGGCAATTTCGATCTGCAGCCGCACCAGATCGAGACCGGTCACCAGTTCGGTGACGGGATGCTCCACCTGGAGGCGTGTATTCATCTCCAGAAAGTAGAAATTGCCGGCCTGATCGGCCAGAAATTCCACCGTGCCCGCATTGTAATAACCGGCCGCGCGCGCCGCTTTGACCGCCGCCTCGCCCATGCGCGCGCGCAGTTCCGGCATTCGCGCGACGAGCGGCGACGGCGACTCCTCGATCACCTTCTGGTGCCGGCGCTGCACGGAACACTCGCGCTCACCCAGATGCACCAGGTTGCCGTGCTGGTCGCCCAGCACCTGAATCTCGATGTGCCGCGCGTTTTCGATCAGCTTCTCGACGTAGATGCGGCCGTCGCCGAAGGCCCGGAGCGCCTCGCTCGAAGCGGCCGCGCGCGCCGACTCCAGATCTTCCGCGCGGTCGACGCGGCGCATGCCTTTGCCGCCGCCGCCCGCCACGGCTTTGAGCATCACGGGAAAGCCGGCGTCGTCTCCGCTCGGGACGATGGGCGCGCCGCCCCCGGCCGCCACGCGGCGCGCCTCGGTTTTCGAGCCCATCAGTTCGATGGAGCGGGACGACGGGCCGACGAAAACAAAGCCCGCGTCCTGACAGGCCTGGGCGAACTTCGCGTTCTCGCTCAGAAAGCCGTAGCCGGGATGAATGGCATCCACCTCATGCCGCTTCGCCGCGGCCAGAATCGACGCGATGTTCAGGTAGCCGTCTATCTCCGCCGCCTCATCCGCCTTGCGGACATGGAGCGCCGCCCGGTCCGCCCCGGCGTATACGGCTACTGAGCGGATGTCCATCTCGCGCAGCGTGCGAATCACCCGCAGCGCGATCTCCCCGCGATTCGCGATCAGAATCTTCCGAAACACTACCGTAGAATAACCGCAGTGATGAGTCGCTGTCTGATTTGCCTGTTCTTCGTTCCGGCGCTGCTCGCGGCGGCGGAAGATTACACCTACTGGGTTGAGCCCTGCCCGGCCGAAGCGGCGCAGGTTACCGGCTGCGAGGCGAACGATCCGGAACTGGCGCGATGGGCGTTCGAAGCGTGGCAGCGCGAATCGAACGGCGGACTGCGCTTTACGAAAAGCGACACCGAGGCGCACGCCCGCATCCGGCTGCGCTGGGCGAACGGCCAGGGCAGCCTGTATGGCGAGACGCAACCGGTGGAAGTGGATGGCAGGCGCGGCGCCATTATCTACGTGCTGCCGGATACCCGCATGCTGGGCAGCGATATCGCCGCCGCCACGCGCGAGGACCACCTGCTGCGCGACAGCATCGTCTACCTGACCTGCCTGCACGAGACCGGGCACGCGCTCGGTCTGGAACACACCGCCCTGTTCGCGGACATCATGTACACTTTCCGTTACGGCGGGGACATTGTGGGCTATTTCGAGCGTTATCGAAAGCTGCTGAAATCGCGCGCCGATATGCCGAAGTATTCCGGAATTTCGGACGCCGATCGCGTCGCGCTTCGCAAACTGAAATGAAGAATCAAGTCGCTATCGTGACCGGGGCCAGCCGCGGCATCGGGAACGCCATCGCGCTCCGGCTCGCGGCGGAAGGGGCGCGCCTGGTGCTGTGCGGGCGGGATCGCGCGCTGCTGGACGCGGCCGCCGCAAAGATGGAGACCGCCCATGTCGTCGCGCTCGATCAGCGTCTGCCGGATGCCGGACAGCGCATTGTGGACGAGGCTCTGGCTGCATTCGGCGGCATCGACATTGTGGTGAACAACGCCGGCGCCACGAAACGCGGGGATTTTGAAACTCTGACGGAAGAAGACTGGCAGGATGGCTACGCGCTCAAGATGTTCGGCGCCGTCCGGCTGACGCGCGCCGCCTGGCCGCATCTTCGCAAGAGCGGGGGCGCCGTGGTGAATATTGCCGGTTCGGGAGGCCGCACGCCGGGGGCGCAGTTCACCATCGGGGGGTCCGTGAACGCGGCGCTGCTCTCTTTTACGAAGGCGCTGGCGGACCTCGGCCTGCGCGACGGCATTCAGGTGAACTGCATCAATCCCGGCCCGGTGAAGACCGCGCGCTTCGACAAGCGGCTGGCTATGACGGCTGAGGAGCATGGTGTCGGTACCGAGGAAGCGCTCGCGATTTTCATTCGGGAGGAGAAAATCTCGAAGGTGGGGGAACCGGAAGATATCGCCGGTCTGGTCGCGTTCCTGCTTTCTCCACATGGGCGGTTGCTGCACGGGTCGCTGATCGACGCCGACGGCGGTTCCACGAAGACGATCTGAGGGCGTTAGCGGCCTGTTTATCGGGTGCGAATGCGGGTAAGATTATTACGCTGCCCGCCGATTGGGGCTGGAAACCCGCCAGAGGCGCCGGTTACCAACCGGCGCGCAGATTGACAATCTGCCCCACATTCGCACCCGATTAGCCGGTCAAAAAACTACCGGCCGCCCAACTCGCCGTAGATTCGCAACGGCGCGATCCATTCGCGGTCCACCTCGACCGAGACCGACCGCTGCAGCAGAGAGACCGACAACACGAGACGCGTCTCCTTCGCCTCGACTAAAATACCTTCCACGCCCTTCAGCGGCCCGTGCTGCAGGGTCACTTTCGCCCCCGCCGTGAGATACGGACAGGGCACGGCCTGGACGGCCGCCTGACAGATGGTCTGCAGAGCGGAAATCTCGGCATCGTCGATCGGCTGCGGCGATTTTCCGAAGCCCACGATCTGGTGGACCGAGGGGATTTTCAGAATTGGCAGACGGTTCTCCGGATCGAACCGGCTGAATACATAGCCCGTGAACAGGGGCATTTCCACGGTCTGCACGCGGTCGGACCACTTCCGCTTTTCTTTGTAGAGGGGCAGAAACTCTTCGTAGCCCTTCGCGCGCAGAGTTCGCGCGGTTACTTTCTCTTTGCGTGGAATTACCGCCAGGGCGAACCACGCGGCCGACTTTAGCCCGTCCTCTTCCGCCATTTCGACCCGACCAGCCAGTCTAATGATTGCCGATATTCGCGCCGCCGGCGGCCGCTTCATCGCCGCCGTGCAGTTTCCGGTGAAAGAGTTCCAGCGCGAAGGAGAGGCACAACCGGGCCAGCACCGGGTCGTAACGCGGCCCTTCGTCGCGGAGGAAGGCGTGCTGTCCGTTGACTTCGAGCCACTGGAAATTGGCTTTCACTTCTTCGAGCCGCGCATGCAGGCGGACGCGCCCTTCGAGCGGAATGTGCGGGTCCTGCCTGCCCCAGATATGCAGCAGTTCGCCGCGGATATCCGCGGCTCGCGCGAGCGAATCGTCGTTCATGCCCTTGCCCAGGCTGCCCTTGTGGATATCGGTCGCGTAGAAACAGGCCGTCGCGAGCACGTCGCCGTTCATGGCGGCGCGAAACGCGAGGTGACCGCCGATGCAGATTCCCATCACGCCAAGACGACCGGTGCATTCGGCGCGCGACTTCAGATAGTCCAGCCCCGCCCGCGCATCCGAGTCATAAGCCGAGATCTCTTTGGCGATCTTGTGCGCGTTGCCGGTATCCGCCCCGGCCTGATCGTAGGCGAGCACGGCGCCGGCCGGTTCCAGTTCGTGATAGATTTCCGGCGTCAGCACCACGTAGCCGTTCGCGGCCAGCATTGCCGCGGTGCGACGGATGGGCCCCGTGATCTGAAAAATCTCCGAAAAGAGCAGCAATCCGGCATATTTGCCGCCGGCGGCGGGACGGCTCAGCAGACAGCGCATCGGCCCGGTGGGCGTGGCAACGGAGACTGTTTCTTCGACGATCGTCATAGAGTCTTTTCCTTCCGCAGACTTTCCTTGCGCAAATGCCGCAGCAGCCCTTCGGTGGACCGCGCGATTTCCTGCACCGCCGCATCGAAGGCGGCCTGATTGGCTTTCGATGGCGCCCGGAACCCGCTCACTTTCCGGACGAACTGCAAAGCGGCGGCGGAAACTTCCTCCGGTGTGGCCGGAGGTTCTTCCGGCCGGCGAAGAACTTTGATGCTGCGGCACATAAAGCTTCACCTATTATGCTATTGGCATGCAAACGCCAAACACCAGCGGCCTGGTGCTGACTCACGGCGCCGGAGGGAACTCGCGCGCGTCGCTGCTGGTTGCCGTGGACGAGGCTTTCACGGCGGCGGGAATCACGGTGGTCCGCTACGATCTGCCGTTTCGGCAAAAGCGCCCTTTCGGCCCGCCCTCTCCGGCCGGGGCCGCAGCCGACCGCGCGGGTCTTCGGGAGGCGGTGACCAGAATGCGAAGTCTGGTCACCGGGCGGGTGTTCCTCGGCGGCCACTCCTACGGAGGCCGACAGGCGACCATGCTGGCGGCGGAAGAACCGGGGCTTGTGGATGCCCTTCTGCTGCTCTCTTACCCGCTGCATCCGCCCGGGAAGCCGTCGCAAATGCGCACCGCGCACTTCCCCGCCCTGCACACGCCCGCCGTCTTCGTGCACGGCGCCAAAGACGATTTCGGCACGCCGGAAGAAATGACCGAAGCGCTGCTGCTCATTCCGGCGCCGGTCCGGCTGATTCTGCTCGAAGGGGCCGGACACGACCTCGGCAAAGGCAAAAAGGACGTCACGCAGGCTGCGCTTCAGAGCGGCGTTTTTGCCTGCCAATAACGGCTTCGTGCCGGGCGAAGTTGCGGACGAGTTCCGCCGCCAGAGTCCGGACGTGCGGAGACTGCAGCAAGGAGTAGTGGTCGCCCGGCACCTCCCGCACGGAGACTCCGGCTAAGGCGTGATCCAGCCAGCCGCGGTCCGGCGTGCTGTTCCACGCCAGCGAGCCGTTCCTGGCCGTAAACAGCTCGATCAAGACTTCGCAGGGCTTCATGCCGCCGGCCATGTAAGCGAATCCCGCCTGCATTTCCGCCCGTTTCCGGAGGTTCAGGCGGTCCACTTCGACGTTTCCTTCGCGTTTATTGCGGAAAAGGCCGCGCAGCCAGACGAGTTTTTCCTGAACGAAGGCGCGGCGTTCGTCGTCCCCCATGCTGCCCAGATTCCTGGCCACGGACACGATGCGCCGGGGCCAGTTTCGCGGCGGCAGCTTCGCATAGGTATCCAGCAGGATGAGCTTTTCCACCTCTTCGCCGGACTCGCGCAGCCGCGCGGCCATTTCCATCGCCACCAGCCCGCCCAGCGAGTAGCCGCCGAGCAGGTAGGGGCCGTGAGGCTGCACTTCGCGCACCGCTCTCAGGAACTCCGCCGCCGCGCCGGGGACCGTGAAAGGATCTCTCACTTCCAGGGGCAGGCCCAGGGATTCCAGACCGTAGACGGGCCGTCCCAGCCGCATTTCCGCAACCAGGTCGCGGAACCAGTGCACGCCTCCGCCCGCGCCGGCCACCAGAAACAGGGGCGATTGCCGGGTACCGGGCGCCAGCGGGACGACCGTGGGCGGCAGAGACAGGCCGCCTTTTCCGTGAACTAACTGCAGGGCGTAGCGGCAGGTCGGGTTCTGCAGGAACACGCCCACGGGAATGGCGACGCCCGTGGCAGCCTCCACGTTCCGCAGCAGCACCGACGGACTGATGGAGTCGCCTCCGCAATCGAAGAAGTTGTCCTCGTCGTCGACCTCGGCGACACCGGTCGCCTCGCGCCAGAGGGCGCGCGTCCGGCCCGCGGGGGAGTGCGGATCCTCCATGGCCGCGCCGCTTACCGGCGACGTGGAGGGCATGGGAAGGCGCGCCACATCGACCTTCCCGTGCGCATTGAACGGCAGGCTTTCGACCGTGACCAGCACGGCCGGGTGCATGTGGCGCGGCAGCGTCGCTTTCAGGCGTTCGCGCACGCGCTCCGTCAGATCATCGGCGGCACCGGCCGCGGCGAGAAAACCGATCAGCCGGGTGGGAAAGCCCGGACGCTCCTGCGGCGTTACCACGGCGTCTTCCACGCCGGGCTCCTGTTTCAGGACGAACTCGACCTCGGCCGGTTCGACGCGGAAACCCCGAATCTGCACCTGGCGGTCGACGCGGCCCAGAAACGCGATTTCTCCGTCCTTTCGCCAGCAGGCCCGGTCGCCGGTCCGGTAGAGCCGCGAAGCTTGTCCCGCGGAATGGGGAGCACAGGGATCCTGGATGAAGCGCTCATTGGTCAGTTCGGGCCGGTGCAGATAGCCTCGGCCCACGCCGTCTCCGCCGATGTAGAGTTCGCCCGGCACGCCCACGGGCACGGGCTCCAGATCTTCGTCCAGAATGCGGACGAACGCGCGGGAAACGGCTTTGCCGATGGACGGCGGACGGGTTCCGCCCGGATCCGGCGCCGGTTCGCTCCAGGTCGAGATCACGGTGCATTCGGTCGGCCCGTAGGCGTTGACGAAGCGAAACGGCAAGACCTCGCGCGGACTGGTCTTCAGCTGGTCGCCGCCGGTCAGCAGCAGGCGCAGATCGGGCATCGCGGGAAAGCCCTGGTTCAGCCCGATTTCCGCCAGCGCCGTGGCAATCAGCGCAACTGTGATTCCCTGGTCGCGGAGCCAGCCAAACAGGGCCGGTGCGTTGCCCAGGTGCGGCGTTTCCGGGATGTGGACACTCGCGCCGCAGGCGAGAAACGGCCAGATTTCCACGATCGATGCGTCGAAGGAGGAACTGGCCAGAAAGGCCGAGCGATCGCGGGCCGACACTCCGAAGGCTTCCTGGTAGTGGTCGACGAGCGCGCCGACGCTGTGATGCTCCACCATGGCGCCTTTGGGGCGGCCAGTCGAGCCCGAGGTGTAGATCACGTACATCAGATCGTGCGGCTTCGCTGTATCCGGAGGGGCGGCAAGGGCTGTTGCGGGGCCGCCTGAAGTCTCCGGCTCATCGATCAGAAGGACCGGCAAGGCATCTCCCATGACGCCGCGTTCGCGGCGCGTGGTGAGGATGGCCGCGGCGCCGCAGTCGCCCAGGATGTAATCGACGCGGGCGCGCGGATACAGGGGATCGACGGGCACGAAGGCGCAGCCCGCTTTCAGGACGGCGAGTTCGGCGACAATCAGGTCCGGCGATTGCCGCGCGACCACCGCGACCAGCGAGCCGGGCTGAACGCCCTCCGCCCGCAGCCTGCCCGCGAGCGCCGCGGCTGCCGAATCCAGTTGACCGTAGGTCAGCCGCACGGCGCCATGCACCACGGCTGTCGATTCCGGCGTCCGCCGGGCCTGGAGTTCGATCCGAGGGTGCACGCAGCCCGATGGCGGATGGGGGCTTTCAACGGAGGAAAGACGGCCGTTCATGGCGATTCCCGCGATTTCCTCGTTTTACCGTGCGCCCGGAAATTTAAGTTACTCAACTTTCATACCGCATTCGTATAATAGTGCACCGGCAATGCAATCAGAAAGTTACTTCAATTACGCCAAACGGAGCGATTTTTCCGCGTTTCTCCGCAACGCGCTGTTTCACATTGAGAACCTTTCTCGTTTTCATCCGTGCCCCCCGGCTGAGGGCTACCTGTCAGGCGGCTCCGGCGGCAACGAGTTCTTTCGGTTTACCGCGGAATCCGGCACGGTTTCGGGTTCGCGGGACATTCCTGTGGGCACCCCGCGGGGAATGGCACGCCGAGTGCCCCGTCGGGCCGAAATGAGCAGACGACGATTCAGGGCACCTCTCGCGGCGATTCTGACGGCTCTTGCCGCCGCGGCGGTTCCCGCAGGCGCGCAACCGCAGTCCACTTCACCCGGAGATCTGCTGCTGCGCCTCGACGCGCTGGAGAAGCGTCTCACGGAATCGGAAAGCGCGCTCAAGGCGCGAACCGCTCAACTGGAAAGCGCCCTTGCGCGGCTGGATTCGCTGGAATCGCGGCTGGGAACGGACACGCACCTGGCCAAAGCCGCGGCGCCGGAACCCGCGGCCGGGGACTTCACCGCATCTTCCGCTGTCACGTCCTCTCCCGCCCTGGCGTCGTCTCCCGCCCTCGCCGCTGCGCCCGCCCATGACCACGACTCGTTTTCCATCGATGCAGGGCCCCGCCTCGCCATCCGCGGCTTCGGCAATGTGAATTTCGGCAAAGAGGCCTATTTCGCTTCGCCGAACAGCTTCTCCTGGGGCCAGCTCGATCTTTACATCACCTCGCGGCTTTCCGATAAGACCAGCATATTGATGGAAACCATCTTCGAATCGGACCGGAACAACGCGCCCGGCGTGGATATCGAGCGCATTCTGCTGCAGCAGCGTGTCAATAAATATCTGCGGCTGGAAGCGGGCCGCAACCATACGGCCATCGGTTACTACAACATGGCGTTCCACCACGGCTCCTGGTTTCAGACCGCGACGGCGCGTCCGTTCCTGTTCTCTTTCGAGGATGAAGGCGGGTTGCTGCCCATTCACACGATCGGCGTCCGGGCGTCCGGCGATCTTCCTTTTGAGAAGCTGGGTTTGCAGTATTCGGTCGAAGTAGGTAATGGCCGCAGTTACACCCCCGGCGCCGAGCCGGTTTTGAATCGTATCGACGCGGACTCGGGCAAAGCGGTCAACGTCGCTCTGACCGCGGCGCCGGGTCGCTTCCCCGGCCTGCACCTTGGCGTGTCCGTGTATCACGATCAGCTAAAACTGAACCCTCTGGCCCCGCTGGAGCAAACCATCTACGCCGGCCATGCCGTTTACGACCGCGGCCGGGTGGAGTTTCTCAACGAGGCTGTGTGGATGCGCAACGCGGGGACGAACCGGGTTTCCTCCATCGCCGGCGGTTACACGCAGTTCGCGTTGCGGCTCGGCCTCTGGAGTCCCTACGCGCGGGGGGAATATCTGAACGCCCCCGGCTCCGATCCGATCGCCCGGCTGGTCCTCCCGGCAAACGGTGTGCGGAAGGAATTCAGCGGGGGGCTGCGCTATGACTTCTCCCCGTACGCGGCTTTGAAATTTCAATATGGCCGTCTTTTTCAGGAAACTCTCGCGTCCCGGACGGTAAGTTCCGCTCAGCTGGCGTTTACTTTCTGATGACCGCACCGACGAAATTCCTTTTAGGCCCGGTGATGGCCGTGCTGTTCGCAACGGGCTCGCAGCCTCCCGGCAGAGCCGCGGGGCCTGCCGAAAAGAGTGCGGGGCCGCCTCTCGCCGTGGTGGTTCACCTCAGTTCATCCGCCAGCAGTTTATCGGCGGCCGATCTTCGCAGAATGTTTTTGGGCGAGTTGCGCTTCTGGCCGGAGGGCAGCCCGGTGGTGGTGATCGAGCAGCCCGACGAGAGCGAGACACAACGCCGGATGTTGCGGATGCTGCTCCGGCTCACCCCTCTCGTGTATAACCGTCAACTGCTGCAAGTGCAGTTTCAGGGAAAACAGCCGCCCAACATCAAAGTTTTGAACTCGGATTCCACGGCTATCCACTTCGTGTGGAACGTGCCGGGGGCGATTTCGATTGTGGAGGCGGCCGCCGCAACCGCCAGTTCGGCGCATGTGAAAATCCTGCGGATCGACGGCAAGCTGCCCGGCGAGAAGGGATACCTGCTCCAGTGACAGCGAGTCCAGCTGCAGTGAGTCAGGCCGGCAAGCGCGGACCGCACAGACTTCCCTGGCTGCTGATCGCGGGGGGAGTCGCCGTGGTCGCGGCCGGGATCTTCGTGACGCTGGAGTCCCGCGCCGGCGTGCAGCGTGTCCGCGAGTTCTACGAGGTGGATGTCCGCGGGATGCAAACCGCCGGTGAACTGGCCTTTCAGATTCAGGAGGGCCGCCGCACCGTCATCTACGCGCTGACCACGAACGATCCGAACCAGCAGCTTACCTACATCGATCAGGCCCGCGCCGCGGACGAGTCGGTCGCCACTCTCGGCAGCCGTCTCGCGGCTTCGCGGCTGGACGACGAATCGCGCAAGGCCCTGCGTTCTTTTACCGCCAGCTGGCGTTCGTACCAGCGGATTCGGGACGGCATCATCGCGTCCATTCTGATCGGAGACGGGGCCAGGGGGCTCGCCACCGATCTCGCGGAGGCCCATCCGGCCTTCGACCGGGTTCGGGAAGACCTCACCCGTCTGCGCACCGGACTCGACGTTTCGGCCGGCGATCGCCTCAGCTACGTCACGGCCACGCTGCGCCGCACCGCCATCGAGGTAGCCATCCTGCTGGTGGGGATGATCTTCTTTCTGCGCACCCTGAGCGCCAACGTGGAAAAGCGCCGCACACTCGACGCGCTGCAGAAGGTCAACGGCGAACTGGAGGACACGCAGCGCCATCTGCGCGACCGGGAACTGCGCCTGCGAACGCTGTTCGACAATGTCATCGACGCCATTATCACGATCAATGAAAACGGCATTATCGAAAGCGCCAATCACGCCACGGAGGCGATTTTCGGCTACCGCATTCAGGAACTGACCGGCCACAACGTGAGCCTGCTGATGCCGGCGCCGTACCGGGAAGGCCACGACGGCTTTATCCGGGACTATCTTTCCACCGGCGTGCGGAAGGTGATCGGTATCGATCGCGAGGCCGTCGGGCTGCGAAAAGACGGCACCATGTTTCCGGTGGAATTGTCGGTCAGTGAAGTGGTGACGGACGGACGACGAACGTTCGTCGGCATTCTGCGCGATATTACGCAGCGGAAAGCCAGCGACGAAGCTCTGCGCCAAAGCCGGCGGCAGCTGATGGACCTTACGGCCAACCTTCCGGGCGCCGTGTTTCAGCTGCAGCGCACGTCCGAGACCGAACGGCGTTTCCTGTTCGTCAGCGAAGGCATTGAAAACCTGATCGGGCGGAAGCCCCGGGAAATTCTGGACAATGCGGCGCTGATGCGGGATCGCGTTCACCCGGAGGATCTGCCGCGCATCGACCGGGAGATCCGGGATGCGCTGCGGCGCGTCCGGCCGTTTGGGTTCTCCTACCGGGTGATGGCGGCAGGGGCGGACCAGTTTTCCGACAGCGGGGCTCCGGTCCGCTGGCTCTCGGCCACCGCCGTGCCGCAGCTGGAAGGCGACTCCCAGCCGATCTGGAACGGCGTGGTCACGGATGTCACGTCGGCCAAAGAATCCGAACGCAAACTGCAGGTTTACGCCAGCGAACTGGCGGAGGCCGTCACCCGCGCCGAAGGGGCGACGCGCGCCAAGAGCGAGTTCCTCGCCACGATGAGCCACGAGATCCGGACGCCGATGAACGGCGTGATCGGCATGACCGGACTGCTGCTCGAAACGCAGCTCTCGCCCGAACAGCGCGACTATGCCGAGACGATCCGCTCCTCAGGCGAGGCGCTGCTGGCCATCATCAACGACATTCTGGAATTCTCGAAGATCGAGGCGGGCAAGCTCGATCTGGAAGACCGCGCCTTCGATCCCCGTTCAGTGGTTGAGGAAAGCCTGGAAGTGGTGGCTCCGGTGGCGCACCGGAAGCGGCTGGAACTGGTGGCGCCGATGGAAGACACGGTTCCGGCGGTGCTGATCGGGGATTCCGCGCGTCTGCGCCAGGTGCTGCTGAATCTGCTGAGCAATGCGGTCAAGTTTACGGAATCCGGCGAGGTGGTGCTGTCGGTTTCGCGCGTGGGAGCGGGGGGTCCGCAAGCTTCGAAAGAGACGCCCGGAGCGCAGCCACCGGAGACGGGGGAACCCGTGGCCGCACCGTCCGGTGGCGACACGGTGAAGATTCGCTTCGAGGTTCGCGACACCGGTATCGGCATCAGCGAGGCGGCACAGACGAGGCTCTTCCAGAGCTTCAGCCAGGCGGACAGTTCCACGACCCGGCGTTTCGGGGGCACGGGCCTGGGCCTTGCGATCTGCAAGCGCCTGGTGGAACTGATGGGCGGCGAGATCGGACTGATCAGCAAGCCCGGCGCCGGCTCCTGCTTCTGGTTTGTCATCCCGTTCCGGCCGTCGGCGGAACTGATCTCCGTACCCGCTTCGGTGGAAAACCTGCGCAACCGCCGCGTACTCGCGGTGGACGATAACGGCACCAACCGCAGCGTGATCCGGCAGCAGCTCAGCAAGATCGGCATGCAGATTTCGACCTGTGCCAGCGGGCCCGAAGCGCTGGAGGAACTGAACCTTTCCGCGCGTCACGGCCGCCCTTACGAACTCGCCATTCTGGATCTTCATATGCCGGTGATGAGCGGCCTGATGCTGGCGCGGGAGATTCGCGCCCGCGAGGCCATCCGCGAGACGCCGCTGATGATGCTCACGTCGGACCGGGACCGCGACGAAGCGATCGAGGCCCGGAAGCTCGAGGTCAAAATCTTCCTTGTGAAACCCGTCCGGCAGGCGAATCTGATTCGGGCGGTGGGTGAGATGTTCGGCGCGTCCCTGCCGGAGCGCCAGCCGGTCACGCCGGGCAGTCAGAAGAAACTCCAGGCGCGGATTCTGGTGGTGGAAGACAACCCTACCAATCAGAAGGTGATTGTGCTTCGTCTGGAAAAGCTGGGGTGCGTGGTGGCGGTCGCGCGCAATGGTCTGGAAGCCGTGCAGGCGGCGGCGGGCACGAAGTTCGACGCGATCCTGATGGATTGCCAGATGCCGGTGATGGACGGTTTCGAGGCCACGGCGAAGATCCGCGCGAGCGGGGCTGCCAGCGTGCCGATTATCGCCCTCACCGCCAACGCCATGGGCGGCGAACGAGAGCGGTGCCTCGAGGCGGGCATGGACGATTACCTTTCGAAGCCCGTCCGCACCGATGAGCTGATTCAGAAGCTGCAGCGCTGGATCTCCACCGGAGCCGGGCCGCAGCCGAGTTCCATCCGGAAATCGCTGGACCGGTTCATCGCCAGCATGGAAGAGGAAGGTATCGATTGGGAAGACATTTCTCCCCTGTTCACCTCTTTCCTCGATGTCAGCGAGAGCCTTATGCAACAGGTGGAAGCGGCGGTCAGGGACCGGGATTCCGCCCTGCTGGGCCGCGCCGCGCATACGCTCAAGGGAACCTTCTCCACTTTCGGCCTGGCGGCGCTCACCGCCTTCGCCTCGGAGATGGAAAAGGCCGCCGGCGCGAACTCCTGGGTGGGTGTCGAAGAGGCCATCGCGCTTGCCCAGCCGGCTTACGCGGAAGCGCGTGCGCTGGTGGCCCGGAGCGCCGCCCAGACCGCAGCCGGCAGAAGTCCGAATCAGGAAGGAATATAGATGCCCGCGACAGAAACCAACCTTGCCAACACCCCGGACTGGAGCCACCGGCTGCGGATGCAGCTCCGGAATCAGTTCGCCCGCCATCTGGAGAACGCCAAGCCGGACGAACTGTTCCGCGCGGCGGCGGGCATTCTGCGGCCCGCGCTGGTGGACGGGCTGCTGGAATCCTCCGAGCGCTTTCGCGGCGCGGGCGCCAAATCCGTTTATTACCTTTCCATGGAGTTCCTGCTGGGGCGTTCGCTGTCGAACAATCTGCAGAATCTGGGCCTGTACAAGACCATGGAGAAGGCGTTCGAAAACCTCGGGCTGCGCCTTTCCGACGTGCTGGAAGCGGAGCCGGACGCCGCTCTGGGAAACGGCGGTCTGGGCCGCCTTGCGGCGTGTTATCTCGATTCCCTCGCCAGCCTCCACATGCCCGGCTACGGCTATGGAATCAATTACGAGTACGGCCTGTTCCGACAGGAGATCGAAGACGGATTCCAGAAAGAAAAGCCCGATTTCTGGGCCAGTCAGCACTCCCCGTGGCTGATCGAGCATCTGGACCAGGCCGTGGCGATTCCGCTCTACGGCCGCATTGAACACGAGAAAGACCGCGCCGGCGGTTACAACCCCATGTGGCTCGACTGGCAGCTGCTGATCGGCGTTCCGCACGATATGCCGATCGTGAGCCAGGACGGCCGCACCGTGAATTTCCTGCGGCTGTACTCCGCCCGGGCGTCCGAAGAGTTCGACATCGGTATTTTCAACAGCGGCGATTATGTGAAAGCCGTGGAGCAGAAGATGCGGTCGGAGACGGTCAGCAAGGTTCTGTATCCTTCGGACGCGGTGGCGTCGGGCAAAGAGCTTCGCCTCATTCAGGAGTATTTCCTTGTGGCCTGCGCGGTGCGCGACATCTTCGGGCGCTTCTTGTCGACGGAATCCGATGCCGCCGAGTTGCCTTCGAAAGTCGCCATCCAGCTGAACGACACGCACCCCGCGCTGACGGTGGCGGAACTTCTGCGCACGCTCATCGACGAGCATGGCATGGAGTGGGACAAGGCCTGGAAGATCACGCAGGCGGTCTGTGGTTACACCAACCACACGCTGATGCCGGAGGCTCTGGAGAAGTGGCCGGTGGAACTGTTCGAGCGCGTGCTGCCCCGCCATCTGCAGCTGATCTACGAGATCAACCGCCGCTTCCTCGATGCCGTCGCGGATCGCTGGCCCGGCGATACGGGGCGCCTGGAGCGGATGTCATTGATCGAAGAGGGCAATCAGCGGATGGTCCGGATGGCGCACCTTTCCATTGTTGGCAGCCATGCGGTCAACGGCGTGGCGGCGCTGCATTCCGAACTGGTGAAGTCGGATCTGGTGCCGGACTTCCACGAGTTCTTCCCTGGCCGTTTCGGGAACAAGACGAACGGGGTCACGCCCCGCCGCTGGCTGCGCCACGCCAACCCGGGCCTCAGCGGCTGGATTACGGAGCGCATCGGCTACGGCTGGCATCGGGATCTCACGGAACTGCGCGCCCTTGAAGAGTTCGCCGGGGAAGCCGATTCGCAGCGCGAGTTCCTGGCGATTAAGCGCGCCTGCAAGCAACGCCTGGCCGGGCTGATCGTCGAGCGCACGGGCGTCCGCGTGGACCCCTCCGCGCTTTTCGACGTGCAGGTGAAGCGCATCCACGAGTACAAACGCCAACTGCTGCATGTGCTGGGGGTAATCGACGAGTATTTCCGGCTCGCCGACGACGGCATCGCGCCCGTCGCGCCGCGCGTTCACATCTTCGCCGGCAAAGCCGCCCCCGGCTATTACATGGCCAAGCTCATCATCAAGCTGATCAACAACGTGGCCGCCGTGGTCAACCGCGATCTTCGGGTGGCCGACAGCCTGAAGGTGGTTTTCCTGCCCGATTACAAGGTTTCCCTCGCTGAGATCATTATTCCCGGCGCGGACCTCAGCGAGCAGATTTCCACGGCGGGCACGGAAGCCTCCGGCACCAGCAACATGAAATTCGCTCTCAACGGCGCCCTCACCATCGGCACGCTGGACGGCGCCAATGTGGAAATGCAGGAAGAGGTGGGCGCCGAAAACATGTTCATCTTCGGCCACACCACCGAGGAAGTGCGGGCTCTGCGGGCGGGCGGCTATCATCCCCGCGACTGGTATACCGACAACGACCGTCTTCGCCGCGTTCTCGACTCGCTCAATGGCGATCGATTCTGCGCGGGTGAATCCGGCATCTTCTACCCGGTGCACGGTTCCCTGATCAACCACGATCACTATCTGCATCTGGCCGATTTCGACGCCTACACCGCGGCGCAGGAACTCGCCGCGGCCACGTTCACCAACAGCACGGCCTGGAGTTCCAAAGCCATTCTGAATGTGGCCAGGATGGGCAAGTTCTCGAGCGATCGCAGCATTCAGGAGTATGCACGGGAAATCTGGGGCATTCACGCTTTCCCGCCCGCTCTCCCGCCCGCCTGACCGTGCCGACAAAAATTCTGCTGGTCGACGACGACCCGACCATGCGCACCATACCCGCTCTGTTTCTCCGCAAATGGGGCTACGATGTCGTCGAAGCGACAGACGGGGAAGAGGCTTTCGAAATTCTTTGCCGCGAGCCGATCGGCCTGGTAATCAGCGACTGGCTGATGCCCAGACTGACCGGACCGGAGCTTTGCCGCCGGCTCCGGTCTCAGGCGGCCGATCACTATACCTACTTCATCCTCTGCACGTCCCGGGGCGAAAAGGCCGATCTTATCGAAGGCATGGAGGCAGGCGCCGACGCCTTCCTGGTCAAGCCGCTCAGCAAGGAGGAGATGCGGGTCAGCGTGCGCGCGGGCGAGCGCGTGCTGGATCTGGAACGCGGTCTGGCGGAACGCAACCGCGAACTTCACGGCATCAACGCGAACCTGCAAGCCGCCTATGCGCGGATCGAAAAGGATCTCAAAGCGGCCGCGTGGATGCAGGCCAACCTTCTGCCTTCGCCCTCTCCGCGAATTCTGAACGTGGTCTCGGAATGGCGCTTCCGCCCCTGCGGCTTCGTGGCGGGCGACATCTTCAACGTCTTCGAGGTGGATACCCACCGCGTGGGCTTCTATCTGCTCGACGTTTCCGGCCATGGCGTCCCGGCAGCGATGCTTTCGGTAACCCTGAGCATGGTGCTCAGCCCCGATTCGGCGCACGGCACGCCGCTGAAACGCTATAACCAGGCGCGGAATGCCTTCGATGTACTGCCCCCCGCCGAGGTGGTTGCCGAACTGAACCGCCGCTTTCAGGGCAAGGACGACCAGTACTTCACCATGGTTTACGGGCTGCTGGACACGGTGACCGGAGAGATCGCTCTCACCCAGGCGGGACATCCGAATCCGATCCTTCTGCGGCCAGGCCAGCCGCCGGAAATGCTCGGCGACGGCGGCGTTCCGGTCGGCCTGCTGCCGGAAGTGGATTACGAGACCACTTTCGCCCGGATGCAACCCGGCGACCGCCTGCTGCTCTATTCCGACGGGATTGCCGAATGCGCGGACCCGGAAGGCACGCCGTTCGGAGAGCCGCGCCTGCTCGACTACCTCGCCGAAAACGCGGCAAAACCCATGGGGGAATTGCTGCAGGGTCTGGAAACCGCCGGGGAACTCTGGCGCGCTGGTCAGCCCTTCGAGGACGACGTTTCGATGCTCTTCCTCGAGTTCCGCTGAACCCGACGTGTCTCATTTTGAGACACATTTCGCAAAACGAGACAGTCCGTCATTAGTTCTTTGGTTATAAGACCAGTAGTACCAGTAGGACTGGTATTGGAAGGTGGCCTGCCTATGGAGACGCGAGGCATGGAACACCCGAACGAGACCGGAGAATCCCGTTGAAAGCCATGATTCTGGCGGCCGGCAAGGGCACCCGGGTCCGGCCGATCACCAACACGGTTCCCAAGCCGATGATCCCGCTGCTCGGCAAGCCGATCATGGAGTCCATCGTGGAGCATCTCCGCGATTCCGGCTTCGACCAGATTGTCGTCAACAGCAGCCATCTCGCTCACGTGATGCAGGACTATTTCCGGGACGGTTCGCAGTTTGGGGTCGAGTTGGCGTGGTCGTTCGAGGGGCTTCTTCGTCGCGGTCAGTTGCTGGGCGAAGCGGTTGGCTCGGCGGGCGGCATGAAGAGAATTCAGGAGTTCTCCGGCTTTTTCGACGACACCTTCGCGGTGCTGTGCGGCGATGCCCTGGTGGATGTCGACTTCCGGGAAGCCGTTCGTTTTCATCGCGACCGCGGTGCGGTGGCGACCATCATCCTGCAGGATGTGCCGCGCGAGGAGGTGTTTCGTTACGGCGTTGTCGCGACGGACGCCGACGGCCGAGTGACGCGCTTTCAGGAAAAACCCGCCGTGCAGGATGCCGTCTCGACCAAAATCAATACCGGCATTTACCTCTTCGAACCGGAAGTTTTCCGGCACATTCCGGCCGATCAGCCTTTCGATATCGGCAGCGAGTTGTTCCCCGCTCTGGTCGCGGCGGGCGCGCCGATCTACGGCGTGGAACTGCCGTTTCAATGGGTGGATATCGGCTCGGTTCCCGATTACTGGTCCGCTTCCCGCCTCGCCGTGAGCGGTGGCATCCGGGGCTACCACCTGCCCGGACGCGAAGTATCCCCGGGCGTGCGGGTGGGGATCAATGTTCGCTGGAATCCGGAGCGGGCCACGGTTCGGGGTCCGGTGGTGATCGGCGGCAGTTGCTCGATCGGGGACGGCGCGCGGATCGAAGGCCCGTCCGTGATTGGAGCCGGTTGCGTGATCGAGCCCGGCGCCGTGGTCCGGGAATGCATTCTCGCGGACTATACCAGGGTCAGCTCCGTCGCCCGTCTGGAGCGTCTGATGGTGTTCGGCAACCAGTGCATCCGGCCGGACGGGGAGCATTTCGATATCGACGCGACGGGCGTCGGGTGGGTTGTCGACGATGCGCGCGCCAAACAGGAGTTCGCCGACGAACAACTGGAACTGCTGGAATTCGCCAAAGGGCTGAAAGACTGAAAGGAAAAGGAGAACGAATGCGTTTTGAAGAGAGCAGAGTGGGGTCGGTTCTGGTGGCACGAGCGCTCGACGGACGGATCGCGGCGGACATCGCGCCGCGGTTCAAAGCCGAGCTGGCCGAATACATCACGCAGGGAAACCGTTCCATCGTGCTGGATCTGGCCGGCGTGACGTTTATCGATTCCAGCGGTCTGGGCGCTCTGGTGGGCAGCCTGAAGGCCATGGGGAAAGAGGGAGACTTCGTGCTTTCCGGGGCGAAAGCCGCCGTGGCGGGGGTGTTCCGGCTGACCCGCATGGACAAGGTATTCCGCATGTACGAGACAGCGGACGACGCCGTAGCGGCGCTCTCCTAGCGGCCCCGTTTTCCGGGGGCGCTCCAGGTACAACACACTGAGCAACTTTCGCCTTATTATCGACAGTTCCCTGAGCGAACTCTTCGTGATTTCCGCCCTTGTCCGCGGAGTCTGCGATCATCTCGGCGCCAGCGCGGACCAGACCTCGTCGGTTGAACTCTGCGCCGTGGAAGCCGTCACCAATGCGATTAAGCACGCCTACAGGGGCATACCCGGCAACCGGATCACGCTCGAGGTTTGTTACACATCCGAGCGGCTCGACCTGAGCGTCCTCGACCAGGGTCTGCGCATGCCCCCCGAACAACAGGAGAAGTTCGCGACCGGTTCGCATGTGTTCGAGTTCGATCCCGACGATCTGAATTCGCTCCCCGAGGGGGGCATGGGACTGGAGATCATCCGCCAGGAAATGGACCAGACGTCGTGGTCCGAGGAGGCGGCGGGAAACTGCCTCCGAATGACGAAATTCCTGCTGCCACTCGCTTCGCTCTGAGGCCGCCGGCAGGTCCGCTCAGGCCAGTTCGCGCTCCGCGGGATCCTGCTCGTGCGCGTTCAGAAACCGATACAGGGTCGCCCGGCTGATACCCAGCATCTCCGCCGCCAACTGCTTGTTTCCGCCCGCCTGCTCCAGCATGTACAGAACATGCCTGCTTTCCACTTCCCCGAGCGTCATTCTTTCGTTCCGGCCGGCGCCGTCATTTTTTTCGCGAATATGCTCCGGAAGATCGCCGATATCGATGAGGTCGTTCTCCGCCATCATGCAGGCGTGACCGAGCACATTCTCCAGTTCGCGGATATTTCCCGGCCAGTGGTAGCGCGACAGCATCGCCTGGGCGCGCCGAGTCAGCCCGCGCACGTCCTTTTCCATGTTTTTGGCGAACTGCCCGACGAAATGCCGGGTCAGCAGCGGCAGGTCTTCCTTGCGGTCCGCCAGCGGCGGCAGTTTGATTTCCAGCATGGAAAGCCGGTAGAAGAGGTCCTCGCGAAACTCCTGCGTTCGGACCATCGCGCGCAGGTTGCGGTTGGTGGCCGCGATGACGCGAACGTTTACGCGCCGCGTCACCGACGATCCGACCCGCTGGACGTCGCCGCTCTGGAGCGCACGGAGGAACTTCGGCTGCATCTTCAGCGGCACTTCGCCGATCTCGTCGAGAAACAGCACGCCCCCGTCGGCGGCTTCGAAGAGCCCCGTCCGGTCCTGGGTGGCGCCGGTGAACGACCCGCGCACATGCCCGAATAACTCACTTTCGAAGAGCGTTTCGACGATGGCCGCGCAGTTGCAGATCACGAACGGTCTGGCCTTTACGGGCGACATCTGGTGCAGCGCCCGCGCGACCAGTTCTTTGCCGGTGCCCGTGGCTCCCGTCAGCAGGACCGACCGGAAATGGGGCGCGATCCGCCGCACCAGCGCGAAGACGTCGGACATACAGGCGCTGCGTCCGATCAGGTCTCCGAACTTGCCCGCATCCGGAAGTTCCCGCCCGATCGCGACGGCGCGCCGCTTTTTTTGCGGAGCCGCGAGCAGCAGGCCGATGCGCTCCCGCAAGGCCTCCGGGGCGATGGGCTTGGTCAGATAGTCGCAAGCGCCCTTCTGAACCGCTTCCACGGCGCGTTCCGTCGAGTACTGGCCGGACAAGACAACCACGTCGATGGCGGGATCCCACTCCACGATGCGGCTCAGCAGTTCCATGCCGTCCATCACCGGCATGAGCTGATCCAGAAGGACCACATCGGGCCTGGTTCGCCGGATGAAATCCCAGGCCTTCAGGGGATCGGTAAAGCGGGAAATCCGGAGGCCGGGCTGGGCAAGAACCGTCTCGAGAAAATCCAGAATCGAGGGATCGTCGTCGACGACTACCAGTTCAAGCTGGGCGGCAAATGCCACGGTTTTCTCCGGTTTTTTGAAGGACTCGCGCACAACGGACTCGTTTCGGGCGGCCAGGTCCGACGTGTGTTTCGTTCGTTTGACGCCGCCGGAATCCCGTGCGCTTTGGAAGAACCCGAACAGGTCCGGCCGCCGCACAAAGTGGAACGGTTGTTTCCGCCGCTGTAGTTCGCCTTGTCCGGCGGCTGGTGCACGGCTGCGATCAAGTCACCATAATAACCGCTAATGGCGGCCTTTTTTTGCTCTCTTTAGTAGTACTCGACGGTATAGTACGACGCATCGGGCCGGGGCGTTTCCGGTTGCCCGGAAGCGCCGGGGGGCAACGATCCGAGGTGGATGAATCCGACCACCTGGTCAGCCGGATCCAGCCCGGCCCGGGCGCGAAAATGCGCGTCATAACAGTTCTCTCCCGTGACCCATTTCGCGCCAAAACCTAAAAAGTGCGCGGCATTCAGGATATTCATTGCGGCGGCGCCGGCTGAAATCACCTGCTCGATCACCGGAATTTTGTGGCCCTCCATAACTTTTGCCACAACCATCACGGTTACCGGCGCCCGCAGCGGCTTTGCGCGCTCCTTTTCGATCTGCGCCGCCACTGCATCCGGATTGCGCAGCAGGAGCGATTCGACGAACAGTTCGCTCATCCGCCGCCGTCCCTCGCCGCGGATGACCACGAACTTCCATGGCCGCAGTTTGCCGTGATCGGGCGCGCGCACCGCCGCCGCGAGAATCCGTTGCAGTGCCGCCTCGTCCGGACCCGGGTCCTGCAGGGTCCCGGCCGAGGCGCGGGATAACAGTTGTTCCATCATGCGTGTCTTTTCATGATCACCCCTTTCATGATCATCCCCTCATGATCACCCCCTCATGATCATCTCCCTTGATCACCTCCCTTGATCACCCCCATTGATCTCGCCCCGTGATCAGCCATGCTATGTTTTCGTGATGCGTCTGCTTCTCGCGTCCTGTCTGCTGCCGCTGCTCAGCGCGCAGGCCCAGCCCACTCCGTCTCCCGAAGAGACCGCCCGCAAACAGGCCGAGTACACCCGTGCTCACTACACCAAATTCGATTACCGCATTCCCATGCGCGACGGCGTGAAGCTCTTTACCACCGTCTACGTCCCGAAGGACAACTCGCAGCAGTACCCCATCCTGATGCAGCGCACGCCCTATTCGGTGGCGCCCTACGGTATCGACAACTACCGCCAGAGCCTGGGCCCGTCCGACATTTTCACCCGGGACGGGTTCATCGTCGTCTATCAGGACGTTCGCGGCCGCTATCTTTCCGAAGGCACCTTTATCGACGTCCCCGCCCACAAGACGCACTTCGCCTCCGCCACGGACTCCGACGAAAGCACCGACACGTACGACACCATCGACTGGCTGGTCAAAAACATTCCGCACAATAACGGTCGCGTCGGCATCTGGGGCATTTCGTATCCGGGCTTTTTTGCCGCCTATGGACTGATGAATGCGCACCCCGCGTTGAAGGCCGCTTCCCCGCAGGCGCCGATGGGCGATGTCGGCAATGGCGACGACGGTTACCACAACGGGGCGTTTCACCTGGCCGCCAACTTCGGCTTCTATTCCGCTTTCAAGCCCCGCGGACCCGAGCCCGAGCGGCCGCCGCGCACGATTGCCTTCGACTACGGCACGGCTGACCAGTACGATTTCTATCTGCGCATGGGTCCGCTCGCCAACGCGAATGAGAAATATCTGAAAAATCAGAACAGTTACTGGAACGACCTGCTGCAGCACGATACTTACGACGAATTCTGGCAGACCCGCGCCCAGGCGCCCCACATGAAGAACACCACGGCGGCCATCCTGTTCGTCGGCGGCTGGTTCGACGCCGAAGATCTGGCCGGCCCGCTGAAGCTCTTCCGCGCCGTGAAAGAGAACGGCCCGAAGGCTCCGGAAACGCTGGTGATGGGGCCGTGGCTGCACGGCGGATGGTCCCGCATGGATGGCGACCGTCTCGGCAACCTCAGCTTCAACTCGAAGACCGGCGAATTCTTCCGGGATCACATCGAATTCCCGTTCTTTCTGGAAAATCTCAAGGGCAAGGGCGAAGGTGTGAAAGCGTCCGCCGCCGCGAAAGTCCCCGAGGCTTATGTCTTCGAAACCGGCACGAACGAATGGGTGCGGTTCGAGAACTGGCCACCCGCGAATTCCGCGGAAAAATCGCTTTTTCTCGACGCTTCCGGCAAACTCGGGTGGCAGGCGCCCGCCGCAGCGGGATTTGACGAGTACGTGAGCGACCCCGCAAAGCCTGTCCCCGTGATTGGCGAGATCGGACCCGGCATGGCCGGCGATTACATGACTTACGACCAGCGCTTCGCCGCCGCCCGGCCCGACGTTCTTGTCTACCAGACCGAGGTTCTCGACAAAGACATCACCATCGCCGGTCCTGTCACTCCGCTGCTGCATGTCTCCACAACCGGCACGGACTCCGATTTCGTCGTGAAACTGATCGACGTCTACCCGAACGACTATCCCGACCCCGTGCCGAACCCCAAAGGTATTCACATGGGCGGCTATCAGCAGATGGTGCGCGGCGAGCCCATCCGCGGCAAGTTCCGCAACAGCATGGCGAAGCCCGAGCCTTTTACTCCCGGCAAAGACGCCAAACTGGAATTCGTCATGCCGGACGTCTGCCACACTTTCCGCCCCGGCCACCGCATCATGGTGCAGATCCAGAGCAGCTGGTTTCCGCTGGTGGACCGGAATCCGCAGCAGTTCATGACCATTCCGCAGGCGAAGTCGACGGATTTTAAGAAGGCGACCGAGCGCGTCTCCTACGGCGGGCCGGAACCTTCGCGAATCCGGCTCCGCGTTCTGGCGCAGTGATAGGATCGGGCATGGCATTTGGCAATATCGGCAAAGTGATCGCGGGACAAGCGCTCGAAGCAACCAAGAAAAACGTGATGGATGCGATCACGAATCCCGAACCGAAGGCGCCGGAAAGACCCGCGCCGCCGGTGGAGACGACAGGCGGAACCATCCTGGGACAGATCCAGGCGATGCAGCGGCCGCTCGGCGAAGATCAGGAAATGGTCGTCACGGCTCAGGCCGGCGGCGAGACTCTCCGGGTGCTGGAAATTCTGGTTCCGAATCTCCATGTGCTGGTCCTGGTGGGCGTGGATTCCGAACAGAACGTGACGCGTGTGATTGTCCCGGCGGATTCGGTCTGTCTGGTCTGCAAGATTAAGAAAGTGGCGCCGGAAGCGCGGCCTGTCCGGGTCAATATTTTGTCACCGAGGCCGAAGGGATAGAGGTCGGGAGCCGCCGGACGCGGCGCCGCGTGTCAGTGTAACCACCCGTTCAGCCGTGTCCGGCGGCTGAACCCCGAGCGGTTTCTCAGAGGTCGTGGAAGGTAATGTGAGTAACATCTCACTCCGTATCTTTCCGCTCGTTTCCGGTATACTGTACTTGTGTTTCGGCGCTTCACCGTTAAAGCCGGTGCCTTGCTGTTTTTCGCCGTCTGTGCGCTCGCGGCCGAGAACGGCGGCGTGGCGGGATTCAGCGGCATCTGGACCGGCACGATGACGGATCGCAACGGCGATCCGCAGGACCTTTCCTTTCGCTTCACACAATCCGGCAATGTGTTGAAGGGCAAGATGTACGGGGATAACGAAAGCCTTGCGGTCACCGGCGTCAAGGTTAGCGGCAAGGAACTTAGCTTTTCCGTCACCACCGAACTCAATGGCCAGGTTACGACCTTTCTCTATACCGGAATCATCTCCGGGAACGAGATGGAGGTGAGCCGCACGCGGCTGGACCTGAAGCCTCCGGAACCGAAACAGCCGGACACCAAGGCCGGTAACTCAGCGAGTAAGTCGAACCCGCCACAAACTTTCCGCCTCAAGCGCCTGACATGAAGATCAGACATCTGCTGGTTTCCGCCCTTCTGACTTCCGCTCCGCTAAGCGCTTACGATGCGGCGAATGCCCGGGCTTTTCTGGCACAACACTGCGAATCCTGCCATGGCGCGAAAATCGCATACGGCAGCCTGAACTTTAATTCGCTGACTCCGGCCACGCTTAGCACGGAAACGGAGCGCTGGACGCGCATCTCCTCACGCGTTCGCAACAGCGAGATGCCGCCGCGGACGGTGCCTGGGCCCGGCGTGGCGCTGTCGGACCGAAAAGCATTTCTGAACTGGGTGGATGAGGGGTTGCACGCCGAAGCCTGCGCGGGCGGTCCGGTGGCGGGCACTTCGCAAATCCGGCGGCTCAATCGGGACGAGTACACGGCCACCGTTCGCGAACTGCTGAATATCCATCTGGATGTCGGGCACGATCTGCCTGCCGACGGCGCCGGCGGACAGGGCTTCGACAACGCCGCCGAGGTGCTGTTTCTTTCGCCCGTGCTGGTCGAGAAATATATCGACGCCGCGAAGGAATCGCTCGAATATGCCGTGAAGGATTCGAGGGCGCGGGCGCGCATCGGGATCGTGGAGCCGGGTCCGGGATTGTTGCCCGCGCAGGCCGCGCACAACATTCTGCAGGGCTTTTTGCCGCGTGCCTTCCGGCGTCCGGTGACCGAGAAGGAAACCGAGCCGTTCATGGCCCTCTTCCGCGAGGCGCAGAAATCGCACCAGACCTTCGATAAATCCGTGGTTTATATGCTGCGCGGCGTGCTGCTGTCGCCGCAGTTCCTGTTCCACGCCGAGACGCCGAATCCCGGCACTTCGCCCCGCCTGCTCGACGACTACGCGCTCGCCTCGCGGCTTTCTTATTTTCTCTGGGGCAGCATGCCGGACGAGATGCTTTTCGATCTGGCCGAAGCCGGCAAACTCCACGAGCCCGAGGTCCTGAAAGAAGAGGTCGGGCTCATGCTGCGGAGCGGAAAATCGATGCATTTCATCGAGAGTTTCGTCACGCAGTGGCTGGGCACGCGCGAACTGGGCCGCGATTTCATTCCGGATCCGAAAATTTTCCCGAATTATTCCGCCGATGCCGATCTCCGGGGCGAAATTCGCTTCCAGCCGATCGTTTTTTTCCATTCCATGGTGGCGAATAACGACCCGATCACCGATCTGGTCGATTCGGACTGGACGATTCTGACGCGCAAACTGGCCGGGCTGTACGGGATCGACCGCAAGAACCTGCGGAAAGACAATCAGGATCAGCCGCACCGGGTGAAACTGCCGCCGGACAGCCATCGCGGCGGCCTGCTGGGCATGTCGGCGGTGCTCGCAGTTTCCTCGTACCCCTATCGGACCAGCCCGGTGTTGCGCGGTAAATGGGTTCTGGACTCTATTCTGGGCACGCCGCCGCTGCCGCCACCGCCGAACGTCCCAGCGCTTGAAGAGCATGTCGGACCGGCGCCGAAGACCATGCGGGAGCGCCTTGCGCAGCACCGCAAAGATCCGGTCTGCTCCAGTTGCCACAGCAGCATCGACCCCATCGGTTTCGCGCTCGAAAACTATGACGCGCTCGGGCAGTGGCGCAACGAGGACGCGGGGAAGCCTGTGGATAACAGCGGCGAGTTGCCGGACGGGACGAAATTTCAGGGTCCGGAGCAGCTTAAAGCGGTCCTGCTGCAGCAAAAGGATCTGTTTGTGCGCAACCTGACCAGCCGCATGCTGGGCTACTCGCTGGGGCGGGGACTCTCGCCGAAAGACATGTGCACGGTGGACAGCGTGATCGCACAGTTGCGAAACAACGGCTACAAAAGCCAGGTGCTGATCGAGGCCATTGTGATGAGTCAGCCATTTCAGTATCAGGCGGGTGTTCCGGCGGGGGCGCCCTCGTCGCTTTCACTGAAGACAAAACACACGGTTACGGAATCCAGGTAGAGGGTCATGAACACATCCGGTTTTTCGCGTCAGCCAATTTCCCGCCGCACGGTTCTGCGCGGCGCCGGCGTCACACTCGCGCTGCCGTGGCTCGAAGCCATGATGCCGGCCGCCACGACCAACCCCGCAATGCCGGTGAGGATGGCGTTCCTCTACATGCCGAACGGTGTGAACACCAGCGCGTGGGCGCCGCAAGGCGTGGGCCGGGATTTCCAGCTCTCGCCCACGCTCGCGCCGCTGGCCGAGTTTAAAGACAAGATCATCGTCGCGCAGAACCTTTGGAACGAAGCCTCGAAGGACGGCGACGGGCACTACGTCAAGGAAGCCGCGATCCTCACCTCCACGCGGATCAGCAAGACCCTCGGCGAAGATCTGAACTGCCACGGCGTCAGCATGGACCAGGTGGCAGCCCAGCGCGCCGGAGACCAGACGCCGCTTCCGTCGCTGGAACTCGGCATCTCGCCGGAAGCCACCGGCGTGGATCTCGCGGTCGGCTATACGCGTGTCTATGGCTGCCACGTGGCCTGGAGCGGCCCGACGACACCGCTCGCCAGGGAGATCAATCCGCGGTCCGTCTATGAACGCCTGTTCCGGGCGTCGGGACCGCAGAGCAGTTCGGCCAAACAGGACACACTGCTGCTCGACCGGGTGCTGGGACAGGCCCGTGACCTGCGCGCGCAGGTGGGCACGGCGGATCGCCGCCGGATCGACGAGTACATGTCGATCGTCCGGGGCCTGGAAGAACGCACGCAGCGCGCGTCGAGCGGACGCAGCACGTGGAAGCCGAAAGTGCCGCTGAACTCGGCGCCCACGCCACCCGAGGAACCGAAGGATTACGCGGAGCATGTGCGCCTGATGCTCGACATGATCGCGCTCGCCTTCCAGAGCGACACCACGCGCATTTCCACGTTCATGTTCGGCAATGCGGTCAGCAACGTGAGCTTCCGCTGGCTCGACGGCGTGACCGCGGGCCATCACGACAACTCGCACCACTCCAACGATCCCGAAAAGCTGAAGCAGTATCAGCTGATCAACAAGTGGTACATCGCGCAGTATGCTTACTTACTGCGCAAACTGCAGGAAGCGAAAGAGGGCGAAGGCAGCGTGCTCGACAACTCCGCCATTATCTTCGCCTCGGCCCTGAGCGACGGCAACAGCCATAATCCGCATAAACTGCCGGTGGTGGTCGGCGGGAAGGCGGGCGGGCGCATTCACTCGGGACAGAACCTGGTTTTTCCCGAAGACACGCCGCTCTCGAACCTGTGGGTATCGATGCTGAGCGCCTTTGGCACCCCGGTGGAGCGGTTTGCCGATTCCACCGGTCCGCTGCCCGGCATTCTCGTTTAATTCGCCTGGTTCAAACTCGCCAGTGCCGCCTTACGAATCTTCGCCACGATGTGGACTTGCGGGTCCACCACTTCCGCGATATCGTACCGGATCGACGACCCCAGCACCACGTTCGACTCATTCGGCGTGAGCTTGTAATCCTGTTCCAGCCAGCGCGCGAGTTCCGTGGTCGCCTGCTGCAACGCATCCTGTAAGGACCCGGCAATGCCCGATGCCATCAGATACTCGTCGTTCTCGAAGCGGGGCCCCTGCGTGCTCTTGCCGCGAACCAGGTTCACCGTGAAATCCACATCCATGGATGTTTCGAGCGCGTCGCCAGTCAGTTCGCCATCGCCCTCCAGAGCGTGGCCGTCGCCCACGAACAACAGCGCGCCTTCCTGATAGACGGGCAGATAAACCGTAACCCCTTCGCGGACTTCGTTGTAATCCATGTTGCCGCCCCAGGAGCCCAGCCAGCCGGAGCGGAACGATTGACTGGCCGGCGGCGCCACGCCAACGCACCCGAGCATCGGCTGCATTTTCACGCGAAAGTTCTTCAGCCGGTCGGTGGGTTTGGCGAGTCCGGCGGTATTGGTGGCCGCGTCCAGCTTCCAGTCGCTGTTGAATTTCTCGTCGAACTTCGCATTCCGGAAATAGCCGGCCTGCACGGCCGAAGGGACGATCCGGTCTCCGCTGATCGCGCTGTCGCGGTTGAGCCGAATTCTGTTGAAGTGGATGGAAAGCGTGTCGCCCGGCATGGCGCCTTCCACGTAGAAAGGACCGGTCTCGGGATTCCCGCCCAACGAGCGGCGAACGCCTTTGGAATCGGTCCCCCCGGCGTCCACCGTGGTGGTTTTAATCGTGTCGCCGGGGTGGATGCGAAGCACCGGGGCGATGGCGCCGGAGAACACCCGCTGGAAGGCAGTCGGCTCGAACACATGGGTGGCCGGAGCGGTCGCGGAGGCGGCGGGAGCGCGGTGCGCCTTCCAGCCGAACTCGTCGGAACCCTGCTTTACTGTCCCGGCGAGGTCGTCACCCTGCAGGCGGCCGTCGAAAGTTCCGAAGTCGCTCCCGTTGGGCCGCTTGGCGGTGAGCTGCAAATGATCGCCCTCCAGCGTGCCTTCGAGCTTCAGTTCGTTCAGAGTGCCGGTCACCTTGGAGCCGTCGGTTTTGAGAGTAACGCGGGCGGCGTTGACCTCTTCGCCGAACCGGATGAGGTGAAGATTCCACTCGCCGCTGACGTCAGCGGCTGACGCCATTGAGACGCAGAGGGGGAGCAGGGCCAGCAGGATCGGTTGCTTCATGCAGGCTTATACGCGGCAGACGGCGGATTGTTCCGCGGGCGGTCCAGTTTCAGCCGCAGCCCGGCCGTCAGGCCCGCCACTCCGCCCGCGAGCAGGAACCAGACCTCTAAAGGAAACAGGAGCGTTACGGGGTGCATGGGGAGGCTGGGCGGGTCGATTACATCGATCGCTGTCGTCGGCTGGCGCCAGCCTGCCCGAGGATCCATGAAAACAAAGAGGGCTTTCTCCACCAGACGCTGCGCCTCCCGGTTGTTGGAGGCGCGGGCGGTCACGATCCGCTCCTCCGGGACCGCGCCGGCTTCCAGCCGGACACCGGGCACGTCGGTCCGCAACAACTTTCCGGTTTGCGGGCTGTCCACATGAACCAGAGTGCTCGAAACATACGACCGGGGGATGGCATAGGAGAGCAGCGCCGCCACCATACCAGCCAGGACCCCGCAACATATCGCGCGTGGAACCCGGCGGATCGCGGCCAGCGCGAAGAACGCGGCAAGACCGAGGAGCAATCCGACCGACGCGCCTTTCCAGAGTTGCGGACGCACGGCATGGTCCGGCAGGTTCGGCGGCTGCAGGACTTCCAGAACGCCGGGCCCGGACGCCGGCCTCGCGCGGTTCAGGTGTTCGTCAATGAAGCGCCGCAGCAGCGACTGCACGGCTCTTTGCGATCGCCAGGCGTCCGGGCCCGTGTAGGAAATCCGAAGGACAGGAATGTCTCCGCCGGCAATCTCCACCTTCAGGTCCCGCGCTTTCATCCGCGCGATGACGTCTTCGATGGGCTCTCTCTGCCGCTCCGCCTCGTAAAGATCCAGCAGCGGCTCACGCATTACGGCATCGAGTGAACTGCGGCTCAGGACTGCGCTGCGCAGCCAATGGGCCTTCTCCGCAAGCGAGCGGCCGGAGCGCAATCGCAGTTCCGCCGAAGAAGTATAGCGATCCGGCGCACGCCACGTCATGACGCAGGCCAGCAGCAAACCAGTCAGTGCGAACGCACCGGCGAAACGCCAGTCCATCTGCTGAAACCTCGCCCACATCGCGCTCCGGAGCACGTCCAGCGTTCCGCTCCAGCTTGGCTGGACGTCCTCCATCAGCACATCGAATTCCCTGCCGTAACGCGCGCGCCAGGATTTTGGGTAGAGACGAGTCAGCCAGCTCATGATTATTACGCCTTACGTAGTATCGTATGACGTAATAATCGCAAGGTCAAGGCTTCGCGGGCGATTCCGCCGTCGTCAGCAAACCGGCCACCAGACCCGCGGCCAGGACCGCGCCCGTTGCCGCCGCCCGAGTCCACAACTCCCGCGGACCGGCAGGCGCAGGCACCGCGTTCATCTCTTCCACCGTCTTCGCCCGGTACCGCGCGAGTTCAAGGTTCAGACTCCGCAGACCCTGCCCCATCGCCCAGCGGTGGTTCGCCTCGAAAGCGGAGCGCAACAGCGGCGTCAGATACCGAAGCAGCGGTTTCCGCGCCTTCAGTTTCCAGTCGAACGTGACATCTGAACCCAGACCCGAACCCACACCCGAACCCGCGCCATCCGGCAGAATCGACCAGATTCCGCGCCCTTCGAAATCGCCGCTCGCTTCCACCACCAGCCGGTTCGGCGGCTGCGCGGCTGTTGTCGAAGCCTCCCAGTCCAGTTGGTACGGCAGCCAGCCTTTGGTCAGCAGGCGGATTCGCCGGCCCAGCCCGTTCCGATCGCCCGGCGCCACTTCGCGAACCATCAGGTACACCGAGGGCCACCATCGTGGATACTCCTCCGGCTCACTCAGAATCGCAAAAATCTCTTCGGGCGTACCCGCCACGCGCCACCGTGTGAGGAAGTGATACTGACTCGTCATACTCGCTCGAACCCCTGCTTCCTTATACATACCGCAGACGCACGCCGCTGCGATAAAGTTCTTTCATGAAGATTCTGTTGCTGGCGCTCCTGACCACCCTGCCCTGCTGCGCCGCGGACCCCGGATTTACGACACTTTTCGACGGAAACACCCTCCGCGGCTGGAAACTGGTGGGCGGGCACGGGCCTGGCTATGTGGTTCAGAACGGCACGATCGTCTGCCCCAAGGAAGGCGGCGGTAATCTTTTCACCGAGAAGGAATATGCAAACTTCGTGTTCCGTTTTGAATTTCTGCTCACGCCCGGCGCCAACAACGGCATCGGCATCCGCGCTCCCTACGAAGGCGATGCCGCGTACCAAGGCATGGAAATTCAGATTCTCGACGATGGCGATCCGCAGTACAAAGGCGTCATCAAGCCCGAGCAGTATCACGGTTCCGTCTACGACGCGATCCCCGCGCGCACCGGTTTTCGCAAGCCCGTCGGCGAATGGAATGAAGAAGAGATCACGGCCAACGGACGCCGCATCACCGTGAAGCTCAACGGCGTCATCATTCTGGATTCCGATCTCGATATGGTGAAGGAACCGAAGGTGCTCGCGAAACATCCCGGCATGGCGCGCACGTCGGGCCATATCGGCTTCCTCGGCCACGGTTCCCACGTGGAATTCCGGAACGTCCAGGTAAAAGAATTACCTTAGTGGCGTTGCCGCACGAAGTTCCGCGGCTCTTCGCGGAAGGTGGGGAACGACTTGGAAATATGGTCGTGCCAGGTGAGGTTCTCCTCGTCCGCCACGGCCCACACGAGACCCAGCCCGCCTGAACAGAAGCTCAGCCAGGTGGACGCAAACCGCACGGCCCGCGTGCGCGCGTCCACCGGGAAGCCGTCGAACGTGATCAGTTGCAGATCGCTCCAGTCCATTCCGGCTGTCTCCCGGCCAGCAATCGCCCAGATGAGCCCGTAGAACAGGGAGAGCAACATCAGGGAGGCGCCCATCGCCAGCCAGAACAGCTTCCCCGCCCCGAAGCCGGACCCGCTCAGTTCCACGATTCCGGTGAACAAGCCGAAGCCGAGCAGGATCATGGCGCCGTCCACCGCGGACGCGAAGAAGCGGTGTTGCGGCGTCGCGACCAGTTGTTCGCAGTAGATCTGCGCCGGAACGGCGGTCTTCAGCGTTCGCTGCGCCTGCGCGGAAGGAAGGAAATCGAGCGACCCCTGGTTGGTGGGCGCTTTTGCGGCACGCTTTGCCGGACGGGCGGCTGCAGGCGCGACAGGGGGAGCCGCAGGGATGGAGGGCGATGCCGGAGCAACCACTCCCGACCGTTCCGCCCGTTGCCGCTGAATCTGGTCGAAGGGAATGACGTTGCCCGGAGTCGGCGGAAAGAGCGAGGGTTGCGCCGGCTGGGCCTGAGCTGCCGCGGGAGCCGCCGCCTGAGCAGCCGATTGGGCAGTATGCTGCGCCGCGGCGCCGCTCCGGTGTGCCGGAATGAAGTCCTGTGTCTCGTTCGGGTCCCAAACCGGAACCAGCGCCAGCGCGTTCGCCCCGGCGTACCCGGGAGGCGCCGCGATCACCACGCCGGCAAGACGCCGCCCGCAACGCAGACACCGGTGGTCGTCCTCGCCATTCACGAAACCACATTGCTTGCAATGCATCTACATCCTCTTGCGTTCTACCCGCCTGCGTACAACCCGTTTGCGTTCGACCCGAACTTTCGACCGGCTTCTTGCCACACTACTTATGCCGTGCTACGGTTGCGTGTTGAGGCCGTTTTCGCGCAATCCCGCTATAACTCTGAGTAACACAATCAATGTTGCTTGTCACGGAAAAAATCTTCACCGGGCCCTTGTTTTTCTTCTGTTTTTATTGAGTTGCGCGCAGCCTGCGTTACCGCAATTCGGCAGAAGTCCGGCGGAGGCCGCGGCCCTTGCCGCTTCCCAGGCCGCCGCGCCTCCGCAGGCCCAGCCGCTCGCGGCCGCGCCGGCATCCGACGGCGCCACCATTGAGCGCCCGGATTTCCGCGTGCCGGTTCCCCGCCCGGACGCGCCGCCGAAGGGCGACTACTCCATCTCCGCCCGCGACCGGCAGGTTTCGGACAACGGCGTCTATCACCTGGAAGGCGCCGTCGTCATCGAACTGCACAACGCCACCTTCAAAGCCGACTACGCCGAGTACGACGAGAACACCTATATTTTTAAAGCGCGCGGGCACGTCTATTACCGCAATTACGACCAGCACGAAGTGATTTACTGCGACTCGGCCGAATACAACACCGACACCGAAAAAGGCACGTTCCGCGTGGTGAAAGGCTATTCGCAGACCAAAGTCGTCGCCCGCCCCGGCGTGCTCACCTCCTTCGCGCCGTTTTATTTCGAAGGGGAATACGCCGATAAGATCGAAGACCGTTATATTCTGCACAACGGCTTTGTCACCGACTGCGCGATGCCCAACCCCTGGTGGACGCTGAACGGCAACCAGTTCGACATCATTCCCGACGACCGCGCCATCACGCACAAAGCCGTTTATCACCTGCGCAAAATTCCCGCCTTCTATTTCCCGTACTTTTATAAATCGCTGAAAAAAGAGCCACGCAAAAGCGGCATCCTGGCGCCGAATTTCGCCCACAGCAACACCCGCGGCTTCATGTTCGCCACCGGCTACTACTGGGCCATCAGCCGCAGCATGGACGCCACCTATATCTTCCAGGATTTCAGCTCGCGCGGCGTGGCGCACCATATCGATTTCCGGGGCAAACCCAGCCAGAAATCCGATTTCAACCTCATTTTTTATGGCGTGCAGGACCGCGGCATCGCGCAGAACGGAACCATCGTCAAGGCGCCCGGCTACAGCGTGACCGGCTCCGGCCGGACCGAGTTCGCCGATGGCTGGGTCGCCCGGGGCTCCGTGAACTTCCTCAGCTCACTGGCCTTCCGCCAGCAATTCACCGAGTCGTTCAGCGAAGCGATTTTCTCGGAAACCCACTCGTCCGCGTCAGTGGAGAAGAACTTCGGCTACTACAATTTCAGCACCGCGGTGGTGCGGACCGAAAACTTCGAAGACGCCACGGCCGGCAACTCCATTATCATTCGCAAGTTTCCCGAGTTCGATTTCACCAGCCGCGAGCGCCAGATCAAAAAGGGCATACTGCCGGTCTGGCTGTCTTTCGATTCCAGCTTCGGGCTGAATTACCGCTCCCAGCCTAAGCCCGAAGGCCAGCCGCTCACCAATTTTTACCAGACCAACCAGTTCAGCCCGCGCGCCGATTTCGAGCCCACCCTGACCACCGCCCTCCGCTGGCGCGCCTTCAGCCTGCTGCCCAGCTTCACGCTGCATGAAACCTTTTACGGGCAACGGCTGCAGAACACCACGGTCAGCAATAACAGCCTCACGCGAACCGCTCCCGAATTCAACATCGAGTTCCTGTTCCCCACCATCGAACGCATTTACAACCGCAAGACATTCCTCGGGGACAAACTCAAACACACCATTGATGCGCGGGCGAATTATAAATACGTTTCCAACGTCACGAAATTCGCGGATGTTCTCCGCTTCGATCCGATCGACCTGCTCTCCGACACCCGTGAAGTGGAAGTCGGCATTACCAACCGCCTGTATGCCAAACGCGGCGACAGCGTGGCCGAAGTTCTTACCTGGGAGCTTTTTCAGAAGCGTTATTTCGACCCCACCTTCGGCGGAGCCATTATTCCGGGGCAACGGAACGTTCTGCAGACGTCCATCGACCTGACCGGCTACAGTTTTCTCAACGGTTACCGGAATTATTCCCCCATCGTGTCGATCCTCCGCTCCAATCCGCGGGGCGGCTTCGGCTTCACGTGGGAGACCGATTACGATCCCTTGCTGCAGCGTTTCGTCAACAGTATCTTCTCCGCCGACATCCGCATTCATCGCTACTTCTTCTCGGCCGGCGCCGACCAGGTCCGCCCCGATCCCGTTCTTTCGCCCCCGGCCAACCAGTTCCGCTCGACTTTCGGGTACGGGGATCCGAATCGAAAAGGATGGAACGCCGCGTTCTCGATGGTCTACGACTACCGCCTCGCACAACTCGACTACGGTGTCGCCCAGATTACCTACAACACGGATTGCTGCGGCCTCAGCTTCCAGATCCGCCGGCTCAACTTCGGCACGCGTAACGAAACCGTGCCGCTGGTATCGTTCTCGATCGCGAACATCGGCACGGTCGGTACTCTGAAGAAACAGGAGAGGCTTTTCTGAGACGATCGCTCACCATTCTCTTCACCCTGGCCGTCGCGGCCGCGCAGGCCCAGCCCCCGGACGAACTGGAAGCCGTCGTCACTACCGATCTCGGCGTGTTCCGTTTCGAATTCGCCGCCGACAAGGCGCCGAAACACGTGGAACAGTTCATCAGACGGGCCCGGGCGGGCTACTACAATGGCAGCGCGTTCCACCGCGTCGTCGCCAACGGGATCATCCAGGGCGGCGACCCGCTGCTGAAGGACGCCAAAACCCCGAAGAATCTCTGGGGCACGGGCGGCCTGAATCTGATGCCCGGCGAATACAGCGATATGAAGCATGAACGCGGCGTCGTTTCCACCGTTCGTATTCCCGACAAGCCCGACAGCGACGGCAGTCAGTTCTTCGTCTGCGTCTATCCGCAGGCCACTCTCGACGGCAAATTCTCCGCCTTCGGCCGGGTCAACGAAGGCATGGACGTGGTGGAAAATATCTCTCGCGTGCCTGCCGGCGAAAACGGCTTCACCGAAAAACCGGTCCGCATCCTTACCGTTGCCATTGAGAAGAAAAAGGTACAGCCGTTCGTCACCGCCACGCCGGACGAACTGCGCCGAACTGTGACGCTGAAGACAACGGTCGGCCTCATCCGCATCCAGTTGGAGCCTGACTGGGCGCCCAATCACGTCCGCAACTTCCTGATGCTGACGTCGACAGGCTGGTACAACGGCACCGCATTCCACCGACTGGTGAAGGGTTTCGTCGCCCAGGGCGGCATGCCCGATACGCGTCCCGCGGGCACGCCCGCGCATCCCGCCGATCGTTGGGTCCACACGCTGAAAGGCGAATTTCGAGACGATGTGAAACACACCCGCGGCATCGTATCCATGGCCCGCACCGACGATCCCGACTCCGCCACGACCTCGTTCTTCCTGATGCTCGGCGACGCCCCGCACCTCGACGGGAAATACTCCGCCTTCGGCCGCATCATCGAAGGTATGGAAGTGCTGGAAGCGTTCGAGAAAGAGGAAGTGGACGGGGAATCACCGAAGCGCCGCCTGGAAATTCTGGAAGCCTCGATCGATCCGAAATAGGCATTTCAACTTCAGTACTGAGACGAAATCTTGACAGGCGGCTCACGTGGGAATAACATTGTTATTACCATGCGTTCCATGCACGTGAATATTCGTCAGATCGGTAATTCCCAAGGGGTTGTCATCCCCAAAGCGGTGCTTGCACAGTTGGGCCTGGACAGCACCGCAGGGGCGGAGATGACGATCGAGAATGATGCGCTGGTATTACGCCGTCCGGCACATCCGCCCCGTACAGGGTGGGCCGAGGCGGCGTTCAGAATCGCCGAAGCCGGGGACGACGAACTCGTGATGGGCGAATTCGGGAACGCGGAAGATGCGGAGTTGGTCTGGTAAAGCGCGGAGAAATCTGGCTCGTCCATCTCGATCCTACGGTGGGGAGCGAAATCAGAAAAACGCGCCCGTGTGTCGTCGTTTCGCCGGCTGAAATGCACGATTATTTGCGCACGGTGCTGGTGGCCCCCATGACCACCGCAAGTCGCGAGGCACCGTTTCGGATCGAAGTCCGTCATGGCGGCCGACAAGGCCTGATTCTGCTGGATCAGGTTCGCGCTGCGGATAAGAGTCGGCTGGCGAAGAAGCTGGGCACGGTCTCGCCAGAGACGCTCGCCGCTACGTTGAGGACACTGCAAGAGCTATTCGCAGAGTAATGGGTCCTCTTCAGTCAGATCGACTCTCCAGGAGTTCCCGAAGGCGTAGCAAGGCCTGGCGAATCTCCAGCCTTTCGTCCTCGGTTGCCTTTCGAAGTGCTTCAATAAGCGGGCCCTGCGTCAGTGCGGGCATCCGGTCTCTGATGAACCGGGTAACCGCGACGGTCGGATAGAGCCGCGCGAGGCGTCCATCACGGACGTCCGACCTTCTTTCCAGCATCCCCTTTTTTTCCAGGCGGTCCACGATGCCACTCACGGTCGAGTGCGCGAGTCCGATCTGGCTGGTGAGTTCTTTCAGCGTGATCCCGTGATTACGCACCAGGATCTGCATCACGCCGCGCTGGGGTGTCGTGAGATCTCCCGCGGCAACTTCCGACTCAAACGGCCGCCGGACCGCTTTCCGTATCGCGTTCAGGTCGCGCTCGATCTGTTCGGCCATAGGCACGAGTTCGCTCGTATCCGGATCAGACGGTTCGATCTGGCCGTCACCGGAGCCGCTCAGAAGCGCCGCTTTCGGCGGCACCAGGGGAATGAGTAACTCGGCGGATTTGGCCGCCGGAAGCGAGTCCGTTGTGCGCGATTTCCTCAAAAGACCCATGGGATCAGCCTCTTCACCCGCCGCCGGTAGAACTGGTACGGAACGGGAAAGGTTTCCAGCATGAACTTCTCTTCACAGCGGATCTTCACCCAGAGGGCGACGAAAAGAACGGACAGGCCCAGCACCGCCCGCCATTGGCCGTTCGCCAGGGCGGTGCCCGTCAGCGCCGTAAGCAGACCGGAATAAATGGGATGCCGCACGAAAGCATAGGGGCCGGCGGTGATCAGTTCATGCCCTTCTTTCACGCTCACGTGTCCACTCCAGTTTCCCGCAAGGGCGAACCGCGCCCAGATGGCAAAGAGTCCGCCGAAGACTGTCAGAACGAGCCCCGCGACCCGAATGGTTTGGTTCTCGGGAAAGATTCGCGTGGCGAGCCAGGTGTTGGCGTACCAGGTAGAACCGATCAGGCTGGAACCGAGGAGCGCCAGCGCCATTTCCGCAGCCCTCACACTACCAGGCTCACTACGGACCTTCGGCTTGACGCGGAGCATCCCGAGCAGCCAGACGATTCCAATTGTCACCCAGGTGAGCCCAATACCGTCGTCGATGGTCGGCGGTGTCATTTTCGAGATCCGTCGCAGGCGACATATCGCATACGACGGATTCTACTTTGATCGCCTTCGCCGTGTCAAATATCGGCCCGCCTGGAAATTCCGTAAGCATCCATTAACCCGAAACAGGCATCTCAACTTCTGAGTCGAAGACTCCAGGAGTTGTCCATGCCGAAAATGCGCGCCGTCCAGGTTTCCGCTCCCCATGCGGAACTCGAACTTGTCGAACTCGAAATTCCCGAACCTGCCGCAGGCTCCGTTCGGATCAAAGTCGAGGCCTGCGGCATCTGCCACAGTGACTCTCTGATCAAAGAAGGCCTGATGCCCATCGCTTACCCGCGCGTGCCCGGGCACGAAGTGGCGGGCGTTATCGACGCGGTGGGCACCGGCGTGGAAGGCTGGAAGACCGGCCAGCGCGTAGGCGTCGGCTGGAACGGAGGTTACTGCGGTTACTGCGACCAGTGCCGCCGCGGCAACTTCTTCGCCTGCCAGACGGCCAGTAAAGTCACCGGACTCACTACGGACGGCGGCTACGCCGAGTACGCCATTGCGCCCGCCACGGCCCTTGCCAGAATTCCGGATGACCTCACGGCCGTGGAAGCCGCGCCCCTGATGTGCGCCGGCGTCACCACATTCAATGCTCTTCGCAACAGCGGCGCGCAGCCCGGGGATACCGTTGCCGTTCACGGACTGGGCGGACTCGGCCACCTCGGCGTGCAGTTCGCCGCGAAGATGGGCTTCCGCACCGTGGCGATCGCGCGCGGCGCCGATAAAGAACCGCTCGCCCGCCAACTGGGCGCTTCCGTTTATATCGACAGCGCGGCTGGCGACCCGGCGGCAGCACTGACCGCGCTCGGCGGCGCGAAAGTGATCCTCGCCACCGTGACCAGTGGCGAGGCGATGGCTTCCGTGACGGGCGGCCTGGGACCGAACGGCACCATCCTGACCATCGGCGCCGCCGAGCCGTTCCCGGTCTCCCCGCTCTTCCTGCTGATGGGTAACCGCGCCGTCAAGGGCTGGTACTCCGGCGTATCGATCGATTCGCAGGACACCCTCGCCTTCGCCGCCATGACCGGCATCCGTTCGATGAACGAAGAATTCCCGCTCGAACGCGTGAAAGAAGCTTACGAGCGCATGATCAGCGGCAAAGTCCGCTTCCGCGCCGTGCTCACAATGTAAGCGCCGAAACCAACGCAGGCTACCGCAGTTGCTCACCGAACCGGAATCTCGACGATCGAACAGCTTCCCGGCGTCGCATTGTCGACAGCAAACGTAATTTGCGGAATCCTGCGCTGCACGAACCGCCAACGGTTTCTGCTTAGCACGACGATCGCGATTTTTCGGCCTTGCAGATTCTGCTGATAAGCGATGCTGTTGTCGGTTGTCAGAAGCAAATCAAAACCGGCATCTTCCGCCACGCGCAAAAGCCTTCCGTTCGCCAGAGTGTCCCACCCTTCCTGGAGGGTGGTCCTGGCGCTATGCTTGACAAGAAAGCGAGCCAGCGGAACGGGCGTCCCCTGATCGAACAGAACCCGCATCTACAGCGAAAGCGCCGGAGAGGCCGCCAGACTCCGCGCCGCGAAATCCAGAACGGCCTCCACCATTTCGCGTGTCAGGCCCTCGTAGATCTCCACCAGTTCGTCGATTGTCACGCCATCTTCCAGATTCTCGAAAACAACCGCAACGGGCAGCCGCGAATTCCGGAAGATCCACGCTCCTCCGACCCGCTCCGGCACTCGCTCCACGGCCGCGCACCGGGACCAATCCAATGCCGCGCCTGGCATTGCGAACTCGGACAATTGCTTCAGCCAGGCCTCGAGCGTCACACCGCGCGCAGCCGCCCCGGCCTTCAGAGCCTCGGCCTGTTCATCGGGAAGTTCGATAACCGTCATATCCCCTGCCCCGCCATCCGCACCGCGACCCCAAACGCCGCCGCCATTGGCCCGACATTCGCGATCCCCTGCCCCGCGATATCGAACGCAGTCCCATGCGCCGGCGTGGCTATCGGCACCGGCAGCCCGCCCTGCAGCGTCACGCCCCGCTCGAACCCCAACAACTTCGTGGCAATCTGCCCCTGATCGTGATACATGGTCACCACGCCGTCATAACCTCCGCGCCGGGCCGCAATAAACAATGTATCCGCCGGCCACGGCCCGGACACCAAAATACCCGCCGCCCGGGCCCGCTCCACCGCCGGCCCGATCACCTCGATCTCCTCCGTCCCCATCAACCCGCCCTCGCCCGCATGAGGATTCAGCCCCGCCACCGCGAGCCTGGCGGCCGACCCTCGCGCCGCCCGCATCGTCCGGTCCAGCAGCGTAATCGCATCGAACACGCCCTGCTCCGTGATCAGATCCGCCACCGCCCGCAACGGCACATGCGATGTCACCCGCGTCGTCCACAGATTCACGGTGTCCGTGACCGCGATATTAATCTCCGAACACAGTCCATGGAAATCCAGCAGATGCGCGAAGAAATGCATCTCGTCTTCCTGGGCGAGGCCCGCCACCTTCATGGCCTGCTTATTCAACGGCGCAAAAACCAGCGCATCGAGTTCCCCGCGCTGAATCGCCTCCACCGCCACGCGCAAAGACGCCAGCGTGTACGCCCCGGCCTCCCGGCTCAGCTTCCCCAAGACCGGCTCGAAATCGAGCGGCAATTCGATCAGGGCCAGCCCGGCCACCGTCGCGCCGAAATTCCGCCGGTCCCCGATCAGCGTGATCTCAGCCGCCTCCCGCGTCTCCGGCAGCGCCAGCAGTTTCCCCGCCACCTCCGGACCGATCCCCGTCGGGTCCCCCGCCAACAATCCAATCCGCGGCTTCTTCATAGCGGTAAATTCCCCATATTTCCGTCCGCGTCGAAACGAATTTCGAACGGCTCGCCCACCACTTCCAGGTCCGGATTCTTCCGGATCTCCGGCAGCAGATTCTCGCTCATCGCCAGCAGTCCCAGTTCCAGCGTATTCCGGATCCACGCCACGGTCACGTCGCCCCCCTCGAATTTGCCCACCGTCCCCGCGGCCAGTTCCAGACACTCGCGGTCGGACGCGAAATGCAGCGGCGTCCGCACCAGCGCCAGCGACCCCGACGTCACCGCGTTCACCCGCCCCGCATTCACATCGATCTTCGGCAGCATCCGCTCGTGGATCACATCCGCCGCTCCGATTCCCACCGCGTTCCCGTAACTCAGCGGCGAGAGATCCCGCACGAAAATCCGCTCGATCTTCGGCTCACCCGGCCAAGGATTGTACTGCCCCGACGTGGCCCGGTTCACGATCTTCAGATCCATTCCCGTGCCACTGATGCTCTTCCCGATCTCATCCACCACCAGCACATCCACCGCAGGCGCCGGAATCCGCACCATCCACGTTTTCACGGTCCGCAGCAGTTCTTCCTCACGCTCCACCAGCGCCGCCGCGGGGAGCGCCGTCACCTGCGCCGTGTCGTGAAACGCGTCCTCCAGAATCCCCAGCCCGCCCAGGATTTTCCCCGAACCCAGCAGCAGCCCCGCCGCCGACCGGATGGACGCCTCCATCCCGTGCGTCCGCGCATGCGCATGCACCGACTTCGCACCGGCCAACTTCCCCAGCCCGATGGCCAGCATCTTCGACACGCCGCTCTCGATCGCGCCCGCGAAACTGGTGTGCCACTTCACCCGCGCCACCAGAAACACGCCGTCGCTCTCCCAGGCGTCGCGCCCCGCGAATGTCTCGATACCGAGTTCGCTGCGCCCCAGCGAAACGACGTCGAACGTCGTCGCCACCGGACAGCCCATACTCGCTTCGTCGATCCCGTAGTGCGCCAGTACGCTGGCCTGCCCCTCCGGCGTGCCCGCCCCATGGCTGCCCATTGCCGGAAACAGGAACGGCCGCATGCCGTGCGCTTTGAAGTAATCCACCACCGCGCGCACAATGACCGCGATATTCGAAATCCCCCGGCTCCCGGCCCCGATCGCCACCCGCGCGCCCGGCACCAGCCCCGCCGCAATGCCGCTCTTTTCGAGTTCCTCCCGAACCGCGCCCGGAACATCCGGCAACGCCCGATGCGGGAAATGCTGTCTCACTGGCACCAATGCAGGTAAAAGCACAATCAAATGATAAACTCGCACACGTGATCCGAACTCTTGCCGCGTTTGCTCTGATCGCCGCCACCGCGGCGGCCCAGAAACCCGTCTTCACCGAGAACTTCGAATCCGGCAAGCTCGACCCCGCCGTTTGGGACCAGCGCGTGGCCGGCACCGCCACCATCGGCGTTGAGGCCGTGGAAGGGGGACACGGCAAATACGCGCTGCATGTCCACTATCCCGACATGGCCGCCGCCAGCTATGCATTCATCGTGGCCACGCACTTGCCCGATTCCGTCCGGACCCACTTCTTCGGCCGCGCTCATATGAAAGTGTCGCCCGGCCTGGGCAACACCCACAATCCTCTGATCTTCGCCGGCGAGCCCGGCTGGCAGCTTTCGAAATTCAACGAAATCGGCACGTATCGCGGCATGTGGATGCCCTCTTATCAGGAAAACAAGTCGCTCCGCGGTCAGGGCCGCGGCGAAGTCACTTATCGCACCGACACCGCTCCCGGTTACGACAAATGGTTCCTGATCGAATGGGAATTTAGTGACGATCCGTCTTCCATCACATTCTGGATCGATGGCGAGAAGATCTCCACCACCGTTGCCGGCGAGAAGGTGGACACGGTAAAGTTCGAATGGCCAAAGGGCAGCGGCACGGTGAAGAACCTGGTCGGCGGCTATCAGGAATTCGGCTTCGGCGCCCGCGTCTGGGGCGCGCCCCCGGTCGGCTTCGACGTCTGGTATGACGATATCGCCATCGGCACGTCGCGCCTCGGTCCCGCCAAATGAGCCATTCCCACGCCCCCAAAATCACCGGTATCGAGATCATCCCCGTTGCCGGCCATGACAGCATGCTGCTCAATCTGAGCGGCGCGCATGGTCCGTATTTCACCCGCAACATCGTCCTGCTGCACGACAGCGCGGGCCGCACCGGGGTGGGCGAGGTGCCGGGCGGAGAGCGAATCCGTCAGACCCTCGAAGACGCCCGACCGCTCGTGCAAGGCCAGAACATCGGCGCGTGGAATAACATCCTGAACTCGGTCCGGCAACAGTTCGCCGACCGTGACGCCGGCGGCCGCGGCAACCAGACCTTCGACCTCCGCACCACCATCCACGCAGTCACCGCGCTCGAAGCCGCCCTGCTCGATCTGCTCGGTCAATTCCTCGAGGTCCCCGTCGCCGCGCTCCTCGGCCAGGGTCAGCAGCGCAGACAAGTGGAAGCGCTCGGGTATCTGTTTTACGTCGGCGACCGCACGAAGACCGATCTGCCTTACCTCAGCGATCCGGACGCGCAGAACGACTGGTTCCGCCTCCGCCACGAAGAGGCCCTCACCCCCGAATCGATCGTCCGCCTCGCCGAAGCCGCCCACGCGCGTTACGGCTTCAACGACTTCAAACTCAAAGGCGGCGTCCTCCGCGGCGCCGAAGAGATGGAAGCCATCGCCGCTCTCGCCGGGCGGTTCCCCGCAGCCCGTATCACGCTGGATCCGAACGGCGCCTGGTCACTCGACGAAGCCGTCGCCGTTTGCCGCGGCCGCCACAATATTCTTGCCTACGCCGAAGACCCTTGCGGCGCCGAAAACGGCTATTCCGGCCGTGAGGTGATGGCCGAGTTCCGCCGCGCCACCGGCCTCCGCACGGCAACGAACATGATCGCAACGGACTGGCGCGAGATGGGTCACGCCATTCAGCTTCAATCCGTGGACATCCCCCTGGCCGACCCGCACTTCTGGACCATGCAGGGCTCGGTCCGGGTCGCGCAGATGTGCAACGAATGGGGTCTCACCTGGGGCTCTCACTCCAACAACCACTTCGATATTTCGCTTGCGATGTTCACCCACGTCGCCGCCGCCGCGCCCGGTAACATCACGGCCATCGACACGCACTGGATCTGGCAGGATGGCCAGCGCCTCACTCGCGAACCCTTCAGGATTGAAGGCGGCCTGCTGACCGTTCCCGATAAGCCGGGCCTCGGCGTGGAACCCGATCGCGAACAGATCGAAAACGCTCATCGGCTTTACTTAGGCATGGGCCTGGGCGCGCGCAATGATGCCGTCGCCATGCAGTATCTGATCCCCGGCTGGAAATTCAACAACAAACAACCCTGCTTAGTGCGCTGATTCCGTTCCGCGGATCATACGACGTGTCCCCGGTGGGCGATTGCATGGGGCGGGAATATCATGGAAGCACGCCATGAACCGAAGACATTTCCTCATGAACTCCGCGGCGGCACTGGGCAGTTCCGCCCTGGCCGCTGCCGCCAGCCCCAACGACACGATCCGCATCGCCGTGGTCGGCATGAACGGGCGCGGCAAGAGCCACCTGCAGGCCTTCACTTCCCTCCCTAAAGTCGACCTGGTGGCCGTCTGCGACATCGACGACGCCGTGCTCGCCAAAGGCGCGAAATTTGTCGAAGAGAAGCGCGGCAAGGCTCCCGCCACTTATAAGGATCTCCGCAAACTTCTCGAAGATAAATCCATCGACGCCATCTCCATCGCAACCCCCAACCACCTGCACACGCTGCAGACGGTCTGGGCCTGCCAGGCGGGCAAGGACGTCTACGTCGAGAAGCCGTGCTCGCACGACATGTGGGAAGCCAAACAGGTCGTCGGCGCGGCCCGCAAGTACGACCGCATCGTCCAGCAGGGGAGCCAGAGCCGCTCCAACCTCGCCCTGCAGGAGGCCGTCCAGAAGATGAAGGAAGGCGTCATCGGCGATGTCTACCACGCCCGCGGACTCTGCTACAAGTGGCGCAACACCATCGGCAAGGCCAGGCCGGAGGCCGTGCCCGCCGGCGTCGATTACGACCTCTGGCTCGGCCCCGCCCCGAAGCGCGAATTCACCCAGAACCGTTTCCACTACAAGTGGCACTGGCACTGGGATTACGGCAACGGCGATCTCGGCAATCAGGGCATCCACGAGATCGACATCGCCCGCTGGGGCCTCGGCGTCAAATACCCCACCAAAGTCTCGGCCATCGGCGGTAAATACATGTTCGACGACGATCAGGAAACGCCCAACACGCTGGCCGTCGCTTACGAATTCGACGAAAGCGGCAAGAAGAAGCTGATGACCTTCGAAGTGCGCCACTGGATGACGAATCACGAAGCCGACATCAAGGAATTCGACAAGAGCGTGAAGAGCAACACCGTCGGTAATCTGTTCTATGGTTCGGAAGGTTACCTCGCGATTGACGGCTATACGAAGTACTATTCATTCCTCGGCAAAGAAGCGCAACCCGGGCCCGCCCGCACCGATGGCGGCGACCATTTCGCGAACTTCCTGAACGCCATGCGCAGCCACAGCCGCGGCGAACTGACCGCCGAGATCGAAGAGGGCGCGATCTCGACCACTCTTGTGCACCTCGCGAATATCTCTTACAAACTCGGCCGTTCGGTCCACTTCGACGCCGCCACTTACTCCTGCACCGGCGACAAAGAGGCCAACGCCCTGTTTAAGCGCGAGTACCGCAAGCCGTACGTGGTGCCGCAGTTCGTCTAGACGGTGCGATTATGCGCGATCGGCTTCGCCGCGTACGTATCATTTTTGCTATGATACGTACGTGGCCAAGCTGACCTTGAGTGTTGACGACAGCGTGATTGCCGCCGCAAAGCGGTATGCGAAGGAACACGATACATCTGTTTCCCGCATGGTGGAAAATTATCTTCGTTTGTGGGCGCAGAAGCCGGAAGGTGGTCAACCTGGACCCATCACGGCATCTTTGATTGGTATTGCCAAAGGCGCTGACCCCGAAGGCTACAAGCGGCACTTACTCGAAAAGCATAAGTGACAAAGGTTCTGTTCGACACAAACATTCTGCTCGATGTCCTGCTGGATCGAAAGCCGTTCATCGACCTGAGTTCCCGGTTATGGAATCTCGTCGAAATAAGGCAATGCGAGGGGGTGGTCGCGGCGCACACGGTCACAACGATTCACTATATAGTCGTCAGAAGTCACAGTGAGAGAATCGCCGCACAGGCCATCCCCCGGATGCTGAGTTTATTTCACGTCGCCACTGTCAACCACACCGTCATCCACGCCGCCATGCGCGCTGCATACCGGGCGGTGCCGGAAGATTTCGAGGATGCCGTTACTGCGGCAGCGGCCGAAAACGCGCAGTGCAATCTCATTGTCACGCGCGATCCTAAGGGCTTCCGGCGCTCACCGATGTTAGCGGTGGCGCCGGAAGAAGCCCTTCGGCTCATCTGCTGACTTACTTTAACTCCGCGGCCTTCGCGCTCCCGAAATACAACCCGTTGAACAGGAACTTATAAGTTCCGTGCGGCTGCGACCGGAAGGCCACCTCCGGGCCAAGCAGCACCACCTTTCCCTCACCTACCGAGGCCTCCGCGATCGCTGTCCCGCCGTTCAGATACTGCTGTCCCCACGCCCAACCGCTCGACAGCACCTCCGTCCCCGAGAACCATGCCACCGCCGCGGTCTTTTTCTGCTGCGCATCCGGACTCAGCTTAAACACGGGGCTGTTATCGAACACCACATCCACCTTATCCGGCATCCCGAACGCCAGCGGACTCGTGTTATCCACATTCACCTTCAGCAGCGAGCCCGGAATATAGAACTTATCCCCAGGCAGCGCCCGCTCTTTCCCGTCCGGCCCCATCTCCGTCAGCGCATTTTTCACCGGCACGCCCAACAGTTCGGCCATGCTGGTGGAACTCCCGATCGTCACCACCTGTCCGCCGGACGCCAAAAACTTCTTCAGTTGCGGAATGGTCTTATCGGCCGTAATCCGCCCCGTCGTGCGCTTGTACTCCTCCGGCAGATTCTCCGGATCCGGCGCATTGAAACCGCCCCGTCCCCCGCCGCGCCCGCCGCCGTTGGCGCCCAGACGCGCCGCGCCGTCCACAAACACCAGCACGTCGTACTTGCTCTTCAGGTCGCCGGCCTCCAGCGTCTGCGGATACACCAGTTCGAACGGGAACTCGAACTGTTCGAAGATCCAGCGCGTCCAGCCCGCCGGCATCAGCCCGCCGTACTGGTCGTAGAGCCCGATCCGGATCGGCTTCAGCTTCAGCGCCTCGCCCGCCGGAGCCGCCGGCACGCCATGCGCGGCCACCCCGAACTGCTTCGCGCTCGCATCCAGAATCGCCTTCGCCGCCGCGCATTTCGGCACCCACACCGTGCCCGTGCCCAGATCCTGCCCGTCCGCGTTCGCCGCCTTCTTCAGCCAGTAGACGTCGCAGCCGGCCTTCAGCAAACGGTTTACCGCCACGAACGAATCGTTCTCCCGATGGCTCAACAGCCAACCCGCCGGATTCGTCCCGCCCGTTACCGGTGCCGCCACCGGCTCCAGTACATCTTTGACCATCGTCACCGGCGCGTCGAACTTATCCATCACGCGGTCGAACTGCACGCCCATCTGGATCGCCAGCGTCCAGCCCGTCATGTCATAGGGCCGGTTCGGCGGACCACCCGGATACGCAAAATCATTCGGATGATCCTGCGGCTCGAACATATCGAGCACATGCGGCCGGAACGCCTGCGCCGTCTTCACCACATACGATCCCGCCGGATAGTTCTTCCCGTTCACGGTGAACGCCGCCGACGCTTTCCCGACAGCGATTCCATTCTTCAGCAGCGCATTCACGAACTTCGTCGCCGTCGCGAAATCGCCCTGATTCGAAGGGATGATGTACCCGCGCGGATCCCGATACGCCGGATCATGAAGAACCTTCGCATACAGGTCCAGCGGCAAACCGCCGCCACGCCCACCACCGCCACCACCCGGCCCGACATCGCCGGTGGGCATTTCCGCTGCCGCGCCGCGCCCTCCCGCCGGTCTCGGTCCCGCCGCCTTCAACGCCTCGATGCGCCGCGGCGTCACGGTCCAGGTGTCTTTACTCCCGCGCTCGATCGAGTTCATCCCCATCCGCCAGGCATTGAACAGGAACGTTTCCCGGTACCGCGAGGCCAGATCCAGAATCGCGTAGTTATTCGTGATCTCGTAATCGATCGACTGCCGGTAATGCCACTTTCCCGGCGCAATCGGCAATGGCCAGTCGCCTTGTGGCAACTGCTTATCCGCCACCAAAGGAATATCGATGGGCGTCGGGCTGCCGATAATTTCCGTCAGAATCCCGATCATGTTATGGAAGTAAGTGATCGTTCGCAGCCCGCCATTCCACCACGTCGAGTAAGTGGACCCGCTGCGCATCGCCGACCCGCCCTTGCCCTCTTCCACCAGGCGGCTGTGCATCGCCGTGCCCACCATCTCGATCCCCAGCGGCACCAGCGGATCGAAGTTGTAGTTGAACGGATCCCGGAACGGCGGGATGAAAATTACCGCTCCGGCCGGACCCGTCTGGTGATGGTTATAAACGATCTGCGGGAACCACTCCAGGAACAGCTGCCGGTTCATATTTGTGGTCTCCGGCATGGCGGACATGAAGAAATCCCGGTTGTCGTCGTGCCCGATATATTTGTTGTAAAGCCGCGGGATGCTGTTCAGGCTGCGCTTCAGCGGATCTTTTTCCCGCATATACCAATCCGCCACAATCTCCTGCCCGTCCGGGTTGGCCTGCACACAGAGGACGATGTCGTCGTTCAGCAGCCGCAGCGTTTCCGCGTCCGTCCGGCTGACCAGCTGATAAACCGTCTCCATCAACTGCTGCGACCCCACCGTTTCACTGGCATGAAGCCCGCCATCGATCCAGACGACCGCCTTCCCGTCCTTCGCCAGTGCCCGGGCCTGTGCCTCATCCAGCCCTTCGGCATGGGACAGCCGCGCCGCGATGGATTTGTATTTCGCCAGATTCTTCAGGTTCTCCGGCGAGGTAATGATCGCCATATACTGCGATCGCCCCTCCGCGGTTTTCCCGATATCCACCAGCTTCATGCGGTCCGACTCCGCCGCAAGTTTCTTCCAGTAGGTCTCCAGCTGGGTATAAGTGGCCATCTGGTAGTCGTCCCCGATATTGAATCCGAGGGCGTCTTTGGGTGAGGTGATCTTCGGCTGCTTTTGAGCGGAAACTGAACTGGCGGCAAGAAGCAGACTAAAAACGAAATGGCGTGTGCGGCGCAAACGAGTAGAGGGCATAGGAGGCTTCACGATATCCGGCGCAGGCGGAGCCCGAAACCGAGCCCATACGCGGCCTGACCGCCCAGGAGGAGTTATTCGATGAGTGTACCGCGACTCTACCTGCTATTGGATAGACTCAGAGACAAAGCCGACCTCGAAACCATTTTTGCCGTGCCGACGCCAGCCCCTCTACACTGAGGAGAATGCGCCGAGCCTCCCTGCCCGCCATTCTTCTCCTCCTCACCCTCGCTCCGAGGCCAACCGCCGCCGCCCTGTTTCACCGCTCCGGCATGAGCAACCCGAAAATCACCCTTCAGAAACGTCTGCACGTCAACACCCTGATCACCGAACCCGGCACCGCCGAACTCGACTGGGGCAACCTCTACTCGTTCTCAAGCAACAACTACTCCATGCCATCCGGCTTCCGGTACACCCCTGCCGGCTCAAACATCATCTGGGGACGCACCGAATACGCCGTCGCCTTCGACTCCATCGCTTCCGCCGACATCGGCGGCAGCCGCCTGACCCAGTTCAGCCAGGCGCTCACGCTGACAGCGACCTCCGTTCTTCACGACGGTCCGAAGTTCGATTTCGCGCTCGCCCCGCAGGCCACCTTTTTTCTTCGCGATGAATCCGGCTCCCGCCTGGGCGCCGTCGCCATCGCGCGCTATGACACCGGACGCAACAGCATCGGAGCCACCTTCAGTTGGTCCGGAGCCACGCATAGCTCCCCCAACAATCCGGCCGTCAGCTACGCCGCGGGCTTCGGTTTCGGGCGCCAACTCTCCGGCTCCCCCCTGCTGGAAAAATTCACGCCGCACACCAACGTTGAGTGGGACAAGTCCACCGGCCTTGAACACAGTATCCTCGCCTCGGAAGGCATCGAGTACCAGATCACCGACCGCCTCGCCTTCGACGTCTCCGGCCAGCACCTGCTGAACTCCGGCAATCCCAACGACCACCAACTCGCCTTCGGGATCACGCTCAATATCGGCAAATTGCAATAAACCATTCGTTCCGGCGTACAATGGGGGTTTTTCGTTAGCGAAAGGGAACCCTTGCCGGAAGCTGTCACCGCACTTCACGACAACATGCCGTACGACCCCGGGCTGTACAACGAAGACCTCGCGCCCGTGCCGGTCCACCGGCGAACCTGGGGCATCTACAGCTATGCCTCGCTCTGGGTGGCCATGTCCGTTTGCATCCCGACCTACATGCTCGCTTCGGGCCTCATCGCCGGTGGCATGAACTGGTGGCAGGCCATCGGCACCATTCTGCTTGGCAACCTGATCGTCCTGGTCCCCATGCTCCTCAACGCGCACGCCGGGACGAAATACGGTATTCCCTTCCCCGTTTTCGTGCGCGCCTCGTTCGGCGTTCGCGGCGCCAATCTTCCCGCCGTGCTCCGGGCTCTGGTCGCCTGCGGCTGGTTCGGCATCCAGACCTGGATCGGCGGCCAGGCCATCCAGTCGATGCTCGCCGTCGCCGCGCCCTCGGTCGCCGCCCTGCCCGGTTCCGTCTGGATCTGCTTTTTCGCCTTCTGGCTCCTCAACATGTTCGTTATCTGGCGCGGCATCGAAACCATTCGCTTCCTGGAAGGCATCGGCGCCCCGGTGATGCTCGCCGTCGGCCTGCTCCTCCTCTGGTGGATCACCGGCAAGGCGGGCGGCTTCGGCCCCGTTCTCAGTTCCCCCGGCAAATTCCATACCCTCGCCGAATTTTTGCCGTTCTTCATCCCGTCCCTCACCGGCATGGTCGGCTTCTGGTCCACCGTCGCCCTCAACATCCCGGATTTCACCCGCTACGCTACCAGCCAGAAAGCGCAGGCGCTCGGCCAGGCCCTCGGACTCCCCGCCGCCATGACCCTTTATTCCTTCATCGGCGTCGCCGTCACCAGCGCCTCCGTCGTCATCTTCGGCGAACCGGTTTGGGATCCTGTCGCGCTCATTGGCCGCTTCCACCAGCCCGCCATCGCTTTCGTCGCGCTGATTGCAATCTTAATGGCGACGCTCAACACGAACGTCGCGGCCAACGTCGTCTCACCCTCGAACGACTTCTCCAACCTCAATCCCCGCCGCATCTCCTTCCAGACCGGCGGCATGATCACCGGCATTCTCGGCGTCCTGATGATGCCCTGGAAACTTGTCAGCGACTACGGCTCCTACATCACCGGCTGGCTGGTTGGCTACTCCGGCCTTCTCGGACCGATCGCCGGCATCATGATCGCCGACTATTTCCTCGTGCGGAAGAAAGTCCTTCTGGTAGACGATCTCTACCGTCGCAACGGCCAGTATGAGTACCGCAACGGCATCAACCGCCACGCCGTCACCAGTCTTCTGGCGGGCATCTTCGTCGCCCTGATCGGTCTCGTCGTCCCCGGCCTCGGCTGGCTTTACAGCTACGCCTGGTTCGTTGGCTTCGCGGTTTCCGGAGGCGTGTACGTTCTCCTGATGAAAGGACGCCATGCTTAAGACGCTGACGGAACAGTTCCCGCCCCTGAGCCGTCACGAAGCCCTGGTGGAGGCCAACCGCTGCCTCTACTGCTACGACGCGCCGTGCACGCACGCCTGCCCCACTCACATCGATATCCCGCGCTTCATTAAGAAGATCCCGACCGCCAACCTGCTCGGCTCCGCGCAGACGATTCTCGCGTCGAATCTTCTCGGCGCCACCTGCGCCCGGGTCTGCCCCGTGCAGGAACTCTGCGAAGGCGCCTGCGTTCTGGGCGCGGAGCACAAGCCCATTGCCATCGGCCGGCTGCAGCGTTACGCCATGGATCACGTCTACAACAACGGCATCGACGTTTTCCAGCCAGGCCCGCCCACCGGCAAACGCGTCGCGGTCATTGGCGCGGGACCCGCCGGACTCTCCTGCGCCGGCGAACTGGCCCGCCTCGGGCATGACGTCACCGTGTTCGAAAAGCGCGAACTACCCGGCGGTCTCTCCACCTACGGCATCATCGTCCTTCGCGAACCTGTGGACGTGGCACTTGCCGAAGCTGCCATGATCGCGCGCCTCGGCGTGAAGATCGAATCCGGCGTCGAAGTTCCGCGCGACCTGTCCGCTGAAGATCTCCGTGCCCGCTTCGACGCTGTCTTTCTGAGTGTGGGCCTCGGCGCCACGCCGGCCCTCGGCATCCCCGGCGAAGAGTTCATCCTCGACGGCCTCGACTACATCAGCCAGAGCAAGATGAATCTGCCGGAGCTGAAACCCCATCCGGCAGTCCTGATCATCGGCGCGGGCAACACCGCCATCGACTGCGCCACCATCGCGAAACGACTCGGCTCCGGACGCGTCACCATGCTCTATCGCCGCACGGAAAACGAAATGACCGCCTACCCGCACGAGTACGCATTCGTGAAGAACGAAGGTGTGGACTTCGAATTCCTCACGCTGCCAGTCCGTGTCCTGACCGACAACGGAGCCGTGGCCGGACTCGAATGCGTGCGCACGCGCCTGATCCCGCATCCCGAGCCCATACCCGGCTCGAACTTCGTGCTGCCCGCCCAACAGATCATCAAGGCTATCGGTCAGCAGAAGCCTTCCGTCGGGGCCGCTCTCGGACTCGCGACGGAACGCGGTTTCATCCAGGTCGATGCGAACCTCCGCACCAGCCAGCCCGCTATCTTCGCCGGCGGCGACTGCATCCGCGCCCGCGGCGCCGCCTCCACCGTGATGGCCGTGCAGGATGGCAAAATCGCCGCACGCGCCATCGACAAATCCCTCGCTGAAAAGGTGGCTGCCTGATGGCCGACCTCCGCATTAACTTCGCCGGCATTCAATCGCCGAACCCGTTCTGGCTGGCCTCCGCGCCGCCTTCCAACACCGGCGCGCAGGTCCATCGAGCTTTCGAAGCGGGCTGGGGCGGAGCCGTCTGGAAGACCATCGGCCCGCCGGTGCTGAACGTGTCGAACCGCTACGGCGCGTGGCACTCCGGTTCGAACAGGATGCTCGCCATCAACAATGTCGAACTCATCTCGGACCGCCCTCTCGCGATCAATCTCCGCGAGATTCGCGATGTCAAACGCGCCTGGCCGGACCGCGCCGTTATCGCTTCGGCAATGGTCGAATCTACGCCCGCCGCCTGGCAGACCATTGTCCGGCAGATCGAAGACACCGGCGCCGACGGCATTGAACTCAACTACGGCTGCCCCCACGGCATGAGCGAGCGCGGCATGGGCAGCGCTGTCGGGCAGGTCCCCGAATACTGCGAACAGATCACCAGTTGGGCGAAGGCCGCCGCGAAGATCCCCGTCATCGTCAAGCTGACGCCGAATATCACGAACATCGTTCTGCCCGCGCAGGCCGCACTGCGCGGTGGCGCCGACGCGCTGTCGCTGATCAACACCGTCAACTCGATCATCTCGCTCGATCTCGACACCCTCGAACTCATTCCGTCCATCGGCGGCAAGGGCGGCCATGGCGGTTATGCCGGGCCTGCTGTGAAACCGATCGCGCTGAACATGCTGGCGGCGCTTGGCACGGATCCCTCCGTTTCCGGCTCCGGCAAGCCCATCTCCGGCATGGGCGGCATCTCCACCTGGCAGGACGCCGCCGAATTCCTGCTCCTTGGAGCGACCAGCCTGCAGGTCTGCACTGCGGCAATGCATTACGGCTTCCGGATCGTGGAAGACCTTTGCGACGGCCTGAAGAACTGGATGGATTCCAAAGGTTTCGCAACGCTCGCCGACGTACGCGGCAAGAGCCTGCACCGTGTCTCCGACTTCCAGAATCTCGACCTCTCCTACCGCGCTGTCGCCCGCATCGACCCGGCCCTCTGTATCAAGTGCAACCTCTGCTACGTCGCCTGCAACGACACGGCACACCAGTGCATTGACCTCGTCGATAAGACCGGAGCGCGCGTCCAGCCCTGCACCTGGGACCCCGCCGGCAATGGTCGCGAAGAAGCCGTGTCCACGCGTCCCCAACCGCGGGTCCGCGACGAAGACTGCGTCGGCTGCCGCCTCTGCTATAACGTCTGCCCCGTGGAAGGCTGTATCCGGATGGTCGAAGAACCCTCCGGACGCGAGTCCGTTACCTGGCAAACACTGGTCAACACCGAACCGGCTATCACCAACGACTGGGAAGCAATGAAGCGTTATCGCGAAGCGCACGGCATCGATATTCACTGACGATGTCTTCCGATGCATCGCCGCCGGCGACAGCTAAACTCCCGGCCCCCGGTTGCCTGTACAGCTTACGAACCAACGCAGGTCCTCACGCGGCATCCCACGGATTGAAGATCGTAACGCCCAGCCCGTCAAAATCTTTCACATTCCGCGTGACCAGCGTAAGGCCGTATTCAAGCGCGGTAGCCGCGATTTGGCCATCGGGCACATTGAGCGGCCGTCCCGCAAGTTGTCTCTGACCCTCCAACGCACCCCACCGCTCAGCGATGGATCGTGTGACGGACAAGATGCGGCGGGAAAACAGCATCGGCAAGTCGGTTTCGATCCAGGTTTCGAGTTCCTCTTTGCGCCTTCCCGGAGACCGCATGACAATTCCTTTGCGGAATTCGCCGAAACTCACGGCACTGATGAATAACGTTTCGAGATCCTGTGCCGCAATCCACGTTTTAATCTTCGATTCGGGCTTTGGACGTATCAATTCAGAAGGAATATTGGTGTCCAACAGGAAGCCGCTCATTCAAAATCGACCGGGCGAGCAAAGGAGGAGACGCGGCCTAAGAGCGTGTCAACCTCTTCATTCGTAAGCAAGCCTCGCACTTTGGCGCATGCGTCGATCAGTTCCTGACCTGTGCGCCGGTGAGTTCTTTCCGGGGCGACATGAGCCGCGTCTTCGAGCAAGCTTGCAGCGTAGGCTTCCAGTGCGCGGCCCTGGGCGGCGGCCTGGCGGGCGAGTGCCTCCTGAACCTCGGGCCTGACATCGACGGTGATCATCATGGGTGTTCCTGTCTTCATGATAATCGCCTTTTCTCTGCCGCATCGCCGTATCGCTCCTCCGGCGATAGACTCTGTTCATGCGGCACGAATTCACGGCAATCATTGAGCGCGATGCCCCGTGGTACGTCGCCTATTGTGTCGAGGTGCCAGGAGCCAACGGACAGGGTAAGTCACTCGAAGAATGCCTCGCCAACCTTCGCGAAGCCATCACCCTCATCCTTGATGACCGAGGGTGAGAGCGGTTCCGCCCCATACGCGATACTCTAGATAAATCCCGCCCCCCCCATGCCACTCCTGATCAAAAACGGCGAAATCGTCACCCCCGATTCCCGCTGTCACGCGGACATCTACGCCGAAGACGAAACCATCACCGCCATTGGCCATAACCTCTCGGTTCCGCCCGACACCACGATCCTCGACGCCGCCGGCAAGTTCGTCTTCCCCGGCTTCATCGACCCCCACGTCCACATTTACCTTCCCTTCATGTCCACCTTCGCGAAGGACACCCACCAGACGGCCAGTATCGCGGCGCTCATGGGCGGCACCACCACCTACATCGAGATGTGCTGCCCCTCGCGCAATGATGACGCGCTCGAAGCGTACCGTCTGTGGAAGTCCAAAGCCGAAGGCAACAGCGCGTGTGATTACACCTTCCACATGTCCGTGACCCGCTTCAACGACAACACCGAAGCCGAGCTCACCGAAATCGTCGCCGACGGCATCAGTTCCTTCAAGATTTTCCTCGCCTATAAGAACTTCTTCGGCGTCGACGATGGCGAGATGTACCAGACTCTCACTCTCGCCCGCAAACTCGGCGTCATCGTCACCGCCCACTGCGAGAACGCCGAACTCGTTGGACGGCTGCAGCAGCACCTCCTCGCACAAGGCCACACCGGCCCCGAATGGCATGAGCCCAGCCGACCCGAGTCCGTCGAAGCCGAAGGCACCAGCCGCTTCGCGACCTTCCTCGAAAACACCGGCGCAACCGGCTACATCGTCCACCTGTCCTGCGAGCCCGCCCTGCGCGCCGCCGTGCTCGCGAAACAACGCGGCGTGAAGCTTCATGTCGAATCCGTCATCCCCCACTTCCTGCTCGACAAGACGTACGCGGAACGCCCCGGCGTCGAGGGTATGAAGCACGTCATGAGCCCGCCCCTGCGCGATAAGCGCAATCAGAAAGCGCTCTGGGACGGCCTTGCACAGGGCCTCATCGACACCGTGGGCACCGACCATTGCCCCTTCGACACCGCACAGAAGCGCATGGGCGAAGGCAACTTTACGCAAATTCCCAACGGCATTCCCGGCCTGGAAGAACGCGTCAATCTGCTCTACACCTACGGCGTTAAACGCGGCACGCTCGACCTGCATCGCTTTGTCGACGCCGCCAGCACACGCGGCGCCAAACTCTTCGGACTCTTCCCGCGCAAAGGCACCATCGCGGTCGGCAGCGATGCCGACCTCGTCGTTTACGACCCCGACCAGAAAAGCATCCTCTCCGCCCGCACCCACCACGGCAATTTCGACTACAACGGCTTCGAGGGCTTCGAACTCGATGGCCGCCCCGTGGCCGTGACCGTGCGTGGCAAGGTCCAGGTCCAGGACGGCGTCTTCGTCGGCGACAAAACGCGCGGCAACTTCCTTCGCCGCCAGCCCACTCACTTTTAGGACACACATGCCGCTCAATCCGCAACGCACCATCGACGAGCTCAAAGAACTGCGCGATCTCACGTCGGACGACAACGGCGCGCAGCGCGTCGCCTGGACAGACACCTGGCTCAAAGCGCGCGAGTGGTTCGAAACCAAACTCGCAGGACTGCCCGTGGAACACCACATCGACGCCGCCGGGAACAACTGGATCACGCTTCCCGGCGAGTCCGAAAAAGCTCTCCTCCTCGGCGGCCATCTCGATTCCGTCCCGAACGGCGGCTGGCTCGATGGGGCTCTCGGTGTTCTCACCAGCCTCGAAATCCTGCGCCGCTTCGCCGAAGAGTACAACGGACGCCCGCCCGTCACCATTCGCGTGGTCGATTTCGCCGACGAAGAAGGCGCGCGCTTTGGCCGCAGCCTGCTCGGCTCCTCCGCCTTCGCCGGCACCGATTCGATTGCGGCGGACCGCGTGCGCACCGACAAGAACGGTATCCGGATGGACGACGCGCTCCTCCGCTGCGGCATCGAAATGGATCGCTTCCCCGAAGCCCGCCGCGAGCAGCAGAATGCCGCGGCGTATCTCGAACTCCACATCGAACAGGGCCCGGTGCTCGAGACGCTCGGCCTGCCACTGGGCGTCGTGCTCGGCACGAAGGGCGTGGAGCGACACGCCATCACCTTCCACGGCCAGGAAGCGCACTCCGGCTCCACGCCGATGAACGCCCGGCAGGACGCGCTCGCGGCCGCCGCCAAACTCGCCCTTGAGATCCGCACCATCGCGGGCAAGCATGCCGATGCCGTCTGCACCATGGGCAGTGTGAAGACATTTCCTGGCATCGTCACCGCCGTGGTGGGACGCTGCGAGACCACACTCGATCAGCGCGATCTCGACGCCGCCGTGCTCGCCACCATGTACGCCGAGGCGCGCGACGCCAGCGCTCGGTTCGCCGCCGAAGAGAAGTGCACGGTCGAATGGTCCCGCATCTGGAACATTGAGCCGGTGCCGTTTCATCCGCATCTGCTGGCGCTGTGCGAACAGGCCGTTCTTGAAACGGCGGGCCGGTCGCACCGCCTGCCTTCCGGTCCGCTGCACGATTGCGCCGAAGTCGCGCGCGCCGGAATCCCGGCTGTGATGATGTTCGTCCAGTCGCTCGGCGGCATCAGCCACAACAAAATCGAGAACACCAAAGAGGAGCACCTCGCCATGGCGGTAACGGCCATGGACCGTCTGGCAACCCACACTGTAGAGTGGATGCAAAGGAGCTGAAATATGATCGCCGCAGATGTTGAGCTGAAGAGCGTGGTGCACTGGATCCACGGGAAGTCCGTCACTTCCGTTTCCGGCCGTTCCGGTATTGTCTGGAACCCGGCAACCGGGGAGGCTTCGGCCCGTGTCGCTTTCGCCAGTGACGAAGAAGTGGACGCCGCCGTCGCCGCCGCCAAAGCCGCTTTCCCCGAATGGCGCGCCACGCCGCTTGCGCGCCGGGCCGAGATCATGTTCCGGTTTCGTGAACTCGTCGATGCGCACCGCCAGCAGCTCGCCGAACTGATCTCGCTCGAACACGGCAAGACGGTCGCCGACGCCATGGGCGAAGTCGCGCGCGGTGTCGAGAACATCGAGTTCGCCTGCGGTATTCCGAACCTGCTGAAAGGCGGCTTCTCCGAACAGGCCAGCCGCGGCATCGACGTCTACAACATCCGCCAGCCCCTGGGCGTTGTGGCCGGCATCACACCTTTCAACTTTCCCGCGATGGTGCCGCTGTGGATGTTCCCCAACGCTCTCGCCTGCGGGAACACCTTCATCCTCAAACCTTCGGAAAAGGACCCCTCCGCCAGTCTGCTGCTCGCGGACCTGCTAAAGAGGGCCGGCGTTCCGGACGGCGTGTTCAACATTGTGCAGGGCGACCGCGCCGCCGTGGACCGTCTGCTGGCGCATCCGGACATCAAGGCCATCAGCTTCGTCGGTTCCACACCCGTGGCCCGTTCTATTTATGAGACCGGCACGCGCAACGGGAAACGCGTGCAGGCACTTGGCGGCGCGAAGAATCATATGCTGGTCCTCCCGGACGCGGATATCGGCATGGCAGCCGACGCCGCCGTTTCCGCCGCGTTCGGCTCGGCGGGCGAGCGCTGCATGGCGATCTCCGTCGTCGTGGCCATCGACAGCGTCGCGGATTCGCTCATCAGTGCCATCGGCGAGCGCATGGCGAAGATCAAAGTAGGGCCCGGTCTGGAAGCGGGCAACGACATGGGGCCGCTCATTACGGGCGAACACCGCGATCGTGTGGCTTCTTACATGGACAGCGCCGCGGAAGAAGGCGCGACGGTCACGTTCGATGGACGAACGCATCCGGCGGCTGCCGGAAAAGGTTTCTTCCTTGGTACTTCACTCATCGACAACGTGAAGACTGACATGAAGTGTTACAAGGACGAAATCTTCGGGCCGGTGCTCGAAGTGATGCGTGTGAACACTTACCAGGAAGCGCTCGGTGTTATCAATAACAACCCGTTCGCGAACGGCACGGCTATTTTCACGCGCGATGGAGGCGTGGCCCGCCAGTTCCAGTTCGACGTGGAAGTGGGCATGGTCGGCATCAACGTGCCGATTCCGGTGCCTGTCTCTTATTACAGTTTCGGCGGCTGGAAGGCCTCCCTGTTTGGCGATCTTCACATGTACGGGCCCGAAGGCGTCCAGTTTTATACGAGAGGCAAAGTAGTCACCAGCCGCTGGCCGGATCCCGCGACCAGCAGCGTGAATCTGGGCTTTCCCCAGAACCGTTAATTCCTGCTCGTACTGAACTCTTCTGAGGCTTTTCCACTCTAACGAATTCCGGATTCTTACCGGAACGGAGCCGGAGTGTCGGAAACAGCACAAGACTTAGATCCCTTACTCGCCACAACCTTTCGGGGTCAGTGGAAAGAGCGGGTGCGCGCGCTGAGCCACCTGCCCACCATCTTCAAAATCATCTGGGAAGCCGGGGCTATGTTCCTGGTTTTCGGCTTCCTGCTCCGGCTGGTCGCGGCGACCATGCCCGTGGCACTGCTCGGCGTGACGAAAGTCATCATCGATAACGTGGCGGCGCGGCATGCGGCCCGGCCGGTGTCTCCGGCCTTCTGGTGGTACGTCGGTCTGGAAGTCGCCCTCGCCGCCATCAGCGCGTTGTTGGGCCGATGGAACTGGTATGTCGATACCGTGCTGGCGGACCGCTTCAGCCGCAACCTCAGCGTGCGGATTATGAACCACGCCTCGCGGCTCGATCTGGCTCAGTACGAGGATGCGGCCTTCTATGACAAACTCGAACGCGCGCGTCTCCAGGCAACGGACCGCGTTCCGATGATCGCGGCCCTCGGCCAGATTATCCAGCAGGCAGTTACGGCGATCAGCTTCTGTGTCGGTATCTTCTGGTACTCTCCTTTACTGCTGATCGTTCTGACTCTGTGCCTGATTCCGGCGTTCGCCGGGGAAAGTCACTACGCATTTCTCGGCTATTCGCTCGCGTCCCGCCAAACGTCGGTTCGGCGTAAGGTCGATTACCTTCGCATTCTGGGAGCGAGTAAGGAGTCCGCGAAGGAGCTGAAACTCTTTTCGCTTTCCGACTTCTTCACCTCGCAGTTCCGTGAGCTCTCGGATCATCTTTTTGAACAGAACCGCTCGCTCTGGCGCCGGCGCGTCGTGACGGGCGCGGCCCTTTCGCTCGTTACCACGGCGGGTTATTACAGCGCTTATATTTACGTCGTGTATCGGGCGATTCACGGCGATATCAGCGTGGGAACCCTGACGTTCCTGAGCGGCTCCATAGCAGGCGCCAGTTCCAGCCTGCAGGGGATTTTCTCTACGTTCTCCAATATCGCGGATCAGACGCTCTTCCTCTCCGACCTCACGAAATTCTTCGAAGTGAAACCGGTCCTGAAGATTGCTGAGCGGCCCCGGCGGGCGCCGCTGGTGATTCGTGACGGGTTCCGCTTCGAGCAGGTTACTTTTCGCTACCCGGGCAGTGAAAGGCCGGTACTCCAGGATTTTGATTTTCATATCGCTCCCGGGGAACGCGTCGCGCTGGTTGGAGAAAATGGCCAGGGTAAGACTACGATCATCAAGCTTCTTACACGTTTGTACGATCCCACATACGGCCGCATCCTGCTCGACGGAGTGGATCTGAAAGAGTATGATCCGGAAAGTCTTTTCAGCGTCTTCAGCGTTCTCTTCCAGGACTTCATGCGCTACGACATGGAGGCCGAGGGGAACATCGCCGTGGGTCACATCTCACTTGCGAACGACGAGAATGCCAATCGCGAGGCCCTGCTCCATTCCGCGGCCGACCGCAGCGGCGCCAGCGCCGTAATCGAGAGACTACCTCTGAAGATGAAGCAGATGCTGGGACGCCGCTTCGAAGGCGGCATCGATCTTTCCGGCGGCGAATGGCAGAAGATCGCCCTTGCCCGCGCCTACCTGCGCGAGGCGCAGATTTACGTGCTCGATGAGCCGACCGCGGCGCTCGACGCGCGCTCCGAGTTCGAAGTCTTCGAGCGCTTTGCCGAACTGACCAAAGGCAAAATGGCCGTTCTGATTTCGCACCGGTTTTCCACGGTGAAGATGGTCGATCGGATTATGGTGCTCAAAGACGGCCGTATTGTAGAACAGGGCAATCACGAGGAACTTCTGGCGCTCGACGGCCTTTACGCGTCGCTGTTCGAACTACAGGCCGCCAGTTACCGGTAGCTTCCACTTCTATTCCGGCCTTTGTAAGTCGTCTCACACAGGCAAGCTCCGTGCTTTCTGTCTTTACGAACCTTCGAGCGCCGCTGGAAGGATTTCAGAGGATATTTTTCGTACAGGCAACGAAAGGACCGATTATGAAACTTTCTTACGCACTCTCGTTTATTTTAGGCACGACATTTTGCTTCGGACTCGCCGCGCAGACTCCGGCCGGACAAACCCCGGACGCGACGCACAATCCGGACGCGGGCAATCCCGACAAAATGATCAAACCGGAAAAGATGAGCTCCGGTAAGCATTCGAAGATGGATTCCGGCGCCTCCGGTATGTCCGCCACGGACACAAAGTTCGCTCACGATGCGGCGGTCGGCGGGATGACTGAGGTCGAACTCGGCAAAGTCGCCGTGCAGAAGGCGTCCAATGAAAAGGTGAAGCAGTTCGGCCAGCGTATGATCGACGACCATACGAAGGCGGGTGATGAACTGAAGAGTCTCGCCGCAAAGAAGAACATCACGCTGCCCACCGAACTCGACGCGAAGTCGAAGGCGATGGTCGATAAGATGTCCGGCATGTCGGGCGCGGCGTTCGATAAAGCTTACATGAAGGACATGGTCGCCGACCATAAAAAGGACGTGGCCGAGTTCCAGAAAGAATCGACCAGCGGCGCCGATTCGGATCTGAAAGCGTGGGCGGGCACGACCTTACCTACGCTGCAGGAGCATCTAAAGATGGCGCAGGAAGCGGCCGGAGCGGTGAGCGGAAAGCAGATGTCGTCGTCTTCGAATTCGTCGGCGCAGCCGGCCCGGTAATGGAACTGCGGCCTCCGAACGCCGGCAGAGGATTTCTCAGGAACGAACGCGGACGCCTCGCGCCCTGAGTTCATCGAGCAGGGCGGACACGGCGGGAGAGACCGAGGTGTCCGCGTCGATCGCCAGTTCTATTACGACAGCCCATTGCAGGTTTTCCCGAAACTCCCGGTTCACAATCGTCCACGAGCGAAGGTGAGCCGGAGTCCGCGCGCCAATCTGGATCAGCGTCCAGTGACGGGCTAGATCGCGGGCAGTTTCCAGGCTTGGCTCAGGGCCGCGGACAATGAAGTGATTGTCGCCGTGCACCAGGATCCCGGTCATGCCTGCAGGCGCGTATCCGGGACCGGATACCCGATGGCAAAGTGGTACACGACCTGTCCCTGCGCGGGAGTTAAGCCGAGGAAGCGGTGCACCTCCTCATCGTAGAATGCACCGATGCCGGTAGCACCGAGGCCCTGCGCGGCCGCGCCGAGATAGAGGCGTTGGCCGATGGCACCGGCTTCGAAATGCGCGTATCGATAGCCGCGGTCGCCGAAGAGGGCTGCGGCAAGGTCGAGGTCGGCAATCATGGAAACGGCCACGCTGGCATTCCCCGCCACATTCTGTCCAAGGCTCAGAGCGGCGGCCATTACGCGCTGATCGCCCGGAATCAGGAGTTCGGGTGCCCCGTTGACGTAACGGTAGACTCCGGGTGCGAGTCCCTCGACGCGGTGAACGTAAAGAAACAAGCTGATGAGAGGGGCGTGCGCGAAATCGGCCTGGAGGGGTTGGGTGGCGCACTGCAGAATCGCCGTGAGTTGCAAGAGAGAGATGGATTGCTCGCCACCCTCGAAATCGAGGGCGGAGCGCCGGGTTCGGGCGAGATGGCCGAAATGCGCAAAGGTGGGCCGTTGGGTGGCCTGTTGAATCGCGAGTTGAAGTAAAGGCCGTTCGTCGTCGGGTAGTTGGCAGAGCTGTGCGATCTGGTCGTCTTCGAATTCGCCGATGGCAGAGACAGTAAAACCCATCGCTTCCGCCGCGAGAGTGACGCACTGCCAGGCGTGGCCCGCATCGTGAAGACAGTATCGCCAGGCCCGGGCTCCGTACTTCCAGGCTTCGCGAGCTTCGATGGTGGTCAGAATCAGATGGACCGCAGCGGAGCTAAGCGGGAAATTTCCGGCGGCGCGCTGTTCGGCCATATGGGAGGACGGGCGGTAATGATATAGGCCGTCGGGCCAGTCTCGGAGTCCGGTGGTGACGAAGTGAAATTCGGTGGGATGAAGGTTGCCGGAGGACGGGTTGACGCGAAGCGCATAACGCCGTCCGGCCGGCGAGAGTTTCGAAGCGCTGATGGCGGCGGAATAAAAGAATAGCTGGGACAGGAAGTGCGCGCCGTCCTGATCCGGCAGCTCCGCGCGGGGCGTTTCGGGAGGCGGCGGGTCGGCGGGAAGGTCGAGAACGGGGACGCCTTCAAAATGGCGGAAGGGGTCGGGCATGCTGGCCCAGTCGAGAAGGTGAGGGGATTCGCGGACCGATCGCGGCGTATGTTTCGTGGCCTCGTGATACTCGCGCCAGGTCATTTGTGGGCGGCCCGTATGAAGACGCCGGCATCGCGGAGCTTTTTGACCACAGACGGGGGAATTTTCTCCTGGTGGAACTCGAGCAGGGTCGGGCCGATCCGGCTGGCCGATTTGCCCAGCGCCGCGCCGACGCGCGTTGCGGTGTCCTCATCCGGGCAGTGAATCAGGACGGCAGGCCGGATATCGACCTGCCGATATCTGGCGGTCCAGCCGACAATTTCCGCCTGAACGTTGGGGGGGACGCCGGTTTGAGAATGGTCGCGCAGCGTGGCGAGCAACTGCTCAGCGGTGGCCCCCGCGGCGACGGCAGCAAGGACGGAAGCTTTCGTGATGCGGAAGAGCGTTCCGACGTGCCGGCCCTTGCGCTCGGCGAAGCGGGAGAGTTCGGCTTCGAGGGTGGGTGACGGGGCGAGAAACACGATGTCGAAATTGGGCTGAATCAGGAAGCGCGTTTCCGCGGACGCCAGTTCAAAATCGTTGGCGTCGCCCAACAGGTAAGAGCCCACCGGCGTCATGGCGAAACAGATCGCTTTGCCGCCGGACTCCACGCCGAGTTTGACACCACCGAAGGGGAACAGGCGGAGAGTCAGAAAACTGTGCAGAACGCGCTGCCAGGCAGAGTTCAGTTCGTCTTCGTTCGGGTTATGAATGTAGCGCCCGCGGAAGGTGAGAGTCAGGCGGTCGTTTCTGCCAGCCGCCGTGGCAAGAGCGTTGTTGGTGCGCCCGTGGAACTCCAGGAAATCGCCCAGGCGCAGCCAGACATCGACCGGCGCGGCCTGCCAGACACGGAAAACGCCCTTGCGCAAGTGGTCGATATTGCCGCCCGAACTGATTGCCCCGAGTGAGGGAATGAGTTGCAGGTGATGGATCCGATAACGGGATTCTTCGGCGCGGTCGGCAAGAAGTCTGTCGAAAAGGTCTTTCAGTCGTTCTTTGGCGGAACGCGAGAGCCAGGCAATGCCGGACTCGGTGGCTTCGAAGCGGAAACTGCTGCCCGGGCGGCCAGTCTGGCGCAGGAACTCGAAGGCCAGGAGGTAATCGATTGCCTCTTCAATACGGTCGTCAATGGTCAGGTGGAATGCCTCTTCGAGCCAGGCTGGCAGCGCGGCAAGGGCGGCGCGGAGAGTCTGGCGGTGAGCTTCGAAAATGTTTCGGTCGCCGGAACGGAGGCGGATGGGCTCCAGGACGGCTGCGGAGAGGACCGCCACCATGTCGTCCATCAGGAACATGGCGTGGAAAGGCTGTGAGACCTCGACAGCGGCCGGCGGTTTGACCGGTTTGGAACTGAGTCGCGACGCGAGCCCGGGCCACAGACCGATCACAGGTTCCAACTCGTCGCTGAGTCCGGCGAAGACCAGCAGATAGCGGAAGACGGCGCGCAGGGCGGCGGCAAGACGGGCCGGTTCGATGTCGCGGCAGAGTTCCGGCAGGCGGGCGAAGTGAACGGGCCCATCTTCCTCTTCCTCTTGTTCCTCTTCTACCTTTGCGATACAGCGAAGCACCTGCTGGGCCGCGGCGAGAACCGGCGTGGGTGAGGTGAAGAACGCCTCGGAACCACTATGGTATTTCTTTTCCCAATCGACGTTGGTGGCGGCGAGGAAGGCACGGGGCCACGCGGACGCGGTCACGTTGGAGAAAAGGGACTGCAGCCCTTCGTAATTGCCACGGGTCAGGTTCCGGGAATTGTCGAGGGCGCCGAGTTCCTCCGTAGTGAAGGCGTCGCCCAGATAGAGAAGGAACGATTCGAGGATGGGCGAGTCGAACACTTGCGACTCGCTCATCCCGCGCAGGGTGCGCCAAAACTCACGGTATTCGGGACGCACGGTTGCGTTCACGCCGGTGCGGCCGGGGAGCAGCAGGCCGGAATTGCAGAGAGCTTGGCGCCATTCTCCCATCTGTGTATTAGGAATCGGCTGGGATGGTCGCACGTGGTAAACGAAAAATTGGCGCGCGCCCACCGGCATGCCGAGATAGAGTGGCAGCGCGGCGAAGAACTGCGACCAGGCGACGGTGTGAAATTTCATTCGAAACGGGGCGTCAGGAGACGGCCTGCAGTGGATCCGCCGTCAACTGCTCTCCGTCCAGTATCGAATAAGCGTAGCCCTGTTCGCAGAGAAACAACTGGCGCTGGAGAGAGAAATCCTGTTCGACGGTGTCGCGGCTAACGATGGTGTAGAAGCTCGCCTGATTGCGGCCGGGCTTGGGGCGGAGGATGCGGCCAAGGCGCTGGGCTTCCTCCTGACGGGAACCGAACGTGCCGGAAACCTGGATGGCGAGAGAGGCTTCGGGCAGGTCGATGGCGAAGTTGGCCACTTTGGAAACGGCCAGCACGCGGATGCGGCCTTCGCGGAAGTCGCCGAAGAGTTCGTCGCGGCGGCGCTGGGGCGTGCTGCCCGTGATAACCGGAAGGCCGAGGGGTTTGGCGAGCGCTTCCAGTTGGTCGAGATACATACCGATCAGAAGCGCGGGTTCATCGGGATGTTGCGCGAGGATGCGGCGCACGGCGCGGATCTTATCGGGATTTTCCGAGGCGATGCGGAATTTGTCACGGGCGTTGGCGACGGCGTACGGCATGCGGAGGTGTTCCGGCATGGGCAGACGGACTTCGGTGCAACGGGCCGTGGCGATCCAGCCCTGGCTCTCGAGAACTTTCCAGGGAACGTCGGCCTTGCGGGGACCGATGAGCGCAAAGACGTCGTCTTCGCGGCCGTCCTCGCGGACCAGAGTCGCGGTGAGACCGAGCCGGCGGCGGGCTTGCAGGCTGGCGGTGACGCGGAAAACGGGCGCCGGCAGCAGGTGGACTTCGTCATAGACGATAAAACCCCAATTGCGCTCGCTGAAGAGAGACAGGTGAGGGAAGTCGCCGTTGTCGCCTTTCGCCGGACGCCAGCCCATGATCTGGTAAGTCGCGATAGTTACCGGGCGGACATCTTTCGCGAGACCACTGTATTCGCCGACCTGGTCTTCGCGAAGCGTGGTTTTGTCGAGGAGTTCGCGGATCCACTGGCGGACGGCGCTGACGCTGGTGGTGAGGATCAGCGTGGAGGTCTGCAACTGCGCCATGCAGGCCATCGCGACAATGGTTTTGCCCGCGCCGCAGGGCAGCGTGATGACACCCGAGCCGCCGGCGAGAGAGCCCCCGGCGTGGAAGGCTCTGGCGGCTTTGGTCTGATAATGCCGCAGCGAAAAGGGCTGGCCGGCGGCGGTTTGTTCCCGCAGATCCAGGGCGAGCGGCTCGCCTTCGGTGTAGCCGGCGAGGTCTTCGGCGGGAAAGCCGAGTTTGACCAGGGCCTGTTTGATATCGCCGCGCGCGATGGGGCTGATCTGAAACTCGAGCGGAGACAGGCGGGCGGCGAGGAAGGGCGCGGTCTGTTTGGCGTACGCCACTTCTTCGGCAAGTGCCGGGTCGTCGGTCGAGAGGATCATGCCGCGGGAATCGCGAATCAAACGGAGGCGGCCGTAGCGGGAGGCAAAATCGGCGATCTCCGTGGCGACGTGGTCCGGAATGGCGTATTTGGAGTATTCGCGGAGGGCCTCCAGAATTTCCGGCGCGCCCAGCCCGGCGGCACAGGCATTCCACACGGAGAGCGGCGAGACCCGGTAGGTGTGAACGTGCTCCGGCGCCTTGACCAGTTCGGCGAACCGGACCAGGTGATCGCGCGCGGCCTCATAGCGTGGGCTGGCGACTTCGGCAAGGATGGAGTGGTCACCCTGAACAATCAGGGGATTGTCGGGGCGGTAATCCGGCATCGATGATCTTTGGCCATCATGCCACACCCCGCTTATGGGAGAACGTGCCGGTGAGCGCGGCCCGGGTCAGAGCGGAACGCTGTGGACGGGAATGGCCGCGGGGATGCACCGGGAGGCCCAGAGTTGCGCCCAGCCGGGCACATCGTCGCCAAACATAGGTCTGGCAAGAAAGAAGCCCTGGGCGCGGACACAACCGAGGCTGGTCAGGAACGCGAGCGTTTCCGCTTCCTCGACACCTTCGGCGGAGACCCGCAGGCCGAGGCTGTGGCCGAGATCGACAACCGACTTGATTACCGTGCGGGATTCCCGCGACTCCATGGCGCCGATGACGAACGATTTGTCCACTTTCAGTTCGGAAAACGGCAAACGCACAAGTTGCCGCATGGAGGAATAGCCGGTGCCGAAATCGTCGAGTGCCAGCTGGAAACCCTGGGCACGCAGGCGGGTGAGCAGGTGGAGGGATTTGACGGGATCCTCCATGGCGCTGCTTTCGGTGAGCTCAAAAGTGAGACGTTCCGGCGCGATTCCCTGGCGGCGGCTAAGTTGCAGCGCGCGGTCGCCGAGCTTCAGATTCAGCAGGCTGCGAGGGGAGATATTGATGGCCAGGCCCAGTGTATCGGCGGGAAAGTGACGGGAGAGCCAGACGAGCGACTGCGAAACCACCTGTTCGGTGAGTTCGTCGATGAGCCCGGTGGATTCGGCAAGAGGAATGAAATGGTCGGGCAGGATGACGCCCGCGACGGGATGGCGCCAGCGCGCGAGCGCTTCGAAACCGACGAGTGCAAGCGTGGCGCAATCGACGGAGGGCTGGTAGGCCACGTCAAGTTCCCCCTGATTGAGGGCGCGCCGCAGTTCGGCCGCGGTGACCTGAAACGCGGCGGCCGGAGCGATGGCGTTGTCCGCGGGCAGAGCCGTTTGGGGATGGAAGGCGAGCGCGGCGCGGAGGTCGCGCGGGGAGAAAGGTTTGGAAACCACGCCCGTGACGCAGAGCCCGTGCTCGGCGGCGGACCGGCGGGCGGCGTCGAGCACTCTGCCACCGATGCCGCTGGTGATGATCAGGTGGGCGGGGCAGTGGCGATCCCCCAGCATTCGAATGATCTCGACACCGTCGAGACCGGGCATGATGAGATCGAGCGCGATGTGGGTGGGGCACCAGCGATCGAGTTCGCGAAAGAAGTCGGGGGCGCGAGTGGTCGCGATGGCGTCCAGTCCCGATTCAGCGGCAATGTAAGCGATCGTTTGTCCCACTGCCGGCTCGTCGTCCAGTATCAGAAGACGGCCCTTTTGTGCTGCCATTTGTCCACCCTGGGGACCAATCAGAACAGGACAAGGCGAATCCGACTGGTAAACGATATCTTAACCGATAACTTGGATCGAAATGCTCCGGACTTCGCGACAGAACGGGCTTTTACCTGCCATATAGAAAAATCTTTAGATGAAAAGTAGTCTGCGGCGGGTTTATTTTTGGGCAAACCAGACAAGAAAGAGACCATCCGGTTCCACATCTTCCCAGTAGGAAAGAAATTCGCTGTGGACGGAAGCGCAGTCGCGCTCCAGCAGTTTCTCCAGTTCACGGCGTTCGAACCAGCGCTCCCAGGCGGGAGTTTTGAAGCGGCCCCAGTGCTCGGCGTTCTTGTCGATGATGACGAGTTTGCCGCCAGGTTTAAGCACGCGGCACATCTCGGCGACGGCGCGGTCGATCTCGACGGCGTGTTCGAGGGATTCGGTGGCGTAAACGCAGTCGAACGTGGAGGCGGCGAAGGGCAGCTCGGTCATCATGCCGGCTATCCTCATGATGCCCGCGGGAACACACGCGAGCATTTCCTCCGAGACATCCAGCGCTGAGATCCCGGCGCCGGGGTTCCGCTCCAGCAGAACCCGGGCGAAGCGCCCCTTGCCGCACCCCACGTCCAACACCTGTTTATCGGTCAAAGTTCCAAAAAACTTTAAGAGAACCTGCACGTGGAGAATGCGCGGGTCGATGGTGGAGGGGAAATGCTCTTCGTCGTGAGAGGCTTCGTTGAAGCACTGGCGGATCTCACGGCGCAGGTTATCGGTGAGGGCCGCCGGCTTTTCGGCGGGATCACCGGGAAAGACCGCCGGTTTGGCGGCCTTTCCCGTGAAACGTTCAAGGATTCGCCGCAGGCTCACGAGCGGGTCAGAAAGATGGGAAGGCCCATCTTGCCGGCGTAGCTGGGGCGATAGCGCTCCGTGTTGTACATGCTGGGAATGTCGACGTGTCGGGGTCCGAGTTTGGGATCGGGGATCTCGACCGCGGCGTAACAGCCATGGTTGATGGCCATCATCTTGCCGTGCTCGCCCTGCTCGATGAGATCGGCTGCCATGCCGGCGAAGGTGGAAGCGACCATGCGGTCCACGAAGTCGGGCGCGCCGCTGCGCAGGTCATAGGTCAGGTCGCTGACGATGGTTTCTTCGCCGAGCTGTTCCTGAATCATTTCATTCAGAGCTTCGGCGACGTTCATCTTTTTGCGGTGGCCGAAGGCGTCGGCGCGGCCGTATTCCTGCACCTGGTAGCCTTCCCATTCGGCGCCTTCGGAAAGCAGCACCAGTGCGTAGGCGCTGGGGTTGTTCTTCTTGTCTTCCGCCAGCAACTGAATGAGTTTGTCCGCGTTGACCTTGTATTCGGGAATCACGCAGCGCATGGAGTTGACGTAGGCGGTGTAGAGCGCGGTATATCCGGCATCGCGGCCGAAGATGCGGAAAACGCCGATACGTTCATGGGAGCCGATGGTGCTGCGCTGGCGGTCGATGGCGTCCGTGGCCCGGTTCACGGCCGTGGAGAAGCCGATGCAGTACTCGGTGTTGCGCACGTCGTTGTCCATGGTTTTCGGGACAGCGATGACTTTGACGCCCTGTTTATCCAGGTGGGCGGCGTAGCTGAGCGTGTCGTCGCCGCCGATGGCGACGAGGTACTCGATTTCCAGCTTTTCGATGTTCTTGAGCACCTGCGGCGTCATGTCATAGACGGTCGAGGTGACGCCCTTTTTGGTGTTCTCCGACGCGGTGAAGGAAACGCCTTCGAGGAAGGAAGGGATCTTCTTCATCTTGAGCGGATTGGTGCGGGAACTGTGAAGCCAGGTGCCGCCGGTCCGGTCGATATTGCGGGTGTTGTCGCGGTTCAGCGGGCAGATGTAGCGGTCCACACTGGCGGCGTGGTCGAAGTTGACGTGGGTCAGGCCTTCCCAGCCGCGGCGGATTCCGGTGACGGAGCGGCCCATGTCGCTGGCCCGATAGGCGACGGTCTTAATGACGGCGTTCAGGCCGGGGACGTCGCCGCCGCCGGTCAGAATTCCGATCTTCCCTGCTTTCATTGTTTCTCCTGAGTTGGGGTGAATTTCTATTGTACGAGGAGGGACGTTCGTGGATGAGAGGAGGGGAAGGGTGGCGGCCGCTACTGACGCAACGTATTCTTCAGGCGTTCGCCCACCTGCTCGTGAGTGAGGTATTCGCCCCGGTCCAACTGGTCGAGACCCTGCCTGACCTGCTGCCGGAACCGGTTGTCATAGTCGGCATCGCTCATGTCTTGGGCTGCACGGCGCTCCAGCTTCGCGAGGAGCTCAGGATTAAGATGCATTTCCATTTCCGTCTCGCACCGATTGTATCCTGACAGGCGGGATCCGGGAAACCATCAGATCTCCCGGCGGGCTTCGAAGCGGCCGTAATGCAGCGCGAGGGCGGGCAGTACCAGCAGGTTCAGGAGCGTGGAAGTCCCCAGTCCGCCTAAAATCACGAGGGCCATGGGGCCTTCGATTTCGCGACCGGCGCCGGAACCAATGGCGAGCGGCAACAGCCCGAGGGCAGTCACAATCGCCGTCATCAGAACAGGCGTCAGCCGTTCGGAAGAGCCGCGCACCACCGCCCGCATGCCCCACGTTTCGCCTTCGTAATGAACGAGGTGTTCAAAGTGGGAAATCATCATGATGGAGTTGCGCATGGTGATGCCGAAAAGCGTCACGAAGCCGACGAGCGAACCGACGGAAAGAATATTGCCGGTAAGGGCGACAGCGGCCACTCCCCCCACCAGAGCGAAAGGCAGGTTCGCGAGCACCAGCAGCATATTGCGCAGATTCTGAAAGACGATCGAAAGCAGCATCACAATGCCGGCGGCGGCGACCAGCGACCACGTCAGGATCTCGCGCTGGGCGGCCTCGCGCGCCTGAGAAGCGCCGCCGACCGTGATGTAGCCGGCGGCGGGAAGTTGCACCTTCTGGCCAATGGTCCGGCGGACCTCATCGACGAAAGACGCGAGGTCGCGACCCTGCACGTCACAACCGACGGTCTGGCGGCGGCGGGTTCCCGTGTGAGGAATGTTGTAGCGGCCGGAGCTGAGGTCGATGTCGGCAAGCTGACGCAGGGGGACGCGAACACCTTCGGCATTTTGCAGCATCAGGGCGCCGATGCTGCTGACGTCCGCGCGGGATGGCTCGTCCAGGATGACGGCGACGGTGAAGACGCGTTCTTTCTCATGGATCTCGCCGACCTGCGCGCCCTGGTAAGCGGCCTGAATCTCTTCGAGGAGCACGCCAGGCTGGAAACCGAACTGGCGCATGCGGTCCGGACGGAGGCGGATGGTGACCTGCGGCGTGCCGGGGGGCGACTCGACGCGGACGTCGGTGGCCCCTTTGACGCTGCTTAAGACGCGGGAAATCTCGGCGGCTTTCTTGTCAAGCACATCCAGGTCTTCCCCGAAAACGTTGACGACCACCTGCGCGGTGCTGCCGGCGATGATCTCGTCCATGCGCTCGGTGAGGAAGGGGTTGATGGAGACCGCGGGACCCGGGACGTTGGCGACGATCCGGCGGAGTTCGTCCTCGGTCTTCTCGGGATCCTTAATCACGCCGGGCTTGAGATCAATGTGGATCTCACTGGAGTGAACGCCTTCCGTGTCGTCGCCCAGTTCGGCGCGGCCGATCTGCTGAGAGACGAGTCGCACGCCCGGATTTTTCACCAGTTCAGAAGTGACGATCTTGCCCACCCGCACGGTTTCCTTAAGAGAGGTTCCGGGCAGCAGGTTCATGTGGACGATGAAATGGCCTTCGCGCATTTCGGGGAGGAACTCGCCGCCCATGAAGGGCACAAGTGCGCCGGCCGCGATGCAGAGGACGACGGTGGCCAGGATGATCAGGCGGGTGTGGCCGGCTAGACGCTGCACCAGCCGTCCGTAGCCGGCTTTGAGACGCAGCACGAAGGCGGGTTCGCGAACTTTGTCGAGCACGCCGGGCAGCATCGCGTAACACATGGCGGGCGTGAGGGTGAGGGCCACCACCAGAGACGCCATGATGGCGAGAATGTAGCTCCACGCGAGCGGAGCGAAAAGACGACCCTGCACGCCGGAGAGCGCAAGGACCGGGAGGAAGACCAGGGCGACAACAAAGGTCGCGTAGACGACGGCGCTGCGCACTTCGACGGACGCGTCGCGAACGATGCGGAAGACGCCGGCGGCCGAGAGCGGTTTCGGCGCTTCGCGCAGGCGGCGGAAGATGTTCTCGGCGTCGATGATGGCGTCGTCGACCACCTCTCCGATGGCGATGGCGAGACCTCCAAGCGTCAGCGTGTTCAGACTGACGCCCCAGCGGTCGAGGAGAATCACCGCCATAAAAAGAGACAGCGGAATCGCCGTGAGGGAGATGAACGCGACGCGGATATTGAACAGGAACAGCAGCAGCACCAGGCCCACCAGGACCGCGCCGAGCAGCAGCGAGTTGCCGATGTTGCGGATGGCTTCGGTGATGAAGTTCGCCGGGCGGAAGAGATCGCCATAAAGCGTGATCTTCTGGGCTGCGATGGCGGGTTTGAGTTCGTCGAGAGCCGCTTCGATGGCTTTCGTGACTTCCACGGTGTTGGCGCCATACTGGCCACTGATGTGGATCATCACGCCCTGCGTGCCGGCGATGGTGGCGTCGCCGATCTTTGGTTCCGCGCCATTGGTGACGAACGCGACGTCTTTCATCCGGATGGTGCGGTTGTTCTTCGAAGAGAGGACGACTTCGCCGAGTTCCTCCGGCGTGAGCGACTGGCCTTCCGTCTGAAGAACGATCCGCTGGGCGTCGGTTTCGATAAAACCCGCGCCGCGCAGACCGGTCGCGTTGCGGGCGGCGGCGGTGACGTCCGAAAGAGAAAGGCCGTTGGCGGCGAGCCGGTCAGGATGGAGCTGAATCTGCAGTTGCCGGATGTCGCCGCCGAAGATGGCAACGCGGGCCACGCCTTTGACGCCGAGCAGACGCGGGCGCAGGGTCCAATCGGCGAAAGTGCGGAGTTCCATCGGCGTGCGGATGTCAGAGGTGAGGCCGATAATCAGCGTGAGGCTGGTGGCTCCGACAAGCGGCGCCATGGACGGGGCCTGCACGCCCTGCGGCAGTTGCGCGGCCGCTTCGGCCATGCGTTCGGAGACCATCTGACGGGCGCGGTAAACGTCGATCTGGTCTTCGAAAGTGGCGACGACGACGGATAGCCCCTGGATGGAGTTGGAGCGCAGCGACGCGAGATTCGGGGTGCCGTTGAGCGAGGACTCGATGGGGCGCGTCACCAGGCTTTCGACATCCTGCGAGGAGAGCCCGGGCGCTTCGGTCTGGACGACGACCTGCGGCGGGGCGAATTCCGGGTAGACGTCGAACTTGGCGTTCTGGATGGTATAGAAGCCATAGGCCGCGATGACGCAGGCCATGGCGATGACGACGCCGCGAAACCGGATGGAGAGTTCAACTAATTTCGAGAGCATGGCGGGCTAGTTGGAATCCGCCTCGTTCTTCGATTTGAACTCCTCGGAGAGCAGCGTCTGGGCCCCGGTAACGACGAGCTTGTCGCCGGCCTCAAAACCGCGGGCGGCGAGGAAACCCTGTGGCACGGGGATGTCCATGGGGACGGGCTTGCGGGTGAAACGGTCGTCTTTGGTCTGGACGTAAACCCAGGGCCGGCCATCCTGCTGCACGATGGCGGAGCGCGGAATCAGGACGCCTTCGCGTGTCTTTCCCGGCAGGGTGAAGTGCGCCGTGACCGCATTGCCGGGGCGAAGCGAGGGGAGTGTCCGCGTCAGTCGATACAGCATGGTGGCGCCAGCGACGACCGCGACGCGTTCGGCGGAGAGCGGCGCCTGATCCTCGAAGCCGGCCGGGACGATGCGGACGGCGCTGCCGGCGGGTGGCAGACGTTCGCCAACGGGCAGTTCGATGCGGGCGAGCAGATGGTCGAGTTGGCCGAGGCGCACGAGCGGCGCCCCGGGTTCGATGGACTCGCCGGGCTGAGCGGAGACTTCGATCACATCGCCGCCACGCTCGGCCGTCACGGCATGGACGGCGGGCGGGGATTCGAGCACCTGCAGCAGCGCGCGGGCGGCGGACTCGCGGGATTTCTCGGCGGCGAGTTTGGCAGCGGCTTCCTGCACCACGCGGTCGGACACGTTCTTGTTATCCGCGTTCAGGGCGCGGGCGCGATCATAGGCAGTTTGGGCCGCGGCGATGGAAACGGTGGTGGAACTCAGGTCGGCGCGGGCGGCGGCGAGTTGGGTGTTCAGGGTCAGACGGTCCGTCAACTGGAGGCGCGGTTCGATCTGCGCGAACGTCGTGTGCGGCGCAACGGTCTGGCCGAGGGCGGGCCAGGTCTGGCCGGGCGCGAGGCGAAGCGTTCCGGCGTACGGCGCGCGCACGACGAACGAAACGGAGGGATCTTCTTCGAGGCGGCCGTAGGCGAGGAGTTCGGCCTGGACGGGCTGCTCATCGAGCGCGACGACTTTGATGCCGGCGCGGGTTTGCGCGTCGGGCTTCAGAGTGACGCCGGGACCGTCGTCGTCGTTATCGGCCGGCTTCGCGGCCGCCGCCGCGGCAGGCTTGGCTGCGTCGTCTTTGTCGCGACAGTTGGTGAGCAGTGCGGCAAGGCACAGGGTAAGAGCAAGGCTTCTCAATTCGTCGTCTCCGGACGGGGGGCGGGCAGGGATGGTTGCAGCGGCGATTGCACGGCGTCTTCCAGGGTTCCGAGAGCGGTCTGCGCACGCACCAGGGCTTCGAAATCGGCACGCTGCGCGGCAAGTGTGAGCAGGCGGGACTGGGTCAGGTCCAGGCGGTCCGTCTCCCCTGCCCGGAAGGCCGCGGTCACCTGCGCCTCCCGCTGCTGCTGGATGGGCAGGAAGGTGTCGCGTACGGCGCGCCAGTCGTTCACGGTCTCGCGGTAGTCGAGGAGTGCCGACTGGGTTTCGCCCACGATCCGCGACTGCAGCGCTTTGAACTGCGCGGCGAGTTGCAGGCGCGCGGCTTCCTGTTCGGCAACAGGGCCCTGGTTGCGATGAAAAACCGGCAGCGATTCAATGGCGGCGCCGAGAGTATACGCGGGGAAGCCTTCCTGAAATGTGTAAGCCGGACTCAAAATGATGTTGGGGTACTGGTTCGCCAGGGCGAGGCGCAGGCGGGCGTCGGCTGCCTCATATTCCAGCAGCGTGCGGCGGATATCGGCGCGATGCAGCAGTCCCGCTTTTTCGATTTGGAGAATCGGCAGCGCGTCGGGCGCCGCGGGAGTTTGAAAGGACGACAGGTCGAGCGTCACGCCGTCGAGCGCGGCGGCGGGAAGTCCGGCAGCCTGCGCGATCACGGACCGGGCTTCGGCGAGTTCGGTTTCGGTGGCTTCGAGAGCGAGAGAAACGGTGGCCTGTTCGGACCTGGCCGCGCTCAGTTCGGGCGTCGCCGCGTCGCCCAGTTCCACGCGCTTTTGATAGATCGCGACGATCTCCGCGCGCACGGCGGCTTCCGTCTGCAACAGCTTTTGTTTGCTGAGCGCGGTCCAGTAGGTAACGAGCGCGCGCCGCAGGGCGCTGCGCACCTCCCAGGCTGCTTCATAGACGGCGAGACGGGAGGCTTCGGTGAGCTTTTCGGCTTCGAGGATCCGGTAGCCGCGCTTGCCCGCGGTCTCGATGGTGAACGCCGGTGAGACGGCGTAGGTGGAAACGGAATCGGGCGTGCGGTTGTAGCCGCCGTTGCCGGAGATGGAAGGATTAATGCGCTGGTGTGCGGTATCCAGCGCGGCGCGCGCCGAGGCGACCTTCGCGCGGGCCACTTCGATGGACGGGCTGAAGTAATACGCGATGTAGGTGAGCATCTCGGGATCGAGGGTCGCCGGTGGCCAGGGCGTAGCGGCAGCGCCGGACTGCGCCCGGACGAATTCGGCCAGGCCAGGAGTCCGCAGCGACCGCGCGCGGAACTGCTGTTCGGTTTGCACGGGACTCAACGGATGAGCCTGGTATTTGAGACAGCTGGTATTCAGCAAAGAAATGGCGAGGATCAATCCCGCCACGGGTGGCCTGCTCACTGGATAAAGTATAAGGTGCCTTGCTGAAAAAACGCTTCATTCTCATTGCACTTGCTCTCGCCCTCCCGGTTTACGGGGCGGAGCGAAAGATATCGGCGCTGGTCATCGACGGCGCGAACAATCATGACTGGGCCGCGCGAACGCGGGCCATCCGGAACATTCTCGAAGGTTCGGGGCGGTTCACGGTGCAGGTGGCGAGCTATCCGGAGTGGCGGCCGCTGAAGGACTTCGATGTGGTGATCAATAACTTCAACGGCGGTCATCTGGCCGATGGCAGGCGGTGGAGTCCGGCGCAGGAACGGGAACTGGAGACGTTCGTGAAAGGCGGCGGCGGGCTGGTGGTGTTTCATGCGGCGAACAATGCGTTTCTGAACTGGCCGGCTTATAACGACATGATCGGGCTGGGCTGGCGGGAGAAGACGTTCGGGCCGGGGCTGGCGGTGGTTGGTGAAAAGGTGGTGACGATTCCGAAGGGTTCGGGGTTGGCGCCGGGACATGGTCCGCGGCATGAGTTCGAGATGTTCGTGCTGGACGGTTCGCATCCGGTAACAAAGGGTTTGCCCGCGCACTGGACGCATCCCGCCGAGCAGTTGACGCACGGGCAGCACGGGCCGGCACAGGGACTGACCGTATTGACGTACGCGTTCAGTGAAGTGTCGCACCAGGGCGAGCCGATGGACTGGGTGCGGAATTACGGGCAGGGTCGCGTGTATACAACCATGCTGGGCCATACCTGGAAGGATGAGGCGAATCCGAATCTGGAGGACGTGGCGTTTCAGGCGCTGCTGGCGCGAGGTACGGAATGGGCCGCGACGGGCAAGGTCACGCTGCCGGCGGAGTTGGGCTGGAAGCCGCTGTTCAACGGGAAGGATCTTTCCGGATGGGAGCCGCGCGGGGAGTGCACCTGGACGGTGATGAAAGATGGCACGCTGCTCGGGCAACGGACACATCCGTCACCCGCTTCCAAATGGCCCATCGATGAGAAGACGTATCGGGCGTGGGTGAATCCGCAGGCGTGGTTGTACACAAAGCGGAACGACTATGGTGAGTTCGATCTGCATGTGGAGTTCTGGCTGCCGCCGGGCGGAAACAGCGGCGTATCGATCCGCGATCAGTCGCGCGCGCACTATGCGATCAATGAGCCGGACAGTGTGCATCCCGAACTGGCCGGACCGGTGAAGAGCACGCCGGCGCATATCGGGTATGAGATCCAGATCATCGACGACGACAAAGAAAAGTTTCCGACCGGCAGCGTGTACTTATTTGAGGCCGCGAAGACCGGGGCCATGCGGCACAGCGACTGGAACAGCATGGACGTGGTGTCGCGCAACGGGACGATCCGTGTGCTGCTGAATGGCGAGCAGGTGGCCGAGAGCGCGGGGGATCCGGCGAGGTCGAAGACGGGGCCGATCGGGCTGCAGTTGCATGACCGGTTTTCGACAGTCATGTTCCGGAATATCCGTATCCGGGAGGTTCAATGAAGCGCGTGACGCGGCGGCAGTTCATCGGCACGACCGCGGCTGCCGGTGCCATGGCTCTGGCGGACACGAGCGCTCCGGCCGAGACTATGCTCTGGTTCCGCAAGCCGGCCGAGCAGTGGACGGAAGCGTTGCCAGTCGGAAATGGCCGGTTGGGCGCGATGGTGTTCGGCGGCGTACAGCGCGAACGGCTGCAGCTGAATCACGATTCGTTGTGGTCGGGGCGGCCGAAGCCGTGGAACAATCCGGACGCGAAGAATCACCTGGCGGAGATCCGGCGGCTGGTGATGGAGGAGGAGGATTACCCGGCGGCCGATGCGCTTTGTATGAAGATGCAGGGGCCTTATAACGAGGCCTATGAGCCGCTGGGGAACCTGGTGATCGAGTTCGCGGAGGCGGGCGGCGCGGCCACGGATTACCGGCGTGAACTGGATCTGGACAGCGGCATCGCGCGTGTGACGTCTGGTTCGCATTCGCGCGAGGTGTTCTCGTCGGCGCCGGAGCAGGCTTTGGTGGTGCGGCTGACTGGTGGGGATTTTGTGCTGTCGCTCGACAGCCTGCTGCAGGCGAAGACGGAGGCTTCGCCGGATGGCACGCTCAGGCTGACGGGCAAAGCTCCGGCGCACAGTGAGCCGAACTATGTGCGGTCCGAGAAGCCGATCACGTATGACGAGACCGAAGGCGTCGGCATGCGCTTCGAGGCGCGCGTGCAGGTGGTGGCCGAGGGCGGGCGCGTCAGTGTGGAGGGAGATAAGCTGCGCGTGACCGGCGCGCGGGCAGCCACCATCTTGCTGGTAGCCGCGACGGGCTATCGGGGCTTCGACAAAGATCCGGATCTGCCCGCAGCGGCAATTGCCGAGACGTGCCGGAAGCAACTGCAGGCCGCCGTGAAACTGCCGTGGGCGCAGTTGCGGGCGCGGCATGTGGCGGACCATCGGAAGCTGTTCCGGCGAACGGCGCTGCGTCTGAGCGCGCCCGCTTCGGCCCTGCCGACGGACGAACGGCTGAAAGCGTTTCCCGGCAAGGCGGACGAAGGGTTGCTGGCGCTGTACTTTCATTACGGCCGCTATCTGCTGATCGCGAGTTCGCGCCCGGGCACGCAGCCGGCGAATCTGCAGGGCATCTGGAGCGATCAGCTGCGTCCGCCATGGAGTTCGAACTGGACCATCAACATCAACACCCAGATGAACTACTGGGCGGCGGAAACCTGCAACCTGAGCGAGTGTCACGGGCCGTTGTTCGACATGGTGGAGGGTCTGGCGCGGAACGGCCGCGAGACCGCGCGCATCAACTACGGCGCGCGGGGCTGGGTATCACATCACAACGCGGACGTGTGGCGGCAATCGGCGCCGGTGGGGAGTTTCGGTGGCGGGTCCCCGACGTGGGCCAACTGGCAGATGAGCGGTCCGTGGCTCTGCGCGCACTTCTGGGAACATTACCAGTTCAACGGCGATCAGGCATTCCTGAAGCAGCGGGCGTGGCCGGTGATGAAGGGATCGTCGGAGTTCTGTCTCGACTGGCTAATCGAAGATAAGGATGGCCGGCTGACGACGTGCCCGTCGTTCTCCACGGAGAATTCGTTTCTGACGCCGCAGGGCAAGCGCGCGGAGACGAGCGCGGGCTGCACCATGGACATGGCTCTCATGAGGGAACTCTTCGCGAACTGCATCGAAGCGAGCAAAGTGCTGGGCATCGAGCCGGAATTTCGCGCTCGGCTCGCGAAGGCGCGGGCGCGGCTGCTTCCGTATCAGGCGGGTAAGCACGGGCAGTTGCAGGAGTGGTCGAAGGACTTCGGGGAATCCGAGCCCGGGCAGCGGCACATGTCGCATCTGTACCCGCTGTATCCGGGTGCGGAGATCACGCCGCGCGGCACGCCGGAACTGGCCAGAGCGGCGCGGGTGTCGCTCGAACGGCGGCTGGCAGCGGGCGGCGCGTATACGGGCTGGAGCCGCGCGTGGGCTATCGGTTTTTGGGCAAGGCTTGGGGATGGCGGGAAGGCGCACGAGTCCCTGGTGGCCCTGATGCAGCACAGCACGGGTCCCAATCTGTTCGATACGCATCCGGCGGGCAACACCTCGATTTTCCAGATCGACGGGAACTTCGGCGCGACCGCGGCCATGGCGGAGATGCTGCTGCAAAGCCATGCGGGCGAGGTGCACTTTCTGCCGGCCCTGCCCGCGGCGTGGGCGGGCGGCAGCGTATCGGGGCTGCGCGCGCGGGGCGGTGTCACCGTGGATCTGGTGTGGGAGAACGGGCGGGCGAAGGAAGCAACGCTGCGGGCAACGTCGGCTACGGAGGTGCAGTTGCGGGCGCCGGATGGCCAGAAAATTGAAGGAACTTCGAAGGTAAAGCTGCGGAGCGGAGAGACGCGAAAGATTCGCTTCGCTTAAGCGTAGAGCGCGTGTTCGTGAATGTAGCGCTGAACAGCCGGGGGCACGGGCACGTCGCGATCGCCCTCCGCGAGGCGCTGCCGGATCTCCGAGGACGAGACCGGAATCTGCAGTCCGCCCAGTTCGTGCACGGTAGCCTGCGGGGGAATCTGATAGACCGCGCCGGGTCTCGTCACCACGATAAATTCGACGAGGCTGACGACATCCTGCCAGCGATGCCACGTCGTTATTTCAGCGAACGCATCGGCGCCGATGAGAAAGCTGAGTTCCATGATGCCGCTGGCCCGTACCTTCTCAATGGTGTCGATGGAGTAGCTGGGACGGGCTTCGGAGGTTTGTTCGATGCGGGATACTTCGAAGCCGGGTTCGCCAGCGCAGGACAGTTGCAGCATGCGGACGCGGTCCTCATACGAAGCCTGGGCGCCATGACTCTTATGCGGGGGATTGGCGGCGGGAACGAATAAAACACACCGGAGACCGAAGCGGCCTTTGGCGGCGCGCGCGATCTCCAGATGAGCATTATGAACGGGATCGAAAGTGCCGCCGAACAGCACGGTGCGGGAGTTCATAGGGGTTCGGCGGCGGCGTTCGGCGGCGGGCTTTGCGGCTAGCTCCGCTCGATCTTCACGGAATTGATTTTGACGTCTTTGTTCGGGCGGTCCTGACTGTTGCGGGGCACGGTGGAGATCTTCTTCACCACGTCGTAGCCTTCGGTCACTTCTCCGAAGACGGCGTGGCGGTTGTCGAGGAATGAGGTCTCGGCAACGGTGATGAAGAACTGGCTGCCATTGGTGTTCGGGCCCGCGTTCGCCATGGAGAGCATGCCGGGTTTGGAGTGCTTCAGGTCGGGATGGAACTCGTCCTTGAAGTTGTAGCCGGGGCCGCCGCGGCCGGTGCCCTGCGGGCAGCCGCCCTGAATCATGAAGCCCGGAATCACGCGATGGAAGATGATGCCGTCGTAAAAGGGCTTGCCGGTCTTCTTGCCTTCCGCAAGGTCTGTAAAGTTCTGCACGGTGTTGGGCGCTTTGTCCGCGAAAAGCTTTATCTTGAAGCTTCCCTCACTGGTGTCGAACAACGCGTAGGTTTCGTTAGCCATAAGTCGATTCTAGCGACTTCACATCTGCGAACACTGTTCGCGGGCCGCGCGGGAGGCGAGTTCATCGGCGCGGTTGTTGTCTTCGTTCGAGGCGTGGCCTTTGGTCCACACCCACTGGGCCGCGTGCCGCGCGACCTGTTCATCCAGCTCTTCCCAGAGATCGCGATTGATCACGGGCTTCTTCTGCGCGGTCATCCAGTTGCGTTTTTTCCAGTTGGGGACCCACAGCGTAATGCCCTTCAGCACGTATTCAGAATCCGTCACCACTTCCACTTCGCAACGTTCCTTGAGCATGCGGAGCCCTTCAATAGCGGCCCGCAGCTCCATGCGGTTGTTCGTGGTGTGCGGCTCGCAGCCGAAAATTTCCTTCTTATGCGGACCGAAGCGAAGGATGGATGCCCAGCCGCCTTTGCCTGGATTGCCCAGGCATGCGCCATCTGTTATGAGTTGTACTTTCTTCACCAGATTCTTCTTGTACCACCTGCGTGCGTGGCTCCGCACGGCGTGCCATGAGAGGGCCGCGCGGCAGGGAGCCGGGAGCTATAAACACACTCTGAAACATTTTTCAACTTTTTGATTTATCTTCTTTGCGTTTCGTTTCATAATGAAGGACAGGGAGAATCACCAACAATGGCTACAAAAAAAGCAACGAAGAAAGCAGCCCCGAAAAAGGCTGCCGTGAAGAAGGCTGCAGCACCGAAGAAGGCCGCCGTGAAGGCGCCCGCCAAGGCCGCTGCAACCAAGTCCGCTGCAACCAAAGCCGCTGCAACGAAAGCTGCTCCGAAGAAGGCCGCTGCCAAGAAGGCCGCTCCGAAGAAAGCCGCTGCCAAAAAAGCCGCTCCGAAGAAGGCGTAGTTCGCCTTTGGGCGCGGGGGCCAGCCTCACGGCTGGCCCCTTTTTTATTGGTGTTTGACGACTACAGCTTCGCCCAGTAGAGGTAACCGATGAGTGTCTTCGAATCGATGATCTTGTTGGTCTTAATCATCTCCGTCAGTTCCTTTTTGGTAAACCACTTCGACTCGATGCGCTCATCTTCCATGGGCTGCGCTTCGCCTTCGGTGAGGTCCTTCGCAAGATAGACAGTCATCTTCTCCTGCACGAAACCAGGGCTCGGGAAGTACTCGACCAGCTTCTTCCACTTCTTCGCGCGATAGCCGGTCTCTTCAATCAGTTCGCGTTTCGCGGTCTGCGCCGCGGTTTCGCCCTCGTCGATCTTGCCTGCGGGCAACTCCCACATATAACGATCGGCGGGCATCCTGTACTGCTTCACAAGCAGCACGCGGTTCTTCTTGTCCACGGCCATCATGACGGCGGAACCCCGGTGGCGCACAATGCTGCGCTTCATGTCGAAACCCTTGTTATCGGTGGCTTCGTCTTCGGTGACGCGGAACACGGGACAACTATAGACTTCTTTCGAAGCCGTGTGCTGAATCGGGTTACTCTTCATAGTCCGTTCGTCCTTGAGTTGCGGAGAGCCTGCGCGAACTGCTCCGCGGGGAGCGTATTCATCACGTCCGCCGCCCGCAAACCGCCGCGGCGCGCGGTCGCGATGCCGTAGCGCATGTTCAGCAGGTGCTTCGGGTGGTGCGCATCGGTTGACACGATGAACTTCGCGCCCTTCGCTTTCGCCATGCGAATGTGGCTGGCGCTCAGGTCCAGGCGTTCGGGGCTGGCATTGGTTTCCAGCCAGACACCGCGGCGCACGGCTTCCGTGATGACGCGGTCGAAATCGAAAGTAAAGGGATCGCGATGCAGCAGCAGACGCCCGGTGGGATGGCCAAGAGCCCTTAACGACGTGCACTCCAGAGCCTTGAGCAGCCGGTCCGTCATGGCCTCCGGCTCCTGATTCATGTGACTATGGACACTGCCGATCACGATATCGAGTTCGGCGAGCGCATCCCAGGAGATGTCCATATCGCCGTCCTTCATGATGTCGCATTCCAGGCCGGAAAAGATGCGGATGCCCAGATCGCCGGTCTCATTGATCTTCCGGACGGTCTGCGCGAACTCGACGACGCGCTTCTCATCAAGGCCGAAAGCCATCGCAATCGCCTTGGAATGGTCCGTGATGGCGATGTACTCGTAGCCCTGCTGCCGGGCGGCTTCTGCCATCTCTTCGAGCGTGGCGCGGCCGTCCGTCGCGGTGGTGTGCATGTGGAGATCGCCGCGGATGGCGGTCTGTTCAATCAGTTCGGGAAGCGCGTGCGCGGCCGCGAGTTCAATCTCATCCCGGCTCTCGCGCAACTCCGGCGGAATCCAGTCGAGACCCAGCGCCTGGTAGATTCCCGCTTCGGTGTCGCCGGCCACGCGGGTCTCGTCGTCCGCGCGAAACAGGCCATACTCGCTGAGTTTGAAGCCCATGCGGATGGCACGCTGCCGCAGGGCGACGTTGTGTTCCTTGCTGCCGGTGAAGTACTGCATGGCGGCGCCGAAGCTGTCGTGATCGAGCGCGCGCACGTCCACCTGCAGCCCTTCGCGACCGAACTTCACGCTGGTCTTGTTGGCCCCGCGGCCCAGGACCTCGTGCACCTTCGGGTGCGTCGCGACACGCTCCAGCGCGGCCACGGCATTGGGACCGGTGACTAAGATATCGAGATCGCCGATGGTTTCTTTGCCCCGGCGCAGGCTGCCGGCGGGGGTGATGGCTTCGATGCCTTCCAGGTCGCTCAGGTACTCGGTGAGTTCCCGCGCCGTGTTGTCGGCGAAGCTCAGCAGGAAGCGGCCGGTGCGCTCCCTGTGTTGCTGAATACTGCGGAGCACCTTCTCTTCGAGCTTCGCGCCCATGCGGGGCAGCGTGCGGAGTTTCTGATCCTTACACAGCTGTTCGAGTTCGTCGAGCGTGGTGATTTTAAAGTGCTCGAACAGAAGGGCGATGCTTTTGGGGCCGAGCCCCTGGATCTTCAGAAACTCCAGCGCGGCCACGGGGAACCGCTGCAGCAGCGTGTCGCGCATCTCGCAACTGGCGCGCTCCGCGATCTCCTTCAGCACGAACGCCAGGCCCTTGCCGATGCCGGGAACGTCGGTGATCTTCCGTTCGGGGTTCGACAGAATATCGGCTATGCGCTCGGGATAGCCTTCGATGGCCGCCGCGCCGTTGCGGTAGCTGCGGATCCGGAAGCCATCCTCACCGGCGATCTCCATGAGGTCGGCGGTCTCATACAGTACACGTGCGAAGTCTCTGTTCTCCAAGAGCCTATTCTAAGGGAAGCAACGCCCGTCATGTTTTGAAGCGGTCATGTTTTGAAACGGTCACTTCTTGAAGCGGTCGTCGATCTCCACCTGATAGCCGCTGGCCAGCCGATTGGTCTCGTTGGCCATGCCCACCACCGCCATGAGTTCGGCGAACATGGCGTCCGTCATGCCTGCCTTGCGCGCGCCCGCCGTGTGCGAAGCGATGCAATAGCCGCACTGGTTGGTGGCGCTCACCGCCACGTAAAGCAGTTCCTTGGTGAGAGGATCCAGCGCGCCCGGCGCCATGATCTGTTTGATGCTCTCCCACGTGCGGCGCAGCGTGGCGGGATCGTGCGCCAGCGCCTTCCAGAAATTGTTGATCCAGTCCGTCTTGCGCGTCGCTATGATGTCGTCGTAAACCGCCTTCACTTCGGGCGGCGCGTCGGCGTATTCGACCAGTCCCAGCGTTGCCATCTCAGAGCACTCCCCATTCCTTTTGTTGATCCAGATCGAGCAGATACCCTTTGCGGCCCACGTTCATGGCCGACGTTTCGCCCAGTTTTTCCTGCGCGCCCGCCGCCTCATGGATATGGCCGCAGAAAAAATAACGCGGCTTCTCCCGCTGCAGAAACTCGCGGATGGCGCGGCTGCCGGCATGCTTCAGGTTGGTGATGCGGTCCAGCATGGTGCCGAAGGGCGGCGCGTGACAGATGGAAATCATGGGCTGCAGACCGTCGAAGGCGTGCAGTCGCTGTTCGAGTTCCGCTTCGCTGTACTCGCCGGGCGTCGCGAAGGGCGTCGGATTCGAGTAGCCGAGTCCGGTGATATGAAAGCCGCCGGCTTCGAGATGGCCGCCATGAAAATCGTGAAGGCCGTATTTCTTACACATGAAGGCGATCTGCTCGGCGGATTCGTGGTTACCGGGAATCACATAGACGCGGTCCGCGCGGCGCTTGAGGATGTCGCCCATGGCGTCGAGTTGCCGGCCCCAGTTGACCAGATCGCCCGCGCAGAAGTAATAGTCCGCCTCGATGGACATCAGTTGTTGCAATGCTCGCGCATCGCTGTGGATATCGGAGAATACCAGTACCTTCACAGCTTTCATCTTAAAGCTGGGTTCGGTTATTCTGAAACCGCCGTGAAGCGGATACGGGTCGCGATCGCTGTTATCGGACTTACTTTCGGGATCTCTGTCGCTCCCGCCAATCCGCTTCCCTGCCTTCCTTCAGCTGACCGAACGGCGTTCCGGCGCTGGTTCACCTTCCTCGCGGAATCGCGCTATTACGCGCGCAAACCGCTGCCGGAGGTAACGGACGGAGACTCCTTGATCCGGTGGGCCTTCCGGAACGCACTGGCTTCGCACGATTTCGCCTGGTCGAAGCGACTGGAGTTGCCGGTCTATCCGGTGATGCCTTCCATCCACAGGAACGCGGGCGCGCAGGAGATAGCCGTACTGTACCAGGGCACACCTATGCTGGTCTCGCGCGACCTGGCCGATGCCGAAGCCGGCGACCTGCTGCTCTACCGGAATGCGGAGTTGTCCGCGCATGTCATGGTGTACATCGGACGCAGCCAGGTCGCGCCCTCTCACGGAAACTGGGTGGTCTACATGGCATCGAACCGAATCCACAAGGTGACCGTGGACAAGCTTCGCGGGGATCCTTCGCCGGAGTGGCGTCCCGTCGCGGAAAACCCCGAATTTCTGGGCGTATGGAGGCTCGGTCTGCTGGTGAGCACGGAATAGAAAACCAGGCGCCTGGCGGGCAAACCCGTACGAATGCGGCATGACATTCGGACGGTGTTTTCCGGGTCGCCGCTGCTGTGCCACCGGCTGCGATATCCTCACGTGATATGAGTGCTACAGCCCCGGTCCAGGTTGATCGTCACGCCGCGTACAACAAAAGCCGTCTTTTTCTCGCCAGCGTGCTGGCTCTTTTCACGGCGGGGGTGGCGGCATCCCTGCGCGCCGACGTCGCGAGCGATCTGCAGAAGATCTTCTTCGATCCCATCGATAAAGCGCATTCCGCCGAGATGATCGGCAACGTTCTGGGGGTCCCGTTTCTGGGCTTTGCCTTCACGATTGCCATCGGGAGCCCGCTGCTGGATTTCATCGGCATGGGTCTGCTGCTGCCGCTTTCCGGCATCTGCTTCATTCTGGGCACGCTGACGATTCTGTTTGCTTCGAGCCTCGCATCGGGGGCGGGTGTCTACAACGTGATCTGGGCGGGTGCGGTAATCACCGGTATCGGTTGGGGGCTGGTGGAAACGGTGGTGAATCCGCTGACCGCGACGGTCTATACGGATGACAAGACCGGGAAACTGAACGCGCTGCATGCGTGGTGGCCGGGCGGACTGATTGCGGGTGGCCTGTTGGGCTATGGTCTGGGACAGGCGGGCGTGGGATGGCAGATGAAGCTCGCGATCATTCTGTTGCCCGCCGTGGTGGTGGTGATCCTTTGTCTTGGCCTGAAGTTCCCGCCCACCGAACGCGCCGCATCGGGCGTGTCCATGGGCGAGATGTTCAAAGAACTGCTGAAGCCGATGTTCCTGGTGCTCTTCTGCTCCATGTTCCTGACGGCCGCTTCGGAACTGGCGCCCGGGCAGTGGGTGGATCTGGCGCTCACGCGGACAGTGCACATGCAGGGCATCCTGCTGCTGGTTTATGTGAGCGGCATCATGTTCGTGGCGCGGCATTTCGCGGGACCGATTGCGCACAAACTGTCGCCGATCGGCCTGCTCTGGATTTCCTGTCTGCTGGCGTCTTTGGGACTGCTGGCTCTCAGCGTGGCGAACTCGCCGGTCACCGGCATCCTGGCTGCCACTTTGTGGGGCTGTGGCGTTTGCTTCATGTGGCCCACCATGCTGGCCACCGCGTCGGAGCGGTTCCCGCGCGGCGGCGCCCTGCTGATGGGCCTGATGGGCACTGCCGGCACACTTTCCATCACGTTCGTGCTGCCCAAGATGGGGCAGATCTTCGACACGAAAAAAGTGGAACTGGCCGGTAGCGACGCCGCGTTTCAGGCGCTGACAGGCGACCGGCTCAACGAAGTGCTGGGCAAGGCATCGCAGGCGTCCTTCCAGGCCGTGGCGATCCTGCCGGCGATTCTGCTGGTGGTGTTCGGCGCGATCTGGTTCTACGACCGTTCGAAGGGCGGCTTCAAAGCCACGAAGCTGTAGTGGCCCGGTTCAGACTGGCCCGGTTCAGACTGGTTCGGTTCAGACCGCGTACTTGCGCGCGGCTCTGATAATCTGCGGCGCCAGCAGCGGGATGGCGGTTTCCGGGTCTTTGTCTTCGTATTCCAGAGAGACGAAGCCCCGGTAGCCGCCTTTGGCGAAAAGGCCGAAGAGACGCTCGAAATCCGCCTTTTCCTTCTTACCGTCCGGCGTGGAAATCTGCGCTTTGATGTGCGTGCTGACGGCGTAGGGGACGCACATTTCCACCTGCGCGTAACCGTCTTTGGGGAAGTTGCCCGCGTCGAGATTCATCCCGGCCCACGGCGAGTCGGTCTTCTTCACGATTTCCAGAGTGGGCTCGGCGGTGGTAGTGAGCCCGCCGTCGTCTTCCACGCCGAGGATGATGCCCTTCGAGCCGGCATATTCCGCGGCGCGCTTGAAGACTTCCACGGCCCAGTCGATGGCCTTTGCTTCCGAGGCGCCCTTGGGGATGGCGCCGCCGAAGACCCGGACGTGTGTGGCGCCGAGTTTTTCCGCAACGTCCACCCACTTCTTCGCGGCGTCCACTTCGGCCGTCTGGAGCTCGGGGGTGGGCTGGGAGAGACGGACGCGGGTGGCGATGCTGTAGAGCGAGATGCCGTTCTTATAGGCCGTGCGGCGCAGCGTGGCGAGGTAAGTGTTCGAGGTGTCGGGGAACCAGTAGACGGTGGTGTCGAGCCCTTCGAAGCCCAGATCCGCGGCCGTGCGGATGACGTCTTCGTAGGTCATCTTCTTCGCGGCGAGCAGGTCGCGGTAGGTGTAAGCAACCAGGCCCGGGCGGAGGCGGCCCTTGTAGGCGGACTGCGCCGGGAGTTGCGAGGCCACCGCGAGGGTGGGGAGGGTTTTCAGGAGATCTCGTCTGTTCATGGCTGCACCGTTGCCCGGAATGCGGGCGATCAACCTGAATATACAGGATCTATTTCAGAGCCGGGCGATCCTTCTTCCGAACGCGGCCGCGAATCTTCAGTTCAATCGGCGTTCCGGTGAAACCAAAACGCTTTCTCAGCTGATTGATCAGAAATCGTTCATTCGAAAAATGCAGGTCGCCGGCTTTATCGGTAAAGAGAATAAACGAGGGCGGCCGCACGCCGGTCTGCGTGATGTAGAGGATTTTGCGCTCTTCGAAATGCAGCGCTTCCACGAAGCGGTTGAGTTCGCCGGTGGTGACCCGCTTGGTCGCGGATTCGTAGCATTCCTTGATCAGCGGATAGAGCTTATTCACCCCGGAGCCCATCTTGGCCGAGAGAAAAACCACCGGCGCATATTCAAGGAATTTCAGGTGGTAGCGGACGTTCTCTTCGAATTCCTTCTTTTTACCAGTGGTAATGAGATCCCACTTGTTGACGCAAAGAATAACGGAGCGCCCGCCCTCGTGAGCGTAGCCGGCGATGGTGGCGTCGAGACCGAGCACGCCTTCGCTGGCATCCATCACGACGATCACGACATCGGCCATGCGGATGTTGCGGCGCGCCATCACCACGCTCAGTTTTTCCGCCATCAGATTGGTCTTGCCCTTGCGGCGAATACCGGCCGTGTCGATGAAACGGTACACGGTGCCGTCGCGCTCGATCTCCTCATCGATGGAGTCGCGCGTGGTGCCGGCGATGGGCGAGACGATGGCGCGCTCCTGGCCGAGCAGGGCGTTCAGCAGCGTGGATTTTCCCGCGTTGGGGCGGCCGATGATGGCCACGCGAACGCGCTTGTCTTCCGGTTCCGCGATCTTCTCTTCGATGCCGAGGGTGATGTGATCGAGAAACTCCTCCATGCCGAGACCGTGCTCGGCGGAGACCGGAAAGATATCTTTGATTCCCAGCGAGTAGAAATCATGCGCCAGGCTTTCTTTCTTGCCGGTGTCGGCTTTGTTCACCGCCAGGGTGACGGGCTTGCCGAGTTTGCGCAGCATGGCGGCGAGTTCCAGATCGGCGGAACTGATCTCGCTGCGGCCATCCACCACGAAGACGACGTGGAAAGCGTTCTCCAGGGCAACTCGCGCCTGTTTCAGAATCTGACTCGGGATGTATTCGGCGTCGCTGACGACAATTCCACCCGTATCAATCAGTTCGAAGCGGCGGCCATCGTGGTTTCCGGTGCCGGAGAGGCGATCGCGCGTGATCCCCGGTTCGTCGCCTACAATTGCCCGGCGCTGCCCGGTGATCCGATTGAAGAGGGTAGATTTGCCGACGTTCGGCCTACCGACGATGACAATCGCCGGCAGTTCGTTGGGCATTAACTGTCATGATAGCAATGATGAGGGCGGGGTCGACTATATCGCCGGGCAAGGGGCCGGTCGCGGACTCGGTGCGGCAGATCAAACGCTTCTTCCTGCCGGGCGGCGCGCTGGCTGCGGCGCACCCTTCGTTCGAGTCCCGGCCGGGACAGGTGGAGATGGCGCTGGCCGTCGAAAACGCTTTGGCGGAAGGCCGGAAGCTGATCGTGGAGGCCGGGACCGGCACGGGGAAAACGCTTGCCTATCTGGTGCCGGCGCTGCTTTCCGAACGTCGCGTGGTGGTTTCGACAGGCACCAAAGCGCTGCAGGAGCAGCTGTTTTTTCGCGATATTCCTTTTTTAGAGAAAGTGCTGGGCAGGCCGCTGCGCGTCTGCTACATGAAAGGCCGCGGCAACTACGCCTGCCGGCAGAAGATTTACGACGCCGAGAACACGCCCGTGCTTTCCGGCATGGAAGAAGTGGCGGATTTTACCGTGATCCGCGACTGGGAGAAAGAGACGGAATTCGGTGACCGCGCGGAAATCCGCACGCTGCCGGAAGAGAGCACCGCGTGGGCAAAAATCGACGCCCGCAGCGAACTTTGCGCCGGGTCGAAGTGCAAGCAGTTCGAACGCTGCTTCATCACGCTGATGCACCAGCGGGCGGCGGAAGCCGACATTATCATCGTGAATCACCATCTGTTTTTCGCGGATCTGGCCGTGCGCCGCGACGACATGGCGGCGATTCTGCCCGATTACAACGCCGTTATTTTCGATGAAGCCCACGACATCGAAGACATCGCGGGGCAGTATTTCGGCTTTCAGGTGAGCACATACCGGATTCAGGAACTGCGGCGCGATATCGCGGTGCTGTCGCGGGCCCGGAAGTTCGGGAGCGAGGAACTCGACCGGATCCTGATCCGTCTGGACGAGATCGCACTGCAGTTCTTCGGCGCGCTGCCCGGCGGAGACGGACGAGCGAGTTTCCCGGGGCGTGAGGCGTTCGTCGATCAGCATCAGGAGACGTACGCGGATCTGATGGCGGCGTTCGATCTTCTGATGAGCCATCTGAAGGTGATTCAGGATGCCCCGCAGGAGGTGATTCCGCTCTTCCGGCGGGCGCAGGAGTTGCGGCACGCCCTGGAGTTCCTGATCGAGGGCGCGGACCCCACCTACGTGCACTGGATCGACCGGCGCGGGCGGAACGGCGTTTTCCTGCAGGCCACGCCGATCGATGTGGCCGGGCTGCTGCAGTTGAATCTGTGGGACAAGATCGACGCCGCGATTCTCACCTCGGCCACTTTGGCGGTGGCGGGAGGCTTCGATTATGTGCAGGCGCGGCTGGGGCTGGAGGGCGCGCGCACGCTGGTGGTGCCCAGCCATTTCGATTACCAGACACAGGCGCTGCTGTATGTGCCGACCCACCTGCCGAATCCCTCGAGCCCGCTCTACCTGCGCGCCGCCAGCGAAGAGATCGTGCGGATCCTGAACGCGAGCCGCGGGCGCGCGTTCGTCCTGTTTACCAGTTACCAGCAGATGCGGCAGGTCTACGACCGCGTTTCGCTCGCGATTGAGTATCCGGTGCTGCTGCAGGGAACGGCGCCCAGGATGGCGATTCTGGAGGAGTTCCGCGAGACGCCGAACTGTATCTTATTCGCGACTTCCTCGTTCTGGCAGGGGGTTGACGTGCCAGGGGACCAGCTCAGCTGCGTTATCATTGATAAGTTGCCGTTCGCGGTTCCGAACGATCCGGTGGTGGAGGCTCGCATCCGGAACGTGCGCGAGGCGGGGGGAAATCCTTTCTACGAGTACCAGATTCCGCAGGCCGCGATCGCTCTGAAACAGGGGTTCGGAAGGCTGATCCGGACGGGTTCGGACCGGGGAGTGCTGGTTCTGCTCGATAACCGCATTACACAACAACGCTACGGGCAGGTGTTTTTCGACAGCCTGCCGGATTACTCGTTCAGCATGGAGTTTGAGGACGTGGAGAAGTTTTTCGATGTTTGAAGTTTCCGTGGAACATACCTTCGCGGCGGGTCATGCGCTGCGCAATTACCGGGGCAAGTGTGAAAACGTGCACGGGCACAATTACCGCGTGCGGATCACGCTGCGCGGCGAGCAGCTGGATGCCACCGGGATGCTGGCGGATTTCACCGAACTGAAGCGCATTCTGCGGGGAATTTCCGAGCCGCTGGATCATGTCTTCATGAATGAAATCGAGCCGTTTATTACGCTGAATCCGACGGCGGAAAATATGGCCTGGTATTTCTGCACGCAGTTGCAGGAGCAACTGAAGCTGGACGTTCCGGTGGAAGTGGCGGAAGTGAGCGTCTGGGAGACGGATATTCAGTCGGCGACGTATAAGCCTTCGGGTAAATAAACGCCCGGGGAAAGTGGCGGACGGCTGCCCGTCCGCCACCCGCTTCTACTCCTGCCAGTAGGTGACGAGCAGACCTTCGCCCGCCACATCGGCATCGATCGCGTAGTCCTTCAGACGGATGGAATCGCATCCATCCTGCGCTTCGATACAGAACGTCTCGGAAAAGCCGCCCGACTGGTTTGGCCACAGAATGCGCGCCACGCCGGTGAGCGTCCCTTTTGCCATGCCCGGAATGCCCACGTAGGTCTTGCCCGTGAGTCCGGGGATCACCTGAAAGAACAGCTTCGAAGCTGTAACCGAAGGGTCGGTGGTGAGCGGAACGGGTGTGCCTGGCGTGGTGATATTCACGCGGCCTTTGCAATTGATCGTCATAGAGTCTCCTGGCTGCAGGATAGGCGCGGAAAGATTGCGCGCTCCTCGAGCTGGAGGCCCAAGTGACTCAAAACAATCGCAATTTGGATGGAAGATTTCGGATACCGCTTCGGAGGGGATGAGGGAAGACGGCCGGACCCGTGCAGGTCCGGCCTGAATTCCGGTGTTTCGGCGAACTATTTCTTCGGGCGGTCGAAGTAGGCCGCGTTCTTCGCGGTGAATTCGGACCACTTCTCCGGAAGGTCGTCCAAAGCGAAGATGGCCGAGACCGGGCAAACCGGCACACAGGCGCCACAGTCGATGCACTCAACGGGGTCGATGTACAACATCTCCGCGTCGGCGAAACGGCTGTCGTCTTTCTTCGGGTGGATACAATCTACCGGACATGCGTCGACGCACGCCGAGTCTTTTGTGCCTATGCAGGGTTCCGCAATTACGTATGCCATATATTCAGGAAACTTCCAACGTACCATATGCCCCGCGGTCGCCGAAGGGGGCGTGTAAAGATAGAAGCGATGTCAGCTGCTAAGGTTCGAAAGGCTGTTTTTCCCGCCGCGGGTCTGGGTACACGCTTCCTCCCGGCCACGAAGGCGCAACCCAAAGAAATGCTGCCGCTTGTCGACAAGCCGATTATTCAATACGGCGTCGAAGAGGCCCTGCATTCGGGGATTCAGAACATCATTATCGTCACGGGCCGGGGCAAATCGGCGATCGAAGACCACTTCGACGTCAGCTTCGAACTCGAACAATTGCTGGAATCGCGAAACAAAAAAGACCTGCTGGCCATCGTGCGCCAGGTCTCCGACATGATCGATGTTTCGTATATCCGGCAGAAAGAGGCTCTGGGTCTGGGGCACGCGGTGCTGCGCGCGCAGGAACTGGTGGGCCCGGAACCGTTCGCCGTGGTGCTGGCGGACGACGTGATCGAATCCGAGACGCCCTGTATCCGGCAGTTGCTGGATATTTACGAGTTTTTCGGCGCGCCCGTGCTGGCGGTGATGGAAGTGCCGAACGAATCGATTTCGTCCTATGGCTGCATCGATGCCGAGCCGGTTTCGCACAACGGCAGCAGGGACCGGGTGTTCCGCATCCGCGACCTGGTCGAGAAGCCGAAGGCGAGCGAAGCGCCGTCGAATCTGGCGATCATCGGGCGGTATATTCTGACGCCGGATATTTTCACCTCGATCGGCAAAGTGGAGCCGGGCGCGGGCGGGGAAATTCAGTTGACGGACGCGCTGCGGCATCTGCTGCGCAGCCGCCCGATTTATGCGTATAAATTCGACGGCAAGCGGTACGATGCCGGCGATAAGCTCGGATTCCTGAAAGCTACGGTGGAATTCGCGCTGCAGCGGCACGATCTGGGCGGACCGTTTCGCGAATATCTGAAAACTCTCGTACTATAAGAGTCCGGGGAGAGCGCGCCGCGCTCTCCCCTTCCCTCCGCTATTTCTGAACGTCCGTGTAGACGGCGTTGAATTTTTCTTTTTCCTGCTCCCGCTCGATATACGGGATTCCCCGCTCCATCCATTCCGGCGCGGGTGCGTCCTTCAGGAAGTGATCGAAGTACTGCTGCATCCGGACCGCGTAGTCTTTCTGCGCGATGCGCTTGCGCAGGCCGTGCGGTTCGCCGTTGTAATCGAACAGGTAGACTTCTTTGCCGAGGCGGCGCAGCGAGAGGAAGAGTTCCAGCCCCTGGTACCATGGCACCGCGTCGTCGCCGTCATTCTGCAGAATCAGCAGGGGCGTCTGCACCCGATCCACCATGAAAATGGGCGAGTTTTCGATAAATCGCAGCGGATATTCCCAAAGCGTTCCGCCGATTCGGCTCTGCGTCTTCTCGTACTGGAACTGGCGCGGCAGTCCGGTGCCCCAGCGAATGCCGTCATAGGCGCTGATCATATTGGCGACCGGCGCGCCCGCCTCGGCGGCGCGGAAAACATTGGTCTGCGTCAGCATGTAGGCGATCTGGTAGCCGCCCCAGCTGTGACCCTGGATGCCGATGCGGTTCCGGTCGATGAAGCCCTTCTCCACCACCGACTGGATGGCCGGCAGCACGCACTTCAACGCGCTCTGCCCGGGGTGCCCGGTGGTGTAAACGATATCCGGCGTGATGACGACATAGCCGTTGCTCACGTAGTACGAGATGTTGATCGACGTGCCCGGCTGCGGACGGAGGAACGCGTTCACGTTCTGCGAAAGCCGCTCGTAGATGTAGACCATCATCGGGTACTTCTTTTTGGGGTCGAAGTTTTCCGGCTTGTAAACCGCCGCCTGAAGTTCGACACCATCGGCATTGCGGAACTTCATCAGTTCGCCGGTGCCCCAGTTCAGGGATGCCTGCTGCGGATTCGAGTCGCTGACTTTGCGGAGTTCTTTGAACGTGAAATCGGTGGTTTGCAGATCGGGCTGGTCGTGGAAGGTGGTGGCCGTGAGCAGAACGACATCGGCATCTTTGGCCTTGCCGAGCAGCGTGAAATTTTTCGCGGCCATGATCCGCTTCACCGGTTTGCCTTTTTCAAAATCGGCGAGCGAGTAGATGCCGGTGTCGCGGGTCTGCAGGTCCTCCACGCGGAAGAGCAGAGGCTTCGCGGGGTCGATGCCGCGATCTTCGGGATCGTCGGGGCGAGTCTGTTCCAGCCGCACGACGCGGTACTGCAGCCCGGTGGGACGGCCATCGGTCAGCTTGCGGCCGCCCGAGCCATCCACGTTCACGGACCAGACGTCGTAGCGGTCGTAGAGCAGCACGTGCCGGCTGTCTTTCATCCACCCGGCTGTGCCGTAAGCCGGAACGGTGTCCGGGGTGTCGTGATCCTCATTCAGAAAATTCGAACCCAGTTTGGACGTGAGGTTGACCATTTTCCCGTCGGCGGCTTCGAGGGAGAACCAGTCTTTGTCTTTGTAAACCAGGATGCGGGAACTGTCGGGCGACCACTGCATGCCCGCGCCGCGTCCGCCGCCTCCGCCGTGGGCCTGTTTCATCGCGATGCGCCGCGCGCCGGTAGCGGTGTCGACGAGGTAGACATCGCTGTAGGTGCCGTCGTAATCGACCATGTGGCGATAGGCCCGGTCGTCATTGCCGAAGGCCATGCGGCCATCGTCGCTGGGCGTGACAACGTTCATGGTGGGGTCGGTGAGCTGCACGAACTTCTTCTCGGCGATGTGCAGAACGCCCCGGTAAGTGCGCGTGCGTTCCTGCTGGGCTCGGACTTTCTGCATGGGCTGGATATAGTCGTCTTTCCAGTGCCAGAGGTCGGCCAGGAGCTTCTCTTCGCCGGGGGAAGCGGCTCCGTTGGACGCGGGCGCGGGAATACCCGAAACGGTGGGCGCGGCGGCGGGAGCGCGGTCCAGCGCGGCAAGCATGTCGAGCGGTGCGCAGCCGACGAAGAGCCGGGCGCCGTCGCGCGAGAAGCTCACAGCGCCGCTCTCTGCGACGCCATAGCCGCTTTTGAAGCCGGGTGTTGTCAAGCCCACCACCGCTTCCGGAGCGGGCGATTTCCGGTCCCAGAGCCAGGCCTTGAACTTCGCCGGTTTCGCGCCGGCATCGTCGTGATCGCTCAGGAAGGCGAGCTGTTTCTGCGGAACGTCCCAGGTGAGTTTCGAATATTTGCCCTTGCCGGTGAGCAGGCCGGCGGGCGCGGCGTCGGAACCGGGAATCAGGGAGTAGACGCCGTTCGATTCTTCCTTGCGCGAAGAGACCGTGTAGAGCAGCGCCGCGCCGTCCTTCGGGAAGGTGTACTCGACGACGTCTTCGAAGGAACGCTCCGCCACGGCGGGTGCGGCGAGATTGCGCAGGCTCAGCGTCGCGCCGTACTGGACGCGCCCGCGGCCGGCGGCCCCGGCGGCGGGACGGCGAGCCTGGTCGGCTTGGTCAGAATCATCGTCCGCGGGGGGCGCGGCGGCAGGCGTATCCGCTTTCGCGTTCTTCAGGTACGCAAGGAAATCGGCGCCTTCCTCCGGCAGTTGATAACTGGCCACATCGGCGATGCGGATCGCCTGCGGACTGCCCTGGTGCATCTTCTCCAGATCGACCACGACCAGACCGCCCTTCGGCATTTCGTCCGGGCGCTTGCGATCCTTTTTCGCCTGGTCGGTCTCACTCTTCTTCGGGAAGGAGTTGCTGACCACGAAACGATTGTCGTGCGTGAACGTGATGCGCAGGCTGCGGGCCGCCGCCTGTTCCGCGACAGGGGCCTCGAAGTTCTGCGTGTCGGGAGCGGGCGGCAGCGTGCCCGTGTTTTCGCGGAACTCCTTGCCGGTGATCAGGTCGCGAATCACCAGTTCGCCATCGCCCTCCTGCGGGTAAAGCGCGTAGGCGAGGAACTTGCCGTCGCGCGATAAAACCTGGCTCTGGATGGCGCGCCAGGTGTCGTAATCCCGATGGTGCAAAGGACGTTTGGCGGGCGTCTGCCCGATGAGAGTGACCGTGACGAAAAGCGTCAGGCAGGTAGGTACGGAGATCGCGATCTTCATGTCGAACTGCTCCCTCAAAAAACGGAAAGTGAATCTGATGTTCAGGATAATCGACGAGGAGAGCGGCCCGACGGGGGGTGTTGGAACGGGGCGGAAAGGAGGCGGCGGGAGGTGCATCCCGCCGCCGGTTCAACGGTTAAACAAGAATGTCGCGAACGACCTCGCCGTACACGTCCGTCAGGCGGAAATCGCGTCCGGCGTAACGATAGGTGAGTTTGGTGTGATCGACGCCCATCTGATTCAGCATGGTGGCATGCAGGTCGTGGATGGAAACATTCTTTTCCACGGACTTAAAGCCGAATTCATCGGTTTCGCCATAAGCCATACCGCCTTTCACGCCGCCGCCCGCCATCCACATGGTGAAGCCGTAGGGATTGTGATCGCGGCCATCGCCGCTTTCCGAGACCGGCGTGCGGCCGAATTCCCCGCCCCAGGTGACCAGGGTGGAATCCAGCAGTCCGCGCTGTTTGAGATCCGTGATGAGAGCGGCGCAGGCCTTGTCCATATCCGGGCAGCGCTCTTTCAGATTCTTTTCGATCTTCGAGTGATCGTCCCAGGGCTGGCCGGGGCCGTAATAAACGTGCACGGTGCGGACACCGCGTTCGACCAGACGGCGGGCGAGCAGGCAACCGTGGGCAAACGGCGTATCGCCGTACTGCGCGCGGACAGCTTCGGATTCCTTGCGAATATCGAAGACATCGGTCGCCTCGAACTGCATGCTGTAGGCGGTTTCCATCGATTGGATGCGGCCTTCGAGGAACTCGTCCTGACCAAAGCTGTGCTCGTGTTCCTGATTCAGGGACTGGATCAGATCGAGCTGACGCCGCTGCGAATCCTTATCCAGATCTTTATTCTGCAGATACTTGATCATCTTGTCGGGCTCGGCGACCGAGTCGTCAAAATAAGTACCCTGATGTTTCGCGGGCAGGAAGCCGGAGCGAGCCAGACCGCCGCCACCGCCCTGGCCGGGGCTCAGCACCACGAAGCCGGGCAGGTTCTTGTTTTCGCTGCCGAGGCCGTAGGAGATCCACGATCCCATGGAGGGCCGGGTCGCCGCGATGTTGCCGGTGTGGAACAGGCTGCGGGCGGGCGTGTGCGTGGGATTGAACGTGTACATCGACTTGATCACGCAGATCTCGTCGATGACGGATGCGATGTTCGGCAGCAGGTTCGAGACATGCACGCCGCCCCGGCCGTACTGCTTGAACTCGAAAGGCGAAGGCAGCAGACCGCCAGTGGTGCGCTCGGTGCGGAGGTCGACCGAAGAGGGCCTCTGTCCCTGGTATTTCAGGAGCGAAGGCTTGGGGTCGAACATGTCGAGCTGCGACGGGCCGCCCACCATGAAGAGCACGATGTTGGCTTTCGCTTTCGGCGTGAAGTTCGGGAACTTCGGGGCTGCCGGAGCGGGCGCGGCGACGCGCGTTGTGCTCGCGGCGCGCAACTGATCCTCGGAGAACATGCTGGCTAAACCCAGCGCGCCCATGCCGCCGGTAAGAGACGAAATCCAGTCGCGGCGGGAAAGATTCTTCTTCATCATCATGGCCAGAAAATAACCTCGTTGGTGGCGAGAAGCGCCTGTGCGTATTCGGTGAGCGAACCTTTGCTCAGATAGCTGAGAGCGAGGTCCAGCTCTTTAGCGGTAGGTTCACGATCCAGCGCGCGATGGTACATGTCGCGGATCTTCGCGGCATTGTCCGGAGCGGGATCCACCAGTTTGACCAGATCGGTGGCGCGGTCTTTCATGAACGAGCTGTTCATGACGAAGAGTTGCTGCAGCGGGGACGTAGTGAGGTCCCGCTGTGGCGCGCTCATGGTCGGGTCGGGAAAGTCGTAGAGAGCGAGAACGGTGTTGAGACGGCCGCGGCTGACGCGCCCGTAAACGGTGCGGTGATGGTTGTCGGCGGCGTCCAGATCTTCGGACAGCGGAGCCGGTTTCGTGTCGAGGACGCCCGAGACTTCCAGCAGATTATCGCGGTAGGCTTCGACATCGAGACGGCGCGGATTCATGCGCCACAGAAGGTGGTTCGTCGGATCCGCGGCGATGCCATCGGCGCGCGGATGGCTGGCCTGCCGGTAGGCGGCGGACAGCATGATCTCACGATTCAGCCACTTCAGAGACCAGCCGTGGGCGATGAAGCGCGCGGCGAGATCGTCGAGCAGTTCCGGATGCGTGGGCTTATCGCCCTGTACGCCGAAATCGCTCGGCGTGGAGACCAGCGGCTTGCCGAAGTGCCAGGCCCAGGCGCGGTTGACGATCACGCGGGCCGTGAGCGGCGCGGCGTCGGAGAACATACGGTCGGCCAGTTCCAGACGGCCGGAGCCGTTTTTGAACGTGCTGTCGCCTTTCGAGAGAACGGTCAGGAACTGCCGCGGAACGATGGGTCCGGGCGAGGCCACGTTGGCGTGCGGCAGGATGTTCATATCGCGTGCCACACCGGGTTTGATGTCCACAAGCGTGAGGTCGGGATCGGAACCATTGATCCAGACACCGGCGTCGAAGACGGACTGCATGAACGGCAGATCGGAAGCGCCACCGGGACGGCGGCGGCCACCGGCGGGAATCTGCGGCCGGGGCATGGGCGGGGGCGGCGGCGTGGCGGCGGCAACGGCCGGATCCGGCTTCGCCTTCTTCGGCTGCGGCGCCTTCGCCAGGTTGTTCAGGTAGTTCCACATCTCCGGCTGGCTCTCTTTCAGGAAGGCCATGGAGTCGCGAACTTCTTCCATCTCTTTGGTGAATTTGACGACCTGCTTCGCGGCGTCGTCCGGTTTGCTGCCCGGCTCATTGTTCATCAGATTCGCGAGGTAGCTGAGGAAGAAGAGGCGCTGGGAAGCGAACATGAACTTCTGTTCGGTTTCCTTGTCGACGTCCGCCAGCGGGCGAGGGGCAGGCACGGTCGAAGCGAAAACACCGGCGAGCGCGTAGTAGTCTTTCGTGAGAATCGGATCGAACTTGTGATCGTGGCAGCGGGCGCAGCCCACGGTGAGCCCCATGATGCCGCGGCCTACGGCGTCCACACGCTCATCCCAGCCATCCGTGTACAGCGTTTCGATCACGTCTTTCGAAAGCCGGAGATCCGTATGATAAATCGGCGCGGAGCCAAGATAGCCGAGCGCGCGCAGATCGTCTCGTGAAGTGCCTGGCATCTGATCGGCGGCGAGCTGCAGTTTCACAAAACGGTCGTACGGGACATCCTTGTTCACCGCGTCGATGACCCAATCGCGATACCGCCAGGCGAACGGATAAGGCGGGTTGGTGGCTTCGGAAGTCGGATTGTCTTCGCCGAAGCGCGCCACATCGAGCCAGTAACGGCCCCAGCGCTCGCCGTAGTGCGGCGACGCGAGCAGGCGGTCGATCAGCTTTTCGTAGGCGTCGGGAGCCTTGTCCGCTTCGAAGGCTTTCACTTCTTCAAAAGTGGGGCGCAGACCGGTGAGGTCGAGCGAGGCGCGTTCGATCAGAGTCGCCCGATCTGCGGCCGCCGAGGGTTTCAGCTTGTTCTGTTCGAGTTTGGCGAGGATGAACCAGTCGATCTTTTCTTTGGTCCACTGCTTCGCGAAAGCGGAGTTCTTCACCTTCGGCTCGGGCATTTCCGTGACGGGCTGGAAAGCCCACCACTTGCGACCGGTCTCGATGTCCATGCCCTTCTTCGAGACAGGAGCGGGAGCGCCGGCAGGTGCGTCTTCGCGGGGGTCGGGAGCGCCGGCGGAGATCCACTTTTCAAACGCGGCAATCTTCTCCTCCGGCAGTTTGCCGGTCGGAGGCATGCGCAGATCGGTTTCGTTATAGGTGAGCGCTTTGTAAAGCCGGCTGGATTTCGCATTATCGGCGAGGATCGGGCCACCGTTTCCACCCTTGCGCAGGCCGGCTTTCGTGTCCAGAACCAGACCGCCCATGGGCGATTTCAGCTTCGACGAGTGGCATCCATAGCACTTATCAGCGAGGACGGGACGAATCTCTTTCTCGAAAAACTCCGCGGAGGGATTCTGGGCGCAAAGCGGTGCTGCGGCTAACGCCAGCAAAACCCACAGCCTGGCTTTCCGGAATTGTGACCGATCGACTGGCTCAACCATTTTTGTCATGATATCAAGAGTTTGCGGCGGGTACAGACGGAGGAGACGCAGATGCCCTTTGGATGCTTTTTGGCGGGCCAAAGCTTCCCTTGGAACGGGAGTAAGCGTTTTCGAACGTACTCCTTCTGTCTGCCTGGGCGGTGTGTCGGGTCAGGGATCTCAGCCTGCTGAGATATGACCCGAAAAGCACCAGTAAAGTTACGGATTTAGAACCAGCGTTTGATGAAGTTGGTGTCGAAGTTCCCCTCGACGAAATCGGGATCATTGAGGATCCTTTTGTGCAGCGGGATCGAGGTGTGAATGCCCTCGACCACAAACAGATCGAGTGCGCGCTTCATCCGGGCGATCGCTTCGGAGCGGTCTTTCCCGTGCGCGATGAGTTTGGCGACCAGGGAATCGTAATAGGGCGGAATCACGCCATCCTGAAAAGCATGGGTGTCCACACGGATCCCCACGCCGCCGGGCAGGTTCAAACCCGTGATGCGGCCGGGCGAAGGCGTGAACGTATCGGGGTTTTCCGCGTTGATGCGGCACTCGATGGCGTGGCCGGACCGAACTACGGGGCCGCCGAGAATCTCCGGCAGCGTCTCGCCGGCGGCGATGCGGATCTGCGCTTTGACCAGGTCGATTCCGGTAACGGCTTCGGTGACTGGATGCTCCACCTGAATGCGGGCGTTGACCTCGATAAAATACAGATCGCCCTTTTCGTCCATCAGGAACTCGACGGTGCCCGCGTTGCTGTAGCCGATCGCGCGAATCGCCTGCCGAAGTGTTTCGGAGACACGCTCGCGTACTTCGGCACGCAGCACGGGCGACGGCGATTCCTCCAGCAGTTTCTGGTGACGGCGCTGGATGCTGCACTCGCGTTCGCCCAGAATTTCCACGTTGCCGTGCTCATCGGCCAGCACCTGGAACTCGATGTGGCGGGGCGCTCCGATGAACTTTTCCAGATAGACGTCGGCGCTGGAGAACGCGGCGCCGGCTTCCTGCTGTGCCTGCATGAGCAGGTGAGGCACTTCTTCGGCGGAGTTCGCCACGCGCATGCCGCGTCCGCCGCCGCCCGCCGAGGCCTTCAAAATTACGGGATAGCCGATGCGATTGGCGGTTTCGACAGCCTCTTCGGGGCTGGAAAGAACGCCATCCGAACCGGGCAGAATCGGCACGCCATAGTCCTTCATGATGGCGCGGGCGCGTTCCTTGATGCCCATGGCCGCGATCACTTCCGGCTTCGGACCGATGAACTTGATGCCGGATTCGCGGCAGACGTCGGCGAAGTTGGCGTTCTCGCTCAGAAAGCCATAGCCGGGGTGGATGGCGTCCACGTTGGTGATCTCCGCCGCGCTGATAATCGACGGGATATCCAGATAGCTGCGCGCGCTCTTGGCCGGGCCGATGCAGATCGCCTGGTCGGCGAAACGCACGGGAAGACTGTTGCGGTCGGCTTCGGAATAGACGGCAACCGTGGGAATGCCCAGATCTTTGCAGGCGCAAATAATGCGCAGCGCGATCTCTCCCCGGTTGGCGATGAGGATTTTCTTAAACGGGCCGGATGCCAAAGAGGGCTTCTCCGTATTCCACCGGCTGACCGTTCTGAACCAGTTTGGTCTCCACGATGCCGGCCACGTCGGTTTCGATCTCGTTCATCAGCTTCATCGACTCGATGATGCAGAGAACCTTGCCGAGACTGACATGTTCGCCGATCCGCACGAAAGGAGGATTGCTCGGCGAAGCCGCTTCGTAGAACGTGCCCACGATGGGAGACTTCACATAAATGAGCGAATCCGGCGTTTTCGCGGCAGGGGCTTCGGCCTTTGGCGGCGCGCTGATCGTCGGAGGCGGCGCCTGGGGCACAGACTGTACCGGCGACGGAGCCGCATTCGGTAAATAAACGTTGGTCTCGCCGCCCCCGGAAGCCCCGAAAGACTTACGGATGCGGACCCGGTTTTCGCCGCGCTGTACTTCCAGCTCCGCGATCCCGGTCTCTGAGGCCAACTGGATCAACTCCCTTATTTCATCGAGTGTCATTCAACCTTTAAGAGTAACAGGCGCGTCATATGCGGAGCGTTACAGTTGAACAGATGAACCGACGTGAGTTTCATGCCCGCCTTGCCGGTGGCCTGGCGTTTGCCCGCGCGGGCTGTGTGGCCGCACAGCAGGCCAAGCCGGAAGCCCCGCCCGATCCAGGCGTGGCGCAGGTGCTGGTGATGTTCAAATGCCACTTCGATGCGGGTTTCGTGGATACGCAGGCGGCGATTCTCCGGCGCTATTTCACGCAGCATTATCCGCTGGCAATGGAAACGGCCGAGAAACTGCGACAGGCGGGAGGGGACGAGCGCTATGTATGGACTACCGGGTCCTGGCTCCTCTACGAATATCTGGAGCAGGCCGGTCCGGCCGAGCGCAGGCGCATGGAGCAGGCGATTGCGCGGGGCGATATCGCGTGGCACGCGCTGCCATTCACGTGGCAGAGCGAGTTGCTGGATCCCACGGCGATTGCGGGCGGCGTGGGGTTTTCGAAGGCGCTCGACCGGCGGTTCGGGCGCACGACAACCGGCGCGAAAATGACGGACGTTCCAGGGCACACACGCGGTCTGATCGCGCCTCTCGCGGCCAACGGCGTTACCTTGCTGGATATCGGCGTCAACTCGGCGAGCACGCCGCCGGACGTGCCGCCGCTCTTCGTCTGGAAGGATCCCGGCGGCGCTTCCATCGTCATGATGTACCACCGGCTGGAGTATGGCGGCGTGGTGCGCGTGCCGCAGTCGGATCTGGCCATCGCGGTGGAAGTGCGGGACGACAATCTGGGCCCGCACACAATCGAAGAGATCCGTCATATCTATGCGGACCTGCGAAAGAGGTTTCCGAAAGCCGTTATCCGGGCCTCCAACCTGACGGAGATCGCAAATGCCGTGACGCCGCATAAGACCGCGTTTCCCGTGCTGACGGAAGAGATCGGCGACACCTGGATCTACGGCGTCGCCAGCGATCCGGTGAAACTGGCGCGTTTTCGCGAGGTGCTGCGCCTGCGCGCGGAATGGATCGGCACGGGGAAGCTGCGGGCAGGAGATAAAACCGACCTCGCGTTCTTTTCGAAATTTCTGCTCGGCGCCGAACACACCTGGGGAACCGACACCAAGACCTGGCTCGACTTCGACCACTACACCCCGGCGGCGCTGGCGACGATGCTGGATCAGCCGAAGTACCGGACCGTCTCCGGCAGCTGGGAGGAAAAGCGGGCGGATCTGGATCAGGGGATTGCGGCGCTGCCCGCGGGCTTGCAAAAGGAGGCACTGGCACGGGTAGCGAAGCTGAAGCCGGTCGCGCCGGACGTTACGCAGCTGCGGGCCTTAGACGCGGCGCAGCCTTTGGAAACCGCGCATTTCATGATCCGGCTGGACCCGGCGACCGGAGCCATTGTTGGCTTGCGCGAAAAGGCGGGGAATCGTGAGTGGGCGACGCCGGAACATCCGCTCGCCGCGTTCAGCTACCAGACGCTTTCCAAGGCCGACTACGATCGCTTTCTCGCCAGCTACATCACGGTGCAGACGGACTGGGCTCCGAAAGATTTCGGCAAACCGAATATCGAGAGCTTCGGGGCCGTCAGCCGGATCTGGAAGACGCGGCTGACAAAGTGCATGGCGGGGGAAAATGCGCGGGAACACCGGATCGTGGCGCATCTGCAGATCGATAACGGTGGCGCGGCGGCTCCGGCTGTAACGGCATGGCCCGCGGAGTTATGGCTGGAACTCGTGCTGCCCAAAACGGAGCCCGTGGTGCAATGCAGTCTGACGTGGTTCGGCAAGCGCGCGAATCGTCTGCCGGAAGCGCTCTGGCTGAGTTTCGATCCCGTGGTGCAGGATCCGAAGAAGTGGATGCTGGCGAAATGCGGAGGCATGGTTTCCCCGTTTGATGTGGTGAGCCGAGGAAACCGTCATATGCATGCGCTGTCGACGGGGCTCAACTACAAAGACGCGGAAGGGGCGCTGACGCTGGAGACACTGGACGCGCCGCTGGTGGTGATCGGAGAGAAATCGCCCATCTTTTTCTCGAATGAGCAGCCCGATCCGGCGAAAGGCTTTCACTTCAGTCTGTTTAACAACGGGTGGGGCACGAACTACGTGCAGTGGTTCGGTGAAGACATGCGGTATCGCTTCGTGTTGAAGCCCGCCCCACCCGCTTAATCCAAAACTATTTCACGATGTCCAGCAGTTCGATGGTGAAAATGAGCGCCGCGCCGCCGGGGATGCCGGGCCGGCCCTGATCGCCATAGGCGAGGTCCGCCGGACAGACCAGCAGCGACTTGCCGCCGACTTTCATCTTCTGCACGCCTTCGGTCCAGCACTTAATCACGCCGGTGAGCGGGAACTGCGCCGGCTCATTGCGCTTATAAGAGCTGTCGAATTCGGTGCCATTGACCAGCGTGCCGCGGTAATGAACCTTGACGGTGTCGCTGGCGACCGGGGAGGCGCCGGTGCCTGGCGTCAGTTCTTTATAAATCAGGCCCGATTCCGTCTTCGCGGCGCCGGCTTCCACAGCCGCTTTTGCCAGGAAATCGGCGGATGCTTTCTTTTCCTTTTCCGCCGCGCGGGCGGTGCGTGTGCCAACCAGACCCTGAATTTTCGGTCCCCAGACTTCGAGTTCCACGGCGGGCTTGCCGGCGGCGGCGTCGGTCAGCGCCTGTTTCACCAGTTCGAGTTCCGCGGGGGACAAATCGAACTGGCCGAGGGATCGGGCCATGGAGAGGCCGAGAGAATAGATAATTTTGTCGTTGTCTGTCACAGGGATAATAGCCTTTGGAGCGGGGGGCTTGGCCGCCGCCGGGCGAACGGCGGGTTTAGCGGTCGTGCCCGGGGTCGCGGCTTTGGGCGCGCCGGTCGCCGCGGGTTTCGCCACGGCAGGCTTCACTGCGGGAGCCGTCGCCGCGGGTTTGGGTGCCGGAGTTTGCGCCCCCAACATTGCCGGCAGAAGGAAAGCCGGCAGAAAGTACAAAGTCACACGCATTGTTTCAGGCTAGCATCCGTAAATCCGAAATCCGGAGAAATCAGGCGCTGGCGGGATTCAGCCGGGGCGCTCCGCCCGCGGCCAATTGCAGCCGGGGATCCGCGGCAATAGCGTCGTAAAGCGCTTTCATCACGGCATCGTCCGTGGTCGCCGCGTGCTGCATTTCGGCCGGGTAATGGGCCACGAATTCGAGCCCGGAATCGCTGTAGCGCAGGCGCGCATCGGGATGAGGCACGGACATCTGGAGATCCACGGAGCGCTCCAGCGCGGCATGCTGCTGCTCGATCGCCGCGCGGTACTTTTCCCAGACGGAATCGACTGCCGCCGTGAGACTGGCCCGCGCGAGTTCCAGCGGTGCATCGGCCTGCAGCGTAAGAATGACGCTGCGCCAGATAAAATCCGCGCCGGGCATCTGCTTAAAAAGCGCCGAAGGCTGGAACAGCACGGCGTTGGAGAACACCACGATGCGGCCCGTCGGGTGCATCTCGCCGGGCAGTCCGGCGAATTCCATCAGGTAAATGCGAACCAGGCCGATGTCGATCACATTCCCGGTCACGCCGGAGATGGTCACGCGATCGCCGATTCGGACGCCGTATCGTCCGATGAGGAAGAAATACGCGACGACGGCCAGAATCACGTTCTGCAGCGCAACCGCGATGCCCGCCGTTAAAAACCCCGCATAAGTGGCGAGCGACCCGAAATCGGAAATGAAGCCCAGCGCGGTCACGACGGTTACGGCCATGACCACCACAACCCGCCGCAGCAGCATGAACTGCCGGCGCCGTCGAACGTCTCGTATGTAGCGGAAGGTGGCTTTTCGCCAGACCGCTGAAAGCGCCAGCAACAACAGCACGGCGGAACCCAGAGTGGCCGAGCGAAGCAGCAGATAGCGAGTGGTGTCACGTCGCAGCCTGGCCGCGACGCTGTGGATTTCGTTCAAATTCGTCCGCGTGGTCGCCATCATGATCTGCTGCTCGCGGATCGGCACCAGAGCCGCGGAGAGTTGCCGGAACCGCGCGGTGAGGTGTTCGATTTCGTGCTGGTCGGCGTTGAGTTGCCGGACGGTATCGGTAGCGGAGTCGTTGGTGAGTTCCTCGCTGCGGGCAATGGAACTGCGGATCTCCGTCGTGAGAGGATTCCGCAGAGCTTCGGTTTGCGCCAGCAGGCTTTCGGTCTCTCCAATGATGGCGGCCGTTTTGGTATCGCTGCCGGAAAGCGAAATAAATTCGGTAAGAAGTGTGACCAGTCCGGCGGATTCCGGCTGGTACAAAGACGCCTGACTGCCCGGCGCGGGCGCGGCTGTTTTATCCGGCGCGCCCGCCGTGGCGAGAGCCTTCGGGTCCGCGTGCCGGGCTTCGGGAGCCAGAGCTTCCAGTTGGCTGATTTGAGCCGCCAGTTGTCCGGATAAACCACCCCCACCGGAGTTGCCGGAAAACTCCGTCACGCTCTGCAGCGTGCGGCGGACCTCCTCCGCCAGATTGAGTTGTGCCTGCAGTTCGCCGCGTTGCGCCGTGAGACGATCGCGGGCCGCCGCCGTCGCCAATGCCCGGGCTGTCTCCAGTTCGGCCATTCTCGCCTGAATACCGGCCACTCGCTCGGACGCGCGCTGCAAAGCCTGGTACATACTGCCGGAGCCCGGGACAGGAGCGGCGCCGGCGTTTCCCGGTTGCGATTCCGCCTGCGGCGAAGCGGCGAGGAGCAGGCTTTCCGTGCGCGCGAAATCGAAGGCCAGTTGCAGGGCTTTGACGGCAGCCGTATGCGTGCTTTGGTGCAAAACGGGATCGTTTACATAGGTTGCGTCGATCAGCGCATCGACGTGCCGGTACCAGGAAATGGTCCGCGCGAGGTGGGCGATCACGTCGCCCGGACGGACGGCTGTGGGAGGAGGCGGCAGGGACTCTGCCCGGCCAGTGCACGGCAGGAAAACGAGAAGAAGGATGGAAACTACGGAGCGCTGAACGCCGGAAGCAGGATTCATCAGCTAACAGAGTGACAGGCCGGGGCCCCTGCGCGGGACACCCGGCCTGCTGCGTCCAGACCTATTGCGTTTTTTCTTTTACTTTGTCCGCGCCCTTTTCCGTGCCGGAAGCGACTTTGTGCACGCCCTTCTTCGTGGTGCGCTTAATGGCGCGACCGGCCTTTTTAGTGCCCTTTGCAATACCGCTGCCGGTGTCCTTAACGGCTTCTTTGGTTTCGTGGCCGGCATCCTTCATATCCTGTTTGGCCGTCTGCGCGGAGGCAGCGACGGTCAGAGTCAGCGCGAAGGCGGTGGCCGAAAGAGCACGTAAAATTTTCATTGGATGGAGTCCTCGCTCTGGATACAGCAATGGAATGGCCACCTTAAGGGGTTTTCATACAAGGGGTTTTCATGCCGGGCGCCGTTCAGTTGCGCGAGGGCATGGCCGCGTGGTCCGCGTGCGAAGACCGGTCGGAATAACCCTTGGGGATCAGCAGCGTCAGGCTGTCCGGCACACTCGAGATCGTCGCCGGCACACTGCCGACGGCCTCGCCATCCATCTGGACATAAATGCGTTCGTCCTCCGGCGGAGCGATTACCGCTTCACTGGCCCTGCAGATGGTCACACCCGGAGTCGTGTACAGTCGGTTCGTGACCACCGCACCAAAGAATCGCAGGTAATCGTGCCATTCGTGGTTCTGAAAGAGGACAACCTCGAACTCCGCGTCGGTCAGGCGCACGCGCTTGGCGATCTCGAAATCGCCGCCATAGTTGCGGACGCGCGTGATCAGCGCAAAACTGGCCACATGGGGAACGCCGTGGACCTTGATCGTGAACTGCGGAACGCGCCGGCCCAGTTGTCGAAAGCCGCCGTGCCAGTACGCGAGTTTTCCCAGGCGGGCTTTCAGATTCAGATCCAGTTCGTAGACGATGCGGGCGTCGAGACCGATGCCCGCCATCAGGGCAAAATGCCTTCTGGAATGGCCCGGCCGGTCGTAAGCGCCCAAGGGGATCCGGGTGGGAACGGCGTGCAGCAACTGGGACGCGGCGCGGTCGGGCCGGTTGCTGAGGCCGAGTTCATTCGCCAGAACGTTGGCGGTGCCGGCCGGCAGCGCGCCGAAAACCACCGGGTTGCCCACCAGTCCGTTAATCGCTTCGTTGATGGTGCCATCGCCGCCGGCCGCCAGAACCAGGTCGCAGCCGTCCTGTGCGGCGCGCCGGGCCAGTTCTCCGGCCTTGTTCGGACCGGGCGTGGGATACAGTTCCACCTTGCGGCCCGCCTTGCGAAAGACCTCCGCGGCAACGTCCAGACGCGCGCGTTTCGATCCTTTCAGGCCGCCTGCGAAAGGATTATAGATAATGCCTATGCGATGAAGTGGATGCGAGATAATTTTAGAGCCAGTCGAAAAGATCGATTATACCGAGACGCCTGAGCCGGGCGGATTTCCGCTCGCTCCTTTCAAACTCATGCCCGCCAAGACTCCCGTTTCCTCTTTCAACGCTCCTTCCGTTTCGCCTGCTAATCAGGCCGAAGAGCTTCGCCAGACCATCCGGCATCACGAACAGCAGTACTATGTGCTGGATTCGCCGGAGATTACCGACGCCGAGTACGACGTTTTGGTCCGGCGGTTGCAGCAACTGGAGACGGAACACCCCGAGTTGCTGACGCCCGACTCGCCGACGCAGCGGGTGGGCGGTAAGCCGCGCGAAGGCGTTCAGAAGCTGGCGCACAGTTCGCCCATGCTGAGCCTGGACAACGCGTTGGATGAAGGCGAACTGCGGGCTTTCGATGCCCGGGTGCGGGAACTGCTGGGCGGAGCGGAGTTCCGCTACGTGGCGGAACTCAAGATGGACGGGCTCTCGCTGGCCACCCGTTACAACGACGGGAAGTTTACGAAGGCCATCACCCGCGGCGACGGCAGCATCGGCGAGGACGTCACGGAAAACGCCCGCACGATCCGCTCCGTGCCTCTCAAAACGCGCGGCACGCCTGAGACGGCTGCGGTCTTCGAAATCCGCGGGGAGGTGGTGATGAACCGGCTCGCCTTCGAGCGGCTGAATTCCGATCGGGAAGAGCAGGGTCTCAGCCGCTTCGCGAATCCGCGCAACGCGGCGGCGGGGTCGCTGCGCCTGCTGGAGCCCGGCGTTACGGCGTCGAGACGTCTGGAATATTACGCTTACTTCCTGCTCGACGAGGCCGGGCGTCCGTTGTTCGACAGCCACTGGCAATCGCTCGACTGGATGGCCGAGCACGGCTTCAAGGTAAATCCGAAGCGGCGCATCTGCAACAACGTGGACGAAGCGCTGGAGTTCTGCCGCGAGTGGGAGGCGGAACGCGAGAAGCTGCCGTACGAGATTGACGGCGTGGTGATCAAGGTGGACAGCGTGCCGCAGCAGGTGCAGCTGGGCTATACGGCGAAGGCGCCGCGCTGGGCCATCGCGTTCAAGTACGCGGCACGGCAGGTGGAAACCGAGATCACCGGAATCGTGGTGCAGGTCGGCCGCACCGGCGCGCTGACGCCCGTGGCGATTCTGGCCCCGAAGGTGGTGAGCGGCGTCACGGTTTCACGCGCCACGCTGCATAACGAAGACGAAATTGCCCGCCTGGGCCTGCAGATCGGCGACACCGTGATTGTGGAGCGCAGCGGCGACGTGATCCCGAAGGTGGTTCGGGTGAAGATGCAGGGGACCTATCGCAAGCCCTTCCAGATGCCGGTGGAGTGTCCGGTTTGCGGCGGCCGGGTGGTGCGCGAGGAAGGCGAGGCGGCCAGCCGCTGTATCAACATGAACTGCCCGGCGCGCCTCAAGGAATCGATCCGGCATTTCGCCTCCCGCGGCGTGATGAGCATCGACGGGTTGGGCGACGCGCTCATCGATCAGCTGGTGGACAGCGGGCTGGTGGGAGGTGTCGCCGATCTTTACAAACTGACGGTGGAACAGCTGGTCGGCCTGGAACGGATGGGGATGAAGTCGGCGACCAACGTAATCCAGAATATCGACCGGTCGCGCTTCATGCCGATGCCGCGCGTGATCTCGGCGCTCGGCATCCGTTTCGTCGGTGAGCGCACCGCGGAACTGCTGGCCGAGCACTTCGGCACCATGGAAAGACTGGCCGGCGCGACCCCCGAGGAACTGCAGCAGGCGCAGGAGGTGGGGCCCAAAGTCGCCGAGAGCATCTTTGCGTTCTTCCATGAGCCGCAGAACCAGCAGTTGCTGGACCGGCTGAAAAGCGCCGGGCTGATGTTCGAACATCTGGTGCGGCGGCGGTCCGGCGGACCCCTGACCGGCCTGACTTTTGTTTTGACCGGAACCATGCCCAATCTGACGCGCGATGAAGCGAAGTTCCGGATCGAAGCGGCGGGCGGGAAGGTGTCGGCGGCCGTGAGCCGGAAGACCAGCTTCGTCGTGGCCGGCGAAGAGGCCGGGTCGAAGCTGGAGAAGGCGCGGGAACTGAATGTGCCGGTAATCGGCGAGCCGGAGCTGGTGGCGATGCTGCCGGAGACAAGATGAAAACTCTGAGCGTCCTTCTGATGGCGATGACGGGCGGTTTATCGATGACGGAAATGGCGCAGGCACAGACGTGGAACCAGCTGGTCGATCGGTATTTCGACGAAGGGGTCTATTATTTCAATCCGAGCGCGGCGACGCAGACGGGTTTCCACAATCGCGACGGCGAACTGGAGGATCTGTCGGGCGGAGGGGTTCGCAAGCAGATCACCGTCCTCCGGGAGTTCGAAAAAGAAGTGAAGGCCTTTCCGGGCGACCAGCCGGATCGCGAACTGATTCTGGCGAATATCCGGGCGACGCTGCTGAGTCTCGAATCCATTCGGATGTGGGAAAAGAATCCGGATCTCTATTCGAGTACCGCCAGCAATGCGGTTTTCGTCATCATGAGCCGGAAGTTCGCGCCGGCGGAGGCTCGGCTCCGGTCTGTGATCGCTCGCGAGAAACAGATGCCGCGGCTGCTGGCCGCGGCGAGGGCGAATCTGAAAAATCCGCCGCGCATTTATACGGAAGTCGCGATCGAACAGCTTCCGGGCATCGTGAGCTTTTTCCGGCATGACGTTCCGCTGGCCTTTCAGGACGTGAGGAATGCCGCGCTGCTGCAGGAGTTCACCGTGGTGAACGGCGCGGTGGTGCGCGAACTGGCAGCCTATGAGACCTGGCTGAAGAACGATCTGCTGGCCCGGTCGAACGGGGATTACCGGATCGGCGCCGACAACTACCGGCAAAAACTGGCTTACGAGGATATGGTGGATTTACCGCTCGACCGGCTGCTCGAAATCGGCATGCAGGACCTGCGGAAGAACCAGCAGTGGTTCCGTGAGACGGCGAAGAAGATCGATCCGTCGAAGACGCCGCAACAGATTCTGGAAGCCGCGGAGAAGGACCATCCCGCGCCCGATCGGTTGCTGCAGTCGTTCACGGATACGCTGGACGGGCTGCGGAATTACATCACGGCGCACCATCTGGCGAAAATCCCGTCGCCGGTGCTGCCGGTGGTGGAAGAAACCCCGCCTTTCATGCGGGCGCTGACGTTTGCGTCCATGGATATGCCGGGGCCCTACGAAGCCGTGGCGAAAGAGGCCTTTTTCAACGTCACGCTGCCGGAGAAGAGCTGGCAGCCGAAGGAAGTGGCGGAGCACATGGCCGCTTTCAATACCGGCGTGATTATCAGCACGGCCGTGCATGAAGCCTATCCGGGCCACTACCTGCAGGGTTTGTGGCTGAACAGCGCGCCGGCCTCGAAGGCGCGCAAACTCATCGGCGCGAATACGTTCATCGAAGGCTGGGCGCATTACTGCGAACAGATGATGCTCGACGAAGGCTATGGCAACGGCGACCCGCGCCTCCGTCTGGGGCAGCTGCAGGACGCTTTATTGCGGAATGCGCGGTATATCGTGGGAATTCAGCTGCACACCGGTAAAATGACGTATGAACAGGGAGTCGATTTCTTCGTGAAAGAGGGTTTCCAGACCCGGACGAACGGAGAACGCGAGACGAAGCGCGGCACTTCCGATCCCACATACCTTTACTACACGCTGGGCAAACTGCAGATTCTGAAGCTCCGGGAGGATTACCGGAAAGCGCGCGGCGCGAATTTCTCGCTGGAGGATTTCCACACGCGGCTGCTGAGCCAGGGAATGCCGCCGATTAAACTGATTCGCCGCGCTCTGCTGGGCAACGATTCCCCTGTCCTTTGACATCGTAAAAACGATATATTGAGCAATATATGGCAAGCGGATCCTCCACCGGACTTATCTGGACCAACGAAACACTTCAGCCTCTGCGCAGCGTGGGTGATCCGCTCGCGGACGCCGTCATCACGGAGCTTTTCGCCGATGGCGGCGTGGACGCCATGAACGCGCTGATGCGCGAGTTCGTGGCGAACGAGCACCCGGTGCCCGCCAGTCTGCCGGCTCCGGTGCGCGACTACCTCGAACAGTCCAGCCTGCTGCCGGCGTGGGCCGACCAGGCGATGATCGACGCGGGCAGCGACGTTTTCTGGCGTTTCGGTCCGCGAATTATCCTGATTCTCTGCTGCTATTCCCTGCCTTTTTGCTATTTGGGCAAAAACGGCGTGCCGGTGCTCGCTCTGACCAACCGTCTCGGCAGCAATTCGCGCCGCCGCATCGTGGAAACCGCGCAGATGGTTGTCGATTGTCTGCATACGGGAGGGCTGACCAGTCCGCAGGGTCGCGGTCGCCTGACCATCCAGAAAGTCCGGCTGATGCACGCGGCGATTCGCCGTCTGGCGCCGACCGCGCCTACCTACCTGCCGGAGTTCGGCATGCCGGTGAATCAGGAAGATCTGGCCGGAACGCTGATGTCGTTCTCCTGGATCGGCATCGACGGGCTGCTCAAACTCGACATTCCGCTGACCGCGCATGACCAGCAGGCCTATCTTCATACCTGGAATGTGATTGGCCACATGCTGGGCGTTCAGGACGGCCTGCTGCCCGCCACCCCGGCGGAAGCGAAAGCCCTGACGAATGCCATCGCGGTGCATCAGTTCGGACCCACGCAGGATGCCAAAGACCTGACCGCGGCGCTGATCGATATGATGGCCCACGTGCTGCCGGGCAATATCTTCGATCACGTGCCGTCCCTGATGATTCGGTACTTTCTGGGCAAACAGCAGGCTTCGTGGCTCGGCGTGGAGGACGGACGAATTGCCGATCTGATGGCCGCTCCGCTGCGCCTGCTGGGCCGCGAGTTCGGCAGCGTGATCGAGGATTCCCGCGTCGTCGGCGACATCGCGGAGCGGGCAGGCCAGGCTCTGATCAACTCGATTCTCTGCGTGGAGCGTGGCGGCAACCGGCCGGGTTTCGCGATTCCGCAGCAGTTAAAAGAAGTCTGGGGCGTAAACTGGACGTCGTAAATTTCCGCAGTTCGTCGGCTGGTGTGAGCCCCTCGTCGGCGAATCCCGCGCTTCGTCGCGAAAGTCGCGATGTTCCGGCCAAACCGGCATAGCCTCGTTAGCGGAGGCGACACAATGCTCGCAAACAAACTGATTCTGATGACCCTTTCGGCAGCCGCTCTGGCGCCTGCCCTTTTCGCGGCCCGTTTCGATGAGAAGGTCCGCAACGATTTCTTCGCCGGTTTCGCGGGCGACCGCACCGCCCTCGAACGGGGGATGCGCGTTTCGGGCGAAATGATCGCGCAGGACCCGAACGGTTCCGCCGAAGCGCTGGCCTGGCACGGCGGCGGGCTGATGTTTCAGGCAGGACAGAAATTTCAGCAGGGCGACGTCGCGGCGGGCGGCGAACTCTGGGGCAAAGCGTCGGCCGAAATGGAGAAAGCCGGCGCCCTGGCGCCCGACAGCCCCGCGGTTCTGGTTCCGCGCGCCGCCGTCTGGTTTGCCGCTTCCCGAACGGCCCCGCCGCAAATGAGCAAGCCGATTCTGGAGAAAGCGGTCGCCGATTACGAACACGTTCACGACCTGCAAAAAGACTTCTTCGAGACCCTGAGCGTCCATATGCGCGGCGAACTGCTCTTCGGCCTCGCGGATGGCTACGCACGCCTCGGCAACGACGAGAAAGCGCGGATGTATTTCACGAAACTGTCCGCCATAGGGCCGGAGACCGGTCATCAGGAGCAGGCGGCAAAGTTTCTGGCGGGCGAGAAATACGCGATAACGGGCACGGGCTGCCACGGCTGCCACACAGGCAAATAGCCCGGCTAAACTGAGGCTTGACTGTGAACAACCGAGTCTGGCTCCCGCGCGGCTTACCGTCAGGCTGGGTGGTGCTTTCCCACATCGCGATGGGGGCGGTTCCGGGGCTCATTCAGGTGGTCTTCAATGGAATGGGTCTCCGGGGCTTCCGCACCTGGGCGCTAACCGGGTCCGTCTACTCGCTTTGTATCGGACTACCCTGCTGGCAATTTTTGCCGCAGGTCATGCGGGCACTGGCGGACCGGTCACTCGTCACGCGCGTGGCGGCGGGAGCAGGTTTCTTTGCCGTCTTCGGGGTGGCGGGCTGTTTCGTCGCGAATCTGATTCTGCTGGTGTGCGGGCTGATGAGCATGCGGGCTTTCGGCTCCATTTTCTGGTGGACGCTGCGGGTCAGTCTGGCGATCACTTTTTCGTTCGGCACGCTGACTCTCACCATCGCCGTACTGAAGGCCAAACTCGACGAGACTACCGAAGAGTTGCACCGGCAGCAAATCGCCGAAGAGAGGCACAGCAAGATTCTGGCGGAGGCCCGGTACGCCTCACTCGAATCGCGTGTGCATCCGCACTTTCTGTTCAACACGCTGAACTCGATCTCGGCCCTGATTCGCGAAAATCCCGCGGAGGCGGAACGGATGGTCGAGCGCCTCTCGGTCCTGCTCCGGTACTCGCTCGACAGTGAACGGGCCGGGCTTGTGCCGCTGGCCGACGAACTCCGGGTGGTGCGCGAGTATCTGGCCATCGAGCAGGTGCGGTTCGGCGCACGGTTGCGCTACCGGCTCGACGCGGAGGAGGCCGCGGCATCCCGGCTGGTACCCGCGCTTTCCGTGCAGACCTTGGTGGAGAACAGCGTGAAATACGCGGTGGGCGCGGCGCGCGGCGGGGCGGAAATCGTGATTACGGCGCGACTCGAAGGCGGACTCATGAAAGTAGAGGTGTCCGATGACGGACCGGGCTTCGATCCCGCGGTCAGTCTGAAACCGGGGCACGGCCTGGACTTACTGCGGCGCCGCCTCGAAAGTCTGTTCGGCGCGGCGGCTCTGCTGCAGGTGAACGCGGCAAACGGACGGACATCCGTGGCATTTCAGGTCACGGCCGCATGATTCGCGCGTGGCTGGTGGACGATGAAGAGTTGGCGATCCGGCGGCTGGGACGAATGCTGGAGGCGACCGGTCGCGTGCAGGTGGCGGGGTCGAGCACCGATCCGGAAGAAGCCCTGGCGCAGCTGAACGAGAATAGCGTGGATGCCGTGTTTCTCGATATCGAGATGCCGGGCTACAACGGTTTCGAACTGCTGCGGCGCCTCGAAACGCGGCCCGCCGTCGTCTTCGTCACGGCCTACGATCAGTACGCCGTGCGAGCCTTCGAAGCCAACGGGACGGACTACCTGCTGAAACCCGTAACGGCGGAAACGCTGGACCGGGCCATTGCCAAACTCGAACGGGCGCGCGCGGTGGATCCCGATGAGTACCGCCTGATGCTGGCCCGGTTGACCGCGGCGCTCGATCTTAGCGGCCGGCAGTACCCGCGGCGCATTGCATCAAAACTGGGCGACCGCGTGCAGTTCATCGACGTCGACAAAATCCCCTATTTCTTTGCCGAAGGGAAACTGACTTATGCGGTCTCGGCGGGCAAGAACTTCGTGGTGGACGATTCCATCGTGCAGCTGGAAGCGAAGCTCGACCCCGGCCAGTTCCACAGAATTCACCGGGGTTATCTGGTAAATCTGACATCCGTGGCCGAAGTCTGTTCGTGGTTCGGAGGCAAAATGGTGGCGCGCCTCAACGATGCGGCGAAAACCGAACTGCCGATTGCCAGAGACCGTGTACGGAGTCTGAAGGACAGGCTGGGATTCTGACAGGCCCCGGCGGCGTTTGACGTGCACGGGGAGAAAGTTGATTTCCGGAGGACGTTTGAAAACCTTACTTGCACTCGGGATGTTAGTGGCCGCTCCCGTCTACGGCCAGAATCTGACGGCGAACGAACGCGAGGAGATGCAGGGGCAGATCCGCCGCCTGGAAGAGCGTCTGGCACTGGTGGAAGACACGCTGCAGACGCTGCTGCGCGAGCGCGCGGCTGCTCCATCTCTGGTAGTTCCGGCAACTCCCGCGCCCGCGGTTCCTGTCAGTCCCGATTCCGCCATCACCACGTCCGCGCGCCTTGCAGTTGCCCGGCGGGAAATCACGCCACCGGAGTTGATTCCCGAAATCGGCAAAATCGGGGCCGAAGTGGGCATTCTCTTCAACGGGGCTTCCAATCCGTTCCGGCTCAACAGCGGCGCGGATGTGGGCGGCTTCATCGACCTGCCTCTGTTCGATAAACCGGACTGGCTGCACGGCAAAATATCCTACGAGATTTCCATCGGTCTTTCGCGTTCGAAGACCACTTTTGCGACCACGTCCAACGTCGCCCAGGTGGCGAACCTGACCGTGCTCAACACGCTGAATTCGAACGGCGGGGCGCAGAATATCCTCGACGCCGTCACGGGCACCGGCTCCGCGCCGTTCCCGGTAACGGCGAAGACTGAGACGAACATGAAACTGCTGCAGGTGGTGCCTTTTTCGCTCAAGTACACCAGCACGGCGCTTGATCGTTTTCGGCTCCGCCCCTACGCCCTGATCGGCTTCGGCACCTACGTCACGATCCACTCGCAATCGCCGTTCAACACAGGCGTGCGGCAGGACGCGAATCTCTCGCCGGCCGTGCTGGCGCTGGTGAATCAGTTGTTCGGCGGAACCGCCCCGTTCGGTGGCCCGCTGGTGGCCGGGCAGATCAGCCAGTCCCCGGAACTGGAGGCCCGCGGCCTGCCCGGCGGCCACGGCAATCTGGATTTGGGCTGGCTGACAGGCGGCGGCGTCGAAGTGCGGCTCAGCCGCAATTTCTCGTTCGGCTTCGACGGCCGCTGGAATCGCATCGCGGGTGCGCCCGGCGCGCTGACCACTTACGGCGGCCGGCTGGGCTTTCACTTCTGACCGGCTAACTGCCGATCATCCACTTATGCCCGGTAGGTTGCGCGCTGCCACCGGCCGGCTCATCCGTAATCGCAAGCGCCGTCACACCGCTCAGTAGCGCGGCATTGCGGAACTGCAGCGTCGCCCGGTTCGCGGCATCCGGATTGAATGTCCCGGCGCTGGCGATGGCGGGTCCGGCGGATCGCACCAGCCAGAGCTGGTATGTGCGATTGGCCGGAAGCGCCGGCAGACGAGTTCCGTAAAATACCATCTGTGAACCTTCCGCGAGAAGTGCATGTCCCTCCGCGGACTGGCCTTTTTCCGTGCCCCGCAGACGGATAACGCGCAGCGACGGCTCGCTCAGGAGCGAAGCGACCTGCGTCGTCTGATCGGCGCGGCGTCGTTCGATTTCGAGGAGCGTCCGGTACTGCGAAACCTGCCGTTCCAGATCCGCCGCCCGGGCGGTGGCCGCGGCGAGACGCTGCTGGGATTCTTCGAGCGCTGCGTTGCGAACAAGTGGCGCCGCCGCGGTGTTTTCCGCCGGACGCGGCGGGGGCTGCTGCCTCGCGAGTTCCGCGGTCAGTTGCGCCGTGCGCTCTTTCTCGCGGGTGAGTTCGGCGTTGAGAGCGGCGAGTGCCTGGGCTCGCGCCGGATCCTCGGCCACTTGCGCCGGCGGGACAGTCGCAGGAGCCGGCACTTCGACGACCCTGTTTGACGGCACGATCAACGGCGCGGGATAAACCGGCGAAAACGTGAGCGACGGAGCGGGCAACCGCTGCAACAAGACCAGACCGACCACCGTGACCGCGAGCGCCATAGCGCCTGCCCCGGACATCACCGGCACCCACGAATTCCACCAGCCCGTCCGGGCTTTCGGTGCAGGAGCGATGGAATCCAGCAGCCGGGCGCGCAGATCCCGTGATGGCTTCGCCTCCGGAGTCGCAGCCGCTACGGCGTACCAGATGCCTCGTGCCCGCGCGACCTCGGTGGTGCAGGTTTCACACCGGTCACGCAGGTGTTCGTCGATCTGCCGAGCTTCCTCGTCCCCCAGGTTGCCGAGGGCGTAAAAAGCATAATCGTCCTCTGGGAACCCGGGGCAGCGCATGCGAATAGAGATCTCACCTATAGAGTACGGTGTGACCGCTATGCCGGATTGATTCAGGTTGTTACTTCAGGATCTGCGTATCGAGCGCGCCTTTCAGACGGGCCACTCCCACCACCATCAGTTCCAGATCCGCGGCGCCGGAAGCCTCGAAAGAATGCGGCTCATTGAGCAGCACCGGCACGGCATCGCCCTTGTGGACGGGAGCGCTGTCCGCACCCACGCGGGCCGTGCCCTCCCCGTTCAGCACGTAATAAAATTCCTCCACGCCTTCGTGCCGTTCTCTGGACGAGGAAGTGCCGTGTGGCACCACCGTGTGATCGACATAAGCCCAGTTCGTGGCGAACACCTCGGGCGGCAGCGCGCGGCGGTACTGCACGACCCCGGCCGGTTTCAGCAGCGACTTGTCGAGGCGCATTGTCATAAACACCGGAATCTCGTCGAGCGCGGCGCCCACCCGCGCGTCACCTAGATTGAAGGCGTCGTATTTGCCCTTCAGGTTCGTGACGTTGATGTTCATCCACTGCACGGGTTTATCGGTCGCGTTGTAGATGCCGTGCATATGGCCGGTGCGGCACAATGCGCCCGCCGGGCCTTTCAGTGTGGACGTGCGACCGTCGATGGTGAACTGCGCTTCGCCGTCGAGGATCACGAACATCTCCTCGCACTGGTTATGGAAGTGAGCGCCGATGCCGCTCTTCGGATTGATCACGCCGCGATGCAGAAAAAAGAGATTCGTGTTGAACGCATCGTAGTTGAACAGCGGCATGAAATCGAGACTGCCGGCTCCGTCGTGAACGGCGGGCGAGTGCCGGAACTTGGCGGGGTCCGTGTGGGCGATACGGCTGGCGAGGGGATCCTTCGCGAAAAGCAGGATTGCGGGTAAGGCAAGCAGGATCGCGGGTAAGGCAAGCAGGATCGGGGGTAAGGCAAAAACGAGCAGCGGCTTTTTTGACATCGCGTCCGGAATTATATACCTTCCGCTCGCGCTCATTTGGTGTATATTGCTCAAGAGCCTATGAGAGCCCGAATCCCGATCGCCGCCACCGCCTTTGTCGCCGGTTACCTTCTCACCGGATGTTCTTCCGCCCCCACGCCCGCGCCCGCCCCGGCGCCGGAAAAGAAAGGAGTCGGCTCCATCGAGCGCCTCGATCCCGCTCTCGACACGGTCATCGCGAAAGATGCCGTGATCGAAAAAGTGGGAGGCGGCTTCGGCTTCACCGAAGGGCCGCTCTGGAGACCCGACGGCAAGCTCTGGTTCAGCGACGTGACCGGCAACGTGGTCCGTTCGATCACGCCGGACGGGCAGGTTCAGGTGCTGATAGAGAAAGCGGGGGGCGAGACCAGCGCGCCGGCCGGATCGTTCATCGGTCCGAACGGGATGGTGGCGGATAAGGATGGCTCCGTGCTGCTTTGCGAACACACCAACCGGCGCATTGCGCGCGTGAATCCGAAAGACATGTCGCAGGCTGTTTTCCTGGATAAGTTCGAGGGCAAAAAGTTCAACAGCCCGAACGATCTGGTCTTTAAGTCGGACGGTTCGCTGTACTTTACCGATCCCCCGTACGGTTTGCTGAAACAGGATACCGATCCCGCGAAGGAACTGAAGTTCAACGGCGTTTTCCGCTACGCGAACGGGAAAGTTACCGCGGTGATCAGAGACCTGACGCGGCCCAACGGAATCGCGTTTTCGCCGGACGAGAAAGTGCTCTACATTTCGAATTCCGATGAGAAGAAAAAAGTCTGGATGCGCTATGACGTGAACGCGGATGGCACCGTGTCGGGCGGCAAGGTGTTCGCGGACGTCACGGCGGAGACGGCGCCCGGCCTTCCCGACGGCATGAAAGTGGATTCGCAGGGCAACGTATTCGGGTCCGGCCCGGGCGGCGTCTGGGTGTTCTCGCCGGACGGCAAACACATCGGCACCATCAAGCCGGGCGAGACGCCGGCGAATGCGGCCTGGGCACAGGACGGAAAAACTCTTTACATTACGGCGGAAACCGGTGTGTATCGCATCAATACACTGGTTCCCGGCGAGAAAGCGCTTTACTAAACCCATGAAACGACGTTCTTATTTGAAGACTTTGCTGGCCGTCGGGGCCGGCGCGACAGTGGCCGACGCGCAGACGAAGACGGTGAAAAATCCGATCGTGCTGAACGTCGATATGCAGGTGGATCCGGCCAAAGAGCAGGAGATGATCAGGAACTTCCACACGATCTTCAAACCCGCGGGCGCTAAGTTCCCCGGCTATATCGATGTGAAGATTCTCAAGCTGCGGACGGCGCTGCAGGGATCCGCCCCGGCCGGGATGAACTATCGCTTCCAGCTGACTTACGAAAGCGAAGAACTGCGGCAGAAATGGATCAATTCGGACGTTCACCAGAAAGTGTGGCCCACCATCGAAAACACTTTGGTGAATAAGAACTACACGGTCCTGCTGCTCGACGCGATTTAGCGGGCGGCGAGTCCGAATTCGGCGGCGACCAGTTCATAGGATCGCCGCCGGACCGCGTGATCGAACACGTTCGTTACCAGAAACACGTCTTCGGCGCCGTATTCGGCCGCGACATTTTCAATTCCCCGGCGGACCGTGGAAGGCGACCCGATGATGAACCGCCGTCCCGTGGGCAGCAGTTCGAACGGCAGTCCTTCGCCGCGCAGAAACTCTTCGGCGACTTCGACGGGGGGCACGGGCACCGTGCGACCGCGGAACAGCATCAGCAGCATCATGCGAAGACTGGCGGAAAGCCGCATGGCCTCGGCATCCGTCTCGGCGCAGATCACGCTCACGGCCACCGCCGTTCGGGGCTGTGGATGCGCCGCCGAAGCCGCGAAGCAGTGGCGATAGTACGAAGCGCACGCCGCGCCTTCCGGATTGATGAAATCCGCAAACGTGTAAGGAAGGCCCCGTTCACCCGCCCATTCCGCGCTTTGCCCGGAAGAACCCAGCAGCCAGACTTCAGGACTGACGAAGTGGCCGGGCAGCAGCGGGTGCTGGTTGGAAAAATACTCCATCAGTTCGGCCAGTTGCTGCGGGAAGTCGTCGGGCGGCGGCTGGCGCTTGTCGCGCTGCAACGCGTGCGCGATACGGGCGCTGGTTCCCGCCGCCCGGCCAATCCCGAGATCGATGCGGTTCGGATAAAGCCCCGCCAGCATGCTGAACGATTCGGCGACTTTGAGTGCGCTGTAATGGGGCAGCATCACGCCCCCGCTCCCGACGCGCAGATGCCGTGTCGCCGCGGCCACCGGGCCAATCAGCACCTCCGGGCTCGCGCACGCGAGCGACGCAGCCCCGTGGTGCTCCGCGAGCCAGTAGCGCTCGTAGCCCAGCTGGTCGGTCAGGCGAGCGAGATCGATCGTGTTGCGAAGAGCGTCTCCGATCGTTTGGCCTTGCGGGACAGGAGACTGATCGAGGACGCTGAGTCGAACGGGCACAACTCCATTGTGGTACACCGGGCGCTTCCCCCGGCCCGCATTACAGGCCTTTCATCAATCGGTATAATGACCAGTTGGGGTGACCCCGGAACAATGCAGGATATCCGCAAGAAGCTTGAAGAAGAGATCTCGGCGCTCGAGTACGAACTGCGCAATGAATTACCCAGAGAAATTCACAAAGCCCGCCTGCATGGCGATCTGAGCGAAAACGCCGAGTATCATGCGGCCAAAGAACGCCAGGGACACGTGAATGCGCGACTGGGGCAGTTACAGAAGCGACTGGCCGAGTTCGCGATGATCGATCTGACCAAGATCCCGCGGGATAAGGTGGGGCTGGGTTCGAGAGTGGTGGTTCTGGACCTGATCCGGAATGAAGAGCTGATTTACCACGTGGTGACAACCGAGGAAGCGGACGCGGCACAGGGCAGGATCTCCACCGGTTCCCCCATCGGACGCGCGCTGCTCGGCAAAAAAGTGGGCGACAGCGTGAAACTGCAGGTTCCGGGCGGCGCAAAAGAACTGGAGATTCTCGAATTCCAGACCATGCACGACCTCGCGAAATAGTCTATGACCATTTCGCAGGGGATTGGCGTCTTCTTTGGAAAGATCATTCACGGCATTGTTTCGGCGCTGGCGCTTTCGCGCGTCCACCCGAACGTTCTGACGTTCATCGGCCTGCTGATTAACGTCTGGGCCGCCTATCTGTTCGGCGTCGGGAGCTTCCGCTGGGGGGGCGTGATCGTCATCGCGGCCGGCCTGTTCGACATGGTGGATGGCCGCGTGGCACGGGAAACCAATCAGGTCACGCGGTTCGGCGGCTTTTTCGATTCCGTGCTCGACCGGTACTCGGATCTGGGCGTACTGATCGGGCTGCTGGTTTATTACGCGTCCATCAACCGTTACTTCTATGTGGTGCTGACCGCGATCGTGATGACCGGCACGGTGATGGTGAGTTACACGCGGGCGCGGGCCGAAAATACCATTCCGAAATGTAAGGTGGGATTTCTCGAACGTCCCGAACGCGTGGTCCTCATCATTCTCGGCGGGTTGTTCAACCGGATGGCGCAGGTCCTGTGGGTGCTGGCGATCTTCTCGAATCTCGCGGTGCTGAGCCGGATGATCTTTACCTGGCAGGAGTGCCAACGTCTGGAAGGTAAAAAGGCGCTATAAACCGGCGCCGGTCGTCGTCAGAGTAAGTTGCCCGTGCTTCACGCCCCGGGTGCTGATCAGCGCGTCGGCGATCCGCTGAACCGCTCCGGCTTTGCCTTTTACGATCAGGACTTCCAGGCAGTTATCGTGATCGAGGTGCACATGCAGCGTGGAGAGGATGTTCTTGTGATGATCGTGCTGCAGGTCGGTCAGCTTCTCGCTGAGCATCCGCACGTGGTGGTCGTAAACCAGAGTTACCGTGCCCACCACTTCGGTATCTGAGGATTCCCACGCCTTCTGCACCAGTTCGTCGCGAATCAGATCCCGAAAGGCTTCGGACCGATTGGTGTAGCCTCGCCCGTTAATCAACTGGTCGAAACGGGCCAGCAGATCGGAATCGATGGCCACGCCAATCCGGGCGAGTTCACTCACACGTACATCTTACAGGCAAACGCGGGCGTGGCACGATTCTTCAGAACGTGTTACCCTCGAAAGCGAAATCATGCACATCCCGGACGGATTTCTCAGCACACGGGTTTGGGGCACGATGGACGTGGTGGCCGCGCCCGCCGTGGCGTTGCTGGCGAAGCGCGCGCAGCGGGAGTTCGATCACCACAAAGTTCCTCTCATGGGTGTGATGGGGGCGTTCATCTTCGCCGCCCAGATGATCAATTTTCCGGTGGGCAACGGCACCAGCGGCCACCTGGTGGGCGCGGCGCTGCTCGCCTATACGCTGGGGCCTGCGGCGGCCTCCATCGTGATGACCGCCATTCTCGCGACCCAGGCCCTGATCTTCCAGGATGGCGGCTTGCTGGCGCTCGGGACGAATATTTTCAACATGGCCATCGCGGGAGTCTGGCTGGGATATCTGCCGTTCGCGATGCTGCGCGGCGGAAAAGCCGGCGTGTTTCTGGGAGGCATGCTCTCCCTGCTGGTCAGCGCCTCGCTGGCGCTCACGGAATTGCTCGCGTCGGGGGTGCCGATTCCTCCCGCGATTCTGGCGCTCTCCGGCGCCCTGTTCGTCGTCTCAGCAGTGATTGAAGGCGCGATTACGCTGGCGGTGGTGCAGGCTCTGGAACGGATGCAGCCGGGCGTCCTGCGGCAGCCGAAAGGTCTGAACAGCCGGACCGGACTGGTTTTGGGTGCGACATCGGCCGCGCTCGCGGCGGCAGGCATTTTCGTCGCTTCCACCAGGCCGGACGGGATCGAAAGTCTCGCGCAGCGAACCGGTATCTGGTCGCGCGTAACCACGGTGTTCCGGGCGCCGATGGCCGACTACCAGACCACGCTTGCCATTACGCCCTGGCTCGGCCGATCCCTTGCGGGCCTGGCCGGTCTGGCGCTGGTCTACGTCGTATGTCTGGTGATTTCCCGCATGCTGGTCGCTTCCAGGCCGCCTCTCAGCGCCGCCGCAACGCCTCGGGAAGGCGTCTGATTGCGCCACGTCAGAATTGACCGCTGGAGCCGCGGCGAAAGCTATTTCCATACCCTGCACGCGGCGGCCAAGTTAGTGGCGGCACTTACGCTGCTTCTGTGTATCGCGACGTTGTCGGTCCGGTCCCTGGTATGTTGCGCGGTCTATCTTATGGTGCTGACCGTCTCCGTCAAAGCGGCGCGCCTGCCGGTGGGCCGGGTGCTGCTGAGTGCCTCGGCCGTGCTGCCGTTCGCGGTCTGCTTCGCGATCATCACGGCACTTTCCGGCGAGCCCGACCGCGCCGCCATGTTGCTCATCCGCGGCTATCTCTCCTCACTCACCGCGCTGCTCCTGATCTCCACAACGCCGATGCCGGATCTTCTCGCCGGCCTCGAATGGCTGCGGGCGCCGCGCTTTCTGGTGCAGGTCATGCAGTTTCTGTATCGATATCTTCTCGTGCTGATCGAAGAGGCAGGCGCCATGCGGGATGCCGCCGAGAGCCGCGCGGGAAGTGTGCGTTCGCTGGCGGTGCGGCAGGCAGCAGGCGCCGCGGGCGTTCTCTTCGTCCGCTCCTGGGGACGCGCGCAGGCAATCCACCGGGCCATGATGGCGCGCGGCTTCGAAGGCCATATTCCCCGCTTCAGGGAGTTCCCGCTTCAGCGCTCCGATGTTGCATTCACTCTGGTCGCCGCGGCACTTACGGTCGGATTCCGGACGGTGCTGGCTTGAGTTTCATCGTGGAAGTAAAGAGTCTTTCTTACACTTATGAAGACGGAACCGCGGCGCTCCGCGAGGTCGATTTCGAACTCGAAGCGGGAAAGACAGTTGCCTTACTGGGCGCGAACGGCTCGGGTAAGACCACGTTCGCGCTGCACCTGAACGGCATTCTGCGGGCTACTTCGGGGACTGTATCTGTCGATGGTCTGGAAATGAACGACCGGAACCTGCGTGAGATCCGGCGGCGGGTGGGTCTGGTTTTTCAGGATTCCGATAACCAGCTGTTCATGCCCACAGTCCTCGAAGATGTCGCCTTCGGGCCTTTGGCCTCGGGAGCGTCGCCCGGCGACGCCGCGGAGAAGGCGCACACGGCCCTGGCGAAGGTGGGAATGGGCCATAAAGCCGGCAAAGCGCCCTGGCATCTGAGCGCGGGCGAAAAGAAACGGGTGGCGATCGCGGGAATTCTGGCGGGCGATCCGCGTTTATTGGTGCTCGACGAGCCCACAACATTCCTGGACCCGCCCGGACAGCGCGGTCTGGCCGACTTACTCGACAGCCTGCCCCAGGCGAAACTCCTGATCACGCACGACGTTCCGTTTGCCCGGCGGCTCACCGGCGAAGCGGTATTTTTTCAGGAAGGAAGAATAGCGGCGAAAACGTCCATCGCCGCTATTGTCCAGGAGTTTGGCTGGTAATTTCGCCGGTACTATTGGTACCGAATTATTCCGCTTTTTGCTTTTTGCGGTGCTCGGCCCAGCGTCGTTTCTGCGCGGCGGCGATTCTTTTACGGGCCGCTTCACTCAGAATGCGCTTTTTGCGGGGCGGCGCCTCAACGGCGATATCGGCGGATTCCCCCTCGGCAGCAGCCGGACCCACAGCCGCAACGGCGCGCGCCGGACTGATCCTGATACCCTTCAGTTCCTGCTTAATATGATTGATCTTGGCCTGAATGGCATCGCGCTCCTGCTCCAGATGACTGAGCGCATAGGCGAGGATCTCGGCGTGCGGGCTGGACTTTACTTTTGGCATGATTTCTCCCACGCCACTATAACATGAAAGTATTGCTACTTATCGGGGAATTGCCTGCTAAGAATTGCTAATTGAACCTATGAGACTTCTGATTCAGCGGGTGAGCCGCGCGAGCGTGCAGGTGGACGGTAAGTTATGCGGCAGTATAGGGCGCGGAATTCTGGTTCTGATCGGGATCGGTAAAGGCGACAGCCCGAAAGATGCCGATTATCTGGCCGATAAGCTTGTAAATCTTCGTATATTCCCCGACGATCAGGGCCGCATGAACCGCAGCGCTCTCGACACCGGCGCCGGACTGCTGCTGATTTCTCAGTTCACCCTCTACGGAGACTGCAGCCGGGGCCGGCGGCCAGGCTTTGACGCCGCGGCCGCGCCCGAAGCCGCTCGCGAACTTTACGAATACTTTCTGAAAAAGACCGCGGAGAAAGGCCTCGACACACAGAGCGGCGTCTTTCAGGCACATATGGAGGTGGAACTGGTCAATGACGGACCGGTTACCTTGCTGCTGGAAAGTCCCGCGGTGAAAGCATGATCCCGCAAAGAATGCGCGCGGGCCAGGTAAACCCTTCGCGCACAATTTCGTCTACACAGTCGGATGGAGCCTGTTTCGGCCGCACCGTGGTTGGCGAGTGAAGGGTTGGCGAGTGAAGGGTTGGCCCGTGAAGGGTTGCCGAGTGAAGTGACAGTTTCCCGTACAACGGCGGAGTTCGACGATGTCGTGCGGGAATACTGGCCGCGTGTCTTCCGGTTCATGCTGGTTTCTCTGCGCGACCGCAACGAAGCCGAAAGCCTGACGCAGGACTGCTTCCTGAAGGCGTTCCAGGCGTGGGGCCGTTTTCGCGGCGATTCCAGCGTTAACACCTGGCTGATGCGGATCGCGGTCAACCAGCTGCGCGACCACGCGCGGAACCGGCGGCTGCAGTTCTGGAAACGGACGAAGACCGCCTCGCCGGATGGCGTGGACGCGATCGATTTTGTCCGTGATAGCCGCGTGTCGCCGGAGATGGGCGCGCTGGCAAGGCAACAGGTGGAAGCGGTCTGGCGCGCCGCGGCGAGTCTGCCGCAACAGCAGAAATCGGTCTTTCTGCTCCGGTTCGTGGAAGATCTGGATTTGCTGGAGATCGCGGCGGCGACGGGTCTGAAAGAGGGCACGGTCAAGGCGCATCTGTTTCGCGCGCTGCAGTCGGTTCGGGCCCGCATGGGTGAAGCGAAGTGAAGCCAAGCGAAGTGAAGCCAAGCGAAGTGAAGCCAAGTGAAGTGAAGCCAAGTGAAGTGAAGCCAAGTGAAATGAAACATCTGACGGAAACGGAAATCGCGGATTGGGTAACGGGCCTGCACACGCCGGCCATACTTCGGCATGTGGAAGATTGCCCGGAGTGCCGGGAGCGCGCGCGGACACTCGCCTCGGCCCTGCAGTTGTTCCGGGAGTCGGCGCGCGAGTGGGCGGATAACCGGACGCCGCCCGTCAGGATGATTCCGGCGCGGCGCCCGAAGCCCTGGGCAGTCCGCTGGGCGGTGCCCGCCGTTGCGCTCGCGCTGTTGGTTTCGGTTCCGGTATACGACAGCTACCGCCGCGATCGCCAGGCGCGGGCGGAGACCGCACTGGCGGCCCGGCAAGCGGCTGAGGAAGCCGAAGACGCCGCTCTGCTCAGCCAGGTGGACACAGGGGTGTCCAGAGCGGTTCCGGCGCCTCTGGAACCGCTGGTTTCGCTGGTCTCATGGAATTCGGGTTCGTGGAATGCCAGCGCCGGCCAATAATTTTTTTTCGCGGTTAAAGCCGTACCCACCGCACTCGTCCGACTGTCCGCGATCGAAAAAAGAACAGGAGAAATATGAAAGCAGGGTTCAGAAATTCAGGCCTCGCGCTGGCGCTTGCCACGGCGTCGGCCTTCGCGCAGGGACCGGGTGGGCCGCCACCGCAGCCGCCGCCGGGACAACCGGGACAGCAGGATGGTCCCGGACCGGGAGGTCGCGGCAGAGGCTTCCAAGAAGCGCCGCCGCCGCCGCGAGCGGGCCGGCCGCCCATGGAACGGGCTTTTCAGGCAGGCCCCGGCGGACGCTGGTGGAACAGCCCGGAAATGGCGCAGAAACTGAGCCTCAATTCCGATCAGCAGAAGAAGATGGACGACATCTTCCAGCAGAACCGGATCAAACTGATCGATCTGAATGCGACCCTGCAGAAAGAAGAGATCACCCTTGAGCCTCTGGTCTCGGCGGATTCTCCGGACGAGCCGAAGATCCTGGCGCAGATCGACCGCGTGGCGCAGGCCCGGGCGGAACTGGAAAAGGCCAATGCGCGTTTCCTGCTGGGAATCCGGAGAGTGCTGACGCAGGACCAGTGGAAGAAACTGCAGGCGGAACGCCCGCCGCAGGGACGTGGACCGGGCGGCCCGGAAGGACCCGGTGGACCGCACGGTCCAGGTCCGCGGGGCGGCGGGCCGGGTGGCCGGGGAAGGGATTAGATAACTCCGAAGCGGGACGCGGCGGCCATCTCACCGCCGCCGCGTCCCGCTCCCGGTTAAGGCCGGTTCAGATACTTCTCGTAAAGATCCTTCTGCTTATTCGATAAATCCACCGGTTTTCCTTTAATAAACAGCTGTTTGATCTGCGTCCGGGCATCCAGCGGGTCGCCGTCCGTGATCATCAGGTCCGCCCACTTCCCTTCCTCGATGGTTCCCATCACGTCGCCGACGCCCCAGATTTCCGCCGCATTCTTCGTCACGGCCTTCATGGCATCTTCGTGCGGCAGTCCGAACGCAACGGCCTGAGCGGCCTGGAACGGCAAATTGCGCGACGCGAGATTCGCCTTCCCTTCCAGCGTGCCCAGCGAGAAAAGAATGCCCGCTTTTTGTAAATCGGCCGGCGTCGTATAAGACCGGTCGTAAGCGTCGTCCTCGTTCAGCGGCAGCGAAAGCATCGGACCCAGAATCACCGGAATATTGTGCTCCTTGATTTCCTTGGTCACTTTGAAAGCTTCCGGCGCGTCGCAGAGAATGATTTTCACTTTCTGCTTATCGGAGAACGCAATCGCGTCGCGAATTTCCCGCTCCTTCACCACCGTCACCATCAGAGGTTCTTTCCCTTCCAGCACGGGAATCATGGCTTCCAGTTTCAGATCCGGCTTGAAATTCGGGAGCTTCGCCTCTTTAGCCTGCTTATAACGGCGCGCGGATTCGAAAAACTCATTCAGCTCGGCCATTTCTTTATCGAAATTGCGCTTCGCCTCGGTAAAGCTGGAACGCGCCGCCGCGGGACCGTCGCCGCCCGTGCTGTCCAGGCCGAAATTGCGCGGCGTCTGGATCACCGGCATTCTCATGTGCAGGCCGGCGCGCGGTTTCACGCCCATCTCATCGGTGGTCCAGCCGTCCAGATGCATCAGCGAAACATGCCCGCCGATCAACTGGCCTTCCGGCATGCTCGCCACCGTGGTCACGCCGCTGAAACGCGTCACCGGAATATGCTCGCTCGACGGATTGACCGCGGTCAGCGCCACCAGCTGCGGATTGAACTTACCCAGTTCCGATAAGTCCTGGGTTTCCCGCACCGAGTTAATTTCAATCAGACCGACTTCGGTGGCGGCATCGATCATGCCGGGATACACCTGCAGACCCTTGCCATCGATCACCTTCACGTCTTTCGGCACCGCAAGGTTCTTCCCGACGCCGATGATCTTGCCGTTCCGGACAATCACGGAGCCGTTCTCGATATCGGCCCCGGACATGGTGTGAAGAGTGGCGCCGCGCAGCATGAAGGTGTCGTCGGCGGCAACCGCCGGAGCCGCACTCAGCACGCAGGCGAAAGCGAGGGGCAGCGCCGCGAACAACTTCGAATGGTTCATTGGTTCGGTCCTCCCGTAACGGACGCCTGACCGCCGCGGCCGCCGGGTGCGGGCGCCGCTTTCTCGATCAGAGCTTTCTTCTCGATCTGCTTCTTTGAACGGCCTTCCTGATCCTGGTCGCGGTCGAAATACTCGTGACCGTCGATCCAGACCTTCTCCACCTTGCTGAAGTTCGAGAGCGGATGCCCGTCGTACAGCAGCACATCGGCATCCTTGCCGACTTCGAGCGACCCGACCCGCTTGTCGATCGACAGCTGCTTCGCCGGGTTAATCGTGATCAGCGACAACGCTTCCGTCTCGCTCAATCCGCCGTACTTCACGGTCTTGGCGGCTTCTTTATCGAGGTGGCGCATCAGCTCGGCGTCGTCCGAATTCAGAGACGTCAGCACGCCTTTGCGGACCATGATGGCGGCGTTGTACGGAATGGCATCCTGCGCCTCCATCTTGTAAGCCCACCAGTCGGCGAACGTGGAAGCCCCGGCGCCGTGCGCCGCGATCTCCTTTGCCACCTTGTAGCCTTCCAGAACGTGCTGCAGCGTGCGGACTTTAAAACCGTAATCGTCGGCAACGTGCAGCAGCATCAGAATCTCGTCCTGCCGGTAGCAATGGGCGTGGACATAACGCTTGCCCTCCAGCACTTCTACCAGCGGCTCCAGTTTCAGATCGCGGCGGGGCGGGATGGCGTTTTCGCCCTTTGCCAGTTTGGCTTTATACTCATCGAGCGTGACCTTGTAGGCCTTCGCGTCGTTGAACGCCTCACGGATCACATCTTCCACGCCCATGCGGGTAGCCGGATAACGAAGGTTCGCGGGCGCCGCCCCAAAGCCAACGCTCGCGCCCGCGCGCTTCGGATTCTCGCCGAGCGCGAATTTGATGCCGGGCATGGCGCCTTCGAACTTCATCTCTTCGGCATCCTTACCCCAGCGCATCTTGGTCACCACCGTCTTACCGCCGATGGAATTCGCGCTGCCGTGCAGAATGTTGGCGGTGGTCACGCCGCCAGCCAAAGCCCGGTAGATCGCGATGTCCTCGGGATTCAGCACGTCATCGATGCCCACCATCGAGGAAACCGAGACCGTGCCCTCATTGATCGCCTCCGCCATGATGTGCGAGTGGCAATCGATGATGCCGGGCATCACGAACTTCCCCGCCCCGTCGATCACCTTCGCTCCCGGCGGCGCCAGCACCTTTTCACCCACCGCAGCGATCTTGCCGTTCTGCAGCAGGATCGAACCCTTCACCGTGCCGTTGGTAATGGTCAGGATAGTGGCGTTCTGGATCAGTACCGGCGCGTCTTTCGCGGTCTGCGCGCTGGCGGCGCAGACGGAAGCGGCCAGTAGGAAACAACTCGTTCCGAATCTGTTCATCGGGCAGGTCCCCCTTGTCCTCTGCCGCCGCGTCCACCCGGGCGCACGGCGGGCTCTTCGAGGATCGGCTCATACTTGCCGCCGTCCACGAAGACGTACTTTACGCGGGTGCGGTCGGCGAACAGGTCGCCATCCGCCACCACCAGGTTCGCAATCTTGCCTTTGTCGATGCTGCCCAGCCGGTTGGCGACGCCATAAATCTCGGCCGGCGTCAGCGTCAGAGCGCGCAACGCCGCGTTCGGTTCCAGCCCGGCATCCACCGCCTTCTTGACGGCCCGCATCAGGTCCCGCGGCGTGCCGACGCCATCGGAATAGAAAGCAAACTTCACGCCCGCCTTCGCCAGCGCGCCGGCAGCCGTGGGCGCTTTGTCGCGAAGTTCCAGAACGCGAACCGATTCGTCCACGGTCGGATCCGAATCCGCGGCGCGTTCGGGATACTTCAGGCTCAGCAGTACGGGCACACCGGCCTGCTTCAGTACATCGGTCGAGCGCCACGCCTCATGACCGCCATAAATCACCGCGTTGAACTTCATCTCTTTCGCGAACGCCAGCATGCGGCGGATTTCCACATCGCGCGTCGCCGGCAGCAGCACACGCGGGCTGGCGAGCACGCCTTCCAGCGTGCGGTCGTAAGCCGGACGCGGCAAACCTTCGGGATGCTTCTCGTAGATGGATTTCGCCAGCTTATAGTTCTCGGAATCCAGATAAATCTGGCGGATGTAGGCGATGACGCCCATCAGCGACCCGGGATAGCCACGGCCCCCGCCGCCCCGCCCACCGCCGGGAAACGCGATGTACTGGCCCACGGAATCCGCGATCACCATATCGCCGGCGCGTTCGCCCGCGAGATCGATCACGCTGCCCTGGCCGGAAAAGATATTGCCGGTCGGGAAGGTAACGGCGGTCGTGAAGCCGCCGTTCCGGGCGGTTTCCACAGCGCGGTCATTGGGATAAATCTGATCGGCCGCTTTCAGATAAGCGGCATTGGAAGGCCGGTCTTCCGGGCCCCGCGCCGGCGTGGCCGAAACGATCGTATTGCTGGGTGTGGAAACGACCAGCGGGGCCGCAACGGTAGCGGCTCCGCGACCCCCGCGTCCCCCTGCCGCGGCTGCGGCGGCGGGCGGTGTATTGGTCAAGCCCCAGTTACTCAGCGAATCGATCATGCCGGGGTAGACCGTAAGTCCCTTGCAATCGATCACCCACGCGTCGGCGGGCGGCGTGATGTTGTCGCCCACGGCCTCGATCAGGCCATCGCGAACCACCACGGTGCCATGCTCAATCACCGGTCCGGAAACCCGGACGATCTTCGCATCCCGCAGGACAAAAGCGCCGCGGCTCTGCGCCCGCAGCGCGACTCCGCCGGCGCCGGCCAAAGCCAGTGGCACCAACAGTATTCTCAGGAACTTCTGTTTCATATATTTAGGATTCGAAGCGACTCGTTATACTGGTACGTTTCCCGTCAAAATGGTTACGACTTCCGAATGGTAACAACAATCTCTTATCGCGATGCCGGCGTCAATATCGACGAAGCCGACCGCGCCGTCTCCGCCATCCGAAAAATGGCGCGCGCCACTTTCACCAAAGGAGTGCTGACCGATATCGGCTCCTTCGGCGGCTGTTTTGAGCTGCCGAAGATGAAGAAGCCGGTGCTGGTCAGTTCCGTGGACGGCGTGGGAACGAAGCTCAAGATCGCCTTCGCCACGGGGCGGCACGACACGATTGGTGAAGACCTGGTCAATCATTGCGTCAACGATATCGCCGTTCAGGGCGCAAAACCTTTGTTCTTCCTCGATTACATGGCCACCGGAAAACTGGAAGCCGGCGTCGCGGCTCAGGTAATTTCCGGCATGGCTCGTGGCTGCAAGGCCAACGGCTGCGCGCTCATCGGCGGGGAAACCGCCGAAATGCCGGGCATGTACGTGGACGGGGAGTACGATCTGGCCGGAACCATCGTGGGTGCGGTCGAGAAATCTAAGATTATCACTGGTGCGAAGGTGGAGGCGGGCGATGTTTTGCTCGCGCTGGCTTCCACCGGTCTGCACACCAACGGCTACTCGCTGGCGCGGAAACTTCTGTTCGAGGTGGCGAAACTCAAGCCGGAATCGAGGCTGACCGAAACCGGCACTATCCTCGCCGACGAACTGTTGCAGGTGCACCGCAGCTATCTGAAGCCGATGACGGCTCTGATCAAGGCGGGCGCGCTAGCCGGGGCCGCGCACATCACCGGCGGCGGCATCACGGACAATCTGCCGCGCGTGCTGCCGAAGGGCCTCGCGGCGGCGATCGATACGGGATCCTGGGAGACGCCGCCGCTGTTTGAAATGCTGCGGAAAATCGGCGACGTGCCGGAGGACGACTGGCGGCGCACTTTCAACCTGGGCGTCGGCATGATCTTCGTGATTTCCAAAGCGAAACTGCCCGCCGCGCAGCGCGCGCTGAAACGCGAGGGAGAGAAGCCGTGGATCATCGGCGAGATCATCCCGCAGCGGCGCGGCAAGGGCCGCGTGGAATACCGGAATCCGGCCAAATCGGGGAAGCTTTAAGTGCGGCTGGGGATTCTGATTTCCGGGCGCGGCTCGAACTTCGAGGCCATCGCGAATGCCATCGCCCGGCGCAAACTCGACGCCGAGATCGCCATCGTCATCACCAATCGTGCCGGTTCGCCGGGGCTCGATATCGCCCGCGAACGCGGCATTCCGGTGCGCATCATCGCCTCCCAGGGACTGGAACGGGAAGCCTACGACAAGCTGCTGGTGGAGGAACTGCAGACGCACGATGTGGATCTGGTCTGTCTGGCCGGGTTCATGCGCCTGCTGAGCGCGCATTTTGTGCGCGCGTTTCCGAACCGCGTCCTCAACATTCACCCGTCGCTGCTGCCTTCCTTCCCGGGCCTCGATGCCCAGCGCCAGGCTCTGGAGCACGGCGTCAAAATCACGGGCTGCACCGTGCATTTCGTGGATGAATTTCTCGACTCCGGCCCGATCCTGATTCAGGCCGCCGTGCCGGTGCTGGATGACGATACGGTGGAGACGTTATCCGCGCGCATTCTGGCGCAGGAGCACTCCATTTATTCAACGGCTATTCAGTATCTGGTGGAAGACCGGGTCACCATCGAAGGGCGCCGGGTCCGGATCCGCGAAGACGAGCGACCCTAACCTGGTTCCCCGATGGCGTAATCGGACTCGAAGGTGGGGCGGGTTGTAGACCTGCGCGCCGGTTGGTAACCGGCGCTGTTGTCGGGTTTCCAACCCGCCGCAGGATGGCATCCTGCACTACATAGAGAGAACACGCTCACCCGATCAAAGAACTAGTAATCGATACGGCGCACCACGCCCGCAGCGCCGATATCCATCACGCTGACCGGCGCATACTGCACCACCACCGGAAGCGGATTCTGCGGACCGCATTGCAGATTGAGCGGACCACTGCGGTTCGTAAAAAACTCGACGGCTTTGAAGTCCGGCAGGGCGAACACCAGATCCTGCTGCCCCGCGTGCACCAGCAGATGATTGCCCTTCGGACTGCAATCCATCCCCTGAAGAACGCCCTCCACCGATTGCAGCTTCTCACCCGGACGCGGCGGCGACGGCAGTTTCTGCCGCGCTTCGATGAACGCGAGCATCCGGGTGAGTTCCTGCGTCTGTTGCGGCGTCTTCGCCCACTTCTGCGCGGTCAGCGCGTTCTCTCTCGCCCGCGCCAGGTCGCCGGTCTCCAGATACGCATACGCCAGGCTGAAGAACACGCCCGGCGCGCGGTCCGGCGTCACGATCTTAATGCTCATCAGCGCGCTGATCGCGCCTTCGTACTGCCGCGTGACGACGCGCAGTCCGCCCAGTTGCAACAGCGCCTCCGCGTAGTCGGGTTTCGCTTGCAGCGCGCGCTCCAGAATCGGGATCACCTGGAGCGGTGACTGCTGCGCGGCGGTTTCCAGAGTCGCCAGTGCCACGCACATCTGAGGATCGCCGCCGCCTGCCGCGAAGGAGCGGCTGAAGTGCTGCCGCGCCGCCGCCTTATCGCTGTGCGCCAACGCCAGGAAGCCGAGGGACTGCTCCAGATCCGCCTGGCCGGGCTCCAGCTTTTCCAGTTGATCGTACTCCTGTCTGGCCAGATCCGAGCGTCCAATGGAAGCGAGCAGATCCGCCAGCACCAGCCGCGCTTCGAACGTGGATGCCCGTGCCACGGCGGGTTCCGATTCCGCCTTCGTCAGCGTGGTCGCATACACGGCGCCGAAGAGTCTCTTGCGTTCGAAATACTTGCGAAGATCCAGAAAAACCGCGGCGGCCGGCTTGCCATAGGCAGTCTCGCACGCTTCGGCGGCGCTGCTGCCGCGATGCAGCGCCATCAGGAATTTGCCGAAATTGTCCTTGTAATCCGGCGCGAGAAACAGCATGTGCACCAGCGCCCAGCTTTCGCCATAAAAAAGCCCCGTGCGGTTGCCTTCGTTATAGATCGGCGAGCCCACGCCGACCGACGTCAGCGTGTCGAAATCCAGCCACGGACCCTGGCTCAAAACCTGCACGCGGCCGGGGATCAGATCGCCCACCGCCACGCCGTCCTTCGCGGGTTTCAGCGTGGAATAGACGTCCGCCCAGCCCTCATTCAGCCACACCGGAATCCGCAGCCCGCTGTGCCGCACCACCAGGTGCATGTACTCATGAATCGCCACCTTGTAGCTGTCCGCCGAAAGATCCGACATGACGATGAAATCCCGCCGCGCGCCCGGCGCGTAATACGCGATCGCCTGCGCATTCGGGGAATACGGCAGGAACTGGTCTCTCCCGTTAAACGCGAGAATGCGCACCGGGAAATCTTCGTTCGAATGCACCGGAGATGCTTTCTGAAAGAAGTCCCTCACCTGCTCGAAATGCAGGATGGCATCGCGCCCGGCCTTCTCCCCGGCATCGGTGTACAGTTCGAAATGGGGTGTCGTGACCCGCAGCCACTGGTCCGCGCCGCTCGCGGACCAGGCAAACATCACAAGCAGAGCTGCGGCGCGCATACCTCTATATTGCAGGAATATCGACCCACGCGCGTTTCGCCCAGGACTCCAGGCCCTTCTCGGCGAGTTGCACGCCCTTCGCGCCTTCCAGCAGATCCCAGCGGAACGGCTCGTCTTTCACCACGTGCCGCAGGAAAAGTTCCCACTGGCATTTGAAAGCGTTGTCGAACTTGTCCTGATCGGGCAGCTTCTGCCAGCCTTCGAGGAACTGAATCGGTTGGGGGACGTCCGGATTCCAGGTGGGCCGGGGCGTGGCGGCATAGGGCTGCACCCAGCAGTCGCGCAGACCGGCCACGGCGGAACCTTTCGTGCCATCCACCTGCAGCGTGAGCAGATCGTCGCGGCGCACGCGCACCGTCCACGAAGAGTTGAAATGCGCGATGATCCCGTCTTCCAGTTCGAAAGTGGCGTAAGCAGAATCGTCCGCCGTGCAGGCATAGGGCTTCCCGGCTTCATCGCGGCGCTCCGGGATGTGTGTCGCGCCCAGGCAGGACACCGACTTCACCGCCCCGAAAACGTTGTCGAGCACATAGCGCCAGTGGCACAGCATATCCAGAATGATGCCGCCGCCGTCTTCCTTGCGATAGTTCCAGGACGGGCGCTGCGGCGTGACCGTGTCGCCCTCGAAAACCCAGTAGCCGAACTCGCCGCGCACCGACAGAATACGCCCGAAGAAGCCGAGATCGCGCAGGTGCTTCAGCTTCAGCAGACCGGGGAGCCAGAGTTTGTCCTGCACCACGCCGTGCTTCACGCCCGCGGCCTTCGCCTGCCGATAGAGATCCAACGCGACTTCGGTCTTATCGGCAATCGGCTTTTCACAGTAGATGTGTTTGCCGGCCGCAATGGCCGCCGATACCGCTTCCACGCGGCGATCCGTCGTCTGTGAGTCGAAGTAGACAGAATATTCCGGATTCGCCAGAGCCTCTTCCACGCTGGTGGTCCACGGAATGCCGCCGAACTCCCGCGAGATGCTCTCCAGCTTGACCGCGTTGCGGCCCACGAGCAGCGGCCGGGGCATGATCGTCTCAGTGGCGGAAATCGGCACGCCACCCTGCTGCATGATGGCGTGGATCGACCGGCGCAGGTGCTGGTTCAGGCCCATGCGTCCGGTGACGCCGTTCATGATGATGCCGATGGAATGAATGGTTTTCGAAGACATTTAGTTTTCCGGTTTATCTGTGCATTGCGGATGCGCGCCCGCCGGCAGCGCCGGAGCGTCCACGCCGGCTTTCGGCAGCGTTCCGGCGAGTTCCTGACGCCAGTGGGCCACGTCGCCCGCCGGGCCGTAGACGTAAATCATGCGCATCGGCGTGTCGCCCGTGTTGGTGAGCTGGTGAAACACAGTGGGCGGAATAAACGCGGCCTGGCCGGTGGAGATCGTCGTTCGCTCCTCGCCCAGACACATCTCGCCCGTGCCTTCCACGATGAAGTAGATCTCCTCCTGCTCCTGGTTGTGCCAAGGCACCTGGCCGCCGTTCGGCTCCAGAGTCACCATGCCCATGGCGAAACTGTTGGCCTGAATGGGGCTCATGCCGCCCACCAGGTTTTGTGTGCGGCGCCGGGCGGGATAGACGCGTCCGGCAATTTGGGAAAGATCGGCGATGGTCATTTGGATTCCGTTGCCTTGTCGTCGGCCCAGAACGTCAGATAGGGGCGTTCCTCGATGATGCGGAGCAGATACAGCGCGACTTCCCGCGCATGATAATCGCCCCACATACAGGCCTCGCCGCGCGGGACTCCGTCGGAACCCGGCGCCCGGTCCCAGCCGTTCGGACGATGATAAACAGCGTGCAGGATCAGGCCCTGATGGCCGGGATCCGTGCTCAGATAAGGCTCGGCGAACAGCGCGTCGCAGACCGTCAGGCCGGCCTGCCAATAGCGATCGTTCTTCAGATACCGGCCCAGCCGCAGCAAACCCTGCGCGCCGATGGCCGCCGCCGAACTGTCCACGGGCTCGTACGGATTAAACGGATCGGAAGCGCGCGAAGCCCAGTCGCCCAGCCGGTGCAGTTGCGGCGCGCCGGTATCCCAGTAGGGAATCCCGTCCGTGGGCGAATTCCCGATATAGAAATCGCAGGTCGCCTCGGCAGCCCGCCGCAAAGTGGCCGTGATCCCGTCGCGTCCGCCGAAAGGTTCGAACTCGCTGTCCGGCAGCGTGGCGAAGAATTCCAGTTGTTCCGCGAAGCCGCACATCGCCCACGCCAGTCCGCGAGTCCACGTGCTGAACGGCGAATAGCCCTGCTGCGAATTGGGGCAGCGGAAGTTCCCGTCGTTGGTATTGAAGACGCTCTCGTGCACCGTGCGGCCGCGCAGATCGTACACATCCCGGCCTTCTCCGTAATAGACGGAGTAGCGCGCCGTGGCTTCGGCATGGCGGATCAGCCGTTCCAGCAAAGAAATGCGCCGGTCGTTCTCGCCCATCAGCACATGGCCGAGCTTGTGGCTCACCGCCAGCGCCCGCAGGGAACGGATGGTATCCACGAACAGCGAATGCGGCCCGTTGAACGAGTAGATGAAGCCCCCGCCCTGCGCGACGGGCGTCCAGCGCATTGCCTGCACGGCGCCGGAACACATCAGAGCGAGTTCATAAAAGCGGCGCTCCCACACGTTGTCGGAAATCGCGCCCTCGTGCATCAGGCGCAGCAGGTTGCCATAGGTGGAAACGTTGTTGAAGCCGTGGTCATGCACGCCGGCGTGCGTCACGTGCGGCGCCATCAGTCGCACCGTGTGTTCGCGGCCCGCGTCGAGGAACGCGCGCTCGCCGGTGGCATCGAACTGCAGAATGGACGCGCCGAACTGAAAGCCCTGCGTCCACTCCGTCCAGCCGCGGCTCGTGTACTTCCCGCCGATCGTGAAGACGGGCGCGCCCTGCGACGGATTCCACGCGGCTTCCAGCGCGCGGATTTTCGCAGCCGAAGCGGTGAACAGTGTGTGGATTTTATGGCTCAGCGCGGCGGGGCTGAGATCGGAACGGACCTGGATCATTAATCTCGCATCATAGCGAATGAGCCATGCGCCCCGGCGCGGGCTTATTCCGGTGCAGTAGGAGAGCCGGCGGCCAGACTCCGTTCCAGACAAACCGAGATCCAGGAATCCAGCTTTTCCCGTAGAATATCCGTGCGGATCGGCTTGGCGAGATAGTCGTCCATCCCCGCGGCCAGACAGCGCTCTTTTTCACCGGCCAGCACGTTCGCGGTCAGCGCGATAATCACCGGACCATTCACCGGGTGCGCTTCGCGAATCGCCCGCGTGGCCTCGAAGCCATCCATCTCCGGCATCTGGCAATCCATCAGCACGATGTCGAAGCGCGTCAGCCGGAGCGCGTCCACGGCCTCGCGGCCATTCGAGACGATCCTCGCTTCGAATCCGATCTTCCGCAGCAACAGGGACGCCACGCGCTGATTGACCGGATTGTCTTCGGCCAGCAGGATATTGCCGAAACGTTTCCCGCCCGCGGAATCCGGCTCCTCCGCGGGTCCGGCGCTCGCCCCGGCTGGCTTGGGCACGGAACAGAGCAGGGATGCCAGGCGGTTGACCAGTTGCAACTCCCGAACCGGTTTCACCAGGACGAAACTCACCGCATCCGCGCCCGCCAGATCCCGCTCGGAATGGTGCGAGCCGAGCAGAATCACCGGCAGATTGCGCCGCCCGTCGCGGGCCCGGATCTCCTTTGCCAGCGCCATGCCGTCCATCCGAGGCATATGCATATCGGTGACCACCGCCGCGAACGGCACCGGCAGCGCGAGTTGCCGCAGAGCCTCCGCGCCGCTGTCCACGGCCACCACGGAGCAGCCGTTGCGCTCCAGCTGGGACTGCAGCGTGCGGCGGTTCGACGCGTTGTCGTCCACCACAAGCACAAGTTGTCCCTGCAGCGTCTTCGGCAGGTTAGCGGGTTGACGGATGAGTCCCGCGCGGAACGTAAACCAGAACTCCGAACCCTTCCCCGGAACGCTGTTCACGCCGATCTCCCCACCCATCAGTTCCACCAGACGCCGGCAGATGGCGAGGCCAAGACCGGTTCCGCCGAAACGCCTCGTGGTGGAGGAATCCGCCTGACTGAACGCCTGGAAGAGCCGTGCCTGCGCTTCCGGCGTAATCCCGATGCCCGTGTCGCGGATGGAAATCCGCACCGTCGCGTCCGCCGCGGTTTGCCCCGTCGCGGCGGCCTCCGGCAGATCCACCTGCAGCGAAACCTCACCGGCTGCCGTGAACTTGACCGCATTCGAAAGCAGATTGAGCACCACCTGGCGGAGCCGTGAAGGGTCGGCGCGGAGCAACGGAGGCGCCTCGCGCGCAACCGGCAGAATGACCTCCAGGCCCTTGGCATGCGCCGCGGCGGAAACGATTCCCGCACACTCGCCGATGGCGTCGTACAGGTCGAAATCCGTGCGCTCCAGATCGATCTTGCCCGCTTCGATCCGCGAGAAATCCAGAATGTCGTTAATAATCGCCAGCAGCGACTCGCCCGAGTTCCGGATCGTCGCAACGTATTCCTTCTGGTCGCCGTTGAGCGGCGTGTCGAGCAGCAGACTCGTCATGCCGATCACGCCGTTGAGCGGCGTACGGATCTCATGGCTCATCGTGGCGAGGAAATCGCCCTTGGCGCGATCGGCCGCTTCGGCGTTTTCCTTGGCCACGGCGAGTTCCAGAGACTGCGCCTTCAGCGCCATCTCGTTCCGCTTCAGCTGGGTCACATCCTGCACGAAGCCGCGCATCACGGCGTCCTTGCCCGCGCCCGTGGAAGGCTCGGCGACCATCATCAGGTACTTGACCGAACCATCGGGCAGCGGCAACTCACACTCGTAGGTCCCCCGGGTTGAAGCGGTCTCCGCGCGCAGAAACGCCCGCTGAATCTTTCGCCGGTCCGCCCGCGACAGAATGCTGTAGAGGAATTCCTCCACCGTGGGAGGACCCAGTGCGGCATCGCGCCCGAAGATCCGGAACATGGTGGCCGACCACGTAACCCGGCGCGCCGAATCGATCTCCCAACTGCCCGTATTGGCCAGCCGCTGCGAATCTTCGAGCAGCCCCTGAATGCGGAGATGATACTCCTGCAACCCCTGCCGTTCCGTCACATCGCGCGTATTGACCACAATGCCCTGGATCAACGGATCGGAGGTAAGATCGGTGGCGATCGACTCCAGATAGTGCAGCGTCCCGTCGGGCTGCACGCAGCGCACCGTAAACGGCGTGGCGTCGCCGCGCCGCACCGCCGCATCCGCCGCCGCCGCGTCTTCCTCGTGGATTCCCTCCACGAACTTCGTGCCGGCGCGCTCCTCCGGCGAGCGTCCGAACAGCTTCGTCACCGCGCCGCTCTCATGCAGAATCACGCCTTCTGAATCGACCGTCGAGAGCGCGTCCGAACTGCTGTGGACCAGCGCTTCCAGATACTCCTCGCGGCTGCGCAGCGTCTGCTTGAGTCGATTGCTTTCCGTGATGTCGCGGAAATAGAGCGAAACGCCGTTCTCCAGCGGATAACAGGAGATCTGCAGCCAGGCGCCCAGCCCGGAATGCCACGCCTCGAACTCTGTCGCCGAACCGGTGGACTCCGCCTCGCGGAAGCGCGCCCGGAAGCCGGATTCGCTGTCCGGAAACGCGGCCTCCAGTGGCGCGCCTTTCAGGTTTCGGCCCCCGAACAGGGAAGCCGCCCGCTGATTCAGATACTCAATCGTCCCGTCCGCGGCTACCGACATCACGCAATCGGTGGTGCTCTCCAGCACCGAGCCGAGCCGCGCTGCGGATTCCCGCAGCCACTGCTCCGCATTCTCCCGGCGGCGCAGTTCGCGCAGCGCCACCCAGAGGCCGAAGATGCCCGAGAGTACCGCCAGCGCAAAACCCGAACGAACCAGCCAGCGGCTGAGGCGGACACTGCTGTCCCGTCGCGCCACCAGCGTCCCCAGCAGGGCGGACTGTTCGCGGACGCGCGGTTCCAGCGAGTCGGTCTCCTCCGCATGAAGGCGCGCGAGCAATGCGCCGAGGCCTTTTTGGCCTTCCCTGCCCGCTGCCGCGCTGCGCAGCATGGCGACAAACGGATCGGCCGCGGGCGCGCCGGCAAACACCGGATTCGCCAACGCGTTCCGCAGCGCGTTATCGATCGCCTCCGCGCCGGGCCCGGGTGTCGCGGCCAAGGACTGCAGGACGGCGATCTCGACCGCATCCAGCGCGACGCGCGCCCCGCGCAGTTCGGCAATGGTGCTTTGGCTGCGCTCGACGCGTCGCGTGCCCTCCACCGCCCGCGCCGTGGCTATGGCAGCGCCCACACCCACCCCGGCGAGAATCAGGATCGTGGCGGAAAAACTGGCGACGATTTTGGAACGGGGTGTCAAGGTATCACGCCATGACCCGCCGGAAATGAAACTTCGATGCGGACGCCACGGGCGCCGCCGCCACCGTGCCTGCCGCCGCTTGCGTGGTATCCGCATTCAGCAGATAACCTTCCGCCCAGCCGGTCATCACGGCGAAGACCGGTGTCGCCGTCAGACCCATGAAAACGGTGGCGATGGTGACCCCATATGCCACGTAAATGCCCGCCAGCGTGAAACCCAGGGAACTGCCCCGCACCGCCGGCCGCGGCCGGCTCATCTCGAAGCGGATGAGACGGTACGGCATGATGAAAATCATCGAGATCAGCAGACCGTCGGCGATGAAGCCGTGCATCAGCGCCAGCAGCAGATAGTAGTTGTCGATCGACGGCATGCCGCCCACCTTCGGCCACGTGTTGCGGCCCCATCCCAGATAGGAACGCTCGACGGCGATATCTGTATACTTATCCAGCAATTCTTTACGATAAGCCGCCGTCTCCTGCGAATCCGTCTTGGCCGCCGCCCGGCCCACCGAGGCGTACGCGTAGAACATCGCGCCCGCGGGCACGCCGATGACAATCAGTCCGCCGGCGATGGCAAGCAGCCCCAGTTTGCGGTTCTTCGCCAGCCCGGCCCCCGTGATGACCGCCCCCGCGATGCCGCCCATCCACGGCCCGCGCACCAGGGTCATCACCATGCCGAGCATCAGCATCAGGGTCATGATACGCGCTTTCGGAATCTTCAGCCACGGCATCATCTTAAAGGTGGGCTCCCAGTAGCCGCACCACTCCAGCCAGCGCTGAATCCGAAAGCCGACCGTGATGATCAGGCACGCAAGAATGGCGTGTCCGTAAGGCCCCGCGATGCGCGCGAAGCCGTAGCGGAACGTGGTGATCCAGCCGTCGGCCTGCCCCGGGAAGAAGCGGTTCATCAGCATCTCCCACGGCGTGCTGCCCATCTTGAACTCGTAGAGAGAGACGACCGAAATCGCGAACAGCAGAAAGGCGAAGCGTTTCGCGAAAGGAACGCGCATCCCCTTTGGCTCGATCAGTCCTTTCGCCGCGATATACGGCAGAACGAAAGACCCGATCATGTCGAACAGCAGGTTCTGCGCTTCGTTGTAACCCGCGTTCGTGTATTCGGACACGCCGATAATCAGGGCGAACGCCACCACGAAGAAGTCCATCAGGCTGTACTTCCAGCTCTTCATGTCCCGCGTGAGGAAGAGCCCCGCCACGGGAATGATGGCCGCCTGGCTGAACGTGGGATCCGGCAGAACCGGAATCACAAACCGATAATATTCGGGCAACAGCAGAAGCACCGGGATGTAAACGTCGACAAACGCGATGGCCGGAGACCGCCGCATCGCGATGTACGCGCAATAAATCGCCGGAAAAATGACGATAAAGCCCATATCCGCTCAGACCGGCGGCGAGGACGGCAGAAATTTTCCCAGTTTCGACTGAATAATGGCCTGAAACCACAAACGCTCACCCGTTTCGAGGATGAAACGCCCCACCAGCAGGACGAGCAGCACCACATAGACTCCGATCATTCCGGCGATGCAGCCCCCGGCCACCCACCGGTTCAGATGGGTCGCCGCAAAGTTCGCGGGCACGGCGAACAGCGCGGCCAGCACATAAGGAAACGCGCCTGGCAAAAAGACCGACTTCAGATACCGGCCGAAAGTGACGTTCATCAGCCGGTTGGCATGCATCACGAAATAAATGGCCGCCACGATGGTGGAGCCCGCCACCGCCGTTCCAATGCCCAGCACCGTCCACTTTCCCAGCACCAGGTAAGACAACGGGACGCTCAGCCCCAGCGCCACCACGTTCGGAATATTGTAGTGAAACTCTTCGGTCGGGTGTCCGATGCCCCGCAGGATCGACGTGCCGGGACCCGTCATCAGATTCATCTGCGCGGCCAGCGTGAAGATCACCATCAGATACGCCGCGCCTTCATAGTGTTTGCCGATCCACACCGCCAGCAGCGGCCCCGGCATCAGCACCAGCACCGCGCAGATGGTGGCGGTCGCCAGGTTCACGTAACGCGCCCCCTTGATATAAAGCTTGCGGATCGATTCCCGCTGCTCCGGCGTGCCGGAAAGCCCCCCGTGCAGGTAAGACGCCGCAGGCACGAACGACGAGAGAAAACTCATGGCGAGCGAACTGGCCATATTCGGCAGTTTCTCGGAAATCTCCAGCAAGCCGGTAGCCTGGATGCCGACCAGCGCCGCGGCCAGCACGCGCTCAATGGAGTTGAGCGTCACGGCCAGCAGGCTTTGCAGCTGCACCACGCCGCCGAAGTTCAGCAGGATCCGCCCCGCCTCCCGCGAGCACAGCAGGGGCGAAACGCGCAGCCACTTGATCGTGCTCATGCTGACCAGCAGGGACAGCGTTATATCCACCAGCATGCGCGCCAGAAACGCCTCGGCCAGACCGCGAATGCCCCGCCCCATGCCCACCAGCGTGAAGATCAGAATGGTTTCCACCACATAACTGACCGCCCAGATCGCGTTCACCGTCGACGACCGCTGCACGCCCACCAGCGCGTCGTGAAACACGGACAGGCTCATGGAAGCGAGGAAGACCGCCACCACCAGCAGCACCACCTCTTTGGCATCCGCGCGCAGCCCCGGCGCGATGTGCAGCCAGTCCACCACAATCGGCCAGAACCACCAGACACACGCGAACACCGTCGCGCAGGCCGGAATACTGACGCACAGGCCTGTCGAGATGAGCGAATTCGCCTTCGAAAACTCGCGCCGCGCGCTGTATTCCGCGATGTACTTGATGTAAACGCCGGAAAGCCCCATGGTGGAGATCCCGATGTAAGCCACCAGAATAAAGGCGGCGGACCAGAGCCCGTAAGCTTCCAGCGTCACGTGCGCCAGCACGAACGGCGGAATGAAGAAACGGGTCACCATGTACCCGATCTGTGCCAGCGTGCTGGCGGCGATGTTCCGGGAAAGCGCGTTGCGGACCGTGCTCGCGTGATTTTCCGTGACTTCGCTTTCCTCTGCGTGATTTTCCGTCGCTTGATTTTCCGTGACAGGCTGCGTCTCAGACATTGACCGCTCTCCGTTCCAACAGTCCCTCAAAGAGTTTCAAAGCCGTGCCCATGCGGGCATCCCAGCCATAGTTTTCCTCGGCTCGGGCGCGGCCACGCAGACCACGCTGCCGCCACGCTTCCGGATTGGCGACGATATCCCGCAGCGCCGCGATTAAGTCGCGCACCAGCGGTTCCCGGCCATCCGCCGAGAGCGCCCGGCCAACCTGTTCGTCGACAATCTCCGCCGGACCGCCGTAATTCACCGCGATGATCGGCACGGCCGACGCCAGGCTCTCCAGCAACACGGCGCCGCCCGACTCCCGCACACACGGCAGGCAGAACACGTGCGCCTCGCGCATCCGCCGCGCCACTTCCGGTAACGGCAAAGCCCCGGCAAGAGTCACCACGCCGGCGAGTTTCCGCGCTTCGGTCTCGCGCTCCAGAGCCGCTTTCACAGGCCCGTCGCCCACAATGGTCACCTCGATCGGGAACTCGTCGCGCACGCGGTCCACCGCTTCCAGCAGCATGGAAACGCCCTTCGCCGGAATCAACCGCCCGACGAACAGCACGCGCAGCGGAACCTGTCCCGGAGGCGGCGGCGGTTCCTCCGCGGGCCGGAAGACCGACAGATCCACGCCGTTCTCGGACATCCGCAGCGTGCGGGCATGCTTCGGCAGAGCGGAGTCCGTCGCCCGATTCGCGGTCAGGATCAGCGCGGCTTTTTTCGTGCAGGCGAAGAAGCGGTCGAAGACGCGGCCCACGTCGCGAATCCGATAAACCCAGGCGGAATCCGCGCCCATGATCTCCGGGAACGTCGTGGGCGAGTTCAGCCCACCGTTCCACGGCCCGACCACCAGCGGCGGCCCCATGCGATGCAGGCAGGAGGACGCCATCGGCGACACCGGCGTCACCGCATGCACGATGTCCCAATCGGCGCGGCGCTTGCGGAGTTGCCCCAGCACGGCGTGGTCGTAAACGAAAAAATCGCCCGAAGCGAGCAGGAAAACCGCGTGTTCGCTGTTCGGAAACAGCCGCGCGGCCGTGCGATAAAGCGGACCCGCGAACCACTCCGTATCGATATAAATCACCTCGGAGCCCGGCAGCGGCGCGCCCGCTTTGGTGAGGCACTCTTGATTACGGATGTGCGTCACCAGCGTGACCTGCGCGCGGCGGGACATGCGCGAATACCATTCCCACCCGATCTGCGAAACCGAGCCCATGCCCGGACCGCACTGGTAGGCGGACAGCAGAATCCTCATGCCGTGGCCGCTTCCTGACGAATCGGTTTGGCGGGAACGCCGGCCACAATCGCGCCGGCGGGCACGCTGCGGGTCACCACCGCGTTCGCACCCACCACCGCATCGTCGCCAATGTGAACGCCCGGCAGAATCGTCACGCCCCGCCCGATCCACACATTGCGCCCCAGTTCAATAGCCTTCGCGTCATGGCCGGAATCGCGCACCGCGACGCCCGGCACAAGCCGGTGATTGGCGTCGCGAATACTCGTATACTCCCCGATCATGCAGTTCGCGCCGATCTTCACCGAGGCGAAAGACACGATATGCGCGCCACGCGAAATCACCACGTTGTCGCCGATCTCGATTGCGCCATCCGCCTCCGTCTCCAGATACAGTTCGCGATACAGAAACAGATTCCGCCCGGGCGAGATCCGGCCGGTCCCGCGAATCTCCGGCACGCCCAGCACCACCACCGAAGCATCCAGCCGCCCGGTAATCATCGATGCCATGCGGGCATGCGCCCACAGACGCCGCAGCCCTTCGCCCTTGCCGGCGAGTCGCGCGGCCGGGGCCAGCACGGCGCCGAGAATACTCTTGAGACTCATTGCGCCGCGCCCTTGTATTCGATGAGGCCCCGCGCCTTGCCAGCCTTGCGATCGCTGCGGTACTGCAGTTGTCCCAGCAGGATCGGCAACTGCTGCAGATGCGAGTGCACGCCGTAAAGCAGCAGCGTGGAGAAAGGCGCCGATTTCCAGCGCGCCTTCAGAGCCGTGCGGAGGATCAACAATCCGAACACCGCGAGCGCCAGCAGCCCGGGCACCAGACTCAGCAGGGCGACCGACCCGGCCACGCCGGCAGTCGCGATCGCGAGCAACATCGTCGCGCTGCGGCGATTGCGCCGCGCGTCTTCTTCCCAGAACGGCAGGCCCGTATCGCGGAAGCGTTCGGACACCTCGGCATAGGCATAGCCGGCGCGTGTCGCGCGCTTCCAGTACTGGCTCCAGGAGGTCATCGCCAGATCGTGTCCGGTCATCGCGCGGTCAACATGCAGAATCTTCCAGCCCGCGGCCCGCATCCGGCGGCACATCTCCGGTTCTTCGCCGGCGATCAGCGTTTCGTCGTAACCGCCCACCTGTTCGAGCACCGCGCGCCGCATCAGCGCGTCGCCGCCGCAGAAGTCCGTGATGCCGGGCGGATAAATCCAGTCGAGATCCAGCACCCGGTTGAAAATCGTCTTTTCCGGATGGATCTCCCGCCGGTGCCCCCAGACTATGGCGATTTCGGGCGTGAAGTCGCGCAGCGAATCGACCACGAAACGGGGATGCAGTATGGTGTCGCCATCGAGGAACAAAACGAACGGAGCGGACGCCGCGCGCCACCCCGCGTTGCGGCCCAGCGCCGCCGTGGGGCGTTTGGGCTGCACCACAATCACCTTCGCCCCGAATGATTCCGCCAGCTGCGGACTGCCGTCGGTAGACGCCGAATCCACGTAAATAATCTCGACCTCGCCATCCGGCTTCTCCATTGCCCGGATGGACTGCAGACAGCGCTCCAGGCGCCCGCCTTCATTGCGCCCGATGACGACGACGGAAAGTACAGGTGTGCTCACGCCAGTTGCTCCATCAGAATGCGGCGGTAGTCGCCCACTCTGGCCGGTTCGGAATAGCGGGTCGCCAGCAGCAGGTCGCCCTGCGCCACCACCGCGTTCAGTTTCTCCGGGCTCAGGCCCGCGATGTATCGCAGTTTCTGCCGCAGACTTTCCGCATCGTTGGCGCGGAAATGAAAGCCGGAAACCTCGTCGGTCAGCAGCGACCCCGCGCCGCCCGCATCCGGAGCCAGCACCGGCACACCCGCCGCCATGGCCTCGATGATCGCCAGCCCGAACGGTTCCACGGGGCAGAGATGCACCAGCAGGTCGGATTGCGCCAGCGCTTCATCCACGGTCGACGAAAAGCCCTCGAAAATCACGTTCAGCCGCGAACTTGCCGCGCGCTGTTTGAGCGCCTCCGTGTTCCAGCCCGTGCCGAACACGCGGACTTCATAGGGTACCGCTTCCGGATCCCCTTCGAGAGCGTCTCGTTCGAGCGCTTCCAGGAGCAAATCCACCCGCTTTTCCGGATCCAGGCGGGAGATCACGATGAGCCTGCGCACGCCGCCGCCCGCGAACGGTTCGCGCCGAGGGCAGGACGCCACGCGCTGCGGCGGCAGAAAATTCTCAATCACCCGGATCTGCGCCGCATTCACGCCGTTCGCGATCAGACGCTCACGCACGTAACTCGACACCGCCACGAATTCCACGGGCCGGTTGTTGAGCTTCGCCTTGCGGCCGTAACTGAGCTTTTCCGACGCGCCCCCGTGCACCAGATGCAGGTGCGCCACCCGCCGCCGATACACCAGATTCAGCGCCAGGCAGACCGACGAGTGCATCACGCCCGTGGCCAGAAACGCGATCTTCTTCGACCGCGCGAACACCGGTCGCAGCCCGCTGGCGAACTGCCACGCATTCTGAAACGGAAGCGTCTCAAACCCGCTGCGCCGGGCCTCTTCGATCGCCGGACCCGGTGGCGCCATAATGATCGGCGCGAAGTCCTCCACCAGTCCCGCCGCGGTGGAGAGCGCCATGCGCTCGGTGCCGTAGAGATTGCCGCTGTGCAGGGCGTACACCAGGGGAATTCTCATGTCCATAATTTCCGTCCCACCCAGCCGGTGGTATCCGGTCCGGTTCCGGTTTGAAATTCATGCCGCGCCGCGCGGGCGAACCCGTCGGCCGCGTCCAGTCGGACGCGATTCAGAATGGCGGAAACGGCCGGCACGCGGATCCGTTCCAGACACGCGGCCGCGCGCTGCACTTCCATCTTCGTCACCACGCCCGCCTCGATCACCATGATGGTGACGTCCACTCCCCGCGCGATGAACTCCGCGTCCACCGACGCCAGAATCGGCGGCAGATCCACCAGCACAATCGAGTACGCATCGGACGCCGCCCGCAGGATCTCGATCAGCCTCTGGATATCGGGCAGGTTCTTCTGGTCTTCCACATCGCCTACCGCGACATGATCGGGCATGGAGGCGTCGCCCGGCACCACGGCGTCGGCGAACTCCTGCGTCCCCTGCAGCACCACGGTCAGCCCGCGATCGTCGGGACTGCGATAGCGGGGATCGGCCCGGTAGGCATTGGCTTCCACAGCAAGCGCCGAGACGCCCAGGCTGCGCAGCGCGGCGGCCGTGTCGATCACCAGCGTCGACGTGCCGCCTCTCGCCTTCACCGACGTCATGGCGAAAATCCGGCTGTTGTGGGCCTGCTGGTCCTGCACCATCCGGCTGGCCAGGCGAAGGCTCTGCTCCCGGGCAAAGTCCGGCCCCGCCTCGCTCTTTTCGAGCAGCCAGCCCACCGGCGCGAAGCCCAGCAGCTTTTCCACGTCGCGCGGCGAATGCAGACGCGGATCGAACATATCGGCGGCCACGGGAACCAGCAACCCCAGCACCAGTCCCAGCACCAGCACGCCCGCAATCAGGTTCTTCCGTCCGCCCTTCTCCGGCGTCGTGGGCTTGCGCGCGGCGGAAAACATACGGACGAAACCGGGCGCGCTCTTCTCCAGCGAAAGAGAGTCGATGCGGTCCTGGATGCCGTCGATCCGCTTTTGCGCCTGATCGATCGAATTGCCCAGCTGAATGCCTTCCTGATAGTTCTTCGTGAACCACGCCGTTCTCGAAGCCTGCTGCTCCAGTTCGGCGTTCAGCTTCTCCACGATGCGAAGCGTTTTGTACGCCTCCGCCTTCCGCTGATCGGTAATGCTTTTGGCCGCGGCATCCACCAGTTTTTGGTGCAGTTCATCGAGTTGGCGGTCCATTTCAGCCAGTTCCCGCTCCGCGGCGCGCCGCCCGGGGTGGTCCGGCGACAGGCCGTTCATCAGGGAAAGCAACTGCGTCCGGCGCGAACCCTGACTGCTGACCAGGCTGGTCAGAGCCAAGTCCCGCGAAGCCTCCTGCTCCGCGATGGACCGCAGTGAATCCGCCCCGCCCGCCCTCTGTTTGCCGTCATAGGCCGCCAGTGCCGCTTCGGTCTGGATATTCTGAACGCGGGCGCCCGCCAGCGCTTCTCTGGCGCTGGCCAGCAGATGATCGTACGGGTTGACGAAATTATTCGAGAAGCTGCTGACGCCCAGTTCCTGCCCGATGTCCAGCCGCCGCTGTTGCTTCTCCGCGATCTCCTGTTCGAGGCGAGTCCTGTCCCGGATCAGATTCCGGATGCGCTCGTCGCTCGCGTAGAACTCTTCCGCTTTCGCCTTGCTGATGAAGGTGGTCAGAACGCCGTTGACCAGTTCCGCAAGGCCCTCGGCCTTACCGCCCTGCAGCGACACGGCAATCTGGTACGTATCCGGCACCGGACTGATCTGCAGCGCGCCCTGCAGGCGTTCCGCGGCATGCTCCACGGTCTCTTTCGGTGTCAGAAAGAAGGAGTTGTTTTGTCCCGCCTTGCGCAGCGCCTCGACCAGAATGTCGTACCGGTTGATCGTCTTGGCGTTCTGCTGCACGTATTGCCGGTACTGCTGATCGGACTGCAGTTCGTGCTCCACCGAATCCTGCAGATTCGCCAGAAAGCGGGGCGAAATGTAAATCACCGCCGTAACGCCGTACTGCGGCTTCCCTTTCATCCACGCGACCGGCGTTCCCGCCAGCACCACGAAAATCGCGACCACGAGGGCGACCATCCGGTGCCGGTTGAAACTCCGGAGGACGTCGATGCCGCCTCCTCCCGGAGCCGGTATCACGATCGGAGGACGGCCCTCGCCGACCGGCGCGGGTCCACCCGTGGCCGGCGCGACGGCGGGAACCACCGCGACCTGATTCTCCAACGATGGCTGCGGGGCGCTGCTCATTTCACTAAAGAACCGAGAATGGCGAACGACGTCACCGGTCCCACTTTTTGCAGCAGATAACCGAACTTCCCGAGCGTCCGCTTGGGTACGTAGATGATGTCGCCCTCCTCCAGCGCCGTATTGCGGGTGGGCGGCGAATCCAGCAGCGCTTTCAGGGAAATCTCCTGGTGCGCCCCGGTGCTGGCCCGCACGAGGATCATCTTCGTGTCCTTGGCATCGTCATTCACGCCACCCGCCTGCGTAAACGCGTCGAGAAACGACATGTCGGGAGTCAGCCGGAACGCGCCGGGTTTCTGCACCTGCCCGAGCACGTAAACAAGCTGATCGCCGGCATCCGGCATATAGACCAGATCGTTGCGCGAAAGACGGATATTCAGTGTCAGATTCCCCTGGCTCACCAGGGCTTTCAGATCGATCCAGATCATCTGGTCCTGGCGGATGACGGCGCAGCGGCCCAGGCCCGCCTTTTCCGATCCCGCGCCCATCGGCAGCGCGCCGGCCCGCGTAATCACGTCGAGCAGCGTCGGCTGCGATTCGAACTGCAGCGCCCCCGCCTGGCCGACGCGCCCCAGAATATAAACGCGGAACGAGGTATAGCGATCCACCCGCACCGTTACCGAGAGGTCCGAATAATACTTCGCCAGCGGTCCGGCGATAGTCGCCTGCGCCTCTTCGCGTGTCAGTCCGGCGACGGTCAGAACGCCGGTCAGCGGCACGGTAATCTTCCCGTCGGGACCGATGATATGGTGCGCGGAGAGCTCCGGATGCGCCCAGGCTTCGACCGTAATCTCGTCACCCGGGCCAAGCGTGTAATTATTCACCGGAGGCGCTTCGAAGGCACGGATCAGATCTTCCGCCGTGATGGTGTTCACCTTCGAACGGATTTTGAACGCGCCGGCAGGTTCCTGCGCGAAAACGATTGCGCCCCCAAGAGCTGCGACCGCAAGAACGGGCAGCAGCACGCCCCGCTTTACGGCCAGTCCCCTCATGAAGAGGCACTCCCGGCGGCTGCGGACGCCACGGCTTTCGGCCGGATTTTCGCGGGCACGCCGACCGCGATGGAATTGGCGGGCACGTCCGTCAGAACCACCGCATTGGCCCCGATGCTCACATCGTCCCCGATGTGGATCACGCCGTGGATCACGCCCAGAATCACCGCACCGGCACCGATATCCACGCGGTTGCCGAACACCGGCGCTCCCGGCTGTCCCGTGCGCCGCAGGCCCACCGTCACCCCGTTCCGGATAATGCAGTCGTCCCCGAAAACCGCGTCGCCGCTGATGATGATCCCGCCGAAGTGCTCGATCTGAAACCGCCGTCCCACCGTTGCCTCGCAGGGCAGATCGATACCCGTCAGAATCTGGCTGGTCAGCTTGAGGATCCGGTAAATCAGGGACAGGAACTTCCGCAGCGGCGCCGGCCGGACCGTGTAGCGCCAGCGCCCAAAGCGGTACACCACCATGACCCAGAGGCCCTGCCGGGACCACCCGCCTTCATATGTTCGCCAGTCTTCGCGGAGGTTCTCAAACATGGAATTCCCTTGCGTTACCAGGGTCTCGGCGGCGAGACCGTTCCGCCCCCGGTCTCCTTCCATGCCCGGTCCAGCAGGCTGACCAAAGCCCGCGACTCTTCCGACTTGCCGTTCCCCGCCGCCCCTTTGTTCTTCCACGCGCGCAACTGGTGCCAGCCGGATTCCAGTTCCTTCGCAAGCCAGGCGGTGTTCCCGTGATGCTTTCGGTAGTACAGAAACTCGCTCCGCATCCGCCACAACGCGAGTTGCGAACCGGACTTCGACATCGTCAGCGTCTGCACGGTCTTCGACGACTCACCCCCGAGATGAATCACTTCCACGTCCGGCCAGTACCGGATGATGTACCCGGCGTTGCGGATGCGTCGGCAGAGATCCACCTCTTCGTAATAAAGGAAGAAATTCTCGTCGAAGTACCCCACCTGCCCGAGCACCGACGCGCGGATAATCGAATACGCTCCCGGCACCCAGTCGACGTCCGCCGGCAAGTTCTGATCCGCCCACGTCCGGTCCCCGCGGCCAAAGAAACGTGAGTGCGGAAAGCGCGCGGAAAGGCCCGAAATCGTGAGCGCTTCGTTCAGCAGCGAAGGGAACAGCCGGGCCGAAGGCTGCCATGCCCCGTCGCGGCCCACCAGGCGCGCGCCGCCGAGCCCGATACGAGGGTCGGCATCCATGTATTCAATCGACTTCCGCAACGCGTTCGGACGCAGGAAAGCGTCGGAATTCAGCAGCACCACGTAGCGGCCCTTCGCGAGAGGAAACGCCTTGTTATTCGCCGCCGCGAAGCCCAGGTTCACCTGACTGCGAATCAGCCGGACATTCGGAAACTCCTGCTCCACCATGTCGGCCGAGCCGTCGCGCGAAATGTTGTCCACTACGAAAATCTCGTGCGACACACCCTCGCACTCCGCAAGCAGGCTGTTGAGGCACTCGCGCAGCAGATCGCGGGTGTTGAAGGAAACGATAACGACAGATACGTCAACGACAGATACGTCAACGACAGATACGTCTGGCCTCACGGGAGTTTCTCCATAGTCGCGGGACTGGCCGGATCGGAAGGCGCTCGTTCCGTCCGGACCCACGCCGCGCCCGACCGCGAAGTCCGCACCAGGCGCGGAATCAGCAGGATCTTCCAGATCACATAAAACGGCGCGGCCAGCAACACCGCCACATCCTTCAGCGAACCGCCGCCTACCCGAATGGCGGCGAACAGATGCACCAGAACAACCGCAAGCCCGGCCAAACCCAGATCGCGAGCCAGCCAGAACGGAGTCGCGGCAGCCAGCAGCAGCAGCACCACATGAAACGCCAGGGGCAACAGCAGCAGGTCGAGGCACGGTTCCAGCAGCGCGAATCGCCCGCGCAACACTTCGCCCAGCAGCCCCGGCCCTTTCTCGAAGGCCATGCGAAACCGGCCGCCCTCCCAGCGCGCGCGCTGCGTCTTCACGCCGGCTCCGGCCACGGGCATGTCGCCATAAACAGCCGCGTCGTCCACGAACTGCACGCGGCGTCCGGCCCGCACCAGCGCGAGATGATACTCCAGATCCTCCACAACAGATGCCGCCGTATACGGGACGGCGCGCAGCGTGTCCGCCGAAAGAGCGAACCCGTTGCCGTAGATTCCCGCCGAAAGCCCCAGACGGTGACGTCCGCGCGGCCGCAGAACATTGAAAGCGTAGAGCGCCACGTTCATCAGACGCGTGCGCACCGATTCACCGCTGTTCCGCACGATGTACCGGCACTGCGCGGCATCCACGCCGTCACGGAAGGCATCCGCCATGGCGGCCAGCAGATTCGGGGAAATCTCGCTGTCCGCGTCGATCACCAGAAACGCCTCGTGGTGCTCGCCCAGCAACTGCTGAAACGCGAAATCGAGCGCGTAGCCCTTGCCCCGCTCCCTGTCGTTGAATCGCTCCAGCACGCGGGCGCCGGCTTGCCTGGCCACCTCGGCGGTTCGGTCCGTGCAGTTGTCGGCGATCACCGCGACCGTCAGGTCCAGACTGCCGTGACCGGCGGCATAAAGGCTCGCCACGCAACGCGCGATGTTGAGTTCTTCGTTGTGCGAAGGAACCACCACAGCCAGCGAAAACCGGCCGGAACCGCCCGCGCGCCGCCGCGATGGCAACAACCCCGCCAGCGTGAGCATGGTCAGCTCGATGGTACCCGGCAGGGTAAGAAGCGCCGCGATGCTGCCAACCATGCTGCCGACAATCGCCAACAACAAAATCACGCGGCCTCCCGGGGCCGCGCCGCTTCCGCCGCGGGCAGCAGGTGCTCGCGGAAAACATCGGCCAGCCGCGCGACGTTGGGCCGCAGATTGTACTTCTCGATGACACGGGCACGTCCGGCCGCTCCCAGACGTTGCCGCAGCGCGGGATCGTCCATCAGCAGGGCAATGGCGCCCGCCAGTTCCGCTTCATCCGAAGGCGGCACCAGCAGCCCGTCGATACCGTTGCGGATCAGTTCCGGAATGCCGGTGATCCACGTGGTGATGCAGGGAATCTCCATGGCCATCGCCTCCATCAGCACCACCGGAATGCCCTCCGCGAAACTGGCCAGCGCAAAGACATGCGCGCGGCTGTAAAGGTCCCGGATGCGGTCCTGATTCACGGCGCCTTCGAAAACCACGCTCCCGCCCAGCCCGAACTCGCCGACGGCACTTTCCAGCGAAGCGCGGTCCGGCCCGTCTCCCACGTAGCGCAGCTTCACGCGGCGCCCGGCCGCGGCCAGCCGGCGGACCGCGTCGAGCAGCACCCGCTGCCCTTTCGCCGGCACCAGACGGCCCACGCACAAAATCTCAAACTCCTCGAATACCGCCTCGAACGGCCGTGGCGAGAACAGATCGGGATCCACCCCAAGCGGCGTAATCGCCATCTTCGGCCAGTCGCGAGCCGGGGCGATCCGCATCAGCTGGCTGCGCGCATAAAGGCCGATGGTGCACAACAGCGATGCCGCGGCAATCTTCTCGGCCAGATAAAATCCCGGAACATCGTAGAATTCGTCCGGACCGTGCACCGTAATCGACAGCGTGAACGGAAACATCTGCGTCAGAATCAGGCCTACCGTGGAAGCCGGCGTGGCGAAATGGACGTGCAGGTGCGTCAGCTGCCGCGCCTGCATCCACCGCCCCAGCATCGCCGCTTCCACGAAATAGAAGAAGCACATGCCGGTCTTTTTCAGGTCCGCCTGGCCGAGTTTCAGCGCAAAAACAAGGCCTTTGAAGAAACGCCCGGGGCTCGCGGCCAAAGTGCCCAGAATAGCGGATAACGCCCCCGCGGCGCCCTGCTGTTTTACGTACCACGTCGAAGCCGCTTCCTCCCGCTCTTCCGCGGTAAGCTGCGCGACGGGACGGTCCAGGCCGTTCACCGAGGCAACATCGATCCGGAAGCCGAGTCTCCGCAGTTCGATCACCTCCCGCATGATGAACGTATGCGAAATCGCGGGGTACCGGCTGATCAGATAGGCAACGCGTGGATTCATGAGGGTGCCCGGAAGCGGCCAAAAAAGCGGAAAAAACTCAGACTGCCGGGGTCGGGGCGGGGTCAGCCGTCTCAAAAGAACGGATGGCCTCCTCCCGCGTGTTGTAGATTTCGAAAACCCGGTGCATCCTCACCAGCTCAAACAGGGACCGGATCGGCTTGTTCATTCCGCAGAGTTTCAGGTCGCCGCCCACGCCATTCAGCTGGCGAAGCGAGGAAAGCATCGCGCCCAGCCCCGAACTGTCCACGAATTTCAGCTCGGAGAGATCCAGAACGACCTTCGCGGCCGGCACGAGGGCCGGCGCAATCGCGGTTTTGAACGCCTTGGCGCTGCTCGCGTCCAGAGTGGTTCCCGGGACGGTTATGAAGGATATGCTCCCGATATTTTCGATGTTTAGCGTCATGAGTCAGCTTAGCCTTGCCATTATGATGACAGAGATTGAATTGATCGCGCCATTCCTTGCGTAAATCAGTTCGTCGGCGGAGCGCATGATGATGAAAGTGCCGAAACCGCCGTCCCGCGAGCCGTCGAACGACGGCGGAGGAACGGACATCGGATCGAACGGCGGCCCGGCGTGCCGGAACTCCACCTTCGCGTGGTCCGCGTAATTGAAAACGTCGATCCGGACCGGATTTCCGCCTTCCTCGCCGGAGCCTTTGCCGGAGCCGTGAAGCACGCAGTTTGCGAAAATCTCCGCCGCCGCGCTTTCGAGGCGCATCAGGCCCTCCGGACCGAGTTCGGCAGTCTCCCGGAGCCACTCCAGCGCGCTCGTCAGAAACTCCAGATCGCCCGCGAACTCCTGGCTTCGCGAACTCCTGAGGACGTCTTCGGGCCCGGGATGAACGCGCAGTCCGATGCAGCTGAAGTCGTCCGTCTGGCTCTCGCCGGCCCGGAAGGCATCGCACTCGCGGCGAATCTGCTCAAGCAGCAGATCGGGACCGAGCGAACTCCAGGTTTCCACGCACTCGATCAGCCGCTCCTCGCCGAACAGATCGCCGTCCCGGTTTTTCGTTTCCGTCACGCCGTCGGAGAACAGCAGGAACGTGTCGCCGGGCATCAAAGGCGCCGAATGCTGGTGCCATGTGTCCTCGAGATAGATGCCGAGAGGAAGATCGTCGCCCCGCAGGAAGAACGTCTCGCCCGTCAGCTTCCGGTGCACCAGAATGCCGGTGTGCCCGCAATCCACGTACTCCACGCAGCCGCGGGCCGGGTCGAAACGGGCGTAGCAAATCGTCACGAAGCGTTCGAGCGCCACCAGCCTCGCTCCCAGCCGGGACGCCGCGCGGTTGACGATATCCACCGGAGACGGCACGCCGCCTTTGATCGAAAGGTTGGCGATGGCGCGCAGGAACTGATTCTTCGTCGCCGCGCCCAGCAGCGCGGCCGCCACGCCCTTGCCCATCACGTCGCCGATCAGAACGTCCACGGCCCCGTCATGCTTCAGAAAGTCGAGAAAGTCCCCGTCGATATGCTGGGACGCCGCGCTGTAAGCGGCCAGTTGCAGCGACGGGATGTCGGCCGGAGCGTTGCCCAGCAGCAGCGTCTGCTGGATGGACGACGCAATCTCGATCTCCTTGGCCAGACGGTCGTTCTCCAGCATCGTCCGGTTCAGGCGGTCGCTTTCGAGCAGCATGGAAGCCTGGTGCGTGATGGCCTCGAGCAGCCGGCAAAACGGCGCGTCGAACTCGAAACGGCGATCCTCCCGCCACACCAGCAGCAGACCAATCACGGTCTGGCGGCGCGAAGTGACCGGCGCCGCGGCCAGACTGGTCGCCTCGCGCCACGGCATGACGTCGTCGCTGTCCGGCCAGGAGATCGCTTCGTTAATCACCACCGCGCGGCTTTCCAGAATCGGCGTTGCAATCGGCCCCAGATGGCGCCAGTCGATTGCCGGTGGAACGTCGGGATTGCCCAGGATCGGCTCCAGACGCCCGCTCCGGGTAATCAGCAGACATGCGCGCAGACTGTCCTGCAGCGACGTGAAGCGTTCGATCAGGCGCTTCAGCGCGCTGCGAACGTCCCCGAACCGCAGCACGTCGGTGCTGATCTCGTAAAGCGCCTCCAGACTTTCCCAGTTGGTGCCGAGTTCATCCAGAAGCTGCTCCTCGCGCTTCTCCACTTCGATCTTGTCCAGCACCGCGCGAACGGCCCGGTCGAGCAGAAACGCCTCGGCGCCGGACGCCGGGGAAGACAGAAATACAAGCAGTCGCGCCCCGTTCTCTTCCACCGCAAAGACCGACGGTTCAACCGCTGCCGGACCATCCACGATTTCCACCCGCGCGCCGGACGCCGTTTCCAGTTCCACCCGAATTCCGGGCAGGGCGGAAAAATCGGCAAATGCCTCCCGTAAGCGGTCCGCCAGAGACTCTTCCGCGGCCATCCTTTCGGTCACGTCAGGAAGCCGCTCTTTCCGCCGGCAGGGGTTCGGAAGGCAGGAGAGGAGTCATCCCGCATTCCTGCAGTTTGCGCAGCAGCTTCGACGGCGCGATCGGTTTCGGACACTGCGCCGTGGCGCCCGCGTCCGCCAGCGTCGGGTCGTCGTGTTTGAACCAGTGCCCGCTGAGCACGATCACCACGAGAGACCCGAACCGCGGATCCAGCCGGATATGCCGCAACAGATCGAGCCCCGACATTCCCGGCAGTACGATGTCCAGCAGGATCGCGTCCGGCGTGCGCGCTTCAATCGCGGCGAGCGCTTTTTCCGCGTCGTGCACGGCCGTAACGGAGTAGCCCTCTTTTCGCAAAACGTGGTCGAGAAGCCTCGCGATATGCCGCTCGTCTTCCACCACCAGAACGTGACACCGGCGGGTGGCAGGCGCGGTTTTTTCGGAATCCGTAGCCTGTTCGCGCATATGGTTCAGAGAAAGAGACAAGACGAATTCCGGCGAAAAAACTGATAGTACCACGCAGGTGTGTTTTACGGTACACTTAAGTACTGAAAAGCGGTAAACGGCGGGTCGCCGACACGCTCCCGGCGCACGCCTGAATCCTTCTTCAGCACTCAATATGCCCCTCGCTCCGCTTCCTTCCTCAAAATCCGGAATCTCAGGCGTTACGGCTGGGCACGCGGAACGGCGCGTGATTCTTCTTGAGGATCTGTATGCCCGGTACGGCGCAACATCCGACAGCAATCTCCGGATGAAGTGGAAGTACCTGCGGAAGAAATATCTGTGGAAAATCGTGATCGGCGGCTCCAATTTCCTGAAGCGAAGCCTCGATATAGCCGTCTGCGTCGTCATGATGGTTCTTCTGGCGCCCCTCTTCGCGGCGGTGGCGCTTCTGATCCGGCTCACCGATAACGGACCCGTCCTTTTCTGGCAGTCGCGGGTGGGCCAGTGGGGCCGCGAGTTCCCTTTCCCGAAATTCCGTTCGATGGTCACGAATGCCGAGGCATTAAAAGACAAACTACTCGCGTCGAACGACCACCAGAACGGCATTACGTTCAAGATGAAGAAGGATCCCCGCATCACCTGGATCGGCCGGATCATCCGCAAAACCAGCATCGACGAACTGCCCCAGCTCTGGTGTGTTCTGAAGGGTGAAATGTCTCTGGTCGGGCCCCGCCCGCCGGTGCCCCGCGAGGTGGCTCTCTATACCCTGCGCGATCGCCGCCGCCTCGACGTGAAACCCGGCCTGACCTGCATCTGGCAGGTGAGCGGACGCGGTGACATCCCGTTCGATAAACAGGTGGAACTCGACGTCCAGTACATCGAAAGCCAGAGTTTCTGGCTCGATATTCTGCTGCTGCTCAAGACCGCTCCGGCGATCCTGATCGGCAAGGGCGCTTACTAGGTCGCGGGCGCTGCCGTCCATGCCGGAACGTTTCACCAAATCCCGCACCGGGACCATTCCAGTTGGTTCCGAACGCGACCGGGCCATTCAGGAACTCGAACAGCGCTTCTCCCCCGGGGCGATTCGCCGCAACCGCCTGAATCGCCTGTTCCAGGGCAATGCCTGGCTGGTCTGGATCCAACTGCTGACCGGGGCCAAACGCGCCCTCGATATTCTCACCTCCGGCGCTCTGCTGCTGGTCTCCCTGCCGCTGCTCGTGCTGCTTTGGGCAGCGGCCCGTCTCCGTGGCGGCGGCGTGGTGCGCACCGAGCGTCTGGGCCGCTGGGGTTGCGTCTTTCAGGAACGGGCTTTCTCGTCAGGCCCCCTGCGGAATCTGCCCGCGCTCCTCAACGTCCTCGCCGGCGATATGTCCCTGATCGGCCCGCGGGCCGTTTCTCCCGGTCAGGTGACGGCCGAGGACCGCGCCGCCTGGCGCCGCTTCAACATCCGACCCGGTCTCATCTGCCTCTGGTGGATCCGCAAACGCGCCAACATCGATTTCGGCTCGGAGTGGGATACCGACGCCGAATATCTCGACTCGCAGTCTTTCTTTGGCGATCTCGCAATCGCCCTGCGCGCCATTCCAGCCGCGTTCTACGGCGAAGGCGTCGCCCTCGCGCCGGAGCGAATCTCGCTCATGGGCATTCCCGTCGACAACCTGACCATGGATGAAGCGATCGACGCGATTCTGCAGCGAGCCCAGCCCGGCCGCGCGCCCAGCCAGCTCTGCTTCGTCAATGCGGATTGCGTCAACATCGCCTACCGCAATTCCGCCTACCGCAAACTGCTCTGCCAGGCCGGTATCGTGCTCGCCGACGGGATCGGCGTCAAACTCGCCGGCCGCATTCTCAACACCAATATCCGCCAGAACGTCAACGGCACGGATCTCTTTCCGCGCCTCTGCGCGGCGCTCGAAACAAGCCCGGCCGGCCTCTACCTTCTGGGCGGCCAGCCCGGCGTGCCGGACGCCGTAGCACAATGGATTTCCGGCCACCATCCCAATGTAAAGATCTGCGGTTACCACCATGGATTTTTCCCGGCCTCGGAACTGCCGCAAATCACCCAGGGAATTCGGGATTCCGGCGCGGAGATCCTGCTGGTCGCGTTTGGCGTTCCGAAGCAGGAACTGTGGATCGCCCAAAACCTCGCCCAAACCGGCGCCCGGATCGGAATCGGCGTGGGCGGGCTGTTCGATTTTTACTCCGGCCGGATCCGCCGCGCCCCGGTGTGGATGCGGGAAATCGGAATGGAATGGATTTACCGCTTTCTGCAGGAACCCGGGCGCATGTGGCGACGGTACTTTCTCGGAAATTTCGTGTTTCTCTGCCTTGTTCTGGGCAGGCGCTTTTTACCAGGACGTTCTTTCGAAGGAAACGCCGAATGATTGCCATCCTCTTCGCTACCGGACAGAACCCGGCCTTTCACGGCCTCGACGACAGCCTTCCCACTCCCCTTCTCCCGCTGGGCGACCGGCCGTTTCTGCAGCATGTCATCGAATTTCTGGCGCGCGCCGGTGTCCGGCGGTTCGAGTTCATCCTCAGCCATCTGCCGGAGAAGATTGAAGCCTGCCTCGGCGACGGAGCCCGCTGGGGCTGCGCGTTTCACTATCACCTGGTCCCTTCCGTCGGGGACGCGTTCCGGCAGGCCAGAACCATCGCCGCCGGCACGAAGGACGATGTTCTCCTCGCCTCCGGCAGTTCCCTTCCCGCCTTTGAACTGGCCGACCTCACGCCGGGCGCCATGCTGTGCAGCGAAGGTCTCTGGACGGGCTGGGGCTTCTTTGGCGCCGGCGCGCCGCTGCCCGCCTCCCTCGAATCCGGCACGCCGGCCGGCAGTCTGCCGGACGGTCTGAACGCCGTCGCCGTCGAACGCTGCCTCAGCATCGAAACCGGCGAAGAACTGCTGCGTTCACAGCGCGAGTGTCTGGACGGCTCGTTCCCCGGCCTGATGACCGGCGGCAGACAGGCGGAGCCCGGCATCTGGATCTCCCGCAACGTGGTGCTGCACCCTTCCGCTACCCTGCAGGCGCCCGTCTTCATCGGCGAGAACTGCCGGATCGGGAAGGGCGCGCAGATCGGACCCTCCGCCGTGGTCGGCGCCAACTGCATCGTGGACGCGCACTCTTCGGTGGTCAACTCTATGGTCGCGCCCGGAACCTACGTGGGCGAAGCACTGGAACTGGAATCCGTCATCGTGGACCGGAACCGGCTGGTAAACGTCCGGATCGGCGCCTCATTTCTGGTTTCCGAAACCTTCCTGCTGGGCAATCTGACCATGCGCGCCCCCGGACGCCCGCTCGAGCGCTGGCGCGACCGGCTCCTCGCCCTTCTGCTGCTCCTGTTCTTATGGCCCGTGCTGCTGGTCTCCTGGCTCTTCCTGTCTTTCGTGAAAGGCGAAAAGCTGACCACCCGCGAAGCCCTTGCTCTCCCCGCCGATACGGATCCCACCAACTGGCGCTCCGTCCGGCTGCTCCTGATCGCGGGCGCCGGCCGGCCCGGACGCGCCGGACAGTTCTTCCGCGAGTTCCTCCCCGGCCTTCTCTCCGTGCTGACCGGCAATGTGTTCCTCGTCGGCGTCCGGCCACGCTCCCGCCGGGAAGTGGAGGCCATGCCGCCCGACTGGCAGTCGGTCTATCTCACCACCAAGGCCGGCCTCATTACCGAAGCCGACACCATGTTCGGCCCCGATGCCACCCAGGACGAAATCTATACGGGTGAAGCATTCTACAGCGCCACCGAATCCGCCTGGCACGATCTGCGGCTGGCTGGTCTCTGGTTCTGGAAACTGCTGGCCGGAGCCGGGAAAAACACCTCGGGCATCGCCGGGGACTTTGAAAATCTGTGACCGGAACCTTTCTGAGCCCGGAGTTGCCCGTCGACGAAGCCGAACGTCTGGAAGCGCTGCGAAAACTCGAAATTCTCGACACGCCGGCCGAAGCCGAATTTGACCGTCTGACGAGCCTCGCCGCCAGACTGCTCAAAGCCCCGATGGCGGCCATTGCCCTGATCGATGCCGATCGCCAGTGGTACAAATCCCGTTTCGGCATCGAAAGCGCCGAATGTAGCCGGACCGTCGCTTTCTGCGCTCATGTTCTGACCACGCCCGCGCCGCTGGTCGTTCCCGACGCGTGCGAAGACATCCGTTTCCGCCACAATCCGCTGGTGACAGGCCCTCCTTACATCCGTTTTTATGCGGGCGCTCCGCTCGTGCGGTGCCAGGGTGGCTCCGCGCTGGGCACCCTCTGTGTCATGGATACCGAACCCCGGCCATCCATGACTCCGGAAGATCTGGATGTCCTGTCCGAACTGGCCGACATGGTCTCCGCACGGCTCGACCAGCGCCTGGCCAGTCTGGAGCAGAACCGCCGGCAGCAACGGCAAGCCCGGCGCTCCGCCCTCTACGCCATGTTGCAGGACGCCCTTCGCCACGCCCAGAGCCTCTTCATCGGCGGCGCCGAATCGGACCTGGTTTTTCGCGATCTCCTCGAACGCTTCATCGCGGCGCTCGGTTACACCGGCGGCTGTTTCGCGGAAATCGAGACCAGCGCCGGCGGCATCCGGCAGCACCGCACCGTAGCCGAACGGGGCGCAACCGAAGAACTGCTGCTCCTGATGAGAGACGCCATCGGCAGCGGCCTGCCGGTGGCACGCGACGGCGCCATGGCCATGCCGTGCATGCAGGGCGAATATCCGGTCGGCGTCGTCGGGTTCACCGGCCACACCTTTGGCGATGTGGCGAGTTCCCCCGAACTGGAATCCATCCTCATCTCCGTCGCCGGTCTCTTCGACGCCGCCCGCGCCCGCCGCGAAGGCAAACGAAACTCCGCCGCCATCCGCCTGCGCGACCGGGCTCTCGCCTCCATCAACAGCGCCGTCTCCATCGTCGATGCGTCCCTCGATTGCGCGACGATCCATTACTCCAACGCCGCGTTTCAAAGAATGTGCGGGTACAGCGCGGAAGAGGTGGTCGGCCGCGATTTCAGTCTGATGTACGGCCCGGAAACCGAACTGACCGCCATGCTCGAAATCACCGAAGCCTTCCGGACCGGCCGCGAGTGCGAGGTCACCTTCCGGAACTACCACCGCGACGGTTCAGTCTTCTGGAGTCACACCCGGCTCTCGCCCGTCCGCGACGCCGAGGGCCGCGTCGAGTACTTCGTCACCGTCGCCGATGACGTAACCGGCCAGATTGCGGCCGAAAACGAACTCCGCCGGGCGAAGGAAAGCGCCGAAGCCAACGCGCAGGCCAAGTCCCGCTTCGTGGCCAACATGAGCCACGAAATCCGCACGCCGATGAACGCCGTGATCGGCATGACCAGCCTGCTGCTCGATACCGAACTGACCGATGAACAGCGCGAGTTCGCCGAAACCATCCGGGAAAGCGGCGACGGCCTCCTCGGCATCATCAACGAAATTCTGGACTTCTCGAAAATCGACTCCGGTGCGCTGCAACTGGAAATGACCGACTTCGAACTGAGCTCCTGCGTGGAAGGCGCTCTCGATCTGGTGGCCGGCGGCGCGGCGCGCAAGAAACTGGACCTCGCCTACCTGATCGATCCCGGCCTGCCCGAAGTGATCGCGGGAGACGTCGGTCGTCTGCGGCAGATTCTGATCAATCTGCTGGGCAACGCCATCAAATTCACCGCGCAGGGCAGCGTTTTGCTCTCCGTTTCGGGCAGCCGGCGGGAAGGCGACGAATGGGAGATCCACTTTTCCGTGGAAGACTCCGGCATCGGCATGCGGCCCGAGATTCTGGAAGACATCTTCAAGCCCTTCCAGCAGGCCGACAACTCCACCACCCGGCGTTTTGGCGGCACCGGTCTGGGCCTCGCCATCGGCCGGTATCTGGCCCAGGCGATGGGCGGCCGCATGTGGGCGGAAAGCGAGCCAGGCGTCGGCTCCACGTTCCATTTCACGATTCTGGCGAAAGTACCGGCCGGAACCCCCGCTCACCCCGGTCTCGATTTCTCGGCCCTCAGTGGCCGGCGCGTGCTCGTCATCGATACCGGAACCTCCAGCCGTTCGGTGCTGCTGCAGCACCTCGAACAGTGGGAGATGTCGCCGGTCGTCTATCCTTCGCTGCACGCCGCGGCCGAGAGTCCGGCCCCGCAAAGCTTCGATCTGGCGATTCTGGATAACGACGCCATGGATGCGCCGCTCGAATCCGTCACCCGTGTGACCGGCGATGCTTCCCTGGTCCTGCTTTGTTCGCTCGGCAGGCGCAATGCCGGTCTGGCGCAGGAACTCCGCGGGCGCTCGAAACCTCGTTCCCGGCTGCACTCGAAACCCGTCAAGCCTTCCTATCTTTGTGAATCTCTGCTGACCCTGCTGCGCGAGGAACCCCTCCGGGTTCCCCGCAAAGCCCCGCCCGTCCCGCAGGACCCGGAGTTCGCCAGCCGCCATCCCTACCGGATTCTGGTGGTGGAAGACAACCCCGTCAACCAGCGGCTCGCGCTCATGCTGCTGGCCCGCATGGGCTACCGGGCCGACATGGCGAATAACGGCGCCGAAGCCGTCCGATCCGTTCGCCGTCAGCAATATGACGTGGTATTCATGGACATGCATATGCCGGAGATGGATGGACTGGAAGCCAGCCGGCTTATCCATGCGACCGTCCCGGAAGCCGAACGGCCCTGGATTATCGCGCTCACCGCCAACGCCATGCAGAGCGACCGGGATGTCTGCCTGCGGGCCGGCATGAACGATTTTCTGAGTAAACCGATTCGCGCCGGCGACCTTCGCCGGGCGCTGACCAACGTCGAGAGAACGCCGGAGCCAAGCCCGGCGCGGGAGATTGCTATGTCGCAGGAAAATATCTGGGTCCAGCCGGACTATCTGACCGAGCTGATGGCCGAAGATCCCGACACCGGGGCGGAACTGATCGAACTCTTTTTGCGGGACACCGGTGAAGCCCTGGAGGCTTTGGAAAAAGCCCTCGCGGATGCCGACGCTTCCGCTGCCGGCAGGCTCCTGCACAGCGTCAAGGGGAGCAGCGCACAGATGGGCGCCCTGGCCGTTTCCGCGGTCTGCGCGGAAATGGAGGAAGCATTCAGCGCGCCGGGACACGCCGCGAATCCGGCGCTCGCGCTGCAGGCCGCAAGCGCCCGTTTGTCCGAACTGAAAGAACGGTTCGGGATGGCGCGCGCCGTGATGACGAGCCATGCGGGAACGCCCGGCAACGTGCACGCCGGGTGAGTCCGATTTCCTCGCGGACGCGGCCAAACGGCGCTTCGTGAAGTCGCGCCGCGGTTGAGTCCTGCGTAGAAAAGCGACAGGTCCCCCCGAAGTCTCCGCCAGGAGGCGCCACAGGCCAATCCGGCGACGGAGCCGGCCATGGTTCGCGCTCTTTTGTTAGCGAGATTTTTTGTATTTTAATATACAAAAGTAAGCAGTTTAAGTACTATAGGTACTTGCGGATCCTTTTTGCAAAACGGGGGCTTGGGCTGCGCCTCCTGCACGCGGCAGCCATTATCGCCATCGCAATGGTGAGCTTTTTCCGCTCGCAGCCTTCCAGCCATGCCTTGGGCGGCACCAGCGGCTTCTTCCTCGCTTATGAACCCTTTGCCGTTTCCGGCGGGGCTCTGCATGGCGCTTCCGCGGGATTCGGCTGGTCGACTCCGTGGCAGGTGCAGAACGGACACGTCGGCCTGCCGGGCTACAACACGGCGACGGCTACTCCGCTCGTCGTCAGCGGCGTGGTGCAATCCGGAAACTATGCGGTGGGCGGCGCAGGCTATTTAATGGCCGGCCGATCGCTCGACACCAGCGCCACCGGAAGTTTCTCGTCGCTCCTCGACAACGGACTGATCGGCAAAGCCGGTCAGAGCCTCTATTTCGGCGTGCTCCTTCGAAAAGACTCCAATACGGACGATGAAATGTCGGTCACGCTGCATCCCGGCGGCAGTCCCGCCTGGTATGTCCCGTCGCCCGGTGTATCGATCGGCCATTTCGGCGGCGCCTCGAACAACGCGGGCAAACGCTACTGGTCGCTGAAGCTCGCCGGCGTCGTTTATCGCACCACCGTACCGGTAGTGGTCGGTCAGGCGGCGAATCTGCTGGTGCGTATCGACTTCCCGGCCACCACGGGCGGCGCGGCCAAAGCGAGCCTGTATGTCAACCCCACCGGAAGTACCCTGCCCGCGACCGCCAACGCGTCGGCCACCACAACCAATTCTCTGGCCTTCCAGAGTCTGGCCTGGAACGCGGGAACCACGGCGGGTCAGAGTTCCGTCGACGAGATCCGTTTTGCCGGCACCTACGCCGCGGTGACCTCGGGCTCCGTTCCGCCGCCCGCCACACCCGCGAACGTTTCCGCAATGCCTGGCGATCGCCAGGTGGCCCTCTCCTGGAGCCCGGTCTCCGGTGCGACCGCATACCAGATCTACCAGTCTCTCGGTGGGGTACCCCATCTGGAGGCAACCACGGCGAACAGCGCTTTCACCGATACCGGTCTGACCAACGGGACGGCCTACGGCTTCTCTCTGGTGGCGGTTGGACCATCCGGGCAGAGCGCGGCTTCCGCCCCGCTCACGGCCGTGCCCCGCGGGCCCGCCGCGCCGCCCGTTCCGGCCCTCGGCACCAATCTCAGTGAGGTTGTCGATTACAGCCGTGAGCTGCCGTTCGTGGACGTTTTCCATTCGGCCCGCGCCTGGATCCCGCAGCAACAGGGCGCGGCGTGGGGTCAGGGCCCCGCGCTGAAGCTGGATTCCAACGGCTGGATTCTGTCTCTGCAGCCCGGTCAGTACGCCGAGACCATTCTCCTCGATAACTCGTTCGGCGAACAGTCGCACTACCCGGTCGGGAACTACACACTGCTCTACGATGGTCAGGGCACCATCGAATTCGATCTGCAAAGCGCCTCCGTCGTCAGCCAGACTCCCGGTCGCATGGTAGTAAACGTTCCGCCGGGTGGCAATGGTGTCTTCCTGAAAGTGACGGCCACCAACGCCTCCAATCCCTTGCGCAACATTCGCTTCATCATGCCGGGCTTTGAAGCCACCTACCAGACACACCCCTTCAATCCGGCCTTCACCGCGCGGCTCCAGGGCTTCAAGGTATTGCGGTTCATGGAATGGTCGCTCGTCAATGGCTCCGGCGTGACGAACTGGACGGACCGCGCGCTGCCCTCCGATTACACCTACTCAATCCGGGGCGTTCCGCTGGAAGTGCAGATTCAGCTCGCCAACGCCGTGAAGACCACGCCCTGGTTCAACCTCCCCGTCAAGGCGACCGACGATTTCATGCAGCAGTTTGCCACCCTGGTGAAGGCTCAGCTCAGTCCCTCGCTCAACTTCTACCTCGAATATTCCAACGAAACATGGAACGGCATGTTTTCCCAGAACGCCTGGCTCCGCAGTCAGGGCGTCGCGGCGGGACTCAATACCGATCCGACGATCGCGGCGGCCGATTACACCGCCCTGCGGGCCACGAAGATGTTCAGCATCTTCCAGACGGTTTTCGGCGGCACCAGCCGGATGATCCGTGTCATCGCCTCGCAGGCCGACAACTCCTGGCTCTCCGAACAGACCCTGGCTTTCCAGAACGCGTTCGCCTCCGCGGACGCCCTCGCCATCGCGCCCTACTTCAACTGTGACGACCGGGCGTCGGGAGGCTTCGGCATGATCGGCGACCCGCTCACCGCGAATCAGGTTGCCGCCATGACAGCCGATCAGCTGATCGATATCGAACTCGCCAAAATCAACGGATGCGCGCTGCAGCAGATGCAGAGCAACGCCGCTGTGGCGCGAAAGTACGGGCTCAAACTCGTCGCTTACGAAGGCGGACAGTCTCTGGTCGGCTACAACGGAACGGAAAACAACGCCGCCGTCACCGCGGTGTTTATCGCCTCGAACCGCAGCACCCGCATGGCCGGACTCTATGCCCAATACCTGCAGAACTGGATCTCGGCAGGCGGCGATCTGTTCGTCAATTTTACCGACGTGACGGCCTACACCAAGTACGGCAGTTTTGGCGCGCTGGAATATCAGGACCAGGACATCAACTCCGCTCCGAAGTTCCAGGCACTGGCGACCTTCATGGCGCAACACCCCTAAACCCGGAACACCCCGAAACCCGGAACAACCCGAAACCCTGACGCAATCACTTCTTTGCCGGAGGAACCGGCGCGGGAGCGGCGGCTTTGGCTTCTCCCGCCCTGGCCTCCGCTGCCACCGGCCCGGATTCCTGCTTCTGGTACTGGATGATCAGCGTAACCCGGCGATTCGACGCGTCTTCCGGATTTGCCGGGTTCCGCAGGCTCTGATCGGCGAACCCGCGCACCTGCGTGACCTGATCTTCCCGGACGCCGTTCGCCTGCATCCAGCGGCGCGCACTGTTCGCCCGGTCGGTGGAAAGTTCCCAGTTCGAGTAATCCGCCCGCGCGCCGAAAGGCGTCGCATCGGTATGGCCTTCCACCGTGATCTTATTCGGCAGTTTCCCGATCTCCTGCGCCAGCGTCAGCAGCAGTTCCTTGCCGAAATCGGTGGGCGCCGGACTGCCCGACTGAAAGAACATCCCTTTCTCGTCCTCGATCATCTCGATCCGCAGTCCTTCCCCGGTCACGGTAATCACGATATGATCCTTGATCTTCTCCAGCGATCCGGTGTCCTTGACGGCCTGATCCAGCTTTTCCTTTAGACGCTTCATATCGTCTTTGTGGATCGCCAGGCTCTCGCTGCCCGCCCCGCGCAGTCCGTTGCCGATCTCTTTGCCATGCCCCTTGGGATCGGTAAAGTACCCACCCACCGCCTTCTGCACCTGCTCACTGCTGCTCAGCAGCCACAGCACGATAAACAGGGCCATCATGGCGGTCACGAAATCCGCGTAAGCCACCTTCCACGCCCCGCCATGGTGCACGCCGTGGCCGGCCTTCTTCCTCCGGATGATGATGATTTGCGGTGGCGCCTGTGCCATTCGCCTAGGCCGCCTTCGCCGCCGCGCCGCCCTTGCAGGCCGCTTCCATCTCCTTAAACGAAGGACGGAAGTCGTGCGGGATCGCCCGGCGCGCGAACTCGACGGCAATCATCGGCGCCATGCCCCTCGCGAACGCCATCAGCCCGGCTCGCAGCATCTGGTAAAACTGCCCTTCGCAATCGATGCTTTTCTCCAGATTGGCGGCGATCGGCGAGACCACTCCATAGCAAAGCAGGATGCCGAGAAACGTCCCCACCAGAGCCGCCGCCACCTTATGGCCGATCTCCTCCGGCGGCCCGCCCAGCGCGCCCATCGTGATCACGACCCCCAGCACCGCCGCCACGATCCCCAGTCCCGGCAGCGCGTCGGACACGGTGGCCAGCGATTTCGCCGGCAGCAGCGCCTCATGGTGGTGGATGTCGATATCGGCCTCGAGCATCGCGTCCAGATCGTGCGGCGGCACCACCCCCGCCACCGCCGTCCGCAGCGTGTCACAAACGAAGTGCAGCAGGTGGTGATCTTTAATCAGTTTGGGATACTTGGAAAAAACCGCGCTCTTCTCCGGATTCTCCACGTCTTCTTCGAGCTTGGCCATGCCGCTCTTCCGCGCGAAGCTGAAGATGTCGTTCAGCATCTTCAGACTCTCCAGATAAAACTCTTTCGTATACTTGCCGCCCGAAAGAACCCCGAGCACGCACTTGAAGATCTTGATCACCAGCGGCAGCGGATTGGCAATCAGCAGCGTGCCGATCGCGGCCCCGCCGATGATCACCAGTTCGGCCGGCTGAATCAGCACCGCGAGCGGCCCCTTTTCCATCAGGAAGCCGCCGATAATGGCGCCGAAGACCACGACGATCCCAATAATTGCGAACATGTCCCGGTGATCTATCGGCCATCTTTCACCAGAACTTCAGCCCCCCGCGAAAGATTCCGCGGATCTATTTCAGAATCCGGATCCGATGGTTCTCCGAGTCGCCGATATAAACCACCCCGCCCGCATCCACGAACACGCCATGCGGTCTCGCCAGCTTCGCCTTCTTCGGATCCCCGTCCGGACCATCCCCCCGCTCCCCCGTGCCCGCCACCGTGGTGATAATCCCGTTCCGGTCCACCCGGCGAATCGCATGGTTCTCCGTGTCCGCGATATACAGGCTCCCGTCCGGCGCCAACGCCACCCCCTTAGGCCCCGACAGTTTCGCCTGCCGCGCATCGCCCCCATCGCCCGTGAAACCCTTCTCCCCCGTGCCCGCGAACCGATACATCCTGCCGCCCTTCACATCCAGCCGGTAGATCGCATTCCCTTCCCGCAGCGCCAGGTAATAATTCCCCGCCTTATCGATGGCCAGGGCGCGCGGCCCGTCGAGCGGCGTGCCCGTCAGCGGCGCTCCGTCCGGCGCGGGCCCCCGCTGCCCCGTGCCCGCCCACGTGGAAATCGTGCCCGTCGCCAGATCCAGACTCCGGATCCGGAAGTTCAGGATGTCGCAGATCAGCAGCTGCTGATCCGGCGTGAACGCGATACTGTGCGGCTGTTTAAACTGCGCCTCCGTCGCCGGGCCGCCATCCCCCGCGAAGCCTTCCTTCCCGGTCCCCGCCACCACCGTGATCGCCTTCGTCCGCCGATCGACCTTGCTCACCTGCTGCTTCACCCGATCGCAGAAAAACAGATCCCCGGCCTTGCTGAACGCGATCTCATACGGCTCCCCCTGACCGTCCGCCACCACCGACGTCTTCTTCGTCTTCAGGTCCAGCCGGCTGATCCTGTGATTCCCAATCTCACAGTAATAAAGCGCCTTGTCCGGGCCGATTCCCAACCCATACGGCTGGTCCATCTTCCCGTCGGAAGCCCCCGCCGCGCCCGTGCCGGCGATCGTCGTCAAAGTCTGTGCCGTACAGATACCAGCAAAAAACAAAACCGCCAAAGCCATGCGCATGACTATTTCCCGATCGCCGCGGCCGCCATGGCCACGAACGTATTGATCTCGTCCGCCACGTCCCCGCCCCCGTTGGTGCGCTGCAGCAGAATAATCCCCACCAGATCTTTCGCCGGATCGATAAACTCGTACGTGCGATACGCCCCGCCCTTGACCAGCGTTCCCAGCGAGTTATAACGATACGTCCCGCGAGCCTCCCGAATCACTTCGTAGCCCAGTCCGTGTCCCGCCCCGGGCGCGAAGCCGGCCTTCATCTCCCCGGTCATTGATGTCCCCATCATCTCGGCGGCGGCCGCGGAAAGCACGCGATTCCCGTCCAGCCGGCCCTTGTTGAGGATCATCTGATTGAACCGGAACAGATCGGCCGCCGTGCTGAACAGACCGCCCTGCGGCGCCGGTATTCGTGGCCCCGTATTCGATTCCACCTGCGTCGCGCGCTTCAGCGTGCCGTTGTCGTCCGTGTAAACCGCCGCAATGCGCGCCTTCCGGTCGTCGCCCGGAAAGAACATCGTGTCCTTCATGCCCAGCGGCGCAAACAGTTCCTCCGCCAGGAACTGGTCGTACGGCTTTTTCGACGCCACCTCGATAATCCGCCCCAGCGTGGCATAGCCGATATTGCTGTAATTCCACGCCGTTCCCGGCTCGAACAGCAGCGAAAGCTTCCCGCCCGCCGCCACTTCCTCCGCGAGACTAACCGGCGCCGCACCCCTGCCCGCCGGCGCTGCCCCCGGCAGACCCGACGTATGCGTCATCAGGTCCAGAACGTTAATTGGCCGCGACGCCGCCGCCGAAGTGCAGCCCCCCGCCGGCGAACACGCCGCCACCTTCTGTCCCTTGAACTCCGGAACAAATTTTTCCACCGGATCCAGCACGGAAAGCCGCCCCTGATCCACCAGCACCATGATCCCCGCGCAGGTGATCGGCTTGGTCAGCGACGCGATCCGCACCATCGTGTCCGTCCGCATCGGCGTCTTCGTTTCCAGTTCCTGAAAACCCACCGCGTCCAGACTGGCCAGCCGGCCGTGCCGCGCCACCAGCGTCACGATGCCCGCCGCCTTCCCGGCCTCCACGAACTCTTTCATCCGCGCCGGAATCCGGGCCAGACGCGCGGGATCCATCCCCGCCCCGGTCGGGTCCGGCGTCTCCGCGCCATGCAGCGCCAGACTGGTCAACAGAAACAGGGCCGAGCGTCTTCTCATCATCAGGCATTCTATACCGTCGGAATCGCACAAGTCTGATACAACAGGTGACGTGAAGAAACTCGCGCTCGCCCTGCTGCTGGCCGCCTTTTCGCTGCCCGCGGCGGACCCCGTCTTCCCCTACGGCGCCGTCTATTTCCGCAAATCGAATCCGCCCGAACAGGACTGGGCACGCGACCACGCCACCGCCGCGCGCGTCGGCATGAACACCTTCCGCCACTGGTTCATGTGGGAAGCCATCGAGACCTCGCCCGGCAAATACGACTGGCGCGACTATGACCAGATGATGGACCTCGCCGCGAAGAACGGCATCAAAGTCGTGATCGCCGAACTCATGACTTCCGCGCCCGAATGGGTTTACGAGAAGTACCCGCACGCGCGTTTCAAAGCGAGCGACGGCACCGTAGGCAGCAGCGGCGTCTCCGGCTCCAGCGCCACCGGCGGCTTCCCCGGCATGTGTCTCGATAACGAAGACGTGCACGCCCTCGCCGAAAAATTCCTCCAGGCCCTGGTCAATCACTACAAGAACCACCCCGCCCTGTTCGGCTTCGACGTCTGGAACGAAAACACCTACGACGGCGGCACCCCGCAGCACATGTATTGTTATTGCGACGCCAGCCAGCGCAAGTACCGCGCGTGGCTCAAAGACCATTACGGCACCCTCGACAAACTCGCCAAAACCTGGTATCGCTACGGATATGCCGAGTGGGACAACGTCCATCCGCCCGCCAACTTCACCGGCTATCCCGAAAGTCTCGACTGGCTCGACTTCCGCTCCGATAACGCCTTCCGCCTCATGAAGTGGCGAACCGACCTCATCCGGAAACTCGACCCCGCCCACAAACTCATCGCGCACGGCGTGGCCGGAACTCTCGACACCCTGCCCTCCGGCACGCACAACGAATGGCGCTCGGCGGAACTCGTCGATACCTGGGGCCTCACCTGGATCGCCGCCCGCAAGGGCGACGCCCTCTGGCAGCAGTTCCACGCCCTCGACCTCGTGCGCGGCGGCGCCCGCGGCAAACCCTTCTGGCACGCCGAAGCGCAGGCCGGCCCGCTCTGGATGCAGCCGCAGGTGCTGAAGCGCGACCGCGAAGACGGCCGCATTCCGGATGAAAAAGACGTGCGCCTCTGGAATCTGATCTCCTGCGCCGGCGGCGCTACCGGCATCCTCTATCCCCGCTTCCGCCCGCTGCTCGACGGCCCTCTCTTCGGCGCCTTCGGAGCCTTCGCCATGGATGGCTCGGTGACGCCCCGCGCCGAGATGGCCGGCAAGGTCGCCACCTGGGCCAACGCGAACCCGGAACTCTGGAAATCCCGCCCCGTCCAGGGCGATATCGGACTCGTCTTCGCGCCGGAATCCGAGACCTTCAACTACGTGCAGCAGGGTTCCACCGACTTCTACGCGCAATCCATCCGCGGCGCTTATCAGGGCTTCTTCGACAACAACATCCAGGCCGATTTCGTCCACATCGACGACCTGCAAAAATACCCGGTCGTCTACCTTCCCTACCCCGTCATGCTGAAGTCCGATTCCGCGAAGAAGCTCATCGAATACGTTCGCCAGGGCGGCACGCTCATCAGCGAAGGCCTGCCCGCATACTTCGGCGATCACGGCAAAGTGGGCACCGTGCAGCCGAACTATGGACTCGACGAAGTCTTCGGCGCCAAAGAAAGCTACGTCGAATTCACGCCGGATATTCTGGAGGATCTGACTCTCGACGTGCGCGGCCACAAAATTAATGGCCGTTACTTTCTGCAGGCGTACACTCCGGCCGGAGGAACCGCGGCGGGCACTTACAGCGACGGCAAAATCGCCGCCATCGAGCATCCCTTCGGCAAGGGTCGCGCGCTCCTCATCGGCACGTTCCCGGGCGCTGGTTACTACCTGCACCACTCGCCCGCCGAAAAAGCCTTCTTCGCCGGCCTGCTCGATTGGGCGAAGATCTCCCCGCAAGTTCGCACCGCCGCGACCGGCGTCCAGGCGCGCCTGCATACCGGCCCCGGCGGCACTTATCTCTATGTCGTTAATCCGGATCGCAAGCCCCGCGATATCCCGGTCACCGTGCCAGGAACGTTCACGTCCGGCACGGATCTCTGGGCCGCCCGCCCCGTCACCGTCAAAGGCAACACCGTCCAGGTGACCGTCGGCGACCGCGACGTGGCCGTGATCCGGCTAAAATAAATGTAACTGGCGAAGGACCCTGTCCGTCCAGTGCGAAAGGTCGCCTCGAAATCGATGAAACAGCTTCTGGCGTCTGCGCTCGCGATCCTGCTGATTCAGCCCGCCAGCATAATTGCGGCTGATAAGAAGAAAGACCCGAACGCCATCGGCGACCGTAATGTCGCGGCGGGCGCGAATTTCTACAGCCTCGAAAAAGAGATCGCGCTCGGCAAACAGCTTTCCATCGAAGTGCGGAAGCAGGCGCGCATCGTGGACGATCCCATCGCCGCCGAATACCTCAACCGCCTCGGGCAAAATCTCGTCCGGAATTCCGATGTCACGTTCCCCGTTTCCTTCACGTTAATCGACGCGGACGAAATTAACGCGTTTACACTGCCCGGCGGATTTATTTTCGTCAACACCGCCGTGCTCCGCCTCTCCGACAACGAAGCGGAACTGGCTTCCGTGCTCGCCCATGAACTGGGACACGCCGCCGCCCGCCACGCCACCCGGCAGGCCACGCGCGATCAGATGATCAGCATGGGCACTCTTCCGCTGGCCGTCTTCGGCGGCGTCGCCGGCCTTGCCGTCAGACAAGCGGCCGGCTTAATGGCCCCGATGGCCTTCTTCCACTTCTCCCGCGCCTTCGAGACCGAAGCGGACCTGCTCGGCATCCAGTATCTCTGGAAAGCCGGTTACGACCCCAACGCCAGTGTCGATCTGTTCGAGCGCGTGGAATCCACCGAGCGCAGGCAGCCCGGCGCGGTCTCCAGACTCTTCCGCACGCACCCTCTCACGCCCGACCGCATCGAGAAGACCCAGAACAACATCAATGCGCTGCTGCCGAAGCAGGCCGAATACGTCATCAACACGTCCGAATACGAGGCGGTGCGCGAACGTCTCGCGCAGCTCTCCACCCTGCAAAAAGCCGACCCCAAAGACGCCACGAAGCCGACCCTGCGCCGCACCCCTTCCGAACATATCGGCGACGCCGAAACGGAAAAGCGTCCGTAATCAGATCAGAATATCTTTAACCACGTCTCCCGAGATCCCGGTGAGCCGCGCATCCAGGCCCTGGTACTTCACCGCCAGCCGTTTGTGGTCGATCCCCAGCACGTGCAGCATCGTCGCATGGAAATCATGCACCGTGACCACATTCTCCGCCGCCGCGTAACCCAGGTCGTCCGTCGCCCCGTAACTGATCCCCGGCTTGATGCCGCCGCCGGCCATCAGATACGTGAAGCCCTTGATGTGATGGTCGCGGCCGTTGCCTCCCTGCGACATCGGCGTGCGCCCGAACTCCCCGCCCCAGATCACCAGCGTGTCTTCCAGCATGCCGCGCTGCTTCAGATCTTTGATCAGCGCCGCCGTCGCGCGATCCGTCTCCTGCGCCTTGAATTCCATGTTGTTTTTGACGTCGTTATGGTGATCCCAGTCCCGATGGTAGAGCTGGATAAACCGCACCCCGCGCTCCGCCAGCTTCCTCGCCAGCAGACAATTCGAAGCATAGGAACCATCGCCGGGATTCGCCCCGTACATCTCCAGCACGCTCTTCGGCTCTTTGCTGACGTCCACCAGATCCGGCACGCTCGCCTGCATCTTAAACGCCAGTTCATACTGCGCCACCCGCGTCAGAATCTCGGGATCTTTCAGCGTCCCGTATTCGATCCGGTTCAGCGCATTCACCGCGTCGATCGACTGCTGCTGCAGCTTCCGGTTCACGCCCGCCGGATTATTGATATACAGCACCGGGTCGCCGATCGAATTAAACTTCACGCCCTGAAACTTACTCGGCAGAATTCCCGCCGACCACTGCCGCGCCGCGATCGGCTGCATCTGCCCGCCCTTGCCGGACGACACCAGCACCACGAAACCCGGCAGATTTTCCGCATCCGCGCCCAGCCCGTAAAGCAGCCAGGAGCCCATACTGGGGCGCCCCGGAATAATGGAGCCCGTGTTCATCACCGTATGCGCCGGGTCGTGATTAATCTGCTCCGTCGTCATGGACCGCACGATGCACAAATCGTCCACAATCCCGCCGATATGCGGGAATAATTCACACAATAGTTCGCCGTTTTTCCCGAACCGCTTAAATGGATGCCGAGGACCGAAACACAGCAGTTCCTTGCCCTGCAACTGCGCGATCTGCTGCCCCTTCGTGAGCGACTCCGGCATCGGCTTACCGTCGAGCTTCGCCAGTTCCGGCTTGTAATCGAACGTTTCCAGATGCGAAGGCCCGCCCGCCTGATACAGGAAGATCACGCGCTTCGCCTTCGCCGCATGATGCAGCGGATTCACCACGCCCTTCGACGCGATGGACTGCGCGAACGCCTTCGGCGAAAGCAGCGAATTCAGCGCAATCATGCCCAGCCCGCCGAACCCGTGGCGGAGGAACGATCTTCGGCAAGTATCCGTTGTTGTCATGTCGTTCAGGCCTCAGTTTCTCGTACTCAGTTTCGGGTAATGGTCTCGTGCAGGTTGAGAATCGCCCGCGTCACCACCGTCATCGCGGCGGTCTCTACGGCTTTCTCCGGCCTTGGCGCCTCTCCCGTCGCCACCAGCGCCGCAGCCGATTTCGGATCCGCCCGGAACTGCCGCAGACTCTCCCGATACAGCCCGTCCAGCACCCGCCGCTCAGCCGCGCTTGGCGCGCGATCCTCGGCCTGCGTAAACGCCCAGCCAATCGGATTCTTCCCGCCCGCCGCCATCGCCCGCTGCGCGAACACCCGCGCCGCTTCCACGAAAATCGGATCGTTCAGCAGATCGAGCGCCTGCAGCGGCGTATTGGAATTCACCCGGTTCACGGTGCACTCCTCGCGCGTCGGGGCGTCGAAGTTCAGCAACTCAGGATGCAGAAAGGTCCGCTGCCACTGCGTGTACACCGCACGGCGATACAGATCTTCACCGCGGCTTTCCGAATAATCGCGCTTCGGAAAATTCATCGCCAGCAGATACCCCGGCGGCGTCACGGGCCGCACCGGCGGTCCGCCGAACTGATCCACCAGCAGCCCGGCCAGCGACAGCGCCGTGTCGTGCACCGTCTCGGCTTCCACGCGGAACCGGCTCTGCCGCGCAATCAGACGGTTATCCGGATCTTTCTCCTCCAGCTCCGGCGTGACCACCGAAGACTGCCGGTACGCCCGGCTCATCACAATCGTGCGCACCAGTTGCTTTATATCCCAATGCTCCTGAAACTCCGCCGCCAGCCAGTCGAGCAGTTCCGGATGCACCGGCGCCTCCCCCTGGGAGCCCAGATCGTCCAGCGCCTTCGAAATACCGGTCCCGAAAAACTCGCGCCACACCCGGTTCACATACGCCCGCGCGGTCAGCGGATTCTCTTTCGACACCAGCCAGTTCGCCAGATCGAGCCGCGTCGCCCGTCGCTCCCCCGTATCGAGCTTGCCCAGAAACGCCGGAATCGCCGGCTGCACGATTTCGGTCGTGTCATTCATCCAGTCCGCCCGCGGCAGGATGTGCGTAACGCTCGGCTCCGTGGCTTCCGTCGTCACCACCCGCGGAATCGACCAGAAGAACAGCGTCCGCGCCATCTCGGCCTGCGCGGACCGGATCAGCGCGGCCTGCAACTCCGGCCGCGAAAATTCATAGAACTCCAGCAGCGCCTTCTGCTGCTTCTCATCGCGCTTCTCGGGCTCCGCTTTCAACGCGTCCCGGACATCGGCCGGAACGCCGTGGTCGACATCCACATTGAGCGTCGCCTGCGGCCCGTCGTCCTTGCGCGAGTCCAGTTGTTTCTTGCCGTCTTCCAGTTCCGGCCACGAGTACTCGGCTTCGGACAGCGCCACGCGAAACCGCCCGATCACCGCCCTTCGCAGCGAAGCTTCCTGACGCAGCCGGATCGTAATCACCGAATCCGCCTGCGTCGTCACCTTCCCCCCGAACCGCAGCGCGATCATGTAATTCCTTGCCTCGGCAATCCCGCCCGCCCAGCCCGTCCGCGCGTCCCCGTCGATCGCCGCCATCGCCGGCCCATCCACCTGCTCACCGGCCTTATTGGCCGTCGCCAGCACCAACGGCAGCCGCGCGCCGTTCATCTCCGCTTCCACCTCGGAAAGCACGAAACGATCAGCCCCGCGTGCCAGCCGCGCTCCAGGCAATGACTCGTCCTGATGCACATCGACACCCAGCGCTGTCCACGTGCCCGCGCCCGGCCGAATCTGCACCGTATACGTGTCGCTATCCGGAATCGGGCCGCTCGCCACCACCAGCCCATCGCCGCGCTTGTGCTCGAACTTGAGCGAGCCCGCCGCATAAAACGCGCTGTCGATCTCCTGCTGGTCGTAAATCGTCAGCACCGAACCCTTCGCCGCCTTCGCCGACACAGGCACCTGCCAACGCCACGGACGGTCGTTCGCCTCAACCGGAATCTTCAACAGCAGTTGCTTCGCGGCGTCGTCGAGTTCGCGCTTGGCCTCCGCAGCCGCGGCCGTGAGCGCATCCAGCTTCGCCTGCTGCTCCGGCGTGGCCAGCAGCAACTTCGCCCCCCACGCGCTCTCGCCGCGATCCGGCATCAGACCGGTCTCTTTAATATCGGCGAAGAACGCTTTCATCGAATAAAAGTCTTTCGAGGTAAACGGATCGAATTTATGGTCGTGACACTCCGCGCAGCCCATCGTGGAACCCAGCCACGCCGCGCTCAGCGTGCGCACCCGGTCCGCGCCGTACTTCGCCAGATACTCCTTGGGCTGCAGCCCGCCTTCCGCCGAATAACGGTTCATCCGGTTATACGCCGACGCGATTTTCTGCTCCACGCCCGCATTCGGCAGCAGATCCCCGGCCAGTTGTTCCCGCGTGAAAACGTCGAACGGCTTGTTATCCCGAAATGCCCGCAGCACATAATCCCGATAGGGCCACGCGGGCCAGAGATTGTCGCCGTGGAAGCCAGAGGAATCCGCGTAGCGCACCGCATCCAGCCAGTGCATCGCCTGCTTCTCGGCATAATGCGGCGACGCGAGCAGCCGGTCCACCACCTTGCTCCACGCCTCGGGCGACCGGTCATTCTGAAATGCCGCAACCTCTTCCGGAGCAGGCGGCAGCCCAGTCAGATCGAACGACGCGCGGCGCAGCAGCGTCCTCCGGTCCGCCTCCCCCGAAAGATGCAGCCCTTCCCGCGCCAGACGCGCTTCCAGAAACGCGTCGACGGGCGATTCGGAACCCGGCGCGCCCGCGGGCAGAGCCGGCTTTCTAATAGGCTGATACGCCCAGTGCCCCTCGTACTTCGCGCCTTCCTCCACCCACCGGCGGATCGTCTGCTTCTGCGCGTCCGTCAGACTCTTGCGCGAATAATCGGGCGGCATCTTCCGCGCGTCCGTGGCGAAGATACGCGCCAGAATCTCGCTCTGCTCCGGCGCTCCGGGCACAATCGGGGTCTTCCCGTTGCCAAGCGGCTTCGTCGCTTCCTCGCGCAGATCGAGCCGCATGTTGGCCAGCCGCGAACTCTTGTCCGGACCGTGGCACCGGAAACACGTCTCCGCCATAATCGGCCGGATGTCGCGATTGAAAGATACCGGTTCCGCACCGGCGGCAGCAGCGCAACAGAGGACAAGAGCAGCGGCTCGCATAAGCATGGTTAATCTTTCGACCATCATATGCCCGTTGCCCTGATCCCGACACACCACCCAGCTCCCGGCGCAACCCAGGAAAATTGTCCTCGACAACCGGGGCGCCAATCAGATGCAGGACTTCCAGGCCATGTCGTTGAAGGTAAAAATCGTTCCGGGCTCGACAACGCCCGTATGCTCGGCACCATCAAAGACGACATCCTCCGCTTCTGCCGAAGGCATGGGTTTCGGAGGTGGTTGCCGGAGGCAATTGGTTAAGTTATCTGGAATGACGTCCGGGGGGTTGCTTTTAAATTCGATGCGACCCGCCGCACCCGATAGCGAATGCGGCGGGCCGAAACTCCGGCCCGGAAAAGCAGTCCGGACCGGGATGAAGCCGGAGGGAATTAGCGGCTGAGTTTCCGCTTCAGGCCGGCGAGGACGGCGATTCCGGTCAGAGCGGTCAGAACGCTCGCGGGTTCCGGGGCGGCCGGGGCGCTCTCGGTGGCAGTTGCATACGTCTCCGAGTAGGCCAGAGGTGCAAAGTCGTCGGCGATGGTGCCCGAGTTGGTTCTATCTTCGACGCTCACAGCGAGGCCCGAGGCGTAAGCAAAAAGGGGGCCGACTGGATTGCCTCCAAAGATGATAGTCCCCAGCTAAGTGCCAACGGTGCTCGCAAACGTCTTCGCAAGGGTTTTGTCGCCCCACCATGGCTCCGAACTCAGCGTGCTGGAGAGAGAATTGTAGCTGCCCGTAGTCGTGGACACGTCATAGCTGACGCCGTTGACCGTGACGTTGATGGTGGCAGCCTGCGCGGGAACCACCGTCGCCAGGGTAACCAGACCGAAACAAATAACCGTGGAAATCAGATTCATTTTCATATGTTTATTGGAAAAGTCTCCGTGTAATGGCGAGAATATCACGGACCTTCTCCTGGTTGAAAGTTTTATTTTCCGCGCTTCATGAGACTTCCAAAACTGCCGCGCGGAATTCAGGAAAGTTTTGCGGAAACGTCCGTGAACGCCTGAGAATGGCCGGGCGGATTTCGGGAGCGCCTTCAAGGCGGGCTGCATTTCGGACAGCGGGCGATGATGCGATTCGTCATCCGGGTCAAATGACGCGGCGAAGGGAGGATTGCGGCGTCTGTGCCGTTGTTGATGCAGGTATTGTTTTTGTGCCGCTGATTCCCGGCTGGATTCACGACCCGGCGAGTCACCACCTCCGGGCAGGTCCGAAGCCCATGGAACGTGCGATAGAATTCAGCCGATGCGACTACTCTTCTCCGCCATGCTGCTCGGCGCCACCCTGCTCCCGGCGCAAACCAAGAAAATCGTCCTCTACAACCCGGGCGCCAACCAGGTGCAGGACTTCCAGGCCGTGTCGTCGAAGGTAAAAATCGTTCCCGCCAACAGCGGTAACGTGCTGCGGGAAATCGCGGATGCCGATGGCTTCATCGGCGTGATCACGCCGGAGATGTATGCCGCGTCGAAGCGCCTCAAGTGGGTCGGCGTCATGTCCGCCGGCGTCGAAAACATCCTGCAGGTGCCCGGAGCCGAGCCGTTCAAAAACAGCGACGTCGTGCTGACGAATAACAAAGTCGTGCAGGGCATCGAAATCGCCGACCACGCCCTCGCGCTGCTCCTCTACACCACCCGCCGCATCAATGAATATGCCGTGAGCACCGCCGCCGGCGAGTGGCCCCGCACCCCGTTCAAAGGCATCGAACTGCGCGGCAAGACCGCCGTGATCATCGGAGTGGGCGGCATCGGCACCAACATCGCCCTGCGCTGCTGGGCTTTCGGCATGCACGTGATCGGCGTGGACCCCGAAGAGAAACCCATCGTTTCCTATATCGACCGCGTCGTGAAACCGGATCAGCTGGATGAAGTGGTTCCCCTCGCCGACGTCGTGTTCATCTCGGCCCCTGACACCGACAAGAGCCACAAAATGTTCGGCGCGAAGCAGTTCGACCTGATGAAACAGCACTCGTACTTTGTCGCCGTCAGCCGCGGCGGCGTTTACGATATGAACGGTCTGGTGAAGGCACTGGACAGCCAGAAACTCGATGGCGCGGGCGTGGACGTCACCGACCCGGAACCGCTTCCCAAAGGCCACCCGCTCTACTCATTCAAGAACGTCGTCGTAACGCCGCACATCGCCGGCCGTTCCGATCTCGACAACGCCCGCATGATCGGCACCATAAAAGAAAATATCCACCGGTTCGCGGAAGGCATGCCCTTCGTGAACGTGGTGGATAAGAAAAAAGGCTACTAAGCGGAAAGCCAGGCAGGCTGAGTCACACGCCTGCCTGGCCGTTGAAAAACTACATCTTCGGCATGATCACGGCGTCGATCACGTGGATCACGCCGTTGTCGCAAACAATATCGGTCTTGACCACCTTCGCCTGATCGATCATCACGGTGCCGCCCTTTACCGTAACCTTCGCCGACGAGCCTTCCACCGTCTTCGCACTCTTCATCTTCACCACATCGGCCGCCATCACCTTCCCGGCCACGACGTGATAGGTGAGGATCTTCTTCAGTTTCTCGGGATTCTGCAGCAAGCTGTCCACCGTACCCGCCGGCAGTTTGGCAAACGCCTCGTCGGTCGGCGCGAAAACCGTGAACGGCCCGGCGCCCTTCAGGGTATCCACCAGCCCGGCGGCCTTCACGGCGGCCACCAGCGTTTTAAAGTCGCCCGCGGCCACGGCCGTATCGACAATATCGGCGGCGGAAGCGGCAAAAGCGGAACAAGTCAACAGCACGGAAGTCAAAAACAAAGCTCTCATGCAGTAACGGATGTTGCGTTCGCGGGCCCGGCGCACGATTCGCGGCGTTCCCGCAAACTCGATTCAGCGCTGCTTCACGGAAACGCCAATACCTCACCGGCAACTTACAGCAGCCAGCTTTATACCGCCGACCGCAGCACCCCGCCATCCACCCGCACCGCCGCGCCATTCGTCCCCGAAGCCAGCGGACTCGCGAGATAGGCCACCAGATCCGCAATCTCCTCCGGCCTCTCGAACCGCTTCAGCAGCGAGGAGGGCCGAATCTTCTCGAAGAACATCGTCTCGATCGCCGTCTCGTCGGTCTTCTGCGCGGCCGCCATCTGCTGCACGAAAACCTCGACGCCTTCCGACCGCGTCGGCCCCGGCAGCACCGAATTGACCGTGACGTTCGTCCCCGCCGTCAGTTCCGCCAGCCCCCGCGATAAAGCCAGTTGTGCCGTCTTGGTCACGCCATAGTGAATCATCTCGGCGGGAATCTGCAACGCCGATTCGCTCGACACGAAAATCACCCGTCCCTCGTTGCGCGCCAGCATCAGCGGGAAATAGTGCCGCGACAAACGCACCCCGCTCATCACATTCGCTTCCCAGATGCGCGCCCAGTCCTCATCGGAGATCTCCGCGAATGCCTTGGGAAAGAAAATCCCCATGTTGTTCACCAGGATGTCGACAGCCGGATATTCCGAACCCAGCCGGGCCACCGCATCCGCCCGCGAGAGATCGCCCGCGAAGCCCCGCGTCTTCCCGCCGATCTGACGAATCGCTTCCGCGACCCGCTCGTTCGACCGTCCGTTGACGATCACCGCGGCGCCTTCGCGTGCCAGCGCCTTCGCGATCGCGAACCCGATGCCCGCCGTAGATCCGGTCACCAGCGCCGTCTTGTTCTGAAGTTGTAGATCCATGCGGGTTGGATGCCCCGCGGCGAGCTAAGTCGCGGTCCCGGCCGGCAACTGCTTCCCCAAACGCCGCAATAAGCGAAGTAAAGCACTTCTCTCGTCCACGCTCAGTCCGCCTGCCGCCTCTTCCATGGCCTCCGCGTGCGTCCGGAACGCGCTTTCGATCAGCGACCGCCCTTCCTCCGTCAGATGCACCACGCGCGCCCTCCTGTCGCCCGGATCCGCGTGCCGTGTCACCAGCCCCCGCTTCTCCAGCCGGTCGACAGCCGCCGTCCCCGACCCGCTCGTCAGGCCGATCCGCGCCGTCAGCGTATTCACCGGCAACGGACCCTTGTTCAGCAGAATCTCCAGAATCATGAAGTCCGAAAAACAGATGCCGGTCTGCTCGATACTCTTCTCCGCTTTCTCCTGCAGCGCCCGGTAGGCCTTCATCAGCACCAGCCAGAGATGGACTCCGGAGGTGATCTCCACGGGCTCTGAAGAAGCTTCCTGCATAGCTTTAAAGACTCTTCGCATCGAGCTTTCGACTCGCCCGCTCGCCTGTATTTATTTCGTAACGATCGCGCTTGACAGTCCGGCGGTTCGGGGGTAGCTTGAAGGTATCACTGAAGAAGGAGGTGGTCCAGAAAAGATGAGTTCATGTAGTAGACCGCGCGAGGTGGCCGAATGCTGAAACGACCGTTCAAATGCTGCCGATCTCCGCTATCAGTGGCGAGATCAACTTCCTGTGGACCGGTCGCCTCTTAGCGGCGCACGTCAACGCATCTCAGGCGTTGCCTGAGTGAAGCAATACCAACCCCTCGTATGCCGGCGCTGTTACAGACCGGTGTACGAGGGGTTTGTCGTCTTGTGTTAAGATAGTACTTCCCGAGGATAGAATGAAAGCCGGAATTCACCCTGCCTATAACGAACTGAGTGTCATCTGCGCATGCGGACATACATTCAAAACACGCTCCACCCACAAAGGCGACATCCGCGTCGAAATTTGCTCAAACTGCCACCCGTTTTTCACTGGCAAACAGAAGCTCATCGACACTGCCGGCCGCGTTGACCGCTTCGAGAAGAAGTACGCTCAGCAGCGCGCCGCGAAAGCCGACAGACTCGCCGCCAAGTAGTTTTCGGGCGGCATCCCCAAAAACTCAAAAGGGGCGATTCAGCAACCCGCTGAATCGCCCCTTTCGCTTTTTCCCGCCGAATCAGCTATTTTTTCTTCTTCTGCTGTTCCTGCCGCTGCAGCCGGGCGCGCTCTTCCCGCCACTTCTCGTACGCCGTGCGCTGGTCGTCCGTCAGCAAAGCCCGGATCGATTCCACCTGCTCCTGCTGAATCTTGTCCCGCAACGGCTTTTCCTGCCGGTGCAGTTCGTCGAACTTGCGCTTCGTCTCGTCCAGAATCTGGTTGATCGACCCGATCTGCGCATCGTTTACCCCCACCTTCGCCCGCATATCGGCAAGGTAGCGCTTGCGGATGTCGTCCATGGTTCGCGGCGGAGCAACGCTGTTATTCGCGTTCACGGTCGTCGTCACGTAAAGACGATGCGAAACGATGCCCACCAGAATCCCGCTGGCGAAAACCAGCACCAGGTAGATCACCGCGCTGAAACGGGTACGGGGCATGACCGCTTACTGCTGCTCCAGCTCGGAAATCCGTTCGATATTCAGCGGTTCCAGCCCGGAGGCGTGGTCCGCCATCAGCGCGTCCAGATACGTTCCGTTATACGTCGAACCCGGCTGGCTGGCCGTGGAAAGCAGAAACCCCAGAATCATCGATGCCGCCAGTGCCGCCGTGACCAGCGCCTTCGCCATCCGTCCAAACAGATTCGTGGAGCTTTCCCGCGCCTCGATTTTGGCCCAAAGCTCCGGCATGAAGTGAACGCCCGGTTCCGGGTCGGGACACGCTTCGCGATAGGCATGAAACAGCCGCTCCAGCTGCGCGGATGCCTCGTCTGTCGGAACGTTTCCTGCCACGAATCGGTCGTCTTGCTTTGCTCGGTCGAACATGAGCCTCCTGAGTACCATAATACCGGTTACCCTGCCTTATCAGATTTGGCGGAAGGGAGGGGAGCTTCGGTTACTCCCTTCAACTTTTTTAATACACGCTGACGGGCACGGAACAGCCGTACCTTCAGCGCATTCTCGTTCACCCCGTAGATGGTCTCCAGTTCCTTCAGGGATAAACCTTCCACTTCCTTCATCGTCAGCAGGATCCGGTCTTCTTCCGAAACCGCCGCGAGCATCCCGTTCACGGTATCCCGCACCCGATGCTTCTCCGTTTCGTCCAGCTGCGCCTTGGAACCGGCCACCGCATCCGCCATCATCACCTGCTGGTCCGACAAGTCGGCCATCCGCGATTCCAGCCTGCGTTTGCTCTTCCGCAGATAGTCGTAACAGGCATTGACGGTGAGACGGTACAACCAGGGTTCAAAAACTTCCGGTGTCCGCAACTGCCCCAGCGAGAAGTAGAGCCGCATGAAGACCTCCTGGCCCACGTCCTCCACATCTTCCGGACGCCCGATCAGCCGGGAAATCGTCCCCAGGATCCGTCGGCGGTACGCGGTGACCACCTGGCTGAACGCCGATGCATCGCCTTGCTGCGCCTTCTGGATCAGCTCGAATTCGACCAGCATTCGTTAGCCCCGCACTCCCTCAGACAATCCTCGGTGTTCCTTTCGTGCAGGCGAGAGTCCCAAACCCTCAACTCCCCAGATTACAAGGGTTTAGGGAATAAGAACACGTAAAGATTCTATTGTACGCGGAGCCCGGCACGCGGAACCCAAAAGGGTGCTGATTTTCACTCTGGTAAAGGCCGGTGCAATCTGGTACGAATATACCAGCGCCACCGGAGAGCTTCGCTACCTGACAGAAAACCAGCCGGAAAATCAGCTCCGCTCTCTACTCTCCGGAGTTTTTCGGGGGACTCCACTCCACCTCGGTTCTCCCCTGGCGGGGTATATCGCCGGCCCCCTTCTCGTCCTGCTGGGCGGCGTCGGCCGTCTGGAAATGATGAAATCCGGCGATAACCGAGGCCCCTTCCTTCTCTTTTATCCCGCCATCGCCCTGGCCGCCTTTCTGGGTGGCGCGGGACCCGGATTTTTAGCAATCCTCGCTTCGGCCGTCTTCGTCGCGTTTCAATTCCCTTTTCGACCCGATCCGGCGAACTCCGTCCTGTTCACTCTCTCCGGGCCGCTGCTCGTTGTGCTCTGCGTCCACCTCCGCAAGGTGCGCGACACCGGCTATGCGACAGCCCGCGAAAACGCGCGCTTCCGGCTGATCAGCGACAATGCGGGCGACTGGCTCTTCCTGCTCGGAGAATCCGGCGAGATAGCATACACGAACGCCACCGCCGCGCGACATATGGGATTCGCCCCTTCCGAACTGATCCGCAAAACCCTCCAGGACCTGACTGTCGAATCCGACCGCGACGCCCTGAACGACATGCTCCGGCGCTGCCGGAGTGCCGGAACCGCGACCGTCGAGGTCACCTTCACAGCGCGCGACGGTGCCCAGGTAGCCGTGGAAGCCGGCGGCACGGCGGTGCGCGTTGCCGACGAACTGGTCATTCACGTCGCCGCTCGCGATATCACCAGCCGGAAACAGATGGAATCCCGGCTGCGGGAAGCGCAGCGCTGGGAAAGTCTGGGCGTTATGGCCGGCGGTCTGGCCCACGATTTCAATAACCTGCTCACCACCGTTCTCGGCAATGCCTCGCTCGCCCGCGAGTATCTGGACGCCGGACATCCGGCTACCGAATCGCTCCACAGCATCGAGCACGCCGGCGAGAGCGCTGCCGAACTGATTCGCCTCATGCTGGCGACCGCCGGCTACCGTTCCCGCGCCGTCCGCAAAGCCGACCTCCCCGATGTCCTCAACCAGACGCTTGCCTCCCGGATCTTCCCTGCCGAAGTCCGGATCGTCTCCAACGTGGACGCGCCTCCCTTCCCCGGAGACCCGCGTTCCCTTTCGACTCTGCTCGGCAGCCTGATCTCCAACGCCGTGGAATCCTACGATTCCCGGCCCGGTGAGGTCCACGTGCGGATTTCCTCCGCCGATACGCCGGATTCGGGTCCCGCCAGCGTTGAGGCTGGCTTTGAGACCGGTTTCGAAGAAGGAGAACATGTCGAGAGCCCCTGCCTCACCATCGTCGTCGAAGACAGCGGCTCCGGCATGACGCCCGAAGTCCTCGCCCGCGCCTTCGATCCCTTCTACACCACGAAATTCACCGGCCGTGGACTCGGTCTGCCCGCCGTCCGAGGACTCGTACGCTCCTACGGCGGCAGAATCCGGCTCCAGACGGAAGCCGGACGCGGCACCCGTGTGGAAATCCGGCTGCCTGGCTACTTGCCCAGTTCCACGTCGAGCGCTCTGGCCAGATCGTCGTAAAGGACCGTCTCCACAAACGCCTGCGCGCCGACGTAGACCGACGGCGTCTTCTCCACGCCGCGCGCCACCGCCGCCAGGTAATCCTGGTCCACCAGCTTGACCAGACGGGGATCGGTCAGCGAGGCGACAATCGCCTGCTCGTCCAGATGGTTCCGCCGCGCAAACTCGCTGATCCACGGACGCAAACTCTTCACCGTCAGATGACTTTGCTCCGCCATAATCTCGCGCCGGAATACGATACCCAGCTGTTGATCCTGCTCGTACACCCACCGCGCCGCCACCGCCGCGGGCCTCGCCCAGTCGTGTTTCGGCAGCGGCAGGTCCCGGTGCACGAACGCCACCCGCCTGCCGTAACGCGGCAGAATCTTTTCGTCCAGCAGCGTGCGGAGGTTCTGGCAGTCGCTGCACTGCAGATCCTCGTAAATCAACACACGGACGGGACTGGCGGGGTTTCCTTCCACAATTTCGGGACGCGTCCCGGCGTAGGCCGCCATGACAAAAAACAACGCCAGCCCCGCGACGGCGTAGTTCATATCTGAACGGGAGTTTGCAGCCGGAAGGTCAAACGGGTTTCCGAGGGAATCTTCACCTGCTGCCCGCTCGTCAGAACCTCGCTCGCGCCGCCCAGCGCCGCGCCGGAGGTGGCGCCAATGGCCGCACCCTTTCCGCCGCCCGCCAGCGCGCCGATAATGGCGCCCACCGCAGCGCCGCCCCCCACCACCCCGGCCGTCCGCGCGCCGCGGGACGCACTTGCCGTCCGCACGTCCGTGCTCGACACTTCCACCATCTGACCGTTCACGCTCATCGAATACAGCGCCATGGTGAGCGCGGTGCGACCCTCGAACTTGCCCGATTGCTGCGCATTCACCAGCTTGGTAATCACATCCGCGCCCCGCGGAATCACCTGCTGGCCATCGATCGTAATCGGCTCGTCGATACTCGCCCGGAACGTCTGGCCCATGCGCGCGGTCTGGGAATTCACCGCGTCGATCATACGAATCGTAATCTGCGTATCGGCGGGAAGCGTAATCCCGAGCCGCCCCGGCCCGTTCTGCTGGCTCGCGTAGTTCGGATTCGGATTCGCCGGGTACGAATTGCGGCTCGAGTAATCACTGGGTGGCGGTGGAGGCGGAGGCGGCGGAGCCGGCGAATAATTCTCTTCCACGAACGAAATGGAACGGACCTGTTCCACATCGAACGTCTGCACCGAACCATTCACGTCCATCCGCACCTGCCGGGTCGTGCCGCCCAGCCAGGTTCCCTGGATCACCGTTCCATTCCGCAACGTCAGCCGGTCCGCGCTCGCATTCCCTGCCAGCGCCAAAGCCAAGCCTACAAATGTAAGAATACGCATTACTTACTCCTCAATCCTAAAACGTTGGACACGCCGAGTGCCAGTCCGGTTGCGAAAAAGCCAGGCCGCTCCCGTCCCCCTCAGGACAGCAGTTTGACGTTGCGGACCAACGCCTCCGGATCGGGAGCGCCAGGGGTGAGTTCCCGCATGGATTCCCGCCCGTGCGCGAAAGCCTCGGCATAGGCGTCGCGCTTTTCTTCCCTTGTCAGGCCCGTGCCCGTCCGGTGCGCTTTATCGAGCCCCACGCCGACCACCCACGTGCCCGCAAACGCCACCGCTGCCTTCGGAATCAGACCGCCACCAAGGGGAATATGCCCCACCAGCTCGCGCGCGATCGCCCGCCAGCCGAAAGCCGCGGCAATAATGGCAAAGATATCGCCCTTCTGCTCCCCATAACCCACCTCGCGGCCATGCACCGCCGCCAGCTGCAGCGCCATGCGGATCTGGTTCATCGTCAAAAACGCCGTATCCGTGGCGAACTCGCCCAGCGTCCACGGCAGCTCGATCAGACTCGGGATGATGTTGGGCAACGCGGTCACCAGCGAAAACATCGCATTCTCGCGGGCCGTGCTCCGAATGATCCGGTGTGTCACCGCGCTGCGGAACAGAGGAAACGTACGCGCAATGGTCAGTTGGAGATCTTCTTTCTCCGACACGATCAGGTGGGGCAGCGAATCGGTCTCGTCGGATTCGAACAGATACCCGTTCCGGGGCACCGGTATCCCCGGCTCGCAAAGCACGAAATCGTACCGGTCCGTCGCCCCGTCCGCAATGTGGATGGCGCGCAACGCATGTGCGCGCTCCAGTTCGTCCATGCCGGGCGGCGCCAAAAACGCCTCCATGCGGCGGATTCCGTCCTCGCCGGATGCCAGCAGCCCGACATTCAGGTCCCGCCACGCCTCCCCCCGAATCTCATCCGCGTTCAGACTCGCATAGACTTTCCGGATGTCCTTCAAAACATTCAGCCGCATCGGTGTCTCCGGCTCCATCTTAGCGCCCAAAGCCCTCCCGTGGCACGTGGCTGCTGTACGGACCATGCCCTCTGTCCCCCGCCCCGCCGGTTCCTCCTGCGACGAGGCCGGGTCATGGGACAATACCCGTGAAGCGGCACCCATGAAGAACCGAATCCTCAGCGCCCTCGTCGCCTACGGCATCCTGATCGCGCTTGCCTCGTACCTGCTGCGCGGGAAAGTCCTCGCGGCAGTGTTGATCCTCTTTGCCGGACTGATCGCCAAAACGCTGATCGCCATCAAAGCGGGCTGGCGCGCTCCGGGCGATTCCCAAATCCCGGATTAAAACAATCCGTTCCACGACCCGTTCCAATTCCGCACGAAATCCGCCAATTCCCCGGCGCCTCCCCGCTCAACCTGAACGATTCAGAGCACTTCCCTCCCGTCCAGGTCCTGGCAATCCTCCTGCATGAAGAGCGTGACGGACACCCCCATGACTCCCACGCCGGCTCACCTCCCACCCCCGCTGTCCCCCCCGATTTCCGAGGAGGCAGATCCCGCGGAACGGACACAAAGCGAACGAGACCGGCTGGTCCTGAAGAACCTGCCCCTCGTCCGCGCCATTGCCGTCCGGGTCTATGAAAACCTTCCCGTGCATGTCGAACTCGACGATCTGGTTCACGCGGGCATACTCGGCCTGTTCGACGCCGCGCTCAAGTACGACGACAACAAACAGGTCACCTTTCAGAGCTATGCCAAACACCGCATCAAAGGCGCGATTCTCGACAGCCTTCGCGACATGGACTGGGCGTCCCGCGACCTTCGCAAGCGGCACAAACGTCTCGAAGAGATTACCCGCGAACTGGCCGCCGCGATGGAACGAAATCCAACCGAACAGGAAATTGCCGAAAAAATGGGAATGGATGTCACGCGATGGCGTCAGGTCGCGGTCGAACTTCGCATGGTCGGCCTGCTTTCCGCTTCCAGCCGCTCGCCGGAAAACGAAAATCAGAGCGTTCCCGAATTCCCCGCCAACGACGACCTGAACCCCGATGTTCTGACCGGACAGCGGGAGGTGCAGACCGTCCTCGCGGCCGCCATGAAAAGCCTGCCGGAACGATACCAGGCCGTGATCCGGCACTATTACGAAGGAGGAAAAACGATGCGGGAGATTGGTGATGCGCTGGGAATCAACGAGAGCCGGGTTTCACAAATACACCGGGCGGCTTTGGAAAGGATGAACCAGACCCTGAAGGCTGCGGGAATTCACTCCGCGGACAACCTGCTCTAGCAAATCTCTTTGGCAAATTTTTGGTGGACGGAAAGGGATTCGAACCCTCGACCCCCGCGATGCGAACGCGGTGCTCTCCCAACTGAGCTATCCGCCCACTCGTGCGCGAACAATTACAATATAACAGATGATCATCACTGAAGACGATTCCGGTTTGCCGCTGCCTGCCGCAGGCGGAAAAGCCACCGTGGCGAACCGGGTCGCAGGGCACGCGCCGTCGGCCGCACCAGACCCCGTACTGGTGGAAAAAATGCGCCGCGAATGGGACACCCGCGCCAAAGAAAACGCCCGCTACTATGTAGCCACAGCGCAGCAGAACTGGACCGATGAGGAGTATTTTGAGTCAGGACGCCAGAACGTCTATCACGAGATTCTGACGGACATGGGGAACGTCTGTCAGGGCAAAGACCCGAAGCAGATGAAGGTTCTCGAAATCGGCTGCGGCTCCGGCCGGATCACCCGCGCCCTTGCGGACGTTTTCGGTACTGTTTACGCCGTCGATATCAGCGGTGAAATGATTCGGCAGGCCAAAGAAGCGCTGCGGGACCGGCCCAACGCCGCGGTGTTTCAAAACAGCGGGGCGGATCTGCAGGTGCTCGGCGACATCCAGGTGGATTTCGCCTTCTCCTACATCGTCTTTCAGCACATCCCCAGCCGTGAGGTGATTCAGAGCTACGTCCGGGACGTCTTCCGACTGCTCCGTCCGGGCGGCCTCTTCAAATTTCAGGTGCAGGGCGACGACTCTCTGATGACCGCGCCGGAAGACACCTGGCTAGGTGTGCCTTTTTCCGACGCCGACGCCGTGGCGCTGGCCGAAAGCTGCGGCTTCGAACCCCGTCACCGCCACGGCGCGGGAACGCAGTACTTCTGGCTGTGGTTTTTTAAACCGTAAAACGCCCGCAACGGAGCGAATCGGCCGGAGAAACGCCATGGGCGCCCTCTCCGGCCTCCGGCGACTCTAGCTTTCGCGATCCTGTCCGCCGGCGGCCCCGTTCACATGGAACGCGGTCGACGTCGCGTCGGGTGCGCCTTCGGATGTTCCCGCCGCGTCCGCGCTCCGGCGCCTGGCCCAGTAGCGCTTCATCCGCTCGGACACGTCCTGCCGCGCCTGAGGATCCATGGACTTGCGCCCTGGCCTCTTCGCCCCCGCGCGCGCCGGTTTCCCCGCCTTCCGGCGACCCGCGCCCGCCGCACCGCCGGCATCCAGCGACTGGATGATCCGGTCGATGCGGTTTCTCTCCGCAATCAGAGTGTCGATTATGCTGTATAAGTCCATCGGCTTTACTTACCCGCGCACATCATTTCAGAAAATACGGCCATCGCGGCACGAAATGATAACCATAGTATCGCGCGCCGAGCGCCGTCAGCACACTCAAAATGAAGATTACAATCGCCACCCAGGTAAAGAAGGTCTTCCACGGGAATCTGCGTTTCTCGCGCCGCAGCACCAGCAGGTAGCCGGCGAAGATTCCGACGTAGAACAGCACGATCATCGGCGTCGCGAACAGCGCCAGATTGAACACATCGCCCGTCGGCGTGATGAACGCCGCCAGAATCACGATGGCCAGAATGGCATACCGGCTGTGCCGCACCAGAAACGACGGACTCACCACGTGCAGCAGCGTCAGCAGGAAAATCAGAATCGGAATTTCGAAAACCACGCCCACGCCGAGCATCACGTCGACAAACACGTCGTAGTACTCTGTCAGGCTGATGCCGGGTTCCACGCCTTTTCCCAGCCCCATGCTCAGCAGAAACTCGAGCCCGAACCGAAACGCGATGAAATACGCGAAAAATCCGCCCGCGACAAACAAACCGGCGCTCGAAACCACGAACGGAACCGCGTACCGTTTTTCCTTTTTGTACAAACCGGGTGAAATGAACGCCCAAACCTGATACAGCACCCATGGCGAGGACAGGAAAATGGAAAACAGCAGCGGAATCTTCATCCACATGATCTGGAAGCCGTCCATGGGCGAGATCATGCGCAGCACCGGAGGATTCACATGCAGGTTCGTCAGCACCGTCGTTGCCGGCGCCCGCACGAAATCCCACAGCTGATCGCTGAACAGCAAACAAAGGACAAACGAGACGCCGATCCCGCCCAGCGCCAGAATCAGCCGCTTCCGGAGTTCCTCGAGATGCTCGAGGAAACTCATCCGCGCCATGCCCTCTTCGTCGTCCTCCTCGGAAGGCGGCTCCGGCGGCTTTGGCGGAACCCCCGAACCTCCGGCGGACGTAACCGGCGTGGACCCGGAAACCGGCGGAGCCGCCGTCACGGCACTTCCCTGGTAACCGCCCCCCGCGTGACCGGACGACGACCAGTCGTCCGCATACGAATGCGCCCCCTCCGTGATCACGTCGCCCGTGACCTCGTGAAAACGCTCTTCATGAACGCCGTGGCTCCCGGAATGAGGTTCCGGAGCGGAAGGCACAACTTCGCTGACGGGAGTCGGGGCTCCCTGCGGTTCGTCGGGAAATGCCATGGGCTGCTTTTTAGCTGTTAACCGGCTTCTCGGTGGCCCCCGGGTGCGCCTCATGCGAAGTCTCATGAGAAACAGCCGGGTGACCGGGTTCTGTATGCCCGCCCGCGGCGTGCGTTTCCGAAACCGAGCCATAATCTGCATGCCCGGCATCGTAATGCCCGTTCGCGATCGTGCCGGCTGCCGATTCAATTTGAAGCGGAGCCGTTGACCCAGCGCCCAGAGTTGCGGATGCACCGGTTGTCGTCGTGTTGGTTACGGTGGAATCGTACGACCCGTCGTAGTAAGACGAATCGTGTGAGGAATAGTCGTAGTTGTAGCTGTCCGGCTGATAGCTGGTCGCTGTCAACTCCTTGATTCCGGTTTCCCGCTCCAGGTTGATCATCTCGCGATCGAAAGTGGCCTTCAGCTCACTTTGCGCGCGCCGGAACTCGGTCATCGCCTTCCCCAGCGTCCGGCCCAGTTTTGGCAATTCCTTCGGGCCAAAAAGAACCAGCGCGAGAATGAAGATGAACACGATTTCCTGTGGACCTAGCGGACCCATGTAAAAGGATTACCCTCCGTTCCATATTGTAAGCCAGGCGGATGCCGCGAATCCGGCGGCGCTCAATCGGACGGCGGAAGTTGCGCCAACTCCCGCGAGCTCGCCTCGGGCGGCGCGGGCACATAACCGTTCTCCTCCATCGCCGCAATCGCCCTCTCGCGCGCCGCGGGTAAGACATAAAAGAAGGCGCCCACGCGCGTCCGGCGAAAGATCACGCCCCCGTAATACTCGTCCGCCTCCACCCCGTAATCCACCCCCGCCCCGTCCAGAATCGACTCCAGCCGCGTGGCATCCTGGAGCCGTTTCGCAATGAAAATCAGCTGCGGCTCCCCGCCCTCGAAATAGTACGCGTCTTTTTTCATGAGAATCGGCCCCGTATCCACAACTATGTTACCGACCATGGCCACCTCACTGACGAGACACTCCGCCCCGCTCACCGACGAAGAAGAACTGTACTGGCTCGCACTTCGCCTGGTTCCCGGACTCGGCGCCCGCCGATCGAACCTCCTCCTCCAGCGCTTCAAAACACCCCAGGCAATCTTCCGCGCCTCCGCCAGTGAACTGGAAGGCGCCGGCATGAGCGGCGCCCTCGCCCGGTCGGTCGCGAGCGGCTGCAGCTTCGAGGAAGCCGCCAGCCAGCAGCAACTCGTCCGAAGCGCCGGAGCCCACGTCATTCCCCTGGGCGACAGCCGCTACCCGGAACCCCTGCGCACCATCTACGACCCGCCGCCCGTGCTCTTCGCCCGCGGCCGCCTCGAACTCCTCGCCTCCGTCGCGATCGCCGTGGTCGGCACCCGGCGCGCCACGCCCTACGGCATCGCCGCCGCCGAACGGCTCTCCGGCGACCTTGCCCGCGCGGGCCTGACCATCGTCTCCGGCATGGCGCGCGGCATCGACACCGCCGCCCACCGCGCCAGCCTCGCCGCGGGCGGCGCCACCATCGCCGTGCTCGGCTGCGGCGTCGACGTCGTCTATCCCTCGGAAAATAAGCGACTCGCCGCCGAAATCGCTTCGAGCGGCCTTATCCTCTCCGAATTCCCGATGACCGGCGTCGCCTTCCCCCAGAACTTCCCCATCCGCAACCGCGTCATCAGCGGCCTGAGCTGCGGACTCCTGGTCGTCGAAGGCGCCCAGTACAGCGGCTCCGCCATCACCGCGCGCCTCGCCATGGACCAGGGCCGCGAAGTCTTCGCCGTCCCCGGCAACATCACCTCTAAAATGAGCTGGAGCCCCAACCTCCTCATCAAACAGGGCGCGAAACTGGTGCAGGACTGGAACGACGTGGTGGTCGAACTCCCCGCCGCGGTGCAGCGCCGGCTCATCGACGAAGGCCGTGAACGCCTGATAAATCAGGGACTTGGAACCGCTTCCTCAGGCCCCGCCGAAACCCGCCCTGAAACTTCCGGCAACAACCCCGCATCAGATCCAGCCGTACAGAATTTACCCCCGGCACAAGCCCGGGCCGCCCGGCAAGTCCTCGAAAAACTCCGGGTCGACGCCGCCATTCAGCTGGACACACTGGTCGAATCCATCGACGACATGTCGCCCTCCGAGATCATCGCGGCGCTGTTCGAACTGGAGATCCTCGGGCTGGTTCGCCAACAACCTGGCAGGAACTTTGTTAAAGTGTGGTAGCCAGATCAGCCGGTCTTCCGGTCGGCCGGTCTCGTGCAGGTTGGCCGGTCCGGATACGGTTTGCCGTGGAAGGTAGTTTATTCTGGGAAAGCATTTAATAAGGATATGGCAAAAGCTCTGGTAATCGTCGAGTCACCGGCGAAGGCAAAGACAATCAACAAGTACCTGGGGAAGAACTTCATCGTGAAGGCTTCGCTCGGCCACATCAAGGATCTTCCGAAAAAAGATCTCGCGGTGGACGTGGAAGACGGCTTCAGACCGAAATACGAAGTCATCGAAGGCAAGAAGAAGCTGATCCAGGAGCTGAAGGACGCAGCGAAAAAAGTCGATGCCATCTACCTCGCGGCCGATCCCGATCGCGAAGGCGAAGCGATCTGCTGGCACCTCCAGGAAGAACTGAAGTCGAAGAAAACCCTCGAACAGGGCGCGCCGCAGATCTTCCGCGTCATGTTCAACGAAATCACGAAGAAGTCCATCGAGAAGGCCTTCGAGAAGCCCACGGTCGTCAACATCAATCTGGTGGACGCCCAGCAGGCTCGCCGCGTCCTCGACCGCCTCGTGGGTTACAAAATCTCGCCGCTTCTCTGGGACAAAGTGCGCCGCGGCCTCTCCGCCGGCCGCGTCCAGACCGTCGCCGTCCGCGTCATCGTCGACCGGGAGCGCGAAGTCCGCGCCTTCGTCAAACAGGAATACTGGACCCTCGACGTCAACCTCGCGGCAAAGAAGACCCCCTACTTCGACGCCCGCCTGAGCCGCAAAGGCGAAGACACGCCGGAAATCCCGGATCAGACCTCCGCCGACACCATCGTCGCGGATCTCGAAGGCGCCAGGTTCATCGTCCGCTCCGTGGGCACGAAAGAGAAGAAACGCAACCCTGTCGCGCCCTTCATCACCTCCACCCTGCAGCAGGATTCCTCCCGCAAGCTGCGCTTCAGCGTCAAGCGCACCATGATGCTCGCCCAGCAGCTTTATGAAGGTGTCGAAGTCGGAGCCGAAGGCTCCGTCGGTCTCATCACTTATATGCGTACCGATTCCACGCGTATCGGCGAAGAAGCCCTCACCGAAGTCCGCGAGTTCATCGGTTCCAAATATGGACCGCAGTACGTCCCCGCGTCCCCCAACGTTTATAAATCGAAGAAGGACGCCCAGGACGCCCACGAAGCCATCCGCCCCACCTCCGCTCTCCGCACCCCGGACGACGTCGCGCCGTTTCTCGCCGAAGATCAGCTCAAGCTCTATCGCCTCATCTGGATGCGCTTTATCGCCTCCCAGATGAACCCCGCGCTGCTCGACCAGACCACCATCGATGTCACGGCGGCCGGCGTCAGCGCCGCCGAATACACCTTCCGCGCCACCGGTTCCGTCCTCAAATTCGACGGCTTCCTCACCGTCTACGAAGAAGGCAAAGACCAGAAGGACGAAGAAGACGAAGAGCTCAAACACAAGCTGCCGGCGGTCACCGCGGGCGAAGAACTGAAACTCCGCGCCCTCAAGCCGGAACAGCACTTCACCGAGCCGCCCCCGCGCTACACCGAAGCCACGCTCGTCAAAAAGCTGGAAGCCGACGGCGTCGGTCGCCCCTCCACCTACGCGTCCATCCTCTCCACCATTCAGGAACGCGAGTACGTCACCAAAGAAGGCGGCAAGTTCAAGCCCACCGAACTCGGCATGGTGGTGACGGACCTGCTGCTCGAAAGCTTCGCCGACATCTTCGACGTCCGTTACACCGCCCGCATGGAAGGTGAACTCGACGAGATCGAAGACGGCAAGCTCGACTGGCGCGATGCCATGGGCGACTTCTACGAGCGCTTCACCAAAGATCTCACCAACGCCGAAACCCACATGACCAACATCAAGCGGATGGAAAAACCCACCGACTTGCTGTGCGACAAATGCGGAAAGCCCCTGGTCATCAAATGGGGCAAACACGGCAGCTTCCTCGCCTGCACCGGCTATCCGGAATGCACCTACACCCGTGAACTGACCGTCGATCTGCCCGACATCGACAATGCCGATCTCACCGAACAGGGCGATGAGGAGTATTGCCAGAACTGCGGACGCCCAATGGTTCTCAAAAAGGGCCGCTTCGGCACCTTCTTCGCCTGTTCCGGCTATCCCGACTGCAAGACCACCAAGCAGATCGGTGGCGCGCAGAAAAAGGCCGACGTCATCCTCGACGAGAAGTGCCCGCAGTGCTCCAGCAACCTGGTGCAGAAGTCCGGCCGTTTCGGCGAGTTCACCGCCTGCAGCAACTACCCGGAATGCAAATACGTCAAGCAGAAGACCATCGGCGTGAAATGTCCGGAATGCTCCGAAGGTGACGTGGTCGAACGCCGCTCCAAACGCGGCAAGACCTTCTACGGCTGCCATCGCTACCCGGACTGCGATTTCGTCGCCTGGGCCAGGCCGGTCGCCGAAACCTGCCCGGAATGCGGCAGCGCTTATCTCACCGAAAAGTACCTCAAGGCCGGGGCCTTCCTCCAGTGCCCCGCCGCGGGCTGCAAATACAAGCGTGAGATGACGCCGGCAGAACAGCCGGCCGAACCGGAACCCGTCACCGCCTGATTCTTACTCCAGCCGGAAAAAAAGCCGCCGCAAGGCGGCTTTTTCCATTACTGACCTTAGCCACCGGATTTCTTTTTCCTGAGCTGTAACGCCGAGCCCGTTCCGGTCACTAACCTCTTTCCCCTCCATATCTTCCCGGTACTATCCCCCCAAAACTCTCCGTATTTTTCCTGTCCAAAAAAACCTGAGAAAATTAGCCCTCTCCACTTACTCTTGTAAGTGAATACACACCGTGACGTTTGCACGGGACCAGGAGATTATCAACCCAACATGAGAGCACAGACTATCGATGTTCAGGAGTGTACTGGCCGGATTCTGTCGTCCGCGATCTTCCGGCCCGGCGGCAAAAAGCTACTCGCCAAAGGCCACATCCTGCGCGAAGAAGATATCCGCATCCTCCAGTCGGAGGGCATGGCGAATATCTGGGTCGCGGAACTGGAAGCGGACGAAATCCCGGAGGACGAGGCGGTTTGCGCCATCGCCGGCGAGATGGCCTGCGGCTCCTATGAAATCCAGCTGGCCCCCGGCGGCCGCGCCAACCTGCTTGCCACGGAAAACAGCTGCGTCCTTGTCGACGACGACCTCCTCCGTCAGGCCAACTGCACTTCCGGGGTCGTCATCGCAACCGCCCTGAACTTCAGCTTCGCCACCGCCGGCCAGCGCATCGCCACCGTCAAGAGCGCTCCCTTCGCCATGTCCAAATCGGACTTCGAAGGCTCCCTGAACATGCTGCGGGATCGCGGTCCCATCATGCAGGCGCGCCCTGTCAAAGGCGCTTCCATCGCGGTGCTGTACACGGACCCGCTGAACGGCGACCGTGCCCGCCTGCTCTTCGAACCGGTGCTGCGTCAGAAGCTCGAAAAATTCGGCCTCCGTTCCCAGGTCAATATGGCCGTCCTCGAGAACGAAGAGCACGTCTCCCGCGGGCTGCAGCAGCTGCTTCGCTCGAAACCGGCGGCGATCCTGGTCGCCTCCACCACCGCCCCCGCGGGCCCGGAAGACGCCGTCGGCCAGGCGATGAGCAAGATCGGTTGCGAGATCGAGCGCTTCCTCGCCCCCGTCGAACCCGGCAATCTGCTCCTGATGGGCTACAAAGACCAGGTACCCATCCTCTCCGCCCCCGGCTGCTTCCGCTCCCTGCGTCCCAACGTCATCGACCTGCTGCTGCCCCCGGTGATGGCGCGCTACCGCATCTCCACCTGGGAAGTCTCCTGCCTCGGCCACGGCGGCCTGCTCTGCTAACGGATCCGGACGCCTCGCGCCACCAGTTCTGACTCGGCCTGCCCGGCCGAAAGGAACTGCACCGCGTGAAGCCCCGCCTCTCGGGCTGCCTCGACATTTTCCGCCATGTCGTCGAAGAACAGACATTCTTCGGCCTGGCACGCCGAGGCAGCCACCGCGCGCTCATAAATCGCCCGCGAAGGCTTCATCACACCTACCCGGTACGAAAGCACGAACTCATGGAAATGCCGCAGCAGCGGATAGGTCTCCCGGATCATCTCGAAATGGATGGCATTCGTATTCGACAGCAACACCAGCTTGTAGTTCCGCGCCAGCCCCTCCAGGAACTCCTCCGTCAGCAGCGGATCAGGCAGGAAGATCGAGGTCCACATCGGGCAGAAATCCTCATACGAAATGCTCATGCCCAGACAGCCGCCCACCCGCTCGACGAACTCCGGCGGCTCGAGCAAGCCGGATTCGAACTGCCGGTACAGATCCGCCTCCCCCAGCCGCCGCCGGATCTCCGGCGTGGTCAGGCCGGTATGCGCCTCGAAGTGCCGATAGGCGCGCTCGAATTCAAACGGGATAATTACCTTCCCCAGGTCGAAAATAATGCTCTTAATCATTTACCAGATCCCCAGATACTTCCACCACGCCAGACCCACCGTTCCCCAGATCGAGATCGTCACCAGCGAAACGATAAACCCGATCCGCCACCACGTCCCGAACGCCACGTAACCCTGCGCGAAAAACATGGGCGCGGGAGTCGTGCCGTAGTTCGTCAGCGCCGCGCAAAGATTGCCGAAACAAGCCAGCGAAAACGCCGCGAGCCCCGGCGGAACACCCTTCACCAGCATCACCGTGCAAAACGCCGGATACATCGCCAGCGTGTGGGCGGTAATACTGGCGAAGCCGTAGTGACTGTAGAAATAAACCAGCAGCGCCACCACGAACAGCGTCACCACGCCGTACCCCGCCAGGCTCGACCCAACCCGGTTCGCGAACACCGGCGTCACGTTTGCCTCACCCAGCGCGCGAGCCAGTTCGAACAGCCCGCCGTACCACACAAACACATCCCACGCGATCCGGTCCGCCATCAGTTCCGCCCAGTTCAGCACGCCCGTTACCAGCAGCACCCCGGAACCCAGCAGCGGCGGCACACTCGCGTCCAGCTTCGAAAAGATCCAAAGCCCGCAGACTCCCAGAAAGACGCCGCAGACGATCCACTCCGGCGCCGTCATCTTCCCCATCGCAGCCAGTTCCCGCCGCGCGAATCCGGAGGCTTCCGGCGTCTCCCGTATCGTCGGCGGATGCAGCCGGTAAACCAGCCACGGGACAATCGCCAGCGAGAGCATCCCCGGCACGATGCCCGCTCGCAGCCAGCTCACCCACGTGATCGGATAGTGCAGGAACTGTCCCGCCATGCGCGCCGCCAGCGCATTGCTCGCCTGCCCGGTAAGCAGGATCGCGGAAACCACGCAAACCGACTGGTACACGCCCACCATCAGGAAAGAGCCCAGCTTCGATGCCGTCGCGCCGGGCTCCGAGCCGTAGAGTTCCGCCACCGACCTTACGATCGGCAGCACCACCCCGCCCGACCGCGCCCCGCTCGAAGGAATAATCGCGGCCAGCACCAGATCCGTAAGCCCGAGCGAATAACAAACACCCAGCGAAGTCCCGCCAAAAACCCGCACGAACACCAAAGCGATCCGCCGTGCCAGCCCCGTCTTCAGCAGCGCGTTGGACACGAAAAACGCCGACAGCACCAGCCAGACCACCGGATCGGAAAAGCCCGAGAGCGCCTTCTGCACCGTCAGCCCGCCCAGAAGTATCGCCAGCGTGATCGCGATCAGCACCAGCGCGCCGCCCGCAACGGGCTGCAGGATCAGACCCGCAATAGTCGCCGCGAAAATCCCGAACAAACGCCACGCCTCCGGCCTGAGTTCCGCCGGCCGGGGAACCACAAAAACAACAAAACAATAAATCGCAATGAGAATCCCGGTGGATACCGCGGGAGAGAGCGCCTTCCTGGGCAAGTTCTGAGATTATGGGTACACGGCACCAAACGTCAAGCGATTCGGGGCTTTTTGCCCCGTAACTCTCCTGAAAGGAACGCCGCTGTCGGAGCCCGCGTCGGACAATAGGAAAGACGGATGAAAAGAGCCCCCGCCCTGCTGCCCTGGCTGCTCGCCTGTTGGATTCCCGCGGGGAGCGCCTTCGCGCTGGAACCCACCTTGCCGGAATCAACCTTGCTGGACAAAGGTTATCGCCAGATGTATAACCTCCAGTTCAACGAGGCCCACCAGACTTTCGCCGCCTACTCGCGCCAGAACGCCGCCGATCCCATGGGCGCGGTCTCCGACGCCGCCGCTTACCTCTTCTCCGAATTCGACCGCCTCCACATCCTCAAATCCGAATTCTGGATCGAAGACCAGAGCCTGTTCGACTTCCACAAACTGCCCGCCGACCCCGCCGTGAAGAAACGTTTCGACGCGGCTCTCGCCAAAACCCAGTTCCTCGCCGATTCCGAACTGAAGAAATCGCCGGACAGCGCCAATGCGCAACTGGCCAACTCCCTCCGTCTCGGTCTGGAGGCGGATTACACCGCGCTCATCGAGAAACGCGCCATGGCTGCCCTGGCCGAAGTCAAACAGAGCCGCGCCCTTGCCGAAAAACTGCTCGCCAAACACCCCGATTATTACGACGCCTGGATCGCCATCGGCCTCGAAAACTATCTGCTCAGCATGAAGCCGGCGCCGGTGCGCTGGCTGCTTCACATGGGAGGCGCGCAGACGGATAAAGGCACGGGCCTCGATCGACTTCGTCTCACCGCGGAAAAGGGCCACTACCTTCTGCCCTACGCCCGCCTCCTCCTGGCCATTGCCGACCTGCGGAACCACGAGCCGTCACGAGCGAAGGAAAAGCTCCAGTGGCTGGCCAAAGAGTTCCCCGGCAACCGCCTGTATCGTGACGAACTCGCTAAGCTGAACTAACCCTTTCAATGAGAATTCTCGCCGCGTCAAGCGCGTTCCCCCCTTATCACTACAGTCAGAAAGAGTTGGTCGAAGCGTTTCTCAGACACTGGGGAGACCGCCTGCCGGACGGCCGCAAACTCGAACTCCTCCATGCCAACGTTGGCGTGGACCACCGATACCTGTCCCTGCCGATCGACGAGTATCCGGAGCTCACCTTCGGCCGCGCCAACGACGTTTGGCTCGAAACCGCCCAGACACTCGGTCAGAAGGCCGTCCAGTGCGCTCTGCAGCGCGCCGGACTCCAAAATACGGACCCTTCGGCCTTCTTCTTCGTCTCCGTAACCGGAATCGCCAGCCCGTCCATCGAAGCGCGCCTGATCAACCGCATGGGCCTTTCGCGCCACCTGAAGCGCATCCCCATCTTCGGACTCGGCTGCGTCGCCGGAGCCGCCGGCATCGCGCGCGCCGCCGACTACGTCCGTGCCTTTCCCGATCAGTACGCCATCCTTCTCTCGGTCGAACTCTGCTCCCTTACCCTCCAGACCGGCGATCTTTCCGTCGCCAACCTGATCTCCACCGGCCTGTTCGCCGACGGCGCCGCCGCTGTCATCGTGGCGGGCGACGACTGTCCCGAGCCCACCACGCCCCTGCGCGGCCCCGCCATCCTCGGCACCAAATCGACCTTTTACCCGGACACCGAACGCGTCATGGGCTGGGATATCTCCGAAAAAGGCTTCCAGATCGTCCTCTCGCCGCAGGTGCCGGATGTGATCGCGCAGAACCTCGGCGGCGATATGGATGGCTTTCTCGCGGAATACGACCTGACGCGCAAAGACATCGGCTGCTGGGTGGTCCACACCGGCGGTCCCAAGGTCCTCCGGGCAACCCAACAGGCCCTGGCCCTGGACGACAAAGCGCTGAGCGTCTCCTGGGATTGCCTGCGAAAAATGGGGAATCTCTCGTCATCTTCCGTGCTTATGGTGCTCGAAGAAGTCATGCTGCACCGCCGTCCTCAGCCCGGCACGTGGAGCGTGCTGGCCGCCATGGGCCCCGGCTTCTGCTCCGAACTGGTCCTCCTGCGCTGGTAACGTCCCCAAAACAGACAAAGCCGGGATTCCGAAGAATCCCGGCTCTGCCCAACCAACTCCGTTGACTGCGAACTAGAACAGGATCCGGAGACCCACCTGCGCGCGCCGGGCCGTGGTGCCGTTCAGGCTTTCCGAAGTCGCCGAGATCGCCCCGTACGAAGCATTCGGAACCAGTGCCGTGATCCCGTTCAGGGGACCCGACGTCTGTTTGATCGCCGTGTACTGCTGCGCCACTCTGGCGCCCGAACCCTGCACCAGAACGTGGTTGAAGACGTTGAACGCTTCGAAGAAAAGGTTCAGTTTCACCCGCTCGGTGACGGAAATGCCCTTCTGCAGCCGCGCGTCCGTCTTAAAGATATTGCTCAGCTTCAGAAACGCGGTATCTTCAAACGGAACGCGGCTCGATCCGCCCAAACCGTTCAGCGAACTCGTGCTGAGCGTGCCGACGGTCGTCCCGTTCGGCAGATACGGACGATCCCGCGTGCTGATCGTGGGCGCGATGCCGAAAGGAGTACCCGCCAGTTCGATGACCGAGAGCTGCCAGCCATTGACGACGTTCTTCGAGAACCAGTCGGTCCGTTTAGTGAACGTCGGAGCGAGGATCCCGTTGACCACCAGCCGCTGCCGTTCATCGCTGGAGCTATTGCCTTTTTCGCCGTTATAGTCGCCGTTGAAAACCGAAGTGGCGAAGGTGGAACCGAACAGCGTGTTCCCGCCGCCGCCCTGGTTGTTGTCGATCGAGTGGCTCCAGGTATACGCCACGTCTCCCATGAACCAGCCGGAGAAGCGCTTGTTCATCTGCACCAGCAGGCCGTCGTAGTAGCTTTTGCCTGCCGATTCCAGCTGATACACACCACCATAGGCCGGGTTGATCCGCGTGGTGTAAAGCGGAGTCGTGTAGCTGCCCACCTGCGCGTTGGACGCGTCCAGAATCGGGAACGTGTAGCTGGTGGTCGGCGCCGCAGCGTTGACGTCGCGCGTCTGCAGCAAATGCAGGCCGAGACTCCACACGTAGGAAACCGTCAGGCTGGTGTCTTTCGCGAGTTGCCGCTCAACGGCCACCGTGCCCTGCTGCGAGTAAGGATTCCGCCACTTTTTGTCGAGGAACAGAATGGTCGAGGCGCCCGTGATACCCACCGGCTGCGCCGCGAGCGGATTCGGGAACACCGGACCACCCGCGGCGATCTGTGCGGCCGAACTGAGCGTGTAGGTCGCCTGATACAGACCGTTGGTGACGAAAGCGTTTTCCACGGTCGACGAGGTATACCGGTTGAAGAAAAGACCGTAGCCGGCCCGAACCACCGTTTTGTCGTCGATCGTGTAAGCCACACCCAGGCGGGGACCGAAGTTCTTGCTGGTCTGGGGCACTACCGCCGTTTGCGGCCAAGCCGGATTCGTCAGCGAAGGCTGCGGCAGGAACGTCCGCTCGTACCGAAGACCGGGGCTGACCACCAGTTTCGGCGTCACATGCCACTGGTCCTGAACGAAGAACGACATCTCACTCAGTTTCGTGTCGACTTTCGGGTTACCGAACGTCTGCGAGTACGAGGAGTAATTCCGCGCTCCGTTGGTGTTGCCGCTGTAATCGAGCGCGAACGCCGCGAACGAAGGATACGAGTAGGTGCCGTACCGGTTGGCCAGACGATCCACGTAGTCTTCCACGCGCGAATAATCGAAGCCAAACTTCAGCGCGTGCGAGCCGCGGTTCCAGGAATAGGTATCCGCAATCTGATGCCGCGTCTCACTCGGATTCAGGCGCGGATAGCCGTTCGGAATCGCCAGGTTGCTGCCGGTGTTGGTCACGCTGAGCGAGATCGGTCCAAAGGACGGGCGCAGACTCGGGCTGGCCGGGTCGAACTGCCGGTCGATGAACAGACCGTACCGCAGCGAATTGACCGCGGAAGGCGTCGCCACGAAAGTCCACTCGGCGCGCGCCGTGCGGTCGAAAACGTTGGTGTCCGCGTTGTTGCCGATACCGTCGCCAGCCGGATACGAAAGCGCCGTCTGAATGCCGTTCGGCGAACGGAAGTCGAGATAGTTCGCGCTCAGGCTGACCGCGTTTTTGTCGTTCGGGCGATAGTCGATCTTGCCGAAAAGCAGGTTGATGTCAGACGTGCGGGGCACCAGTTGCGTCTTGATGCGGCTCACCACGTAAGCGGCGGCAGCGGCGCACTGGGAAGCGGTCGGAGTCACCCCGCCGACCGCCGTGCAGGCGTTCGGACGAAGATTCAGATTCGCATCGAAGGGACCGCTGGTGGACGTCGCCGTCAGCAGGTTCGACGAAACAATCGGCTCGTTGCGCCGCTGCAATTCGCCGTTGAAGAAGTAGAAGAGTTTGTTCTTGATGATCGGTCCGCCGACGCTGGCGCCCGCCTGATGCCGCCACTCCGGCGGATTCACGCCCTGCGCCGTGATGTCGGTCGCGTTCAGCGTCCGGTTGCGGAAGAACCAGTAGAGAGTTCCGTTCAGATCGTTCGATCCGCTGCGCGTGACCGTGTTCACCACACCGCCCGACGCCTTGCCGTATTCGGCGAGGAAGTTGGAGGAAACCACCTGAAACTCCTGCACGGCATCCTGCGCGATGTTGACCGTGCGGGTACGACCCGCGTTTTCATCGTAAAACTGATTCGTGGTGTCGTTACCGTCCGTCAGAAAAGCATTGCCGCCCGGATTTCCCCGGAACGAGACCAGCCCGAACGGGCCGTCCGCCGTGACGCCCGGAGTCAGCAGCACGAACGCGTCCACGCGGCGGCCATTGACCGGCAGATCGAGGATCTGACGGCTGCCCACCACCTGCGAAACATCCGTTTTTTCATTTTCGACCAGAGGCGCTTCGGTCGTCACATCCACCTGAGTGGCCGCCGAACTCACGTTGAGTCGAGGCGTCAGGCCCACCACCTGACCGACCGAAAGCTGGATGCCCTTCAGTTCGTAGTTGGCGAAACCGGTTTTGGAGATGGTGACGGAGTAGCCGTCCGCCGGCACCAGCGTCGAGCCAGTAAAAGCCCCGGAACCACTGGTTTCCACCTCGCGATGGATACCTTTTGACGGATTGTCGATGACGACTTTCGCCCCGGGGACCACCGAACCCGTTGCATCCGTAACCACGCCGTTGATTGCTCCAAAGCCGGCCGTCGTCTGCGCCAGAAGCGCGGACGAAAGAGGCAGTGCGAGCAGGAACGCAATTCGCACAGTGTGTTTGTTCATAGAAAGACCGTTATCTTCAATGATACCCGCGCAAACATTACATTTCTATGAAATTGCGGTGTTTAGCGGATGTGAACCCCGGCCGGTTGCGGAACGTACCGCCACGGACACACCCTCGATTAATTCTTATTCACACAGCGACAGCCGGTGAACCGGAGTTGTCCGTTTCGCGTCAGAATCGAGCAGTGAGGCACTGATGTCCCCGGCTCTCGATCCAAACGAATCGGCGGAGTTGGCCCCGGCGGGATACGCCTTGTGGCGGCTCGAGACCGCTCCGCTGGAGATACGAATCTCCGTTCACGCGCTGGAAGCCATGGCTGTGGAGGGCGCGAACGGCGGCGTTCTCTACGGACATCGGCCGCCGGACAACCCGGAAGTCGTCTGGATTGAGAGCCTCGCCCCCACGGCGCGTGAGGCGGTGGTGGGAACCTGGTCGCGTGATGCCGACCCTGGTGGCGAAGAGGACGCGGGCCTTCACCTGCGTATCGCGCCTTACCCTTCCGGAGCGCTGACGGCACAGTGCTATCTCCGTAACCCTGCGGGCACGTTCGAACCCGCCTGGCCCATGTTCGCTTTGCCGACAGGAAACGCTGCCCCGGCACATCGCCGTCTGGTGCCCGATTTCGACGCAGTCGCCGCTGATCTTCGCCCGCCCACCGATTTCTCCGCGCCCGTTCCGCCAACGTCTCGGCACGTCCGGCCGATCTCGCAACTGCGCCGTCTCGGGCCCCTTCTGGCCGCCGTTGCCCTTGTGGGGGGCGCGGTCGGCGCTTTTGTGCTCTTCACCCCGGCAGCGCGAGTGACGGCGCCGCGAACCCCTTCCGCCCGGCCCGATCCCACGCCGCGCCCGCTGGGGCTCTATGTGGACCCCGCCGGACCGGAGTGGCGAATCTCCTGGAATCCGGCTGCCACCATGCTGCGGGATGCCCGCTCGGTCCGGCTGTTTGTCCAGGACGGAGACGGCCAGAACGTTGTCGAACTGACGCCGCAAGACCTGGAATCCGCCACCTATCACTACCAGCCAAAGGGGAATGATGTAACATTCCGGCTGGAAACGACCGATAGAGAAGGGCGGATCACAGCGGAGTCGTTCCGTCTTTTGAACACGGTAACGGCAACTCCGGCGGAAGAAGCCTCCACGCCGCCGCGCGCCAGCCATCGGGTTGCTCCCGTCGTGGCAGCCGGTGTGCGTCCGCGTATCAAAGGCAAAATCCCGGTGGATGTCCGGGTGGAGATCGACAGCAACGGTCTGGTAGTCGCCGCGGCGCCTCTGACGAAACCTCGTCGCGGTCTCGAGACCTATCTGACCGAGCGGGCCGTGCGTGCCGCCCGGGAGTGGCGTTTCGAGCCGGCTACGAAAAACCACAAGCCGGTCGGCAGCGCGCACACGATCCACTTTATGTTCGGGCACTAGAATTGTAAGGGAACGAAACCGCGACCCGCGGCAAAACGTTTGGTGGAGTATTAGTTTCACAGGAGACCCCTTTGTTATTCCGCATTTACAGGAACTTTTATTACTCTTTCGTACTCATCGCCCTCTCTGGGCTGCTTCCGGTTGCCGCATTCAGCCAGTTCGCGGACCGCTATGCTCTGGTGCTGGCCGATCCGCCGGTGTCGGTCCGCTACACGTCCCGCGCCGAACTGCAGTCCTTCGCGGCAGCCGGTTATCGCCAGACCATCGAACGGCAGCAGGCTTCGCTCCGCACGGAACTGGCGTCGCGGAATTTCTCCATTACCGGGTCGAACAGCCTGCTGGTGAACGCCGTCTTTGTCCGGTCTTCGCCCGACCGCGTCGCGGAACTGGCGGCGCTCCCCGGAGTTAAGGGAGTGGTCCGGCTGCGTAAATACAAACGGAATCTGAATCAGGCGATTCAGCTTCTCAACAGCACCGGGAACAGCGGCACTGCCTGGGGCCTGGCGGGGGGCTCCCCCAATGCGGGCAAAGGGATCAAAATCGGCATCATCGACAGCGGCATCGATCAGAATCACCCCTCCCTGCAGGACAACACGCTCACCGTACCGGCCGGCTTCCCGAAGTGTGATACGCCAAGTAACTGCACCAATTTCACGAACAGCAAGGTCATCGTGGCGCGCAGCTACGTCCGGCAACTGGCCCTCGGGACGGGCGGCATCGATCCGACTACCTCCCGGCCCGACGATTACTCCGCCCGCGACCACAGCGGTCACGGCACCGCTGTCGCGACCTGCGCGGCGGGCGCGCCCAGCACCGGCACCGTCGCGATTGCGGGTATGGCGCCCAAGGCCTACCTCGGGAACTACAAGGTCTTCGGATCGCCCGAAATCAACGATTTCTCCACGGACGACGTGTTAATCGCCGCCCTCACGGACGCCATCAGCGATGGCATGGACATCGTTTCCATGTCCATCGGCGGACCGGCTTTCACGGGACCGCTCGATTCCGGTTCCGCCTGCGGGCTGTCGCCCGGGGTGCCCTGCGATCTGGGCGCGTCCGCTTTCGAGGCCGCCGCTTCCATGAAAGGCGCGCCTGTCATCATCGTGGCGGCCGGAAACCAGGGCGCCAACGGCGTCGGCTACCCGACATTCAACTCGGTCAGTTCCCCGGGAACCGCGCCTTCCGTGGTCGCGGTGGGCGGTACGTCCAACTCGCACGGCTTTCTGCCCGCGGTCCGGATCGCCGGGCTTGGGGTGCCTGCGAATCTGACGGCCATCGCCGCCCAGCCGACCGACACCTCCAATCCGAACTTCGGCGCCTACGCGGCTCCACTGGTCGACGTGGGCAAAATCTCGGCCGATAACTACGCTTGCGGTGCTCTGCCTGCGGGATCTCTCACGGGGGCCTATGCCCTGATTCAGCGGGGGCCCTCCGACGCCCCGTGCAGTTTCATCAGCAAGTTCTCCAACGCGATTACCGCGGGGGGCCGCGGGCGCGATCTTCTATGACTACGCGGGCAGCACGGATTTTCCTTTCTCGCCCTCCGGTCTGAGCAGCTTTTCGCAGGCGGCCGTGCTGATTGGCAACAGCGACGGCGTGAACCTGAAGTCCTTTATCGACGCCAACCCGGGCTCTACGGCAATCATCGATCCCTCGGGAACCGAAGTGCCGGTCTCACCATTCAACGAACTGGTCTACTACTCCTCCATGGGCCCCGCTCTGGGGACGAACGGGATTAAACCGGACGTTCTCGCCGTCGCGGGCGGTGGTCAGAACGGCGATCTCATCTATATGGGAGGCCAGTCTTTCGACCCCCTCGGCGATCTCTACACAGCCACCGGTTATCTGGCGGCCGCGGGAACCAGCTTCGCGACTCCGCTCACGGCGGGCACCGCGGCGCTGGTCAAGCAGACTCATCCCGGCTATACGGCGGCCCAACTGAAGTCCGCACTGGTCAATACCGCCACCCAGGATGTTGTTAACGACGACTCCGGATTCCCGCTGGACATCCTGCAGACCGGAGCCGGCAAAACGGCCGCGGACCTGGCGATCCAGACCAACGTGACCGCGGTGCCGTCCACTCTCTCGTTCGGCGCCCTGCCTTCAGGCGCGGTCTCGAAGACCGTTCCGGTGACGCTCACGAACACCGGCTCGACGCCGCTGAATCTGACACTCGCGGTGGTCGCCACGACGTCCTCCAATGTTGCCAAAGTGGCTCTGGATAAGAGCACGCTCTCTCTGGCAGCCGGAGCGACCGCGACAGTCAACGCCACGCTGGCGGGGACGGCACCCTCCGCCGGCCTCTTCTACGGAGCCGTGACGGTGGCCGGCAGCGCGACAGCCCTCCGGATCCCGTATATGTTCCTGGTCGGCAGCACGGTGCCGGCCAACTTCACTCCGCTCGCCGGCGACCAGAACGACGGGGCCGTGGGGCAGGTGCTCCCCGACGGGTCAGTCGCGTTCCAGATCACCGATGCCAATGGCGTCCCGATCCCGAACGCGGCTGTGAACTTCCATGTGAATGCCGGCAGCGCGCCCATCTCCCTGAGCCAGGTTTCCACCGTTACGAACGCCTATGGGATCGCTGTCGCAACGCCGACTGCCGGCGCCACCACCGGCACCTATTCGATTGAGGGCTGCCTGGGCGCCTGCAGCAGCCGCAACGAATTCGAATACACGTTTTCCGGCAACATCCGGAACACGCCGGCCATCTCGCCGAACGGCGTCGTCAACGCGGCCGTTGCGAACCCCGGGACGCCGATCGCTCCCGGCTCGTACTTCTCGATCTACGGGACCGGGCTGAGCGATCAGACCGACGTCACCACCACCGCCAAACTGCCCGCGGCCATCGACTACGTGAACGTCAGTTTCGATGTGCCCTCCGCGCAGTTGAGCGTGCCCGGCCACCTGGTCTTCGTCAGCAATGGCCAGATCAACGCGCAGGTTCCCTGGGAACTACAGGGTCAGACCTCGGCGCAGGTCAAGGTCACCATCGACGGCATTCCCGGCAACGTCGTTACGGTGCCGCTGGCCAACTATGCACCGGCCTTCTTCGAGATCGGCGCCGGGGTGGTGGCCGCGATCAATCCGCTGAACGCGTCCAACCCCGTGATCACGGCCACGAATGCCGCCAAACGAGGCGGCGTCATCGCGCTCTACGCCAACGGTCTGGGCCCGGTCGAGAACCAGCCGGCATCCGGCGATGCGGCGTCGCTTACCGTGCTGTCCAAAACCACGGCACTGCCCGTCGTGACCATCGGCGGCCAGCCCGCACAGGTGGCGTTCAGCGGTCTGACACCGGGCCTGCCTGGGCTCTATCAGATCAACGTGACGGTGCCGACCAACATCGGGACCGGCAACCAGCCCGTGACCCTGGCCATCGGCGGCGCGACGGCCAAGGCCTCCGGCATTACGGTGCAGTAACTAACGCCCGTAGACGAAACGGCCACGACGGGGATCGGCGGCGCCCTGCAGGACGCCGCCGCCCATCTGGATCACCACCGGCGCCGAGCCGTTGCTCCACGGGCCCGAGACGTTGACCTTGTGGCCGAGTTTCGTAAGGGCATCGGCCGTTTCCTTCGGGATGCGGTTTTCAAGGTTCAGCTTGCCGGCCATAAACTCGTGGTTGGCGAAGGTGGCGTAGAAGTGTTCGGTCTGGAAGCGGGGCGCCTCGACGGCGGCCTGCGGGCTCATGCCGAAATCGATGATGTTCAGCACCACCTGGAGCAGCGCCTGGTCCTGGTTGTCGCCGCCGGGGGTGGACAGTTCGAGGAAGGGCTGGCCGTCCTTCAGGATCAGGGTCGGGCTCAGGGTGACGCGCGGGCGGCGGCCACCGACGAGAGCGTTGGCGTGTCCCGGAGAGTTCACGAGGAAGCACTGCAGCCGGGTGCCAAGGGGAATGCCCGTGTCGCCGGCGATGACGGACGGCAGCCAGGCGCCGCTCGGGGTGGCGGAGAAGGTGTTGCCCTTCGCGTCCACGGTGTTCACGCAGGTGGTGTCGGCGACGTTCGAGGAAGCGGTGGTGCTCTTCGGCATGGCGGGAACGGGGCCGCCGAAGGCTCCGGGGCGGCTTTCCATGCTGGCCTGGGCGGTATCGATCTGCTTGCGGCGCTCCGCGGCGTAGTCCTTCGAGAGCAGGGTTTCCTCGGGGATTTTCGAGAACTTCGGATCGCCGTAGTAACGGTCGCGATCGGCAAAAGCGAGTTTGACGGCTTCCACAACGGTGTGGAGGTAGGCCGGTGAGTTGTGGCCCATCGCCTTCAGGTCATAGCCTTCCAGGATGTTGAGGGCTTCCAGCATGACGGGACCCTGCGTCCAGAAGCCGGGCTTATTGACGCTATAGCCGCGATAGGTGGCGGTGCGCGGCGTGTCGATCTCGGCGTGGAATTGCGCCATGTCGTTGTAGCGGAGCAAGCCGCCGTTCTTCTCGGAGAAGTCGCCGATCTGTTTGGCGATGGGACCGCGGTAGAAGTAATTGCGAACTGCCTCGATCTTCGCGACGCGGTTGCCGTGGGCCTTCTTCTCGGCTTTGACCAACTGGTCGAGAGTGTCGGCGAGGGTGGGCTCGGCGTACATCTCACCGGGCACCGGCACGTGGCCGTTGGGCTCGAAGAACTTCAGCGAGACGGGCCAGATATCCAGGTACTGCTGGCTGGTCCTGATGTAGGAACTGAAGATTTCGCTGGTGGGGAAGCCATGGGTGTACTCGAGGGCGGGGGCCACGACCTGGGCGAAACTCATGGTGCCGTATTTTTCGAGCGCCAGCATGAGGCCATCGAAGACGCCCGGCACGGTGGCGGCGAGGATGCCGTTGGCGGGGATGGGCGGCATGGTCGCCTTCTCTTCCCACGGTTCGGGCTTGCGGGCACGGAAGAACTCGGGTGTAGCCAGCGCGGGGGCGGTACCCACACCGCTGATCACGACGGCAGGCTGGTCCTTCATCTTGATGATGAGGGGCATCTCGCCGCCGATGCCGAAGTGGTCGAGTTCGGTGACCGAGGCGGCGAGGGTGGAGGCAACGCCCGCGTCCACGGCGTTGCCGCCTTTGTCGAGCATCCGGGTGCCGGCCGCGACGACGAGGTTGTTGCCGCCGCCGACCATGAACTGCGTCCCGCGGACGGGCGGGAACATGGTGGCGGGGTTCTGGGCGTGAACCACGGCGCCCGCGAGGAGGGCAACGCCCGCCGAGGCGGAGAGAAAGGTCTTTTTAGAATTTGTAGATGGCTTTTTCAATTGGCACCCCGGCCACTTCAATGCGGCTGAGGTCGGCACTGCCAACGCCCAGTTGTTCCGCTAACAGAAGAGTATTGTCACACTTCCGAAACGGCGCGACGCCTCGCAGCGCGCGCGGGTCATATCCCATGACGGCGGTGGCCACGGCATCCGTGTTCACCGCATTCAGACCGGCGATCAGCACGCCGGGTTCAACGTAGCGCAGACCGCGAATCCAAGGGCCTTCGCCGCCGGAGACGGACTGGACTCCATCGATGATGGCGAGGTCAACGGGCCGGGCGCGATTCAGTTCGGCGACGATGCGCGGCATCCGGTGGCCCGCGTCGCGATTGCTGTTCGGATCGAGTTCCGGCAACGCGGACTTCGAGGGCGCGCGCACGCCGTTGTGCATGGCGCTGACGCGGCCGGAGTTGGGCGTTTCGTTCGGCTCATCCACGCCGGCATCGTCCCCGTAAATAGAGGCGGGGGTGATGCCGAAACAGTTCTTCATGGAGAGCGTGACGCCGCAGGTGGCGTGGTTTTTCAGCTTCGCCATGCTCACGAAGACGTCGGTATCGTGATAGGCATAGTTCAGGTCGTAGGCCGGGAAGATGTAGGGGTCGCCGGGGACTTTGAAGCGAAAGTACTGTTTGCCTTTGCCGAGGTTGTTGGTGTTTTCGAACTCAACGTTTTTCGCGGAATTCGCCAGTTGTTTGACGTTCCAGCCGGAATCGAGCAGGTAGTCTTCGAGGGGGCCGCTGAGGGCCCAGCCGCTTTCGACGAAGCGGATGCGGGTGGCACCAGCTTCTCCCATGAGGTACGCGGCGGCGGCGATCACCTGCGGGTGCGTGTAGTGCGTGATGCCGAGCGCGCGGCCTTCAAAGCGCTGCCCGGGGCTGCCCGTCATGTTGATCTTGACCGTGACGGTCTTGTTGCGGACCAGACGGGGGAGGCCGCCCAACTGGTCGAACATGGTCTTCAGGTTCGCGACGATCTCGTCATTCTTATAGGACGCGCATTTGGCCACGGCGACGGTTTGCGCCGGAGCGGCCGCGGCCCGAAGTTTTGGCGCTATCAGGACGGCGCCCGATAACGCGAACAGTTCCCGCCGGGTGATGCTCATTTCGCCTACCATTCTAAGCCTTCCCTGCCCCGGCTTCTTGCACCGGCTCAGGGCCGGGGTCTTACAATACATCATGCGCTTTCGCGTTTTCGTACCTCTCTTCACGGCTGTTCTCCTTTCTGTTTCTGTTTCGGCCCAGACTCTGCCACCCGGGGTGGAAAAGCTGTCTTCGGCCGGCGGCATCACGGAATATGCGTTTCCGAACGGGCTGCGGGTGCTGCTGTATCCGAATCCGGCCAATCCGAAGATCACGGTGAACGTGACCTATCTGGTGGGTTCCCGCCATGAGGGTTACGGCGAAACCGGCATGGCCCACTTGCTGGAACATCTCGACTTCATCGAGACGACCAATGGCCGGCAGATCAAGAACGAGATTGTGGGACGCGGGGCGGCGTGGAACGGCACTACTTCGTTCGACCGGACCAACTACTACGAGACGGTGCCGGCATCCGACGAGAATCTGAACTGGGCTCTGGGACTGGAAGCGGACCGGATGGTGAACGTGAAGTTCACGAAACAGATTCTCGACACCGAGATGACGGTGGTGCGGAACGAGTTCGAGCGGGGCGAGAACAGTCCGCAGAGCATTCTGCGGGAGCGCGTGGAGGCAACCGCGTATCTGTGGCACAACTACGGGAAATCGACAATCGGGTCCAAAGACGATCTGGAGAAGGTGCCGGTGGAGCGGCTGGCCGCGTTTTACAAGAAGTTTTATCAGCCGGACAACGCGGTGCTGGTGCTGACCGGGCGGCTGGATGAGGCGAAGACGCTGCAGGCTGTCGCGAACACGATGGGCCGGATTCCGCGGCCGACGCGGAAGCTGGATCAGACCTATACGGTGGAACCGACGCAGGACGGGGAGCGGTTCGTGGAACTGCGCCGGGTGGGCGAGGGCAAGGACGTGATTATCGCGTATCACGGCCCCGCGGCGGGACATCCGGATTCGGCGGCGCTGCAGGTGCTGGCGGGGATTATGAGCGGCGGCGGGGGTGGCCGGGGCGGTCGCGGCGGGGGCGGCGGAGAAGGGCGGCTGCAGAAGGCGCTCGTCGATACGAAGATTGCGGACTCGGCCGGCATGTCATTCCGGAGCCTGCACGACCCCGGGCTGGTGATGCTGAACGCGAATCTGAACAAAGACCAGTCGCCGGACGAGGCGCGGAAGGCGCTGATTGCGGCGCTCGAAGGGATTATCGCGAATCCTCCGAGTAAGGAAGAGACGGAGCGGGTGACGACCGGGCTGCTGCGGAATCTGGAGACCAGCCTGTCGGATCCGCAGGCGATCGCAACGGGGGCGCTGAACGAGGCGATTGCGCAGGGCGACTGGCGGCTGATGTTCCTGCAGCATGACCGGCTGAAGGACGTAAGTCCGATGGATGTGGTGCGGGTGGCGAAGACGTATCTGAAGGCTTCCAACCGGACGGTGGGTTATTACATCCCCGACGCGGCGCCGGACCGGACGGTGGTGCCGCCGACGCCGGATCTGAATTCGCTGCTGAAGAATTACAAGAGCTCCGTGGTGATTTCGCATGCGGAGGTGTTCGATCCCTCGCCGGCGAATGTGGAGAGCCGGGTGGTGCGGTCGAAGCTGGCGAACGGGATGAAGGTGGTGATGCTGCCGAAGAAGACGGAGGCCGAGATGGTTTCGGCGACGATCGAGCTGCGGTTCGGCGACGCGGCGTCGCTGGCGGGCAAGAGCAGCGTGGCTTCGGTGGCCGGTTCGCTGCTGAGCAGCGGCACGAAGACGAAGAGCCGGGAGCAACTGGCGGATGAGATGCGCCGGCTGAATGCGCGCATCCAGGTGAGCGGCGGAGGCGGCGGTTTCGGCGGGGGACGTGGCGGGGGCGGTCGTGGCGGCGCGGCGGGCAGCGCGGGGGTGTCGGGCGCGAGTGCGAGTATTACGGTTCCGGCCGGGAATTTCGTGGCGGCGATGCGGCTTGCGGTGGAGATGCTGCGGGAACCGGCTTATGCGCCGGCGGAGTTCGACCGGGTGCTGCAGCCGAGGCTGAAGGCGCTGGAGAATGCGCAGACGGAGCCGGTGCAACTGGCGGCGGAGACGCTGGCGCGGAAGCTGAGTCCGTGGAGCAAGGGCGATGTGCTGTATAACGCGCCCCGGGAAGAACAGCTGGCGGAGATGAAGAAGGTCACGCTGGAGGATGTGAAGAAGTTCCACGATCAGTTTTATGGCGCGAATTTCGGGGTGTTCGCGGTGGTGGGGCCGGTGGATCCGAATATGGTAAAGGCGACCGCGGCGGAACTGCTGGGTTCGTGGAATACCAGCATGCCGTATAAGCCGATTATTGCCGCCTATAAGAATGTGGCGGCTTCCAATCTGAAGATCGAGACGCCGGATAAGGCGAATGCGCAGTTCGAGGCCGGGGTGCGGGTGCAGCTATCGGAGAATGATCCGGATTATCCGGCGATGGTGCTGGCGGGTTACCTGTTCGGCGGCCCGATTACTTCGCATGTTTCGGACCGGATCCGCAACCGGGAGGGTTTGAGCTACGGGGCGAATGCGCGTCTGGCGGTGCCGCAGGAGGGGGATTCGTCGCTGCTTTCGGGGACGGTGAGTCTGAATCCGGTGAACGGGCCGAAGGTGGAGTTCAGTTTCACGGATGAACTGGCGCGGACGCTGAAGGACGGGTTTACGGCGAAGGAAGTGGCGGAGGCGAAGAAGGCGTTTCTGGATTCGCGGCTGGTTTCGCGGTCGCAGGACGGGGCGTTGCTGGCGCTGCTGGCTTCGCATGAGATGTACGACCGGACGATGAAGTGGGACGAACAGCTGGAGAAGCGGATTGAGGGGCTGACTCCGGAGCAGATCAGCGCGGCGTTCCGGAAACATGTGGATGCGGGGTCGCTTTCGATTGTGAAGGCGGGGGATTTTAAGGCGGCCGGGGTTTATCAGTAGGGGCTTTCGGAGGGCGCCGGGGCGCAGGTGTGGCGCGGCGTTGGATTCGGATTTCAAGGAGCGGGCGGCCGGGGACTTTTTGGGTACGGCCTGATTCCCCGACCGTGGAATCGGGTGCGAGTGTGGTGCAGATTGTTCATCTGCCCGCGGGTTGGTCACAGGAGATGTTGGCGGGTTTCCAACCCGCCGCAGGATTCCATCCTGCCCTACATCGAGAGAATTGATTGATGACGCTGGGTTGACGATCAGGCCGCGGCGGCGAAGTGGAGTTCGGCCGCCGCGGTTTGGGCGTTTTCGGGTGTTTGGGTTGGTTTTGTTTCGGGCTCGGCGTTTGCCGGGTCGTAGCGTTTGGTGAGTTTGGCGATGTCGAGGGGCGGGAAGGCGGCCAGGGCGGCGAGGTGGACCGCGTTGTTCTGTTTGATCTGGTCGATTTTGGCGAGGTCGAGTTGGGCGTTCACGGTGGCGGTGATGCCTTTGGTGATTTCGCGGGTGTCGGAAATGCCGAGGCAGGTGGGTTCGAATTGTTCGGGCAGGGTTTCGACGCGGAGGCGGCGTTCCGTTTGGAGGCGGCGGAGTTCGGCGGTGGCGCGGTTGAGGATGCCTAACGCCTGGGCGCGGTCGACGGAGGTCTGGATTTCGTTCAGGCTGGCGTAGAGGGTGGCGTCGGCGGGGTCTTCCTGTCTTTTTTCGGCGATTGTGAAAGCTTTTTCGACCAAGTCGGCTTCGACGTTGGCGCAGCGGCGGAGGCGCCAGGTGGCGCGGAGGATTTCGATGGCGTAGGCGCCTTCGAGAGCGTCCTGGGGATTCAGACGATCCCAGAGCGCGGTGGTAAGTTCGTTGTATTCGGCTTCCTCGTGGGGAAGGACGAAGTTGCGGGTGGAGAAGAGATGGAGTTTGCAGGCGTTTTGGGAGGACGCGGCTTTTCCGGCTTCGGTGCGGGGGCCGGTGGAGGCCTGGGCGTTGCGGCGATTGGCTTCGGTTTGTTTGGTGGTGGACGGCATGATGGTCTCTTTCGTTTTTTCTCGGCGTTTGGTTTTGGCTTTTCGGGCCGGGAGGCGTGGGGCGTTCGGGGTTTGGCGTCCCGGTGCCTGGCTTCCTGGGGTGAGGATAGCTTAGGGGCCGGGGGGGTAGAGGGTGGATGTTGTTGATTTTATTGGGGAAAATTGTTGTGAACCGGTTTTGACCATATCCCGCATTGACACACTTCGCGTTATCAGCCAGGCTGGTTTTGAGGAAGTTTTCTGATGGACCTGGAACTTCCGATTGACGGACTTACTCCGGTCAAGGGTTGCTGTATGGCCGGAAGAGCGATGGCGGAACTTTAGTACTGCGAAAGGAACCTGCAATGGAAATCGAGACTGACCCTGCGCGTTCGCATGCCCACGAAATGCTGGATCGGTTGCCGGTGGAAAAATTCAACGTGGTTAGCAGCCTGCTGGAAGTGATGACCGAGCCTGAGCCGTTGTCACTGGCACTTTCACGCGCGCCGGTTGACGATGAAGAGATCACTCCCGAGACTGCGGCGGAGATCGCTGAGGCACGAGCGGCGCTGGCTCGCGGTGAAGGGATATCGCACGAAGAGATCCTGCGCGAGTTCGGACTGATCTGAAGTGGAACAGATCATCATCGAATGGTCGCCGCAGGGCCGAGGCGATGTCCGTGCAATCGACCGCGACACGGCTATGCAGATTCTTTATTGCATCAACGACTATGCGTCCAGAAGAGTCGGCGACATCAAAAAGCTGAAGCACCCGGAGACCGGATTCCGGTTGCGTTGCGGCGCATGGCGGGTATTTTTCGACTTCACGGGCCCGAACGCGATTATGATCAGCAAGGTGAAGGCCCGCAAGGACGCTTACCGGCGTTGATGGCCGGAAGGGCAGGCACCGGGGTCGTCACAGCGCATTTGATCTCAGTCTTCGACCGCGCCGGAATACAAACAGTTATTAACTCCTGCGGGATTTCAATAGTCCCTGAGAATCTTCCTCATATCGGCCGTGAATATGTCGTCACGAAATTTCTTCAGGTCTTCTTTCACTTTCGCCAAGTCGTTTCTGCCGGACATTGAGAGGTAAATAATCCCACCAAAGTCGGAAGGCATTTTTGCCCCGGATTCGCGGACTATAGCAACCCGACGTTTACCTCTGGCGACAGTGAAGTAACCAGCTTCGAGTAAGACATTGTCGCGACGGACGGCGTAAGATGCCTTACCTTTGGCGCTCGCTTCGACTTCGTCGTCATTTGTGAACAGGAATACAGCGCATCTGCAGCGTCGGGAAGCAGACTCGATTTCCTCCAGGACAGTTGCGCCACCCCGGCGGAAATCCCGTGCCCAGTCCAGCACAGTAAATCCGCCGTCCTCGAGATAATCGCGAATTCCAGCGCGGGCGTATTCGCCTTACTGCAGTAGCCCAGAAACACATCTACAGTTCGCGACGGACTATACGGGAAATTCGGTTTCGCGCGAGGCCGAGATTAGGGGAAAAGGCAAACCGTGCGCGAAGATGGAGCAGGCGGCGAGATCACGAACCAGTCGAATACGCCGCGTGTGATGCAAGGGACGGCGCGAATTTTATTCTGACGGCGGGCGGGACCGTGGCGGAGAGCATTAACGCGGCGGGGCTCCCGGAGTGCTCTGGAAGCCGCCGAACAGCTTTCTGCCGCCGGGCAGGGTGACGGTCCGGGCGTTGGCGGTGTTGGTTCCGCCTTTGGCGCGGTAACCGTCCACGGTAATCCTGTCGCCCGGCTTCAGGTCGGTTCTGTTCCAGCCCCGGTGGACCAGGCCGTTCGGGCTTCCCATTTCGAAGCTCCAGGCGGCAAGGCGCCCGCTGTCGTCTTTGCCGGTCAGGTACAGCCAGGCGTGCGGATTGCTCCAGGTAAAGCCGGTCACGGCGCCGGTGACGGTCACGAGCTTGTTGCTGTCGTATTCGGCGGCGAATGCGTGGTGCGCCGGGACCGGCGTGGCCGTTAAAAGCAGGACCGCGGCCAGTACGTAGCAGTGTTTGCGCATTTCTGACCTCAGTTTCGCACCGGTCATGTCGCAAAACATTGCCGATCCGATGAGCGATTTCCGGGCGGCTCCGCGTTCACCTGAATAGAGCAAGGCGCGACACAGAGAAAGTCGCTCAGGAAACGCCCTGCCCGGTCTGCGTCGCGGGGCTTTGCGCCTGCTGCGGCGGACACCGGATAAAAGTCAGAAACACAAGGGAAAATGATGAGCATAAGTACCTCTGTTCGATTCGACGGTCCTTCGGTATGGACGGTGCCTAACAGCCCGTGGCAGAAGTGAGGCGAGCCGCGCGCCGGGCTTGCTGGACGAATTCCCGAGAACCTGAAGAGGCGCCCGGTCGGGTTGCGGCGGCACGCGGCCACCTGCTTCGTTGCGGCGCTTGTGAGATGTCCCGCATCGAATGCAGCGCCGCGCCTCGCATTTGGCCCCGTGGCGCTCGCAACGCGACTCACCCCACTTCTGCCACGGGCTGCTAAGGGGTTTCGGGATTCGTGAGGCTGATCTGGTAGGGCACGGCGGGCGCGGGACAGCTTTTCACATGTTCCGGATGGATCAGTTTGCTTTGACCTTTCAGGAGCAGAAAGTCCCCTCCCTCTTTGGTCCAGCACTCGTCGAACACGGAGCAGTAGCAGACCCGGGTTCTGATGTAATCGCGTTCCGCGTCGAATTTCTTCAGCGCCGCGGGGCCTGAGGCCGACAGGCCGGCGGCAAGAAAGTTCACATGCTCTCCGGCACGCAAAATACGCGGCGAAGCCAGACCGATGCTGATGAGCGGGCCGTTCTGATTCTGCCCGGGGTCGGGTGCGCAGCACGCCTTCAGCAACTCCGAGGGCGAAGACATGGGTTTGTCGCGCCACCACAGTTCGAAGGTTTCGATGCGCGCGGGACCGATCCCCTCGTTCGTCAGAACCAGTCTTACCTCGGGCGTGCCTTTGTCGCTGACATTATGAGTGCTGAAATCGATAAACGGCCACGAGTTCGCCTCGACCATTCGCATGTTCGCGTCCGCCATACGTTCCATCGTGCGGCCGTGCTCAACGGCGATGAGCAGCGTGATCACCGAAACGAACATTGCGCTCAGGCCGAGCGCAATGTCAAACCATTTGTGGCCCGTGTGACCGGCGTGGTGATGTGGCGCTTCCGGAGACTCCATAGAGTGTCACAGGTTACCACATCGCGATGATCGCCTCTGTCCTCAGTTATGCACCGGCAGGGGCAAAAACGTTGCGGCCGATCTCTGACAATCGGAGCCCGGACTGTGCAGGTGCGCAGGGCTTGCCGGTCCTTCACACCACACCTGCCGGCGATCGGGGCCCCGTGCGTCACAGGGGGCTGCCGCAGTACGCTCCAAGCAGCATACAAAATTCCGGATCGGCCTGATACGGCCCGTTGATCACACCCGATCCGCCCGACCGGGATCCAGGTGACACGTGGATTCGGAGCGAAGCGAATGGCGACTGGAACCATTCTTTCGGAATCAGCGCGACTTATCCAAATAGGGAAGTGGTTCCGGAGCGCGCACAAAGCTTTCGCGACATGTACTGTTCCGGGTTTCTGCGGATGGTGTTCGGTGTGCGCGGCGGCATTCCGCCGACCGGGATGACAGCGCTGACGCGCGATCGATACCGCGGCATTCCTGGCGAATCTACCTGAACGGACCGGGCGTGATTAGGCCGACGTTCGGCATGGACGGCGGTTACGATGCTCTGAGAAAGCCCTGCGCGGCTGGGGTCACAAAGGCGGACGAGGGGGGAAAGTCAACGCTCGATACTGACTGCAATTACTTCTGGTGGAAACACCGGTTGGCGGCGCGGCAGTTCTGATCACCACCCGGCGTCGCCCCTACTTCTTCGATTTAACGGTTCCGTCGGGCGCTATGCGGAGCTGAACGACGGTTCCCTGCGCGTCGTCTTTCAGAACTGCGCCATAGCTGATCTGCGTACCTTCGGTGACTTTTTCCAGGGTGACGAGCTTCGCGGCGGCGGTCTGCTTTTCGATGGCGGCTTTGGCTGCGGCAGGGAGGGACGTGAGGTCGGTTTCGTCTTTCACGGCCACAAGCTTGCCGTTTTCGTCGATGACCAGATCGTGGTACTTGCCATCGAGTCGCGTGTTGATTTGATAGTCCCAGCCTTGCGCACTTTGGGCGGAGGTGATGCTGACCGGGAAGGCGTGCTCCATGTGCGCCGTTGCCGTGTCTTTCACGGCTTTTGGCAGGGCATCGAATTTCGCCGAGAACGTGTCGCCGTCAAAAGCCTGGGCCGGGGAGGACAGGATCATGCCTGCGAGAAAGATTCCTGCAATTTTCATACGAACTCCTTCTCCTTAGAGTATGCGCACGGGCTGCCGGGTGGCTACTTTTCGGTGACCTGACGGAAGACGCGGAGGAGATTGCCGCCGAGGAATTTTCGAATCCGCGTTTCCGAATAGCCGCGCCGGAGCATGGCTTCGGTGATGAGGGGTAAGTCGCGGACGTCGCGGAAGCCGCGTGGCAGGGTGGGGCCTCCGTCGAAGTCCGAACCGAGCGCGACGTGGTCTTCGCCGACTAACTGAATGGCGCGGTCGACGACGCCCACCCAGTCATCGACGGTGAAGCGGATGTCGTCGGGGGCGTCGACTCCGGGCATGGGGTATTGCGGCGCGATCATTTTGTCGATGTCGAGGATCGACATGCCGGCTTCGCGTTTCGCGATATCGCCGGTGTCCCAGAAGGGCTTGCCGGCGTGGGCTGTGCGCCAGTCGAAGACTTTGCGGTTGTGAAACTCGTTGCCGATCTGGAAGCCGATGACGCCGCCCTTCGCGGCCAGCTTCCTGAGTAAGTCATCGGGCATGTTGCGGGGCAGATCGTTGAAGCTGCGAAGGCCGTGGTGGGTGGCGATGACAGGGTCGGAGGAGGCTTCGATGGCCTGGGAAATGGCGTCGTCGGAAGCGTGCGAGACGTTGATGACCATGCCGAGGCGGTTCATCTCGTGAATGAGTTCGCGACCGTGCGGTGTGAGGCCTTTCGAGGGGTGCGCGCCACAGCAGGAATCGGCATATGAGTTGTCCCAGTTGTGCGCGGAGAGCTGGTAAGAGCGCAGCCCGAGGCGATAGAACTGACGGAGCAGGGCGAGGTCGCCATCGAGATCGAAACTGCCTTCCAGATCGAGCACGGCGGCGATTTTGCCGGTCTTGTTGATGCGCGCTATATCGGAGGCTTTCAGGGCGAGTTCCACGGCGTCGCGATTTTTTTCGATCTGGCGGAGGGCGAGGTCGATCTCGCGAAGCGCCTGCTTCGTTTCGAGGCGGCCGGGGTAGTAATCCTCCGGCACGTAGGCTGAGAAGAACAGGGCTTTCAGACCGCCTTCCTTGGCGCGCGAGAGATCCCACATACCGTCCGCCTTGCGTTCGCCGATGTCGCCGCCGTGGTAGAACTCGCGGTCGATGGCGTGGACGTGGCCGTCGAAAACGAGCGACGCGGCATGGAGGGCGCGGGCCTTGTCGGCGGTTTGCGCGAGGGCGAGACCGATCGCCGCAACCCCGGCTGTCCACACTGCGATAAGCTGATTCTTTCTAAAGAGAATGCCCATGGCCGATCCCGCTTTCCGTCCGAAACTTGCCGCCGTCTGCACCGTTTACCGGAAGCATTCGCACACGCAGCATATCGTGGACCGCTTTCTGGAAGGGTACGGGTGGAACGGCACGCACCACCATCCTCCCATGGACCTGGTGTCTCTTTATGTCGATCAGCATCCGAAGGACGATCTGACGCCGGACCGCGCGGCGCGCTTCCCCGGGATGAAGGTGTACCAGAACATCGCGGATACGCTGACTCTGGGCGGGAGCAAGCTGGCGGTGGACGGCGTGGTGCTGGTGGGCGAGCACGGCGATTATCCGCGTAATGAGAAGGGGCAGACGAAGTATCCGCGATACGAGTTTTTTCAGCAGATTGTGGAGGTTTACCGGAAAAGCGGGCGATCGGTGCCGATTTTCAACGATAAACATCTGTCGTGGAAGTGGGAATGGGCGAAGGAGATGTACGACACTTCGCGCGCGATGAAATTTCCGATGATGGCGGGGTCGAGTCTGGCGGTGACGTGGCGGATTCCGTCGGTGGAGATGCCGACCGGGGCGCGCCTTCGCGAGGCTCTGTGCGTTTGCTACGGCGGCGTGGACAGTTACGATTTCCATGGTCTGGAAACGCTGCAGTGCATGGTGGAGCGGCGCAAGGGCGGCGAGACGGGCGTGAAGTGGGTGCAGGCGTACCGGGGCGACGCGTTCTGGAAGGCGTTCCAGGAAGGTGTCTGGCCGAGCGATTTGTTCTACGCTGCGCTGTGCCGCAGCCATACGCTGACGCCGCCGCGGCCGGGCTTCAACGATGCGATGCCGACGGTGCAGGATCTGCAGCGGATGGCGAAGAATCCGGTGGCTTACCGGTATGAACACAACGACGGGCTGCGCTGCACGATGCTGCTGATGAACGGCGTGGTGGAGGATTTCAATTTCGCGGCGCGGATCGACGGGCGCAATGAGCCGTTTTCCACGCAGATGTATCTGCCGATGCCGCCGGGGCGGACGACGCTGGCGAGTTTCTTCAGTCCGCTGGTGAATAACTTCGAGAAGATGTATCTCACGGGCAAAGAGACTTACCCGCTGGAACGGACGCTGCTGACTACGGGGCTGACCGAGGCCGGGGTGAACAGCCTGCATCAGGGTCAGGTGCGGGTGGAGACGCCGCACCTGGCGATTGCTTATCAGGCGCCGAACGAATCGACCTTCTGGAGAAGCTGATGTTCACGCGACGAACTTTCCTCGAGACGGCGGCGGCATCGGCCGCAAGTCCATTATTGGAACAGCAGGTACTGGCGCAGCAGGGCGGCGCGCCGAAGCGGATTGCGATTGTCACCACGATTTATCGGTATTTATCGCATGCCCAGCATATGGGCGACCGGTTTCTGATCGGGTATCCGTTTAACGGGGCGTGGCACAAGCCGAACGTGCAGGTGGTGTCGCTTTACGTGGACCAGAAGCCCGAGGGCGACCTGAGTCAGGAACGCGCGAAGGAGTTCGGATTTAAAGTGTATCCGACGATCGCGGAGACGCTGCGGGCGGGCGGCAGCAAACTGGCGGTGGATGCCGTGCTGATTATCGGCGAGCATGGTGAGTATCCGCGCAATGAGAAAGGGCAGATTCTTTATCCGCGCTTCGAGTTCTTCGAGCAGTGCGCGAAGGTGTTTGCCGAGGACGGTCGCACGGTGCCGGTTTATAACGACAAGCATCTGTCGTACAGCTTCGAGAAGGCGCGGAAAATGGTGGATACGGCGCATTCCATGAAGTTTCCGATGCTGGCCGGGTCGTCTTTGCCGGTGACGTGGCGGCTGCCGGAATTGGAACTGCCGATGAACTGCGATATCGCGGATGCGCTGATGGTGGGCTGCGGCGGTTCGGATCCCATGGACTACCACGCGCTGGAGGCGATGCAGTGCATGCTGGAGCGGCGGCGGGGTGGCGAGACGGGTGTGAAGTCGGTGCAGTTGATCGAGGGCGACGCGGTGTGGAAGGCGGGAGATGAGGGGCGCTGGTCGAAGGAGTTGCTGGTGAGCGCGCTTTCGCGAAGCGACTCGCCGATGGGGCTGACCGTGCAGGACGGGCGCACGCAGGACATGGTGGCTTCGGGTGAAATTCGGCGGATTACACCGCATCCGGCGGCGTATTTCATCCGGTATCGCGACGGGCTGAATGCCACGCTGCTGATGGTGGAAGGCGCGGTGAAGGATTACATGTTCGCGGCGCGGCTGAAGAATGCGAAAGAGCCGGTTTCCACGCAGTTCTTTTTGTCCCCGGTGCCGAATGTGACTTACTCGGCGTGTTTGGTGAATAAGATCGAGTCGATGTTTATGACGGGGGTGGCGCCGTATCCGGTGGAGCGGACGCTGCTGGTGAGCGGGATGCTGGAGAGTTGCCTGACGTCGAAGGCGCAGGGGAATCAGTCGCTGGATACGCCGCATCTGGATGTGCGGTATCAGGCTCCGAAGGCTTCTCAATACTGCCGGACTTAGTTTTAGCGGGACGACTTGGGTCAACGGGACGATAAGGCGGTCTTTGCGACGGGGCCGAGTTCCATAAATTCGGTGAGCGAGGACGGTTTGCGAAAGAAGTGAACCGCCTGGTGCCGCTCGATGCTTTTCTTTTCGGCGGTGGAGTCGGATGCGGTCAGGACCACGACCGGGACCGTCGCGCTGCGGCGGCTGGAGCGAAGGCGGGTCAGGATCGATTCTCCGTCTTGTCTGGGCAGGTGGAGGTCGAGCAGCAGCAGGTCGAAGGTGGGGAGTGCGGAATCGGCGTCGAGGGAATCGATGTAGGCGATGGCTTCCTCGCCATCGGCGATGACGTGAATCTCGCAGTCGATGTTCTCGCGCTTGAGGGCTTCGCGGACGAGGAAGACGTCGGCCGGGTTATCTTCGGCAAGGATGATGCGGGTTGGTCGCGAGGGGGGAGGCACTACAGACAAGAATTGTACGCCATTGAAGCTCCGGCGCGGCCCTTGCAAGGGCAGTCCTTATTTCGAAGCGGAATGGGCCTGCGCAGGAGCCTGGGGAGTGGCCAGTTTCGCCGGAACAGCTACCCCTTTCGGCATCGGGATATGCACGGTGGGCACCGGCATGATCAGGCTTCCGGGGAAATCTGAGGTGATGGTCGGTTGCATACTGGTCGTAGTTTAGCGCAGGTTGTAGGTGGATGTGAAGTAGGCTTCCGCTTCTCTCTGCGCTGCATTGAACAGTCGCTTTTTGAACGGGAGCCCTTCGGGGAAGCTCTTCTTTTCGGCGTCGTGCTGTAATTTCATGAGCTTATACCGCTGCTTCGCGATTTGTTCGTCCGTGTAGCGCCCGAAGGAGATACTCTCCCATTCCGCCTGAGCGTCAATGAACATACTCCCGAGGACGAGCGAATGTTCACTTGTGGACTTGTGCAGTTTGGTGACCGGAAAGACGTCTTTCAGCGCGTCCGCCAGTTGGGACGCGCCAATGAGAACTGCCCACAGCGGGGCGTATTCCTTCCAGACGAGCCAACCCGCAATCCAGACGAGCCAACCCGCAATGCTGCCGTTCGACGCAATTGCTTTCAGTATTCCGAGGCGCTTAACCCAAATCCCGATGTCATCCCGATACAACCTGATGTAAGCGGCAGCGATCCGCAACTGCGTCATTTGGTTCCAGTAAAGTTGCTGCTGCCGGTGAGAATCTGACTCGCCCTTCATCCATCACTTCTCAACACACCAGGTGTACTGCTGAACACGGCCGGAGCACGAGTGTCGGCCGGCAGATTCGGGATTCCTGACGTCGGGCCTGGATCGGCTAAATTAAAGAATGTAGACCTACACGTGAAACTCTTCCCTTATCGCATCCCTCTTCTGGTTCTGCTGCTGGCGTGTTCGCTCCCCGCGCAGGATCTGCACGAGTTCGAGAAACACGTTACGGAATTTACCCTTGCCAACGGGCTGCACTTCATTGTCCTCGAACGGCACGAAGCTCCGGTGGTGTCCTTCCATACGTATGTCAACGCGGGCTCGGTGGACGATCCCAAAGGTCGGACGGGCGTGGCGCATATGTTCGAGCACATGGCGTTCAAGGGTACCGATACGATCGGGACCACGAATGCCGTGGCAGAGAAGAAGGCTCTGGACGAAGTGGAGCGCGTTTACGATCAACTGGAGGCGGAACGCAACAAGATCGAAAAAGCGGATCCGGCGAAGCTGAAGGCATTGCAGGAGACGCTGGACGCGGCGATCGAGAAGGCCGATTCGTATGCGGTCGATAATCTGTATCCGCGGATTATCGAGGAAAACGGCGGGGTCGGGATGAATGCCGAGACTTCGGAAGACTCGACCAAATACTTTTATAATTTTCCGGCGAATCGGGTGGAATTGTGGTTTTATCTGGAGTCGGCGCGCTTTCTGCATCCGGTGCCGCGGCAGTTTTACAAAGAGCGCAGCGTGGTGCGGGAAGAGCGGCGGATGCGGACGGAGTCCGACCCGCAGGGCAAGCTGTTCGAGCAGATGCTGGCATCGGCGATTATCGCGCATCCGTACCGGAATCCGCCGGTGGGCTGGGCGAGCGATATTGAGAATCTTCGGGTGAAGGACGCGCGGGAGTTTTTCGCTACTTATTATGTTCCGGGCAACATCACGATCTCGATTGTGGGGGACGTGGACGCGAAGCGGATGAAGGCTCTGGCGGAAGAGTATTTCGGCCGGATCGCGAAGCGCCCGCTGCCGACGCCCGTGACGACGGTGGAACCGGTGCAGGAAGGGCCGCGGCGGATCGAGGTGCAGTCGCCGGCGCAGCCGATCGAACTGATCGCGTATCACCGGCCGGACCAGCATCATCAGGACGACCCGATCTTCGATGTGGTGGCGAGCATACTTTCGGGCGGACGCACGAGCATTCTGTATCGGGATCTGGTGCGCGACAAGCGACTGGCGCTGGCGGCGGGCGCGGATGCGACGGTTCCGGGCGGCAAGTATCCGGGGCTTTTCCTCTTTTATCTGGTGCCGGCGCAGGGCCATACGCCGGAGGAGAACGAGAAGGAACTGGACACGCTGCTGGCGAATTTTCAGAAAGAGAAAGTGGATGACGCGACGCTGGCGCGGGTGAAGACGAAGACGCGAGCGGGGCTGATTCATCAACTGGACAGCAACGCCGGGCTGGCGCAACTTCTGGCCGAGTATTACGTCAGTTATGGAGACTGGCGCAAACTGTTTACCGCGATCGACGATATTGAGAAAGTGACGGCGGACGATGTGCAGCGCGTCGCCAGGCAGTATTTTAATCCCGACAACCGGACCATTGCTTTGACTTATCAGCCGGCAACCGCGGCGCCCGCGGGCGGTGCGAAATGAGAATGCTTCGGCTCAGTTTGATGGCGGTTGTGGGCCTTGCCGCGGCGGCGCAGACGGCCGTACCGCCGGCGAGTTATAAGAGCCTGAAGTTCCCTCCCCTGCGTGAAATCGCGATTCCGAAGGTGGACGAGGTCACGCTGCCGAACGGACTGAAGGTGTATCTGCTGGAGAGTCATTCCCTGCCGATTGTGCGCGGCACGGCGCTGATCCGGACCGGCAACCTTTTCGATCCGGCCGACAAGGTGGGGCTGGCCGGCCTTACGGGCGATGCGATCCGGGCAGGTGGCACGACGGCGAAGTCGGGCGATCAGCTGGATGAGGAGCTCGAGAATATCGCGGCGTCGGTCGAGAGCCAGATTGGGGAAAGTTTCGGCACCGTTTCGTTTTCGACGTTGAAGGAACGGACGGACGAGGTGCTGGGGATCTTCCACGATCTGATTGTCGAGCCGGCGTTTCGGGAAGACCGGATTGAACTGGCGAAAAGTCAGGTGCGCAGCGGGATCTCACGCCGCAACGACGATGCGCGGGGAATCGCGCAGCGGGAGTTCACGGATATTGTTTATGGCCGCAACACGCCTTACGGGTGGGATATCGAGTATTCGACGATCGATAACATCACGCGGGCGGACATTGTTGCGTTTTACAAACGGTATTACTTCCCGGCGAATATGATCCTGGCGGTGCAGGGCGATTTCGATGCCGCCGCCATGAAGGCGAAGATCAGCAATTTGTTCGGCACGTGGAACTATCGGCAGCCGCCCGCGCCGGCGTTCCCGGCGGTCAACAACCAGCCGAAACCGGGGATTTATCTGGCATCCAAGACGGATGTGAGCCAGACGAATTTCGCGATCGGCTCGCTGGGCGGGATTCTGCGCGATAAGGATTATCCGGCGCTCGAAGTGATGGCGGATATTCTGGGTGGCGGCTTCAAGAGCCGGCTGTTCCTGCGGGTTCGCACGCAACTGGGGTATGCGTACGAGGTCGGGGCGGACTGGGGCGCGAATTACGACCATCCGGGGCTTTTTTCGATTTCCGGCAGCACGAAATCGGCGAGCACGGCGGATACGCTGCAGGCCATCAGTGACGAAGTGAATCGGATTCGCACGGCGCCGGTTACGGCCGAGGAACTGGAGACGGCGAAGCAGACGGTGGTGAACAGCTTCGTCTTTAATTTCGACACGCCGTCGAAGACTCTGAACCGGCTGCTGACGTATCGGTATTTCGGGTATCCGGACGATTTCATCTTTCAGTACCAGAAGGCCGTGGAGGCGGTAACGCGCGAGGATATTCTGCGGGTGGCGAAGCAGTATCTGGATCCGGCGAAGTTTGTGACGGTGGCGGTGGGGAATCCGAAAGAATTCGGGAAACCGCTGGGGTCGGCGGGACAGCCGGTGACGGAGCTCGACCTGACGATTCCGGAACCGAAGGCAGCGCCGAAGAAAGTGGCTGGCGGCGGGAATCCGGAAGCCGGTAAAGCGCTGCTTGCGAAGGCGCGGGCCGCGATGGGAGGAGACCGGCTGGCGGGCGTGAGAGACATGAGCCAGACCGCGACGGTGCAACTGGATCCGGCGGCGGGAGGACTGAAGGTTTCGCAGACGGCGCAGTGGCTGGCGCCCGGGTATTTCCGTCAGGAAAACGTGCTGCCGTTTGGTAAAGTGACGACTTATTCGGACGGCAAATCGGGCTGGTCGGCGACGCCGCAGGGCGTGACGCCGATTCCCGAGGCGCAGATGCAGCAGGTGACGCTGGAGACCTTCCGGATGTGGTTCTCTCTGCTGCGGAGCGATGAGAATCCGGAGCGCACGGTACAGGCGGACAGCGAGGGCAAGGTGGAGATTGCGGATCAGAACGGGCACCGGGTGACCTTGACTTTCGATCCGAAGACGGGCCTGCCGGCGACGGAGACGTATGCGGCGCCGGGAAATCCGAACGGCGCGGTGGAGGAGGTTTTTTCCGACTGGCAGGAGACGGCCGGCGTGCAGTTGCCCCGGCGGATTACACTACGTCAGGGCGGCAAGCATTTCGCCGATGCCACGATTACTTCCGTCGCGCTGAACCAGGGACTGACCGCCGAGCAGATTTCCAAGAAACCGTGATCCAACCAAGAAAATGAACAGAAGAACCTTTGTCAGTCTGGCCGCGGCCGCGGCGGGTTTGCGGGCGGAGACGTCGCAGGAGCGCGGGAAGAAGATCGTCGAACAGACCATTTACGCCCTGGGCGGGGACGGTTTCCGGAATCTGCAGACACGCACGGAGAGCGGCCGTGCTTACTCGTTTTATCGCGAACAGCTTTCGGGGCTTTCGATTGCGAAGGTGTACACGAAATACCTGGCGAAAGCGGACGGCAGCGGATTGCGGCTGGCGCAGCGGCAGGTGTTCTCGAAGAAACAGGACGACGCGGTGATTCTGACGGGCACCAGCGCGTGGGAAATTACGTATCGGGGCGCGAAGCCGCTGGGGGAGGAGCGCGTTAAGCAGTTCAACATGACGACGCTGCATGATGTGTTTTACGTGCTGCGGATGCGAATCGATGAGCCGGGGATGGCGATCGAAGCGCACGGGCGCGACGTGGTGGAGAACCAGCCGGTGGAGAAGCTGCAGTTCACGGATTCGGAGAATCGTGTGCTCAGCGTGTGGATTCATTCGAGCACGATGCTGCCGGTGAAACAGAGCTTCAAGCGCTGGGATCCGACGATCAACGACCGGCGGGAAGAGGTCACGCGCTACACGAAGTATCGGGAAGCCGGGAACGGCGTGATGTGGCCGTACGACACGCAGCGGGAGCGCGACGGGGAAAAGCTGTTCGAGCTGTATTCAGACAAGGTGGTGATCGGGGAGCAACTGGCGGACAGTATGTTCGAGTTGCCGGCCGGTGTCACGGTTTTAAAGAAATAGGTCAGGTTGTGAGGGCGTGTTCCGGAGTGTGCGCGGGACTCACCGGAACCGGCAGATCGATTTCGACCCGCAGACCGGGGTTGACGTTGGTGGCGTGCATGCCGCCGTGGTGCAGTTCGACGGCGCGTTTCGCGATTGCGAGACCCAGACCCACGCCGCCGCTGGTGCGCCCGCGGTCTTTTTCGACCCGATAGAACGGATCGAAGATATTCGCCAGGGCTTCCGGGGGCACGCCGGAACCGTAGTCGCGCACGATCACGCGGAGGCGTTCGGGACGGCTTTCGAGCGCGACATCCACGCGCCCGCCTTCGGGCGAGTAGCGGATGGCGTTGCGCACGATATTTTCGATGGCCCGGCGCAGCAACTCGGGATTGCCCTGTAGCGCGGCGGAATCGATTGCGGGTTGCAGCGTGACCTGCTTCCGATCGGCCTCAATGCGGACGTCGTCGAGGATGAGGCGCACCAGGTCGTCGAGTTGGACCGGTTCGGTGGCGAGGCCGTCGGGATCGCCCTCCGCGCGGGTCACCTGAATCAGTTCGCCGACCAGGGTATTCAGGCGGTCGGCTTCGCGTTCCACGCGGTTGAGGGCGATGGTGGCGTCGCCGCCGCCACGGGCCAGTTCCACGGCCACGCCGAGGCGCGCGAGGGGGGAGCGGAGTTCATGCGAGATGTCCTGAAGAAGGCGCTTCTGCGATTTCAGGAGCAGGTCGATGCGTTCCGCCATCTGGTCGACGGTACGGGCCAGCTGGCCGAGTTCGTCGCCGCGCCGCGAGTTGACGCGGGCCGAGAAATCGCCTTTGCCGAAGCGCTCGATGGTTTTCTGCATGCGGCGCAGGGGCGCGGTGAGATGGCGGGCGAGTAAGTAACAGAGCAGGGCGAAGATGGCGAGCATCCACCAGGTTTGGGTGGGCACTTCGACGCTCCAGCCGCTGGCGCGGGCCGGCTCACGGTTCGGGAAGACGGCGATGAAGTGATATTTCGAGTCCCGGGTGGTGGTGACGCTGACGAAGAAAGGCGCCCTACCGCTTTCGATGCGGAGGATCGGAAAAAGAGGGCCGCCACGTCCGCGGCCGCGGCCACCGGCGTTGGCGTGGATCTCGCCCGACCAGTCCCGGCCGGTCAGCAGGTCGCGACCGGAGGCATCGGCGAGATAAGCATCGCCGCCCGTCGCGTCTTTGAAGCCCGCCAGCACACGCTCGAGGCCGGTCCGGCCTTCCTTGTCCCAGGCCAGGCGCGCTTCGCGCATCTCGTACGCCATGCCGTTGTACTGGCGCTGCGGCGTGTTGCGCGTCATGACGTTCCAGATATAGAAGCTGGCCGTCATGCTCACCATGACGGTGAGAAGGAACCACAGCAGGATTTTGGTGAACAGCCGGCTCATCATGATTTTCAGACACCGACTTCGTCGGGCACGCGTTCATCGAACGACCGGACGAACTGATAGCCGACGCCGCGCACGGTCTTGATCAGGGGCTTGTCGCCTTCCAGTTTCTTGCGCAGGTGACTGATATGCATGTCGACGGAACGATCGAACGGGGTGGCTTTGCGGCCGTAAAGTTCTTCCATCAGCTCGTCGCGGGAGACCACGCGACCGGCCGAGCGCATGAGGGTTTCGAGGATGTCGAATTCGAAGGTGGTGGCTTCCACGGGCTGGCCGTTGCGCTGGACTTCGCGCGTGCCGGGGTCGATGGAGATGCCGTTGACTTCGAGCACGCCGCCGGGCTGACGCTGTTCGAGACGCCGCATGACGGCCCGGATGCGAGCCACCAGTTCGCGCGTGTTGAAGGGCTTGGGAAGATAATCGTCGGCGCCGAGTTCGAGGCCGACAATGCGGTCTTCATCCTCGCCGCGCGCGGTCAGCATGAGGATCGGAAGCCGGGCTTCGCGACGGACGCGCTTGAGGATTTCAAAGCCGTCCAGACCGGGCAACATAACGTCCAGGACCATCAGGTCATAGCCGCCATTCAGGGCTGCTGCGAGGCCGCGGCGGCCGTCGTTTTGGGTATCGACGCGAAAGCCCTCCCGGGTCAGCAGTTCCGTGAGAAGGCTGGAGAGTTCTTCGTCGTCATCCACAATCAGGATGCGCACAACTGCAATTTATCACCGGAGACCAGGCAGTGCGGTAAACCTTTGTAAGTGCAGCCCCCTCCGCAAGCTACTCAGATTCCCCACTCCCGAACCGTGCATGGCGAAACCGTCGTGGACCCATGGCACTATCTGCGGGACCGGGAGCATCCCGAAACGATCCCGTATCTGGAGGCGGAGAACCGCTATGCGGAGGCGGTGACGGCGGCCGCCAAACCGCTGGAAGACGCGCTTTACGAGGAGATGGTGGGGCGGCTGCAGCAGACGGATACGTCCGCCGCATGGCCGCGGGGCGGGTACGAGTATTACTCGCGCACCGAGCAAGGGCGGCAGTACCGCATTCTTTGCAGAAGGGCGCTGGGGGGAACGGAGACCGAAGAGATCCTGCTCGATTGCAATGCGCTGGCGGAAGGGCATAGTTATTTTTCGCTCGCTTTCGATCAGGTCAGTCCGGACGGGAAAACCCTGGCGTGGGCCGTGAATACCGATGGTTCGGAGGTTTATACGCTCCGATTCAAGGATCTGACGACGGGAACGTTGCTACCCGATGCGGTTCCCGGAGTCTATTATTCCGCGGCGTGGGGAGACAATGGCACGTTCTTCTACACGGTGCTGAACGAAGCGAAAAGGCCGTGGCAGGTGTGGCGTCATGTGCCGGGTTCGGGCGCTCCGGACGCGCTGATTTTCGAAGAGGCCGACGGGCGCTTTAATGTGTCGATCGACCGCGCGCGCACCGGGCGATATTTGTTTCTTTCGTGCGTCAGCGATACCACCACGGAAGTCCGGTATCTGGAGACCTCGAACCTGGATGGCGCGTTTCAGTTACTGCGGGAACGTCGGCAGGATGTCGAGTATTTCGTGGAACATCAGGCGGACTGGTTTTATATCCGGACCAATGAGGACGGGCGGAATTTCCGGCTGCTGCGGTTGAGTTGTGAAGATCCAGCGCCCGCGGGATGGACGGAGGTAATTCCGCATCGCGAGGAGGTGACGCTGGAGCAGGTGGACGGCTTCGAAAATCACCTTGTGGTGACCGAACGGGCCAATGGTCTGAAGCGTCTGCGGATTTTCGACAGCCGAACCGGCGACGAACATTTCGTGAGTTTCGACGAGCCGGTCTACACACTGCTGACGGAGCGCAACGAAGAGTATTCGACCACGAAGTTCCGCTTCGCTTACAGTTCGCTGATCGCTCCGCGCGCGGTTTATGCGTACGACATGGACACGCGGGAGCGGGAACTGAAGAAACAGGTCGAGGTACTGGGTGGTTATGATCCGGCGAACTATGTTTCCGAACGGGTCTTTGCCACGGCTCCGGACGGGGTGCAGGTGCCGATTTCGCTGGTGTGGCGGAAGGGGCTGGAGCGCGATGGCGGGAATCCGCTGTATCTGTATGGCTATGGCTCGTACGGGATCGTCACGGAACCGGCTTTCGTGCCGGAACGGGTGAGCCTGCTCGACCGGGGTTTTGTGTTCGCCATCGCGCATATTCGCGGATCGGGGGACCTGGGGCGGCGCTGGTATGAGGACGGGAAACTGCTGAAGAAGCGGAACTCGTTCGACGATTTTATCGCGTGCGCGGAGCATCTGATTGCGCTCGGCTATACGAGTCCGAACCGGCTTGCGGTATCGGGCCGGAGCGCCGGGGGGCTGCTGATGGGCGCGATTACAAATATGCGGCCGGAGTTGTTTCAGGTGGTCGCGACGCATGTTCCGTTCGTGGATGTGGTGAACACGATGCTGGACCCCACGCTGCCGCTGACGGTGATCGAGTACGAGGAGTGGGGAAATCCGGAAGAACGCGGCTTTTACGATTACATGCGCAGCTACGCGCCCTATGAAAACGTGGAGGCGAAGGCGTACCCGAATATCGTGGTTACGGCTGGTCTGAACGATCCGCGCGTGCCCTACTGGGAGCCCGCCAAATGGGTGGCGAAGCTACGCAGCCTGCATACCGGGGACAACGTCATCGTGCTGAAAACAAATATGGGCGCGGGCCATGGGGGCCCATCGGGACGCTACGAAAAGCTGCGGGAGACGGCGTGGGAATACGCTTTCGTGATCTCCCGCTGCGCGTGAATTCAGCGAGCGGGTGCGTCCGAGACGGGGATGCCGGCGCGCTGCAGCGCCATTTCCACGTCGTTCGTGCGAAGGCGGGACGCGTCGAATTCGACGATCAGTTCCTCGCGGGAGGGTGCGATGCGAATCCATTCGATGCCGTAGATGGAGTTGGCATCGGCAATCTGCTGCATCAGGGTCTCGTCGAGCTTGCGCTCCAGGCGAAAGTGCTTCTGAACCTTAGTCATGTCGGGAAAGCTGATTATACCGTGATGCCCAGTGGTTGACGGGACCGTGGCCGTGGCCGAGACCAGGGGCGGTCCGGATGGCTTCCGTGATGAATTCTTTGGCGGCGCGGACGGCCTGTTCGAGGCTGGCTCCAAGGGCAAGGCTGGCGGTGATCGCGGCCGAGCTGGTGCAACCGGTGCCGTGGGTATGCGGCGTGTCGAAGCGCGGCGAGGTGAGTTCGAGAAAATGGCCGTCGGCGTAGAGGAGGTCCAGCGCATCGCCCTCCAGATGGCCGCCTTTGACCAGCACGGCCCGGGGCCCGAAAGCGCCGATGCGGCGGGCCGCTTCGCGCATTTCGGAGATGTTCCGGACCGGCATGCGGGCGAGTGCAGCGGCTTCTTCGATATTGGGGGTGACGAGGGCCGCAAGAGGCAGTAAGTGGTCACAAAGGGCGGCGCGCGCGGGTTCGTCGAGCAGGGGCGTGCCGTGCTTGCTGATCATCACGGGATCGACCACGAGGGGAAACCTGGGCGCCGTTTCACGGAGAATGCCGGCGACCGCCCGGACCACGGCGGCCGAGCCGAGCGCGCCGGTTTTCGCGGCGGCGGGCGGCAGGTCTTCGATCACGGCCAGGATCTGCTGCGTGACCAGTTCCGGAGGGAGTATTTCCACACGCGAGACGCGGACGGTGTTCTGCACGGTCACGAGGGTGACGGCAGAGGTCCCGTAGGCGCCGAACTGGTGGAACGTCTTCAGGTCGGCCTGTAGTCCGGCTCCTCCGCTGCAGTCGGAGCCGGCAATTGTCAGACAAACGGGACGCATTCGCATTCAGGTTAGCGCGGGGGTATCCGGTGGTGGTGCTTCACGGGGATATGCAGGAGCCGGAAGCTTCCGCCGATGAATCTGCATGTACAGGCGAGCCGGTGCTTTCGCGCTTCTGATCGGGGGAGTGGTTTTCGCGCAGGATATTCACCTGAAGACGAGAACGCTGCAGGGCGGTTCCGCGACCGGGCCGACAGGAGACACAACAGGGGACACGGACACCGCGACAGTGCATAAGATCGTGCAGTTCGATCATGCGGCCGGGGCGGACGATCTGGATTCCTTTTCGCGGGACGGCATCACGGTGGTGGCGGCGCTGCCGGACAATGCCGTGGTGGTGGCGGCTCCGGGCGGTCAGTTGCCGCCACGACCCGGGGTCCGCTGGATCGGCGGGCTGCAGCCTTCGGATAAGCTCAGTCCGCTGCTGGGCCTTGCCTTCCAGCAGCCCGAAGACACGGCCGCGGTGATTGTGGAGTTTCATGCCGATGTGACGGCGGGGCAACAGGAGACGGTGGGCGGAGCGGAACAGGTGGCGCTGCTGCGGCCCGCGGTGCTGCGGTCCAACCACGCTCTGGTGCAGGCCACCGCGGCGCAACTTGCGGCGCTGGCACTACATGATGAAGTGGCGTACCTGTTCCCGGCGGATCCGGCGCTGCTGACGGATGCGGAGGCGATCGCCTGCGCGGGGATCGCCAGTAACGCGGGCATCATCGGACAGTACGCCAACATCGTGCATGGCTGGAGTCTCGATGCGGACAACGCCGCGCACCTCGGCTATTTCTTTAGCTCCGTAACGCCGAAAGTGCCGGCTCTGACGGTTCAGAGCGAGGTGGTGCGGGCGTTTTCCGAATGGGCGAAACACACCAATCTGATCTTTCAGCCCGTGGCAATCGCCTCCTCGCCGCGTACCGTGACCGTGAAATTCGTGAGTGGCGCGCACGGGGATCCATGGCCTTTCGACGGGCCGGGCGGAACGCTCGCCCATACGTTTTATCCCGTGCCCATCAACACGGAGACGATTGCCGGCGATATGCATCTCGACGCCGATGAGAACTGGCATGCGGGGGGCGATATCGACATTTACAGCGTGGCGCTGCACGAGGCGGGGCATGCGATCGGCCTGGGACACTCGGACAAACCAGGTGACGTGATGTATCCCTATTACCGGAGCCATTCGGCGCTTTCCGCCAACGATATCGGCGCGGCGCAGACTTTGTATGGCTTGCCGGATTCGGGGGCGTCTGCCGCTCCCGTGACCAAGCCCGCCAACCCGACAGGCTCCGGGGCGACGCCACCGGCTCCGGTGGCCTTGCGGATGGTGCTCGACCCCGGTCCGGCGTCCACGACGTTGAGTGGCATCTCGGTAACCGGAACCTTGAGCGGCGGGACCGCGCCCTACTCGGTGCAGTGGCAGACGGATCACGGGAGCAGCGGAAAGGCGCTGGTGCAGACTTCGTCCCAGGCTGCCACGTCATTCACGGCGAGCGGAATCACACTGGTCAACGGCGCGAATGCGATCACCGTGACCGCCTTTGACGCGGCGCAGAAAAGCACGTCCGAAGTCGCTACGGTCGTGCTGCAGGCTCCGTCGGGCGCGGGTCCTGCGCTGCCCGTCGGCATCAAAGCAACGAACCCCGCCGCTTCGGTGTTTCCTGTTAATGGGGCCTTCCTGACGGTGAGCGGAACGGCGACGGGAGTGGCGGGAATCAGCCGGGTTACGTGGCAGACGGCGGCTGGTGCGTCGGGAGTGGCGGCGGGGACGGATCACTGGCAGGCCTCGCAGATCCCGCTTCTGACCGGCACCAATACCATTGTTCTGAAGGCGTGGGACACGAAAGGGAACAGCGCGTGGACCGCGCTGGTGGCGACCCGGCGCTGAGGTCCGGCTACTGTAAGCCGGCCGTGGTGCGGGAGAAAACCAACTTTGGTGTCGCCAGATAACCGACGACCTTATCTTTGCGAACTTCATTTACGACCAGTTCATAGGGCTGATGAACTTTGGCGGTGTAGAACTGAACCGGCTCATTGATGGCGCGGTCTTTCTTCTCGACTAATTTGTCGTCCGCCATCACGGCAAGGGTATAGCGGTTGCGCTTCGCATCCACCTTTTTCAGCGCCACCTGAATATCGCCCACGCGCTGCAGGGCGGCGCCTTTGTTCAGACTGAACTGGAAGATATTGCGGTCACCCAGATCTTTCAGCACTTGCACTTCTCTTGCATTGGTGGCAATCAGACCGCTCATCATCCCCAGATCGCCGCGGGAGCGTTGCAGATCGGAGCGAGTCTCCTGGAGATCGGAACGGGCGGAGGCCACGTCGGTGCGGACCGAGCCGAAGTCGCTGGTGATGCCGTCGAGACGCGTGTACGCCTCCTGCGTGGATTCTTTGACCTTGCCCAGTTCCTCGGTCATTCTTTGCGCCTGTTGCTGCTGGATTTGTGCAATGCGATTCGCCACGATATCGGCATGGATCGAGGCGGCGGTGCGCGCCTGAGCCACATCGGCTGTGTTCGCCAAACGGGTTTCGGCCAGTTCGTCCCGCAGCGATTTTAGGGCGCTTTGCAGTTCCGAATCGGTTTCGCTCAGCTTGGCGCGAAGCGCGTTGTTATCCCGCTGGGAGGCAGCGAACTGCCGGCGGAGATCTTCGGTCTGCGTGCTTTGATAGACGGTGGCTCCGCCAATGGCGATGACACCCGCGCCCAAAACCGGCAGCCAGATCGATCGTCTGCGAGGACTGGCTGCCTGAAGTGGGTTACTCTGCTCTTTCATGAAGGGTTCAGCCTCACGGTGCGTTATGGCACGAGCCATGCCAAACGATCAAAACCCTCAAAATAAAAGAGTTAGTGGCTACAGGAAGACCGAATCCGCATTTTCTACCGGTGTTCGCGCCCGGCGGAGGCAAAATCTCTATGAAAACGGCTATAAGCCCTGGGACTTCAAAAAATTGCGCGCGATTTCCCGCGCCGGGCGATGTTTTCCGTCCAGTTCATAATTCATCCGCCTCATGGCGTCGCTGCCGATGCGGCCGGAAAGCTCGCCCAGCGCCGCCGTGATGCCTGGAAAGCGCTCTTCGGCGTCTTCGCGGACTACCAGAGCGCATTCGTAAGGCGGAAAATAATGCCGGTCGTCCTGCAGAACTTTGACCGGCAACACGGCGAGCATGCCGTCCGTGCTGTTGCCGGCGACCATATCGACCTGCCTGCGGGCCAGAGCCTGATAAAGAAGTCCGAGGTCCATCGTCTTCGCCGAGCCGCTCATCTTCAGCCCATATGTGGAGAGCAGACCGGGCAGGCCGTCCGGCCGGTGCGCGAATTCATACCCCGCGCCCAGACGCCAGGAGCGTGATTTCGCCGCCTCGGTCAGCGTTGCGGCCGGCGCGTCTTCTTTGCGCACGGCCATGGCGAAGGTGTTCTCGAAGCCCAGGGGATCCAGCCAGCGAAGATGCCATTGCGCGTAGCCGCGGCGCACCTGTTCGAGCACTTTGGCGGGATCCTTTGAAGGCGCTTGTTTCAGCACGCCGGTGAGCGCCGTGCCGGTGTACTCCGGATAGACGTCGATGCCGCCGTTCACCAGCGCCTGCTGCGCGAGGAGCGTGCCGCCGAGGTCGAGTTTCCGGCTGACGTGACCGTGGAGCCGCGATTCCAGATGCTGCGCGACGATCTCGCCGAGGATCAGCTGTTCGCTGAAATTCTTCGAGCCGACGCGGATCCGGGGCTCGCGCGAACAGCCCGCGAAGAGGCAGCAGAACAAGGCAAGCAGCGGAATGCTTCGCATGATTAAGCCGCGACCCACCGCTTCTCGATCCAGCTGAGCGCGCCGTCCGCCGCGAGGGCCAGCAAAGCCGAAGGGACCGCGCCGGCGAGGATCTGGACCTTATCGACGGAGGCGATGCCGCGGAAAATGAAAACGCCCAGGCCGCCCGCGCCGATGGCCGCCGCGATGGTCGCGGTGCCAATGGTGGTGACCGTGGCGATCCGCAGTCCGGAAATGATGACGGGCGCGGCGAGCGGCAATTCCACCATCCGCAGAATCTGGCCGTCGGTCATGCCCATTGCGACGGCGGAATCGCGAACCGCGGGGTCCACGCCGAGAATGCCGGTGACGGTGTTGCGCAGGATCGGCAGAAGGGCGTAAACCACCAGGGCGATGATCGCCGTATGCTGTCCGATGCCACCGATGAAAGGAATCGGAATCAGAAAACCAAAAAGGGCCAGACTCGGGATGGTTTGTCCGATATTGGCGATTCCGATGGCGATGCGCCGCCAGCGCGGGTTCGCGGCCACGGCGACGCCGAGCGGAATGGCGATCGCCGACGCGATGAGGATGGCGCTCAGCACCAGCACCAGGTGCTCGCCGAGCAGGGGCAGGCCTTCGTCGAGAAGGTCCTGAAGCACATCACTCAGCATCTTCCAAGACCTCACTCACCATCTTCAAAGACCTCCAGAAAGGCGCGGGCTTCCGGAATCCGGCAGGCCTGGAATTCGGCGGGCGTGCCGATGAAGACCAGTTGTCCGGCCTGCAGCAGCGCGATGCGGGTGCCGAGTTTCATGGCTTCCCGAACGTCGTGCGTGACGAAAACGGAAGTGCGGCCGGCTTCCGCGCGGAGGCGCAGGAACTCGCGTTGTAGTTCGAGGCGCGTCACGGGGTCGAGTGCGCCGAAGGGTTCATCGAAGAGCAGGATTTTCGGGTCGGCGGCGAGGGCGCGGGCCACGCCGACGCGCTGGCGCTGACCGCCGGAAAGCTGTTTCGGCAGGCGCGCGCGGAAGTCGTCACGGGGCAAGGAAACGCTGTCGAGAACGGCGCCGACTCGCTCCGCGATGCGCGCGTCCGGCCAGCCTTCGAGACGCGGCCCGAGGCCGACGTTCCGCTCCACGGTGAAGTGCGGAAACAGACCGCTTTCCTGGATGACGTAGCCGATGGAACGCCGCAGACGGACGAGATCCCAATCCGTGGTCGCGCGGCCCTCCACCAGCACCTGGCCGCCGGTGGGCAGGTGCATGCCGTTGATCAGGCGGAGCGCCGTGGTTTTGCCGGAGCCGCTGCGGCCCAGGAGCACGACGGTTTCGCCCGGTTCGATGGCGAGCGTGAAGTTTTCGAGGATGGATTTCGACCCGATTCGAAAGGCGGTCTGCCGGAATTCGATCAGGCTCATGCGGAGAACAGCGTTTCCGAGAAGCCCCAATCCGGGTCGAGCCACTGCCGCTTCATTTCCCAGCCGACGCGCTCGCCAATGGCGGCAATTTCTTTGGGCCGGAATTTGTGTGAACTCTCGGTCCAGATGGTCTCGCCGTCTTCGAACTCGACGGCGCGGTCGAGCGCGCCGATCCAGACACGCTGCCGCGTGAGCGAGCGGATATGCATCTCAATCCGCGAATGGCGTTCGTCGAAACGTGCTTCGTGCGCGAACCGGCTCAGCACAAATTCGCCGCCTAATTCGCGGTTAATTCGTCCGAGCAGATTTAAGTTGAAGGCCGCGGTGACGCCGAGGGCATCGTCATAAGCGCGCAGAAGCTGTTCGCGGGGCTTCACGAGATCGGCCCCGAGCAGGAGGGAGTCGCCGGGCCGCAGTTTTTCGCGAACAGCGTCGAGAAAGTCTTCGGCCTCGCGGGGAGTGAAGTTGCCGATGGTGCTGCCGAGGAAGAGAATCAGCGCGCGCTCATCAGCTTCCCTGCCCCGCAGTGAGTACTCGATGCCATCGAGGTAAGTGGCTTCAAGAGGCTGCGCGGAGACGCCCGGCAGCTTGCCGAGCAGTGAGGAACAGGCGGACAGCGCGGCGCCCGAGATGTCGATGGGCAGGTAGGTGATGTCCTGTTCGGCCGCGGCGGCTTCCAGAATGTAGCGTGTTTTCGTGCCCGAGCCACTGCCCAGTTCGATCACTCGCTCCGGTTCGCCCGCGAGCCGGACGATCTCCGGAGCGGCGTCGCGCAGGAGCGCCGCATCGGCCCTGGTGAGTCCATATTCCGGAAGCAGTGTAATTACTTCGAACAGCGCCGAGCCCACTTCGTCGTACAGCCAGGAGGAAGGCAGCGTCTTGCGCGTGCCGTCCATCAGCCCTTCCGACACGTCGCGCGCGAATGCGGACGTACCGATCGTTTCGGAAACCGCTGCAAACATGCTTTGAACCTCCTCCGTTATCGCTCCGTCGTTATCTTTCTACAAGCCGGAAGCCCGCGTACATGTACGGATATTCCGGACGGAACCAGTTGCGGAAGCCTGGCCGGACCAGCAGATGGCCGGTACGCGGCGAAGCGCCTTTCATAACGTAATGCTGACCATCGAAGAAGTCGGCCGAGTAGCCGGGATACGCCGGGTGCGCCTCGAAGCCGGCGAAAGGGGCGAAAAGATCGCGGGTCCATTCCCAGCCGTTGCCGGTCATTTGGACCGGGGCCGCCGCTGGATTGCCATCGTCTTCCGCGGCCTGCACCGGCACGGGATCCCAGCGCTCAAAGCCGAAATTGTCGCGCGCGGGATCGGGCTGCTGCATGGCTGCGGCCTTTTGCCACTGGGCTTCCGCGGGAAGCGCCAGTCCCCGCCAGTTTGCATAGGCTTGGGCCTGTTGCCACGTGGTCCAGACGGGCCAGTCGAGGGGCAGCGGAACGGCGCCGAACATGCCACGCCAGAGCCACTCGCCCTGTTCACGCGTCCAGAAATTCGGCGCGACGCCGCCTTCACGAACGAAGTCCAGATATTCGCGGTTGGAGATTTTATATTTCGAAATGGCGAACTCCGGCACGTCGACCGTGTGGGCCAGATGTTCATTGTCCCAGCCGAAGGTGTCGCGCGGGGTGCCCAGGCGAACCGGGCCCGCGGCGATGCGGACCAGCGGGTTCGGCGCAACGGGCAGTGCCGTGGCGGCGACCGGCGACTCGCCTTGTTTCTCCGTGTATGGGAGGTTGTGCATCAGGTAGGCGAGGGTCTCGGCATGCATCAGGCGATGCTCGATCGCCATCTGCAGCACCCAGGGGTCAAGTTCGTCGAGGTGCTCGTCAATCCAATGCCGGGCGCGCGCGTTGTACTGCCCGACCTCGGCCCGGGCCGGCCAGTCGGCTTTGGTGTCGGCGGGCGCCTGGCCGGGCGCGGGGTCGATGCCGCGCTCGAAGAGGGAATCGAAAGACGGATGAAAGGAACTTTCGCTCATGGACCGGCGCGCCAGCAGATTCCAGTCGAAGGCATCCAGATGGCCCAGGTAAAAAATGAGACGGTGCCGCTCCTCGATGGGACGCTGGTAAAGCGCATCCGGGGAAATGACATCGAACAGGTGATCGGTGGCCGCGCGGGCGGCGGTCAACTCCCGCCGCAGTTCACCCCGCAGCGAACTATTGGGCACGTGCGTGTTCCACCGCCCGCATGACCCGAAGTGTGTTGCCGCCATAGATTTTCCGGATATCGTCCGGTGAATAACCGTGTTCCAGCAGTGCGCGAGTGAGATTGGGAAACTTCGACACGTCTTCGAGCCCCCTCGGTGTACATTTGATGCCGTCGAAATCGCTTCCGATTCCAACAGCGCTCAGGCCGGCGAGTTTGACGACATGGTCGATATGATCCACCACATCCGACAACGTCGCGGGCAGAACATTCGTGCCGCGGGTCCGTTCCGGCTTATTTCGCTCGGATTCGGCGGTCTTTTCGGATAAAAACTCGCAATTGAAATTGATATGGATCACGCCGCCCCTTTTCGCCAGCGCCACGATCATCTCGTCCGTCATGTTACGCGGGACGCCGGAAAGCGCACGGCACGAAGAATGTGATGCAATCAGAGGCGCTTTCGAAGCTTCCAGGGCATCGTAGAAAGTCTTGCCGGACACATGCGAGATATCGACCATCATGCCGAGGCGGTTCATTTCGGCGACAATCTGCTTTCCCTGGGATGTCAGGCCGTTGTGCCGCTTCACGGCGCGGTCGCGCAGATCGCCGGAGGAATCGGCCCAGTTGTTGGTGTTGGTGTGCGTCAACGTCATGTAGCGCACGCCCAGAGCGTAGAAGTCGCGCAGCAGTCGAGGATCGTCTTCGATGGCGTGGCCGCCTTCGATGCCGATGAGCGCCGCGATTTTCCCTTGCCGGTGAGCGGCTTCGATTTCGGCGGCGCTGGTGGCAAAAGAGAAGGTATCGGGATAACGCGCGGCGATATCGGTGCGAACCGTATCAATCATTTCCAGCGCGCGGTGGGCGGCGGTTTTGTCCTTCGCGTAATCGGCCGCGACGTAAGCCGCGAAAAAGACGGCGCCCACACCGCCTTCGCGCAGTCTCGGAATATCCGTGTGGCCGTCGGAAGCGCGCTTGCCGATGTCGAAACCGTCCACGGTGCGGCTGGTGACGTCGTTATGCGTGTCGATGAGGATCGCCGAGTTCTGAACCTCCCGAACCATGGCGTCGGTGACGACCCGCCGCTGCTGCGCCAGGCCGCTGAGGGCGACGCACAGCAACACTACGAGGTGGCGCATGGGGCCATTATCGCAGCCAGGCGCGTGTGCCACGGGGCGGATTGACGAGCCGCCCGGATGTGACACTTCTTTTTGTTACATATCCGGAAAAACCGGCTGCAATGCGGGATAAAGCGACTGGAAGACGCGGTGGCCGCGCGCGTAGACGGCGGTATTCTCCGCGCCTGGCTCCACCCGGGCGGCCTCGCGGATGACCGCGCCGCAGACTTCCGGCACACTCGCATACTCGCCGGTGCCCACCATGGCCAGCAGCGCGGCGCCGAGCGCCGAGCCTTCCTGCGAGGCCAGCGTGACCACGGGACGGGCGAACACGTCCGCGAGTAACTGACGCCAGAACGGGCTTTTCGCGCCGCCGCCCGAGGCACGCACGGAGGCCACCGGGACACCGAGTGATTCCACGATGTCCAGGCAGTCCTTCTGGCTGTAGCTCACTCCCTCGATCAGGGAACGGATGAGTTCGGCGCGGCGGTGTTTCGCGGTGAGACCGACCCAGCCGCCACGCGCAAGGGCGTCCAGATGCGGCGTGCGCTCGCCCATGAGATAAGGCAGCCAGTAAAGACCGTGTGAACCGGCCGGAGCGGTGGATGCCTCGTCCATCAGCGCATCATATTCGACGCCCGGGGCGAGCTGATTGCGGAACCACTGAAGACTGAGGCCCGCGCCCTGGGTAACGCCCATGACGTGCCACTTTCCCTTGACGGCGTGACAGAAGGTGTGGACGCGGCCTGCCGCGTCATACGCCACCTCTTCCATGTGCGCGAAGACGACGCCCGACGTGCCCAGCGTGCAGGAGACGATGCCGGGGGAGACGATTCCGTTGCCCACCGCGCTGGCCGCCTGATCGCCGCCGCCGCCCGCGACCGGGGTGCCCGCGCGCAGACCGGTGAGCGACGCCACTTCGGCGGTAACCGTTCCGGTGATCTCACTCGATTCGAAACACGCCGGCAACACGGCGCGGTCCACGCCCACGGCGTCGGCCAGGTCATACGACCAGCGCCGGTTCACGACGTCGAAGAGGGCCGTGCCGGAGGCGTCGGAGACCTCCGTCGCGAACTCGCCCGTGAGCCGGAAGCGCACGTAGTCCTTGGGCAGGAGGACTTTCCGGACCCGTTCATAGAGCGCGGGCTCGTTGTCGCGGACCCATAGCAGTTTCGGCAGGGTGAAGCCGGTGAGCACCGGGTTGGCGATGCACTCCAGCACGCGCGCCTTGCCGACCGTGCGATTGACCCAGTCCACCTGCGCCTGGCTGCGCTGATCGCACCAGATGAGGGCGGGGCGGATCACGCGGTTCTCCGCATCCAGAAGCACGAGGCCGTGCATCTGGCCGGAAAGTCCGATCCCCTGCACGGCGTCTCCGGTCACGCCGGCCCGCGCGAGCACACCGCGGATGGCTTCGACGGCCGCGTCCCACCAATTGTCCGGCCGCTGCTCCGCCCAGAGCGGCGCCGCCATCTCCATGTCTTCGTGCGCCACGGTGTGAGCCGCGACCACCTCACCCGCGCGATTCACCAGCAGAGCGCGGCTGCCGCCCGTTCCGATATCGATCCCCAGCCACATATGAGTTTTTTATGCGCCCTTCAGTTTTCAGATGCCCTTACGTTCGCTCCAGGGCAGGTAGGCAGCGCCGTAGAGCCCCGCTTCATTGCCCAGCTGCGCCTGTTCAACGCGGGTGCCAGTTGAGCGAAAAGTGAACGACCTTCGCCGGGTTTCCGCCAGCATCGCGGGCGCGAACAGATCCCAGCCGCCGATCACGCCGCCGGCAATCAGGTATAGCGGGAAGTTAAAGACGTTGACGAGCGTCGCAAGCACAAGGCCGATCGATTCGCCCATCGAGGTAAAGATCATGATCGCCTTCTCATTGCCCGCGACCGCGAGATCGTAGATGTCTTTGGCGGTTACGTTCTCGCCGAGACCCAGCAACCTGGCCATGGCGATAATGGCCGTCGCCGAGCCGTGTTTTTCCACGCAACCGGTGTTCCCGCAGCCGCAGGGATTGCCGTTCGGGACGGCGGTGATGTGACCGAGTTCTCCGGCCATGCCGTTCACGCCGCGCAACACCTTGCCGTTCGAGATGATGCCGCCGCCGATGCCGGTGCCGAGCGTCAGCATGATGAGATCGTTCACATCGCGTCCCGCGCCGATCCACTTCTCACCCAATGCCGCGGCATTCGCGTCGTTTTCCAGAATTACCGTGGTGTCGAGACGCCGGCCGATCTCGTCGCGGATGGGAAAATTTTCCAGCGAAGCAATATTGTTGCAGTTCCGGATGACTCCGTCTTCCAGCGAAATGAAGCCCGGGACACCGATGCCGATGCCCGCCAGGTTCTCCTTTCCAAAGCGGTCCCGCACCGCGCGGATCGCCTCCACCATGTCGTGCACGATCGCCTCGCGCCCTTCTGAATACTGCGTTTTGCCAGAAACTTTATCCAGCATCCTGCCTGTCCGGTCTACTGCCGCGGCACGCAGATTCGTGCCGCCGAGATCGAGACCAATGCTGTATTCCGTCATTCTTGTTCCCTTCCGTTTCGGAGTGACAACCTATACTACCGAACGCGCCGTTTGCCGGGCGCGGCGGCTTCTTCAGTCCTGCGGGCGAAGCGCGGAATTCCGGAAATGCGGCCCTCCGGACGGCAGCCAGCTCCGATGCCGACAGGCGCGCAAACATCCCGCTTTCACGCCGGATTTTTTGTAACTATACCCTTGACTCCGCTCACTACGTAACATAACATTCATTAAACCCGTGCTTAATATACCCGGTCCACCGGCCGGATCGCTGTCAAATGGAGCAATTAAATGGATAACGACGTCATCTTTCAGCCGCTGAAGTTCCGCAATCTGACCGTTAAGAACCGGCTGTTCCGGTCGAGCATTTCCGGCAGATTCGATAACTACAACGGTTCGGGAAACCGGGCCCGGATCAACTGGGAGTCGAAGTTCGCGAAAGGCGGAATCGGCGCGATCATCACGTCGTTCGTTCCGGTCCACGTGCGCGGCCGGATCCTGCCCAATTACGCCATGATCGACAACGACGACAAGATCCCGTTCTGGAGGGAAGTCGGCAAGGCGGTGCATGAATACGACTGCAAATTCATCATGCAGCTCAGCCATTCGGGCCGTCAGCGGGACGTGCCCGGCGTGGAAAACCTGATGAACAAATCGCTCTCTTCGACCGACAATATGGATACTTTTCATGGCCTGCTCTGCCAGGCCATGACGAAGGCGGAAATCAAGGAGACGGTGCAGCATTTCGCCGACGGGGCGAGGCGCGCGAGGGCGGCCGGTCTGGACGGCGTGGAACTACACTCGTCGCACGGTTATCTGATCACGCAGTTTCTGAGTTCCGCTATCAATAACCGGAAAGACGAATACGGCGGGTCGCTCGAAAACCGGGCGCGTTTTCTGCTCGAAATCATCCACGCAATCCGGCGGGAAGTAGGCGACGATTTCCATCTTCAGGCGAAAATCAGTGCGGTAGATAACAATAATGCGCTTTATCCGTGGGAAAAGAAGGGAAACACACTCGAGGAATCGATTCAGGTGTGCAAATGGGTGGAAGCGGCTGGCGTGGACGCGATTCATGTTTCCATCGGCAGCATGTTCCCGCACCCGCAACTCCCTTCGGGCGGCTTCCCCGCCGATGAACTGAACTGGTGGTACGGCGGCATGGCTTCGAGCGGCAAGCGGGGCTTCCTGAATTACACGATGTTCCACTACAAGGCGCTGCGGCCGATCTTTCTGGGCCTGTGGAACCGGACCAAGAAAGACCGCCCGGTGGAAGGCGTTTGCGCGGTGGAAGCGCGTGAAATCAAGAAGCATGTCAAAGTGCCGATCCTCAACACGGGCGGTTATCAAAGCGGCGCGCTGATTCGCAAGGTGATTTCAGAAGGCTATACGGACGCGGTGACGATCGCGCGTCCGCTGATCGCCAACAACGATCTGCCGCATATTCTGCAGCGCGGGGAGGATCCGGAGAGGCCATGCTCCTTCTGCAACCGGTGTCTGATCAACGCGGTGGCGAATCCCCTGGCCTGCTACGATCAGCGCCGCTTCCCTTCGCGCGAGGCGATGCTCGAAGAAGCGATGTCGGTGTTCCATCCCGCCCCTTATGAATAGGCCGCGGGGGTTACATGAGGCGGATTTCGGTGCAGTTGCGGCGAGGTGGTGAAGGAACCGTGGCGGAGCGGAAAAGATGAGCGTAGCGAAGACAAGAAGTGAAGACGGGATACTGACTGACGAAGTACGCGAAAGTCCGGTCGATCAGGCGATTTTCGGCACGCGCCGGAAACTCCTGCTGCTGATCGCGGCCGTGTTACTCGTTCTCGCGGCCCTTGCCGCGTGGAAATTCCTGACCGACAAACCGGTGGTCTACGAAAGCGCGCTGGACCACTACAAATATGGATCCATCGGCAGCGAACCGGGCGGCTCTCTTCTGCAGACCGTCGGCGGTTTGCTGCCGCCTTACCGGATTTTCCGGATTTTGCCGAAAATCGCCCCGGAAAAGCTGCCTGGCGGCTATGCGTCGCTCGGCCTGCTTTTCGAAAAGGACCACGACATGCCGATCGGCGTTTCAAGGCGCTGGCGGCTGGGTTTCGATCAGGTCGGACTGAACTGCGCCAGCTGTCATACGGGCACCTACCGCGCCGCGCCGGGGGCTCCGCCCGTGATTGTACCCGGCATGCCGGCACACCAGCTGGAACTGCAGAAGTTCTTCGATTTCGTGACGTCGGCGGTGCTCGACAACCGTTTCACGGCGGACAACGTGATCGGCCTGATTCAGGAAGACGGCGGCAACCTCAATGCATTCGACCGGTATCTGTACCGCACGCAGCTGATTCCGCGCACGCGGGAGACGACGCTGGAACTGCGCTCGAAGATCGCGGAACTACTGGGCGATCCAAGCATTCAGTGGGGCGCGGGCCGGGTGGATACGTTTAATCCGTATAAGGCGATTCAGTTCAACTGGCAACTGGGTTCCCTGCCGCATTCCGAACTCATCGGCGCCTCCGACTTCCCTTCGTTGTGGAATCAGAAGCCGAGGGTGGGAATGCACCTGCACTGGGACGGCAATAACGATTCGGTGGATGAGCGGAACCGCAGCGCTTCTCTGGGCACCGGTGTCACGCCGGTTACGCTGGACCGCCCCGCGTTGCAGCGCGTGAAGGACTGGATCATGGTGTTGCCTCCCCCGAAATACCCGTTCTCCGTGGACGAGGCCTCGGCCTCGAAAGGCGCGGCCATCTATCAAAAGCTGTGCGTCGAATGTCACGCGGATGAGCACTTCCGGGAAGGCGTGGTCGCGGCCAATGCGAAGTATGTGGGCACCGTGGTTCCCATCGCGCAGATCGGCACCGATCCCTACCGCCTGAATTCTTATACAGAAAAATTCGCGGACCAGCAGTATTCGCTGTATCCCGATTCGGCCGATCGTTTCACGCATTTCCGAAAGACCTATGGCTACGCCAACCATCCGCTGGACGGCATTTGGGCGCGCGCGCCGTATCTGCACAACGGCTCCGTTCCCACACTGCACGATCTGCTGAGCCCCGGCAAAGACCGACCCAAAACGTTTTATCGCGGCTACGACGTTTACGATACGGCGAAGGTTGGATTCCGGACCGATGTGGCCGAAGAGAACGGCCGTAAGTTTTTCCGCTATGACACATCGCTTCCTGGCAACGGGAACGGCGGTCACGAGTACGGGACCAGCCTTTCCGAGGCGGATAAGCAGTCCCTGGTCGAATACATGAAGAAGTTCTGAGAAAGCGTCCCGATGACTCCTTACGACAATCTGGCTACGTGGTACAAGCGCGTCACCTGGTTCGGGATTTTCCTGAACGCAACCTTCATCTTTCCGCTGCTGTTTGTTCCGCAGTTCGCGCTCGATATTCTCGGGATCGATTGCCAGCCGCTGATTTTCGCCCGCACGGCCGGCTTACTGTTGTGCTGGATCAGCGTGTTCTACATCCCGGCGACGATGGATCTGAAGAAGTATCGCGTGTATGCGTGGCTCGCGATGTTTCCCTCGCGAATCGGCGGCGCGACGTTCTTTTTCGGCGCGGTCCTGTTCTTCGATAAGCCGCTCGGCTTTCTGCCCATCGCGATTATCGACGCGAGCATCCTGCTGATGCAGTTGTTCATTATGCTGAAAATCCGCGAGGTGGAGAATCCGCCCAAGGGTATTCTCGTCGCCGGGCCTTCGAAGAGTGCAAAATGGGCGAAACGGGCCGCGGTGGCGGTCGTCCTTCTGGCGATCATTGGCGGCACCGCCTGGTACAAGCTCTTCCGCGAAGTGGATCAGACTTTTACTTCCGCCGAGGAACGTTTTAAGTACGGCTCGATCGGCACGGAAGGGCCTGAGGGCATTCCCTACTGGATCTGGCTTGCCCTGCCCCGCGTGTTTCCGGAATACCTTCCCGGTCCCGGCGGCTACAATGCACTGGGCTTCTACACGGAGCCGGGCAAAGCGATGCCCGTCGGGTTCTCGGTCAAGACGGTCGGCATCGACCGCGTGGGGATCAACTGCGCTTTGTGTCACGCGGGGAGCCTGCGGTACTCCGCCGGCGAAGCGCCCGTGCTGCTCACCGGCGCGCCGACGAACAGCGCCGACATACTCGGCTATGAGCGCTTCCTGTTCCGCTGCGCCTCCGATCCGCGCTTCAACTCCAAAACGATTCTGGCGGCCATCGCGCCGATGTACAAACTGTCTTTGCTGGACAAGGCCCTCTACAAGTACCTGCTGATTCCCGCGGTAAAGAAAGCTCTGCTGAAACAGAAGGAGGTCTTTGCGTGGACGAACAGCCGTCCGGCGTGGGGCGGCGGCCGGGTGGATCCGTTTAATCCGGTGAAGCACGGCAAGCTGGGCGTCACCGTGCTGCCGATGGACGATCCGGAATGCGCGAAGACGCCGAGTTTCTGCACCATCGGCAACTCGGACATGATGCCCATCTGGAATATGCGGCCCCGCGTGGAGGGCAAAATGGTGCTCCACTGGGACGGACTGAACACGAAGCTGGTGGAAGTGGTGCGCAGTTCCGCCCTGGGGGACGGCGCCACGCCGAAGACCCTGCCTCTGGACGCCATGCAGAACATTCAGGACTACATCATGGATCTGAAGCCGCCCGCTTATCCGGCCGCGCGCTTCCCCGTGAATGCGGCCCTGGCGGCGGAAGGCAAGGCCATCTTTGAGCGCGGCGAGGAAAGCTGCGCCGGCTGCCATGCATTCGGCAAAAAATACACCGGAACCGTGATTGCGTTGTCGAAGGTGGGCACGGATCCGAACCGATCCTCCATCTGGCGGGACGATTCGGCGAAGGCTTACAACGCCTATGCGAGCAGCTATCCCTGGGGCTTCTCCGGCTTCCGCGCCACGGACGGGTATCAGGCCGTTCCTCTGGACGCGATCTGGACGCGCGCCCCTTATCTGCACAACGGCTCCGTGCCAACGCTGCGCGATTTGCTGGAAATTCCGGAGAATCGCCCAAAAACGTTTTACAGAGCCTATAATGTCTTCGATCCGGTGAAAGTCGGTTTTGTGTCGGACGGAGAAGAAGCGAAAAGCGCGGGATATCGCTACGACACCGCCGTCCGCGGCAACGGGAATCAGGGCCACGTGTGGGGATCGGCCCTGACCGCCAAAGAAAAAGACGCGCTGGTCGAGTATATGAAGACCCTCTGAGGAGTCACGGATGAGAATGATGGGACGAAAAAGTTTAATCGGAGTACTGATCGGGGGCGCGGCTCTGGCGCTGTTGCTGGCGAGTTGCGAGAAGGGCGTGGTTTCGAGCCTCATTCAGGATGAAGCCCTGCGCGCGGGCCGCACCGCGGAGTCTCTGCAGGCCGCCGACGAGGATTACTTCCATGACATGGATCGCGCCGAACCGCTGACGACGGACGAAATCAAAGGTCGCGATAACTGGATCGTATTTTCGGGCGGCAACGACCGGTTCTGGGATTACATGAGCCGGAACAGTTTCGGAGCGCTGGACTTCCTGAAAACGCTGTCTTCCGAACCGAGTCTCGGCTATGGCCGGCACAACCGCTGGCAGTATCTGGGTCTGGTGAACGAACCGTGCTTCGAAGAGGCGAAGGGGCCCGACCCGAACCGTTTCGGACTCTGGCTCGACAAACGAAAGGCCGATTGTCCGGCGGATCCGTTTGAGAACGAACAGAAATATCCGGGCGTGAAGATCGGCGCGCGTGGCAAGACCGTTCCCGTGGGCTCTTCCTATGGCTACGCCACGGGTATCGTGGGGCTTCGGCTGTTTCCCAATCCGGATTTCGACGAAGCCGCCGCGAAGAAGTGGGACGCGAAAAAATACTATACCGATCACGATTATTACGACGACAAAAATCTGATTCGCCCGTATCGCGTCGGCATGTCGTGCGGCTTTTGTCATGTGGGCCCGAGCCCGGTGCGTCCGCCGAAAGATCCGGAGAATCCGGAGTGGGCGAATCTCGCGTCCAATCCCGGCGCGCAGTATTACTGGACCGACCGCATTTTCTACTGGCGCAAGGACGAGGGCAACTTCGTTTACCAGTTATTCCACACTTACCTGCCGGGCACGCTCGATACGTCGTTCGTTTCCAGCGATAACATCAACAATCCCCGCACCATGAACGCCGTTTACAGCGTGCTGGACCGCGCCAAGAATTCCATGCACTATAAGGAAAAGCTGGTCGGCGGGCAACTGCTGAATAAACAGTTCGGCGACTTCGACAGAACGAAGAGTCTGGACTTCCTGTTTCAGAAGCCCGACACGGTAGCGGCCGCCCGAGTGCTGAAAGACGGCTCGGATTCGGTCGGCATTCTGGGGGCGCTCAACCGCGTTTATCTCAATATCGGCCTGTTCAGCGAAGAATGGCTGACGCACTTCCTGCCCCTTGTCGGCGGCAAGAAAGTCACGCCGATTCTTATCGCCGACCTGCAGAAGAACTCTTCTTACTGGAATGCCAACGTGCAGCAGACGCCGGACGTGGCGCTCTTCTTCCTCAAGACGGCCAAGCCGGATTATCTGAAAGACGCTCCGGGCGGGGCGGCAATTCTGGCCGCCGGCGCGGGGAAGGTGGGACGCGGCAAGATCGTCTTCGCGGAGAACTGCGCGCGCTGCCATTCAAGCAAACAACCGGATCTCTGCGAGCCCGGGCAACTTTGCAAGCCGGGTCAGATGCAGGAGAATTCGGCGGCCTACTTCGACTGGATGCGGACGGAAGTGCAGAAGCCGGACTTCTTAAAAGACAATTTCCTCTCCACGGAAAAGCGCATCCCGGTTACCGAGACCGGCATTAACGCGTGCAGCCCGTCGGCCAGCAACGGCATCGGCGGCAATATCTGGGATAACTTCTCCTCGCAGACTTACAAGGAACTGCCGGCGGTTGGCGCCGTAACTGTCTACAATCCGGGCGACGCCACCACGATGACTTTCAACATGGAAGGCGGCGGACGCGGCTATACGCGGCCGGCGTCGCTCATCAGTCTGTGGTCCACCGCGCCTTTCTTACAGAACAACTCCGTCGGGAAATTTAATTCAAGCCCGTCGGTCGAGGCTCGTCTTGATTCGTTCAACGACTCCATCGGCCAGATGCTCTGGCCGGAACGCCGCCAGAGGGATGAATATCTGGGCGACAACGTTCCCGGCAATCACCCGGTCATTCCGGGCCCGAGTCTGATTCAGCGCACCACGCAGACTTCGTACATCAAAGTCGGCACGGGATACCTTCCCGGCGCGCTGAAGGATCTTCTGGGACTGTTCGAGAAGGACGTGATCAGTATCGGCCCGATTCCGAAAGGCACGCCGGTCGGGCTGCTTGCCAACCTCAACCTGACGCCGTCGGCGGAAGAAACTCCGCTGCAGACGCTGGAGCGGCAGAAACAACTGCTGATTCTGATTAAGAAGATGGTTGTGGAACTGAAGAAGGTCAAAGGCAAGAGCGACGATGAGATTCGCGCGGCCTTCCGGCCTCTGGTTCCGGAGCTGATGAAGATGAGTAAGTGCCCCGACTACATCGTCAACAAGGGCCATTACTTCGGCACGAACCTGGCGGACGCGGACAAACTCGCGCTGATCGAATTCCTGAAGACCTTCTGATGGGCGGGAATTCCGGCGAAGAGTTCGAATACATCGTAGTGGGTTCGGGCGCGGGGGGCGGCGTTGTCGCCTCCCGCCTCGCGCTTGCGGGGCACACCGTGCTGGTCCTTGAGGCCGGTTCGGACGCGCTCGCGGAAGACCCGGAGAAGCCCGGCCTTCCGGAGCATTATCAGGTCCCCTGTTTCCACGCGCTCTCCACGGAGAACGAAGAACTGCGGTGGGATTACTTCGTCCGCCACTATGGCGACGACGAACGGCAGAAGCGGGATCCCAAATATGTCGAAGAGTATGGAGGCGAGCGGGTGGACGGCGTGCTTTATCCGCGCGCCGGAACGCTGGGGGGCTGCACGGCGCACAACGCCATGATCACCGTGTGCCCCCATGAGGCCGACTGGGACGACCTGGCCGCGCTCACCGGCGATCCGACCTGGCGCGCGGATAACATGCGCCAGTATTTCGAGCGGCTGGAAGACTGCAACTATCGCACGCCCTACCGGTGGCTTTATAAACTGCTGGGCTGGAATCCTTCGCGACACGGCTTTGCCGGCTGGCTCAGCACGGAGAAGGCTCTGCCGCTCGAAGCTTTGGGCGACAAGGCGCTGGTGAAGACCATCAAACTGTCCGCGCTGAATGCGCTGAGCCGGCTCGGACTGCCCGTCCGGACGTGGGTCGACGCGCTGCGGTCTCAACTCGATCCGAACGACTGGCGCATGGTGCGCGACGTTCCGCTGGGCGTCTGCTCGGTGCCGCTGGCGACGAGAGGACATGCGCGGAACGGGACGCGCGAGTTCCTGCTGGAAGTGCAGAAGAAGTTCCCGGAGCGGCTGCGGATCGAACTGGACGCGCTGGCCACGAAAGTATTGTTCGAAGATGGCCGGGCAGTGGGTGTGGAGTATCTGAAAGGCCGCCGTCTGTTCCGCGCGCATGCCACGCCGAGTCCCGAGCCCGGCGAGCGGCGCAGCGCCCGAGCCTCGGAAGAGGTGATCCTCTGTGGCGGCGCGTTCAATACGCCGCAGTTGCTGATGCTGTCGGGCATCGGTCCGGCGGAAGAACTGGCGCGCCACGGAATCGCCGTGCGGGTGGATCTTCCCGGCGTCGGCAGCAATCTGCAGGACCGGTATGAAGTCGGCATGGTGAACCGCATGAAGACGGACTGGAGCGTGCTGAAAGGCGCGGCGTTCGACCGGAACGATCCGATTTACGCCGAGTGGAAGCAGTGCAGGACCGGCGTTTACACCACCAATGGCGCGGTGATGTCGATTATCAAGAAGTCCACGGACGACAAACCGTTGCCGGATTTGTTCGTGTTCGCCCTGATGGGTAAGTTTCAGGGCTATTTTCCGGGTTATTCAAAACTTTTCCCGGAACACCTGAACTATCTGACCTGGGCTGTGCTCAAGGCGCATACGAATAACACGGCGGGCACGGTCCGTCTGCGCTCGGCGGATCCGCGGGACGTTCCGCTGGTCAACTTTCATTATTTCGACGAAGGCAACGATACGTCGAAACAGGATCTGGAAGCCGTGGTGGACGGCATTAATTTCTGCCGCATGCTGAGCCGGGGCCTCGACGGGCTGATCGGCGAGGAGGAGATGCCGGGCAAGGAACTGGAAAGCCGGGAGGATCTCCGCCAGTTCGTGAAAGACCATGCCTGGGGCCACCACGCTTCCTGCACCTGCCCGATCGGCGATCCGGAAAAGGGCGGCGTGCTGAACGGGAATTTCGAGGTGCACGGCGTGAAAGGATTGCGGGTGGTGGACGCGTCCATTTTCCCGAAAATACCGGGCTTTTTCATCGCGGCGTCGATTTATATGGCCGCGGAGAAGGCGACCGACGTGATCGCCGCGGCGAAAGCAAAGCGGCCGCGCTGATCGCCTTATTTGGCGGCCCGCATTGACAGTCCGAGTAATTCAGTCATAACATGGTCGCACCATGGACCTTTCCCCCGACGTTTACCAGATTGCCCGCGAAATACTCTACCGCGACGGAATCCGGAGCCACTTCCAGCTCGAAATGGATTTCCCGATGGAGGACTACTGGGCCATCATCACCAACTGGGAAAACATCACGTGGGTGATGGACGCCATTAAACAGGAGCAGCTCGGCGAACAGATCCGGCGCCTGTCCTTCTCCACGGGCACCACGCTGCGCGAGCGGCTGATGTCCACGGACGCAGCTACCCACGTGCTGGTCTACGCGGTGCTGGAATCGCCCATGCCGGCCAAGATGTACGAAGGCACCGTCACCATCAAAGAGACCGCGCCGGGCAAGACGTTCCTTACTTATGACGCGGTTTATATTCCGAAGGACGGCGTCGATCCCGCCAAACTGAAGGCCAGCGTCGACCTGAACTTCACGCACCGCGTTGCCTGGACAGTGGCAACGTTCAAGAAATAGCCCTCATCCGTTCGACTGGACCACGATGACCAACACGAAAAAAGTTGCACTCGTCACGGGCGCCGGCAGCGGCATCGGCCGGGCTACCAGCCTGGCACTGCATGCCGCCGGCTATTCCGTTGTCCTTGCGGGACGGCGCGCGGAAGAACTCGAGAAGACCGCGGCGGCTGCCGGTGAGAGTGACGGCGCCGCTCAGATGCTTCCCTTCCCTGTCGATATCGGCAACCCGGATCAGGTCAAAGCTCTTTTCGCCAAGACCGAAGAGACGTTCGGACGGCTCGACCTTCTGTTCAACAATGCCGGCATGGGCGCGCCCGCCATTCCGATGGAAGAACTGTCGTATGAGCAGTGGAGCGCCGTGGTCGCGGTCAACCTGACCGGCGCGTTTCTGTGCGCCCAGCAGGCGATCCGGATGATGAAAGCGCAGTCGCCGAGGGGCGGCCGGATCATCAACAACGGCTCGATTTCCGCGCATACACCGCGTCCGCACTCCGCGCCCTACACAGCTACGAAGCACGCTATTACGGGACTCACGAAATCCATCTCGCTCGACTGCCGGCAGTTCGATATCTGCTGCGGCCAGATCGATATCGGGAACGCGGCCACGGAAATGACCCAGCGCATGACGGCGGGAGTCCTGCAGGCCAACGGTGTGCTCGCGCCGGAACCGCGCATGGACGTGCAGAACGTGGCGGACGCGGTGCTCTATATGGCCGGGCTGCCGCTCAGTTCGAACGTATTGTTTATGACCGTCATGGCGAATACGATGCCGTTTGTGGGCCGCGGTTAATACCGCGAGTTCAGGCAGAGAGCGGCTTGCCCGCGAGTTCAGGCAGAGAGCGGCTAATCCCGCGAGTTCAGACGGAGATCGGCTTGCCCGCGAGTTCAGGCAGAGAGCGGCTTGCCCGCGAGGCGCTCCAGAATCGACGAGGGCGCCAGCTGAGGATTCGCGAGACTCGCGCGCGAGACAATCACGGTCTGTTCCAGCGCCAGCCGGCCGCCGAGCACGGCGTGCGGCACCATGTCGGTAAAGACCAGCCAGGTGGATCCGGGGGGCAGATCGAAACGGTACTTCGGACAGTCCCGCTGCCATTCCTCCCGGTGCTTCAGCCAGTCGTGAAAGTGCAGCATGAAGGCATCGTACGGAGACCGGTCGACAAGCGGCAGCCCGGCGCGGCGAAGAGTGCGCACCGCGGTCCTGCGGAGCTTATGCAAGCCGGATTCCGCCGTTTCCGCAAACCTCGCCAACCCGGCATTGGCCGCCTCCTTCGGGCCGAGGAGCGCGAACGGATCGGACACCAGCCACTCGCGCGGCTGCTCCGGATTCACGTTGGTAAAGCAGCGCAGAATCAGGTCGCCAAAAACGGGTCTGCTGGGGAAGGCATCGACATGAAGCAAGTCGTTGCGTTTGGTCAGCGGCAGGTCGCGCCCGCGCTCTTCGATGGACCGGAAGCTGGCGTAGTCAATCTTCCAGTTTGCGGCGTAAGCGGGCAAAATATCCGCCATAAAGCGAAGCGCAAGCCGGGAGTATTCCCGCATACCATTCCGGACGGCTTCGGTTTCCGCGCTGTCCACCAGCCCGGTCACGCGATCCACATTTGGTTTGTACGCGATATTTTTGTGAATGCTGCGCGCGTCCTGGGAAGCGCCCATCAGTGCACCGCGAACGCTCGCGGGGATTTCGAAGCCCCCCTCCGGAAAGAAAAGAATATCTCCTTTTTCCAGAACTGCTCTGAAATCGGACGTCGTCGTTGCGTTGATCAGGCCCAAATTATTATTGTATCGCTCGCGGCAAAAATAAAATGAAACAGTGTTGTTCTATAGTGGAACATTGTCTTAGATGCTAGAGGCCTACGCTCTCACGGACCCCGGTAAGGTTCGCACATCCAATCAGGACTCATTCCGGATCGTCCCGGAACTGGGTTTGTTTCTGCTGGCCGACGGTATGGGTGGAGCCCGGGGGGGCGAACGGGCCTCGCAACTCGCCGTGGAATGCGTGGCCGACGTGCTCGCGCGCTCTCCCCACCGCGATGCCGCAGCCCTGCTGGGCGCTGTGGAAGACGCCAATCTCAAGGTGCTTGGCGAGGCCATGCGGGATCCGCGCCTCGAAGGCATGGGGACCACCCTGGTGGCGGCGCTCGAAACCGGCGAGAACGACATTGCGATCGCCAGCGTGGGCGACAGCCGGGCCTACATTCACAACGGCGCGATGCTGCGCGCCATCACGGAAGACCAGACGTGGGTGCAGGAAGTCGGGAAGCCGCTGGGACTCGATCCGGAAAGCCTGAAAACGCATCCCATGCGACACGTGTTGACGATGGCGGTCGGCGTGGGGCCTACGGTTCGGATCCGGTATTACGCCATGGAACTGGGGCCGGGCGATCTGATGATGCTGTCGAGCGACGGTTTGCATGGCGTCGTTTCGCCGGAGGAAATCATCCGGATTCTGAGCGCCGGGAGTACGTCGCTTTGCGACAAGTGCGGCGAACTGATCGAGGCGGCTCACAAAGAAGGCAGCCCCGACAATGTCACGGTGATTCTGATCCGGACCGTCGTCTGATCCGGACCGTCGTCTGAAGTTTTCGGTTTACGCCGCCGCTTCGGAACTGTCCTGGCGCAGCCAGTCTTTCAGCGCGTCCCGGTGCAGCAGGATGCCCTTCCGTGAATACCGGAGATAGCCCTGTCTGCGGAACTGGTTCATGTAGTGGGTGACGATTTCCCGGGATGTTCCCACGTACTGGGAGAGGAGTTCGTGCGTAAAGGGGATCATCTGCACGGAGCCGTCCGCGTCCTGGTGCCCGAGGCGTTCCGAAAAACGAATGAGCGCGCGGGCGAGGCGCCGCGCAATGTTATCGACGGAAAAACTCTCGATCCGGCTGCCAAAATCCATGGAACGCTGGACCAGCAACTGCAGCAGCGCAATGGCGAGTTTGGGGCGCCGGGTGGCGATCTCCTCAATCTCCGTGACCGTCCAGGCCTTGACCTTGGTTGGCTCGATGGCAACGGCAAGTTCCGCGCGGTTCGCAAGTCCGAGAAACGCGGACTCCCCGAAGAATTCATCCGGCTGATAGATATCGACGACGACCTGACGATTGTCATCGGTCAGACGGCAAACCTTGACCTTGCCGTCGATCACCAGGAACAGACTGCTGGAGGGGATCTCCTGGTCGTAAACAACCTGCCCCCGCTTGTACTCCACGATTGTCGAACACGGCAGATGCGCGAGTGGATCTTCAAGCGGTTTCGGTGTTGGCACCGGCGTTGGACTCGTTCCCATGGCTCCCCCCTTCTCTACTAAGTAAAAACAGCTACATTGCGGAGTTTCTGCTTCCGGTACCTGCAGTACTCTCATATCTTAACAAAAGATTGACAGATGACCCCAGCAACACGGCCGATGCGGGAAGGTTTATGTCGGTTCCGACACACGCGAGATCGTCTGCTTCGAACGCAGTACCGATCAGGCCCACTACCTGGATCATAATCGAAAATACGAGTTCCCGGCGATAACGGATTTTATTTTTGCCAAATCTTTGTAAAACAGCCGTTCTGCTGGCAGCTTCGGCGGCCTTCTCGCAGGAGTTTCATCCTCCGGCGGAGACTCGTTATGCGCAGATCGCGGCGGCTGGTTCGATTTTGCCGGGCGGGCGCGTGGTGCAGCCGTTCGGCGTCCAGATTGAAACGGGGCCGGGCGCCTTCGGGATTGTCCTGAGTCCGAAGGGCGCGCTGGCCACCACGGACACGGGCCCGGAGCGGTACGGGGTCACGCGGATTGAGCGGGTGAAAAACGAGTGGTCGGTCGGGCACTGGTGGGCGCGCACGCCGGGGAGCCGGGCGGCCGAACTCGCGGATCCGGACTGGAAGGGCGTTTCAACCGGCGCGGCTTTCGAGTCCGAACACTCCGTCTGGATTTCCGAGGGCGATTCGGGAAAGCTCCGGCTGCTGGACACGCGATCGGGCAACCACGAGAAGATCATCGACCTGAATCAGGGTGAATGGAAGCACAGTTTCACGGGAGATCTGGCTTTCGATCCAATAAAACGCCTGCTTTTCGTGCTGGATCGGGCGAATTTTCGGATGGTGGTGGTGGATTCGAAAAAGGGTGCCGTTCTGGCGTCGGTGGGGACGGACGGCGCGCCGCTCGCAATCGCGCTCTCACCGGACAGCGGCACGGTGTTTCTGACCGACCGTTCTGTTTGTGTGATCGACGTGCGTAATCCCGTGAAACCTCAGGTGATCAAACGGGTGACGACACACGGCGCGCCGGGCGATATTCTCGCCGCGGGGGATCGCGTTTCTGTGTCTCACCCTCAGGATGATTTTGTCGCGACGCTCGCGGGGCCGGACTGGAACGTGGAGGCGGAGATCCCGCTGCGGATTCCGGGGCTTGAGGATCTGCGGGGTATCGAGCCGGGCGGCATGGCGTTCGATCCGCTCACGAAGTGGCTGCTGGTGGCCGAAGCCGGTATCAATGCCGTCGGGGTGATCGATACAGACAAACACCGGCTGATCGGGCATATTCCGGTGGGCTGGCAACCGGCGCGGGTGGCGATCGCGGGCGACCGCGCCTATGTTACGAACCGGCTGGGGCGCGGCACGGGGCCGAATCTGCACAGGCCCCTGCTGGAGTTCGGTGAGGCGCCCCTGCTGCATCGGGGCTCGGTGTCCACGTTCGTCCTGCCGGCGGCCGGTGAACTGCCGAAGCTGACCGGCACGGTCTTCGCGGCTAACGGATTACTGACGGATAGCCGGCCGAACCGCGTGGTCCCGGCTGTACCGGAGGCGATCCGGCATGTGGTGCTGATCGTGAAGGAAGGCCGCTCGTTCGATGAGGTGCTGGGCGATTTCGGGGGGCAGAGTCGCCGCGTGCAGGGCGTGCCGCAACTGGCGCGGTTCGGGATGCACGGACTGGCCGATGGCAGGCGCCGACAGTTCAGCATCAAAGATGCCGCCATTACGCCGAATCACCACGGGATCGCGGCGCAGTGGACTTTCAGCGACAACTTCTATGCGGATTCCCGGGTGACGGAAACGCTCCTGAAAGACCTGGAGAGCCGCGGTGTCAGCACGTTCGGGCAGGATGCAGGGCCCGAAACCGCATCCGACCCCGAACGCGGGGACCAGGAACGCGCGGACCGGTTCATCGCCACGTTGGAGAGCCGCTATGGCAAATCCAAAACGCCGCTGCCCCAGTTCCTTTCGATCCGCCTGCCGAATGACCGGCTGGGCGAAGAGCGGGAGGAGTCCGGGTACCCCTATCAGGCCTCTTACATGGCCGATAACGATCTGGCTCTGGGGCGCCTGGTGCAGTATCTGTCGCACCGGCCCGAGTGGCGTGAGACGGCGATTTTTGTGACCGAAGCCAGGGTCGAGGGTCTGGATCATGTCGACGCGCACCGGACCGTGTTGCTGGCGGCCGGGCCGTGGATCCGGCGGAAGAGCGTGTCGCATACGAACTCCGATTTCGCCGGACTGCGCAGGACGATTTTCGAACTGCTGCGTGTGCCCCCGATGAATCTTGCCGATGCCACGGCGGCGAGCCTGCGCGAGTTATTCGCGAGCGAGCCGGACGATGCCGCGTGGGACGCACTGACTCCGGACCGACGAATCTTCGACGTGGCCGTTTTACCATCCAGGCGCGCACCCTGAGTGGTAGCATGACGTAGCCGATTCGTCATGCTTGCTTACGATCCCGCGACCAATCCACTGAACAATAACGAGTGGGCGTTTCCTCTTACGGAATGCTTTCATCTGGCTGCGATGGCGCTTTCCATCGGCACCATCGCGGTGGTGGATCTGCGGCTGTTGGGGCTGGGCATGCGAAGGCAGTCGAGCGCGCAACTGGTGCGGAACACGGAACTGTGGACGCTCGCCGGGCTGGCCATCGTCATCACGTCCGGGCTGCTGATTTTTTCCTCCGACCCGGTTCACTATCTCAACAACGGGCCGTTCCAGTTCAAGATGGCGGTGCTGCTGCTCGGCATCGTTTACAACTACACCGTGCATCGCAAGGTGGCCTGCTCGGAGGCGCCGGCGGCGCGGGGTGTGCTGGCGGGCGGCTTCTCGATTCTGCTCTGGCTTTCGCTGGTGTTCTCCGGCATTTTTATCGCGTTCGTCTAAGGATCTTGAACCATGTCTCTCGCCGACATTTTTCATGCGATTCAATCGACCGGCTGGGCGACGGATATACGCGAATCCGCGCTGGTGTATCCGGTGATCATGTCGCTGCACCTGAGTGCGATCGCGTTCTTCGGCGGCATGATTCTGCTGACGAATCTGCGGCTGCTGGGACTGGCGATGACGGAGACTCCGGTGTCCGATGTGGTGAAGCAGTTGCGGCCGTGGAAGCTCGCGGGCCTGGCGCTGATTCTGACATGCGGGATCTTGCTCGCGTCGTCGAAGGCCGATACTTACTACCCGAATCCGTATTTCCGGATCAAGATGCTGCTGCTGACGCTGACGGGCGTGCATGCGCTGGTGTTCCGCCGGAGCGTTTACAGGAACACGGCCGCGATGGATAGCGGAAGGGCGGTTCCCGGGAAGGCGAAGCTGGCGGCCTGCCTGTCGCTTTGCCTGTGGCTGGGGATTCTTTCGATGGGCCGCTGGATCGCGTATTACGAGGCGCCGAAACCCGCGGCGGCTTCGGCGCAGTCGGCCGGCTCTCAGTAGACGCTTCGCACGTAGCGAAGCGACAACGCCGTACAGGTCGCCAGAATCAGCGCGCCGCCTGTGACGTGGGCCGCGGCGCCGACAATCAAGGCGAGCGAAGAGTCCATCTCGAGAAGGCGAAGAAGGAAGACCGCGATCCCCAGCGAGATCTGCAGCAGCACGAGCGCGATCAGAGTCACGGCCGGGGAGCGGAGGGGCTGGCAGGCGGGAAACGTGCGCAGGAGCATCACGCAGACCACCAGAATCAGCCCGGCCACAAGCAGTGCGTTGCCCATGTGAAGCATCACGCTGGCCTCTTCGTGCCGGTGCGCGGCGCCGAGCGCGATCTGCAGCAGCACCAGCGGAGGCAGGGCCAGCACCAGCCAGCGCAATGACGGCGTCGCCGTGCCGGCGTGCTTCCGGTCATCCGGGTCGAACCACGCGATGCAGGCGATGGCCGTGAAGAGTATGGGCGCGAAGCAGGCGTGCACGAGGACGGCGCGCGGCATCGCTTCGAGCCCCGTCGCGACCGCCGTCAGCAGGCCCAGCGAGCGCAGGACGGGGTGTCGATCGAGCAGTGCCCAAACGCCAACGGCGAAACTCAGGATGCCGAACGCGATCCCGATGCGGGTATGCACGAAGGCGGACTGCACCGCAGTGTGGCGAAGGGTGGTCAGCACGGCGCCCGAGACGATCACGAGGAGCGCGCAGACCGCCACGAAAGCCGCGAAGTATCGCCTCATATCACCTCGAAGTTCGCCATCATCGCCATGTCCTCATGCTCCAGATTGTGGCAGTGAACGACGTAGCGGCCCCGGTAGCCCTCGAACTTCACCAGAATGTTGGCGGTTTCGCCGGCGCGCAGGGCGACGGTATCTTTCCAGCCTGCATCGAACGGTCCCGGTCTGCCGCTGTGCGAGAGCACCTGGAAATGCACCAGGTGAAGGTGGAGGGGGTGGCTGAAGTCGCTCTTGAGCCGCCAGATTTCCGTGTCGCCGAGTTTGGGCCGCGCGTCCATACGGGCCGCGTCGAAAGGCTTTCCGTTGATGGTCCAGGACATCAGGCCGCGGTTGTACGCGAAGCTGAACTCGCGGGTCAAGGTGGCCGCGGAGGCATCGGCGGGGGGAAGCGTGGAAAGCACGGCGGGGATGGCGCTCTCGTCCTTCTCCTGATGCGTGACGTGGAACTGCAGGATCTGTCCGGCGGCTCCATCGGCGTCGCGATTTTTCATCGTGATCACGGAGCCGACGGGCCAGCGCGAGAAATCCACCACGACGTCGAAGCGCTCGGCGGGGGAGATGAGCAGAGTGCCGTGGGGCAGAGGCGCGGCCAGCAGACCGCCATCACTGCCGATCTGGATGAACGGGTGGCCGCCCGGCGGGGCGGGGTCCAGAGCGAGTTCATAACGGCGCGCGTTCGAGGCGTTGAGGATGCGGAAGCGGTACCTGGTAGCCGCCACGTCGAGTTTCGGCCAGGGCGCTCCGTTCACCAGGATCACGTCGCCCAGCACGCCGCCCATGTACGCGTGTTCCACGCCCGCGGGCTGCAGCAGAGCCGGGTCGAGCGACGGGTAGTGCAGGGCGCCGTTTTTGGTGAACGAACGGTCGCAGATGGCGAGCGCGATTTCCTTTTCGCCGCGCGGCAGGGGCAGGCGCAATTCCTCGTCGTCACGGAGAAGGTAGAATCCGGCGAGGCCGCGCCAGACCTGGGCGCCGGTGAAATCCATGCGGTGGTCGTGGTACCAGAGAGTGGCGGCGCGCTGCTCGTTCGGATAGACGTATTCGCGGGTGTGGCCGGGCTGCAGCAGATCGGTCGGGTAGCCATCGCTTTCGGGCGGGGTGCGGCCGCCGTGCAGATGCGGCACGATGGGCAGCGGCAGCGAGTTGCGCAACCGTACGGACACGCGGCGGCCGCGTCTCGCTTCGATGGTGGGACCGGGGAAGGCGCCGTTGTAGCCCCAGATCGGCGTGGTCAGGCCGGGGAGCAGGGTTGCGGCGGCCGGACGCGCGTCGAGTTCGTAACAGTCGATGTCCGGTTCGGTGGCGGCGGGTTTCAGAACGGCGGGGCGCGGCAGAGGAACCTGGAACGGCTTCGGTAACGGGATTTCGCTGGGCAGCAGGCGAGGCTCCGGCCGTGCGCCCAAGGTGCATCCAAGCTCCGTCAGGGCGGCACCGGCCATCCCCAGCAACTCGCGGCGGCTGAGCGTCATTCGCGGAACACCCGCGACGCCTGTTCCGCCAGGCCGCCGACAATCAGAATCGCAAGAGGGATGTGGACGCCGAGGAAACGCAGATAGCCGGTGCCGACCTGCAGGACTTCGCCGAGGAAGATCAGGGCGCTCGAAAGAATCAGAGGCAGCGCGAGTCCGGCGGGCAGTTCCACGGCGAGACAGCAGAGGATCTGGCCGAGCCCCAGGGCGGCGACCGTCCAGCCCGTGTATTCATGAAACAGCACGGCACCGTCCGTGCCCGAAAGAAACTGACCCGCCAGCACGGCCTGCAGAAACACGGCGAGCAGATGCAAAGGGATGACGATCCGAAGTACTTTCATCCCTGGTATGTGTCGATTAATCCTGGCACCGAAGCTCTCCAGAATCAATGTACACGGTCACTTTTTGCCGCCGTGCGCCAGTTCACGCCAGTCGCTTTCGTGCAGTTCCACGTTGAATTTTCGGGCGGCGGCACGGATCTTCTTCCAGGCTTCGTCCCGTTCGGCGTCCGTCACGCCCTGGACCTGGTTGAAGCGCGCGATGGCATTGCGAACGTGCGCGGCGTCGTGAATCGGCTCTTTTTCCTCTTTGGGAAAAGCGAACTCCTTTTCGGAGAGGGCATCGCGGCGTTTTTCGTCGAGTTTGCTCATGCCCGAAGCGGAGCAGGAACGGTGCCACTCAGCGCGCTCCGGAACGCGCCTGCCGGATCCAGCCCCAGATGGAAAAAGCGCTGCCCACCAGCGAAACAATCACCAGAGCCAGCACAAAATGTTGCAGGGTGGGCGATTTCGCCATTTCGATGATGCGCCGGCCGTATCGTATGGCCAGCCAGCCCGCGACCAGAAACCGAACCACCCGGCAGGCGGCGACGATGAGCAGCATCCGGGTTCGCGGATACTGCAGCGCGGCCGAGACCACGATGAACGGCGTGAACGGGAAGCCCGGAGGCGCGAGTGTCGCGACCGCGATGGCCCAGCCTCCGTACTGTTCCACCTTGCGCTTCACGAAGGCGAGTTGCCGGCTTTTGCGCGAGGGCTTGCCGCCGCCGGAATCCGCCCCGGTGGCCTCAATCGCCTTCTGGCCGGTGCGGAGGGAAACCCAGTGCGCGAGGGCCACGCCGATCGTGGACCCAAGCGCGGCCATCAGGACGTAATAGATCAGGTGTGCCGGACGGTTGGCGGTCAGCGCCACAACCAGCAAGTCGTTGCCGAGCGGCAACATCAGGAACGAGGAATCGAGTATCCCCAGGAGCAATAAACCGACCCCGCCCTGTACGAAGAAGAAATGGGCGAGGGACTGAAAAAAACCATTCACCGTCTGGCGCGGGCAATCTCCGGTCCAAAGCGCGGAATGGCTGTCCGGCGAGTACGATTATTCCGGAACGGGCCGGCCCATCGAGCGATAGATGCCTTCGATTGTCGAAATATTGCTCTGGGCTTTCTTGTTGTCTTTGTCGACGGTCAGAACCTTCCGGTAAGTGCGAAGGGCATCGGGATACTTGGTGCGCGGCGGCAGCGAGTCGTCGAACATGATGGAATCCGCCTTGGCAAGCAGGGCGTCGGCGAGTGTCGCTTTGATTTCGGCCGACTTCGGACTGGTTTTGGCGGCGGCTTCCAAGGCGGTGATGGCCGCATCGTATTTCTTTTCCGCGATCTGCTTTTTCGCCTGCGTCACCACGGCGGGATCGGCCGCGAAAGCCGAAACGGCGAGGGCCACGAGCAGAGCTGTTCGGGTGAAATTCATACCCGAATTGTAGCGTCCTTCAGCAATTCCAGCGATCAATGACCCGCGTGCCGTGTTCAAAGCCCAGTGCCGCGATACCGGCCGTGCCGAGCACGAGCCGCTTGCCCTCTTCCGGGGCGAGGCCCAGCCAGCAGGCCGCAAGCACGCGAAGAATGTGGCCATGGCCGAAGAGCGCCACGTCCCCGTTGGCGGCCACGGCGCGGTCGATAACGGCCTGCGCTCTGGCGCCCACCTGGGCGGCCGTTTCTCCGCCCGGCACGCCGTCTCGGAACAGATACCAGCCTGGACGCTCTTTTCGAATATCGAGGGTCGTACGGCCCTCGTACTCGCCGTAGTTCCACTCGACGAGATTCGGTTCCAGTTCGGCCCGGTCGCCCAAGCCGGCGAGTTCACAGGTCCGGCGCGCCCGCTGCAAAGGGCTGGTGAGCACCAGCGCAAAGTGCAGGCCCGCGAGCCGGTCCCGCAGTCCTAATGCCTTCTCTTCGCCCGCCTTCGTAAGCGGGATGTCGGTCATCCCGGTGTGCGCGCCCGAAAGGCTCCATTCCGTTTCACCATGACGAATCAGCCAAAGCATTTTTCTATATTGAGCTATCCTGAGCGTCAGGTCAGCTTCCATGTTCAAAACGATACGCATTCTGCTGCTGTTGCCGGTTGCGGTGTGCGCGCAGCCGGGAATCACCCTGAACATGTCGCGGGATCTTGTGGCGAAGGGAATCGCCGGCGCGAATCTGACGCCGAATACCGCGACCTTGGACGCGCGGCCCCTGGTGGAAGCGGCACTCGCGTACGCGGCGAAGAACTCCGTGTCCACATTGACGGCGGATCCGGGCAGCTATTCCTTTCTCTCCACGCACAGCGGCAATCAGCACGTGCTGCTGAACGGCACGGCCAACCTGATTATCGACTGGCAGAATTCCGATCTTTCCTTCGCGACTTCCCATGCCGCGGCTTTCGAGTGCGCGAACTGCAGTTCCGTGACCCTGCAGAATTTTGCCGCCGATTATGCGCAACTGCCCTTTACCCAGGCCACCGTCACGGCCGTGGATTCGACGAATCGGGCGCTGAGCTTCCAAGCCATCGCGGGCTGGCAGTCCCCGGCGGATTTCAATGCGAACCGCGCCGCCGACGGGAGTGACACGCTGTGGATGTTTGTTTTCCGCAACGGCGTTCCGCTGTCGCAGACCGGCAGGCTGTCGGCGATGCGGCCGGTGCAGGGGAATTCGATCCAGATCGGCAACGTGACCGACCCGTGGGCGCAGCCGGCGAATCTGGCGGCGATTCAGGCCGGCGACACGCTGGTGCTGACGGACCGGGGTGGCCCGGCGGTGATCAACATCGTGGGCGGGCAGAAGGTCACGGTTCGGAATGTCTCCCTCTTTTCGGGCGGGCAAGTGGGCTTGTCTTTCGGAAGGACGGCGGGCGTGACGGTGGACCGGGTGCAGGTGATCCCCCGCCCCGGCACGACACGGCTGATCAGCACGAACGCGGAGGGGATCCGCGTCAGTTCCGCTCTGGCCAACAATACTCTGACGAACAACATCGTGCGGCGGACCTGTGACGATGCGCTGTCGCTGGGCGCGGGCTGGATCGCCACGGTGAGCGCCGCGCCGGTGGGCGCGACGGTGCAGGTGACACGCGTCGGTTCCGCGCCTTTTCCGGTGGGCGTGCCGGTTTCGTTCCTCAGCACAGTCGATGCGTCGGTGGTGGGCAGCGCGAATATCGTGGCGGAAGCGCCTGCGGTGGGCGTCCAGAGCCTGACCGATGGGGAAGTGGTCACGCTGACGCTCGACAAGGCCGTGACGGGGCTGGCGGCGGGCTTCGGCATGATCGACAACGACCCGCTGAAGCGCGGCAACGGTTCCGTGATCGCGAACAACACGGTGCAGGAAGTCGTGTACTCGCGCGGCATCTGGCTGGGCGGCGTGCAAAGCGTGCAGGTCCACGACAATCTGGTGCAGCGGACGAGTAACGCGGGCATTCTGGTGCAGGAAGCGGCAGGCGTGGGGCCGTCCTCGGCCATCACCATCAAAAGCAATCTTGTCGACAGCGCGATCGGCTATGGCGGCGCGTCGGCGGGGCCGATTACCGCGGCCGCGTCGATCCACACGGTGGCGCAGAGCGCGGCGAGCGGACAGGTGACCACGCGGCCGTTTTCCAGTGTTTTCGTGACCGGCAACCGCGTGACGAATTCGCCGCGGACCGGCATCCGGCTGGAGAATGTCGCGGGCGGCGATGTGACCGGCAATCTGATCCAGGGCTACGGGCTGAATCCTTCGGCGAACGTGTATGCGATCCCGCCGTGCTGCGAGACGATGGCGCAATACCTCAGCGATTTCCAGCAGCCGGTGCTCAGCACCAACAGCCTGCTCACGGTTTCCGGTAACACGTCAGTCGCGGATACCAGCGGGCTGATCGCGAACGTGTCGAGCGCGAGCGGCTTTCCGCGCGTCGCGGTGAATTCCTGGGTAGTGGCCTACGGGAGCAAGCTGCCGGCGTTCGCGATCGCCACCACGCTTCCGTTTCCCACCCTGCTGAGCGGGTCCAGCGTGCAGGTGCAGGACAGCGCGGGTGCCACGCGCCTGGCGCCCATTTACTACACGTCGCCGACGCAGGTCGCGTATCTGATGCCGGACGGGACCGCGCCGGGGATGGCCACCGTGACCATCGGAAGTTCTTCGGGCTCCGCGCAGGTGGATACGGTGGCGCCGAGCATCTATTCCGCGAATTCGAGCGGCGCCGGAGTGGCGGCGGCTCTGGCGGCGGTTTATACGGCGAGCGGAGCGGTGAACGTGGAACCTGTGTTTCAGTGCTCGGGCGGAGCGGGAACCTGCGTGTCCGCGCCGCTGGCGATGGGCGGGCCGGGGGACGTGCTGATCGTTTCCCTGTATGGCACCGGAATGCGCAATTTCAGCGCCTTGAAGAATGTGACGGCGACGGTGGGGGGTATGCCCGTGCCGGTGCAGTATCTGGGCGCCGTGGCGGGGAATCCGGGTCTGGATCAGGTGAATCTGATCATTCCGGCGAGTCTGGCGGGCGCGGGCGAGTCGCCCGTGGTGCTGACCGTGGACGGGCAGACCGCCAACGTGGTCACACTCAACATCCGGTAAGTTTCAGCGGCTGACGAAGGGGTTCCCTCGAATCAGAAAACGCAGGGGCCAGTCTTCACATTTCGAGATGCCGATGCGCGGCGTGACCTCGATCTCGATTTCGCGGACATGCGCCGGCGAGTGGACGGTGAGATCGCCGGTGGTGAGGTCGGCGCCATAGTGGGCCCGGGTGATGGCCATCGCTTTGGTGAGCTTGCCCGGTCCCGAGGTGAGTTCGCGATCCGTTTTCGCGGCGGGACGGCGGGCGCGCATGAGGTCGAGTCCGGCGACCGGCTCCAGTGCGCGAATCAGAACGCAGCCTCCCGTGCCCTCGGGACCCGCGACGATATTCATGCACTCGTGCATGCCGTAGGACAGGTAGACATAGGCGTGGCCGGGAGGACCGAAGATGACGCGGGTTCGGTTGGTGATACCGGCGGCGGAGTGCGCGGCGAGATCGTCGCCCCCGAGGTAGGCTTCCGTCTCGACGATGATCCCTTCGGCGGGGCCGTGGACGAGGATGTTCCCCAGCAGTTCGCGGGACACGGTCACGGTGTCACGAGCGTAGAACCCGCGCGGCAGGACCGGACCTGTCATGACTTTTTGCGCGCGAAGGCGATGGCGCTCCAGCGGCCGTCCACGGCGCAGATCTTGTAATCGACCAGGCCGGCGTCGATTGCCGCTTCCCGGACGAAGTTCTGCGTGATGCCGTTTTGCGAGCCTTTCCGCCAGAGGAGCCACAGTTTCGTTTTGCCGGCCAGAGTCCGCAGGGTGGGAAGCGCGGCGAGAAAAGGTTCGGGTTCGTGGACGAACCAAAGGGTGACAGCGCACGGCTGTTCGGTGTCTTCCAGAAGTTCGGCCCCTTCGGGGATCTCGCCCAGCACGGTGGTGTAATCGCGCGGCGGGTCGATGACGGCCACCTTGTCGCCCGGACGAACCCCGAGTTTCTGCGCGGCGGTCCGGCCCTGGTAGCGGTCCATGATGGAGGGGGGCTGGGCGGGGTTTGCCACCTCGCGGATGGACTGAAGCGCCTGGGGGAGCGCCACGAGATCGGTAAACTCCGCGTCGGGCAGCACTTCACGGATACGCGCCACCTTGTCCGGCTCGCCGCCCACGAAGATCAACGGAACGTGGCGGGTGGCCTTGCGGCCGCGCAGCCAGACGGCGATCTCACGGCCGTGGCTGGGCAGGCAGCTCAAATCGATGACGGCGACATCCGGAATGCTCTGCTGAATCGCGCGCGTGATTGCCGGTCCGTGGATGTCTTCGGAATATTCCGCCGCGCAGCCAGACCGCTCCACGACCTCAAGAAGCGGTGTGGCTTCTTCCGGCCTCCAGTGGATGATGCGCGCGCGCTTCAAGGGAGGTGGTGTGGTCAGACCACCGCGAACTGGTGGTCGGGGCACTCCACCCGAACATGTTCGTACAGTTCCTCCACCAGCAAAGGGCCGAATTTGGCGATGAAGGGCACGATGGAATAGAGGCGTTCCTGCAGATGGCCGTCGGGGAAGACCAGGCCGCTGAGAGCATCGGCATCGCGCCGGGCCTGCTCATCTTTGGCCAGCATCTGGGCGGCGGTCTTGCGGGTCATCTTGTCAACCTGGTACTCGATCTTGCGGCGGCTGGTGGCCAGAGCGGAGACCAGAGAGGCATCGAAGCGGCTGAGGTCGTCACCGAAGGCGTCCAGCGCCGCGGCAACGGCGGATTTCGTCTGTTCCAGACGTTGTTTCAGACCTGGGGGGACCAAACGCGCGGCCACCTGTTCGCGAAACACCTGTTCCCGAACCAGCAGTTCCTGCGGGATGAAGTGATATTTGGCCATGCGGCGGGCACTGCGCTCGTCGAGCAGGGTAAAGCCCGTGCGGGGAAACGCCACAGGCTGCCGGCCGAGCAGTTTCGCGTAGAGCACCTGCGACTGCGCCAGGTAGGCAAGTTCCGCCGGACCACCGACATAGGCCGCGGTCGGAAACAGATAATCCTGCATCACGGGACGCAGCAGAGCGTTCGGGGAGAGTTCGGCGGCGCACGCCGCGAGTTCCGCTACGGTCCATTTTCTGGTTCCCGCGACAAAGCCTTCGGCGCCGCGGCGCAGCGCGATGCGCTCTCCGCCTTCCAGCAGAAACGCGAGGGAAGTTTTGTTATCAACCAGAACCTGCGCGTGGTAGCCGCGATTCACCAGTTCCCTGCTCCGCGCGATCAGATCGTCGGCCAGTTCCGGCATCCGCTCGACCGCTTCCTTCATGAGCGGCGAGGCGATACGGCGCAGGTCCGGGGACATCGGGTCGATCAGCAGCAGACCGTAGGGCGCGAACAACTCCTTCACCATGCAAGCGAAGGCGGATCCCATGGTGGCGCCGGGGTGATAGGCACGCTCCACCATGGCGACGGCTTCGTCGGCGAAAGGCAGGCCTTCCAGCGCGGCGCGCAGTTCCTTTAGAGGTACGTCGCCGACGGGGGTCTCACCCACGGGCCGGGGTCCGTGCAGTTCCGGAGCGCTGGTGCGAAGACGGACGGGCCGGGAGTCCGGGCCGAAGACGTCCGCATGATCCACTTCGGCAAAGTCGTGGTCTTCCGTCGCGAGCCAGAAAAGGGGGACGGCGGGCGTGCCGCGGTCCGTCAGTTCGCGCGCGATGCGAATGGCGGTCAGAGCTTTATAGACGGAATAGGCCGGGCCGGAGAACAGGCCAACCTGCTGGCCGGTAATGATCGCCGCGGTCCCGGGCTTCGCCAGGATCTCCAGCGATGGGTTGCCTGTATTCAGCGGAGTGAGTGCCTGGACGACCGCCGCCCGCCTCTCATCCGGAAAGGAGAACCGCGCTGCCTGCTCTATCGCCTCAATATTATTGGGCTGCCACGGATACAGATCGTGGACCCGATCGAAGTGATAGATCAGGTCGGCGAAAAGCTTCGAGGTGTTCGGTAAGTCCGTCTGGCGGACACACGTACACTGCATGAACTTGTGTCAGGTTAGCAGATGTTCCGGAACGGGTTGTGGCTTCAGCCGGAATGAATTGCGAATTATTTTTGTTGCGCGATTCCGGGCGGCAACAGGAATCCGGGCGTAATTCTGCGGGCGATGTCGTTATAAAGAACAAACACCATCAGCATCATCAAAAATACGAAGCCGACCTTGAGCATCGCTTCCTTCACATTGAGGCTGATATCGCGGCCCATCACCATTTCGATGAGCAGAGTCAGGATCATCGCGCCGTCCAGAATCGGGATGGGCAGCAGGTTCAGAATCGCGAGGTTGAGACTCACCAGGCTCATCAGAGTCAGGAAGGCCGCCGGGCCATCCTGCGCGGCCTGGGTTGCCTGCTGCGCGATGCCGACCGGACCCTGCAGATTTTTGGCGGGCATGCGGCGCTCGATAATCCCGCCCAGGAGATCGACAATCAGCGTGCCGTACTTCCGGTTCTGCCGGATCGACTCCGCCAGCGCGGCCGGGAAGGAAAGCTGCGTCTTCTGGATGTGCCACTTGACGTCCGACGCCACGCCGATCATCCAGCGCGCCGAACCGTCGAGATTCTTGAAAACGGGCACCATGGCGACGGTATGCGTCTCGCCGTTGCGTTTGTATTCGAGAGTGACGGGCTTGCCGTCGCTCTTGCGAATGACCTCCGGCAGGGTGAACCGCGAGTGGATCGGGATGCCGTTCACTTCGAGGAGCAGGTCGCCGACTTTGAGCCCGGCGGAAGCGGCGGGCATGCCCGCCGTGACGCCGCCCACCTGAATTTCGTTCTGGCCCGCCCAGCCGGCGTCACCGAGGCCCGAACGCTCTTCGAGAACCGGAGTCACCGAGGTGGAGAAGATGCGGCCCTGCCGTTCGTAGCCCACCGTGATGGGGCGGGCGACACTGCCGATTTCCGCCGTGATGATGTCTTCCCAATCCGGCTTGTCTTTGCCGTTCAGCCGCACGATTTTGTCGCCGGGCTGCAGACCGGCTTTCGCCGCCGGGGAATCCGGCATGATGTGGCCGATCACGGCGCCGTTATCGTCGATGATCTTCTCGTAGCGGACCATGAACAGGCCGGTGAGAACGCCGACCGAGAGCACGATGTTCATGAACGGTCCGGCGAAGGCGATAATCAGGCGCTGCCAGCGGGGTTTCGCCATGAAACCACGAGGATCGGAGGCGCTCTCCTCGCCGGGCTGATCGCCCGCCATCTTGACGTAGCCGCCGAAGAGGAACAAAGAGAACCGGTAGTCCGTTTCGCCGCGCTGAAAACCGAAGAGGCGCGGGCCGAAGCCGAAGCTGAAGATGTCCACCTTGACGTCGAAGGCGCGAGCCGCCCAGAAATGACCCAGTTCGTGAACCAGGATCATGACTCCGATCAAAACCAGCAACCACCAAATTTGCGACAGGACCGCGACAATATTCATCTGGAGAATCCTTATGCCTGAGCGGGCGCGCGTTCAGGCGCCCCGGCGGGGGCGAAGACCACTGCATTGGACTCGATGACCTGACGAGCCGTACGGCGCGCCGTCTCATCGATTTCCAGAACTTCCGCGACGCTGGCCGGCTCGCGATGCGGCATCTTTTCCAGCGTTCTCGCAACCACCCGGGCGATGGACGGAAACCCGATCTGCCCGGCGAGGAACGATCCCACCGCCACCTCATCGGCGGCGTTCAGAATACAGGAGGCGGCCCCCCCCTGCCTTAATGATTCGTAGGCAAGCCCGAGGAGTGGAAATTTATCAAAATCGGGAGCCGCGAAATCCCACTTCCTGGTCTGGGACCAGTCGATCTTTGGAACGGGCGCGTGCCAGCGATCCGGCCAGGTCAGCGCGTACTGAATCGGCATTCGCATGTCGGTCGCTGACACCTGGGCAATCACGGTGCCATCTTCGTACTCGACCATGGCATGCACGGTGGATTGCGGGTGAACTACCACCTCGATGTCGTCCGGAGCAAAATCGAAGAGCCAGTGGGCTTCAATGACTTCGAAACCCTTGTTCATCAGGGTCGCGGAGTCGATTGTGATGCGGTTTCCCATCTTCCATGTAGGATGATTCAAGGCATCGGTCGGCGTCACCCAGTCCAGGGCCTCTTTCGGAGTCGTCCGAAACGGACCACCTGAAGCGGTCAGGATGAGTTTGGTGGCTTCCTGGCGGCGTCCCGCGCGAAGACACTGGTGGGCACCGTTGTGCTCGGAATCGACGGGGATCATCTCGGTGCCGTGACGCTTCACCGCGTCCATGACCAGTTGACCGGCCGAGACCAGCACTTCCTTATTGGCAAGGCCGATTCGTTTGCCGCGGACCACCGCCTCGTAAGTCGCTTCCAGACCGGCGACCCCGACGATGGAGGACATTACTGTATCGGCTTCCGGCGCTATGGATACCTGGACACGGGCCAAGGGTCCGCTCAATAATTCGGGATTTCCCGTTTTGCCGCCGTTTCCTGTTTTTGGTAGAAGAGCGCGGAGCCGGTCGACGTCCGCCCGATCCTCCACGACTGCCACCTGGGGGTGGAACTCCTCGATTTGACGGGCTAAGAGCTCGATGTTCCGGCCGGCGACCAGCGCAAACACCTGAAAGTGCTGCGGATTCTGCCGGACTACATCCAGAGTGTTGGTCCCGATGGAACCGGTGGAACCCAATATAGTCAGTGTGCGGGATGCCATGACGAGGAACTAATTGATCATAACATGAAGGGAGGACAGGACTTGTGGTTGCGAGGCTGACTGAAAACCCAAACCCTTGCGGGCGCCGGGGAGGTTGCTTCAGGGGTCTTTCAGTTTAGAGGTTAGTCTCGCTTTGGTGGGAGTTAATTTGTACCTCCCCGGCTTGATTCCAATAATAGAAAAGATCGAAATCGAAATCAACTAAAAACTGGATATTATTTTTGGAACTCGTGAGGCCGCGTACACTAGCCCTTGACCTCGACCCCTGTCATTCCCTCTAACACCTTGATCGTAGAGCAGATATCCTCGTCGCCATGGCCCATCGAGATGGCAGCCTGGAACATTTGCCGGGTCAGAGCGGTCAGCGGAAGCGGCACGGAAAGCTCTTCTCCGGATTCCAGCATGAGCCCGATGTCCTTGTGCATCCACTTTACGGAGAAGTTGGTGGCGAAGTCGCGGCGGAAGATGAACGGCGCCTTGTACTCGATCAGGCCGGACTTCGCCGCGCTGTTGGAGAGGATGTCCAGCATCATCTTCGGCTCGATGCCCGCCTTGGTGCTCAGGACGACTCCTTCATTGAAGGCCTGCAGGATGTTGGCGAGAACCAGGTTTTGCGTCAGCTTCGCGTGCAGTCCCGTTCCCGGACCACCACAAAAGTAGAGCTTCTTGCCCATCGCTTCGAGATAGGGGCGCATGGCCTCGAAGACCTTCTCCTCGCCGCCGATCATAAAGGTCAGGGTTCCGTTGATCGCGCCAGGCGTGGAACCGGTGCAAGGCGCGCCGAGAAAGTCGATTCCGGCCGCCGCCAGTTCCGCGTGAATCCGCTGGCTGGCGGAGGGGCTGATGGTGCTCGCATCCACCACGACCAGTCCGGCCTTGCCACCCTGCCTGATTCCGTTTTCGCCGAGAATCACGGTTTCGGCCATCTTCGTGTTGCCGACGCAGAGGAAGACCGCTTCGGCGTCGCGCGCGACATCGGCCGGGGTGGCGCAGACCTTCGCGCCGGCTTCCGCCGCCAGCTGCTCCGCCTTGCTGCCGGTGTTCGACCAGACGGAAACTTCATGTCCGGCCTTCAAGAGGTTGCGGGCCATCGGGTAGCCCATCAGTCCAAGTCCGAGGAATCCTAGTTTTGCCATAAAGGGAATTGTATAAGGATCGCTATACTGGTGCGCATAAAACTGTTATGACCATCGAGAGTTTACTTCTGAACGCCGCCACGACGAAACTGCGGCAATCGACCGAGCGGATCGCGATCTGTCTCGGCAAGCTGACGGACGACCAGATCTGGTCCCGCGGGAATGAAAACGAGAATGCCGTGGGGAACCTCGTGCTGCACCTCGAAGGCAATGTGAGGCAGTGGATGATCAGCGGTCTGGGCGGCCAGCCGGATGTCCGGCAGAGAGATCTGGAGTTTTCCACCGACGGCGGTATGAGCCGCGAGGCGCTGGCGGAGAAGATTCGCGAGACCGTTGAAGAGGCGGTGGCGATTCTGCCCGGTCTGACGGCGGAAGATCTCACCAGAACGTATCACGCGCAGAACCGGACTGCCTCCGGAGTGGACGTGATCATGAACGTGGTGGAGCATTTCGGCCAGCACACAGGCCAGATTATCTTCGCGACGAAAAACCTGACGGGCGAGGATCTGGGACTGGTGATGCCCAGGAAGAAGACACCCCAGGCCTGAAGGGAATTTCCGGCCTCAGGCGGAATGCGCGTTTGCGGATTGCGCCTTGTCGGTCCGCTGGTCCGCGGATTTTTCGGGGTGGCCTTCGGTTTGTGCGGCCTCTTCCAGTTTCTCGGCGGCCACTTTACGATCTTTCGCGTTAAACAGGTCGTCCCACTCCCCGCTGAGGACGAGCGCTTCCACGCTCAGATCGAGGCGCTGATTTTCCACCAGGTGGGCCAACACGTTGGTCTTGCTCCGATAGAGGATGTGGCGAACCGCCTCGGGACCTCTTTTGTAGAGCTTACAGCCAGGCACGATCATCTGGCGAAACTTCTCGGCAAAGAAGGGGCGCAGCCGGTTCGGTGGCACCGGGAGCCGGGCCCAGGCCTTGTACAGGCCGAAAAGCGCGGCTTCGAGCTCTCGTTCCCGGTCCCGATTCGCCGCCGGGGCGGACGTTTCCGGGATAATGCCATACAGCAGAAAGTCGTTGAGCTGGTCGAGTGCCTTTGCGAGAGCCGCACGGGCACTGCGTTGCGTGGCGGCCGCCTCCTGCAAACGAGCCATCAGGTCCGGGCGGGGCGAACCGCCGGGATTCGCTTCGTTGATCTCCTGAAAACGTGCGGTCGCTTCGTCATGGGCGGCGCGCGCCTGCCGGACCATCTCCGTCAACAGCCGCTCCGCCGAGGATGGATCGGGTGGATCAAGGACGGCCGGTCGCTCCGCCGCAGGCGCAACAGCGGGAGCTGCCATCGACCGGGTTTCGCTGTCGCCGGACTGGTCAGGAGGAGTGAGATCTGTCTTCAGGCTGCTCATGGTGACTCGAACGTTCTAACACAGAATCGCGGCGAACGGCGCATTTTACTTCGATCCAAAACGACCGGGGAAGGCAGTCCTGACCGGATAGCGCCACCACGACCAACTACATACGTTACTTGTTAAGCATTTCACCTCGACCGACCAGCGAAAATACCTTACTTCCCCGATTCTGAGCCGAGGAACCAGGTATTCGGTGGGTAGTCAGGACTGAATGATACCGTTTTGGATGGCGTAGCGGACGAGACCGCTGATCGAGTCCACTTCCAGCTTTCCCATAATGTGTTTGCGGTGGGTTTCCACGGTTTTGACACTGATGTCCAGAGCGGTGGCGATCTCTTTATTTGTTCTTCCTTCGGCGAGGAGTTGCGTGACCTCCCGTTCCCGGGGAGAGAGCCGCGGGGGTAGATCGGCAAGAGCGGCCGTTTCCCCGTTACGGAGCCCCCGCATCACGAAATCCGAGAGGGAGGAAGTGAAAAACAGGCGTCCGGCGGCCAGCGCCTCCACCGCTGCGATCAGATCCTCTCCCGCGTCCGCTTTCAGGATAAAGCCGCGCGCTCCGGAGACCAGCATCTCCCGCACAAGTTGTTCGGAATCGTGGGCGGAGAGGATCAGCACTTGGGCTTTGGGAAGCGTCCGGCAGATCTGCCGTGTGGCTTCGAGGCCATTCAGCTCGGGCATGTTGATATCCATGATCACGATGTCCGGCTGGTGCGCGGTAAAAAGCTCCACGGCATGACGCCCGTTGAAGGCTTCGGCGCAGACTTCCCAGCCGGGACGGGACTCGAGAATCGAGCGCAGTCCTCGTCGAACCACGGCGTGATCGTCGGCGATCAGGATGCGAGTCGCTTTCATGGAGAAGTCCGCGCCGGTTCTCCCGCTTCCGGATGCCGGGATTACAGAAAGGCGACGGTAGTATTGTCCCTTTCACTTTGCCATATTTTGCGAGTTCGCCAGCGGAGACAGAGTTCGTTCAGCGTTCGTTCGTTCAGCGTTTGACGATAACTTCGCGCAGATTTTCTTTCGTGAGGAAGAACTTGACGGACTCGAACTTTCCGAACAGCTTTTCGAGATTGCGGTTGTTATAGACCTGGCCGGAGGACCGGATGCCGCGATCGGCAATCAGCACCGTTTTGTTATCCACCAGACGAAAAGAGTGGGACGGAACCTCGAGAACACGGTCATTCGCCGTGAAGTAAGCAAGCAGATAGGAGTTGGGGCGCATCACCTCGTAAAGACGGTCCACCGTGGCGCTCACCAGAGCCGGTCCCATGAACTGGAGAGCATCCCAAAGCAGCACGCCGTCGAAGGTATCGGCCGGATACTCGAAGTTGGAACGCAAAAAGTAGTCGATGCGGCTGGCGTTGGTCTGTTCGGAAGGCTCGGAGCCGAAAGCGTCTTCCAGACTCCGGAGAAGATCTTCGGAGTAGACTTTATGGCCAAGACTGGTGAGATAGGTAATGTTTTCCTGGTTGGCGCCCGCCATATCGAGAATGGAAAGGCCGACCATGTCCCGAATGCTGAAGAAGAACTGTTCCAGCCCCCGGCTCTGGCGCGAAACCGGCGCGGAGTGAGCGGAGACCCTGCGGGGCGAGAGGGCACCGGGAAGGGACGTTCGGGGTGCCCCGGAGGGAGAAACGGAATCGCTGTTCCTGCGAAAGATAGAGAGCAACTTCTCCGGTAGCAATGATCCCCCAAACGCCCCGCTGTCTTATCGCTTGCCCGACGCGGAAGCCACGCCGGCGGTGGCGGGAGCGCCTGCCGGAGGAGCGGAGACCGGGGTCGCGGCAGCCGCGGCCTGCGGGTTGGAAATGACGGGCTGCGCGGAGGGTTTCGCCTCGATCTTCTTAATATCGATGCTGCCCTTGAACAGGGCGCCATCTTCGATGCTGATCCGGGCGGTTGTAATGTCGCCCACCAGTTTGGCGTCCTTCCGGATATCTACTTTGTCGGAAGCCTCGACGTTGCCCTGCACCTGACCGAGGATGACCACCTCGCGGGCGCGAATGCCGGCCTGCACCCTGCCGTTGGGGCCAATGGTGACTTTGTTGTCCTGCGATTCGATGGTGCCTTCGACATCGCCATCGACGTACAGGTCTTCTTTCGTAAAGATCTGGCCGACCACTCGCACAGCTTTACCGATATTGTTCCGGGGATCGGATTCGGGAACACGATAGGGGGTTGACGACACGGAATTGCTCTCCTTCCTGACTTCTGGTGCGTGTGTGACGGATGTGTTGGGAGCCGAGGACGACGTCGGTTGCGCCTCCGGCATGAGGGGTGACGGTGCGCTGGCCGGGCGCCCCGGGGAATCTTCTCGTTTACTCCAGATGCTCACCTTTAAACGGCCTCCAAAATTTAGAATAAGTGCGATATGGAAAACAGCTAACTACTGTTCTCAGTCTACTCATACCTCAGGAAGAGGCGCAATGCTATTGAAATTGGCTTACAAAACTGCGACGTATTCACGACGCTACTGGAACACGCGGGCAATCAGAAACGCGGCCGAAGCGGCCAGGCCGCCGATCAGGGCGGTCTGACCGGCGCCGCGCGCCACCGGAATGCCGGTGAACTTCGCCTTGATGGCGCCGAAGATAATCAGCGCTGTAAGAGTGACGGAGACCGAGGCGACCAGAGCGCTATTCAGATCCTTCAGAAAAAAGTACGGAGCCAGGGGAATCAGGCCGCCCGCCACATAGGAAAGACCGATGGTCGCGGCGCTCCGGACGGCGCGCCGGGGGTCCGGTTCCTCGAGGCCCAGTTCGAACTTCATCATGAAATCGATCCAGCGCTTTTCGTCCGAAGTAATGGCCGCCACGATCGGTTCAATCTGCTGGTCGGTAAGACCCCAGCCCTGAAAGACGCGGGCGACTTCGGCGGCTTCCTCATCCGGCACTTCGCGGGTCTCGACGAGTTCGCGCTGCACCTCGTTGTCCCAGTGCTCGGCGTCGGTGCGGGCGGCCAGATAGCCTCCCAGGCCCATGGCGATACAGCCCGCGGCGATCTCCGCCAGCCCCGCCAAAACCACTACCGAAGTCTGCACGTGCGCGCCGGACAATCCGGCCGCCAGGGCGAACGGAACGGTCAGTCCGTCCGACATGCCGATCACGATATCCCGCACGGTCTCCGTGGACTGGAAGTGATGTTCGGTATGCGGTGCGACGGGCATGATTCAGCATAGCGGGAGTCAAACAAATCTCCCGGAAAATTCCAAAAACGGGAGTTGGTATACTAACCCTATGCGCATCTTGTAAACCTGTTGTAACCGAACCGTATTCGGCCGCTCCAGAGAGCCGTCGACCTTTACCAAACACAAGGGAGAACGACATCGAATGAAGCGCTTTTTGCCATCGGGTTTTATGCTTTTCGCCGGAGTCCTCGGCATTGCGGCAGCAACCACGCACGCGGACCAGGACGTTACGAAAATACGCAAAAAGTTCGACCTGCGGGAGTCCATCCTCCGGCAGTTTTTCAAAGACAACCACTGTCCCATTGAGCCCTATTCGGGAATCTTCGTGTCCGAGGCCGATGAGCACGGACTGGACTGGCGGTTGTTGCCAAGTTTATCTGTAATCGAGACGGGTGGTGGCAGACACGCCCGCGGATTCAACCTGTTCGGCTGGGCGAACGGGAAAACGACTTTCGACAGCATCAGCGACGCCGTCCATCATGTGGCGTCCGTGCTTTCCATGGGAAAGGCCTACCAGGGCAAAGACCTGAAAGGCAAACTGCTGACGTACAACCGGCGGGCGGAATACTCCATCGCCGTGACGGATCTGATGAAGAAGATTTATCCGACTCCGCAGATTGGCGCCGAAACACCCGCGGGCGAATAGGGTTTTTCTTTACTTCTTGTCCTTTCACCTGAAAACTCCCGGTTTCCGGGGGTTTGACAAGGTCAGGGGTCGCTCTCTATAGTTGATAGAATCCTGGGATCTTCGCGCCATCAGAGTGGTGGCGTGGAGGCCAGGGAACCTGGGGAGCTGAAAAGCCTTGGCAGATACGAACAAAACCGGCGCGGACGCGGCTGGCACGGCTGTGTCCGAAGTGAACGAACAGGCCGCGCCTGAGTTGATGAGTTTCGGCGGCGATTCCGGCGGGGTGGATCCGGACGAGTATCAGCATCTGCTGGAAGACTATAGTCATCTGGCGCCTCCTTCCCGGCATGAGGTGCTGGAAGGCAGAGTCCTGAAAATCTCCGGCGCCGACGTGTTCATCGATGTCGGCTACAAATCGGACGGCGTCGCTCCTCTGACGCACTTCCTCGATCTGCAGGGCAATGTCACGGTTCGCCCGGGCGACGTGGTCGAAGTGATGGTCGACAGCGGCCATACGTCGCAGGGGTACGTCAATCTTTCGCACGAAAAAGCCTCGCGCATCAAAATCTGGGACAACCTCGAAAAGGCGCTCGAAGACCAGTTGACGCTTTCGGGACGTGTTCTGGGGCGCGTGAAGGGCGGGCTCTCGGTGGATGTCGGCGTGCGCGCCTTCATGCCGGGATCGCAGGTGGACGTGAGGCCGATCCGGAACGTGGATCAGTTCATCGGCCAGGACATTCCGGTCAAGATCGTCAAACTGAACCGCAAGCGCGGCAACGTGGTGGTTTCGCGCAAGCTGGCGGCACAGGAAGAAGTGGAAGCGCGCAAGACCGTCACGCTGGAAACTCTGACGGAGGGTTCGGTATTGACCGGTGTGGTCAAAAACCTGACCGAGTACGGCGCGTTCATCGATCTGGGCGGCATCGACGGGCTTTTGCATGTCACGGACATTTCGTACGGCCGCGTGACGCATCCCGCGGAAGTGCTGCATGTCGGCGATGAAATAACCGTTCAGGTACTCAAGTACGATCCGTCCAAAGAACGGGTTTCACTGGGTATGAAGCAGCTGGCTCCGGATCCGTGGGAAGGCGCACCGGAGCGCTACGCTTTGCAGAGCCGCGTGGTGGGGCGCGTGGTCAGCGTGACCGATTACGGCGCCTTCGTGGAACTGGAACCGGGCGTCGAGGGACTGATCCACATCAGCGAGATGACGTGGTCCCGCCGGATGAAGCATCCCTCGAAAGTGGTGAAGCCGGGCGATACGGTGGAATCGGTGGTCCTCGAAGTGAATGTGAAGGACCGGCGGATCTCGCTCGGTCTGAAGCAGCTGGAAGCGAATCCCTGGACGACGGTCGATCAGCGCTACAGCGTTGGCAGTGTGGTGGAGGGACGCGTCCGGAACATGACGGAATTCGGCGCCTTCATCGAGATTGAAGAGGGCATCGACGGGCTGGTGCACATCTCCGATCTTTCGTGGACGAAGCGGGTGAAGCACCCGAGCGAGATTCTGCGCAAGGGTTCGGTGGTGCAGGCGGTGATTCTGTCGATCGACGCGGGCCACAAGCGGCTTTCGCTGGGAATCAAACAGCTGCAGCCGGATGCGTGGGAATCCTGGTTCCAGCAGCACAACGTGAACGACAGCGCGCACGGCAAGGTGCTGCGCCTGACCGGTTTTGGCGCGTTCGTGGAACTGGCGGAAGGCGTCGAGGGATTGTGCCATTTCTCGGAGGTGCCGGGCTGGTCCGGACGGAAGTCCGATCCGCCGCCGCTGACACCGGGCGAAGAGATGGAATTCAAGATCATTCGCATGAATGAGGCCGAACGGAAGATCGGTCTGAGCCTGAAGGCGCAGGCCGACGCCCAGGAACGGACGCGGCTCGACGAGTACCAGAAGCGCGCCGCCGCGGCCAGTTCGGGCATCGAGGATTACCTCCCGCGCCGCGACGGCGTTTAGCCCCAGCGGAGCAGTTTCCCTTCGCGCCGGATTGCAAAATCCGGACTTTCAGGGGATACTCTAATTTCCCGTAATTGCTTCATACTGTTATCCTTTGGCACAATAAAAGGGCAGCGGAAGGGCCGCAAGAGCCACACGGGGCACAGAGGACAGAGATGACGAAAGCCGATCTGATTGAAGAGGTCTCGCGCGTAGTCGAGATGACCCGGAAGGAGTCCGAGGTTATTGTTGAGGCGATCTTCGACAGCATCGTTCGCTCCCTGCGCGGCGGCGACAAGATTGAAATTCGCGGATTCGGCAGTTTCCGGACCCGGCAGCGGCAGTCCCGTGTGGGGCGGAACCCGAAGACCGGCACGCGCGTGGAAGTTCCGGCGAAGAAGATTCCGTATTTCAAGCCCAGCAAGGAACTGAAGGACGTGGTCAACGTCGGCGGACACCTGGCGGACAGCGACGCGGAAGTTCCCGCGCTTTAGGAATTCAGGAATCCGGTGGATTATCTCTGGAGTCCGTGGCGTTACCGGTACGTGAGTTCCGGAACCAGGACAGACGGTTGCGTGTTCTGCTCCATCGGGCGGCCGGGGGATTCGGGAGATTCGGGGCAGGACAGCTCGCGAGATCAGGAAAACCTCGTGGTGCATCGGGGACTTCACAATTTTGTGGTGCTCAACCGGTTTCCCTACACCAGCGGGCACGTCATGGTGGTGCCCTACGCGCATGCCGCGGAACTTTCCGCGATCAGTGACGAAGCGGCGGCGGAGATGATGGCTCTGGCCAGGCTTTCCGAGCGTCACTTGCGCGCCGTTTACCGGCCTGACGGCCTGAATCTCGGCATGAATATCGGAGCGAGCGCGGGAGCGGGCATCGCCGCTCATATCCACATGCACGTGCTGCCCCGCTGGCACGCGGATGCCAACTTCATGACCACCATCGGCGAGACCAGAGTGTTGCCGGAAGAACTCGCGGTCACGTGGCAGCGGCTGAAGGACGCGTTTGGCGCCTGATTTCGGGGGTGACACCGAATTTCAACTTTCTTTTCCTTTCACCTCAATGATTTACGGGCAGCGGCGGGCGCTTGGCGGCGCGTGTGGCGACATGCTGCAGGCAGATGCAACTCGCACTTGCCTACAAAAACTTCGCCGCCAACCGCGCGGTGAGCCATATTGGTCTGGGCGTTACGGCCCTGAATACAGCGAAGGCGTTCCGGGCAGCGGGAATCCCGGCGGACGTCTGGCCCATCGTGAGCGCGGCGGAAATTGCCGCCCGGCTGCGCACCACCCCGGTGTCGCACGTCGTGATTTCCGCCCCCTGGATTCCCACCTCCGACCTGGCGCGGCTCAGCGCCGAATTCCCGGAGACGCAGTTCGCCGTGAACTGCCACTCCAATCTCGGATTCCTGCAAGCGGATCCGAACGCGCTCCGGCTGCTCCGTGAGGGTCTGGATCTGGCGCGCTGCAACTGGAACTTTCATGTCGCGGCGAATTGTGAACGGCTCGCGCGCTGGGTGCGTGTGGCCTATGGCTCGCCCTGTCTGGAGCTGCCAAACATCTACTATCTGGAAGGCGGAGTCCCGAAACGGACACGCTATCGCGCGGGCACCCTGCGGATCGGGGCGTTTGGCGCGACCCGGGCGCTCAAAAACCTGCTGACGTCGGCCGGGGCCGCGCTGGAAATCGCCAACGCGCGCCGGGCGGATCTGGAATTCTGGATCTCGGCGGGCCGCAACGAAGGCGCCGGTCCGGTCCTCGATGCGGTGCGGCAGATGATGCAGGGCGTTCCCCACGTGAAACTGGTCGAAAACGGGTGGCAGTCCTGGCTGCAGTTCCGGCAGACGGTGCGCCATATGCACCTGCTTCTGCAGCCGAGCTATACCGAGAGTTTCAACGTGGTGACCGCGGACGGCGTTGCCGAAGGCGTGCCGAGCGTGGTTTCCCACGCCATCGAATGGGCGCCGAACGACTGGAAGGCGGAGGTGGACGACGCGGGCGACATCGCGCGCACCGGACTTCGGCTGCTCGACAGCCGTTGGGCCGTCCGGAAAGGGTTCCGCGCGTTGCAGGCCCACAACCGGCGCGCCATGGGGGAATGGAATGGGTTCCTCAGCTCACCGTTCCTCAGCTAGTTCCCCGACTGGGTAATTGGGTGCGAATGTGAGGCAGATTGTAAATCTGTACGCCGGTTGGTCACTGGTGCAGTGGGCTGGTTTCCAACCAGCCGCCGGATGACATCCGGCCCCACATCGAGTGAACGCCTTCACCTCTCACCGTTCCTCAGCTAGTTCCCCGACTGGGTAATTGGGTGCGAATGTGAGGCAGATTGTAAATCCGTGCGCCGGTTGGTCACCGGTGCAGTGGGCTGGTTTCCAACCAGCCGCCGGATGACACCAGGCCCCACATCGGGAGAACACCTTCATGTGGTCAATGAACCAGCCGTTCCTCAACTCACCAGAATGAGGTGCAGGTCCATCACGTTGGTTCCCGTTGGCCCGGTCACGATCAGGTCTTTCAGATCCTGGAAGAACGGGTAGGAGTCATTTTTACGAAGATCCTCGGCGGCGTTGCGGCGCGAGCGACTGACGGTGTCCCCGTCGGCAACCGCGCCCGCTGCGTCGGTGGGGCCATCGGTGCCGTCCGTCCCGGCGCTCAAAATCAGCGTGTCTTTCAGACCGGCCAGATCGATGGCGGCGGCGAGGGCAAACTCCTGGTTGCGCCCTCCCTTCCCTTCCCCGCGAATGGTCACGGTCGTCTCTCCCCCCGAAACAATACAGGCCGGGGCGCGCAACGGCTGCCCGAAAAGGCGGATCTGGCGGGCGATGGCGGCATGCAGTCGTGCCACGTCCGCGGTTTCGCCCTCGATGGTGCTGGCCAGAACCAAAGTCCGGTATCCCCGCGCTTTCGCGGCGGCAGCGGCGGCATCGAGCGACTTCTGGTTGCTCCCGACGAGGATGTTTTCCACCCGGCGGAACAGCGGGTCGCCCGGTTTTGGCGTTTCCGTTTCCCCCGCCTCCAGCCGGTTCCGAACACTGGCCGGAACCTTTTCCCGCAGACCGTATTTATCCAGCACCGCCAGCGCGGTTTCGAACGTGGAGGCGTCGGGAGCCGTGGGTCCGGAGCCGATCACGTCCAGGTTATCGCCCACCACATCGGACAGAATCAGGCTGACCACGCGCGCCGGCGCCGCCATCTTCGCCAACTGCCCGCCCTTAAACAAGGAGATGTGTTTGCGAAGAGCGTTCAGTTCATGGATGGTCGCGCCACAGGCGAGCAACAGGCGCGTGGTTTCCTGTTTTTCGGCGAGTGTTACGGGAGGCGCGGGAGCTGGTGTCAAAGCGGACGCGCCGCCGGAAAGCAGACAGATGACCAGATCTTTCGGGCCCGCCTGCGCGCAGAGTTCCGCGATCCGCGCGGCTCCCGCGACGCCACGTTCATCCGGCACCGGGTGGCCGCAGGGGCGCAGTTCAATTCGCTTCGTTTTTGCGAGGTCGCCGGCTTTCACGTTCACGCAGCCGGCAAAGATCCGTTTTCCGAGGACTTTTTCGGCGGCGCGGGCCATCGTGCCCCCCGCCTTCCCTGCCCCGACGACAAAGATGCGCTCGTAAGCATCCAGATCGCGGCGCTTTTGCAGCGCGGCCGTGACCGCCGCAGTGGGATCCGCCGCCGCGAGCGCGGCTTTCAGAATGGCGCGGGCGTCTTTCCTTAAGTTCATTTCCAGAGCGGCAGGGCCAGCATCGCTTCGACGCTGCTGGCCACTTCGCAATCGCCATCCACGCGAAAATCGGCCCGGGCGTAACCCGTTCGCCGGGCTTCAAAGAGCTGCAGGAATTTCTCCGGGTCGCGGGCGAGCGGTCGCACCTGCGCTTCCTCGGCAAGGCGAGTGCGAATCACGTCAATCGAGCAATCGATCCAGATGGAAACGCCGTGGCTGGCGATGAGATCGAAGTTCCCCGGCTGCACGAAGGCGCCGCCACCGAGCGCCACCACGGTCGGCGTGCCGCGCTCGATTTCGCGCACCCAGAAGCGAATCATGTCGGTCTCGATACGGCGGAATTCCGCTTCGCCCCGCACCTCGAAAATCTGGCTGATGGACGTCTGTTCACGGGCCTCGATCTGGGCGTCGATATCGACGAACCCCCAGCCCAGCCGGTCCGCCAGTGCGCGTCCCACCGTGCTCTTCCCGGATGCCATAAATCCGGCAAGATAGATTCCCGGCGTGCGCTTCAACTTAATATGCATTCAGACCTGTTCCATTCGCCTTTCCACCAGCCCCGGAAAAAGGCGGCTGAGCCAGACCACGCTCCAGCCGATTTTCGGGGTGACCACCAACTGCCGTCTCTGTTCCATGCCTTCGATCACGGCGGCGGCGCATTGCTCGGCCGTGACGGCGAACCGCTTCCCTTTCACCACGGAGGCAGGCGGCGCCGAACCCGCCGCATGGGCCTGGAAATCCGTCGTCACGTAGCCGGGGTAAACTGCCATCACATTGACACCGTGCTTTCGGAGTTCCATGCGTTGCGAAATGGTGAGGGAAGCGAGGGCGAATTTGCTGGCCGAGTAGACGGGCAGCCACGGGATGGCGATCTGGCTGGCGATGGAACCGATATTGACCAGCGTTCCCTTCGCCTGGCACAGCAGAGGCGTGGCAAGTTGCGCCAGGTGCAGCGGCGCGAAGAAGTTCAGTTCAAAGAGGCTGCGGGCGTCGTCAATCGGGGCTTCCGAAGGCCGGTAGTAGGATCCCCGCCCGGCATTGTTAATCAGAGCGTCGATCCGCCCGAAGCGCTCCGCCGCCCGCTCGATGAGGGCAACGCGGTCGGAATCCTGGGTGAGATCGCCGGGGACAATCAGATCGTTCGGGGAGGCGTCCTTTTGGAGCTTCGCCTCGTTGCGTCCCGCGAGCACAAGCCGCGCTCCCCCGCGGCGCAGCTGGGCCGCGAGCTGTGCTCCGATGCCGTCTGAAGCGCCCGTGATGATGACAACCGCGTCCTTTGTTTTCAAGCTGTTTTCAGACCAGGAAACGCAATAATAACACTGCGGGATAATGGCCTCATGTCACGGCTGCTTCCCCTCTTCCCTCTGCAGCTTGTCGCCTTTCCGGGAAGCGCGATTCCTCTCCATATCTTCGAGGAGCGCTACAAGGAAATGGTCGGCGAGGCAGAGGCTTCCGGAACCGAATTCGGTATCGTTCTGACGAAGGACGGTGGCATCGTAAATGCTGGCTGCACCGTCGTGGTGGAGACGGTTCTCGAACGCTATCCCGATGGCCGCTTCGACGTGCTCACGCGCGGACGGCGCCGCTTCTCTGTCGTGGCCCTGAACGAAGAGAAGGAATACCTCCGCGGCGAGGTGGAGTTTTTCGAGGACGAAGACTGGAGTTCCGCCAGTCCGGAGTTGCGCGACCGAGCGATCCAGGCCTATAAGAAGATTCGCCAGGTTTTGCAGGAGACGGGCGACGAAGCGGCCGAGAACGCGCCCAATCCCGACAACCCGCTGCTGAGTTTCCAGCTGGCGCAGGTGGTGGACGATCTCGACTTCCAGAACGTGATGCTTCGCAGCCGGTCGGAAACCGAGCGGCTACAGCACTTTATCGACGTGACGAATCCGTATCTGGCGCGGCGCGAGTACAAGTCGAAGATGCAGCGCATCGCGCCTCTCAACGGTTTCGGGCACAAGCCGGCGACACTGTAGGAGGATGATCGCCGGCGCACAGGACGGCAGAAAACAGAAGAGCCATGCGCTCCTGGTGTCTCTCGGGCTGCATCTTGCGGCATTTCTGACGCTGCTGCAGGCGCCGGCGATCGAGTTGCCGCGCGCTTCGGAAAACGAGTACAAGCAGGCGATTCAGGGCAAAGAAGAGAAGATCGTCTGGTACAAGTTCCGCAAGGAACTGCCGGCGGTGAATCCGGAGCACGGGAAGGCCGAAAAACGCCCGCTGCGCGCGGAGACCGTTTCGAAACAGTCGATCGTTTCGGCGCCACAAAAAGCTCCGAAACGGGACCAGATGGTGTGGACGCCGGCTCCGGAAATCGCGGCGGTGAAGCCGGTGGAATCGGCGAATATTCTGGCGATCAGGCTGCCGGATCAGACGTTCACGGCTCCGCCGGTTGCTCCCGTGAAACCGGCGGCCGCGCCACAACTGGCCTCCGATGCGCCCGCTCTGACACCCGTGCAGACCGATGTCCCGGCGATTCGGACGGCGTTGCCGCCTCGGCCGTTCCAGCCGCCAAAGGCAGCGGAGCGGACCCGCACGGAGGTTGCGCCGCTGGCGGAAGCTCCCGCACTGGCTCCAGGGCAGACGACTTTTTCGGAGCTTCGGCCGGTGTTACCCCCTCGGCCTTTTCAGGCTCCGGCGGTGGCAAAGCGCGTCGTCACCGAGGTAGCGCCGCTCGCGGATGCGCCGCAACTGGCCGCGAACCTGACGTCGTCCACAGGAAGTCTGCCCGCGCAGAAACTGCCAGCGAGGCCGTTTGCCGCGCCTCCGGGACCTGCCTCCGCGCGCCCCGCCCGAGGAGTTACGGTCGACACGCCGCCCCCGATGGAAGCGAATTCCAGAGACCTGAACGTGGCCGTGGTGGGGCTGAATCCCGTCGACAAACTGGCCCCTCCGCCATCGGCTTCGACGCCCGGAGCGTTCTCGTCCGGTCCGAAGCTGAATCCGGACGGCGCGTTATCGGAAGGCGCCGGGAGAGGTCTCACGGTCCCCGATCTGTTCGTGCGCGGACCACGTGAGCCCTCAGGATCCAGACCGGATCTGCTGGCGCAGGCCTACGCGGCGCCCACGTCGAAGGAAACACTCCGCGCGGCAATGCGGGGAGGCGAGCCCGTGATGTCGGTTCGCGTGCCGCCGGAACCGGCCGTGCCCACCTCGACTGCCACGAAAGTCTCCGGAGCGCCCGATCCGCGTTTCAATGGCCGGGACATCTTCCTCATGGCGATTCAAATGCCGAACCTGACCAGTTATTCCGGTAGCTGGCTGATGTGGTACGCGGATCACACGGCGCGGGAAGCCGGTCTCGCGCCCATCGCCGCGCCGGTGCCGCACCGCAAGGTGGATCCCAAGTACGTCGCCACCGCCGTCGAGGAGCGGATTGAGGGGAATATCACGCTCGGCTGCGTGATTGACGAGGAAGGAAAGGTCTCCGGCGTGGAACTGATCCGCGGCCTCGACAGCCGCCTGAACGCCACGGCGCAGGAGGCACTGGCAAAATGGGAGTTTTACCCGGCGCGGCGCAACGGCGTTCCCGTTGTTGTGGATGTGCTGGTCCAGATTCCTTTCCGGCTGGCCCCGAAGCCGGCACGACGCTGAGCGCATGCCACAGATCATCACACAACGACAACATCTGATCTTCGACGCCGACGACACGCTTTGGGAAAACAACATCTACTTCGAGCAGGCGTTCGACGAGTTTTGCAATTATCTGAACCACTCCTCGCTGACACCGCAGGAGATTCGGGACATTCTCGATGAAATCGAGATCGCGAACGCGAAGATTCACGGGTACGGCGCGGTGAATTTCGGGCGCAACCTGAGCCAGTGCTATTTGCGCCTCGCGGAACGGGCGGTGGAAGATCACGATCTGGAACGCGTGAAGGCCTTCGCGTTGCAGATTCTGGCGCAGGAGATCGAACTGATGCCGGGGGTGGCGGAAACGCTGCCGTTTCTGGCGGAACGCCACGAACTGACCATGTGCACCAAAGGCAACACCGAAGAGCAGAACAGGAAGATCGATAATTCCGGGCTGCGTCCTCTGTTTGCGCACTGCGCGGTGGTTAAGGAGAAGAACCGGCAAACCTATCTCGACCTGGCGGACGTGCGGGGCTTCGATCTCGCGCATACCTGGATGATCGGGAACAGCCCGAAATCGGATATCAATCCGGCGCTGGAGGCCGGAATGCGGGCGGTTTTCGTTCCGCACCAGCGGACCTGGTCGCTCGAACGCGAGGAAATCCGGGATCCGGGTAATCGATTACTGGTGGTGGAGCGTTTCAGCGACCTGGCGCGCGTATTCGGGACAGAACCGTTATAAAGTAGTTAGCAAGTGCGCAGATTTCTGATTGCGGTGCTCCTGCCCGCCGCGGCCTTCGCGGCGCCTCCCGCCAAGGTTCCGGCGAAGGGAAAGGTTGCGGTAAACCCGGCCGCGACCGCTGCTAAACCCGCGGCGAATACAGCGGCCGCGGACGACGATAAATTCGCGAAACGCATCGCCCGGCTGTGGTCTCTGCAACCGGTCGTTCGTCCTGACGTGCCGGCGGGCGTCACGGCTTCCGCGAATCCGATCGATGCGTTCATTTCCGAAAAGTGGAAGGAAAAGGGACTGCGTCCGGCAGGGCAGGCGGACAAAGCCACTCTGCTGCGGCGAGTGTACTATGACCTGATCGGGCTGCCGCCAACCCCGGCCGAGCAGGACGCTTTCCTGTCGGACGATTCGCCGGACGCTTACACCAAAGTCGTCGATAAGCTGCTGGACAATGAGCAGCACGGCGTCCGCTGGGCGCGTCACTGGCTGGACGTCTTCCGGTACGCCGATGTAGACGCCGGGATGCCCGCAGCCGCCGGGATTCATCTCTGGCGCGACTGGGTGATCTCGACGCTGAACCACGATATCGGGTACGACGAGTTTGTCCGCGCGCAACTGCTCGGCAGCCGTTACAAGGAACATACGACGGTTACGGCGACCGGTTATCGCGTCCGGGTTCCGGGGCCTTACGAGGACACCTTCGCGCTGGGTCTGCTGGCCCGCGCCGCGCTCACGAAAGAAAACAAAGAGCAGGATCTGGCTCTCAACACCGTGGAGACCGTGTCCACGGCTTTCATGGGCATGACAGTGGGCTGCGCCAAATGCCACGACCATAAGTTCGATCCCATTCGCCAGAAAGACTTCTACGCCATGAAGGCGCTGTTCGATCCGCTGGTGGTGCGCCCGACAACTCTTGCCACTCCTGCGGAGATCTTCGCGAACGGCCAAAAGGTGGAAGCGTACCGGAAACAGAAAGAGCCGATCGAGCAGGCGATCGAGCAGATGGTAAGCCCGATCCGCACGCGCCTTTACGACGAACGCGTGGCGATGCTGACGCCGGACGTGCAGGCCGTGATCCGCAAGCCGGAAGGAAAGCGCACTCCCGCGGAACAGAAGATCGCCGACGACTATTTCCCGATTCTCCGCATCGACCCGAGCAAGATCAAAGAGGTGATGTCGGCCGATCAGGCGAAGGAGTACAACGCGCTTCTGAAGCAGCAGTCCGCGCTGGTGAAGCCGCCGGAACTCCAGTCCTACTGGACAGTGGAAGAAGACAGCGCGCTGCTCAGGGAACAGAGCTACGTGCTGAATACCGGCGATCCCCTGCGTCCCGAAAAGGACAAGCCCGTGGAGCCGGGCTTTCCCTTTAAGCCGGAGAGTGTGGATTTCCGCGAAGGCCGCCGCGAGGGTTTTGTCGACTGGCTGACGGACCCCGCCAATCCTCTGTTTGCGCGCGTCGCCGTGAACCGGATCTGGGCCTGGCATTTCGGCGAGGGCCTGCAGCGCGTCACCAGCGATTTCGGACTGCTGGGTGGCACGCCGAGCAACCAGAAACTGCTGGATTATCTGGCCTCGGAATTCGCCGCCCACCACTACAGCATGAAGTGGCTGCACCGGCTGATCGTCACCTCCGACACGTACCGGCTGGCGTCGAAAACCGAGCCGGATCTGGTGGCTGCCAATGCCGCCGCCGATGCGCGCGATACCTACCTGTGGCACTTCCGGCTGCAGCGCCTCGAAGCGGAACCGCTCTGGGACACGATTCTGTACACGTCGCACGACCTGGATCTCTCGGTCGGCGGCAAGTCGTTCGATGTGGGCAAAACGGAGGCGAACCGGCGCGGGATTTACATCCGCCGCGGCTACATTCCCAGCACCGACGTGATGGCGAATTTCCTGCAATCGTTCGATGTGGATGACGGTCGCACGCCCTGCCCGATTCGTACCCAGACCGTCACCGCGCCGCAGGCGCTCTTCACCATGAATGACGAGATGATCGGCAAAGAGACCAGGAAGTTTGCCGACGATGTGATAAAGCAATCCGGCGGAGACGTAAAGGGCGCGGTGGAACTGGCCTACCGGACGGCTCTGGGCCGCGCGCCCTCCGGCACGGAAGTGGATCGCGCTCTCACCTACACCCAAAACGACGCGGCGCGAATGAAAGACTTCGCCTGGCTGCTTTTCAACCTCGACGAATTCCTTTACGTGAGATGACGCTACCTGAAATGACCCGAATGAAAGATCGGCGGAGATTCCTCTATCAGATGGCCGGAGGCTTTCTCGGCTCCGCCATGGGCGCGCTCTGGGCGGACGAGGGCAACATGGCCCCGGCGCGGCTGCCCGGCACGCCGAAGGTGAAGTCGGTCATTTATCTGTTTATGTGCGGCGGCATCAGCCACATCGATACCTTCGACCCCAAGGACAACAGGTTCGCCGGGAAGATCATGGATGCGGTGGGTTTCGGCGACAATCTGGCGCAGATGAAACGCCCGGTGATTCCCTGCCTCCGCACGTTCAAGCCGTATGGCCAGTCCGGGATTCCGGTTTCCGACTGGTTTCCGAACATTGGTGGCGTCATCGACAACATCGCCGTGGTCCGATCTATGTGGTGCCACCAGACGAACCACTTTCCCGCGGTTCTGGAACATGCCACCGGCAAGCCGTTACGCCAGTTCGAACACCCGTGTCTGGGCAGTTGGGTGAACTATGCGCTGGGCACGGCAAATAAGGATTTGCCGGCGTTCGTCAATATCGGACGGCCCTCCTCACCGGTTCAGTTGACCGGTGGTTATCTGGGCGCCAGTTATTCGGCGACGCCGTTTCAGCCGGGCGACACCCCGATCCCCGACCTGCTGCCTCCGGGAGACACCGACCGCAACGAGCGTGACCGGCAGATGCAGGCCCTGTTCGAGCTGAACAAACAGTTCCGCGAGGACTACGCGACGGAAAGCGACATTGCGGCCCGCGTGAAGGCGTACGAACTGGCGGGCAACATGATGCTGAAGGCGCCGGCTATCGTGGATTATTCGGGCGAGCCGGAGCATGTGAAAGAGATGTACGGAATCGGCGTCAAGGAGACCGACGATTTCGGGCGGCAGTTGCTGCTGGCCCGGCGCCTGGTGGAAAACGACGTCCGGTTCATCCAGATCTGCCATGCGGGCGGCGGCAACGGGAAGTGGGACGCGCATGACGACATGAAGTCCCATGAGCCGCTGTGCCGGGCGGTGGACAAACCGATCGCCGGGCTGATCGCCGATCTGAAACAGCGCGGGCTGCTCGACAGCACGCTGATCGTGTTCACCAGCGACTTCGGACGGACTCCGTGGTCACAGAACACGACCGGCCGCGACCACAATGCGATGGGCTTTACCTCGTGGCTGGCGGGCGGCGGCGTGAAGGGCGGCGTTATCGAGGGAGCCACCGACGAGGTCGGCTACAAAGCGGTAGAGAGCCCGCACTACATCGCCGACCTGCAGGCCACTATCCTGCACCAGATGGGTCTCGATTACAAGAAGATGGACTTTATCCTGAACGGCCGCCCCTTTCACTTCATTGAAGAAGGAACGGGGCCGATAACGAAGATTCTGGCATGAAGCCGACAGGCAGCATGGACTCGACTTCCTCGGGCGGAAGCGGCCTGCTGAACAGATAACCCTGCAGGTAATCGCATCCCAGCCGCGTCAACTCTTCGCGCTGTGTCTCCGTCTCCACTCCTTCGGCTACCACCTGTAGCCGCAAAGTATGCGCCAGACCGATCAGCGCCGCCAGGATCGGGGTCTTCCGGGGCAGTTCCCGGTTGACGAAAACGTGGTCGAGCTTGATGATATCGACGGGCAGTTCGGTCAGGTAACTGAGGGAAGAGTAACCGGTGCCGAAATCGTCCAGAGCCACCCGCACTCCGGCTTCCCGAATGCGCAGAAGGTGAGAGCGTGCGCGATCCAAATCCTGCATCAGCGCGCCTTCGGTCAGTTCCAGAATCAGGGAGGAGGGCCGGAGGCCGCTGACCGCAAGCGCCTCGAAGACACGTTCCGGGTAGTCCCGCTGATCAAACTGACGGGCCGAGACATTGACGGTAACGCCCGCCGCGCTGCCGGTCATTCGCTGCCAGTGCTCACAGCAACGGCACGCCTCGTTCAGAACCCAGTCGCCAAGCGGCACAATCAGACCGGAGCTTTCCAGCAGCGGGACGAAGGTGGAGGGCGAGACATTGCCGTGTGTTGGATGGTTCCACCGAAGGAGCGCTTCGAAAGCCGCCGGCTGGCCGTCGGTGTACACGAGGGGCTGGAAGGCTAGCTGAAATTTGCGGCTGGAAACGGCGGCGGAGAGGGAGCGCGCGATCTCGCGCATGTTCTGTTCCGTGCGAATCACTTCGGGACTGCAGACCACGCACTGATTTTTCCCGCGGGACTGGGCGACATACATGGCGCGGTCCGCCGCTTCCTGCAGCGCGGCAAGGGTCGCTCCGTGCTCCGGATAGAAACTGACGCCCACGCTGGCGCTCACCAGCCATTCCTGGCCGTCCACGTGAAAGGGTGAATCCAGAGTGCGGAGAAGTCTCTGGCCCAGCGCGATCGCCACTTCATCCCGCGACACGTTCTCGAGAAAAACCACGAACTCATCGCCGCCGAAACGGGCGAGAGTAGCGCCGTGCCCGACCGCGCCGGAAAGGCGGCCAGCCACGGCCGAGAGCAGTTTGTCGCCGATGGCGTAACCGAGCCGTTCATTCGTCTGGCGGAAAAGGTCGAGATCCAGAAAGAGCAGAGCGGCGCAGCGCAGTTCGGCGGACCCTTGCTGCCAGGAGTCGAAGGTTTGCTGCAACAGCCGGCGGTTCGCCAGTCCGGTGAGCTGGTCGTGGCTGGCCCCCTCATAGAGCCGGGCTTTGCTGTTAGCCGCGATGCGCAGGTCGCGGATACTGTTGCGCGCGGCTAAAACCAGGAAGACGTCTTCAAAGAACACCCACCAGACGTGTTCCACCCAGCGCCACGGGCTTACGGTGAGCACTCCGTAGACCGACCGGGGCCACCAGATGCCGCGCAAAAAGTGGTCCGCGCTCGTGATAAGGGAGGCGGTAAGAAGCACCCGCCAATCGTTATAACCGGCCAGTATGGCGAGGGAGCCGAAGATATGGAAGTGCGTTTCGATTCTGCCTCCGCTGGCATCGGAAAGCAGAATGGAAATCAGAAGCTGCGCCATCGCGAGCACATGCCGGGTCAGCGCGCGGCGCGGACAGAGCAGAGCCACGCCGATCGCCGGAAGAATAAAACAGGGCCCGGCCAGAATCGCGGCCCACAGGTGAGGATGCAGGGAGCTTTGCGTTCCTGCCCAGACCCGGGGTGAAACGGTCGTCGCGACCACCATCAGCCCGATCCATTCCGCCGCCAGCAGGACCATCAGAACGCGGTTCGTGAAGAGCACCCGCTGGCCCAGCGAGTCCCGGTAATACTCGCGCGCGCGGGGTCCCGCCAAGGCAACCCCTGCGGTGACCCTGCTCACGGTGCGACCAGAATGCCGGTATTCCTTCCGGCCGTGGCTCCAATCGCGCAGCCGAATACCGCGCTGGTCCGGGGAATCGCCGGCGCGCTCCCGGGAGACGGGTTCCGCAGGGAGCCGAGCAGCGCGGAAAGTCCGAAATTATCTCCCTGATGGCCCCGCTCGCCGGTGACACCGCCATGAAAGAGAAGTCGTCCGTCGGCCTCATAAAGGAGCACGGTGCCCGAGGTTTTCACTCCAAAACGACGCGCTTCGGCGGCCCGGTCGTCCCAAACAAAACGGGCGCGGGGCAGCAGCGACGCCTTCCCGCGGAGAGCGGACATCGTCCAGGACGAATCGGGACCGGGACGAAACACGACGAAGGTCAGAGCCGGTGGTGGCGCCGAAGGGAGCAGCGCGCCCGGAATCATTGCCAGTTCCGCCACGGTTGCATCCGTGCAGCCACAGAACGGATGAACGAACACCAGCAGTTCCCGACCCGAAGAGCGCGGAAGAGCCGAAGTGACCGGCCATTTCCCTGGTGTCGGCGGCAATTCTCCCGGCGCGTCGTCGAACGCCATCAGCGCGAATAAGACAGTTAAAGTCGAGACGACGGAAAACAGCAGCAAAATTCGTGCGGCCCTGCACCGGACCGGGGTTTCCAGGGTGGCGTCCCAGGTAGCTGGCCACCGCTGGTCATCCATCGCGTCGATCATCATTCGTTTCCCCGTTTGGAGGATTGATGGCTACGGAAAGTTCTACTGAATAGACGTCCGTTGCCGCTCGAAGCTGACAAAACCGGGCATCTGTGGCGCTTCCGTGCCGGTCGCCGGGGAGTTCAGGTTCCGGAGAGCCTGCGTCTGGTCGGTCGCCATGTTCTTCAGCGCCAGCAGCGCGAGCTCGAAGCGGTCACTGGCGCCCACCTTTTCGTACAGGTGAGACAGGTAGACTTTAACCGTGCCTTCGGTGATCCCGAGCCGGTACGCCATTTCCTTGTTCTTCAAACCCTGCGCCAACAGTCCCATCAGCTGGCGTTCGCGCGGGGTCAGCTTGACCTTTTTGGTGCTGAGGAGCTTTTTGCTGAGCTCGTTTTCGATCCAGAGTTCGCCGCGGGCGACCTGGTGGAGGCATTGCAGGATGAGGTCGGCGTCGGAATCCTTTCGCAGCACCCCGAGGACGCCAATGCTGATAGCCTGAGAGATGAACTCGGTCGAGACGTTGTCGATCCAGAGAACGATACCGGTTCGCGGCGACTTCGCGCGCAGCTGGCGCAGGACGTCCAGCGTGATTTCACCGGTCATATCGGCGAGCAGAATATCGGGAAAGACGGCATCCGGGCGAGTCCGAAGAAGGCTGGTGTCGGGCGCGATGGAAAGGGAAAATTCGTCTGTCGTCAGGATCACCTGCCGGAAACCGGCGGTCAACATGGGATGGCTGGAGCTCAGAAGAAGATTTTTCATGACGTTTTTCCTTTTCAGCTGTTTCCTTCGGCATCGTGGGCGCAAAGAGTATTCGCCTTCGCCGTTGATGTAATGATGCCATTTGGTACTAGTACGGTCATATCGGTAATATACCTCTTATCTTGTGAGAAAATATACTATTGCAGTTGTAGGAGTTCACCTACAGCGGCAGGGTTGAGGTGAATATGGTCCGTGTGCTGGTCGTGGACGATCATCCGCTGATTCGAAGGGGCATCGTTCAGACGCTGAAGGACGAGTTTCCCGACGGGATCATCACAGAGGCGGTGGACGCGGTCGGGACAATGACCGCGGTTTGGGAGCAGGGCCTCGATCTGGTGCTGCTCGATTTATCGCTGCCTGGCAGGAGCGGCCTCGATTTATTGAAAGAAATTAAATCCGTTCGTCCGAAACTTCCCGTCCTGATTGTCAGCATGCACCCGGAAGAGCAGTTCGCGGTTCGGGCGCTGCGCGCGGGCGCCGCCGGGTATCTGAGCAAAGACTGCCCTCCCGCGACTCTGCTGCAGGCCGCGCGCCGGGCCATGGCCGGCGGGAAATTCGTCACCCCGGAAACGGCGGAGCGTCTGGCGTCGGAACTGGCGGCCGACACCGCCAAACCGTCACATGAACAGCTTTCCGACCGCGAATACGACGTATTTTTGCGCATTTCCAGCGGCCAGAGTGTCAGCGATATCGCGAACACGCTGAATCTGAGCGTGAAAACGGTCAGCACCTACCGGACAAGGGTTCTGCAGAAAATGGGAAAGCACAGCAATGCGGAGCTGATTCAGTACTCCATTCGCAACCACCTTGTGGAATAAGTGCCGTGTAAGACAAGACCGACACCTGTGTTTCGCCGGATTCGGACGTCAAATCGGGTGGAATTTCAGTTGCAGGCACCTGCGCGAAAGACGTATGCTGAGGCGAATGAGGGGCCAACCCAGGAGAATTCGCGTCTATATCGTGGAAGACTCGCCTCTCTTTATCGGAGCGATGGCGGATTTGCTGAATGAGATCGGGAGCGTGGAGATCGTCGGATCCGCGGGCGAGGCGGCGCTGGCGGCGGAGGAGATTGCGCGTCTGAATCCGGACGTGGTGACCCTCGATATCCAGCTCACGGCCGGCACCGGGCTCGACGTTCTGAAGCGCGTCAAAGCCAACCGGGAGAATTCCACGGTTGCGATTATCTTTTCCAACCTTGTGGAAAACGGCGTTCACCGCCTCTGTTCCGAGCTGGGCGCCGACTTCATTTTCGACAAATCTTACGATTTCGGGATGCTGGAGGAGGTGCTGCGTTCGATGCAGTACGTCGGCGGCACGGAAACCTGTCGGGCGGCCGGCTAGGCGGATGGCCACCATTCTTGTCGTCGACGACAGCAGGAACATCCGCCAATACCTCGACACGCTCCTTCGCCGCCGCAATCATCAGGTTCTGGACGCGGGCACGGTGACCGATGCGCTGGGACTTTGCGCGCGCGCGAAACCGGATCTCATCATCACCGATGTCCTGATGCCCGGCTCCGACGGCTACGAGTTCGTCCGGCAGCTTCGCAGCGCGGAAAGCCTGGAAGCCATCCCGGTAATCTTCTTTACCGGAGCCTACTACCAGGAAGACGACGCGCGCGCGTTTGCCGAAGCGTGCGGTGTCGCCCTGGTGCTGTCGAAGCTGTCCCGGCCGGACGTCATTCTCGACGCGGTGGACGAGGTGCTTCGCAAATCCCTCCCGAGTCAGCCGAAACTGCCCGATCCGGAGTTCGATCGCGGGCACGCACGGGTTCTGACGGACAAACTTTACGCCAACGTCAAGGAACTGGAGCTGAGCAACGCGCAACTGCGAGTCTCCGAGGACCAGCTTCATCAGCCGGCGGGCCGGCTGCGATCGGCGCAGGAGGACGAACGCACGCGAATCGCGAGGCAACTGCACGACGAACTCGGCCAGGCTCTGACTCTGCTGAAGATGAACTGCACCTGGATTGCGTCGCGCCTGCAGGGTGCGGGATTGGTTTTGCCGCCCGGAGTGGCGGACCGGCTGCAGGCATCCGTTCAGGTGGCGGACCGGACGATTCAGACCGTGCGGCGACTGGCCACGGAACTGAGACCCGGCATTCTGGATCTGGGGCTGTCGGCGGCGATTGAATGGCAGAACGGCGAGTTTCAACGCAACTCGGAAATTCCCTGCACGACCGATCTTTGTGAAACGTACGGGATCCTGGAGCCGACGGTGGCCACCGAGCTGTTTCGCATCTTCCAGGAAACGCTGACCAATATCCTGCGCCATGCGAACGCCACACGGGTGCAGATTTCGCTGCGGCGGGAGGGCGCCGCGCTGGTGCTTGAGGTGCGCGACAACGGGCGGGGAATCACGGAAGCGGAAATTGCCGATCCGAGTGCGCTGGGGCTGCTCGGCATGCGGGAACGAACGGTGCTGGCCGGCGGAAAATTTTCGATCGGCGGGAAAACCGGGGCCGGAACAACCGTGCGGATCCAGGTGCCGATAGATTCCGGAAACGAACGGGTTCCCGCGGGCTGACGGGAACGGAATTACTCAGAACGGGAAATCTTCAGAGATTAACACCGAATGCGGAGAATTCATCGGGGCGAACGAAGGAATACCGTTCCATCGTCACGGCAATTTCAAACTCGCCGGCCTGCGGACTGAGCTGACTGCGCAGCACTTTGCCGAGACAGCGAATGCGCACCGGGGGCGTGCTGCCGGACAAAGTAATCACGTACTCGATACGCCCGCCCACATCCACTCTCGCCTGCGACGTGAAACAAACCCCTCCGGAACTGATGTCGCGCGTTTTTTCCGTGCGATCCAGACGTTCTTCGTTGACCTGAAGAATCCGCAAAGGGAGTTGTAGCTTGTATCGTTGGGCGCGACGCTGTTCCAAGTATTTACTTTAATGGGAGTCTTCCCTCAAAAGCAATCCGATACTAGTACTAATCGACATCTTCGATCAATACCAGGCGTATGGATTCGAAGCCTTCGCCGCGAATAATCTCATAATGAACCCGCAACTCGACCGGGGTTCCGCGGCGGGTAATCCGGACGCGCGTCAGGCGTTCCGTGCTTTGAACAGGGACGGTTTTCATGCCCCACGAATGACAGCGCGGATTTCAAAAGATGCGTGGCGTTCCGGCTTTGTGCCTGATTCGAAAGGAAATAGAGTTCGCAAAAAGCCGGCACTGCCTTCCGGCCGCAGGAACTGGTGTATACAGAAGGCTCGGAGTTCACGGTGTCTTTAACTCTCCCCGCCATCTTCTTCGGCCACGGCAATCCGATGAATGCGCTCCTGCGGAATTCTTATACCGAGGGCTGGAAAAGCTTCGGCGAAAAAACACCGCGTCCGCGTGCCATTCTGTCGATTTCGGCTCACTGGTTCCTGCCCGGCACGGGCGTTACCATCGGCACGGCGCCCCGGACGCTGCACGATTTCGGCGGTTTTCCCCCGGAACTCTTCGCCGTTCGCTACCCGGCGCCGGGCGATCCGGAACTCGCCCGCAGGGTGCAAGCGCTTCTTGCGCCTCTGCCGGTGGACGCGGACGATTCCTGGGGACTCGATCATGGCACGTGGTCCGTGCTGAAACACGCTTATCCCGATGCCGACATTCCCGTGGTCCAGTTGCGCATCAATGCGACCATGCCGCCGGCCTTTCATTTCGAACTGGGCCGGAAACTGGCCGAGCTGCGGGACGAGGGCGTCCTGATCATGGGAAGCGGTAATCTGGTGCACAATCTTCGGACCTATGCGTGGGGACGGCAGTTGACGGGCCCTTACGACTGGGCCGCGGAGTTCGAGGAAGAGGCGAAGCAGATGATGCTCGCGGGCGACTTCCGGCCCTTAGTGGATTATGAGAAGCTTGGCCGGAACGCTCTGTTATCCGTGCCCACGCCGGAGCATTACCTGCCGTTGCTCTACGTGCTGGCGACGAGCAGGAACGGGGAACGGATCTCGTTTCCGGTTCAGGGTGTGGATGGCGGCTCGATTTCGATGCTTTCCGTCCAGGCGGGCGGAAGTTTTTAGAAGCCGTTCAGAAAATTACTTCGAAATCGAACCGATAGCGCCGGTGATAATTGCCGAAATACACGCCATATTGCGGGTCCGCGATGTTATTGTGAATCGCCAGCGCGTTGAAATGATTGGTCAGGTTATAGCCGGTCACCGACAAACGCAGGGTGTACTTCGTGCTGACCTTGAAATCCCGCATCAGGCGGGCATCGGCGGAGAAAAATTTCGGAAACCGGGTTTTGTCGCTGTTCGGAATGCCGACGTACTGCTGCCGGGCGTCGAGCGCGCTCCAGGGGAAGCCGTTGCGCACTTCGACAATGGGGAAGAGTTTGAAGTCTTTAAAGGGCACATTGATGTTGCCCCAGGCAAGAAACCGGTTGGGCAGATCGCCGGGCAGGTTGGAGTAAAGGTTGCGCCGGATCAACGGGTCGGGGAAGTTGCCGACGAAACTGTCGAAGCCGTTCTGGCTGCCCTCCGCGCGGCTGCGGGTATAGCTGAGCACCATCTGCTGCCCGCCCTCCCAGCCAACCCTGGCGGTGATTTCGGCCTGCCGATAGCGGGACTGACCGTCGCCGTTTAACACGATTTCGTTGGTGGCGCCCAGAAGGTCCGGCTCCAGAATGATCAACCCTACCGACCGGTTGTCGGTGTACACGCCGCGTAGTCGCAGCAGCCTTCCGAAACGGTGTTCCACCTGTCCGTTCCAGGTGACACCACGCGGGGAGAAGCCGCCCGCGACGCGTTCGCCGCGCACCAGAAAGGACCGGGGTCCGGTGACGCTGCCGATCACGTTCACGAACTCCTGCGGAGTCCCCACCGGGAGCCCGTCGGGACCATAATCGGTCACGATTCGGTTGGGATAGCGACCGAAAGTGTAGACATTCAGCGGAATATGGTCGTAAAACTGGCCGAACCCGGCGCGAAGCACCGTCTTTCCATTGGCAAACGGCGTCCAGGCGACGCCGGCGCGGGGCGCGAAGCGCAGGCTGTCCGCAAGCCTCTGGTGTTCCACGCGGAGGCCGTAATCGAGCGACACGCGGGAGCTCAGTGTCCAGTGGTCCTGCGCGTACCCGGTGAACTCCAGGTCGGTGCGGCCGAATGCCAGTGGCGAGGTGAAATCGATTCGCTGCAGCAGGAGTCCATTGGAATCCTCGATATTGACGGGCCGGTAGGTATAGCGGCCGCGATCGCTCGAAACCGTCAGCGACGTCCCGACTTTCAGCTGATGAACACCGTATTTATAGAACGGCGAGGGCGACCAGATCTCCAGCCATTCCCGTCTCCAGGCGTCGCGCGTGGAAACGCCGAAGAAGTTGCCGCGGTTGCCTTCCGGCGTCAGGATCATCTCCGCATTCCCCTGCGAGCCGATAAAGGTGTGGAACCGCTGCATGGAGAGCGAAGTATCCAGCGTGCCGCCGTAGATTCCGAAGTGATGCGCCAGCGTGGCGACATAGTTTCGCTGGGCATAGCTGGGCGTCACGCTCTGCGGATTGAAAAACTCCGGATTAACAAAGTTCGTGTGCTCCGGAGCGAAATGGTAGGAAAAGTTGATTACCTGCCGCGCCGAGGCGATGTAATCGATCTGCGTGAACGAGTTGACACGCTCGCGCTTCGATTCATTGAACGGAAACGGCAGCGTCCGGTTCGGCGATTTATCCAGAAAATAGAGCAGCGCCGTAATGATGTAAAGGCGGTCTTTAATTAACGGGCCTCCGACCGACGCGCGCGGCGTTTCGTTCCGGATGCCGCGCATATGGTAGCTGCGGATGCGGAAATCGGGAAAAGGGTCGTTCAGATCGGCGTGCCACTTGTCGCCGCCCCGGCGAGTCTCGACCGCCACCACGCTCTGGGTAAAACGCCCGTACTGCGCGAGAAACGGGGTGCTCAGCACGTTGACGGACTCGATGCTGTCGATCGGAACCGTCTGTCCGAATTTACCCGTGGCCGGATCGGTGACATCGCTCTGATTCACCACCAGCGAACTGCGCTGCTCGCCGGAACCATCGAGCTTCAGTTCCCCATCGGGAGACCGCACGACGCCTGGCACCAGCGGCAAGGCATCCGAGACGGAGGCGGGGTTCGAGGGCAGCGTCTTCACTTCCGCAGGCTTGAGCTGGTAATTCTGCGACGAACTCTGCTCCACGGGCGGAGGCGGCGTGTCGGTCACATCGAGCGACGACCGGTTGATCTGGGGGTTCAGCGTGAGACTGATTTCCACCAGACCGGCGCCGGTGATCTGCGTGACGGCTTTGCTTTCCTCGAAGCCGTCTTTGGTGGCCCGCACCGTCCAGGCTCCGCACGGCACGCTCTGAAATTCCGCGCTCCCCTGCGACGAAGTGACGCGGCTGTCGAGTTCGGTCGCGTCCGAGACCACACGGACGCGCGCGTCGTAAACCGGGCTCTCCTGCGAATCCCGCACGAAGACGCGCAGATCGGCCGGATTGCAGGTTTGCGAGACGGCAGGCAGACCGCAAAACAGCAATGCGAGACAACCTATAACGGGATTGAGACGCACAAGTCTCAAGGATATCGGATCCTCCACGATGACGGGCGCCGTTACTTCCCGGGTTACTTTTCGTTGATTCGGATGTTGCGGAACTGCACGATGGAAAACTGGTCGTGCAACTGCAATCCGATGGGTCCGGTCTTCGATCGCTTCGGATCGCCGGCATGTTCCGCGACCACTTTACCGTTCACGCGGATGGTGATTTTGTCGTTGCGGGACGAGATATCGAGAGCGTTCCAGTCGTCTTCGCGCTGCGCGTCCTTTGGGGCGTCCATGAAGCCGTAGATGCTGCCGGTCGGATGCGGATCCGGGAAGCGGTTGTTGATCTGAATCTCGTAGCCGATTTTGGACGGGGTCCGGGTATAGTCGGGCGGAACCGTGACGCCCCACTTCGCGCGGGAGGTATCGCGAATGGACACGCCGCTGTTGCCGGAGGTTTTGGTCCAGAACTCCAGGTGCAGGTCGAATTCACCGAAATCGTTGCGTTTCGTGTAAAGCCACGACTGCGCGTTCACCCAGGCGCTGAACTGCTGCGGCGTGGTGAAAGGACCGCCGGGAACCAGCATCTTTCGCAGATCGCCGGTGCGCTGGCCGACGAGAGTGCCGTCCGCCATGACGGTCCACTGGCCGTCGCCGACGACTTCCCAGCCATCGAGGTTTTTGCCGTTGAATAAGGGTTGATCCGCCGCCAGGGCACAGAGCAGGAAGAGAGCCGTCAGCATGGCACAATCCTACTCCGACAGTAGATCCGGACGGAAGCGGCGGGTCTTTTCGAGCGCGGCCTGCCTGCGCCATTTGCGGATTTCCGCGTGGTTTCCGCCCAGCAGGATCTCGGGCGCTTTCCAGCCGCGGAAGTCGGCCGGGCGTGTCCACTGCGGGCAGTCAAGAATGCCGTCTTCGAACGATTCGTTCACGGACGATTCGCGGTTTCCCAGCACGCCAGGCAGCAGGCGCGCGACGGAATCGATGACCACCGCGGCCGCCAGTTCGCCGCCGCTCAGCACGAAGTCGCCGATGGAGATTTCGTCATCCGCCAGGTGCTCCGCCACCCGTTCATCCACGCCCTCGTAACGGCCACAGATAAAGAGCAGTTCCTCGCACTCCAGATACTCGCGCGCGATCTGCTGGGTGAATTTGCGGCCCTGCGCGGAGAGCAGAATCACCTTGCGGGCGGGGCTGCGTTCCGGCCAGATGGATTCCACGGCATCGAAGATGGGCTCGGGTTTCAGCAGCATGCCTTCGCCGCCGCCGAAGGGACGATCATCCACGGTCCGGTGCAGATCGTGCGTCCAGGTTCGGAGGTCGTGATACAGGATTTCGAGCGATCCGGCCTGTGAGGCGCGCGCCACCACGCCGTGCCGGAAAGGACCCTCGAAGAATTCGGGGAAAATGGTAAGGAGGTGGAACTTCACCGGTCGTTGACGGCTTCGAGCCCATCGGGCAGGTCGACGCGAATCAGCCGTTCCTCAGGCAGAATCTCCACACAAATGGCCTTCACGAAGGGAATGAGCAAACGCCCTTCGTCGATCTGCAGCAGCGCGGGTCCGCCGTATTCTTCCCAACCGGTGACCTGTCCGATCACGCGGCCGGAGAGCCGGTCGCGCACTTCGCAGCCCACCAGATCCGAATGAAAGAATTCGCCCTCTTCGAGTTGCACGCGCTCGGCTTTGGGCACGCGCACTTCGGCGCCGCGCAACTTCTCCGCGTCGTTAATGGAATCCACGCCGGCAAACTTGAAAATCAGCGTGCCGCCGTGATCCCAGACCTTTTCGATTTCGAAAGACTTGTCTTCCAGAGCCGCATCGCCACCGTTCAGAATCACCGAGGTGAGCGAAGCGAAGCGCTCCGGACGGCTGGAAAGACAAGAGGCCGTCAACTCGCCGCGATTGCCCCGTGTACGGCCCAAAACAGCGACGGTAACCTGTTCCGGAGTCGAGCTACTCAAGAATTTCCAGCGTAAACCGGCGATTCAGCTTCATCCCGGCCGCCCCCAGAATCGTGCGGATGGAACGCGCCGTCCTGCCCTGTTTGCCGATCACTTTGCCCAGATCACTGGGAGCGACCTTCAGTTCCAGAACCGTAATCTGCTCGCCTTCCACCGATTTCACAATCACTTCATCCGGGATGTCGACCAGAGCTTTCGCGATGTCTTCAATCAACTGTTTCATCGACTTCCCTCCCACCGGCCGGCGTCATCCGCGCCGGCCAACACAAGCTGAGCAATGCGCGAAAGCAGGCCTAGGCGACCGCGACGGGAGCCGGGTTGTTCTTCACCAGTTTGGCCACCGTGTCGGACATCTGTGCGCCGTGTTTGGTCCAGTGCGCGATGCGCTCGTGTTCCAGCTTTACGATAGAGGGTTCCGTCAGCGGGTTGAAGTGACCGACCACTTCCAGGTTGCGGCTGTCGCGCGCGCGTTCCTTTTCAATCACCACAATGCGGTAAAACGGCTTCTTTTTGGCGCCGAAACGCGCCAGTCTGATCATCAGCATCGAATCTGTTCTTTTCCTTAACTAAAACTTACTTAAAACCGAACTGTAACACCAGTGCCCTAAAAACCGGGCAATCCAAGTTTACCCAATCCGCCCATCTTTCCCATCTTCTTGCCGAGAAAGCCCATGTTGCCGGAAAGGGTCTTCATCATTTTGCGCGCCTGCCCGTACTGCTTCAGCAGGTCGTTTACCTTCTCAACGGAGGTCCCGCTGCCGCGCGCGATGCGCCGCCGCCGGCTCCCGTTGATGATCATGTGGTTGTGACGCTCTTTGGGCGTCATCGAATCGATGATGGCCACAATGCGCGTCAGTTCTTTTTCATCCGGCTGCATGCTCTGCAGATCCTTCATCATGCCGACCTTCGGCATCATCTTGAGGATCGACTCCAGAGAACCCAGCTTGCGCAGCGACTTCAACTGATCGCGAAAATCTTCGAGCGTGAACTCGTTGTCGATCAGCTTGCGCTGCATCTCCTCCTGCTGCTTCGAGTCGAAGGCTTCCTGCGCCTTTTCGACGAAGCTGACAATGTCGCCCATCCCGAGGATGCGCGACGCCGCGCGGTCCGGATGGAACGCTTCGAAGGCATCGGACTTTTCGCCAACACCGACGAACTTCAGGGGCTGTCCGGTGACGTGCCGGATGGAAAGCGCCGCGCCACCGCGCGCATCGCCGTCCATCTTGGTGAGGATCACGCCGGTAATGCCCAGTTGTTTGTGGAACTCGTCGGCCGACTTCACGGCGTCCTGCCCGGTCATGGCGTCGGCCACGAACAGGATCTCCACCGGATTCAGCAGCGTCTTGAGCTGCTGCAGCTCATCCATCAGCTGATCGTCGATATGCAGGCGGCCTGCGGTGTCGACGAGAAGAACATCCCGGCCATTGTTCGCGGCTTCGCGACGCGCCGAACGCGCCAGATCCACCACTCCGGTCTCTTCCGGCGTACCGTCGTAGATGGGCAGCTTGTTGTCGCGCGCGATGATCGCCAGCTGTTTGCGCGCGGCCGGCCGGTAGATATCCACCGAGACCAGTTGCGGACGGTGCCCGTTTTTCGTCAGCCAGCGCGCCAGTTTGCCGGTGGATGTGGTTTTTCCCGAACCCTGCAAGCCGACAATCAGGAAGACGCTCGGCGGTTCGTTCGCAAAGCGCAGCTTCGATTCGTGGCTGCCGAGGATCTTGATCAGTTCCTCGTTGATAATCCCGATAACCTGTTGATAAGGCGAGAGGGACTGCAGAACTTCCGTGCCCATGGCGCGGGTCTTCACCGCTTCGATCAGCTGTTTGACGACTTTAAAATTAACGTCCGCCTCGAGCAGCGCCACGCGCACTTCGCGCAGAGCCGCATCCATATTTTCGGCGGTGAGACGACCTTCACCGCGCATGTTCTTAAAAACACGCTGCAGTTTGTCGGAGAGATTATCGAACATGCTGAGATTCGGGTACCAATGCGGGGAACTTAACTATTGTAGCGAAAGGAGATCGGCAGCGCAAAGCGGGCGCCGTGAAGGCCCCGATTGATTCCGAACCGCGCGCCGCGTTCGTACGTCGATAGAATCAGAGTCTTATGCCTTGTTTGCTGCTCCTGCTGATCATGGCGTTTCCCCGGGTGGCGCTGGTGTGCATGTGGTTGTTCACCAGCATGCTGGACCGCGCCTATCACGGTCTGCTGATTCCCCTGCTCGGCTTTTTCTTCCTGCCGATCACCACGATCGTCTATGCCTGGATGGTGACGCACCACATGGCCATCGACGGCGTCAATCTGGTCATCCTGATCATTGCGGTTCTGGCCGACGCCGGGTCTCATGGCGGCGGGCGGAATTATTATCGAGGCCGGCGTTAGGGCCCGACCGCCGGGGGAACGATCGGTTCGGGGACTGCCGCGCCATCGGCACGCGGGTCCGAAGCGGCGAAATTGACGCCGGTTTTCGAATTGTGCAGAATCGCCTGCCCGCGCCCCATGGCTTCGGTGTACTCGCGCTGTAACTGCAGAATGTGGCCCTTTTCGGAAAGCTGCTGCAGCGTGGCGGCCGGCACGCGGAATTCCACGGCCACATCGCAGCCGGGCGCATTGTTCTTCGCGAAACGAGGCGCTTCGAGCGCACCCTGCAGCGTCATCCCGTAATCCACGAAGTTCGAAACGAACTGCGCGTGCGCCAGCGGTTGCACCGCGCCCCCCATGATGCCGAAGCCGATGTGCTCATCGCCTTTCTCCATGAAAGCGGGGATGATGGTGTGAAAAGGGCGTTTGCCGCCGGCCAGAACGTTCGGATGGCCTTTTTCCAGCGTGAAGGCCGCGCCCCGGTTCTGCAGCAGGAAGCCCATTCCCTCCACCATCACGTGGGAGCCGAACAGGCTGTAAACGCTCTGGATCCAGCTCACCATATTGCCTTCTTTATCCACCGTGGTCAGGTACGTGGTGTTGCTGCCGATGGGATCGCCGGCCGTGACGTTGCAGTTGGCCCGGTTCCGGTCCATCAGAGCGGCGCGCTTCGCCGTGTACTCCTTCGAAAGGATCTGTTTCACCGGCGCGTCATAAGTGCGGGGATCGGCGCTGTAACGGTGGACATCCGAATACGCCAGTTTCATCGCCTCGATCCGCTTGTGCATCTCTTCGGCGCCCAGCGCTCCGAAGGGCGATGGCGGACGGGTCTGCATGAGGTTCAGCATCTCCAGCGCGGCCATCCCCTGCCCGTTCGGCGGCAGTTCGTACACCTTCCAGCCGCGGTAATCGGTCGAGATCGGCGTGACCCCTTCGGGCGAGTAGGAGGCCAGATCTTCCGCCGTCATGGTCCCGCCCAGATGCTGTGAAGTTTTCAGGATCGCCTGCGCGATCTCGCCTTTGTAGAAGACGTCCGGGCCCTTTTCGGCCAGCAGACGCAGCGCCCGGGCCATGTCGGGATTGCGGAAAACTTCACCGGTCTTCGGCGCCTGTCCGCCGGGCAGCAACACGCGCGCGGCTTCGGGATTGGTTGTCAGCCCGCGAACCAGCACGGGCGATTCCCAGAGTTCGTTCATGCCCTCCGCCACCGGAAAGCCTTTCTCGGCGTACGCGATGGCGGGGGCGAAAAGATCTTTCCACGGGAGCTTGCCGAATCGCTGGTGCATCTGATACCAGCCGCTCACCGCGCCCGGCACGGTCACGCTGTGAATCCCGTTGGCGGGCATAGATTTGAGGCCCTTGCCGGCCAGCAGTTCGGGACTGAGCCCGCGCGGCGCGGGGCCGGAAGCGTTCAGGCCGGTCAACTGCTTCGTCTTCGCATCCCAATAAATGACGAAGAGGTCGCCGCCGAGGCCGGTCATCATCGGTTCCGTCAGCCCGAGCACGGCGTTCGAGGCGATAGCGGCGTCGACTGCCGACCCGCCCCGGGCAAGAATCATCGCGCCTGCCTGGGAGGCCAGCACCTGACTGGTGGCCGCGATTCCCTGCTGCGTAATCACCATGGACCGGCCGTAATTCCGCCCGATCTGCGCCGAAAGCGTCGCCGCCAGCGCCGTCAGCACGAATCCCGAAAGCGCCAGGGCACGGAAAGACAATGACATGGAAATGAAACTCCTATTCCCGGCAGATACCGCGTTCACTACGGCGGATAAACGCGACCAGATGGGCGGTATTCTCATCCGGCAGTTCGGTTTCGATCCGTTCGAGGGCGGTATCGAGATGCAGACCGGATCGGTAGAGCAGATGGTACGCCTTCTTGAGCCGCGAGACCTGCGCGAGAGTGAAACCGGCCCGCTTCAGCCCGACCACGTTCAGGCCCTTCGCTTCGACGTTGAAGCCGGAATACAGAAAAAACGGCGGCACGTCCAGATTCACGCGCGTATTGCCGCCGATCATCGCCAGACGGCCGATTTTTGAGAACTGATGCACCACCACGCCGCCCGAAATGAAAGCCTGGTCTTCGATTTCCACATAGCCGGCGATCAGCGCGCAACTCGCGATCACCGTATTGCTGCCGACGGTGCAGTTGTGAGCCACGTGGCCCGAGGTCATGATGTAATTGCCGTTCCCGAGGGAAGTGACCGATTCCGGCTTCGTCCCCCGGGAAATCGTGTAATGTTCCCGGATTTTGTTGTCGTTTCCGATATTCAGGTAACTTCGGTCGCCTTTGAAATTCTTGTCCAGCGGATCGGTGCCCAGCACGGTGCCCGCGGAGATTTCGTTGCGGTCGCCAAGCGAAGTCCAGCGCTTGACGAAGACGTACGGTTCCAGCAGATTGTCTTCGCCCAGCACGACGTCCTGTTCGACGATGCAGAACTCGCCGATCCGCGTGCGCGGACCAATGCGGGCTTCGGGGTGAACGCGGGCCGTGGGTGCGATAACGGCCGAAGGGTCGATGGGCACCTGTTTATGATATACGGGGACGGCAAAGAGGCTCACCATGACAACGGCATTCGCCACGGTCGATATTTTCGACGGAACCCGGCAACCTTACAGCGGCACACATCAGGTCTTGATGACGGCCATCGACGGCAATAACCAGACCGTCTCCCGCGATTACCACCGGGCGGCTTCCGTCCGCTTTGCCCTGCCTTTCCACGACAACCTGCAGGACCGGTATACCTTTGTCGCCTCGGCGGACGGCTACAAACAGGCCGGCATCACGCCGGTGCCGGTGTCGGACAAAACGGAGCAGTTCGTGCGGCTGATGCTGCTGCCGGAAAACAACGCGTTCAACTTCGCGGGCGCGGCCTGGAAAACGCTTCAGACCGTGCGTCCGAAGCTCGCGGCACTGCTGGCCGCCGGCGCGCCGGACGACGCGGCCGCCGAGCAACGCTACAACGACCTGAAAGAACCTTCCGGCGGCGCGGTGCTGGCGTGCCTGCTGAATATCACAACCGCCATGGAACAACTGTTCCTGCCGGCCGGAACGCCGCTCGATTATTGCCGGGAGGTGAACTGGGAACTGACGGGTGACTTCCGGCTCGCCCAGGACCGGTTTTTCGCGTGGGCGGACCCCGCTATTCTCCACCAGCTGGAAATCGCGCGAGGCAAAGGAATCGTCGCCAATGCGGCCCACGGATTGCACCCGGGCGCGACCCGCAGCTACAAACAAATCCGGTTCGGCGAAGCGAATGTGCAGCTCACTTTCCACGAGAAAGATACGAAGGTGATCGGCGGCACCACCTGCATCCGGATTGAGCCCGATATCGATTACTATCGCGACCCGGGGGCGCACCTGCTGCTCGAAGTGCTGGTCAATGCCTTCGGCAGCCTGACCGATCCGCGCATGGTGTACGTGCTGCGATGGATCGCCGGGCAGCACGCCGGCCTTCCGGAATTCGACCCGCTCTATACGATTATCGGGGCCTGAGCCAAAAAGGTGTAACCAAAAGGTGTAACCCGGACGGCGGTTGAAACGCCGAGTTTCTTGCTTTAACGAACGCATGGCGAGTGCCGTTTTCCTGTATTCGCAATGTGTTAAAAAGAATCCTGGAGCTTATTCGACATAATGAGTCCCGGCAATTCCATTCGGGTCCCGGGGCTGGACGGAACCCCGCAGCTGCTGTCTTTGCGGGCTTCAGCTTTGGTAAGACGCCGGAACACATCTTAAGCCGGATGGTGGAACTGGACCGGCTGAAATTCGAGAGTCTTCTCCACGCCGCGGGCACCCGCCGCGGGGAACCGCGTTTTGCAGACTGTGGGATTTACCCGAGAATATCAGGATCGATTTTCGGAAATTACACCCGTTCCGGAAGATCGTCGGAGTCGGGTCCTCGCCGGAACTGCATGAGGCGGCGTTGCGGCGCTTACGAATTTCCGGAAGGGCCCTGGGTACTGTTCTTTAACGTTCCCTTCGGCATCGCCGTACAGGAAAAAGTGGTGGAGAATCTGAAGAAGGCAAGCGGGGAGAAGGGCGGAGTTATCTGATTAATCTGAATTTCGGCTGGCTGCCGGACGTCGCGGAATTCCTGCAGAACCGGAATTTTCTCCGGCTCGTCCGGGAAAACGATACCGCGCGGGTCTGCGAGGTCATTTGAAGGCGCAAAATATCAGTCGCGAGATTCTGGTCGGTGTCAGCATCGACGCGGTCGGCAGCGGGCGTCTTCCGGAACTGCTCGCCGCGGCAGGTCTGCGGGTCACCGTCGTCAGCCCGCAGGGCCTCGCGCTGCTCTCCTCCCGGCAGGTGGCGGAACACGTTCGCGCGGGCTCGTCGCCGGACCAGGTCCGGCAGTCCATCGAGGCCCATCTCGCGCTGCATCCCGAAGCGTATTCCGAAGTCCTGATCGCCGATGAGCCATTGCTGCGGGCGTTTCTGGACCACCCGGCCAGTCCGGCGCTCGGCCGTCTCTGCCCGGTGGTGGCCAATACCTCACGGCTGGCGCGCCTGCTTTCGAAGGTGGCCTTCGCGGAAGACTCGCTGGCCTTCGGTATCCCGATTCCCGGTTCCCGAATCCTGCGCGGCCGCGAGGAACTCGAAAAAGAAGCCTGGCGAGGGCAACCGTTCGTTCTGAAGCTGGACCACACCATGTCGGGCTCCGGAGTGCATGTGATCCGGAGCGAAGCCGACCTGCAAAGAGTGGTCGGCGACCCCGGTGTGACGGGACCCATGCTCATTCAGGATTTCGTGGCCGGGCGGGTCGGCGCCACGGGAGTGATCTTCCGGGAAGGCAGGCCTGTCTGCTGGTTCTCGTACTTTCTGTGCCGGAACTGGCCGAATCCGGTGGCTGCCTCCAGCGCCATCGAAGTCTGCTGGCTGCCGGAAATCGAGGACATTTTAAACAAAATCGGCCGGATGACGGAGTTCGAGGGGCTCTGCGGCATCGACTGGGTGCTGGACCACGTGACGGGCAAGCCCCTGGTGCTGGAAATGAATCCTCGCCCGACACCGGGGATGTACGTGTCCGTGCTGGCCGGCGTGTCGTTTTCGCAGACGATGGCCGCGTTGAGAAACGGCGTGGAGGAGGCGCAGAAACCGGTCGCCGGCTCGCGTCCGATGTACCGCCTTTTTCCGCAACACCTTTTCTGGGCGATCGACGAACACCGGCCCGTGGAATTCCTCAGAACCTGGGCCAACGCGCCCTGGAGCGATCCGCTGTTACTGGCAAGCCAGTTGCGCCGGGTCGCGACGCACTACCTGCCGTCTGCACTGCGCAGCCAACTGCGGCAGCGGCTCCGGAAATCGGGCTCCGGCGGCTGAAAGAAATCCGGCACTGAGTCTCAGTGCACCAGATCGATGCTGGCAATGGTGCGCGACCCGGTGCGCCACTCATTGAGCACCTTGCCCTTCGTGTCCACTTCGATGATGCGACGCCCGGTGTAGTCGTTGATCAGCAGGCTGCCGTTCGGCAGGAAGGTGAAGCCGGAGGTCCAGCCCATCCGGATGTCGGGATTCGTGCCGCCGATGGAGCGGACGATCTTGCCCGCGGGATCCACTTCCACCAGTTCGCCGGGCGCCGACAGACTCATCACGGTATTCCCGTTCGCCAGGCGGCGGCCCATGTAAAGGCGGCGATTCTTGCCGTTCGGCGCTTGCCACTGCCAGACGATTTTGCCCGCTTTGTCCACTTCGATCAGCTTGCCTTCCGCTTCCACGGCGACCAGGGTGGTGCCCTGCTCGGTGCGGTGCGCGTTGCGCGAACGCATGTTCGCCAGGTCGGCGCTCTGGTAGGTCCAGACGACTTTCTTATCCGGAGTTACTTCGATCACTTTGCCGAGCTTCGCATCGCTGATCAGCGTGTTGCCGTTGGCCAGACGCTGCGCCGCGATGGGGTGTTCCAGGCCCTCGGAATACGTCCAGACTTCTTTGTGATCGGCATCGAGTTCCACAACCTTTTTCTGCGGATTGATGGTGAAGAGCACGTGCCCGTTCGGCAGGGCCTGCACGTCGTGACCATGGTCGTTCGGGGCTTTCCACAGAACTTTCGCGGACGGCCACTCGATCTCAGCAATTTCGCCGTTGGGACCATGGTCGGAGATCAGCAGCGTATGCTGCACGGGCTGCGGCTTCAGGTATTTGTCGAACCACGCGAAGGCGCGTTCGTCGGCGCGCTGCGCGTCAGCGCCTTTGAAGCCGTGCCCCGCGCCGCTCATGGTTTCGAGTTCGGCGGGCACGCCCGCGGCGATCAGCCGTTCCACCAGCCAGAGCGACTGCTCATAAGCGACGTAGGGATCCATGGTGCCGTGGATGGCCAGAATCGGCGCGGCATTCGGCGTGATCCAGTTGAGCGGGCTCGAACGGATATGCGCGAGCCGTTCGTGGTCCAGGTCGCCCCCGAGGAACATCGGCAGCACCTCGGCGGCGTCCACGGACTTGGAATAGGATTGCGTGAAATCGGTGGGACCGTATTCATCCACCACGCACTGCACGGCGCTCGACTGGTCGCGATTCGGGCCGGAGCCTTCGAACTCTTCCACGCCCGCCGTCAGGCCCAGCATCAGCACCAGGTGGCCGCCGGCGCTGCCGCCCAGAGCGCCGATATGCCCGGAATCGAGATTGTATTTCGCGGCGTTGGCGCGCAGGAAGCGGACCGCGGCCTTCACGTCCTGCACGGGCGCGGGGAACTGGTTGCCGGGCGACAGCCGGTAATTCGCGGTGGCCGCGACGTAACCCCGTTCCGCGAGCTTGATAGCCAGCGGCAGATAGCCTTCCTTCGTCCCGGCCCGAAAGCCGCCGCCATGCACAAGCAGAACGGCGGGGCGTGGCGTTGTGCCGTTGTCCCGGGGCCGCACGATATCCATCGTTTGTTTGCCGCCGACGGCCGAATACTCGACATTGCTCTCGGCAATTACCGTGTCCGGCATTTTCACGGCAGTGGGAGCCTGCGCGAAGGCCATACCGGCGCAAACCAGAACGAGGGAAGAAAGAAGACGCATCGAAAGGACTATATCAAAGACGGTGGTGAGAGGCGTTAGGATGAAGGTTCGCCGCGATGCCCCGCCCATGCGATTGAGCCCGTGCCTCCTCTTTTTACTCGTGTTCGATGCCGGCGCGGCCGACAGTTCCGCGTGCGCCGGATGCCACGCCGGGATCTGGCGGCAGTGGCGCGACACGCCGATGGCACGCAGCAGCGGTGTCGCCGGTGAAGCCCGCATCGAGACGTTTGGGAAGGCGGCGTTCAGCAACGCGCGCGGCACAGCGCAGTACAGTGTTTCCCCGAAATTCACGTTGCGATTCGCCCAGGCCGGCGTGGAAGGGGAGCGCGCGCTCAACTATTTTCTGGGGGCCGGCAACACGGGGCGAAGTTATCTGACTTCGGTTGACGGCTTTTTTTTTCAGGCGCCGGTTGCTTATTACCGGGCGCGTGCGGCCTGGGACCTTTCGCCCGGCTATGAGCGGGCCGAGGAGGTCAATCTCGCCCGCGAAACGGGGCCGGGTTGCCTGCGCTGTCATGTCACGGGGCTGCGTCCGGTGGAAGGCGCGTCCAACGGATTCTCTGCCCCGCCCTGGCGCGAGAACGGCGTGGGTTGCGAACGCTGCCACGGCGGCGGCGAGGACCACATTCGCGGGAACCAGAGCGCAATCGTGAATCCGGCGAAACTGACGGGCGAAGCGCGCGACAGCGTCTGCGCGCAGTGCCATCTGCCCGGCGCGGTGGAGATCGCCAAAGCCGGCAATGCGCCGCCGTACGTACCGGGCGCCAGACTCTCGGACTCCGTGGCGATTTTCGTGCTTGCCGGCGAAGACCGCGAGGCGAACATCAACGGACATTTCGAACAGTTGAGCCGCAGTCTCTGCATGCGCTCCAGCGGGGGAAAGCTCTGGTGCGGGACGTGCCACCGGGTCCATGCCACCACTTCGGCCAAAGAGAAGCCGGCGTTTTACCGGCAGCAGTGTCTGGCGTGTCATGCGGAAAAGCCCTGCACGGCCGCGACCAGCGTACGCGCCGCCAAGGGGGACGACTGCGTCGCCTGCCACATGACGCAGCGCGCGTCAGAAACCGTGCAGCACGCGGCCGTGACGGACCACCGGATACCGCGTCTTCCCCGGGCGCCGTCACGGGCCGCGGTCAACGCGTCGCTCACGCCATTCGGAGGCGAACAGGCGGACGACAGGGAACTCGGCCTCGCGTATGCCAGCGTGGCGCTGCAGGAGAACAATCGTGCGTGGGGTCTGCGGGCGTTCGAACTGCTGCGTAAGGAGAGCGCGGCGAATCCGCGCGATGCGAAGGTCGCCTCCAGCCTGGCGCAACTTTACGACCGGATGAACCGTGACGAAGACGCCTGCCGCCTTTACGAAACGGCTGTGGGGCTGGATCCGAACGCTGCCGCGGCAAAGGTGAACCTGGCCGCGTGCCGCGCCAAACAGGGCAAAGTGGACGAAGCGCTCGCGCTGTGGAGCGAGGTTCTGAAGTTGAACCCCTCCATGGAAACTGCCCGCCTGAACTACGCCGTGGCGTTGTTCAGAACGGGCCGGAAGAACGAAGCGAAAGCCAGTCTCAATGAAGCGCTGCGGTTCAATCCCGCGTCCCGCCGCGCCCGCGAACTACTGGCCGGATTGCAGTAGCCTCCGCGGGGTTTTGAGCGCAGGGGCCGCCGGACGCGGCACCAAATGAGCCAGAAACAGCCCCAAAGCCGCTGCCGGCGGCCAGGTCCTGCGCGTATAACTCAGAAGCGCAGGGGCCGCCGGACGCGGCGCCAAACGAGCCAGAAACAGCCCCAAAGCCGCGACCGGCGGCCAGGTCCTGCGCGTATAACTCAGAAGCGCAGGGGCCGCCGGACGCGGCACCAAATGAGCCAGAAACAGCCCTAAAGCCGCTGCCGGCGGCCAGGTCCTGCGCGTGTTCCTTAGAAGCTCACGCGCAGGGCGACCTGAATGTTCCTCGGACCTCCGCCTGGCGCATAGCCCGTCACCTTGCCGAAGTCCGACGCGCCGACCGTGGTGCCGGCGCGCCCGAACTGCACGTAGTTGCCGAGATTGAACGCCTCCGCGCGCAGCTGAGCTTTCAGGAATTCGCGGTATTTGAAGTTCTTCACCAGCGCCACGTCGGCCTGCTTCAGCGCTCCGTAGCGGATGTTGGAAGCCCAGCGCGGCGCGTTGCCCTGAGTGAACGGCGCAGGCGCCGAGATCACGGATGACGACGTATTGAACCAGTGGTCCGGCGTCTGATCGACATTCCGCAAATCCGCCAGACTGGTGATGTTGGGACGCAGCACGCCGAAGCCGTACGCCGAGTTCGAATTGGCCGCCGTGAACTGCAGCGGCAGACCGTCGGCGAAGCGGGTGATGGTGGAGATCTGCCAGCCGCCAACCACGGCATTCACGGCGTTATTCATCTTCGCGCCGAACCGTTTTCCTTTGCCCACGGGCAATTCGTAAACCAGTGTGGCGACCAGGCTGCGCGGCAGGTCGTGGCCGCTGATGGAGCGGTCGGCCGCGAGATTGGTGCGGTCGCGCAGGGTGTCGCCGATTTCCCAGGCCTGCGTCTCCGACGAGTTGTCGATCGCCTTCGACCACTGGAAGGTAATCAGCGCGCTGAGACCTTCGGAGAAGCGCTGGTTGTACTTCGCGCTCAGAGCGTTGAAGTTCGAGGTCGCCGCCGGTGTGTCGCCGGAGAGCGTGACGCTGGTGAACTCCGGGAAGGGCCGCAGCAGCTGGTTGCGGGGAATGGTGGCGCCGGCCAGCGGACCGCTGGTGATGATGTTGAAGAACGGATTTGGCACCTGATCGTTCAGCGACGCGCCGAGGCTCAGATACTTCGGATCCAGCTGGTTCAGGTTGTACGAACTGCCGAGCAGCAACTTGCGTCCCTGCGTCCCCGAGTATCCCAGTTCCACCACGGCGCTGGGAGAAATCTGGTACTGCAGGTCGAAACTGTAGCTCATCACATAGGCCGAGGGGTGTACGCGCTGGAAGGCGTTGATGCCGTTGCCCACCAGGGTGGTGAGGCCCTGCGTGTTGCCGACCGGCTGGTTCAGTCCCGTCGGCCACGGATTGCTGAGCGGATTCGCCGGAATAATACCCGCGTTCCCCTGTGTTGAGACCCACGGCGTATTTGTGGAGAAGCCATCCGTGGTGCCGTTGCTGACGGCGACAGTGGGCGGATAGTAGAGCCCGAAACCCGTGCGCGCCACCAGCTTATCGGTGACTTTGTAAGCCATGCCGATACGCGGCGACCAGTTCTTCGTATCCGCGATCCAGAGTCCGCGGTCGTTCGCGCTGTCATACACCAGACCGCCCTTGAGATTGAGGCCGGTCTGCGCGGAGAGCGGATTGGTCGCCTGGAAATCGAAATAGTTGAAGCGGTTGTAGCGCTCGGTGCGCGGTTCCTGCACTTCGTAGCGAATGCCGTAGTTCAGCGTGAAACGGCGCGTCATGCGCCACGTGTCCTGCACGTAGCCGGCGAAGTACTTTTGCGTGAGCGCCAGACGCACGTTGGTGGGAGCATTGCCGCTCGCGCCGGTGCCGAGCAGCAGGGAAGCCACCGCGTTACCCGTCGTGGTGCTGGTCACCGCCGCCACGGGGCCGGAAGTGAGACCGCGATCGAAGCTGAAGGTCGGCGAGTTTACGTCCGTCGGATTGATCTGGCCCGCTTCGCCGATGAAGCCGAATTTGAAGCTGTGCTCCCCGTATTCCTTCGTGCTGTTGACCTGCAGGTTGTGCGTGATGCGCGGGTCGTCGAGGTAGCGCGGGTTATCCAGCTGCGCGTAGTTCGCGACGTTGAACTGCGGCAGGGTCTGCGCCGAGAACTGATTCACCAGCGAGGTGGGCATGCCAATCTGCGTGGCGTTGCGGCCCTGGCTGGGGGACAACTGCACTTCGCGCCAGCGGCCGGAGCCGACCAGCACGTTAATGACGAAAGTCGGCGTCACCACGAAGGTGTTGCCGATGGTGACTTCATGCCGCGGGTTCATGCCGCCGAAATTGCTGTCGGCGCCATTGCCGAAGAAGGTCGGCACGATATCCTGCTGCCAGGCTTTCGTCACGTGAGCGAAGAAGGTGTAGCGCTCGCTCTTTGCCCAGTCCACGCGGACATCCATGCGGTCGTTATTCGAGACGCTCTTCCCCGCCCCGGCGAAGTTGCGCGCGTGCGTGAAGGCGTCGCCGGCCAGATTCGGCGCCGCGTAGAGGGCAACGGCCTTGACGCCCACGGAATCGAACCGGGTGGTGGGGATGACGTTATTGGCGAACGGATCGCGGATGTAGCCGGAGCCGTTTGGATTGGGCCGCGTGGTCGCGGGATCGTAGATCACGGCAAGGGAGCCATCGGCATTGCGGGTCTGGGAGAAATCGCCGGCACGCTCCGCCGCCGTGGGCACGCTGGAAACGTTGGTCGAGGGCGAACCCTGCCGCAAACCTTCGTAGACGCCAAAGGCATACAGGCGCTTGCTCTTCCAGAGCGGTCCGCCCAGCGAACCGCCGAACTGGTTGCGCTGGAAAACGGTGCGCGCCAGGCCGGACCGGTTGTTGGTCCAGCTGTTGGCGTCCAGATGATTGTTGCGCAGAAACTCGAACGCGCCGCCATGGAAGGTATTGGTGCCGCTGCGGGTCACCATGCTGACCACGCCGCCATCGGTCTTGCCGTACTGCACGTCGAAAGTGTTCTTGACCACTTCCACTTCCTGCACCGCATCCACGGAAGGCGCGGCGAGCAGACCGCCCCAGTCCACGGCCGTGGCGGGAACGCCGTCCACCAGGATGGCCGACGATTCATCGCGGCCGCCATTCAGCGCAAACCGGTTGTGATTCTGATCGGTGGTCGCGGTGGAAACGCCCGTGCGGATCGCCGTAACGCCGGCCGTCGCATGCACCAGCACCAGCGGATCGCGCGCATTCACGGGCAGTTCCAGCACCTGCTGCGTGTTGAGCGTGACGCCTTTGTTCGCGGTCTGTGTATCGAGCAGAGCCGCGGAGGCCGTCACTTCCACGTTTTGCGCCAGGTCGCCCACGGAAAGAGCCACGTTGAACTCACTCGCCTGGCTGGCCTGCAGGCTGATGTTGGAGCCGGTCGCTTTGCGGAACCCGGCGGCTTCCACGGTGAGCTGGTAGTTGCCGGGGGCCAGTTGCGAGAACGCGTAGCGGCCTTCCCCGGTGCTTTTCGTTTCGCGGCTGTCGCCACGGCTGATCTCTTTGATGGTGACGGCGGCGTTGGGCACGGCTGCCCCGTTCGGGTCCGTGACGATGCCGCTGAGGGTGGACGTGAAAATCTGCGCGGAGCAGACGGAAATAAAAAACAGGACGGACGCGGAAAGCCGCGCCGATCGCGATAGCAGTGTTTTCAGTGACAATTGATCCCCTTCCGCACGGTCCATTCTGCCTCTCATCGGACCGACGCGAATGAAGAGGACTATATCACAAAAGCCGCGCTTATTCGTTTTCCTTAACGATTACTTTGCGATCCGCCGGGACATTGCGAACCATCTGTTTTCGTCCGTCCGGCCACCGGATTTCGAGCAAAGGAACGGAGGTGGCCGAGCCGAGTCCGAAGTGCACCGGGCCCAGACTCGACGAGGCATAGCTGAACGCGCTGGTCTGTATATTGGTCTGATCGCCGACGCGGACCACCGCCCCGATTCCGTCCCGATTGCCGTGTGTGCCCTGTAGCTGCAAATCGAGCCAGTGACCGGCGGCGGAGGTGCGATTGAGCCAGAGTTCGGCGGGTGCGCCCAGCGCGGTCACGACGACATCCGGTTTGCCGTCGCCATCGAAATCCGCCACCGCCGCGCCCCGGTGCGCATGCTTGTCGGCGGAGAGCGCGCCTCGCGCGGTTGCCGCTTCGAACTTCCCGCCGCCGGAATTCAGAAATACCGTGTTGGCCTGCAGGTAGCGGTCGCCCGAAAATTCTTCGATGTTATCGGTTACATGAGAATTCGCGGTGAGGATATCCTTGCGGCCGTCGTTGTTGAAGTCGGCCAGTGCGATGCCCCAGCCGGCAAGATGCGCCGAGAGTTTGCCCATGTTGGACGGAAACGTGGCATCGCGAAACTGGCCTTTGCCGGTGTTGTGAAACAGCGGATAGGTCTCGCCGGTCAGGGCCGTGAAGACAAGATCCGGAAGCCCGTCGTTATCGAGATCGCGGAAGTCCACGCCCATGGAAGAAACCGGCTTGCCGTCGTCCGTCAGCGCCACGCCCGCCGCCAGCGCGACTTCCGCGAACGTGCCGTTGCCGTTGTTGCGGAAGAGAAAATTCGGCTGCGTGTCGTTGGTGACGAAGACGTCCGGGAAGCCGTCGCCGTCGTAATCCGCAATCGCGAGACTCATGCCTTTGCCGACCGATTTCGCAATGCCCGATTTCGCGGAAACGTCTTCGAAGGTGCCGTCGCCCCTGTTCCTGTAGAGTGAGTTCGCAAGGCCCGCGAAGTTCCGCGGATGACAGTACACACGGACCTTCTGACCGGGATCTTTGCAGACCGGATTCGCCGCCGCGGACCACTGCACGTAATTGACAACGAATAAATCCAGCCGGCCATCGCGGTCGAAATCGAACCAGCCCGCCGCGACCGACCAGACGTTACTGCCGAGTCCCGCGTGTTCCGTGACATCTTCGAACCTTCCCGTGCCGGTGTTCCGATAGAGGTGATTCCCGTTCACGCCGGTCACGAACAGGTCGGGCTGTCCGTCGTTGTCGAAATCCGCCGCCGCCACGCCGATCGAGTAGCCTTCTCCCTGCAAACCGGCCTCCTCCGTGACATCGGTAAAGCGTCCTCCGCCCTCGTTCCGCAGCAGGCGGTTCCAGTATTTCGGGGTCGTCTTTTTGAGCGAGGGCAGTTCGGCGCCGTTGGCGAAGAAGAGATCGGGACGCCCGTCGCCGTTGTAGTCGAACGCGGCGACACCGCCGGGCATCGTTTCCACCAGATACTTTTCCGGCGTTGGGGAGTTTTGCAGCGTGAACGGCAGTCCGACCTTTTCGAATTGCACGGATGGCGCGGCCAGCGCGAAGACCAGAAGCAGGAATCGGAGCACCGTGGCTATACTTTAGCGTGTTGCTGCCGGTTCTTCTGCTGTTGTTATTGCAGTCCGCTTCGCCCGCCGATCGCGCGGCGAAAGCGAAGCAGGCGTTGCTGCAGGGCGATGCCGCCGGGGCTGTGCGCCTCTACCAGGAACTGGTGAAGGAACTGCCGGAGGATGCCGGGCTGCGGCTCAATCTCGCGCTGGCACTGGAAGCTTCCGGAAATTCTGCCGGCGAACTGGCGCAACTGAAGATCGTCACGCGGCAGCGGCCCGAACTGACCGCCGCCTGGCTGCTGACCGGCCTCGCACTGCAGAAAACGGGACACCCCGCCGACGCCATCGCGCCCCTGAAGAAGGTTCTGGAGCGCGAACCGGGCAATGCCACGGCGCTGCTGGAACTCGCCGACGCTTATCTCGCGAGCGGGGACGCCATGTCCGCGGCGCAGCGTTTCGAAGCGCTGACGAAACAGAATCCGGTTCTGCCCAAAGGCTGGCAGGGGCTGGGTCTGAGCTACACCGCGCTTTCCAACGCCGCGTTTCACCGCCTCGATAACGAAAACCCGCACTCCGATGAATGGAGGCTGCTGGCGGCGGAATCGGAACTCGAACGTGGACAACCGGAGCGCGCGTTCGCGCTGCTGAAGGAAATCGACCCGAAGATGGCGGGCGTTCACGCAGCGCTCGCGCTCGTCTATGAGAAGTCCGGCCATGCGGACTGGGCTGCCACGGCTCTAGCGGGTCAGGCTTTGGAACGCGCGGCCGGGAGCGAGAACCCGCAGTATCGCGATGTTCTCCGTTACCGCGAAGCGGCGCAGCAGGCGTTCAACAAGCTGGCGGCGTTGCCGGAATCGCCGGAGATCCACGAACTGCTCGCCGAGGCGATGCAGCAACAAGGCCGCCGCGAGGAGGCTTTGACGGAGTGGCGGCGCGCGGTCGAACTGGCGCCGCGCGATAACAGACTGACCGGGCGTCTGGCGGAATCTTTGCTCACCAACCGGTCCTACCCGGAGGCGCTGCGGCTGCTGGAGCCCCTGGTCACGTCCAACCCGAACCATGCGGACTGGCAGTACTTGCTGGGCGACGCTCTGGTTCGCGAACGCCGCACCGAAGAAGCCCTGCCCCACCTCGAAAGGGCCGTCGCGCTGAATGCCGGCCTGACCGCCGCGCAGGCCGCCCTGGGCCGGGCGCTGCTGCAGCTGGGACAAGCGGCCAAAGCAATCCCGCATCTGCAGGCCGGCGTTCCCGCGGACGAAGAGGCCATCCTGTTTCAGTTGAGCCAGGCTTACCGGGCGACCGGACAGGCCGCGCTCGCAGCCAAAACGCTGGCGCGGCAGCAGGAAGCACTGCGGCGAAACACAGGCCAACCTGCCCCTGCTGGCCCGCTTCCGCCCATCACGCCGCCTTAGTTCCTGAATCGCTCGACGTCGCCCGGATCCGGCATATCCAGCCGCTTCTTGATCGGCACCAGCGCCTGCAGCGTGAAGAAATTCAGGACCGCCAGCACCAGCGCCACCTCATACCGGCCGAGCGCCACGGCCGCCCCGATCGCTCCCGTGTTCCAGATGGACGCGGCCGTCGCCGTGCCATGCACGCTGGTACCGTCCTTCACGATCGCCCCGCCGCCCACAAAGCCGATGCCCGCGATCAGGCCCTGCAGCACGTGCGAATTCATCGTCTGCCCGTCGAGCCCCGGCACTCCCTGAAAGACCAGTAAATATCCGCAACTGGCCATCGCGACAATCGGAAACGTCCGGATTCCCACGGCGTGCATCTCCCGCTCCCGCGACCATGCCATCGGCAGAGTCAGGACATACGCGGCGACAATCTTTGCGCTCGATCCCCAAAGCAATTGCCAGTCAATCGGAAGTGTCGTCATCCTGTTGTCGTTATGTTGTTATTGTTGTTTTCTGGATATGAAACTGACCCGGGTGCAACCGTTCCTGATGAGCTACCCGTTCCCGCAGCCGATCCGGCTTCCATTCTACGGCGGGGAGCGAACGATTCTGAAACGCGACGCCATGCTGATCCGCGTGGAGACTTCGGCGGGAATTGTCGGCTACGCTCCGGGTCCGGGAAGCCTGCGGGTGCATGACGCTATTTTGCACGTCGTAGCGCCCTTTCTGGAAGGTCATACGCTGGCGGATCCGGACGCGCTGCGGATCCGCTTCGCCTCCGGCCCCGGCCACGCCAGTCCGGAACTGATGAAAGCCTATGGCGTGGTGGAAGTCGCGCTGTGGGATATATACGCGAAATCCTTCTCCGTGCCCATCTCCGAAGTGTTGGGAGGGCGCGTTCGGGAACGCATCAAACTTTATGGCAGCGCCGGGATGTACCAGCCTCCGGAGAAGTTCGCCGAAGAGGCCGCGGCTATCGCGGGTCTGGGCTTCCGGGCCTACAAGATGCGTCCGGCGCTCGGCCCGGACGAAGACATCCGCACCGTGGAACTGATGCGCAAAGCCGTCGGGCCCACGGTGGATCTGATGATCGACGCCCACGCCTGGTGGCGCATGGGCGACAACAGCTACTCTTTCGACACCGTGTCGCGCGTGGCGGAGGCGATGTCCGCTTTCGATCCGCTCTGGCTCGAAGAGCCGCTGCCTCCGGCGGATCACGCGGCCTGGGCGGCGCTTCGCGAAAAGGAACTGGTTCCACTGGCCGGCGGCGAGCATGAGCCCGACGAAGAGGGCTTCGTGGACCTGATCGATTCCGACTGCGTGGATTACGTGCAGATGGACGTGGTCTGCCAGGGGGGCTTCGCGTCCGCGCGGCGTCTGTTCAACCTGATCGCGCGCCGGGAACTCCGCTTCGCCTTTCATGCGTGGGGCACCGATCTGGAAATTCTCGCGGCGGCGCAACTCGGCGTCTGCTGGGCCGATTCCGTGGTGGAGTGGCTGGAATACCCCTGCTATACGGACGGCGGCAAGCCCGGCATGTACGCGTTCCCCCTCTCCGCCGACATTCTGAAAGATCCCCTGCAGATCGAAAAAGGAGACCTGATTGTGCCGCGCGAGCCCGGTTTTGGCATCGAAGTGAATGAGGGCGCGATTGAGAAATATCCCTGGATTCCCGGACCCTGGTCCTTCTTCCGCATCGATTCGCCCGCGCAGACCCTGGCGGTGGTGGGCGACCACTCCGTGCCCTGGGAAGGAACCGCCCAACCGTGAGTAAACTCGAAAAAGAATACCGGTATCTCCCGTTACTGATCAACATTTTTCTGGTGATCCTGCTGGTTTCGAACCTGATTGCGCCGAAATTCGCCGCGATCGGATGGTTCCGTTTCAGCGCCGCACAACTGCTCTTTCCCATTACGTACATCTTTGGCGACATTTTCACCGAAGTTTACGGTTATGCGGCTTCCAGGAAGGCCATCTGGACCGGTTTTCTCGCCAGCGCGATCATGACGATGTTCGGCTTGTTCGCCATCTGGCTTCCTCCCGCGCCGGAGTTCAAAGATCAGGCCGCGTTCGTGACGATTTTCGGCGTGGTGCCGCGAAATGTCGCGGGCAGTCTGCTGGCCTTCTGGGCCGGCGAGTTCGCCAATTCCGTCACTGTGGCCAAGATGAAGTTGTGGACGAACGGCAAGCATCTCTGGACCCGCACGGTGGGCTCCACCATCGTCGGACAGTTCGTGGACACCGTGATTGTGGTGGTCTTTATTTTCTGGGGACAGCCGCCCGAGGTGATGATCCGGCTGATTGTTTCCGGGTATATTTTTAAGGTGGTTTACGAGGTGATCGCGACGCCGCTCACTTACGTCGTGGTCAATTTTCTGAAGCGCGCCGAAGGCGTGGACTACTTCGACCGCCACACCAATTTCAACCCGTTCCGGGCATCCTGAACTTAGCGCGATTCGAACGTGCGGTGGTTTTGAATTCCGGCTTCGCGCTCTTCCACGCCCCTCACCTGCGCCATGCGCGGACCCACGTGCAAGAGCGCGGCGAGCCGGTTCAACTGGTCCGGCGTGCCTGTCGCGTAGACGTGAACGCGGCCGTCGTCCTCATTCCGGACACACCCCGTGACCCCGATTTCCAGCGCGTTCTTTACGACAAACCAGCGAAAGCCGACGCCCTGGACGTGACCGGAGACGAACCAGACTCGTGCCTCTGCCCTGGCTTTCAAAACGGCCCCCGTCGCGTCAGTCTCTCTCGCGGATAGGGGTTTCGGGGCCGTCCAGAGACGCCCGTACCGCCACCGCCAGGCGCTGCAACGTGAATGGTTTGGGGATCAGGTCGAATCCGCGCTCCACCACATAGCGCTGGACCACCTGCCGTTCGTCGTAGCCGGACATAAACAACACGCGAAGCCCTGGCTGCAGGTTCAGAAGATGATCCACCAGCATGGGACCGCTCATACCGGGCATCACCACATCGGTCAGCAGCAGGTTCGGCTTGGGATCCATGTTGGCGAAGGTCGCAATCGCGGAGTCGGCGCCGGTCGCAAGAACCACGTCGTACCCCTGCTGAACCAGGATGGTTTCAACCAGCCGAAGGACTTCGATTTCATCGTCGATGACCAGAATCACACGACGAGGCGAAAGTTCCATACTGTTGCTGCTCATAATGCGATGTTGATTTTCACAGGTACACTGGGATTGGTTCAGAGCAATTGTATCAGTCAGTCTCCCGGACCAACCGCCGCCGGGACCAGCCGCCAGAGGATCAGCACCGTGCAAAGAGAACCCTATCGCCGCGAGAACACCCGCAGAGCTTTCCTCGCTTCGGCGGGAAAGCTTTCGCTGACTGCCCTGACTTCCCGGCGCCTTGTAGACGGAGCTGCCGCCTTCTGGAACCGGAAAGCGCCCTCGGAATGGAGCAGCCAGGAAATCGCCCAGCTCACGACGCACTCGCCCTGGGCGCGCGAGGTGAACGCGGAATTCGAACTGACCTCCGACTACACCACCGGAGGCGCGGACGGACCCGGCATCGGCCGCGGCGGCGCGCTGACAGCGCCGGGGGGCGGGAGCGCCGTCGCAAATTGAACTCGGCCGCGACCGCAACGACAATCCGAGGAGCGCCCGGCATCGCGAACCCGTCACCGTTCGCTGGGAGAGTGCGCAACCCGTTCTCGATGCGCTGGGTGTTCCTCTCGCGCCGGACCTGCATGGCCGCTACGTCCTCAGCGTCAGCGGGCTGCCCCTGGGCGTCATGGACCGCCGGCGCCGTGGCGTGACCGGGCCGGAACTGAGCGTGGATCCACAGGAGAATACTCCGGCCGCCCGGCAGAGGCGGATGATCGAACAGCTCCAGTCCTCGGCCACGCTGGAGGCCCGGGGGAAGGAACCGGAACAGCCGGGCATCGTGCGAGCCGTGCCCCGGACCGCCGGCACCTACCTTTTCGCTTTCTCCCGTGAGTTGCTCCCTCTCTCCCTGAGCGATAAGGAGATTCAGTTCACCCTGCGTACTGCCCTGATGTCCGTTCGGGCCAAATTCGAGCCGAAGGAAATGGTTTATCGCGGGCAACTGTCGCTCTAGTCGTTCTGTGAATTGTAAGACATTGTGAATTGGCAGCCTCCTCCCTTCGCAAGACGGTTTAATAGGAAGTTATGCCAAGTCCTTCTACCAGCAAAGCGCTTACCCGCCGACACCTGCTTCAAACCCTCACTCGGGCTGGCCTGACGCTCGCGCCCGTATCTCTCGCCTTCGGCGCTTCCGACTTCTGGAACAAGAAACCGGCGTCCGAGTGGTCCGGTAATGAGGTCGAGCAGCTAAAGACCAAATCCCCATGGGCGAAAAAGACGAATGCCGAGATCGTGGGCGGCGGACGTGGCGGCGGGCGCGGCGCCGGTGGTGGAGGGCGGGGCGACTCGGGCGGCGGGGGCGGGATGTCCGCCGACAGCAACGGCTTCGGGGGCGGCGGCGGGCGTGGTGGCGGCGGCGGCGGACGGGGCGGACGGGGTGGCGAGGGCGGCGGGGAAGGCAGTGGCGGCGGAGCCGTGCAGGGACCCGAAGTCATCGTGCGGTGGGAAAACGCCAAACCGATCCTCGACGCGACGAAAATCCATTTGCCCGCGGATCTCGACAATCACTACGCGGTCAGCATCACCGGACTGCCGCCGCAGATGCTGGCGGCCCTGCTGGCCGGCGGCGGCGGCGGACGCGGCAGAGGCCGCGGGCGCGGCGAGGGCAATCCGGAGCGGCCTCAGGCCGACGCGCCTCCCGAAGATCCGGCCGCCCGCCAGAAGGCGATGGTCGACCGGTTGCTTCACTCCGCCAGTCTGAGCGCCAAAGGACGCGATCCGCAAAGCGCGGTCCTGATCCGGCAGACGAACAATAACGAGACGCTCATCTTCGGTTTTCCCAAGGACGCTTTCCCCCTCTCCGCAAGCGACAAAGACGTCGTTTTTCAGATGAAACTCGGGCCACTCGCCGTCAAGGCGAAGTTCGAGCCGAAAGACATGATGTACAAAGGCGAACTCTCGCTCTGAGGCGCTGAGCGCCGCATTCAGAAAAGCATGGGCTGCCCCGGGTCCGGGGCAGCCTTTTTCTTTTTCCCGCGCAACGGACTGCCCACCACGCCGAGCACCTGAATGCTGCGAAGCGCCTGCCTGGGCACGAAGACTTTCTGGTTATTGCCGTCCGGCTCCGGAGGAGTAACCGCGAAACCGGCGGTGTCCCAGGAGAGCAGGTTGTTGGGCATCACGCCGTCCATGGTCTCCCCATCGTTGAACACCATGCGGATCCAGAGACCTTCCAGTTTGGGGCGCGTCATGAAGATGCGTCCGACGTCGGTGTCGCCCACGAAATCTTTCACGAAACAGACGCTCTTCACTTCCGAATAAGGCACCAGAACCAGGGAGCCATCCGGTTTCAGCAGTTCCACGGTATGGGGCTGCAGGTAGCTGAACGGATTCACGAAGCCGTTCAGGCTCTCGCGGTCGAAGCGCCGGACCACTACCTTCTTAGCGGTTGAGCCTGCCACGTGTATTCTTTCCGGGTCGAAACAGTCTCACGGTCCCCGCCATGATTAGCTGGCAGGGCGGCGGAGCCGGACGCAGCGTGAAAACAATTCCGCCGTGCCGGAGTTGGCGCGCCGAAATTGAGTTGAACATTTCCGTGAGTATTGTATCATTGCTCGAAAGGGTCGCAGGCCCGCTGACGACAGCAGGTTGATAACAAGGGTTGCGCCCCGGGTCAGGAAGCTCGCATGAAAGACACGCGTCACACCAGCGCGACGTCCGATTCACGGAAGACCGATTCGCCGCTCTCGGGTGGTATCCGCGCGTTCCTCGCCTGGTGCCGTATGGAGAAAGGCCTGTCGCGAAACTCGCTCGAGGCCTACACGGCGGACCTGACGGCCTTTCTCGCTTACGCGGAAGCCGAGACCGGCGGAGAATTCCCTGATGCGGAACTTTTACTGCGTTACGTTAACAGCCTCTATCAGAAAGACTTAAGCAGCCGTACAATTGCCCGCCACCTCAGCGCACTGCGCAGTCTCTGCCACTTCCTGCTCACCGAGGGCCGGATCGCGGCGGATCCGACAGAACACCTTTCGAGCCCCAAACAATGGAGCACAATTCCGAAGTTCCTGAACCGGGAGCAGATCGAAAAGCTCATCGCCGCTCCGGACGTCGCTAAGCCCAGCGGGCTTCGCGACCGGGCCATGCTGGAAATTCTGTACGCCACCGGCATCCGCGTCAGTGAACTGATCGAACTGCGCGTCTCCGGGCTCGATCCCGGCCTGGGTCTGATTCGCGTTACGGGTAAGGGCAATAAGCAGCGCATCATACCCGTGCATGCCGAGGCGCTCGCCCTGGTGGATCAATATGTGCGGCAGGGCCGCCCGGTGTTGCTGAAAGGCAAGACCTCCGCGCATCTGTTCGTGACGGCGAGGGGCGGCGGCATGACCCGGCAGGCTTTCTGGGCTTCCATCAAACTGAACGGACGAAAGGCGGGAATTTTCCACAATCTTTCGCCCCACGTCCTGCGGCATACCTTCGCGACGCATCTTCTTGAAGGCGGCGCGGATCTGCGCAGCCTGCAAACGATGCTGGGCCATGCCGATCTGTCCACCACTGAGATCTACACGCATGTGGTGCGCACGCGCCTGCGCGAAACCGTGGACCGGCACCACCCCAGAGCCTGAAGCCCCGAGCATAAAGCAAATGAGCATGAAGGAAAAGCCCCCGACCCCATGAGTGACTACCTGTTCCTGCTCGATAACCACCTCGATGCCGGCCAGAATCGCGCCGTCGCGGGAATACAACGCCTTGCCACCGCCGCCGGGATGAACGTGTGGCTGACCGGGGGCGCCATGAGGGACATGCTGCGCGGCGCGCCGATTCGCGATCTGGATTTCACCGTGGAACGGGATGCGGTCACGACAGGGCGGGCGCTCGCCGCGGAAATCGGCGGTACGGTGCTGGCTGAAGACCCGCTGCATCGCTGGGTGGAACTGCTGCTGCCGGACGGCATCACGGCATCCGTGTCCAACGCGCGGACGGAGAAATACGCGAAACCCGGCGCCACGCCCGAGATTTCCCCCGCCACCATTCACGCCGACCTGAGCCGGCGCGATTTCACCATCAACGCGATTGCGCTCTCGCTCGGCCGCGGATCCCGTGGCTTGCTGGTGGATCCCGCCAACGGGCAGGCCGATCTGCTCAGCCGGGAACTCCGCACCTGTTCCTCCTTTGCGTTTTTGGACGATCCTGCCCGGATTTACCGTCTGTTCCGGTTCCAGCACGTTCTGGGCTTTACCCTTCACCCCCGCACACAGAGCCAGCTGGAAAACGCTCTGCTGGAGGAGTACCAGTCCGCAGCCGCATCCTGGGTATTGGGCAAGGAACTGAGAACGGCGGTTCGGGAAGGCCAGGCCGCCGCCATGCTGGCGGGCCTCGATTCGCACGGTCTGCTCAAGGTTCTGTCCGGAGCGCTGACGGGATCGAAACTGAATCCCGCGGGTCTCGAAAAACTCGGGAAACTGGCGCAATCGGTGCTGCCTTCAGGCTTCGAAGGGGGCTGGCTGGCCTTCGTGCATGTGCTCACCGAAAAATTAACGGCCCGCGACCGGGCTGAAGTGGTGCGCAATCTGGAATTCACGCCCGACGAACTGGCCGCCGCGAAAAAGCTGGATTCCCAGGTCGGCAAGCTGGAGGAAAGTCTCAAAGTCACGACGAGACCCTCGCAGGTTTGGGAAGCGCTCCATCTGGCCACGGCGGACGAGGTCTTGCTCGTCCTGTACGGATCCCAGGTTCGCGTCGTCCAGGACCGGATTCGTGCTTATTACGAGAAGTATCTGCCGCTCGCCCAGGAAGTCACCGACGACGAAGTCGTGGCTGCGGGCGGAAAACCCGGCACCGCGAAATTCGACAAAGTCCGGCGCTCTCTGATAATTTCCCGGCTCAACGCACGCCCCCGCAAGATCGAAATCGTGGAACCGGAGCCCGTTCAGGTGGCCGCGGCCGTAGTCGGACGGGGACGCCGGTAGGAAACATTCGAAGGCACCACGAGGAACCCGGAATCCGCGTCCCCGAATACGGTATTGCGCTCCCGCCCCCAAAACCAGTAGTGCGCGCCCGTATAAGCGCAGAGGATCGCATCCAGACGATCTTCCGTATGCTTGCGGGCAATGCCCCCCTCCGGAATGTCCGGCAGATTCTTGAGCAGGCACGGCGGACTGGCATTCCGCAGCGTGTACAGCATGCGCCGCAGTTTGCGGAGTTGCACCACGCGCTCGGCGACGGAGCCCTTCTTGTACTTCAGCCGGTAATCGAGATCGAAGAACCGAACGATCGAAGCGTGCGGAAACACTTCGATCTGGTATCGGCCCGGAACTCCCGGTTCCAGCGTATCCGCGTGGCGGAAGCCCTCGGCTTCGAGCGCCAGGGAAAACTGCGTGGTCTTTTCCGCGAAAGGGCGTCCCAGGTTCGCGGGGTGGCAATTGAGTCCATACCGGCGCATTTCGGCATTCAGAAGCCGTTCGCCCGGGCGCTGGCCGGTGGCGTTGCGGATGATGGTGGGAGCGTCGATCGCCAGCATCGCGTCGCCATCGCCCACCTGTTCGCGGATCCACCGCAGCACTTCCGGGTGATCGGCCGCAAGGCTCAAGGCTTTGAGATGCAGTGAATCGCCCCGAAACTCGAGCGCGGCCAGGCCGGTCGCTCCGTTCACCCACCCAAGGTCAACCCCGATAAAAAGCAACCTTCAGTTTAAGTCACTAAAGCGGAAAGGCCGCACCCCCGGAAAAACCGGTGGCGCGGCCTTTTCTGTTTTTGGTTTTTCCTTCGGATTTCGCCTAGCGGCGGAATCCACGATACCCGCCGTAGTAATAACCGCCATATGAAAAGCGCGGGCCAACGTAAACGGAAAAACCAGGGCCCCAGTAATACGGATAAGAATAGGGGCTGTAATACGGACGATAAAGAGGAAGCGGAGCGGGTCCAACCGGCTGCGGCGCCGGTCCGCGGGCGTAACCACCGTGCCCGTAATCGCCTTGTTCGGCGTACCGGAAGGCAAGCGGGGCGCGGTCCGTTGCGATATTCACCGGCGCTCCGAGCTGGAACGTCAGCATCGTCTCCGGATAGATCACGGTCGGCTTGCCGCGGGTCAGCAGCACGCCGATCAGGCCGGCGGCAGCTCCGGCCCCGGCGCCAATCGCAGCGCCCCGGCCATCTCCCGCTCCGGCGCCGATGATGGCGCCCAATGCGGTGGTCGTGCCTACCCCGGCGGCGTCGCGGCCGACCGAAGTGGTGCCGTTGCGCGTCACCATCTGAGACTGGATATTGACCTGCTGGCCATCCACCAGCGTCAGTCCGGTCAACTCGATGCCCAGCTTCGAAGTGCCTTCGACACGACCGGCTTTTTGGGCTTCGGTGACGCGACCGCGAACGGTCTGCCCGCGTTGGGCGACAACGATGCCATCCACCACCAGCGGTTCCGCCAGACTGGCGAAGAAGGTGTCGCCCTGCTGATTACGGTCCGAAGAGAGCCATTGATCGACGCGAACCGACAGATACGTGCCGGGGCGGATTGTCAAAGTCGCCGGAATACTCGGGGCCGGATAGGACGCCGGATAGGGCTGGGCCTGTTGCGTGGCCGGGTAAGGCTGGTTCGGCTGCTGGCCCTGCGGGTAGTTCTGATTCGCGCTGTAGTTCGGAGGCGGAGGCGGCCCCTGATTAACCGCCTGCGGCGAATAATCGGGCGCTGCGCCCCGGTCCGGGAAGTTCTGCGGCGTCTGGTCCGGAGCGTCGGCCGCCCGGCGCCAGGCGTGCGGTTGGTTATTGGTTGAATCGGGTTCCTGCGCGGCTGCGATTCCCGTTACGGCGAGCAGTCCGGCGAGGCAGTATGAAAGCGAGTTGGAGTTGCGTATGAAGCGAAGAGCTGGAGCCGTCATGTTGCCTGCTCTGAATGCAACTTTCGCGCCAAACAATTCCGCCCGCAAATCGTTGAAAAAGAAAGACCAGCTTCGGAGAATCCCTGGTCCGCCGCCACCATGCTGGTGGTTTTCAGCCAATCGGACTGGTGGCGCGCCGCCTGCTGCCGACCCGGAACCTGGGTCCGTGGCCATCCCGGTTTCTGCGGCTTCACCTGACAACAGAAAATGGCGGCGCTGGTTTATGCACAGGGAATCCACCGCAATGGGGCTGTAAACGCCTGATACTACTGGTACTAAAAACCTGAGGAAAGGTCCCGCAAAGCTTCGATTTTCATTGACGTAAGCCGGCGCCGGGGAGCATTATAGCTTCAGTTCCGGGATTCACGGAACATTCCGCTCTTCCTGGAAAGCCCGGGCCGAAAGACTCAGGCTGGACACTTGGGGCGAATTTCCCGCAAGGATACCGGTCGAACGCTTGGATCCGGAAGGTGGCGCGCCGCAGAGGACGTGCTGCCTGAAGGGGAGTGGGGACCGGGCAAATTGCAGGAGCGCGCCAGATCCGCCCGAAAGGACGGGAGGAACGCGCGGAGAAGATGGAGCAGGCCGGGAACCATGACCTCCCAATGGCGCGAAGAACGTCGTTGCGAGCGAGCGAAAGGCCGCTTCGGACTCTTCGGTTGCGGGTTTCCACCGCAGAATGCGACGCGAATCCCCGGACGGATTTACCGTACGCACACCGACCCGAACACGGGCCATCAGGGTTTCGCGATTGTCTTGTCGGCCGCGTCCGGAGGAACCTCGCCGCGTTTTTCCGCGTCGGCTCGGGCCAGTTCGGCGATATATTCGGCGTGAGCGGCTGCCAGCGCCGCCGCCGCGGCGAGTTCCCGCTCCTCATCGGCCTTCGCTTCGGCCTCCGCAAGCCGGGCTCTGCCCTGCGCCACCGCATCGCCCGATTTCAGATTGCTCCAGCGCTTAAACGTGAAAACTTCCTTGCGTTTGCGGAAACTCGCGAAGTTGAGGCGGCAGTACTCGCATCGCCAGCGGTTCGCGCCGAGCGCCGCTTTCACGCTTGTCCAGAATGTCGGATCGTAGTTCTTACCTGTCCACTGGTTCAGGTCCATGCGGTCGCACTGGGGGCAGTGAGCCCAGCGAAAGTCCGAAAGATCCAGGGTGTTGGCGGTAAAACGCGTTTTACAGTCGAGGCAGCGGATGGGAGACACGAAGCGCCACTTCGCAAGTTTCTCAGCATTGTCGCGGGGCTGCGATTCGCGAAGAAAGCGGCTCCCGCATTTGGGACATTGAAGCGACATTTATCTTCCGACCAGAATTGAATTATTTTTCCGCCGTTCCATATCGACGATCAGAAACTGCTGAAAAGCCCTCGCCAGAGCGCGGCGCGCGGCCCCGTTGTCGCCCGTCCGCCGCCCCGCCAATTCGCGCACCGGCAGCAAATCCCGGGTGGTGGAGGTGATGAAGACCTCGTCCGCGCGGAACAGATCGTCCGGCGTCAGGCTGCGCTCCAGCACGCGGAACCCTTCTTCCCGGACGACATCGAGCAGGATTTCGCGCGTAATCCCCGGCAGGCAACCATCGGAAAGCGGAGGGGTGAAAACCGTGTCTCCGACCGACGCAAAGATATTGGCCGACGTGCACTCCGCCACCAGGCCATGCTGGTTCAGCAACACCACTTCGTCGAAACCGCCCTGTTGCGCGCGTTCCGCCCAGGTCAGATTCTGGGCCCACGCCAGAACCTTGGCTCCGGCAAACTCATTTCCCGCGAACCGTGCGTTGGGCTGCATGCCGAGGCGGACGCTCTCCCCCCACTGTTTCGAATCCGCTGTCATGGCGATGACGTCGAAGGGGCTCTCTTTGGATTCGGGCCCTTCCCACATCCCGCCACCATTCCGCACCACGGCAAGCCGGAGCGTGCAATTGACCTGCGCGTTCGTCCGGATCAGTTCCCGCAGTCCTGCTTCGAGCGCGCCCGGGTCGGCCGGCATGGGCACATGGAGCGATCGCGCATCCCGCGACATGCGCGCCCAGTGCCTTTCCCACGCAAAAGGGATTCCGTCCACGATGCGCAGCGTGGTAAAAACTCCCCAACCCGACAAAGCGCCAATCTGGCCCGCCCGCAACACCGCACCCGCCGCCTCGCGGATCTGACCGTTGTGCAGAATATGAGGGTGGATAGCCATGGCTATGAAATCCAATCCGAAAAAACCGGAATTGCGCTAAAAATTATTATCGCCTGGAGGTGCAACGTTTGCGAAGGTTAACACACGCAGAGCCCGGTGAAAAGCGGATTGTCAGGCAACCGCTGCGACACGCCCCGCACTGACGATGCTGGTTGCCGAACCGCCGCAACCGATCTGTAACCGCCTATTGACCTTCTGGTATTTTTTCCTACAATTGCCAGATGTACACTTATTCGCAATCGACCGGCGCTCTCTCGCAAAACGGCCAACCGCGACTCACGGGCTACGCGGGCCATGGAAACGGTGTCAATAATCCGGCGCTGCAGGACCAACACGACATCGGACCGCTGCCCCGCGGCCGTTACCGGATGATTTCACTTTTTGACTCACCCCATACCGGCCTTGCCACCATCGTTCTCGATCCCGACCCGTCCAACCAGATGTTCGGGCGCTCCGGCTTTCGGATTCACGGCGATAACGCGGCGATGAACCAGACCGCTTCGAACGGCTGCATCATCGCCGGCCACGCGCCGGACCGCAAGTCCATCTGGGACGCCGGGGACCACGATCTCGAAGTTGTCGGTTAGTTCTTCATGGGGTGACGGTCAGTTTCACCGGTGTGCTCGAAACGCCACCCACCGTCACCACCACCGGCTGATCCCCCGCCGCCACATCCGCCGGAACCGTGAAGTTCACCTGCGTAACTCCGATCAGCCCCGGCACAATTCCGTTGAAGACGATTCTGGCCTGTTCGCCGCCAACTGTCAGGCTCAACGGCTGGCGCGATTGCGGCAGTTGCGCCAGAGTACTGCCGGCCGCAGCTGTCGCCCCCGTCGCCAGCGTGGGGGTTACATCGCCGTCTCCGGTGATGAAGCCGACGATGGTCTGTCCCGCCTTCGCGCTTGCGGCCGGCACCAAAGCACCCTGGTAGGCGAAAATTCCTGGCGCGGCGGAGGACATCGGAAACGTCGACGCCGCGACTTTCCCGTTGTTGTTGATTCCCAGCACCGCGGTCGATCCGCCCACCTCATAAGGGATCTGCAGATTGATCTGCCCCCGCGAGATAAACCACAACGGCGCGGAAATCCCGTTCACCGTGGCCGACACGCCGGCCAGGCTCAGCGGTAAGGGCTGCACGGCCGCGCTGACCACCGAAGGCGCCAGATCGCTGCCATAAATGGCGATTAACTGACCGGGAGCGAAGCCTTGCGCCCCGGATGCCGCGTTCCCCACGCCGCTGACGGATACTTCCGGCGAGTTCCCCACCACGAAGACAACCGGCACCAGAAATGCCTGCGGCCTGGCATCGGCAGCCTGCACGGAGATCCACGCGTTGTAAACGCCGTTGGACAGACCGGCGGCGCTGGCGTTCAGAGTCAATCTGGCGGAACCGGCGCCCGACACGGCGGAAATGCCAAGCCACCTTTGTGCCGCGGGTAAGATCTCGAGCGTCCAGGCTGGTGTCCCGGTGGAGAAGTTCAGATCGAGAGTGGCCGTGGTTCCCGGTGAGAGTTGAATCGCCGTCTGCGGAATCGAGAAGGCCGCCGGGTTCTGCGAAGGTCCGGCAAACGTGGCAGTGGCCGAAGTGGAGACAACGGAGCCAGTCTCCGTGGTTCCCGACAGCGAGTACAGGCGCAATTGCGGAGGCGTGATGCCCGCCGCGCAGACAGTGCCCGCCAACATCCCGAACGGGGCCAGGCGGTTGGTTCCGAATATCTGCGGGATTTTGCCGGTCATGTTGACGCCACCGGCCGTGAACGACGTCAGGGTGACCTGAAACCCCGTCCGTTCCTGCACCGTGACCTGCTGTGCCCACTGACAAGCGGGGTCCGCCGACGGATTCTGCTGCACCGTGTCGGGCGACACGCGCAACAGAATGGCCGGCGTCACATGCGTCCCTTGGGGACCGACGAACGGCACCGTCAGATCCCGCTGCCATGTGGCGCCATCGGCATCGATCCCTTCGAAGTGAAACACGCGGTTCAGCGGCGGCGTAATTCCGGAGCCGGAGAGACTGAGGTACACGACGCCGTTCGCCGCCACATTCACATCGCTCAACGCCGACAGGTTGTTGACGTTGTTGACCGTGAACACCGTGATCTTCGTTGCCACACCAGCCTTTTCCGAAAGCCGCAGCGTGTAGGGCCAACTGGTGCCGCTCTGCGTCACCGGATTCGGATTGACGGACGGGATCAGCAGAGATCCGGAAGCGGGCATCTTCAAGGCCACGGACGTGGAACCCGCCGAGCCGGTGAAGATCGCATCGCCGCCATACAGCGCCCCCGCCGCGCCGTTGCCCCCGGCCAGCAGCGAACCGTTCACCGTGATGGAAGCCGTGGAGGCTTTCGCCCCCGGTGAGAGGACCGCCGAGCCCAGCGCGATATCGTTTGCCACGAAGGTAACGGCGCCGGTCGGGATTCCCGCCGCGCCTGTCACCGTTGCCGTGATCACCACCTGCTCGCCGTAACTGTAGCTTGCGGGCGTGGCTGTCACGGACGTAGTGCTGGCCGCGCCGTTGTTCCACTCTTTCACGAAATGGGCGACATCCAGCGAACCCAGGCCGGTGGCGAGATCATAGCCGGGCGCCGCCGCATACCCGACGCTGCCATTCACGCACTGCGGACTTCCCTGCGCGCACGGAACCGCGTTATCGCCCACCGTGATGTCGTGAAAAACATCCGTGGTGGATTGCGCCAGCCGGTAGAGCACGGGATTGATGTTTCCCACTCCAGCCGGCGCCTTCGGATCCGCTTTCGCGACCGACTGGTTGAGCAGCGCGACCACCCCGGCGAAAACCGGGCTTGCCGCGGAGGTGCCACCGACATGCCGGACAACGCCGCTGCTAACGATTTCGTAGCCGTCATGCACGGCCGAGGCAAAGGAGACGTCCGGCAGGTCGCGGCGCCCGTCGTTTGGCACACCGGGACCGAGTTGCCAGGCCGGTTTCACAAACAGCGCGCTGGCCCCACCGCCGCCGCCTTCAATCGTATTGTTCGCGATCGATTCATTCCAGACTTTCTCCGGAATGTAGCCGAGCGCGGAAGCGCGCGTCGTCCCGTTCGCCACGGACCACCAGTTGCCGGTGACATCGTCGAACTGCGTGCCGCCCACGGCTGTCACTTCAGGGATGCTGGCCGGGTAGGAAACCGTGGCGCCCTTGGATGCCTGAGGAGTCGGCGAACTGCGGTCGCAGGTGGCGGCGCCGGAATCGCCCGAGGAGACCATCCAGGTGATTCCCTGGGCGCTGGCCTGTTGCGCCACGGAGCGCAGCGTGTCGGCGCCGGTAACTTCGCAGCCCCCGTAGCTCATCGTCATCACGGGCGCGAGGTTCTGATCCACGGCGTACTGCGCCGAGGTGTTCACGCCTCTTGAATTCACGTAAATCACGGTCGCGTTGCGGGCCACTGCCGCAGCCCATTCCAGATCGAGGTCGGCTTCCACCAAATCGCCCGAGCTGATTCCGGGATCAGGCCCGTAGAGCACGACTTGCGGATCGTTCGCGGGCAGGCCGAAACGCGTGCGGAATGCACGGAGATCCGCCAGATCGATGTCGGTTCGGCCGATCACCGCGAGTTTCTGCCCGGTCCCGTCGATACCCGCCGCGTACAGCGGAGAAATGTCGTAAATCAGGGCCAGGTCGTCCGGCGCCAGATAGTGAGTGGTCCCGCTGGTGAGTTGCGGATCTTCACCTGCCGGAAGGATACGGTGCATCGGTTCCGGCACAAAATCGTGCAGCCCTTCCACGCCGCTCACCACGCCGGAAAACGCCGCCGGAACGGAAATCTCCGTGGCATTCGCGAAATGCGTCCAGCCATTGACGCGATATCGCCGCAATTCCGTGTGAAACGCCTGTCCGACGCGCGCCGCCGTGCCGCTGAAGGTGATCCAGTGTTTCCCGCGCGCCACGTCGTGCACGGTCAGCCCCTGTGCCTGCAGCCACTGCGTCAACTGACCGATATCGCCGCCGCTCAGTCCGAAGCGCTCGCCGAACTGTTCGGGCGTCAGCCAGCGCCGGTAGTCGGGAGACGCGGGATTCCGCTGCCCGGCCAAAAAACTCTCCAGCCCGGGCGCCGGCTTCAGATACAGCGTGGCGTAAGCGACCGTCATCGCGGGATCCACCGGACCCGCATCATTTTGCGGAATTGCTTCCGGCCGGTGGTGTCCTTTCAGCAGAACGGTCCGCGAAATATCGGCTTTTGCCGCAATTCGGTCGGAAGCCGCGGCCGGGAGGGACACGGAACAAAAGCTCACCATCGTCAGACACTCAACCACCCGTCGAAGAACACCCATGGAAACCAGCCTTAATTAAGATCGCAGCGCTTCGGGGCTGCGGAATATAAGCGCTCATGGCATAATCGCCCTCATGGATATTACCTGGCTCGGCCACGGCACTTTTCAGCTTGTGATGTCCGATGGTGAAACGTTACTGCTGGATCCGTGGACGGACGGAAATCCCGCTTATCCGGCAGGTTTCGAAATTACCCGCTGCGATACCATCCTGATTTCTCACGGCCATTTCGATCATATTCACGACGCCGTGCCCCTCGCCAAAAAATATCCGGCAAAAGTAGTGGCCATTTACGAGACCTGCCACTGGCTGGGTCGTAAAGGCGTGGAAAACTGCCTGCCGATGAACAAAGGCGGCTCGCAGAAGGTCGGCTCGGTGACGGTGACGATGACTCACGCGGTTCACAGCTGCGGCATCTCCGAAGACGACGGTTCCATCATTTATGGCGGTGAGGCCGCAGGGTATGTGCTGACGCTGTCCGATGGCCGCGTGGTCTACTTCGCAGGCGATACCAACGTCTTCAGCGATATGGCGCTGATCGCCGAACTGTATCGCCCGGAACTGGCCATCCTGCCGATCGGGGACCTGTTCACGATGGGACCGCGCGAGGCCGCCGCGGCGTGCCGGCTGCTGCGGGTGAAGACCGTGATCCCCATGCATTTCGGTACATTTCCGGCTCTGTCGGGCAGCCCCGCTCAGCTGCAGGAACTGGTTCCGGACGTGAAGATCCTGGAACTGACGCCGGGCAAAACAGTGAGCTGGTAAATCAGAAACCCGACTCGAAGACCGCCGAACGCTGCAGCACGACGACCGTCTCGTCGTCCGCGGCTAAGGTGGCGCCCCGGTACGATTCCACCGCCGCCAGCAGCGCCGGGCCGGTTTCGCCGGCCGAGCCCGCGGGTAACTGCCGCGCCAGATCCAGCAGCCTCCGCAGTCCCAGCATCTCGCCTGCCTCGTTGCGCGATTCCGAGATACCGTCCGTGTAGAGAATCAGCAGATCGCCCTTGCCGAGTTCCACCGCGGTTTGTGAATACTCCGTGCCGGAGATGATTCCCAGCGGCAGGTCGGTCACGGACCTCGCAAGCGGTGTGGACTCTCGCAATGCCGACCACTCCCCGGTCTCGGCTTTAAACCAAAGCGGCGGCGGATGTCCCGCGTTCGTAAACAGCAATTCCCCGCTCTGGCCGTAGTAACTGACCAGAAACGCGGTCGCGTACTCCAGCGCGCCTTCGCCGCCGTTGAGAAACGTGTCGTTGAGATGCCGGATCAGCAGTGACTGATCCCAGTGGTCGGCGTGCAGGCGCAAGGCTTCCTGGAGCCGAGTGGCCGCCCGGCTAACGGTTTCGCCGTGACCGGCAACATCCGCCAGCGCCACGCGGGAAATCGCTCCCTTGCTGCAAACGGAAAGGTAGTAGAGGTCTCCGCCGTTCGCCGCAGGCCGCAGAGGGCGGCAGGAAACCCACGCGTCCAGACCGGGCAGTTCCGCCGAGTATGTCGCGTGATGATTGCCGCCGCGCAGTTCCAGGCAGGACAGCCGCTGCGGAGTCTCCGGCGAAAGACCCCCGGAGACAGGAGTTGTTACGGTAAGTGTCGCTTCCACGTTTACTTCGAACAGAGTTGCCGGCCGGGAAAAAGGATTCAAAAAACCAGTCTGCCGTCGGCTTAGTGAGCCATGGGCGCGCCGCCCTTCGCCTTCACCTTTTTCAGGAGAAACACGATCGGAATGCAGCCCAGACAGACCAGCGCGAGATAACGGAAATCGTCCACGTAAGACCACACGGCGGCCTGCGTGGAAAGCGTTCGCTGAATCACGCCGTAAGCCTGCGTCTGGCCGGCCACGGGCCCGACCGTCTGCCCGAACATCTGTTGTAGCGCCATCAACCGGTTTTCGAAGATCAGCCGCCCCTGCGTCAGATGCTGTACCATCTCCGCCTGGTGAACCTGCTGATGCCGCGCCACCAAAGTATTCACAAGAGAGATCCCGATGCTGCCGCCGACGTTGCGAAGCAGGTTGTAAAGCCCGCTGGCATTGCCGATCTGCTCATTCGGCAGCGTGCCCATGGCCGTGGTCGAGAGCGGCACGAAAACCAGACCGGTCGCCATGCCGCTCAGAACAATGGGAATCAGCAAAGACCATGGCCCGATCTGGAGGGTGAGCCCGCTCATCCACAGACTTGTCAGCCCGAAGCCCAGAAAACCCGCGCCGATCATCCAGCGGCTGTCGATCCGGCCCGTCAGCAGGCCGATGAACGGCATGGCCACCAGCGCTCCGATGCCGCGCGGGCTGACTGCCAGTCCGGCCGCCTGCGCCGTGTACCCCATCAGCGTCTGGTAGAAGAGCGGCAGCAGCGTCACAATTCCGTAGATCGCTCCGCCGAAGAGCCCGATCAGGACGCAGCCGAGAGCGAAGTTGCGGTCGCGGAAAACACGCAAATCCACCAGCGGCTTCTCCTTTCGGATTTCCACCACCAGAAACGCCGCGAACGCGGTCACCAGAATCACGCAGGCCCAGCGAATCCACAGCGAACCGAACCAGTCCTCCTCCTGGCCTTTGTCGAGAACAATCTGCAATGCCCCCAGCCAGATAGCCAGCAGACCCAGCCCGATGCGGTCGATCTTCCCCGGCTTAGCATCTTTTATGTAGGGCGGATCTTTTACGAACTGCAGGATCATCCAGACCGCCGCGGCGCCGATCGGAATGTTGATGTAAAAGGCCCAGCGCCAGGAGTAACTGTCGGTCAGCCAGCCGCCGAGAGTCGGCCCGAGCACCGGCGCGACCACCACACCGAGGGCGAATACGGCCATCGCCGATCCCCGTTTCGCCGGGGGAAAACTCTCCAGCAGAATCGCCTGCGAGAGTGGCTGCAGCGCGCCCCCGCCCGCGCCCTGAATAGCCCGGGCCAACAGAATCATGCCGAGCGATGTGGCAGCCCCGCAGGCAAACGACGCCGCCGTAAAGATCAGGATGCAGACCAGGAGAAAATTGCGCCGCCCGAACCGCAGCGAAAACCAGCTGCTGGTCGGCAGGATGACGGCATTCGCCACCAGGTAGCTCGTGAGCACCCAGGTCGCTTCGTCGGTGGTTGCGGACAGACTGCCCGCGATGTGCGGTAACGCGACGGAAGCGATGGAGGTGTCCAGTACCTCCATGAACGTCGGCAACATCACGGCCGCGGCGATCAGCCACGGGCTGCAGTCGGGACACCAGTCCTGCAGAGGATTGTCGTTCTCGCCCGCCATGCTGCCCGGTACAGGCAAACGAACAACCAATGTGAATGGGTTGGCTTTTTCGCGGACTACCCGGAATACAGACCGCTGTGGAGATACTTCAAACCGGTGTCACAGGCCACCGTCACCACGGTCGCGCCTTCCCCCAGTTCGACGGCCAACCGGACCGCGGCTTCCACATTCAGCCCCGTGGACGTGCCCGCCAGAATACCTTGCTCGCGTGCCAGCCGCCGGGCCATGGCGCGCGCGGGACTTTCTTCCACCACGCGCACTTCGTCGTAATCGCCGGGCTGCAGGAACGGCGGACGGAAGCCCACGCCGATCCCTTCGACGCGGTGCGGCCCGCCTTGCCCGGTGGTCAGAGTCGGCGATTCCGCCGGCTCCAGCGCCACCACATTTGCCGCACAACCCGCGCTCTTTAACTCGCGCGAAACACCGACCAGCATGCCTGCCGTGCCCACCGCGCCACAAAACGCCGTAATGCCGGATTCGAGTTGCGCCAGCAGTTCCCGGCCGATCGACCGGTAGCCTTCAATCGCGTCCGCGTTATGAAACTGGTCGGTGAAGAAGACGCCCGGCTGTGCTGCCTGCCGCGCCAGTTCTGCCTTCATGCGATCAAACAGGGCGGGCGTGATGCGGCCCGCTTCGCTTTCCACCAGGATGAGGTCGGCCCCGAACGCCCGCATGGTCTCCAGCTTCTCCCGGGCAAAAGCATCCGAAGAAACCGGCGTGAACCGGTACCCTTTCACCGCGCAGACCATGGCGAGCGAAGACCCCGTGCTGCCGCCCGTGTACTCGATGACCCGCATGCCCGGCCGCAGCGTGCCCCGGCGCTCGGCGCCTTCGATAATCGCAAGCGCCATCCGGTCTTTGTAAGAGCCGGTGGGATTGAAATACTCCAGCTTCAGAAAGACCCGCCCGGCGCCCGGCGGAATCACGGACCTCAATTGCACGATTGGCGTCTGCCCGATCGCATCCAGCACGGAAGCAGACTTCGTCTCGATAACGGACATAAATCAGGATGGCGATCGTTAGCCCTGCAGCTGATCGATCACGGCGTTCGTGAACTCCGCGGTGCCAGCCGTCCCGCCGGTATCGCGGGTCAGATGTTTTCCTTCCGAGTAGACGGCCTCGATTGCCTTCTGCATCCGCACCGCCGCGTCGCGCTCTCCCAGATGCGCGAGCATCAGCCGGGCCGACTGCATCAGAGCCGTGGGATTCGCCAGGCCTTTGCCCGCAATGTCCGGCGCCGATCCGTGTACCGCCTCGAACACAGCCACCGAATCGCCCAGATTGGCGCCCGGCACAATGCCCAGTCCGCCCACCAGGCCGGCGCAAAGATCGGAAACGATGTCCCCATAGAGATTCGGCAGCACCAGCACGTCGAACGTTTCCGGCCGCATCACCAGTTGCATGCAGGCGTTATCGACAATCAGTTCGCCGTACTCGATCTGCGGGAAGTCCGCCGCCACCTCGCGGCAGCAGCGCAGAAACAGGCCATCGCTCATCTTCATGATGTTGGCCTTGTGAATCGCCACAACCTTTTGCCGGCCTTCCCGCGCGGAGTACTCGAAAGCGGCTTTCGCGATGCGCATGGAAGCCGTCTTGGTGATGACTTTCAGGCTTTCCACCACGTCGGTCACCACTTCGTGTTCGATGCCGGCGTACAGATCTTCCGTATTCTCGCGGAAGATCACCAGATCGATCGGCAGGTCGGCGAAGCGTGTTTTCAGCCCGGGCAGCATGCGAACCGGGCGGAAGTTCACAAACAGATTCAGTCGTTTACGCAACGCCACGTTGACGCTCGGATGGCCGCTGGCAATCGGCGTTCCGATCGGCCCCTTCAGGCCGACATTCGTTTTCGCCAGCGATTCGTAGACCGCTTCCGGCAGAAACTTGCCGGTCGCCCGCTCGGCCCCGACGCCGGCTTCCACACGATCCCACTCCACCTGAACGCCGGTCGCTTCCACCAGCCGGACGGTCGCTTCCGCCACTTCGGGTCCGATTCCGTCTCCGGGAATTAACGTAATTCGATGCGTCACGTATCCTGATTATACGTACCAGGATCGTCCACACCCGGTCCAGGGAACCGGCGTTCTCTATGTCGTCCTTCCGCCTCCGCACCGCGCAGGGCAAGCTCAAGATCGAGCACAGCATTCTCGACGACCTGCGCCCCGTTCTGGAACGTCTGGTGGCCCGCGACGATATACGCTCCATCATCCCCGGTGTGATCCGTCCCGTCCGGGACGCGAAGGGAGCGGTGGTCAAAATCCGCATTACGGTGCCGACGCAAAATGGCTGGAAGGGAATCGGCCTGTGTAACGGTGCGCGGCAGGAACTGTTCATCAGCACAACCCTGACGCAGGCGGAGCTGGAAACCGCTCTGAAAGCGGCGATCGCGGCCGAAGCGTAAGCCCCACGGGGCCGTTTCTCCGCCGTCCCGCCCGTGTTGTATACTCATATTTTCCCCAAACCATTAAGAAAAGAAGACAATGCCGAAACGTACTTTCCAACCGAACAACCGTCGCCGCGCCAAAACTCACGGTTTTCGGACCCGCATGAAGACCGCAAATGGTCAGGCTGTACTCTCCCGCCGGCGCGCGATTGGCCGCAAGAAGCTGACCGTCAGCTCGGAGAGGTAATCGGATCCCAACGGAACCGCAATCCGGCTCCAAAGGCTTTCCCAAAAGTGTACGGCTGCTCCGCTCCAGCGATTTCCGAAAAGTCTACGATCAGGGAACTCGTTTTACCTGTTCCCTCTTCGCGGCTTTTTGCCTTCCCGATCCCTCGCAGGCGCAACCCCGCGTCGGCTTCACCACTCCCCGGGCACTCGGCAAAGCTGTTGTGCGGAACCGCGTCAAACGCCGGGTACGGGAAGCTGTCCGGCTCGACCTGGCGCAACTGAGTTCTGAGTGGTCAATCGTTTTCAACCCGCGGCGCAAAGTCCTGGACTGCACGTTTCCCGAACTGCAGGCCGAGGTGCGTCGTCTCTTTTTACGGTGCGCAAAATCGTCTCCGGTGCCCTCATCGCCCTCCTCACCGGGTACAAACGGCTGATCTCACCTTTTCTGCCCTCCGCCTGCCGGTTTCATCCGACCTGTTCGGAATACATGCGGGGGGCAATCGAAATCCACGGGCCGGTGCACGGTGTCTGGCTCGGCATCAAACGCCTCGGCCGCTGCCATCCCTTTCACCAGGGCGGGTGCGACCCCGTTCCGCAATGAGCCGCCGCGCCTGAGAAAAGCTCCTCTTCAAAGACAAACTACTACTCAATGAGTTCCCCGACACCTCCCGACAAACAACCAAAAGAGTTATCCAATGAGCTGCGCATGGTGCTGGCCTTCGTGCTCATGGGACTCATTCTGGTGGGCACGCCGTACGTTTATAAGAAACTGGGCATCGTCACGCCGCAAACGCAGGTCGAGCCCGTAAAGTCCTCCGTACAGACGTCGAAGAACGCATCGGCAAAGTCAGGCGGAGCCGCCGCGGCCGTGGCCGCCGGAAATGCTCCCACAGCGGAAGATGTCCCCGCCGCCGGCACCGTCGCGTCGACAACGGAATCGGAATGGACGCTGCAGACCGGCGTGTATCGGGTCGTCTTCTCCAATCGCGGAGCCGTCGTGAAGAGCTGGACTCTCCGCAATATCAAGGACAGCAGCGGTAAACCGCTCGAACTGGTGAACTTCCGCGGCGCCGAAAAGGTCGGCTTCCCCTTCAGTTACGACTTCCGGCAGCAGCAGCCCTCCACGAATCTTGACAAAGCCCTCTGGGTGCCGCGCCCGAATCCAGACGGTACCGCGATCAGTTACGAGTTCTCCGATGGCAAGACCGTCGCGACCAAGACGTTCTCCTTCCAGCGCGACGGCTACATGATGCAGTTCGCCGATGAAGTGAAGCTCTCCGGCGTGGGTCTTCCTCACCTGTTGCAGTGGCGCGCGGGCTTCGGCGACATGGGCGTTCCCGGCGCGGCCGGCCATCAGGAGAACATCCGTTTCGACTCAGAAAAGCAGAAGCTTGTCACCGAAGCGACCAAGGCCGCTAAAAACGGTCCGGTCCGCGCCGATGGCGCACTCGCTTTCGCCGGTATCGAAGACCAGTACTTCACCGCCGTCTTCCTGCCGCCGCCGAATACGCCGCTGCAGATGACCACCTTCAGCGACACCGTCACCACCACGGCCGATAACTCGGAACAGCCGTACCCGGGCGTCGCGGTGGGCGGCCAGTCGCGCAATCAGCTCGGCGTCTACGTGGGTCCCAAAGAACTCGATGAACTCCGCAAAGTGAATCCCCGCCTGCAGGATGTGATCGACTGGGGCTTCTTCGGCTTCATCGCCAAACCGCTCTTCTTCATCCTGCAGTGGATGAACAAGAACTACGTGCACAGCTACGGCTGGGCCATCATTCTGGTCACGCTGCTCATCAATCTCGCGATGTTCCCGCTGAAACTCGCGAACCTGAAATCGATGCGCAAGATGCAGTTGCTGCAGCCCGAGATCAACCGCATCAACGAGAAGTACAAAGGCATCAGCATGAGCGATCCCCGCGCTGCCAACAAGCAGCAGGAAACCATGGATCTCTACAAGAAACACGGCGTGAACCCCATGGGCGGCTGCATCCCCATGCTGATTCAGCTGCCGTTCCTCTGGGCCTTTTACAAAGTTCTGTCGGTCACCATCGAGATGCGGAACGCGCCCTGGCTCTGGGTCAGCGATCTTTCCCAGCCGGAACACTTCGCCATCCGTTTCCTGCCGATCATCATGATCGTGACGAGCTTCCTGCTGCAGAAAATGACCCCCATGTCGGCCGGTGTCGATCCCGCGCAGCAGAAAATGATGCAGTTCATGCCCCTCATGTACGGCTTCTTCTTCTGGCCGGCATCGAGCGGTCTGGTGTTATACTGGCTAACCAGTAATTTGGTTGGCATCGCGCAGCAATGGTTCTTTAACAAAACGTCGGGACCCGCGCCGGTCGCGCTGCCCGCCAAAAAAGCGGTAACATCCCTTAAGGACGGCAGGAAGCGGGCTTGACTCAAAAGTATTCGGTTCACGAAACCGGTCCCCGGATCGAACAGTTCCTCCGCCGGATCCTCGACGCCGCCGGCTTCAGTCTGAGCTTCCGGCTGGAGCCGGGAGACAACAGCAATCCGGACTTCGAGAATCCCGACCTCGTGGTCAAATTCCAGGGCGCCGATGTCGATCTGCTGCTGGGAAACCGGGCGGAACTGCTGCTCGCTCTCGAACTCGTCACGCAGGAAATGCTGCGGATGCACTCCGACGATCATTCGCGCGTCTCTTTCGACGCCAATGACTACCGGGCGTTGCGCATCGAGGAACTCCGCATCAGCGCGCTCGCGGCGGCCGAGAGAGTCAAGGACACCGGCACCTACTTCCGCTTCAACCCGATGAACAGCCGCGAACGGCGCGTCATTCACATCGCTCTCCGCAATGAACCGGAAGTGCGCAGCGAAAGCTGCGGCGGCGGACCGCAGCGGGGCGTCGTGATCTACCCAGCCAGCATGGCATCCATTCCGGACCTCCCGCCCTTGCCCGCGCCCCATGCCGGCGGCGGAACCAGGCCCGAACGCGGTTTCGATCGCGGCGGAAGCCGTGGCCGGGACGACCGGCGCGGACCCGGCGGCGGCGGACGCGACCGCGACCGCAGACCCGGCGGAGGTGGCCCTCCCCGCCGCGATGGACGCACGCAGCGGCCCCCGCGCTCTACTTAGTCCGGCCTTCTGAAACCGTTCTGAATCTTCGCGATACCATTGCCGCCATCTCCACGCCTCCCGGCAGAGGCGGTATCGGTGTGGTGCGCCTGTCCGGCGCCGCCGCGCGGAACATCGCCACATCGTTCGTCCGCCTGCCGGCCGAGCCGCGCTCCTGGACTGCCGTCCTCGGCCGGCTTCTGGATGACGAGGGTCAACTCATCGACCAGGTGGTGCTGACGTGGTATGCCGCGCCCCGGTCTTATACCGCCGAAGATGTAGTCGAAATCTCCTGCCACGGCGCGCCGGTGGTCCTGCGCCACTGCCTCGACCGCGCGTTGCAACTCGGCGCCCGGCTGGCCGAGCCCGGTGAGTTCACTCTCCGCGCTTTCCTGAACGGGCGCATCGACCTTCCCCAGGCCGAAGCCGTTCGCGACCTCATCGACGCCACCACGCTCTATCAGGCCCGCATCGCGGCACTGCAGACCTGCGGCTCCGTCTCCCGTCGCCTGGCCCCGGTGAAGCACCAGTTGCTTGAACTGATCTCCCTGCTCGAAGCCGGCATCGATTTCGCCGAAGACGATATCAGCGTGGCCCCCCTGGCGGAGATTCTGCGCCGCCTCGATCCGTTGCTGCGGCAAACCGAGGCACTGGCCCGCAGTTTTACCTTCGGCAATCTGGTACGCACGGGCTTCTCTCTCGCCATCGTCGGACCGCCCAACGCCGGGAAGAGCAGCCTGTTCAACGCTCTGCTCCGGCAGGACCGCGCTATCGTCACACCCATCCCCGGCACCACGCGCGACCTGGTTTCGGAAACCATGGAGTTCGCCGGCATCCCGGTTCGTCTGGTCGATACAGCAGGCATTCGCCACACCGGCGAGCTCATTGAACAACTCGGTATCGAACGAAGTTACCAGGCGATGTCGGACGCGGATCTTACCCTCGTGGTGCTCGACGGCGCCGCCATTCGCTCCGCGGCGGATCGCGAACTCATCGGAACGGCACGCACCCAGGGTCGCTGCCTCGTCGTGCTGAATAAGAGCGACTTGCCTGGTTGCGTGGCGGAGGCGGGAGAACTCCGCGTCTCGGCTCTTACGGGCGAGGGCCTCGTCGAGTTGCGGGAAGCGGTTCTCGATCAATTCGCGCCCCGCGGAGAACTCGAACTGCAGGGCGGCTTTATTACCAGCCTCCGCCAGGAACGCCTCCTTTCGGACGCGGCGCAGATGCTGGCGAAGGCCCGTGAGGCGGCAATGGCCGGATTGCCACACGAACTTCTTCTGCTGGACCTCTACGGCGCGTTGCACCCTTTCGACGCCATCAGCGGCGCAACGACCGCCGATGACATCCTGAACCGCATCTTCGCCACGTTCTGCATCGGAAAGTAATTTCTGAGACATAACGAGCTCCGGTTAGCTATCGATGTGTTCGAAAACGTGCTAAAAATATCAGTTCGGGATGTCCGATTTCCAAGCAGAAAACGCCTACCGAAGTGACGGGACTTCGCTTGCTGTTTCGTCGAGCCCGGCTGCATGAGTCCGGAGCCACCCTTCTCAAAGCCGTTCCGCCCCGGACGGAAATGGGTTCCACCATACTGAATGCTACCCGACGCCACGCAGAATACCCTGTTTCCGATGTGGGACGCCTGTCAGGCGGACCGCCGCAACGTCGCCCGTTACCTGCATGACACCGTCAGCCAGGATCTCATCGTACTGAGCCTTCTGCTCACTCTGGCGCTGCGGGATTCGGCGGGGAAGAGTGAACCGGGGGTGAGCCGCGCGCTGGAGGTCGTCAGCCAGTGCAGCAACAATCTGCGGAGCCTCATCGCGGTCCTGTCGCCTCTGGATCCCACGTCGGGAAGCTCGCTGAGTACCTATCTGGAACATCTCGGCCGCGAGACAAGACTTCAAATCCGTTTTATCGATGAGCGGAGTGCTTTCGGATCGGAGCAACTGCAATCGGAGAACGACTCGCTGACACCCGGCACAGCAGCCGGCATGCCGGTCTTTGCCGCCATCCAGACCTGGGCAGCCTACGCCATCGGCAGGCGTCCGGCGGGAATTATGGAGATCCGTCTGCGGGAGGAACACGGTGCGCTCCGGCTGGACTTCCTTTCCACGCTTTTCGCGGATCCGGCGCTCGAAGCGCTGCGGGAATCGCCTCTGTTTGGCGGCAACGGGCTGTTTTCGGGAAGCAGGACGGAAACCGTTCCGGGCCATACCGGGAGTTCCGTTCGTTTATTTTTCGAGGCCAGGAAGGGGGCTGTGGCATGCGCATACTGATTGCCGACGACCACGAGTTCATTCGCAGAGGCATGATCGGCGTTCTGGAGGAAGCCCACCCCGAGTGGCGCATCGTCGGCGATGCCGCGAACGGCCAGGAGGCCATGGACCTGGGTGAGACATTGCGCCCCGATATCGCCATTCTGGACGTGTCCATGCCTCTCCGGAACGGTTACAGCGTGACGGAACATCTCTACCGCACCGTGCCGGGAATTCGTATCGTCATCCTGACCATCCACATGGCGGACATTGTCATGAAGCAGTTCCGAAACGCGGGCGCGCGCTGTTTCCTCTCTAAACGGGAAGCCCTTCGCGACCTGGTGTCGGCCATCGAGCACATGCTGGATGGCAAGCCGTTTATCGCGTCAAAGGCTGCGTCGCGGCCCGTATCGCAACTGGAGCCGGATGAGTACGTGCCGGTGCAGTTCCTGTTGACCCGCCGCGAAGTGGATGTACTGCACCACCTCACGCACGGTTTGAGCAACAAGGAAGTAGCCGCCCGGCTGGATCTCAGCCCCCGGACCGTGGAGAGTCACCGCGCCGATATCATCGATCGTCTGGGCACGGAATCCCTCGCGGAACTGGTTCGGCTGGGCTTGCGCGACGGACTCGGCGCCTGACTACGGCGCGAAGAACAACATTGCGCCGCCCGTGCCCGATACGCGGAGCTTCGTCCCCGCCGGCAACCGGACAGGTTTCGTAAACACATAGGGGCGGTCCCACTTCCGGCGATAATCACGTAGCCAGAGCAGTCGCTCCACCTGCCCGTCCGGCTGCATCGCCCAGGCTTCGAGCGAGCCGTTCTCCGGGAGATTCTTCGGCCGGATCGCCACCACGCTCGACGCCCGGCTCAGCACGGCGCTCCCGGAGACCACAAGCGTTCTCGCGTACTTCGGCACCGCCGCGGCCGGCACGTGGAAATCCGGCGGACGCGCTGGCAGCAGAGCCGGGTCCCCCTCCGGCGCACCCCCTTCCACCCAGCCCACCAGCATGTCGAGCTCGGGCTGCGTCAGACTGGGGTCGCCCGCGAACTCCCCGATTCCTTTTACCGCTCCCCAGGGAGGCATGCGCCGGGTCAGCACCTCGTCCCGTATCGCCTTGGCCCAGGGCCGCGCCTCCGCGTAGGTGGTCAGCGACATCGCGGGTCCGCCCGCGTGGTGACAGGTCGCGCATCGCGCGTAAACCAGGCGGGAGATTTCCTGCGACCACGTCAGCCGCGTGGTGATCGGGTCGTGCGAACGCAGCGGCGCCGCCACGAAAAACAAAAGCGCGGAAAGGGCCGCAAAGCCCCATCCGCGCCGGAACCACCATCCGTTCAACAGCCTACTCCTCAAGCACGGCGGGCTGCGGAGCCGGCTTGCGCGGCGGCAGGATGCTCCGGAGGTCTTTGTTGGCATCGATCGCCACGTCGAAGAAACCGAACATCATCTCTTCCCAGCTCTGGTCGCCATACCGGACTTCCTTCGTCGGATCCGGATTCGCCGGATTGTTGGGCGAATTGTCGTAATGCGCCACGCATTCCAGTTTCGAACCCTTCGGCATGACGATGTCTTTCTCGGGCTTATACGCCAGTTGCCAGCTGAAATCGTAGTGCGGCACGTTCAGCAGTACCTCGCTCTCGCCGGTCGGATACGTCGCCTTGAACAGAAAATCCTTCCCGCGCAGATGCATATGCGGAATCAGCGCCGTGACGCGTGTTTCCGCGCCGAACTCGAAAGACGAACGCACCTCGTAATTCGGATCTCCCGGGGGAATCACGAATTTATTGTTCTGCGCCGCGATGGTGTACACGCGTTCTTTCACGGGAACTTTGGAGTACTTCACGCCGATGGTCGTCTGATCTGAACCCGCTTTGCCGTTCGCCGTATAGTGCAGTTGCAGCACGATGTCGCTCCCGGCCTGCAGCAGCTTCGCCTGCCCGTCCGGCAAGCTGTCGGGAGGCAGACCCGGCGCGTAACCCACCAGGAAATCGCCGCTGCCGCCCTCGCCCTTTTTCGGGATATAAGGAACGCCCGGCTCGGCGCTCTTCATCCAGTTCGAACCCGGAGGCCGGATATACGCGATCACGTGGTGCACCAGCGCGCGGTTGCCGGGACGGACCTCGGCAGCCTGCACCCATTTATCTTCCGTCAGATGCAGCGGCACCAGAATGTACTGGTAGTCGACCGTGCCCGCGGCCGGTATTTCGAACTTCGCGGGCATCGTCACCGCCAGGTCGGGAGTGCCGATATTCCAGCCATCCACGAACGCGACGGGCTTCGGCAGATCTTTCGGATTTCCCTCCGGCGCGCCCGCGTTGACCCAGGCCACAATCGTATCGACGTCGCGCTGTTCCAGCGTGCGATTGTTCGAGAACTTGCCGTAATGCGGATCGGCAAACCATGGCGGCATCTTACGCGTTTGCACGGCTTCTTTGATCGAGGACGCCCACGGACGCGCTGACTGATAATTCAACAGGGAAAACGGCGCCGCTTCCCCCGGCCGATGGCAGCTCTGACAGTGTTGTTGTACGATCGGCGCCACGTCTTTGCTGAACGTGGGCGCTTTTTTGTCCGGTACGGGCGCGGCCAGCGCGAGCCCGCACGCACTGAGAAACAGCGCACCTTTACGAATGTTCAAACCGGTCACCTCGCTGAGTTAATTATACGGTTCCGGCGGCCCCGGAGTTCGGTGCAAAGCGCAAGAGCCGCCGGGCGCGGCGCCGATCATCGGAGGAACCACCCGTTCAGCCGTGTTCGGCGGCTGGACTTGCGCGGTTTTGTCAAAAGCGCTACCGGTTGAAAGACCGGATCCGGAACAGCGGCTTCGCCTGCTCATCGGCATCCATCTCATACTTCTGCTCGGTCTTCGCCGGGTCGTAGCCGCGCCACAGCCAGATCAGTTCCGCCGGAGCTTCCACCTGCCCGCCAATCCGCGTGTGCGTGCCGTTTCCGAAACTGAAATGAAAATCGTAGCCCTGACGCTTCAGCGAGTTTGCCATCTGGATGTTCTGCAGCGGCCAGCTGCCATGCTCGTTTTCGAGGTCTTCGGAGCCGTCCTGCAGCCACACCCGGATATTCCGCTTCGGCTCCTTCCGGATCTTATTCGGATAGGATTGGCCGCCATCCAGCTGATTCGGCTTCCACTGGATACTTGTGAAACTGCCGATCCGCGAAATCACGCGGCTGAACTGATCGGGCTGCTGCCAGGCCGCATTGAACGCACAGATCGCGCCCGACGATTCGCCGATGATCCCGCGGCTGTAAGCGTCCTTGCGAATCGAATATTTCGCGCCCACTTCGGCCAGCACCTCATCGCGCAGGAATCGCGGATAGGTGTCGTCCACCGTGTCGTACTCGATGCTGCGCATGGCCCTGCCGTTCATCATGCCGGGCGAGATAAACACATGCACCATGACGGGAATCTGCTTCTTCGCCGTCAGATTGTCGATCACGTTGAGCGTGTGCGACACGGCCGCGCGATCCACATTGACCTCGCCATCCTGCCAGACCATCAAGGCCGCGGGCGTGCCTGCCGAGTACCCGGCCGACGTGTACACCCAGTAGTTCGACTGCATGCCCGGATAGATTTTGCTGGTATGAACCAGTTTCTCCGTGAGTTGTCCCTGCGGCACTCCCGCCGCCAGGTACGCGTCGGCGGGCCACGCCGGCACATCCGTCTTGCCGCCGAACGGCTTCCCGTCGACTTCATAGACAAAGTTATGGCTGCGGCCGGTTTCGAGCGTCGCGAGCGCGTAATACAAATCGGCGGCCTTCGTCATGGCGGGGCCGGGCTTCTCATCGATCAGGAGCTTTGGCGCGCTCGCCGCCTTAACGGCAAAGAACACATCCCCGCCCTGGGACGTGACCGCCGTGCCTTTCGTCAGATCCGGATCTTTGAATGCCGCCGCGATCGCCGCCTGCATCTCCGCGGGCTTCGCGTGGCTTTTCGCCAGTTGCATCAGATCGGCGGCCGGAGCAGCCAGGCAAAACAGAAAGAACAAACCGAGTCGCATGTCCCAGCCAGTATATAAAGCGGAAGGATTAGCCGTGGCTTGTCCCGTCTTCTTCGCCGCGCGCCACGCAAGTCCGGGCGCGCACTATTGCACGACGATATTCGACGGTTTGCTGCTCGCCCCACCGATATTGATCACTACCGGCGCCGTCCCCGACACGCCGGCCGGCACCACCACATTCAGCTGATACAACCCGACCACCGTCGGCGCGAGACCGCTGAACAACACCTGTGCGTTCTGCCCGCCGATCGTCACCACCGGCGTCTGCACCGTGGTCGCCAGCGGACTCACCGGCGCCGGATCGCCACTCGCCGGCTGGTTCAGCAGCGGTCCCAGACCGTTGCAGTAAAGCTGAATATAATGCCCTGTCCGGGCCGGATTGGAAGGCGTGATCACGGCGAAATTCTCATCCCGCGCGGCGGCGAACATGCTGCCACCCACCGGAATCTCGAACATCCCCGGCGCATAGGCCGTCAGCGGCACCGAATAAAGCGCGCCGGAACTGTCGGCCACCGAAACTTTCATCTGCGCCGAAGACTGCCCCTGCAGTTCCCACGGAACCTGCACGTTCACCTGCCCCGGCGTCGCGAAGTGCAGATGCCCGGGGGCGCTCACCGCTGCGGTATCGAAACTGACGCTCGTGCGATTGATAGCCACCGGCAGGTACGGCGTATTTTCCACCTGAGTGCTCTCCGCGAGTCCGCTGCCGAAGATGGCGACGTAAGATCCAGGAGCCACCGCGGCGCCCGCGGCGAAACTCGCGGCATTCACCACCCCGCGCGCCGCAATCGCCGGCTGCTGCCTCGCCGTGGCCTGAAACGTCGTCGCGAGGCCTCCGGCGGTAGCCGCAAACACGTTCGTCCCCGGACTCGGCCCCAGCGTGACCTGCGCTCCTGCAAAGCCATAGATATCGGTGGAATTATCCGGATTTCGCAGCGTTCCGCCGCCCGTGAGCACGTTAAATCGAACCGGCGCGTTGGGGATCGGCACGCCGTACTGATCGAGCAACTGCAGGACAATCGCGCCGGTCGCGGTCGGTTGTCCCACGTTGCCGTCGTCGTCGCTGCCGAGCAACGGCACCACGTTGGCCGGCACCCCGTCGCCCACTACGTACAGATAGGGAATGGTCACCGGCGACGCCGCTCCCTGCACCGTGATCAGCCCCTCATAAATCCCCGGATTCGGCTGCGCTCCCGTCAGCGTCACATTCAGGGTGTTGGTCTGCCCGGGCGCCAAGGTCAGATTCGGCCGGTCGATGGAGAGCGTCGCGAAGTTCTCCGGCGTGCGGCGCGAAATCGACAGGGTCAGGTTCAAAACCGTCTTCCCGACATTGGTCAGCTGAATCGCCTGGTTCACCGGCAGTTTCCCGCCGACTGGCAACACCCCAAACGACGCACTCACCGGAGACGCGACCAGGTTCGAGACGACAGCCGCGGCAGCGCTGGCCTTCCCCGCCCCCACCGCGAGCACCGAAGCGCCACCCAAATCCTGCGTCGCCGTATTTACGATGGCCGACTTGATTTGCAGCGGCGTGAGCCCCGGGTTCGCCTGCTTCACCAGCGCCGCAATCCCCGCCACTTGGGGTGTGGAAAAACTGGTCCCCTGCGAGATCAGATACCCGTTCGCGGCATACAGCGCTCCGTTGGGATCGTACGTCTGCCCCGGCAGATACAGGTCCGTGCCCGCCGCCGCGACATCCGGCTTCAACCCACCCGTGCCGAGCACCGGACCGCGCGAACTGAACGCCGCCACCTGATTGCCCGTGCTCACGTCAAACGGCTGCAGCGCCGTGCTCAGGCTGGCCGTCGCCTGCGGATTCGCCTGCGCGTACGCCCGAATCGCCTGCCCGTCGTCAAATCCGATCAGCGCCGCCGGAATCGTGGTGACGCCGCCTAAAGCACCGGGCGTGATCACCGAATTGTCGCCTTCGTTGTTGACGATGATCGCGCCCGCCGCCCCGGCATTCTGCAGATTCTGCACCTTCAGCGCGAACGTGCAGGTGCCGCGGTCGGCCAGTGCGTAGGTCCCGGTCAAAGATCCCGCCGGCAATGGATTGCACGCCTGCGCATCGCCCACCGCGCCGGCATCGCCAATCGGCGCCTGCAAAGCCGCCGAAGGAGCCGGCCCGCCGCCCAGCAGCGCGTGGAATGTGCCGAGCCCCGATACCGTCAGCGGATTCGACCAGTTGTGCGAGTTCGTCGTGGCGCCCACCGTCAGCGCGAAGGGAGAGGTGCCCGGTGAATCGATCGACGCCAGCGACGGCCCTTCGTTCCCCGCCGCCACTACCACCAGCATCCCCGTGCTCACGGCGTTCCTCACCGCCGCCGCCCACGGATCGCACGCCTGATTCGCCGCCAGTCCGCAGATCGTCCCCGCGTCGTCCGGAGCCGATAATGCCGGCGCGCCCAGAGACACCACCGCGATATCCATACCGTCGCTATACGCATCGGTCAGGGCGCTGATCACCACCTGCCCACCCGTGTAGTCGTTCACGCCGGGTGAGCCGAATACCTTATAACTGCCCAGATACGCCTTGGGCGCGACGCCCGTGATCGTGTCCGAAGGGCCCGCGTTCCTCGCTCCCGCCGCCGCCATCGCGACCGCCGTCCCGTGCCCCACGCGATCGCGCGGCGTCACGTCGTCCGGACGCGAGTTTGCCGCCGGATTCGCGCCCGCCCCCGCCGCCAGCGGCACCACGTAACTCCGCGCGACGATCACCTTATTGTTCGTGAACAGCGTGCAGTCGAGCGGCATCAGGGGAGCCTGAAAGACGCTGCATACCGGGTAGTTCGCGGGCGCCTGCATGGTCGGATCCTGAAACGCCGGATGCGTGGCTTCGATACCCGTATCGATGACGCCGATTTTGATTCCCGCGCCCGCGTTCGTCATCCCGCCGTTAATCAGATTCCATGCCGCCGGAACGCCGATCAATTGCTCCGCGCGGTCCAGACTCAGATGAAAGCGCGGCTCGCGCACCACATACCGCACACCGGGCAGCGCGCGCAGCACCGCGAGTTGTGCCGGATCCGCCTCGACGAACAGGGCATTGAGCAGGATGTGCGTCTCGCCGGTGACCGCGATATCCCGCGCCCGCAGGGCCGCCTTGACCGCCACATGCGACCGCTCGATCAACGCCCGGTCTCCGGAAGCCGCGACCGGCGGATCGTTCAGCACCACGACATATCGCGCCACATCCGCCGCGAACGCCTGCAGACCGCCCGCCAACAGAAGAAACGCCCCGTAACCCCGTATGTTCACTACTGGAAGAATACCCGATAGACGGTAGCCCCGATGGCGTGCGTCACCATGCTGGCCTGCACACTGCGTGTTTCCCGCCAGCAGAGTCCGCTGAAAAGCCCCAGCCCTCCGGCCGCGATGGCGAAGCGCCAGTTCGGGAAGATGTGGTTAAAGCCCAGGTGCACGGCGCCGAAGAGAATCGAGGTCAGAACCAGCGCCGGCGTGCTGCTTCGCGTCCAGTCCTCCATCCATTTCTGCAGCAGCCCCCGAAAGAAAAACTCCTCCGACAATGCCACCACCCAAAGGATTCCGAAGAACTGCCCCAACCCGGCCCAGACATTCGGATTCGGGCGAAGATTCCACAATCCCAGTCCCCAAAGCGTTGCGCCCACCACGGGCAGCATCAGCGCGAACCACTTGAGCCCGGCCCGGATTTCCGCCCCTGTGGGCACGAACCGGAACTCCGCGTCGACGCCGCCGCGAAACACCAGCACCGCGATCGCGCACGTCCGGATCAGCATCAGATGTCCCAGCGTGGAAAACGGAACTTTGGGAAGGGGCGACAGATAGATCCGGTCGTTCACCTTGAAGAGCAGCACCGATGCCGCCAGTGCCAGAAACAATGCGTCCGCCCACCCGGAAGCGGGAAGCAGACGGTACCAATACGACAGCAACACGGCAATCAACAGCAGCAGAGCGAAGCCGGGCAATCGAAATTCACCCGTCGGCAGGCTGTAGACCAGGTACGGCACGATGCAGGAAACCGCCAGCGCGCCCGGACCGCGAAACCGCCCGAATACGCCGCTGTCCAGGAACCCCGGCAGCAGATAGAATGGAAACTCAATGAGGAAAGCGGCAGCGGCCGGAAGGGCCACCATCGCCGGTATGCTCTTCATGCCGGCATACACGAACGCCGCCACGCTGAGTACCACCCACCCCAAGCCCGTCACCGCCCAAAAACGCCTGGGCGTGTATGGCATCGCGGCCATCATAGCATTGGTCGCGAACTGTCCGGCCCGGGCCGCCGATCCCCCGGCGAACCTGGCCAAACGCGTTGCCGCGCGTGAGACCGCCACGGCGGAAGAACGCGCCCACTATGCCTACACACAGTCCGTTCGTCTGCAGGAACTCGACTCCCGCGGCGGGCAGGCCGGTGAGTATCGCGAAACCCGCGAGGTGATCTTCTCCCCCACCGGCGAGCGCTCCGAACAGTTTGTAGGCCAGCCCGAGTCGCGTCTGAAAAACCTGATCCTCACGAAGGAAGACTTCGACGATATCCGCAACATCCAGCCGTTCGTCATGACCACCGACCAACTCTGGAACTACGATGCCGATTTCAAAGGCGAAGAGCCCATCGACGGCATCGATTGCTTCGCCCTCCGCATCCGTCCCAAACACATCCTCTCCGGACAGCGCCTGTTCGACGGCATGATCTGGGTGAAGCAGGACGATTATTCCGTGATTCGCAGCACTGGCCAAGCAGTGCCGCAGATCGTGACCGTGAAACAGGAAAATCTCTTCCCCCGCTTCACCACCACCCGCAAACTCGTGAACGGCTTCTGGTTCCCCGCCACCACCACTGCCGACGACACCCTCTATTTCCGTGCCGCGCCCATACGCGAAAAACTCGTGATCCGCTACGCCGATTACAAGCGCTTCGGCTCCCAATCCACCATCACCTTCGACAACAAATGAGATTCCGACTCGCCTGCTGCTTCGTCGCGCTCGTCTCGGCCAAGGCCTCCACCTTCCCGCTGCACGTGGATTTCAGCGCCGGCACACCTGCCACGTGGTCGGCCGAGGTGCCCGAAGGGAATTACCGCGTCACCGCCCAACTCGGCGACCCCACCCGCGCCTGCTCCACCACCATCAACGCGGAATCCCGCCGGCTCATGGTGGAGAAATTCGAAACCGCGGCAGGCAAGCCGCAGCCCATCACCTTCATCGTCAACGTCCGGAACGCCAAACTGCCCCCGCCCCCGCTCAACGCGCCCGGCGGCGACCAGGTCCGGCTCAACAGCCGCGAACAGGGCGTACTCCACTGGGACGATAAACTCAATCTCGAATTCACCGGCCCGCACCCCTGCGTGACCGCGCTCGACATCGCCCCCGCCGGCATCATCCCGACCGTTTTCCTCGCCGGCGACTCCACGGTGACCGATCAGCCTCGCGAACCCACCACCAGTTGGGGCCAAATCCTGCCGCGCTTCTTCAAACCGGATATCGCCGTCGCCAATCACGCCGAATCCGGCGAGACCCTGAAGTCGTTCATCACGGGGCTGCGTCTCGATAAGATCCTCAGCCAGATCCGCGCGGGAGACTACCTGCTGATCCAGTTCGGCCACAATGACCAGAAGGAAAACTGGCCGCAAACTTACGTCGAACCATTCACCACTCACAAGGCCTATCTGAAGGTCCTGATCGCGGAAGCCCGCCGCCGCGGCGCCATCCCGATTCTCATCACGCCGATGCAGCGCCATAACTTCGACGGCCTGAAGGTCCGCAACACGCTTGGCGACTTCCCTGCCTCGATTCGCCAGACCGCCCAGGAAGAGAACGTCCCGCTGATCGACCTCACCACCATGAGCACCGCGTTTTACGAAGCGCTGGGACCGGAGCAATCCTGGCTCGCGTTCTCAGCCGGCCGCGACGCCACGCACCACAGCTTTTACGGCGCTTATGAACTCGCGAAGTGCGTCGTCGAAGGCATCCGCAAAGTGCGGCCGGACCTCGCGAAACACCTTCTGGGCGATGGAAAACACTTCGACCCCGCCCATCCGGACCTCTCCGAAAATCTCCGCTTCGAATTCGGGAAAGGCAAATCGACTGCGGGGTACACGCTGGAACCGGGCGCCGGCGTGAACGTGCTCGCCCGCAGCATCGCGAGCGATCAGCCCTTCTGGCTTTCGGTCCCGCTGCCCGAAGGAAACTACCGGGTGACCGCGACCTTCGGGTCCGACGAAGCCGCGAGCGTTACCACCGTGAAGGCCGAACTGCGCCGCCTCATGCTCGAAAAGGTGGAGACCGCCGCGGGCCGGTTCGAAACGCGCAGTTTTCTGGTAAATATCCGGACTCCGGCGATCCCCGGCGGTGGCGAAGTCCGCCTGAAACCCCGCGAAAAAGCCGCGGAAGCCCGGGCCTGGGATGACCAACTCACCCTCGAATTCACCAACGACCGCCCGGCGCTCAGCAGTCTACAGATCGAGCGCGTGGAAACGGTTCCAACCCTCTTCATCGCCGGCGATTCCACTTCCACCGACCAACCCGGCGAGCCTTTCAACAGTTGGGGCCAGATGCTGACCCGCTTCCTGAAACCCGAGATCGTGGTCGCGAACCACGGCGAATCCGGCGAAAGCCTGCGCAGCTTTTTCGGCGAGAAGCGCTTCGACAAAATCATGAGCCTGCTCCGCGCCGGCGATTATCTGCTCATCCAGATGGGCCACAACGACCAGAAGGACACCACGCCCGGCGCCGGAGCCTTTAGCAGCTACAAAGATTTCCTGAAGCAGATGGTCGCGGCCGCGCGCGCGAAAGGAGCAACGCCGATTCTGGTCACACCGATGCATCGGCTGACCTTCGATTCCGCGAACCGGATCACCAACAGCCTGGGCGACTTCCCCGAGGCCGTCCGACAAGTGGCCGCTGAAGAGCACGTCGCGCTGATCGATCTGAATGCCATGAGCAAGCCATTCTATGAGGCGCTCGGTCCTGTCGAAGCCCACAAAGCGTTCGCCGGGAACGATACCACGCACCACAGCAACTACGGCAGTTACGAACTCGCCCGGTGCATCGTCCAGAGCATCAAGGCACAGAATCTGCCGCTTGCCCGGTACATCGCGGCTGACGTGGAGCCGTTCGATCCCGCGCATCCGGATCCCCCGGCAGCGTTCCGGATCCCGGCCGAACCCACTCGCGCCCCCGCCGAAAAGCCGCTCGGAAACTAGAGACGCTTCCACATCCCGATGACCGGCAATCGCAAGCCATTCGCCATCGGGACTTCATACCGCGCCGTGACCGCATAGCCGCGAGCCGCGTAGAGCGCCTCCCCGGTGACCGTCGCCACCAGTTCCGCGCTCTGAAAACCGGCCGCCCGCGCCGCATCCTCGCAAGCCGTCAGAATGCCCGAACCGATCCCGCGCCGCGCCCAGTCCGGATGAATAAAGAAACTCCGGATCCGCGCGGGATCCGTCGCCGGATCCAGCATCGCATCGTTCTTTCCGGGCACCGCGTCGGCGCCGAACTTGTTCGCCCGGCGGCTCCACGCCCCGCAGCCCACCAGTTCCGAACCCGCCATCGCCAGAAAATACGAACCGTCCCGAATCAGTTGCGAATCCACGCCGAAAACCACGCCCAGGGCCGCCGCGCGCTGTTCGTCGGTGTAATCGTCCGCCTGCAGGCGCTGCACCGAATCCTCAATGAGACGCGTCATCGCCGCGACATCGTCCGGCCCGGCCACCCGCAGACTCCACATGATCTACTTCAGTTCTGCCGACGCCGTGATGACTTCCGCATTCAGATAGGGCCGCAGCGCTTCGGGAATAATCACGCTCCCGTCCTTCTGCTGGTAGTTCTCCACCACGGCGACCCACGTTCGGCCCACCGCCAGCCCGCTTCCGTTCAGCGTGTGCAGCAACTCGGCCTTCTTGCCGGCTTTATAGCGGATATTGGCCCGGCGCGCCTGAAATGCCTCGAAGTTCGAGCACGAGGAGATCTCTTTATATCCGTTCTGCCCCGGCAGCCAGACTTCGATGTCGTACGTCTTGGCGGAACTGAATCCCATATCGCCCGTGCACAGCAGCATGGTGCGGAACGGCAGACCCAGCCGCCGCAGGATGTCTTCGGCATCCGCCGTCAGCTTGTCCAGTTCTTCATAACTCTGTTCCGGCCGCGAGAACTTCACCAGTTCCACCTTCTGGAACTGATGCTGCCGGATGATGCCCCGGACGTCCCGCCCGTACGAACCCGCTTCACTCCGGAAACAGGGCGTGTAGGCGCAAAACCGGATCGGCAGTTTTTCCGCGTCCAGCGTCTCATTCCGGTAAATATTGGTCACCGGCACTTCCGCCGTCGGGATCAGCCAGTAGTCCGTCTTCTCCAGCTTGAACAGATCTTCGGCGAACTTCGGCAGTTGCCCCGTCCCGTAGAGGCTGTCGGAGTTCACCACGAACGGCGGCAGCACCTCGGTGTAGCCATGCTCGTTCGAGTGCGTGTCCAGCATGAAGTTGATGAGCGCGCGTTCCAGCTTCGCGCCCAGTCCCATATAGAGAGCGAACCGCGCGCCGGTGATCTTCGCCGCCCGGTCGAAATCGAGAATGCCGAGGGCCGGTCCCAGATCCCAGTGGGCCTGCGGTTCGAAATCCATCTGGCGGGGCTCGCCGCTGGTGCGGACCACGACGTTGTCGTCGGCCGACCTGCCCACCGGCACGGATTCATGCGGCACATTCGGCACACCCGCCAGCAGGTCCCGGAAGCGCTTATCCACTTCCTCCACCTGCTTCGCCAGTTCCGTCGCACGGTCGCCCATCTGCCGCGAGCGCAACTGGATCTCGTCCGTGTTCGCGCCCTCTTTCCGCAGCTTTCCGATCTCTTTCGAGAGATTGTTCTGCTCGGCCCGCAGTTGCTCGCTCTCCGTAATGGCGGCGCGGCGGCTCTTATCCAGTTCGCGATATTCCTCCAGCGGCAGCGTCACACCACGCGTGGACAGGCGTTCGGCGATCGCGTCCAGATTGGCGCGAAACGCTCCCATATCATGCATATACACGTATGCTAACAGGCCCTGCCACGGCCTTTCCTGGCCCTCGCGGCCGAAGCGCGCAGCGTTGCGGGAAGGGCGTGATCAGGTGTTCGACGGGGAACTCGCCGACTAGTCTTCGTCGGCCTCGACGGCTACCGGTTCCAGGTCCTCGGCTTCGAAGATCTGGCGGCAGTCCAGACACTCCACATAATCGATACCGTCCCGGCGGGCGATGATCGTCGTCTTTTGATGTTCACAGGCGGGTGCCATACCAGATGCTTAAGATACGAATTATTGTAATGCCAGGGTGCAGTGTCAAGGGTACTGAGGTCTCATCCCGCGAAACTGAACTATTCGAAATTATAAACCGAAACGTTCCGTTCACAAGCACCCGCCTGCGAGCAATCCATTGACCGAAGGCCGCTCCCGCCAGGACCCATACAGTAAAATCCGCCTTAGATGCCTTTTCCCGTGCAACGCCCGCGCCGCCTCAGAACCAGCGAATCCATGCGCCGCCTGGTGCGGGAGACCCGGCTCGATCCGGCCAACTTCATCCTGCCCCTCTTCGTGGTGCCCGGAGAAGGCATCCACCGCCCCATCGGTTCCATGCCCCCGCAGGCGCAGATGTCCATCGACGTGACCGTGCAGGAATGCCGGGAAATCGAGTCGCTCGGCATCGGCGGCGTGATGCTCTTCGGCCTGCCGGAAAGCAAAGACGAACAGGCGTCGGGAGCGTATGACGACCAGGGCATCGTGCAGCGCGCCGTCCGCGCCATCAAGCGGGAGCTTCCCAACCTGCTCGTCGTCACGGATGTCTGTAACTGCGAGTACACCAGCCACGGCCACTGCGGCCTCATCGTGGATGGCGACGTGGATAACGATGCCACCCTCGCATGGCTGGCGAAAGCCGCCGTCTCCCATGCCCGTGCCGGCGCCGATATCGTCGCCCCTTCCGACATGATGGATGGCCGCGTCGACGCCATTCGCACCGCGCTCGACGCCGGCGGCTTCCAGAAAATCCCGATCCTCTCTTACGCGGCGAAGTTCGCCTCCGCCTTCTATGGCCCGTTCCGGGAAGCCGCCGATTCCGCCCCGCAGTTTGGCGACCGCCGCAGCTACCAGATGGATCCCGCCAATGCCCGCGAAGCCATGCGCGAAATCGAACTCGATCTGGAGGAAGGCGCCGACATGATCATGGTGAAGCCCGCCGGGCCTTATCTCGACATCATTCACGAAGCCCGCCAGCGCTTCGACGTGCCTCTGGCGGCCTACCAGGTAAGCGGTGAATACTCCATGATTATGGCCGCCGCCGCGAATGGCTGGATCGATCTCGAACGCACCATGATGGAAAGCCTCACCTCCATAAAACGGGCGGGCGCCGACATCATCCTGACCTACTTCGCCAAACCCGCCGCGAAGCTCCTGGGCTGAGATCGCGCGGAGCTACTTCACGCCCAGCGTCTTATTCAGCCAGGCAATCAGTTCCGGCTTCCAGTGCTGCATTTCGGCGGACTTCTCCCAGCTCCCCATGCCGTGCTTCCCGCCTTCGATGCCGATCAGGTCGCATTTCGCGCCCACCTTCTTCATCGCGTCGCACATGGAGGGCGAAAGCTCGTAAGCCACCTGCTCGTCCGCCGTGCCGTGAATGATCAGGAACGGCGCCATGCCCTTGTGCACCGCGTGGACCGCCGAAGCCGCCCGCAGTTTCGCCAGGCCGGCGTCATTCAGTTCGTCCACGCCGAAGTATTTGATTCCGCCGCCATGTGCCAGGTGCCGGTTGGCCGACTCCATGTCGAACCGCTCGGGATGATCCCGCCGCAACAGCGCGGCCCGTTCGTAATCCGTCGGACCGTAGAAATCCACCGTGGCCGCGAGTTTCGTCGCCGGAGTCTCGTGCGTCGCGGCATACGTGATCAGGTACGCGCCCGCCGATTCCCCGAGCAGCGCAATCTTCGAAGGATTCACATGGTATTCCTTCGCGTGCGCCTTGACCCACCGAATCGCGTTGTTCACGTCTTCCACGGGTTGCGGAAAGTGGTAATCGGGAGCCAGCCGGTAATCGATGGAGAACCAGGCGTAGTTCGCTTTCGTCAGGACTTCCAGCACCGGACCGACGTAGCTCTTCTTCGTCCCCTGATCGAATCCGCCTCCGTGCACCACAATCGCCGCCGGAAACGGGCCCTTGCCCTCCGGAACGTGGATGTCGAGCAGCAGCGGTTTTCCGTCCGGCCGCGAATACTCCACATCGAGCTTGTCAATCCCGAAGACCGGAAGCGCCAGTAATCCCAAAGCGAGAAGCGCGGTACAGTTTTGCATTCCGTGTGGATTGTATCAGGGGTGGCCTGCAGCATAATTGAAGGACCGTGCACACCGAATGCCTTCGCATTGCCGACCAGTTGCGCCGCGCCTTCACCGGTGATCCGTGGCATGGCGACCCGCTGCAGACCCTGCTGGCGGGCGTGACCCCGACCGAGGCCGTCGCCCGGCCGCTCGGCTCCGCCCACAACATCCACGAACTCGTGCTGCACATCGATATTTACGTCCGCATCGCTCTTGAAGCGACCACCGCCGGCACCCCCATGCCGAAGCTGTATCGTACGGGAAGCGACTGGCAGGCCGTGACGGAACCGGACTCCGCGTCGTGGAACTCCGCCACCGAAAACCTCTTCAGGAATGCCGATCAGCTGGCGCAGGCCGTCTCTGTATTCCGCGACACACGCCTGCACGACACCGTCCCCGGCCGAGAGTACGATTTCTACTACCTTTTTCACGGGATTGTGCAGCATACCCTGTATCACGGAGGCCAGATCGCCCTGCTGAAGTCCGCGGGAAAGGTCAGCCGCGACGCTGAAAAACGTATATAATCATGCTCATACCGGTAACGTAAAAGTGTCCGTTATTCGCCTTTAGAACAGCCCAAAAATGAAGAGTAAAGCCCAGTCCGCCGCTACAACCATACTCAAGGCAGGCTCCGCAGCCCTACTTACGTTAGGCACGCTGGTTTACGCGGGACCCGCCACCACGAAGGCACCTGCAGTGGATGCGGCTGGTTTCGACAAAACCGTCAAACCGGTGCTGAAAAACAATTGCTCCGGATGCCACAACCCCGGCATGATGTCCGGCGGCGTGAACCTGCTGCCTTACGCGGACGCTTCCACCCTCTCCACGGACCGCGAAGCCTGGGACAAGATCGTCCAGAAGATCGAGTCGGGCGAGATGCCGCCCAAAGGCATGCCCCGGCCCCCACAGGCGCAGATCGCCACGCTGGTGACTTTCCTGAAGGGCGAATTCGCGAAGGCCGACGCCGCCGTCCGTCCCGATCCCGGCCGCGTCACCGCGCGCCGCATGAATCGCAACGAGTACCGGAATACCATCCGCGATCTGCTGGCCGTCGATTTCCGCGCCGAACGCGATTTTCCGACCGACGATTCCGGTTATGGGTTCGACAATATCGGGGATATTCTGACGATCTCGCCGGTATTGATGGAAAAGTATCTCAATGCCGCGGAAGTGATCGCATCCCGTGCGATGGGCGCCGACCCGCTGCCCAAAAAGGCGCTTGAAATCGCCTACGAACTGAAGACCAAAAACATCCGCCGTCTGGATTTCAGCACCGTGGAAGCCTCCCACCGCGTCGATTTCGATGGCGAGTACACCGTCCGCTTCGGCTTTCCCGGTGAGCGTGCTCCCGACGCGAAGCCCGTGAAGATGGGCTTCTGGATGGATGGCCAGCTGCTGCAGACCATCGAAGTCGAAACCAAACCGTCCAAGCTGGTTTACTTCAATCCGTTCTCGGACGCCGAGATTCGCACCTACCTGCCGGAAGGCGACCACGTTTTCCGCGCCGGATTCATCGACGACGAGTTCATCAAGACAATTACCGACCCGAAGGTCGCCTACAGCGACAAGAAGAACAAGTTCATCGGCTCCATGACCTTCGTCGGGCCCTACGCGTCGAAAGTCGAAAAAGCCAGCCGGAAGAAGATCCTGATCTGTGACGTGAAAACCGGTGGCCAGGCCTGCGTCGAAAAGATCGTCGCGAACCTCGCCCACCACGCGTACCGCCGCCCGGTCAGCAAGCCCGAAGTCGCCGCGCTGATGAAGTTTGTAGCCATGGCGAAGGCGCAGGGCCAGTCCACCGAACAGGGGATCCAGCTCGCCCTCGAAGCCATGCTGGTCTCGCCGGAGTTCCTGTTTCGCGTCGAGAAGGATCCCAATCCCACCGATCCGGAAAAGGTCCACCGCGTGTCGGATCTCGAACTCGCCTCGCGCCTCAGCTACTTCCTCTGGAGTTCGATGCCGGACGATGAACTGCTTGGTCTGGCCGAAGCGGGCAAACTGAAGGACGCCGCGGTGCTCGACGCCCAGGTGAAGCGCATGATGACCGACAAGAAGGCGGCCGCTTTTGCCGAGAACTTCGCCGGTCAGTGGCTGGAAATCCGCAACCTCGATTCCATCCGGCCCGATCCGCAGAAATTCCCCGCCTGGACTCCGGAACTCAAAGAAGCGATGCGCACGGAAACCAGCATGTTCTTCCAGCACGTGCTGAGCGAAAACCGTCCGCTCTCCGACTTCATTAACGCGCGTTACACGTTCCTCAACCAGGAACTCGCCACCTATTACGGCATTAAAGACGTGAAGGGCCCGGATTTCCGGCGTGTCGATCTGACTACCGATCAGCGCGGCGGCGTGCTTTCCCAGGGCAGCGTGCTCGCGGTCTCCAGCTACCCGAGCCGCACGTCTCCCACGATCCGCGGCAAGTACATTCTGAACAACATTCTGGGCACGCCGCCTCCGCCTCCTCCGCCGGACGTGCCGGCGCTCGACGATTCCAAGATCGGCAGCGACGTCTCGCTTCGCAAGCAGCTCGAAGCGCACCGCAGCAACCCGGTCTGCGCCTCCTGCCACAGCAAGATGGACGTGCTGGGCTTCGGTCTTGAAAACTACGATGCCATTGGCAAGTGGCGCACGATGGACGGCAAGTTCCCCATCGACGTAGGCGGCACCATGCCCTCCGGCAAGAGCTTCCAGACAGCCGCCGAGATGCGGACCATCCTGATGGACAACCTGCCGCAGGTCTCCCGCTGCATGGTCGAGAAGATCATGACCTACGCGCTCGGGCGCGGCATGCAGAACTTCGACAACAAGACCATCGACGATATCAATAAGAAACTGCAGGGCGACGGATACCACTTCCAGACCCTGATCTACGAAGTGGTTCGCAGTCTGCCGTTCCAGTCGCGGCGCGGCGAACTCGTGACAACGAATAAAGATCTGAAAACGCCGGTTGCGAAAACGAAGGAGATTGCCCAGAAATGATCACCCAAAAAGCTCTTCCCCGCCGTACATTCCTCCGGGGCATGGGCTCCGCCGCCATTGCCCTGCCCTTCCTGGACGCGATGTCGCCCGCCATGGCGGCCACGACGAAGTCGCCTGTTCGCATGGCGTTCTTCTATGTGCCGAACGGCATGATCATGGACGGCTGGAATCCTTCGTACGAAGGCAAATTCCAGGAACTGCCGCGCGCTCTGAAGCCGCTCGAGCCCTTTAAAGAGGACATCCTCCAGCTCGGCAACCTGACGCACAACACCGGCCGCGCCCTGCTCGATGGCGCCGGCGATCACGGCCGCTGCTCCGGGTCCTACCTCACCGGCGTGCAGGTGAAGAAGTCGCTCGTCGATATTAAGGCCAGCGTTTCCTTCGATCAACTGGTCGCGAACGAAATCGGCAAACAGACCCGCTTCCCCTCGCTTGAACTCGGCATGGAAGACGCCCGCCAGGCCGGTGACTGCGACTCCGGCTACGCCTGCGCCTACACCAACAATCTCGCCTGGCGCAGCGAGACCCAGCCGGTGCCCCCGATTCTCGATCCCCGTGCCCTTTTTGAGCGCCTGTTCGGCAAAGGCCTTCCCATGACTCCGGAAGAGCGCCTGCGCCAGTCGAAGTATCGCCGCAGCATTCTCGACTTCGTCACCGACGACACACACAAGCTCGAATCGACCCTCGGACCGACAGACAAGCGCAAACTCGACGAGTATCTCTCGTCCATCCGCGAAGTAGAACGCCAGATCGATCGCGCCGAGAAGGACAACGCGCAGATCGACCCGCACATGGACAAGCCCTACGGCATCCCGGCCGATTTCGCCGAGCACTTCCGCATGATGTCCAACATGATGGCGATCGCTTTCCAGGCCGACCAGACCCGCATCGTCACCTTCCTGATGACCCACGAAGGATCTTCGCGCCCGTATCGCGAACTCGGGATCCCCGACGGCCATCACCCGCTGACCCATCACCGTAACCAGCCGGATCTGATGGAGAAGGTTCGCCAGATCAACACGTATCACGTGCAGCAGTTCGCCAGCTTCGTGGAAAAGATGAAGTCCACCAAAGAGGGCGACGGCACCCTGCTCGACAACTGCATGCTGGTCTACGGCGCCGGACTTTCCGACCCGAACACGCACCTGCACGAAGATCTGCCGACCATCCTCGTCGGCAAAGGCGGCGGCTATTTCAAGACCGGCCGGCGCGTTATCGCCCGCCGTGAGACGCCGATGTGCAACCTGTTCCTCACCATGATGGACCGGATGGGCGTGCCAACCGAGAACTTCGGCGATTCCACCGGCAAACTCGAAGGCCTGGACCTCGCTTAATATGCAATTCGGCAGAGGCGGCAAGCCATCGGCCGGAGCCTTCTACGACTCCGACTTCTCTACCATCGACACGTTTCTCGCGCAGGCCCTGCTGCACGGCATGCAGGGCAAGAACGATTGCCGTGTCGCCATTGTGACCATGAGCCGGCCGAACCTGGCTGTGGCCGGGTTCGCCGATTCGATTGAACGGTATTACCGCGGGCCGGCGGGCAACTTCTCGCAGGTTCCGCCCATGGGGATGCGGACCGCCGGCAAGCCCGGCGAGACGCCCTCCGCCGTCACCGCGCCCTTCCTGAAGAAGAAGCCGGACGGCACGCCGCTCCACGTCAATCAGGTGCGCACGTTGATCGATACCGGCGACCCGAACACGCTCTTCCGCAATTATCTGCAGTCCCAGTACGATCAGAACGCTTTCTTCGTGCTCGCCGGACCTGCCACCAACCTCGCCGCAGCACTGGAATTTCGCGGCATGAAGGAACTGATCGCGGCCAAGATCAAATACCTGGTCGTGTCCGGCGGAGCGTTTCCCTCCGGCGCCCCGGAAGCCAACATGGCCGCCGATGTCGCCGCCGCGAAGAAGGTTTTCGCCGAGTGGCCCACGCCGATTTTTGTAGCCGGTTCCGAAGTGGGCACCGCTTTCGAGTTCCCCGGCGCGAGCATCGCGAAGGAGTTCGCGGCCAACGCCCCGGATCACCCGGTCGCGGAAGCCTACCGCGCCTGGAAACCCATGCCGTACAACACACCGGCAGGAGCCATGGCCGCCGCGTTGCAGGCCGGACGGCCGAAGGAAGGCTACTTCAAACTTTCCGATATGGGCACCATCGCGGTACAGGACGACGGCCGCACCACCTTCGCCCCGGGCAGTGGCAAACATCAGTACCTCATCGCCGACCCCGCGCAGAAGGACAAGGTGATTCAGGCCTACGTCGATCTCGCCAGCGCCAAACCGGTCTTCCCGCAGCGCTTCCGTCCTCCGGTAGCTGTTGATCTGCAAAAGCCGGAAGAGAAGAAGCCCGAGGAAGAAGTGAAACAGCCCTGAGCGTGAACAGGAACCGCCGGAGCGCTAGCGGGAACGCATGGAACACGAGCTTATCGATCGGCGCAGCATAGCGCTCCATCGCGCGATCGCGGATAAATTGCGCGCCAATCCGGCCCTGCTCACCATCGCTCACGACAACATCGCACGCTGGATGCCCGCGGCGGGCGGAACTCGGCCCTACTACGAAGCGTGGCTCAAACTGCTCGCTCTGCCCCTCGACGAGCTTCTCCGTCTGTTGACGGAGGATAGCGAGCGGATGCGCGCCCTGCGCCAAACCACGCCCTTCGCCGGTGTGCTTTCCCCGCAGGAGCGCTGGGCCATTTACGACCTCTTCCCGCAGCCCGGCACGGCCCATGCAGCGCTCCGATCTTGAGCACATTCTCCGCGCCGCCGGAGCCATCGCCGATGTTCAGGATCTCATCGTCATCGGAAGCCAGGCGATCCTCGGCCAGTTCCCCGACGCTGCGCCCGAGTTCCTCGTCTCCAATGAAGCCGACGTGTTCCCGATGCTTCATCCGGAACGCAGCGACCTGATCGATTCGACAATCGGCGAAGGCTCTCCCTTCCAGCGCCAGTTCGGTTATTATCCGCATGGCGTTGGCCCGGAGACCGCGATCCTCCCCGAAGGCTGGCGGGAGCGTCTTTTCCTCGTCGCCGGGGAGAACACTCGCTTCATCCGGGGCTGGTGCCTGGAGGTCCACGACCTTGCCATCGCAAAGTACGCGGCGGGCAGAGAAAAGGATCTCGACTTCACAAGCGCACTGGCCCGCCACCACATGGTCCGCCGGGAAACCCTCGAAGCCCGGCTCCGCGCCACCGCCCTCGACCCGCAGCGCCGCGCCCTCATTCACCACCGCATCGCCGCCGACTTCGCCAACCGCGTTGGATAAACCCGCATCGGATAAACTGAATACGCTATGTCGCAGACCCCCGCCCTCTCCCGCCGCCAGTTGCTGGCCTCTTCCCTCTCCCTGGCCGCCGCGGCCCCTTTCCTGAAAGCCGCGACCGCCCGCACCATCGGCGTTCAGCTCTACACCGTGCGCGGCACTCTGATGAAAGACTCCGAACACGTGATCAAAACCATCGCGGAGATCGGCTACAAAGAGATCGAAGGAGCCGGGCGCGCCGACCTTCTGACTCTCCTGCCCCTCATCAAACAGAACGGCATGAAAGCCGTTTCCTGCCACGTCGAAACACCCCTCGTCACCGGCGACTGGGAAAAGTACAGCGGCATGACAAAGGTCCCCGTCGAAGAGGCCATAGAGAGCGTAAAGAACATGGGCGCGCAGTATTTCACCATGCCCTACATCCGCCCCGACGCCCGCGGCGACCTCGACTGGTTCAAAAAGACCGCCGACCAGATGAATCACACCGGTGAACTCTGCAGGAAGGCCGGCCTCCAGTTCGCCTATCACAACCACGCCTTCGAGTTCGAGGGCAAGCCGGGCGAACGCCCCATCGACATCTTCAAGACGCGCCTCGACAAGAAACTCGTCTCCCTCGAAATGGACGTCTTCTGGGTCAGCGTCGCGGGCCATAACCCGGTCGAAATGCTGCAGGAATGGAAAGGCCGCGTCTCCCTGCTCCACCTGAAGGACAAGGAAAAAGGCACGCCCGTGATGTTCAAAGAAAGCGTGGAAAAGACGGCCTTCAAGGAAGTGGGCCACGGCTCGCTCGACTTCCCCGCCATCCTGAAAGCCGCTCCCGCCGCCGGCGTGAAACATTATTTCGTCGAGCAGGACCAAACCCCGGGCGACCCGCTCGTCAGCCTGCGCCAGAGTTTCGATTATCTGAAGTCGGTCTGAAGCCCTCGGGGAGGCCGATTCAACCGGCCTCCCTCAGTTCGCCGCTACGGCTTGAAATGCGCGGCTAAATAGTCCAGCAGCGCGTTGCGATCTTCCGCCTTCACCTCGGCGCCCCAGCCCGTCATCTTCGTCACTTCCCGGTCCCACTGCGCCCGCGTCAGCTTCTGCTGGCGCATCATGTGATCGTCGTGGCAACCCAGGCAGCCCGCCTGATAACCCGGAGGCGTCGCCCCTTCGGGCGTCGCGGCCAGAGCGGGCGCCGCGCTGCCCGCCGGAGCCGTCGCAGAAACCACCACCGGCCGTGCCTGCGCCACATTCCACAAATAACCCGACGGATTCCACTCCTGCTGCATCGGCTGCGTCTGGCCCGCCGCGTTCGTCGCCCTCGAAATCAGCGCTTGCTGCCCTTCCTGCGCCTTCCACGCATAGGTGAAGCGCCGGAAGCCATACTTCGTCGGCGTCCCGCCCAGCTTCGCCGGCTGCCAGCTTTTCCCCGCGTCGGACGAAATCTCCACCTTCGTCACCGGCGACGCATTCGACCACGCCACGCCCTGCACCGTCACCATCCCGGGCTTCACCCAATCGCCCGGCCGCGCGATCATCGACTTTACATTCAAATCCGTCACCGGAATCATGTCTTTCGGATCCACCGTCGCGCCCGCGGCCACGGGATGGTTCGGATGCCGGTACGCCGTCTTCATCCAGAAGCCGTCGAACTCGTGATCCAGAACCTCGATCCGCTGCAGCCATTTCACCCAGGAGTCGCCCGCCCAGCCTGGCGCGATCACCCGCAGCGGAAAGCCGTGCTGCGCGGTCAGTGGCTTCCCGTTCATGGCCCACGCCAGCATCGTGTCGGGATGCATCCCTTTTTCCAAGGTGAGTGTCCGCTGAAAGTCCGGCATCTTCGCGACCGGCACATCCGCGCCATCCAGCAGCAACTCCGTGGCGCCCGGTTTCAGACCGGCCTTCCCCAGCACATCCCGCAACCGCACACCGGTCCACCGCGCATTCCCGACGCTGCCGAAACGCCACTGCGCCCCCGGCAGATGCGGTTCATAAAAGGTGCGCCCGTTTCCCGCGCATTCCAGTACGCTCACCAGTTCGAAATGCGGCAGTTTCCGCAGATCGTCCATCGTGAACGCCATCGGCCGCTCCACCAGCCCTGCAACTTCCAGCTTCCAGTCCGCCAACTTCACTTCCGGCGTGTAGGTGTGGCAGCGCACGAAGAACTGATCCACCGGCGTAATCTCGTTGATGAAGCCCTCGGCGGGCATCTCCAGATCCACCGGTCGCGGCGAAAGCGTGATCAGTTCCGCGGGCGCGGTGCGGGACAAAAAGGCGGCAGCGCCGGTCAGCAGCAGGTTACGACGGTTGAGGGACATCGCCCACTATTGTATGGGCGCGGACTGCGTCTGCGCCGCCGGCGACTTCTCCAGCCGCGCGGTCAGTCTTTTCCGCTCCTCGACTTCGGACGGCGCCAGCGCTCGCTTCGACTCGATCTCGCCGAAACGCTCCAGCGCTCCGCGCAGGGCCGCGACCGCCGCCGCGTGATCGCCGGCCTTCTCCAGACAGCTCGCCAGACTCGCCAACAACCCCGGCTGTTCATTCAGAAAGGTCTGATTCGCCGGCAGCGCCCTGTGCTGGAGCTCCATGATTTCCAGAGCCTCCCGATAGGCCGCGACGGCTTCGCGCCAGGCTCCCTGCCCGGCGTACAGCCCGGCTTTGGTTTGCTTCAGCTCCGCGCGGCGGGCAACGTACATCGGCAGCCCTGGATTCGCCTCTTCCGCGCGCGCCAGATGCCGTTCCGCCAACCGCAGATTTTCCATTCCCTCCGCGAACTGGCCGGTATCCGTCATCCCCAGCGCGATTCGCTGGTACACCTGCACCAGCATGCTCACATTGCCCGGCGCCTGCGGACTAAGCCGGTTCATCTGTTCCACGGCTGCCGCCGCCTTTCGATAAGCCGCCAACGCCTCCTGCGGCTTCTTCTGTGACCGCAGCCAGTCGCCCAGGTTGTCGGAAGCCAGCCCGATGTCGAGCAGTGGCTGGCGGCTGTCCGGATTCGCCGCCGCCAGTTTGTCGGCCATTCCGACCGACATCTCCAGATACCGGTTCAATTCCCCCGGGGCGGCAAGCGCCTGCCCCACCGGACTCGCCAGCACCGACGACAGCATCGTCGTCGTGATGAGCAGTTTCCTCATCATATTTACATTTTCGGGCTCGGCCTCCGAGAGGCGCTGATCGATTCCGAACGCGATCCGCAAATGCGGCAATGCGTTCGCCTGCTCCCGCATCCGGAGATAGGCGTCGCCGAGTTTTGCCTGCGCCAGACTCACACCGCGTTGTCGGGCCGGACTGTCGCTCTCCGCCAACAGTTGCTGCGACAGGGCCAGTTGCCGCGAGTACGGATCGATCGCTTTGTCCGCCAGTCCCTCCCGCAGCTTGATGTCGCCCAGCATGCCCCACGCGCCGGCCAATGCCATGCGCACCTCGGGATTCTTACCCGCGGCGTCGGAAAGCGGGATCGCAAGCGCCTCCCCGATGACCGCTTCACAGCCCTTATAATCGGCTCCGGGCAACAATGCCTGCGCCCTTCGCACGGATCCCTGAATCCGTTCCGCGAGGAACGCGGCGGAACGGTCCGGCACCCGCGCCCGGATCGCGTAGGCCTTGGCGTAGCTCGCGGATGCCCCCGCCAGATCCCCCAGATTCGCGTAGTACGGGTTGCCCTGCACATCCCCCAGGCGGTCGTAACCGCGCGCGATCTCCCTCAGCAGTTCAGAATTGCCCGCCGCATCCCGCACAAGCGTGTCGTAATACCGTAAGCCGGTTTCCACCACCATCTTGCGCGCGGGAATCGAACCCGGCAGCATCGCGATGGAATCGTGAAAATCCAGCAGAAACTTGCCGGCCAGTTGCCGCACCTGCTCGAAACGCTGGTTGGCGAGTTGGCGCTGCTCGTTTGCGTCGGCGCGCTGCCTCTCGGCTTCCGCCGCCTGGGCTTCCGCATTCCTGCGGCTGGCTTCCGCCTTTACCTGGCTGGACCGGGCCCGGATTTCACTCTCCCGCGCCGCCCCCCGCTCCCGCTCCGCGAGTGCCTGCTGGCGGGAGGCGCGAATAGCCTCCCACGTCGCCGCCGCGGTTCCGCCGGCCAGGGTCAGCAACAAAGCCGTCGCCACCGCAATGGACCACCGGTGCCGGCGCAGATAGCGCGACGCGCTGTAGGCGAAGCTGCCTCCCCGGGCGACAACCGGACGGGCCTCCAGATAGCTCCTCACATCCGCCGCGAGCTGTTCAATCGAGGAGTAGCGGCGCTCCGGCTCCTTGCGGATCGCCATGGCGACAATCGCATCCGGATCTCCCCGCAACTGCTTCCGCAACTCCGGCGCGGCCTCGCTGGGCAGCGGCGGATCCGTCTCGCAGATCTCCTGCTCGATCTCGCTGGGACTCAGCGTGGTGAACCGGTGCGCCCGAACTCCGCTCAGCAGTTCGTAAAGAATCGCTCCCAGCGAGTAAACATCGGTTGCCGTCGTCATCGGCTCCGCCCGCACCTGTTCCGGACTGGCATAGTACGGCGTCAGCGGCCGCTGGTCGAAAGAGGTCACCTCAGCCAGCCGGTCCGGATGCAACAGCTTCGCCACTCCGAAGTCCAGCAGCTTCGGCGTCCCGTCCGCCGTCACGAAAATATTGGCCGGCTTCAGATCCCGGTGAATCACCAGTTTTCGGTGCGCGTGCGACACGGCATCGCAGACCTTGAGGAACAACTCGCACCGCTGCCGGATGGAAAGCTTCCGCTCCGCGCAGTACTTGTCGAGCGCCTGTCCCTGCACGTATTCCATCACCAGAAACGGACGCCCGTCGGGTCCGGTGCCGGCATCCAGCAGGCGCGCGATGTAAGGATGTTCCAGCGTGGCCAGAATCTGCCGCTCGTGCCGGAACCGGTCGAGCACGTCCTCGGTGTCCATACCTCGGCGAATCAGCTTAATCGCCACTTCCTGGCGGTACTGATCGTCGTCGCGCGTGGCGAGGTAAACCGAACCCATCCCGCCCCGGCCAATCTCGCGCAACACCCGCCACGGCCCCAGACGCGCCCCGATCACAGTGGCCGAGAGCAGAGAATCGGCGGTCTTGCCCACGGCGGACTGCAGCGGACTCATCGTCTCCCCGTCGACTTCCAGCAGCGACGCCACCTGCTGCCGCAGCCGCGGTTCGCCCTCACAGGCCCGATCCAGATAGGCCGCGCGCTCCGGGCGAGGAAGGTCGGCCGCACCCAGAAAAACTTCCTGAATCCGCTCCCAGCTTTCGGCGCGTGTAATATCCGTCACAACTCTAAAGTGTAATTGCAACCGGACTTCGTTACGTCGCCAGGTAAGCTACCCTGAAAGCGAACTGCCCGGGTTCCCCGTCTCCCGGACTGCGAACCCATGAGCCGCTTCTCAACCAGCGTTCTCGCCACCCTGCGTGAAGCCCTTTCCGGTTCGCACAGGGACCTCACCGAAGGCAATCTGCGCCGGGCCATCGTCCTGCTCGCCATCCCGATGATTCTCGAGATGCTGATGGAGTCGCTTTTCGGCATCGTCGACATGTTCTTCGTCGCCCGCCTCGGCGTCGATTCCCTCGCTACCGTCGCCCTCACCGAATCGGTCCTCGTCCTCGTTTTCGGAATCGCCATGGGACTGAGCCTCGCCACCACCGCCTTTGTCGCCCGGCGCATCGGCGAGAAGGATCCCGAAGGCGCCGCCGTCGCTGCCGTGCAGGCCATCGCTGTCGGACTTGTGGTCTCCCTGGCCGTCGCGGTCGCGGCCATCCTTTGGGCGCCCGACATGCTCTCTCTGATGGGAGCCACCGCTGCCGTCGTCCGCGTGGGAACCAGTTACACGCGCATCCTTCTCGGTGGTTCCGTCACCATCTTCCTGCTGTTCCTCATCAATGCCATCTTCCGCGGCGCGGGCGACGCCGCCCTTGCCATGCGTGTCCTCTGGATCGCTAACGGCATCAACATTGTCCTGGACCCCTGCCTCATCAACGGCTGGGGACCGTTCCCGCGCCTGAACGTCCTCGGAGCCGCCGTCGCCACCACCACGGGACGAGGCATCGGCGTCGCCATGCAGCTCTTCTTCCTGCTGGGCGGTTACAGCCGCGTGCGCATTCAGCTGCGCCAGATCCGGATCGACTGGAGCGTGCTTTGGCGTCTGCTCGGTGTGTCGTTCAACGGAATCCTCCAGTTCCTCATCGCCACCGCCAGCTGGACCGGGATGGTGCGCATCTCCGCCAGCCTGGGCAGCGCCTCCATCGCCGGCTACACGGTTGGCATCCGCATCTTCATGTTCGTAATCATGCCCTGCTGGGGGCTCTCGAACGCCGCCGCCACACTGGTTGGCCAGAGCCTGGGCGCGCGCAAGCCGGAACGGGCCGAGGCCGCCGTCTACCAGACCGGCCGTTTCGCAACGGTCTGGATGGGCAGCATCACCGTCGTTTTCCTGATCTTCGCTCGCCGGCTCGCCGCCTTCTTTACGGCCGACCCCGCGGTGCAGCAGATCGCCGCGGACTGCCTCCGCTTCATCAGCGTGGGCAACGTTTTCTACGGCTGGGGAATGGTGTTCGTGCAGTCCTTCAATGGCGCGGGCGACACCAGGACGCCCACTTACATCAATTTCCTTTGCTACTGGTGTTTGCAGATTCCGCTGGCCTGGACCCTCGCCATCTTCCTGCACGGGGGCAACCGGGGCGTCTTCACGGCCATTCCGACCGCCGAAGCGGCCATGACTCTCGCCTCGTTTTCCCTGTTCCGCCGTGGCGCCTGGAAACACAAAAAGCTTTGAGAACGTGTGTCCGGATGCGGTCACCCGTGTTCACATCTAAACAGCCCGCCGGCGGCTTCCTCTTCGCACCAGCCACCAACCAAACGGGATTTGCCTGCGTTCGTCGATGGAAGCAGGCGTGCCCTTACCGCCACTTGAAAATGGTGCAGCAGTCAATCTTCAAAGTGCTGGTGGTCGACGATCAGCCCGACATTCTGGAAGCCATGCGCCTGTTGTTAAAAGGCCACGGCTATTCCACGGAAACGGCAACCTCTCCCGAACAAGCTCTCCTCGCCGCGGCGGCAGGCGATCACGACCTGGTCATGATCGACATGAACTACGCGCGCGACACCACCTCTGGCAGCGAGGGTCTGGCCCTGCTCGACATGCTGCGCGCGATCCGCCCCGAAGTTCCCGTCGTCGTGATGACCGCCTGGAGCAGCATCGACCTTGCCGTGGACGCCATGCGGCGCGGCGCGAGCGACTTCCTCACCAAGCCCTGGGACAACACCCGCGTGCTCGAACTCGTCGCCCGCCAGACGGCCCGGCAAAACGAGCTCTCCATCGCCTGCGGCGTGCAGCGTCAACTCCTTCCCCGCCCCCGCGTCAGCGCCCCCGGTATCGAGTTCGAGTGTGTCTTCCGCCCGGCCGGCGATGTCGGTGGCGATCTCTGCGACATCTTCACCACCGGCGAGCAGTCCACCGCGTTCCTCCTGGGCGATGTCTCCGGCAAAGGCATCGGCGCGGCCATGCTGATGGCCAACCTGCACGGCATCATCCGGAGCAACCGCGAACTCGCCGACGATCCCGCGGTGCTCATCACCCGAAGCAACCGCCAGTTCTACCAGGCCACCTCGCCCGAACACTTTTCCACCCTGTTCTTCGGCGTGTACGACCACGCGACCGCCACGCTGCAATACGTGAATTGCGGACACCCGCCGCCCGTACTGCTCCGCCGCTCGGGCGAAGTCGAGCGCCTCGAATCCACCGGTTTAATGCTGGGCGCCTTCGACGGAATGCAGTTCGAAGCGCGGGCGATCGGGATCTCCCCGGGCGACCGCCTTGTCCTCTTCAGCGACGGCGTTTCCGAAACCGGCGGCCACGAAGACGACGCCTGGGTGGTGGATTCCGTTCAGATGCTCGCCCGCGCGGGCTCGAAGTCGCTCGCCCAGGCACTCGCCATGGCGTGCGACAGCGCGGACGACGTGACGATTCTCGACCTGCGATTCTGACCGTTCGTCTCAGGAGTTTGAAGAGGACGCCTGAATCGCGGCGACCAGGCTTGCGGCATCGTCGTCGGAAAGCTTGCCACCGGCCTTGGTGACGTAGAAGACGTCGATCGCCTTCTTCGCCTCCGTATCCACCAGCACCACCTCGATGTTCCCACCGTGCTTCGAAATCAGCGAGGCGATATCGTAGAGCAACCCTGGCCGGTCCTGCGTCACCAGTTCGATCAGCGTCGCCGCCGGCGAAGCCTCGTTGTCGTAAGTCACGCGCAGGCCGGAAAGCACATGCGGATCCGGCTTCACCTTCGGCCGCCGCTGTAATAACTGTTCCACCGTGACCTCGCCGCGCAGCACCCGGATCACCGTCCGGATCACCTCCTGCGTCTCGCTCGGATTCAGTTCCAGGCTTCGCAGCGGGTCGGCAAACGTGAACGTGTCAATCACAGTGCCGCGGCCGTTGGAAAACGCGTCCGCTTTCAGAATATTGAAGCCAAAGCCCGACAACGCCGCCGCCACGGATGCAAACAGAAACGGGCGGTCGGACGCCACGACGGTCAACAGCCACGCGGCCGATTTCGTCAGCGAAACGGCCACGCCCTTCGCGCGCCCTTCGCGCTCCAGCTGCAGGTGCTCCAGCATCTCCGCCTCGCTGTGGATGCGCAGATACCGGGGCGGCAGACCCGCCAGAAACTCCCGCAGGTCCGGATTGGCGCTCACTTCCGCGGCGGCCACCTTCGTCCCCAACTCCCGCGTCAGTTCCGCGTACACCTTGGCGTACAGGTTCCACAGAAGCTGCCGCCTCCAGGGCGTCATGGCCGTGGGATGCACCGCGCTGATATCGCCGTAGGTCAGCAGCGTGAGCAACTTCAGACGCTCCACCGTGCCGGTCCTCGCCGCCACGTCGCGGATCGTCGTCGGATCCGAAAGATCGCGCCCGTGCATCGCCGACGATAGCTCCAGGTGCGCGCCGATCAGAAACGCGACAATCCCGGTCGCCCGGTCGCTTGCGCCGCTCCGTTGCAGCGCGCCTTCGGCAATCACGCGCGAGCTTTCCACGTGCCCGTGCTCGGGGTCGCTCTTGCCGACGTCGTGGAACAGCAGCGCCGTCACCAGCAGATCGATATCGTCCGTTTCCGATGCCAGGTCGGCGAACAGATCGTCCTTCCGGCCCCGCAGATCGAGCACGTTCTGGATCGCCACCAGCGTGTGTTCATCCACCGTATAGCGGTGGTTGAAATCGCGGATCACCAGCGATTCCATCTCCCGCAGTTCCGGAAAAATCGCTTCCAGGATCCCGCATCCATGCATGGCGCGCAACGCTTTACCGCCCTGCGGCAGCTTCGGAATTTCCCGGAAAGCTGGCCAGATTGGCTGGTGGCTCTCCACCCATGCCTGAAAACCGGGTGCCGCGCGTTCCACCCTCTCTTCGGTATCGCTCGCCAGCGGCAGCCCGTGACGCGCCATGAAATCGAACAGCCGCAGAACCACCGGCGGATCGGCCGCCGCGGCGCCCGAGGACCGGAAGTACACCTCGCCGTGAACAATCGAAAAATCGGAGTTCGACAGGCGCGAAGTCCGGTCGCGAAACTGCGAGAACAGCGAACTGCGCTTCGCCTCGAACCGCTCCAGCCGCCGCTTCGCCAGTCGGGCGATTCCGCGCACTGCCCGGTAATACGAGCGCATCAGCTCTTCAGCGGATACCGCGCCGGAAAGTTCCGCGATCTCATCCTGCCGCTCGAAGGTGAACTTGTTATCGTCCCGCTCGGCCAGATAGTGCAGAAAACAGCGGATCCGGAACAGCGCGTCCACGCCGGGCGGCGTCTCGCTGTCGGCCGCCCCCAGCTTCGCCAGCCAGCGCAGCACCTGCAGATCCCGCAGTCCGCCGGGCGCGTCCTTGACGTTCGGCTCCAGATGATACAGGGTGTTCTGAAAACGGGAGTGGCGTTCCCGCGTCAATTGCGCGATGTTGCGGCCCAATTCCGTGCGCGGTTCCCGGATTTGCCGGAAAAGCTGCTCATCGCCCGCCAGCAGCCGCCGGTCCAGCAGACTCACCGCCAGTTCCGCGTTGCCGGCGTCGATCTGATTGCAGTCGAGCGGCACGTGGACCGACTGGCTGATGCGCAGCCCCTTGTCCCAAAGATCGCGCAGACACAGCGAGAGCGGTTCCCGGATGGCAAGCTGCGTCTTCTCGTCCGGCGTGAGAATCAGCAGATCGACGTCGGAAAACGGGAACAGTTCGCGACGGCCGTAGCCGCCCACCGCCACCAGCGCGAGTTCCGGGGGCATTCCTTCCCAGCGCTCGCGCACGACGGAATCGACCAGCGCGGTCCGATCCGCCAGAACCGCGGAGGCGTCGCGCGTGCGAAAAAAATTGTCCCGGATTTCCTGTTCAGTCACGCGTCTTTAGATAGCTGCCTCAGATAGCCGCCTCGCCCCGGTCTCCATTGCGGATCCGGATGACTTCCGCGACCTCGTATACAAAGATCTTCCCATCGCCGATCTTGCCGGTCCGCGCCGCATTCGTGATGGTCTCCAGAACTTCCTCGAAACGAAGATCGGAAACCACCAGTTCGAACTTCACCTTGGGCAGCAGATCGACGTTGTATTCCTGCCCGCGATAGACCTCTTTATGGCCTTTTTGCCGTCCATGGCCGCGAACTTCGCTGATGGTCATCCCGTCGATGCCGATATTCTTCAGCGCTTCCTTCACTTCCTCGAGCTTGAATGGCTGCACCACTGCTTCAATTTTTTTCATGACGACCTAAGCCTCCGAAATGTACCCTTCTTCGCCGTGCTGGCTCAGGTCGAGACCCTGTTCCTCGTCGTCCGGACTCACCCGCATCCCGATCAGCGCGTCGCAAACCTTCAGAATAAGAAATGTTCCCACAACCGCCAGGCCGATCGCGATCGCGACGCCAATTGCCTGGTTGAGAATCTGCCCCCCGTTGCCGTCGACGAGACCGAGTGGAATCACCTTGCCGTTGATCGGCGTATCGTTAACCGCGCTGGTGGCGAAAACGCCGGTCAGCAGCGCGCCCAGTGTGCCGCCCGCGCCGTGCACGCCGAAGGCATCCAGGGTGTCGTCATAACCGAACATTCTCTTCACGGACGTCACCATCCAGAAGCAGAAGATCCCCGCCAGCAATCCGATCAGCAGCGCCGGCATGGGTTGCACGAAGCCGGAAGCGGGCGTGATCGCGACCAGACCCGCCACGGCGCCCGAAATCCCGCCCAGCATGCTCGGCTTGCCGGAATGCAGCCATTCGGCCAGCATCCAGCTCAGCGCTGCGGCGGCCGCCGCGAAATGCGTGGCCACGAAAGCGCTGGTTGCCAGTCCGGAAGCGGCCAGTGCGCTGCCGGCGTTGAATCCGAACCAGCCCACCCACAACAGACAGGCGCCGATGACGCTCAGCACCAGGCTGTGTGGCTTGATCGGCTCCGCCGGATAGCCGTGGCGTTTGCCCATGTAAAGTGCACAGACCAGCGCCGAGACGCCGGACGTGATGTGGACCACGGTCCCGCCCGCGAAGTCGAAGGTTCGGATCGTCCCGCCCAGGTACGCGTTCAGCAGACCGCCCTTACCCCACACCATGTGCGCCATCGGGAAATAAACGACGAGAACCCACAGCGTGGTGAACAGGGCCATGGCGCTGAATTTGATTCTTTCCGCGTAAGCTCCCGAGATCAGGGCCGGCGTGATCACCGCAAACATTAACTGGTAGATCATGAATGTCTGCTGCGGGATCGTGCCCGCGTAATCCCCGTTCGGTTCCTTGCCGACGCCGTTCAGAAAAAGGTATTTCAGGCCGCCGATAAACGGATTGCCTTCCGCGAACACCAGACTGTAGCCAACCAGAGCCCAGATCACCGTGATCAGCCCCATCATGACGAAACTGTGCATCATGGTCCCGAGGATGTTCTTCCGCCGCACCAGCCCCCCGTAAAAGAGGGCAAGGCCCGGTCCGGTCATCATCAGGACGAGGGCCGCGCTGACCAGCATCCAGGCGTTATCGCCTGCCGACTGCGCGCTTTTGGCGGCCGCCTCCAGCGCGGTCAGACGCGCTCCAATGTCCGGGGATGCCTGAAGCAGCATGGCGTAAGAATTCTGCATGGAATGTAATTTCCGACTTGGGAACGTCCATTATTTCGCGTGGGTGGGCAGAGTGGTATCGATTTTTTCGATTTTCTACATAAGCAAAAGCACCGTACAAACAGAGCGCGGCAGGGGCCGGTCTCCTGCCGAGGGGTCCCGAGAAACCAGTCTGAACCCGCCTCGTGATAACCTCGTATCTGGTTTCATGGCAGCTCAAACAACTTCCACGGTCCCCGGAGCCGCTCCGGCCGACGTTCCGCTGACCGCGTGGCTTTGGCCCGTTGTGGCGGCCTGGCTGGCCCCAGGCGCCGGCCATTTCCTGCTCAAGAGAAACGGCCGGGGCGTTCTGATCTGCGTTTCCGTGGTCGCCATGTTCTTCCTCGGCCTCTTCATGAGGGGCGTCATGTTCACCCCCGAAAAGGGCGCGGACTATCTGACCTCCGTCATCAACTACGGCGGCTTCGCCGCGAATCTGTCGGCAGGAGCGCTCTACCTGCTCGCCTCCATGTTCGGGTACTCGCAGATCGATATGGCCGGGGCAGTCCACGATTACGGGACCAAGTTTCTGGTCACGGCCGGCCTGCTGAACGTACTGGCCATGGTCGACGTCTGGGAAATCGCCACAGGACGAAAGGATTAATCACCATGCCGAAGATCAATCTTTCCCACTTCGAGGCTGCGTTTCTTTTTTCTCTGTTTACATCGATTGTGATGGGGATAACATCCAAAAATACACAGGATGAGCGTCTGAAATACGGCGCGCAGTGTTTTGTTTATTTCATCGTCGCGCTTTTCGGAATCGGCTGGGCGATGCGGCTCGGGCACGGATAAGTCCGGCCGGGATAACAGTAATTATCCGTAGCGGTTTCCCTTTCCTTTTTCACCCCGAATGAGGAGATAATTCGCGTATGCAGCACAGATGCAATCCGGACTGCGATTGCAGGATTAAACTGAACAGAGCGGCGGACGGTCTCACGGAGGCGTCTCGGCTCCTTTCGCGCTCCATTCTCTCGGATTCCGAGGAGGCGATCGAGTTCTACTATGCGTTCCTGCGCATGGCGAAAGAGAAATTCTCGATAGCCATGGAGGCCCATCGGGCTCACGTGCAGAACCGGATGAAGTCCGGCGCCGAAAGTCCTCCCCTCACCTGACGTGTTCGGCATCCGGCGGTGCGTGCGTCCGCGGAATGTAGAATGGGCACGTCTATGTCCTCTGTTGTGGCGCGCCTTTTCACGGGGCTCTCGCTCGGGAGCCAGGTGCACGGCAAACTCGAAACCGCTCTGCATCTCCTCCGGCCGGCGGCGGAACTGCACTGGTCGCCGCCGGAGAATCTGCACATTACGACGAAATTCATCGGAGAATGGCCGGAAAGCCGCCTGCCGGAACTGCGAACGGCGCTTTCCGGGGCAGGCCCCGCCGATGAATTCCCTGTCTCTGTCGCCGGTTTCGGCTACTACCCCGATGCAAATCATCCGCGCGTTCTCTACGCGGGAGTCGGGGACAGCCCCGCACTCACACACCTCGCGCGTAAGATTGATGAGACGCTGGCCGTGATCGGCTGTGCGCGGGAAGAGCGGCCTTATTCCCCGCACGTGACGGTGGCCAGGATCAACCGGCAGGATATCCGGCAATTACGGGAACAAATCGCCCTGATGGGGAGCATGAATCACCTCGACTTCGGAACGTTTATCGCCTCGGAATTTCACCTGTACCGGAGCGCGGTGACGCCGCGCGGATCGGTCTACACCACTTTGGCAACTTATCCTCTGGTGCACGCCGCATGACGGGCTTTCTCGCGGTGGTTTTGGCCTATCTGCTGGGAAGTATTCCATTCGGGTTGCTGATTGTGAAAGCCATGACGGGGGCCGACGTGCGAAGGGCCGGGTCGGGCAACATCGGGGCGACGAATGTGCTGCGGACGACCGGGGTTGCCGCCGGGATGTTGACGCTGCTGCTCGACGCGGCCAAGGGTTTCGTGGCCGTCTGGCTGGCGGACCGGCTGACGGGCGGCGACGTCCTGTGGATGAGCGCGGCGGCGCTGGCCGTGCTGCTGGGGCACGCGTTCTCCGTCTGGCTGAAGTTTCAGGGCGGGAAGGCTGTCGCGAGCTTCGTGGGCGGTTTTCTCTACCTGACGCCGGTGCCGGTGCTGGCGATTTTTCTGCTGTTCGTCGTGATCGTGGCGTGGACGCGATACCTGTCGCTCGGCAGCGTGATCGGCGCCGGGCTGTTCCCGGTGGCGTGCTGGATGATTCTCCATCCGGACTGGCCGGTGCTGGTGGCGGCGACGGCGGGATCCGTCCTGATCATCTGGCGGCACCGGAGCAATTTCGAGCGGATTCGGGCGGGCACCGAGAACGTCTTCCGGTTCGGACGAAGCAAGAAGTGACACAACTAGCTATTGTTGGCGGCGGAAGCTGGGGAACGGCGCTGGCGTGTGTGCTGGGGCCGCGCTTTGACGAAGTCCGGCTGTGGGTGAACGAGCCGGAACTGGCGGCAACCCTGCGGGAGACCCGGGAGAACACTGTATTTCTGCCTGGTGTAAGGCTGCCGGACAACGTGTCGCCGGGCAACTCGCTCGAAGAGGCGCTGGCCGGGGCGGAACTGGTGCTCAGCGTCATGCCGTCCCATGTCGTGCGCGTTGTCTATGGGCGGATGATGCCGTGGCTTCGGCCGGGAACGCCGCTGGTGAGCGCGACCAAGGGCCTGGAGGCGGAGAGTCTGCTGCGGGTTTCCGAGGTGATCCGGGAGGTAGCGGGGCCGGAATATCCGGTGGCCGTGCTGACCGGGCCGACCTTCGCGCGGGAAGTGGCGGCGGGGAAGCCGACGGCGGTGGTGGCGGCGTCGGAAAGTCCGGACCTCGCCACGGAGGTCCAGAGCCGGTTTTCCGGGCCGAGCCTGCGGGTGTACGCGAGCGACGATCCGACCGGGGCGGAGATGGGCGGGGCGCTCAAGAACGTCGTCGCGATCGGCGCGGGGATCTGCGACGGGCTCGGGCTGGGGCACAACGCCACGGCGGCGCTGCTGACGCGCGGGCTGGCGGAACTGACACGGCTGGCCGTTGCGGTGGGAGCCCGTCCGGAGACGCTGTCCGGTCTGGCGGGGCTGGGGGATCTGGTGCTGACGTGCACCGGCGATCTGAGCCGGAACCGGCAGGTGGGGCTGAAGCTCGCGGCGGGCATGCGGCTGGGCGAGATCGTGGATTCGACGCGAATGGTGGCGGAAGGCGTGAAAACCACCTCAGTTGCCATGCAACTTGCGGAGCGGCACGGTGTTGAACTGCCTATCGTGCAGGAAATGGACGCGGTGTTGCATCGGGGACGCTCGCCGGAAGAAGCGATCCGGCGGCTGATGAGCCGGACTCTGCGCGGAGAGCGCGGATAAGCCCCGAAACTCCCGATGTGGCCAGGGGTGAACACGATCGGAGGAGCCTCGGCGGGTCCGGATGTGGACGCGCAGCTGATGCTGCGGGTGCGCGACGGCGACGAGGACAGTTTTCGTGTCCTGCTGGACAAGCACCGGAATCCGCTGGTGCACTTCCTGTACCGGATGGTGCAGGTGCAGCCGGTGGCGGAAGAGCTGGCGCAGGAGGTCTTCCTGCGGATCTACCGGACGCGGGCGAGCTACGAGCCGACGGCAAAGTTTACGACGTGGATGTTCCGGATCGCGACGCATCTGGCGCTCAACTGGCTGCGGGACGAAAAGCACGCCCGGGCGGAACAGCGCCTGGACGGCCCCAGAGGCGACGAGATGCCCGCCTGGGAGGTTCCGGACCGGAAACCCTCCGTGGAGCAGCGTATGGTCCACCAGGCGCGAATGCAGGAGATTCGGGAGGCGATCGCCCGGTTGCCGGACAAGCAGCGGGCTGCGGTGCTGATGCACAAGTACGAAGAGATGGAGTATTCTCAGATCGCAAGTGTACTGGAATGTTCGGAATCGGCGGTGAAGAGCCTGCTTTTCCGGGCGTACGAAACCTTGCGGGCGGGGCTGGCGCATATGGTAGCGGGAGGTAAGCGATGAAGTGTCCGTTGCAGACGGAAGAGACGCCGGTGGTGCTGCTGGACTACGCGGCGGGGCGGCTGGAAGGCGCGCGGCGGCTGAAGCTGGAGCGGCATCTGGCCGGGTGTGCGCGCTGTGAGGCGTTCCGGGCGGAGCAGGCGGAGGTCTGGGATTTGCTGGACGCCTGGGAGCCGCCGGCGGTGAGCACGGGGTTCAATCGCGTGCTGTGGCGGCGGATCGACGAGGCTGCGGCCGCTCCGTGGCACCGGAAGCTGGCGGAAGCTCTGCGGTTCGGGGCGTGGAAGCCGGCGTTTCCGATCGCGGCGGCAGCGATGGTGATCGTGGCCGGATTCGTGTTCGATCACCGAACCGAAAGCAGACCCGGTTCCGACCCATCCGGAGCCACGGCGACCCAAATATCGACGCCGAACAGCGGCATCGAAGCCGATCAGGTGGAGAAGACACTGGACGATATCCAGCTTTTAAGGCAGTTCGACGCGGTATCCTCAATTCGTTCGAAGCCGATTTAGGTAAGCAGATGAACAGGCGCGTGACCGCAATCCCGCTGGCCTTCGGGCTACTGCTCTCTCCGGCCGTTGCCGAGGAGAAGCAGGGTCGCGGGAAGGGCACGGCCAACACGCGTCCCGCCGCGCCCAGGACGGCGGCGCCGAAATCCGGGACACAGCGGGAAACCGGCGCACAGCCGGGTAAACAGATCGACCGGCTGCGGAATATGTCGCCCGAGGAGCGCGAGAAAGTGCTCTCGCGGGTTCCGGCGGAGCGGCGGCAGAACATCGAGCGTCGGCTGGGCGAACTGCAGAAGCTGCCGCCGGCGACGGTCGACCGGATCCGGACGAGGCAGGAACTTCTGAACAGTTTCCCGCCGCCGCGGCAAAATCAGATCAAGAAGTCCGTCCAGCAGTTTCTGAATCTGCCGGAGGAGCGGCGGGACGCGCTCAACCGGGAATTGCAGAAAATGGCGCCGCTGCCGGACGACGAGCGGCGGGCGTACATGAATACGGAAGAGTTCCGCAACCGCTTTACCGCCAGCGAGCAACAGATGATGGGCAATCTGATCGCGATTACGCCCGCCTCGCCGTAACGCCTATTTCAATTCCGTCATGAAGCCCGGCAGGCTCCATTTCATGTTGAGGCTGTCCGGCTGCCATTTGTACTCGGCCGTCAGGACTTTGCCGACTTCCTCCTGGCTCTTCCCTTCCCTGATAAGACCGGAGACGCGGTCGCGCAGTTTGGCGACGTTGTCACGGTAGGTTTTCAGGCCGGCTTTGTCGGTGACTTTGCCGTGGCCGGGGATGACGGTGTCGAAATCGAGCTTCAGGGCTTCGTCGAGCGTTTTGGTCCACTCGACGATGCTGCCGCCGCCGGGGTAGTCGACGAGGGGGCTGGCGCCGGCCATCAGGTCGCCGGTGTGAAGGGTTTTGAGCGCCGGGAAATAGACGATGGCATCGCCGTTGGTGTGGCCGCGGCCGAAGTGGCGGGCGCGGACTTCCTGGCCGCCGAGAAAGACGCTCATTTCCTGGGTGAACGCCAGGCGAGCGGGGGCGGTAGGAACGTCGGTCCCCTGTTTGTTGGCGACGATGTTGGCGCGGGCCATGGAAGTGGAGATGACGTCGGCAGTTGGCAGGAACTTCGCGTTGCCGCCGCTGTGATCCTGGTGGTGGTGGGTGGTCAGCACGTACTTAATCGGCTGCGGGGTGACGGATTTCACCTGCGCGACGATGGCGTTGTGGTCCTGATCGAATTTGTCGTCGATCAGAATAACGCCTTCGGTGGTGACCAGGACGCCGACGTTGCCGCCATCGCCTTCGATTTCGTAGAGGTTGTCTTTCACCTTATTGATGGTGAGTTTCGGCTCCTGCGTCTGCGTCCAGGCGAAGACGCCGAGGCTCAGGAAGATGGTCGCGGCGGCGCCGCGGGCGAAAAACCGGTTGCGAATCATGCGGTGAGACCTCCTTTATCGTCAGCGGAAGGGCCGTACATGCCCGGAGTCGGGATATCGAGAAGGCGCAGATAGACGCTGAGCTGGCCCCGGTGGTGGATCATGTGGTTCATGACCATGCCACGCATGACCGCGACGCGGGGCATGGTGAACATGGTTTTACCGGCCATGACGAGAGAGAAGCTGCCCATCATGGTTTCGTCGGAGGCTCCGGCTAGGGCGGCGCGGCCTTCGGCGGCGTTCTTTTCGAAGGCGGCCAGCAGTTCTTCCGAAGTGGCGGCGCTGAAGGCGCGCTGACCGGGAGTGAGCTGGAGGGAATCCTGATTGATGGTGACCGCGGCCCAGCCGCCCATCTCCGCGACGTGGCTGGCGAGGCGGCCGAGGGTCATGGATTTTTCGTGCGGTTTCCAGGAGAATTTCTCCTCCGGAACACATTGCAGCATTTTGCGGGAACTTTGCAGTTCCTGATCGAATTCGGGAAGCAGCGTCTGGCTGATCGTCATAATTGGTTTCTCAAAGGTACAATTCAGTTCATACCTACCTTAGCTCATCCGGTGAAAACCGCGTTTCGGGGACAGTCCGCGCCCGCGACCGCCCTGGTTCGCGAGTATCTGCCTGCCCTGACCGGACTGCGGTTTCTGCTGGCGGTCTGGGTGATTCTGCACCATATTGCGGGTAAAGGCATGATGCTGGACGGCTGGACGCAGGGTCTGCCGGAGGCGGGAAAGCGGCTGGTGCTGGGCGGGTATCTGGCGGTGGACACGTTTTTCGTGCTCAGCGGATTCGTGCTGGCGCGGAGTTACAGCGCGACGAGCTGGGACCGCCGCAGCCTGGCGCAGTATTTCGCGGCTCGATTCGCGCGGATTTATCCGGTTTACGCGCTGAGCCTGGCGGTGGTTGCCCCGTTTATTTTCGATTCGATGACGCTGCCGACGCGTTCGCTCGCGGTGAAGAGCGGCTTGCTGTTGAAGTACGCGCTGGTGCTGCAGGGCTGGTACGGCAATCTGGGGGTGGGCTGGAACACGCCCGCGTGGACACTGAGCTGCGAGTTCTTTTTCTATCTGCTGTTCCCGGCGCTGTTCATCGGGCTGCGCCGGATGAACCGGGGTGCGCTGGGACTGGTGCTGGCGATTGCGGTGGTGACGCCCGTGGCACTGGCGCACGCCCACGTGCCGTGGACGTGGAAACCGCTTTATCACACCTCGGATTTCGTGGCGGGGATCGCGGCTGCGAGGATTTTCGAGGGCACGGACTGGCGTCCGCTGCGCCGCCATGGAGCGTGGCTTTATCTGCCGGCGCTGGCGACGGGGGCGTGGCTGATTGTGCATCCGACCTTCCTGAATCATGTGCTGATTTTCGGGTGGGGATGGGATGTGAATACGGGGCTGCGTCCGCTGAACGTGCTGGCGCTGCTGGGGTTGGGGCTGGGCAGCGGGTACGGGGCGAGGCTGCTTTCGAGCGCGGCGATCGAGTATCTGGGGAAGGCGAGCTACTCGATGTACATCCTGCATGTGCCGGTGTTGTGGTGGTACAGCAAGTGGGCGATTCATCAGCCTTACATGCCGGCGACGGTGGCGGCGCTGGTGTATCTGGGGATTGTGATCGGGTTTTCGGCGCTGGCGTTCGAGGTGGTGGAGAAGCCGGCGAACCGGTGGATCCGGGCGCGGGTGGCGGCGCGGCGCGCGGACGTTCCGAAACGGCTGGCGGCTTAGGATTTTTTCCTCACGCCTTGCCCGTTGCGGCAATCCTGCTATTCCTGGCGCGATCATTGCACCAAAGAGAATTCGCGACAGAAGTCCTCCCGAATGGCTCATTCACGCGGAAATCGTCCTGTTTCCGGTAATCCGGCGAGTTTGTTCTGCTAGCCGTGAGAGAATCTCTTCGAGCGCGAAACCCACGTGGCCTCCGATTCTTCAATTTTTGCGACCCTGGGCGTCCCGGTGACGCCACTCAGTGAGGTGACGTTCCTCGCCGGCGCGGGGATCTCATATCCTCCACCAACCAGATTGCCCACGGTCGCATCCTTCGTCGAACAGGTCGTCCGGCATTGCGGAAACAGGCCCGAAGCATTCGACGCGGTCGCCCGGGTGATGCGCGGCGGCGCCAGAACTTCCCCGCGATTCGAAGTACTGGTGGAGGCCATTGGGCAGCTTGGCGTCGATATCGCTTCGATCGGATCTCTGTTCGATTCGCCGTCGCCCAATCCGCTGCACCGTTATCTGGCACGGCAATGCGAAGACGGCGCCGTCCTGGTGACGACCAACTTCGATAACTGCCTGGAACGGGCACTCTGTAAGGATTGTGCGCGCGTTGTCTTTCGCGGTGGAGATCTCGAGACGTTCGGACCGCCAACCTCGGCGATTGTGAAGCCTCACGGAAGTAACCCCATTGGTGCGCGAGACCACGCGGGCGAACTGGTCGTTTCGATTCGCGCGCTATCCCGGACGGCGAAGGGGTTTCAGTTCTTTCCGGTTTGGCGCAGCTATCTTCGCTCCCTGTTCTCCGGCCGGGTGGTGGTCGTGGTTGGCTACTCCGGCTCTGACGACTTCGACATCACACCGGTGCTGCTCGAATCCCAACCGCGGGTCCTTATCTGGGTGGACTACGCGCCCGGCGCGCTGCCTCGGCGAGCTGACTTAGCGGTCGCCGGCGAATCCGTGCGGCACCTGTGCGAGAAGTTGCCGTCGATTTACATGCGCGGCGACATCGGGATCGCCGCCGCCGCTTCCGCAGACTCCCCGCCGGCGCTCGCCGGGGGAAATTCCACCCTGCCTCGGAACAGCCTGACTGACTGGATTCAGGCCACTTTTCCTTCCGATGCTGGCCGTCAGGAACTTCTTTGCGCGGTACTTCGCCACTACAGCCTGCATGACCTTACCTTGAGCCACACATCGCCGCCGTTGTCCGCTGAAGCGGTGTTGCAGCGGAGTACCGCTCTTTACTATCGCGGCCTTTACAGCGACGCCTGCTCGACATTGGAATTGATCGGGGAATATTCGCCCACGACGATGCAGCAATGCCGCACGGCCTATCTTCTTTCGTCATCACGCTTCTACGCGGGCAATATCACCGGTGCCCGAAGCGCAAGCCGGCGCAACCTGGAACTTGCGGAACAACTCCGCGACATTGGCGAAGTTCAGACGGCGCTGAATCACGCCGGAGCGCTGGCCTATTCCGCCGGCGAGCGGGACGAAGCTCGCGCGCTCTACGAACGAGTGCTGTCCTGTCAGGATGATTACCCGTCGCTTCAGGCGGCGACCATGGCCACGTGGGGGATCGCGGATATTGCGAATGCGGAAGGACGTGTCCGGGACGCCATCCATGGTTACAATGCAGCGCTGGTTCTCTCGCATCAGCTCGGCAGCGGACAGGGCGTGGGCTGGATGAGCGCGAATCTCGGTGAGATGCTGCTGAGAGTCCGCGATTTCGACGGCTCGGGCCAGTATCTCGCGGATGCCGAAGACCTGTTTGAGCAGTTGGGCGTCGCCGCCGGTTTCCTGTACGCACGGGCCTGCCGCGCGCAGCTGGATTACTGCAGGGGAGATGTTCCGTCGGCGAACGCTCGCCTGTTGCGCTGCCTGCCCCTGCTGGCGGAGCACCTCGAATCGCCCGCTGTCAGTACCGTCATTCTGCTTTGTTACCTTCTTGCAAAAGACACGAAGGACAACTACCTGCTGGTGGAGATACGCCAGGCGGCCGCCAACGCGCTTCGTGAGGCGCTGCAGCACACCCGCGCAGGCGAAGCAGCGATGCGATGGAGTTTGTGCGCACAGGTTCTGGATGAGGAGAGCGGCGATTCGCTGGAACTGTACCAGCGTTGCCAGGCTCTGATCGTTCCGCCGGAAGAGGACGTGAGGACTGGAAAGCCGTAACATCAGCGTAGACGGGCAGAATCGGGGGTCTCGGAGTTATCGAGCGCGGACAATGAGTAGCTGAACCCATTCCGCCAGCGACGGGCTTTCCAGACCACCTGTCCGTCTCTGATCAAAAGCGGCTCCCGGGCTTCGCGAATCGCGGCGGCGAACATCCGAATCGGGGAATGCCCCTCAAAAAGGCCCCCCGACTCACCGTCCGCTATCATAAGAAGGAAGAACCTCCCTTCCTCGTATGGCATCTCAACAATCCGGCATTAACTCCTGGCTCGAAGATGAGCTTCTCCAGGAATATCGTCACGACCGCAGTTCGGTCGACCCGCTCTGGAAGTCCATTTTCGACCGCAACGGTTCAGCCGCCAACGGCACCGCCACCAATGGCGCAACAAATAATGGCGCGGCCCTGAACGGCTATACCCCCAACGCGCCGGCCCCGCCACCCCCTTCCGCCACCGACGAAGTCGTCGCCCTTCGCGGAGCCGCCGGCAAAATAGCCGAAAACATGGCCGCGTCGGTCTCCATTCCCCTCGCCACCTCCCAGCGCATCATTCCCGTCAAAGTCATCGACGAAAACCGCCGCCTCATCAACCACCACCGCGGTCTCATCGGCCGTTCCAAAGTCTCCTACACGCACCTCATCGGCTGGGCCATCGTCCGCTCCGTCCAGGCGAATCCCTCGCTGAACAACTCCTTCACGTGGAGCCCCGAAGGCCAGCCCCTTCGCGTCACCAAGCCGGAAATCAACTTCGGACTCGCCGTCGACGTCGCCGGCAAGAACGGCGCCCGCAGCCTCGTCGTGCCGAATATCAAAAACGCCGGCAACCTGACCTTCCTGCAGTACATGGCCGCCTTTGACGACCTCGTCGCCAAAGCCCGCGCCGCCAAACTCACCCCCGCCGATTTCCAGGGCACCACCATCTCCCTCACCAACCCCGGCACCGTCGGCACCATGGCCTCCAGCCCGCGCCTCATGCTCGGCCAGGGAGCCATCGTCGCCGTTGGCGCCATGGACTACCCCGCCGAATACCGCGCCGTCTCGCCCGACGCCATCGCCTCCCTCGGCATCAGCAAGGTCATGTCCGTGACCTGCACCTACGATCACCGCATCATTCAAGGCGCGGAATCCGGCCTCTTCCTCGGCAAGCTCCAGGCCCTTCTCGACGGCGAAGCCGGCTTCTACGACGAAATCTTCGAAGCCCTCAAAGTCCCCTACGCGCCCGTCAAATGGGGTGGCGACCAGGTTCCCGCCGCCGCCGTTGCCGAACCTTCGCAGGACGTCATCAAGGAAGCCGCGGTCATCCAGCTCGTCAACGCCTACCGCGTCCGCGGCCACCTCATGGCCGGCCTCGATCCCCTCGGCGCCGAGCCCGACTACAACGCCGAACTCGACCCCCTGTCCTACGGCCTCACCATCTGGGATCTCGACCGCCACTTCTTCGCCGGCACCCTGCAGCACGCCTTCGGCGCCCGCCGCCAGGTGCCGCTGCGCGAAATCATCGAACTCCTCCGCGCCACCTACTGCGGCAAAATCGGCGCCGAGTACATGTACATCCAGCGCCCGGAAGAGAAGACCTGGCTGCAGACCCAGATGGAAACCGAAACCGGCATCTGGCCCCGCTCCAAAGAACAGAAGGTGCGCATCCTCGAAGACCTGCTGCGCGCCGAAGAGTTCGAACGCTTCCTCGACCGCCGCTTCATCGGCCAGAAACGCTTCTCGCTCGAAGGCGCCGAAACCGCCATCGCCCTCCTCTGCGAACTCTCCAACCGGGCCGCCGACTCGGGCGTTCGCGAGATCGTCATCGGCATGGCCCATCGCGGCCGCCTCAACATCCTCGCCAACATCATCGGCAAGCCCCTCGGCCAGATCTTCTCCGAATTCGAAGGCACCGTCGACCCCTCCTCCGCGCAGGGCTCCGGCGACGTCAAATATCACCTCGGCGCCACCGGCGCGCACCGCTCGCCGGCCGGCAACGTCGTCTCCGTTTCGCTGGCCTCCAACCCCAGCCACCTGGAAGCCGTCAATCCCGTCGTCGAAGGCATGGTCCGCGCCCGCCAGGAACTCATCGGCGATGAAGCGCGCCACATCGTGATCCCGGTTCTGATCCACGGCGACGCCGCGTTCGCCGGCCAGGGCGTGGTTGCCGAAACCCTCAACCTCTCGCAGCTCGAAGGCTACGGCACCGGCGGCACCATCCACCTGGTCATCAACAACCAGATCGGCTTCACCACCCTGCCCGGCGACTCCCGTTCCACGCTCTACGCCACGGACATCGCCCGCATGGTGCAGGCCCCCATCTTCCACGTCAACGGGGACGATCCCGAAGCCTCCGTTCGCGTCCTCCGCCTCGCCTTCGACTACCGCCAGGAGTTCCACCGCGACGTCGTCGTCGACATGATCTGCTACCGCCGCTGGGGCCACAACGAAACCGACGACCCGGCCTACACGCAGCCCATCATGTACCGCAAGATCGAGAAGCTGCCCTCTGTCGCGGCCCAGTACAGCGACCGTCTCGTCGCCGAAAAGCACCTTGCTCTCACCGAAGCCCAGGCGCTTCGCCAGAAGATCTCCGGCCGCCTGAACGCCGCTTTCGACGCGAATAAAGCCGCCGGCAAGTGGGTCCTGCAGCCCGCCCTCACCCATGCTCGTCCGAACTCCACTTCCGCCATCTCGCGCGAACTGCTCGAACAGGTGGTCGCCGGCATCACCCATCTGCCCGAAAGCTTCCACCTCCACCCCAAGCTCGAAGGCTTCATCCGCAAACGCCGCGAAAACCTGACCACCAACGGCCCCGTCGACTGGGCTTTCGCCGAAGCCATCGCCTTCGGCAGCCTGCTGCTCGAAGGCATCCCCGTACGTCTCAGCGGACAGGATTCCGGCCGCGGCACCTTCAGCCAGCGCCACCTCCGCTTCTACGATTACCAGGACGGCCACCGCTACGTCCCGCTGCAGCATATGTCGCCGGACCAGCCCCGCTTCAACGTCTTCGACAGCTCCCTCAGCGAGTTCGGCGTGCTCGGCTTCGAGTACGGCTACAGCGTGGCCGACCCCAATACCCTGACCCTTTGGGAAGCGCAGTTCGGCGACTTCTCCAACGGCGCCCAGATCATCATCGACCAGTTCATCACCACCGGCGAACAGAAGTGGGGACAAACCAGCGGCGTCGTCATGCTGCTGCCGCACGGCTACGAAGGCCAGGGTCCGGAGCACTCCAGCGCCCGCATGGAACGCTTCCTCACGCTCTGCGCCGAAGACAACATGCGCGTGGCCAACTGCACCACGCCCGCGCAGTACTTCCATATCCTGCGTCGTCAGGCCGTGCTGCCTCTGAAGCCGCTCGTCATCTTCACGCCCAAGTCGCTGCTGCGCTCCGCCAAAGCCGTTTCCACCTTCGGCGAACTCACCGGCGCGGGCTTCCAGCCCGTGCTTCCGGATGATCTCGACCCCGCCGGAGTCCGCAAAGTCGTCTTCTGCAGCGGCAAGGTCTTCTTCGATCTCCACGCTGCCCGCGAGGCGGCCAAGACCACGGATGTTGCCCTCATCCGAGTGGAAGAGCTCTACCCTTTCCCGAACGATCAGGTGGCCGCCGAGCTCGCGAAGTACAACCCGGAAACGCCCGTCATGTGGTGCCAGGAAGAACCCCGCAACATGGGCGCCTGGCGCTGGATCTACGGCCGCTTCCTCGACCTGAACCGCCGCCTGAAGTATGCCGGGCGGGACCGCAATGCCAGCCCCGCCGCGGGCTCGTCCAAACGCCACGCCGAAGAGCACAAGCGGCTCATCGATCTGGCGCTGTCGTAAAGATTAAGCGAGCGACTGGGTCAGAATCGTCTGCGCTTCGGCCACGATCTGATCCAGGTGCTCCTGGCTCTTCAAACTCTCGGCGTAGAGCTTGTAGATGTTCTCGGTGCCGGACGGACGGGCCGCGAACCAACCCGTCTCCGTCGTCACTTTCAGGCCACCGATCGGGGCGTTATTCCCCGGAGCATTAGTGAGCTTCGCCGTCACGGCATCGCCCGCCAGTTCCGCCGCGGTGACCGAAGCCGGCGTCAGTTTCTTAAATGCGGCCTTCTGCTCCGGCGTGGCCGGTGCATCGATGCGCGTATAGTACGAACGTCCGAAGCGGTCTGTCAGATCGCGATAATGTTCGCCCGGATCTTTGCCTGTCACGGCAGTGATCTCGGCGGCCAGCAGGCCTAAGATCAGGCCGTCTTTGTCGGTAGTCCAGACCGAGCCGTCGCGCCGCAGAAAACTGGCCCCGGCGCTCTCTTCGCCGCCGAAACAGCAACTGCCGTCGAACAGGCCAGGGGCGAACCACTTGAAGCCCACCGGGACTTCCCAGAGCGTGCGGTCGAGATCCGCCACCACCCGGTCGATCAGGCTGCTGCTGACCAGCGTCTTGCCGACCACGGCGCTCGCCCGCCACTTCGGACGGTTCCGCAGCAGGTACTGAATCCCGACCGCGAGGAAGTGGTTCGGATTCAGCAGACCGGCCGAGCGCGTCACGATGCCATGCCGGTCGGCGTCCGGATCGTTGCCCCACGCGATGTCGAAGTCGTCCTTGAGCTTCACCAGGCTCGCCATCGCGTAAGGGCTGCTGCAGTCCATGCGGATCTTGCCGTCGTGATCGAGCGTCATGAAGCTGAACTGCGGGTCGGTGCGCGGATTCACCACCTTCAGCTTCAGCCCGTAGCGCTCGGCGATCGGCTCCCAGTAAGGCAGCGACGCGCCGCCCAGCGGATCCACGCCGATACTCAGCCCGGCGGCCCGGATCGCGTCCATGTCGATGACGTTCTCCAGGTCGTCCACGTAGTCGTTAACGTAGTCTTTCTCTTCCGTGGTGGAGGCGTTCAGAGCCTGTTCGAACGGCATCCGACGCACGCCGGTATTGCCCGCGCGCAGCAGTTCATTGGCGCGGTTCTGGATGGCGCTGGTCACCGCCGTGTCGGCCGGTCCGCCGTCCGGAGGATTGTACTTGAACCCGCCGTCTTCGGGCGGGTTGTGGGAAGGCGTGATGACGATGCCGTCGGCCAGTCCGTCGGTCAGTCCGCGATTCGCCACCAGGATGGCGCGCGAGATCACCGGCGTCGGCGCGAAACCGTCGCGCTCCTGGATGATGGTCGGAATCCCGTTGGCGGCCAGCACTTCCAGAGCGGTCCGCTGCGCCACTCCGGAAAGCGCATGCGTGTCCTTGCCCATGAAGAGCGTGCCCGTGTAACCCTGGCTCCGGCGGTACTCGCAGATGGCCTGCGTGATGGCCAGAATGTGGGCTTCGGTGAAGGTGTTGTTGGACGGCGTGCCGCGGTGTCCGCTGGTGCCGAAACTGACCATTTGATTGGGATCGCCGGTGTCGGGACGATTCTCGAAATACTCCCGTTCCAGACGCGCGACATCGATCAGACGCTCTTTCGGCGCGGGCTTTCCCGCCAGTTCGTGGATGGGCATAGTTGTCGGTTCCAGCTTCAGTTTACTGAGTAGCGCCGCCGCGCAGACTGACCGGCGGGAAGTAAATGCCTTTGGACTCACGCTTCCACCAGTTCCCGGTGCGCCGCCGCTCCTCGAAGGTGGTGAAATGGTACTCGTACAGCATGGCCCGGATCTCCTTCGGCGGCTTGCCGTTGAACGGGTCGCGCTCCAGCAGCGCCAGCACCGGCTTCGACCCTTCCAGCAGCGCGATCATGAAGCGCACGAACCACGGGTTCTGCCGGAACGTCCCGAGCGAGGCGAACCACATCTGCCAGTCCAGCCGGGGCTGGAACGGCGCCACCCAGCCCGGCGCGCGATTGAACGGGCCGGCCTTGTACGGGAACGTATAGGGCAGCCAGTGCAGGCCGTCGTTGGAGCCTTCCACTTCCACCTCCGGGCGCTTGGTTGTCATCACGGCAAACAGGCCGTACTGGTTGACGATGCCGAAGGGCGCCACCACGTCGGCAAGCGGCGTCAGATACTCCGCCGGCGCGCCGAACATGCCGGCCAGTTCGCTGCCGGAGAGCGTCAGAATCACCGTGATCAAAGCGGCGGAAAGGACGCGGTTCGGGCGCGCCGGAGCCATCGCGCGGAAGGGCCGACCGGCCTTGCGGGCGAAGAACGCGTCGTCGAACAGGAACAGGCAGAGCGCGATGGCCAACAGGTTGAAGAAGGTGTAGTTGCCCGTCAGCAGAATCGCCACCTGCAGCCCGATAAAGCCGAACGCGGCCACCTGCTTCGCGCGTCGCGGCAGGAAGATCAGGAACGGCAGCACCAGTTCAATGACGAGCGCGCCCGCCGTGGACGCCTTCTGCAACCAGAGCGGCAACTGGTGCGCGTACCAGGCGAGCACGGTCGGCAATGGTTGCGTCTCGTAATGAAAGGCCAGCGCGGTCAGGTCGTGCCAGGACGTGTCGTGACTCAGCAGCTTCACCGCGCCGGACTCGAACATGAGCCGGAACAGCAGCCACTGGAAGAGCCAGACGCGCGGTCGCGCCGGGCTCAGGAAGATGGCGAGGAAGCCGGTCTCGAGCAGCAACAGATCCCACTGGTAGCTCATGAAGATCTGCCCCGCCGAAACGATCGACAGGTAGTAGACGAACAGGATGATGTAGATGATCCGCTGCCAGACGCTGTGCGGCCGGGCGAGGATAGAGATCGCGGCGAGCGCAACGCCGCCCCACGCGATGGAGAGCAGCGCGAAGTCGCTGTGCGTCCACCAGAAGATGGTTGGCACGCGCCAGTACGCCGCCGCGCCGAGTTGGGCCGTGGCGAAGCGGAAGTAGGTGTTAACGGGCAGGATGCCGTCGGAACCGATGAGCCCTCGCGCCTGGATCCCGAACGAGGCGAAAGCGATCAGGTAAAGGAACGACAGCGAGCGGGAGAAGATGTTCGACGCCTTGTGATAGACGGGCCGTTCGACACGCGTTCCCCAGAGCGCGCGGGTCACACGATACGCCGCGTCGCGATGTCCGGCGATGAACCGATAGACCAGTTCGAAGAGGAACGCCAGACCCGGCGCGGAATCGTACAGCCAGTACAGCCAGCCATAGCCCGGAACACCCGCCAGCAGGTGGAACACGGCTGCGGCGCCGGAATACTGCTTGCCATCGAAGTACTGCACCGCCGGTAACGGTTCCGCCCCCTCCTGATGTGGCACGTACTCGACGCGGTCGCCCGTGAGGCTCTGCCAGTAGTCCACCCAGAGGCGGCAGAAGCTGCAGTCGCCGTCGAAGACGAGCGTCGGTCGCTCCGGCGGAATCGTCACGCGCGGCCGATAGCGGCGAGATCCGCCGACAGGGGAGAGATCGAGCCGGCCACGTCCAGGCGGACCACCAGCAGCGTCTGGTCGTCCTGCGGCAGTTCCTTGCCGAGGAACGTCCGGACGTCGTCGAGAATGGCCGCGCAGAGCTCCGTCGGCGCCAAATCGCGGTGGCGTTCCACCGCAGCGAGAACGCCCTCTTCGCCGAACTCCTCATCCCGCGAGTTGGCCGCTTCGAGGATGCCGTCGGAGAAGACGATGAGCAGATCGCCGGCCTGAATCGGGACTTCGGCCTGCCGGTAGCGCGCGCCGGGCAGCAGCCCCAGCACGGGACCGCCGGAATCGAGCCGCTGCACCTCGCTCGCCGCCCCTTGCCGCTGCCGGATCAGCAGCGGCGGCAGATGGCCCGCATTCACGTAGCGCAGCACCGCGGCGCTGCGGTCCACATAACACCAGAAGAGGCTGACGAAGCGCTCCCGGGCCGTCTTCATGCAGAGCAGATGATTGAGCCGCTCGGTGGATTGCTCGTGGCACGAAGCGGGGCCGGTGATGCAACTGGCGCGCACCGCGCCCTGCACCACGCCCATCAGCAGCGCGGCGGGCAAGCCCTTGCCGGAGACGTCGCCCAGAACCAGCCCGACCTCGCCATCGTCCGTCTCGAAGACGTCGTACAGATCCCCTCCCACCTGATACGCCGGCACGCATTTGGCGGCGAAGGACAGCATGCCCGAAGGCGATTCGCCGGTCGGAAAGAGGTCGTTCTGCACGCGCCGCGCGAGCGACAGTTCCTCTTCGATATGCCGTCCGCGCATGTAGTGACGGAAGCGGAGCGCGATGATGATGACGGCGCCAATGAGGGCGATCGCCGCGGCGCAGCCGACGATCAGGTTCTCGCGCAACGGCAGAAAATTGGCGGAAACCCCGTCGAAGTAGAGCCCGATCTCGGCCAGTTGCGGTGCTCCGCGGCCCGGCCCGCGCCCGCCACGCCGGCCGTTGCCTCCGTTGTCGCGGCCGGGACCATCGGGACCGCGGCCTTCTTCCTCGCCGGGCGGTGGTCCGCGGCGATCGAACACCGGCGGGCCGAAGCGCATCGGATTCACCACTACCAGAACCTTGCCGGACCGGGTCTCCCGCTCGTCCGCGCGGCGCCCGCGATCCTCCAGCATCTTGCCCAACTGTCCGGGCTGGTAGGACGGCGCGCCGGCAACCTTATCGCTCTCCGCGAGCACCTTGCCGTCCATATCGAGGATGCGGATCCAGGCCAGTTGCTGCGGCGACTCATGCACCAGTTCGCGCAGCACCGGCGCGAGCGTGGCCGGTTCCCGCGAGCCGGTCAGACGGGCGGCGCGTCCGATGGACTGCATGCGGCGGTCCGCTTCCCGCTGCGCCTCCTGCCGTACCAGGCTCTGGGAAACGTAATAGTACGTCCGCAACGTCTGCACAAGCAGCAGCAGCCCGAGCGACAGGCCGAGTGCGGTCGAGATCCGGAACCACAGATATTTGGGTTTCACGCGTTGCTCTGGATACTCGCTCATGATACTCAACGACGCTCTGCCCATGGGGGTAAGGTTTCGTATCCCGTACTGTTTTGACGCGCTTTTACAAGTGTCCGCCCGGTTTCTGAGCTAGACTGGCGCCATGCGCAGAGTTCTCCTGGCCGCCATGGCCGCCGCGTGTTTGATGGCTCCGGTTTTAGTAGGTCAGGAGGCGCCGCCGGCGGCAGCCCGCAAACCGCTCGGCCCGCCGCAAAATCTGAAGATCCTGAAGCCCGAAGAAGTGCCCTCCCTCATGGGAGCGTTCATGAACTGGACGGGCCTGAAATGCGTGGAATGTCACGCCGCGCCGGACTTCGCCAGCGATGAAAAGGACAAGAAAGTCGTGGCGCGCCGGCACCTCAAGATGGTGCGCGACATGAACGCGAACATCTTTGGCGGCGAGAACAAAGTGACCTGTTACACCTGTCATCGCGGCGATCCGCACCCGCTGGACGGCCCGCCCATGTCGATCAAATAGCCGAAACCCGTGCGACAATACCGCATGACGCGATTGATCGTACTGGTCCTGGCCTGCCTTTCTGCGGTGCCCGCAGCCACCCTGCCTCCCGAAGCCGAGCAGCGGCTGGCACTCGAAATCTACAGGCAGATGGTGGAGATCCGGTCCGGCTTCACCACCGGTTCCACGACGCCGGTTGTCGAGGCCGTCGCCGCGCGTTTACGCGAGGCGGGCTTCCCGGCGAGCGATATCTTCTCCGGCGGCGCCAATCCGAAGAAATCGAATCTGGTAGTCCGCTATCACGGAACCGGCAAACGCGGGCCGATCCTGCTACTGGCGCACACCGATGTGGTGGAGGCCAAACGGGAGGACTGGACCACCGACCCGTTTCAGTTCATCGAAAAAGAAGGCTATTTCTACGGGCGCGGCACGGCGGACGACAAAGCGCAAGCTGCGGTCTGGGTGGCCAATCTGATCCGCTACAAACGCGAAGGGTACCGGCCGGATCGCGACATCATCGTGGCCTTGACGGCCGATGAAGAGGGCGGCGGACCGTTCAACGGTGTCGACTGGCTGATCAAAAACCACAAAGATCTGATCGCCGCGGACTTCGCTCTGAACGAAGGCGGACGCGGCGAGATGCTGGAAGGTAAGCGCATCTCGAACAATCTGCAGGCAGCGGAAAAATGGTATGTCGATTTCCGGCTGGAGGTGCATAACAAAGGCGGCCACAGTTCCCAGCCGGTGCCGGACAACGCCATCTATCACCTCGCCGGAGGGCTGCAGAAACTGGGGCAGTTCGCCTTCCCGATGAAAGTCAACGAGGTCACGAAAGCCTACTTCACGCAAATGGCGAAGCTGGAGAAGGGCGCCCTGGCGGAGGATCTCGCCAAGGCCGGCTCAGGCGATCAGGCGGCGATGGAGCGGATCGCCGCGCGCTCTCCACAGTGGAACTCCATGCTGCGGACCACGTGCGTGGCGACACAGCTGGAAGGCGGTCATGCCCGCAATGCCCTGCCCCAACTGGCGGCGGCGAACGTAAACTGCCGGGTGATGCCGGACGACTCGCTCGATTACGTGAAGACCACGCTGCAGCGCGTCATGGCGGACGATCAGGTCGCCATCGCGGTGGACAACGCGGAAGAGAACGCGCCGGGCTCTCCGCTGCGCGCCGACATCCTGAAAGCCATGAACCGCGTGACGGATACCATGTGGCCAGGCGTGATGGTGCTGCCGTTCATGAGCACCGGCGCGACGGACGGGCGCTCGCTGCGGTCGGCCGGAATTCCGACCTATGGCGTGCAGGGGTTCTTTCAGGATCGCAACGACAACCGGTCGCACGGCCGGGATGAGCGCATGATGGTCCGATCGTTCTACGAAGGCCAGACTTTTCTGTACGAGCTGGTAAAAGAACTCACGAAAGCCGCCGAATAATCACGCTTTCGCGAGCACATCGCGAACTTTGGCGGCCAGCGCGGCAGCCGTGTACGGCTTGCGCAAAAAACCCGAGAGACCTTTGTCCATGAGCCGCTGCACGGTGTCCTGTTCGTCGAAGCCGCTGGTGAGCAGCACGCGCGCGGCGGGGTTCAGCGCCAGGATGTTTCCCAGCGTTTCCTCGCCGCCCATGCGGGGCATCGTGAGATCCAGCAGGATCATGCCGATGCTGTGGGAGAGGCCGCGATACAGATCGAGTGCCTCGTGTCCGTCGTTCGCCACCACCACCGTGTACCCATACCGTTCCAGAGCGGCTTTGGCAGTCTGGCGCACCACCGCCTCGTCGTCGACGATCAGGATGGTGGTCTCCGGACCGGGCGCCGCCGCCAGGTTTTCGGCGGTTCGCTCGCCGGCCGGCAGGGTGACAGGCGGAGCGACCGACGGAGCCACAGACGGAGTGACAGGCGGCGTGACGGGCGAAGCGGGCAGCAACACACTGAAGATACTGCCGCGCCCGGGAATACTGCGCACGCGCAGTATTCCCCGGTGCGCGCGGACAATGCCGGTGGCCGCGGCAAGGCCGAGTCCGCGGCCGGTGAACTTGGTGGTGAAGAAGGGATCGAAAATGCGCTGCCGGGTATCGGCCGTCATGCCGCAGCCGTTGTCCTGCACCTCGATGGAAACGTAGTCGCCGGAGGGCAGTTCCTGATCGAGGTCCTCCGACTGCAGCCACGCCGGATCCACGCTCACCGCTTCGGTAACCACCCGGACCATACCGGGCCGGTCGCCGATGGCTTCGGCGCCGTTGATCACCAGATTCATGAGCAGCTGCTGGAACTGGATAAAGTCGCCTTCGACGGAGGGCAAAGCCGGCGCCAGTTCGAGATCCAGTTCCACGTTGCGCGGGATGGTTAGGCGCAGCATGTGGGCGATTTCGCGGACCAGCGCGGAGACGTCCACCGGCCGGATCACAATCTGGCCCTTGCCCGCATACGCAAGAAGCTGGCGCGTCAGATCGGCCGCGCGCTCGGTGGAGCGCAGAGCGCTCTCCAGATACGGCCGCGCCTCATGGCCGGCGGGCAGCGCTTCAAAGGCGAGCGAAGCGTTGCCCAGAACGCTGGTCAGAATGTTGTTGAAATCGTGCGCGATGCCGCCGGCGAGGAGGCCGATGCTTTCCAGCTTGCCGGCCTCGCGAACGCGAGTCTCGAGCTTCTGCCGTTCGGAGAGATTGAGAACCCAGGCGATCCAGGGAGACCAGTGCGAATCGCCGTCGCTGGCCGCGGCGGTCAGCACGGGGATCCGGCGGCCCTCCCGGTCAATCAGTTGCGTTTCCACGGGATCGGAAAAGCCGCGCGTGGCGAGCTGTCTCCGGGCGCGGTCGCCGGCTTCGCGTCGCTCGGGCGCGGTGATGTCGCTCCAGAGCAGACGGCCTTCCCGCACGTCCTCCGGTGTGTAGCCGACCATGGACAGAAACGCGTCGTTGGCTTCGAGGACAAGCCGCTCGTCGCCGCACAGGAATCCGATGGCTGGACTGTCGAAGAGCCGTCGCAGTCGGGACTCGCTGGCCACCAGCGCTTTCTGGGTCTGGCGGAGCGCCGTGACATCCACATAGCTGCCGAGCGCGCCGGTAATGGCGCCATCGGGAGTGCTGATAGGCAGAGCGTTGACGATCAGCGTGGCGAAGGCGCCGTCCGGCCTCTTGTAGAGAACCTCTTCGTGATCGACGCGTTTGCCGGTTCGAAGTGCCCGGCTGACCGGCCCGCTGCCAGGCTCCAGCGGAGCGCCATCGAGAGAGAAAAAGGCCCCCCGGGGCGGGCTCGTCAGATCGTCGCCGGCTTTGAAGGGAACGCCGAAGAGTTCGCACGCGGCGGGATTGACGAGTTCGATCCGCAGGGAGGGCGACGCGATGACGACGCCGACCGGCATCTCACGCAGAACAGTTTCCAGCCGGTCGTGCTCCGACGCGAGAGCTTTGGCGACCGCCCCGCGCTCGGCCTCGCCGATCTTGCGCGACGTGATATCGCGAATAAAAAGATTGAGACCGCCGGGTCCGGGATAGGCGTCGAAAGCGTACCAGCGGCCGCCGGGTCCGGGTTCTTCGAAGGAGACGGGCGCGTCTTCGCGCAGCGCGCGCTGCAGCTCCTTATAGAGGATGACGGCCGGAGACTCCGGAAAAACGGCGCGCAGGCTCTTGCCGTGAAGCATCGCGGGCTGCTTCTTCGCGATGTGTCCGGCGCGGGCGTTGGCGTACAGGCAGCGAAAGCCCGGGTCGAGCGAGATGATGGCGTCCTGCGAGCTTTCCAGCACGTCGTGAAGGCGGGCGCCGGTGCTTTGCGCGCGGAAGTGTTCCATGCGGAGGCGCTGCATGGCGGAACAGATCGCAAGCGACGCGACGAGGAAAAGAAGCGCGCCCAGAACCACCGGACCGGGCTCGGGAAACCCGGAGCCGAACGGGTTCGGGACCGGCGGGCTTTCGAGGCGGAGACCGGCCAGCAGCAAAAGGCCGGCGGTTACCAGACCCGGCTTGAGGCCCCCGTACCACGCGCTGAAAACCACGCCCAGCAGGAAGCAGAGCCAGGACGTCTGCGGCAAGACAGGGGAATCCAGGGCAAGGCCGGCGGCCAGACGGAGCGCAAAGGCAAGACCCGCGGCCGCGACGGCGACAAACAAGCGAACGGGCCGGGAATCGTAATGCATGAGTGGATGTCTTCGGCGCGTCCGCGCCGCTACCCATTCAATGTAAACCAGCAGACTTTTTGCCGTTTCGTCACGGAAATATTAAGACAAATTTAACCGTGCGAAAACGGCCTTTGCGCATAGAATGAGCGGAGACTATGGCGGAACCAAAAAGCAGCGGAAACTACGACGACATCCGGCGCGACCTGGTGCGGACGGCCATCAAGCAGCCTCTCCTGTCCATGATCCGGGATCCGAATCAAAAGGATCCCATCCCCGTCATCATCGAGGCCAACGACGAGTATTTCGAAGGCAAGGAAGCCGCCGTGGAACAGGTGAAGAGCCTGGTCGAGGCGAATATCTCCCGGACTTTTACTTCGATCGGAGGCAACCAGAACCCCTACTTCAAAACCAGTCTGACGTCCGACGAAATTCTCCGGATCGTCGACCAGGACGATGTCGACGGCGCCATTCGCCATGACATGGCGAAGAAGCGAATGCAGACCGAGCCGGACAAAGTAGCCCCGGGGCAACTGGCCCGCTATCTGTCGATCCGCCGGATCTGGTTCAACCATCCGATTAATCCGCTGATCGATAAGTCCATCAGCACCGTCAAGGCGGACGCGGCGCACCGGGCTTTCCTCGCCGAAGGGAAGGATATTGTCTGGGCCGTGATCGACTCCGGGATCGATCAGAAACATGCCCATTTCGCCATGAAAGAAAACCTCCGGGTGACGCTGCCGATCCAGCACTGCGACTTCACCGTCGGCGGGGACGACAGAGGCCAGCCCGGCGCGCTCGAAGATCCCTTCGGACACGGCACGCATGTGGCCGGCATCATCGCGGGCGCCTTCGTCACGGAGGACAAGACCAAAGCCGCGAAAGCGCGGCGCACCAAGCTCAGCCAGGGCGAGCAGGTGGAAAACTATGAAGAGGACGTCTGCCAGATCACGGGCATGGCGCCTTCCTGCAAGCTGGTGAGCATGAAAGTGCTCGATAAAGACGGCTCGGGGGACGTGGCGAACATTATCGCGGCGATCGACCGCATCCAGACGATCAACGATTTCGGCCGCAACGTGAAGATCCACGGCGTCAATCTGAGCGTCGGCTATGAGTTCGATCCGCTGTGGTTCGCGTGCGGGCAGAGCCCGGTGTGCGTGGAAGTCAACCGGCTGGTGCGGAGCGGAGTCGTGGTGGTGGTGGCGGCGGGGAATACGGGTTACGGGGTGCTGAGCACGAACCAGCGGGCTTCCGGAGCGGGCTTCATGCTGACCATCAACGACCCGGGGAATGCCGAGAACGCGATCACCGTGGGCTCCACGCACCGCGACGCGCCGCATACCTATGGCGTGTCTTACTTCTCTTCCAAGGGTCCGACCGGAGACGGGCGGGTGAAACCGGATCTGGTGGCGCCGGGAGAACGAATCCTTTCGTGCTGCTCGACGGCGAGGGACGGCGGCAGCGACCCGAACGTCTATGTGGAAGACAGCGGCACCAGCATGGCGGCGCCGCACGTTTCCGGAGTCATTGCGGCGTTCTTGTCGATTCGGCGCGAGTATATCGGGAATCCGGAGAAAGTGAAGGAGCTCTTTCTTTCCACGGCCACGGATCTGGGCAGAAACAACTATTTTCAGGGGCGCGGTCTGGTGGATCTGATGCGCGCCATCCAGTCGATTTAGTTTCAGGGGAGACGATTTCACATGAGCATAACGAGTTTCGAAGTACAGATCGATAAAGACGCCAGTCTGGTCACGCCCGCGCAGGAACAGTCGATTATCGCGGCTCTGACGGCGCCCGGCAATACCTTCACCGACGTGGTGGTGATTTCGCACGGGTGGAATAACGATATGGACGACGCCCGGACTCTGTACCGCAATTTTTTCAAGTCGCTGGAACAGGTTTCTCCGGCGGCGGCGGGCAAGGTGCTGGGAATCGAAATCCTTTGGCCGTCGAAGAAATTCGCCGATTCGGAACTGATTCCGGGAGGCGCGGCCTCCGCCAATAAGGATTCGGTTCCGGACCAGGCTGTGCTCGACCGTCTGCAGGATCTGAAACATCTGTTCGCCGACCACGAGGCCGATGACACCCTCGACCAGATGAAGGCTCTGGTATCCGGCCTCTCCACCGATACGGATAAGCAGAATCAGTTCGTGTCCCTGCTGGGCTCGATTCTCGACAAGCATTCGGACGCGGCGCAGCGGAGCGCGGATGAGGGCTCGGCGACGCTGAGCGCGAAGGCGGCGAACGGGGGCGGCGGGAAAGTTCTGAAGGTGTTCGGGCAGCCGGTGGCTCCCAAGGTGAAGGTTGGCGGCGGCGGCGCGGCCGGTGTGGGCGGAATCGGCGGCAATCCGGCGCTGCGGCAGGGCGGAGCGGCCGGCCTGGGAGATTTCTTTCAGGGGATCAAGGCGGGGGCGCTGCGGCTGGCGAATTACGCGACTTACTATGTGATGAAAGACCGGGCGGGGAGCATCGGCAAGAAGGCAGTAAACCCGCTGGTCAGCCGGATTCAGGCGGCGGTTCCCGGCACGCTGAAGTTCCACCTGGTGGGCCACAGTTTCGGCGCCCGGCTGGTGACGGCGGTGGTGGACGGGCCTAACGCGCTGCGCGTGCAGAGCCTGATCCTGCTGCAGGGAGCGTATTCGCACAACGGACTGGCCGTGAAATTCGACGGCACCCACGACGGGTATTTCCACGCGGTGCTGGACGGCAATAAAGTCACCGGACCGATTCTGATCACGCATTCGAAGCACGACAGCGCGGTGGGGCAGTCGTATCCGCTGGCTTCGCGCCTCAACGGCGACGACGCGGCGGGCATCGGCGACGCCAACGACCGGTTCGGCGGCATGGGCGCCAACGGCGCGCAGCATGTCGACAAAGCCGATATTCCGCTGTTGCCGGTCGGGGGCAAATACGACTTCGCGGCGACCGGAAAACGCGTGATTAATCTGAACGGCGACGCCATTATTCAGGATCACGGGGACGTGGCTCGTCCCGAGACCGCCGCACTTTTGGCGGCTGTTTTGAGCTAATCGCCTAACAAAAGCGTTACTACTCAGGTAACTGGTGTTACGAGCGCGTGTTATCCTCCTGGAAAAGCTCATTACCGGCAAAACAGATCGGTTTGAGGTTCCAGGAGGAAATACTTTGGCAAATACCAGGATGGTTCACAGGGCCAGCCTCGCCTTTCTCACAGCGCTGGCCATGTGCAGTCCGGCATACGCCGGCGTCGTGTGGGATAACGGCGTACCCGCCTCCGTGACGACGGGCGGAAGCGAGATGTCGGATACCCTGCAGGCGGAAGACTTCCGTCTGACGGGCACCACGAATCTGACGGGTATCGAATTCTGGAATCTGCAGGCGAGCAGCGCCGATTACACGGGATCGATTTTCTGGGAAATTCTGGGTAACGGCGGCACGCTTCCGAATTCCACGGTGTACGGTTCCGGAACGGCAACGCCGACGCAAACGGCTGCCGGCACCGTGTTGGGTTACAACCAGTACGACGATAAGTTCACGATTTCGGTGTCCGGTCTGGCGGCCGGAACCTACTGGCTGGCGCTGCACAACGGCGCGCTGACGAGTACGGCTTACACGGATTTTTACTGGACCTGGGCGGAACTGGGCGGCGGCTCGAACGGCGGCACCAACGCGGGCGCCGAGCAGCAACTGAGTCCGCTGGCCGGTTTCAGCACGAACGACGACGAACATGCCTTCAACCTGACCGGCACGGTGAGTCCCGCGCCGGAGCCTGGCACGATCGGCATGATGCTCGCAGCGTTGGGCGGACTGACGCTGCTCCGCCGGCGAAAGATCGCGTCGCGGCTGAGCGCGTTCGCCCTTTCCGGAATCGCGCTGTTCGGGCAGCAGGGACAGACGCTGGTGCTGAGTGCGGTGGGCGCGGGTGAATCCGACACGTTGTACAACCTCTCCCTGCGGGCGACGCCGAGCACGCTGGCGCTGCCGTTCGAGCCGGCGGAAGTGTTCCAGAAGCATGGCCCGCTGCTGGAAGACACAGGCAGTCTGTCGGAAGGCCTGACGGCAGCCACTTCGACGGTCAGCACGCAGACGGTCACCTCGCGGCCGCTGAACGCCAATACCGTGCTGAATTTCGAGGGACCAGGGACGGGGATGAGCGGGTTTTCGATTGCGGGCGCGCCGCCGGATCCTACCATCGCGGTGGGCCCGAATCACATCGTCGCGTGGGTCAACAGCCAGTACGCGATCTTCGACAAGAGCGGCACGAAGCTCCTGGGCGGGAACGGATTCGTGAATGGCAACACGCTGTTCACCGGCATGGGAAATCTTTGCGAGAGCACGAATCGGGGAGATCCGATCCTCGCTTACGACAAGCTGGCCGACCGCTGGATCCTGACGCAGTTTGCGTTCGGCGTGAACAGCAGCGGCAGTCCCATCAGCCCCTATCTGCAGTGCATTGCCGTGTCGACCACGAACAATCCGCTGGGGACTTTTTACCGTTACAGCGTGGACTTCAGTTCGGTCGGCTTTAACGACTACGGGAAGCTGGGCGTATGGCCGGACGCTTATTACACGACCTATAACATTTTCGGCGGCTCGCCGGCGGGGAACAATACCGGCGTGGCTATGTGCGCGTCCGACCGAACGGCGATGCTGGCGGGTTCCTCCTCCGTGTCGACGCTGTGCGCTCCGGTGACCTATTATGCGGGCGGAGCTGCGTTTCTGCCGGGAGATCTGGACGGATCCGCACTGCCGCCGCAGAACGACGGCGGACTGATGATTCGGCTCTCCACGGCTCCGGCGCTGCGGTTGATGAAGCTGAAGCCGGATTTCACGCATTCCACGGTTACGATATCGGCGGGGCCGGGGACGACTTCCGGCTCGTACTGGAACATCTCGCTGACCAACACCAAACCCGCCTGTAACGGCAGCGGCGGCACCTGCGTGAAACAGCCGGGCACGACGACGACGCTGGACACACTGGGCGACCGGCTGATGTACCGCTTCGCCTATCGCAATCGCGGCGGCGTGGAAAGCCTGCTGGTGACGCACTCGGTGGATCCGGACGGGGCCGGTTCGCGGAGTTCGGTCGTCCGCTGGTATGAGATCCGGAGTCCGTACTCGAGCAACGGCCCCACCTTGTTTCAGGCCGCCAATTACGATCCGGACGGCACGAGCGACCGCTGGATGTCGTCGGCGGCGATGGACAAAATGGGCAATATCCTGATGGGTTACAGCGTCGTCAATGCCGCTTCGGGCATGAAGCCGTCCATCGCGCTCACCGGACGGCTGCGGACGGATCTGCGGAACCAGATGCAGGGCGAGCGGATCGTCTGGACGGGTTCCGGCTCCCAGACGACTCGCAGCAGCGGAACGGCGCTGACGCGCTGGGGCGATTACACGACAATGCGCGTCGATCCGGCGGACGACTGCACGTTCTGGTATATCAACCAGTACCTGCCGTCGGACGGGGTGTTCAACTGGGGCACCAGGATTTCGAGCGCGAAGTTTAACGGCTGTCAGTAGGCAATACCTGAATCCGGACGTTTGCGGCCGCCGTCCTTCCGGATGGCGGCCCTTTTTATTTCCATGAAAATCTTCTGCATTTTTCTGATTCTTTCGGCGGGAACCGCGCTTTTCGGGCAACAGGTGGACAGTGCCGATCCCGTGGTGCTGCAGGCGGGCGAGTTCCGGCTGACGAAGTCGCAGTACGAGAAACTGCTGCCGGGCTTCGACCGTTCCTCCGGCGCGGTGACGACGGGCGCGACGGGCCAGTCGGAATTGACGGGACACGACGTGGCGAGGCTGCTGGCGCTGGTGACGGAGGCGAAGCGCCGGAAGCTGGAGGAAGACCCCGTAGTGGAGGCGCAGATCCGGGTGCGCGGGTATGTGCTGCTGGCGAACGAACTGCTGACGTCGATTCGCAACGAGGTGAAGAAGGACGAAGCGGGGACGCGCGCGCTTTACGAATCGCAGTCGAACCGCTATGTGGAAGTGAAAGCGCGGCAGATTCTGGTGCGGTATCAGGGAGTGAAGATGCCGGCGTTCGGAGCGGTGGCCGCGACGCGCAACGAAGAGCAGGCGAAGGCGCGGGCTGTGGCGATTTACGAGAAACTGCGCGCCGGGGCGGATTTCGCGGTGATGGCGGCGGCCGAGTCCGACGACGAGACAACGCGGACGAAGGGCGGCGAACTGGATTACTTCGCGCGCGGGGCGATGACTTCCGCTTTCGAGAAGGTCGCGTTCGACCTTCCCGTGGGAGGACTGAGCCAGCCGTTCCGGACGGAGTTCGGCTATCACGTGGTGCAGGTGACGGATCACCGGCCGTTTCCCTTCGAGAAAGTACGGGCTCTGCTGGAGGACCAGAGGGCGCGGGAGCGGTTCGAGGAGATCGGCCGGGGCGGTGTGAAACTGGATCCGAAGTACTTTAAGCCCTGATTCGGGGAGCCGTTCCGGGGCGGGGCCGGAAACGGCATACACCGCGGGGCCGTCGAACGGAGTATGCGTTCTGGTCTGTTGGCCTTGTGTTTCCTCTCGTTGGCGGGGAGCGGTTTCGGGCAGCACGTGGTGGTGACGGCGGAGGGGCGCCATGGCCAGCCGCCGCCGGAAGTATCGGCGGACGAAGTTGCGGTGGAAGTGAACGGGAAGGCGGCGCCGGTCAAGGCGTGGCTTCCCCTGCGTGGCGAGGACGCGGGGCTGGAGCTGTACGTGGTGATCGACGATGGCTCGGATGCGGATCTGGCCAATCAGTACAGCGGCCTGAAGAGCTTCGTGAGCGGGCTGGTGAACGCGAAGACGCGGGTGGGGCTGGCGTATCTGCGAAACGGGTCCGCCATGGTGGCGGCGGCGCCGACGTCCGACGCAACAAAGTTCGCGAAAGCGCTGCGACTGCCGCTGGCGCAGCCGGGGATCGCGTCGAGTCCGTACATGGGGATCTCGGATTTGCTGAAGAAGTGGCCGGCGGCGGAGGCGCGGCGCGAGGTGTTGCTGATTTCGAGCGGCGCCGATCCGTGGTCGCCGCGGGACCCGCAGAACCCGTATCTGACAAAGGCGATTGCGGATGCGCAGCGGGCCGGGGTGCTGGTGCATTCGATCTACTATGCAGGCGCCGGGCATGGCGGCCATAGTTATTCGCTGTTTAACTGGGGACAGAACTTCCTGTCGGAAATGGCCGATGGCACGGGCGGCGAGGCGTATTGGCAGGGCTACGGAAGCCCGGTGTCGCTGGAGCCGTTCCTGAAGGATCTGGCACAGCGGCTCGGCAATCAGTACCTGCTGACGGTGGAGCAGTCTTCGGGCGAACTGCAGCCGTTGAAGGTCACGAGTTCGAAAGCGGGCCTGTCGCTGGTGGCCGCGACCAGGATCCGGTTGCCGAAATAGATTTGTTATCAGGCCCATTGCAAGATCGATTGCCTTCATTTCCCGCCGGGCACTGCGGATAATGGGGGAATGTTTCTCCGCAGGCTTCTTACCGGCCTCACCCTTCTTCTGCCGCTTGCCGTGGCGCAGACTCCCGATCCGGCGCTCTGGTCCGGCCTGAAATACCGGCTGATCGGTCCTTACCGCGGTGGCCGCGTCACCACGGTGACGGGCGTGCCGTCGCAGCCGCAAACCTTCTACATGGGCTCGACGGGCGGCGGGATCTGGAAGACAACGGACGCCGGCCATACCTGGAACAATATTTCCGATGGTTTTCTGCCGGTCGGTTCGATGGGCGCGGTGGAGGTTTCGCGGTCCAATCCCGATGTGATTTATGCGGGCACGGGCTCGTCGAAGATCCGCAGCAACGTGTCGATCGGGCGGGGTGTTTTCAAATCCACCGATGCGGGGAAGACGTGGACGTTCGCCGGCTTGCGGGATGTGGGGCAAATCTCGACGATTCGCATCGACCCGGCGAATCCGGACCTGGTTTATGTGGCGGCGCTGGGGAATCCGTTCATCGATAACCCCGAGCGTGGTGTGTATCGCAGCGGGGACGGCGGCAAGACGTGGAAGAACGTTCTGCACATCTCCGACAGCGCCGGGGCGGCGGATCTGGAACTGCAGCCGGGATCGCCAAAAACGCTCTTCGCGACGATGTGGCACGGGCAGCGGAAACCGTGGACGATCATCAGCGGGGCGGCCGAGGGTGGGATTTATAAGAGCACGGACGGCGGCGATACGTGGAATAAGCTGGCGGGCGGACTGCCGAATCAGATCTTCGGGCGCGCGAACGTGGCGATTTCGGAGCGCGCTCCGAACCGCATTTATGCGCTGATCGAAGCGAAGCCCGGTTCGGGGCTGTATCGTTCCGACGACGCGGGGGCGACCTGGGTTCTTGTGAATGGCGCGGGCAACCTGATCACGCGGCCCTTCTACTACGACACGCTGGGCGTGGATCCGCAGCGGCCGGATATCGTGTGGGTCGGCAACGAGGGCTGGTACAAGAGCACGGACGGCGGGAAGAGTTTCCGCAGTTCGCCGGTGCCGCATGGCGATAACCACGATCTCTGGATCAATCCGAATAATCCGGAGATCATGATCCAGTCGAACGATGGCGGGGCGAATGTTTCGATGGACGGCGGACGGACGTGGAGCGTGCAGTCGAATCAGCCCACCGCGGAGATTTACCAGGTGGCGGTGGATAACCAGTTCCCCTACCGGGTTTACGGCGCACAGCAGGACGACAATACGGTGATTCTGCCGAGCCTGCCGCTGGGGAACGACATCGATTTCCGGACCGGGCCGGGTTGCGAGACGGGCCCGATTATTCCCGACCTGGCGAATCCGGAGATTGTTTACGGCGGCTGCAAGGGACAGTTCAGCCGGCTCAACGTGACGACGACGAACGAGCAGAAGTACTGGGTGGGCGCGGAGTCGCTTTACGGCAATGGCGGCGGGACGCTGATCTATCGGTTTCAGCGGGTGTCGCCGATGGAGATGTCGCCGTTCAATTCCAAGGTGGTCTATTACGGTTCGCAGTATCTGCACCGCACGACGGATGGCGGTGTGACGTGGACGAAGATCAGTCCGGACCTGACGGCCAATCCGCCGGAGGGGCAGCAGGCGAGCGGCGAGCCGATTACGCGGGATGCGACGGGCGAAGAGGTGTATTCGACGCTGTACAGCATCCGCGAGTCGCCGAAGCAGAAAGGCGTGATCTGGACCGGCTCGAACGATGGCTTGATCTATGTGACCCGCGACGACGGCAAGACCTGGACGAACGTGACGCCGAAGGATCTGGCGCCGGGTGGGCGCGTGCAGAATATCGAACCCAGTCCGCACCGGGCGGGCACGGCGTATGCGGCGATTTACCGGTTCCTGCTGGGCGATTTCCGGCCGTATCTGTACCGGACGGACGACTTCGGGAAATCGTGGACGCTGCTGACGAACGGAATCGGAAAAGACGAACCCGTTCGGGTGGTTCGGGAGGATCCGGACCGCGAGCATCTGCTGTATGCGGGGACGGAGTTCGGCATGTATGTTTCGTTTAACGACGGCGCGAACTGGATGCCGTTCCGGCTGAATCTGCCGGTGACTCCGGTGACGGATATCAAGCTGACACACAAGGATTTGGTGCTTTCGACGCAGGGGCGGTCGGACTGGATTCTGGACAATCTGACGCCGCTGCATCAGGTGAGCGAGAAGGTGGCCGGGGCGCAGGCGTATCTGTTTAAGCCGCGGGAGGCGTATCGGATTCCGGGTCGGCAGACGGGGGTGAACCGGTCGCTGCAGTATCCGGCGTCGGGGGCGCAGATCGATTATTATCTGGCGGCGGCGCCGTCGGGGGATATTACGATCGAGATCCTGGATGGCGCCGGGAAGTCGGTCCGGACGTTTTCCAGTGCTTATGGGACCGCGCCAAGCGCGGGTCCGGTGGAAGCAGTCGCGGATGACGAGGGCGGTTTCCGGGCTCCGCCGCTGCCGACGAAACTGGTGAAGACGCCGGGCATGCACCGGTTCGTGTGGGATTTGCGGTATCCGGGGCCGTGGATGAGCGAACAGCGTCCGGCAGGTCCGAACGGTCCGGTGGCTGTGCCTGGGGCGTACTCGGTGAAGTTCACGGCGGGGTCTTATACGGCGACGCAGCCGCTGACGCTGATCGAGGATCCGCGGGTGACGAAGGACGGGGTTACGACGGCGCAGCTGCGGGAGCAGTTCGAGTATAATATCCGGGCACGGGATTTGCTGACGGACGTGAATAAGGCGGTCGCCCGGCTGCGGGAAGCGCAGAGGACGAAGAAGGATCCCGATACGCTGGCGAAGCTGAATAAGCTGGCGACACGGATGATCACGCCGCCGGTCCGGTATAGCAAGCCGGAAATTCAAACCCATATTCAGTACCTGTACGGCATGACGACGACGGCCGACCAGAAGATCGGACGTGACGCGGTGGAACGGTATGAGGTTTTGCGCAGGGAACTGGCGGGAGATCTGGCGGAACTGATTGAACTGATTGGGCCGGAACCGAAATAACGGCGTGAAAATGCGAAGCCATTTTCGGGTGGCGCACGGGGGCGCCGGGGTGAAGACGGTCCGTTGATCGGGAGGCATAAGGCAGAGTAAAAAGCAGACTTCGTGCTCCGCGCGCGGAGCATATCGGGGGGAAGTCTGAGAACGACCCCGGCCGCATGAGATGGCAGCGCCTACCCCCACATCTTTGTGGCCTGAACCGCGCCCACGATTGCCCGGGCAGAGCCTCGAGGAAATGCCCTGGTGTCGTGAGCCGGCCACAGATGGGGGCGGCCGGCTCTTCTGTACGAGGTGTAGCAGGGGTGGCTGGGGGTGCGAGTGTGGGGGCGGGTGTAAGTTGTTGAGAGGGAATGGTGGAAAAGATGGCAGATTGCGGTTAACGGGAATTTCTGTTAGGCTGTGATACGAAAGCGTATCATGATGATGAAGCCAACCACGGGAAATCGACGCACGACGCTGACCCTGCCTGCGGAATATCTGGAAATGGCAGACCGGATCGCGCGCGAACGCCGTGTGAATCTGAGCGTGGTGGTGAGTGAAGCGCTTGGAGAGGGTTTGCGCGTCCGGGGGGAGCAGCGCCGGACAGAAGAAATCCTGGAACTCTACAAGACTGCGTTTTCCGGCTTCAGCGAGGAAGAGCTGATGGTTCTGGACGGTATCGTTTTGCAGCCTGAGTGATATTACGCCAAGTCAGGAATGATTGATTCAGCGTGGGGACCATTTCTCTTCGACACGAGTGCTGAGAGCTGGTTGGGACGGCAACGTTCAGAGGCCGTACAGATATGGTGGTCCGGTTATCTTGCGCGGCATCAGGTGCATGTTTCGGCGGCGACGGTGATCGAACGCGTGCGCGGGTATGGGTTATTGTGGCGTACCTGCCCGGAAGATGACCGCGCGAGGATTGAGAAGGCCCGGCTTGCTTACCTGCGGCAGGGCCGCCATGTATGGCCGATCGATGCGGCAGTCGCGGTGATTGCGGGGGAGATCATGGCTCTGGTTCCAAATCCGCCAACGCCGCCGGTACGCGGACACAAAGCGGCGGAGTCCCGGGTGGACCGGCTGGCGCGGTGGCGTTTCGATGTGATTATCGCGGCTACGGCGATTGCCCGGAATATCCGGTTGGTGCATAACAATCCTGGGGATTTCGAGGCGATTCGGGAGGCGATGGAGCGGGAGCCGGTGCGGTTTCGGGGGTTGGGGCCTTTGAGTCTGGTGCGGTGCGGGTCGCTGATTCCGGAGTAGGCGGATTGCAGTATGATCGGAACGTGCGGGTGACGATTGAGGTGGTTGCAACCGAATAGCCCACGGTGAGTTGCCGGCCGATTGTTAATCGATCAATAGGTACAAAGCTCGGCCAGGAATCATGTGAGTCGCAAAACACCGCGACCGGTTTCAAAACATGAAGGCCGGTTTGCAACCAGCGGTGTTGGCGGGTTTCCAACCCGCCGCCGGATAACATCCGGCCCCACAGTCAGAAGACTTTGAGCACATACGAGAAAGAGCCCGGCCTTGCGGCCGGGCTTTTCCATTTGCAACCGAAGTAAAGCTTAGTAGCGGTAGTGGTCGGGTTTGTAGGGGCCTTCGACCGGCACGCCGATGTACTCGGCCTGTTCCGGAGTGAGGGTGGTGAGCTTCACGCCGATTTTCTCGAGGTGCAGGCGCGCGACTTCTTCGTCCAGCTTTTTGGGGAGGACGTAGACGCCGGGCTTGTAGGTGTCTTTGTTGGCCCACAGGTCGAGCTGCGCCAGCGTCTGGTTGGAGAAGCTGTTCGACATCACGAAGCTGGGGTGGCCGGTCGCGCAGCCGAGGTTGACGAGACGGCCTTCGGCGAGCACGAAGATGGCGTTGCCTTCGGGGAAGGTGTATTTATCCACCTGCGGTTTGATTTCCATCCGGACGGCGTCAGAATTGTTCAGACGGTCGACCTGGATTTCGCTGTCGAAGTGGCCGATGTTGCAGACGATCGCCTGATCCTTCATGTGGCGCATGTGTTCGAGGGTGATCACCGAGAGGTTGCCGGTGGTGGTGACGTAGATGTCGCCACGGCCCAGGGTTTCCTCGATGGTGGTGACTTCGTAGCCTTCCATGGCGGCCTGGAGGGCGTTGATGGGGTCGATTTCGGTCACGATGACGCGGGCGCCGAGGCCGCGGAGGGACTGGGCGGAACCCTTGCCGACGTCGCCATAACCGCAGACGACGCAGACTTTGCCGGCGACCATGACGTCGGTGGCGCGCTTGATGCCATCGGCCAGTGATTCGCGGCAGCCGTAGAGGTTGTCGAACTTCGACTTGGTGACGGAGTCGTTGACGTTGATGGCCGGAACGAGCAGGGTGCCCGCTTCGTGCATCTTATAGAGGCGGTGAACGCCGGTGGTGGTCTCTTCGGAGACGCCGCGCCAGCCTTCGACGACCGTGTGCCAGCGGTTGGGGGTTTCGGCGTGAACCTTCTTCAGGAGGTCTTTGATGACCTGCTCTTCTTTGTTGCCGGAGGGGGTGTTGACCCAGTCGGCGCCGTTTTCGAGTTCGTAGCCTTTGTGGATGAAGAGGGTGGCGTCGCCGCCGTCGTCAACGATCAGTTCGGGTCCGAGGCCGCCCGGGTGAGAGAGCGCCTGGTCGGTGCACCACCAGTATTCTTCCAGCGTCTCGCCTTTCCAGGCGAAGACGGGTACGCCCGCGGCGGCGATGGCGGCGGCGGCGTGGTCCTGCGTGGAGAAGATGTTGCAGCTCGCCCAGCGAACGCTGGCGCCGAGGTCGACCAGCGTTTCAATCAAAACGGCGGTCTGAATGGTCATGTGCAGCGAACCGGAGACGCGAACGCCGGCGAGCGGCTTGCTTTTCGCGTACTTTTCCCGGATCGACATGAGGCCGGGCATTTCCTTTTCGGCGATGGTGATTTCTTTGCGGCCCCAGTCGGCCAGTTTCATATCGGCGACTTTAAAGTCGGCGGTGAGTGTTGCTGTGCTCAAGCTTTTCTCCTTGTATCAATAAATCCGGATATGTTGATATAATACCCGAAGACCTCTGATGGCGTCAATCCTCAAATCTTTGCGAATGCTGGCGGACACGAACCGGCTCCGGCTGTTGTTGTTGCTGGAGCGTGAAGAACTATCAGTGGCGGAACTGCAGGAAATTCTCTCGATGGGTCAAAGCAGGATTTCCACGCAACTGGCGCAGCTGAAGCAGGCGGGGCTGGTGGAGGACCGGAAGCAGGGGAAGAACAGCCTCTACTCTCTGAAGGACCGGACGCTGGTGGAGTTGCTGCAGTCGGCGGGCCGGGAGGTGGAGGAGGCGGAGGCGGATTCGAAGGCTCTGCAACTGGTTCTCGAGAAGCGCCGGGACAAGGTGCGCAGTTACTTCGATGAACTGGCGGGGAAGTTCGGGCGGAATTATGTTCCGGGGCGGAGCTGGAAGGGGCTGGCGGAGACGCTGCTGCAGCTCATGCCGCCGCTGGTGATCGCGGATTTAGGGGCTGGTGAGGGGACGTTTTCGCAGTTGCTGGCGCAGCGGGCGGAGCGGGTGATCGCGGTGGACAACTCGGCCAATATGGTGGAGTTCGGGGCGCGGCTGGCGGCGGAGAACGGAATTCGCAATCTGGAGTACCGGCAGGGGGATCTGGAGTCGCCGCCGATTGCGGACGGGAGTATCGATCTGGCGTTTTTCAGTCAGAGTCTGCACCATGCGCTGCATCCGCAGAAGGCGGTGGCGGCGGCGTACCGGTTGTTGAAGCCGGGTGGGCGGATTGTGGTGCTGGATCTGAAGCGGCACGGCTTCGAGCAGGCGAGGGAGATGTATGCGGATACGTGGCTGGGGTTCTCGGAGGTAGAGCTGCGGGGCTTTCTGGAGTCGGCCGGGTTCGGGGGCGTGCAGAGCTGGATTGTGGATGCGGAGAAGCAGGCGCCGGCTTTTGAGACGATACTGGCGGTGGGAGTGAAGGCGGCTTCGGTTTAGTCGGGGAGGAAGCCGGTCTTGAGGACTTGCTCGAGGGTCCAGCGCGTATACGGGGTACCGTCCGGGAGGTGGGTTTCCCGGGTGGCGTAACGGTACGCACGATCCAAAGTACTTTCGAACACGCTGAGCAGGAACGGGCGAAGGCTCGGGATCAAGTCAAGCAACGCCTGAATCTCACGGCGGGAGTTCGAGATCGAGTCCTCCCACGACCGGCAACGGCGCGCCGGTTGAATTTCCCATTTGATGAGATGGAGCTGGACGTTTTCCAGATGGGATTTCAGGGCGTGCTTCTGGCTGATGCCCAAATCGCGGATCTCCTCGGCTAAGTGAGCCCAGTCGAGATCCGCGACGCGGCGGTCTTCGAGAGCCGCGGCCATCATTTCCGTCCAGGCGAGAAAGTCCTGTTCGTAAAGGGCGTCCGGTGGCGTCATGCTCTTCATTGAAGCATGAAATGCGCTAGGCGGCGGAGGCGTTGCCCGAGACCGAAACGCCTCCGTTGTGGGTGCGGATGCGGATCAGGGGGCCGCCGGAGCCGAGGGTCATGTTGAGTGTGTGGTCGCCGCGCCGGAGCGGTTGGGCGTTGGGCAGTTTGACGCTCATGCCGCCGTTGACGGTCGCGACGTCGAGCTGCGCGGAGAACTGTTCGGGCACCTTCATGGAGACGCCGCCGTTCTTCGTGGTGACGTCGAGGCCCTGGCCGTTCCAGCGATTGCCGGCGAGGGTGACGGAGACGCCTCCGTTCACGGTGTCGCCTTTGATGTTGCCGGCGACATTGTTCAGGCTGATGCCGCCGTTGACGGAGTGGAATTCCATGTTGCTTTCGACGCCGGCGATGGCGACGCCTCCGTTGTTCGCTTTCAGAGTAAGGTTAGTTTTGGCGGGGACGAAGATTTCGTAGGAGACGGACCAGTTCTTCTGTGCCGGGCCGTCGGACTGGACGGTGCCGGCGGAGGTGTGGACGATGACCTGGGCGCCGAGGGATTTGGCTTCGGCGTCGGAATCGGCGTGGGTCTGGACCATGGCGCGGACGAGAATGTCGGAGCGGTTCGCGCCTTTGATGGTGATGCCGCCGTTCTGTCGGCCGTCGACGTTCAGGGTGGGGAGGGCGGCGACGGTGTTTTCGCGGACCTCACAGAAGGAGGAGCCTTTGTTTCCGTACTGGTCCCTGCAGGACATGGTGGGGGATTGGGCGAGCAGCCCGCAGGCGGTGAGAGAAAGGGTTGTCAGGGTTGCGGCGATGATTTTCATTCCGGGTGCCTCGGGCGATTGGACGCGGGGGAGGAGGATCGGTTAGGAATTCAGGAAGGGGTCAGCGATGCGGACGCCGTCGATTATTTGGCCGTGCTGGAGATCTTCGCTGAATAAAATCGAACATCTCGACTCGCAGGCGGCCGCTATGATAAGCGAGTCATACCATTGATATCCATAGCGGGAGCGGATTGCGAGGGCCTTGAGGCAAAGGCTGACGGAGCCGTAAACGGATAAAAACGGCTGCAGCACCATCGTTAAATAACGCTCTCGGTCCGCAGGCTGCATTACTTGAGGAAACCTGCGCAGGGCTACGCTGAAAAACTCCCGCACGACCTGAAAACTGATTACTCCGGTTCCTGCTTCGGCGTGCTCCAGGATCAGACGGAGCGCAATATCCGCTTTGTGTGGCTCTCGCGTGTCAAAGGAATATACGAAAATGTTCGTGTCAAAAAACGATCTAACGTTCATTCATTTCGTCGCGGGTGTATTTTCCGCCCGCATCGACATAGGCGAGTTCGCGATAGAGCTTTTTGATTTCTTCAACGTTAGTTCGGCGAGCGACATAGTCGGCCAGCCAGGAATTAAAAGCCGCATCGAGAGTTGTATTTCGGTCCCTGGCTAAAGCCTGGGCAGACTCAAGCAGGTTTTCGTCCGCGCTGAGGGTAATGCACTTCATACAGTCTTAGTGTACTCAGGTCCGGAACCTTGTGCCGGTTCCGGACCTGAACGATGTGCTTAGCTGCAGCCGGAGGTGCCGCCGCAGTTTTCGCACTTATAGCAACTGCCGTTGCGGGTCATCATGCCGCCGCATTCGGCGCAGAGGGGGGCGTCGGCGACCACTGCCGGGAAAGGCAGCGATTCCTGCGGGTTCTGCTCGGTGGGCCGGAGGGCCTGGGTGGCGCCGGCTTCGTTGTTCGTCGAGAGCGAGTATTCGGCGCCCAGGAACTTGGAGCCGAGCCAGCGGAAGATGTAGTCCGGAATCGACTTGGCGTAGGGGATGGCGGGGTTCCCGGTCCAGCCGCTCGGCTCGAAACGCACGTGGCCGAACTTGTCGACGAGGAACTTCAGGGGCACACCGTACTGCAGGCAGTAGCTAATGGAAGTTGCGAAGCTGTCCATCAGGCCCGAGATGGTGGAGCCTTCCTTCGCCATGGAGACGAAGATTTCGCCGGGCGTGCCGTCTTCGAACATGCCGACGGTGATGTAGCCTTCGTGGCCGCCGATGGAGAACTTGTGGGTGATCGACTGGCGCTCGTCGTTGAGTTTGCGGCGAACGGGACGGTAGACCACCTTCTCGGTGACGGCTTCCTTCACGATGGCAACCGCAGAAAGCCCGGCGTTGCCGGAGAGGGCGGCCGCGGCGTTCTTCTTCTCGGTCTTCGAACCCTGGCCGGAGCTCATGGGCTGGGCCTTCTTTGAGTTGTCGCGATAGATGGCGACGGCTTTGAGGCCGAGGCGCCAGCTCTCGATGTAGGCGTCCATGACGTCTTCCACCGAGCACTCTTCGGGCATGTTGATGGTCTTCGAGATGGCGCCGGAGACGAAGGGCTGGACGGCGCCCATCATCCGGAGGTGGCCCATGTAGTGGATGGAACGGGAGCCGTTGGCCGGGCGGAAGCTGCAGTCGAAGATGGCGAGGTGCTCGGGCTTGAGGCCGGGCGCGCCTTCGATGGTGCCGGTGGAATCGATGTGGCTGACGATGGTTTCGACCTGTTCCGGGGTGTAACCGATCTTGATGAGCGCCTGGGGGACCGTGTTGTTCACGATCTTGATGACGCCGCCGCCGACGAGCTTCTTGTATTTCACAAGAGCGAGATCGGGCTCGATGCCGGTGGTGTCGCAGTCCATCATGAAGCCGATGGTGCCGGTGGGGGCGATGACGGTCATCTGGCCGTTGCGGAAGCCGTGCTGTTTGCCGAGCTTGTAGGCCTCTTCCCAGCACTCTTTGGCGCTGCGGAACATCTCGCTCGGCACGTTGCGGTGGTTGATGCCGTTGACAGCGTCGCGGTGCATGGCGATGACGTCGAGGAACGGCTCGGCGTTCTTCTGGTAACCGGGGAACGGGCCGGTGGAAGCGGCGATGCGGGCGCTGCTCAGGTAGGCCTGGCCGCACATGATGCCGCTGATGGCGCCGGCGAAGTCACGGCCGCGATCGCTGTCGTAAGGCACGCCCATCGACATCAGCAGGGCGCCGAGGTTGGCGAAGCCGAGGCCGAGCGGGCGGTAATCGTGCGAGTTCTGCGCGATCTTTTCGGTGGGATACGCGGCGTTGTCGACGAGGATTTCCTGCGCCATGATCAGCGTATCGACCGCGTGGCGGAAGGCGGGCACGTCGAACTGTCCGTTGGGCCCGACGAACTTCATCAGGTTCAGGGAGGACAGGTTGCAGGCCGAATCATCGAGGAACATGTATTCCGAACAGGGGTTCGAGGCGTTGATGCGGGAGGTGTTCGGGCAGGGATGCCACTTGTTGATGGTGGTATCGAACTGCATGCCGGGATCGCCGCACTGCCAGGTGGCTTCGGCGATCTGGCGCATCAGCTCACGGGCTTTGTAGCGCTTCAGTTTTTCGCCGTTGTTGACGGATTTCGTCCACCACTCGCGGTCTTCGACGACGGCTTCCATGAAGTCGTCAGTGGCGCGGACGGAGTTGTTGGCGTTCTGGAAGAAGATGGAGCTGTAGGCTTCGCCGTCGAGGCTGGAATCGTAGCCCGCCTCAATCAGAGTGTGGGCCTTCTTCTCTTCCTTTGCTTTACACCAGACGAAGCGCTCGACATCGGGGTGATCGACATTGAGGATCACCATTTTGGCGGCGCGGCGGGTCTTGCCGCCGGATTTGATGACGCCCGCGAAGGCATCGAAGCCCTTCATGAAAGACAAGGGGCCGGAGGCGCGGCCGCCGCCGGAGAGGATGGCGTCTTCCTCGCGGAGGGCGGAGAGATTCGAACCGGTGCCGGAGCCCCACTTAAAGAGCATGCCTTCGGTCTTGGCGAGGTCGAGGATGGATTCGAGGGAATCCTTCACGGAGACGATGAAGCAGGCGGAGCACTGCGGTTTCGCTTCGGTGGTCAGCTTGATGATGCGATCCGCGGCGGCTTCAAAGAAGTAGCCGTAGCCGCGCGATTCGGTGACACCGACGTTGAACCAGACGGGCGAGTTGAAGGCCGCTTTCTGGTTGAGCATGAGGTGGGCGAGTTCATTCCGGAAGTTCTCGCCGTCTTCGCGGGTGGCGAAGTAGCCGTCTTTGATACCCCAGTCGGCAATGGTATCGACGACGCGATGAACCAGTTCGCCCACGCTGCGTTCGCGTTCGGGGGAACCGAGTTTGCCGTGGAAGTATTTGCTGGCGACGATGTTGGTGGCAGTCTGAGACCAGTCCGCCGGGACTTCGATATCTCGCTGTTCGAAGATAACCGAACCCTTGTCGTTCCCGATGGTCGCGGTGCGGGTTTCCCACTGCACCTCGTCATAGGGGGTCTTGCCGCCCTCGAGGCGGGTGGTGAAGTACCGGGGAAAAGCGACCCCGGCGGGACGTACGGTGGGGGAGTTTTGAAGTGCCGACAACTCCTCTATTTTCTCATGAACTGCGGTTGACTTTCCCATCTTGAGGCTCCTGCGGACGGCATGAGCGGATAACCATGCCTCTGCAATATTGACCCAAGATGTAGTGCCCCGTCAACAGAAAAGTCTATATGAAGTGGTCGGAATGAACAACATCCAAATTTAACAACGAGTTACAAAATCATTGAGAGTGTGTTTTTTCACGTTTCTGGTAGAATCGGTTCCGGATGTTTCGTCTCCTTTCGACCGCGTTGCTGGTGACTGCCGCGGGCGGTTGCGAAGCGCAGGAAATCCAGACCATTCTGAACGGGGCATCGTTTGGGCCGAGAGTGGCGCCGGGCACCTGGGTCGCGATTTTCGGCACCCGGCTGGCGCCTTCGGCGGTGAGTGCGGTTTCCGTTCCCTTCCCTCCGGTGCTCAGCGGCGTTTCCGTCATGGTGAACGGTATTGCGGCGCCGCTGGCTTTCGTCTCGCCGGGGCAGATCAATGCGCTGATTCCGTTTGAGGCGGCGGCGCTGAGCGGTTTCCAGAAGGCGGATGTGCCGGTGGTGGTGAATACGCCGGGCGGGAAGAGCGCGGCGTTTCCGCTTACTCTCTCGGCAACGGCTCCGGCGGTGTTCACGAAGAATCTGTTGGGAAGCGGGGATGCGCTGGCGCTCGACGCGAACTTCCAGGCGATCGCGACGCTGGGCACGGATCCCATTATTTTGTATGCGACGGGTCTGGGGGCGACGACGCCGGCGGCGCGGACGGACGCGCTCGGGGCGGCTGCGGAGCCGCTGAACCGGGTGAACGGGGTGTCGGTGTCCATCGGGGAGAGCCCCGCGACGATTCTGTATGCGGGTCTGGCGCCCGGGCTGCACGGCATTTATCAGCTGAATGTGGTGCCGAAGCCGGTGACGGGGGGCCGGCTGATGGTGACGGCGCAAGTGAACAACAGCGATTCAGTCACGCTGCCGGTGGAGAGGGGCAGGAATGTGGCCAACGTGAAAGGGTCGGTGCAGGCGGTTTATCCGGCGGCGAATACGGTGCTGACTTTTTCCGAGTTGCTGATGGCGGCGTCTTTCACGGCGGAATTCGATCTTGCGCCCGGCGCCAAACCTTTCCTGATTTACGCGATGAGCACGACCTCGCCGGATATTCTGGCGACGGTAGCGGTCGATCCGCAGGTGGGTATCTGGTCGGCCAGCTGGACCGTGCCGGGCAACGACGCGCGCGCCTGGAATTTCCGGAGTGCCGGCGTTCCGGTGCTGGATTTTCTGACCTGCAAGGGGCCGAGTTGTCTGGGCTTTCCGGCGAATGCGGTGCCGCTGAGCCGGGTGGATCCGGCGGCACAGAGCGCGCTGACCGGGCTGCTGCCGCCGAACTATCTGCCGACCCTCAACTCCGTGAACGGACTGTATACGAGCGCGGGCACTTTGCCCGCGGGAGGCCACCTCACGTTCAACGCGACCAGCTTCGGCGGTTTCCGTAACACAGCGCACAATCCGGGGGTGAATAACGGTTCCTTCCAGCTCTACGTGGACAATCTGCTGGTGGATACGAAGGCCATCACGTATATGGTTCAATAGTTGAAGATGTTCTCCAAAGCCACACTTCCTTTTGTTCTCACGACGCTCGTTCTTTCCGCCGGGGTGATGCTGACCGGTTGCGGCACCAGTTCAGGCGGCCCGAACGGGAGCAAGCACCAGACGGCGACCGGCGTATCGGAAAGCGGTTATCCGGGCGGCGAGCCGAAGGATTCCGGATCTCCGGCGCTGGCGAGTTCCAGCGAACAGCAGCATTCCGATGCGGGCAAGCCGAAGGTGACCAAAGAGGAAGCGGGCGAGGCGCCTGTCGCGAAGTAGTGCCGACGGACCGCACCGCGCAAGAGTGAATCCACGCGGCGCCTGATAACGTACTGTTAGTATTAGGTACTAGTACCAGTGAAAGGCTCCAGAATCTCGGCTACGACGAAGTTCTGGCTTGCGGCAACCTTAATTGTGCTGCTTGCCGGCGGTACCGTTTGGTGGTGGCTTCCGGGCCATAGCGTTGCCGGCAGCGTCATTCGCGTGGGAGTCGACCATTCCCCGCCCTTCTACTTAATTGAGCCGGATGGCTCGGTCCGCGGGCTGGCGGTGGACGTTCTGAACGAGGTGGCGCGCCGGCGCAAGATCCGGCTGATCTGGACTCCCCTGCACGATACACCGCTCGATTCGGCGCTGGAGCGCAGAGTGGTGCAGTTGTGGCCACTGGTCGGCGAGACGAAGGACCGGCGCGCGAAGTTTTACCTTTCCAAACCCTGGCTGGAGAGCGACTACATTCTGGTGTCGCTCGAAGAGAATCCGATACGGAATGCGGACGACGCGGCGGGCAAGGTGGTGGCGCACGCGCGGCTGAAGTTCACCAAGATCGTGCGCGATCAGTGTCTATCGAGGAGCCCGGAGCTGATCCGGATTTTTCGCGCCGAGGCAGTCCAGGCCATGTGCCGCGGCGAGGCGGCGGCGGCACTGGTGGAAAGCCGTGTACTCGATGCGATTCTGCTGACACGCCCGGCCGGCTGCGAGACCGCGCGCTTCCATATCTCGACGCTGCCGGGCGCGGCCTCACCCCTTTCCATAGCGGCGGTGCCGGAGGTGCGGGAGACCGCGCAGGCATTGCGGGACGGTATCAGCGAACTGACGACGAACGGTTTTCTGAGCGCCAAGCTGGACGAGTGGTCGCCGTTTTCGGCCGAAGGGACGCGATCCATCTGGGCCGAGGAAGAAGCGAACAAGCGCAGCACGATCTACCGGTATTCGCTCATTCTGATTGGGTTTCTGGCCTCCGGGCTGGCGTGGCTGACCTGGCGGGCGTGGCGGCTGAAGCAGAAGGCCGAGACGGCGGAGGGCGGCTTGCGGGAGGCGCAGCGGCGCTTTACGGCGTTCATGGACAACAGTCCGTCGCTGGCAATCATGAAAGACGCCGAGGGACGCCTGCTGTATGTGAATCGGGCGTGGCTGCAGATGATGAAGCGGGAGCCGGAATCCGTCCTCGGCAAGGATGATTTCTCGTTTTTTTCGGCGGAGGCGGCGAGCAGGCTGCGGGTGATCGACCAGCAGATTCTGGAGAAGGACAAGCCGTTGCAGGTGATTGAAAGGATCCCGGTGTCGGACGGGGATGTGCGCGATTTCCTGGTGGTGAAGTTCCCGTTTGCCAACGAGAAGGGCGAGCGGTTTATCGGAGGCACGGCGGTCGATATCTCGGAACGGGAAGAGGCCCTGCGCGAACTGGCGTCGAGCGAGAGCCGGTATCGGGAACTGTTCGAGCAGAATCCGCTGCCGGCGTGGGTCTACGACACCGAAGGTCTGCGCTTTCTGGCGGTGAACGACGCGGCGGTGGAGCGGTATGGCTGGTCGCGCGCCAAATTTCTGGGCGGGATGACGCTGCCGGATATTCTGGCGACCGGGGAAGTGCCGGACTTCCGACCGGGGAACTGGCAGCACAGGACGCGGGACGGTCTGACGCTGACGGTGGACGTCACGAGTTATCAGCTCGAGTACGAGAAGCGGCAGGCGCGGCTGCTGATCGTCCGCGATCTGACCGAGCAGGAGCGCACGCTCGATCAGTTGCGGGTGAGCGAAGAACGCTGGCAACTGGCGCTGCGGGGCGCGGGCGATGCGTTGTGGGACTGGAATCTGACGACCGGTCAGGTCTTCCGGTCGGCGCGGTGGCATACGATGCTGGGCTACGAGGAGGGTGAAATCAGCGACGACGTCGAGGCGTTCCACAGGCTGGTGCATCCGGACGATGCGGAGGCTCTGGAGGCGGCGGTGCAGAGCCATCTGGAACGGCGCACGGCGGCGTATTCGGCGGAGTACCGGATGCTGCACAAGAACGGCACCTGGCGGTGGATCATGGGTCGCGGCCAGGCGGTCTGGGACGAGCGTGGCCGGCCGGTCCGGATGGCCGGTTCGCATACCGATATAACGGACCGGCGCCGGGCGGAAGATCTGTTGTCCCGGCAGGCGAGGACGGACGATCTGACCGGGGTTGCGAACCGGCGTGAATTCGAGCGGCTGTTCAGCGGGCTGGTGCGGGCGGCTCGCGAGCAGGGCACGCGGCTTTCGGTGTGTGTCTGCGATCTGGATAATTTCAAGCTGGTCAACGATTCGTGGGGTCACGCGGCGGGGGATCAGGTGCTGACGACGTTCGGCGCGATTTTGCAGGAGAATCTGCGAAAGACCGACCTGCCGGCGCGCATCGGCGGGGACGAGTTTATTCTGGCGCTGCCGGATACGAGCGCGGCCGAAGCGGCCGAGATCATGGAACGGGTCCGGGAGCAGCTTGGCAAGCGGGTGTTCGAAGCGCCGGCGGGACGCTTCCAGGTGAGCAGTTCGTTCGGCGTGGCGGAACTGCGCGATCGTCACGCGGACGGCGATGAGCTGATCGCGGAAGCGGACCGGTTCCTGTACGACGCGAAAGACGGGGGCCGCAACCGGACGCTAGCCGCGGCTTAGGTCACGGCTAAGTTGGCCACCGGTTAGGTGGCCACTGCTTAGGGGGGCCGCGGCGCTATTTCGGAGTTTCTTTGCGGGCCGCGAACGTGCCGCTGACGCCGCTCACCTGAATATCCCCTTTGAGGCTGGTTTCCGATTCCAGGGTGCCGGAATAGTAGAGGGTGTAGGTGTTGCCCTCATAATTCACGGAGTAGCTGAAGCGGACCTTGGGGTCGCTGACTTCACCGGCAAGCTGGACGTCTCCGTTTTTGCTCTTGCAGGCGCCTTCGAATTTGTCGGCGGTCTGCTTCAGATTGCAGTCGAGACTGACGGGATTGCCGTTGACGTCGCCTTCGAAAATCCAGTGACCGGAGATGTCGGCGGCGAGCAGCGGAGAGAAGCCGCAGCCGCAAATGAGGACTGTTTTCGCAAAAAGAGTGTTCATTGGGCAGGGGAAGTGATCTGAATTTCCGCGGTGACGTTCTGCCAGTCGGGCAGTTCGTAGGCTTTGAGGCGGGTTTTGAGAGGTTCGGTCAGTTCTTTGCCGGCATTCGGGCCGAGGCTGCCGAGATTAAAAGAAAAAGAGCCCACGGAATCCTCTTCGGAGCGGGACGTGCTGGCCCAGAGCGTTACGTTCGCGGCAAGATTGGCGATCTCGGCGGTGGAATGGTTGACGACGACGAAACGGGCTGCGGGCTTTTTATCCTGCGTGACCATGCGGATGCCGACGACTTCCACATATTTCTGCAGAGGATTGCTGACCTTCTGCTGCGACGGGTTGGCGGGGTTCTCCAGGCCGGCCTTTTCCTGCGCGTTGGTGTGGCCGTAGCGCTGGATGCCGAAATAGAGGCCCGCGCCGACGAGGAGAAAAGCGGCGGTAAAACCGAGGCCGAGCAGCCAGGTGGGAATCGGGGCTTTGTGCGGCGGGGCGCTCCAGGAGGGGTGAGTTTGCGCCGGATGAGATTGCGCCGGGTGAGATTGCGCAGGATGCGGTTGGGGCTGACCGTAGGGCGGCGGAGGCGGCCAGTTCTGCTGCGGGGGCGCGAACGCGTGGGCCTGGGCCGGAGGAGCGGCAGGCGGCGGGGGCGGCGGGGGCGCGGTCTGCCAGCCCTGAGGCGGAGCGGAGACCGGCGGCTGCCAGGCCTGCGGTTGGGCCAGGGGCTGTCCGGACACGGGTCCGGCGGGAACAGGTTGTGCGGGGGGTTGCCAGGCCGGAGCCGGGTGGCCCGGATTCGGATAGTAGCCAGGAGGCGGGACGGCGGCTACCGGCTCCGGGGCTCCGTGGCAATAGGGACACTCAGTCTTCGATGGCGGGACGTCTTTCCCGCAATGCGGGCAAACCCAGTTGAACATTCCTACTCCAATGTATATGAGCGCCGTTGGCCGGGCGCGCGGTGCATGTATTAAAACGGTTCAGGTGGCTCTTTCGTTTCCTTGTGGTTGCGGCAATCCGATCGTCCGCGATGCCGGGCGGGTTGCGATCTTCCCGGGCGCGTGGAATCCGCCCACGGTAGCGCATCTGGAAGTGGTGCGCGCGGCGAGGAACTGGGCCGGCCAGGTGCTGCTGGTGCTGCCGAAGGCGTTTCCGCACAAGACGTTCGAGGGCGCCGGTTTTTCCGAGCGGCTGGAACTGCTGTGCGGTCTGACGGAAAGCGAACCGGGGACTTTCGTGGCGGTGGCGGAAGGCGGGCTGTATCTGGAGATGGCGGAGGAGACGCTGCGCTGCTGCGGCCCGGAGACCGAAGTGGGACTGGTGTGCGGACGGGACGCGGCCGAACGGATCGCCTCGTGGGATTACGGGCGGGCCGGGGTGTTCGAGGAAATGATCGGCAGGCATCCGCTGCTGGTGGCGGCGCGGGCGGGCGATTACGTGCCGGCGGCGGCTTATGCGGAGCGCATCGTCCGACTGGCCATGCCGGCGTGGTTCAGCGAAGTCTCCTCGACGGAAGTACGGCGGCGGATCGCCGCCGGCGAGGACTGGCAAGCGCTGGTTCCCGCGGCGATTGCCGACAAAGTAGAGCAGTTTTACGGAAAGGCAGGAAAGAATGGCTGAATCGGCAGGAAATCGGCGTCAGTCGGAAACGGGGTGCGGCCTGTCCCCGGAATTTTGCGCGGGGAGCGGCGCCAGCAGCGACAGACCGAGCAGGATGCCGAGCAGGGCAGCGGCGAGCAGAAAAAAGTGCTTCCAGTTCCGGGGTTCGAGTTGGAGTGTCATCGGCACTTACGATAAAACGCAGTTGCCGGGAAAAAGTTACTGTTCCGCGCGCCGCGATTTGCGCGTCTCCGGGTTATGAGGTATTTTAATGGACGGTCGGCAAGTTTAATTGCTTTCGAGGTGTCCGTTTGAGCGATTTCGTGAGCGCCGCCTGGCCGGTCGCGGCCGTTCTGCTGTCGCTTTTCCTGCTCCTGGTGCTGCGCAGGGTGCTGCTCAGCCGGAGTTGCTGGCGTTGCCGCACTCCGTTATTGCCGAATACTCCTCATCCATTGCTGCTGCATTTCCTGCCGATGACGCGGTGCGACCGGTGCGGGGCGTGGCGCGGTTATATTTTGAGGTAGTGGCTTCCAAGAAAAGGGCAGCGCCTTCCGGGGAAGACGCGCACGACGGACTCGCTGCCGGCGGCCAAATCCGCCGGGTTCCTCATTCATTCCGGGCCGGCCTGCGCGCTTTCGGGAAAACCGTCCGGCTTGCGGCGGCTCTGGCCGGGCTGCTTTTGGCGTGCCTGTTGCCGGCGCAGGACAATGTGTCGTTCCGGTCCGGCGTGGCGCTGGCGCGGGTGGACGCGGAAGTCACCGACGCGAACGGCGGCATTCTGACGGGACTGGGAAAAGACGATTTCCGTGTGTCCGACGACGGCGCGGAACAGACGGTGGTCAGTTTCAATTTCGAAGAGGATCCGCTGGATCTGATACTGCTGTTCGATCTGGCGGGAAGCATGCGCGGAAAAGTGCTGCGGGTGGTCCGGGCGGTGGAACTGGGCTTCCACGAGCTGAAATCCGGAGACCGGGTTTCGGTGATGACGTATGGACCGGGCGCGACCGAAGTGCTGCCGTTTACGACGAACCTGGACGCGGTGAACCAGGCGATCGTGCTGAAGGTGGTGAACGAGCACTTTGGCGGGAATTCCGGGCCGGAGATGGCGGCGGCGGAGTTGGCGAAGCGTTTCCGGCGCGAGGCGAAGTCGCGGCGGCGGCGCGCGGTGCTGGTGATATCGGATAGGCCGGGGGCGGCGGGGATGGAGGGCACGGCGGCCGCAGCGGTGCGGGAACTGTGGCTGGCCGACGCGGTGCTGGGCGAGCTGGTGATCGGGCGAGGGGAAGAGGTCCGCGTGCAGGGAACGAGCGCGATGGCGGAGAAGACGGGCGGACCGACGGTGCTGGCGGGAGATCCGGGCGCGGCGTTTCAGCGGGCCGTGCGGCTGCTGCGCCGAAGGTACGCGCTGTATTACGCGCCGCCGGGAACCCGGCCGGGCGCGGAACACCAGGTGGACGTCCGGCTGTCGGCGGCGGCGCTGCGGAGGTTTCCGGGAGCGCGGGTGCGGGCCCGGACGGGTTATATCGCGCCGTAACCCCTACGCCAGAAGGCCGGACACCTCTTCGCGGCCGATTCCGGCCGGCAGGCGGACGGTTCGGTGGATGTTCAGGTCGGTTTCAAAGGGGCGGCGGCGAACGCCGGGCAGGGGCAGAACCGGAGCGGCCGAATGCAAGGTGTAGCCTTCGCGCCAACCGGTGCGAATAGCCGCCCATAAGACAGTAAAAAACAATTCGGCGGGGTGTTGGCCTTCGGTGAGTCCAAAAGCGAAGGCCTGCGGCGCCGAAGTCCGATGCAGTTTGCGGAGGGCGGCGAAGGCGGCCGGGAGAGCGGCGGCCGGTTCATCCGCCTGAATGAGCAGCACCGGGCGGCTTCCGGCGGCACGGGGCTGGAAGGCCTTCTCGACCTGGTCGGAGAAGGTGCTCAGGCGCGCTTCATCGGCGGGGGTGAAGGGAACGGCGTTCAGCACCACTTCGAGATCTTTGATGAAAGTCCGGCCGATGAGGATGGCGCCGGGGAACAAGCCGCTGGACGGAGTGGAGGCGGGGGCGACGCGCAGCAGGAAGGGCGCGCCGTCCGCCGCATCGACGCAGATGTAGAAAGCCGAGGGGTGGACGGGATCGCGCTCGAGCGAGGGGAAATGCGGGGTCATGGCCTCGAACGGGATGGCGGCGGCGCGGGCCGCGAGGCGGGCGCGATACTCGTCCGTCAGCGGTTTGAGCGGGGCGCCGGCGGGCTGGCTCAGAAGGACGCCGGCAAGGGCGGAGGCGTCACCCAGGCGGAGCGGCAGATCGAAAAGAGCGGGAGTCACGTTTTCAGTATCCCGAAGAGGAGTCTCTGTATCACGGCGCCGCCTTCGGAGGCGCGGCGGGTGGCGCAGAGGGTGAAGCCGGGGGCGCGACCGGTTCGAGGAACGTCGCAATGGCGCGGCGATCCCCGATGCGAAGGGTTCCCGTCACGCGGCCGGATTTGCGCGGGTAGATCAACACGCCGGCGTCGAGTCTTTGCGGGGTGAGCGGAAAGGTGCGCAGGTCGCCGCCATCGTTGACGAGGAGCACGGCGGCGTCTTGTCCGCGGAGGGCATCCGGGTTCCAGTGAAAGGTCACCTGGCCCTGCTTTTCGGCGACTTCGAGTTGCAGGGGAGGCGGGGGATTCCAGGTGTCCCGCGTGAACCAGGCCGCCGCGCCGCTGCCGGCAGCGAGAAGCAAAAGAGGGATAGCCCAGCGGAGCCACGCCCCCTGGCGCGGGGCGGGATGCGGCGGGACACCGAACAGCGGGGCCCGGAAAGCGGCCGGCGCGGCAGCGGCAGGAACGGGAGCGGGCGGCGGGAGAAAAGTCTCGGGAGCGGGGGCTTCCATAGCGGGGAGAGCGCCGGAGGCGGGGAGCGAGATCGGCGCGACCGGAATTTCCGGTTCCGGAGCGAGTGTCGAGGGGATGTCGTCGACTTCGGCCGGATGCAGTTCGATGCCCGGTCCGGTGACGGAGAGTCCGCCGTTGCGATAGATGAGTTCCGCGCGGGACGGCTCCGCCATGCTGGGCCGGAGTTCGAGCAGGATTTGCCAGGGTTCCGGACAAAGCAGGGTGTAGAGTTGCTCGATTTCGAGGCTGCGTTTCTGCTGGGAGCGGGTCCGGGAATAATAGAAGCCGATGACGGCGAGTTCGCGTTCGGGGCGCGTCAGTTCGATCGCTTCGCGCACTTCGTCCGGGGAAAGATTAAACGATGGCCCCTGCGCGTGGGAGCAGGGGATGGGAAGGGAATCAAGAATCCGGAGTGAGGTTTTGGCGCCGGACTTTTCCCGGGTTCCGAGCAAGAGTCCGCCAATTCCCATACCGATTCGGGGCAGAGCGATGAGGCCTTCGAGGGCGTCCAGCCGGAGCTTTTCAAGAGCTTCGGGAGCGTACCCGACAATCACGTTTCCCGTGCCGGCCGGCCACGGGAGAATTGTCGGCGAGGTAATGACTGGATTTTCCGGCACTTAGCTCAGACTATAATGAAACCGTGGCGAAGGCAAAAGACCTGGAGTCCCGCCTGGAGCGGATCGAGCAGCAACTGCGGCTGTTTCAGAAGGTTAGCCGCTTTATGGTGCGGGACATGAGTCTCACGGAGGTCCTGCACGGGATTGTCGCGCTGGTGGTGGAGTTTACGCAGTGCGATTCCTGCCTGGTTTACCTTTGCGACCGGGACGATTTGATCCTGTGCGCGTCGAATGCGCATCACGAGGCGGAAATCGGCCGGGTGCGGCTGAAGCTGAACGAAGGTCTGACCGGCTGGGTGGCGCGGGAGAGGCGCCTGCTGGCGATCTCGCGCGAGGCGTATAAAGATCCCCGATTCAAGTACTTCGGCGAGCTTCCTGAAGACGCTTTCGAGGCCTTTCTTTCGGCGCCCGTGATTGCGCGGAACAAGGTTGTCGGGGTGATCAACGTGCAGCACCGGGCGGTTCATCAGCATACCGGGGGCGAGATGGAAGTGCTGACCACGCTGGGTGAACAGGTGGGATGCGCGCTGGCGCTGGCGCGGATTGCGCCGCACATGATCGATTCGATTAACCACGCGGAACTGGTGCTCTCTTCGATGGGCCCGTTCGGTCAGAATCCGGCGGGGCTGCGCAACCGCAACTAGAGTGACGGCATGATTCGAATTTCCCGTTTGTCATTGCTGCTGGTGAGCGGCGCCGCTTGTCTGGCGCAACCTCACTGGGATATCCAGTATCGGTACCGGCAGATCGACAGCACGCTGACGATCAGCGATTTCGCGTTCCCGTCGGAAAAACGGGGCATCGCGTGCGGGTTTACCACGGACCGGAAAGACAAAGACAAGCCGCTGGTGCTGATTACCAGCGACGGTGGGGAACACTGGACGGAGACGCCGATCAAGGAAGCCGGGATTTCGCTGTTCTTTCTGGACGATTCCACGGGCTGGATGATTACGGAGAAGGGCGTCTGGACGACGGCGGAATCGGGACGGACCTGGACCAAACTGAAACAGGCGCCTTCCGGGCTGCTCCGGATCTGGTTTCTGGACCGGCAGCACGGATTCGCGGCGGGGCTGCAGAAGCGCGTGTTCGAGACGCTGGACGGCGGGGAGAGCTGGGCGCCGCTGCCCATTGTGAAGGAAGTCCAGGGGGACCCGGTTTACACCACGTTCGGCGAGATTTCGTTCGCGGAAAATAAAGGAATTATTTCCGGCTGGAATATTCCGCCGCGGCGCGGAGGACCGGACTGGATGGAACCGGAACGGGCGGGCGCCCGCCGGCAGGTGCCGCATTACGGTGTGCTGCTGCAAACCGCCGATGGCGGGAAAAAGTGGACGAAAAGCGAGGCCTCGGTGTTCGGGCAGGTGACGCGGATCAGTCTGACGGCGCAGGGTACGGGACTGGGACTGATTCAGTTCCGGGACGTCTTCGATTTTCCCAGCGAAGTGATGAAAATCGACATCCATACCGGAAAGAGCACGCGGGCGTTCCGCGCGAAAGACCGGTCGATCACGGATGTGCGGCTGTTCAGCGGCTCGACCACGGCGATCATCGCGGGTTTTGAGCCGTCGGGGCCGGTTTACGACAGTCCGATTCCCGGCAAGCTGAAGATTCTGACCAGCGACGACCTGGAGAAGTGGACCGAGATGACGGTGGATTACCGGGCGGTGGCGCGGACCGCGATGATCGCGGGGCCGGACGAAAAGCATCTCTGGGTGGCGACCGACACCGGGATGATTCTGAAGCTGACTCCGTAGCCGCTCAGGGCGTCGCGGGGGCCGCGGGGGCTGGATTTTCTGCGAGGCGCCGCGCATAGTCTTTGGCGCGATTTAGTTCGTCGCGCCAGGTGACCTGTTTCGGATCGTCGGCGCGCAGGGCTTCCAGAATCTCCACGGATCGTTTCAGCAGCGCCGGATCGCGACCGATGGCTCCCGTATAGAGCAGAGCTCTCGCGAGGTCCGCTTTCGCTTTGCGGTTGGACGGGTCGGCGGCGCTCAGCTGTTCATAGATGACGAGGGCTTTCCGGCAAGACTCGAGCGCGGCCGGGATGTCGTTGAGGTTCTCTTCCCACGGGGATGCCAGAACCGCGGCGATGCGCAGATGCGCGCTGGCGACGCCGGTCTGACTCAGCACCTCGTGGGGATCCTGCTCGGCCAACTTCTCCCGAATGGCCAGACTGCGCCGGAACTGTTCCAGACCTTCGCGGAGGCGATGGGAGACCGTCAGAGAACGCGCCAGGGCACCGATGGCGGTGGCCAGGCCGAGGCTACTCTCCCGGTTGGCGTGATTCATGACGCTGACCCGCTCATAGGCGCGCACTTCAGCCTGGACGTGTTCGACCGCGGAGGGATCGTGCAGCTTCTCCAGGGTCATGCCGAGGTTGTGCTCGATCATGCCGGTCTGGACCACCGCGACCGGGTCGTGGGGAAACTCCCGCGCCAGGGTATGCGCGATCGCGAGCGCGCCCCGGTATTCCTTCAGGGCGGCTCCGGTGTCGCCCTGGGATTCGAGTAAGATTCCGACGCGCTGGCGAAAACCAAGATCCTGCAGCAGTAAATCTCGGTCGGTTTTTCCCGCCGGAGCCAGGCTTTGCAGCTTCGTCAGGAAAATGCGGCCTTTACGCCATGCATCCAGCGCCCCCTTCGGGTCTCCGAGATTGGGTTTGGCGGGCAGGCCGAGGATGTCGCCGGTTTGGGTGTAGCCCGAAACCAGCATGGAGAGCAGCGCCGGATCGTCGGCCGCTTCGAGGGCGAGGCGATCCAGATAGCGCATGGTGCTCGCGATGATCTCACGGCGCGCTTCGAGGGCGCCGGCAAGGTGTCCGAGTGTTTCCTGCACCTCGAACAGAGAGTGGCGGCTGAGATCGAGCATGTCGATCAAACGCTTTTGGGCCGAGGCGCGGGCGGCGTCGGCCTCTTTCGCCCGTTCGATGGCGACGGCTTCGGAGGCGATTGCCCGTTCGCGCTGCTGGTTGGCCGCCTGGTGTTCCCGCTCGGCGCGAACGCGCTGCGCTTCCGCAACGCGCAGGGACTGGTTGGCGCGGCTGGCTTCATGCGAGGTGGCGATGACGGCGCCGATGAGAGTGGCGGCGGCGAGAGTGGCGGCGATCACACCGCCGCGGTTCCGCTGGACGAATTTTCCCGCCCGGTAGCGGAACGTGTCCTCGCGGGCGATCACGGGGCGGCGCTGCAGGTAGCGGAGGATGTCGTCACGGAACTGGTCCACCGACTTGTAACGCCGCTCCGGCTCTTTCCGGAGAGCCATGAGGACGATCACGTCGAGATCGCCGGAGAGTTTGTTGTTGCCGCGGAAAGAGCTGGGACGGGGCGGGGATTCCTCGCAGATCCGGCGCGCCATTTCGAGGGGTTTCGTGGAGTCGAATTCGAAGGGTTTGGAGCCGGTCAGCAGCTGAAAGAGGAGAATTCCCAGAGAGTAGACGTCGGTGGAGGTGTTGGTGGGCAGCCCGCTCACCTGTTCCGGGCTGGCGTAATCCGGCGTCAGCAACGTGGTGATGGTGGCGGAGGGGTTCGCCGGGACGGATTCATCGAGAATTTTGGCGATGCCGAAATCGAGCAGAACGGGCTGGCCATCCGGGTTGACCAGGATGTTGGACGGCTTGAGATCGCGATGGACGATCAGGTTTCGATGCGCGTAGGCGACGGCTTCGCAGACTTTTCCGAAGAGTTCGCAGCGGGCGTCGACGCTCAGGGAACGCCCGACGCAGAACTGGTCGATCGGAGTGCCTTCGACATATTCCATGACGAAGTAGGGCGTGCCGTCTTCGGTGGCGCCGCCGTCGAGAAGCTTCGCGATGTAGGGATGGTTGAGCTGGGCGAGAATCTGGCGCTCGCGCAGGAAGCGCCCGATGGCGCCGGTGGAGTCCATACCGTGGCGGATGAACTTGACGGCGACTTTGCGGTGGAACTGGTCGTCGGCGCGGGAGGCGAGACAGACGGAACCCATGCCGCCGTGGCCGAGGATCTCGGTAATCTCGTAAGCGCCGACGCGAAGGCCGAGCATCTTTGCGTCGAGGAGCACGCTGGAGGCGCCGGCTTCGAGGATTCGCGCGAGCGGCGAGGAGACGGCACTGTCGAAGCGCAGCAGGGATTCCACCTCGCCGCGCAGGAGGGGGTCGCCGGAACAGGCGCGATCCAGCAAACGGGACCGTTCTTCCGGGGGCAGTTCCGCCGCGGCGAGAAAAAGTTCCTCAACGGCCTTCAGATCCTGCAAAATTAACGCGCTCTTTTCGTTGTCAAACACCTATACTTTAGTTCATCCTCCGGATTTTTCGTTGCACTTCGCGGAGCGAAATTCTGATGCCTATGAGAAGCCGAAACTTATCTCTCGCCTGCTGTTTCCTTTGCGTGTCCTGTCAGGCTGGTTCGCTGCAGCTGAACTCGCTTGCACTGGACACGTCTCTGTTCACGGTCAGCCGGTTTGCCAGCGTACCGGGACCTTTGGCACTGCTCGACCTGCCGGACGGGAGTCTGGCGGTGGGAAGCTATGCGAACGGCATTGTGCGCTTTGCGGACAGCAATCATGACGGGGTGGCGGACGGGACGGGAACCACCCTGTATTCCCCGCCGGGAGCGCGGTTGGGACTGGTCCGGGCGGGCGGTTACGTGATCGACAGCAATTACGGCACGTACTATTCGGGGAGTGTCACGCCGACGATCACGCTGCTGCAGCCGGGCGCAACCGCGGACGCGCCCCTGACCGCGGCCGGTTCCCTGCAGTTCGGGTTTCCCTCGAACTGGGAACACAATACGCCGGGAATTGCGACCCGGCCTACTCCGGGGAAGCCCGGCTCCTACGATCTGGTATTTAATATCGGGGCGCAGTTCGATCATGAAGCCTCGGTGGGAACGGTTCAGGTGAGCGGGCTGATATCCGGGACTCTGGACGGCGATTCGCTGTATTCGGTGACGCTCGATCTGAGCGGTTCTCAGCCGGCCGCGTCGAACCTGCATAAGGTCGCGAGCGGGATCCGGAACGTGATCGGGATGGGTTTCCAGCCGAACACGGGCGATTTTTATTTTCTGGACAACGCGATCGACGGGACGGGGCCACTGGGCGACGAACCACCGCAGGCGGAGGAGATTAACAGGATCGCGGCGGCGGATTTCGGGACCGGGACGCCGCCGGATTTCGGTTACCCGAGCTGCTATGTGCAGTACCGGACGGGCGCGCAGGTGGGGTCGGGCTGCGTGGCTCCCTTTTATGCGATTCAGCCGCTGCCGAACGGGACGGCGCTGGGATCGGAAGCGGAAGGCGTGACGTTATTCGATTTTGCGCCGGCGAATTTCCCGGTGGGGTTCAATAACGGTATTTTCATCGGATTTGCGGGGAAGCCGTACGGGACGGGCGCCGCGAACGAAGAGAATGCGGTGGGATATTACGATTTCAGTTCCGGGAACTTTATTCATTTTTCCGAGAACAGCCAGGACGGGGTGTACCAGCCGATTGGAATCCGCGCGACGGCCGATAGTCTTTTTATTGCGGATTACGGGGCGGGAGTGGTGTATGAGGTGACGGCGGCGGCTCCGGAACCGGCGGCGGCGGCGTTGTGTGTCTCCGGATTGATTCTGGCGTTGCTGAGACGCCGCTCGGGTTGGGGCCGCCGGACAGAGGCTTGACGGGTAGTTTAGGGACTGAGGCGCCTTGGGGGTATACCAAAGTTTGTAAGCGCAGGTCCCATTACAAGGGTAGGACTATGTCCCCGACTGTATAATGAACGAACCAGAGGACCTACTTGGAGTTCCGGACTTTCGACGAAGCATACGTACAAAAGCTGGCCGACGGCGATCCGGAGACGGAAGCCCACTTCAACACGTACTTCAACCAGTTTCTTTCGCTGAAACTGCGGTCGCGGCGTATCGACGCCGATGCGTCGGGAGATATCCGGCAGGAGACTCTTTTTCGCGTTCTGAGAGTTTTGCGGACGGGCAACGGGGTGTCCCATCCGGAGCGGTTCGGCTCCTTCGTGAACTCGGTCTGCACCAACGTGATGCTGGAGAAGAACCGGTCGGATGCGCGGAATCCGGATGCGGGGGAAGATCCTCCGGAACCGCCGGACCACAGCATGGATGTGGAACGGGCTCTGATCACGGAGGAACGGACGCGGATCGTCAAAAAGATATTGGACGAACTGCCGAAGAAGGACCGGGATATCCTGCGGATGGTGTTTTTCGAGGAGCTTAGCCGGGAGGAGATCTGCACCCGGCTGAACGTGGAGTCGAGCCATCTGCGGGTGTTGCTGCACCGGGCCAAAGCGCGTTTTCAGACGGCGGGAGCGCGCGGCGGAAGAATTGTTTCGCACATCCTGATGATTCTTTGCAACGCCGGCACGGCAAGCGTCACTACCGGGTGAGTTCAACCGAATGGATCACGACAACGTAGTTCGCGCCCACCTTCCGGAACGTTATTTTCTGGGGGAGCTTCCGCCGGCGGAGCGGGATGAGTTTGAAGAGCATCTGGCCGACTGTTCCGCGTGCCGCAAGGAAGTGGCCGCGATCGACGCGTTTGCGGCGAACGCGGTGGCGGTGTTTGAGAACGAAGAACGCGCAAAGGTTTTGCAACCGGCGGCCGGGAAGGGCTGGCTCGATTTCCTGCGTCCGCGTCCGATTCGGGCTCTGGCATTTTCCGGGGTGCTGAATTTCGCCCTGCTGCTGGTGATCGCGGCTGGAGTGACACGGATGTCACGCGAAAACCGGCCCGGCATCCTGGAGATTCACACGGTGCGGCCTCCGGCCCGCAGCGCAAGCGACCAGGTCATCGAAGTGCCGGTATCCCGGCAGTTTGCGCTTTTGCAGTTCGATCTGAGCCACAGCTACGACCGTTATACCTACACGCTCGACCAGCAGGTGGTGAGTGTGGAGAAGCCGGCGGAGTCCCCCACGGAGACGCTGGCGCTGCGGGTGCCGATCACCGGTCTGAAAGCGGGTGAGCATTCGCTGCAATTAACCGGATGGAACGGGCAGAGCGAGACCGAGATCGCGCGCTGCACGCTTCGTTTGGTACCCGAAAACCAGAATCCCGTCCGGTAAAGACGTACCGGAATTCCGTCTGATTCTTTTTCACGAGGTGAATACGTGTCAGCAATCGAAAGCTTCAAATACCACGCTAAAACGAAAGGCCTCTCCTGGAAGTTCACGCTGCCGCATGAAGAGGAAATGCCAACCCACGCGGAACTGGCGCTGCCGGAAGAGGGCGGTTTTGTCAGTTCCACGGTAGAGAGATACAATTTCCGGGACATCATTATGTTCGACCGGGCGGTGGCTTTCGCTTCCGGATCCTTCTGCCCGCGAACGAATTGTTTCGATTCGACGGCTTCGGTGATGATCGAGGGGCTGAATATTCTGAACATGGTGACGGCGGACCGGGTGGTGGGACGGATCGCTTCCAGCCACGGGAAAGACGGATCGGAGCCGACCATTAATCCCACGGGCACGTATTTCGAGAATCTCCGGATCGCGGGATATAAAGTGGAGGCCGATCTGGCGGTGGATACGTTCACGGAACTGGACACGCATTCCGGCGTGGTCAACACGCTGCAGCACGAGGATCCGGAAATTCACAATACCGTGTTGCCGCACGTGTTCGCCACGGACGACGCGGGGGGAGTTTCCTGCACTCTGGTGCGTTCGCTTCAAGGTTTGGGGCGGCAGATTTTTCAGAGCGGGCACGTGATCCGGATTCGGGACTTCGGTGTGCTGCGGCTGGCCGAGCTCCACATTTCGCCGCGAAAACGCAGTCTGAGCATGCTGCAGTTCCAGCTGGGAAGCACGCCGGCCGGCGCGGGCCAGGCGGGCGATACCGAGGGGAATGGTTCCGGCAATTAAGCCGCGAATCCGGCTTCCGATTCCGGCGTGCGGGCTGGTCGCGTTGGTCGCACTAATCTCGTGCCGTACGCGGGAGACGGAGACACCGGAACAGCTTTACGCCAAAGCTCAGACCGATTATCGGGCGGAGCGTTATCTGGCGGGGCTGGACGTAGTCGGCGGCGCTTTGCAGAGAGTGGATCGCCGCACGCCTCTGTATTGGAATTTCCGGCTCTTAAAGGTGGAAATTCTGCTGGGGTGGCGGCAAAGAGGCGCCGCCACGGAGGCCCTGAATTTCGAGCTGCCGGCTTACGCACGAACGCCCCGAAATGAAGCGAGATATCAGTTAAACCGGGGCTTTGTGGCCTATCAGGCAAAGGATTACGCGACCGCGGGCGCGGCGCTGGAAGCTGCCACCGGTTTTGCGCGAACGGCGGGGGACGAGGAACTCCTGGCGGAGATTGAGAATCGCCAGGGGCTGGTGGCGGTGGCACAGTCGCGCTTCGGGGAAGCGGCAACGCTTTTCCGGGGGGTGCGCGAGTATGGCGTCCGTCATGCGGTGCCGTGGCTGACGATCGGCGCGACCGGCAACCTGGGCTTCCAGCTGATGAGCGCGCACCAGTACAACGAGGCGATCCCGTTTTTCGAGCAGGCCATCGACATGGCGCGCCAGTACAGCGCCACGGAGAGCAAGGCGCGGAACACCGGAAATCTGGGCTGGTGCTACCTGCGGCTGGGCGATTCGGAGAAGGCGTTCCATCTGTTCCAGGAAGCGCAGGAGCAGTTCCGCAAGACCGGCAATCAGGCGGAGGAACAGCGCTGGATCGGGGCGCTGGGAAGTTTCTATGTCCGGCGCGGGTTTACTTTTAATCCGACGGATTTGGGGGAGGGCGCGAATTATTTCCAGAGAGCTCTGGAGATTTCGCGGCAGCTGGGGGACCGCGCGGACTCGGCGACGTGGCTCACCAATCTCGCTTATGTTTCGATCGAGACGGGCAAGCTGGATGTGGCCGAGCGCTACAACCAGGAAGGGCTCGCGATCAAGAGAGAACTACACAACAAGACGGCCGAGACGTTTTCCGAGATGAATGCGGCCCGGATTGCGTTTGGACGGGGCCGGTTCGAGGAAGCGCGAGAGGTTCTCGAAAGGATCCTCCGCTCGTCTCCCGACGATCCGACGCCGCGGCTGCAGGCGCACGATCTGCTGGCGATCGTGCTGGCGACGGAGAACCGGTACGGTGAAGCGGAAAGAGAATTCCGGACGGCGATCGGCGAGATCGAGCAGCGCAGAACGGAACTGGTGAAAGAGGATTATAAGCGCGGGTATTTCTCGCGGCTGATCGGCTTTTATCAGGATTACATCGAACTTCTGATGGACGAAGGGAAGACGGCGGAAGCGCTGGAACTGGCCGATTCGAGCCGCGCGCGGACGATGGCGGACAGGCTGCGAGTCAGCCGTCCGCACACCGCGGCGCATCCCGGGCTGAAAGATTTTCAGGCGATCGCGCGGGCGACGGACAGCACGCTGCTCAGTTATTCGCTGGGACATAACAAATCGTGGCTCTGGATTATCTCGGCGGGCGGGATGAACGCGGTAACGCTGCCTCGGGAGGCGGAGATCCGGGCGCTGATCGAGAATTACGACCGCTCCATTCTGGATCTGCGCGATCCGCTGATGACGGAGAATCCGGCGGCGAGGAAGCTGTACGACACGCTGGTGGCTCCGGCGCAGCCGTTTGTCGAGAAGACGGGGAAAGCGATCGTGGTGCCGGACGGCGTGCTGTATTCGCTCAATTTCGAGACGCTGCCGACGCCGGGCGAGAAGCCGCATTACTGGATTGAGGACGCCATGATCTCGATTGCGCCTTCGCTGGGTCTGCTGAATCCGGTGGACAGGAAGATGGCGGCGAAGACGGGTTCGCTGCTGGTGATGGGCGATCCGGTGTCGCCGGCTCACGAATTTCCGGCGTTGCCGTTCGCGGCGCGGGAAATCGGGGATATCGAAGCGAGCCTGCCGCGGGCCCGCAAGGTGGTGCTGCGGGGGGCGGCGGCCAAACCGGCGGCCTGGGCGGGAGCCGAACCGGGCAGCTTCGATCTGATCCACTTTGCCGCCCATACGACGGCGAGCGTGGAAGAGCCGCTGGAATCGTCGGTGATTCTGTCGCGCGACGGGGCGGCGGATTACCGGCTGCGCGCGGCCGATATCGTGAATAGTCCGCTCCGGGCGGATCTGGTCACCATTTCGGCGTGTCACAGCGCGGGGACGCGGATTTATTCGGGTGAGGGGCTGGTGGGGCTGGCGTGGGCGTTTCTCGATTCCGGGGCGCACAACGTGATCGCGGGACTTTGGGATGTGGACGACGAAGCGGGCGCCAGCATGATGAAACAGCTGTATGCGGGGCTGGGGCGCGGGGAGTCGCCGTCGAGCGCGTTGCGCGGGGCGAAGCTGCAGCTGATCCGGTCCGGCGGGGTGCACCGGAAGCCGTGGTACTGGGGCGCATTCCAGTTATTCGGGACGTGATCGTTCGCGACACTGATATCATTGTCGTTCGCGACAAATGGAAGAAACACCCGCACCTCTGGTTGCGGTGATCATGGGCAGCAAGTCCGATTGGGATACCATGCGGGGCGCCGCGGAGATTCTGAAAGACTTCGGCGTGCCCCATGAATGCCGCATTATTTCCGCGCACCGCACACCGGAACTGATGGCCGAATTCGCCGCGGGGGCCGAGGCGCGCGGGCTCGAAGTGATCATCGCGGGCGCGGGCGGCGCGGCTCATCTGCCGGGTATGACGGCGGCGCACACGACGCTGCCGGTGCTGGGCGTTCCGGTGGAGAGCAAGGCGCTGAAGGGCATGGATTCTCTACTCTCCATCGTGCAGATGCCGGGCGGGATTCCGGTTGCGACGCTGGCGATCGGTCCGGCGGGCGCGAAGAACGCGGGGCTGCTGGCGGTATCCATACTGGCCAACAAGTATCCGGAGTATCGGGCCAAACTGCACGCGTTCCGCGAGGCGCAGAAGCGCAAGGTGCTGGAAGATATTCTGTCCTGAGGGGAAAACGTCATTGAAAACCGTTCTGCCGGGTTCCACGATCGGCGTGCTGGGGAGCGGTCAACTGGGCCGCATGTTCGCCATTGCGGCGCGGCGCATGGGATACCGGGTGCACACGTACTCGCCCGACCGCGATTCACCGACCGGGCAGGTGGCCGATGTCGAAGTGGATGCGCCGTATGAAGATCTGGATCGGGTGCGCGATTTCGCTTCGGCCGTGGATGTGGTGACGTTCGAGTTCGAAAATGTGCCGGCGGCCACGGCGGAAACGGCCGCGCGGTATGCGCTGGTGCGGCCCGCGGGCGACGTGCTGCATACCACGCAACACCGGCTTCGCGAGAAGACGTTTCTGCGGCAGCACGGCTTTCCGGTCACGCGGTTCGAGGCGATTCGCAGCGAGGAAGACCTGCGCGGCGCCGTGCCGGGATTCGGTCCGGCGATTCTGAAGACGGCGGGATTCGGGTACGACGGCAAGGGGCAGTATCGCGTCAGTTCCCTGCCCGAGGCCGAGGCGGCCTGGCAGAAGATGGAGCGGCAGGAAGCCGTGCTCGAAGCGGTGGTGGATTTCGAGGCCGAGCTTTCGGTGGTGGGAGTCCGCAGCCACACGGGGGCGTGCGCGTTCTTCGCGCCGAGCGCGAATGAGCATGTGAACGGCATCCTGGATGTGTCGGTCGCGCCTTCGCCGTTCAGCACGGAAGTGACGCAGGAAGCGACGGCGATCACGCGCGGCCTCCTGGAGCAACTGAACGTGACCGGCGTGCTGTGCGTGGAGTTTTTCCTGACGCGCGATTCGCGGCTGTTGATCAATGAACTGGCGCCGCGTCCGCATAATTCCGGGCATCTGACGATCGATGCGTGTGTGACGAGTCAGTTCGAGCAGCAGTTGCGGGCGGTGTGCGGGTTGCCGCTGGGGAGCACGGAGATGCTGCGTCCGGCGGCGATGGCGAATCTGCTGGGCGATATGTGGGGCGTGCGGGAGCCGGACTGGGCCTCGACGCTCGCGCTGCCGGATGTGAAACTGCACCTGTATGGCAAGACGGAACCGCGTCCCGGAAGGAAGATGGGACACCTGACGGCCACGGCGGCGTCGCCGTTCGGCGCGGCGAAACTGGTGCGGACGGCGCGGGCTTGTCTGCTGGGGTAGTTGTTTGACCCGCAAAGGAGCGCCGGTTACCAACCGGCGCGCAGGCTACAACCTGCCCCACATACGGTTGAGGATCTAGCGGCCGGCTTTTCTCAGGCGAGACCAGTACCACCAGTCTTTGTGCTCTTTGGGGAGGTTCGGATTCCGGGCCTGTTCGATGGCGCAGCGATAGGTGTCGAGGACACAGGGATCCTGGCGGGTTTTGGTGAGCGCGCACATGCGGTCGTAGAGCACCTGCGCGTCCTGCGATTTGAGCTGGCGGACGGATTTCACGCCCAGGAGTTCGAAATCCTGCAGCATCTTTTTGCCGATGCCGCGTAAGTCCCGCAGACGAACTTCGGGTGTCGCGACTGCGTTTCCCATAGGGGACATTCTAATCTGAATGAGGATGAAAAAGCGCGGCAACGATTTCGGGATCACGCTGATCGGGCTTTTCAAGCTGCTGAAGGGTCTGACGCTGGTGATCGTCGCCATCGGGCTGCTGCGATTGCTGCACCGCGATGTGGAGGCGACGGTGAGCCACTGGGTGGAGATGATGCGGATGGATCCGGACAATCATTACATCCACGGCGCGCTGGTGCGGGTGTTTCGGGTGACGCCGAAACAGCTGAAGGCGCTGAGCGCGGGGACGTTCCTGTACGCCGGGCTGTTCCTTACCGAAGGCATGGGACTGCTGGCGCGGAAGCACTGGGCCGAGTATCTGACGGTGGTCAGCACGGCCCTGTTTATCCCGCTGGAGGTGTATGAGATCTGGCACCGGTTTACGTGGGTGCGGGTGGCGATCCTAATAATTAACGTGTTGACGGTCTGGTATCTGGCGGCCCGGCTCCGGCGGCGATAAGGGTTACGGTTTTGGTGTGCCAGGCTGCGCCTGCGCGCGGGCCAGTTCGTCGGTGAACTCTTTCTCTTTGGCTGCTACCCAGGTCTTATAGCCATCCGGATCGATGAACGCGTTCTTATCGCCGGTCTTGAATTTCTCGAATTTGGGCTTGAGGCCGAAGTACGCGCCGTGCGCGCCGAGGAAGATATCGCAGGGCAGGCTTTTCAGGATGGCGAAGGTTTTCCTGTAATCGTCGGCGATGCCCGGGTAGTTTTTGTTGCCCACCAGATAGTAACCGGCGTTGACGTTGGGACTGCCGACGATGACGACGTCGTGCAGGCGGCCGCTGTCGCTGATTTTCGTGGTCCATGTGGTGCAGCCTTTGGTGTGGCCGGGGGTGAGGCGGGCGGTCAGACGGGAACGGCCGAGTTCGACGGTGTCGCCATCGTGGAGGACGCGATCGACACGGGCGCCGGGGCGTCCCTTGGCTTTCGATTGCACCTCGTCGACATCTTCCGCCATGACCATCAGTTTGGCGCCGGTTTCGCGCTGGATGGTGCCGATGGCGGCGTCGTGATCGCCGTGGGCGTGGCTGATTAACAGGATTTTGGTGTCCTGATATTTCTGGCCGACCTGCTGAATGCTCTTCTTCAGCGCGGGCAGATCCTGATCGAAGTTGGAATTGATCAGGATGTTACCCTGCGGGGTGGTGATCAGATAAATGGCGAGGTCGGCGGTGCCGACGTAGTAGAGATTACCGGCGATCGGGAAGGGCGGAAAGGGCTGGTGCCAGTCGGGATTCGTCTGTGCGGTGCAGGCGAGGGCGCTGCAGGCGAGGAGGGCGAAGAGGTTCCGGGATGTCATACGGCGCCTGTCATACGTCGATACCGGAATTATCGTCATCATAGGACGAGCTGTCGTCGGCGGAGTCGTCCGTGTCGTCGGATGCGGTGTCATCGTCCGATGCGGTGTCGTCGTCGGCTGTGCTGTCGTCGGCTGTGCTGTCGTCGGCGTAGTCGCGGGAATCGTCACTCGCGGCGCTGAGGTGTTCGCGGCGTTCGTGATCGTAATCGTTGTCGCGGGGACGTTCGTTCTCGTAGTAGTTGTTGTTGATGATAGTTTCGGAGACCGGAGAGATGCCGGCTCCGCCACCCGAGAAGAAACCGCTGGGGCCGCCGATGAAACCGCCGCCTCCGCCTCCATAGTAGTTGTCGTGATGGCTGAACAGAGAGGAAATGGCGGAGAAGGCGACCTCTCCGGCGACGACTCCGGCGGCGGTCTGCGCGGCGTTGCGGAGGAAGCCGGAGAAGCGGCCGCCCTGCGGTTGCGGGGCGTAATCCGGCGGGGCGTACTGGGGCGGGGCATATTGGGGCTGACCGTACTGCTGCTGGGTGTATTGCGGAAGTGGCGGGGGAGCGGGCGCGGGCGGCGGCGCGGAGGTCTGGTAGCTGCTGGAGCGATAGCCGCCTCCGGGGGTGCTGGCGGGCGCGGGACGGGGCGGTTCCGGATCCTTCGGCAGAAAGCTCTGCGGGGGCTGCTGCTTCTTCAGGTCTTCCAGCTGCTGCTTCGCCTGATTCAGCGCCATTTCCTGGATGAGAACGGTCTGCGTGAGGATGTAGAGGGCATCCGGCCGGGCGCCGATGCCGCGGCGAATCAGTTCATCGGCATCGCGATCGATAGGCGGGGCCGGAGCGTTTCGGATACGGCCCGCGAGCTCTTCTATGAGTTGACGTTCCTGGTCGGTCATCGGGGTGGTTTCCTCTTTTCCTTCAATATGCCACTACGACAAGCGAGCACGGTTCGTTCCAACGCTTGCTTTCTCATTGCAAATTACTTTATCTTGTAAAGCATGAGAGTGCTCTACTGGCCTTGTCTTCTTGCGGCAGCCGCTTTTCTGGTTTGGGCGCATACCCATACCGATGAAATTCCGGTGGTGCTGGGTTTTGTCCTGATCGCCGGCGGCATTCTGGGGGCGGCGTTTCCGAAGCCGTTTGCCGTTACGGTTCTGGTGCTGGGCGCGGCGCTCTTTTGCGCGGAAACGCTGGTGCATTTCGGGGTGCTGCGCGCGCCGTATCCGCCGAGCGCGGGGCTGCCGTGGGTGGCGCTGGTCGGTTATGTTCCGGCGATTCTCGGCGTGGGGGTGGGGGCTGGTTTGCGTCGCTTCGGCAGCGCATGAAGGGACGCCCGGAATGCTATACTTCCGGCCTGTGCGAGTCTTTCTCTCTGTAACCTTATTGCTGACGATGTCCGCAGCGGCATTCGGGCAAACCCCGGCGCAACGGCTAGCGCAATGGAAGCGCGTCGAGATGCCGTTTCATTCCGAGGGCCTTTCCGCGCGCGAGAAGCAGATGGTGGCGAAACTGGCGGAGGCTTGCCGGTTGCTGGACGCGGTGTACTGGCGACAGAGCGACACCGCCGGGCTGGCGCAGTACCAGAGCACGAAGGACCCGGTGCTGAAGGATCTGTTCTTCATCATGGGCAGCCGGTACGATCTGCTGGATGAGAACAAACCGTTCACGGGCAGCACGCCGCTGGCGCCGGGACATGAGCTGTATCCGCACGACTTGACGCGCGAGGCCGCGGAGCAGTATGTGGCGAAGCATCCGGAAGATAAGGCCGCGATTTACGACCCGTTCACCGTGGTAAAGCGCAGGGGCGAACGACTGGTCGGGATCCCGTATCGCGAGGAGTATAAGGCGCTGCTGGAACCGATGGCGAAAGCGCTGCGCGAGGCCGCGGCGCTGAGCGACGACAAGGCGTTCACGAATTATCTGCGGCTGCGGGCGGCGGCGCTGCTGACGGACAAGTATTACGAGAGCGATCTGGCCTGGCTCGATCTGAAAGATCCGAAATTCGATCTCATTTTCGCCCCTTATGAGACATATCTGGACGATTTGCTGGGCGTGAAGACGTCTTATGGCGCGTCGATTCTGGTGCGGAATGAGGAGGAGAGCCGGAAGCTTGCGTTGTACGAGAAGTATGTCCCGCAGATTCAGGAGTCGCTGCCGCTCGAAGCGAGGTTTCGGCCGTCGAAAGCGGGCCATCTGACGCCGCTCGAGGTGATGGACGCGCCATTCCGTACGGGCGATTTGCTGCACGGGTATCAGGCGGTAGCGGATAATCTGCCGAACGATCCGCGGGTGCACCAGGCGAAAGGGACCAAGAAGATATTCTTTAAAAACTTCATGGACGCGCGAGTGACGAACGTGGTGCTGCCGATCGCGAAGAAGCTGATGCGGCCGGACCAGGCGGCGAAGGCGACGGCCGAGGGGTATATGGCGGCGACGGTGCTGCACGAGATCGCGCACGATCTGGGGGCCGAGTTTTCGAAGCCGCAGGGCGGTCCGAACGAAGGGAAACAGCTGCCGATCACGGAGGCGATGGGACCGGTGTTTTCGGGACTGGAAGAGGCGAAGGCAGACGTAGTCGGCATGTACGGTCTGGCGTGGCTGATGTCGCATGGCGCCGTGCCGGCGGCGAGGCAGGAGGAGTTCTATTCGTCGTATGTGGCGGGGATCTTCCGGACGCTGCGTTTCGGGACGGGCGAGGCGCACGGGCGCGCCGAGATGATGGAGTTCAATTACCTGCTGGAACAGCACGCGCTGGCCGAGGAGGGCGGCCGGTATGTGATCGACTACAAGCGCATCCCGGTGGTGCTGGCGGCGCTGGCGAAAAATCTGCTGGAGATGGAAGCGACGGGGGACCGGGCGCGGGCGGAGGCATGGATGACGAAGTACGATCGCATGCCTGCCGCCCTGATAACCGCGCTGGCGGCCACTACGGATGTCCCGGTGGATGTGTATCCGGTTTATTCGTTTAAAACAGATTTGCCGTAGTTACTGTAAATCTTTCCTTACTGCAAATCTTTCGGCAACGCGCTCTGGAAGAAATCCGCCACGTCGTGCTTCAGCTTGGCGTGCGAGTCGCTGTCGATATAGAGCATGTGGCCGGACTGGTAGAAATCCCAGCGGATGTTCTGGTGCTGCTGCGGGCTGAGGCCCATGTGGTTGAAGGTGTATTCGACGGCGTAATAGGGCGTCGCGAGGTCGAAGTATGCGGCGGCCACCAGCACCTTCATGTACGGATTTTTCACCATCGCCGAGCGGAGCATGGCGGTGGTGTCGCCGAAACCGTTCTGCACGCCGTAGTCCCAGGGCTGGATGCCGCCGCTGGTGTAGTAGAGCATGTCGGTTTTGTAGCCCAGCTCATTGCGAATGTAGTTGTTGAACATGGTGGTGAAGGGCGGCGTAATCAGGGTGCTGGAGGGATCGTACTCGCTGGTTTCACCGGTGTTCATGGCGGAAGGGCCGGTCAGGCGGCCGTCGTAGCGGCCGATGGTTTCGTGCTTGTCGCGAAGAAGCTGGCGGGTGAAGTGGGAGACGTCCCAGCGCAGATTGCTTTCCTCGATGTAGCGGGCTTCGAGGCCGGTGAAGCGCACGAGTTTTTCGGTGATGGACTTGCGTTCGGCGGCGGTGAGGTCGTCCCCTTTGGCGAGGGCGGCGGCGTATTCGCCCATGGCGAAGGTCTCGGCGTCTTTCAGGAATGACTTGAGGTCTTTCTTCTGGAGATCCGGGGCGACCTTTTTCTGGTACCAGGCATCGGCGGCGTAGGTGGGGAATTCGAGCTGGTAGACCAGGTCGTCGGAGCGGCTCCAGATGGTTTCGAGGTTGAGCGTGGTGCCGATGAGGATGATGCCGTTGAAGGCGATGCCGCGGTCGATCAGATAGCCCGCGAGTCCGGCGGTGCGGAAGGTGCCGTAGCTTTCACCCGCGATGAAGAGGGGCGAGGCTTCGCGTTCGTTGCGCAGCAGGTAGAGGCGCATGAACTCGCCGACGGACTGGATATCGCCCTGCACGCCGTTCATGCGGCGGGCGACGTCGATGGATTTGGCGCGGCTGTAACCGGTGCCGACGGGGTCGATGAAGACGAGATCGGTTTTATCGAGCCAGGTGTTCTGGTTGTCCTTGAGCTGGTAGGGGGGCGGGGGCATGCTGCCGTTCGGCATCAGTTTTGGGCTGCGGGGACCCATGCCGCCGAGATGTACCCAGACGGAGGCGGAGCCGGGGCCGCCGTTGAAACAGAAAGTGACGGGGCGGCGGGCGCGGTCGGTGACGCCGTCGAGCGTGTAGGCCATGTAGAAGATGTGGGCTTCGGTGTCGCCGGAAGCGTTCTTCAGGGGCATCTGGGCCACGGTGGCAGTGTAGTTGAGCGTCTTGCCGTCGAGGTTGATGGAGTGGTGGGTGACCACGGGCGTTTCATCGATCTCACCGCCGATCGCGGGGCCGGGGCCTGCCACACCGCCGCCGCGTCCGCCGGCTCTGCCGCCTGGGGTGGCTGCGGCCGCTGCGGGAGCGGGGGCTGTAGAGGGGGTGCTGGCCGGGACCGGCGCGCCGGGAGCGGCCTGACGGGCGGGCGTCTGTGGCGCGGGAGCGGTTTGCTGGGCCGGCGTTTGCTGGGCGAGCAGGAGGAACAACAGCGACGAGAGAAGCATTTGGCTGATGATAGCGCTTATTTTCCGGCCGCCGCAATCTGTTTGACCACGTCCTTCACCAGCGCGTTCGGGATGGGCACGGAGAGGTTGTACTGCGCGATCTTCCAGACTCCGCCGATCCGCTGGAGGACGCCCGAACCGCGGCAGGGGCCCATGTTCGGGGTGTCGAGCATTTCGTCGAACCAGGCGATGGCGCCATCGGGCGAGAAGAAGATGAAGCGGTGGTGCGGGGTAAAGGCCCAGGCGGTTTTTCCTTTGAAGTGCGGTTTGGCCCAGGCGCGGAATTCGGTGGCGGTCCAGCGCTCGGTGGCGTCGGTGCCCATGAAGACGCCGTCGGGAGTGAAATGGCCGAAGTAACGGGCTTCGTCGGCGACGGCGGCGGCGTTGTGCCAGTCGTTCAGGACGGCGGCGACTTTTTCGGAAGCTCGGGAGCCGTCGGGGGCGGCGCGGTTAGGCCGGGCAACCACCCGTTCAGCCGCTCCCGACGGCTGCAACCCGAGCGTTTTTTTAGAAGGGCTTTGCGCGGGGAGCACCGGCGCGAGCAGGAGCAGGAGAAGGGCGATTTTCCTCATCCCTTCGATTATGCGGGTGGGAGGGGACTGTCCTGTAAAATTCAGTTTGCAGCAGACGCCCCGCACGGCGCCGGTGGTTCTGGCCGGGTTCTGTGCCTTCCTGAATCTCTTCGCCACGCAGCCGATTCTGCCTCTGCTCGCGGCGATTTTCCACGCCGGAAAAGCGGCGGTGAGTCTCACGGTGACGGCGGCGACACTGGGCGTGGCGCTGGCCGCTCCGTTCGCCGGGCGGATCGCGGACCGGGTTGGGCGGAAGCGGGTGATTGTGTGGTCCGTGGTGATGCTGGGGATCGCGACGGCGCTGAGCGCGTCCGCGTCGACGCTGGGCTGGCTGGTTTTCTGGCGATTTCTGCAGGGGCTGGCGACGCCGGGTGTGTTCGGGGTGACGGTCGCGTATATCAATGACGAGTGGCCGCCGGAACGGGCGGCTTCGGCGGTGGGCGCGTATGTCAGCGGCACGGTGCTGGGGGGATTCAGCGGGCGCGTGTTGTCGGGGATTCTGAGCGAGAGCCTGAACTGGCGCTGGATGTTCGTGATTTTCGGCGTGGTGAATCTGGCGATCGCGGTGTTGCTGGCGATGGGGCTGCCGTCGGAGAGAGCGGGGGTGCATCCTCATCACAGCGGCTTTCTGCGGGCGGCCGGGGCGCATTTGCGGAACCGGCGCTTGCTGGCGACGTACGTGTGCGGGTTTTGCGTGTTGTTCACGATGGTGGCGCTGTTTACGTACGTGACGTTCCATTTGGCCGCGCCGCCGTACCGGTTGGGACCGCGCTGGCTGGGGTCGATCTTCTGCGTTTATCTGGTGGGAGCGGTGGTGACGCCGTGGGCGGGGCGCGGCATCGACCGGATCGGACACCGGAAGGCGGTTCTGGGCGCGGCGGCGATGGGGGTCACGGGGGCGTTGATCACGCTGGCGCCGGGGTTGGGATTGATCCTTGTGGGGCTGACGTTTTGCTCGTGCGGCGTGTTTATCGCGCAATCGGCGGCGGTCAGCTATATCGGCACGGTGGCGGAACACAGCCGGGCGCTGGCGGTGGGGCTGTATGTGAGCTTCTACTACGCGGGCGGCAGTTTCGGGTCGTCGGCGCCGGCGTGGTTCTGGGACGCGTATGGCTGGTCGGGGTGCGTGGGCCTGATCGTGTTCGTGCAGGCGGCGCTGGCGGGCATCGCGTGGTTCGGGTGGCCGCGGCCTATTTTGCGGACGGACTGACCGGAGGCGGAGGCGGCGGTGAAGGCGAAAGGGCTTGGGCGGCGCGCGCGGCTTTCGTTTCTTCGGCGAGGCGGCGGGCCACTTTATCGGCGACATCGGCGAGCGCGGTGCGGAACTTCGCGCCGCTGCTTTCCTGGGTGGTGGACCAGATCACGTCGCCATCGGAATCCACCAGCCGAACGGAAGCGCCGGCTTCCTGTTTGTTCTCACGGGAGTGACTTGACTCGTTCTGGGAGATGCCGGTGCTCAGGTTTTGCCGGGAGGAACTGCCGGCGCCGAAGCTGGCGCGGCTGTCGGAACCGGTGCCTTCGGAGGCGTGGATGCCAATGGAGTCGCTGGTCTGGTGCTCGTCGACGAAGAATTTCTGTTCGGAGGAGCCGCGCAGGGAGGCATCGGCGCGATCCGGATTTTCGGTGAGGGTGAAGAGCCCGGAGCGCTGGATGGCGGCGATGAGCATGTCGCGCATCTGGTCGGAGCCGGCGCCGCCGCCGAGCTGGTCCACGTAGATCCGGCGGACCTTGGCAAGGGCGATATCGGGCGGCGGATGGAGTTCGACGGCCTGCGCCGTTATCGCCAGCAGCAGGGCGAGGAGGAGGCGGGTCATCCTTTCCCTGCTTTGCGGGCTTCCTCGTCCTGAAATTCCACGCGCAGTCCGGTGCGGGCTTCGAGGGAGACGAGGAGCGGGCGGATTTCTTCTTTGTTGACCTGCAGGACCATGGCCTGTTGTTTGCCGTTGTCGTCCGTATAGCCGATGGTGAGGTAGTGCGTGCGGCGTTTGGAGGCGAGGAAGAGCGGCGAGATCAGGACGGCTTCGAGGTAACGGCGGCTGACGCGCATGCCGTACTCGAGGGTGTTGATTTCCTTCCACGGGATCCGGAGCGTAGCTCCTGAGGCGGTGAAGCGCAGGGCGTCATCCTGAGCCAGTTCGATGCGCGCACCGGATTTTTGTTGGATACCGGCAACGGTCCCGCCGACGTACAGGACCCTGCTGCCGCTGCTGTTCGCCCCGAGCAGGGACGCGAGAGCAAGCAAAGCCGGAAAGGCTTGCTTCATGACTCTGGGATAGCACGGCGGGAGGGAGTTCTTCCATATGGCTTGGCGTTTTTGAGGGAGTAGGAGCTCCGCCCGAAGTGGCGAGATGGCGTAAAGTGAAGGAACAGGAAGACCATGCAGGACTATGTCGAACAGCGCGCGGGTGGTTACTACATCGCCGGGACCCGGATTGCGCTGGAAAGCATCGTGCAGGCCTTCAAAGACGGGGAATCGCCCGAATCCATTCTGCAATCGTTTCCCGTGGCGGGTCCGCTCGTTCGCGTGTACGGGGCGATTATTTTCTATCTTGAGAATCAGGACAAGGTAGAGGCTTACCTGAGGGACCAGGAACGCCTCTGGGCGGAAGTGAAGCTGAAGGAGACAGCGCTGCCGGAAGCTCTGTCGATAAGACTCCGCGAGGCCCGGGGCGGGCGCCGGTTACCAACCGGCGCGCAGACTAACAGTCTGCCCCACATTCGTACCCGCTTCGCTTAGCGGGTCTTACGCCGGCCGGGCCGGGGGGCGCGTGGCGGGGCGGCAGCAGTCCGGGCGGCAAATGTAGGCCGGGGGCGCCACCTGCGCGGCCTGCACCATTTCGCGAATCGCGGTCACGAAACGGGGATGCGTGCCCGCAGTGCCGGCGCGGAGGAATTCGATGCCACGTTCCTTGGCGGCGTCGGCGGCTTCGGTGTCGAGGTCGAAGAGGACTTCCATGTGGTCGGAGAGGAAGCCGACGGGCACGACGATAATTTTCTTCGAAGCCGTGTTGCGGATGTATTCGCTGACGTCCGGCTCCAGCCACGGCTGCGTGGGAGGGCCGCTGCGGCTCTGGAAGACGAGGATGGGATCCCGCAGACCGAGGGCCATATTCACGCCGGCGCAGACCTCGCGGAGTTGGGCTTCATACGGACTCGATTGCGCCATGGAAAGCGGAACGCTGTGGGCTGTGTAAACGACATCCGCGCCGGGCAGTTGCGCGAGTGCTTCGCGGACGCGATCAGTGACGGTGTCGACGAAGCCGGGGTGGTTCCAGAAGGGCGGGAGTTTGTCGATCTCCGGAGCGCCTTCGACCGTGGCGCGGGCCTTTTCCAGATCTTCGCGGTACTGACGGCATCCGGAGTAAGACCCGAAAGCTGAGGTCGCGAGGGCCACGGCGTGTTTGACCCCGTCGTCGCGCATCTGGCGGACGGTATCGGCGAGCATCGGATCCCAGTTGCGATTGCCCCAGTAGATGGGCAGCGCGACGCCGTTGGCGGCGAATTCCGTCCGAAGGGCGTCGAGCAGCAGCCGGCACTGGTCGTTAATCGGGCTCACGCCGTCGAAGTGGTAGTAGTGTTCCGCGACTTCCAGCATGCGCTCGCGGGGCACGTTCTTGCCGCGCAGGACGTTTTCGAGGAACGGGATCACGTCGTCGTGTTTTTCGGGGCCGCCGAAGGAGACCAGCAGAAAGGCGTCGTATTTTTCAGGCATTTTTTATTTATTCTCGAGCAGAGCGACGGGGCGGATGGGCGAGCCGGTGCCGCCGCGAATCTTCAGCGGCGCGGCGACGAACAGAAACTCGGTGGCGTCCAGGGCGGAAAGCTCCTCGAGGTTCAGACACTCGATGATATGGATGCCGCTCCGGACCAGAAGATGTACATGGACCGACATTTCCGGGCTGGGCGTGAACTCGAAAGGCGCGGTGTCGCTGCCGGCCGCGAAGACTTTGCGGTCGCTGAGCCATTGGGCGGCGGCGAGGCCGGGGCCGGGGCTGTGCACCTGAGAGATGAAGCGCGCGGCGTCGTCCCAGAACTGTCCCCAGCCGGTGCGCAGGACGACGACATCGCCTTCGCGGACGTCGGCGCGGGCGGCATCGAGATGCTCCCGCGTGATGACGAAATCTTTCGGCAGGGCGTCGACACCGGCGAGTTTCGCGATGTCGAGCAGGACGCCGCGGCGGAAGATGGGCGCGATGGTGTCGACGGTGTGGCGTTCGAGTCCGCCGGCGTAGGTCTGGGCGGGCGCGGCTTCCACATCGCCGAACATGCGGCCGTCGCAGGAGAAGTGACAAAGCGCGTCGATGTGCGTGCCGACATGCGCGCCGAGGGCGATGCCTTCCGAGGCGGAACTGGCGCCGCCGGGATTGATGTAGTCGCCGTGTTTCTTGTTCAGCCCGTAGAGGAAGGGCGGATGGGCGGGGTGGTGCGGCATGCCGATGTAGTAGGGCTGCGCGAGGTCCACGGTGCGGTAGCGGCTGAGGTCGGGAAGAGACATGTCGTGACGAGTTTATGTGGACGAGTTTATGTGGACGAGTTTATGTGATGGAGAGCGGTCCATCGGAGCGGGACAGTTCCTGCAGCATTTTTTCGCGGCAGTTGTACGCGGATTCCACGGCGGAATCGAGGCCGACCCAGTAAAAGATCCCGCCGACGATGGCGGCCACGAGCACGATACCGGCGAAGACCAGCTGGCTTTCGAAGAACCAGCGGGACCAGTAGGCCAGGGCGAGCGGCAGCAGCAGGAAGGGCGCCGCGAAGACCGTGAGGGCCTGCATCTTGTTCGCCATCTGGTTCATTTTGTCGGGGTCCAGCGCGCGGGGGATGCGGACCGAACAGATGTTCCCGAGCGCAAACCAGTACATGGCCGCGATGGTCATGACGACGATGGTCTCGATCACTTTCCCGGCGCTCACCGGCATACTGGCGGCGCGGCAGACCAGAGAAATGATGAGAATCTGCGGGATCAGCAGCGCAATGACGGAGAGGTTCTTGGCGATGAGAACGTCGCGGAAACGGATGGGCCAGGAGAAGTAGCCCTGGACGGCGGAGCGATCAAAACCGAAGGAGTTCCAGTAGCTGATCTGGCCGAGCAGGAGGAGTCCGTAGAGGGCCATGAAGGGCAGCGCGTTTTGGAAGAAGAAGGAGTTGTGCGCGCGGCCCCGCTGCAGCGAGGGCATGTAGAGGACGATGCCGAAGGAGCAGGACATCACGTAGACGAGGCGGAAGCGGGCGATGCGGGCGAAGCTCCGCAATTCCTTTTCGACGACGGCGGCGAGGGGGTCGGGCAGAAAGCGCGAGGGGAAGCGGAAGAGGGCGTCGGCGATGGATTGATTGCGGAGGTCGGCGGCAGTCTCTTTGGGCCGGGGTTTGGAGTCCGCGCCGTCGAAGCGAAGGCTGCGGCCGAACTGCCAGCGGCTGAAGGCGGCGGCGGCCGAGAACCAGACGGCGGACGAGAGCAGGCTGAGGGCAGGCGAATCGTGCAGCATCAGGCGGCCCATCGCGGCCCAGGGCCAGAACAGCTGCGTGGGAGCGGCCTGGAAGACGGCCTGTTTCCGGACGTGGAAGGCGATCAGCAACTGCGGCAGGACGGCCGCGAAGACGAAGAAAAACATGGCGGCCTCTTTGAGGCGGCTGCGAAGGAAGAGGCGCTCCAGCCAGTTGCGGGTGCCGGCGGAAAACAGAATGTTGGTGGCGACGAAGAAGAAGGCGCCCGCCAGGATGCCGGGGGCGGACAGCCAGCCAAAGCGCGGGTTCCGCAGGAGTCCGGCAGCGACGCCCAGCACGAGCAGGAGCATTTCGAGACAGGTGGTGATGCGGAGCAGGATCTCGACGAGGAAGAGCTTGTTGTGCGGGATGGGGTAGGCGAGCAGTTTTCGTAAGTCCAGCGAGGCGCCGAAACTGGCGGACAGGATGGGCGCGACTTGCCAGTAGAGCATCACGAAAAGCAGGGAGCCCGAGAGCACGGGGACGAAGAGCGGGGTCTGATCCGGCAGGGAGAAGAACAGCATCGCGGTCCAGGCGAGGAAGGCCCAGAAGCCGTAGAAGATCAGACCGGTGGCCGTGCCGAAAAAGGCGGAACTCCGGCGGGCGCCTCCGCGGAAGCGCATGCTCAGGAGTTGCGCTTTGAGGATGGCGGCGATCATTTTGTGCCGGCGTGGGCCTTGATGATGGCGGCGATCAGATCGGGTTTCGAGGTGTCGCGAACCAGGTGGGGATATTGTTCGCCGCCGTGATAATCGATGGCGACGGTCTTGTAGTATTCGCCGTCTTTGACGATCAGGGCGATGGGGTTCTTGTCCGTCACGGAATCCTCGACGGCGTGGCGCAGGACGGCGGGGCTGAATTCCCTGCCCTGCACGGCGATGATTTTGGCGGCCGGGGCAATGCCGGCGCGCGCGGCGGGGGTGTCCACATGGACGTCGAGGATTTCACCGCTCTCTTTGACGACGAGGCCGAGGGAATAGGAGAGGTCGACGCCTTTGCGGACCTCTTCGCGAATCTTCCAGAGGTCCGAACGGTCCTTCGTGTAGACGAGCTTGTAACCGCCGTTGACGATGCCGTTCAGGGGGGCATGGGGCTCGGTGGAATGGAGGCGGTCGTTCAAAAACTTCGCCCAGTCGTGGGGCTGGACGGCGTTGAGCGTTTTCACGACGTCGTCGAACGTGTAGGTCTTGAGCGCGGGTTCGGTGCTGGCGCCGCCGGCCCAGAGTTTGCAGAAGTCGTCGAGGGATTTCGCGCCTTTGCTCAGGGTGCGAATGGTAACGTCGGCATCGAGCCAGATGAGGGTGCCTTCGGTGTAGTAGTCGACGCTGCGGCGCAGGTCGGAGTAGTCGGCGCGGGCGCCGTAGAGGATCTGCGCGGCGACGGCGGTGTCTTCGAGGGGACGCCAGGCGCGGCCGGCTTTGCGGTCGAGTTCGGCGGCTTCGGCGGCCAGTTCGTCGAGGAAGTCGGCGGGGGTGCTCAGGCCGCTGCGGGGGGTGAGGATTTCGCCCAGATACTCGGTGAGACCTTCGTAGACCCAGAGCAGATTGCCCTGCATGGGCTCGTTGTAGTCGGGGGTGGCGAGTCCGGCGGGGCGGCGGTATTTGCCGTTCCAGGAGTGCACGAACTCATGCGGCAGAAGGCCGGCGGAGACGCGGCGGTGGTCGGGATCGACCAGGGCTTCTTCGTCGGTGCGGTCGTCGCTCGATTCGTGGTGTTCGAGGCCGAAGTGGGCGACGTGATCGCTCAGGGTGTAGAGGAAATGGTAGTCGCGGAAGTGGCGGGCGCCGAAGAGGGTCTCGGCTTCGCTGACCAGGTTGCGGTAGTGGCGGATTTCGGGCTCGGCGATGCGGAGGGCGCGTTCGCTGTCGGCGGCGAGATGCAGGTAGTGGGCGACGGGTTCGCCGGGGCTGAGGTCCACCGTGCGGAAGTTGGCGCCGGTCTGGACGGGGGAATCGATCAGGGTGGTGAGCGAAGAGGGCTTGAAGACGATCTGGTTGCCGGATTCGCTCTGTATGGGCAGCGCGGTGCCGTAGCGCCAGCCGTTCGGGACTTTGAGCGTGGCCTGGATGTTGAGCTGGTCGCTCGGGACGCCTTTGGGATACAGCAGCAGCTGATTCCAGCTCAGGACCGCGAGTTGGGAAGTGATGGAACTGCCGGAGGAGAAGCCGCCGGATTCGGGCGGGGAGATGAATTCGGCCGTGACGTCGATGGCGGAAACGCCCGCGGGGATGTCGAGGTGGAACTCATACATGTTGACGGCGTCGCGCGACCAGGGGATGGATTTGCCGTTGGCCGAAACTTTGATGCCGACCAGATCTTCGATGGGGCCGGTGGGGCCGTGTTCGCCAGGGATCCATTTCGGATAAAGCAGAGAGAAGGGGCCGGGCTTCACCGGGAACTGCATGGTGGTGTGCAGCAGGCGGCGGGTGGCGTCGCTGGCGTCCACGCTGAGTTTGATGGGGGGCGTTTGGGCGAGGAGTGTCGCTGCCAGCATGTTTGACACAAGCCAGGGCAGCGCGATTTTCAGGAGAGCCATTCGAGCCTTTCGTAACCATGGTCGGCGCCGACGGTGCGCACGAAGACTTCTTCGAGAGTTTCCGAACCGGAGCGCAGTTCGTCCATGCTGCCTTCGGCGACGATCTTGCCGGCGTTGATGATGGCGGCGTGGTCGCAGAGGCGTTCCACCACTTCGAGGACGTGCGAAGTCAGGAAGATGGTGGCGCCGTGGCGGACCTGGTCGAGCAGGATGTCTTTCATGAGGCGGGCGCCCACGGCGTCGACGCCTTCGAAGGGTTCGTCCATGAGGAAGAGTTCGGGTTTGTGGATGAGAGACGCGGCCATGGCGATGCGTTTCCGCATGCCTTTGGAGTAGCCGGCGATGAGTTTGCGGCGTTCGCCGGCGAGTTCGAAAAGTTCGAGAAGCTCTTCGGCGCGCCGGCGGGCGAGGGCGCGGTCCAGGCTGTACATGCGGCCGACGAATTCGAGGAATTCCGCGCCGGTGAGGCGGTCGAAAAGGAGCGATTCATCGGGCACCAGGCCGATGCGCTGTTTGATTTCCATTTCGCGGGCGGGCATGGGCAGGCCGAGGAGTTCGACCGTTCCCGAGGTGGCGGGGATGAGGCCGGTCAGCATGCGGATGGTGGTGGACTTCCCCGCCCCGTTGGGTCCAAGGAAGCCGAAGAAGGAGCCTCGCGGGACGGTGAGGCTGAGGCCGTCCACGGCGGGTTTGCCGTCGTAGATTTTGCGAAGGTCGCGAACTTCGATTGCGGGGCTGGCGGCGGGGCTGGCGGCCGGGTTCATCGGATGAGCCTATGGTAGCGTTCCGGCGTCGGGAAGGAGCTAAATCTCGCGGCGGCCTTCCATGGCTTTCCACATGGTGACTTCGTCGGCGAATTCGAGGTCGCTGCCCACCGGGACGCCCATGGCGATGCGGGTGACTTTCATGCCGAGAGGCTTCAGAAGTTTCGAGAGATAGACGGCGGTGGCTTCGCCTTCCACCGTGGGGTTGGTGGCGACGATGATTTCCTGGAGATCGCCTTTCGCGATGCGGTCCACCAGGCTCTTGATGCGCAGCTGTTCCGGTCCGATGCCGCGGAGGGGTGAAAGCGCGCCGCCCAGCACGTGATAGAGACCGTTGAACTGGCGCGTCACTTCCACGCCGACGATGTTATTGGGATCTTCCACCACGCAGACCACGGACTGGTCGCGATCGGGATTGCGGCAGTACTGGCAGAGTTCGGAGTCGCTGATGTTGTTGCAGACGACGCAGATGCGCAGCTTGTCCTTGACGTCCATGATGGTCTTCGCCAGATGCTCGGCATCGTCCCGGCTGGACCGCATGACATGGAACGCAATTCTCTGAGCCGATTTCTGTCCAATGCCTGGCAGGCGCTTGAACTCGTTGATCAGCCGTGCCAGCGGCTCCGCGAAATCAGCCATTTCGGGACGACCTTAGAACAGGCCGGGGGGCAGGCCCATGCCACCCAGCATGCCGCTCATTTTGCGCTGGGATTCGGCGTCGACCTTCTTGACAGCGTCGTTGCAGGCGGCGAGAACCAGGTCCTGCAGCATTTCCACATCGCCCGCGACTTCGGGATCGATCTTCACGGCGAGGACGTTTTTCTGGCCATCGACCTTGACGCTGACCATGCCGCCGCCGGCCGTGCCTTCCATACGGATGGCCGCCACTTCCGCCTGCATGCGCTCCTGCATCTGCTGCGCCTGCTTCATCATCGCCTGCATGTTTCCGGGCATTTTCATGGTTTTGTCAGTTCTCCTTCAGATTCCGGACGGTGCGGACGTCGCCGCCGAACACTTCTCGAAAACGCTGCACTTCCGGATGCGCGAGAGCGCGCTCCGTGACTTCATCTTCCTTCGGGGCCGGCTTTTGCAGGGGGGCGGCGGCGGCGACTTCGCCGATCACGATTTTAAAGCGCAGGGCGGGATGGCCGAGATGCTTCAGGGCCGTGGCGATTTCGTCGCGGCCGAGGTCCAGCCGGAACTGCTTCTGGGTGGTGACCACGAGTTCGTTGTTGACCAGCGCGGCGTCGGACTGGGCGATGGCGTCGGCGGAGAATTGCAGGCCGGTTTCCACCATGGCGGTGTGCAGGCGGGCGCGCCAATCGGCATCGGAGGGGATCGGTGCGGCGGCCGCTGGCGGAGTTGGTGGAGGCGCCGCGGCTTTCTTGAGGCGGTCGGCTTCGAAAGGCGACGGGCCGGTGCGAACGGGCGGAGGTGGCGGCGCAGTCTGAGGACGAGCCGCGGTTGGGGGTGGAGCAGATGGGCGCGGCGGCGGAGGCGGCGCGGTTCCCAGATTCGCAAGCGCTTCTTCGATCGCCACCAGTTTCCCGGCCTGGACCATTTTGAGCAGGCCGAGTTCGAGATGGAAGCGGGGCTGTAGAGAGAACTGCAGGTCGCGGAACAGATCGAGAGAGAGCTGCAGGTAGCGCGTCAGATCCTCTTCACTGAAACAGGCCGCGATGCGCGTGAGTTCGGCGCGTTCGGACGGGCTGGCCGCGATCAGGCGGGATTCGGCGCCGGAAATCTTCGCCACCAGCACGTTGCGCAGGTAGCGGGAAAGTTCGCGCGAGAAGTGCTGCGGGCTGCCGCCGTTGCGCTCCAGTTCATCCACCAAAGACAGCATGGTGCCGCCTTCCTGGTTGGCCAGAGCCGTGGTTACCTGGGCCATGGCGTCGATGCCGAAGGCGCCCAGCAGCGTGCGCACGGCGGCGGCTTCGAGCTGATTGCCGCAGCACGCGATGGCCTGGTCGAGCGCGGAGAGGGAATCGCGCACGGAGCCTTCGCCGGACTGCGCGATGACGGCGAGCGCTTCGTCGTCGGCGTCGATGCCTTCGGATACGCAGATCTCGCGCATGCGGTCGATGAGATCGTTGAAATCCACCGAGCGGAAACTGAAGTGCTGGCAGCGGGAGGCGATGGTCGCCGGGATCTTGTGCGATTCGGTGGTGCAGAGGATGAAGACGGCCCACTCGGGCGGCTCTTCGATGGTCTTCAGGAGGGCGTTGAAGGCCTCACTGGTGATCTGGTGCGCTTCATCGACGATGAAGATCTTGTAGCGGTCGCGCGAGGGCTGGTAGCGGACGTTTTCGCGCAGTTCGCGCATTTCATTGATGCCGCGGTTGGAGGCGGCGTCGATTTCGATGACGTCCGGCGAGCCCCCGGCGGTGATTTCGAGGCAGCTGGCGCACTGGTCGCAGGGCTTGTCCGTCGGGCCCTGCACGCAGTTCAGACAGCGCGCGACGATGCGAGCCGTGGTGGTCTTGCCGGTGCCGCGCTGCCCGGAGAAGATGTACCCGTGCGCGATGCGATTCTGCTCAATCGCGTTCCGGAGGGTGGTCTTAATGTGGTCCTGATTGAGCAGATCGTCAAAGGACTGCGGACGATATTTGCGCGCGATGACCTGGTACATGACAGTTGAGCGTGCCGGGAAACTTATGCCAGGCCCCGGGTGATCCGCGGCACACGGGTTAAACCACTACCGTTGCTTCCTTCCGGATCTGGCGGGGTTTGCAGCCACCCATTGCACGGAGCCCGGAACCTGACAAGCTTCAGGTTAACATCCGGCTTTCGTTCCAAACGTTACTTCAGAAACGCGGCGGGGCGGAACTGTTCCGCCTCGGCCGGGGTGAGTTGGCGGGACCACGGAACACGGCCGGAAACGCGCGCTCCGGGACCTTGGGAACCGGCCTCGGCGTACCAGGCGGTTTTCTCGTTGTTGGGGTCGCGCCAGTTTTCCCAGCCTTCCGGGCGGATGTGCGCGTCCATCTCGCAATCGAGAAAAACGACGCGGGAGTAAGGGCGCCAGGGGCGTCCGAGATAGACGCCCTTTTGGGTGTTCTCGCCGGTGAGGTGGCAGCGGAGGAAGACGAAGCCGGTGGTCAGCTCGGGCGCGGTGCGGCTGTGCGCGGTGATGTAGCCATCGCCCAGGCTGTGAATCTCGGTGTTTTCGAAGACGGCGGTGGCGTTGCCGAAGATGAAATCGACGTGGCCGGCGATGTAGCTGTCGAGGTAATGCTGGCGGCCGGTGGCGGCGTAGAGGGTGTCCTGCCAGCCGAGGAAGCGGCAGTGGCGGAACTCGGCCTGGTCGGAATGGACTTTGATGGCGACGGCCTGTGAACCGTTGCCGTTGCCGGGTCCGAAGGTGTTTTCGAAGGTGATGTTTTCGGCGTGAAACGCGGCGGCTTCGATATCGACGGTGCTGGAGAGGAAGGTGCCACCGGCTTCTTTGGCGCTCATGGCGGCGGTGATGACGGTGGACCTGGCGTCGGAGCCGAGGAAGGTGGTGCGGGGCCGGTCCTGCGGGACGATCACGCGTTCGTGGTACGTGCCGGGGCGGATTTCGACGATCAGACGCTGGCCATCTTGGACGAAGGGCGCGTGATCGACGGCCATCTGGATGGTTTTGAAATCGCCCTTGCCGTCGGGGGAGACGACGACCTGCAGGGAGGGAATTCCGGGAACAAGATGCGCTTTCATGACGGGCGCGACGCGCACGAATTCGGCGGCGGCGAGCAGGCCGACGGTGTGGCGTCCGAGCGGGCCCAGGTGCGTGGTGTCGGGCTTGCCTTCCGCAGTGACGGCGTGGATGGAGAGGCAGCCGACGGGGCCGAGTTGTTCGGCCTGTTCGCGGGTGCGCTGGTAGAGGTCCATGAGCGGGACTTTGCGTTCGGCGGCGACGGCGTGGACGGCTTCCACGTAGGGGACCAGGGAATCCGGCCTGAATTTGCCTTCGGGCGTGAAGACGCGGCGCACGATGGAGGTGACCAGGATGGGGGTGGCGCCGATGGCGCGGGCTTCGTCGATGTAGCGGTTCAGGTTGGCGCGGTAGGTGGTTTTGGCGTCGGTCTCGCGATCGGCGCCTTTGCCGGGGACGTCGTTGTGGCCGAACTGGATCAGAATGTAATCGGGTTTGGCGGCGAGGGCGGGCGCCCAGGCGCCTTCGTCGCGGAAGCTTTTGGAACTGCGGCCGTTGAGGGCGAGGTTGAGGATTTCGACGTCGGGGGAGAAGGAGGCGCGGAAGCCGGGTCCCCAGCCGCCCTGGTTGTTGACGGTGGAATCGCCGACGAGGACGATTTTGGGGCCGGCCGCCAGGGAGGAAGCGAGGAAGAGCGAAAGGAGGAGCGGCTTCATGCCGTTACTGTACTGCACGGGCCAGGAGAAAAAAGTACACGCAGATGCGTGCTACACTTATTAACGTGAGCGAAAATAGAAACGTGACTCTTAGTCTGCCTGAGCCCTTGCTTCGGAAATTCCGTATCCACGCGGCGTCGGCGAACAGGTCTATGTCAAGCCTTCTGACGGATGCTATCGCGAAGATGGTCGACGAGGAACGGGAGTACGAGTTGGCGTTCAATCGTTTTGTTGCGCGGTTGCAGGATCCTCCCGGTCAGGGAAGCGGCGACACCGTTTCGTGGACGCGCGACGAACTCTATGAGCGTTGAATTCGTCGATACCAACGTCCTTGTGTACGCGCACGACCGGAACGCAGTCACGAAGCGAGAACCCGCGGCGGCCCTTCTCGCGCGCCTGTTCCGTGAGAGAACGGGCGCGCTCAGCACGCAGGTGTGCATCGAATTCTATGTTGCCGCCACCCGGAAACTGCAGGTAAGCAGCGAGCATGCTGAAGCTGTGATTAAGGATCTCGGCCCGTGGTTGCTGCATCGGCCAACTCACGCCGATGTGGTGAACTCTATACGGCTACAGCGGAGGCACCAACTCTCCTGGTGGGACGCCATGATTGTGAACAGCGCCATAGAGATGGAAGCGCGGATACTTTGGAGCGAAGATCTGAGCGATGGACAACGCTTCGGGCGGGTCACGGTGCGGAATCCGTTTCTGTAACGAAAAGCACTCGTCCTTCACGATCCTTGTACTATGGTCGTCATGCAAAAGCGTTCGTTCCTGGTCCTCGGGATCATTCTTTTACTAGTTGCCGGCGTGGCTTATCCGCGATCGAAAAAGAAGGGATCCGGCGGGAGTACGGCCGGCGCGCCTTTCGATTACTATTTGCTCACCCTTTCGTGGGCTCCCGATTTCTGTGCCGGGCCTACCGGCGATAAGGATCCGCGGGAGTGCGGAACGGGCCGGCATATCGGCTTCGTGGTGCACGGGTTGTGGCCGCAAAACAACAAGGCCAAGGGCCCGGAGAACTGTGGTTCGGCAAGCCCGGTATCGGCCTCGATTATTGCGCTGATGCTGAACTACATTCCCACCGAGAGCCTGATTCAGCATGAGTGGAAAGCGCATGGAACCTGCAGCGGACTGAGCGTCGACGACTACTTCGCGAATGTCCGGAAGGCGAAGGACAGCCTGAAGATCCCGGACGCCTTCACCTCGATGACAAAAGAGACGAGCGAGAGCGCCGGGCAGATTGAACAACAGTTCGCGGCGGCTAATCCTTCCTTCGTGAAAACCGCCTTCCGGGCCACCTGCACGAACGGCAAACTGCAGGAAGCGCGGATCTGTCTGAGCAAGAATCTTTCCCCGATCGCTTGCACCGCGAGCGCCGGGGAGTGCACGTCGCCGTCCATGACGATCCTGCCGCCGAAGTAATCGATTTCGATGACATAAAATCAAAGCGGCTATGCGGCTGCGGACTGTTTGCTTATTTCTGACATCGGCGATCCCGGCGTCCGGCGCGGACGCCGGCACGAAGGTGGATTTCGCGCGGGACGTGCAGCCCCTGCTGCAGCAGAAGTGCGTGGTGTGTCACGGGGCGAAGCAGCACCTGGCGGGGCTGCGGCTCGACGACCGGGATTCGGCGAAGCGGGTGATTCAGCCGGGCCACGCGTCTGACAGCAAGATCATCGACATGGTGAAGGGCGCCTCGGGCAAAGTGATGCCGCCCATGGGCGCCAAACTCACCGACGATCAGATCGCGCTGCTGACGCGCTGGATCGATCAGGGCGCGAACTGGCCGGCGTCGGCGAGCGCGTCCCGGCACTGGGCGTGGGAGCCGGTGCAGCATCCGGCGGCGCCCGCGGTGAAGCGCGGGGACTGGCCGGGGAACGACATCGATAAGTTCGTGCTGGCGCGCCTTGAGAAAGAAGGCATCGCGCCTTCGGCCGATGCGGACAAAGCAACGCTGCTGCGGCGGGTTTCCATCGATATTACCGGGCTGCCGCCCACCCCGCAGGAAACGGCGGAATTCCTGGCCGACCAGCGCCCCGACGCCTATGCGCGGCAGGTGGATCGCCTGCTGGCGAGCAGCCATTATGGCGAGAAATGGTCGCGGGCGTGGCTGGATCTGGCGCATTATGCGGATAGCGACGGGTTCGAGAAAGATCTGATTCGCCCGTGGTCCTGGCGGTATCGGGACTGGGTGATTAACGCCTATAACCGCGACATGCCGTACGACCGTTTCGTTACGCTGCAGATTGCCGGCGATGAAATGCCTGGCGCGACCGCGGAAGACCGGGTGGCGACCGGCTTCTATCGCAATACGATGACGAACCGGGAAGCGGGCGTGGACCGGAAGGAAGCGCGTTTCGATCAGCTGATCGATCGCGTCGGAACCACCGGGACCGTGTTTCTCGGCATCACGCTGCGTTGCTCGCAGTGCCATGACCATAAGTACGATCCAATTAAACAGCGCGATTTCTACAAAATGCTGGCGTATTTCAACGCCGCCGACGAGACGGATATCGAAGTGCCGGTGCCGGGCGAGGTCGGGTCGTATCTGCGGGCGCGTCCGGAGTACGAAAAGAAGCGCACGGAAGTGATTGCGCAGTACAACATCCCGGAACTGCAGAAAGAGTGGGAAGCGGACATGCTGGAGGCGATGGACCGCCCCGGCAGGCAACTGGACTGGGATTTTCAGGTGACGGAGATCCGGGCGGGTGTGGATCACGGTGAGCGGATTCTGCGGACGGCGCCGGACAAGCGGTCCGAGCCGGATGCGCGCACACTGACAGCGCGATTTCTGCGCGGGCCGGGGCCGCGTTTCGGCAAAGACAAAGAGCTCACCGCGAAGATCAAAGAGGCGAAGGACAAGATCGACGAGCTGGATAAAGGCTTCCCCGCCCTCAGCATGGCGTATGTGATGGAAGACCGGTCCGATTACGGGGCGGCCCATATAGCGGTGCGGGGCGACTGGAAGAATCCCGGCGACGAGGTGCAGCCGGGCGTGCCGGCGTTCCTGCCGGGCGGCGATAAACCGGCGGCGACGCGGCTGGAACTGGCGCGCTGGATCCTCTCGCCGGAAAATCCGCTGGCCACGCGGGTGGCGGCGAACCGGATCTGGCAGGAACTTTTCGGGCGCGGCATCGTCAGCACGTCGGACGATTTCGGGACGCAGGGCGATAAGCCGTCGCATCCGGAACTGCTGGACTGGCTGGCGACGGAGTACCGGCGTGTCGGCTTCAGCAATAAAGCGCTGATCCGGGAGATCGTGTTGTCGCGAACGTACCGGCAGGCGTCCACGGCGCGGCCGGATCTGGAGAAGAAAGACCCGGAGAATGTCTTGCTGGCGCGGCAGTCGCGCGTGCGGTTGCCGGCGGAGTTGATCCGCGACGAAGCGCTGGAAGTGAGCGGACTTCTGAATACGGACGTGGGCGGGCCGAGCATCCGGCCGTTCCAGCTGGTGGGCGTGGCGGAACTGGGATATTCGGTGAAGAAGTGGATCGAAAGCCCGGGGCGGGAGAAGTACCGGCGCGGGGTTTATATCCACTATCAGCGCACCACGCCGTATCCGTTTCTGGTGAATTTCGACGCGCCGGATTCCACGCTGGCCTGCACGCGGCGGAGGTTGTCGAATACGGCGCTGCAGTCGCTCGATCTGTTGAACGATCCGGCGTTTTTCGAAGCGGCGCAGGGGCTGGCGAACCGGGTGGAGACGGAAGCGTCGGGCGACTTCAAAACGCGGCTGCGCTTCGCGTATTCGCTCTGTCTGAACCGCGCGCCTTCGGAGAAGGAAGTGGCGCGGCTGGCTTCGTACTTCGACACGCAGGCGAGTCTGCGCCAGAAGGATCCGGCGGCCATCGAGCCGTGGGTGGGCGTGAGCCGGATCCTGTTAAATCTCGATGAGTTTATTACGCGGGAGTAGAGCATGAACGAACGCACGTTCCGTCAGATTTCGACACGGCGTAATTTCTTTCGCGACGCGGCGGGGGGTATCGGAACCATCGCGCTGGCGCAGTTGCTGCAGAAAGAGCTGCGGGCGGAGACGACCAATCCACTGGCGCCGCGCAAGCCGCATTTTCCGGGCAAGGCGAAGAACATCATCTTTCTGTTTCAGGAAGGCGGGCCGAGCCAGCTGGATCTGTTCGATCCCAAGCCGGAGCTGGCGAAGTGGGACGGCAAGCCGCTGCCCGATTCGCTGACGAAGAACCTGCAACTGGCGTTCATCAAGCCGACGGCGGCGGTGCTGGCGAGCCGGCGGCAGTTCCGGAAATACGGCCAATCGGGAATCGAGATCAGCGATTATCTGCCGCACCTGGGCACGGTGGCGGACGATATCACGGTGGTCCGGTCGATGCACACGGAGGCGTTCAATCACCATCCGGGGCAGCTGATGTTGTTCGCGGGGACGCTGCAGGTGGGGCGGCCGAGTCTGGGATCCTGGGTTGTGTACGGGCTGGGGAGCGAGTCGCAGAATCTGCCGGGCTTCGTGGTGCTGAGTTCGGGCGCGGGAACCAGCGGCGGGGAATCGAATTTTTCGAGCGGCTTTCTGCCCTCCACCTATTCGGGCACCATGTTCCGGGGCAGCGGGGATCCGATTCTCTACCTGTCGAATCCGCCGGGCGTGACGCAGGATGTGCAGCGGGCGTCGCTCGACGCGCTGCGGGATCTGAATCAGGAACATCTGGAGAAGACGGGGGATCGCGAGATCGCGTCGCGCATCAACTCGTATGAACTGGCGTTCCGGATGCAGATGTCGGCGCCGGAACTGCTGGATTTCTCGAAGGAATCGCCGGCGACGCTGGAGATGTACGGCGTGGATAAAGAGCCGACGAAGCCGTATGCCACGAACTGCCTGCTGGCGCGTCGGCTGGTGGAGCGAGGCGTCCGCTGCGTGATGCTGATGCATGCCAGCTGGGACGACCATACGCAGATCGACAAGAAGCTGAAGAAGAACTGCGATATTACGGACCAGCCGGTGGCGGCGCTGATCAAAGACCTGAAGCAGCGCGGGATGCTGGAGGACACGCTGGTGGTGTGGGGCGGCGAGTTCGGGCGCACGCCGATGTGCGAGATCCGGAATCCATCGGAAGCGGACAACGCCGGACGGGATCATCATCCGGTGGCGTTCAGCATGTTCATGGCGGGCGGCGGGATCAAGCCGGGCCAGACGGTGGGCAAGACGGACGACCTGTGTTTCCACATCGAAGAAGACCCGATTCACATCCATGACCTGCAGGCGACGCTGCTGAACTGTCTGGGTCTGGAGCACACGCGGCTGACGTACAACTACATGGGGCGCGATTTCCGCCTGACGGACGTGGAAGGGAAAGTCGTCAACAAACTTCTGGCGTGAGCGTGTAACCGGACGGTCGCGTATGATCGTTTTTATACCTTGATGACGCTCCTCCGGTTTGTGACGCTTTCCGCTCTCGCGCTGTGCCCTGCTTTCGCGCAGGATAATTATGAAATTCAGGTCTACCCGTCGGAGACTCTGACGCCGGGCAAGACGATGATCGAGTTGCACAGCAACTTCACCATCAGCGGGTCGAAGAAAACGGACGACGGCACGGTGCCGACGAATCACGCGCTGCACGAAACCATCGAGATCACGCAGGGGATCACGAACTGGTTCGAAACCGGTTTTTACATTTTCACCAGCTACAACCCGATTCGGGGCGGCTATGGCTGGGTGGGCGACCATATCCGGCCGCGCGTGCGGGCGCCGGAGAGCTGGCATCTGCCGGTGGGGCTGAGTCTTTCGGCGGAGGTCGGGTACCAGAGGGCAAAGTATTCCCCGGACACGTGGTCGCTGGAATTGCGTCCGATTATCGATAAACAGCTCGGCAAGTGGTATATGTCTTTCAATCCGACGCTGGACCGCTCTTTTCACGGCCCGGGCGTGGCTTCCGGCATGGTGTTTTCACCCAATTTCAAGGCGGGCTATGACGTCACGAAGAAGGTGAACGTGGGCTTTGAATACTACGGTTCGCTGGGGCCGGTGACGGGTTTCGATCCGATCCGCGAACAGCAGCAGCAGCTCATTCCGTCGGTGGATCTGAACCTGAGCGAGAACTGGGAGTTCAATGCGGGACTCGGGGTGGGCGTGACGGGATCCACGGACCACCTGATTCTGAAGTTCATCGTGGGGCGGCGCTTCGATTTCGGGCGGCGCAAAAAGCCGGAAGTTCCGGCTCCGGGCGTGGTTCCGGCGGAAAAGCATTAGCGCCGGTTACCAACCGGCGCGCAGACTTACAGTCTGCCCCACAATTGCAGGTGCAAACGATGGGAACAATTCCGTACAAGGGAGTGCTCCGCGGTGGCCTGATCGCCGGCGCCGTGCTGAGCCTGAGTGATGTGTTGCTGTACGGATCTGTCCTGAAGGCGCCCATGCAGGCGGCATGGGAAGCCGCCGGGCGGCCGGCGATGACCGATCTGCAACGGACCCTTGAAGTGCCGGCGTCCATCTTCCTCGATTTCGTGGTCGGCATTGTCCTCATGTGGTTATATGCCGCTATCCAGCCCCGTTTCCGCGCCGGCGTCGGGACGGCGGTGAGAGCCGGACTATTCGCCTGGTTCCTGGCCGCTTTGCTTTGCGCGACATTGATGTTTCAGGGGGTGATGCCTTTCGGCATCATGAACATCACGATACTCATCCTGCTGTTCGAATATCCGCTCGCAGTGGTCCTCGGCGCCAGACTCTGCATGGACCGCGCCGTTATCCAGGCTTCTTAATCCAGATCGATATCGCGGGGCTTTTTGCCGAAATCGGGATTCTGTTTGGCCTGCTTCAGCAGTTCGTCGAACTTCCGGTTGAGCAGCTGGGGCTGATTCTTTTCCGCGTCCACGGACTTGCGGAAGGCCTCCTCGCGCCGGCTGGCTTCGCCGCGGTGTTTCGCGACGGCGGCGGCGAAATCCTCGAACATGGGGGCTTTGGCGGCCTCTTGGTGGGAGATGACGGCGCGCAGTTCCGGGTCGATCTTCAGAATGCCCTGGCAGCAGGGGCAGGTCACTTCAAACAACGGGCTGGGCATGACGATATTATGACCCGTCCGGGCTTTCCGCCGGGAATCGCGCGGGGGAACGGTTACATCCAACCAGAAGACAACATGCCAGAGAATACGGAACTTTTTTCAGCTTTGAATGTGGGCGGACTGACTTTGCCGAACCGGATCGCGGTCTCGCCGATGTGCCAGTATTCCTGCGAGGACGGCTTTGCGACGGACTGGCACCTGGTGCACCTGGGCAGCCGCGCAGTGGGTGGCGCCGGGCTGGTGATGGTGGAAGCCTCGGCGGTTTCGCCGGAAGGCCGCATCACGCCGGGCGATATGGGGTTCTGGAAGGACGAACACGTCGCCAAACACCGGCAAATCGTGGAATTCGCGCACACCCAGGGCGCGAAGATGGGGATCCAGCTGGCGCACGCCGGGCGGAAGGCGAGCATGAGCGCGCCGTGGACGGCGGAGCGCGTGATGTCGCCCGAAGAAGGCGGCTGGACCAACGTGATGGCGCCCAGCGCCATTCCTTTCGCGGCACACTACGCGCAGCCGGTGGCGCTGGACGCGGCGGGGATCCGACAGGTGATCGCGGCTTTCGGAGCGGCGGCAGCGCGGGCGAAGCAGGCGGGCTTCGACGTGGTCGAGATTCATTCGGCGCACGGGTATCTGCTGCACGAGTTTCTTTCGCCGCTGAGCAACCAGAGGACGGACGAGTACGGCGGTTCTTTCGTGAACCGGATCCGGCTGCTGACGGAAGTTGTTGAGGCGGTGAGGCGGGAGTGGACCGGGACGCTGTTCGTGCGCATTTCGGCCACGGACTGGGCGGAGGGCGGTTGGTCGATCGACGAATCGGTGGAGTTGTCGAAAGAGCTGAAAACGCGCGGCGTGGATCTCATCGACGTGTCTTCGGGGGGACTGGTGGGCGGCGTTCACATTCCGGCCGGACCGGGCTACCAGACTCCGTTCGCGGCGCGGATCCGGAAGGAAGCCGGCATCCTGACCGGCGCGGTGGGGTTCATCGTGGACCCGGCGCAGGCCGACCACATCATCCGCACCGAACAGGCGGATCTGGTGCTGCTGGCGCGGGAGATGCTGCGCGATCCTTACTGGCCTTTGCATGCGGCGGCGCACCTGGGGAAGAAGGGTCAGTGGCCGGCGCAGTATCTGCGGGCGGCTCCGGCGGGCAGCACGGCGCGCTCCTGATATTTTCTGAAACTGCCGGCGGGGGCAGGACGACAATGGTTACATCCGCATGACGAGTTCCCTGACGCAAGACACCGCCGTCTCACGCCCCTGGTTCTCGGTACGCGTGCAGGACGTCCTGCTGCTGACGCTCTTCGGCACGCTGATTCTGCTGGCGCACAACGGTCTGGAGCGGTCCTCGCTGGGGGCGCTCGCGGCGCTGCAGCTGATCGAAGGGCGCATCGCGTGGCTGAGCACGAAGCTGGGCCGCGCGACCTCGGTCATTCTGCAGTTGCTGGTCTGTTATTTCCTGCTCGGGTGGACGTCCACGTTCAGCAGCGAGTACTTCCCCGTGCTGCTGCTGCCCATCGTCTCCACGGCGACTTACATGGGTTTCGGCAGCACCGTGCTGTTTTCCGGGGCGGTGATCGGGGCGTATCTTTCGTTCCTGCTGTTCGTCGACTGGAACGAGATGACCATCGGGCCGGAAGCCATCCACACGCTGCAGGTGCGCTGCCTGCTGCTGGCGCTGGGGGCGCTCCTGGTGAACACGCTGGGCGAAGAGAAGCGACTCGAATCGGCGCGTTACAAGGGCGCGGCGGAACAACTGGCCATCGCCAACCGGCACCTGCTGGACGCGGAGGCGGCGATCCGAAGGTCGGAGCGGCTGGCGGCGCTGGGGCAGTTGTCGGCGGGTCTGGCGCATGAGTTGCGAAATCCGCTGGGCAGCATACGGGGCTCGGCGGAACTGCTGGGCCGGGCCGCGCGCAATGAAAATCCGGTGGTGAAGGAACTGGCGCAGATCATCAGCGAAGAGGTGGACCGGACGAACTCGCTGGTGACGCGCTTCCTCGATTTCGCGCGCCCGCTGGAGCCGCGCCGCGAGAATGCCGATATTACGAAGGTGATCGACCGGGCGGCTACGCACTCGAAAGTCTCGCTGATCCGCAACTATTCGCCGGACGCCACCTGGCTGCCGGTAGACCCCGCGCTGATGGAGCAGGTCTTCATCAATCTGCTGACCAACGCGGCGCAGGCGTCCGCGCCCGACGCGCCCATTACGGTGGTGACGCGCGCGGTGGGGGCCGATGCCGAGATCAGCGTGATCGACCGCGGCTGCGGCATTCCGGCGGACAAGATCGAGACGATTTTTAATCCGTTCGTGACGAACAAACAGGGCGGCACCGGGCTGGGGCTGGCGATTGTCGCCAAGATCATCGACGGACACGGCGGTAGAATGTCGGTCGAAAGCACGCCGGGTAAGGGCAGCATTTTCCGGATCTGTCTGCCGCTGCGATACAACGAAAATCCCTCATGAAAAAACGCATTCTGGTGGTGGAAGACGAAGACAAACTGCGGCGCATTCTGGAGCTGCAGCTGCTCGATTCCGGGTACGATGTCGTGAAGGCCGCCACGGCGGAAGAGGCGCTGCCGCTGATCGATCGCTCGGATCTGATTCTCACGGATCTGAAGCTGCCGGGGATGACCGGGATCGAGATGCTGCAGCTGGTGAGGCGGCAGGATTCGCATGTGCCGGTGATCGTGATGACGGCGTTCGGCACGGTGGAGAACGCGGTGGACGCCATGAAGGCCGGCGCGGCGGACTTCCTGCTGAAGCCGTTCTCGCTGGATCACCTGACCACGGTGGTGAACAAGGCGCTCGAGATCCGCAATCTGCGCGATGAGAACCGGCGCCTGAAGGAAGAGCTGGGCCGGAAGTACCAGTGGGACAACATCGTGGGGCGCAGCACCGCGATGCAGCAGATCTTCGGGACCATCCTGCGCGTCGCGCCGACGCGGGCCACGGTGCTGCTGGCGGGGGAAAGCGGCGTGGGTAAAGATCTGATCGCCCGCTGCATCCATTTCCATTCGCCCCGGAAAGAGCGGCCGTTCGTGAAGATCAACTGCACGGCGTTGCCGGAAAATCTGATGGAAAGCGAACTGTTCGGCTACGAAAAAGGCGCGTTCACCGGAGCCACGGTTTCGAAGCCGGGGAAGTTTGAACAGGCGGATACGGGGACCGTGATGCTGGATGAAATCGGCGACGTGCCGAACAACATCCAGGTGAAGCTGCTGCGCGTGCTGCAGGAGCGCGAGTTCGAGCGGCTGGGCAGCAACAAGACGCAGCATATCGACGTCAGGGTGGTGGCGGCGACGAATCGCGATCTGCGGGCCGCGCTGGAAGACGGCACGTTCCGTGAAGATTTGTACTATCGGCTGAACGTGGTGCCTATCGAAATTCCGCCGTTGCGCGAGCGCAAGGAAGATATTCCTTATCTTGCGAACCATTTCGTGGAAAAACTGTCGCCGGAAATGGGCGGACGCGTGCATGGAGTGACTGACGCCGCGATCGAAAAACTGATGCAGTATTCCTGGCCGGGAAATGTGCGCGAACTGGAAAACGTGATCGAGCGGAGTATCGTGATGGCGCTGCGGGACAAGCTGGACGCGGCGGATATCCGGCTCGACATGAACATCCGTCCGCGGCAGGCGGCGGGCGAACCGGGACTGCCGGAGGGGATGAGCCTCGACCAGTTCGAACAGGATCTGATCCGGAATGCACTGAAGAAAGCGGACGGCAACAAGAGCCAGGCGGCGCGGCTTTTGGGGTTGACGCGGAACGCGCTGCGCTATCGTTTGACGCAAATGGGAATCGAGAGTTAACGAAAATGAAAAAGCTGGTATCGCTGGCGTGGTTAATTTTGGCGGCGGGACCGGCTTTCGCGCAGCCGACCGGGGAGATGGCGTGGCAAACGCTGACGGACGGCCTGAAAGACGGCAACCCGGTAAAACGCATCGCCGCGATTGTGGCGATGAGCGTGATTCGGCCGCAGCCGAAACCGGTCGCCATGGTGGAAGGCACGCTGGACGACAAGGATTTCGGCGTGCGCCAGGCGGCGTGCAACACGCTGGGGTCCATCCAGTCCCGCGCGTCCATTCCGAAACTGAAAACGATGCTGGACGATAAGGCGCCGGAAGTGATTTTCGCGGCGGCCAAGTCGTTGTATGCGATGGGCGATCCGGCGGGGCGCCAGGTGCTTTCCGATATCCTCGTGGGCGAGCAGAAGGGGGCTTCCGGCTTTCTGCCGACGTCTTTGCGGGATGCGCGGCTGAAGCTGCATGATCCGAAGGCGCTGCTGTTAATCGGCGTGAATCAGGCCGCCGCGTTTCTGGGTCCGGCGGGAGCGGGCGTGCCGGTGGCGGAGCAGTTATTGAAAGACGGACAGGCGTCGGGCAAGACCGTGGCGGCGTTGCTGCTGGCGACGGACAAATCGGAAGAATCGAAAGCGGCCGTGAAGACCGCGCTCGGCGATAAGAACTGGACGGTGCGGTCGGCGGCGCTGCGGGCCGCTTCACTGCGGGATCTGACGGAGCTTTATCCGGATGCGGCCCCGCTGATCGACGACAAGCGCGACGAGGTGAAGTACTCCGCGGCGGCGGCCATGATCCGGCTGAAGCAGAGTCCCGCACGGCGGCCGGCAGTGAAAAAGGCGGCGGCGAAAACCAGCGCTCAGTGAGCGTGATGATGATGATCGTGGTGATGGTGGGCGCCGCTCACCGGAATCACGCAGCCGGTGTCGGAAATCGCGCAACTCATGTGCTCGAACTGGATGGTCGTGTGGTGCACGTGGAACTTGTCGCCGAGCATGTGGTTCAGGCCATGCAGAATGCGGTCGCTGCGTGACGGCGGCATGTCCTCGATCAGCACGTGACAGCTCAGAGCGCTGGAACTGGAACCGAGGCACCAGATGTGCAGGTCGTGGACGTCCAGAACGCCTTCGATGTTGCGGATCGCTTTGGCCACGTCGCCCAGATCCACGCCGCGGGGCATGCCTTCGAGCAGGATGTTCAGGCTTTCGCGCGTGATGTCCCAGGCGGTCCAGACAACCAGGAAAGCGATCAGGATCGAGAGAATCGGATCGATGCGGGTCCAGCCCGTGAAGCGGATCACCAGCGCGCCGATCACGATGGCCGCCGCGCCGAGAAGATCGCCCAGCATGTGGAGGAAGGCGCCGCGGATGTTGATGTCTTTGTCCCCGGTGCGGTGCAGACCGAGCATGATGCCGCCGTTCATCACCATGGCGCCGACGGCCACGAAAAGCATGGTGTTCTCATCCACCGCGGCGGGATGCAGCAGGCGCATCCAGCTTTCGTAGAAGATCCAGAGCGAGAGGCCGATGAGCGTGAGGGCGTTCAGAAACGCGGCGAGAACGCCGGCGCGGTGATAGCCGAAGGTGCGCGATTCGTCGGCTGGCTTGCTTTGCAGGTAGACGGCGAACCAGGCGAGCAGCAGCGCCAGAGCGTCGGTGGCGTTATGCCCGGCGTCGGAGATCAGCGAAAGACTGTGGGCCCGGATGCCGGCCGCCAGTTCGAAGACAACAAACGCGCTGGTGGCGAGCAGAGACCAGATCAGGACTTTTCCCGATGCGGCCGGATGGTGATGGGAATGCAAACCGCCTCCTTCCTTAATTCTAGTTCGCTACCTTGTTCCGCCGAAATTCGTTAAGCTGGTGCCCGATGGCAGCCGTATTGTGAGGCGAGTACTGACCAGCATTTTGCGCGGCCTGGTGTGCCTTGGCGCATTGTTCGCCATCGTCGCGCTGAACTGGTGGGTGTTGCCGATCAACCCGACCACGGCGGCGCTGGCGATGTTGCTGCTGGTGCTGGCGGCAGCCACGAAGTGGGGGCTGGCCGAATCGATTTTCACTTCGATGGCCGGCATGCTGATCTTCAATTTCTACTTCCTGCCGCCGATCGGCACCTTCACGATTGCCGATCCGCAGAACTGGGTGGCGCTTTCCGCGTTTCTGGTAACCGCGACCACCGCCAGCCAGCTTTCGGCGAACGCCAGACAGCGCGCGGAAGACGCGCTGAGACGGAAGGCGGAGATTGAGAAGCTGTACGAACTGAGCCGGGTGCTGCTGATGGACGATGGCACGGATTCGGTGCGGCATTCCGTCCTGCGCGCCGGTCAGGTGCTGCAGTCCGGCGCGATTACGTTTTTCGACGCGGCTTCGAACGAGGTGTATGGCCTGGAAGCGGCCATGCAGGTCTCCGCCGGGGACATGGCGCGCGTGGCGGAAACGGGTGAGCCTCTGCTCAGCGCCGGGAACAGCGTGGTTCCGGTGAAGATGGGGACGAACGTCATCGGCAGTCTGGCTACGGACACGGGGCGGCTGAGCGCGGCGGTGCGGGACTCGGTGGCCGGTTTGCTGGCGATCAACTACGAACGCGCGCGGGCGTTGCGGCGCGCGGCCGCGGCGGAACTGGCGCGACGCAACGAAGAGTTCAAGTCGTCTCTGCTGGACGGGCTGGCGCACGATCTGAAGACGCCTCTGACGGCGATTCGCACCTGTGTGACGCGGCTGATCGAGCTGCCGCCGCGCACCGAGGAGGTGCGGCAGGAACTGCTCAGCATCATCGATCAGGAGAGCATCCGGCTCCAGAAGACGATTACGGAAGCCGTGGAACTGGCGCGGATCGAATCGCGCGCGCTGCATCTGGAGTTGCAGGCGACGAGCGTGGCCGAGATTGTGGAACTCGCTCTGGGTGAAGTGCGGGATGAGAATCGCGCGCGTTATTCGGTGGAAGCGGCGGCCGACATCCACGTGATGGCGGATGGCGGACTGCTGCGGCGGGCATTGCTGCAGATTCTGGAGAATGCGCGGAAGTATTCGCCGCCCGATTCGCCGATTCGTATCGAGGTGCGCGAAGAAGACGAAAGCGCCGTAATTACCGTGCTGGACAGTGGGCAGGGCGTTCCACCCGACGAACTGGACCGGATTTTCGAGAAGTTCTACCGGGGTCAGCGCCGTCGCGACGGGACGGACGGCACCGGCATGGGTCTGGCAATCGCGCGGGGTATTATCGAAGCACATGGCGGCAGAATTATGGCGGAGAATCGTGCCGGGGGCGGGCTGGCGGTGGTAGTTACTCTGCCACTTATTCCATGAATACGGCTACCATCCTGGTCGTCGACGATGAGCCGCAGTTGCGCCGCGCCATGAAGGCGACGCTGACGGATCTGGGCTATCAGGTGATCGAGGCGAAGACCGGCGAAGAGGCTCTGCAGATGTTGCGGGCCGAATCGCCGGATCTGATCCTGCTGGATCTGAACATGCCGGGTATCGGGGGTCTGGAGACCTGCCGGGCGATCCGGGAGACGTCTGACCTGCCGATTATCGTGCTTTCCGTGCGCAACAGCGAGCGCGACAAAGTGCAGGCGCTGGATGCGGGCGCGGACGATTACGTGACCAAGCCGTTCGGAATTCAGGAACTGCTGGCGCGCATTCGCGCCGCGCTGCGTCGTTTGCCCCAATCGGCGGACAGCGCGTCGAAGCTGGTGGTGAGCGAAGAACTCGAAATCGACTTCGACGCGCGCAGGGTGATTCTGAATGGGCGATCCGCGCGGCTGACGCCCAAGGAGTTCGATTTACTCAAGTTTCTGGCCGATCACGCCAATAAACCGATTCCTCATCGAAAGCTGCTGCAGACGGTCTGGGGTCCCGATTACGGCGATGAGGTGGAGTATCTGCGGGTGGTGGTCAACCAGCTGCGGAAGAAGATGGAACCCGCGCCGTCGAAGCCCCGGTATCTTTTGACGGAGCCCTGGGTGGGTTACCGGCTGGTGATCTCCGGAGAAACGACGGCCGGATAAAGTCCTCACGAAATTCTTACGGCTTTCTTATGCGCCGGATCTTACCCTGCAGTTGGGAAGAGACCCATGAGACAAGTGGAAGAAGTACATCGCAGGACCGAGACCGCACTGCAGGCAGGCGGGCTGGACCTGGTGATTCCGTTTACCACGCCTGCATTGACCCAGGCCGCGCTGAATGCGGCGAATCGGCTGGGGGCCGGACTCAACGCAACCATCCGGCTGTTGAAGATCCAGCCGGTGCCCTACCCGCTCGATTTGCGGGAACCGCCGGTGCCTGTCGGGTTCCTCGAAAAGCAGTTGGAACATTTCCGGTCGAAACTGCCGGCAAGAGCTGAAATCCGCCTTGCGCGCGATTTCGAACAGGGGCTTACCGGCGCGTTGAGCCCGGATTCCGTGGTCCTGCTCGCCACCCGGAAGCGCCCGTGGAGAACCAACACGGAACGTCTGGCCGCGCGGCTTCGCAACGCGGGTTACAAGGTTCTGACGGTTTCGGAGAAAGAGGATCCGCACCATGCCTGATCTGATCTACAGCTTGCTGATTGTGGGCTTTTTCCTGATCGCGTGGATGTTTACACGCGCGTGCGAAAAGCTCTGAGCCCGACACAGGAGAAATGAAATGGAATACGTGATTGCAGGCGTGATTTCGCTGGCGCTCTGCGTGTATCTGCTGTACGCGCTGCTGCGGCCGGAAAGGTTCTGAGAAATGACTGTCAATGGATGGATACAGATCGCGATTTTCTTCGCGCTGATTGTGGCCTGCGCCAAACCGCTCGGCACGTTGATCGCGAACGTAATGGAAGGGCGGCGCAATTTCCTGAGTCCGGTCTTTGGACCGGTGGAGAAACTGATTTACCGGTTGTGCGGCGTGCGGACGGACGCCAAAGGCCAGCCGGAGGAGCAGCACTGGACCCGCTATGCCGGCGCGCTGCTTGCGTTCAGCGTGACGAGCGCGGTGCTGTTGTACGCGATCCAGCGGCTGCAGGTCTGGCTGCCTTTTAATCCGCAGGGATTCAGCCAGAACAATGTAAGTCCGGATCTGGCGTTTAATACGGCGGTAAGTTTCACGACCAACACGAACTGGCAGAGTTACGTGCCGGAAACCACGATCAGTTACTTCGTCCAGATGGCGGGGCTGACGGTGCATAACTTCCTTTCCGCCGCCGCGGGACTGGCTATCGCCATCGCTCTGGTGCGCGGTTTCGCGCGGCACTCGCTGCAGACTATCGGAAATTTCTGGGCCGATCTGACGAGAGCGACCCTCTATGTCCTGCTGCCGATTTCGATACTCGCGGCGCTGGTGCTGTGCTCGCAGGGCGTGATCCAGAACCTGCATCCTTACACGGCGGTTACCACGCTGGAAGGCGCGAAGCAGACCATCGCGCAGGGGCCAGTGGCGTCGCAGGAAGCGATTAAGATGCTGGGCACCAATGGCGGCGGTTTCTTCAATGCGAACTCCGCGCATCCGTTCGAAAACCCCACGCCGTTCACGAATATGTTTCAGATGTTCCTGATTTTTCTGATTCCGGGGGCGCTGACTTACACGTTCGGCAAAATGGTGCGGGACACGCGGCAGGGCTGGGCGCTGTTTGCCGCCATGTCCGTGCTGTGGTTCGCGGGCGTGGTGACCTGCTACCACTTCGAGCAGCGCGGCACGCCGATGCTGGAGAAGGCGGGCATTGAGATGACCGCCACGGCGACGCAGTCCGGCGGCAACATGGAAGGCAAGGAAACGCGTTTCGGCATCGCCGATTCCGCGCTGTTCGCCACGGTGACCACGGACGCGAGTTGCGGCGCGGTGAATAGCTGGCACGACAGCTTTACGCCGCTGGGCGGACTGGTGCCGCTGTTCAATATCCAGCTGGGCGAGGTGGTTTTCGGAGGCGTGGGCGCCGGGCTCTACGGGATGCTGATGTTCGCGATTCTGGCGGTCTTTATCGCGGGATTAATGGTCGGCCGCACGCCCGAGTATCTGGGCAAGAAGATCGAGCAGAAGGAAGTTAAGATGGCGATGCTCGCGATGTTAGTGCTGGCGGCGAGCATCCTCTTCTTCGCGGCGGGCAGTTCGGTGATGGAGTTCGCGAAGAACAGCTACTGGAACGCGCCGGGCCCGGCGGCCGCGAATATCAACAACCCCGGCGCGCACGGGCTGTCGGAGATCCTGTACGCATTCACCAGCGCGACGGGCAACAACGGCAGCGCGTTCGCCGGCATCAATGCGAACACGCCCTGGTACAACCTGACGCTCGGTTTCGCCATGCTGGTCGGGCGGTTCCTGATGCTGCTGCCGCTGCTCGCCATCGCCGGATCGCTGGCGGCGAAAAAGCAGGTTCCCGTCTCGGCCGGCACGTTCCCCACGCACGGTCCGCTTTTTGTGAGTCTGCTGGTGGGTGTGGTGGTGATCGTGGGGGCGCTCACTTACTTTCCGGCCATCTCGCTGGGCCCTCTTGTTGAACACCTGATGCTGTGAAGGGAGGAAAATCCAATGTCGACACAAGTGCAGGAACCTGAAGTGATGACGCCGCCGCAAGGCGATTACGACCCCGCCTCGGCGGTCAGCGCGGGCCGCGGCAAGCGTTCCAGACCGTTGTTCGATCCGCCGATTGTGCGCCGCGCGCTGGTGGATTCGCTGGTGAAACTCAATCCCGCCACGCTGGCGAAGAATCCCGTGATGTTCGTGGTGGAAATCGGCGCGGCCCTGACGACGGGGTTGCTGGTGAAGACGCTGGTGACGGGCGGCGGCGGGCTGGGTTTCGAATTCCAGATCGCGGCCTGGCTCTGGTTCACCGTTTACTTCGCGAACTTCGCGGAGGCCATGGCGGAGGGGCGCGGCAAAGCGCAGGCGGACAGTCTGCGGAAGGGAAAGACGGACGCGCAGGCGCGGAAAATCGGGCCGTCCGGCGCCGTGGAGCAGGTGTCGGCCGCGTCGTTGCGGAAGGGCGATGTCTGTCTCTGCGAGCCGAACGACGTGATTCCCGGCGATGGCGAAGTGATTGAAGGCATCGCCAGCGTGGATGAATCCGTCATTACGGGGGAGAGCGCGCCGGTGATCCGCGAATCCGGCGGCGATCGCAGCGCGGTGACCGGCGGCACGAAGGTCTTGTCCGATGCCATCAAAGTGCGGATCACGTCGAATCCGGGCGAGACGTTTCTCGATCGCATGATCGCGCTGGTGGAAGGCGCGCAGAGGCAGAAGACGCCGAACGAAATCGCGCTCAACATCATGATCGCGGGGCTGACGCTGATTTTTCTGTTCGCCGTGATGACGCTCGCGCCGTTCGCGCAGTACAGCGTGGCGCAGGCGAAGGCCGGCGTGGTGCCGAGTATCATCGTGCTGGTGTCGCTGCTGGTCTGTCTGATTCCCACGACCATCGGCGGACTGCTTTCGGCCATCGGCATCGCCGGCATGGACCGGGTGATGCAGCATAACGTCCTCGCCATGAGCGGCAAGGCGGTGGAGGCCGCCGGCGACGTGAATACGCTGCTGCTCGACAAGACCGGCACCATTACGCTGGGCAACCGGCAGGCCGTGGAATTCCTGCCCGTCGACGGCGTTACGGAGAGCGATCTGGCGGACGCGGCGCAGCTTTCGAGCCTGGCCGATGAGACGCCGGAGGGACGCAGTATCGTCGTCCTCGCGAAAGAAAAATACGGCCTGCGCGGCCGCGACATCGGCGCGGGCGAAGCGGAGTTCATCGAGTTCACGGCGCAGACGCGCATGAGCGGAATCGACTTCCAGGGACGGCGGATCCGCAAAGGCGCCACCGGCAGCGTGAAACAGCACGTCATCGATCTGGGCGGCCGTTTTCCGGAACGCGCGGCGGAACTGGCGGACGCGATTTCACGCCAGGGCGGCACGCCGCTGGCCGTTTCCGACGGCGCCCGCGTGCTGGGCGTCATTCACCTGAAGGACATCGTGAAAGGCGGCATGAAAGAGCGCTTCGCGCAGATGCGGGTGATGGGCATCCGCACCGTGATGATCACGGGGGACAATCCGCTGACCGCGGCGGCCATCGCGGCGGAAGCCGGCGTGGACGACTTTCTCGCCCAGGCGACGCCCGCCGACAAGCTGGAACTGATCCGCAAGGAACAGGCCGGCGGCAGACTGGTCGCGATGACGGGCGACGGCACCAACGACGCGCCCGCCCTGGCCCAGGCCGATGTCGGTGTCGCGATGAACACCGGCACCATGGCCGCGAAAGAAGCCGGCAACATGGTGGATCTCGACAGTAATCCAACCAAGCTGATCGAGGTCGTCGCGATCGGCAAGCAGTTACTCATCACGCGGGGGGCACTTACCACGTTCTCCATCGCGAATGACGTGGCGAAATACTTCGCCATCATTCCGGCGATGTTCGCGGTGACTTATCCGTCGCTCAACCGGCTGAATATCATGCAGCTGCATACGCCGGAGAGCGCGATCCTGGCGGCGGTGATTTTCAATGCGCTGATCATCATCGGCCTGGTGCCGCTGGCGCTGCGCGGCGTGAAATACCGGCCGCTTTCCGCCGGCGCGCTGCTGCGGCGCAACTTACTCATCTACGGACTGGGCGGAGTGATCGTGCCCTTCCCCGGTATCTGGATCATCGACCGGTTACTTGGCCTGCTGCATCTTGCATAAAAGGAAATGACTATGTTTTCTGAATTCAAACCCGCGATTCTCATGACTCTGGTATTCACGGTTCTTACAGGAATCTTTTACCCGCTGGCCATCACCGGTGCCGCGCAGGCGATGTTCCACAAACAAGCCAACGGCAGCCTGATCGAACGCAACGGCAAGGTGATCGGCTCGGAACATATCGGGCAAAATTTCACGAAGCCGGAGTATTTTCACCCGCGCCCGTCGGCGGCCGGGTCCGGTTACGACGCAGCGAATTCCGGGGGCTCCAATCTGGGGCCCACGAATCCGGCTCTCGCGGACCGGCTGACGAAAGACGCCGCCCAGTTCCGCAAAGATAATCCGGACTTCACCGGGCCGCTGCCGGCGGATGCCATTACCACCTCGGCAAGCGGACTCGATCCCGACATCACGCCCGCGAACGCCATGGCGCAGGCGGCACGCGTGGCGAGGGCTCGCGGCACGTCGTCCGACATGGTTCGAAGCCTGGTGGCGGGCGCGGTGGAAGGGCGCGATCTGGGAGTTTTTGGCGAACCGCGGGTCAACGTGCTGAAGCTGAATCTGGCGCTCGATGAGAAGCTGCCGGTTCAGCGCTGAGGCCGGAATTCCATGGCATCGAAAGAGTTCTGCAGACCGGATCCGGATCAGCTGCTGCGCCGGATTCAGACGGAGGAATCGGGGGCGGCGCGCGGGCGGCTCAAAATCTTTCTGGGGTACGCGCCGCGCGTCGGCAAGTCGATGCGGATGTTCGAGGAGGGTCTGCGGCGCATGCAGCGCGGCCAGGATGTGGTGGCCGGGGCGATCCAGCTGAGCGGGTCGCGTGAGCTGGAAGATGTGATGCACAAGATCGAGTGCGTGCCGCCGCTGCGGGTCGGGGATGGCGAGAGTATGGACGTCGACGCCATTCTGGGGCGGGCGCCGCAGGTCTGCCTGATCGATGAACTGGCGCGGGAGAATCCGGCGGGCAGCCGCCACGCGAACCGCTGGCAGGACGTGGAGGAACTCCGGGCAGCGGGCGTGAATGTCGTCGGCGCGATCAACCTGCAGTACGTCTGTGAACAGCAGGATGCGGTGGAGCGCATCACGGGCAAGCGGGCGGCCAACAGCGTGCCGGCCGCGTTCGTCAAATCGGCGGATGAACTGGTGATGGTGGATGTGCCGGCGGACGAAGTTTCGAGACACAGCCAGCGTGGCTCGCTACAGCCGGAACAACTCAGCCAATTGAGGGAACTGGCGCTGCTGTTCGCCGCCGAGGTCGTGGAAGAACAACTGCAGCGCTACATGGAGGAGCATGGCATCCGGCAAAGCTGGGGCACCCAGGAGCGGATTCTGGTGTGCATCACGCCCCGGAGCAGCGCGCGGGCCATGCTGGACAGCGCGGCGCGGGCGACACAGCGCTTCCACGGGCAGATGTTCGTGGTGTATGTGAAGCAACCGGACCTGCTTCGGGAACAGGAAGAAACGCTGGAGGCCAATCTGCGGTACGCCAGGCAACTCGGCGCGGAGGTCCGCCTTCTGGAGGGCGCCGATCCGATCGCGACGATCCTCGCCTTCGCGCGGGAAGAGCGCATGACGCAGTTGTTCATCGGCCATACGCAGCGCGCGAAGTGGAAGTTCTGGACGCCCGCGCCGGTCGACCGGTTGATTGCGGCGGCGGAAGGGATGGATGTTCGACTGTTTCCGCAGACGGCGGCAACCTAAGGCATGTCAAAAGGGAAGCTGAAGGTCTTTCTGGGCTATGCGGCGGGCGTCGGCAAGACGTATCGGATGCTGCTGGAAGCCCGCCAACTCCTCGACCAGGGCCGGGACGTGGTGATCGGCTATTTCGAACCGCACGGGCGCAGGGATACCATCGCGCTGACCGCGGGGCTGGAGACGGTGCCGCGCAAGGTCTATGAACATCGGGGCTCCGTGTTCGAAGACATGGACACCGAAGCGGTGATCGCGCGGCATCCGGAAGTGGCGGCGGTGGATGAGTTCGCGCACACCAACGTGCCGGGTTCGCCCCGCCTGAAGCGCTGGCAGGATGTGATGCTGCTGCTTCAGGCGGGCATCGACGTGCTGACCAGCCTGAACATCCAGCACATGGAAAGCCTGAACGATCAGGTCTGGCATGTGACCGGCATCCGGGTGCGCGAGACGGTGCCCGACTGGATTCTGCAGGAAGCTTCCGAAGTCGTCATGGTGGACGTGACGCCGCGGGCTCTGCTGCATCGTCTGGAACGCGGCGTGGTTTACGCGCCGGAGAAGGCCCGGCAGGCGATGGACAACTTCTTCACGGAAGCCAATCTGAGCGCGCTGCGTGAACTGGCGCTGCGACAGACCGCGCACCAGATCGAAGAGAAGCGCGATGCGGCCGGCCGGGACCGGATCCTGCTGTGGCTCACGCCGCACCCTGCAGCGGCCATGCTGATCCGTCGCGGCAGGCGCGTGGCGGATTATCTGAACTCGCCCTGCACCGCCGTCTTCGCGCAGCGGGATGAGGCCGCGATGGAGCCCTGGCTGAACGTCTGCCGCAACCTGCGCATCGACGCCAAAGCGATTCCCTGCGGCGACCCGGCGCGCGATGTGGCCGACTACGCGCGGGCCCAGGGCGTGACACAGCTGTTCGTTTCGCGGAATACGCCGGAACTGGCCAGACTGGTCAGCATGGCGCGGGACATGCAGGTGATCATCGTGGCGGAGCGGGTGCGGACGAATACCGCCTGAGTCGTTTCCCACCGCTACAATTGGACTGTTTCGTCTATGCGCAAACCGGTGCTCCCTTCCCTTCTCTTCTGCGGTCTGGCCATGGCGGGCGCGTGCTGGTGTGTGGGTGGGGTCGAAGCGCAGGAGCCAGCGCAGGAACAAAAAATCAAAGGCGACGCGGTGCGCGGGAAGGCAGTCTTTGAGGCAACCTGCGAAGAGTGCCACGACGCCTACAGCCGCGAAGAGCGGGTCGGGCCTGGCCTGCAGGGTTTAAAGGCGGGCCGGCTGCCCGATGGCAGGCCCGCCACGCACGAAAAGCTGATCGATATCGTCAACAACGGTCCGGCCGAGATGCCTGCCTTCAAAGACCGCCTGAGCGAGCAGCAGAAGGAAGATGTCGTCGCGTTTCTGATGACCCTGTAGGTGTGGGGCCGGATGTCATCCTGCGCCGGGTTGGAAACCCGGCCACAGCGCCGGTTAACAGCCGGCGCGCAGCCTGGCAACCTGCCCCACATGACGTGGTCGGGAACTATCGGCCAATAATTTTGGGGAACGCGTCCACCGCCGCCGTCGCGGTCTGGCCGTCCTGAACCGATGTCCCGCCGCTGACGCCGATGGCGCCCAGAAGTTTGCCGTCCACCATCAGCGGAATGCCGCCTTCCACCGGCAGCGAACCCGGCAGTTTCAGCACCGTATTGCGCCCGCCCACCACGATATCTTCGAAAGCTTTGGTGGGGCGCTTGAAATTCACGGCGCTCTTCGCTTTCTCAATGGCCACTTCGATGCTGCCGAGCTGGGTCTCGTCCATCTTTTCGAGGAACATCACGTTCCCGCCATCGTCGACCACCGTAATCACCATGGTCCATTTGTTTTTCGCGGCGAAGCTTTCGGCCGCGGCGGCGACTTGTTTGGCGATTTCGAGCGTCAGCGCCTTCTTGCCGGCAAGTTCGGCGGCGGGAAGGGTCGGGGCGAAGGCAGACGCCAGCAGGGCGGCGGCAGGGAAAAGGCGAAGAATTTTCACAGACGTTAAGTTATCACGGCGCGGCCGTTCCGTTATTCAGGGTTTCTTCAGCCTGCTGCGGTATTCTGTTTGACGTCTTCTGAAAGGAGCACGCGATTTTATGAAGTATTTCCTCTTTCTGGCCTTCGGCGCCCTGGCTTTTGCCGCCCCGCCCGCCTACAAGGTGGTGAGCAAGATCAAGATTGGCGGAGGCGCCCGCTGGGATTATGTCTACGTCGACAGCGCCAACCACCGGCTTTATGTGTCGCACGGGACCCAGACGGAAGTGATCGACACGGCTACCGATAAGCTGGTCGCCACCATCCCGGATACCAAGGGCGTGCACGGAATCGCGGTCGCCAACGATCTGGGCAAAGGCTTCACCAGCAACGGCACAACCAACGACGTGACGATTTTCGATCTGAAGACGAGCAAGGCCACCGGGAACGTGAAGACGGGCGCGAACCCCGACGCCATCATTTATGAGCCGGTCACCCATCGCGTGCTGACGCTGAACGGGCGCAGCAACGACGCCACAATCTTCGACGCCAAAACCGGTGAAGTGATCGCGGCCGCCGTCGCGGTGGGCGGCAAGCCGGAATTCGCGCAGGTGGATGGCAAGGGCCACGTCTACGTGAACATCGAAAACACCAACGAAGTGATCGAGATCAATGCGAAAGACGCGACGGTGACGAAGCGCTACTCCATCGCCCCGTGCGACGGGCCCAGCGGCCTCGCCATCGATGTGAAGAAGAACAAGCTCTTCTCGGTCTGCAACAAAGTGATGGCCGTGAGCGATCCCGCGACCGGGAAAGTGGTGGCGACCCCCGCCATCGGCCAGAATCCGGACGGCGTGGCTTTCGACGACGGCTATGCGTTCAGCGCCAACGGCAAAGACGGCACCATCTCGATGGTGAGCGAGACGGCTCCGGGCAAATGGGAAACCGTTGCGACCATCCCGACGCAGGCGGGCGCGCGCACCATCGGCGCGGACCAGAAAGCGCACAAGCTGTATCTGCCGGCGGCTGAGATGGGTCCGGCCCCCGCGGGCGGCGGACGCGCGCAGGCGGTGCCCGACAGCTTCTCCATCATCGTCGTCGGACGCTAACTCGCGGCGGCTGCAAGATAACCTGTAAGGCGAAGGGCGGTCTCTCGTTTGCTCCGGTAAGCGAGAGACCGCCCTTTTTTATTGCGCATCACGATAGAATTGGCGGCGGAGAGAAACAATGAAATCCCGGTCCGTGCTGTTATCCGCCGTGATCCTGTCCGGCCTTTGTCTGATCCATGCTCAGCCCCCGGGCGCCAATCCCGCGGGACCCAAACCCGGCGGCGTCTATCCCGAGTACCAGCCCGACGACAACACCGGTTTCGTGCCGATTTTCGACGGAAAAACGCTGAAAGACTGGGACGGCGACACCACCTTCTGGCGCGCCGAGAATGGCGAGATTATCGGCGAAACCACGCCGGAAAAAGTGGTGAAGGTGAATAACTTTCTCATCTGGCGGGGCGGCAAGGTGAAAGACTTCGAGCTGAAGGCGGAGTTCAAACTCGGCGGCACCAACAGCGGCATTCAGTACCGCAGCGTGGAAATGCCGGAACTCGGCAAGTGGATCCTGAAAGGCTATCAGGCGGACATGGATATTTCGAACGGCTACACCGGCAACATCCATGAAGAACGCGGACGCAAGCCGGGGCACGTGGTGCTCGCGCCGCGCGGTCAGCTCACGCGCATTACGGAAGGGCCGAAGTACAAGACCGTCGCGACCATCGGCGATAACGCGATGTTGCGCGGCGTGATGAATGTGGGGGGCTGGAACACGTACCACATCATCGCGCGGGGGCCGGTGATGATCCAGATTCTCAACGGCCAGCTGATCAGCGCCACCATCGACGAAGACGTGAAGAACTTCGTGCCGGAAGGCCTGCTGGGCTTCCAGATGCACGTCGGGCCTCCGTTCAAAGTGGAGTACCGCAATATCCTCTACAGAAAGTTATAGAGCGCGCGCGAACCGCAGAGCCCACGCCCGCTGCCCCTCTGCGCCGGCGATTTCGTCCTGACGAAACTCCACCTGCAGATGGGGCAGCCCGCGGCGCAGCGCGTGGAAGGGTGTGCTGTAGTCGATCGCGGGATCCAGAGCGTAAGGCTGGTTGTCGCCCACCACCACGTCGCCGGGACGGCGCAATGCGGCCAGCAGGGGATCCACCAGACTTCTGTCGCGATAACTCGAAAGCGAGATCTGCCATGGCCGGGGCGCGCCGGCCAGCGAAGGTGTCATGGAATGGACGGAAACCAGAGTCGTCGCCACACCCGCCGCCTCGCGCTCCAGCAGCACGTCCTCCACGGCCTGATGATACGGATGAAACCAGCGTTCCACGCGGTCTTGTTTTTCCGCGGCGGAAAGGTGCTGGTTACCCGGAATCAGGGTGCCGTCGCTGACTTCCGGAACCAGATCGTGCGCGTCGAGTTGCCGGTTGCAGTCCACCACCAGACGCGACGTGTTGCACAGTATCGCGGGCGCATCGAACCATTCCGAGAGCACCGCGGTCACGCCCGCCGCCCCGATATCCCAGCCAATGTGCCGCGCGAGTTCTTCCGGCGGCAAGCCAAGGTCGCGCAGTTCGGGCGGCACGAGGTTGCTCGCGTGATCGCACACAAACACCAAGCGGCTGCGCGCGGCGGGGCGGAGGGTCAGAAACGCCGGCACGTCTACTCCGGTTCCTCGGTGACGTTCACCGTGACATCCATGCTCAGGAACGCCTCGGCGGAGCCGGAGTAAGTGCCGCAGAGGGGCAGCACCTGATCGGGAGTCCACGCCATGGCGACGCGGATCAGATTCCGGTTGCCGACGATGCTGTTCGTCGGGTCGAAATCGATCCAGCCCGCGCCGGGCAGATAGGCCTGCATCCAGGCGTGCGTGGAGCCGCCGCCCAGCGTCGCGCTCTCGTCTTCCGTGGCGGGGCAGCCTGGAACGAAGATGTAGCCGCTGACGAAGCGCGCCGCGACGCCCAGTGAACGCGCCGCTTCCATCATCAGAATGGCGAAATCCCGGCAACTGCCGCGGCCGGTCCGCAACGTTTCTTCCGGCGTTTGCACGCCCTTTTCCAGACGCCGGGTATAGATGAACTGCTGGCGGATGCCGTGGGTCATGCGGCGCAACATCCGCATCGTCGGGGTGGTCTCCGACGGATCCAGGAACTGCAGTGCCCATCGCGAGACCGTCTCGAACGGATAGTGATGATTCAGCCCCTGCACCAGATTGGGGAAGTCGGCGTCGGAGTAGCGGAACGGGTACTCGCGCGCATACTCTTCGATCGGATACTCCGGCACGAAGGTTTCAAAATGCTCCAGGGCGACCGTGCTGTCGAAACGCAGTTCCGTGTGTTCGCCCTCGAAGGTTGCGATGGCGACGGAGTTGTCGAAAGGGTCGTGGAGCCAGCGGAGCCGGGCGGGTTTCGGGTGGATCACGAGTTCCGTCTGCAGCAGGCGGAGATCGTGGCTTTCACGAGGCCGGAACATCATGCGATGTTCACCGAAGCTGACCGGTTCGCTATAGCGGTAAACGGTGGAGTGACGCACCGTGAGCAAAGACATCAGGCGGCTGTGCCGGTAACCTCCGGAAGGTAATTTCCATCCGGCGACGCCGGGATTTCTTCGGCCCAGACCTGGAAACTCTCCAGATAATTGGGCCCGAAGGTGGTGACAATGGCGACATCGGCGGCATCGCGGCCTCTTGCCATCAGAACGCGGCCGATGCGGGGCTTGTTGTTACGCGGGTCGAAAGTGTGCCAGCGGCCGCCGATATACGCTTCGAACCAGGCGGCGAAATCGGCGGGAGGGGCCGGAACGGGTTCGCCGGAGTTACTCAGATAACCGGTACAGTAGCGGGCCGGGATATTCATACAGCGGCAAAACGCAACGGCCAGATGGGCGAAATCGCGGCACACGCCCGTCCGTTCCTGGAACACATCCCCGGCGCTGCGGGTGGAACGGGCGTTCTGGTAGTTGAAAGCAATGTGGTTATGAACATAATCGCAGATTGCCTGCACGCGCTCAAAGCCGGGCGGCGTGCCTTCGAAAAGCTGCCATGCCACTGCGGTGAGCATATCAGTCTCGCAATAGCGGCTGCCGAGCAGGTAGACCAGCGTGTCGTCGGGAAGCCCTTCCACGGGTAACTGCCCCGCGCCGTCTTCCATCGGATCGGGCAGACCGGAGTCCCGGATGGCCGCGGTGGCGGAGAGGCGGATTCGGCCCACGGGAGCGGTCAGGCGGCTGCACCAGTTGCCGAAGCCGTCGAGGTAGCCGGTGACCGGAACGTAAGGCTCGGTCGTCAGCCAGTCGGGCGCGGCCAGATCGCCGGTTCGCGACGAGTGCACGTTGACCAGAAGAATCATCGGCGTCGGCTGGGGTAGGGAGTAAACGATCTCATAGCCGATTTTCAGGAGCATGCAGGAAAGTGATTCTGGCCGGGCGTTGCACCGCCGGATCGGGCGGAACGCGCGAGCCAGTATCGTTCACGATAGCACCCCCGATTTCAATCCTTACTGCGATTCCGATTCCGCCGGGTCGGGTTCCTGCACGGGTGGAGAGTCGCCGGGGTCTTCGGGATCGGGCGGCGGCTCGCGGCGGTCGGGATCGGTATCGCCGTCGGGATCCCGGACGGGTGGTTCATCCTCAAAGGGTGTTTCGGTCGGCATACCTCATGATCGCTTTATTTCCGGATCGGGGCACAAACGCGCAATGGTGCCCCACCTGCAACACCCGCGATGCAACATCAGGAGAGACGAATGATCACGCTGGCAGACGCGCGCCGCATTATCGCGGCCGCGGAAAAGAAAGCGGCGGAAATCGGACAACCGATGAACATCGCGGTGGCGGACGCGGGAGGCAATCTTATCGCGCATGTCCGAATGGATAAAGCCTGGATGGGAAGCATCGATATCTCCATCCGGAAAGCCTGGACCGCGCGCGCCTTCGATATCGAAACCAAAACGCTGGCGGAATTCAGTCAGTCCGGCGGGCAATTCTTCGGCATTCACGCTTCGAACGATGGAAAGGTGATGATTTTCGCGGGCGGCGTGCCGCTGAAACGGGGCGGCGACGTAGTCGGCGGACTGGGCGTGAGCGGCGGCACGGGCGAGCAGGATCAGGCTGTCGCCGAAGCCGGAGCAGGGGCTTTTTAGATCATGAGCAAACGCAATAACAAGACCATTGTGGTGACCGGAGCGACGGGTCACCAGGGCGGCGCGGCGCTGCGGCATCTGCGGGAGCGCGGCTTTCCGGTCCGGGCGTTGACGCGCAATCCGGACCGCCCGGAAGCAAGACGCCTGATGACGCCGGGCACGGAACTGGTGCGCGGCGACCAGACGGATCCCGCCTCCCTCGCCCGCGCCATGGAGGAAGTGAGCGGCGTCTTTTCTGTGCAGGAATCACACGGCGCCGACGATTCCGAAGTGCAACAGGGAACGAACGTCGCGGATGCGGCGAACCGCGCGGGAGTCAACCATCTGGTCTACAGTTCAGTGGCGAGCGCGGATCAGAACACTGGCATTCCGCACTTCGAGACCAAGTTCCGGCTGGAGGAACACCTCCGCCGGACGGGACTGCGCCACACCATCTTCCGCCCGGTGTTCTTCATGGAAAACCTGCTGAACTCGCGCGACGCGGTGGAACAGGGCTTCTTTACCATGCCTCTGGCCCCGCAGACCCGGCTGCAGATGGTGGCCGTCGACGACATCGGTGCCCACGTGGCGATGGCGTTCGAGCGGCCCGGCCACTGGGAAAACCGCGCGCTCGAACTGGCCGGTGACGAACTGTCGATGGAAGAGATCGCGGCGGCTCTCAGTCTGGTTTCCGGGCATCCCGTGGAATATAAACAGGTGCCGTGGGAAGACTTCGAAAAAGGCGCCGGGGCCGAGATCACGACGATGTTCCGGTGGTTCGAACGCGAGGGCTTCCGCGTCGATATCGCCGGGGTCAGAAAAGAACGGCCGCAAATGCTTACGCTCGAGCACTGGCTCCGGCTCAACTGGCCCCGGCCCGCCTGATAATTAGAACGCCAGACGCAGCGCGAACCGGAACTGCCGTTCTCCGGTGGCGCTGGTGATCTCGGTATAGCCGTTGAGAGCCTTGATGCTCTGGTCGGCGTTGCGCGTCGCGGCGGAAACCGTGGAACCCGGAGTTCCGAACTGCGGGGTGTTGGTGACCCCGAACGCCTCGGCGCGGAACTGCACGCTGAACCGTTCCGAGACTTTGAAATCCCGGAACAGGCTGGCGTCCAGGTTGAAGACGCCGGGTCCGCGCAGAATGTCGCGTCCGCTGTTACCGAACCGCACATCGGTCACGGGCGCGAAAGCCAGCGGATTGAAGTAGGGCTGGCCCACGCCATGTCCGCCGAGGATCGCCACGCTGCTCAGCACCTGATCGGCGGTCTGCGTGTTCCCCGGCGAATTGACTGAGGTCCCGGAGGTGGTCACGGTAAACGGTGTCCCGCTGGTGCGGCTCAGGATGCCGTTGGTGTGCCATCCGCCGGCCAGCCAGGAACCGATCCCGGATTGCAGGTACTTCTGTCCTTTACCGAAGGGCAGATCGTAATTGCCGTACATCTGGAAGTTATGCGTGCGGTCGAAACCGGCGACGGCTTTGTTCCGCTGCAGCATCGGGACCCAGTTCCAGACCAGGCCGGAATCCGCGTCGTCCGCGTAATCCACCGCGCGAGAGAGCGTATAGGTAAAGCCGATCATCGACCTGCCGACCCGCCTGGTAACCTGCGTCTGCAGCGAGTTGTAATAAGCGGAATTGAACGGGACGAAATCTTTCACGTCGGCGACGCGCTGGAAGGAGGGGTACAACGCGCGCCCTGCATTGCCGCCGCCTGGCCCGGCCGCATTGATGTTCTGGATTATGGTCTGGCGGATGGAGCGGCTGCCGACATATGCCGCCTGCAGGTTAAAACCCGCGCCGGCGTCATGTTGCACCGTCACGTTGTAAGACTCGACATAACCCCGGTTGAATTGCTGCGGGAAGGTGGTGGTGCCGACCGCCGCGGGCAGCGTGAAAACGCTCTGGTTCAGATTGGGGCCCACGACATCGGGAATGCCGGTCCGCAGAGATCCCGCTGCCTGATAGCTGGACGCGCCGGAATACTGAGACGAAATGGTAGCCGGATAATCGTCGCGCAGATACCGGAAAGACGTCGGGTCGATGCTGATGCCGGCGCCCGCGCGGACCACGGTCTTCTCACTTACGCGGTAAGCCAGTCCAAGGCGCGGCGCGAGTTGTCCCAGACCGACGTCGTATCCGCCACGATAAACCATGTCCGTGTTGGGATCGTAGCGTTCGGCGGCGAAGTGATCGCGCGTGGGAGCGGCATAGTATTCGTAGCGCATCCCGTAATCCACCGTGAGTTTGCGGCTGATCTGCCAGTTGTCGCGGGCATAAAAACCAAACGACGGCATGCGAACGGTGGCCGGGTTCTCATATTGAACGTCTTTGCCCATGCTGAAAGGCAGGCCCAGCAGGAAATCGGCCCAGCTGTTGTATTGCGTGGTGGCCGGGCCGCCGTTCAGAGACGTCAGGCCGCCGGTGAAATTAAAGCCGCCGCGGGGACCGTTGGAAGCCTGCGGCTGAAAGTGATTGATGTCGTATTTCGAATATTCGAAACCGAAGCGCATCGCGTGCGAGCCGCGGGTCCAGCTCACGTTCTCCGAGGTCACATACTGCGGATCGCGGAAAAGAAACGGATTCGAGACGTTGGGGTTGCCAAGCGAGGAAAACGTATTGAAGGTAAATCGCGGATACCCGCCCTGCAGAGGATCCGTGCCGTTCGTGCCGGGTATTTTCAGCACATCGAGGCCATAGTTCTTGTTGATATCCACGTTCTGCGCGGCGAGGCGAAGCCGCGTGTAGCCGACGGTCGCGTCGATCAGGATTGTCGGCGTCAGCGTATAGGTGCCGGAAACGCCCGCGCTCTGCACCAAACCGGGCGCGCGCCCAGGCTGACCGCCGTTCGTCGCATCGCCACCGGCCGCGCCGAGAGAAGGCGGGTCGAAGATGAGCGTGGGTGAAAAGCTGTAGCGTCCGAAGATCTGCAGTTTGTCGCTGACCAGATAGTTGATTTTGAAGTCGGCGTTGTCGCGCGTCAGGCTGTAGCCGCCAATCGCCAGGTAGTTATTCGGAAAAACGCTCTGGTTCGGCTGCGGAATCAGGCCCGCCATATAGGTGGCCGCCGGATCGATGCGGCTCGTGGGGACGATGTTGTTCGGAAACGGCGTGCGGCCCGTGCCGTTCGGCGCGCCCGTGCCGGGATCGTAAATGGTGGTGCCGGTGCCGGTGAAATCGCCGGCGCGCAGGGCGTTGGTCGGCACGGTCCGCAGGGCGGAGGCCGCCTGACGCCGCGTGGTGCGTTCCCAGTCGGCGAAGTAAAACAGCTTATTCTTCTTAATCGGACCGCCCGCCATGACGCCGAACTGGTTGTTCAGATTCTTCGGCGGGTGGTTGGGATCGCCGGTGCACGAATACAGGCAATAGAAATAATTGCGCGCTTTCAGTTCGCTGTTCGTGTGATATTCCCAGGCCGCGCCGTGCAATGCGTTGGTGCCGGATTTAATGGTAACGTTCATGGCCGCGCCGCCCGCCATGCCCTGCTCCGCGTCGAAGCTGTTGCTCACCAGGTTCACCGTCTCCACGGCTTCCACCGGCGGCAGATAAGCTACCAGCCGCGGCAGCCAGGGGTAGCTGATGGTCGCGCCGTCCAGCCGGGTGGCGTTGCTCGATTGCGGCATGCCGTTCACCTGCGTCACCATGGAGCGCTGCGGATTTCCGGCGTCGGAATGCGCTTCCACGGGCGGCGTGAAGCCGGGAAGAATCTTATACAGCGACTGGAAATTCCGTCCCTGCGAATTGATCAGCGGCAGATCCGTAATCTGTGTCGAACGAATCTGGTTATTGATATCGCCGCGATCGGTCTGCAGGGTGATGGCGCCCGCATCCACCGTCACACTCTGGTTGACCTGCGCCAGTTGCAGTTGGGAATCCACGCGGCGCACGGTGTTGCCGTCAACCGTCACGCCGGAATGAATAATCGTGCCGAAAGAAGACGCGGAAACCGTGACCTTGTACGTGCCGGGAAGCAGATCGCTCAGCAGAAATGTGCCGCGGTCGTCGGTAATGGTCTGGCGCGCGTAGCCGTTGGAATCGTTCACGGCCTCGACTTTCGCGCTGGGGACGGAACTGCCGGTCCCGTCCGTCACGCTTCCGGTCACGGAGCCATAAAGAACCTGCGCGTTGAGGTGGGGAATCGCGGCGGCAAACAGAGCGAGCGCGATGACGGAAGACAGCTTTCGAAGCATGGGAATCCCTTTCGCTGCGGGTAATCGATCACACGCACAACATCGGAGTTCTTGCCGAATCACCCTGACAGTGTGCGTTAGTTTATCACCGCCTTCCGGTCGAAATTGGAGCGAAGCTTGCTTATATTTCCGCCGGAGAATCCAAATGAGCCTGCAACTGACAAGCGCGGCCTTTGCCCATGAGGGAACCATTGCGGAACAATATTCCAAACAGGGCGGAAATGTTTCACCGCAACTTTCCTGGACGGGTGTGCCGGAAGGAACCTCCAGTCTGGTTCTGATTGCGGAAGACCCGGACGCACCTTCCGGAACGTTTGTGCACTGGCTGGTATACGGCATTCCGCCGGATGTGCACAGCCTCGACGAGCGACAGCCGCAAAACCCCGTGCTGGCAAACAGCGCGCGGCAGGGATTAAATGGCTACGGAGAGATCGGCTACGGCGGTCCGAAGCCACCCGGCGGGACTCATCCTTATTATTTCCGGCTGTTCGCACTCGATACGGATTCCGACCTGCCCATCGAACTGACGCGGGACGAGCTGGAGGGCGTGATTCAGGGACACATCATCGAACAGGCGGAGCTGATGGGACGCTTCTCCGCTTCTTAAACCAGCACATATCGGATTGGCGCACCCGCAGCGGTTTTTTGCGCGAAGACACCCAGTGCCCGCCGCGGCAATCCCCCGAAACCGGCAATTCTCAAGGGTTCTCTTGCGGCGAATCACCTGCATCGCTCTCGGCGGAGGCGATGCGATGTTACAGCAACTGGAAGAGCACAAGATCCCGCAACTGAAGCCGGGCGCCGCGCGGCCCGGGACCATGCTGGCGAACGTGTTCCGCGGCCCTGGCCGGTGCGGCCTCGAAGAAAAACCGATTCCCGCAGCCGGCCCCGGAGAAGCCGTGGTCAAAGTCCGTCTCACCACCATCTGCGGCACGGACGTCCACATCCTGCGCGGAGAGTATCCGGTCAAAGACGGTCTGACCATCGGGCACGAAATGGTCGGCGTCATCCATGAACTGGGCGCGGGCGTCGAAGGCTACGCGGTCGGGCAGCGCGTGCTGTCCGGCGCCATTACCCCGTGCGGGCAGTGCGAGCCCTGCCTGGGCGGCGATAAGTCCCAGTGCGGCGGTCCCCTGGGCGGCTGGAAGCTGGGCAACACCCTCGACGGCACGCAGGCCGAATACGTGGTGATTCCCCACGCGCAGGCGAATCTGGCGCTCGTGCCGGACGACCTCGCGGACGAAGACGTGTTGCTGCTCGCCGATATCGCGTCCACAGGCTTTTCCGCCGCCGAACGCGGCCACATCCGCCTTGGCGACACCGTGGCCGTCTTCGCGCAGGGTCCCATCGGCCTCTGCGCCACCCTGGGCGCGCGGCTGATGGGCGCGTCCGCCATCATCGCGGTGGATAACGACCCGAACCGTCTTCACATGGCGGAGCAGTTCGGCGCCACTACCACGCTGCTCGCCGGACCCGGCACCGTCGCGCGGATTCTCGAAATCACGGGCGGCCGCGGCGTGGATCTGGCCATCGAAGCCCTCGGCACGCAGGAAACCTTCGAGAACGCGCTGCGTTCGCTGCGTCCGGGCGGCACGCTGTCCAGTCTGGGCGTCTATTCGGGGCACCTGAAGATGCCGCTCGACGCGATTGGCGCCGGCCTCGCGGACCAGACGGTGGTCACCACACTGTGCCCCGGCGGCAAGGAACGGATGACCCGCCTGATGCGCCTGGTCGCCGCGGGACGGATCAATCTGCGTCCGCTGTTGACGCACGTGTTCTCTCTGCGCGACATCGCGAGGGCCTACGATCTTTTCGCCTCGCGCACGGATGGCGTGCTGAAAGTGGCCATCCGGGTGTCGTAATCATCCGGGTGTCGTAATCAAATGTCGTCTCTCCGGATGTCGTCGCCAGGCAATGCCACCCGCAGAGCGTTCAGCAGCGCCGCCACGTCGATCACTTCCTGCGCCACGGCCCCGGCCACGGGAGGCAGGTAGCCCGCCGCCGCCAGCAGCATGCCCGCGAAGCTGAGCGCCATGCCTCCCGCGGCGCTCTGCAGCGCGATTCGTTTCATGCGGCGGCCGATGTGAATCAGTTCATCCACCTTGCCCAGAGACGCTTCGAAGATCACGGCATCCGCCGCTTCCGACGTCACATCGCTGTTCTGCCCAAACGCGATGCCCACGGTGGCCGCCTGCATGGCCGGGGCGTCGTTAATCCCGTCGCCCAGAAACAGGGTGGGCGCGGCCTTGGCTTCCGCGCGAACTTTTGCCACTTTCTCTTCCGGAGTCTGACCGAAGTAAACCTCCGTAATGCCCACCTGGCCCGCCAGGTAGCGGACTTCGGACTCCCGATCCCCGGAAAGCAGCATAATGCGGTTCACGCCGTGTCGCGGCGCAAGGTGGCCGATGAAAGAGCGGCTCTCGCTGCGCGGCTTGTCCTGAAACCGAAAGGTCGCCGCGTAACGCTCGTCCAACAGCAGCACCGATTCCATGCCGGACGCCGCTTCCGGCAGCAGAGCGGCGAGCGCCGGATCGTTCGCCAGCGCCTGCCTGCGGCCCGTGATCCGCGCCCATGAATTTCCGATCCTGCCCGTCAGCCCGCCGCCGGGCTTCTCGCTGACTTCGGCCACCACCGCCGGAATCACCTGTTCCGCGCGGGCGGCCTCACGCACGGCCGTGGCGAGCGGATGCTTCGAATACTGCTCCAGTCCGGCGGCTGCGATCAGCGCCGCCTTCCGGTCCATTCCGGGTGCGCAGAGCACTTCGGTAAGCGCCGGCCTGCCGTAAGTGAGCGTGCCGGTCTTGTCGAAGATCATCGTGCTGCAGGAGGCGATACGCTCCAGCATCGAGGGATCTTTCACGATGATGCCGCGCGCGGCCGCCACCGAAATGGCGCCGATAATGGCCACCGGAATGGCCAGCAGCAAAGGACACGGCGTGGCAATCACCAGCACGCCGAGGAAACGGGTCGCGTCCCCGCTGATCAGCCAGGCAGCCCCGGCGATCGCCAGCGCCACAACCGTGTACCACGCGCCCAGCCGGTCCGCCAGGCGTCGCAGCTGCGGCCGGTTTTTCTCCGCCTCTTCCATCACGCGGACAATTTTCGCGAAGCGCGAATCGACGGGCAGTTTGCCCACCTGAATGGTCAGAGCGGCCTCGCCGTTGATGGCCCCGGACAAAGTTTCCGAACCCGGGATCTTCGCCATTTCCCACGGCTCACCCGTCAGGTACGATTCGTCCATCCTGCCCTGCCCTTCCGTCACGGCGCCATCCACCGGACAGCTTTCGTGCGGCAGCACCACCAGCAGATCCCCGATCCGCACATCCCCCAGCGCCACGTCTTCCAGGCCGCCCGGCGTCTTCCGGTGGGCGGTCTGCGGCATCCGTTTCGCGAGCGCACTCAGCACGGAAGAAGCGCGCCGCGTGGCGTACTCTTCGAGCGCCGCGCCGCCGGACAGCATCAGAAGGATCACGGCGCCCGCCAGATACTCACCCAGCGCCAAAGATGCCACGATGGAGATTCCGGCCAACAGATCGGATCCGAAATTGCCCCGAACCGCGTTGCGCGCCAGTTGCAGCACCAGCGGCGCGCCGCCGATCACCAGAACCGCCAGCAACGGCCGGTTCGCTGCAGACGGCGCGGCATGGAAGAACCACCGGGCGCCGAGGTACCAGCCGATGGCCGCCACGCTAAGTACGGCGACAACGGGCTCGAGCGACAGCGCGGCAAAAAAACCGGGGCGGCTTCCCTTCTGTGGAGTCTGCGTCATATTCTGAAAGGCCTGAGCGGGACGGGGAATGCAGGCGGCCAGCCATTGGCATTCCCGCGATTGGCGTGGTTCCGGACGGCTCCGGCTGGTCTTCGACTGCGCCGGGAAGCGCACCCGGCGCGGTTTTCGGCGTCAATTGACTCCGCTCCGGCCCTGGCCGGGAGCCGAAAGCCTTTGCCATTCATAGCCAGGCCAAACGGATGCCCGCGTGCGCGCCGCAGGTACAGGAGTTTCCCATATGCATGCGTTTCATCAGATCCTGTTCCCCGTCGATTTCTCCGCGCCGTGCGTCCGCACCGTGCCGTTCGTCAAAGAGATGGTCAGGGCGAATGCGGCGAGCCTGACCCTGCTCCACGTGGTGGAAATTCCCGCCTATTGGTACGCGGCCATGTCGCCCGAAGCTCCGGTCGCGTGGAACGACTTTCCCGCGATTGAGCGCGAAGCGCAGGAACGCCTGTCCGCTTTTGGATGTGAACACTTCAGCGATCTCGCGAAAATCACCCACGTGGAGGCTTTGTGCGACCGGGGAGACCCGGGTTACGCGATCGCCGCTCACGCCGAAAAGCGGGAGCCCGATCTGATCATGATGCCTTCGCACGGGCACGGGCCGTTCCGGACATTCCTGCTGGGCTCCACCACCTCGCGAGTGCTCCATCGCGCCGCCTGCCCCGTCTGGACCGGCGCGCACCTGGGAACCGAGGCAATCCCGTCCGGAACGGCCGCTCACGCGCGTATCCGAAACATACTTTGCGCCGTCGATCTGGAGCGCGAAAGCCGCCACGTGCTCGACGCAGCCGTCACCCTGAGCCAGATGCATGACGCGCCGGTTCGCCTGGTGCACGCCATCCCCGTACCGGAGTGCGGTCCTGCCGAAGACTTCGTCTCGGAATTCGACCGCTTCCTGGCCGATTCCGCCCGCGAAAAGATGCTCGACCTGCAACGGGAAGCGGGGGTCGATCTCGAAGTTTGCATGCAGGGCGGACCGATCTCCGCCGTGGTGCGCGACACCGCGCTCGCGCGGAAGGCCGACATTGTCGTGATCGGCCGCGGTCACACGCACGCCCCGCTGAGCCGGTTGCGCTCCAATGCCTGGTCGATTATCCGGGAATCGCCCTGCCCCGTGCTGAGCGTCTGACCGTTTGAACCGCCGCGGATCCGGCGATCGCCAGGAACAACGGCCCCGCCAGCGCCGGTTCCGGCACGGGATAGAGATCTCCCGAGTCCGACGTAATGATCGCGCCGGGGAGCGGGTTGCCGTCCGCGTCGAACACCGAGACATCGGTCAGGACGGAGAGCAGCGACGTGTTGAAGGCGCCCAGGTGAGGGTCGGAACCGTAGGGATTAATGGTCGAGAGGAAAGCCTGCGCGCTGAAAAGATACGGCACCAGGCTGGTGAACGGAGCGAAATCGGTCACAAAGGTATACGACAACTGACCGTCGAACGGCGAGGGGCAGGACTGGAGCGAAATCACCGGGGAAGCGCCCAGCGAAACCCCGTCCTGAAACACTTCCATGCCGGCCGGAACGCAGGCGGCGCCCGCCATGTCGTCGCTTCCCTCCAGCGTGATCAGGAACTGGTACTGCACGTAACCGTTTGGATTTTCGCCCGCGTCGATGGTCAGCATTTCGTCGAAACTGCTGTACGCGAAAACCAGACTGGTGCCGTCGGGAGTGCCGGAAGCCACGCCGACAATGCCGAAACCCGCCACCGCGCCGATCGACAAGGGGCCGGCTGAGCAAACGGCGGAAGACGTTCCGATTTCCTGACATGCCGCCGGCGGATCCGTCTCATCCGGCGGGAAGTAATTGGAAAGCACTTCGGTAATCAGCGCTCCGCGGAGCGGAAAACACGAGAGTGAAACCAGCAGGAACCAGAGGCGAAGGAGTTTGCGCCCCTTCATGCGAAACCGCCCCGACGAGCGATCCGCCCACAACTGGCTAATTGCATTCGTATTCACCATCCCATTTCCGGCCTCGGGAATCAAACTTCCCCGTGTCTTTTTGGTACTTTTTGTTTCTTATTTACCCGTCATTTCGTGCTGATTCACACTCCGTCTTCCGCGGCCGCCGGAGCTGCGCCAAATCGCGCACCGGGGCCGCGATTGCGCGCAGAATCCCTCTTCGCGGGTGGTGATGTCTCCTGTTTTCAGCAGCTTACCTTTGGTTGCCGCGTTGCATTCCGGGGGGTACGCTCCAACACGGCACCGATGGAACTCCAACTCACCTGGATAGCGCTCGCGGCCAGTCTTCTGATGGCTCTGGGCGGAGCCTGCATGTTCATCTTCGCGGTCCGGAAAGATTACTTCCGCGATGTGGAAGAGGCGAAGTTTCATATGTTCTGGGCGGATCTCGAAGAGCCCGGCGAGCCCGCACGCGGGCAAAACACCGAAGAAGGGAATGGACGCGGAAATCCGCGATAATCCGAATGAATAATCAGAACATTTCTGAAAAATCCGGCAGTTCCAGACGAAGTCTCCTCACCTGGTTCAGCGGAGCCGCGCTCGCCGGTTCGGCCGCCATCAGCGCGCTGGCCAACTTCGTTTTCATGAAGCCCCGCGCCACCTACGGGCAGCCGAGCCGGTATTCCATCGGACGGCCCGACGATTTCCCTTCCGGCACGCGCGTCTCGCTCGATCAGCGCCGCGTCTGCGTGGTCCGCGAAGGTTCGAAACTGGCCGTGATTTCCACCATCTGCACCCACCTCGGCTGCACCGTGGGCGTCTCGGACACCGGCTTCGCCTGCCCCTGCCACGGTTCACGCTATGACCAGGACGGGAACGTGGTGGGCGGACCCGCCCCGAAATCCCTCACCTGGTACCAGGTCTCTCTGGCTCCCAACGGCGATCTGGAAGTCGACACCAATAACGCGGTCAGCCAGGGCACCTATTACAACTTATGAGCAACCTTCCCGTTCAGGAGCCCCCGGCCGCCCCGCCGTCCGAAACCGGTGTTCCCAAACCGGGGCTCACCACCGCCCTCCTGCAGTTCCCCCGCAACCTCTGGGACTCGATCTTCCGCCATCCGCTGCCCGATTCCGACCTCGGCGCGGCCCAGACCTCCTTCAGCAACTTCTTCCTCCACATCCACCCGGTCAAGGTTCACCGCAACACGCTCCGGCCGCTCTACACGCTGGGCCTGGGAGTCATGTCGTTCGTGACCTTCGTGGTGCTCACCATCACGGGCATCCTGCTGATGTTCTATTACGTGCCCTCCACCACGCAGGCTTATGACCGCATGCTCGATCTGCGCGGTTCGGTCGCGTTCGGCACCTTTCTGCGCAATCTGCACCGCTGGTCCGCGCACGCCATGGTGGCCATCGTGTTCCTGCACATGTGCCGCGTCTTCCTCACCGGCTCTTACAAACGGCCGCGGGAATTCAACTGGCTGATCGGCTGCGTGCTGCTGCTGCTCACTCTTTTCGCCAGTTTCACGGGCTACCTGCTGCCATGGGATCAGCTGGCTTTCTGGGCCATCACGGTAGGCACCTCCATCGCGGCCTACGCGCCCCTGATCGGCAAGAAGATCCAGTTCCTGCTGCTCGGCGATCAGGCGGTCGGCCAGGAAGCGCTGCTGCGGTTCTACGTTCTCCATGTCGTCGTGCTGCCCGCGCTCATCACGCTGCTGGTCGCCATCCACTTCTGGCGCATTCGCAAAGACGGCGGCCTTTCCCGCCCCGCCGAAGCGGATCTGCCCGCCGGCGGCCAACCGCTCCGCGTCGAGATCGTCTCCGGCCCGGCAGCCGGCAAGCGCACCTTTGGCCTGATGGGCTTTGTTCGCGGGCCTTTCACAAAAACCGGCAACGTGCCCGATAACTCCGTCTACGCCTGGCCGAATCTGCTGGTCGCCGAACTCTTCGTCTTCGTCGTCACCGTGGCGGCGCTGCTGGTGGTCTCGCTGCTCTTCAACGCGCCGCTCGAAGAACCGGTCAACGTGCTCCACCCGCCCAATCCCGCCAAGGCGCCCTGGTACTTCCTCGGGCTGCAGGAACTGGTCAGTTACTCGGCCTTCTGGGGCGGCGTCGGCGTGCCCGGCATTGAAGTCGCGCTGCTGATGCTGGTGCCCTATATCGACCGCAAAGTCTCGGGCGTCGGCAAATGGTTCGCGAAGGAGCGCTTCCTGGCGAACACGCTCTTCATCACTTTTGCGCTGCTGAACGTGATCTTCATCATTATCGGCACGTTCTTCCGTGGCCCCAACTGGGCCATGGTGAGTCCCTTCTGAGGATGCTATGAAACTGGCTCTCGCAATCGCAAGCGCAATCATCCTGATCATTCACGGAATCGTCTTTTACGACCAGTTCTTCCACCAGTGGGAGCGGCACCAGACCGCTTATTTCGACCAGGCCCGCACCCAGGCCCGCAATGACGCCGAGCGCGCCGAACTGGCCGGCCGCAGTCCGAAGATCGAACAGATCATCGTCACGCAGTTCGGCGAAAATCGAGTGGACCGCTGTAGCACCTGTCACCTCGCCATCGACGATCCCCGCTTCAAAGACCACTTCGAACCTCTGAAGACGCACCCCTACTCCGCCGCCCTCGGCGACGTGCAGCGCAACGGCCACTGGGAACGCCGCCATAAGTTCAACGATTTCGGCTGCACGGTCTGTCACGATGGCCAGGGCCGCGGCCTCGAAGCCGCCTATGCCCACGGCGAAGACGAGCACTGGAACGACCCCCTCACCGGCTACATCACGCAGGCCGCCTGGCGCAAAGACTTCCAGCCCCACCTGAAGGGCAAAGAATACATGGAAGCCAACTGCGCCCAGTGCCATACCGAAGAAAACTTCGCCGGCACGCCTCACGTGAACCGCGGCCGCCAGTTGTTCTTCCAGACCAACTGCTATGGCTGCCATAAGATCGACGGACTCTCCGAAGGCACGCTGGCGCCGGAACTGACCGAAGCCGGCCACAAATTCAAGATCGATTACCTCTGGGAATCCATCGTGGAGCCCCGCGCCAATCTCGCCACCTCGTTCATGCCGAAATTCAACCTGAACGATGAGGACGTGAAGAGCCTGGTGATCTTCCTCAAGAGCCGCCGCGGCGTGAATTACGCCGAAACCTCGCTGGCCCGCTACCGCGCTAAACTGAGCCCGGCCAAAGCGGAAATCACACCCGAAGCCGCGCTCGGCCTGGCCGCCAAAACGCCTTCGGCACGCGCCGCCGATCTGGCCAGCCAGGGCAAACAACTCTTCGAAGACCGCGCCTGCGCGGCCTGCCACAAACTCGGCGACAAGGACGGCGGCATCGCCCCCGACCTCAGCTTCGAGGGCAGCCTGAAAGACGAGGAATGGCTGCGCGAACACTTCCGCACGCCGCGCTCCCGCGTGCCCGATTCCATCATGCCGGCCTTCCGCTTCAGCGACGCCGATTTCGCCGCGCTCACGGCCTACCTCGAAAGCGGACACCCGCCGCAGAACCTTCCTTCGGACGGCGCGGAGATCTTCAAAACCCTCTGTTCGCGCTGCCACGGCGAAAAGGGCGACGGCCTCGGCAAGACGGCATTCTATCTCGACCCGGCGCCCCGCGACCTCACCAAAGTCGCCTTCATGAACAGCAAGCCGGAAGAGCGTTTCCTGCGCTCCATCAAAGACGGCGTGCCGGGAACGTCCATGCCGGCCTGGGGCAAAGTCCTCTCGGAGGCGCAGACCCAAACCGTGCTGCGCTACGTCAAAACGGCCTTCGTCAAAGAGCCGCAGCGCGCGCTGAAGGAACACACCAATGTCCCGGCCGCGAATCCAAACCCGTCTTCCCGCGACTCCATCGCGCAGGGTGAACGCTTGTTCCTGCAGCGGTGTGCCGGCTGCCACGGCCTCAAAGCCGACGGCAAAGGCCCCAACTCCATCGATATCGTGCCGCGGCCACGCAATCTGCGCAATCGCTGGTTCGTGAACAACCTCAGCGATCACCGCGCGCTCGCCTCCATCCTCTACGGCGTTCAGGGCACGGCCATGCCGTCGTGGATCGATTACGGCTTCACCATGAAGGACGCCGGCGACCTGCTGAATTACATCCGCAGCCTGAATCCGGCCCCGCGCCCCGCCGACAAACAGCTCGCTTCACTCACGTCAGGAACTCACTAATGGAAGAACAACTGGTAATCGAATCGACGCACGCCGGGACAAGGACGGTCACCCCTACCCTCCACCGGGACGCCACCGCGAAGTGGTTTCTCATCAGTTCCGTCTCGTACTTCTTCATCGTCGGCATGATCGCGCTGGCGATCGCGGCCAAGTTCGTCTGGCCGGAACTGCTGGGCACCGTCTCCATCCTGACTTACGGGCGCCTGCGTCCCCTCCACGTCAACGGCATGCTGTTCGGCTGGCTGCTGGCGTGCGACATGGGGCTGACATTCTACTTCGTGCCGCGCCTTTGCGGGGTCCGGCTCTGGAGCGAAAAGCTCGGCCTGGCCACGGCGGGACTCTGGAATGTCATCATCCTCGGCGCGGTGGTCGAACTGCTCGCCGGGCACAATCAGGGTCTGGAATACGCGGAACTGCCCATGTGGCTCGACATCCTGGTCGTCATCGCGTGGGTGATGTACGGGACCAACATTCTGATGACCGTGGCGACCCGCAAATACCAGCAGATGTACGTCTCGCTCTGGTACACCATGGGCACCATCCTGTGGACGCCCTTCGTCTATCTCACCGGCAACTTCGCCACGCTCTTCGCCACCGGCGTCAACCAGGCGAATCTCAACTGGATGTACGTGCACAACGCGGTCGGGCTCATCTTCACGCCGGTGGGCCTCGCCATCGCGTATTACTTCATCCCGCGCGCCAGCAACGCGCCGCTGCACAGCCACCGCCTCTCCATGATCGGCTTCTGGTCGCTTGCCTTCGTCTATGTCTGGACGGGCGCGCACCACATGCTGCACGGGCCCATCTCGCAGTGGCTGCAAACCATCGCGATCGCCTTCTCGGTCATGCTGCTGATTCCGGTCTGGACCGTCGTTTATAACTTCTTCGCCACCATGAAAGGCCAGTGGCAACTGGTGCGCGAGAACGTCTCCCTGAAGTTCCTCATGTCCGGCGTCGTGTTCTACCTGCTCACCTGCTTCCAGGGACCCATGCACAGCCTGCGCACCGTGAACGCCATCGTCTCGAAGACGGACTGGATTCCCGGCCACGCGCACATGGCGCTGCTGGGCGGCTTCAGCTTCTTCGCCATCGCCGGCACTTACTATGTGCTGCCGCGCATTTACAACACGAAGCTCTACTCCGACACCCTGGCCAACTGGAGTTACTGGCTCTTCATGATCGGCGGACTCGGCTTCTTCGTCTGCCTCTGGCTGGGCGGCTTCTGGCAGGGCTGGCAGTGGAATAACCCGTCCATCCCCTTCATCGACACCGTGACGGCTCTGAAGCCCATCTGGATGGTGCGCTTCTTCTCCGGCGTGCTCATGTTCGCGGGCATCACGGCGTTCCTCTATAACTTCATGGCCACCATTCTGTATGCCGGCGCGGAGAACGAAACCCATGCTTAAGAAAATCGATCTCGACGCGCGCCTCTTCGTCGGCGCCGCGCTGGCTCTCTTCTTCATCGGCGGCACGCTCACCACCGTGATGCCGCCGCTCATCGATAAGAGCTGGGGTAAGCCGTTTGAAAACTCCGACCCCTCCAAAGGGCCCACCGGCAAGCTGTTGCCTTACACCGCGCAGGAGAAGAAAGGCCTCGCCATCTATACCCGGGAAGGCTGCTGGTACTGCCATACGCAGCAGACGCGAACCCTGCTGGCCGATACCAAACGCTCGGGCTGGCGCGGCGTCGACGCACCCGTCTCCACTCCGGACGAGTTCGTCTACGACTCCCCGCACATGTTCGGCACCAAGCGCACCGGCCCCGATCTCTCGCACGTCGGCGGCAAATACGACGCGCAGTGGCACCGCACCCACTTCCGCAATCCCCGCGATCTGGTGCCCGGCTCCATCATGCCGCCCTTCCCCTGGATCGCCAATAACGAAGAAGAATTCCAGGCCCTGGTCGCTTATCTGCAGCGCCTCGGACGCGCCAAGAACTGGCGTCCCGATAACGACTACGAAAAGTAAGAGGAAAACTATGGACTATACCTATCCCAGCATTTTCTTTTCTTACTTCATCTTTTTTCTGTTCCTTGCCGGCGGGATTTTCTTCTGCATTCGCAGCCTGAAACGCGGCTACTGGACGCGGGACGCCGAAGACGTGAAGTACCAGGTATTCAACGATTCGTTCGAGGAAAGCGAGGCCACCCATGGTCGCCGGAACTAAAACGCAAACCGAGCAGCCCGACGTGCACGAAATCGCGGGCGGCTGGATTACGGAGAAAAAGGGCACGGAAGTTCCTCCGTTCCTCCGCGTCGCCTATGTCGTGATCGCCAGCTGCTGCGTCGCCTATCTCATCCTCTTCATGTACGGCGAAGTGGGCCATGCCGAACGCGGACCCCTGGTGAAACAGCTGAACATGACCACCATGACTTCGGAACCACTGATGTACGGAGTGGCCGCCATGGCCGCGCTCTTCTTCGTCGGCGTCTCGGTCTTTGCCGCGCAAAAAGGGAAGGAATAACGGCCCGGGGGCGTCATGACTCAATCCCTGCTCTCCCCGCTCACCGATTCGCTGGTGCAGATCCAGCCGCCCGACGCCACTGCCTACTGGATGAAGCAGGTCAAGTGCCGCGACGCCTGCCCCGTTCACACGGATGCCTGCGGCTACGTCACCGCGATTGCCGGCGGCGAGTATGAACGCGCCTACAGCATCGCGCGGGCGACCAACCCGTTCGCCTCCATCTGCGGACGCGTCTGCGGCGCGCCGTGCGAAGCGGCCTGCCGCCGCGGCGCGGTGGATGCGCCGGTCTCCATCCGCGCGCTCAAGCGCTATGTGACCGACAAGTACGGCCCCGAAACCGGCGACTTCACCGCCCACCGCGCCGGCTGCAATGAAAAAATGTTGCCGCCCGGCCGCGGCGATTTCGAGCGTATCGCCGTCATCGGCGCGGGCGTCTCCGGCCTGACCGTCGCGCACGATCTGGCGCGCATCGGCTACAAAGTCACGGTCTTCGAAGCCTACTCGCAACCGGGCGGCATGCTCACCGTCGGGGTGCCCGTGTTCCGTCTGCCCCGCGACCTGGTGCAGTGGGAAATTCAGGCCATTCAGTCGCTCGGCGTCGAGATCCGCTGCAACCAGGCGCTCGGCCGCGACTTCACCATCGCCCAACTGCGCAAAGAGGGTTTCGCGGCGATTTTTCTGGGCGTCGGTCTGCCCAAAGGCCGCCGCCTCCCGATCCCCGGAGCGGACCTCGCCAACGTCTACGACGGCCTCGACTTCCTCCGCTCCTTCAACGAAGGCAATCCCATGCCGCTCGGGCGCCGCATCGGGGTCATCGGCGGCGGCAATGTCGCTTATGATGTGGCCCGTTCCGCCATCCGCCCCGTCCGTGCCGATGCCACCGGCGAAGAGACCAGCGAAGAGATGGCGCGCGGCGAAAAGACCGCCTACGACATCGCCCGCACCGCTCTCCGCATGAGCGGCGACAAACAGGTGCACGTCTTCTGTCTCGAAAGCCGCGAGCAAATGCCGGCCGACCTCCGTGAAGTGGAGGAAGGCGAAGAAGAAGGCATCTGGCTGCATAACAACGCCGGGCCGAAGGAGATCCTCGGCCGCGACGGCAAGACCACCGCTCTGCGCACCGTCAAGTGCCTTTCCGTCTTCGACACCGAAGGCCGCTTCAATCCCACTTTCGATGAAACGCAGTTGCAGGATGTCGAACTCGACACCATCCTCTTTGCCATCGGCCAATCCTCCGACCTGTCCTTCCTCAGCCCCGAAGACGGCGTGGAAACCCACCGCGGCCTCATCAAAGTAAATCCGGAAACCTACGGCACGTCCGCGCCGGATGTCTTCGCCTGCGGCGATATCGCGCACGGGCCCAAGCTCTTCATCAATGCCGTGGCGTCCGCGCAGATCGCCGCGCGCTCCATGCATGATTTCCTTCGCTCCACCCGGACGGAGGTCGTCGTCCGCAAGCAGTGGCATCCCGCCGCTTACACCATGGCCGAGGACTGGCATCGCCTCATCCGCCATGAGCCGCCGGTGATCGACGCCGGGCGCCGCGCCGCCTCCATCGACATCGTGGAGGAAAGTTACTCCGAACAGGAAGCGCAGCGCCAGGCCTCGCGCTGCCTGCGCTGCAATGTCAACACGGTCTTCGATACCTCCCTCTGCATCGGCTGCAACGGCTGCGTGGACGTCTGTCCGCAGAGTCTGATCCGCCTGCTCGGCCTCAGCAGTCTGGTGCTCGACGATCAATGGTCGCAGGAGATCGCCGCCAACCTCGGCGTCACCATCGCGCAGTTGCGCCGCATGCCGGCCGCCGAACTGGACCAGATGGGCGCCATCATGACCAAGGACGAATCCACCTGCATCCGCTGCGCTCTGTGCGCCTCGCGCTGCCCCACGCATGCCATCACCATGCAGCGCTTCGAGTACACCACCGAATGCGTGAGCTACGGGCTTGCTTCCTACGGAGCCGCGTCGTGACCCCCGCGCTGCCCGTGACCATGTTTCTGCTTGGTCTCGCCGGCAGCCTGCACTGCGTGCAGATGTGCGGACCCCTCGTCCTCAGCTTCAGCCTGACCTCCCGACAGCCCGCGGCGCACGCGGCCTATCATGCGGGCCGTATTCTCACCTACGCGCTGCTGGGCGCGCTCGCGGGCTGGACCGGCTCCGGTCTCACCCTTGCCGGCTCCCTGGCCGGACTGCAGAATACGGCGGCGGTGGTGGGCGGAATCTGCATGATCGTCGCCGCGCTGCTGCTGGGGACCGCGGCGTCCGGCCGGAGCCTGATCCGGATCGGCGCGCCTTCCCGCTTCAGTGTGTTCGCGGGAAGACTGCTGCGCAACGCTTCCCTGCGCGGCCGCTTCGCCACCGGCCTGGCAATGGGCCTGCTCCCCTGCGGCATGATCTACGCGGCGCTGCTGCGTTCGGTCGCGGCCGCGTCGGCAACCTCCGGCGCCGTCGCGATGCTTGCCTTCGGCCTGGGCACGGCCGGCCCGTTGTTCGGCCTGAGTCTGATCTCCACGCCGGTCAACCGCTGGCTTGGCGTCCGCGGACCGAACTGGGCCGCCGCGGGCATCGCGTTGATGGGCGCGGTCCTGATCTGGCGCGGCCTCCTGCCACCCGCTCCACACCAGCACCATCTGAATCGCGAAATCCATGTCAGCTCCCGTTAAAATCGCCCCCGCCGCCGCTGTCCCCGCCCCGCCCGCGCGCCCCCATCACGTGCGCCGCCGCCGCATCCACCTGTTCTTCTTCCTCGTCTTCTGCGCCCTCCCGTTCTTCAACCTGATGCGCTTCGATCTGCCGAAGCAGCGCTTCTACTTCGCCGGCGCGGAGATCTGGATCAACGAGTTCGCCATCATCTTCTTCTCCCTCATGTTTCTGATGTTCGGCATCGTCGCGCTCAGCATGATCTACGGCCGCGTCTACTGCAGCTATGCCTGCCCGCAGATGATCTTCAGCGAAACCGCCCTCGCGCTCGACGATGCCCTGCGCCGCTGGACCACCAAGAAATTCATCGCCTGGCCCGCCCCGCGCCGCCGCTTCGCGCACTTGGCCCTGACCTACCTCATCATCGCGGCCGCGTCCGTGGTCCTGGCCTTCGTCTTCATCTCGTATTTCGTCGAGCCACGAGACCTGCTCCGCCGCCTCATCCATCTCGATATCGCCACCTCCGGCGGCTTCGCGGGCGCGGTCACCACGCTCATCGCCTTTCTCGATTTCGCTTTCGTCCGCCAGAAATTCTGCACCACGCTCTGCCCGTACGGCTACCTGCAGGGCATGCTGGCCGACCGCCACACGCTTCTGGTCCAGTACCGCGATCCCGACCATCTCTGCATCCAGTGCAAGAAATGCGTGCGGATTTGCCACATGGGCATCGACATCCGCGACTCGCCCTACCAGATCGAGTGCATCCATTGCGGCGAGTGCATCGACGCCTGCGAAGAAATCATGACGAAGGTCAAGCGCCCCACGGTAGTCGAGTATTCGTGGGGACAGGACGGTCCGAAACTGGAAGCGGAAGCCGGCAAGCCCTGGTGGTACCGGCTCGGTATCCGCGATGCCAAACGCCGCATCGTGCTGCTGGTCATGCTCTGTTACGCAAGCGGTCTGGCCGTCGCGCTCTCCATGCGCAACCCCGTGCTGGTGCGCATCAATCCCATCCGCACCACCAGCCTCTATCGCGTGAATGCGGCAGGTGAAGTGGAAAACCAGTTCTCCGTCTCCGTCTCGAACCGCGGCTCGCAAAATGCGAAGGTCGCGATCGCCGTGGACAGCCTGCAGGGCGCCCGCGTGGAAGAACTGCCGAATCCGCTTTCCGTTGCGCCGGGAGAAACCACAAGAAAAGACTTCGCCGTCGCCGTTCCGCGCGGCGCGGCCCTGGGCGACGTCACCCACTTCCATTTCCAGGTGGAAGCGCAGCCGGGCGGCCGCAAACAAACCATCGACATGACCTGGCTGATGCCACCGAAAACGAAAAGGTAAATATGAACTTCAAAGTCCTGCTGGGCGGCGTGATGAGCCTCTTTGTCACCATCCTGATCGTCTGTTACTTCATCGCGAAACAGGCGAACCCCGTGTTTCTCGACGACCACGGCCGCCCCGCCAGCCAGGCCCGTCAGAGCTACTGAAATGACCGCCACCGCGCCTCCGCCGCTCCGCCAGGAATTCGGACACGAATGCGCGCTCTGCACCCAGCCCTGTCCGGCCGATGACACCTTCTGCTGCATGGGCTGCCGCAACGTCTACACCATCCTGCAGGAGAGCGGCGCCATCGTGGAAGGCGCGGACCCGCGCGATTCCGAACTCTTCCGCCGCAGCCTTGCCCTCGGCCTGGTCTCCAACGCGCCGCGCCCGCCCGCGCCCGGCGCGATCCCCGCCTCGGCACTGGTCGAAGAGAAGCTCTTTCACGTCTCCGGCATGTGGTGCGGCGCCTGCGGCTGGCTCATCGAACACGTCCTCGCCAAAGAACCCGCCGTTCGCCAGGCCGAAGTCTTCTTCACCTCGGACCTGCTCCGCATCCGCTATTGCCCGCAATACCTGCCGGTCAGCCGGCTCGAAGAAAATCTCGGCCGCCTCGGCTACCAGATCCGCCTCCACAGCGGAGAGGCCGCCGATCAATCCGCCGACCGCCGCCGGGAACTGCTGCGCCTGGGCATCGCGGCCTTCCTGTGGCTGAATGTCATGACGCTGAACCTCTCCGTCTATCTGGGCGGCGGTCTGCAGCACTTCCTGCCGTTCCTGGTCATGGCGCTCGCCACGCCCGTGGTCTTCTTCTCCGGACAGACCATTCTGCGCCTCGCCTGGAGCGGCCTTCGGCAGGGCATCGCCCGCATGGAAACCCTGCTCTCCATCGGCATCCTGGCCGCTTATGGCTACAGCGCCGCCGAAACGTTTCTCGGCGGCAACCACCTCTATTTCGATATCGCCTGCGCCATCGTGACTCTGGTGCTGCTTGGCCGATATCTGGAGCGCAACGCGAAAGAGGCCACCAGCCGCGCGATCACCGGTCTCTACTCCATGCTCCCCGTCAAAGCCCGCGTGCTGGAAAACGGCCGGGAGCGCTTCCTCGCCATCGACGCTCTCGCGCCCGGCGACACCTTCCTGGTCCGAACCGGTGAGCGCATTCCCGCCGATGGCATCGTGGTCGCGGGCGAGTCCGACGTCGATGAAAGCATTCTCACCGGCGAGTCGCGCCCCGTGTCCCGCCGCGCGGGCGACAACGTCACCGGCGGCAGCCTCAATACCAGCGGCGTGCTCGAAGTCCGCGTCACCGCCGTCGGCGACAACAGCGTGCTCGCACAGATTCTTCGGTCGGTCGAAGCCGCTCTCAGCCGCCGCTCCGATATCGAACGCGTGGCCGACAAGGTCTCCCGCATCTTCGTGCCCGGCGTGATCGCCCTTGCCGCGCTCACCGCGCTCCTGCTGATCCTGACCGGCGTGCATCCCGCCGAAGCCCTGCTGCGCGCCATCACCGTCCTGGTCATCGCCTGCCCCTGCGCGCTTGGCATCGCCACGCCCATGGCGATCACGGCGGCCATTGGGGCGGCTTCCCGCCGCGGCATTCTCATCTCGAACCCGCGCGCTCTCGAAACCGTGCAGCGCGTCGACACCGTGCTTCTCGATAAGACCGGCACCGTGACCGAAGGCCGCTTCACGCTGCTCGAATACGATCCCGCCCACCTGCCGCTGCTCGCCTCCCTCGAAATCTTCTCCGAACATCCTCTGGCCAAAGCCGTGGTGGATCTGGCGGGCGACATGTCCCCGGCCACGAACGTGGAAATCCGCAAAGGCCGGGGCATTCTCGGCAATTCCGCCGGAATGGAAATCTTTTGCGGGAATCGCGCGCTGCTCGCCGAACTCGGCGTCGCGCCCGATCCGCAACTCGACGCCCGCGCCCGCGCGGCCGAAGCCCGCGGCAGCACCGTCGCGTTTTATGGCTGGGACCGCCGCCTCGCCGGCATCCTCGTCTTCGGCGACCGCATCCGCCACGACGCCTCCGCGCTCGTCGCGGACCTGCGGCAACGCGGCATCGCTGTGATAGTGGTCTCGGGCGACGCCGCGGGCACGGTTCGCCACGTCTCCGAAACCATCGGCGCCGACGAGTGGTTCGCCGAAGTTCTCCCCGAAGCGAAACAGAGCGTCGTCGAAAAACTGCAGGCCCGCGGCAAGCGCGTCGTCATGCTGGGCGATGGCGTCAACGACGGCCCGGCGCTCGCCCAGGCCGACCTCGGCATCGCCATGGGCTCCGGCGCCGGCCTCGCCATGAAAGCCTCCAGCGTGGTCCTGATGACCGGGCAACTCGACCGCGTCACCGAAGTCTTCGACCTCGCCCGCCGCACGCTGCGCATCATCCGCCAGAATTTATTCTGGGCGTTCTTCTACAACATCGCGGGCGTGAGCCTCGCCGTGATGGGCCGCCTGAATCCCATCGTCGCCGCCGGCGCCATGGTTTCCTCCAGCCTGATCGTGGCCTGGAACTCCTCCCGCCTGCGTCGGACTTAGACCGGCCCCTACTTCTCCCGGAACTCCACCAGCCGGCCCGGCGTATGCGGCGCGCCCGCCAGTTCCACCTGCTGCTCCAGCTTCCGCATGTCCGTGCTCACCAGCGTCGTCAACTGCGCCAGTTGCGCCTTGAAATCCGCCGCCGCGATGTCATAGCCGTGCATCTGCGTCCCCGTCGGCCGCGCCGTGGACATCCGCTGCCCCTGCACTATCTGCATCACCCGCTCGTTAATCGACGGACCCGTCGGCTCGCTGCGCCCGCGCAGCACCGAATCCCCGCGCAGCGCCACCAGGATCGCCTCGTTCTTCTTCTCCAGCGCCGCCACCGTATTCGCCAGTTCCGCGGGCGCACCCGGCGTCTCGAACAGCGCCCGCCGGATCGCCGCCAGCCGCCCCATGTTCCCGTTCGCCACCTCCAGCGCACCGGTCACCGCGCGTTGCAGCCGCGCCGTCTTCTGCTGGAAACTCACCAGCACGGCGCGGTCTTCCTTCGCCATACTCGCCTGACCCGGCACCGATATCGTGAACGTCGCCGAACCCGCCAGCGGCTTCAGTTCGCCATCCACGCGCTGCGCCATCGAAACCTGATAATTCCCCGGCATCACCAGCGGACCCGACGGCGGACCCGCGAACTCCTCGTCACCCCCGCCTTCCGCGCCCGGCTGCGCGGGATTCGCCAACACCGGCGCCGGCTCCCGCAGATCCCACGTGATCCGGTGAATCCCCGCCGCGCCCGGCCCCGTCAGACGCCGCACCGCCCGCCCTTCCGCATCCGAAATCAGGAACACCACCGCCGGAGCCTCCTCACGCGCCTCCGCCCGGAACTCCTCCGCGCTCGGATACACCACCGTGCCCTTCTTCTCCGCCTCGCGCCGCCGCTCCGCCCGCGTCTTCAGAGCGCTCTTCAGATACCACGTGAACGTCGCGCCATATGCCGGATTCTCCGCCGCATAGAATGCATCGCCCTGGTAGCCCTTGCCCTGCCGGCCATACGGCCCTGCCTGCACATACATCGGCGTCTCGCGCACCGGAAACAGATGACTCTCCGCCTGCAGCGTCTCCGGCTTCAGCGAACGCAAAGCCGAGTAATCGTCCAGCACGTAAATCCCCCGCCCGAACGTGCCGATCACCAGATCGTCCTGCTGCTTCTGAATCGCGATATCGCGCACCGCGATCGTCGGCAGCCCCGTCCGCAGCCGCATCCACTTCACGCCGCCATCGGCCGAGAAAAACACGCCGTACTCCGTGCCCGCGAACAACAGATTCGGATCCTTGTGGTCCTCCGCGAACGCATACACCGCGCCGTTCACCGGCAGATCGCCGCGAATCGAACGCCACGTCCTGCCCCCGTCCGTCGTCTTCATGAGGTACGGATTGAAATCGCCGCTCTGGTGATTCTCGAACGCCGAATACGCGGTATTCGCGTCATGCTGCGACGCAATCACCCGGCTGACATAAGAATGTTCCGGCACGCCCGGAAAATCGTTCGATTTCCTCCAGTGCCCGCCGCCGTCTTCCGTAATCTGCAGAATCCCGTCGTCCGTTCCCGCGTAAATCAGCCCCTCTTTCTTCGGGCTCTCCGCAATCGACGAAATGTTGCTGTAATAAGCCGTCGACGTATTCTTGGCCACCGCGTCCGGACCCCAGACCTTGCCCATCACCGGCAGTTTGTTCCGGTCGATCTGCTGCGTCAGGTCCGGGCTGATCGCCTTCCAGCTGTTCCCGCGATCGTCGCTGCGATAAAGCCGCTGATTGCCGAAATACAGCCGCGTATGCGCATGCGGACTGATGATCAGAGGCGAATCCCAGTTCCATCGGGCGGGATCCTCGCCCTTTTCCGGCTGCGGCTGCAGATTATTGATCGATTCCCCCGTCCGCTTATCGAAACGCGCCAGCACGCCGTTCTGCGATTCCGCGTAAATGATATTCGGATCCTCCGGATCCACGCGCGACACAAACCCGTCGCCGCCCTGCGTCATGAACCAGTCGGCATTGGTGATGCCGGTATTATTTCGCGTCCTCGCCGGACCGCCCACCGACGCATTGTCCTGCGTGCCGCCGTACACGTTATAAAACGGCGCCTGATTATCCACGGTGATGTCGTAAAACTGCGCCAGCGGCAGATTGCTCTTGAACGCCCAAGTCTGCGCCCGGTCGAACGTCTCATACAGACCGCCGTCGCACCCCACCAGATAATGGTCGCCATCCCGCGGATCGATCCAGATCAGATGGGTATCGCCATGCTTGTTGCGTTCCCCCATGTTCCGGAACGTGCGCCCGCCGTCGTCCGACACCGCCATCCGCTCCGCAAAGAAATACACACGATCGGCCGTATGCGGATCCGCGAAGATGCGACCGAAGTACATCCCCGCGAACTCCCGCGGACTCCGCAGTTCCCAACTCGCCCCAAAATCCGTCGAACGGTAAATGCCCGATTTTTTATTCGCCGCCTCCACGCTCGCATAAACCAGCGCCGGATTCTTCCCCGATGGCGCGAACGTAATGCGCCCGATATCTTCCGCCGGCAGACCACCTACCTTCGACCACGTCGCCCCCGCATCCGTGCTCCGGTAAATCGCCGATTCCGGCCCGCCGTCGATCAGCGTCCAGAAATGCCGCCGCCTCTGGTAACTGGCCGCAATCACCACATCCGGATTCCGCGGATCCATCGCTACATCCGTCACGCCCGTGTTCGGCGAAACGGTCAGCACGGCCTTCCAGGTCTTGCCGCCATCGGTCGTCTTGTACAGACCGCGCTCCCCGCCCGGCGCCCACAGCGGCCCCTGCGCCGCCACGTAGACGACCTTCGAATCGCGCGGATCGATCGCAATGCGTGCAATATGTTCGGAAGTCTTCAGGCCCAGATTCCTCCACGTCTTGCCGCCGTCGTCCGTGCGGTAAACACCGTCTCCGTAGGACACGCTGCGCTGGCTGTTGGCCTCGCCCGTCCCGACCCACACCGTCTCCGGATTCTTCGGATCCATCGCCAGCGCGCCGATCGAGTAACTGCCCTGACCATCGAACACCGGCGTCCACGACGCGCCGTTATTCCCGGTCTTCCACACCCCGCCCGACGCGGCCGCGACATAATAATGAGCGGCATTCCCCGGTTCCACCGCGATATCCACGACTCGCCCGGAGATCATCGCCGGACCCACCAGACGAAACCGCAGATCCCCCAGCGTGGCGGGCGTCAGCGCGACCGCCGGCGTATCGGCTTTCGGCTCATCGGCGCCCAAAGCAAGCGTGCAGAGAAAGAGAAAGGAAAGAAAGAGGCGCATCACAATTTCATGAAGGTTAACATAAGCCACAAGCCCCCATGCCGATGAGCACACACACCCTTCTCCGGCTGTTCACCTTCGCCTCGATTCTGTCCCTCCATGCGGACGCCGCCGTCCGTACCGACACGGACGAACACCTCACCACTCCGGTCCCCCATCGCTATCTCCACGGCGTCATCCCCGACGATGCGAAGTTCCAGCTCGCCCTGCCCGACCACTGGAACGGGAAGCTGGTCATCTTCTCCCGCGGCTTCTCCGGCACCGAACTCAGCACCGGAGCCTTCAAAACCACGGCGCTCGAAAAAGGTTACGCGTTCGCCGCCAGCGATGAGGGCTGGAACCGTGTCACAATCGCCAGCCGCCCGCGGGACACTTATTTCGAATCCCGCCGCCGCATCCTCGAACTCACCCGCTACGCCAAACAGGTGGTGCTGAAGCAGTACGGCAAACCCGCCTCGCGCACCCTGATGACCGGCGGCTCCAACGGCGGCCACCACACCAAATGGATGATCGAAAGTTATCCGGACCTCTACGACGGCGGTCTCGCCGGCTACGGTTTCAACTCGCAGGTCAGCCAGTGGGGCTCCATCCCCGTGGTGCTGCGCAACTACGATGTGATCGCCCCGCGCATCGACGACATCGTCCGGAAGCGTCTGGAAAACGCGCAGTGGAACCCGTTCACCACTCCCCTCTCGCCCCCGCTGACGCCGGAACAACTTACCGCTCTGCGCAACATCTACAACATCCCCGCCTCCCTGCGGAGCGGCTTTCTCTTCGATGTGGGCCGCTGGCCGGGCTCGGAGGCGAACCTGAAGAGCCAGTACAATTCGCTCCTCGGTTACCTGCGCGACTCCATGCCGCGTTTCGACCCCTCCTGGCATCCGCACCCCGGTGCCCTCACCGATGACGACCTGAAGCACTGGGACACCGCGAAGAGTCCCGGCTACGTGATGAAGGAACTGCGGAAGCTCGACCTCACCGGCAACCTGAAAAAGCCCGTCATCGTCATACACGGCGCGGCCGACATCATCGTTTCACCGGGAGAGAGCGAAGGCTACGCGGCGCTGGTCGCAAAGCGTCTGGGCGAGAAAAAAGCGGCGGAGTTGCTCGCCGTCTATTACATTCCGGGGATGGGCCATGGCGGGGCCGAATACGACCGGCTACTCGGCGCGCAGTTCGATGCGCTCGAAAGCTGGATCGATTACCGGAATACGCGGGGAAACTCAGGCGCGCCGCCGCCGGAAAAGTTAGGCGTTTATCCGCGTGCGAAGAACGGCCGCCGGTAACTGCCGTTTGAAGAAGACCGCCATCAGCACCGCCGCCACCGGAAACACGCCGAGATAGCCGCCAATCCCGATATTGCGCAGCCGCATGTCACCGGCAATTACCCCGCTCAGTCCGGCCAAAGCCAGCACCCCACTCGCGATGAGAAGCCCGCGGATCGACAAAGCAAGCCGGCTCCCGCTGAACACTGGCGCCGCGCAAAGCACCGCCAACGGAAAGAATCCATCCCACGCGAGAATGTCGAGCGCATAAGCAACCGAAGGCCACCGGAACGACAGGATCAGCGGCATCCCGGCCACGCCCGCAAATTCGGCCCGGCGGCCCACCGTGAGCAGCAGGAAGTGCACGCTGCAGGTCAGCCCGGCGGTCACGGCCATGAAAACGAGTGACAGCAGACTGAACACCTTCACCCCCTCCGGCGCGCACGCATGAACCGCCACCATGAGCCCGACGAGCAGGGGCATGAGCAGTAGAATCAGCATCTCGAGAATCGAAAAATATGGCTCGCCGATCGGCTCCTCCCGCGACTTGAGCGACAGCAAACCCGCCGTCAGAGTGACCGCATACACGGCAGACAGCAGACCGCTCCCAAAACCAGCCGCCATACCGACCCGGCGAGCGCTCTTCATGAAAGGAATCGCCATGGCAGAAAACCCGGAGGGGAGTCAGGCGGACGGTGCCGCTGCGGCGCCCTTCGCGGCAAAATGCAGAGCCCGCGCGCCACTCACCCGGCCCGGAATATTTTCCGCCTCGGGGCATGGAGACCAATCCAGAGCATCTGCCGCCATAACCGTAACGCCTCTTTCCTGATTTCACGATACCGAAAATCCGGGAGCTGTTACGAGGTGCGCGCGCGACAATAGCGGTAAGAGTCGCATGCCATTGAATAACTTGCTCGTAGCGGCATTATTAGTAGGCTGCTCCCTGCTCAGCGCGCAGACCGACCCCGGCCTGACCCTCCCGGGACTTCTGAAACTCGTCGATCAGCCGCCAAACGCGACTACCGTTGAATACCTCACCTTTCACCTCCATCCGCTTGGAAAACGCGGAACGGAAATCGATGCTCAACCGGATCGCGAGGGACGCTTCACTCTCCGCAAAGTCCCCCCGGGACGCTACTCATTAACGTTTCCCATGCCCGGTCACATCGACTCCTTCTCCATCGGATCGACCGAACTCGCTCCGGACGGATTCGAATTGACTTCCGGCGAAACCGGTCCTCTCCTGCTCGTCATCGCCATGAAAACGGCCGAGGTGTCCGTCACCATACAAAATCTTCCGGCCGACCACGCCGAAATCGTTGCCTTGGTGGCGCCCGCCGACAATCACCTGACCCTGCGCGAATCCTGCTACCTGAACAACGTGAGCGGCCCCGAAACCACGTTTCGAAACGTTCCGCCCGGCAAGTACCGGATCCTGATCGTCGATGCGCAGTTTCAGCGGGACGTTGCGGCCCTCGCCCCGCACTCGGCTGATTTCCTCAAAAATCTGGCAACTTCCATCGAAGTGCCCGCGAGCGGTCGTCTGGACGTGAATGCAACGTATCTCGACCGCCAAACCGTTAAAGAATCGATTCGCCTTTCTGCGCCGCTTCCCGCAATTCCCAGGTAAAGTCATAAAACACCCGCAATTGATTGCCGTCCGGATCGGCCGCCGTGAATTCGCGCAGGTTCCACGGCTTATCTTCCGGCGCCGAAAGAATCCTTGCCCCGGCTGCCTGCCAGCGCTGATGCAACTCGTCCACCTCGCCCTTGCTGTTCAGATTCAGCCAGATGACCACAGGCCCGCTGTTGCCATGTGGCTCGCGCAACGAAGCATTCGTCAGGAACATCCGGCACTGCCCCCGCGAAATCCCCCCGATCCCGCCCGCGTCATCGCCCCAATCGAACCGGAACCCGAGCGTCTCCACGTAGTATGCGGCGGCTTTTTCAACGTCTGTTACCGGAATCTCCGGAACGGCATGGGGGAAGTTTGTGGGCATGGACTGACTTTCCGCGCCGCCGATTTCGGTGTTATTCCACCGGCAGGAAAATGCCTCTTTCGCCATACTCCGCCGCGATCATCTCAAAGACTCCGCCCAACTCCGCCAGAGCCTTTTCCCTCGTGGGCATAAGCGCGTAGCAGCCCTCAATCGCGGGAATCTCGGCCACCCACCCGTCTGGCTCATTGCGGAACAGCACTACCTTGTAATCGCCGAGGCCCATGCACCCGCATCTTACTACGCTCCCGCCCTTTTTTCACCTTTCTTCCGAACCCGCTCAACAACTTACAAACCCTCCCCACCCAAACCCGCCACCCCCTGAGCCATCCTCACGCCAGGAGATCCCCATGTCCACCGCACAACAAACCGAGCCCCAGGCCGGAAAAGCCGCCTGCAACCTCCACCTCTTCTCCACCCGCAACTTCGTCCTCCCGCAGGACGAAGCCGAATACAGCGAACTCACCACCGCTCTCTGGGATCGCCTCAATCCCCAGGACGCTCTCGAAGGCGCCTACGCCATCGAAATCCTCCGCGCCACCTGGCGTCTCCGCCGCTGCGCCAACGTCGAAGCCGACCTGGTCGAAAAAGCCTTCACCATCTCCGAAAAAAGACAGGAAGACCCTGCCGACGCCACGCTCTACGCCAGCCTCAACGAAATCCAGGCCTCCGTCGACCGCGCCCGCACCCAGGCCCTCGGCATCCTCAACCGCGCCACCGCCGAACTCCGCCGCCTCCAGACCGAGCGCCGCGTCCGCGTCGAAACTCTCCCCGAACAATTCGAACCCACGTACCTCGGCATCTCCGACACCAAGCAAGTGACCAAAGGCATCACCGCCGCCGTGAACGCCCAACTCGACCTCGCGAAAATCGAACAAATCAAACACGAGAACGCCATCCACGCCGCCGCCCTGGCTACTTTTCCCCCGATCAATATCGAAAAACTCATGAAACGCTACGACCCGCCAGCCCAAGCCGCGCCCGAAACAAAACCAACCCAGCCGCCCCCGGTCGAAAGCGAACCTCTCCACCGCGCCGCGGCCGCGGCATAACAATTCCGCCGTAATTCCAGGACCGTACCTGAAAAGGACGCCGGCCCACCGCTCTTTTTCAACCGAATATCAGCCACCGGATCCGGGGCGCCAGGTCCCGAAATCGCGGCCCCGCCTACCATGGTAGAAATGGAGAGTTCCTTTCACCCCACCCCCGTCGGCACCGTGCGCAGCCACATCACCGACCCCGTCGACGATAACTGGGGCGGCGTCCTCAGCCACATCGAACTCGACCCCGCGCGCTACACCCCCGACGCCCTGCTCGGCCTCGGCGACTTCTCCCACGTCGAGTTCGTCTTCCTCTTCCACCGCGTCCCGGAAAACCGCATCGAAACCGGCGCCCGCCACCCCCGCAACCGCGCCGACTGGCCCAAAGTCGGCATCTTCGCCCAGCGCGGCAAAAACCGGCCCAACCGCATCGGCGTCACCATCTGCCGCTTGCTGTCCGTGAACGGCCTCTCCCTCCAGGTGGAAGGCCTCGACGCCATCGACGGCACCCCGGTGCTCGACATCAAACCGCACATGCGCGAGTTCGAAGCGCGCGGCGAAGTCCGCCAGCCCGGGTGGGCCGGCCAGTTGATGGCGGGCTACTGGACGGAGCCGCCCGCGAACTAACTCACAAACCCAACCATTACAATGAAATCCCATGCCAGCCGCGAAACAAAACGAAGCCGCCAAACAAAACGAAGCCGCGCAACGAATCTGGCACCCCGAGATGGTCGAAACCCTGCGCGCGCGCTGGCGGCCGGCTCTGCCGTTCGAAACTCTGATCGCCCTCCGCGACGAACTCGACGCCACCCTGCAGCGAATCCGCGGCGAAGCCGGCCTGCGCTCCCCTCTCGAACAATGTGAACGTTGCGGCCACGTCGGCGAAGGCGAACCGCCCCACGTCAGCGTCCGCTCCCTGATCCTCTCCTTCGCCCGTTTCGGAATCGCGCCCGCCCCGGAAGCCCACGCCCTCGAAAAGAGCTGGGCGCACCACCGCAGAGAGCGCCAACTCGATCTCTACGGCAAACCTGCCGTGCCGGCGTATCGGGAAATCTGCCGGCATACCACGAAATCGTTAGACCCCTACCGGTGAACGCTCAGCTCCGTCACCGCATTCCACGTAAATTCCACGAATTGATAAAGCGACGATTCCAGCAATCTCTCCACATCGCTGTGCGCGCCGTAATTAATCCGGTCGGATTCCGTCGAAGCCGGCCCGATCCCGTAACTCGGAATCCCCTTCGCCCGTAACTGCGCCATGTCGCTCGCGCCTGTCGACATACTCGGCAGAATCGTCGCCCCCGGATACATCCGTTTCGCCACCCGTTCCAGCGTCCGGTAAGCCTCGCTCCCCAGCGGCGACGCGGGCGAAAACGGCCTCGTCATCACCATCGGCACGATCTTCACCGCCGGATCCCCGATAATCCGCTTCATTTCTTCATAAAAGGCCGGGATATTTTCGTCCGGAAGCGCCCGGATGTCGAGCGTCGCCTCCGCCTCCGAAGGAATCACGTTCGGACCCACGCCCGCCTTCAGCATCGTCGGCACCACCGAAGTCCGCAGCATCGAATACCGGCTCGGCTCGTTCTCCATCAGATACCGCTGGCTCGCCTCCGCCGTCGCCGGATTCAGCAATCCGTTATAGACCGCCGCCTTCTCCGGTGTGCTCATCGTGGCCAGTTTTTCGAAATACGTCCGCGTGGTCTCGTTCAGCCGCATCGGCGTCTGCCACGTGCCCACCTTCTGCACCGCCCCGGCCAGATGAGTCAGCGCATTGTCCTGCCGCGGCACGGACCCGTGCCCGGATGTCCCGTTCGAAACCAGCCGCACCCGCGCCGGCACCTTCTCCGCCGTCCCGATATTCAGCGCGATCAGCCTGCCGCCGTCCAGCGTCGCCCCGCCGCCTTCCGTAATCGCGAACTCCGCCTCGATCTTCGGAAAATGCTGCGCCACCATGAAGTTGATTCCCACCCCGGTCGGATCGGCCTCCTCGCCGGATTCCGCAAGGAAAATCACATCGCGATCCAGCACCGCGCCGCTCCGCTTCAGCAGCAGCATCGTCATCAGCGTGGCCGTCAAATGCGGCTTGTCGTCCTGGGACCCGCGCCCCCACACATACCCGTCCTTCATCACCGCCGCGAACGGATCCACCGGCCACTTCTCCCGCTGCACCGGCACCACATCCGTATGCGCCAGAATCAGCAGCGGCTTCTTCGTCCCGTTGCCCTTCAGCCGCGCCACCAGATTGGCCCGCTTCGGATCCTGCGCGAATGTCTCGGTCGGAATCCCTTCCGCTTCCAGCACCTTCTTCAGATACTCCACCGCGATGGTCTCGTTGCCGGGAGGGCTGCTCGTGTCGAGCCGGATCAGCGTGCGATAACGATCCAGAATCTCGGCCTTCTGTTTTTCGAAATCGACGCGAGGCGGCTGTGCCAGGGCCGCAACACTGACCAGGAACGCAAGCGATACCAGCTTCATAGTTCTGGACAGAGTAACACGGCATTGTAATCCGGACATCTTAGGTCCGGAAAATGCAGCCGTGCCCGAGGGGTGCCCCGTGAGAACTCTCGTCCTTTTACTTTTACTTACCGCTTCCGCCGTTGCCCAGTTCCGCGCCAATCTGGAAGGCGTCGTCAAAGATACATCCGGAGCCGTCGTTCCCGATGCCACCGTCACGCTGCTCAACACCGAGACACAGCGAGCGCAGAAACAACAATCGGGCGGCGAGGGCTTCTACCGGTTCGCCGGACTCGCGCCGGGGCTTTACACCCTCTCCGGAGACAAGACCGGCTTTCAACACGTCTCCGTGCAGAACATCCGCATCAGTGCTGAAGAAACGCAGGGACACGACCTGACCCTCACGCCGGGAGACGTGGCCCAAACCGTGACCGTCACGGACGATGCGGCTTCCTCGCTCCAGACCGAAACCGCCGAGGTCAGCCGCTCCATCACCACCGAGGAAGTCCGCCGCCTGCCGCAACTCGGCCGCAATCCCTATGAGCTGCTGCGTCTCACACCCGGCATCTTTGGCGATGCCTCGCGCGGCGCTGGCGGCGGCTCCATCAGCCTGCCGAATACCACCGGGCCGGGCGGCTCCAACAACTCCATCTTCCAGACCGAGAGCCAGGTTCCGATCACGGCCAACGGCCAGCGCGTCTCGGAAAACAACTTTGAGATCGATGGCGTCAGCGTGAACAGCCTCGGCTGGGGCGGCGCGGCCGTGGTGACGCCCAATGCGGAGGCCGTGAAGGAAGTCCATGTCGCCGCCAACACCTACACTGCGGAGGCCGGACGCAACGCCGGCGGCCAGATCAATGTGGTCTCGCAAAACGGCACTAACCAGCTGCACGGCAGCGGCGTCTTCAAACTGAACGATCCGGCGTTCAACGCCTACAACAAATTCGGCGGTATCGGCCTGCCGCCCGTCCGCGTCGATCAGCGCTACCGGCAGTTCGCGGCCAGCGTGGGCGGACGGCTCCTCAAAGACCGGCTCTTCGGCTTCTTCTCTTATGAAGGACTGCGCAACAACAGTAATTCCTTCACGAACAGCTGGGTGGAAACGCCGCAGTACCGGCAGTCTTTGCTGAGTGCGCGCCCCGGCACGCTCGCCGCGCAGATCCTCGGCTCGGCCGCCGAGACCCCGCGCGTCGTCGCGGTCAGTTCTCCCCCCTGTCCGTCCGGCTTCGCGCCAGGCACCTGCGCGCAGGTCACCGGCGGCCTGGACGTCGGCTCCTTCGGCGGTTCGAAGGGACTCTACACACCTCTTACCGGCGGCGGCCTCGACGGCATTCCGGATATCCAATACGCCCAACTGGCCTCGCCCAGCAGCGTCGCCGGAAACCAGTACAACGGGCGGCTCGACTACACGCACGGCAGCGACTCCGTCGCCCTCAGCATGTTCTTCACGAAGCTCGACACCGTAGCCTCGGACACTCCGGGTGGCAACCGTCCCATCGGTGATCTTCCCTTCTCGCCACTCAATACCGCCGTAACTCTGACTTACACACGGGTCATCACGCCGAGTCTGCTGAATGAGGCCCGGGCGAACCTGACCCGCTTCGCCTCCAATCAGCTCCAGGCCGCGAAGAACGCCAACTTCGGCGTGCCGCGCATCGAGATTCAGGACTACGCCATTCCGGACCGGATCCGCTTCGGCGCGCCGCAGGGCGAATCGACACCGGCGGTATTTACCCAGAACACCTACGAAGTGCGCGACAACCTCAGCTGGATCCGCGGCGCCCATGCGCTGAAGTTCGGAGGCGGCGCGCGCTTCGAGCAGGATAACGATAATCTCCTCGGCGGCGCCCGCCCTCTCTATGTCTTTTCGGGCCTCTTCAATTTCGCCAACGACACGCCGATCTTCGAACAGATCAACGCCAGTCCGCTTACCGGAGCGCCCGCCGACGCGCAGCGCTACTTCCGCACCGAGACTTATTACGGCTTCGCGCAGGATGACTGGAAAATACGCCCGAACTTTACTCTCAATATCGGACTCCGGTGGGAATACTTTACGCCTCTGCGCGAAAAATACGATCGGATCACCAACCTGGTGCTCGGCCCGAACCAGTTACAGGACGCAAAACTGGTCCACCTCAATCAGCTGACCCGCCCGGACCGGAATAACTTCGCGCCCCGCTTCGGCTTTGCGTGGAACCCGAAGGTCTTCGGCGATAAGAGCGTCGTGGTGCGCGGCGGCTTCGGCATGTACTACAGCCGGGTCTATGACAATCTGCTGGCTAACTCCCGCGCGAACGGTCCGGACTTCGCCCGCTACGGCATCTGCTGCGGCACGGCGAGCACCCCTTTCGATGGCGGCAAGATCCTCTATAGTCTCGGGAGTTCCGGTTCCCCGCTCAGTTATCCGGCCAATCCTCAACTCGCCACCGGCGTCGATCCGGTAACCGGCGGCGTGCTCAACCAAAGCATCGAAATCTACGGGGCGCCGCAGAACTTTCCGGCAGGCTACGCCTATATTTACTCGTTCGATCTCCAGTACCAGTTACCGGCGAGACTGGTCGCCGTCGCGGGATATCAGGGCAGCACGGACCACAAACTCATCCGCCTGGTCAACGAGAACTTCTTATACCCGAACAACCCGGCCTTCACGGCGGTCTACTTCGCGACGCCGGACGTGAATTCCAACTACAACGCCCTGCTGCTCGGCCTGAACCGCCAGTTCGCGAACGGCTTCCAGTTCAGCGCGAATTACCGGTGGGCCAAGAGTCTCGATGAGTCTTCCTTCGGCGGTCCGGGCTCGGCGACCAATCAGACGTACCCGCAAAATCTTCGCAGCGAACGCGGCCCTTCGGACTTCGACGTAACGCAGAACTTCTCCCTTTCCGGACTCTATGACCTGCCGTTCTATAAGAAGCAGACCGGCTTACTGGGACACATCTTCGGTGGCTTTCAATTAAACGGGATTGTGCAGGCCCACACCGGCTTCCCCTGGACACCGGTCTCCGGCACGTCGGTGCAGACACCCGGCGGACCGACGCTCGCCCCCACCCGCCCGGTCGCCTATCTGGGCGGCGCGGGCCATGACTACAGCAACAACGCATTCCTCCAGGGCACCAACTTCCCCCTGGGCGGCCCCGCCTATTTCGACATCACGAAATCCGGCTTCCCCGGAATCAGCCGCAATTCTTTCCGCGGCCCGCGCTATTTCGCTACGGACCTGAGTGTCGCGAGGTCGATCCGGCTGCAGAACCGCTATCTGGGCGAGGCCACACGGCTCGACCTGCGCGCGAACCTCTATAACGTGTTCAATAATCTGAACCTCGCGCCGTTCCAGTTCGCGAGTAACTCCGCGCATATCGATAACTCGCTTTTCGGCCGCGCCGAGAATGCCCTGGCCGGTCGCGTCGTGGAGTTTCAGGCGCGGCTGAGTTTCTGACCAGTCAGGCGGCGTGGAAGCCGGCGCGCTCGAGTCCGCGCTGCGCTTCCCGGCTGCGCATGAAGGTGTTCCAGACGAAGCCGGTGCGCAGATTCTCGGCCATCAGCATCGTAATGCCGGTGTCGATGGCGACGACATCCGGGTCGTACCAGTTCTTCAGCGGGTTGAAGGCGTTGACGAAACCGTACCGGCTCCAGGAGCTGCCGTAGCGGCTCTTCATATTTTTTAGGACGCGCAGGGTGGCCAGTGGCAGGAAGGGCAGCGATCCGGCCGGCGCGCTGGGCACCACCGTGCCGTCGATCGGCCCCATCTGCGGAGGGCCGCCCCAGACCACATAGCCTTTGTCCGAGTCCGAAGCGGAGATTCCCCAGAGATCGTCGCTGTAATCCGGGAACTGACCGGCCAGTTCGAGACAGAAGCGCCTGTGGACATCGGTCGCGATGGCCGAGTTCCGGAAGTAATCGGCGTACTTATCGCGCTTGCCCCGCAGATCGAACCACGCTTGGGAGTATTGGTGCACGAACAGCGGCGCCTGTGCCCCGATATAGCGCAGACCGTCGTACTCGAAGGTGGTCCGTTTCCAGGCGTTCCACGCTTCCACGGGCAGCGGGAAAGACGAAGATCCCAGGCCCAGCAGATACATCATCATGAGCTCGCTGTAGTAATCCCAGCGATAGGGCAGGAACCCGGTCTCCGGCGCCCAGCCGTGTGGCAGCAGCGTCGTGTCTTCCGACAGCCAGGTCCACTCCACGCGGTTGAAGATGTCGGCCGCCAGCCGGCTGATCTCGGTATGGCGAAAGTGCTGGCTGCAGGTCAGCACGCCGCAGAGCAGGATCGAGGTATCGATGGAAGAGATCTCCGAATCCCAGATCCGTTCGCCCGTCTTTTGGTGGGCGAAGTGGAAGTAGAAGCCGCGGTGATTGGGCATCGACTTCCAGAGAAAGCGCAGGGTGGCGATCACGCGGTTGCGCGCGTCCGGGTAAGATACATACCCGCGCTTCTGGCCGATGCAGAGCGCGGTCAGGCCGAACCCCGTTGCGGCAATACTGGCCACGATGCCGGTATCCGGCTGGCGCACGTGGCAGCGGTCCTTCACGAGCCCGGTGTCGGGATCGGCCTGATCGAGGAAGAACTGACAGTCGGCCCGTTCGAGATCCTCAAGGAACGCGTCGTCCTCAGGCGAGAGCTGAGGCAATGAGAGCTGCGGCGGCGCGGCGCCCCGCAGACCCGCGGCGCTCACGGCGGCGCCCAGCAGGAATCCGCGGCGAGAGCTGCCGGTGAGTAAACGATCCTTTGCGGTCACGGGACGAGTAGAACCACGCGCGGCACAAGCCTCATAATTATTGATTGTGGAAGTTAGCCGCTCGCGCGTAAAGCAGGTGACGCTCCAGATTGTGATCGCCGTCGCATCCCTCGGCTCGATTGCGGTTCTCGTCTTCCGGGATGCGAAGTGGCCGCGCCGGAATCCGATCGAGACGCTGTCCATCACCGGCGCGGTGTTGCGGCAGAATGCGGATCCGCGGAAGCAGTCCCCGATTGCGAACGCGGAGGTCACGGCCACGGGCGGGCTCTTTGAAGCCCATGCAAAATCGGACGCTTCCGGCCTGTTCGAGCTCTCCCTCCGGCCGAGTCTGCGTTCCGGCGAGCCGATCACGCTGCAGTTCGAACACAGCGAGTACAAGCCGCTCGAAGTGACCGGCACCCGCGACGACAGGCTCTATGTCGTGAGGATGGAACCGGTGGCGCCGGAACCGGCCAGCGCGGCGGGCGCCGAAGCGAAGGCGCTGCCGATCCGCGATGTCCGCGTTCGCTATACCGTGAAGAACCAGACAACTCTCACGGTCGGCAGCGTGGCGAAGCAGTTCGAGGTGGAGAACACGGGGAACGTTCCCTGCGCCAACCACCGTCCCTGCTCGCCGGACGGCAAGTGGAAAGCGACCACCCGCCTGCTCTCGCTGGATGCCGGTCAGGACGATCTGTTCCGGAACGTCCGGGTGACGTGTATCGCGGGGCCGTGTCCGTTTACGCGAATCTACTCGGGCGACCTGACGCGTCCCATGCGGATGATCAACGTCTCGGTGCTGAACTGGTCGGACTCCACCACGTTTCTGGTGGAAGCGGAAGTGACCCGCACGGCCGTAACGGACACGATCCGCCGATCCTTCCCGACCATCATCGGGCAGACGATGACCTTCGCGCTCCCGGCCGCGGCGGAAGGGCCGACCGTGGAGGCGAATCTGAACGGCGAAGAGATCGTCTTTCCGCTGGGCCCGAAGCTGATCCTGTCGTGGGCCAGTTGCAGCGTGGAAGTGGCCTCGGGACAGAACCACACGTACCGGTGCGAACTCAAGGAAGGGTATCAGTTCCCGCTGTGAGTGGCCGTCCGGCGGAACCGGATGGATTACTCTACACCTATGCGCTCGCTTCTTCCCGTGGTTTTCGTACTTTCCGCAATTCCCGCGGTAGCCCAGCCGGGTCCGGCAGTCCTGACCGCAGCCGACTACGCCCGTGCCGAGAAGTTCATGACCTACAACACCGCGCCGCTGGTCTACGGCGCCGGCGTTCGGCCGACCTTCCTGAAAGACGGCCGGTTCTGGTATCGCGTGACGCGCGAGAGCGGCGCCGAGTTCATGCTGGTCGATCCGGCGAAGGGCACGAAGGCGCCCGCCTTCGACCACGCGCGGCTGGCGACGTCCCTTTCGGGTGCGGCCAATGGGAGCTATCAGGCTGGAAGCCTGCCGTTCCAGACGATCGACTTCTCCGACGACGCGAAGACTTTACTGGTGAGCGCGGCGGGCAAACGCTATCAATGCGCGCTCGACTCCTACAAGTGCACGGTGGACAACACGCCGGGAGCGGGCGCCGCGCGGGGCGGACGGGGTGGCGGGCGCGGCGGCTTTGCCCGGTCGAACGACTCGCCTTCGCCGGATAAGAAGAAGACGGCCTTCCTCCGCGACTACAACCTGTGGGTGCGCGATATCGCCACGGGCAAAGAGACGCAACTCACCACGGACGGCGTGAAGGATAACGGCTACGCGACCGACAACGCGGGCTGGACGAAGAGCGATCGCGCGATCCTGCTGTGGTCGCCCGATTCGAAGAAGATCGCGACGTTCCAGCAGGATCAGCGCGGCACGGGCGAGATGTATCTGGTCAACACCTCGGTGGGCCATCCGAAGCTGGAGTCGTGGAAGTATCCGCTGCCCGGCGACGACGTGGTGACGACCATCCGGCGGGTGATCATCGACGTGGAAACCAATAAGACCGTCGCGATGAATATCGCGCCCGACCAGCACCGTTCCACGCTCTGCGACGACATTACGTGTCGCGGTTCGGAGTGGACCGACGTGCAGTGGAGTCCGGACGGGCAGAAGGTCGCGTTCGTCTCGACGTCGCGCGATCACAAGCAGGCGCGGTTGCGGGAGGCGAACGCGGCGACGGGCGTGGTCCGTGAGGTAACTGAAGAAGCCGTGGATACGCAGTATGAATCGGGCGACGGGAAGTCGAACTGGCAGGTGCTGTACGGGACCGACGAGTTTCTCTGGTACTCGGAGAAGAGCGGCTATGGACACCTGTATCTGGGCGACTGGAAGACCGGGAAGATCAAAGGCGCGATCACGCGCGGTGACTGGCTGGTGCGGCAGACGGCGCGGGTGGACGAAAAGGCCCGGGTGATCTATTTCCTCGGCGCGGGGCGCGAGAAGGGCGACCCGTATTTCACGCATCTGTACCGGATCAATTTCGACGGCACGGGTCTGGCGCTGCTGACTCCGGAAGACGCGAATCACGACATCACGTTCTCGCCTTCGGGGCAGTATTTCGTCGACAGTTACTCGAAGCCGGATGTGCCGCCGGTGGCGGTGGTGCGCGACCTGAACGGGAAACTGATCTCGACGCTGGAGACCGCGGATATCACGAAGCTGAAGGCGGCGGGCTGGAAGCCTCCGGTGCCGATATCCGTGAAAGCGCGGGACGGCGTGACGGACCTCTACGGGCTGCTGTTCGTCCCGACCAATGTGGATCCGAAGAAGAAGTATCCGATCGTCAACCATATCTATCCGGGTCCCCAGGGCGGCAGCGTGGGGTCGCGCAGCTTTGTGGCGTCGCGCGGGGATACGCAGGCGCTGGCGGAACTGGGCTTCGTGGTGATCGAGGTGGACGGGATGGGGAATCCGACGCGCTCGAAGAAGTTCCACGATTTCTATTACGCGAATATGGGCGACAACACGCTGCCGGATCAGATCACGGCGATGAAGCAGATCGCGGCGCGGTATCCGTTTGTGGATCTCGACCGGGCGGGCATTTACGGGCATTCGGGCGGCGGGTTCGCCACGGCGGATGCGATGTTCCGGTTCCCCGACTTCTTCAAAGTCGGCATCTCGGAAGCCGGCAACCACGACAACCGGAACTATGAGGACGACTGGGGCGAGCGCTATCAGGGCTTGCTGAAGCGGAATGCGGACGGAACGACGAACTACGACGATCAGGCCAACGAGAGCCTGGCGAAGAACCTGAAAGGCCACCTGCTGCTGGCGCACGGAACCATGGATAACAACGTGCCGCCTTACAACACGCTGCTGGTGGTGAACGAACTGATCAAGGCGAATAAGGATTTCGACTTACTGATGCTGCCGAACCGCGGGCACGGGTTTGGGAATGAGCCTTATATGGTGAGGCGGCGGTGGGATTACTTCGTGCGGTATCTGCTGGGCGCGGAACCGCCGAAGGGCTATGAACTGAAAGCGCCGGGACCGCAAGGTCCCGGCGCGCAGTAGAGCAGTGGCCGTCCGGCTTAGAACGAGAATTTGCCGGACATGACGATGACTCGTCCCGACACCGTACCGCTCTGGAAAGAGCCGTAGATGCTGGTGGGCGGGACGACGGTGGCGCTGATGAAACCGAGCGCGCTCGAGGTGACGCTGCCGCTCGGGTTGGCGAAGTTCGGGTGGTTGAACAGGTTGTAGAACTGCGCTCCCAGACCGAACCGGACGCGTTCGGTGATCTGGATGTTCCTGGTCACGTTGGCGTCGAGATCGGTGTAGCCGGCGCCGCGGAACATGTTGGGCGCGGTGTTGCCGAAGTTCGACTGGGCGGTGGTGCTGGCGAACTGCGAGGCGGTGAAGCAGGGCGTGGAACCGGTAATGGTCTTGGCACAGTTTACGCCGAGCAGGCTGTTATCGAGCAGGTCCGAGAGGAACGAGTTCCCGATGCCGCCGGCGGAATTGATCTGGGCGGCGAGAGCGCTGTTGGTGACCGAGAAGGGCGAACCGGAGTAGGCGTAGATCTTGCCGGCAACGGTCCAGTTGCTGCCGATCCAGCCGGCCATCCGGTTTTTGAAGCGCGGCGAATTCCAGACCAGATCGCCCGTCACCATGTGGCGGGTGTCGAAGCTGAGCGGTCCATAGCCCATGCCGACGTTGGCGCCGTCATAGATGGCGACGTTGCCGAGCGCGTGGCTCCAGGTGTAGCCGAGCTGGCCCTGGAAGCCGAGACCGAGCGGGTGGCGAAACGCCACGATGAGGGCGTCGTAGTTGGAACGGCCGGAAGTGACCACCTGGGTGACCGTGAGGAAGCGCGGGTCCGGGGCGGCGAGAGGAAGGCCGGAGAAGCCCGTGGCCGCATAGCGGCTGGTGGGCGCGATGAAGGCGTTCGCATTCAGATTGCTGAGCGCTTCGTCTTTGCCGTGATTGCCGGTGTAGGTGAGCGAAAGGACGTCCTTACCGGAGATAGGCTGTTCGATTTCGAAGTTCCACTGCAGAATCTTCGGGGCGACGAAGTTCTGGGGCGGCGAGTAGTAGCCAGGCTTGGCGAACGTGGTGCCGGCGGGAAGCGCGGCCTGCAACTGAGCGAGCGTGTAGCCCTTCGCGAAACCGGACTGGAACGCGGCGGCGGACTGATAGGCGTACGACAGTGCGCTGTTGGGGTCGTTGATCTGTGCCACGGTAGCGCCCGCCGTGGTCACGCTCGGCGTGAAGACGGAGGGAGCGTTGGTATCGATGGAGTTGGCGACGCTGACCGCGAAAAGATTCGCGAAGAGGCCGACACCGCCACGCACCACCGTCTTGCCCGAACCGAAGGGCGACCAGGCGACGCTGAAGCGCGGCTCGGTGATGACGGCTTCGAGGCCCTTGTAGGCGTTGTGCAGTCCGGTGGTGATGGTCTGGTTATAAGGGATGTTGGCTCCGCCCTGGTAGGCGGCGGTGCCGAACTGTTCGTTCATGCGGGCGAAGCAGTTATCGAGGCAGGCCGGGTTGCCGTCGCGCTCGAAGCGGACGCCGTAGATGATTTTGAGGTTCGGCTTCACGGCCCATTCGTCCTGCGCATAGAAGTTCAGGGAGTAGGCGCGGATGTGGGCGGCGCCCAGCACCGGGAAGCTCTGGCTGAAGGAGCTGCCCTTGCCGGTGGTGTTGATCTTGCCGTTGGCGAAGTCGGTGAGGTCGTTAAAGGTGTAGGTGCCGGCGAACGCGCCGCTCGACAGGTTGGTCGCGGTGACCTTGTTGAAGCGGTAGTTCATGCCGAATTTCAGGCTGTGACGGCCAAGGGTCCAGGAGAGATCGTCAACGAGCTGCAATTGGCCGACGTTGCGGCCGTTGGGGAAGCCCGCGGTGCCCTGACCGCCGCCGCTGCCGACGCCGGTGAAGCCGCCGGAGTTGGAACCGCCGTCGCCGAAGGAGAAGCGTTCGGGCATGAGCGCCTGGACCTTCGAGAAGTCCGCGACGCCGAAGATGGCGGAGTACCAGCTGGCGGCGCCGACGAAGTTGTTGACCAGAGTGGGCGAGATCACCCAGGAGTGGTTCAGCTGGCCGGAGTGCTGCGGCTGCGTGCTGACCGAGTTGAAAGCCGGGGCGATGGGGCTGGTGCCGGTGGCCTGGACGCCGCGGTCATAGGCGTAGCGGGCATTGATCTTCTGTTTGTCGTTGATGTTGTAATCGGCGCGGGAGATGTAGAGCGCTTCGGTGTTGAGCTGGTTGTTGCCGGAGACGAAGACCTGGGCGCAGGGAGTGGTGACGCCGAAGACGCCGCCCTTGCCATCCGGCGTGCCGGAGAAGGTGCCGTTCGACTGGCAGCCGAGCTTGTTCTTGGAATCCTGATAGGGCCCGTTGCCGTTGGTGACCGCGACGGCGCGGCTGACGCCGGGAGCGTTCTTGTAGAGATTGGCGGCGTCCTGGTAGAGCGGCAGCGCGCTCTGGGGCACATGGGCGATCGCGTAGTCGAGCAACTGCGTGGAAGGCAGAGTGATGGTGGAGGTGGCCGGCAGCACGTAGCGCAGGCCTTCGGTATCGAACAGGAAGTAGAGCTTGTTCTTCTTCACGGGACCGCTGACGGAGCCCGCGTACTGGTGGGCATCCGAGCGCGTAACGGGGTTGCCGGCGAGGGCGACGTAGAAATCGCGCGCGTTGAACGCCTGGCTGTTGTAGTTGTAGCTGGCGTTGCCGTGGAAGCCGTTGGTGCCGCTCTTGCCGATGATGTTTTCCTGACCGCCCGCCATGCGTCCGTACTGGGCGCTGAAGGCGTTCAGAATCACGGCCACTTCGGCGACCTCATTCGCGCCGAGGGTGTTGTTGCTGGCGCCGGAGTTGTTGAGGTTGTTGTAAGGATCCATGATGTCCGCGCCGTTCAGGGTGAACTGAATGGAAGAGCCGGGGACGCCGTTGGCGTTCATGTTGCCGCTGCCGCCCTTGACGTTGACGCGCACGCCGGGCACGGTCATGGCGAGGGTGGTGAGGTCGCCGCCGGGCATGGGGAGATCGGCAATCAGATCGGTGTTGAAGGCGCGGGTGAGATTCGCGTCCTCGGTTTGCAGCGCGGCGACTTCGGCGCTGACTTCGACGACTTCTTTGGTGCCTTCGACGGTGAGCGTGAGGTTCACTTCGAGATTCTGGCCGACCAGGACGGTTACCTTATTGACCGTCGGCTTGAGGCCCGCCGAGGAAGCGGTCAGAGTATAGACGCCGGGCGTAAGAAGGGAAAAGCGGTACTGGCCGGAGCCGTTGGTATTGGCCTTTCGGGAGGCTCCGGTTTCGGGGCTCGTGATGCTGACTGCGGCATTGGGGATGACGCCACCGGTGGCATCGGAAACCGTGCCGCCGACGTCGCCGGTGGTCAGCGTCTGCGCCCACGCGGGCGCCGCCAGGATCCATAAAGCGGACGCAAACAGCACGCCTCGCGCGGTAAATCGGTACTTCCGTTGTGTCATAGAGGAAACTCTCCGAAGCGAAAAATTGCGAACCCAGGGGAAAATTCGGGAAATAGGTCCGATTGTATACAGATTCAGAGGCTTGCACAAGCATAGTGCGTGAGTTTGCCTTCCGGCGACCGGGAAGCGGACTCCACAGTCCTCCGGCGACGCGTCGCGGCGGAGAGACGAATCAATTTGGCTGCAGTGCCCCGAAGTTCTTTCTATGATAACCGACGGGTAAAAACGGGTTTGTCCGGTTTCGCTGAAGACTTCTTTAGCTGAACACTTCTTTGACGACCTCGCCGGCCAGGACGGTGGGCCGTTCGTTGCGGCCGTTGTGGAGGTAGGTGGTCTTCAGGTGGTCGAGTCCGAGCATCCAGAGGATGGTGGCGTGGATGTCGTGGACGTGCACCGGGCGTTCGGCCGCCCGCATGCCGATATCGTCCGTGGTGCCGATGTACTGACCGGGCTTGGCGCCGCCGCCGGCCATGAACATGGTGAAGCCCCACGGGTTGTGGTCGCGGCCGTCGCCCTGCTGGTTGAAGGGTGTGCGGCCGAATTCCCCGCCCCAGACGACGAGAGTGTCTTTGAGAAGGCCGCGCTGTTTCAGGTCGGCGAGCAGACCGGCGATGGGTTTATCGGAAGCTTTGCACCATTTGGTGTGGTTCTCTTCAATGTGCTGGTGAGCGTCCCAGCCGCTGCCGGAACCGGAGTAGAGTTCCACGAAGCGAACGCCGCGCTCGACCAGGCGGCGCGCCATCAGACAGTTGCCGCCAAAGACGGCGGTAGCGGGATCGTCCATGCCGTACATTTTTCGGGTGGCTTCGGTTTCCTTCGTCAGATCCACGGCTTCGCTGGCCGAGGACTGCATCTGGTAAGCCATCTCATAAGACTGGATGCGCGCTTCGAGTTCGGAATCCTCGCTCTTGTCCTTCGACCAGAGTTCGTTGATGGACCGGAGCAGGCCGAGCTGATTGCGCTCCTGCTCGTCGGAGATGGTGGCCGGGGGCTTGAGATCGAGAATCGGCGTGCTGCCGCGGCGGAAGAGTGTCCCCTGATAGAGAGCCGGCAGGAAGCCGGAGTTCCAGTTGTTGGCGCCGCCGAGCGGGTCTTTGTCGTCCGTCATGACGACGAAGGAGGGCAGGTTTTTGTTGGACGTGCCGAGACCATAGGTGGTCCACGCGCCCATGGACGGGCGTCCGGCGAGGATGGAACCGGTGTTCATCTGGCAGACCGAGCCGACGTGGTTGATGCCATCGGCCCAGCAGGAGCGGATGATGGTCATGTCGTCGACATGGGCGCCGGTGTTTTCGTACCAGTCGGAGACCCACATGCCACTCTGGCCACGCTGCTTCCAGGTGCGGCGGGAGGAGCGCAGGTTGTTGTTCTGGCTGCCCTGTGCGGTCATCTTCGGCTTGCCGATGGATTCGGGGATGGGCTGGCCGTCCATCTTCTGCAGGACCGGTTTGTAATCGAAAAGGTCGACGTGGCTGGGGCCGCCTTCCATGAAAAGGAAGATGACGGATTTGGCGAGGGGCGCGTGGTGCGGCGTCTTCGGGGCCAGCGGATCGATGGAAGCTTTCGCCTCTTCGTCGAGCAGGCTGGCGAGGGCAATGCCCGCGAGGCCGCTGCCGGCGCGGGTGAAGAATTCCCGGCGGGAGGAGACGTTCCAGTGATGCTTCAGCTTGTTCAGCATGGCTTTCTCGCGAATCAGTTGATGTACATGAACTCGTTGGAGCTCATGAGGGCGTGGCAGAAATCGACAAAGGCGGCGGCCCGGGCCGGTTCGAGGCCGGTGGGGAGGCGGTCGGGCAGCAGCACCTTTTCGTTGCGCGCCAGGCGATCGGCTATTACGGCGCTCTGTTTGGTCAGGAAGGCCGAGACGTTTTGCTGCTCTTCGGGGCGGGGCGAACGATCGTAGGCCAGGCGGTAGGCGCGGTCGATCTGCTGTTCGGGCGAGAGGCCGCCATCGTTGAGGACGCGGCCGGCAAACTGGCGCGACCAGTCGAGGACGTAGTTGTCGTTCATCATGGTGAGCGCCTGGGAGGGCACCACCGTGGAGAAGCGGCGGGGGCAGCTTTCTTCGGAACCGGGAGCGTCAAAGGCTTCGAACATGGGGTACGTCATGACGCGTTTGACGAAGACGTAGATGCTGCGGCGGCGGGCTTCCGCTTCGTCCTTTTCGGTGGCCCAGGCGGAGTAACCGGCGGTGTTCACGCCTTCGGGGAGTTCGGGATGCACGCCGGGGCCGCCCATCTTCAGGTTCAGGCGTCCGCTGGTCATCAGCATGGCGTCGCGGAGCACTTCGCCTTCCACACGGTGGCGCGGGTAGTGCCAGAGCAGCTTGTTGTCGGGATCCGCGGCGGCCGCTTCGGTCTGCGAGGAGGACGACTCCTGGTACACGCCCGAAAGCATGATGGCGCGGTGCAGTTTCTTGATGCTCCAGCCGTTTTGAACGAAGGAAGAAGTCAGGTAGTCGAGCAGTTCCGGATTGGTGGGGCGATCGCCCATGATGCCGAAGTCGCTGCTGGTGCCGACGAGACCGGCGCCGAAGTGTCCCTGCCAGATGCGGTTCACGATCACGCGGGTGGTGAGGGGATTTTTCGGGTCGGCCAGCCAGTTGGCGAGCGCGGTGCGGCGGCCGGTGCTGGCGAAGCCGGCGGGCGGGACGATCTTCGCGTCTGTGGGATCGAGGATGGAGAGGAAGCCGGGCTGCACCTCTTCCTTGGGGGCGCTCCAGGAGCCACCGGCGAGGACGAAAGTTTTCGGCGCGTCGGTGCTGTTGTCGATCACGGTCTGGGCGAGCGGGGGATGCGGTTTGAGTGCGTCGAATTCTTTGAGCTGAGCGGCCATCAGGTCGAACTGCTTCTTCTGTTCGGGCTTCAGTTTCTTCGCGAGCGCGGCGTCCTGATAGGTGACCTGGGGAAGGCCCTGGAAGGCGAGCAGCGCCTGGTAGGAGGTGCGCCTTTCGGCCGGGGTATTGATGGCTTCGCGCGTGCCTTCGGAGAAGCGGTTCATGTACTCATCGGCGTCGGCTTTGCCGATGGGCGCGACCAGGGCGTGCATGGCAGCGCGGAGGTCTTTGGTCTTCGTTTCCCACTCGGCCTGCTGTTTGTTGACGGCTTCGAGTTCGGCGCCGGTGAGGGGAATGAAATCGTCTTTGGCGCGGACGTTCGCGAAGAAGGCCTGGAGGCGGTAGTAATCCTTGTGGAGGATAGGATCGAACTTGTGGTCGTGGCACTTGGCGCAGCCGAAGGTCATGCCCAGGAACGCGGAACCGACGGTGTCGGTGATGTTCATGAGGAGTTCCTCGCGGCGGTTCTCCATGCTGGGCTGGTTGGTTTCGTCGGTGTAGTGGCGGAGGAAGCCGGTCGCGATGTGGGCGTCGACGTTGTTGGGGTAGATCTCGTCGCCGGCAATCTGTTCGCGGATGAAGCGGTCGTAGGGTTTGTCGTCGTTGAACGCCTGAATCACATAGTCGCGATAGCGCCAGATGTTGGGGCGAATTTCGTCGGCCTTGAAGCCGTTGGTGTCGGCGTAGCGGGCTACGTCGAGCCATTCGCGGCCCCAGCGTTCACCGTAGTGGGGCGAGGCGAGCAGGCGATCGACGACTTTCGCGAAGGCGTCGGGGGAGTTATCGGCCAGGAAGGCCTGGGTTTCTTCGGGGGTGGGAGGGAGGCCGATGAGATCGAGCGAGGCGCGGCGGAGGAGCGTGACTTTGTCGGCGGGGCCGTTGGGCCGGAGGTTCTTCTCTTTCAGCTTCGCGAGGATGAAAGAATCGATGGAATTGCCCTTGGGAGCGGCGACGGGCTGGAAGGCCCAGTAGCGCTTCTGGGCATCGGTGTAGCGGGGTTTCGACGGGGCGGCGGAGCTGGTGGAGGCGGAGGCGTTCCAGACGGCGCCGGCTTCGATCCAGTTCTTAAAGACGGCGATCTCCTGCTCGTTGAGGCGTCCGCCGAAAGGCATCTGCGGCGTGAGTTGCGCGGTGAGATGGCGATACAGGCGGCTTTCGGCGGCGTTGCCCGGCACGAGGGACGGGCCGTGTTTGCCACCTTTCATCAGAGCGTCGCGGCTGGTGAGATCCAGGTCGCCCATCTTTGCGGCCGGACTGTGGCACTGGACGCACTTGGCGGTCAGCAGCGCGGCGGCTTCCTTTTCATACGTGGGTTTGGCGGACGGCTGGAAGCCGCAGAGCGGAAGAGCGCAAACCGCGAGAGTGAAAATCCTGTGCACGACAGAGTGCGTGATGTGGAGTGAACGCATGCGAAGCCGCAATCCCGGTACCTCATCTGAAATTATGCACCCGCGCTCCCCCGATCGAAACACGAAAGTCGAATTATTTTAACGACATGCGTGAGCTGGCGAACTCTCCGGACGGTCCTGTGGGTCGAATTGGACTGGTTTGTGTTGCGGGAGTGTAACTTTGTCGTATAGGCTAGCGGATGGATTTCGATTCCACTACCACCTAAACAATTGAAAAATCAGGAGAGTAGCTCTACATGCCCATCCGCGCCTCGTACGCCGCGCTCCACGCCTTGACCCGTCGCCAACGTCTGTCCTTCCTGCTACCCCTCCTGATTGCCGCAGTATTACTGGCGGCAATTCCCGGGTTAGCTCTTGCCCAAACCGCGCCACCACAATCCGGTGGAGAGGCGCATCTGATTCTCCCTGACTTAAGCCAGGGTACTTTTGTGGGGGTTAACGGCCGCACGCTGCTGATGGGCGGTCTGGCGATTTGCGCGCTGGGTCTGCTGTTCGGACTGGTGACTTACAACAAACTGCGCGATCTGCCGGTCCACAGTTCGATGAAGGAAGTGTCGGAACTGATCTGGGAGACGTGCAAGACGTATCTGTTCACGCAGGGCAGGTTTCTGCTGATTCTGGAACTGTTCATCGGCGCGATTATTCTGTTTTACTTCGGATATTTCGAGCATTTCGACGCGATCAAGGTGATTGTGATTCTGCTGTTCAGCCTGATCGGAATCGGGGGCAGCTATGCGGTGGCGTGGTACGGGATCCGGGTGAATACGTTCGCGAATTCGCGGACGGCGTTCGCGAGTCTGCGCGGGAATCCTTATCCGTGTTATGCGATTCCGCTGCGCGCGGGGATGAGCATCGGGATGGTTCTGATCAGTATCGAACTGCTGATCATGTTGTGTATTTTGTTGTTTATTCCGGGCGATTACGCGGGGCCGTGTTTTATCGGGTTCGCGATCGGGGAATCGCTGGGCGCGGCGGCGCTGCGCGTGGCGGGCGGCATTTTCACGAAGATCGCGGACATCGGCTCCGATCTGATGAAGATCGCGTTCAAGATCAAGGAAGACGACGCGCGGAATCCGGGCGTGATCGCCGATTGCGTGGGCGACAACGCGGGCGATTCGGTGGGGCCGAGCGCGGACGGATTCGAGACTTACGGCGTCACGGGCGTGGCACTGATCTCGTTTATCCTGCTGGCGGTGACGAATCCGCTGGTGCAGGTGCAGTTGCTGGTCTGGATTTTCGTGATGCGCATCATGATGGTGGTTTCGTCGGCGGCGTCGTACTTCATCAACGAAGCACTGGCGAAGAGCCGGTATCAGAATCTGCCGAAGTTCAACTATGAAGCACCGCTGACGTTTCTGGTTTGGCTGACTTCGCTGGTTTCGATTGCGCTCACGTATGTGGTTTCGTACTTTTTGATTCCGGACCTGGGCGGCGATACAACGCTGTGGTGGAAGCTATCGAGCGTGATCACGTGCGGCACGCTGGCGGGCGCGGTGATTCCGGAACTGGTGAAGGTGTTCACGTCGACCGAATCGACGCATGTGCGGGAGGTGGTGACGTCGTCGAGAGAAGGCGGGGCGTCGCTCAATATTCTTTCCGGCTTCGTGGCCGGCAATTTCAGCGCGTTCTGGCTCGGCCTGGCGATGTTTTTCCTGATGGGCGTGGCGTATCTGATCAGCATGCAGGGGCTGGCGGGGCTGATGGTGGCGCCGGCGGTGTTTGCGTTCGGTCTGGTGGCATTCGGATTTCTGGGGATGGGACCGGTGACCATCGCGGTGGACTCTTACGGGCCGGTCACCGACAACGCGCAGTCGGTCTATGAGTTATCGCTGATTGAGGATGTGCCGGGGATCAAACAGGAAATTCAGAAGAACTTCGGGTTTACGCCGGATTTCGAGCGCGCGAAGGAAAACCTGGAAGAGAACGACGGCGCGGGGAATACGTTCAAGGCGACGGCGAAACCGGTGCTGATCGGCACGGCGGTGGTGGGCGCGACCACGATGATCTTCTCGATCATCGTGGCGCTGACGCAGGGGCTGACGACGAATCTGCAGAACCTGTCGATTCTGTATCCGCCGTTCCTGCTGGGGATGCTGGCGGGCGGCGCGGTGATCTACTGGTTCACCGGCGCGGCCACGCAGGCGGTGACGACCGGGGCGTATCGGGCGGTGGAGTTCATCAAGAAGAACATCAAGCTGGAAGGCGTGACGAAGGCGTCCGTGGCGGATTCGAAGGCGGTGGTGGCGATCTGCACGCAGTACGCGCAGAAGGGCATGTTCAATATCTTTCTCGCGGTGTTCTTCGCGACGCTGGCGTTTGCGTTCATGGAGCCGTTTTTGTTTATCGGGTATCTGATATCGATTGCGTTCTTCGGGTTGTTCCAGGCGATCTTCATGGCGAATGCCGGCGGGGCGTGGGATAACGCGAAGAAGATCGTGGAGACGGAACTGAAGATGAAGGGAACGCCGCTGCACGATGCGACGGTGGTGGGCGATACGGTGGGCGATCCGTTCAAGGACACTTCGTCGGTGGCGCTGAATCCGATTATCAAGTTCACGACGCTGTTCGGGCTGCTGGCGGTGGAACTGGCGGTGTCGCTGGCGGAACAGCAGGGGCCGGTGTTGGGGCGGTTTCTGTCGGCGGGTTTCCTGGCGGTGGCGCTGGTGTTTATCTGGCGTTCGTTTTACAAGATGCGGATTCAGGACTAAGTTTCAGAGCGGTTTCAGAAGTTCAGAAGAAGAGGCAGATGCGGACGAAAGTCGATCTGCCTTTTTGCTTTTGCGCCGTCGAATTCGATGGCCAGGAGATGTTGGGTGGATGGGTGGAGGGTGAGGAGTCCGAGATTCGCCATGCGGCGCGTGACGGAGTCCGGGGGGAGATCCGGGCAGAAGAGGTGAAGGCGGGTAATCTCTTTGAAGCCGGCGGGGTGTTCGAGGGGCTGACGGCGCTCCGGCGGGGCCTCATCGGGGCGGCGGCCGGCTGGAAGGCAGAACCAGAGAGGTTCGGTGGTGAGGGTGTCGGCGGCCACGTCGATGATCAGATCCGGCATGGAAGGCGGCCGGTAGGGCCAGGAAGCAAAGGGTGACGAAGGCGTTTCAGAAGGGCCGGGTCGGAGGATGATGCCGAAGGGCGAGGCAGGGCCGTGGAAGCGTTCGGCGAGTCCGAGGCGCTGATTGTGCGGCAGGCGGGCTTCGGCGGGGTCCGCGAGCCAGAGGAGTTCCAGCATGGCGTTCCCGAAGAAGAAGCGTCGACAGGCGGTGCCCTGCCCGGGATGGCGGTTCGGGGAACCTTCGGTCAGGCCGGAAGCGGTCAGCAGTTCGGCGGCGGGCGCGCCGGGGGCAGTGCAGATGAACAGGTGGTCGGGTTCGGGCAACGTGCGGTGAGTCTAACAGATTGGCGGCCCGCGGTGTTAAGCACCGCGGGCCGCTTCAGGCTGGATCAGATCACTTTATCGAGCAGGTCGCTGGCGGCGCGGCTGAAGCGCACGGGGTCCGGCAGTTCCGAACCTTCGGCGAGCAGGGCGAGGCCGAGCACCATATCCGCTGCGCTGGTGAGCATCGGGTCGTCCGGCGTGGCGGACTGGCGCTGCTGCATGCGGGCGATGAGCGGGTGTTTCGGATTCAGTTCCATGACGCGCTTCTGTTTGGGGGCGGAGGCGCCGCTCTTGTTCAGAGCGCGCTCCAGCATGGGGCTGTACTCGTGCTCATTGACCACGAGGCAGGCCGGCGAGGTGGTGAGGCGCGAGGAGAGGCGCACTTCGCGAACGTTCTCCTCGAAGTGCTTCTGCAGGAATTCCATGAGCGGCTTGAACTCGGCCTGTTTCTCGTCGAGTTCCTTGTGGGCTTCCTTCTTCTCTTCCTCGGTGCCGAGTTCGAGCTCGCCCTTGCCGACGGACTTGAGCTTCTTGCCTTCGAACTCATGCAGGTGCTGCAGCATGAGTTCGTCCACGGCGTCGACCATGAAGAGAATTTCGTAGTCTTTGGCGCGGACGGCTTCGAGGTGCGGGGAGTTTTCGATCAGAGCCCGGTTTTCGCCGGTGAGATAGAAGATCTGGTCCTGGCCGGGTTTCATGCGGCCGACGTAGTCTTTGAGCGAGGTGAGTTTCACCGGGTCGTTCGAGGACTGGAAGAGCAGCAGGGGGATGATGCGGTCGCGGTTGTCGTAGTCGCCGGCGACGCCTTCTTTGATGGCGCGGCCGAATTCGGTCCAGATGGTGAGGTAGTTGTCCGGTTCCTTCTCGAACATGTCCTTGAACGTGTCGAGGACTTTGTGGGTGAGACGTTTGCGGATCTGGGTGAACTGGCGGTCCTGCTGGAGGCGCTGGCGCGAGATGTTGAGCGGCAGGTCGGAGGCGTCGACCATGCCTTTGATGAAGCGGAGGTAGGAGGGGACCAGATCCTCGCACTTCTCCATGATCATGACGCGGCGGGCGAAGAGGCGAAGGCCGGATTCGGCGCCGGCGTAGAAGAGATCCCAGGGCGCTTTGGCGGGGACGTAGAGCAGCGCCTCGTACTCGAAGGTGCCTTCGGCGCGGAAGTGGATGGTCTTGAGGGGATCGACCCAGTCGTGCGAGATGTGCTTGTAGAACTCGGAATATTCTTCGGGTTTGACTTCCGAAGGCGAGCGCTTCCAGATGGGTTTCATCGAATTCACCGTGGTGTCTTCGACGACCGTCTTCAGGGGCGCGTCTTTTTCTTCGCTTTCCGGTTCCTGGCGTTCCTTTTTGAGGATGATGGGGTAGCTGATGAAGTCGGAATGCTTGCGGATGATGGAGGACAGGCGCCAGTCGTCGGCGTAATCTTCGATGCCGTTTTCGGGATCGGCGGACTTCAGGTACAGCGTGATGGAGGTGCCGCGTTCGGGCTTTTCGGCTTCGGAGATGGTGTAGGTGCCGGCGCCTTCGGATTCCCAGGCGGTGGCGGATTCCGTGCCGGCGCGCCGGGTGACCAGGCGAACGCGGTCGGCCACCATAAAGGCGGAGTAGAAGCCGACGCCGAACTGTCCGATCAGTTCGGCGACATCGGCGGCGCCGCCCGATTCCTTGAGGCGGCTGCGCAGTTCGCCGGTGCCGGATTTGGCGATGGTGCCGATATGGGCGATGACTTCCTCGCGGGTCATGCCGATACCGGTATCGGAGATGGTGAGAGTTCGGGCCGCGCGATCGGCGTCGACGCGGATTTCGAATTTATCGTTCCCTTCCAGCAACACGCTGTTGGTCAGTGATTCAAAGCGAAGGCGATCGAGCGCATCGGAGGCATTCGAAATTAATTCGCGAAGAAAAATGTCCTTGTCCGTGTAAAGGGAATGGATCATCAGGCGGAGAAGTTCTTTGGTTTCCGCCTGAAATGCGAGTGTTTCGTTAGGTGTCGACATACAAATCTATAGATTACTGTGGCACTGCGGAGGGCGCGGCTCTCAGATTCGGGGGAGAGCCGGGCGTCCGTGTTCTTTTACCTGGCGGATCAGTTTGTCTTCGAGCGCGAAATCGGGCTTGCGGTCGCCGGTGTGTTTCAGGTACCACTTATGCGTTTCGCGGAGGCCGGCCGCGAACGGAGTCAGCGCGACGTTCAGGACGCGCTTGACCCGGCCGACGGCTTCGGTGATGGGAGGAACATCGTAGTACTGGCCGAAATAAAGAGGCTCGACGAACACGTTGCCGCCGAAGCGGGCGATGAGTTCACGAGGCACGCGCACGAGGACAGGAATCTTGCCGACGGTCTTCGCGAATTCGGTGACCACTTCCACCTGCGTGAGGGGTTTTTCATCGGCCACGTTGAAGGCACGCCCGGGAGCGGTATGCTTTTCGAGAGCGTTGAAGCAGGCGTCCACCAGATCGTTCACGTAGACGAACTGCATCAGGCGATTGCCATCGCCGGGGATGATGATGGGGCGGTCGTGTTTGAGGCGGTCCCAGAAGAAGGCCTCGCGGTAGAACGGGTTTTCCGGGCCGTAAACGAACGGGGGGCGCATGGTGACGACGGGGAAGCGCGATTCGTGGTACATGCGGAAGAGGGCGCGCTCACTGCCGGCTTTGTTGCGCACGTAGTCGTTCGAGTGCATGTCGGAGGCGAGAGGATCGTCCTCGGCGTGGTTCAGGCCGTCGCCATAGGCGGCGACGCTCGACATGAAGATATAGCGGGAAAGATCGCCGGGGATATTTTTCGCGGTGGCTTCCACCTGCTGCGCGGTGGTGCCGCGTTCCCAGTCGTAAGCGATGTCGTAGACCGCGTCGAAGCGCATGCCGGAGAGAGCGTCGCGGACGGACGCGGCGTCGTTCCGGTCGCCCACTGCATTGCGCACGCGGCGGCCAAAAGGTTGTTCTGCTTTCCGGTGGAGGATGGTGACTTCGTGATCGGCGGCGAGGAGCCGCTTCACCAGAAGTTTTCCAATAAACAGCGTTCCACCGATTACGAGAACGCGCATGGTGTATTCGCCCCTATGAGTCCGGCCCGGCTCTTTTGCGGAGAGCCGGGTCCGTCAACGAACTGACTGCTGACTAATCGTAGTATTCCAGACCGAGGTGGGTGATGAGCTGCTCGCCCTTCATCCAGCGGAGTGTGTTTTTCATTTTCATCAGCTGGATGAAAATGTCGTGTTCGGGATACAGACCCGGCGCGGTCATGGGCGCCTTGAAGTAGAACGACAACCACTCCTGGACGCCGCGCATGCCGGCGCGTTGTGCCAGGTCCATGAAGAGAACCAGATCGAGAACCAGGGGAGCGGCGAGGATGGAATCGCGGCACAGGAAGTCGATTTTGATCTGCATGGGGTAGCCGAGCCACCCGAAGATGTCGATGTTGTCCCAACCTTCTTTGGAATCCCCTCTCGGCGGATAATAATTGATACGGACTTTATGATAAATGTCTTTGTACAGATCCGGGTAGAGCTCGGGCTGTAAAATCTGTTCGAGAGCGGATAGTTTGGACTCTTCCTTGGATTTGAAGGAGCCCGGATCGTCCAGAACCTCACCGTCGCGGTTGCCGAGGATGTTGGTGGAGAACCAGCCGGAGACGCCGAGCATGCGGGATTTGAGGCCGGGCGCGATCAGGGTCTTCATGAAAGTCTGACCGGTCTTGAAATCCTTGCCGCAGATGGGGACCTGCCGGTCGCGCGCCATTTCCAGAAGGCAGGGCGCGTCCACGGTGAGGTGGGGGGCGCCGTTGGCATAGGGCACGCCGGACCTGATGGCGGCGTAGGCGTAGATCTGGCTGGGCGAAATCTCGGGGTCGTTGTTGGCGAGGCCCGCTTCGAACGCTTCGAGCGACTGGTGGACGGCGGCGGCGCGGTGGAAGACTTCGGTGGAACCGCACCAGATCATGGACAGACGGTCGCAGCCGCGGGTTTCTTTGAAGTTGCGGATGTCGTCCATCAGCATCTCGGCGTGATCCATCTTGGAGCCTTTGGGCTTCATGTTGGGGCCGGTGATGCGCTTGACGTATTCGGAATCGAACACGGCGGACATGGGTTTAATCTTTTCGAGCGGCTCTTTGAGCTGTTCGAGCAGGTGACGCTCGAGCACGCCGGCGTGAACGGCGGCTTCGTAACAGTTTTCCTCGAAAATGTCCCAGCCGCCGAACTCCAGATCTTCCAGTCCGGCGAGCGGGACGAAGTCTTTGATGAGCGGAGTGTTGTTGTCGGTACGTTTGCCCAGACGGATGGTGCTCAACTGGGTCACGGAGCCGATCGGCTTCGAGATTCCGCGTTTAATGGCTTCCACACCGGCGATAAAGGTGGTGGTTACGGCGCCCATGCCGGGAGTCAGGATCCCGAGTTTGCCGGTGGCGGGCCGGATGTTCGGGGTGGGTTTGGGGGCCTGGTCAGGTGTTGTGGACAAACGGTTTAGCTCCTTAAAAAAGCAACGCGGTTTTCAGGGAAGCAGCGGGCGCAATTCCATGAAATGATTGGGATTAGAACAACCCGTTATAATAGCAGTTCATGCGACGCGCGACCACTCCCCTGAGCGCGATCATTGCCGACGACGAGGAACTGGCCAGAGAAGAGCTGCGTTTTCTGCTGGAGGAGGTCGGCGATGTGGAGGTGATCGGGACGGCGGCGAACGGCATCGAGGCGGTGGAACTGATTCGCCGGCTGGATCCGGCGCTGGCGTTTCTGGATATCCAGATGCCCGGCCTCGACGGGCTGAGCGTGGTCCGGCGGCTGCGCGAGCAGCAGATCGAGCCGCCGCATGTGGTGTTTTCGACGGCGTGGGACCAGTTCGCGGTGGAGGCGTTCCGGCTGGAGGCGATGGATTTCATCCTGAAGCCGGTGGAGCGGGAGCGGCTGGCCGAGACGGTGGAGCGGGCGCGCCGCATGGTGGCGGACCGGATCACGGAGCCGGGTCCGGTGAGCGCCGCGGCGGGACGACCGACGGTTTTCAGCCGGCTGCTGCTGAAAAACGGCGCGCGCAATATGATCGTCGATCCGCAGGAACTGATCTACGCGACGATCGAGAGCGGCGTGATCACGCTGGTGACGGCGCAGATGGAGGGTCAATCGAGTTTCCGGACGCTGGAGGAACTGCAGGCGGCGCTCGATCCGGATCTTTTCTGGCGGGCGCACCGGTCGTATGTGGTGAACGTGAACCGGATCCGCGAAGTGGTGCCGTGGTTTAAATCCACGTACCAGCTGAAGATGGACGACAAGAAGACCAGTGAGATTCCGGTGAGCCGGATGCAGAGCAAACGGTTGCGGGAGATGCTGAATCTGTAGAGAAGGCTACAGAAAGGGGGACCTGCTGCGAGGCACGCGTCCCCCAAGGTCAAGGAAACAGGCTTCAGTAAATCAGGACTTCCGGGAATCAGGCCGCGCCGGCCATCGCGCGCGTTCCGGCCTCTTCCATGGTGAGGCAGAAGCGGAACAGCGGATGGGCCTGCGTGCGGGCGAGGCCGCTGACCTGCCACGAAGCCTTTAAGTAGCGCGCTACCGGAGCGGTCAGCGCGAGTCTGTAGGTGCCGCAATACATCTTCTCGAGAAAACTGGCGACTGGCCGCTTCGACCAGGACTTGCCGTCTTCCGAGGCAAGAATGTGGATGTTCAGTTCCTGATGCTGTCTGACGTGGGTTACTTCCAGTGTCAGCAGGAGGTCACGATGTTGGCTTTCGCCCAAATCGAGTACGGAGCTTTCACCGCACTCGCGAACGGTAGTCTCTTCAACCAGAAAATTCGGCACAGGGCCTCCTTTTCGTAAACCGGTGTCTTTTCGTACTACCAGACCACTAGTATCGGCGTAGTCCGGCCAGATGGGCTAGCTTAGCCCCCGCTGCCTGCAGGGTCTCATATTTTTTGCAAAAACAAAAGCGCATTTGCTGCGAACCGGAGTCGGGATTGTGATAAAAGCTCGATCCAGGCACACCGGCCACGCCGATTTGCTCCACCATATAGCGCGCGAACTGCACGTCGCTGGCGGCGCCGAAGGCGGAGATGTCGGTCATTACATAGTAGGCGCCGCGGGGGACGAAGCAGCGGAAACCGGCGCCTTCCAGCATGTCGATGGCGGCTTTGCGGCGGCCATTGTATTCCTCGGAAAGGCCGTTGAAATATTCGTCGTGCTGGTTGAGCGCCATAACGCCGGCCTGCTGCAGGGGGGTAGCGGCGCCCACCGTCAGAAAATCATGCACCTTTCGGATGGAATTGGAGAGATCCGGTGAGGCAATTACCCAGCCGACCCGCCAGCCGGTGACGGAAAACGTCTTACTCATGCTGTTAATCAGGATGGTGCGGTCGCGCATGCCGGGCAGGGTGATGATCGGAATGTGCTGCTGGCCGTCGTAAATGATGTGTTCGTAAATTTCGTCGGTGATCGCGAGGGCGTCGAACTCCTGGCAGAGGGAGGCGATGAAAGTGAGTTCGTCGCGGTCGAAGACCTTCCCGGTGGGGTTGTTGGGGGTGTTGATGATGATGGCTTTGGTGCGGGAGGAAAAGGCCCGGCGCAGTTCGTCGCGGTCGAAGGTCCAGTCGGGCGCGTGGAGTTTGACGAGGCGGCGGGTGGCGCCGCAGAGCAGCATGTCGGGGTGGTAGTTCTCGTAATAGGGCTCGAAGACGACGATTTCGTCGTCGGGATTCGTCACGGCCAGCAGGGAGGCGATCATGCCCTCGGTGGCGCCGCAGGTGACGGTGATTTCGCGTTCGGGATCCACCGGCAGGTTGTAGGTGCGGGCGTATTTGGCTGCGATGGCCTGGCGGAAGGGTTTCGTGCCCCAGGTGATGGGGTACTGGTTGTGATCGGCGTTAATGGCGTCGATGGCGGCCTGTTTGAGGTTGACGGGCGCGGCGAAATCCGGAAAGCCCTGGGCGAGGTTGACGGCGCCGTGCGCGATGGCGAGGCGCGACATCTCGCGGATGACGGATTCAGTGAAGTGAGCGGTACGAAGGCTGCGGAAGCTCTTCGCGGTCCCGGCGACAGGCATGAAATTATGTTCGCATGGCCGTGGCGCGGCGCGCGGCGGTGCGGTTTGGCAGTGGAGCGACTACAATGATTGGAGCGTTTCGCCGCGCGGCGCGATGTTTCTCCGGACACCGTTCGTCCCGATTCCGAATTCCCATCCTGATTCCGAGGTGAACGAATGAAAGTGTCTTTATTAGTCGCGGCGCTCACTCTCTTTGTGGGCGGCGCTGTTTTGACGGCGCAGAGCGGGCGGTCGTATGGTCCCGGGCATATCTGGTGGGATTCGGGACAGGGCGGCAATCTGCCGTGGGAAGAGCAATACGACAATGCCGACGGGCTGCTGGGCATCGTGAATGAGCGCGGCGCCGTGCATACGGAGGGTCATGCGTTCTTCGAGGCTCTGGGGACGAACGGGCGCGCCTGTATTACGTGCCACCAGCCTTCGAATGCGATGAGTCTGGCGGCGGCCACGGCGGCGCAGCGCTGGAATGAGACGGCGGGGAAGGATCCGCTGTTTGCGGCGATCGACGGTTCGAACTGCCCCGGGTTGCCGCAGGAAAAGAGAGAGTCGCACTCGCTGTTGCTGGAGCGCGGTTTGTTTCGGATCTTTCTGGCGTGGCCACCGAAGGGAGCGGACGGACAGGCGATCCGGCCGGAGTTTGAGATCGAAGTGGTGCGCGATCCGACCGGCTGCAATCTCGATCCGAAGTATGGGTTGCGGAGCGAGCGGCCGGCGATCTCGGTTTACCGGCGACCGCGCATGACCGCCAACCTGAAGTATCTGACGGGGGATGAGGCGGGCGAGGCGAGGGGGATGCGGCTGATGGCGGACGGGCGCGAGCCGAGTCTGCGGAGCCAGGCGATCAACGCGGTGATGGGTCACGAGCAGGCGGGCGTGCCGCCGAGTGCGGAGCAGTTGCGGCAGATCGTGGATTTCGAGCGGCATATCTTTGCGGCACAGACGGCGGATATTCGGGGCGGGCTGCTGACGGAGAAGGACGGTCCGGAGTTGCTGGGGCCCACCAACGTGTCGCTGGGCAAGGGCGGCGTATTGGGCGCGGCGGAGGACACGTTTCCGGTGTGGCGGGATCCGGCGGGCCGGCTGCGGGAGGGTCTGCAGAAGGATTTCCGGGCTTCAGTGGCGCGCGGCAGCGAGGTGTTCTTTGGCCGGACGTTCGTGGCGGGCGATCATGCGCGCGCGACTTGCTCGACCTGCCATAACCAGCGGTCGGCGGCGGCCTGGATGGATATCGGGACGACTAATAAGGCCGCGGCGGAGGCTGGTTCGGATGAACTGCCGCTTTTTAAGATTACGTGCAGCGGCGACGCGGCGCCGCATCCGGTCTACGGACGCACGATTTACACGCAGGATCCGGGGCGGGCGCTGATTTCCGGGAAGTGCGCGGATGTGGGCTCGATCGTGGTACAGCAGTTCCGGGGACTGGCCGCGCGGGCGCCGTATTTCTCGAACGGGTCGGCCAAGACGCTGCAGGAAGTGATCGGGTTTTACGACAGGCGGTACGGAATCCGGCTCACGGCGCGGGAGAAGGAAGATCTGGGGAACTTCCTGCGGGTGCTTTAGGCGGGGCGCTTTTTGGCGGCGGCCCTGGCTGCCGACGTTTTTGTGGCGGCCGTTTTCCCGGAAGGAGCGCTCTTGCGGGCGAGCGGTTTCTTTGCCGCGGCGCCGGCTTTCGAAGTGGTTTTCGAGATCACCCTGCGAGGCGCGGCGGGTTTCGCGAGCGGCGTTTTCAGGCCGCCTCCGGGGGTGCGCGCGGCAAGAGGCAGGCTGGCGAGGTTCACGGGGGGGACATCGGAGACGTCTTTCGCATCGGCAACGTACGGCGCGACGGGCGGGCGGCGGTCCCCGTAGATGGTGCGGTACATGTCGGCGTTGCGCAGCACGGCCTGCACGTATTCCTTCGTTTCGTTGAACGGGATGCTTTCGACGAACTCGGCCGGCTCTTTGTAGCTGATCGACGTGAGCCATTGCCGCACGCGGCCGGGACCGGCGTTATAGGCCGCGAGGGTCTGCACCCAGTCGCCACCCCAGCTGTTCAACTGCTCGCGCAGGTAGTGGGTGCCGAGCTGAATGCTGACGGTGGGATCGAGAAGCGTGTTGGCACTGGCGAGGCGGACGCCCTGCTCGCGCGCCATCTGGCGTCCGGTGGCGGGCACCAGTTGCATCAGGCCATAGGCGTTCGCATGCGAGTGGGCCGAGGGATTGAACTCCGTCTCCTGGCGTATGAGAGCGGCGACCGAGTAGGGATCAAGATCGTGTGTTTTGGCGTGACGCACCACGTCTTCGCGATAGGGCAGCGGGAAGAGCATCTGCCAGAACTTCAACGGCGCTTTGTCGAAGGGCAGGGCCAGGTAATCGGCACTGAAACTCTTCATGATGCGCAGGGCATGGAAGGGCGTCGGCATGCTGCGGGCGAGTTCCATGGCGAGCAGGTGCGGCTGTTCCTCGGGCAGTCTGGCGCCAAAACGCAGTTCGGCATCGGCGACATCGGGGAGGCCGGCGAGCATGAGCAGGCGGGCGCGGTCGATGCGGAGCCGGGTGGCCGGATTCGGCAGGGTGGAGGTGAAGTCGCGGTGTTCGGGCCAGTCGACGGCGGCCAGCCATTCGGCAGTGGAAGGGTCGGGGGGCGCGGTCAGTTTGGCGTCGGCCAGGCGTTCGCGGGCGAGCACGGCGTAGAAGTAGTGCGGAAACTGCAGGCTGACGCGGTCGTAGAAAGCGCGGGCTTCGGGCAGGCGGCCGTTCTTTTCGGCGAGGCGGCCGAGGAAGTAGAGCGCGGTGCCGGCGCGGGAATCGGAGGGGTAGCGCTCGACCTGTTCACGGAGCAGTTCGACGCGGTCCGGCGTGCCGCCGATGTAGGCATCCCAGGCGACCCGCCAGTGGGCCGCGGCGAGGGTGCTGTCGGGCGGAAAGGCGTCCGAAGCGGCGCGGAACAGCGGGGAGTATTTCTCGCGCTCATTGGTCACGACGTAACGATTGCCGGCGGCCAGCAGCGCCTTGAGACGCCAGGGGGATTGCGCGTAACGCTCCGTCAGCAGGTGCGTGGACTCGGCCATCACGGCATCGTCCCCGGTCTTCTTCGCCGCTTCGGTCAGGAAATATAACCGGCGGGCGTCGGCCTCGCCACGGGCCACTTTCAGGCCGTTCAGATAGCGCAGGGCAGAGGCGGCGTCGCCAGCCAGAAAATCCGCGGCTCCGATGCCGACTTTGGCCTGATCGCGATCCGGTTCGGGCAGCGTGGAGGCGAGGCCCACGTACTCCTGCCTGGCCTTGGAGAACTCTTTCGTGTCGAGCCATTTCTGGCAGCGCTCGAGCTGCTGGCGCGGCGGCGCGACGGGAAAATCGCGGTTCAGAACGAGACGCAGGCGGTCCATGGCGGTCCAGGATTGAGCGGCGAGGTCCGTATTGGGAAAAGCGTAGTAGACCTTCTGATAAGTCAGAGCGGCCTGGAGCTTTTCGCCGAGGGATTCGTAGGCCATGGCGAGGGCGAAATCGCCGTCCGGCTGCGGGAGGAGCTTGTAGTCGGTCTGGAGAACGTCGAGCGCTTTGGAGTTCGACGCGGGCTGGCGCTGGTCAAGCAAGGCGCGGGCGAACAGGAGGCTGATCTTTCCCGCGAGTGGAGAAGAGAGAACCGGCTGCGCGCGGTAGGCGGCGAGATCGCGGACGGCGCCGTCGATATCGCCGGTCTGTAGCTCCGAAGAGGCCAGGTGATAGACGACGTAATCGGAAAGTTTGGGAATCTGCGGCTGGAGACCGCGCAACTGCTGGATGGTGCCGGGGAAGTCGCGGAGATTGTAGGCGTTCACGCCCTGACCGAGCCGGTTCGGAGCTGTGTCGGCAGCCGCGAGAGCCGCGGGCAGCAACAGCGCCGGAAGCAAGCTATGAAAGGGAAAGCGCATACGCTAAACCATCGGACCGGGATACTGCTTGCCGAGCAGGCGGGCATCGTCGTGCGCGAGGCTTCGGACAATTTCGAGGTGGAGATAGTCCACCATGGTCGGAGATTTGGAAAGGAAAGACTGGAGAAATTCGGCGCGGGCGGCGTCGATGCCGGTGTGCAGGGCGCCGTAGATATCGCCTTCGAAAACCCCTTTGCGCAGTTCCTCCGCGCTGTAAAGACGAAGCTCGGCGACACGCACCCGGGCGACGCGCTGGGCGTGGAGATGCAGTTTCTGGTCGTCGGCGGAGAGGTCCGCCCAGCTGGTGGCTTGCGGAACGGCGGGAGGCGCGGCCGCGGGAGGCGTGGCAGGGGGCTGCTGGATCTGCACCAATGCGGGCGCGGGCGCGGCTACCGGTTCCGGAGCGGCCACCGGGACTGGAGTGGTCAGGATCTCCAGTTTCATCGCAGCGGCTTCGCAGAGAAGCTCCAGCGGCGCGGGCGACACGGCTCCGGACGCGATCAGCATAGCCAAAACAGAGTGACGCACCACCAGCGGGAACAGGTACGCTTTGCGGCCCTCGGCGCCGTTGGCGAGGAGCGCGGAAAGCTCGGCGGAGAGTTCGGTCGCAGAGACCACGGCAATCACCGGATCCTTCGATTCGATAGCGGAATGGACGGCTCCGGCCGTCTCTGTCGAAAACGTGATCTCCGAGGTCTGATCGAGGCCGCGAGAAGCGCGGAAGCGGGCGAGTGTGGAATCGATGGACAGGACAACGGCCTTTTGGGCCCAAAGCGAAGAGGCGTCCGCGAGAATTTCGAGCGCCGACGTTTCGGTGGCCGCCTGCCGGAGCCGGCGCAGGGCCTGGTTGAGGCCTTCCGCGGTGGTGCGGACGGCCGCTTCCCCGCCCTCGGTCCGGGCTTCGACGCTGGCGCGTTCCACCTGCTCGTCTGCCCTTGCGCGTTCGCGTTCAATGGCCTGTGCGAGGGTTTCTTCGTGTTCAGCGGAAAGACGCTGGCGTTCCGCGAGAGTGGCGTCCGCAGTGGCCTGTTCGCGGTCCGCCAGCAGGAAGGCCGAGAGTTCCTCCACCAGAGCGGCCTGGTGTTTGTCGAATACGACCTTCCAGTTGCTTGCGGGGGTGCCTTCCATCTCCTACATGGTACGGCAAGGTCCTCCCGATGTCGATCAGGAAAGGCTTTTCCATGCAGAGGCGACCGGGTTACCGGCGGTCGTCGCCGCGCAGTTTGGAGAGCAGGCGCAGGATTTCGAGGTAGAGCCAGACGAGAGTGACCATCAGGCCGAAAGCGCCGTACCACTCCATGTATTTCGGGGCGCCGCGGGAGGCGCCTTCCTCGATGAAGGCGAAATCGAGAATCAGGTTCAGAGCGGCGATGATCACCACCGCGACACTGAAGAGAATTCCGATGGGGCCGCTGCCGAATATTCCCGGAATCTGAATGTGGAACAGGCCGAGGATCATGCTCAGGAAATACACGATGGCGATGCCGCCGGTGGCAGCGACGATGCCGAGCGTGAACTTCTCGCTGGCGCGGATCAGGCCGGAGCGATACGCGAGCAGGAGACAGAAAGCGGTGCCGAAGGTAGCGGCGACGGCTTCAATGGCGATACCGGGAAAACGGAGTTCGAACGTGGCCGAGAGCGCGCCGAGGAAAAGACCTTCGAGGAGCGCATAGACCGGGGCGGTGAACGGGGACCACTCCTTCTTAAAGATGGTGATCATGGCGGTGATGAAGCCGCCGAACGCGCCGATCATGATGTAGCCGCCCATGTTGTTGGTCGGGTACTCGCCGGCGGCGGTGACGCTGAGGGAGTTGAAGAACTGGTTCCAGGTCCATGCGGCGGACAGCATGACGAGAAGAATCAGGATGCCGGCCTTGTTGACGGCGCCGGCGATGGTCATTCCCTGGCCATAGCCGATGTGCTGCGCCTGGACGTCGTAGACGTTATTGCCAAACGCGGGATTGGAGGATTTCATAGCTTTATCGGACTCGATTCCTTAGATGCTTCTTTCTGAATATAGGCTACATCGGAACGCGGCGAGTTCAGAAAGTGCGGATATCGCCGCGGTAGTCGCGCGCCGCGCGGCGGGCCTCCTGCATCGACTGGCGGATTCGGCGCGCGGCGTCGCGGCGTGCACGGCGCATTTCGAGACGGATGTTCCGGGTTTCGCGGGCGAACTCCACGCGCGCGCGACGGGTTTGTTCGCGGGCCGGAGCGGGCAGCGCAAAGACCAGCAGAACAGCAAACAGAACGAACAGAAGAGCTTTGGCCATGCCAAAGAATACGCGCGAGCGCGCAATTCGTTCTGGAAATCAGCCCGGACTGGAAATCAGCCCGCTTTTTCGAGCAGCGTGAGACTGATCTTCTGGCTCAGGACCATCTCGCGGTTGACCTGGAACTCCTTGACCTTCTTATAAGATGGCAGGAAATACATCAGGTCGAGCATGAGGTCTTCGATGATCATCCGAAGGCCGCGGGCTCCCACTTTTCGATCCAGAGCGAGACCAGCGATGGCGTCGAGTGCATCGTCGGTGAAGCGCAACCGGACGTTCTCATATTCGAAGAGGCGCTGGTACTGCTTGATGATGGCGTTCTTCGGCTTGGTCAGAATCTGGATCAGAGCGGCTTTGTCCAGATCTTCGAGCGTGGCCACCACGGGCAGACGACCGATGAATTCCGGGATGAAGCCGTATTTGATCAGATCGTGCGGCTGCAGATGCCGCAGCATGTCGATGTCCCGGCGGTCGCTGATGCCGACGGTTTTCACCTGCTCGGCCTTCGCGTCTTCCTGATGGAAACCGATGGTTTTCCGGCCGACGCGGCGCCCGATGATTTTTTCGAGACCGACGAACGCGCCGCCGCAGATGAAGAGGATGTTGGTGGTATCGACCGGGGTGAACTCCTGGTGGGGGTGCTTGCGGCCGCCCTGCGGCGGCACGTTGGCCACGGTCCCTTCCAGAATCTTGAGCAGCGCCTGCTGAACGCCCTCGCCCGAAACGTCTCGGGTGATGGAAGGATTTTCGTCCTTGCGGCAGATTTTGTCGATTTCGTCGATATAGATGATGCCCTGCTGGCAGCGCTGGACGTCGCCGTCGGCGGCCTGCAACAGCTTCAGAATAATATTCTCGACGTCCTCACCCACGTACCCGGCCTCGGTGAGCGTGGTGGCGTCGACAATGGCAAACGGAACGTCGAGGATCCGGGCCAGCGTCTGCGCCATCAGCGTCTTGCCCGTGCCGGTGGGGCCGATCAGCAGAATATTCGATTTCGCCAGTTCAATTTCGGAATTGCGCATCCGGTTCATGTGGATACGCTTGGAATGGTTGTAAACGGCGACGGCGAGTTTCCGTTTCGTGGCTTCCTGACCGATTACATACTGGTCCAGGAAATCTTTAATTTCCAATGGCTTGGGGATTTTGTGAGGCCCCGCGGTAGCTGGCTCCGGCTTGTCGTCTTCCAGAATGGAGTTGCAAACCGCGATACATTCATCGCAGATATAGGCTCGCGGATAATCGCTCGGAGAGGAAATCAGCTTACCAACAACGTCCTGGCTCTTGTGACAAAAGGAGCATCGCAGGGTGTCATCCGATCCAGCACGCTTCAAGCGGTTCTCCTTCCAGGGCGATCCCGCCTGGTTGCGGTCGCATTCGTCAACTTTTATTATCACCCGACCACACGCCGCTAAGCAATGCTGTTACAAGCGGTTTGGGCCGACATTTCGGGTCGCAGCCCCGAAGATTGTCCCGGAAATCGACTGAAAGTGATCTTACAATCGCATTTTGCAGATGACGCCGACATCGTCGCAGTACCACAGCCAGCCGTCGTGGATCGTCATCCCGTGGGGAAGCGGGTCGGAATCGGCCAGCTGAATCTTTTCCACCATGGCGCCGGTTTCCGGGTCGTGTTTGAAAAACGCGTTGCAGTTGCTGTCGGTGACCCAGAGGTACTTTCCTTCCCAGCCGATGCCGTGGGGACGATTCGCGGCGGTCGGAAACTTCCGCTGGACGACCCAGGTTTTCGGGTCGATCTGGTAAACCTCGCGGGAGGGCGGAACGGCCGTCCAGAGGAAGCCGTCGCGCCATTCCTGGCCATGAGCGCCGGTGCCGGGCGCTTTGCTGTCGAGGACCGCGCCTGCCTGGAAACCGCCGACGGTGGCTGGTGTGGCCGGCTTCGCAGGCACCGGAGCGGGCTTTGCCGGAGCGGGATGTGAAAGCGGGCTGCTGCGGGCGGGCGGATCGCTCGCCATCCGGTAAATCACGCCCGCTCCCGGCGTGAAGTGGCGTTCGAGAGTTTTGCCCGTCATGGCGTCGACGCGAACAATTTCGCGGCTGTAGGTGGAGCCAATCCAGAGACTGTGACCGTCGAAGGTGATGCCGCTCGACTTGTCGGTCTCGGTTTCGAAGGAGCGAAGCACGCGCCCGTCCTCCCAGGCGACCAGGCAGGCCTTGCTGCCATCGGACTGGTCGATGATCCAAAGACCCTCGGGGGTGGCCTGCAGGCCGTTCGGGTGAGGACCGGGCGACTTGAAAACGATGGAAGGCCGGCCGGTTTTACGGACCGGCAACTTGTCCGTATTGCCTGCCAGAAGGGAGGGGGTAGCGCTCAGGGCCAGAAAGCGGCGTCGGTTCACGTCGGGAATTCTATCAGGAAATTCGAGGGAAGTTCGCCGGAGCTATTTGCGCCCGTGATCGAGGCCGAAATCGGGAGACTTCGCGGTGCCGCCGATTTTGATACGGAGAAAAGTCCCCGCGCCGTTTTTCGCGAAGAAAGGGTCGACGGGGATGAGTGCCCAGTGTTTCCAGCCGGTCATGGTTTGGGAGACGCGCGCCTGCAGGGCGAGCGAGCCGTGAAAGTCGAGCAACTCGGAGGCAAGGTTGTAATTGCCGGCCAGCTTCACGACGGCGCCGGGGGTGGAGAACGACAGAGAGCGAAACGAGATGACCTGGTCGTCCAGGCGAAAACTGCCCTTCATATCGGAAAAGACGCGCGCGATGTCTTCGTTGCCCGGTTCGCCCTGGCCGCGGCGGCTCAGCGAATCGATCTTGTCCTGCACGGCGGAACGCAGGAACCGGCCGTTGCGGATGGCGAATGTGCCATCGAGATCGAGCTTTTCGCGCACGGTTTGAGCCAGCGGCGGGATCTCGATGGAACTGGAGAGGGCGAGCGTGCCCGACATGAACGGCGGCCCTTTCATGGCGAGGCGAAGCACGTCTTCCATGTTGCCGGCCGGCATGGAAACGCGCAGAGAGATGGTGCGGCGGGTCTCGCCCTCCTGCCGGATGACGCCGCCGCTGGTACTGAACTTCGTGGAGCCCAGAACGGCCTGAACAGGTTTCAGGATGGTATTGCCGTTGCCGCCGTCCACCAGGACCTCAAAAGTTGTGGACAGGGGGACCCGGTTGCCGGAGCCTTTGAGGCGGAAGTCGGGGACGCGGGCTTCGCCCTGCGCCGTGATGGCCGACAGGGAGCCCTCGAAGCTTCCGGTGGAGTGCAGGATGCCGGCGATCCCCTTGAAGATGCCAAGATCGGCGTCGTCGAAAGTGTAGGTGCCTTTGAGCGGGGTATCTCCGGGATCGTCAGCGGACCACGGCCCGAAGTCGCCTTTGCTGTGAATGACGCCGGGAGGCTTCGGATTGATGAGCAGTGCTTCGTAGTAAAGAGGAGCGCTTTTGCCGACCGAGCGGAGCAGCAGACGGGAGATATCGAAGATGAGGGGCTTTTTGCCTTCCTCTTTGGGAAGAATTCGCAGCGTGGTGTTCGTGGCGAAAACTTCATCAATCTCGACGGCGCCTGTTTCGCCGGACCCGGAGCCCGCAGGGGTGAGCCCGGCGCGTTCGCCTTTCGGGGGAATGTTGAGTTCCATGCCGTCGAGCGTGACCCGGGCAATGCGGCGGGGCGAATCGAAAAGGCCGCCGACGTCGACGGCAAAGCTGAAGTGGCGAAGGGAAACGACCGGGGGCAGATCGCGCCGGACCCGGGGACGGAGCACGAGACCGCTGCCTTCCACCTGCGCGAGAGTTCCCCGGCCGCGATTCCGGAGGAGGCGAAGCGGAGAGGTGGCACCCAGGTGGACGTGCAGGGCGGTCAGTTGCACATCGCTGTCGAAACGAGTGCGCAGCCAGGCGACCGCCTGGTCCCGGATGTACGGTTCAAAGCGGGTGCGAAGCACCGAGGCAGCGACAAACAGGCCGGTCAAGCCAAGGGAAAAAGTGATCGCGCCTGTCAGCAGCCACTTTTTTCGGGTCACGCCGCCGGTTCCAGGTAAAACCGATCCCTGGAGGCGGACTCATTCCAATCCTGCAGCGGCAAAGGCGAATTCACGCCGGAATCCGGGGCGATATTGGCCACCGCGGGACGTTCGAGGCGCGAACGAGCCGCCCGGCGGGCCCGCAGGAAACGAATGCGGGCGGCGGTGCTGGTGATGCCCATTTCATCGGCAATTTCCGACAATGTAGAGCCGGTGAGCCAGCTTTCGAATAACTGGCGGTCATGGGGAGAGCAGATATTCAGAATTCGTTCAATATCGATTGCAGCGAGGGTAGTACTGGTGGCGGATTTTCCGCTCACTTCGAACAGGGGACAGAGACAGGCCTCGCCTCGTAGTCTCTGGCGATGGTAATTGAGAGAGATTGTGTTGACCCAGGTCTTTAAAAAATTCTCGTTCCGGAGCTGATGCAGTTGCTCCCAGCCGCTGACCCAGCCGGCTTGTGCGGCTTCGGTGGCGCTGTCGCCGCGAATGCCTCTTGAAACCAGGAAGCGGACCGTCTGATGAAAGCCTTGTTGGTAGGCTCTGCCATACGCCTCTCGTGTCATCTTTTCCGGGTACTACCTCCAGTTGTACGGGGAATTGCACGCGATGGACCAATTCGGGAGAGCGAAAAAAAGCGCACTCGGATGGAGTGCGCCTTCGGGACAGACGAAAAACAACCGATTCAGGCGGCGGATTCCGAGCGAATGGCCCGGGCGGCTCCGTCGATGGCTTCATGCGTATTTTTCGCGGCGGAACTGGCGGCGTCCGAAGCCTCGTCGACCGCTTCATGGGCCTGTCTCGAACCACTATCGACGGCACTGTTGACCGCGTTCTTCGCCCGCTGCGTCACGGTGTCTCTGGTGCGCTGCATTTCGCGGATTCCGCGCTGGGTGAGGTTCACGGCGGAATTTTTCAGATCGCCGGCTTTATTCCGCGCGGTGTCGAGCTGGTCGTCAATCGCGCCACGGATATCCGCGCGCAGGCTGGCACCGGCCTTGGGCGCCATCAGCAGGCCGACGGCGAGACCGGCACCCGCGCCGGCCAGCAAAGACAGCAGAACGGTCGGGTACTTCGAAGTTTCTTCCGGATTCGAGTTTGTGTTCATGGCTACTCTCCGAGCTCCTTTATGATTTGTTGACTGCGGAGTACTGAATGCGGCGGAGCTTGTTAGTCCGGCATCAGCATTCACGGTGCACAGAGGAGCACGCGGAGGGCCGAAATGGAATTACCGGTACAAACGGGAGTTGAGGTTAAAAAGTACCGATAGAGAGGTGCGGCGGTGTCAGATGTCGCAGATCGCCATGGCTTTGTCGAGCGTGGCGAGGGGTTCATGACCCTGGTCGGGAGAATACTCGTGGGCGAGGTAGCCGGTGTAGCCGAGATCGCCGATGGCTTTCGCGATGAAGCGGTAGTTCAGCTCCTGGGAGTCGTCGATATCGTGACGGCCGGGATTGCCGCCGGTGTGGAAGTGACCGATCCACTGGATGTGATCGCGGATATTGCGGACGATATCGCCGTCCATGATCTGGGCGTGGTAGATGTCGTACAGAATTTTCACGCGGGGGGAGTTGACGCGCTGCATGACGTCCACGCCCCAGGCGATGTGGTCGAACATGTAGTCTTTGTGGTTCACCTTGCTGTTGAGGTATTCCATGCAGATGGTGATGCCTTTGTCCTCGGCATGGGCCTTGATGCGTTGCAGGAAGGCCACGCAGTTATCGGCGCCTTCGCGGTCGTCCATGCCCTTGCGGTTGCCGGAGAACGTGATGATATTCGGCACGCCGTTCGCCTGGGCTTCATCGATGGCGAGGTGGAGAGACTTCTCCAGACGTTCGTGGTTTTCCTTGCGGTTCAGGGCTTCCGCGATGGTGCCGCCGGGGCCGGGGGGATACATGGCCGGCGTGAGGCCGTACTTTTTGAGAACGGGCCAGTCCGCCGGGCCGATCAGGTCGTATCCCTTGCAGCCGAGCCGGGCCGCTTCGCGGCAGGTGTCTTCGAAGGCCATGCCGCGCCCGAAGACGCCGCGGGTGACCGATTGTTTCAGCCTTCCGTGGCGCTGGACCGGAGTCGCGGGCGCCTGGGCTGCGGCGTCCGGGGAGAGGGACGCCGCGGCCAGGGCGGAGGTGGTCAGGCCCAGGTAATCTCTGCGATTCATGTGGGCTATTTCTCGTTGACGGTGAAGGCGAAGAGCGAGTCGCCGGCGCCGACGATGAGCAACTGCTTGCCATCCAGTTCATAGCTGATGGGCGCGTTGCTCACGGAAGATCCCAGATTGGCATGCCAGAGCGGCTCGCCGGTTTTGGCGTCCATAGCCACGAAGTTATTGGACGTGTCGCCGGCGAAGACCAGGTTGCCGGCGGAACTCAGGAGTCCCGAACGTCCGCCCGCGCCTTCCCATTTGTGACTCCATTTGATGGCGCCGGTTTTGACGTCGATCGCCTGGAGAAGGGCCTCGGACCAGCCGCCGCGGTCGGTACCGCCCCAGCCTTCCGGTTTTTCGTCGATGTCGTAGAGGTACCAGACGCTGTAGGCGTGCGTCGCGTTGATGTAGAACAGCCCGGTATCGGGGCTATAGGTGGGAGGGGGCCAGTTCGACGCACCGCCCTGGTTGGGGGAAACGAGCGCGCCGTCGAACTGCGGCTCCTTCTTCGGATCCGGAATGGGCTGGCCGCGCTTGTCGATGCCTTTGGCCCAGTTGGTCTTGACGTATTCCTTCGAAACCAGCGCCTTGCCGGTGGCGCGGTCGAGCACGAAGAACCAGCCGTTCCGGCAGGCCATGGAGAGCAGTTTTTTGGTCTGCCCGCCGACGTTGCCGTCGAACAGAACGGGCACCTCCACGTTGTCCCAGTCATGCGTGTCGTGGGGAGAAGGCTGGAAGTACCAGACCATTTTGCCGGTGTCGGGATTCAGCGCCACGATGGAGGCGGTGTAGAGGTTATCGCCCTCGCGGCCTTTGCCGGCGATGACGGGCTGGGGGTTGCCGGTACCGAGATAGATCTGGTTCAATTCGGGGTCGTAAGTCGTGGTGCCCCAAGTCATACCACCGCCGTGCGCCGCGGCATCTTCATTGGGCCAGGTTTCAAAGCCCGGCTCGCCCTTTTTCGGGACCACGGACCAGTGCCATTGCAGATCGCCCGTTTCCGGATCGCGCGCTTCGAAGTAGCCGGGGATGTCGAGATCGTCGCCGCTGACGCCGACGAGGACGTGGTTCTTCACGATGATCGGCGCCACCGAGGCGTAGTAAAGCTGGTCGAGATCGCAGATCGATTTCTCCCAGCGCTCTTTGCCATCTTTCAGGTTGAGGGAGACGAGATGGCAATCGGGCGTTTCGAAGTAGAGCCAGCTGCCATAGACCGCGACGCCGCGGTTGCCGATGTGAATGCCGCCCTTCGACTGGTGCTGGTGGTGCCAGAGTTCGCGGCCGGAGCGGGCGTCGATGGCCCAGACGTGATCGGGAATCGTGAAATAGAGGACGCCGTTGACTTCGACGGGAGTGGCTTTGATGGTAGCGCCGCCGGTGCCGATGGCGTTCACGCGGTAGACCCACTGGAGGCTCAAATTGTGGACGTTGGCGGAGTTGATCTTCTTCAGGGGGCTGAAGCGGCGGCCGGAATAATCGCCGTTATAGCCGGGCCAGGTGTCCGTGGGGAGCTGGAGAAGTTTCGCCGGATCGAGAGCGCCCTGTCCGAAAAGAGAGGCGGCCAGCGCCGTGAACGCCGCAAGAAGTTTCAGCGATTTCATTTCAGAGTCTCCAGATAGGCGGTGATGTCGTGCATGTTTTTGTCGGAAATGCGTTCGAGGAGGTCCGCATGGGCCTGAAAGGGATCGTCCACCTTCACTTTGAGCTGGGGAGTGCGGGTCCAGCCGTGATACTCGCCGTCTTTATCGCGGAGGGAGACGTTGAAGTCGTCGATTTTGTCGAGAACGCCGGTCACGGCGGGGCCGGACGGGGGCGTGACGGTCACCATGGTTTGTTTGGCGCCCCGGCCGCCGCGGCCGAAAGCCGGCTTGGGGAAGAGAAACTTCTGCTGCATGTCCACGGGGTCGTATTTCGCGCCGATGCCTTTTAGGTCGGCGGTCACGGAGTGGCATTGACTGCATTTGCCCGCGCCGTTGAACCAGGCCTCACCGGCCTTCGCGTCGCCCGTGAGGACGTTTTGGGCATGGAATAACGGGGAGGTGCGGAGGGTGTCGCCGACCCGCGCGTGGAGAAAATGCGAGAGTTCCTGCACCTGCGTGGAGTTCAGATTGGCCGAGGGAGCGCCGCTCTGCAGGGGATGGCCTTTCTTCAGAATCGGGCCGAGTTCACTGCCGTAGCGATCGTGCAGGACCACCAGTGAGCGCACCAGATCGGGGCCGTTCTGGCCTCCGCGCGCGCTGTTGCCGTGGCAGTTGACACACTCGGCGGCGTAGATCTTTTTTCCGCGCTCGGCGGCTTCTTCGTCAACCACCTGTTTATCGGCGGCACCCGCCTGGGCCAGCAGGCCGCCACCACCACCGCCGCGTCCACCACGACCACCCGGGGGAGGTGCTCCCGGTCCACCGGCCGGAGGCTGAGCGCCAAGGCAGCCTGCAACCATACCGATAAGCGCGGCGCGGCGCACCCACAATGCAACTGAATCGGGCATATTTTAGTTCGTCACCATCCGGGCACGATTATATAGCTTGCTGGTTACCGGATCGGTACGTGGGAAAAGAGCCTACCAGATTCGCGCCACGCCGTAGGCTTCGATCAGGGGATCGCGCGAAACCATGGCGATCTGCTGCTCCAGAGCCTGCGCGATGAGAAGCCGGTCAAAGGGGTCGCGATGATGCCACGGCAGCGCGGCGGTGCGCATGACCTGCCGGAAGCCGATTTCCAGCTGATCGAAGCCGTTCAGGGACATCTGCTCGGTGACATACTTGTCCGGACGCGCCGGGAGCCGGAGCTTATCGAGACTGACTTTAATGGCAATCTCCCAGAAACTCGCGAAGCTCACGAAGCAATCGTTTTCGGCGATCGCCACGCGAGCCTTCGCGGAGAGTTCGGGAGAATCCTCGCACCACCACAGGAAGGCGTGGGTGTCGAGGAGCACCGCCATTACATGTACTCCGAGAAATCCGCCAGCGGCGCGTCGAAATCCGCCGCCATCCAGATTCCTTTGCCCGTTCCCGGCTTCCGGACAGATGGTTTGATGGCAACGATCTTCACCACGGGCCGGTTTTCCTTCGTGACAATGACCGATTCTCCCAGCATGGCCTTTTGAACCATCTCAGAGAAGTGAGCTTTGACGTCTGCAAGATTGTGAGGCATGGTCACATTGTATGACCATGTGGGGGTGGAAAGCAAAGGCATAGTTTTTTCGTTTCGTAAGTTTGGTTACAGGGCAGCGGTTTTTGCTTTGGGAGGCGCCGCGTTCTGACTTAAGGCGTTCTGACTTAAGGCATTCTGACTTAGGGCGTTCTGACTTAAACCCAGCGCCGCTCTGAGATCGTCGTCGAGTTTCTGCGCCACTTCGGGGTGTTCTTTCAGGAAAACCCTGGAATTTTCCCGGCCCTGACCCAGGCGTTCGCCCCGGTAGCTGAACCAGGAGCCGGATTTCTCGACCAGATTTTTCGCGACTCCCAGATCGAGCATGTCGCCCTCGCGGGATGCCCCTTCGCCATAGAGGATGTCGAATTCGGCCTCGCGGAACGGCGACGCGACCTTGTTTTTCACGATCTTGACGCGGGTCCGGTTGCCGATGATGGTCTCGCCGTCTTTCAGACTGCCGATCCGGCGGACGTCCGCCCGGACGGACGCGTAGAACTTCAGGGCACGGCCACCCGTGGTGGTTTCGGGACTGCCAAACATGACGCCGATCTTCTCGCGGATCTGGTTGATAAAGATCATGCAGGTGTTGGTGCGGGAGACCGTGCCGGTGAGTTTGCGCAGCGCCTGCGACATCAGGCGGGCGTGCAGACCGACGTGGTTGTCGCCCATCTCGCCATCGAGTTCGGCTTTGGGAACCAGCGCGGCGACGGAATCGACAACCACGACGTCGATGGCACCGCAGGCCACGAGCGAGGCCGTGATCTCCAGCGCCTGCTCCCCGGTATCCGGCTGCGAAACCAGCAGGTTATCGACATCGACGCCGAGTTTACCCGCGTAAACGGGATCGAGCGCGTGTTCGGCGTCGATGAACGCTGCGGTGCCGCCGGGCTTCTGCGCCTGCGCGATGACCTGCAGCGCGATCGTCGTTTTACCGGAAGACTCCGGTCCGAAGATTTCCACGACGCGCCCGCGCGGGAACCCGCCGCAGCCGAGCGCCGCATCGAGCGACGTGCACCCGGAGGAAATCACGGAGACGGGCACTGCGTTGTCCGCTCCCAAACGGAGCACCGCGCCCCGCCCAAACTGTTTGTCCATCGCCACCAGGGCGAGATCGATCGCTTTGCGTTTTTCCGCTTCCGTCATGAGCGCCTCTGTAAAAAAAGGTGGCGACGGGCGGAAATATTCTCAGAGGATTTTGGCTGTTAATCCTCGTCCTGGCGAAGTTTTGAGAGTACGCCCAGGTCTTCGAGCGTGGTGGTATCCCCTTTTACCTCGCCACCCGCCGCGAGTTCCCGAAGCAGACGCCGCATGATTTTGCCGCTGCGGGTCTTCGGAAGGGCATCGGTAAACCGGATGTCGTCGGGCTTGGCGAGCGACCCGATTTCCTTGCCCACCCAGACGCGGAGTTCCGCTTTCAGTTCGTCGGTCGGCTCGGTGCCCATCTGCAGGGTGACGAAAGCGGCAATTCCCTGCCCCTTGATTTCATCGGGCCGGCCCACCACGGCGGCCTCCGCCACCAGAGGATGCGCCACCAGCGCGGATTCCACTTCCATGGTGCTCAGGCGGTGGCCGGAGACGTTGATCACGTCGTCGACACGGCCCATCACCCAGATGTAGCCATCCTCATCTTGCCGCGCGCCGTCTCCGGTGAAGTAAGAGCCGGGATTCTGCGACCAGTACTGCTGCTGAAAGCGTTCATTGTCTCCGTAAATGGTCCGGAGCATGGCGGGCCAGGGTTTGCGGACGACGAGATAGCCGCCGGAACCCGCGGGCACAGGCTCGCCTTCCTTCGTCACGACTTCGACTTTGATTCCAGGGAGAGGGCGGGTGCAGGAACCCGGTTTGGTCGGGGTGGCGCCGGGGATGGGACTGATCATGATCGCGCCGGTTTCGGTCTGCCACCACGTGTCCACAATGGGGCAGCGATTGTGACCGATGGTGCTGCGGTACCACATCCAGGCTTCCGGATTGATGGGCTCACCGACGCTGCCGAGCAGCCGCAGGCTCTTCAGCGAATGCTGCGCGGGCCAGCGCTCGCCCAGGCGCATGAAGGCTCGAATGGCGGTGGGCGCGGTGTAGAAGATGGTGACCTTGTGCCGGTCGATCATGTCCCAGAAGCGGTCGGGCTGCGGGTGCGTCGGGCCGCCTTCGTACATCAGGACGGTCGCGCCGTTTTGCAGAGGGCCGTAGACGACGTAGCTGTGGCCCGTGACCCAGCCGATATCGGCGGTGCAGAAATAGATGTCCTCGTCGCGGATGTCGAAGACCCACTTCGTGGTGATGTAAGTGGAGACAGCGTAGCCGCCGGTGGTGTGCAGGATGCCTTTGGGCTTGCCGGTGGTGCCGGAAGTATAGAGCAGGTACAGCGGGTGTTCGGAATCGAGCGATTCGGCCGGGCACTCATCGGACGAGATGGACATCAGTTCGTGCCACCAGTGATCGCGGCCCGGTTCCATCTGCTGCGGCGTGCCGGAACGTTTGTAAACCACCACGCTGTGCACGGACGGGCACTGTTTCAGGGCTTCATCAACGGCGGGCTTCAGTTTGACTTCCGCGCCGCGCCGGAAAGAGCCGTCCTGCGTGATCACGCAGACGGCCTGGGAATCGCTGATGCGATCCACCAGCGCCTGGGAAGAGAAGCCGCCGAAGACCACGGTGTGGGGCGCGCCGATGCGGGCGCAGGCGAGCAGGGCGATGGCGAGTTCCGGCGTCATCCCCATGTAGATGGCGACGCGATCGCCCTTTTGCACTCCCAGCTTCTTCAGAACGTTGGCAAAGCGGCAGACTTCCGAGTGCAGTTGCTGGTAGGTGAGGGTGCGGATGTCGCCGGGCTCGCCTTCCCAGATGAGGGCGGCCTTGTTTCTGCGCCAGGTGGTGAGGTGCCGGTCGAGGCAGTTATGGGACAGATTCAGCTTGCCGCCGGAGAACCATTTCGCCCAGGGGGCATCCCATTCCAAAACCTTGGTCCACGGCTCGAACCAGTCGAGTTCGCGGGCGATGTTACCCCAGAACGTTTCCGGGTCGCGGTCGGCCTCGTCGTAGAGGCGTTCGTAGTCGGCGAGGGACTTGATATGCGCCCTGGAACTGAACTCCGACGGGGGAGCGAAAAGGCGCTGTTCCTTGAGAGAAGACTGGATATCGGTTGACGGATTCTGGGCAGACATGCGGGATCATATGCATGATACAGGAGGCCGGGGAATACAATCGTTTCTTCGATGCCAGATTTCTCTCTCGATCAGATTACGCAGTCGGATGCCGCCGTTTTCGACATCCGGTCCAAAGCTCCGGGCCCGCAGGGCTCGCTTCCCATCACCCCCGAAATGCTGTTGAACCGGCCGTCCGGCGACCTGTTCGGGTGGGCGCAGAACGCGGGGATGGGCTGGAACCCGAAGCTGCTGGGCGGCAAAGAGATTCTGATTCTCTCCACGCACGGCGGTATCCGGCGCGAAGACGGCACGGCGGTGGCGCTCGGCTATCACACGGGGCACTGGGAAGTGGGGCTGCTGATGCAGGCCGCGGCGGAGGAGCTTTCGTCGCACCGCGCCGTGCCGTTCGCGGCCTACTGCACCGACCCGTGCGACGGACGCACGCAGGGAACGCCCGGGATGTTCGACAGTCTGCCGTACCGGAACGATGCGGCGACGGTGTTCCGGCGGCAGATCCGCTCGCTGCCGACGCGCAACGGCGTGATCGGCGTGGCCACCTGCGATAAGGGTCTGCCCGCGATGATGATGGCGCTGGCGGGCACGCCGCAGTTCCCGTGCATCCTGATTCCGGGCGGCACCACGCTGCTGGCCGAACAGGGCGAAGACGCGGGACGCGTGCAATCGGTGGGCGCGCGGTATGCGCACGACGAGATTTCTCTGGAGAACGCGGCGGAGTATCTTTGCCGCGCGTGCGCTAGTCCGGGCGGCGGCTGCCAGTTCCTGGGGACGGCGGCGACGTCGCAAGTGGTGGGTGAAGCGCTCGGCATGTCGCTCACGCATACGGCGCTGGCGCCTTCCGGGCAGCCGGTCTGGCTCGATATGGCGCGCCGGTCCGCGCGGGCCGTGCTGCGGCTGGAGCAGATGGGCCTGACGATGGGCAAGGTGCTGAGCGACGCGTCGTTCGCCAACGCCATGATCGTGCACGCGGCCTTCGGCGGTTCCACGAATCTGATTCTGCACGTGCCGGCCATCGCGCATGCCGCCGGTTTGCGCAGGCCGACGGTGGAAGACTGGACACGGATCAACCGGGAAATCCCGCGGCTTGTGGACGCGCTGCCGAACGGCCCGCGTTACTTCCCCACCGTGCAGGTCTTCATGGCGGGCGGCGTGCCGGAAGTGATGCTGCATTTGCGGCGCGCGGGGCTGCTGGATACCAGCGCGATGACGGTGTCGGGCGAGAATCTCGGCACCATGCTGGACTGGTGGGAACAGTCCGAACGGCGCGCGGCGGTTCGCAAAGTGCTGCTGGAGCGCGATGGCATCGATCCCGACCACGTGATCATGGATCCCGACTCGGCGCGCCGCAATGGCCTTACGTCGACAGTCACGTTCCCGGTGGGCAATCTGGCGCCAGGCGGGTCGGTCATCAAGAGCACTTCGATCGATCCCACCGTTGTTGACGCAGATGGCGTGTATCGCAAGCGCGGTCCGGCTCGCGTTTTCCAGACGGAGCACGCGGTAATCGAGGCGATCAAGAGCAACGGCCCGGAGCGCATCAAAGAGGGCGACATTATCGTGCTGATCTGCCGCGGACCCATGGGTTCGGGGATGGAGGAAATCTTCCAGATCACGTCGGCGCTGAAGCATCTCTCGTTCGGCAAGCATGTCGCGGTGCTGACGGACGCGCGCTTCAGCGGCGTTTCCACGGGCGCGTGCATCGGGCACATTACGCCCGAAGCGTTGGCCGGCGGACCGATCGGCAAGGTGCTGGAAGGCGATCTGATCGAGATCGTGATCGACCGGAATCAGCTGACCGGCACGGTGAATCTGGTGGCGGGCGACGAGGTGCTGGCGGCGCGTGAACTGCGTCCCGATCTGGCGCCGGATCCCGGCTTGCCGAACGATACGCGGCTCTGGGCACTGCTGCAGAATGCCAGCGGCGGAACGTGGGGTGGTTGCGTGTTCGACGTGGAGGCGATTGCGAAACGCCTTTCGTAAGCTCGGCATTCCGGGCCTGCTGGCCTTCGCGCTGCTCGTCTTCCAGGTGGCGATTCCCTGGTCGGTGACGTGGTTCGCCACGCAGGACGGACCTTCGCATCTCTATAACGCGGTGGTGGCGCGGGAACTGGTGCTGCACCACCGGCATACGCCTTTTGCCTCGGTCTATCAGATCAACCGGCGCATTGTGCCCAACTGGGCCGGGACGTTTCTGCTGGGCGGGATCGAAGCGATCGTGGGGGCGGATCACGCCGAGAAGGTGATGGTCAGCCTGCTGCTTTGCACGGGCTTCTTCGCGTTCGCGTTCGCGGTACGTTCGTTTGCGCCGAAGGCAAGTCCGTGGACACCGCTGGCCAATTTTCTGGTCCAGAGCTGGTTCCTGTGGATCGGCTTCTTCAATTTTTATCTCTCGATGCTGCTGGCGCTGGTGGCGGCGGGCTTCTACGTGCGCGGCGAATGCCGGCTCAGCCCGCGCCGGACGTGCGTGCTGGCGGCGGGACTGCTCGGCGTCTTCTTCACGCAGCTGATCGGCGCGGCGATCGCGCTGCTGACGATCGGGTGCATTGCGTTCTGGGTGCATGTCGTGGTGCCCGGCGTGATGCGGCCGCGCGGGCCGGTGCGGTGGCAGCAACTGATCCCGGTGGCGGCATCGATGCTGCCAGTGCTGCTGCTGACGTCGACGTTCGCGTTCACGTCTTCGGAAGGCGGGTCGGGGACGGGCTGGCTGAACGCGCTGCTGGCGTTTCCGCTGCACGTTTTCGCGACGGCGCCGGGGGCAAACGGCGCTCAATACTATTTGTGGCCGGCGGCGCTCAGCTACATGGTGGCGTCGGTCTTCGTGCTGACCCGCGGAGAGTGGCGTTCGCCGCGCGGCGGGCTGGTACTGGCGATGCTGGGGACCTTCGGCCTGTATCTTCTTGTTCCGGACAAGGGGCTGGGCGGGGATTTGGTCAAATTGCGCTTTGCGTGGGGTGTGTTCCTGCTGGGCGGCCTGCTGGTCGCGTCCGCTCACCGGATGCGCCGGTTTCAGCTGCCGCTGGCGCTTTACGTGGCGGTGTTTCTGACGGCCAATCTGGTGGCGACCGCGCAATCGGTGGCGGATTCCAGCGACATGATCGGCGATTATCTGGCGCAGGCGGGGACGCCTCCGCGCGGGGCGCGTCTGATCCGGCTGCGCTATCAGACGCCGGATCTGGGCGCGAAGTACGGGATCGGCGGGCTGGGGCGCGATCCGGTGTTTCACCTGGACGGGCTGATCGCGGCGCGCTGCCGATGCATCGATCTGACCGATTATGAAGCCCCGAGCGAAGTGTTCCCGGTGGTGTTTAAAACCAACGTGGAGCGCGGCCTGCAGTTCGCGCTCTGGGGGATGGAAGGGCCTGGCGCGGAGACCAGCGCACAGCTGGACTGGCTGCGCGCGCGGCTGCCGGTTCCGATCGATTACGCGCTGGTGGTGGCCAATGCGTCCTCGCCTGCGGTCGGGCGCGATCAGGTGATCGCGAACCTCACGGGAGCGGGCATGCGGCTGGTGTCGCTGCCGGGTAAAGACGCGTTTGTGGCCGCGTACAAAAAGCCTTAGGCCGGCCAGGGAGCGCCGGTCGATCCGAACCTGGTTCCGGCCGGGAATCGCAGGCCAAAATGCTCGTCCAGAATCTCTAACAGCTCAGCCGGCGAGGCGATCTGCCGCTTTTCCGCGTTTCCATCGCGCTGACGAATGCTGAATTCATCGTTGAGGACGGTCAGGCGCCGACCGTCGGTGCCTGCCCGGGCAACAAGCAACCGGTTCCGGAAGTGGGATTGAGGATGCGTACTGGTAAACCAGTTGGCCAGTTCCCGATCGATCGGCGGCATTTCTTCGAGAGTAAATTCGCAGGCATCGGTCCACCCGTCGGCGAACCGAACCTGATGGAACCATTTGCCGTTCTCATGCAGGATGCGCCGCGGCTCATGGGCGGTCGGTTGCTCGATATCCGTCTGGAGCCGGATTGCGGATGTCAGTGAAACCCCGCCCAAGCCCGCGTCCGTAAGCCAGCTTTCGTTGCCCAGCTCGACGCGAATGAACAGGTGCGTGCGGGGCGGAGTGAAGTCGCGCGGGCGTTGCAGGCGCACCCGCGCGCTGAGTGGCGAAGCTTCGAAGCCAAGCGCCAGAAGCACGTCCAGCAAGAGGCTGTTTTGTTCGAAACAGTAGCCGCCGCGGCGGTCGTGCACGAGCTTTTGGAACACGGCTTCGGGCTCGATATGAATGGGCCGTCCCGCCAGGACGTCCAGGTTTTCGAAAGGGATCGACTGGACGTGTGCGGCTGTGACAGCATGCAGCGTGGGCAGGGTCGGCTCGCGCGAACCGGTGTAGCCAATCCTGGCAAAATACGAGTCGAGATCGATTTGGTCGCTCAGAAGCTCCATGTTCGCACTCATACCCGGCCGGCTTTCATCAGTTGCGTTTCCATTTCGCGCAGGCTCGGGGCGTCGCCCATCACGATCAGGACGTCGCCCGCGCCGACTTCCCGTTCGAGAGGCGGATTGAACATCATCCGGCCACCGGGTCTGCCGATCGCCAGAACGATGAGCGATCCGCCCGGGGGAAAGAGGTCGATCAAACGGCCGGGATTCGGACCGCTGCCGCCGCCGACCTGCAGTTGCTCAATGGTCACGTCGAGCCCCACCGCCTGCGCGGAAAAATCGAGAAGCTGCACCACCTGAGGATGCAGCAGGGCGTGGGCGAGGCGGTGTCCGGTGATGCTGTAGGGCGAAAAGACGGTGTCCGCGCCCGCCCGGCGCAGCTTCTGTTCCGCGTCCTCTTCGGAAGCGCGCGTCACCACGGTGAGGCGGGGATTCAGCGTCTTGGCGGAGAGGATGACGAAGACGTTTTCGGCGTCGGTGGCCAGGGCGGCGATGAAGCCCCGGGCGCGCTCCACGCCCGCTTCGCGGAGGCTTTCGTCGCGGGTGGCATCGGCGCGCAGAGTCAGCATGCCCGCCTGCGCGGCGCGCTCCACACGCTGGTCGTTCCGGTCAATGACCACGAACGGAGCGCCCGCGCGCTGCAGTTCGAAGGCGGCGCTGCGGCCCACGCGGCCGAAGCCACAGATGATGAAGTGATCTTTCATTCGCATAATGGCGCGCCGCTTGCGACGCTCTCCGTACCTGTCCTGCAGCTGGAGTTCGATGATGGTCTGCGTCATGGCGCCGACCGCGACAAACATCGCCGTGACGCCGAAGAAAATGAGGAAAGAATTGAAAATGCGACCGGCGTGACTAAGCGGATGGACCTCCTGATATCCCACCGTGGTGATGGTGATCAGGGTCATGTAAAACGCGTCGAACAGCGAGTAATGCTCGATGAACCGGAACCCGAGGGTTCCGGTCAGCAGAGCGAGAGTCAGCAGCGCCGCAATCAGCGCGTGGTGCGGCGAAAGATCCGGTTGTCCACAGGGCACCAGTAGCGGTACCAGTATAGGCCGCTGGTTTTGTGGGGCGGAATGGCATCCTGCGGCGGGTTGGAAACCCGCCGGAAGCGCCGGTTACCAACCGGCGCGCGGATTGACAATCCGCCCTACATTCGCGCCCGATTACAAGGCCGAGGACATCAGTGTGCCTTCAGGGCAGTCCATTTCGCCATCACGGCGGCGAAGGCGGTTTCCTGTTTCCGGATGGAATCCAGTTGGGCGGCCGTCGGGGCCATTTCCGCGCCCTGCAGGCTCATGACGGACCCGACCAGCTGACCGGCAATGCTGGTGAGCGTGGCGGGCGGAGCGGGTGTCTCCGCGCCGGGGCCGAAACCGCCTCCAAAGCCTCCTCCCCCCGCGGCAGGAGCCTGTGCCGGCGCGAGTTCTTCGAGCTTCTTCACCAGAGCATCGTTCGCCGGGGAGTTCGCGAGCGCCTTCGTCTTATCGAGCAGAGCGCGGGCGTCTTTCAGAGCCGCCATGGCGCGGTGGGCGTCGGCTTCCGCCTGCGTGGTCAGGGTGAAGATCTGCTGCACTTCGGGAGTGATCTTCACGCGCGGGTCCAGCCGGATGACGATGGGCTGTGTCTGCGTCTGGCCGTCGATGGTCAGGCGAACGGTATAAGTCCCCGGCGCGACCCACGGCGAGTTGACCGAGGGATAGGTGCGATGCGGAACCGCTCCGTTCGCGCCACCACCACCGCCGCGACCGCCGCCGCTGGTTCCGGGAATCGGGTCATAGTGCATGTCCCAGGTGAAGCGGTGCATGCCCGCCGTCGTCTTCAGAATCTGTGGCGGAGCGGGCCAGTAAAGGGGAAGCGCGCAATCGGGCGCGTTCGGCGTCTGCTGGCAGAGCTTGTTGTAGGCCACGGGATCGAGCGCGGGATCGGGCGAGCGCACCGCGTCTTTGCTCGAATAAGTGCGCAGGACCATGCCCTGTTTATCGAGGAATTCGAGTTTGACTTCGGACGCCGCGGAGGCCAGGTAGTAATCGACTACCGCGCCGGCGGGCGGGTTTTCGCCTGCAGGCAGTTCCGGCGGCCAGGGAGTCGGGTCGTTGGTGCCGAAGCGGATGCGGATGCCGGTCGCGGGTTTGAACAGGTAGGCGTTCGAAGCGGCCGCCGCGTCGGCAGCCTGGCGCAGCGGCGTCACGTCATCGAGGATCCAGAAGCCGCGGCCATGCGTGCCGGCGACCAGATCGGAGCAGAGGCAGCTCTCGTCGTCCTTCACCTGAATGTCGCGCACGGAGATGGCGGGCATGTCGAGGCGCAGCGAGTTCCAGTTCTCGCCATCGTCGATGGAGAACCAGATCTGCGTATCGGTAGCGGCGTAGAGCAGGCCCTTCTTGCGCGGATCTTCGCGAATCGAGTTCGTGACCGCGCCGCCCGCGATTCCCTTGTCGATCTCCGTCCAGGTCTTGCCGCCATCATGCGTGCGCCAGAGGTGCGGATTCATGTCGTCGAGACGCAGAGTATTAGCCGCCGCGTAGGCGGTCTTCGTGTCGAAGTGGCCGGCTTCCATGTTGAAGATGCGCGTCCAGGGCTTCATGGCGGGGGGCGTGACGTTGGTCCACTTCGCGCCGCCGTTGGTGGTGAGCTGGATCAGGCCGTCGCCGGTGCCGGCCCAGAGAACGTTGACATCGAGCGGCGAAGGCGCAAGGGCCGTGATGGAGCCCTGCGCGGCCGCTTTGACTTCAGAAGCGTACTTGCCCGCGTTGGCCGGAATGTCCCACGTGGCGCGGGTCAGATCGCCGCTGATGGCGGTCCAGCTATGGCCGCCGTTGCTGGTCTTCCAGACGCCGGCGGTCGCGTAGAACAGAACGTTCGGATCTTTCGGCGACCAGATAAGCGGCTGCGTGCGCACCGTGCGGGCGGGCACGTCGGGAGAGGTGGGCGGTCCCACGGCGGCCTTCTGGCTGGTGAGCCGGTTATAGACGGACACCTTGCCGCCGTAGACGAGATTCGGATTTTTCGGATCGGGCGCGGCTTCGCCATACTCTTCGATGCCGACCGGATGCCAGTCGTGGAAGGTGATCTCGCCATCCATGCCGCGGCTGTCCACGCAGGCGGAGCCGGAATCCTGCTGGCCGCTGCACAGGCGATAGGGGAAGGCGTTGTCGGCCGTCACATGGTACATGGCGGCGGTGGGCTGGTTGTACCAGTTGCTCCAGGAAGCGCCGCGGTTGGCGGAGACGACGCCGCCCTGGTCGCTCACCAGGAGAATGATGTCGGGATTAACCGGGTTGACCCAGCTCTTCTGGTAATCGTCGCCGCCCGGAGCGCCGCGCACGGCGGACCAGGTGAGGCCGGCGTCTTCGGTCCGCCAGAACACGGTAGAGCAGCTGTAGATGATCTTTTCGTTCTTCGGATCCACCGTGATGGTGGGCAGATCGCCGCCGCCGATGCGGCCGAGCGGACGATTGTCCGGCGCGTGGCGGCCGGTGGAGCCGGTCTCGTAGACGCGGGGATCGTCGGTAGCCAGAATCCAGTGCTCGCCGCCGTCCGTGGTCTTGTAGAACGAGATGTTGCCGCCGCGTCCGCCACGTCCCGCACGGCCGCCGGGGCCGGGTGTCGCCGGGCCTTCGGTGGCTGCGCCGCCCGCCGCTACGGTCGCGTAGAGGACTTTCGGATTACTCGGGGCGATGGCGAGGTTGGCCTGGATGATGGGCGGCAGGCCACCGGCGAGTTTCTTCCAGGTATTGCCGCCGTCGGTCGATTTGAAGATGCCGCCATCTGTGCCGCCAAAGGCGCCGTTTTCGAAGAAGCCCTGCTGCTGCTGCCAGAGCGCGGCGTAGATGGTGTTGGGCTGGCTCGGGTCGAGCCGAACGTCGTTGCCGCTGGTGTATTCGTCCTTGTAGAGAACCTTCTGGAAGCTGGCGCCGCCATCGGTGGAGCGGAAGATGCCGCGCTCCGGGTTGGGGCCGTAGGGGTGTCCCAGCGCGGCGACGAACAGGCGGTTGGGATTCTTCGGATCCACTTCGATGTTGGCGATCATTTGCGAATCGCGCAGGCCGAGGTGCGTCCAGGTTTTGCCGGCGTTGGTGGATTTGTACACGCCGTCGCCGACCGCGAGGTCCGGCCGGATGATGCCCGCGCCGCTGCCGACGTAGATGATGTTCGGGTCGGAAGGCGCGACCGCGATAGCGCCGATGGAGCCGGTGGGCTGGTTATCGAACAGGGGCGCCCAGGTGGAGCCGTAATCCGTGGAGCGCCAGACGCCGCCGTTATCGAAACCGATGTAGAACACGTTGGGCTGGCCGGGCACGCCCGCCAGAGCACGCGCGCGTCCGGCGCGGGGCGGGCCGATCTGCCGCCAGTGCATTTCGGAATAAAGGTTGGGAGAAACCGTTTGGGCAATGGCCGGCGGGGCCATTTCCGCGGCCCAGAGGCTCAGGAATAAGGGGGAAAAACACGTCAGAAAACGATTCCGAAAGCGCGGAAGATGCAAGATTTTGTCTCTCCTGAATCCGCTTAGTGTAGCAACGCGGGGCACGCGAGCGTTGCCGGAGTATCATGGCGGGATACCCGGAGCGGCAACTGTCCACGCATGACCTGTCGCGCGCCGAATCCTTTCAGGAGCCTCTTTTGCGTACTCACATTGCAGCTTTCAGCCTGATCCTGCTTGGCAGCGGGAATCTTCTTTTCGCCCAGGGCCGGGGAGGAGGGGCAGCAGCGGCGGCGGCGCAAGCCGCGCCGGCAACCACACCCGGGGTGGTGGGGCGGGAGTTCGTCCGCGAGAATTACACGAAATTCGAGTACCGCATTCCCATGCGCGACGGCGTGAAGCTCTTCACGTCCGTCTATGTGCCGAAGGACGTTTTCACGGATGCGAAGACGTATCCGTTCATGCTGCAGCGCACCGGATACAACGTGGCGCCCTACGGAATCGACCAGTACCGCGCGACGCTCGGCCCCTCCGATCTGTTCGCGCGCGAGAAATTCATTTTCGTTTATCAGGATATTCGCGGGCGTTATCTGAGCGAGGGCGATTATGTGGTGATCCGGCCGCATAAGCCGGTAAAGAACGGTCCGAAGGATACCGACGAAAGCACCGACACGTGGGACACGGTGGACTGGCTGGTGAAGCATGTGCCGGGCAATTCCGGCAAGGTGGGCATGTACGGGATCTCGCAGCCGGGCTTCTACGCGACGGCGGGAATGATCGACGCGCATCCCGCGCTGGTGGCCGTGGCGCCGCAGGCGCCCGTGACCGATTACTACATGGGCGACGATTCCTATCACAACGGCGCGTTCATGCTGGCCCACCGCTTCAATTTCTACATGGGCTTCCGCGCGCGGGAGGGCGAACCGGAGACGCCGCAGCCGACGCTGCCCTTTCAGTTCGGCACGCCGGACGGCTATGAGTTCTTCCTCGACCTGGGCTCCATCGCGAATGCCGACGAGAAGTATTTCAAACACAAACAACCGCTCTGGAATCTGAACGTCGATCACACCACGTACGACGAAACCTGGCAGAGCCGCGCGATCTGGAAGTATCTCAAAAACATCAAGCCCGCCGTGATGCTGGTGGGCGGCTGGTACGACACCGAGGATCCGCAGGGGCTGTTGCGGCAGCACGACTTCATGGAGAAGAACGGCCCGCCCGCCGTGGACATGCTGGTGATGGGGCCGTGGAATCACGGCGGCTTCGCGCGCGGCGATGGCGATCGTCTGGGTAATGTCAATTTCGGTTCGAAGACCGGCGTGTATTACCGGGAGAAGATCGAACTTCCGTTTTTCCTTTACTGGCTGAAGGGCCGGGGCGACGGGAAGTTCCCGCGCGCCTATGTCTTCCAGACCGGCGTGAACCAGTGGCGCAAGTTCGATGTGTGGCCGCCGGCTTCGGCGAAGACATCGACGGTGTACCTGGATGCGAAGGGCAAACTCGCCTGGCAGCAACCGGCGCAGGCCGCATTCGATGAGTATGTCTCGGATCCGAACAAGCCGGTGCCGTATGTGGGATCGCTGATCGCGACGCGCGTGCTCAACAGCTACATGACGGAAGACCAGCGGTTCGCCGCGACCCGGCCGGATGTTCTGGTGTACAAGTCCGAAGTTCTGGACCACGACGTGAACGTCTTCGGGCCGCTTTCAGTGGATCTGAAGGTTTCCACCACGGGCACGGATTCCGATTTCGTGGTCAAGTTCATCGACGTCTATCCCGGCGACGTGCCGGATTACAACGCCCCCGCGGCGGCAGGTCCGGCAGCGGCGGGTCCGGCGGCACCGGCTTCCACCCTGGGCGGATACCAGCAACTCGTCCGCGGCGAGCCGTTCCGCGGCAAGTTCCGCAAGAGCTTCGAAAAGCCCGTGCCGTTCGAGCCCGGCAAGCCCGACCGCATCACCTTCGCGGTGCCCGACGTGGCACATACGTTCCGCGCCGGGCACCGCATCATGGTGCAGATTCAGAGCTCCTGGTTCCCGCTGAACGACCGCAACCCTCAGAAGTTCATGGACATCCCGAAAGCTCTGTCCACGGACTTCGTGAAGGCGACGCAGCGCGTCTATTTCGGCGGCGCCGACGGCTCTAAGATTTCGTTTCGGGTGGAGGAGTAGAGCCGCCATCCGAAAGCAGCGACATGGAGCCGCTGCCGGGGCCGATGAGCCCGCTCTTCATGTAGAGCAGCAGTTTGTCGCGGGTATCGGTGATGTCGAGGTGCCGCATCGTCAACTGGCCGATGCGGTCCTGGGGGGAAAACGTGGATTCGCCCTTTTCCATGGTCAGCCGCTCCGGCTTGTAGGTCAGATTCGGGCTGGTGGTATCGAGCAGCGTGTAGTCGTTGCCGCGGCGCAGTTCCACGGTGACTTCGCCGGTAACGGCGCGGGCGATCCAGCGCTGGGCGGTTTCGCGCAGCATCATCGCCTGGGAATCGAACCAGCGGCCCTGATAGAGCAGGCGGCCGAGACGCAGGCCGTTGATGCGGTACTGCTCGATGGTGTCTTCGTTGTGGATGCCGGAAACCAGGCGTTCGTAAGCGAGGAACAGGAGCGCCATGCCGGGCGCCTCATAGATGCCGCGGCTCTTGGCCTCGATGATGCGGTTCTCGATCTGGTCCGACATGCCGAGACCGTGGCGGCCGCCGATCGCGTTCGCTTCATAGACAAGCTGCACGGGATCGTCATAACTCACGCCGTTGAGCGCGACGGGCTGGCCTTCCTCGAAACGGATGGTCACTTCCTCGGCTTTGATGGCGCAGTCTTCGCGCCAGAAGGGCACGCCCATGATGGGCTCGACAATTCGCACGCCGCGATTCAGGTTCTCCAGATCCTTGGCTTCATGCGTCGCGCCCCAGATGTTGGAGTCGGTGGAGTACGCCTTTTCCACGCTCATCTTGTAGGTGAGGCCGTGGCTGAGCATGTACTCGGACATCTCTTTGCGGCCGCCGAGTTCGTCGATGAAGGTCTGGTCGAGCCAGGGTTTGTAGATCCGCAGAGCCGGGTTGGCGAGCAGGCCGTAGCGATAGAAACGCTCGATGTCGTTGCCCTTGAAGGTGCTGCCATCGCCCCAGATATGGACGTCGTCTTCCTTCATGGCGATCACCAGCATGGTGCCGGTGACGGCGCGGCCGATGGGCGTGGTGTTGAAGTAATGCACGCCGCCGGTGGAGATGTGGAAGGCGCCGGACTGCAGCGCGGCGATCCCTTCGGCCACCAGTTGCTTGCGGCAATCGATCAGGCGCGCTTTCTCCGCGCCGTAGAGCATGGCGCGGCGCGGAATCTCGTCGTAATCGGGCTCGTCCGGCTGGCCGAGGTTGGCGGTGTAGGAGTACGGGATCGCGCCTTTGGCGCGCATCCAGTGAATCGCGGCGCTGGTATCGAGTCCGCCCGAGAACGCGAGGCCGACTTTTTCACCGGCAGGAAGGTTTTGAAGGATGTTTCCCATGGGAGTGTGAGGCGCTTTCGGCCAACACTCAGAATAACGTTCGACCCCGCGCCGCGTGCGATTGCGAACGGGATCAGTCGTTCTTTTTGCCTTTGAGTTCGGCCTGCAGCTGGCGCAGGGCGGAATCCTCGAAGGCGGTTTTGATGCGCTCACGGCCTTCGCTGCGGGGATCGCCCGGGCGGGGTCCTTCGCGTTTCAGACAGCGGCCGAGCAGCGTGGTGGCGTCCTGATCGTCCCGCGTGCGATCGAGAACGGCGCGGAACTTGTCGGCCGCTTGTGGAAACTGGCCTTCTTTCCAGAGCGCGTAACCGACATTGAACCAGTAATCCGGGTCGCCTTCGTCGCCTTCGAGAGCTTTGCGGAAATTCTCGTCGGCGACCGCGATATCGCCTTTGCGCGAGAGCGCCGCCCCCAGGTTGTTGAAGACTTCGTTCAGCGGCACCTCGGCGGCCACCGTACGGAACTGGCGCGCGGCGGCGTCGAAATCGCCTTCGTAGTAGCGGCAGATGCCGATCAGATAGGAGGCTTCCATGAAATGCGAATCGCCTTTCGCCACCTTGGCCAGCCAGCCGGCCGCGCCCTTGTAATCCTTTTTCGCGAAGGCGAGGCGGCCCAGTTGGAAGTTCGGTTGCGAGAAGTGGTCGTCGAGGCGCGCGGCCTGGGTGAGCAGTTTCAGGCGCTGTTCGGGATTCACGGCCATCATGGCGCGCGAATAGCTTTCCATGGCGTCCACGCGGACGCTGGTTCTGCCGCGAAGGAAATCGGCCTCGGCCGGCGCACCGGAAGGGTCGAGTTCCTGCTGCACCATCCAACCGAGTTTCAGCTCCATCTGGCTGAGGTTGTCGAGCGGGCCGGCCTGCGTGAGCACGGCGGATTCGTGGAACTTTCGAAGGTCGATGATGTGGGCGGAAAAGCGGATTTCGGATTTCAGCGTGGCGGCGCCCGTGTCCGCGCCCTGGACGCTGTAATCGCCGAAGACCACAAAGCCGGCGTCCAGCGACTGCGCAATCTTAATGACCGTCGCTTTGGTAAGAACCGCGGCGGTGCGGACGGCGAGGCGCCGGTACACTTCCTCACGATCTTCACGGGGCAGCACGATCAGACCACCCGTGCCGAGCGATTCGTGGATAGTTTCCGCCACGCTCTCGCCGATCCAGTTCAGATTGGGCGATTTCGCCTGCTGCTGGTTGAAGAACGGCAGGATCGCGATGGTGCCGGCGGCGGACGCCGAACCGGCAAATAGAAAGAGGACGGCGCAACAGCGCAGCAAGGATTGCACTACGTTTTCAGCGTATCAGTTGTGGGACTGACCGCTTCGCTCAAAAAAGCCGCGACGCGCTCTTCCACTTTCGCCGCCACGGCGGGGTCGTCGCCGAAACCGCGGAAAAATTCCAGGCCTGGCTCCTGACGGAACCAGGTCATCTGGCGTTTCGCGTAGCGCCGGGTGTCGCGGCGGGCGTAAAACAGCGCGTCTTTCAGGGTGAGTTCGCCGTTGATGACCTGCAGCGCCTGCTTGTAGCCGATCGACTCGAACGGCTTCGAGGTCCCGGGAAAGCCCCGTCGCAGAATCGATTCCGTCTCTTCCAGCAATCCGTTGGCGAACATCGCTTCGAGGCGGCGTTCCAGGCGGAGGTAAAGCTGCTCGCGGTCGGGGAAGAGTCCGATCTTCAGAACGCGGAAGCCTTCGAGCGCGTCGCGCCCGCCCGCGAAAACTTCCGCGGCCGGTTTTCGGGAGGCGAGGCAGATTTCCAGAGCGCGGATCACCTTCGGCGTGTCGTTGGCGTGAATGCGCAGGGCGGTTTGGGGATCGAGCCGCCTTAAAATGCGGTGCAGGGAACCGGCGCGGCGCGTTTCCCGGGCCAGCAGACGCGTCCGAAGTTCCGCATCGCGCGCGGGTCCGGGGGCGAGGCCGTCGATCAGGGCGCGCAGATAGAAGCCCGTGCCCCCGGTTACCAGCGGCAAATGGCCCCGCGCGGTAATTTCGTGTAAAAGCGGGCGGGCCACGCGGGAAAAATCGCCTGCCGTGAAAACCTCATCGGGGTTCAGGGCGTCGATCAGGTGGTGAGGAATCCCCCGGCGGTCCTCCAGCGGTGTCTTGGCCGTGCCTATGTTGAAGAATCGAAAGACCTGGACGGAGTCGCAGCTGACGATTTCTCCGCCGAAGCGGGCGGCGAGCCGGAGCGCAACCTCACTCTTGCCGGAACCAGTGGGTCCGAGCAGAGCAATGAGGGGGGAGCACGGGCGGGTATCAGGCGTATGCAACGGTGAGTCCATTCTGAGCGTTATACAATTGTGACGAACGGGGATGAACGGCAGCAGCCGTGCTCGGCGTGTAAGGGGCGTCTCCGGTTTGACAAGTTTGGTTGAGCGGCCTGAGTGAAGGAAGGCAAAACAGATGAGCGGCCTGAACGAAGGAAGACAAAATTCATGAACGGTTACGCGCGCACCGCGTTGATTTCCCTGGGTTTGGCGTGTGTTTCCACCGCGCCGCTCGCGTACGGTCAGGCTCAACCGGCCGTGCCTGCCTCCGTCAAACCGGACGAACACGCAACGGCTTATTACAACTTTGCCATGGCGCATCTTTATGGCGAACTGGCCAGCGCGTACGGCAACCGGGGTGAGTACGTCAACAAGGCGATCGATTTCTATAAGATCGCGATGAAGCTTGACCCCGGGGCGAGCACCATCGGCGAAGAACTGGCGGAACTTTACATCCAGACCGGCCAGCTGGAACGCGCCACCCAGCAGGCGAACGAACTGGTGAAGGCCGATCCGAATAACGCCAACGCGCACAAGATCATTGCCCGGATTTATTCGCGGCAGATCGGGGATCCCGATCAGGGCAAGGCCATCGACCAGTCGATGCTGAAGGCCGCGATCGGGGAGTACCAGAAGATCACGGAAATCAATCCGAAAGACATTGAAAGCCTGACCATGCTGGCCCGGCTGCTGAATGTCGCGCATGATGCTCCCGGCGCCGAGAAGGCCTACAAGGCGATTCTGGCGATCGATTCCGGCGAAGACGATGCGCTGACCGGTCTGGCGTCTCTGTATGCCGACCGCGGCGATTTCGCGGCGGCGATTTCGATGCTGAAGCCGGTGGTGGAGAAAAACCCGGATCCGCGCGTGGTGACCACGCTGGCCGAACTCTACGATCAGAACAAAGAGTATTCCAACGCCGCCGACACCTGGAAACAGGCGCTCCCGCTGACGAACGACAACGTCAACGTGCGCCGCCGTTACGCGGCCAGCCTGTATGCGGCCAATCGGGGCGACGAGGCGCTCAAGGTGTTCCAGGATCTGGCGAACGAAGATCCGAAGAATCTGGAACTGCAGCTTCAGGTAGCCGAACTGCTGGGCCGGAAGCGCGATTTCACGGGCGCCCACGCGGCCCTGGCGAAAGCCAAGGCGATCAACAATTCCGCCGCCGTCCGGATTGCTGAAGCGGAACTGCTGGACGCGGAAGGCAAGACGCCGCAGGCGATCACGATCGTGGAAGGCCTGCTCACCGAGACGAAGAAGAGCCAGTACGGGGATCCGGAGCGGGCGCAGCGGATCCAGTTGCTCGATATGCTGGGCCACCTGCAGCGCAGCGCGGGCAAGACGCAGGAGGCCATTGCCGCTTTCCGGCAGATCTCGGATCTGAATCCGGGCGCGGCTTCGAAAGTGGAACTGCAGGTGGTGGACACGCTGGTGGACGGGCGCGATTTCAAAGCCGCGCGTCTCGCTTCCGACGCCGCTCTGAGGAAGTTCCCCGGCGACCGCTTCCTGATGCTGCAGCACGCGATTGTGCTCAGTGAAATCGGGCAGTTCGATGCCGCGGTGAGCGAACTCCGCGCGGTGCCGGATTCGGCCAAAGACCGCGAGATTCTGCTGCAGATTGCGCAGATTCAGGAGAAGGGAAAGCGCTTCGCCGAGGAGCGCAAGACGCTGGAGGCCGCGGAGGCACTTTCCACCAACGATCAGGAAAAGCAGGCCGTGATCTTCCTGCGGGGCGCGATGTTCGAACGGGAGAAAAATTTCGATGCAGCCGAAGCGGAGTTCCGCCGGGTGCTGAGCGCCCAGCCGGATAATCCCGGCGCGCTGAACTATCTCGGCTATATGTTTGCGGACCGGAACGTCCGGCTGGAAGAAGCCCAGCAGATGATTTCAAAGGCGCTCGATATCGATCCCGGCAACGGCGCTTATCTCGACAGCCTCGGCTGGGTTCACTTCCGGCTGAATAAGCTGGATCAGGCGGCGGGCGAACTGCAGGAAGCGATCGTCAAGGCGGGCAAGGATCCGACGGTCCACGATCACCTGGGCGAAGTTTACTTCAAACAGGGAAAGATCAAGGAAGCGATTCAGCAATGGGAAGCTTCCGTAGCCGAGATGAAGGCCGCGGCGCCGAGCGAGCAGGATCCGGAAGAACTGGCCAAGGTGACCAAAAAGCTGGAAGGCGCCAAGGTCCGGGTTTCCGAAAAGAAGTAGTTTCGGATGTGTCCGTATCGGGCTGGTCTCAGGCGGGCTGAGCCAGTTCGAGCCGTTCAAGGGGCGCTTCCGGAGCGGGACGCCCCAGCAGGAACCCCTGTGCCATATCGCAGCCCATATTGCGGATGGCTTCGAGCTGTCCGTTCGTCTCCACTCCTTCCACCACCACACTCATACCCAGACTGTGCGCCAGGGTCACCAGGCCGCGCGTGACCGCCACGGCGTCGGGGTCGTCAGGCACGCTCCTGACGAAGGACCGATCGATCTTCAGGTTATTGGCACGTAGCTGCAGCAGGTAATTGAGCGAAGAATAGCCGGTGCCGAAGTCGTCGAGCGAGATGGTCACCCCGAGGGCGCGCAGCCGCGCGATCTTCCGCGTGACTTCCTCGACACCGAGCATGACGACTGTTTCCGTCAACTCCAGATCGAGCCGGTGCGCCGGCAGTCCGGTGGTTCGAAGCACGTCGGCGACAAGCGTCTCGAAATCGGGCCGGCAAAACTGCAGGTTGGAGACGTTCACGCCGACTCCGGCGGCGGAGCCGAAATCGAGCAGGCGCCTCCCGTAGCCACAGGCCTGGTGCAGGACCCAGGCGCCAATGGGAACGATGAGACCTGTTTCCTCCGCGACCGGAATGAACTTCGAGGGCGGGATGGATCCGAGGACCGGATGATTCCAGCGCAGCAGAGCCTCGAACCGGACGACGGTATTCGACCGCAGCGAGATCTCCGGCTGAAAATGCAGGGAGAACTCGCCGCGACCGGAGGCGCTCCGCAGGTGGCTTTCCAGTTCCAGCCGCTCCTTCGCGGCCGCGTTCATCGCCGGCCGGAAGAAACGCGTCTGGTTCTTGCCGTGCCGCTTGGCCTCGTACATCGCGGTATCCGCGTTCTGGAGCAGCGCGCTGCTCTGCAGACCGTCGTGCGGGAACATGCAAAGCCCCGCGCTGGCGGTGATCCGGACATCGTGTCCGGCAATGTGAAAACTTTCATCGAGGCAACTCAGCAGGCGTTCCACCACGGCGGTGGCCTCGTGCTCGCTGTCCACCGCGGTCAGAATGAGCGAGAATTCATCGCCGCCCATGCGCGCCAGAATGTCGCCGGGCCGGGCGTCCCTCTGGAGCCGGTGCACCAGTTCGCGGAGCAGCGTATCGCCGAAGGAGTGGCCCAGCGTGTCGTTGATGAGCTTGAAGCCGTCGAGGTCGAAATAGCAGACCGTCAGCGTCGCTCCCTCGGCTCTGGCCGCGTCGATTTTCCGGTCGAGAAGGCTCTCGAAGGCGCGGCGGTTCGGCAAGCCGGTCAACAGGTCGTGGTGGGCCTGGTGAAGCATCTCCGCTTCGGCTTTCTTCCGGCCGGTGATATCCCGCGCAATACAGCAGACGAAGTCTTTGCCGTCGAACTCCACGGGGTAGAGAGCCAGTTCCACGGGGGTGGAAGCGCCGTCTTTGCCGCGCCAGCTCGATTCCATCGCGGCGCCCGCCCCGTGCACCGGGTCCGGCTTACCGGAACTCCGGAGGCCGTCCTCGAGAGCGGGATCGATCTCGCCGGGCGCCAGGCCCAGCAGTTCGGCCCGGCTGTAACCGAGCGCCCGGCAAGCCGCCTCATTGGCGTAGAAAATCTTCTGCGAAGCATCCATCCAGAGAATGGAATCGGGCGACCGGTCGATGGAGAACTGACTGAACCGCAGGGCCTCCTCCGTTTTCCGGCGCTCCGTGACATCCAGCGCGACGGAGCCGACGAACCGGTTGCCCTCGCTGTTCGAGAAGGGAAAGCGAAGGCGCAGGAAGTCGTGCTGCTCGCCGGACTCCAGAACGATACGCTCGGTCGCTTCCACGCAGCGGTTGAGCCGCAAAGCCTCCCGGTCGCGCTCGTCGAGTCCCGCGGGCTGCAGCTGGCGCGGCGAGGCCCCGCTCTCCTTGGTGACCCGGTTCAAATACACGATTCGGCCGCTGTAATCCTTGATGAGAGCGAGCGCCGGCGTATTTTCCATGAAGGCGTCGAAGCGCTGACGGCTCTCTTCGGCGGCGTTGTGCGCGTGGCGGATCCGTCCTGTCTGCACGAACGAGACAATCGAAATGGCCGTCAGAAGCCCCAGTCCCCAGAGCATCATGGCGGTGCGCTGGCGCGTTTCGAGAACTTCCTTCATATGCCGGTTCTGAAAGGCGCTGATCATCGACCAGTGCGACGCCGCTTCCGACAAGGTGCCGTCGATGGCCAGATCGGCAATCGCCGCATAGAGAAGATCAGCCGTCGCGGCGGCGTCTCTCCTGGCAATGGTGCCGAGCGACAGACTGCCCTGCGGAACCGAGGCAACGAACAGCGGCCGGCCCGCGCAGGCCGGGAGGCCGCGCAGCAACTGCGACTGCAACAACCGGATGTCGAGAAAAGCGGCGTCGATCTCCCCGGTGCAGAGGGCCAGAGTCATCGCTTCCACTTCCGGAATGATCACCAGTTTCGACTCCGGAAACGATCGTTCGGCAATGGCCTTCAGGGTCACCAGGCCGCGGATCGCGATCTTCCGGCCACGAGTGTCAGGCCCGGGATGGAGAGGCGAGGTCTCCAGCGATACGAGCGCCGACTCGTTCTCCCACCAGGGATCGCTTGTGTAAAATTCCTTACTTCTGGCGGCGCTGAGCGTTAACAGAGGGAACAGGTCGGCCTGGTTCCGGCGCAGGGCGTCGTCGACATCCTCCCCGATCGGGATCCAGCGCAGGCGGACGGAAGCTCGCCGCGCGGCCATTTCCACAATCTCCACGGCCATTCCGGCGGGCCGGCCGTGCGCGTCCTGCATCACGAACGGCGCGAAATTCCGGTAGCCGACGCGCAGTTCCTTCCGGCGCCCGCGCGTGGCCAGGCCGGACGGCGTGGAGGTGAGCAGAATTGCAAGCAGGGCGGCGAGGACCAGGGCCACGCTTCGTGGCGAGGCGATGCGGCCGCTCTTCAGGATCCCGGTGGTTGCCATGCTCGGATTCTGACTGTTCATCGGCAGATCATTCCCTGGGCTTTAGGGCCTGGCCGGAGAAGAGTGCCGGACCGGAGGAATTTCGGCGCCACCGTGAAACGTAACGGAAATCACGCTTAATTATAGATATAGAAATCCGGAAAAGGCTGAATATTCACGCCCTGTATAACCAAAGAGAACGCTGTGTATTCAATTCAGAGGACGTCCGCGAACCCGCGTTTCATATGACGGAAGAATAGACCTCCGCACACGAAAACGGTGACGGCGGATCCCGCGGAGAACAGAAATTCCCCCGCGTGGGGCGCCGGACTTCCCAGTAACATATGACGGTAGGCGCGTACGACAAAAAACAGCGGATTCACGGCGAGAACGAATCGCGCGCTGCCGGGAATCCGGTCTTCGGGAATCATAATCGGGGTAATCCACATCCAGAGCGTCATCACGACGGCGACCACCTGCGCGGTGTCCCGCAGATACACCTGCAGCGAGGCGGCAATCCACCCGATCCCCACGGACAGCACGCCGACCAGTAACACTACCAGCGGAAGCAGCAGGACCGCCGGATTGAGATGTCCGCTCCGGGTGACCGCGATGGCAAGAAACAGGGCAACGGTCAGAAGGTGGCTGATGGTGGAGGATAAAAATATGGAAACCGGCACGATTTCGGAGGGAAATACCGTTTTCGTGACCAGATTGGAGTGTTCCACGATGGAACCCGACGCGCGCAGAATCGTGTCGCTGAACAGCAGCCAGGGCAGCATGCCGGCGAAAAGGAACAAAGAATAGCTTTGCGTGCCGGCATCGGGCGGGGGCGGCGTTTTCATGCAGATGCTGAAAATGTAGGTGTAAACGGCCAGCAGCACCAGAGGATGAATCAGGCCCCAGAGCCAGCCGGCGCCGGAACCCACGTAGCGCTGGTGGAAATCCCGTTTAACCAGTTGAAAAAGAAGGGTTCTCCGCGTGATCAGGTTGCGCGCGAAGTGGCTGCCGGGAATCCGTTTGGGCACGCCGGGATGGTAGCAATGAAAATGGTTGACATGCAAGTTAATGGATGTTAACCTCTCAGTTTCGTAATAAATGCCGGTTCGGTCTCGCTTTCGGGGATAGCTTCCCGCATCGCGGGTATCTTCAACCCGACGATTGTAGGAGCGGCAATACCAAAGAGATACACTTGGGGCGTGTCCAGCGGAACGCGTCCAGGAGAGCCAGGAAATTGAAGCAAGACTATTTCATCGTTGTGCTGGCGCATTCCCTGCATGGGCGGCTGCAGCGCGTGCACATTCCTTACAAATTCGTCTACAGTGCCGCCGCCGGGATCGTCGTTCTTCTGATGGTCCTTTTCGGCGTGGCGGGAAGTTACGCGCGAATGGTCTGGAAGGTCGCCAATTACAACTCCCTGCAGCGGGAAGCGCAGCTGCTGCGGCAGCGTTACGACAACCTGCAGAAGAAAGTGAAGCAGACCAACGAACAGCTGGCTAGTCTGCAGATGCTGGCGGACGAAGTCACCACGGCTTACGGTGTCCGCAAAACGCTGGCCGGTTCGCCCGACCTGATTTCCGAAGCGCCACTGGTCCCCAGCATGCGTGAAACGCTGGAGGAATACAATTACCTCCGCACCACGAATCTGGCCTCCCGCGGTCGGAATATTTTCACGCGCGCGAATCTCAACGTGCTGCCCGCGTCCTGGCCCATCACTGGCCGTCTGATGGGCGGCTACGGCCAGCGCAGCGATCCGTTTTCGGGTGAAGGCGCCATGCACACGGGAATCGACATCTCGGCTCCTTCCGGAACGCCGGTGAAGGCCACCGCTGACGGCGTGGTGATCCATTCCAACTGGAACGGTGGCTACGGACGTTGCGTGATTGTCGACCACGGCAACGGTTATCAGACCTGGTACGCGCACCTTTCCCGGATGGATGTCATGGAAGGTCAGGTGATCCGCCAGGGCGAGATCGTGGGCCGCGTCGGCACCACGGGACGCGCCACCGGACCGCACCTGCACTACGAAGTTCGCATCCATTCGACGCCGGTGAATCCGTATCGCTTCATGCAGCGCTCGGCTGATATCAAACCGGTTACCGTCAGCGAATTCCCGTTTTAACCCGCGTCCAACCTGAACTTCCGTCGGGCTCCCCGGCGCGTCCCGGTTCCTGTATGCTGAGGAGGGACTTTATCGATTCAGTATGCAGTATTTGAGACTTGCCGCCCTTCTGGGCCTCGCTTCCCTGCCCCTGTTCGCCGGCGTCGACTTCCAGCGCGAAGTCCGTCCTTTACTCTCCGACAACTGCTTCCAGTGCCACGGGCCCGATGCCGGAACCCGCATGGCCGGTCTGCGCCTGGACCGGAAGGATTCGGCCTTCGAGACCCGCGCGCACGGCGCCGTGATCGTACCCGGCAAACCGGCCGAAAGCCTGCTGTTCCAGCGCATCAGCGCCACAGACGCGGCCCGGCGCATGCCGCCGGAGTCTTCGCACAAAAGCCTGACGCCCGCCCAGGTGGCGAAGCTGAAGACCTGGATTCAGGAAGGCGCGGAGTGGAAAGAACAGTGGGTCTACAAGGCGCCCGTTGCCGTGCCGCCGCCGGCGGTGCGGAACGCGGCGTGGGTGAGAAGTCCAATTGACCGTTTTATTCTGGCCAAACTGGAATCGAAGGGCCTGGAACCCGCCGCGGCCGCCGACCGGCGGACTCTGATTCGCCGCGTGGCGCTCGATCTGACCGGTCTGCCGCCCACGCCCGCCGAACTGGATCTGTATCTGAAAGACCAGTCTGCCGCGGCCTATGAACACATGGTGGATCGCTATCTCGCCTCGCCGCACTATGGCGAGCAGCGCGCGCGTTACTGGCTGGACGTGGCGCGGTACGGCGACACGCATGGTATCCACGTCGATAATTATCGGGAGATCTGGCCGTATCGCGACTGGGTGATCCAGGCTTACAACCGCAACGTTCCTTATGACCGCTTCGCCACCGAACAACTCGCGGGCGATCTGCTGCCCGGCGCGACGCTCGACCAGCGCATTGCCACGGGCTTCATCCGCTGCGGCGTGAGCACCAACGAGGCGGGCATCATCGAAGACGAGTACGCCGAAATCTATGCCAAAGATCGCGCGGAGACCGTCAGCGCGGCATTCATGGGCCTGACCGTAGGCTGCGCGACGTGTCACGATCACAAATTCGACCCGATCACACAGAAGGATTTCTATTCGCTCGGTGCGTTCTTCCGCAACACCACGCAGCGCGTGATGGACGATAACGCGCCGGATCCCGCCCCCGTGGTGGTGGTGCCCAAACCGGAAGACCGCGCGGCGTGGACGAAAACGACCGCACGGCTGGCGGAGATCCGGACCGCCATGACGGAGACGTCCCAGGCTGCCTCGCCGGCCTTTGCGGAGTGGCTGAACAGCCGCGCCGTGGTGGTGGCCAAGTCGCCTCTGGAAGACAAGGCGGAGGTCTTCCACGCCGACCTGGCGGCGCTGGCGAAAGCCGGCACGAACCTGAAACTGGCGGAATCGAACGTACCCGATCATGCGGCGCTGTATTTCGTGAAGCCCGCCGGCGAGCAGAAACAGGACGGCATCGCGATTCCCGAAGCCCCGAAACTCGATGCGGAGAAGCCTTTCACCATCACCGCCGCCTTCTTCTTTCCGAAGGCCGAACAGGGCTACACGATCGCGGCCCACAACAATCCGAAGGACAAGAATCGCGGCTGGGTGATCGACGTGGGCGCGCGCGTGATCGGCGCACGGCTCACGGGGGACGGCGGCAGGTCCATCGAGGTCCGCGCGGCGCACCTGCAGCAACTGCAGCACGGCACGTGGAATACGGTGACGGTGACTTACGACGGTTCACGGCACCAGTCCGGCCTGGGCCTGTTCCTCAATGGCCGCGCGATTCCCACGCAGGGTCGCGGCAACCAGAACGTGGATCTCACGGGCGATATCGGTACGGACGCGCCGCTGGTGCTGGGCCGGTCCCTGCCGGATGGCGCCATTTCCGATTTCCGCATCTTCAACCGGGTGGTGAGCGAGAGCGAAGTGAAACTGCTCAGCGACTGGCCCGCGATTGAAACGGCGCTGGCCACGGAATCCGGCAAGCTGACCGATGCTTCGCGGGGCGCGCTGCTGACGTGGTTCCTGCTGAATCAGCACCAGCCCTACCGGCTGCTCGCGAAAGAACAGAACGAGCTCAATCAGCAGGCCAAAGCGATCGCGCGCCGCGGCGCCACCTCGCTGGTGATGGAAGAGCGGACGGACAGCAAGCCCGTCGCATGGATCCTCTATCGCGGCGCTTATGACCAGCGGCGGCAGGAGGTGGAAGCGAATACGCCGTCGATTCTGCCGCCGATGACTTCGACCATGCCGCGGAACCGGCTGGGGCTGGCGCAATGGCTCTTCACCGAAGACAATCCGCTGACGGCGCGCGTGGCTGTGAACCGGATGTGGCAGGAGATTTTCGGGACCGGCATCGTGAAGACCGCGGAAGATTTCGGCAGTCAGGGCGAGCTGCCCTCGCATCCCGAACTGCTCGACTGGCTGGCCGCCGATTTCCGCGATCACGGCTGGGATCTGAAGCGGTTCTACAAGCAGGTTCTGCTGTCGGCCGCGTACCGTCAGGCCGCCGTCACCACCCCCGCGAAACTCGACAAAGATCCGGACAATCGCCTGCTCAGCCGGGGCGTTCGCTTCCGCATGGATGGCGAACTGGTGCGCGACTACGCGCTGGCCGCGACCGGCTTGTTGTCGCCGGAAATCGGCGGCCCGAGCGTGCGCCCGTACCAGCCGGAAGGCGTCTGGGAGGCGGTCGCGATGGATGGCTCGAATACGCGCTACTACCGGCGCGACAACGGCGAAAATCTCTACCGGCGCTCGCTCTATACCTTTTGGAAACGCAGCGCGCCGCCCGCCAGCATGGAGATCTTCAACGCTCCGACGCGCGAGACTTGCACCGTGCGCCGCGAACGCACCGACACGCCCCTGCAGGCGCTGGTGCTGATGAACGATGTCCAGTTCGTGGAGGCTGCCCGGGAACTCGCTGGCCGCAGCATGCAGGCGACGTTCGATTTCGACGGCCGTCTGGATTACGTAGCTTCGCGGTTGCTCTCCCGAACGCTGGCGCCGCGCGAGCGGGTCATCGCAAAGCAGTCTTTCGAACGTTACGAACGTTACTACGCCGCGCATGAAGACGATGCGCGCAAATTCCTGAACCAGGGCGAACACCGGCCGGACCCGGCGCTGAAGCAGTCCGAGTACGCCGCGCTCACCATGCTCACGAGTGAGTTTCTGAATCTCGACGAGGTGCTGAACAAATGAATCCTTTGAAGCCGGATCAGGAAGGCCACTACGGCCCGCTGGCTCTGGAACTCGACCGGCGCGCGCGTGCGGCGTTCGCGCCCGGCGCGCATCCGATTGACGGCATCGCGCGGTCCATGGCGGAGCGGGAGACGCGGCGCCGGTTCTTCGCACGGGGCGCCCAGGGGATCGGCGCGCTGGCTTTGGCATCCCTGCTGGGCGACAAGGCCGAGGCCGCCGCCCTCCCGGGTCTGCCGCACTTCGCCCCAAAAGCGAAGCGCTGCATTTACCTGCATCTGGTAGGCGCGCCGCCACAGATGGAAACCTTCGACTACAAGCCGAAGATGAAGGACATGTTCGATAAGGACCTGCCCGATTCCATCCGGCAAGGCCAGCGCCTCACCACCATGACCAGCGGGCAGACCCGCTTCCCGATCGCGCCCTCTGTCTTCAATTTCTCGCAGCACGGCAAATCCGGCGCGTGGGTCTCCGAACTGCTGCCGTACACGGCGCGCATGGTGGACGATATCTCGATCATCCGCTCCATGCATACCGAAGCGATCAACCATGAACCGGCCATCACGTTCGTGCAGACCGGATTTATGATCGCGGGCCGGCCGTGTATCGGTTCCTGGCTGAGTTATGGGCTCGGCAGCATGAATGAAAACCTGCCCTCCTTCGTGGTGCTGCAGGCAAAGCATTATCATCCGAAAGCGAACGTGCAGGCGATCTCCGCGCGCCTCTGGAGCGCCGGGTTCCTCTCCGGCAAGTACTCCGGCGTGGGCCTGCGCAGTTCGGGCGACCCGGTACTGTTCATCAACAATCCCGATGGCGTCCCCGCGGAGGTTCGCCGCACCATGCTCGACGGGCTTTCCGGGCTCAATCAGATGACGTACGACAAGCTGGGCGATCCGGAGACGAAGACGCGTATCGCGCAGTATGAGATGGCGTTCCGGATGCAGTCCTCCGTGCCGGAACTGACGGATCTTTCGAAGGAACCGGCCTCCACCTGGGAAATGTACGGGGCGGATGCCAAAGACAAACCCGGCTCCTTCGCGAATACCTGCGTGATGGCGCGGCGGCTGGCCGAACGGGGCGTGCGCTTCGTGCAGGTTTATCATCGCGGCTGGGACGTCCACGGCAATCTTCCCGAAGTGCTGCCGGCGCAGTGTAAAGAAGTGGATCAGCCGGTCTGGGCGCTGATTCAGGATCTCAAGCAACGCGGCATGCTGGACGACACGCTGGTCATCTTCGCCGGGGAGTTCGGACGCACCATCTACTCCCAGGGCAAGCTCACGCCCACCGACTACGGCCGCGATCACCATCCGCGCTGCTACAGCCTCTGGATGGCGGGCGGCGGCATCAAAGGCGGCGTGGTGCACGGCGAGACCGACGAGTTCAGCTACAACATCACGCAGGATCCCGTGCACGTGCGCGACTTCCAGGCCACCATCCTGCACCAGTTCGGCATCGATCACGAGAAGTTTTCCTACAACTACCAGGGGCTGAACGTGCGGTTGACCGGCGTGGAAAAAGCCGAGCCGGTGAAGGCGATTATCGCCTGATTCAGAGCGCCTGATCTACAACACTTGGTTTACAACACGGGCGGCCCGGTGCGCACCGGCGGTTTGTAGCCCTTCGACGCGTCGTCCAGAATCAGCACCCAGTCGCTGCCGAAGCCTTCGGAAGGCGCGATGAAATCGTGCGTTCCCGTATTGGCGATCTCGCCCGCTTCGGCGGTATCGCCGCTGCGGGGATTGAACCACCAGCAGCGCAACCGGTCGCCGGAGATTTTCCCCAGATTGACCGTGAACGGCCGCCCCTGCGCGTCATAGATGAACACGTAGCCATCGCCGCGGGTGGCCGCGATGTGGTCCGAGCCCTGCAGTTCGTCGGCGATCAGCGACTGATCGGGCACGCGCGACAGCACCGGCCGCGATTCCATCAACTCCCGCACGAAGCGCATCTGGTTGGCTGCAGGACGATGAACGGCCGACTGCCAGTTCATCAGCGGTCCGTTCACCGGCTTCAGCCCGGGCACGAAGAACTGCCAGACCGCATGGTTCCCGTACGTCTCGCCGATGGAACCGGAAAACAGGTCCCAGTAAATTCGCTGACGAACATGCGCGTCGAGACTGTAGCCATTCTGTTTCGCGCGGAAGGCGAGCGGATGGTCTTCGTACAGCGGTTCGGCGTCGATCACCGGTTTGGGCGGGTTGAGAGCGTAGTCGGCGGCGATCTTCTTCCACGGCTGCACGGTTTCCGCCAGGCCGTGCCCGGTCTGCTGCATGTTCATATCGAGCCAGGCGTCGTTATGGAACCACGTGGAGGACGTGGCGGCGCCGTTCGGGTGGTAGCTCATCAGCACGGCGCTGTAATCCTCCTTGCCGGAAACGCCGATCGCGATGCCTTTGGCCATGGCGCGCCAGATGTCTTCCACGCCGGCGGCGCTGCGGTCGCCGCCGAGAATCCAGATGATGCCCTTCCTGCCGTAGCGCTTGCCGAGGAACTCGCCGTATGTCTGCGCGTTCTGCACCGTGAAGATCGGCTCATCGTTCGAGCCCGGACGCGGGGTTTTGAAGACCCAACTGGCCCAGGTCGGCAGCAGGCCGACGTACATACCGTTGCGATTCGCCTCGTCGATGACGTAGTCGACGTGGTCCCAGTAGTCGTAGGAGGCGGGGTTCGCGGGGTCGGCGCCCGGCGTGACGGCGGGCTTTGCGGGATCCTTGCCGATCAGCGGCAGCTTCCCATAAGCGTTCGGCTCGGTCAACCCGTCGAACTCGGCCAGCGCCACGATCTGCGCGACGGTAAAGCCCTGTTGCGCGCGCAAGCGAAAGTACGCGGCGGCGTCCTGCCGGTTCAGGCGGTGAAACAGTTCCCAGGCGGTATCGGCGAGATAAAAGAACGGCTGTCCGTCGGCACGAACGAGGAAACGGTGGTTATCGCTGACCCGCAGCGCGGGAAGCCGCGGCGGCGGGGCCGCAACTGCCATACAGGCAAGAACAGGAAGAAGCGCCAAGGCTCTCATACAACATTCGAGGCTACTACAAATTCAACCGCCACCACCCGATCCCCTAAACTGAAATTACCGTGATTTGTTATATCGACGCATTCTCCGGCCTTGCCGGGGACATGCTTACCGGCGCGTTCGCCGACGCAGGCGCCGACCGTGAAGAGATCTCCCGCGCCCTCGCTTCGCTGGCGACGGGAGGCAGCATCACCTGGGACCGCGTGCAGCGGCGCGGCATGGCCGCCACCAAGTTCCGCGTTTCCGTGGACGAGCCGCAAAGGCTCCGTCACCTGAGCGGAATTCTGAAGATGATTCAGGCCGCGGACCTGCCCGACGCCGTCAAAGCTTCGAGCGAACGGGTGTTCCGTGTGCTGGCGGAAGCCGAGGCGTCGGTTCACGGCGTCGGTATCGAACGCGTGCATTTCCACGAAGTCGGCGCGGTGGATTCGATCTTCGACATCGTGGGCTCCTGCCTTGCCGTGCATCTGCTGGGGATCCACCGGATCGTCTGCTCGCCCGTGAATGTGGGCAGCGGCACGGCGAATACCGAGCATGGCGCGCTGCCGGTGCCCACGCCCGCCACCGCGCTGCTGCTGCGCGACAAACCGATCTATTCCCGCGGCCCGGCTCTCGAACTCACCACGCCCACCGGCGCGGCGTTCGTCGCGGCACTCGCCGAAAGTTTCGGCGCCATGCCGCCGCTGCGCATCCGTTCCATCGGCTACGGCGCGGGCGACCATGATTTCAAGCAGCACGCCAACATCGTCCGCGTGATGGTGGGCGAGCCATCGGGCGCGCCGGAAAGCACCACCGTTTCCGTCATCGAAGCGAATATCGATGACGCGTCGCCGCAGGTCATCGCCTATGCGACGGAACGTCTGCTGGAAGCGGGCGCGCTGGACGTGACCGTACTGGCGGCGCAGATGAAGAAGTGCCGGCCCGGGGTGATCCTGCAGGTGCTGGCCGCACCGGAGAAGCGCGAGGAACTCATCGCGCTCATTTTCCGGGAGACCACCACGCTGGGCGTGCGGTTTTACGCGGCGGAGCGGCGCGTGCAGCCGCGCGAGTGGATCGAGGTCACCACGAAATACGGTCCGGTGCGCATCAAGGCCGGCGCGGACGGCTTCGCGCCCGAATTCGAAGATGCGCGACACGTCGCCACAGCCTCCGGCGTCGCCCTGAAACAGGTTCTCGCGGAAGCCGCTTACGAATATCTGAAAACAAGATGAAATATTATTTAACGACGCCGATTTATTACGTCAACGCAGCGCCTCACATCGGCCATACCTATTCGACGCTGGCGGCCGACACGATCAAGCGCCTGAAGCGCATGCAGGGCTATGAGGCGGTGCTGACCACCGGCACCGACGAACACGGGCAGAAGGTGGAGCGGTCCGCTCTGGCCATGGGACGCACGCCTGAAGAGTTCACGACAATCGTGTCGAACGAGTACCGCGCGCTGTGGGACCGCATCGGCATTCAGTACGACCATTTCATCCGCACCACCGAACCGCGCCATCACCGGACGGTGCGCTGGCTCTTCGAGCGGTGTCTCGAAAAGGGCTATGTATACAAGGGCAGCTACACCGGCCAGTACTGCGTGTCCGACGAGTTTTACGTCAACGAAGCGCAGCCGGGCGACAACTGCCCCACCTGCGGGCGGCCCACGGAAACCGTCACGGAAGAAAACTACTTCTTCCGGCTCTCGGCGTTTGCCGACCGCCTGCTGCAGCATTACGAAGATCATCCGGAGTTCATTCAGCCCGAATCCCGCCGCAATGAAGTGCTGAGTTTCGTGCGCGGCGGTCTGCAGGACCTTTCCATCAGCCGGACCACCATCAAGTGGGGCATTCCGCTCACCGGCGATCATGTCGCGTACGTCTGGTTCGACGCGCTCACCAACTACATCAGCGCGCTCGAACAGGGCGCCGAAGATCCGCTGTGGCCGGCGGACCTGCACCTCGTCGGCAAAGAAATTCTGCGCTTTCACGCGGTCTTCTGGCCCGCGTTCCTGATGGCGGCCGAACTGCCGCTGCCGAAAAAGATCTTCGCGCACGGTCTGCTGATTTTCCAGAACGAGAAGATGAGCAAGTCGCGCGGTAACATCGTGCGCACGGATCCGATCCGCGAAGTGCTCGGCATCGAGGGTCTGCGCTATTTCCTCTTCCGTGAGATCGTCTTCGGGCAGGACGGAGCTTTCAGTTACGACGCTCTGGTGGGCCGCTACAACTCGGAACTGGCGAACGGTCTGGGCAATCTGGCCAGCCGCACGCTGACCATGATCAAACAGTATCGGGACGGCGTGATTCCGACGCCTTCGGCCGCCACCGCCACCACGCCTCTGGCGGAAGCCGCGCGCCTCGCCATCGACCATACGACCCGCGCCTTCGATGCGTTTGAGTTTTCGCGCGGCCTCGAAGCGATCTGGACCATGCTCTCGGCCGCGGACAAATTCATCGTGGAGCAGTCGCCCTGGAAGCTCGCGAAGGCCGAAGGTGCTGAAGCGAAGCAGCAACTCGACGACGCGCTCTACTGTTCGGCGGAAATTCTGCGCATCGCGGTGGCGCTGTTGCATCCCATCATGCCGGAATCGACCGCGAAGATCTGGGAACAGATCGGCATGACGTCCGCGCTGGACCAGTTCAAACTGGCCTCGCTCGACTGGGGTCAGCTCACGCCGGAACAGCCGATCGGCCAGATCGCTCCGGTTTTCCCCCGAATCGACGCGAAGAGCGCGATCGACCGGATGCGGGAACTCGAAGAGATCGAAACCGCGCGACAGGCGAAACTGCTGGGCAAAGAAGTGCCCGCGCCCGCGAAAGAGACGGTGATTGAGGGAATAGTCGCCCCGCCTTCGCCGAAGATCGAAGTGGACGATTTCTTCAAAGTCGACCTGCGCGTCGGGCTGGTGCTCTCGGCCGAACCCGTCAAGGGCGCCGACAAACTGCTCCACATGAAGATCGATATCGGCGAACCGGAGCCCCGCACCATCGTGGCCGGCATCGCGCTGGCGTACAAGCCGGAGCAGATGGTAGGTCGCAAAGTGGTAATCGTGGCGAATCTGCAGCCGCGGAAACTGCGCGGCATCGAATCGAATGGCATGATCGTGGCCGGATCGCTCGAAGGCGGCAAGCCGGTTCTGGCCGGCTTCCTCGAAGACGTGCCCGTCGGCGCGCGCCTGAAATAGCGCCTGAAGATAGATGGAAATCGTCGATTCGCACTGTCATCTGGACGGCGAGAAGTTCGCGGGTGACCTGGACGCGGTGCTGGAACGGGCCGCCCGCGCCGGGGTCACCCGCATTCTCTGCATCGGCACCGGCGACGGCCCGCCGCAACTCGACTGCGCCATTCGCCTCGCCGAGCGCTATGAGCAGATCAGCGCGACGGTGGGGGTGCATCCCCATGAAGCGGCCAAAGTGACGCCCCAAACAATCGACCATCTTCGCGAGTTGGGGCGGCATCCTAAGGTTGTGGCTTTCGGGGAGATCGGTCTGGATTACCACTATGACTTCTCGCCGCGCGACGTGCAGCGGGAGGTCTTCCTGGCGCAACTGGATCTGGCGAAAGAGCTGGATCTGCCCATCACGATTCACACCCGGGAAGCCTGGGAGGACACGTTGTCGATACTTCGCGATCGGTGGCAGGGACCCGGCATTTTCCACTGCTTTACGGGGGACGCCGCGCAGGCCGAAGAAGCGCTCGCGTTGGGATATCACCTGGCATTCGGCGGCGTTTTGACCTTCCGAACCGCGGAGAACGTCCGCGAAGCCGCGCGCATCGTCCCGGACGACCGGCTGCTGGTCGAGACCGACGCGCCCTATCTCGCTCCCCTGCCCTGGCGCGGAAAACGCAATGAGCCGTCGTTCCTGGCGGAGACCGTTCGACGCCTGGCCGAGGTAAGGCAGACGACTCCCGAACACATCGCGGCGGTGACGACTGCAAACTTCGAACAACTGTGTTTGCGCCCACGAAACACGACCCGTTACACTGGGGTTTCCGATGGCAATTGAGCGAGCAGGCCAGATTCTTACGGCCGCCGAGATCTTCGATCTCGTGCGCGAGGATTTACAGCGCGTCGAGAAGGCGATCGATGTCGAAGCCGTCGCGTCCGTAGAGACCGTCACCACCATCGGCAAGTACCTCCAGCAAAGCGGGGGTAAGCGTCTCCGTCCCGCGCTGCTGCTGCTCTGCGCGCGTTTCGCGGGCGGCGGCGGCAAGACCGTGATCCAGTTGGGCGCGGTGGTGGAAATGCTGCATGCCGCGACCCTGGTGCATGACGACGTGATCGACGTGGCGCAGACGCGCCGCGGTCGTCCTTCCGCGAACGTGCAGTGGGGCAACCACACCTGCGTGCTCGCCGGGGACTGGCTGTACATGCAGGCCTTCCAGGTGGCGCTGCGGGAGCGGAACTTCCATGTGCTCGATCTGCTGATCGGGCTCACGCAGATGATGGTGGAAGGCGAACTGATCCAGCTGGACCGGATCGGGCGCATCGGCATCACCGAAGCGGACTGCATGGAACTGGTGGACCGCAAGACGGCCTGCCTGTTTTCCGCCTGCGCGAAACTGGGCGCGGTAGCGGCGGGCGCCGACACCATCATGGAAGAGAAACTGGGCGAGTTCGCCTGGAATCTCGGCATGGCGTTCCAGTTGATCGACGACATGCTGGATTTCACGTCACGCGAATCCACGCTGGGGAAACCGGTCGGCGGCGATTTGAAAGAAGGCAAGGTCACGCTTCCCCTCGTCTATGCACTCGAAACCGCCACTCCGGCCGAGCGCCGGCCGGTGGAAGCGGTGCTCGAAGAGCGGAACTACAACACCTGGCCGTTCGCCGATATCCTCGCGATGGTGGAGCGGCACGGCGGCATTCAGCGCACCCGGGAACGCGCGCAGCAGTTCACCGACCGCGCCCGCCAAATCGTGGCGGAGTTCCCCGACAATCCCTACCAGCGGGCGCTGTTCACCCTCACCGATCTGGTGACCGAGCGCGACAGATGAACTTCGCGGACCAACCTCTTCGCACTTCGAGGTTGCCTGCGTTTCGTGCCGAACACTTCCCTTATTCAGGCCCGTACCCCTGGCTGGACCGTCCCGATGCCGCCGAGCGTATCGAAGAGAAACTCGCCGCGGGCCAGCTAACCCCGGAGGAGGCCGAGCATTGCCGCCACTGGTCCGAGCAGGGGTATGTGATCCTGCGGAATCTGGTGGAAGCGCCGGTTCTCGAAGCCGTCTGGAGTTCTTATGAGGAAGCCGTGGAGCGTGGCCGCATCCAGCTTCCGCCCGAGCCTGCAGGAGAGGGCGATCCGCATCCCGGCCGCTACCTGAATCCGCACAAGAAAGCGGGCGATTTCTGCCGGGTGCTCAAGCACGAAGCGCTGGCGAGGTGGATCCGGATCCTGATGGAACGTGAACCGAAACCGCTGCAGACCATCGCCTCGCATAAAGGTTCGCAGCAGGGCGTCCACTCCGATTCGATCCACATGACCACCTACCCGCTGGGGTATCTGACGGCGGCGTGGATCGCGTTCGAGGACATTCATCCGGACAGCGGACCGCTCGTTTACTACCCCGGCAGCCATCGCCTGCCCTATGTCTTCAGCAACGATGTGGGGATTTCCGAGCAGGACTTCCGGCAGGAGGGCTACAAACCCTATCACGACCGGTATGAGCCCTATATCCAGGCGCTGATCCGGGAGCACGGGCTGACGCCGCACTATTTTCACGCCGGCAAGGGCGATGTCCTGATCTGGCATGCCAATTTGCTGCACGGCGGGTCGGCGCGAAAGGATCTGCAACGCACCCGCAAGGCGCTGGTCTGCCACTTCTTCGTGAAGGGCGCGTTTGTTTACCATGACCTGGCGGCGTCCCGGTCGAAGCAACAGTATCTCGGCACCTGCCTGCTGCGGGACCGGTTCGGCAAATCTCTCTTGTGACGCGTCTTTATTGTGATCCGCCTTTCGTGAGCTAAAGGTTTCCCGGAGAAGCGCCGATGAACGGGTATGATTCAATGCCCCAGGTGCAGATCCAGAGAACTGATGATACGGATTAACACGGGTTTCGAACGCCTTCTCAGCTTCCTGACCGGCCTCCGCGAGTACCGGTGCCGGGAATGCGACCAGAAGTTCCGCGCGCCGGATCGCCGGCGACAGCCGCGGGAGACCCCCTCGGCATCGGCCGTTCCCAAACAGATGGCCAACTCGTAGACCCGGAATTTGCACGGTCTCCGTTCGATACTGGAGCACGTGCACAGACTCTCTACCGCTTACCGGAGCGACATTCGTCCGATGCTGCGAATCGCGGTCCCGCTCGCGTTCGCGGAGCTCGGCTGGATGTCCATGTCGGTGGTGGACAACATGATGGTGGGTCGTCTGCCGAACAGCGCGGTGGCGATCGGTGCGGCGAGTCTGGGCAGTGCCCTGTTCTACAGTTTCGCCATCTTCGGCATCGGCCTGATGTCCGGCCTCGATACCGTGGTGTCGCACGCCTATGGCGCCGGGGACTGGCCGGAAGCGCGCCGGTCTTTGGGGGCCGGCTTGGCGCTGGCGCTTGGCATCGCGCCACTCCTGATCGCCCTGACGCTGCTTTGCGCGCCCCTGCTCGGCGCGATCGGAGTCCAGTCTCCGGTGCGCGAAGAAGCCGCCGGATTCACCCGAATCCTGCTCTTTAGCCTGCCGCTGCTGCTGGTCTACACCACGTTCCGCCGCTACCTGCAGGGCATTCACTACGTCAAGCCGGTCACCTTTGCCCTGATCACCTCCAATCTGGTCAATCTGGGGGGCAACTGGCTCCTGATCTTCGGCCACTGGGGCGCTCCCGCGCTGGGGATCCGGGGATCGGCCATCTCGACGGTGATCGCCCGTCTGTACCTGGCCGTCGTGCTGATGCTGGCTGTCCGGCTGCGCGATCCCGCCGCCTTTCACTGGCACTGGCCGGAACCAGGCCGGGTTTGGCGGTTGCTGCAACTCGGCGTGCCCGCCGCTCTCACCATCGGCTTCGAAGTCGGGGTATTCAATACGGCGACGGCGCTGGCGGGCAGGCTCGACGCGGCCAGTCTGGCGGCGCACACCATCGCCCTGAACGTCGCGGCTCTCACCTATATGGTGCCCCTCGGTATCGGCTCGGCGGCGGCCGTTTCAGTCGGCCGGGCGCTGGGGGCCAAAGACCCGGGACACGCCAGACGGGCCGGCTGGACGGCTCTGGGCCTCGGTGTGATCTTTGGAATCGGCTCGGGGACGATGTTCCTCGTTCTGCCTGGTCCCATCGCAAGGGCTTACACGGCGGATCCGGCGGTGATCTCCCTGACCATCCGGCTCTTCGTCATCGCGGCGGTGTTCCAGATCTGCGACGGCCTGCAGACCATCGCGACCGGCGCGCTGCGGGGCGCGGGGAACACGCGCACGGCGCTGGTCTGGAATCTGGTCGCGTACTGGGCGATCGGGCTGCCGGTGGGCTGCTGGCTGTGCTTCGTCCTGAAGTGGGGAGTGATTGGTTTGTGGGACGGATTGTGTCTGGCGTTGCTGCTGGTGGGGGCGGGGTTACTGGGGGTGTGGCGCTCACAAACAAAGCTCTGGAAGACTACTTGACAACATCGCACGCAGATTTTATTATTTAAACCAGATGAGGTTATTTAAAACGACCGAATCTAAATCAAGCCGAAAGGAATCTCTCAACCATGAGCACTTCACTTCAACTCGATCCGTTTCAGGGCCTCCGCATCTTTGAGGACTCCATCACGCGTCTGATGAATGAACCCCGTACCGGAAGGCCGTGGTCTCCCGCGGTGGACATCCTCGAAACCGAGGACGCGCTGGTCCTGAAAGCCGACCTCCCCGACGTGGACATCAACGACATCGACGTGCGGGTCGAGAACAACACACTGAGCCTCCGCGGGCACCGGAAGTTCGAAAAAGAAGAGGCCTCCAAAGGCTGGCACCGGATTGAGCGCAGCTACGGCGATTTCACGCGCAGCTTCTCGGTTCCCTCCAGCGTGGACACCGAAAAGGTGGCAGCCGATTACAAAAACGGCGTTCTGACCATTTCCCTGCCGAAGAAAGAAGCGGCCAAGCCGCGGCAGGTGAAAGTCGCGGTGCAGCAGCATCAGGCGGCGTAAGAACGCGGTTTGCGGGTTTTCCGCCGGCACGGGAGTGGAAGATCCATTGCAGGTTACGGGGCGGGTCCGGCCGGGTTGGCCGAGACCGGCCCCTTGTTTTATGGAACGGGTTATGCCCCGGAGGCTGGTTGCCGTCCGGGCGGCAGGAAATCAAAGGACATCAAGCAAATGCCATTCCGGTTTGACAAGCTGACGCAGAAGGCGCAGGAAGCCGTTCAGCAGGCCCAGGAGATCGCGGGCCAGAACGGGCATCAGGGCATGCATCCGCTGCATCTTCTGGTGGCGCTCACGGGAGAGCGCGAAGGAATCGTTCGGCCCGTGCTGGATAAGTGCGGCGCTCATCCCGACGCCATTATTCAGGAAGCCGAGCGGCAGCTCAACTCGATTCCCAAGGTCTCGGGACAGCCTGCGGGGCTCTACGTTCTGCCCTCGCTGCAGCAGGTTTTCGAAGCCGCGTTCAAAGCCTCGGAAAACTTCAAGGACGAATTCGTCTCCACCGAGCACCTTCTCCTCGGCATCGCCGATCAGAAGTACGACCCCGCCGGCAGTCTCCTGAATAAGCAGGGCGCGACCCATGATGCGATCCTGAAAGCACTAGTGGCAGTGCGCGGAACACAACGGGTGACCGACCAGAATCCCGAATCGAAGTACCAGGCGCTGGAGCGCTACGCGGTGGATCTCACCGAGCAGGCGCGCCGCGGCAAGCTCGATCCGGTGATCGGCCGCGATGAAGAAATTCGTCGCGTCATGCAGGTGCTGAGCCGCCGGACAAAGAACAATCCGGTGCTGATCGGCGAGCCTGGCGTCGGCAAGACGGCCATCGTGGAAGGTCTCGCCCAGCGCATCATCAAAGAAGACGTCCCGGACCAGTTGCGCCACAAGAAACTGGTCGCCATCGACCTCGGGCAGATGGTGGCGGGCACGAAGTTCCGCGGCGAGTTCGAAGATCGTCTGAAGGCCGTGCTGAAGGAAATCACGGAATCGAACGGCGAGATCATCTGCTTCATCGACGAACTCCACACCCTGGTCGGTGCCGGCGGCGCGGAAGGTTCCATCGACGCCGCCAATATGCTGAAGCCCGCGCTGGCCCGGGGCGAACTCCGGTGCATCGGCGCGACCACTCTGGCGGAATACCGCAAGCACGTGGAAAAAGACGCCGCCCTGGCGCGCCGCTTCCAGACGGTGCTGGTGGGCGAGCCGACCATCGACGACACCATCGCCATTCTGCGCGGTTTGAAAGAAAAGTTCGAGATCCACCACAGCGTCCGCATCAAGGATTCCGCGATCGTGGCGGCGGCGGTGCTCTCGCATCGCTATATTACGGACCGTTTCCTGCCGGACAAGGCCATCGATTTGGTGGACGAAGCGGGCGCGGCGCTGAAGATCCAGATCGGCAGCATGCCGATCGATATCGACAATCTGGAACGCCGTGTCTCCCATCTGGAAATCGAGCGGCAGGCGCTGAATCGCGAGAAAGACACCCCGTCGCGGGACCGGCTGCGGCAGGTGGAGAACGAACTGGAACGTCTGCGCGGCGAATCGGCGCACCTCAAAGAGCGCTGGACGCACGAAAAGAGCGCGATCACCCGCGTACAGCAGCTCAAAGAAGAGATGGAGCAGACGCGCACCGAGGAAGAGCGCGCCACGCGCCAGGGCGACTGGGAGAAGGCGGCGCAGCTCAAGTACGGCAAGCTGGCCGAGATCGAGCACAGTCTGGAAAGCGCCAACCACGACCTCGAGCACATCAAATCCGGCTCGCCCCTGCTCAAAGAAGAGATCGACGAGGAAGATATCGCCCGCATCGTCGCCAAGTGGACGGGAATCCCGGTCCAGCGGATGCTCGAAGGCGAGGTGCAGAAGCTGATCCACATGGAAGCGCGGCTGCAGGAGCGCGTGATCGGACAGGAAGAAGCGGTCTCGCTGGTTGCCAACGCGATCCGGCGGAACCGCGCGGGACTGAACGATCCCAACCGGCCGATCGGGAGCTTTATCTTCCTCGGGCCGACGGGCGTGGGCAAGACCGAACTGGCCAAGGCTCTGGCGCAGTTCCTGTTCGACGACGACAAGGCCATGTTCCGCGTGGACATGTCGGAGTACATGGAGAAACACTCCGTCTCCCGCATCATCGGCGCGCCTCCCGGCTATGTCGGTTACGACGAAGGCGGGCAGCTCACCGAACACGTGCGGCGCAGGCCTTATTCGGTGGTGCTTTTCGACGAGATCGAGAAAGGCCATCCGGATATCTTCAACACGCTGCTGCAGATCCTCGAAGATGGTCGCCTGACCGACGGCCAGGGGCGCACGGTGGATTTCAAAAATACCGTGATCATCATGACCTCGAACGTCGGCACCGGGCTCATCGGCGAAGGCAATCCGATCGGTTTCTCGGTGAACCATCGCGGCAAGTCGGCGGTGGAAGACACGCGCAAGCGGCTGCTCGAAGCGCTGCGGAAGACCTTCCGCCCGGAATTCCTGAACCGCGTGGACGACATCATCGTCTTCAAGTCGCTCTCGAAGGAGCACCTGAGCGTGATCATCGACGTGCAGTTGCGCCGGGTCGAGAAGATGCTGACCTCGCGCGGCCTGAAGCTGGAAGTCACGCCGGCGGCGAAGGAAGTCATCATGACCGATGGATTCGATCCCGCTTACGGCGCGCGTCCGCTGCGTCGCTCGATCCAGAGGCTGGTGCAGGACCCGCTCGCTCTGCGGTTGCTGGCCGGGGACTTCCTCTCGGGCGACACCGTGCTTGTCGATCGCGACGGCGAGTCGGGTGTGATGCGATTCGAGAAGCTGAACGTTCCGGTGGCCGTCTAGACGGCCACCGGCCTTACCACCTAAACAGCCACGGGCGTTACCGCCGGCATCGCGTGCAGCACTTCCCCGCGGAAAAGCGCCCCGAACATTTCCACCAACTCGTCGTGAATGTGACCGTTATCGGTCAGCAGATGCGGCGAGTTCAGGAAATGACGGCCGTTCGTCATATCGGTACAGCGCCCGCCGGCTTCCTGCACCAGCAGGATCCCGGCGGCCATATCCCACGGGCTTAGCCCGATCTCCCAGAAAGCGTCGAGGCGGCCGCTCGCCACGTACGCCAGATCGATCGCCGCCGATCCCCCGCGGCGCACGCCGTGCGCGGTCATGGCGAGTTCGTGGAAGAAGTGAATGTTCGGATTCGTGCTCCGGTTGTGGTTCGGGAAACCGGTGCTGACCAGCGAATCCGCCACGGTAGCCGCGCCCGAGACATGGATCCGGCGGCCGTTCAGGAACGCGCCCGAGCCGCGTTCGGCCGCGAACAACTCATCCCGCGTGGGGTCGAAAACCACGCCGGCAATCATCTCGCCGTTCTTTTCCAGCCCCAGCGTCACGTTCCAGATGGGGAAACCGTGCGCAAAGTTGGTGGTGCCGTCCAGAGGATCGACAAACCAGCGATACTCCGAAGGACTCTCGTGTCCCCCGCCCTCCTCGGCGACAATGCCATGCGCCGGGAAGGACTTCTTCAGCCGCTCGACCACCAGTTTCTCCGAAGCGCGGTCCGCCTCGGTCACCAGATCGAACTCGCCCTTCATTTCAAACCGCACACGGCGTTCAAAGTAGTGCCGGAGCAGAGAACCCGCGTCGTGCGCGATCTCAATCGCAGTCTCAAGAAAAGATGTCATGCGGTCTTGTCGATTTCGTAGAGGTACTTGATATCGTGCTTGAAAATGAACAGGTTGGGCTCGCCGTCACGCGTAATGCGGATGAAACGCTGGTCGTAGTACTCGACAACGCCCTGCACTGTCTCGTTATCGCTCAGCTTGACCCGAACCGGCGTTTTCTTCTCGATCAGATGCTTCAGGTATTTGATTTCCTCGAACGTCTGCTCATGCGGACGGGGACTCTTCGCCTTGCTTTCGGCCACGATATTTGGACTCTGGACCTTTCCGGAACCAGTCAGTAACGCAGACTAGTCCTGATAAACCTTGGCCGGCTTCGCGGGTTTCGGAGACGGCGGCTTCTTCGCCCGCATGGTTTCATCCCCCTGGCCCACCCCCGGACCCACAGAAATGCGCCCCGATTCCACGGACTGCGCACTCTGCAACGCCTCTCCATAATATCCGCTGCGTGCCACTACATGGAGTGACGGGTCGCGCAGGGTGACCTGGAGCGTGTGAAAGGGATCCCTGGTGAGTGGCACGTCCCTGGGATAAAAGGTCAGCAGATACTGCGTCCGCAGGTCGCGGATAATCTGATCGAACGCTTTGTCCATCTCCGCGCCCAGGCTGGGCTGAAAGACCCGGCCGCCGGTCCGGAGCGCCATCGTCGTCAGAGCGTTTTCGCCGCCCGTATTGCGCCCGGCGTCGTTGGTGATGGGGACGACGAGGATGGGGTAGATGACCGCATCGGCCAGTTGCGCGGCTTCCACGGCACGGCGGAAATCGGCCCGGCTGGTGGTGTCGCCGCCATCGGTGACGACAACCAGGATCTTCCTGCCCTGGCGATCTTCAATGTCGCGGGAAGCCAGCAGCACCGCATCGTAAAGAGAGGTGCCGGCCTCGCCGCGCAGAGCTTTCAGGGAACGGTCGATCGCCTGGGTATTCCGGGTAAATCCGTTCTGCTTTACCACCTGATAGTTGAAGCTGTACAGGCCGACGGAATCGGCCGGGTTGCCCTCATGCAGCAGGACGCGCACGAAGCGGGTGACCGAGTCCGTCTCGTACTTCAGATCTTTGGCGGTGGAACCGCTGTTGTCGATCAGGATCGCAACAGAAAGAGGTTGCTCGGTCTGGCGTTCGAACGTCGCAATTTGCTGCGCAGCGCCGTTGTCGCGCAGTTCGAAATCGCTTTTATCCAGAGAGCCTACCAGGGCACCGGTGCGGTCCTTCACGGTGGCAAGGATGCGCACCAGCTGGACGTTCACGCGGATCGTCGGTTCTTCCTGTGCGGAAAGAACGAAGACGAAACCACTAAGAAGACACGACAGGCGCGGAATGATCCCACTCACCCTCAACCCACACCTCCCCGTCCGCGAAGAACTCTTTCTTCCAGATGGGCACGACTTTCTTTAATCGATCGATCGCCGCCAGCCCGGCCTCGAAGGCCGCGCGCCGGTGCGGCGAAGTCACCACGATCAGCACACTGGCCTCGCCGATTTCGAGCTTCCCCAGCCGGTGCAGAATGGCAATTCGGCCGACGGAAAACTCCCGTGCCACCTCGCGGCCGAGTTCCGCCATCTTGCGAATGGCCATTTTTTCGTAACCCTCGTATTCGAGTCGTAATGTAGTCCGTCCCTTGGTATTGTTACGGACCACGCCGTGGAAAGTTACAATGGCCCCGTCGGAACCCTGCAGCAGGCGTCGTTCCGCATCGCGCGGGTCGAGCGGATCGCGGGTCAGCAGGAACCAGTGGCCTTCGGGATCCTGAATTTCGTGCAGCGGCGCGCCACCGCTCACCGGGGGCAACAGCGCGACCTCATCGCCATCGGTGAGCGGCTGATCAGACCCCGCGAATTCCTGATTTCGCGCCAGAACGGTGCTGCCCGCCATGGCGGCAAGACGGGGATACAAAGCCGCATAGTGGTCGAAAACCTCTTTGAGCACCGCGTTTTCGGGGAGTTCCAGTTCGTCTTCCGCGCGGCCGCACACGTCCTTCAACAGTCCGAAAAACAGTACCTTTATCTTCATAGGGCGCAACGCGGCGGCAAACCGTTTGAACTATATGCAGATTAACAAACACGCCGGTAATAAGGCGGTGCAAAAGCTTCAGGTGGGCCTGTGCGTGCTGTCCCGGTAGGGCATGCAAACCGAAAGCTTGGCGCGGGCGATCAACCGGCAGCAGTGGCTGAAACCGGTTGAGGATGGACTAAAGAAAGGGCTCGATCAGGCGTTCGCCGCCGATACCGAGCGCGGCAAGCCGATCGAAAATGCGCTGCACGGCGTCTGGCTGGGCCATGCCCTGCATCCGGTACTGACCGACATTCCGCTGGGCGCGTGGACCGTCGCCTTCGCGCTCGATCTCGCCGAGACTTGCGGCGCCCGCCGCTACGGACCGGGTGCCGACGCCGCGCTGAACATCGGACTCGTCGGCGCGCTCGGCGCGGCGGCGACCGGGATCACGGACTGGAAAGAGATCAGCGTGGAGGCGCGTCGCGTCGGTCTGGTGCACGGGGTTCTGAACACCATCGCAGCCGGGCTGTATCTCACGTCGTCCATCCAGCGCGCCCGCGGGAAGCGCCAGGCCGGGCGAGTGACGGCGCTCGCGGGTTTCGCGGTGGCCGGCGTTTCGGCGTGGCTGGGCGGGCACCTGGTTTATGCGAATCAGATCGGGGTCGCGCGGACCTCCGAAACCACGCCGCCCGCCGATTTCGTCCCCGTAATCCGGCTCGACGAACTCGAAGAAGCGAAACCGCGCCGCGTGGAGCATGAGGGCTATCCGCTGGTGCTGGTGAAAAAGGGCGACCGGATTTACGCGCTGGCGGAGAAATGCACGCATCTGGGCGGGCCGATGTCGGAAGGCGAACTCGACGGGGACTGCCTCCGCTGCCCGTGGCACGGTTCGGCGTTTTCGCTGGAAGACGGGTCCGTGAAGGAGAGTCCGGCGACCGCGCCCCTTGCGGTATTCGATGCGCGCGTGCGCCAGGGTTCGGTGGAAGTCCGCGTTTCGCGGAGTTTGGGAGCCGATACAGGGCCGGCGGGTTTGCAAAAGTAAGGTTGCAATCCGCCAGGTCCGGATGCTATAAAGAATCCAATCCGCGCGACGCACGCGCACTCATCGTTGAGACTTCTCAAACCGAGAAACACGTCCCTGACCAGACGTTAAATTTCCGCTCAGGGGACTAACGATGTTTTTCAAAGAACGCTCGCTTCTTCTCATCGGGCTGGCAGTATCCTTCGCGTCCGTTGGCGCGGCCCAAACTTCCACTTCGCTCATCAGCGGGACCATTTTCGATCATTCGGGCGCCGTGGTTGCCGGAGCCGTCGTCACGGCCGCCAATGAAGGCACCGGATCGTCGCTGAAACAGCTGACCAACTCATCGGGAGTTTATGCGTTTCCCTCCATGCCGGTGGGAATGTACACGATTTCCGTGGAATCGCCCGGCTTTAAGACGGCGCGGCAGAACGGCAATAAACTCGTTGTCGGCACCCCGCTTTCCATCGATATTACGCTCGAAATCGGCAACGCTTCCGATGTCATCAAGGTAGAAGCCTCCGCGGATCAGGTCAACACCGTCAGCGCGACGCTGGGCAATGTGGTGGAACGGGAAACCGTGACCACGCTGCCGCTCAACGGGCGGAATCCCCTGAATCTGATTGTGCTGGAGCCCGGTGTGACCCAACGCAGCGGCACCACCATCAACGTCAACGGCATGCGTTCGCAGGCGGGGAACGTCACCATCGACGGTATCGAAGCGAACGAAGCCTCCAACCCGACGCCGACGAACAACGTATTCCGCGTCAATCCGGATAACGTCGAAGAATTCAAAGTCACCACCAGCAATCCGACTCCCGAAGAAGGCAAGAACTCCGGCCTGAACGTTTCGATTGCAACCCGCAGCGGCACCAACCAGTTCCACGGTTCCCTGGTCGAGTACTTCCGCAACAACGATCTGAACAGCAATGAGTTTTACGCCAACGCGCAGGGACAGAAGCGGGCGATTTTAAAGGCCAATCAGTATGGCTACGAAATCGGCGGACCTATCCGGAAGAACCGGACGTTTTTCTACAGCGCGTGGCAGGGCCAGAAAGTAAATCTCTCCCAGGCGATCGACAAAGCGTTCGGTTCGGTGCCGCGCGTCTACACGCCGGAGGCGCTTTCGGGCGTGTACCGCTACTGGATTTCCGACCCCGCCAATCCCCTTTCCATCAATGGCGTCAAGGTGACGCAGAATTCGCCGAATTTGGTGACGCCGTCGGGCGCCTTCGCGCCGGGCATTCGCGCCTGCGGCAGCCCGAGCGACCGCAACTGCGTGCAGAGCTACAACATCTTCCAGAACGACCCCGCGCATATCGGCGGCGATCCCGCCGTGCTCGCGCTGCTGAAGGGCTACCCGGCGCCGAACGACTATGCGGTCGGCGACGGTCTCAATCAGGCCGGATATCTGTGGAACGCACCCTCTTCCGTGCGCGGTCCGCGCAATATTCTGCGCATCGACCACACCTTCAACGCCAACAACAATATCTTTTTCCGCGCCATGTGGGCGGTGGAGCAGCAACTGCAGGGCGATCTGCTCAACGGGCGTCCGGCCATTTTCCCCGGCTTCCCGCCGCGCGGCGAAGTCTACCGGCCCGCGAAGAACTACGCGTTCTCCTGGCGGCGTGTGATTACGCCCTCCCTGGTGAACGAATTTACCGCGGGTTTCGCGCGCTTTACGTTCAAATTCACTTACGGGGACTCGAATCCGAAATTCCCGAACGACATTCCGGCCTACACGTTCAACAACGTCGACGTGGACTACGTTTTTTCGCCGCACTCCATCCGCACCCTGAACACGCCGCAGTTGCTCGACAACATCTCCTGGACGCACGGCACGCACGTGATGAAGTTCGGCTTCAACGCGCGCATGTACCAGCAGAATGACCAGAGCGGCAGCGTCGCCGGCATCAATGTGCTGCCGTCCATCTCGCTCAGCGCCTCGCTGAATCCGCCGGGCGCCGCCTTTAATGTGCCGGCGATCGTCAACGGAGCGTCGGCGGGTATCGCGAGCACGGACAGCACGCGGTTGCTTTCGGCCATCAACGATCTGCTGGGAATTCCGGCGACCCTCAAACAGGGCTTTCTCGGCAATCTGAACACGAACGCCTTCCTGCCGCTGCATTCCGGCACCGGCCTTTCGCTCTGGTACGTGGGCGAGCGCGCGAAGCAGTTCAACGTTTTCGCGCAGGATGAATGGCGCATTCGCAACAACATCACCATGACGTACGGCGTGCGCTGGGAATACAACAGGCCCGCCACGGAAGTCAGTGAATCGCCCTACGTGCCCGATAAAGCCATCGATGGCTCACAGGGTCCGGTGACCTTCACGAAAGCGGACAGCTGGTACAAGCGGCAGAATCTGGACGCCTTCGCGCCGCGCTTCGGCATCGTCTGGTCGCCCTCCGCCCTGCCGAAGACCGTGATTCACGCCGGCTACGGCATCGCGTTCGATTCCATTCCGACGTTCGCTTCCGCCGCGGCCGCGAATACGGTTCCGGGCCTCGCCTACTCCTGCAGCGCGACCACCTACGGAGTGGCTTCCACGCCGGGATGCGGCACGATTCCCGCCAACACTCGTCTCTCGCAGGGCTTCCCCCAACAGCTGACCGTGCCTTCCGTGCAGCCCGCGAGCTTCCTGACTCCGCCCGCGCAGTTGCTCGGTTCCGCGCCCAACGTGGTGGTGCTCGATCCGAACTTCAAGACGGCGACCGTCCACCAGTGGAACATCACCATCCAGCATGAGCTGCCGGGCGGCTTCGTGCTGCAGACCGGTTATGTCGGCAACCGCGGTGAACGCCTCTACAGCCAGACAGATGCCAATCAGGTGAGCGCGGGACCGATCCTGCCTTCGTTCACGGCGTTGCAGTCGAATCTGTCGCGCGGTTGCAAGCCGGACGGCAGCGGTTGCCCAACGGGCATTGTTGCCGCGCCCGTTCCGATCGTGACCAGCGGGATTGTATCGAGCACATTCGTCAACTCGTCCACCTCCATTACGGACCTGCAGCAGAACGCCGCCGGCAATTTCGCGGGCCGCATCGAACAGACCACGCTGAACGCGCACCTGCGTCCCAATCAGCAGTTCAGCTCCATCATCTTCCTCTCGAACCAGGCCGATTCCGTTTATCACAGCTGGCAGACCACACTTCGCAAGCGCTTCGCTTCCGGACTGCTGTTCAACTTTGCCTACACGTTCGGAAAAGCCATCGACGACCAGTCCGGCGACCCCGTCGGCACCAGCTACAACCCGACAACCAGTACGGCGACGGACAGTCACAACCTGCGCCTCGACCGCGGCCGCGCCGATTTCGATCAGAAGCACGTCGCCACGCTGACCTGGATCTACGAACTGCCGTTCGGCAAAGGCAAACCGTTCCTGAAATCGGGCGGCGGATTCGTGAACAACATGCTCCAGACCGTTCTGGGCGGCTGGAGCCTGCAGGGGCTGAACAGTTACATGTCCGGCGAACCGTTTTCGATTTCGAGCGGCGCCAAGACCGATCAGTTCGGCGCCAACGGCCGGGCGGTAATCGTCGGCTCCACGCTGCCTTCCGACAGCCTGCAGCCGGGCGCACTGGGACCCGTCTTCTTCAAGGACGCCACGGCGTTCACGCTGGCCGCGCCGGGCACCACCGGCATGGGCCGCAACATGTTCCAGGGGCCGGCTTTCTGGGATATGGACGGGTCGCTCTCGAAGTCCTTCCAGATGCGGGAGCGCTTCAAGTTCACCTTCCGCGCGGAAGCGTTCAACGCGCTGAACCACGCCAACTACCGGAAGCTGGGCTCCACCAGCGTCGGCTCCACCAGCATTCTGTCCGCGAACTTCGGGACGGCCTGCTGCCAGACGCAAAGCACGTCCACCTCGACGGCGATCGTCTCGAACGGTGAGTCGTACCGGGTAATGCAGTTCGTTCTGAAGATGGCCTTCTGATGAGAAAAACATTATTGCTGATCACGATTCTTTCCGCCGTTGTTTGGGGGCAGAAACTGCCCCCGGCGGCGGACCAGAAGCTCGCGCACGATGTTTACAAGGAGATGATCGAGATCAACTCGGCCGTCACCACCGGCACCACCACGCCGGTGGCGCAGGCGATGGCTGCCCGGTTCCGGGCGGCGGGCTTCCCGGAATCCGACATCTTTCTCGGTGGCCCCGTGCCCGGCAAGTGGAATCTGGTGGTGCGGTATCACGGCACCGGCGCGCACAAGCCCCTGCTGCTGCTCGCTCACACCGATGTGGTGGAAGCGAAACGGGAGGACTGGAGCCCGGAGTTCGATCCCTTCAAATTCACCGAAAAGGACGGCTATTTCTACGGACGCGGCACCGCGGACGATAAAGCGCAGGCCGCGATCTGGGTCGCGACTCTGATCCGGTTTAAGCGGGAAGGCTTCAAGCCCGACCGAGATCTGATCGTGGCGCTGACGGCGGACGAAGAAGGCGGATCCTACAACGGCGTCCGCTGGCTGCTCGACAACCACAAAGACCTCATCGATGCCGATTTCGCCCTGAACGAGGGCGGCGGCGGCGAAATGGTGAACGGCAAGAAGATCTCCCTGAACGTCCAGGTGGCCGAGAAATATGTGATGAACATCCGCCTCGAGGCGCGCAACAAAGGCGGGCACAGTTCGGTGCCCTTGCCGGATAACGCGATCTACCATCTCGCGGAAGCTCTGACCCGCATCTCGCACTTTGAGTTTCCGCTGAAAGCGAACGAAGTCACGCGGACCTACTTCGCGCAACTGGCGAAGACCGAGACGGGGCCCGTTGTGGAGAGCCTCCGGCAGATCGGAGAAGGTTCGGAAGCGGCGATGAAGCGCGTGGCGGCCGAGTATCCGCGCTGGAATTCGATGCTCCGCACAACCTGCGTGGCGACCATGCTGGAAGGCGGTCATGCTTCGAATGCCTTGCCCCAACTCGCCGCGGCCACGGTGAACTGCCGGGTGATGCCGGACGATTCCCCGGAGTTCGTGCTGAACTCGCTGAAGACGGCCGTCGCCGATGACAAGGTGGCGGTGAAATCGGCGCGCTCGACCACGGCGGTACCGGGATCGCCGCTCCGGCCGGACCTGATGAAGGCGATCACTCGTATCACGGATTCGATTTGGCCGGGAGTGATCGTGGTGCCCTCCATGTCCACCGGGGCGACCGACGGCAAGGCCCTGCGCGGCGCGGGCATTGAGACCTACGGCGTCTCCGGCCTGTTCGGAGAACGCGGCGATTCCCGCGCGCACGGCCAGGACGAGCGCATGATGGCCAGTTCGTTCTACCAGTCCCAGGCGTTTCTGTACGACCTGGTCGGCACGCTTTCGGGCAAGGTTCAATAGGACTGCAGGACGGCGGGATCGGTAGCCCGGACCGGACTCAGGCCGGCGGCGTAAGCATCGTGCGCGGTGAACAACCAGCGATGCACCTCGGCGAGGCTCCGCAGCGATTCGCGGGTCTTCGCGAGGCTTTCCAGGCTCTTCCGCTCCCGTTCCCGCCGGCCCGCCAGCACCTCTTCGCTCATGCCCGCGGAAGGCACCGCGTCGAAGCTTAGAGAATATGCCGGTTCCGGCGGATCCAGGCTGAAGATCCAGCGAAAAATCGCCTCGGTGCGCGGCATGTGGAACTCGGAATTCACAATCAGCAGCCTGCGGAATCCGGCCGGATCGGTATGGATCACCCTCGCGAAATAAGCGTTGCCGATGGTGTCCCACGAAGCCGTTTCCGTGAGGATCCGCTCCGCCGGAAAACCGTGCCGGAGCAGATAATGCGCCGCCTGCGTCGATTCATAGACAGGCCGTCCGGCGGCGTCCAGAAGCAGGGGTTTGTGGGTGGTGGCGGCGCTCAGCGCGATCACGTGCGCGCCTTCCGCCAGTTCCATGGCCCGGTCCAGACGGTTCACAACCCACGGCGGCAGGTCGCCGTTCCCGAGCAACCCGCCGCCCGGCACCAACACCGCGTCGAACCCGGACATCACGCGAAAGTCACGCCGATCTCCGCGGCGCTCTTCCGGATGTACGCCCGGCCGCCGTCGTACTCTTCCGGCGTCTTCAGGTGCTCCAGCATCAGTGGCGCGTCCACCGGCAGCGCCGCGATGTTGCGCAGGTACGCCTGATAATCCATCACGCCCTTCCCCGGCGCGACTTCAAGAAAATGCACGTTGTACTCGGGGATCCACGCCAGATCCTTGGCATGGCAGGAAGCAATCCAGCGGCCGAGTTTCCGGAACAGTTCGTCGATCAGCGCGCCGTTGTTGTAGAAGCGCTCCGGCGAGTTCACCGCGTTGCAGACATCCATGTGGACGCCGAACGCCTTCCGGTCCACGGCTTTGATCAATTGCAGATAGGAATCCGGACCGTTCGGGATACTCCACGGCATCATCTCGATGGTGAAGAGCGCGCGCGTCGGCTTCACGGCGTCGATGATGTGCCGGCAGTTTTCCACCGTGGCGTCGAGGAATTCTTTCGAGAGGTTCCTCGGATGCGCGCCATACCAGTAGTCGGGGTTGTAAGAACCCGCGATATCGACACAGTTGCGCGCGCCCACCAAGTCCGCCAGCGCCAGGCGGTCGGTCACATAGGCCAGATTCTTCCGGCGCTTGTCGGCATCGGGATCCAGCATGTTGACCCACGCGCCCACCTCCGCGATCACCACGTTCTCCGCCGCGTAGGCTTTGGCGATGGCCGCTATACGGTCTTTATCGGTGAGTTCCACGGGCGGGCAGTAAGCCGCGCTGTAGCCCAGCCGCCGGTGCTCGCGGGCCAGTTCCGCCGGGTCGGTGGACTTCAGGAAAATAGGACCGCCGAGCCGGACCGGCCTTCCTGTCTGACCCATAGCTGTCTGACCCATAGCTGCCGCCGCGCCCGCGACAGCAGCCGTAAACGTTCGCCGGGTCATACGCTCAGAGCGTTCTGGATTCGGTTGATCTCGTCTTCCGACAGACGGAATTCCGCCGCGCCAATCACGCCATCCACCTGTTGCGGCGAGCGCATCCCGACAATCGCGCCGGTCACTTCCGGACGCCGCAGCGTCCAGGCAATCGCCACTTCGCCCGGGGTGCGGCCATGGCTGTTGCCGATCTCGCGCAGCAGTTCCACCAGATTCAGATTGCGCGTCAGCATCGGCTCCTGAAAGTTCGGCGTGCGCTTGCGGAAATCGTCGTCGGGCATGTTGGCGATCCGCTCGCGCGTCATCGCGCCGGTCAGCATGCCGGATTTCATCGGCGAGTAGACAATTGTGCCGATGTCGTGGGCGCCGCAGAACGGCAGGATCTCAGCCTCGATGTCGGCCTGAATCATGGAATAGGGCGGCTGCAGCGACGTGATGGGAGCGATGGCCTGGGCGCGCGCCAGTTGCGACGCACTGAAGTTGGAGACGCCGATCCAGCGAACCTTCCCCTGCTTCTGCAGGTCCGCCAGCGTGGCCCAGCCCTCTTCCACGTCTTCGTCCGGCTCCGGCCAGTGAATCTGATAGAGATCGATCGCGTCCACCTGCAGGCGGCGCAGGCTGGCCTCGCACTCGGCCATGATGGAGTCGCGCTTCAGGCTCTTGCGGATCTGCCTGTCCTCGCCCCAGATGCGCTCGCACTTCGTGAACACGTACGGCCGGTTCGAGCGGCCTTGCAGAGCGCGGGCGACGACCTCTTCGGAATGCCCGAGCCCGTAAACGGCCGCCGTGTCGATCCAGTTGATGCCCTTGTCGAGAGCGGCATGAATCGCGCCAATGGACTCGTCGTCGTCCTGCGGGCCCCACGCGAAGGCCCAGCCGCCGCCTCCCATCGCCCAGGCGCCAATGCCGAGCGGCGTGATATGTAAATCGCTGTTTCCAAGTTTTCGGGTCTGCACACAATTACGGTATCGCAGCCCCTGCAACGACTACTTATCGGTCTCGAACTTGATGCTCGTGTCCGCGCCGAACTTGCGGTAATTCCGGAAATCGATCACGTTGCGGGTGCATTCCGCGGTGCCCCGAATGCAGCTCAGGGCTTCGGAATGGGCAGGCAACAGGAATTTCTGATCGCCGATCAGCACATAGTCGTAATCGAGCGCGGATTCCACGGCATCCAGCGGAAAAGCGCGCGGCATGTTCTTCGCCGACATCTCGATGCGCAGCACGCGGAAATTCTCTTTGTCGATCCAGATGGTGCCCGTGTAGCCAGGCTTGTAAGACTCGGCGGAAGCGTGAATATCCCAGTTCGAGTTCGGCTGTTCGACCGAGAAATCGTATTTAAACGCCGCGCGGTTCACGATGGTTGTGGAGCGTTTGTTGTGAAAATCGGCATCGGTCTGCGGAGCGAGCAGGTTGAGCTGAATGGTGACGAATTCGCCGGTCGACCAGGAGCCGGTCTTCTCGACCGAATCGCGCGGCACCTTGCCGTTCACCAGAATATTCTTATACGACTCCTTGCCGCCTTCCGCGATCACATCCGCGGTCACCACATCGAGCGCCTGCCAGGAGGTCCGGTTGCCTTTCGCGGTGTCGGTCTGGTAGCGCGTGGTGAACTGCTTCACCACGTAATTGGGCAGGGTTTCGGAAAAATGCCAGGCGGCTTCGCGCGCGCTCTGGATCACGGGATCGCCCGCGGGCGCCCCGGCCATCGCGGCACGGACGGATGAGGTGTGATCCGAGCTATCGCCCGCATCGGGAGGACCGACGACGGGCGGCGGAGGCAGCCGGGTAACGCCGTTCGAATCTTCGGCGCGAATGCTGGGACGCGCGGACGCCACGACTTCCGGCTCGGATCCGGCCGGGGGTGTCCGATCCACGCGGACGGAACCGCGGCGAAGCACGGGAGGACCAGGATCGTCCGCCTCACGCGCCACGGGTACCGGAGGCGCGGAGCTGGTCGGCCGTCGCGAAACGGTCACGGACTGGTCTGCATCCGGATTCGTAATCTGGGCGCGGATGGGCCGTTGCGTTGGCGCGCTGTCGGACGTGGCTGTCGCGGAACTGGTTGTACCGGATGAGTTTGCGCCGGAACCGCTGCGGGTCAAACGGGGGCGATCCGGATCGTCGTCGGCTGCGGCAGGCTTCGCCGAAGACGCAGCCGAATCGCCGCGAGACGCCGAACCCGCCCGTTTCAACACCGGCTTATCCGGATCGTCATTCGCCGACGAATTCCCGGACCGGCTTTCGGAAACATCGCCCGGCGTGCCTTTCTTCAGCAGGCTCACCCGAACGGCATGGTAGAAATTCTGGTTATCGTGCGAGGCATCCACCGAAACTTCGTCGCCCGCGTCGAAATCGCCATACCGCCCGTTGCCGCCGGAATCGGAGATGTAGCGGGTGTTCCGCTCCAGCGAAATCGTGATATTACGACCGTCGCCGGGATCCAGCACGAGTTGCGAAGTGGAGAGCCGCTGGATCTTCCCGCTGAACGAATCGGTGGGCTGATTCGACTGGCCATTGCGCCGGCGGCCGGGCAACTGAATGCCGCCTCCTCCTCCCGGATAGCCGGTGCCCGGATAACCGCCGCCACCCGCGCCGGGAAACGGACTTCCGAACTGGGCTGCCACGGGCACGTCGGCAAGCAACAGGAGCGTCAGAAGCGCAGGGGCCGCCGAACGCGGCGCCAAACGAGCCAGAAACAACCGCAAAGCCGCTATCGGCGGCCAGATCCTGCGCGGGTTCTTTAGAGGCAACGCGAGCCGTAAGACCATATCGCAGTTCGACGGGAAGCGGCGCGCGCGCGTTTCAGACCCGGTGTTCATAGTCCTGACTGTAGTAGACAGCTTCGTTCAGGTCAACCCTGCCGGCCCAAACCGACTTCACGAGACATGTCACTGGCGATTTCACCGCCGACACCGCCGAAATCGAGCCAGACCTGCCGGGCGCGGTCGAGCGCTTCATCCACGTTGGGAAGAATGTTAGCCTGGCCGATCTGTTCAGTCAGTTCGGACTGCGCCAGCAGCCGGCCGGGCTGGTCCCGCGCGCCGCACAGAATCAGCGTTCGGCCTGACTCCCGCAGGCGTTTCGCCAAAACAGTAAGCGCGTGCAGCCCGGTCGCGTCGAGCGCCGTCATATTCCGCAGCCGCAAAATCACCACCTGCGGAAAGGGACTCAGATCGTGCGTGACTTCCGCCAGTTTCTCGGTGGCCCCAAACAGAAAAGGCCCGTGAATCCGCAGAATTCTTACGTAAGGCGGCACGCTTTTGTCCTGCAGAATATGCGCCTGGCCGTCCCGGATATAAGCGTCGGTAACGGGGGAAACGCTGGTGGTTTCCGCGATCCGGTAAATATAGAGCAGCGCCGCCAGCGCCATGCCCACTTCCACGGCGACGGTCAGATCGGCCAGCACGGTCAGCGCGAACGTGCAGGCCCAGACCGCGATATCGGCCATCGAAAGGCGCAGAATAATGCCGATTTCCCGCCATTCGCCCATGTTGTAGGCCACCACGAAGAGCACGGCCGCCAGAGTCGCCAGCGGGATAAAACGAGCCACCGGAGCGGCGACGACCAGGATTGCCAGCAGAGTCAGCGCGTGCACCATGCCGGAAACCGGGCTCTGCGCGCCGGAACGAATATTGGTCGCGGTCCGGGCAATGGCGCCGGTAGCGGGAATGCCGCCAAACATCGGGGACACCATGTTCGCGATCCCCTGCGCGATCAGTTCCACGTTGGAGTTGTGCCGGTCCCCGGACATGCCGTCCGCCACCACGGCCGAGAGAAGGCTTTCAATCGCCGCCAGAAGCGCCACGGTAAACGCCGAGGGCAGCAGCGGAACCAGATGCGCCCACTTCAGTTCGGGCAGCGTGAAATGGGGCATGCCGCTCGGGATGCCGCCGAACTTACTGCCGATGGTCTCCACCGGGAGATGCAACAGCAGCGCCGCGAGCGTGGTCACCAGGAGCGCGACGATGGAGCCGGGTATCCGCTTCGTGACCCGCGGCAGCAACAGAATGATAGCCAGCGAGATGCCACCCACCGCGACGGCAGCCACATTCACCGAAGCCAGGTGTTCCGAAAGCAGCACCAGACGCGGTACGAACTCGCTGGGGACGGCAGGCGTCCGCAGGCCGAGAAAGTCTTTAATCTGCGTGGAAGCGATCAGGAGAGCGATGCCGTTGGTGAATCCGATGGTGACCGGCCGGGGGATAAACCGAACCGCAGCGCCCAGCCCCGTGACACCCATCAGGATGAGCATCGCGCCCGCCATCAGGGTAACCAGGGCTAGACCGCTGACCCCGAACTTCGCCACAATCCCGGCCACGATCACGACAAATGCCCCGGTGGGCCCGCCAATCTGAAGCCGTGAACCGCCAAGCGCGGAGATCAGGAATCCCGCCACCACCGCCGTGTAGATTCCGGCCTGCGGGGTGACACCGGAGGAGATACCGAAAGCCATGGCAAGCGGCAAAGCCACAAGGCCAACAGTTAAACCGGCGATCAGATCCTGGGTGAATCGTTGGACAGAGTAGTCCTGCAGGCTCAAAAGGAGCTTGGGAGACCATTGTTCCGGTATAGCCAAGCCCCTATTGTCGCACTTACAAAGTTTTCGTAAGGAAACAGCCCCTTCGGGCCAGCGCGTTAAAACTCGACGCGAACGCCCACCTGACCGGTGCGGGCGCCGCCGAACTCCGCGCTCGCCGCCTTCGTGATCTTGCCGAAACTCGAACTGCCGAGATTCAGCCCGGGATCCGCATAGTTCGTGTGGTCGAAGATGTTCGTGAACGAACCATTCAGTTTCACGTGGATCCGTTCGCCGACCGCGATCGACTTGCCGAAGCCCATGGAAGTGTTAAACGTGCCAGGCCCCTGCAGGATGCCAACGCCGGCGTTACCAAACCGGCCGATGGGCGCCAGATCCTTCGCGGGGTTCGAGCCGATGCTGCACTTGAACGTCGCCGACACCGCTTGCCCGGGACACGCGAAAGCGGAAGCGACGAACCACTGGTCGACGCTTTGGTTGGCGGGAATCGGGTTGCCGACAAAATCCGGCCGCTGGTTGCGATAACCGCCGGAACCGGTGCCGGAGGGATCCGCGCCGCTGAAGTAAGGCGTCTCGAAAGGCCCGGTCTGCGCCAGCACGATGGTGCTGATCTGCCAGCCGCCGATGGCCAGATCGGCCAGGCGGCTCACGCCACCGGCGAACTTCTTGCCTCTGCCGAAGGGCAGTTCATAGACGGCCGTGGAAATGAAGCGATGCCGCCGGGTGCCGTAGTCGTTCCCCCGGTTGCCGCTGCGGTCGTACGCGTCGAGAACGCGGCCGTTGCCGGTCTCGCCGCCGAAACTGGTCGGATTCGGGCCGCCGACATCGTTGATATTCTTCGCCCACGTGTAAGCGCCCGTGAACGTCAGGCCGGAACGATAGCGCCGGTTGGCCTCCACCTGCAGAGCGTTGTAGAACGCGGTGCCGCCGGAATCGCGGTTTTCGATGCGCCCCCAGTAGGGATAAGGCCGGGACGTGAGCGGCTGCAGCGCGTAAAACTGGTTCGAATAGGCCGACTGATTCAGATTCTGCGCCCAGCCGAGATCGACGGAATGCGATCCGATATACGTCACGCGCAGGCCGGTATTGAGGCCGATATTGCGGTCGATCGACATGTTCCACTGCATCATGTAAGGATTCTTCAGATCGATCGAGTTTCCGGTGCCGAAATAGGCGCTGCCATAACTATCAACTGAGACGCCGGAGCCGCCCGCGTGTGTGTTGGGCCAGTAGAACACCGGCTTGCCGTTCGCGCCGACATTCTGGAAGGTGCGAACGTCGGTCTGCGCCGTGCCCGTAAGCGAGTAAAGCACCGCGCCCAGCAGCGGAGCGCTGTACATTCCAAACCCGCCCCGGACCACCGTCTCGCCGTTGCCGAAAGGCCGGTAAGCGAAGCCGAAGCGCGGATAGAACTTATAGGGATAAGACTTGCGCAGCCCGGCGCCGAGTCCGGCCTGCGACGCGGTCACGAACGGCGTGCAGGCCACGCCCGGCAGACCGGCGCCCGTGGACGGCAGATTCGGCGTGCCGGGGCAGGCGTTGACGGAAATCAGGAACTCCGGCGCGAGCAGGGCGCCATATCCATCCGGGTAAACAACGCGGCCGGTGCGGGCGACGCTCTGGTCGAAATTGCCGATGTAACCGTACTGATCGTGGAAGGGCGGGTTGTAATCCCAGCGGACGCCGAGTTCCAGAGTCAGGTCCGGGCGCACGCGCCAGCTGTCCTGAATATAAGCCTGATAGCGCTGCGAATACCCGTCGTTATCGTGCTGCACGTCGCCGTAGGAGGTGTCGTGCGGCGCGCCCAGCAGGAAATCCGCGTATTCGTTGCCGCTGAAGCTGCCGTCGAAATTGGCGTTGCCGTAGTTGTCGGAACCGACAAAGCCAAGAGTCGTTTTCGACCGCATCCAGCGGATATCGAAGCCGCCCTTGAAGGTGTGCGGTCCGTGATTCCAGGTCAGGTTATCGTTGACCGTGAACGTGCGGTAGAGTTCGGTGCCGTCCAGCCGGCCCGCGCCGATACCGCTGAGATTGGAAAAGCTGATGCCCGTGATGCCGTTGAACGGTGTCGACGGCAGGCCCGCGAAACCGAGCGATTTCTGAAAACCCTGGCCGTCGAAGGAGGACGACGAACCCGGGCTGTCCGTGGTAAAGCCGAGCCGGAACTCGTTCAGCAGATTCGGCCGGATGCTGATGTTGTGAGAAGCGACGAGAGAGCGGTTCTGCTGCGTGTTATTCGTGCTCGGCTGCAGCACATCGTTCGGATTGAGCGACGTCGCGTTCTTCCAGCTGAAGCGCGCGAAAACCTGCTGCCGGCTGGAGATGTAATGGTCGCCGCGGATATCGAACTGCTTCGACTGCAGATCGGAGCCCTTATTCGTGTTCCAGTTGTTGCTGTGCGCGACCGACGTGCTGCCGTTGTTCGGGTCCGGGAAGAAGGTCTTCTGCAGCGTCTGGGCGATTGAACTGATGCGGCTCGCCGGGATCATGTTGCCGGCGAACGGAGTGCCGGAGGTCGGATCCAGAATCGCGCCGGATTCCTTCGAAAAGTCCCCACTTTTCATCGGAGCGGTCGCCACATAATCCTGAATGGTGGAAGTTCTCGGGTAAGAAAGCCCTTCATAAGCCGCGAAGAAGAAGGTCTTGTCCTTGCCTTTGTACAGGTGCGGCAGCCAGACCGGACCGCCCGCCGCGAAGGCGTAGTCGTTCACTTCCTTGGCCGGTTTGGAAGTGGATCCGAAGGGGATGGAATCGAATTCGGCATTCTGGTAATTCCACACGCCGGAGCCATGAAAAACGTTCGTGCCGCTCTTGCTGATCGCCGTAATATCGCCCGCCGAACCGTACTCCGCGGAGTTCCCGACGCCTTGCACCTTGATTTCCGAGATGGAGTCGACCGACGGAAAGATTTCGATGAGCGGCCGGTTCTGGCGCACGCTCTGGGCGGAAATGCCGTCGATGGAAAGTTCCGACTGGTTCGGCTGCCCGCCCTGAATCGAGATGTAACTGTCCCCGCCGCTGTCCGACTGCACACCCGGCAGCGTCGTCAGCAGCGGATACGGCGTCGTGCTGGTGGAAGCGCGGAAGTTCGCGGGCAGCGTGGTGAGTTTTTCGGTGCCGTAGCTGGAGGCGATCGCATCCGTCTCCGAAGCGATCACACCGGTCTGTGCGGAAACTTCCACGGTCTGGCGCTGCGTGCCGAGTTGAACGGCGAAATCCATGCGCGCCGTCTGGCGGCTCTGCAGGTTGAGGCCGGTTTTCGTCTGGGCTTCGAAGCCTTTGGCGGAAACGGTCACATCGTACCGGCCCGGTTTCAGATTGAGCAGTTCGAAATCGCCATCGCGGTTCGTCGTGGCGGCGCGGGAGGTATTTTCTTCGGCGCTGACAACCCTGACTTCGGCCCCCCCGACCGAAGCCCCGGCCGGATCCTTCACATTTCCCACAATGGATCCGAAAGTGGATTGCGCCGGAGCGTTAATTCCCGTAAAAAGTGCGATCAGACACACTGCTGCACACGTATTTTTGAGCATATTCCCCTGAATTGAGACTCTTAATTTAGCAGCGCAATGTTGCAGCGGGATTGCCGCAGGGTCACAGCCGGATGACTAAACGGACTCGGGAATCAAACGACCGGCTTCCCGGACGGTCTGCCCGCGCAGGGATTGCAACAACTCCGCCGCGGTGCGGCCACTGACCGGATCCCGCAGCAACGGGTTGAGTTCCGCCAACGGCGCAAGCACGAACCGTCGTTCGTGATAACGCGGATGCGGCACCACGAGTTCAGCATGACTTAGCACCAGATCGCCATAAAAAAGCACGTCCACATCGACGGTTCGCGGCCCGTTCGCAATAATTCGCTCGCGCCCGAGGTCCCGCTCCACGCCCTGCGTGCGCTCCAGCAACTGGTGTGGCGTCAGACTGGTTTCAAATTCGGCCACCAGATTGAGGAACCAGGCCTGATCAAGATACCCGATGGGCTCGGTCTCATACAACCCGGAAACTCTCCGCAGCCGCAGTTCGGGGCTCTGCAGTTTCAGCAGTGCCGAACGCAACCGCGCCTCCCGGTCTCCCAGATTCGAACCAAGCCCCAGATAGACGATCTCTGCCATACCCGCCTAAAACAGCTCGGGCTGCCGCTCGACGCCGCCAAAGCGCCGCGGCACTTTGAAGTAATCGTACGCGCGTTCGGTGGCAATGCGTCCGCGGGGCGAACGGTGCAGAAAGCCGAGCTGAATCAGATAAGGCTCGTAAACCTCTTCAATCGTCTCGGGCTCTTCGCCGATCGAAGCCGCGATAGTGTTAACTCCCACCGGACCGCCGCCAAACTTCTCCAGCACGGTGCGCATGATTTTCTGATCGATCTCATCGAGGCCGAAGCGGTCCACTTCCAGCAGATCGAGCGCGGTCTCCGCCACGGCCATCGTGATATGTCCGTGCGCCCGCACCTGCGCGTAATCCCGGACACGCCGCAACAAACGGTTGACGATGCGGGGTGTGCCGCGCGCCCGCCGCGCGATCTCTTCGGCGCCGTCATCGTCGATCGGCGTGTCGAGCAGTTTCGCGGAGCGCTTCACGATGCGGGTGAGTTCCGGCACATCGTACAGATTCAGCCGCAGCACCAGGCCGAAACGTCCGCGCATGGGCGCGCTGACCAGACCCTGCCGGGTGGTCGCCCCGATCGCGGTGAAGGTCTGCAGCGGAATCGAATGGGTGCGCGCGCCCGGTCCGGTCCCGATCAGGATATCGAGATGAAAATCCTCCAGAGCCGTGTAGAGCATTTCTTCCACATCGGGCAGAAGTCGGTGAATTTCGTCGATAAAGAACACCTGACGGTGCATAATGCCGCTGAGAATGCCGGAAAGATCCAGCTTCTTCTGCAGCACCGGTCCGGAAGTCTGCGTGAACGGCACGTCCAGTTCCTGCGCGATGATGGACGCGAGCGTCGTCTTCCCCAGACCGGGCGGGCCGTAGAGCAGCACGTGGTCCAGCGCCTCGCCGCGCTTGCGGGCGGCGTCGATGGCGATCTGCAGCACTTCTTTCAGGCGCGCCTGGCCCGTGAAATCCGCCAGGCGGCGCGGACGCAGACCGGCTTCGAGCTGCTGGTCCTCATCGCCGGCCAGCGCGGATACCAGCCTGCCTTTGTCCGCGTTTCCCGCCATCAGCGCACCAGCTCCAGTGCCTTCCGGAAGAGCGGTTCAAAGGAATCCGGAGCGCCGGCGGCACGGGCTTTTCGCACGGCGGCCTCCGCGGCGGGACGCGCGCAGCCGAGATTCAGCAGCGCGGACAATATATCCTCATCCAGCGCGGAAAGCGACGGCGGCGCCTGCGCGGCTTCTTCTCCCGCCGGCGCGGGCAGCTTGTCGCGCAGTTCCAGAACCATGCGCTCCGCCGTCTTCTTGCCCACGCCTGGAATGCGCACCAGACGCTCCAGTTCATTGCGCCGGATGGCCGTGAGCAAGTCCGCTGCATCCATCCCGCTGAGGATTTTAATCGCCAGCCCTGGGCCGATGCCGCTCACCCCGATCAGTTTTTCAAACAGATTCTTCTCGTCCTGCGTGAGAAAACCGTACAGCAGCAGCGCGTCTTCCCGCACGTGCGTATGGATCCGCAGCTTCGTTTCGCCGCCGGTATCGGATAGTTTGGAAAACGTGGAAATGGGGACGATCACGTCGTAGCCGACGCCGCCCACATCGAGGATCACCTGGTTGGGGTGCTTCTCCACCAGAATCCCGCGAAGCAGCGCAATCATAGAGGTAGCGATACTTAGTGTACATGGCACGAAGGCGCTTTATTGTGGATCGCGTGGATGAAGGACAGGCGCAAATCGCGGGCGACGACGCCCATCACCTCGCGCGCGTGCTGCGCGTGGAACCGGGCCAAAAGTTCGAAGTCAGCGATTCCGGCAGGCTTTGGCTGGCGACGGTGTCGGCCGTGCGCAAAAACCTGGTGCTGTTTTCTCTCGACGAGGAACTCGAAACGCCGCCGGCCTCGCCCGAAGTCACCCTGTTTCTCGCGCTCATCAAATTCGACAGTTTCGAGTGGGCCGTGGAAAAAGCCACGGAACTGAGCGTCAGCCGAATCGTTCCCGTGGAAGCCGCGCGCAGCGAGCAGGGGCTGAGCCAGGCGGCGAAGAAGCGCGTGGAGCGATGGCGTCGTGTCGCCAAAGAAGCCAGCGAGCAGTCCCGCCGTCTGCGCGCGCCCGAAATCGGCGAGCCCGTCGGATTCTCCGCGGCGCTGCGGACCCCGGCCTCACACCGAATCTGGCTGGACGAAAAACCGGGCGCGCCCCCTCTTATTGAGGCATTGGAACTGCAGCCCGGCGACTCGACCGCGCTGCTGATCGGCCCGGAGGGCGGTTGGTCCGATCCCGAGCGGACGGATCTCATCGGAGCCGGCTGGAAAGGGGCTTCCCTGGGCCGGTCCGTCCTGCGCGCCGAAACTGCCGTGTGCGCCGCGCTCGCGGTCTTCGCGCAACTGGCGATGACCCGAATGCCCCGCTGACCGGTTCACGCCGTTACAATTGTACGAGCCCGATGCGATCCAGCACGCCCCACATATCCGCGGTAATTGTTGCCTTCGTCATCCTGATAGCGCAACTGGAGATTGCGTGGTTTCTGGAAAATGACTGGAAATACCGGCTCTCCGCCCGGATTTTTTATCCCCTTAAAATAGCCTTGTGGCTGCTCTGGCTCGTCACGGCTTCGGGCATCGTCATCGACCTGTTCGGGCTGCAGTACGAGTCGGGAATCCTGCCTCGGGTGCTCTGCAGCACGCTCATCGCCACCGGTATTTTGTGGGGCTTCTCTTCTCTGATCGCGGTAAACCTCTATGCCCTCTGCCGCCGGTTGCCGGGGAAGGATTTGGGCTCGCCGGAACGCCGCCGTGCCATGCAGGCCATCACCGCGGCCATTGTCGCCTCTCCGTTCGCCGTCACCGGCTACGGAGCGCTCATCGAACGGACCCGGTACGTCGTCAAAGAGATCGATTTTCCTGTCCCCGACCTCCATCCGGACCTCGAAGGTCTGCGCATCGCACAAATCAGCGATCTGCATGTCAGCCCGTTCCTGAGCGTTCGCGAGGCCGGTCGCGTCGTTGATATGACGAATGAGCTGAAGCCGAACCTGACGTTGATGACCGGCGATCTGATCACGCAAATGGGAGATCCGCTCGATGGAACCATCGCGGAGATCGGCCGGTTGCGCGCGGACGCCGGGGTTCTTGGATGTCTCGGAAATCACGAAATCTACGCGCGCTGCGAAGCTTATGCCACCTCGGAAGCCGCGAAGGTTGGCGTGAATTTCCTGCGGCAGCGCGCCGTTCCGCTGCGTTGGGGCAAGGGAACGCTGAATATCGCGGGCGTGGATTTTCAGCGCTTCAGCAATCGGCATCAGTATTTGCGGGGCGCGGAGCATCTGATTCTGCCCGGAGCGTCGAACATTCTGCTTTCCCATAATCCGGACGTGTTTCCGTCGGCGGTGCTCACGGGATATGATGCCGTGATCGGCGGCCACACGCACGGCGGCCAGGTAACGGTGGAAATTGTGAACCAGACGGCGAACTTCGCGCGCTTTTTTACTCCCTATGTGGCCGGACTCTACCGGCTGGGACCCAACAGCTGCTATGTGAACGCGGGAATCGGCACCATCGGCATGCCGGTTCGCATCGGCGCGCCTCCGGAGATTACGGTGCTCCGGCTGCGCAGGGCTTAGCGTGCGATATCTGCTGCTGAGCGATCTGCATGGCAACTGGGAGGCGCTGGATGCGGTGCTTGCCGACGCGCGCGGGCAATACGACCGGATCGTCAGCTGTGGCGATCTGGTGGGCTACGGGCCGGATCCGAACCGTGTGGTGGAGTGGGCGCGGCAGCATCTGTACGCAGTGATCCGGGGCAACCACGACCGGGCGAACTGCGGTCTCGAAGATATCGAATGGTTCAACCCGGTCGCGCAGATCGCCACGCGCTGGACGATCTCGAAGCTGTCCGCGGAAAACGTTAGTTACCTGCGAAATCTGGAGCAGGGTCCCGTGCTCGTGGACTGTTTCTTATTGGTGCACGGGTCGCCCGTCGACGAAGACGAATATATTGCGTCGATGGCCGATGCCGCCAATGTGGCCGGTTATCTGGAAGGCAGCATTACTTTCTTCGGACACACACATCTGCAGGGCGGTTTCTTCTGGTGGGACGGCGAGCAGTACTCCTTGCCGGCACCCGAGGCGGCCGAGCACGAAACGAACTGTCTGCTGGAACCGGACGCGTTGTGGCTGGTAAATCCCGGCTCCGTCGGCCAGCCCCGGGACGGCGACCCGCGGGCCGCCTACGCGCTGTTCGATTGCGAAAGCCGGCAGCTTTCGCTGCGCCGTGTCGCCTACGACTGGGACACGGTCCGGCGCAAAATCGACCAGGCGGGTCTGCCCTCGGTGCTGGGCTTCCGTCTGGCACACGGGCGGTAGGACATAATCTTAAGCAGAAATGTTCTGTACGCGCTGTGGCACCAGCCTCGATTCCTCCGCCCGCTATTGCGTCGCCTGCGGAAAAGCCACCTTTTCCGCGCCGGAAAGCCCGGCGCCCGATTTCCCCGGCGAGCGGCCCGCGGGAGCGCCGCCGCAGCTTCCGCCGCCCGGAAATAAACGGCTGCACCGCATCCTCGCGGACAAAAAAATAGCCGGCGTCTGCGCCGGTTATGCCGAATATTTCGCGATGGATCTTACCCTCATGCGACTGATCTGGATCGGGCTGCTGCTGGTTCCGCCTCATATCGGATTAATTGGTTATCTGATTTCCTGGGCCGTGCTGCCGAAATCAGAGCTGCCGGTTTCAGGCATTTGAAACAGCTAAGTTCCTTTATGTCCGTTTTTCGACTGAACGGCGGATTTTCGTCCCGTCATTAATGCGGTTTAATCGGAAATCGCGAAATGTTCCGGCGCGGCATTCATCTCACATACGGAGGCACATGACAAGACAGCCTCCGGCAGTCAAACGGATGAACGTTATGAAACTAATTGCAATCTTAGTCGCAGCGACGGGAATGACATTCGCGCAGGCGCCGGGCACCCCGAGCACTACGCCTCAGTCCACTCCGCAGACCGGCAGCGGTCAGTCGGGCAGCGGCCAGACTGGCAGTGGCCAGTCGGGTCATATGGGCACGGGCAGCGGGCAGACCGGCTCACAGGCAGGTTCCGGCAGCATGTCGGGATCTTCCTCGGACAGCACAACCAACGGCAAGAAGAGCCGCAAAAACAAGAAGGGCACGGATAAGAATACGGATACGACGAATCCGGGCAGCACTTCGCCGACACAGCACCCGTAACGGCGAACAGGCGGGTTTTCTCGCTTACTGAGGAGAAACCCGCCTGTGTCTTTTGTCAGATGCCACTTACGGCTTTAATACCGGCCGGTGGTGGCCTATCGGAAACTCAAACGCGGGCTTTTCTGGCTCCTGGTTCTGAATCCTTCCGCTCGCATCCAGCCTCACAACTTCGGCCCGCTCCTTTTCGATCTCCACCGGAATCGTTTCCTCCCGGCGCGAGCGCCGTCTGGTCATGTGAACCTCTTCCACCAGCACCAACTGCTTCGTGACGACGATTTGTTCTTCCACCACGGGAATAATCGTGGTGTCACCCGACGTTCTGACCTCAGGCATTCTTTCCACCACGCGATTCACGGGCACCCGGCGCACTTCCACCGTCTCGCGGACCAGAGGCATGGTAACGTTCTCGGTACGCTTTTCCACATGTTTATCGACGCGCACCGACCCGGTCTTCACAGCACGCTTACTGGCGATAAGTTCTTCCTCAACGACGGGCACAACCCGGTAGTTTTCTTCGTCGATCATATTCCTCCCCGGCGAGAGGCCGGAGCATCCAACCGCGCTCCGGCCTGAGTACGAATTACCGCTGGCCAGTGACTTTATCCCAGCCGTAGCGGACCGAGTTCTTCATGCGATCCCACGTGCTGCCGGGATAGTCGCGTTCGTAGCTGCTCCGGATTTCCGGTTCCACTTCGTTCCAGGAGCGCCCCTTATAACGGGCATCGTTGGCGAAGCGGGATCCGTACTGATACGACGGCGCCCATGCCGAGTAATCGCCACCGGCGGCCGCGTAATTTTTCTGCCAGTCGGCCCGGTAATCCTCTTCGTAGTCGGCGCCGCTGTTTCCGATCCGCTCCACATTCACATCGGTGTGACGGACGGTATCTTTGACCTTTTGCGTTCTCTCGGTGGTTTCTTTGCCGACCACCACTTCTTCCGTGACACGCGCGCGCTTCTCGATAACCGCTTCTTCCGCCGTCTCCGTCATTTCGAACGATTGATCCCTCAGGCCGGCGAGTTCGGATTCCGAAACCGCCCGGTTGACGGGGCGGCGCTCCACCGTGACGTGCTCGTCGTGCAGAGTGACTTGCTCTTCCACCGGACGTTCCACAATGCGGCTGTAAACACGTACACCGCCGCGTTGCACCACGCGCTTGCCGACCCGGAGTTCCTCTTCCACCACGGGAATGGACGATCCGCTCTCTGTCGCCGTGGCCGTGCCATAGCCGGCCCGCGAACTCCCGGTATCCGTCGCGTCGCTGTCGATATCCACGGCGCCATGCTGATTGAGCAGCGCGACCGCGCGTTCCGCCTCATTGCCGGCCGCATCGACTGTAAGAACGGTGCGGCCTGTTTCAACGGCGGTGTTGTAACGGTTGCTGTCGTCGTCGCTTCCGAAGAGGTTATGGAAGAATCCCATGATTCCTCCTTCGTGCGGCGGATTCCCGTAATCGGAATGACCTGCCGTTGTAGTTCGGCTCGACGACTGCAGATGAATCGCGTCCCTCGAAATACCGCTGTCGACCAAAGCGCGCGCCGCCTGTTCCGCCGAACTGTAATCGTTAAAAACACCCACTACGGTGGAGGTGTCTGTAGTCATGTGAAGAACTCCTTTGTAAGACTCGGATTATTTCTGCAATACCGACGCTGAAAAAGGTGCAAGAACAGGGCCACTTCGAACATTGAACTCAGATGGCCTGGTAAGTACGCTGGCATCGCGCGTGTAAGTAGTGGAACTCTTTTCCGGACGCTCCGGAACGCAGCGATTCCGATGAAGATTTTGCAGGTAGCATTCCCGTTTGCGCCCGTCCGGGACGATACCGCAGGGGGCGCCGAGCAGGTTTTATCGATGCTCGACAGAAAACTTTCCCAGGCGGGTCATCACTCGTTGGTGATCGCTTGCGAGGGGTCGCAGGTCGAGGGCGAATTGATTCCGGTTTATGACCCGGGCTCAGCGCCAACTGGCTATCTGAACGGATCTTTGCAACGGCAGGTCCGGCAAAGAGTCGCGGAAACGTTGACCCGAACGATCCGCGAACACCAACCCGATCTGGTGCATCTGCACGGTCTCGATTTCGCGGAATACCTGCCGCCGGAAAAGATACCGGTCGTCGCCACGCTGCATCTGCCGCCGTCCTGGTACGGGGCAGGTATTTTCTCCATTGCCCGCCCGGATACATGGCTCCATTGCGTATCCAAAACACAGCAAGCTTCGTGTCCGCCCGGCGCTTCCCTGCTTCCGTATATTGAAAACGGCGTGCCCGACCTTTCGAGGCGCCCCGCCCTGGTCCGCCGGAAGTTCGCTCTTGGACTCGGGCGCGTCTGCCCGGAGAAAGGATTTCATCTCGCTTTCGATGCCTCCGCGGAAGCCGGAATGAACATGTTGCTAGCCGGGCAGGTGCACAACTACGAAGAACACCAGCGCTATTTCGAGACCGAGATCCGTCCGCGCCTCTGCCGCTGCAGGCGCTTCATCGGCGCCGCCGGGAAGGTCCGCAAACAACGGCTGCTCAACAGCGCGCACTGCCTGCTGATCCCCAGCGTGGCGCCGGAGACCAGTTCTCTGGTCGCCATGGAAGCGGCTATGTGCGGAACACCGGTCGTCGCCTTTCGTAGCGGTGCGCTGCCGGAGGTCGTGATGGATGGAGTTACCGGCTTTCTTGTGGATGACGCGAGTCAAATGGCCGGGGCGATCGGCCGCTGCGACGAAATCGATGCGGCGCGCTGCCGCGAGATCGCTGTGGCGAGGTTCTCCGAGGATCGCGCCAGCCAGGAATACTTTCGAATGTACGAGCGTCTCATCGGGCGATGACCATCGGAGTAATCGACAGTTACGAGGGCATGCACCGGCTCCGCGATGAGTGGTGGACGCTGTACCGGAGTTGTCCTCGCGCGACACCGTTTCAGTCGCCCGCATGGCTTCTGCCATGGCTGCAACACCTTTACCGGGGTGGGGAAATTATGACTCTGATCCTGCGGGAAGAAGACGCCCTGATCGGTTTCGCGCCGTTGTTCTGTTGGGGAACCGGGCAGCGGGCCGTCTCGTTCCTGGGCGCGGGCGTCAGCGATTACGGCGATGTTCTGCACGCGCCGGGCAGGGAGCGGGAATGTGCGGAGGCTGTGTGGGAATTTCTTGCTGAGCATCATACGCCGGGGGATTCGATGGACCTGCAGGAACTGCGCGAAGGCGCGGCGCTGCTCGTTGGACAGAATGCCGAACCATGCGCGGTCTGCCCGGTTCTCGATCTGCACTCGTATCCCGACTGCATGGATCCGAAACAGCGCGTCGACGTCCGGCGGGCGAAAAACCGGCTTTTGAAAAATCATCGCCTCGATTTCCGCTCATCGGGAGAAGCGGACCTTCCTGCCTGCATGGAGGAGTTCTTCGGGTTGTATGAGGTCCGGTGGGGCGCGCTCGATCCGGCTCTCCGGGAATTTCATCACGCCGTCGCGGAGAATTTCCAGGCCGAGGGGATGTTGCGGTTGTTCCTGCTGCGAATCGACAATCAACCGGCGGCGGCCATTTACGCGTTCGCGGATAATAAGACGCTTTACTGCTATCTGAGCGGATTCGAGCCGTCGTTGGCAAAACTGAGCCCGGGCGCTGTACTTCTGGAACATGTGATCGAACGAGCGCGGGCGGAGGGCATGGCGGAAGTGGATTTTCTCCGGCACCCGGAAGCTTACAAATATCTATGGGGCGCAAAGGACCGGCAGAACTATAAGATCACGGACAGCGGAGTACTGACCGTGGAGAATCCAACAGTGGGTGCAGGGGTGCGTTGAGTCGGTCGTCTTTACAAAGACTCAGGAGATATCAACATGCAGGATATTCTGGATCGCGATGCGAAAACGAGCCCGAACACGGAGCACAGAGAAGGTCCGGTGGCCCGAACGATCGAGCAGCAGACCGCACGGCTGCCATCCGACACTTTCCTATGGGCCGCGCTGGGCTCCATCGCGGCGTCGCTCGTCATGATGGCGATGGGCCAGGAGAAGAAAGCGAACTTCATCGGTCACTGGGCGCCCACTTTTCTCACGCTCGGCCTCTACAACAAACTGGTTAAGCTGCACGGATCCGAAGGAGTTTAACGCGCTCGGGGGCTCCCGTATGAGTTGGCTACCGGAGCGCCGGTCCCGTTATCTGACTTCGCTCATGAACGCCAGCAGATTCCCTTCCGAGTCCTTGAAAAAAGCCATCCAGAGTTCGTGATCGGGCATTTTGGCGATCATCCGCGCCGGCGATTCGAGCACCACGCCTTTCGCTTCCAGCTGGCTGCACGCTCCGTGGATATCCGCCGTCCGGTAGTAAATGATCGAACTGTAGGTGGAGTCCGGCGTTTCCGATGTCGTCAGCATGAGCCGGACGCCGCCACAGTCGAAGAAGGCCATGGAGCCGGCGTCGAAAAGGTGCGTCAGGCCCAGGACATCCCGATAGAAGGCGACGGCGCGGGCAGGGTCCTTTACGGTGAGCGCAATCTGCCCTATCGACGAGATCGCGGGGGAAACAGCAGACATGCGGCTGAGTATATCGCAGCGGCTACGTCTTGATGCCGGGAACCTGCTCCGGAGACGCGCTGATGCCCGCCAGCTTCCACGCCGTCAAAAGAGCGCCCATGGCCGGACTGTGCAGCGGCGGCGCCGTCCTGACCGACCCCTCCAGTTCGACCAGCATGCGGAAGCGGTCCAGCACGATGGCGCTGTTGAATACACCACCGATCCAGGCTAACTGCAGCGGTCCATCCGCTTCGTTCCGGCGCGGCCAGAGTTGGCGGCGCACCGTGCCCGCGAGCATTGCGAGGTGCATGGCGGCGCGCTGCATGGTGTCCACGGCGACCGGATCGCCGGACTCCGCGATCTGGTCGACGACGCGGGCCAGAGCCGCGATTCGGGAATGCGGCCATTCCTGCGTATAGAAGCGGTGCAGCGCCTGGTTCGCGTCGGCGCTCTGCGAGGCTTCGAGCAGCGCGGGTGTTAGAGCCGTCCTCGGGCCCCAGCCTTCGTGCTCGGCCAGAGCAGAACGTAGGGCCTGGCGCACGATGTCGAAGCCGCCGCCTTCGTCCCCGAAAATATAGCCCCAACCGCCGGCCCGCGCGGTTTCGGACAGCTCATTTTCCGCGAAGGCGATGGAGCCGGTGCCCGCGATGACGATGATGCCCGGCGCGCCGCCGGTGGCTCCGGCCAGCGCGATCTTCGCGTCCGTGGTCACCAGAAGACGATCGGCCGAGATCAGTTCCTGCAGCAGCGCGGCCTTGTCTTCCGGGCCGCCGCTCATACCAAGGCACGCGGCACGGAAGTGGAGACGAGCGGGATCCAGATCCGCCTGCGCAGCGGCCTGCGACAGACATTCCCGCATGACGCGAAGAAACTTCGCACGCCCTTCGGCGGCCGACACGTGATTGCACGGGCCGGCGCTGGCCCAGCCCAGAGTCTTCCCGGCGGCATCGCCAATCAGGGCGATCGTACTCGACTGCCCGCCGTCCACACCTAAAAAATATTCACTCATTGAATTTCGTATAACCGGCCTGCACTCAGCGCCGCTTTCTCCCGCAAGGCCCAACGGCTCGCATCCTCCTGCATATCTCTGGCGGTAGGATACTCGTACCCGATCAGAAGATAGTCGATGCCCAACGACTTGATTGTACGGGTTGCGAGGCGCCGCAAATCCCAGCCGGGGGGCAGGTGGACCTGTTCCTGGCGAGCGTCCTTTTCGAGATTGCTGCCTTCGAGACGGACTCTCATGCTCCACTGGTCGTGCGAGCAGTACAGTTCCACCCGGTCCAGTTCCACGGGCTCGGCGAACTCCACGTCGACGTGCTGGCCGGAGCGCATCGGCTCCCAGGTGTGCCACCGGGTGACCGGGTTGTGATCGAAGGCAAACTTCACGTCCCAGGGAAAAGGCTGCGCCTCGGCGCGGACGGGAAACAGTTCCTGATCGCCGTGGAAGAAGCGAGCCTCGCCGATGCTCCAGACGTCGCCCTTCCCTGCCCCGGTCTGCACGAGGCGAAGGTGGCTCAGAGTGCGTGGCGTAAAGGTGAAGCGCAGGTTCCAGAGCGGCTGGAAGTCCTGCACGACCGGGGTCTGGAGAACATCCTCGATCTTCTCGCCTTCCGCAGAGTAATAATTCACCAGCACCTGCCGGTTCAGGTAGGCTTCAGGCAGGGCGGCGGTGCTCCAGAGCCGTTTGCTGGCCGGCACCAGTTCTTCGATCTTACGGGCCAGCGAGTAACCCGACCAGCGTTGTTCGAGGAAGGCTACAGGGGAATCGAGCTGTAGGGCCACCTGCCACGGCATATGCTCGATCTGCCAGCCGCCGGATGGTGAGCGGTACATGTCGATCACGCGGGGCCAGGCGAGCACCAGAGCGAGCACGACCATTACCGTGAGCAGGGGGGCGAAGGCTTCCAGAGTAAAGGCCATGCCCAGCGCGATGAACGGAAGCGGTGGCAGCAGGAAGCGCGTGCCGATGTTCGCGGGATAAGTGGCAAGAAAGAAGGCCGCGGCCAGCAGGCAGTGTCGACCCCGGCGGTGACGCAAAGCGAGCAGGGCGAGGGGGGCGAGCAGGAACAGCGGTCCGAGCTGACCGCCGGTTTCGCCGGTCACGGTCACGATGCGGAAGAGCGGCTTCAGGCTCGGCAGAAGGTACGTCCGGAAGACCTCGCGCCAGTTGTCCTCGAACGTGATGTGGACGTAGGGGTTCCGGAAGACGCGGTTATAGAAGGGCGAGAGCGGATTGTCCATCCAGAGCCAGTTCTTCAGCAGCCAGGGGAGAGCCATCGCGGCGGCAGCGGCGGAGGCGATGCCGGCTCGCAGGATGGCGGCGCCACCTCGCCTGGTGAACAGAACGACGGCCAGCATGTACAGGGGCGCCACGAAACCGGTGTACTTGATTGCGAAGCAGAAGCCGGCGAGCATTCCCGCGGGGATCATCAGACGGTCATCGCCACGTTCCCGCCAGATCTCGAGCAGGTAGAAGAGGGCGAAGGCGACGGTAGCGAGGGCGATGTCGTTATAGGCGCTCACACCGTCGATGCCCGCGACGGGCGAGAGGTAGACGAGCATCGCCGCGGCAACACCCGCCCGCGGATGACCGATCCGCCGGGCGTAGCTCAGCATCAGCAGCGGCAGGGCGAACAGGAAGCAGCAGTGCACGGTTGCGGCGGCGGAGTGGCGTCCGAAGGCGAAGGCAAAGAGGAACAACATCTCCACGCCCTGCGAGAGGCTGCCGTAGACATTGGTGGTCAGCCGGATGAAACCATGGTCCCGGAAGTAACGGTTCACCAGACCGAGATGATAGGAGGAGCCATCGGGGCTGTGCTCCGGGGCCAGGCTGTTCGACAGATAAACCAGCGCGTAGAGCGCGAAGGCAATCAGGAACAGGGACTTCCAATACGCGGAGATGGGCGGGAGCGGTTCCGCTTTGTGGCGCTCTTTGCGGAACACCAGGACGGCGGTTCCGATGGAGAGAAGGCCCAAGGTCAGAAACACCGGCGGGGTTGCCACCCGCAGCGCGCAAAGCACGAAGACGAGCAGGCTGAGGAGCGGCGTCCCCATCACGCCGGCCAGGAGATTGTGTTCTCCGCGGCGCAGGTGGATACCGAGAACGCGGAACAGCAGCCTGCCCAGCGCGAAGCAGACAGCCACCGTGAACAGGACGCCGAATACGATGGCGGCTACGCCTACCACGCCAGACCCGTGCGGTAGATGCTTTGGCGGATACTCTCCGCGATCTGCAACTGGTCCGCCTCCGCGCCGGAGGCCCACATGACGCGGGGCGCTTCGTCGCTGGTCTCGATCTTCTCCGATACAGCACGGAACGACCAGATCAGATCATGGTGCAGGTGGTACGGTTCCTGCTTTTTGGGCGGAATCCCGTGCACATCAATACCGGCCAGGACCGAAGGAACGCCGGCGTCGATCCGGACGTTCGTCTCTTCCAGTGCCTCGCGCGCGGCGGCGGCGGCGAGGGAGAGGTCCTCCGGTTCCACGTGTCCACCCGGGAGCAGCCAGCGGTGCAGGCGATGGTGGTGCATCATCAGGACCAGCGGCTGTGTGGGGTGCAGCACCAGCGCCGTACAGGTGATGTGACCCGGCGCGAACTGATTCCGCGAAAACGGCGCGGAAGACTGGCGCAGCAGACCGAGGACAAGCTCCTGGCTTTTGCGGGCAGCGCCGTCCGCACCCGGGTCGAAGCGCTGCACCAGTTCCGCGGCGTCGGAGGCGGTCATCACTTCGCGGGCAGCTTCTCGAGTTGTTGTTTCGCCCAGAGGCGATCCGGGTCGAGCTGGAGGCTTTTGGTGAGAGCTTCGCGGGCCGGGCCGGTCTGGTGCTGCCGGGCATAAGCGATCCCCATCCAGAGATACGCTTCGGCGGATTTCGGATCGAGCTCGAGGGCCTTCTTATAGTCTTTTATCGCGTTGTCCGGGCCGCCGCCGAAGTTTGCGGGTAAGTAGTAATATCCGACACCATGCGCCACATGAGCCCGGGCGGACTTCGGATCCAGTTCGATGGCCTTATCGAGCGCTTCCTTCGCGCGCTTGCCGTAAGCGAGAGCACCCATGATCGGATTGGCCGGAATCACCTGCCCACAGAGGGTACCCAGAACGCGATAGTATTCGGCGTTCTTACCATTGAGCGCGATGGCTTTTTCGGCGTGTTTCACACCGGCTTCTGCGGCTTGCTCGGAGCCGGGTTTGTCGCGCAGTTCGAAGGCGACTTCCGCTACGTAAGAGTAAGCGACGGCCGCGCGGTACCACTTATTCGCATCGTTAGCGGATTTTTCCGCATCGGCCTTCAGACCTTCGGCGGCTTTTGTCAGTCCGGCGCGATCCTGACGGTCGCGCAGCTTATCCAGATCGTCCGCGGCGAAGCCCAGGCCCGCCGTTATGAAAGCAATTAAAGCAATTCTCATTAGCACCTCCTTACAATGCTGCCACGCGCCGCTGCACAAAGAGGAAGTAAAGACCCAGACTCAACAGCACAAGACCGTTGATGGAAAGGACGGTGGGCGCCGTCCAGAGGGGTACAAGCCACCCGGTCATCAGGCTGCCGAAGGGCATGCCGCCCCGGAACGCCACGTTGTAGACGCTCATGACGCGACCACGCATTTCATGAGTTGTGATCAGCTGCACCAGTGAACTGATCATCGCGAACGCGCACATCAGCACCGCGCCGGAGAGAAAGAGCACCAGGCAGCTCAGCGGCAGCGAGGTGGAGAGCGCGAAGCCCGTGATCCCCGCGCCGAGTGCTACCAGCATGGCGAGCGCGATCCGCCCTTTGTTGTGGATATTGCCCATGGCGGCGACTCCGAGCGCGCCGGTGATGGAGCCCAGACCGGACGCGACGAGGAACAGCGTATAGGTCATCTCGTCTTTCCGGAAGACGTTTTTCGCGAACACCGGCAGGAAGGTGATCATCGGGATGGCCAGCGCCGTCATGCAGAAGGCAATCAGGATCAGCGTGGACATGGCGCCCTGCGTCCGGATGAAGCGGAAGCCCTGCTTCATGCTTTCGAGGATCGATGTGGAAGTGCTGGCGGGCTTGAAATCGATCCGCAGGCGGGAGAGCGAGATGATCACGGCGATGAAGGAAAGGCCGTTGAGCCCAAAGCACCACGCCGATCCGACGTATTTCAGCGCGAGGCCGCCCAGGACCGGTCCGATCACGCGGGCGAGGTTGAACTGGATGGAGTTCAGCGCGATGGCGTTCGGCAGGTCTTCCTTCTCGACAAGGCTGGGGACCAGTGCCGAGTAGGCAGGGCCTCCGAACGCCTGCGCGGTGCCCACGACGAAGGACGACACCAGGATATGCCAGACCTGGATTTTGCCGGAAACGATGAGGGCTACCAGAGTGAACGCGGACGTCATCTGCACCAACTGGGAACCGATGAGCAGATGGCGGCGGTCCATGCGGTCGGCCACCACGCCGCCGAACAGGGAGAACAGGAAGATCGGAATGTCGCCCAGAAACGCGTCGAGGCCTAACAGGAACGGCGATTTCGTGATTTCGAGGACGAGCCAGTTCTGGGCGATCTCCTGCATCCACGTGCCGATGCTGGAGGTGCATGCCCCGAACCAGAGAAGCCGGAAATCGCGATATTGGAAGGCCTTGAAGATGCGTCGAAGCACGAACGTTCCGGGGGGTTAACGGACGCCTACGGCAGCGGTGTTTCGCGCTGAATGAGGTGCAGGAGATTGCCGTCCAGATCGTTGAAGAAGACCAGCCGGTTGCCCATGGTTTCGAAGGGCTCGCCGACGAAGGTGACGCCTTTCTCTTTGAGCAGGGCGTAGGCGCCGTCGAAATCGTCGTTCGCGATGGCGAGGTGACGGATGCCGCCGTCCTTATTGTTCACCGGCGTCTGGGGCGCGGCGAGAGGGCGATCGGCCGGAATGATTTCGAGCATGGTGCCGTTGGCGGCCTTGACGAAATAGTTGCCGGCGTAGGTGAAGTTGATGTGGAAGTCGAGATGATCGACATACCATTGCGCGAGCTTTTGCGGATCGGGCGATGAAATCGCCGTGTGTTCGATTCCCTGGAACATAAGGAACGATTGTAGCGCGGGCCGCTATTCACTGAGTATCAGGTACATCAGCTTGCCGCCGCGTTCGATCTGCATGACGAGCGGGTCGGCGGGCTTGAGCCGGTCCACCGCGCCGCGCAGGGCTTCGAGGGACGACACGGGCGCGTTGTTGACGCTGTAGATCACGTCGCCCAGTTTGAGACCACCCTGGCCGCCATACTCGCTTTCCCCGGAACGCGCCGCCACGATGATGCCGTACGGCTTGCGGGTATCGGGCAGCACGGGCGCCAGATCTTTAGTGATCTCGATGCCGATGATGCCGAGTTTCAGGACCCGGTTGGCTTCAGGCTTGACGAGATCGAGGAAACGGAACGGGTCGTCCTGCCGTTCGATGACTTTGATTTGCGCGCCGAAGCGGTCCGTACCGCGTATGGCGCCGATGTTCACGACCTGGTTGAGCGACATCCGGTAGAGTTCGATCTCGAACTGGCGGGCGTCCAGAACCGGCTTTTCGTTCACGGTAGTTACGATGTCGCCGGGGCGGAGGCTGCTGGCGGCGGCGGGACCATCGGGATCGACATCGCTGAGGATGACGCCCCAATCCTGTTTGAGGTCGAGGCCGGCGGCCAGTTCCGGCGTGATGCTCTGGACGGTGACGCCGATTTCTCCGCGATGCACATGTCCGTCTTTGCGAATCTGCTGGTAGACCGAGTTGACGACGTTGCTGGGGATGGCGAAGCCGATGCCCTCGCTGCCGCCCGACTGGGAAAGGATGAAGGTGTTGATGCCGACGACGTCTCCGGAGGCGTCGACCAGCGGACCGCCGCTGTTGCCGGGATTGATGGGGGCGTCGGTCTGGATGTAGAGCAGCGGATCGTCGACGCGGATCTGCCGGCCGACCGAGCTTACGACACCCAGGCTGACGGAGTTTTCGAGGCCCAGAGGGTTGCCGAAGGCGAGGACCAGTTGCCCTTGCCGGAGCTTTTCGGAATCGGCGAGTTTGAGGACCGGCAGGGGGCGGGGAGAGGAGATTTTCAGGACCGCGAGATCGACCTCGCGATCGGTGCCGACCACGGCGGCTTCGAGCAGGGTGGCGCGCATGAGTTGGTTATCCGCGTTCTTGCCGGCCGCGGAACTGGTTGAGTCGGCGGCGCGAGCTGCGTTGGCGGCACGGGCTTCGGGCGACCAGGCGATCTGCACGCGGACGCGACGCGCGTTCTGCACCACGTGGTTGTTGGTGATGATGTAGCCTTCCGGGCTGACGATCACGCCGGAGCCGGAACTGCGCTGTTTGGTGACCAGGCCGGTGGGGGTGCCGCCGCCCGATTCGTCGTCCGCGCCCAGCGTGTAGCCGGTGGAGAAGACCTGCACGACGGCGCCGCTGACGTTGTGAGAAAGCGCCTCAATGGAATCGCTCAGAGTGCGGAGCTGTTCGGCTTTCGGCGCGTTTTGGGCGGCTGCGGTGAGGAGGGTTAAGGGCAGGAGGGCGAGGGCACGGCGGACGCTTCGCATATTCATTATTATTGGGTAGATGAAAGCTGCCCGGTTATCGTTTCGGCCGGGAAAGCACGCCGGGGAGACGGATGGCAAATAATATCGGAGCTTACGGAGAGTGGGCGGCGGGGCTGGCGGCGGATCCGCCCCGGCTTTCTTTTCGGGGTAGTGGCGCGGGAACACTGGACAACTGGAAGGCTCGGGGGCGGGCGCGTTATCGGGATGCGCTGCTGTCACCGGACAGCGGGGCCGCTCCGCAGGCCACGGTGCAGCATCATATCGACTTCGACGGTCTGGCGATTGAGCATCTGACGTGGCAGCTTCCGTATGGCCCCACCACGGAGGCGCTGCTGCTGAAGCCGGCGGGCACGACGGGGAAACTGCCCGCGGTGCTGGCGCTGCACGATCACGGCGGCAACAAATATTTCGGCACGCGGAAGATTACGCGGATGGGAAAAGATCCGCATCCGCTCATGCTGGCGCATCAGGAACGGTATTACGGGGGTTTCGCGTGGGCGAATGAACTGGCCCGGCGCGGGTATGTGGTGCTTGTGCACGATGCCTTCGGGTTCGGCAGCCGGCGGGTGCGGGCGGACGACGTTTCCGAGCCTGTGCGGGCGGGGCTGGCGGAACTCGATCCGGAATCGCCGGACGAGATCAAGGCATATAACACCTGGGCGAGCAACCACGAACACGTGCTCTCGAAGAGTTTGTTTTGCGCCGGGGTGACGTGGCCGGGCGTTTTTGTCGGGGAAGATCAGAGGGCTCTCGATTACCTGTGTTCGCGGCCGGACGTGGACACGAACAGGGTGGGCTGCGGCGGGCTTTCGGGCGGCGGGCTGCGCACCGTGTACCTTGCCGGCGCGGATGCCCGTATCCGCTGTTCCTGCACGGCCGGGATGATGACGACGTGGCGGGATTATCTGCTGAATAAATCGCAGACGCACACGTGGATGGTGTACATTCCCGGGCTGCCGCGGGATCTGGATTATCCCGAAATTCTGGCGCTGAACGCTCCGAATGCCGCGATGGTGCTGAATAACCTGGAGGATTCCTTGTTCTCGGTGAGTGAAATGCAGCGGGCCGACGGAATGGTGGCCGACATTTATCGAAAAGCGGGAGTTCCGGAAAAGTATTCGTGCAAATTCTATCCGGGGCCGCATAAATTCGATGCGGATATGCAGCGGGATGCGTTCTCCTGGTTCGATAAGTGGCTGAAAGGCTGATTTCGCCGCGCCGGCGCAGGCGGGGTTTGTTGCCGCCCGGACGGGTGGTGGATATTCGGTTTTGAAAGATCCGCGGGCCGGGGACCTTTGCAGATACGGCCCTTCTGTTGGTTGCCGGGCGGTCAGGCCGCGGCGGTGAAGTGGAGTTCGGCCGCGGCGGCAGTGGCTTTTTCGGGTGTTTGGGTTGGTTTTGTTTCGGGCTCGGCTTGGGCGGGCGCGGGTTTGGCCGGCGGGTCGTGGCGTTTCATTAGTTTGGCGATGTCGAGGGGCGGGAAGGCGGCCAGGGCGGCGAGGTGGACCGCGTTGTTCTGTTTGATCTGGTCGATTTTGGCGAGGTCGAACTGGGCGTTCACGGTGGCGGTGATGCCTTTGGTGATTTCGCGAGTGTCGGAGATGCCGAGGTACGTGGGTTCGAATTGTTCGGGAAGCGTTTCGACGCGGAGGCGGCGTTCGGTTTGCAGGCGGCGAAGTTCGGCGGTGGCGCGGTTGAGGATGCCGAGGGCCTGGGTGCGGGCGCGGTCGACGGAGGTCTGGATTTCGTTGAGGCTCGAGTAGAGGGTGGCGTCGGCGGGGTCTTCCTGTTTTTTATCCGAGATTGCGAAGGCTTTGTCGACGAGGTCGGCTTCGACGGTGGCGCAGCGGCGGAGACGCCAGGTGGCGCGGAGGATTTCGATGGCGTAAGCGCCTTCGAGGGCGTCCTGGGGATTGAGGCGATCCCAGAGCGCGGTGG
>CAINNJ010000005.1 GCA_903851195.1 uncultured Acidobacteriia bacterium
AAGCCGGGAGGGCAGCTGCGGCTACCGCCTCTGCGATGACGCGGTTACATCTCCTCCAACTTCGCGCCAGCCCCAGCCAGGCCATTCATGCACGTCGGCAAGCCGTGGCATCGCTCGCGCAGCTTGGCACGCCCGTCGACTATCAGGCTGCTGAAAAACGGTGGCGGCTCGATGGTTTGTTGTGATTCCCTGATCTTGACTTGAGCCGGAGGGAAGATGCGAGGGAACGACGCGGTAGCGGGGTCGCTGTTCAGCTACGTTGATCTCGAGAAGCGGATACGTGCGGACCATCCTCTTCGGGTGATCCGGGGCATTGTGAACGCGACGCTTGCGGGGATGTCGGCGGAGTTCGATGCGCTGTATTCGCCGTTCGGGCGGGACTCGATCCCGCCGGAGCGACTGCTGCGGGCGCTGCTGTTGCAGGCGTTCTACACGATCCGTTCGGAACGCCAGTTGGTCGAGCGCATCGAGTTCGACCTGCTGTTCCGCTGGTTCGTCGGCCTCGGCGTGGACGACCCGGTTTGGGACGCGACCACCTTCACCAAGAACCGCGACCGGTTGCTGGCGGGCGATGTGGCGAGCAGCTTCCTCGCCGCCGTGCTGGCGCAGCCGAAGGTGAAGGTGCTGCTGTCGGGCGAGCATTTTTCGGTCGACGGCACGCTGCTGGAGGCGTGGGCGAGCACCAAGAGTTTTCGGCCCAAAGACGGCTCCGGCCCGCAGCCCGATCGCGGCCGCAACGGCGAGCTGGACTTCCATGGCCAGAAGCGCAGCAACGACACGCACGCCTCGACCACCGATCCGGATGCCCGGCTCTATAGGAAAGGTTCAGGCAAGGAAGCCAAGCTCTGCTTCATGGGCCATGCCCTGATGGAGAACCGCAACGGGCTGATTGTCGGCGCTGTCGCCACCCGCGCCTCGGGGCATGCGGAACGATTGGCCGCACAACACCTGATCGAACCGCACACAGGCGGCGCGCAGCGCGTCACGCTGGGCGGCGACAAGGGCTTCGACACGCGGGACTTCGTCGCCGAGATGCGCGAGATCAACGTCACCCCACATGTGGCGCAGAACAACAACGGGCGGCGCTCGGCGATCGACGGCCGCACCACGCGCCACCCCGGTTACGCGGTCAGCCTGCGCATCCGCAAGCGCATCGAGGAAGCGTTCGGCTGGGCCAAGACGGTCGCCGGGTTACGCAAGGCGCGCCACCGAGGGCTGCCCAAAATCGATTGGCAGTTCACCTTCGCCATGGCCGCCTACAACCTGGTCCGCTTGCCGCGGCTGCTCAGAGTCGCCGCATGACACCCAAAATCTGTCTAAATCCGGCCGACAGAGGCCAAAATCGGCGCGACAGTGGCGGCGGCAGACCCGGCCCGACAGTTCGAAGCTCACCCGTTCGTCAAGCACCCCCACAACGAGCGCCAATTTCAGCAGCCTGTTAGGTGACCGCACGGGCGATCATGAAAATGACCGCCCATGCTGAAAGGCTGAGGCAGATGGCCAGATAGATGCCGCGAGCAACCCGCAGCCCATCGTCGATCAGCGGCCGCGGCGCATCGACGGATTTGCCATGGAGGCCGGACGATACGATCGGCCGCGGCAGAAGTTGCGGACGATGGTCTGCAATATCAGCGCCTATAGAACCTGAAATACTCATGAATTTCACGATTTCGCCGGTTGTTTCGACGGCTATATG
>CAINNJ010000006.1 GCA_903851195.1 uncultured Acidobacteriia bacterium
GGCCTGGGTAAAGGCGGCGTGGATTTGGGTGTTTTCGGCGATGACGTCGGCGTCGGGCGTGGAGTGGCCGAGGGCGAGGACGTTGTTTTCGATGGCTCTCGCGCGGCTGAGACGCCATTCGTCTTCGGCGATGGCCTGGGCGATTTGGGTTTCTAGGGCGCCTTCGGGGTGGTAGGCGAGGCGGATGTCGCGGGTGAATTTCTGGAAGGCGTCGCGATCTTCTTCGGGAAGGGTGGCGACCTGGCCGGTGAGGCCGTGACGCCAGGCGTTGAGCGAGGCTCGGGCTTTGCCTTCAGGGGTTTTGGGGCCGGTGGATTTTTGGGCGTTGCGGCGGTTGGCGTCGAGTTGTCGTTGGGTTGCGGGCATGTGGCTGCTCCTTTTCGACCGAGGAGTAGCAGGGGTGTCGGAGTGAATCGCAGGGCGGATGGCGGAAAATCGTGCTAAGTTCTTTGGAATCCTGAGGAAGATTTTTTTCGGGATTTTGTCACTGTCTCGATTCGATCAACTGCGCGGCGCGTTCGATTCGGGCCGCGGTATCCCGCAGGACCACGGCGGCGGCTCCGGTACTGGTTGAAGATCTCGTAATTCGCAGCTTTGCGCGCGTGGCGGCGAGGACCGCTTCACGATCCTGCGTGGCTTGCAAACGCGGAGAAAAGAAGACGCGGGTCACGTCGTCGCCGTTGCCGGTGTATTGGTGGGCGCCCGGAGCGCCCGCGCCCGCGGGTGTGTCGAGTTGCCGGATCAGCCACGCGGCGAGGTTCGCTTCAGCGGTCTTCCCTCGCCAGGCGATGGCGTGCGCGGCGTTGTATTGGGCGATGCGCTGTAGTCCGGCAACGGTCCGCAGGGTGGTGAGCAGTTCCTGCAGGTCTCTGGCGCCGGTGTTGTTGGCGAGGAACGCCACGCGGATCACGTCGTCCTGATTGCCGGGCAGACGGTATTCGCGGGTGGGTGGACCGCCGGGCCGATCCAGTTGGTTCACGAGCCATTCCGCGAGGAGGATTTCGGAGGCGGAACCGCGAATATCGATTGCAGGGTTTAGCGGGTCGAGGCGGAGTTGGCCGATTCCGCCAACCGTGCGCAGGAGTGTGGCGGCTTCTTCGAGCGCCGCGGGCGGTGGGGCCGTGAGGAAGTGAAGCGTCCGGTCAATCTGGCCGTTGGCGAGTGCGGCGGCGAAGATCAGGAGGGCGGAAAGTTTCATGGCCGCTTTTTCATCGGTGGATGCGGAGGTTGCGGTACTCGATTTTGTAAGTCGCCTGGCACTGCAGGCCGATGACGCCGGACTGGTGATCGGACTGGCGGGTGTCGAGGATCTTCGCGCCGTTCAGGATGACGAGGTAGTGGTCGCCATCGGCGGTGATGTCGTACTGGTTCCAGTGGTTGGGGCGAATTTTCACGGGCGGCGCTTTGATGGTTCCGACGAGGCTGCCGGTGTTGTAGCCGGCGGGCTGGAAGTCCCAGATCTGGAGTTCGTAGCCGGTGATGTGGGGCTGGCCTTCCTTCTTCGAGCGGAGGAAAACGCCGCTGTTTACCTGGGCATTCCCGCGGAATTCGAGCTTTAGGTGGAAATTGGAGAATTCCGCGGTGGTGGCGAGCCAGCCGGCGGTTGTGCCGGGACAGACGATCGCTCCGTTGCGAACGGTCCAGTCGCCGGTGGCGCCGGGCGTGAAGGTCTCGCGGGCGTCCCAGCCGGACAGCGTTTTGCCGTCGAAAAGGAGTTGCCAGCCTTCGCCGATTTCCCGCTTCGACAACGAGTTGTTGCTCCCGCCGGCGGCGACGAGGACGCAGACGAAAAAAGCGAGGCTCAGGGCGAGAATCAGTCGAATCATATTGGCTTCCCAGCGCCGTGACTACCAGGGCAACTGGCGTTTGGTGTATTTGCGGCCGATTTCGGCGGCTTCGGGACTGGCGGGGCCGATCATGACACCTTCCTTAATCATCTGTACGACGTCGGTGGGTGTCATGGTGTTGAGGAAGAATTTGTGGTTGGCTTTGCAGGCGGCGAGGATGGTGCTCCGGGCGTCCTTCATCCGCGGGTCGCTGGTGGCGCGGGGGCCGGCGGGAACGCCCAGGGACATGGCCATATCGCCCGGTCCCCATTCGGCGAAAGCGATGCCGGGAATTTTGAGGTTGGCGTCGGCATTTTTGAGGGCGTATTTGTCTTCGAGCTTGAGGCCGAGGAGGAGTTCGCCGTTGGGGTTGAGGGGCCAGGGGTCGGCGCGCTTCACGTACTCGTCCTGCGAGACGCCCCAGATTTCGGCGGCGGTGGCGTTGCCGTGGACGCCGCGGCGGCCTTCTTTGAGGCCGTTCTGGCCGACGCCGGTCTGGTGAACGGGAAAGCGGATGGCTTCGACGAAGGCGCGGACGGCTCCGGGGTCGTCGGCATGCGTGAGGAGGACGCCGTGGACGCCGGTGGCGAGCACCTGGTTGAACATCCAGGCGTTGGCGCGGACGGCGGCTTCATCGGTGCCGTTGACCGGGACGTTCACGATGACGGTCGGCGTGCGGTGTCCGCTTTTGGTGGGACCGCCTTTGACGAGGCCGCGCATGTATTCGGAGAGACCTTTCACGTCGAAGGGCGCGTGCTCCATGTCGTAACTGATGTAGTCGGCGTAGGTCTGGGCGTCTTTCACGCCCTGCTCGAAGGTGCCGGTGGTGCCGGAGTGGGAGCCGGTGTAGTAGATGGGCTGGCCGGCGGCGAGCAGGTCGATGGCGCGATTGATGTGGGTCGCTTTCTGGGTCTGGGCGTAGGCGGAGGCGAGTCCGAGGACCAGACAGATGGAGGCGGAGAGCGACAGGGTGGTTTTTCCGAGGGTCGTCATCAGGCAGGACGATACTACATCGGGATTCCGGGCGCAAGCGCGGTTTCAGAACGGGCGGGAAACTGAATTGCTCCGGTTTCAGGATCAGGAGTGAAACTGCGATGGCTACGAAGAGTAATAAAACGACTACGAAGAGCGCGGACCATAGTTCTCATGCGAGCACCGACCATGACGAGATCCGGCAGTGGGCTGAAGAGCGCGGCGGCGCGCCGGCCTGCGTGCGCGGGACAGGCGATAAGAACGACACGGGCGTGCTGCGGATCGATTTCCCGACGGGGGATGAGCCGAAGTTACAGCAGATTTCGTGGGACGAGTGGTTTGAGAAGTTCGACGAGAACGACCTGGCGCTGGTTTATCAGGAACACACGGCGGCCGGCGAAGTTAGCCGGTTCAATAAGATTGTCAGTCGGGATTCGGTGGCGGCGGAGGGAAAGACCAGGAAAGCCGGGGGTAAGTAGACAGTTGGATACGGGTCGCCGTCGAGCGGGAACTTTTTGAAGAGTTCCTGCTCGGCGTTCTGTAATTTCTGCCGGGCTCGCGGTGTCATCGTTGCGCGCCCGGCCACGTTCCCCTGTGCGAGGCAACCGCCGGAGGGGCGGCGGTGTATAGTCGTCCTTTCCCTATGCTTCGATTTCTCACTTTGATTTTGTTAGGTACCGGGATGGCTGGGGCGCAGGTGCATCCTCTGCAGCAGTTAATCGAGGCGGCGCGGAAGGGCGATCAGGCGCAGTTGCAGAAGCTGCTGGCGTCCGGGTTGCCGGGTCTGCAGGGTCGCGACGGAGCGGCGGTTTGGGGAGCGGAGTTTCTGTTCGCGGTGGAGTCGGAGAAGCCGGCGACGGTGGCGATCGATCACGAGCCTGCGGTTTCCATGACGAATATTCCGGGGACGAAATACTGGTACCGGCTCATGACGCTGCGGCTGGGGACGACGCACAACTATAACTACTTTGCGGACGGGCGGTCACTCGGCACTTACGACGTGGCAGGTTACAATCCGGACTCTTATCCGCAGGCGGGAGTGGCGCGCGGGACTTTGTCGGCGATGAAGACGCTGCGGAGTCAGGTGTATCCGGGGATGTCGGCGAATTACTGGGTGTATGTCAATCCGGGCGCGGATTTAACGGACGGCGCGCCCTTGATGGTGTGGCAGGACGGCGAGACGATTGTGGGGAATCAGGATCTGTTGCGGCTGCGGCTGCAGATTGTGTCCGACAATCTGGTGGCGAAGAAGCTGATTCCGCCGATGGTGCATGTGCTGATTCAGCCGGGCAGCGGCGGGGAGGCGACGGGCACGCGGATGCGGAGTATTCAGTACGACACGGTTTCGGATCGCTACAGTAAGTACCTGCTGGAAGAAGTGCTGCCCGATGTGGAGAAGACGTATAAGATCCGGCATGATGCGTATTCGCGGGCCGTGGCCGGAGCGTCCTCGGGCGCGATTTGCGCGATGAACGTGGCGTGGTACGCGCCGGAGCAGTTCAGCCGGGTGCTGTCGCATATCGGCAGTTATGTGGCGCTGCAATGGCATCCTGAGCAGGGGCTGGATGGCGGGTTTATCGTGTCGCAGAAGATCCGGCGGGACGCAAAGAAGAATATCCGGGTGTGGCTGTCGGATGGCGCCGACGATCAGGAGGTGGCTTTCGGCAGCTGGCCTTTGAATAACATCATGCTGGCGAATGCGCTGAAGCTGAAGGGCTACGATTTCCATTTCCGGTTCGGCGAGGGGATGCATGCGATTGCGCAGGGGGCGATGGATCTGCCGGAGTCGCTGACGTGGTTGTGGCGGGATTACGATGCCGCGAAGAAAGAACAGAATTTCGCGATGGAGGAGGCGGAGAAGGCGAAGCCGCTTTACCGGGTGAAAGTGGCGAATCGCGACGCGTGGTAAGGGGCTTGTGGGCGGGTCCGTGCCGGATGTTATCCTCACAGGCAGGTCCACACTGAATGAGGCTCCGTAAGGCGCTATGGCTGGCGGGCAGTGGTCTGGCGCTGATTACGGCGCTGTATGGCGCGGCGACTATACTGCCTTCGTCCGCGTCGTCGTCAAGCCCTCGCCCTTTCCGCGTGTACAACAGTCTGGAGCCGTTCGACGACATCGAACTTCCCACCGATTACAGAGAACAGACCGAGTGGGTGCAGGCGCGGCTGATGTATCCGCCTCATCCGAATGGCCGATTTTCGCGGCCGCTGCGTTTTGGCGGGAACCGGGACTGGCGGGAGGGCGGGACGAGCTGGTCGCAGGATTATCCGCGGGCGGACCGGAATTTCGCGATGGCGGTGCGGCGGCTGACGCGGGTGCATGTGCGGTCGGTGGAGCAGCCGGTGAATCCGGACGACGGCGAGGATATTTTTAACTGGCCGTGGATGGTTGTGGGCGAGATGGGCGACTGGAAGCTGACGGAGGCCCAGGCGCTGAAGGTGCGGGAGTATCTGCTGCGCGGCGGGTTCCTGATGATGGACGACTTCTGGGGATCGCGGGAGTGGAGCCGGTTCATGGACAGCATGTCGATTATCTTTCCGGACCGGCCGATCGTGGAAATCGACGATAAAGACCCGATTTTCCATATCCTTTACGATCTGGACGACCGGTATCAGATACCGGGGCAGTGGGCGCTGCGGCAGGGCACGACTTATCGGGACGATGGCGCGACGCCGCACTGGCTGGGTATTTACGACGATAAGAACCGGCTGATGGTGGCGATGTCATTCAATTCGGATATCGGGGATTCGTGGGAGTGGGCGGACAGTCCGCGGTATCCGGAGAAGTATTCGGCTTTGGGGATCCGGATCGGCGTGAATGATGTGGTTTACGCGATGACGCACTAAGTGCGTGGTTCAGTTATGCTGAGGGCATGATTCCGCGGCCCGCCGATGTTATTTCGAAATCCATCTTACTTCTGATTTCCGATCCCGTGGTGCGTGCGGTGATCCGGGAGATACTGGAACACCACGGTTACCAGATGTTGCCGGCCGCCACTTTGGGAGCGGCGGTGGATACGTTGCGGGGCATCCGGCCCGACTTACTGATCACGCGAAGTTATGTGGATAACATGCCCGGTCATGAGGCCGCCGTGTTTCTGCGGCGCAAGCACCCGGGGATGCCCGTGCTGATTCTCAGCGGCTTTCCGGACGACGACCGGCTGACGAACCGGGCTGTTCTGAACGACTTCGCCATGTTTCCGAAGCCGTACTCGGCCGGGGAACTGGTCGCGGTGGTGGAACGTACGCTGGATCGCGCGGCAGAGGCTCAAAGCCGCACCGCGGAGGCGGGACGAGGTCCGGAAAATCCGGCGCGGCGCGGCGTATAGAATGGAGACTTCGTGTTGAATCAGAGACAGGAGAGCTATGGCAGCAAGTTGTGACATCGGATTGATCGGGTTGGCGGTAATGGGCCAGAACCTGGTTTTGAACATGAACGACCACGGATTCAAGGTGGCGGTTTTCAATCGCACCGTTTCCAAAGTGGACGAGTTCATTCAGAACGAGGCGAAGGGGACCGACGTGGTGGGTGCTCACTCCGTCGAAGAGTTCGTGGGGCTGCTGAAGAGCCCGCGCCGGGTCATGATGATGGTGAAGGCCGGGGATACGGTCGACCAGATGATCGAGGCCGTTCTGCCTCATCTCGAAGAAGGCGACATTATTATCGACGGCGGCAATTCGCTGTATACGGATTCGAACCGGCGGGAAAAGACGCTGCGGGAGAAGGGCATTCTGTTCATCGGCACGGGCGTTTCGGGCGGTGAGGAAGGCGCGCGCAAGGGGCCTTCGATCATGCCGGGCGGGAATCCGGCGGCGTGGCCGCACGTGAAGGAGATTTTCCAGTCGATCGCGGCGAAGGTGGAAGACGGCACGCCGTGCTGCGACTGGGTGGGCGAGGGCGGTTCCGGGCACTACGTGAAGATGGTGCACAACGGGATCGAGTATGGCGACATGCAGCTGATCTGCGAAGCGTATCAGTCGCTGAAAGACGGCATCGGCGCGACGGCGGACGAGTTCCATCAGATTTTCACGGACTGGAATAAGGGTGAGCTCGACAGTTATCTGATCGAGATCAGCGCGGAGATTTTCTCGAAGAAAGACGAAGACGGTTCGCCGCTGGTGGACAAGATTCTGGATGCGGCGGGGCAGAAGGGCACGGGCAAGTGGACGTGCATCAGCGCGCTGGATCTGGGGATGCCGGTGACGCTGATCGGCGAAGCGGTGTTCGGGCGGTGTTTGTCGTCGATTAAAGACGCCCGCGTGGAAGCTTCGAAGGTGCTGAACGGGCCGAAGCCGGAGATTTCGACGGATCGCGCGGAGTTTATCGAAGAAGTGCGGCGGGCGCTTTATTGTTCGAAGATTATTTCGTACGCGCAGGGCTATATGCTGCTGGACGCGGCGGCGAAAGATCAGGGCTGGCATCTGAATTTCGGGGCGATCGCTCTGATGTGGCGCGGCGGTTGTATCATCCGCAGCCGGTTCCTCGGCAAGATTAAGGAAGCGTTCGATAAGAATCCGAGTCTGCATAATCTGCTGCTGGACGATTTCTTCAGCGAAACGCTGAATAAGTACCAGGAAAGCTGGCGGCACGGCGTGATCCGGGCGATTCAGTACGGGGTGCCGACGCCGGCGTTCTCGACGGCGCTTTCGTTCTACGACGGTTTCCGGACGGCGCGGCTGCCGGCGAATCTGTTGCAGGCGCAGCGGGATTACTTCGGGGCGCACACGTATGAACGCGTGGACCAGCCGCGCGGGAAGTTCTTCCATACGAACTGGACGGGACGCGGCGGCCGCGTGTCTTCCACGACTTATAACGCTTAGAATCACAAACGCCCGGCTGCCTGCGCCGCCACGGTTTCAGAACCGTCGGCGAGAGCGGGGGGCCGGGCAATCTTACGTTTAGGACAACTGAAATCCAATGACTCATGGTTTGAATATCCGACCCGCCGTGAAGGGCGGACTTGATTTTCTGTCGCTGGGCGCTCTGGTGCATCGCCTCGACCCCGGCATTATTCCGTTTCGCAAGGCGCGCTCCTGCGAAATTCACGTCAGCGGAGGTGAATTTAACTGCGCGGCGAATCTGGCTGACTGTTTCGAGCTTTCGACGGGCGTGGCGACGGCCATGGTCAACTATCCGATCGGCGATCTGATTGCCGAGCGGGTGAAGGCGATGGGCGTGAAGCCGTTTTACAAGCGCTTCGAGCATAACGGCGTGAACGGGCCGAATATGGCGGCGGTATACAGCGATCGCGGGCATGGCGTGCGCGCTCCCGTGGTGTTTTACAACCGCGCCCATGAAGCGGGCGCGTTATTGAAGCCGGGCGATTTCAACTGGGAAGAGATTTTCGCGGACGGTTGCCGCTGGTTCCATTCCGGCGGAATTTTCGCCGCGCTGTCGGAGACCACGGGCGAACTGATTATCGAAGGCATGAAGGCGGCGAAGGCGGCCGGGGCCGTTACGTCGCTCGATCTGAATTATCGCGAAAAGCTCTGGAAGATTTCCGGCGGCGGCGAGCGGGCCGTCAGCACGCTGGCGCGCATTGTGGAACATGTCGACGTGCTGGTGGGCAACGAGGAAGATCTGCAGAAGGGTCTGGGCGTGCAGGGTCCGGCGGTGGAGGCGACTTCGAAGCTGGATACCGGCGCGTTTGTCGGGATGATGGACAACGTGGTGAAGAAGTTCCCGAATGTGAAGATCGTGGCGACGACGCTGCGGGAAGTGCATACGACGTCGCGGCATACGTGGAGCGCGGTGGCGTGGATCAACGGGCGGATTTACGATGCGCCGCATTGTGAACTGGACGTGCACGACCGGGTGGGCGGCGGCGACGGATTCGCGTCGGGGTTCTTCTACGGGTTGCTGAACGGGGAATCGCCGGCGGATGCGGTGCGGCTGGGCTGGGCGCACGGGGCGCTGCTGACGACGTTCCCGGGAGACACGACGATGGCGACGCTCGATCAGGTGCGGTCGTTCGCGAAGGGCGGTTCGGCCCGTATTCAGCGGTAGCTTCGTTTCCGTGCCGCGTTGGTGAGAAAACAGGGAATCCTGCCAGGATTTCCTGTTTTTTATTTCCGGTGAGTGGATTGTCTCCCGCGATACGTTCTTTAGTTATGAATGTATATCGTTGTTTAGCTCTTCTGCTCTGCTCGGGCGCGGCGTTTTGCCCGTCCGGGGCGCGCGCCGGGGTGATCGGACCGATTGTCGACTATACCGGTTCCGCGGACAGTCCCATCAGCGGAATGGCTGGCTATCAGCTGACCACCTTTGAAAACGGGGGGCTTCCCGCGGGAGTCACGGCGTCGGGGGGCTTCGTCGTCGGCCCGGGTGAAGCGGTCGACTCGGTTGAAAATATCGATTTGGGCCACTCGTTCTTTTCCGATAACGGAGCGGCCGGTATCCGGTTTTCGTTCAGCGCCGCTCTGCCGGGCTCGCTGCCGACGGCCGCAGGTCTGGTGTGGACCGATGGCGACGGGGGAAACCGGACCTTCCAGGCGTATGACCAGAACAATAATCTGATCGGAACGATTAACGATTCGACAGGCCTCTTCTATTCCACCGGTGGCGACGGCGACGGGCAGAATTACCGGTATTTCGGGGCGACGAATGCGGCGGGGATTTCGTCGATCTTTATCAGCAATCCGAGTGGCGGAATCGAAGTCGACGATCTGCAGTTCGTGGTTTCGGGTACTCCGGAGCCCGGTACGATGATGCTCGTTCTGGGGGCGGGAATTGTGTTCGCAGGAATGCGGCGGCGTTCGTAAGCGGCCGGGGTACTTTGGAGAGGGGGGAGTCCCGCGAGGGACTCCCCGTTTTTTTTGTGCGGCAGGTTGAGAATTTTTGTTGTGTTGCGCACTTCCCTGAAGTCGGGGATGCACGAATACGATGTCACGCTGAAGAGCCTGTTGTTGCGCCTGACCGGGGGCGTGGTGACGCAACTGGCCGGAGCGCCGGTGGAACGCTGGCACAATGTCGAACTGCCGGAAGTGCGGAATCCGCGGGTGGATCTGCTGGGGGAAACGGCGGCCGGGCAGCTGATTCATATCGAGTTGCAGCGCGATAACGATGCCGGGATGATCTGGCGGATGGCGGAGTATCGGCTGGCTATCCGGAGAAAGTTTGGACGATCGCCGGCGCAGTGTGTTCTTTACTTCGGGTATGAACCGATGCGGATGGTGAATCGGATCCGGGATGAAGCGATGACATTCGAGTGCCGGATGGTGGATTTCCGGGAGTTCGACGCCGAACCGTTGCTGGCGAGCGAGTGTCTGGAAGAGAACATTCTGGCTGTGCTTGCGCGCTTGCAGGACGCTCGCGAGGCGGTGAGGAGGATTCTCGGGAGTATTCTGGCGAGCGATCCGGGGCAGCGGGCGACGGCGCTGCGGGCGTTGACGATCCTTGCCGGATTGAGGAAACTGGAGTCAGTTACCCGCGAGGAGATTGGAAAAGTGTCGACACTCAACGATCTTATGGATCACGATCTGTTCGGGCCGGTGATTCGGCAGGGCAGGGAGGAAGGCAGGGAGGAGGGCGAGAGACTTGTGGTCGTCCGTCAGATGACTGAGCTTTTCGGCCGCCTTCCGGGCTGGGCCGAAGAGCGACTGGAAGCCCTTTCCCCTAAGGAACTGGAACAGATCTCGGTACGTTTGTTGAAACCGTCCAGTCTCGACGAATTGCTTCGCTGATCTTCGGCCCGGAGTCGCAAAGTGATAGTCAACGACCTCATCGATCACGATCTGTACGGACCGGTGATTCGGCGGAGCAGGGAAGTCGGGGCGAGACGTCTGGTAGTCCTCCTGATGACTGAGATTTTCGGTCCCCTTCCGGGTTGGGTGGAAGAGCGGCTGGATGCCCTTACCTTTCCGGAACTGGAAGAGATCGCGGTACGCTTGCTGAAACCTTGCGCTCTCGACGAATTACTCCGTTGATGTCACAGTCTTGACACGTCCTGCAGGATGGTCGCGAGGGCTTTGCGGAACTCCTCGGGCGTGATGACGTTCAGAATGCGGCCGTCGAGGGAGTGAATCACATGTTCGAGGTCGTCCGACGCCATCGACGGGGCCATGGCGTCACCGCCCATGGTGCCGTTTGAAGTCAGGCGGACGGGACGGCAGCGCACGTAATAGATCCGGCGGTTCGGGTCTCTGGGCAGCGGCGCGGACGCGGTCTTGTACTGGCGTTCGAGAAATAACGGTGCGCTGAGAACGACCACGACGCGCAACGGTTCCTCTCCGGCAGGCACCTCTTTCACCTTCTCCACCACGCTGTCGCGGAAGAACTGCAGCATGTCCGCCTTGGTGGCCAGCGACTGCACGTCAATGACGCCGGGGTTGGTGCGGGCGAACGGCTCGCGCATCTTGCGCCAGTCGAGACCGTGCGCGTTCTTCTGTTCCACGCCGGTTTTACGCGTGAGGTCGAGCAGTGTCACATCCATCGTTCCGTTCTTCAGAGAAATGCCGGCAAGCAGCTTGAGGGCGGGCACCAGGACGCTCATATTGCGCCGGAAGACACGCACGGAACCGGCCACCCGGTCCGACGCCGTCATGTTCAGAATGACGTCGAGGTGCACGGGGCGGGTGGTTTCGAGGGGCAGATTAAGCCGGCCGCGGAGGTAGGGCTGGAACCAGATGTCGGGCGGTTCGAAGTTCCGGGAGAATTCGACGGCGGGCAGGTCGCGCCAGGCATCGGGAAGCGGGTCGTTATGGAGCGTACCGATATGGAGAGTCCGGGTGGAAAAGCTGTGTTCCAGAGTCTGGCTGTCGCAGACGGCGAGGGCGAGTTCGTAACTGCCGGGGCGGAGATACGCGCCCTGCGAGTAGAGGATCGGCTGAGCCTTGGCGTCGGGCGGGATATGGGCCAGGTCAAAGGTGTCGTGCGTGCGCCAGCGGCGGCCTTCAGAATCCGTCAGTTCGATGAAAGTAACGATCTCGCCGCGCGATTTGCGTTTGCCGGTTTCCTTCGCGTCGAGCTGGATTTCGATGCGGCTCAACAGGCGCTGGTGGACGGAGAGGCGGGCCGGCTGGACCCGTGCGGACCAGTGGATCTGTGACGCGGCGCCTTCGGTCTTCCATTTGTCGAACGGGTACCGGGTGAAGTAGCGGTCGCGCATTCCGGATTGCGCGGCGGCGAGGAGCGGGAGGGCAGCGAAGAGAGCGAGAACGGCGCCGGCGCGGGGCATCAGAGTTGGGCGATCTGGTCGAGGATGGCCGCGAGGACGCGGCGGAACTGCTCGGTATTGACCACGTCGAAGAGGCGCGCGCCGAGGGGTTCCACGGTGTGTTCAAGATCGTCCACGGGCATGGATGAGAAAGCCAATGGGGGCGGCGGAGGACGCATGCCGGGGCGCGGCCGCGTGCGCGGGCGGACGGGCACGGTTCGGTAGCGGATATAGAAGAGGCGGCTGTCGCCAGCGGCCGCTGGCCGGGGATCCACGGGCTCCTGATCTTCGAAGAAGGCCGGTCCGCTGAGGACGATGACGACGGGAATTTCGGGGCCTTTCGGCGTGAGGCGGCTGGCGACCTGGTCCCAGAAGAATTTGCGCATCCGCCACTGGCCTTCGAGGGCGCGCACGTCGATGATGCCGGGGTTGAGCTTGAGGAAGAACTGGCGGGCGAGATCCCAGTCGGGCTGGTGAATGTCCTTCTGTTCGAAGGGAACGCGGCGGTGAGTGAGATCGAGAAAGGCGGTATCGGTGACGCCGTTGGGAAGGTCGATCCGCGAGAGGATTTTCAGGGCCGGGATGAGGAGGCTCATGTTGCGGCGGAGCGCGTAGGCGGAGCCGGCGGCGCGTTCGGTGGGCGTGGTGTTGACCAGAACCTGAAGGTGGACCGGGCGCTGTGTCCTGAGCGTGAGATGCAGACGGTTTTCGATGTCGGGAAGATACCAGACGTCGGGCGGGTCCGTGGTGGGGGCGATGAATTCGACGGCGGGCAGGCCGGTCCACGCGTCGGGTAACGGGTCGGTCTTGAGGGGCGCGACGTGAAATTTTCGCTGGACGACGTTGTGGTCGCCGGTGCGGGTGTCGATGACGGCGACGGTGGCGGTGTAGTCTCCCGGCAGAATAAAGGCAAAGATGGTGAGATCGATATCGCTGCCCTGAATGCCGGGTTGCAGGCGGCCGAGGTCGAGTCCGCCGTGGTGCTGCCAGAGTTTGCCGCCGGCGTCGCGGTATTGCAGGAGGACGAGGAAATCGCCCTCGCCGCGGCGCTTGTTGAGTTCGCGGCCGTCGATGCGGGTGACGACGCGGGTCATGAGGCGCTGGTGGGTGGAGAGTTCGGCGGGGGTGAATTCGACGTGCCAGCGGAGGCGGGGCTGGGGCGGCTCGGCGAGCCACTTATCGAGAGGGTATTTGGTGAAAGCCGGGTCGAGACCGGTCAGGGTGGCGGCCTGCAGGGGCAGCAGGAGCGCGAGGGCGCAGAGACTCCGCGCCACGTTTTGGCAGAAGCCGCGGCTACGACTGGAGCGTCGGGTGTTTCGTGTGCCAGTCCGTGGCTTGCTCATAGGCGTACGCGAGACGCATCGGCGTTCCCTCATCGTACAACCGTCCGGTGAAAAGAAGGCCGAGGGGAAGCCCGTCGACGAAACCGCAGGGCACGACGACCTGGGGGTGTCCGGTGAGATTGGTGGCAGTGAGGCTCTGGCTGTTGGTGGGGGAGACGAAGGCGTCCCACTGGCTCATGAATTCGCCGAACTTCTGCATGTAGAGGGTGCGGGCGCGCTGGGCCTGGATGTACTCGACGGCGGGGATGAGGCGGGAGGAGCGGAACTGGTTGGGCCAGTCGCCGGGGGTCTGGCCGGAGAGTTGGTCGATGCCGGCGGAGCGGGTGAGGTCGTCGAAGGCGGCGGCGGCTTCCGCGTCAAGGACGAAGCTGATGGCGTTGAGGGGGAAGGCGGGCAGCTGGATGGGCTCGAGTTTGGCGCCGGCTTTGCGGAGGGCGTCGAGGGCGGTGGTGTAGACGGGCTTGTTCTTTTCGTTGGTGCGTTCGAAATCGGCCGCGAGGTAGCCGATTTTGAGGTTTTTGAGCGGCTTGCGGGCGTCCCAGTGAAGGGGGGCGTTGGTGACGGCGAGGTCTTTGCCGTCGGGGCCGTTGAGGATGCGGAGGACTTCGGCGCAATCGGCGACGGAGCGGCAGATGGGGCCGATTTTGTCCATGGACCAGCAGAGGGCCATGGCTCCGGCGCGGCTGACGCGGCCGAAGGTGGGGCGGACGCCGGCGACGCCGCAGCGGGTGCTGGGGGAGACGATGGAGCCGAGGGTTTCGGTGCCGATGGAGAAGCCGACGAGACCGGCGGCGGTGGCGGAACCGGAGCCCGCGGAGGAGCCGCTGGAGGTCTGGTCGTAATTCCAGGGCGTTTTCGTCATGCCTTTGAACCAGAGGCCGCCCTGGGCGAGCGCGCCCATGGAGAGTTTGGCGACGAGGACGGCGCCGGCGGTACGGAGTTTTTCGATGACGGTGGCGTCGGAATCGGGGATGCGGTTCTGGTAGGGCTCGGCGCCCCAGGTGGTGAGGATACCTTTGGTGTCGAAGAGGTCTTTGGCGCCGTAGGGGACGCCGTGGAGCGGGCTGTGGTGGCGTCCGCGGCGGAGGTCGGTATCGGCCTGTTTCGCCTGTTCGAGGGCGAGGTCTTCGGTGAGCGTGATGACGCAGAGGAGCTTGGGACTGTAGGTTTTGAGGCGCTGCAGATACATCTTCGTGAGCGCGGTGGAGGTGATCTTTTTGGCGCGGATGAGGCCGCCGAGCTGGACGGCGGGGAGGAAGGCGAGTTCTTCGGGATCTTTGAAGCGGGGCAGGGCGGGGGCTTTCGGGGCGCGCCAGGTGGAACGGCCAAGCGGCATCGGAGAGCCGGGCTGGACGGGGAAGAAGAGCAGCGCGGGTGGCGTTTCGGCGGGGATGTCGATTTTGCGGAGTTCCTCGTAAGAGGCAAGCTGGCGGTTGACGACGGGCAGCAGCATGTCGAGTTGCGGGTCAGTGAACTGCAGGCCCAGGGTGGCGAGGGCGGCGGTCGCCATGTCTTTGTTGACGCGCTGGGGGATGGGTTCTCCGCGACCGCGGCGGCCGGCAGCGGGTGGGGTCTGCTGTGCGGAAGCGGGCATGGCGGCGAGGGTGGCCATGAGCTTCAGCCAGGTCCGTCGCGGCAGGGGGAGCTTGGGGGCGCTTGCCATCGGGATGTTGTTCAGGGTAGCACTCCGGGCGATTTTCTTTATACTGGAAGCACCTGAGAAGGAGGTGCTTTTGCTCCGAAACCTGTTGTTGCTGGTAGCTGTTGCGATGCCGGCGTTTAGCCAGACATCATCAAAGATCGATCCCGTTAAATACACCGATACCACGCTCGAGAACGGGCTGCGGGTGGTGATCGCGGAAGATCATTACGCGCCGGTTTACGCCATTGCCGTGAGTTACAAAGTCGGCTCGAAGGATGAGCGGCCGGGGCGCACGGGATTTGCGCATCTGTTCGAACACATGATGTTCAAGGGCTCTGAAAACGTGGGGCCGGGGGAGCATTTCTACACGATTTTCACGCGGGGCGGCAGCATGAACGGGACGACGAACACCGACCGTACGCTGTATTTCGAAGTGCTGCCGAAGAATCAGGTGGATCTGGGGCTGTTCCTCGAAGCGGACCGGATGCGTTCGCTGCGCGTGACGAAGGAGAATCTGGACAACCAGCGGCAGGCGGTGAAGGAAGAGCGGCGGCTGAGCGTGGACAATCAGCCGTACGGGCAGACGTTCGAGAAGCTGGACGAACTGGTGTACGACAACTTCGCCTATCATCACTCGGTGATCGGGTCGATGGCGGATCTGGACGCGGCGTCGGTGGAGGATGTGCAGCAGTTCTTCCGGACTTACTATGCGCCGAATAACGCGGTGCTTTCGCTGGCGGGCGATCTGGAAACGAAAGAGACGCTGGCGAAGGTAAAGAAGTATTTCGGCGGCATTCCGCGGCAGGAAGCGCCGAAGCCGGTGGATCTGGCGGAGCCGAAGAAGGAGGGCGGCGAGCGGCGGCTGGAGGTGGACGACAAGCTGGCGCGGGTGGCGCGGCTCGATATCGTGTATCGGCTGCCGGACGGGGCGAGCGCGGACACGCGGGCGCTGTCGGTGGGGGCGTCGATTCTGGGCGGCGGGGAGAGTTCGCGGCTGTACCAGAAGCTGGTGAAAGAGAAGGAACTGGCGAGCTCGATTCAGTGCTTTGCTTCGGGGCGGGAGGGGCCGTCGACGTTCCGGGTGACGGCGATGGTGCCGCCGGGGAAGGATCCGAAGCAGCTGGAGAGCCTGATTTCCGAAGAGATCGCGAAGTTTTTGTCCGAGCCGGTGACGGAGAAAGAGCTGGCGAAGACGCGGACGGCGATCCGGCGGAGCACGCTGTTTCCCCGCGAGAGCGTGCTTTCGACGGCGATTTCGCTGGCGGACGAGACGGCGGTGTACAACGACCCGAACCGGATTAACTCGGAGCCGGAGAAGCGGCTGGCGGTGACGGCGGACGAGATCGAGGCGGCGGCGAAGAAGTATTTGCGGAATGACAACCGCGTGGTGGTGGTGACGAAACCGGCAGCGGCGGCTGGACGGCCGGCGGCGCCCAAACCGGGGAATTGAGGAGTCGGCACATGAAAAGAATCCTGAGTGTTTTTCTGGTTGTTCTCCCGCTGGGGGCGCAGGGGCCGGCCGCTCCGGCGACGCAGGCGCTTTCCGGCGTGGTGCGGCTGAATAAGCTGCCGATCTCGGAGGAAGTGCTGCAGGTGAAGCTGCCGCGTCCGGTGGAGCGGCCTTTGTCGAACGGCCTGAAGCTGCTGGTGGTGGAGAGTCACCGGGTTCCGAATATCACGCTGCAGATCCGGATTCCGACGGGGGATCTGCGGAATCCGCCGGAACTGCTGGGGCTTTCCGATGCGACGGCGGCGCTGATCCGGCTGGGCACGAAGACGATGAATGCGAAGGCGATCGCGGACCGGCTGGCGGACCTGGGCGCGACGTTGTCGATCGGTTCGGGGCAGGACAGCGGGACGATTTTTGTGAGTGCGATGACGGAGAATTTCGACGGGGCGCTGGCGCTGCTGACGGACGTGCTGCTGAATCCGACGTTTCCGGAAGATGAGTTTGTGAAGTGGAAGACGCGGACGAAGGCGCAGCTGGAGCAGATGCAGAGTCAGCCGGGTTTTCTGGCGAACGAAGAGATGCTGAAGGTGCTGTATCCGGACGATTCGCGGCGGTATGCGCGGCCCACGGTGGCGTCGCTCGACAAGATGACGCGGAACGACGTGGTGGAGCATTACCGGAAGTTCTACGTGCCTTCGGGGCAATGGGCCGGGATTGCGGGCGACATCACGCCGGCGGAGGCGGTGGCGAAGCTGGAGAAGGCGCTGGGCGGGTGGAAGGGCGGTCCGGTGGCGCGGGTTTCGATGAGTCTGCCGGAGCCGATTGCGGAGAAGAAGGTGTTTCTGATTCCGCGGCCGAATTCGGTGCAGACGTATTTGATGGTGGTGAACCGGGCGATCGGGCGGCTGAATCCGGATTATATTCAGTGTCAGGTGATGAACCGGGTGCTGGGGGCGGGGCCGTCGTCGCGGCTGTTCCGGAATATCCGGGAGGAGAAGGGGTACACGTACGGAATCGGGTCGGGCTTCGCTTCGACGCGGGTGATGAACTACTTCAATGCTTCGACATCGGTGCGGACCGAGGTGACGGAGCCGGCGCTGGCGGAGTTGCTGCGGGAGTTCCGGGATATACGGGATCGCGCGGTGCCGGCGGCGGAACTGGCGGATGCGCGGAGCGCGATTGTGTCGGGTTTTGTGCTGGGGCTGGAGAGTTCGTCGGCGGTGCTGAGCCGGTGGATGGAACAGCGGGAGTACGGGCTGCCGGAAGATTACTGGGACACGTATTCGCAGAAGGTCTCGGCCGTGACGGCGGAGGATGTGCAGCGGGTGGCGAAGAAGTATGTGCCGGCGGAAAATGCGCAGATTATCGCGGTGGGAGATGCGGGGAAGATCGCGGAGTTGCTGAAGAAGTTCGGGCCGGTGGAGGATGTGGGGGCGGGCGGGAAATAGTTTTGGTTGTGGGGCAGGTTTACAACCTGCCCCACTAGGGCGCTATTTCTTTGCGGGGGCCCAGGGGCCGACTTCCGGTTTGGCTTGGGTGTCTTTGAGATTGCCTAACTCGGCGGCGACGCCGCGGGCGATGGCGGCGGTTTCGCTGCCGTTCTGGAAGCAGGTGAAGTCCGGACGGTCGCGCCATGCGAAGGGTCCGCAGAGGCGCTTGCCGGCGCCGAGGGCGGCGTCGTGGACGGCGTTGATGAGGCGTTCGTAGTCGGGCGTGCCCTGTTTGTAGCCGGAGAAGTTGCCGAGGTCGCCGGAGGCGGCGAAGATGGCCGTGACGCCGGGGATGGAAGCGATTTCTGCGGCGTTCTTGACGCCTTCGATGGTCTCGATCATTTCAATCAGAACGATGTTGTCGTTGGCCGTGTTGCGGTAGCCGCCGGGGACGTTGCCCCACATTTCGAAGGCCTGGCCGCCGCCGAGACTGCGCTTGCCGAGGGGCGGGAAGAAAGTCCAGTCGCGTCCGGCGGCGCCTTCGGCGGGCGTGTCGACAGTGGGGATGACAACGACGAGGGCGCCGGCGTCGGTGGCGTGCTGGATTTCGCGCTCATCGGCATAGGCGACGCGCACGCCGGGTACGGCTTTGGCGTTCGGGCAGGCGCGCCACATGCGGGCGACGGCTTCCCATTCGTGCGGGTCGTGCTGCATTTCGGTCCAGATGAAGTCGTAGCCGGAGTTGGCCATGGCGCAGTAGATGGCGGGGTCGGTGGAGGCGAAGACGGTGCCGCCGGTGACTTTCTCGCCGCGCATGAGTTTGAGCTTCACGGGGTTCCAGATTTTGGCGCCGCCGGGAACGTCGTAGTTGGGGCCGTACTTCCAGGTGGCGGGGTCCACCGGTCCCTGATTGACGCCGCCGGGCAGGGCGTTTTTGATGGCGCCGGTATCTTTCCCTTTGGGCGCGGCGAGCGGGAACTGCATTTTGCCGGCGTCGGGGTTGTTCGCGTACGGGTCGGCGGTGGGCGGCGGAGTCTGTCCGGCGGGAACCTGAGCCGAAGCCTGGAACAGCGAGACCGCAAAAGCCAGTGCAAAGAATTGACGTTTCATCCTGGAAACCCTCTCAAATGACTCGCGAGCTTCCGGCGCGTCCGGAGATCTGATATTGGAGCGTCGCGCGCGATCACGGGAATTCTATCAGAAGCGCGCGGGGAAGCGCGGAACGGCTGTGGGATCATGGGCGCTCGATGAGCGCCGCGTGGAACCACAATATTCATTACCATGGGCGGATGCTGCGGGCGGTGCCGGCGAATTGCGGTTTGGCGCTGGATGTGGGCTGCGGGTATGGTTTGCTGGCCCGGAAACTGGTGTCGCGGTGCGCGGGTGTGGTCGGGATCGACAGGGACGCGGCGTGCATTGCAAGCGCGCGGGCTGCGGCCGCAGGCGATTCGCGGATTGAGTTCGTCGAAGGGGATGTTCTGACGCACCGGTTCGGGGATCGGTGTTTCGATTTCGTTGTGGCAGTGGCCACACTGCATCATCTGCCGTTGCGGGCGGCGCTGGTTCGGTTCGCGGAACTGTTGCGGCCGGGCGGGGTGCTGGCGGTGACGGGGCTGTACCGTCCGGAGACAATGACGGATTTCGCGAATGCCTGTGTGGCCTGGCCGGTGAGCCGGGTGCTGCGGAGCGTGAAGCGGTATGAGGAGATGGGGGCGCCGGTGCAGTTGCCGCGGGAATCGCTTCGGGAAATTCGTTCCGCGTGTGGGTCCGTGCTGCCGGGCGCGGAGGTGCGGCGGCTGTTGCTCTTCCGGTATTCGCTGGTTTGGAACAAGCCGGCGGCGGGTTAACGCACGTGCAGGGTCAGGGGCCGGTTGAGTTCCGTGCGGAAGGCAGCCGAGTCTTTCGTGGATTCGGGTCCCACCAGGTAACATTCCCAGAAATCGAGCAGACCGGGTTCGGGCGTGTGGCCGTTGGCGGTGAGCCAGGCTTCGAACTCTCCCCAGCCTGCGCCGAGGCCTTCGTAGGGTCCCTGATAGACGGCACGGGCCAGGGTCGCGCCAGGGAGGGTGCTGTTCGTTACGCGGCCCGCGGGTTTCACGGTGGCGGCGACGGGCAGGGCGATCTCGAAGTCGAAATTTTCGGCGGGGCGGCGGAAGTGGCGGGTCAGCCAGGGTCCGGTGGGTTTGACGCCCTGAGCGGCCAGTTCCCGGTAGAGTTCCTGGAGACCCGGTCCCATGATGTTGCGGATTTCCACGCTGGGGACGATCAGACGGATCACGGCGGTGAGTTGGGTGTCGGTCTGGATGATTTGCGGGTTTTCGAGCATGGCACGGTTTCTACGTTAGAATCTCACAAAGGACCGGAGGACGACACAGATGTCCCAAACGATAACGCGCAGAGAAACGATGAGGAAAGGCCTGACGGCGGCGGGGCTGCTGGCATTGCTTCCGGAGGGCGTGCTGCCGGCGTTTGCGGAGGGCGAGACGCTGGTGCCGTTCACGGATCTTCCGGCGAACTTCAATCCGTCGCCGAGTCCGGAACGGCGGACGCTGGATGTGCGGAAGATCGACGGGCCCTATACGCCGAAGGATCAGTTCTTCACGACGCAGCATTACGGGCATCCGGTGGTGGATCCGGCGACGTTTGCGCTGAAGATCACGGGTCTGGTGGAGCGGCCGAAATCGTTCTCGCTGGCGGAACTGCAGAAGATGAAGAGCACGGAGATGGCGATCGGCTTCGAGTGCTCCGGCAACCGGCGTCCGCTGCAGGGGCTGGCGGGGAACGCGAAGTGGACGGGGTTGCCGCTGCGGACCGTGCTCGATCTGGCGGGCGTGAAGCCGGCGGCGCGCGAGTTCGTGTTCTTCGGGGCGGACCACCAGGAAGAAGACGTGGATTTCCGCGGGACGATCAGTAAAGTGGACCAGCAGTTCGGGCGCAGTTTGTCGCGGGAACAGGCGTTGTCGCGCGAGCCGATGCTGGCGTGGGCGCTGAACGGAGAGCCGCTGACGAAGAGCCAGGGGGCTCCGCTGCGGCTGATGGTGCCGGGCTGGTATGGCGTTGCGAACGTGAAGTGGCTGGCGGGGATCCATGCGCAGGAGGATCAGTACCTGGGCAAGTTTCAGGCGCGCTGGTACCGGACGCTGCGGGGCGAGACGATCGGCGGCGAGACGAAGTGGACCGAGACGGCGATTACGAAGATGCAGCTGAAGTCCTTCGTGGCGCGGGTGACGAAAGAGGGCGGCGCGCATAAGGTGCTGGGCGTGGTGCTGAACGACGGCACGCCGATTAAGTCCGTGGAAGTGAAGGTGGACGACGGGCCGTGGCAGCCGGCGAAGCTGGATCCGGCAACTACGGGGAAATATTCGTGGAAGCTCTTCACGTATACGTGGCAGGGCGCGACGCCGGGGGCGCATACGGTGGTTTCCCGGGTGACGGATATTACGGGAAAAGTGCAGCCGACGGCGGACGATCTGGCGACGAAAAAGACGTTTCTTGAGGATAATTCGCAGTTTCCGCGGAAGCTGACGATTCCGGAAGCGTAGCAGTTTCTTTGGTGAGCGGCATGATGGCGCCGGTTACCAACCGGCGCGCGGATTACCAATCCGCCCCACATTCGCATTACACGGCGACGCGGCTGAAATAATGGATGTTTGGTGAAAGCCCGCCGAATCCTCCCCGAAAACACTCCGATCCTGCGATTGGTGCGGCCTTTCCAGGAATTCGCCGGACAGGAAACATCCGGCGGAATCCTGCTGCTCGCATGCACCGTGATGGCGCTGGTCTGGGCCAATTCGCCCTGGGCGCACCTGTACACGGCTTTGTGGCACACGCCTTTTACCGTGGGTCTGGGTCATTGGACGATGAGCCACGAGCTTCATTTCTGGGTCAATGACGCCCTGATGGCCGTGTTCTTTTTCGTGGTCGGTCTGGAAATCAAGCGGGAACTGCTGGCCGGGGAACTGGCTTCACCGCGTCAGGCCGCGCTGCCGATTCTGGCAGCGCTGGGGGGTGTGCTGGTGCCGGCGCTTTTGTACACGTCGCTCAACGCGAACGGAGCGGGATCGCGCGGCTGGGGGATCCCGATGGCCACGGATATCGCCTTCGCGATCGGCGTGATGGCGCTGCTCGGCGACCGCGTGCCGCTAGGTCTCAAGGTATTCCTGACCGCTCTGGCGATTGTGGACGACATCGTGGCCGTGCTGGTGATCGCGGTGTTCTACACGGAAAACCTCGCGTGGGGCGCCTTGGGTATCGCAGCGCTGTGTCTGGTGGTGGCGGTTGCGGCGAACCGGCTGGGAGTCCGGCATCCGCTGCCCTATGCATTCCTCGGAGCGGTGTTGTGGATTACGGTGCTGCAGTCGGGCGTCCATGCCACCATAGCCGGCGTGCTGCTGGCGTTCGCGATTCCGAGCCGCACCGCGATCAACCAGCGGGCGTTTCTGGGGCACAGCCGCGCGGTGCTCGACCATTTCGAGAGAGCCTCGCTGACCGCGCCCTTCGACGTTCTGGGGGACATCGAGCAGCAAACCGCGATCGACGCGCTGGAGGACGCGTGTGAAAAAGTTCAGCCGCCGCTACACCGGCTGGAGCAGGCGCTGCATCCGTGGGTGACGTTTGTGATTATGCCGCTGTTCGCGCTGGCGAACGCGGGCGTCGGGTTGTCCGGCGATTTGGGCAGCATGGTGCGGCAGCCGGTTACTCTGGGCGTCGCGCTGGGGCTGTTGCTGGGCAAGCCGATCGGGGTGACGCTGGCTTCCTGGCTGGCGGTGCGGCTGCGCCTCGCGTCGCTTCCGGAAAACGTCTCGTGGAAGCACATTCACGGAGCGGGATGGCTGGCGGGGATCGGATTCACGATGGCGCTGTTCATGACCGGTCTGGCTTTTACCGATGACGCGCACCTGACGGCGGCGAAGCTCGGCATTCTGGGGGCGTCGATGTGCGCGGGAACCATCGGGTCGGCAATCCTGGTGCGGATTCCGCGAACTAAGTAGCTTCGGGGCACGGAAAGCGGCGGGGCACGGAAAGCGGCTCTTGCTAAACTGGAGCTTCCCTACATGAAAGTCGGCGTCATCGTTTTTCCGGGCAGTAACTGCGACCACGATGCGTGGTATGCGATTCGTCACAACCTGAAGAGCGAGGCCGAGTTTATCTGGCACGACTCCCCCACGCTTGGCGACGTGGACGCGGTGATTCTTCCCGGCGGGTTTTCCTACGGCGACTATCTCCGGTGTGGCGCGATTGCGCGTTTTTCGCCCGTGATGCAGGCGGTGAAGAAGTTCGCCGCGGATGGCGGGCTGGTGCTGGGCATCTGCAACGGCTTCCAGATTCTGGTGGAGGCGGGGCTGCTGCCGGGCGCGCTGCTGCGGAATCAGGAACTGAAGTTCATCTGCAAAGAAGTGGGGCTGCGCACGGAGACGAAGAACTCGCCGTTCACGTCGAAGCTGCTGGTGGGGCAGGTGATTTATGTGCCCATCGCGCACGGCGAAGGGCAGTACTTCGCGGACGCGCGGACGCTGGACGAACTGGAAGCGGAAGACCGCGTGGCCTTCAGGTATATGAAGAACCCGAACGGGTCGGCGCGCGATATCGCGGGGATTCTGAACCGCGGGCGGAACGTGCTCGGCATGATGCCGCACCCGGAGCGGGCGTGCGACGCGCTCATGGGCTCGACGGACGGGCTGTCCATCTTTGAATCCATGTTTTCAAACACCCCGGTCCTCACGAAATGACCATTACCCCGGAGCTGATCGCTCAGCACCAACTGACGCAGGGCGAGTACGACAAGATCGTTTCGCTGCTGGGCCGCGAGCCGAGTTACACCGAACTGGGTGTTTTCAGCGTGATGTGGAGCGAGCACTGCTCGTACAAGAGCTCGCGCATCCATCTGAAGAAGCTGCCGACCACGGGCAAGTACGTGGTGCAGGGGCCGGGCGAGAATGCCGGCGTGATCGGGATCGGCGACGGCTGGGTGATCGCGTTCAAGATCGAGTCGCACAACCATCCGAGTTATATCGAGCCGTTTCAGGGCGCGGCGACGGGCGTCGGCGGGATTCTGCGCGACATCTTCACGATGGGCGCGCGGCCCATCGCGGTGATGGATTCGCTGCGGTTCGGGCCGTTGAAATCGGCGCACGCGCAGCGGATCGTGACCGGCGTGGTGAGCGGGATTGCGCATTACGGCAACTGCTTCGGCGTGCCGACGGTGGGCGGCGAGTGCGTGTTCGAGGAGTGCTACGCGGGCAATCCGCTGGTGAATGTGTTCGCGCTGGGTGTGTGCAAGGAAGACGAGATCTTCTATGCGCGGGCGTCGGGCATCGGCAACCCGGTGATTTACGTGGGCGCGAAGACGGGGCGCGACGGCATTCACGGGGCGTCGATGGCGAGCGCGGAGTTCACGGAGGAATCGAAGCAGAAGCGGCCGAACGTGCAGGTGGGCGATCCGTTTCTGGAAAAGCTGCTGCTTGAAGCCTGTATCGAAGCGATGAAGACGGGCGCGATTGTCGCGATTCAGGACATGGGCGCGGCGGGGCTGACGTCGAGTTCGTGCGAGATGGGCAGCCGCGGGGGCGTCGGGATCGATATCGATCTGGATCTGGTGCCGCAGCGCGAGCGCGGCATGACGGCGTATGAGATGTTGCTGTCCGAATCCCAGGAGCGCATGCTGCTGGTGGCGGAAAAGGGCAGGGAAGAGGAAGTTTTCCAGGTGTTCCGCAAGTGGGGCCTGGACGCGGTGACCATCGGGGTGGTGACGCCGGACGGGAAGCTGCGGATCCGGCATCAGGGCAGTGTGGTGGCGGAGATCCCGAACCCGGCGCTGGCGGATGAAGCGCCGAAGTACGACCGTCCGCACGATGTGAAACCGTTCCGGAAAGCCCCGCTGGAAGGTCCGGCGGAGATTCCGGCTTCGGCCGATCTGAATGCGGATCTGGTGCGGCTGGTGGGGTCGCCGGATCTGTGTTCGAAGCGCTGGATCTGGGAGCAGTATGACTACCAGGTGCGCACGAACACGCTGGCGGGGCCGGGTTCCGATGCGGCGGTGGTGCGGATCAAGGAGACGGATCAGTCGGTAGCGATGTCGCTCGACGGAAATGGCCGCTACTGCTATCTGGATCCGCGGGAAGGCGCGAAGCTGGCGGTGGCGGAGTGCTGCCGGAATTTATCGACGACGGGCGCGATTCCGGTGGCGGCGACGAATAACCTGAACTTCGGGAATCCGGAACGGCCGGAGATTATGGCGCAGTTGGTGGAGGCGATCGAGGGCATCGCCGAGGCCTGCGCGCATTTCGAGACGCCGATCACGGGCGGCAACGTGAGTCTGTACAACGAAACGCTGGGCGAGGGGATTTACCCGACGCCGGTGCTGGGCATTATCGGGCTGATGAAGACCGCTGCGCCGGTGCCGGTGGCGTTCCAGCGGGAACAGGCGCATCTGGTGCTGCTGGGCGGCTTCCGGGAAACGGATGCCACGCGGTTCGGATCGAGCGAGTACGCGAAGGTGATTCTGGGGCAGCTCTGGGGTTTGCCGCCGGCGCTCGACATGGATTACGAGAAGCGCGTGCATGAGGCGATGCGGGAGATTGTGGCGGCGGGGCTGGCGGAATCGGCGCACGATCTGAGCGATGGCGGTCTGGCGGTGGCGGCGAGCGAAAGCTGCACCGTGGCGGTAGGCGCGAGCATCCAGTTGAAAGGGAATCAGCGGGCGGAACTGGCGCTGTTCGGCGAAGCGCCGTCGCGGATTCTGATTTCCACGGCCGCTCCGGAACAAATTCAGGAAATTTCGTTGCGTCACGGGGTGGAAGCCCCGGTCATCGGCGTTACAATGAAGGCGCGGTTACAGATCGGAAACCCCAACCAGATGCTGATCGATCTCGCGACTTCCGACCTGAAACGAACGTTCGAGAAAGCACTGCCCGCACTCCTCCTCACAAAACATGTTTGACAAGCTTCATGAAGAATGTGGCGTGGTGGCCCTCTACGGCCATCCCGAAGCGTCAAAGCTGGCGTATTTGTCTTTATACGCACTCCAGCACCGCGGCCAGGAAAGCGCGGGCATTTCGAGCAGCGACGGAAAAGTGATCCATACGACGAAGTCGATGGGCCATGTTTCCGATATTTTCACGAACGACGTGCTGCGGGGGCTGCCGGGATCGATGGCGATCGGGCACACTCGTTATTCCACGGCGGGCGACACCGTGGCGCGCAACGCGCAGCCGTTTTCCGTGCACTGCAATAAGGGCCGGATCGCGGTGGCGCACAACGGCAACATCACCAACGCGACGGAACTTCGGAAAGAACTGGAAGACCGCGGGTCGATTTTTCAGGCGACCAGCGACACCGAAGTGATTCTGCATCTGGTGGCGCATTCGCGGGAGAAGACGCTGGCGGGGGCGCTGCGGGATGCGCTGCTGCAGCTGGAAGGCGCGTTTTCGCTGGTGTTTCTGGCGCAGGACCGGATTATCGTTGCGCGGGATCCGTACGGCTTCCGTCCGCTGGCGATGGGGCAACTGGAAGTGGGCGGGGCGCAGGCGCATGTGTTTGCGTCCGAGACCTGCGCGTTCGACCTGTTGAACGCGGTGTACATGAACGATGTGCAGCCGGGTGAGATGGTGATCGTGGGGCCGGAGGGCGTGACGCGGGAACGGTTCGCGCCGGAGAAGCCTCGTTCGCAGTGCGTATTCGAACATGTGTATTTCGCGCGGCCGGATTCGCTGGTGTTCGGGCGTTCGGTGCAGACATCGCGGGAGATGATGGGCGTGCTGCTGGCGCGGGAGGCTCCGGCGGATGCCGACATCGTGGTGCCGGTGCCGGATTCGGGGAATGCGGCGGCGCTGGGGTATTCGGGCGAGTCCGGATTGCCGTACCGGCAGGCGCTGATTCGCAACCACTATGTGGGCCGCACGTTCATTGAGCCCTCGCAGGCGATTCGCGATTTCGGCGTGAAGCTGAAGCTGAATCCGATCCGCAGTCTGCTGGAAGGCAAGAGCGTGATCCTGGTGGACGATTCGATCGTGCGCGGGACGACGAGCCGGAAGATTGTGCGCATGGTGCGGCAGGCGGGTGCGCGCGAGGTGCATCTGCGTATTTCCTGTCCGCCAACGGTATCGCCGTGTTTTTATGGCGTGGATACGCCGAACAAGAGCGAACTGATCGCGGCGAACAATTCGATTGAAGAGATCCGGCGGTTTATCGAGGCGGATTCGCTGGCTTATCTTTCGATGGGCGGGCTGAAGCGCGCGGTGGCGGAAGATCCGCAGAATACAGGAAAAGGCGAGTATTGCTATGCCTGTTATACGGGGAATTATCCGACCGATTTCGTGAATATCGATCAGCTGGTGCGCGCGGGCAAAAAAGCCGGCAGTTAGTTTATGCGTTTTCTGGCGGTGGTGTTGCTTGCCGGGCTGGCCTCTTCGGCTTACGCTCAGCAGTTCGACCTCGTGGTGGCGAACGGACATGTCATGGACCCGGAATCGGGGCTGGACGCGGTCCGGAATATCGGCATCACGGGCGGTAAAATCCGGGCCATTTCGAAGAACCCACTGCGCGGCAAGGAGACCATCGACGCCAAAGGGCTGGTGGTGTCGCCGGGCTTCATCGATCTTCATTCCCACGGACAGGACGACGAGAATTACCGGTTCAAAGCCCGGGACGGCGTGACCACGGCGCTCGAGATGGAAGTGGGCGCGTGGCCGGTGGATGCCTGGTATAAGGCGCGCGAGGGCAAGGCGCTGGTGAATTTCGGCGCGACGGCGGGGCACATTCCGGCGCAGATGTCCGTAATGCACGATACCGGCACGTTTCTGCCGCGCGACAACGCGGTGAGCCGCGCGACCACGAAGGCCGAGGCGCGGCAGATTTACGAGGACGTCAAGCAGGGGCTGAGCCAGGGCGCGCTGGGGATCGGGATGGGAATCGCCTATTTCCCGAAGGCCACGCGCGAGGAAATCTACGATCTTTTCACGCTTTCCGCGGAAAAGCATGCGCCGATTTATGTGCATATGCGGAATCCGGGGCCGGTGGAACCGGGCGTGGTGGATTCGCTGCAGGAAATGCTGGGAAATGCGGCGGCGACGGGCGCGTCGGTGCATATCGTCCACATCCCGAGCATGGCGTTCCGGCAGACGCCGCTGGCGCTCGACATGATCGACGGGGCGAAGAAGCGCGGGCTGGACGTCACGACCGAGTGCTATCCGTATACGGCCGGGATGACGGAGTTGCAGAGCGCGATTTTCGATCCGGGCTGGCAGGAGCGGCTGGCGATTTCTTATGGCGACCTGCAGTGGACGGCGACGGGCGAGCGGCTGACGGAAGAGACGTTTAAGAAGTATCGCGCGCAGGGCGGGCTGGCGGTGCTGCATCATATGCCGGAGAACGTGGTGAAGCTGGCGGTGACGCATCCGGGCGTGATGATCGCGAGCGACGGGCTGAACATCGGGGGCAAGGGGCATCCGCGTTCGGCGGGGACGTATTCGCGTGTGCTGGCGCGGTATGTGCGGGAGCAGCGGGCGCTGTCTTTGATGGAGGCGCTGCGCAAGATGACGATTCTTCCGGCGCAGCGTTTGAATTTGAGTTCTATCGGACGGATTAAGGTGGGCGCGGATGCCGATATTACGGTGTTCGATCCGGCGCATGTGGAGGATAAGGCCACGTACGAGAATCCGGCGGTGTATGCGGAGGGGATTCCGTATGTGCTGGTGAACGGCGTGCCGGTGGTGCGGAACGGGCAGTTACAGGGCGGGGTTTTCCCCGGACGCGGTCTGCGCCGATAGCAGTTCGACGGCCTGGCGGACGTTGGTTTTCCAGTCTTCGTAAAGATATTCGTCGACCGTGATGCGGATGGGATGGACCACGTCGTCGGCGGTCACCCAGATCATGTAGTCCTCGGAGTAGGTGTCTTTTTGCGTTTCGATTTCGACGTCGCCGGGGAAGAAGGCGCGAAGTTCGTTATCGATTTTTTCGCATTCGGGGGTGCGGATTTGTCCCATGGGGTGGATGTAAGAGATCAGGATAGCGTGCGGGGGGAGGGCTCCGTCCAAGAACGTTGCAACTGCCGAGTACGTGGGGTGGGTTGATGAAATGCTCGTGCCCGTGATTCCGAAGATGGGATCGTTCATGCCGTCTTGAGGCACGCCGCGTTACGACGTTGATGTCAAAGTCCTTATCATGACTCGCGGTCATGGCATGCCCTGCGAAGCTTCAGGCAATCGCCAACTGCACCAGCCCGCCCTCGATTTCCAGGGCGTGCTGAAGCCTTAACCTCGTGGGCAGCACTGGATTCTCTGGCCGACGCGGGAATCCATCATAGGTTCTGCCGCGAAGCATTCGCCCAGCGGCTTTCTTGCGCACGCCGCCCCACTGCTTGAAAAAGAACGGGACCCCGGCGGCAGTGCATTGCTCTCGGATTGAAAGCACCCAAGACTCTTTCATCGGTCTGGCGCCAGGACCGCTTTCGCCACCGACAATGACCCATGAGATCCCCTGCAACGAAATCTTCCCCAAGTCCTCGAGCAGCGGCTCTACGGACAGAAAACGAACGGCTGCAGGTGTCTCCTGCAAATTGGCAATTCTTGGCAAACCGTATTTCCGATCTTCTACGGAAACGCCCCACCAGATATGATCGTCGCCCGCAGCCTCCCGCAGCGCACCGGAAAGCAGTTCCCGCATCCGCTCGGAGCGTTTGGTGAGGACTTGGTAGGTATGCCAGCGCGCAAGCTGCATCGTGGCGACCACCCGCGAGATATATGGAAGCGGCACGCCGTCCTGAAACAAGTCGCTCATCGAATTGACGAAAATCATACGTGGCTCGCTCCACCGTAATGGCTCCCCAAGCTTCTGATGAACAAGCCGCAAATCGAACCCTTGCTCGAAGGGATGCCCCTTCACACCTCGGAATCGCTCGGAGAATCGTTCCGCATAGCAGTGCTTGCACCCGGGACTGATTTTGGTGCAGCCGCGTACAGGGTTCCATGTTGCATCGGTCCATTCAATTTTCGAATCCAGTGACATCGTCTTTCTACCAATTGAAGCCGGTCTGATCGGTACTGTACTTCAGAACATCGTCCCAGAATTCATACGCTCTCACGTGTCTTGAGAATAGCGCGAGATAGTATAGATGCAAATTCTTCTCATCGGACCTGACCTGCTTCATCCGGTCCAAAGGCGACTTGAGGTACTGAAGAGATTCCATGCTGGAAGAAAATTCGGTGGCCAGAAACTGCCTGAATTCTCCCTTGCGGGTGCCGATTGCCCTCCAACGATCCCTCCACGCGGTGTTGCCGAGTGCCTCATCGATCTTTGTCGAGTTGCCATCGACGTAATGATCATAATTGCGGCCGGCATCCATTCCGACCGCAAGCAGCACCAAAAAATCCATGAAGTACTTCGACAGTCTTCTGATGGTCTCGAACTTAATCCCAAAATCGAACGGGTCCACCATGCAGAGGCTTAACACCTTGTTATTTGCGGACGCCTTCGGAATCTCAGCGCAAATCTTGTCAATCTCGGCATCGCAGTCGCCTTGGATGTATACAACGTTCGCCATAGGAGCGATTCTTTTGACGCGAGTTCTTAGCGCCTGAAGAAGTTCCGGGTCTTCCTCACAGAAAATGTACTTATCGAAGGGATCTTCCACTGTCAACGCGATCAGCGGTGAGCCCTTCAGGAAAGTGTTTGTACCGGCAATCCTACTGTATCCGGCTCCGGAATACAGGTCTATATAGACCCGCTGATCCCACTTCTTTTTCATGCCCGTGGCGAACAACTTGTCGTAAAGGCCGATCAGGCGGTATTTTGTCTCCGCCCAGCGGCGAACTTCAGGGCATGGCAGCCCATCATTTCCTTCCGGGAAACCACCAGGTTCCATCACTGATAAAACATTCTACGCCCTCTGCGTTTCAAAACTACAAATACGACAATTTTCTCCTCCGAAGAAAAATGTCCGGAACCAATTGCGGGGCGTCGGTAGTGGCTGGGTCTCGAGAAGGACCCGCACTATTCGAATTCGCCTTTGAGCCAGGCTTCGAGTTCTTCGTCCGTCTGGGGACCAACATGCCAGTTGGGATCCCGAATAATGATCTTGTCTTTCATGGTTCCGAATCTGCGCGGCTTCGGCCGGACGGATCGCGTGGGGACGAGGTCGACGACAGGCTCTCCATCCCGGCAGATGGTGATTTCCTCGCCATCGAGAACAGTTTGCACCAGTTTACCGAGATCTCCTGCGTCGGTCAGGTTTACGGTCATATGCTCCCCTGAGGCCATTGTAGCCATGATTAATGGATCCTATTTCCTCCGCTTTTTCCCCTTGTGTCCGGCCGGCACCGGATAGCCGCCCTTCACCGCTTCGTCCGGCATCGTGACGTCCATCTTGCTGAGGATGCGGTCCCGCACCCAGTGCGGGTCCCACCATTCCACCGCGTTCACCTGCACGCCATCCACCTGCATGGTGAAGTGCAAATGGTCCCCGCCCGCCAGGCCGGTCATGCCGGTCTTCCCAATAATCTGGCCCTTTTTCACCATGTCGCCCTTCTTTACCAGGAACTCGCTCAGGTGGCCGTAAATCGTCTGGAGACCGAAACCATGGTCGATCAGAATGCAGTTGCCGTAGATGCCGAGACGTTCGGCGAACAGCACGCGCCCGTCATTGGAAGCCGGAATCGGGGTGTGGGAGACCTTGGCGAGGTCGAAGCCGAGGTGCGTCTGCTCATCCACTTTCTTGCCCTGCCATGTGTACGTGCGGTCGTCGGCGAAGCGGGATTCCACGGTGGAATCGACCATGGGGAGGAAGGCGCCGGTCCAGAGGAATTTCTGTTCGGTCTGGAAACGGAGGTCGGCGAGCGTCTTGTTGTTCTGCTTGCGCATCTCCTGGTTGATCTGAATAAAACGCTGCACCAGATCGCCCTTCAGTTTGCCTTCCGGATCGATGCCGTTCACCATCCGTTCCAGATTCATGGATTCGAGCGCGATGGTGCTCTTGCGGAACTGCTTCGGGAACACTTTGTACCAGAAACCCGCTTTGGCCGTGGCGCCGGTAGGATTGCCGGCGAAGACCGAGATCGGCGTATCCGTCGGCAGTGACCAAAAGAGCGCGAAGAGGCTGAAGTACTGGCCTGGATGATTGGGCAGGGGGAAACTGCGGAAGGTCTGGTCGCCGACTTTGACGCCGGCCTCGGTCCAGGCGCCGGAGGGCGTGAAAGTCACCATCTCCGTGCCGCCCTGATTGATGTAGTGCTGGACGCCGTCTGCCACCACCTGCGGGGGCGCGGTCATCACGTCCACGTCGAAGGCGATGCTGTCGCTCTTGCCGCGAAAGTCGTTGGAAACGGCCGCCACCACCACACGCGCTTTGCCGTCATGCAGTTCGGGCGCGGTCTGCTTGCCGATCTTCACGTTCAGGTCGGTGGCGGGCACGTTGCGCTTCGGGAAGAAGCTCTGTTCCTTGGCCTGAAAGACGCGGCTTTCGTGGGATTTGCCGTCCTGCTGCACGTCCACGGTGATCCAGCGAACGCCGTGGGAATTTTCCGCGTGAATATGAAGAGGTGTTTCAAAGCCGATGACCTTCGGCGCCGGATCGACCTTCAGAGCGGTGTTGGTCGAGAGAACAAGTAAACTCAGCGGAAACATCGCCAGTAAGACGACGACAGCCACGATCGCAAGGATGATTTTCAAGTTATTAATCCGAAGTTATTTCGCGGTCCATTTCCCGACCCAGTCGAGGAATGTCTTATACCAGAGCGCGCTGTTCTGCGGTTTCAGAACCCAGTGTCCTTCATCCGGGAACATCAGCATCTCCGAGGGCACTTTCTGCATCTGCAGCGCGGTGAAGAGCGCCATGCCCTGGCTGTACGGAATGCGGAAATCGAGTTCGCCGTGGATGACGAGGGTGGGGCTGCGGAACTCTTTGACGTACTTACTGGGGGACCAGCGGTCGTAGACTTCGGGGTTATCCCAGGGCATGCCGCCGAACTCCCAGGTCGGGAACCAGAGTTCCTCGGTGGATTCGGCTTCACTGCGCAGATCGTAAACGCCGGCATGGGAGATCAGGCATTTGAAGCGCGTGGTGTGGCCGAGGATCCAGTTGATGAGATAGCCGCCGTAAGAACCGCCGGCGGCTGCCATGCGGTCGGCATCCACGTAGGGAAGTTTGGCGACATAGTCGGTGACGGCCATCACATCGTCATACGGTTTGCCGCCCCAGTCCTGATTGATATCGTCGGTGAATTTCTGACCGTAACCGATCGACCCTCGCGGGTTGGGCATCACCACGACGTAGCCCGCGCCGGCCATCACCTGCGCGTTCCAGCGATACGTCCAGCTTTCTCCCCACTCGCCCTGCGGACCGCCGTGGATGAGCATGAGGACCGGGTATTTCTTTTTCGGGTCGAAGTCCGGCGGCTTCACGACGAAACTGTGGATCTGTGTGTTTTCCGCGCCGGCGACCCAGAAATCTTCGAGCGTGGTGAGTTGGTACTGGTTCAGCAGGTCGTCGTTCAGATGGGTGAGGGCGACGGCCGCACCGCCGTTCGAGGTGGCCTTGCAGATTTCCACGGGGCTGTCGCCGCTCTGGCGGGTGAAGACCAAGGTCTTGCCGTCGGCGGTGAACTGCAGGTCGTCGAGTGTGTTGCTGCCGGTGACGGCCACACGCACGCCGCCGCCTTCGATGCCGACGAACTGAATGGCCTGGTGGCCGCGGTCCACGGCGCCGAAGAAGAGACGTTTAGAGTCGGGGGACCAGACGAAGCTTTCGATGGAGCGGTCCACGGCGTCGGTGGGCAGCAGGAGTCTGCCGTTGGAGCGTTCGAGCACGATGAGCTTCCAGCGGTCGCTTTCGTAGCCGGGGCGCGACTGGGAGCGATAGGCAAGATAGCGGCCGTCCGGCGAGTATTGCGGTGAGTTATCCGCGCCGGGGTTGCCGGTGATCTTCTGCGCGGCGCCGCCGGTGATGGGGACAACGTAGAGGTCGTTGTTGGTGCTGAGAGCGGGGACGGGGTCGGCATTCATCGCGAAGCAGACTTCGCGGCTGTCGGGAGAGATGACGTAATCGTCGGGCCCGCCGAGGGAGAACGGGGGCACGATGTGGTCGCCGGGGGAGAGATCGACGGCCTTGCCATCGGCGAGCGAGATGGAGAGCAGATGGCTGCGGGTTTTGCCCTGCCAGGAGGTCCAGTGGCGATAGAGCAGATTCGTGATCAGGCGGGCCTTGACCTTACTGTTCTTCTCGGTTTCGAGTTGTTTGGCGTTGCAGGCGTCGTCGGCGCCGCAGTCCGGGAAGACGTCGCTGAGGACCAGGAGGTACTTGCCATCGGGGGAGACGATTTCGCCGGAGGCTTCGGTGGAAAGGTGGGTGATCTGAATCTGGCCGGAACCATCGGGGCTCATGCTCCAGATCTGGGAACTGCCGCCGGAGGTGCCGGTGTAGTAAATGCGCGTGCTGTCGGGCGACCAGCGGGGGCGATCGGCGGAGTCGCTCAGTTTGCGGGGCGTGCCGCCGGCGAGAGGCACGGTCCAGACACTGTGGGCGGCGCGGTTGTTATCGATGTCGGGCTGGCTGACGCTGAAGGCGACGGTCTTACCGTCGGGGGAAAGCTGGGGATCGCCGATGCGATGGATGCGAAGAAGGGCGTCGGCGTCGAAGGGGCGCTTCTGGGCGAGAGCATTTTGGCCGAGGAACAGGGGGGATAAAGGGGAGAACGCGAGGACCAGCCACGCCAGACTGCGCATAGGTTCGATTATCTCGCATGGCGGCGTTCGGGCGGTAACATAACGCCGCGTTCGTCACGCCAAGTCAACACATAGAATGGTGTACGAATTCGTTGAGGGGATGAGGACTTTGCACAAGCCGTACCTGATTTTGTTGCTGCTTTCGGCCGGCGTACTTTCAGACAGCGCGCAGGGCGCTGCGACTTCCAATCCGCATGTGGACGCCGCGGCCGCGCCGGCTGCCGCCACGCTGCGGCAGTACTGTGTGCAATGCCACGGTAAGGCCGCCACGGCAGGCATCAATCTGGAGCAGATGCTGACGCCGGTTTCGGTGGGCGATCACTTCGCGCAGTGGCAGAAAGTCGCGGCGGTGCTGGAGCAGAAGCGGATGCCGCCGGCCAAGATGCCGCAACCTGCGGACGCGCAGCGCGCGGCCACGGCGGCGTGGGTTCGGGCAAGCCTGAACGATTACGCACAGAAGCACGCGGGGGATCCGGGTAAGGTCACGGTGCGGCGGCTGACGAGCGCGGAGTATGCGTACAGCGTGCGCGACCTCACAGGTCTGGATCTGGCGCTCGAAGGCGACGGGGCGACGGACGCGGTGGGCGGCGAGGGTTTCGCCAATTTCGGCGATGTGCAGTTCATGGCGGACGCGGGGCTGGAGCGCTATCTGGAGACGGCGCGGAAGATTGCGGATCACGCGGTGATCGGGTCGGGGCCGATTGAATTTTTCGAGCATCCCGGGAAAACGGGCTTTGAGCTTTCCGGCATCACGCGCATTCAGGAGATCTACAAGAAGTTCGGTTTCCGCACGGTTTCGGGCGAGGGCGGCATTCCGTTCGGACAGGAAAAGTACAGTCAGGCGCTTTTCGTGGCCTGGAGGTTTAAGAACCGGGCGGCACTGGGTGAGGCGAACGCCACGCTGAAAGATCTGGCGCTGCGCGAGGGCGTGATGCCTCGTTTCGCGCAACATATGTGGACGGTGGTGAATCAGACGGGGCTGGGCTATCCGTCTTCGGAAGTGGCCGCGCGGTGGAAGAAGTTGCCGGCGGGCGCGGGTTCCGAAGCTGCGGCGCGGGCGGGATGCGAAGAGATCAAGACGTTTCTGGTGAACTGGCCGGGCTGGTTGTTTGCGCGCGGCGACGTGGCGGCCGGCGGGGCTGGGGATGAGAGTCCGCTGATCATGACGGAAGAGGCGATCAAGGCGGAGACGTCGCATCACTTCACGTTCAATATGTTTGGTCGCGGCGGACGCGGCCGGGGTCCGGTGACGGGCCCGCTGACGGCGTATCTGAACGTGAATTCGGTGGATCCGAGCGCGAAGGCGAGACCGATTGTGATCTGGCGGAATGCGACGGTCGGGATCCGGTCGGCGCCGGGCCGCGGTGCGGCTACTCCGGCAACGCCCCCTCTTGCAACACCAGGCGTCGCAGTGGATCCGGCCGTGGCGGCGCGGGCGCGCGGGCAGGTGCAGAATGCGCAGCCGCTGCGCACGGTGCTGACTCCGGAGGCGGCGGCGAAACTGCACTTCGGGGTGAGCCCGGATGGCACGCCACTGGGGCCGAACGACTTCGCGTCGGACGGGTCCGTATCTTTCGAAATTCCGCTGCCGGCGGGCGCGCAGGGCGCGGTGCTGCAGGTGGATGCCGGGATTGGCAGCGACCACAATGCGGTGATGCGGGTGACGTTCTCCGACCGCGCGGACGGGCCGGCGCGCGGCATTACGGTGCACGCGATTCTGGGCGACGCGAAGAGCGAAGGCTACAACACATTCAAAGCGGGCTTCCTGCAACTGGTGAAGCTGCTGCCGCCGAACTCGCAGGGCGAGCCGGCGCCGGCGGATAAGGATCCGCCTCCCGAGCCGTTCGACAAGACGTACAACACGCCGGAGCACGATGCGTTCGACTCGCGCGTGAAGTACATCCGGGACGACCGTTATATCTACGAAAACATGCTGGACGACGCGACGCGGGCGCGGCTGGACCACGCGTGGAACGATCTGTATGCGTCGTTCGAGTATCACGATAACTACGTGGCTCTGCTGGCCACCAAGTATGGTCTGAAGCTGCCGGGGAAGGGGATCGCCGAACTGGATCAGGCGACCATCGATAAGCTGCCGCCCGAGCCGCGGAAGTACCTACAGCCGCTGAAAATTCAGTACGATGCGATGCTGAAAGCCCAGCGCGAGGCGATGCCGGGGCATGTCGAAGACTGCCTGCGGTTTGCAAGCATGGCGTGGCGGCGTCCGCTGACGGACGTGGAGAAGCAAAAGCTGCGGGCGTTTTATGCGAAGGCGCACAGTGAGCAGAAGCTGGATCATCCGAAGGCGATTCAGGTTCTGCTGGCGCGGGTTCTGGTGTCGCCGGAGTTCCTGTATCGTCTGGAACGTCCCGCTGAGGCCAGCGCGGCGCGTCCGCTGACGAACTGGGAACTGGCGAGCCGGCTGAGTTTCTTCCTGTGGTCGTCGGTGCCGGATGAGGAGTTGCGGCGGGCCGCGGCGGCGGGGGAACTGAGCAATCCCGCACAGGTGGACAAGCAGGTGAAGCGCATGCTGGCGGACGCGAAGGCGCGCCGGTTCGCCACGGAGTTCTTCGGGCAGTGGCTGGGCTTCTATCGTTTCGATCAGTACCGCGGCGTGGATAACACGCGCTTCCCGGAGTTCAGCCAGGAAGTGAAAGCGGGCATGTACGACGAAGCGGTTTCGTTCTTCGAGCATATTGTGCGGAAGGACCGGCCGGTGGGCGAGATGATGTTCGCGGATTACACGTTTCTGACGAAGCCTCTGGCGAAGCATTACGGCGTCGCGAAAGAGATCAAGTCCACCACCGGCGCGGAGATGGTGACGGGCGCGAACGAGTTCCACCGGGGCGGCATGCTGCGGCTGGGCGCGGTGCTCACGGCGACATCCGCGCCGCTGCGGACGAGTCCGGTAAAACGCGGGGACTGGGTTTTGCGGCGCATTCTGGGCACGCCGACGCCGCCGCCGCCGCCCGATGCCGGTTCCATTCCGGCCGACGACAAGCTCTTCGCCGGGCTCTCCGTGCGGGAAAAACTGGCGTCGCACAAACGCAACGCAACCTGCGCGGGCTGCCATACGCGCATCGATCCGCTGGGCTTTCCGCTGGAGCGCTATGACCCGGTAGGCCGCTGGCGCGACAAGTACAACGACGGCAAACCGGTGGACGACACCAGCGCGCTGGCCGACCAGACACCGATTAACGGTGTGGACGGGCTGCTGGGCTATATGAAGACGCAGGAGCCGCAGGTGTTGCGGACCCTGTCGCGCAAGCTGATCGGGTACGCGCTGGGGCGCACGGTGCTGCCGTCGGACGAGCCGCTGATCGAGAAGCTGATCGCGGCCGGCGACGGGGCGAAGTTCTCGCAGCTGGCGCTGGAGATTGTGCAGAGTAAGCAGTTCCGGTATCGGCGTGAGCAGGAAGCTGTCGCGCCGCCGCTGCGTGCCGCGGCAGTGAAAACGACCGAAGCAAAAACGAAACGAGAAGGTGGACTATGAACCGCGTGAAACGAAGCTTTGCCAGTCAACCGGTCTCGCGCCGGCATTTCCTGCGAGGCGCGGGCGTGGCGCTGGCGCTGCCGTGGATGGAATCGATGCCGTTGTTCGCGGCGGCGTCGAAGAAGCCGCCGGTGCGGTTTGGCTGTTTGTATTTCTCGAACGGCACGAAGCCGGCGAACTGGTGGGCGAAGGGCAGCGGCGCGTCCATGGAACTGGGGCCGGCGCTGCAGCCGATGATGGCGCACCGCGAGGACTTCACGTTCCTGCGCGGGCTCTATAACAAGCAGGCGATGCTGTCGACCAGCCCGCACCTGGGCCGCATGCCGAACATGCTGTCGGGCGCGACGGTGAGTCTGGATCCAAGCGATATTCGCGTGGGCACCACGTTCGATCAGGTGCTGGCGCAGCAACTCGGCGGGCAGACCGCGCTGCCGAGCCTGGCGCTGGGCGTGGAGCCGAACGAGATGCGTCTTGAAGACGGCCTTTCCATGATTTACGGGTCGTGCGTTTCGTGGGCCTCGGCAACGCGGCCGGCGACGAAGGAGATTTATCCGTCGCGTACCTTCGATCTGCTGGTGGGCGATGGTTCCGGGCGCGCGGTGGACCGCAGTATTCTGGACGCGGTGCTGCAGGAGACGAGCAGTCTGCAGCCGCGCATCAGCCGGACGGACCGCGCGAAGCTGGACGAGTATCTGACGTCGGTGCGGGATATCGAAACGCGCATCGACCGGGCTTCGAAGGAAGAGCGCATCGAGGGCTGGCGGCCGACGCTGGAGAAGCCGAACATGCCGCGTCCGGCCAATGAGATTCCGCAGAACGTGCCGGATCACATGAAGCTGATGATGGATCTGATGGTGCTCGCGTTCCAGATGGACAAGACGCGCATTGTCACGTGCATGCTGAATAACGATCTGTCCCAGATGAACTTCAAGTTCCTGAAGGGCGTGCAGGGCGCGCTGCATCTGGACCTCACGCACAACGGCCACGTGCCGGAACTGGAGGCCATGTACCTGAAGACGAATCAGTTCCATGTGCAGCAGTTCGGGTATCTGATCGACCGGCTGAAGAATATCGATGAGGGCGGCCAGTCGCTGCTGGACAGTTCGATGATTTTGTTCATGTCGAATCTGTTCGACGGCGATACGCACGGGGCGGACCAGATGCCGATGCTGCTGGCCGGTCACGGAAACGGGACGCTGAAGCAGGGGCGTGTGCTGGATTATCTGGATAAGGGCGACGATAACCGGCGCGCGTGCAGTCTGTATCTGTCGCTGATGGATAAGATGGGCGTGCAGCTCGACCGGTTCGGGGACAGCGATAAAAGGCTGGCGGATCTGTAGGGTGAGGGCGTTGACAAGAAACTTCGAAACCCTTAGGGTGAAGGCATGAACGTCGATCCGACGCCTGACCAACAGGGATTTATCCGGGCCGCGATTGCCAGCGGCCGGCTGGAGCGGCCCGAAGATGCCGCGCTGGAGGCGTTTTCTATGTGGGAAGAACGCGAGCGCAAGCGGGCGCAGATTATTGCGGATGTGAATCTTGCGGAGGCTTCGCTCGCGCGAGGGGATGGGCTCGTGATCACGGAAGAGTCCATGCGTCAACTTGCCCGAGATGTTGCCGCCCGGGGCCGTGCACGACTTGCCGCCGAAAAGCACTAATCTCCTCGCTGATGGCACATCGCCACGCGGCTACCGCCGATTCCGACCTCGATCAAATCTGGTATCACACTGCGAAGGAGACTGGCAGCGTGGAAAAGGCCGACCAGTTGGTCGAATTCATCTCGGAACGTTTCATTCTTCTGTCTCGCAATCCGTGGCTTGGACGCCGACGCGACCGAGATTTATTGCCCGGCTTGCGAAGTTTTTCAGTCGGCCCGTATGTCATCATTTACCGCATTGAAGAGGAAGACGTGCTGATCTTACACGTGTTCCACGGCAGCCGCGACATCGAGTCATTCTTCCGCCATTAGCCGGCCGTGCGCGCCGTGCCGCCGAAACCTATTTCAGCGTCTCCAGGAGTTCCTGACTGAGTAAATCGGCGCGGCGGGCGAGCTGCCAGGCAGTGCCGAGGTCGTCTTTGCGCGAGTCCTCGGCCTGCTTCAGGAAGGTGCCGATGCGGTTCAGCGTTTCCGTTTGCGCGGGGGTCAGGTTGGTGCGGCCCGTCGCGCGGCCGATGACGGAGCGTGCGCGGCCCATGCTGGCGCCGTACTCGGTCTCATACTGACGGCGGCGTTCCGGCGTGAGGATTTCCCGCAACTGCAGAGGCGCGGCGGGGGGCTGTTCCCCGGTCACGGCAGGTGTGGCCGCGGGCACTTCGGGCTCGACTGGTTTGGGCGGCGGCGCATCCGTGATCTGCTTCGGAGGTGGCGTCCGGCGCCTCTTCACCGGCTGTGGCGGCGGCTCCGGTTTGGGCTCGGGCGGTTTCTCTTTCGGCGGTTCCGTCGTTTTGACGACCGGCGCGGGCGGGGTGGGCGGCTCGGAAGGCGGAATGATCACGTCCGACGGGGGCGCGACCACGGGAGCCGGTTTGGCCAGGGCAGGCTGCGGCGGGCGGGGCAGAACGCGGACGGCCTTCTTCCTTTCGAACACGCAGCCGCCCGAAGCGATACTGATCAGCAGGACAAGCGCGATCGTCGCAACTCTCATCGGGTTCTGTCCAGACCGGCCAACGGCAAGATTACCAGAAAAGCGGTGCCTTTCCCCGGCTCACTCTCCACCTCGATTGTGCCTCCATGCAGCTGGATGGCGCGGTAAGCCATCGCCAGACCGATTCCGGTGCCACGGGGCTTGGTGGTGAAGTAAAGCTGGAAAACTTTGGCCAGCTGTTCCGGAGGAATGCCGGGACCGGTATCCTCAATGCGAATTGTACATGTCTCCGAAGATTTTTGCAGCGCCATGCGCAATTCGCCTCCGGCGCCCATGGCCTCAATGGCGTTGACGGCGATATTGACCAGCGCCTGGCGCAGCAGACCGGGGTCCGCCTGAACAAGTGCCGGAGCGTCGGGAGCGGTGAAGACGACGCGGATGCCGCGATCGAGCGCTTCGGGTTCGAGGAACTGCAGGGCGTCGCGGGCGGCCTCCACCAGGTCGAGTTGTTCGGGCTCCAGTTCCACGGGGCGGTTGAAGTCGAGGAAGGTGCGAACCACGCGATCGAGGCGGGTGACCTCTTCGGAAAGAATGGAAAACTCGGCGTCCGTATCCGGCGCGTCTTCGCCCACGCGGGAGCGCAGCAGCTCGAGGCGCAGCGAGATGGAGTTGAGGGGGTTCTTGATCTCGTGGGCCACCTGACTGGTCAGACTATTGATGGCAGTCAGGCGGCGGGCAACGGCGAGCTGATTTTCGATATGCGTGCGGGTGCCGGCGTCCAGCTTTTCGAGCGCGCCTTCCAGATTGAGGCGGAGTTGGCTGGCATCCTCCCGGGTCTCGCGGAAACGCTCGCCGAGGAGGCTTAGTTTGGATTCAATCAGCGCCAGTTCGCGCGCGTCGTCGCCATCCTGACGGGGAGCTTCGGGAATTCTGCCGCCCACGATGTCGTCGATCAGCAGGTTGATGCGGGCCAGCGGGCGCAAGGCTACCTGGGACGACCAGAAGGCAAGTGCGAAGGCCAGCACCATCGCGGTAATGGAAATGATCGCCATCTTCTGCAGCGGGGGCACGATGGCGGCGCGCAGCAGGGAAGGCAGCACCAGGACCTGGATGGTGATGACGGGCGCGGTCTGGCCTTCGATGGCGAGGGCGACGCGCGTTTCGTAATCGTGGCGGATTTCGAGAATGGCGGCGACGCGGCCGAGAGGGCTGGCGCCGCGGAGGTCTTTGAGGTCCTGCCGGGCGATCATCGGCTTGCCGCGCCGCGAGGGGTTGGAGGTGGCGAGGATGACGAAGTCCTCGCCGGCCACGTTGATTTCGCCGATGGAACTGGATTCGGCCATGGTGCCTTCGAGCATGGCGGCGAGATCGCGGTCCTCTTCGACGGAGCGGTTCCACAGGCGTTTGGTCTCGGCGAGAGTGGGCGCGACGGGCGTGTGCGCGAGGCGGCGCCGAACCACCTGTTTAATCTGGCTGGCGGTCATCTCCGAACTGGCGATCGCCATATCCAGAAAGTTTTCGGCGAGGCTGTTGAGGTTCAGAGCGGCCAGAGTGACCGCCACCGCCGCCACCATCGCAAGGGTATGCGACAGCAGCCGGGCCCGCAGGGTCATTCGCCGCCGCCACCGTACTCACGGAGTTTGTTGAAGAGCGTTTTGGGACTGATGCCGAGGATTTCGGCGGCGCGGGTGCGGTTGTTGCCGGTGTGGCGCAGAGTCATCTCGATGAGCGCGCGCTCGGCTTCGTCGACGGTCATGCCGGGTTCGAGGGTGAGCGCCACCGTGGAGCCGTGCTCGCGCACGGGCGGCTCGGGACGTCCCGCGAAGCCGCGCGGCAGCAGGCGCGCCGTGATGGTGCCCTCGCCGGCCAGAATGACGGCGCGCTCCATCACGTTGCGGAGTTCGCGCACATTGCCGGGCCAGTCGTAACGCTGCAGCAGGCCGGCGACTTCGGGCGTCATATCCGTCACGCGGCAGAGGTGCTTGCGGTTGAGATCCGCGATCAGTTCGTCGGCCAGGCGGGGGATGTCTTCCTTGCGCTCACGCAGCGGCGGCAACTGGACTTCGAAGACGTTCAGGCGGAAGAAAAGATCTTCGCGAAACGTGCCGGCCGTAATGGAATCGCGCAGAGTTTTGTTGGTGGAGGCGAGCACGCGGACATCGAGTTCCACTTCGCGCGGGGAGCCGAGGCGGCGCACTTTGCGGTCTTCGAGCACGCGGAGCAGCTTCGCCTGGGTGCCCATGGGCATGTCGCCAATCTCGTCGAGCAGCAGCGTGCCGCCGCGGGAGAGTTCGAAGCAGCCCGCGCGGCGCTCCACGGCTCCCGTGAAGGCGCCCTTTTCGTGGCCGAACAGTTCGCTTTCAATGAGAGCTTCCGGCATGGCCGCGCAGTTGATGGCGAAGAACGGGCCGGTGCGGCGCGGGCTGAGTTGGTGCAGGGCGCGGGCCACCATCTCTTTGCCGGTGCCGCTTTCGCCGGTGATGAGCACGGTGGCCTTGGTGGGCGCGACCTGCTGCAGCAGATAGAAGATTTCCTGCATGGCGGCCGATTCGCCGATTAGGTCGCCCAGCACGCCGCGCGAGGCGAGTTCCCGTTCCAGGCGGACCGCGTGGCCGGCGAGGCGCTGCTTTTCCATCGCGCGTTCGAGAACGAGTTGCAGGGCCGGGGTCTGGACGGGCTTTTCCAGATACCAGAAAGCGCCGAGGCGATGGACGGTTTCGAGGGCGGTTTCCAGATTGCCGAAGGCGGTGAGCACAACGGTCTGCGGGGGCACGGGGAACTTCTGCAGTTCTTCGAGCAGACCCCGGCCGTCGAGTTCCGGCATGTTGAGGTCCGTGACTACCACGTCGGCGTCGAACTCGCGGAGTTTCGCGAGGGCATCGGCGCCGTCCTGCGCGGTTTCGACTTCGTAACCCCAGCGCCGGATCAGGCTGGCGAGGGCGGATCGCTGATTCAGTTCATCGTCGGCAACCAGGATCCTGGCGAAGTTTTTTTCCATGGGGTCGGAGGTGTAACGCGCGCGCGTTCCGTGTTCGCGGACTTTCTCAGGATACAAGCCGCGGGAGACTGGTGAGCCGGTAAAAACAGGTGAAGACAAGTACACTCCGTATCGGAAAAGATTACCGGTCTGGCTGTTTTGCGCAGCGAAATCCGGTATGTTGTTTCACAAAAAGGCGTTGACGTAAGTTGCTACGCAATCCAAGTACCTGAAAACAGACGGAAATCGAAATGCGGGGAAAGACGGCGAGGAGTTGGCACAGCAGGTGCAATTGGGGACTGCGGAAACATAGCGATCGCGGATGGCGGGGCGGGGAAGCCCGCAGCGCTGTAGGGCGAAGTACATTTCCTTCACGAGTCGACCGGAGTAACCGGCGAAGACCGGAAGCTCTTCTCCTTGTTTTGGGGCCAGCGATGTCTGCTGGCCCTTTTTTTTGATTTGATGGGGCTGAAGAAGAGACGGGTAAGCTACACTAGCCCGTGGGTCCGCTGAAGTTTGTAAAAACAAATTGTGGTATTTTTGTTTTGACTTCCGGTCTCTATCCGGATTCCAGCTGAAAAGAAAACAGGAATGAGCATGCGTGTCGATCCCTCCGGCGATGCACCTGAAGAGCAGCCGCTGGCGTTTGCCAGCGCCCTGCGTTATCTGCTGCACGGCGCTGGGGCGGATTTCAGAGACGCGGTTGAACTGGGTCGCAGGTTTCGGAAGGGCGAGCTTTCACGCGCGGAATTCACCGCGGCGATGGATCAGCGATTTTCTTCGCCGGACCGCGCTTCATAGTTTTTTGGCGACGCTGACGCGCTCGATAAACGCTGTTTGCACGGCGTCTTTCAGCTGCGTGTAACCAGACCTCTCGATCAGTTTGAGTTTCGAGCAGAACCGAAGGCCGACGAGCCGAATAGCCAGCACGAGGATGTGCGACCTGCTCACCAGATATGCGGCGGCGCCCGCTCCCGAGGAGATCCAGCGCCACTGAAGAGGGTCGAGAGGGTGGCCACTGATTCGATAAGCAGATCCGGTGGCCTGCAGGAGCAGGAACCACGCGGCTCCCACGAGCAGGGGTTGATTTTTCAGAAATTGGCGAAGCCAGGCTCCGTGCGGTTTCAGAAGCGCCGCATGCGCCGGGTTCAGAGGATGACCACCGTTGGGCATAAGGTCCTCCATCCCTGCCCCCTCAGGGGCAAGTGAGCTTACTCGATAACGAAGAGGCTAACAGCGGCAACTGCCATTTCCGATGCCGATTCTGTGAAACTTTGTTTACAGGGTTCGGGTTGTCCGCCAATACTTTTCCCGCCGCTTCCGGTACGCGTCCCCACACTTGAACCACCTCGCTCCGCGCAATTCCTTCTTCCGGAATGGTTTAATCGATTAACGAGGATTCCGCCGCATGGAGACAAGCACGCTGTTCCTGCTCGCTGTTGCAATCGGGCTCATTACGGGTTTGCGGTCCATGACCGCTCCGGCCGCGGTCAGCTGGGCGGCGCACCTTGGCTGGATCCATCTGGAACCTACGGCGCTGTCCTTCCTTAGCTCCACCGCGGCAGCCTGGATTCTGACGGTGCTGGCTCTGGGAGAACTGGTCGGAGACAAACTGCCCACTACCCCCAGCCGCAAGGCTCCCCTCGGATTCGTGGCTCGCATCGTACTTGGTGGACTCAGCGGTGCGGCCCTGCTGATGGGCTCGTCGGCATCCGGCATTGCGGGCGGCGCGGCAGGCATACTGGGCGCGGTCGCGGGCACGCTGGGCGGGTACGAAGCCCGCACACGTCTGGTGAAGGCGCTGGGCGTTCCCGACTACGTCATCGCCGTCGCGGAAGATTTGGTCGCGGTGGGCGGCGCTTACTTCGTGGTGTCGAGCTTCCGCTAATGCCGACTTTCGACGCGATTCTGATCGGGGCCGGGCAGGCCAATCCGACGCTCGCCGGCAAGCTCACGGGCGCGGGAATGCGCATCGCGTTCGTCGAGCGCAAACGGTTCGGCGGCACGTGCGTGAACACCGGCTGCATCCCGACCAAGACTCTGATTGCCAGCGCCCACGCGGCCCACATGGCGCGGCGGGCGGGCGAATTCGGCATCCGTATCGGCGGCGCTGTCGAAGTCGATATGAAGGCGGTGAAGGCGCGGAAAGACAGTGTGTCAGGAGCCTCGCGAACTGGCCTCGAAGGGTGGTTGCGGGGCATGAAGGGTTGCACGGTTTTCGACGGACATGCGCGTTTCGAGTCGCCCGACACCGTGCGCGTGGGCGAGGCGCTGCTCACCGCGCCGAAGATTTTTCTCGATGTCGGCGGCCGCGCGTCGGTGCCGGCGTTTCCCGGAATTCATGAGATCCCGTCGTTCACCAACAGCACGATGATGGATGTCGATTTCCTGCCGCGGCATCTGGTGGTGGTGGGCGGCAGTTACATCGGGCTCGAGTTCGGGCAGATGTACCGGCGCTTCGGCAGCGAGGTCACGATCGTCGAGAAGGGGCCGCGGCTGATCGCGCGCGAGGACGAAGACGTCTCGGCGGCGGTACAAAAGATTCTGGAAGCCGAAGGGATCGAGGTCCGGCTGAACGCGGAGTGCATCCATTTCGAGTCGCGCGGGGGCGAGCCGGTGGTGCATCTGGCGTGCGATAAAGAGAAGCCGGAAGTGGTCGGCTCGCACATGCTGCTCGCGGTAGGGCGGCGTCCGAATACCGACGATCTGGGGCTGGAGAAAGCCGGCGTGGAAGTGGATGCGCACGGCTACATCCAGGTGGACGAGGAGTTGCGGACCACGGCGCCCGGCGTCTGGGCGCTGGGCGACTGCAACGGCAAGGGCGCATTCACACATACTGCCTACAACGACTATGAAATCGTTGCGGCGAATCTTCTCGACCACGATGCCCGCCGGGTGAGCGACCGGATTCCCGCCTATGCGCTTTACGTGGATCCGCCGCTGGGCCGATGCGGAATGACACTGGCGGAAGTGAAGCGGTCCGGACGTCCGGCGCTGGTGGGCGAGCGTCCGATGACGCGGGTGGGCCGCGCCGTGGAGAAGGGCGAGACGCAGGGGTTCATGCGGGTGGTGGTGGACGCGGAGACGAAGCATATTCTGGGCGCGTCGATTCTGGGCGTGGGCGGCGATGAGGCGATCCACTGCATCCTCGACGTGATGTACGCGAAGCAGCCTTACACGACGCTGCAGCGCGCGGTGCACATTCACCCGACGGTGGCGGAACTGATCCCCACGATTCTGGGCGAACTGAAGCCGCTCTGATAAATATAAAAGCTATGGTTTTCCGGTCGTGGTGGATGGCGGTGGTGCTGTGTCTGGCGGCTTCGGCGGGCGCGTGGGGCCAGGAAGCGAAGTCGGTCTGGGATGGGGTTTACAGCGCTCCGCAGGCGGCCCGCGGCGAGGCGGTTTATGCGGCGGAGTGCAGCCGGTGTCACCGGGAAGATCTGACCGGCTACAACAATGCGCTGATCGGCGGGCACTTCATGGACCGGTGGCGCGAGGACACGCTGGAGAGCTTCTTCGTGCTGGTGCGGAACACCATGCCGCGCGGCGCGCCACAGAGCCTGGGGGATCAGGCATATCTCGACGTGGTCGCCTACGTCCTGCAGAAGAATGCGTTCCCGGCGGGCAAGGGCGAACTGACCACCGCTGAACTGCCGCAGGTCCGCGTGCAGGGCAAACAGGGTCCGGCGGCGGTGCCGGATTTTTCGCTGGTGTCGGTGGTGGGATGCCTGTCGCAGACGGCGGACGGCACGTGGATGGTGACAGCCGGGACGGAACCGGTGCGGACGCGGAATCCGAAAGATTCGAGCGCCGGGGAACTGAAGGCGCTGGGCGCGCAGGCGCCGGGCACGCACCTGTTTAAGCTGATGGATCCGGCTTCCGTGGCGGCCAATCCGCCGAAGGGCCATCGAGTCGAGGCCAAGGGATTTCTGATTCGTCAGCCGGGGGCGGACAGTCTGAATCCGACGTCGCTGCAGTCAATTGCAGCGGATTGTGGAAAGTGACGGGAGCGCGTTTGCGCCGCAGCATCCGGTCGGTGAGCGTCTCGTGGTGCGGCGCGAACTGTTTGACGGCGGCGCGCAGATAAGGCCGGGACTCGCGCTTCAGGCAGGTGAGAAAGCCGGTTTGAGAGATATCGCGCAGCACGGCCTGGTAGTGATCGAGAACGGCGCCGCCCACGGTTTCGGTGGTCCTGCGCGCGGCCAGGTTCGCGGCTTTTGAGAGCCAGAGCAGGTTGGAGGGCACGTGGGCCAGGGTGGACACGGCCATCAGGGAAGAGACCGCGATGACGCTCCGGTCCTGCGCGCGGGCGGATTCGCGCATGTCTTCCCAGGTGTTCTCCAGCAGCGCCAGGGCGGGGACCCGTTCCGGCGGAATGCTTTGCAGGGTCGCTTTGAACTTTTCCCAGTCCTGCCGCAGGCCCTGCAGGTTCACGGGCGGCATGTTCAGCGTGAGCGCGACGTGCGCGGTGGTTCTTTCGAGGCCGACCAGGACGTGTTCCAGGGTGTCGAAACTGTCGCCATCTTCGAGCAGGCCTTCGCGTTTTAGTTCTTCGACGATATCGCGCAGCAGTTTCTGACCGCCGCCGGTGAGATCGGCCAGCGCGGCCAGCACCCAGACGGGTGAGGCGTGGAAAGCGATCAGGCCCATGATTTCGATCCCATGGCTGGCGCTGCGCTGCAGCACGAAGTTCTGGTGATGATGATCGTTGTTTTCGTACTGCCCTTCCACCTGTCCCAGATCCCGGATGAGGAAGCGCAGGGTGACGCCGACCATGGCGCGGTAGAGCACGGTGCGGCGCAGCGGGGCGGGAAGCACCACCTCGCCCACTCCCCGCAGCAGGCCGCCCGAAAGCGCTCCCAGGGAACGGATCACGCGTTCCGGCAGAGAAAGAACATATCGATAAGGCGCGACCGATCCCACTACTGATATGATGGCGCAACCATGCGTCTGGCCGCTATTCTCGCCGTTTTTCCGATTTCTTTATTTGCCCAGAATATTTCCTCCGGATTATCCGGAATTGTGCAGGATCCGGGCGGCGCGGCTATAGCGGCCGCCCAGGTGGTGATCGCGAACGAAGGCCAGGGCTTTACCCGGAAGGAAGCGACCAACGCCGAGGGATTCTTCTCCTTTCCCGATCTGAATCCCGGCTCCTACGACCTGACTGTCACATCCGCGGGCTTTGGCTCCTACCGGCAGAACGGCATCGTGCTGAATTCAGGGGAGCAGCGAAGCGCGGGCGTGATCCGGATGCGGGTGGGCAGTCTGACGGAAAGTGTGACGGTGACGGCGGACGCGGTGGCCCTCAATACGGTGACGGGCGAGAAGGCGGCTTCCATGGGCGCTTCGGAACTGGCGTCGCTGGCGCTGCGCGGCCGGGATGTCTTCGATGCCGTGAGTCTGATGGCGGGGGTGGTGGATACCAGCGACGGGCGCGACGCGCCGGGGCCCACCAGCATCGGGAATATTTATATCGCGGGCGGCCGCAACGACCAGAAGAATATGACGGTGGACGGGGTGACGAATCTCGACACGGGCTCCAACGGCAGCGTCCACAGCATGCCGTCGATGGATTCGGTGCAGGAACTGAAGGTGCTTTCGTCGAATTACGGCGCTGAGTACGGGCGCAATTCGGGCGGCACCATCACCGTGATCACCAAGGGCGGCGGCAAGCAGTTTCACGGGTCCGACAACTGGTATTACCGGCATGAGGATCTGAACGCGAACGATTATTTCAGCAATGTCGCGGGGCGCGCGCGGACCCCCTACCGGTACAACATCAACGGGTACACGCTGCAAGGGCCGGTGCTGCTGCCGAAGTTCGGGTCGAAGGTCCGCCCGGGGCGTGACAAGCTGTTCTTTTTCTGGTCGCAGGAGTTTCAGCACCAGCGCGTGGCTTACGGGACCAAGACAATTACCGTGCCCACAGCGCTGGAACGCCAGGGCGATTTTTCGAAATCCTTCGATGTGAACGGCAAGCTGATTCCCATACAGGATCCGCTGAACAATAAGATCCAGTTCCCGGGAAATGTGCTGCCGGCGTCGCGCGTGACGAAGATCGGCCAGAATATATTGAATATTTTCCCGATGCCGAACTATACGGATCTGAGTCCGGGGCGGCTGTATCAGTGGAATTACTTCACGTCGGAAGCGGGCGGTTACAACCGGCGCACGGAGATTCTGCGACTGGATTATCAGGTCAGCCCGCGCTGGCAGACTTATATCCGGCTGACGAATAACGCGGATCTGCAGCACGCGGCCTATGGGCTTTGGGTGAACGGATCTTTGAATTTCGACATTACGCCGATCATCTTTCAGCAACCGGGCCGCGGGGCGAGTATCCACTCCACGAATACGATCTCGCCCACGGTGTTCAATGAGACGATTATCGGTGTCAGCCAGAACACGCTGACTTATGTGCCGGAAGATCTGAGCAAGGTGGACCGGACGGCGCTGGGCATCAATATTCCGCAGCGGAACCCCTCGCTGAATCCGCTGAATCTGATTCCGAACATGACGTTCGGCAGCATCGCGAACGCGGCCAATCCGTCGCTCAGCGACGGCACGCCGTATTTCAACCGGAACACGATTTACAGCTTCGTGGATAACGTCAGTAAAATCTGGCGGACCCATACGCTGAAGGCCGGGGTTTATCTGGAACTGACCCGGAAAGTGCAGAGCGCCAGTTCGTCGGTTCGCGGGACGATTAAGTTCGACAAAGACACGCTGAATCCGCTGGATGCCAACGATGCGTATGCGAATGCGCTGCTGGGGAATTACGATACTTACGCGGAAGCCAACGGGCGTCCGCGCGGGGATTTCCGGTTTCAGAATACGGAAGTTTTCCTGCAGGACACCTGGAAGGTGAACAGCCGGCTGTCGCTCGATTTCGGGTTGCGGTTTTATCACGATCCGCCGCAGTACGACGTGAAGCACCAACTGGCGTCGTTCTCGCCGGCTCTTTATTCGGCGGCGAATGCGCCGGTGCTGCTGCGGCCCGGGCTGGATGCCAGTAAGGCGCGCGTGGCGGTGGATCCGACAACCGGCAAGACGTATCCGCAGGCGCTGATCGGCAGCTTCGCGCCCGGCGTGGGAAATCCGTCGGACGGTATGTATATCGGCGGGCTGAACGGCGCGCCGGCGGGACTTTACAACGTGCCCGCCCTGGCGGTGGCGCCGCGCTTCGGATTCGCTTACGCGGTGAATGGGCGGACGGTGGTGCGGGGCGGCGGCGGCGTGTTCTTCGACCGGCTGGAAGGCAACCCGACCATGGATACTCTGAATAATCCGCCGACGATTTATACGCCGACTCAGTATTACGGCAACATCGCGGATATTCAGGCGCAGCTGAGTTCCGGCCTGCTGGCGCCGACCGGGACGGTTTACTCACTGGGCAGCGTGGGGAAGATTCCGACGACTTATAACTACAGCCTGAGCGTGCAGCGGCTGATCCGGCCTTCGAGCGCATTGGAGGTCTCTTATGTCGGGAATATTTCGAGGCATCAGATCTGGCGGCGGAATATCAATCCGGTGCCGCTGGGCGCGAACTTCGCGGCGCTGCATCCGGAGTTCCGCGATCCGTCCAATACGGCGAACGCGCTGCCGGCGAATTTCGAGCGGCCTTATCAGGGCTATGGCGATATTTTCCTTTATGAGTTCGCGGGTACGTCCTCTTATAACTCGGTGCAGGCCAGTTATTCGGAGCGGCTGGGCAGGGCGGTCAGTCTCGGCGCGTCTTATACGTTCAGCAAGGTGCTGGATCAGTCCGATGGTTACGGCAGCGCGGTGGATCCGTTTTATGCGCCGCGGAACTGGAACTACGGGCCGGCGGGCTTCGACCGGTCCCAGGTGTTCAGCGGACGGTATACGTGGAGTCTGCCGAAGTTCCCGCGTTCCATCGCGTTCCGGCCCCTGCATGTGGTCACGGACGGCTGGCAGATGTCCGGCATTACGCGTTTCCAGACCGGCGCGCCGATCACGCCGAGTTACAGCCTGGCGGTGGGGACCGATTACACGGGGTCGGCGTCGGCGTCCACGCGGCCTACGGTGCTCGATCCGAATGCGCCGGTACTGTCGCGCTTCGCTCCGCCGATTTACGTCGCCAACGTGCCGACGCTGGGCAATGTCGGGAAGGGCATTCTGCGCGGGCCGGGCACCAATAACTGGGATATTTCGATGTATAAGGACATCTCGTTCACCGAGCGGCTGAAGGGGCAGTTGCGCGTGGAGTCTTACAACACGTTCAACCACACGCAGTTTTCGGCGGTGGACGGGAGCGTGAAGTTCCAGGACCGGAACAGCACGACGAATATCAATTCTTTGTTTATGCAGCCGACCTCGGCGCGTCCGCCGCGGCGGATCCAGCTGGCCGTGAAGGTTTGGTTCTAGAAAGCGAATGTGGGAAACCGGCGCCTGGCGGGTTGCCAACCCGCCGCGGGATTCCATCCCGCCCCACATCTAAAGCGCGGTGCGAATGCGCTCTGCGGTTTCGCGCATCCGCTCATCGCTTTCGTACTTGTGGCGCGGCCAGAAGAAGCCCTTCAGGCCGTCGCCCTTGCGCCTCGGCACAATGTGAATGTGCAGGTGGGGCACGCTCTGGCTGACGTGGTTGTTCATCGCGACGAAACTGCCTTCGGCCTCCATGGCCGCGACGACCGCTTTCTCCATGCGCTGCACGGCGGTGAAGAACGCGCCCAGGTTTTCGGCAGGCATGCCGGCGAGCGTTTCCACGTGGGTGTCGGGAATCAGCAGCACGTGGCCGGGAAAGAGCGGCCGGTGATCGAGAAAAGCCAGCGCGCCTTCGGTCCGCCAGACAATCTCCGCGGGAATTTCGCCGCGCGCGATCCGGCAGAACAGGCAGTTCACGGCTTGAAGAAGCGCGCCGCGAAATCCCGGAGATCATCCACCAGAACGTCGGGCTGGTAGATCTTCAGGGTATCGGGCTGGAAGCCGTAGGTGACGCCGCAGGAGGGCACTCCGGCATTGCGGGCTGTCTGGATATCGACGCCGCTGTCGCCGATCATCCAGGTGTCTTCGGGCGCCGCGCCCGCTTCATTCCGAAGCGTGTGGATACCGACCGGGTGTGGCTTTTTGTGCTCAAAACTGTTGCCGCCGTACATCCGGAACATTTTGCCGGAAAGGCCGAAGTGGTCCATGATCACACCGGTAATTCGGACCGGCTTGTTGGTGAGCACGGCGAGGGTCATGCCGGCGTCGTGCAACCGGTCGAGAGCCTCGCGCACGCCGGGATAAAGCACGGTGTGAACCACGGCGTTGTCGCGATAGTATTCGATGAAAAACTCGAGCGCGGTCTCGACTTCGTCTTCCGTGGCTTCGGGGGGGGCTTCGGGGGTGGCTTCGGCTCCGCCGGGCGAGCGCATGGAGCGCCGGATCAGCACCGGCGCCCCATCCCCCACATACGAATAAATCAGCTCGTGAGCGATCGGTTCCCGTCCCATATGGACCCGCGTGGCGTTGACCGCGTGGGCCAGGTCGAGTTTGGAATCGATCAGCGTTCCGTCGAGGTCGAAAATCAGCAGTGGCGCGGGCATCAGGCGGTACGCGGCCGGCGCACGGTTCTCTTCGAGACGGAGGAATCCGCGTTGCGTTCTTTGGATGCGGGCTTCGGGCGGGGGCGCTTGCCGTCAATTCCGTATTCCAGCATCTTGCGCAGCAGGGTGTTGCGGTGAATGCCGAGCGCCTTCGCCGCTTCGGACTGGTTGCTGCCCGTCTGGCGCAGCACTCTTTCGATCATCCCCTTTTCGAGGATTTCAACGGCTTCTTCCATAAAGAAACCTGCGTTGACCAGATGATCGATGAGTCCATCAAAACCTTCCTTCATGAGTAAACTACGAGTCCTCTTCCCGGCGCGTGCCGGCGGTTTTTTGCCATGTCGACTTGACCCTTGAATAGTACTTGCGGAAGCTCTGCTTGAGGTCCATGGGAGCGATGGAAACAGCTACCCGAGACGCTTCCAGTACGTAAGGCGCAATTTTCGAGTGTACCACCGCCGAGGGCGCCGCATCTCCTCCGGCGTGCGGTCCGAATGCCATGAACGCGGTGAGCAATGCGATGCTCACAAGCAGTCCGCGGGCCAGTCCGAAAATGGCACCCAGAAGGCGGTCGAAGAAGGACAATCCGACCGTGCGGAGGAATTTGCCGACGATCCATGCGAAGAAGCTGCCGATGAGCAGAACGCCCGCCACGACGAGCAGAAACCCGAGCAGGCTGGCAATGCGGGGCGAGTCCACATACGGCTGCACCAGGGAGGCTGCAGTGCCGTAAAACCACATGCCGAGCAGCAGCGCGAAGAAGGACGCGGCCAGGCTGATGACCTCGCGCGAGAAGCCTTTGCGGAGGCTCAGAAAGGTGGAGACCGTGAGGATGAAGAGAAGAACGACGTCGAGCCAGTTCACAGTGTGAGGCCTGTAATGCGTTCGTAGGCCTCATGGTACTTCCGCGAGGTCTTTTCAATGACGTCGGGAGGCAGCGGCGGAGCGGGCGGCCGCTTGTCCCAGGTCAGGGTTTCGAGGTAATCGCGGACAAACTGTTTGTCGAAGGATTTCTGCGGTCCTCCGGGCGCGTAGTCGGAGCGCGGCCAGTAGCGCGAGGAATCCGGCGTGAGGACTTCGTCGCCCAGCAGCAGTTCGCCGCGATGCCAGCCGAATTCGAATTTCGTGTCGGCGAGGATGATGCCTCGCGATTCGGCGTGTTCGGCCGCGCGCGCGTAGATTTTCAGCGTCAAATCGCGCAGCAGTTCGGCCGTGGCTTGTCCCACGGTATCGATGGTCTTCGCGAAAGAAATATTTTCGTCGTGTCCGGTTTCCGCTTTGGAAGCCGGGGTGAAAATGGGCTGCGGCAGGCGGTCGCTTTCGCGCAGGCCGGCGGGCAGCGGAATGCCGCAGATACTGCCGGAGGCCTGATAGTCCTTCCAGCCGGAGCCGGAGACGTAGCCGCGCGCCACGCACTCCACGGGTTCCATGCGGCAGCGTTTCACCAGCATGGAGCGGCCTTCCAGCTGATCGCGGTATTCGAGCAGGTGCTTCGGATAGTGATCGACCGTGGCGGTGATCAGGTGGTTCGGCACCAGATCTTTGAGCAGATGGAACCAGAACAGGGACATCTGCGTGAGCACGCGGCCTTTGCCGGGAATGCCTTGGGGGAGGATGCAGTCGAAGGCGGAGATACGGTCGGTGGCGACGATCAGAAGATCGTCGCCCACCGCATAAACATCGCGAACTTTCCCGCTCGCGACGCGTTCGACGCCGGGCAGGCTGGTGGAAGTGATGACGGGTACCAAAATCCAGTTTACGTCTTGCCGTGATCGCTTTCGGGATCGGTCACCAGGTGGCTGCGGGTGCGGCTGTAGGTGAAGTAAATGGTGAGCCCGATAGCCAGCCAGACGACAAGCCGGATCCACGTCATCATGTCCAGCGACGCCATCATGGCGAAGCAGATGAGGATGCCGAGGATGGGCACCAGAGGCACCAGCGGCGTCTTGTAAGGCCGCGGGATGTTGGGGTGAGTGCGCCGCATGATCATGACGCCGCCGCAGACGATGACGAAGGCCAGCAGCGTGCCGATGCTGGTCATGTCGCCCAGGCTCGAGAGCGGCACGAAGCCGGAGAAGAGGCTGACGAAGATCATGAAGACCAGATTGCAGCGCCAGGGCGTTTTGAACTTCGGATGCACGTCGCTGAACATCTTCGGCAGCAGGCCATCGCGGGACATGGAGTAGAACACGCGGCTCTGGCCCAGCAGCATGACCAGGATCACCGACGTGTAGCCCGCCAGAATGCCGATCACGACGCCGGTGCCCAGCCAGTCATACCCGATGTTGTGGAGCGCTTCGTAGATGGCCGTGTCCGTCATGTCCTTGTAGTTCACGATGCCGGAGAGCACGTACGAGAAGCCGACGTAGAGCAGAGTGCAAACGGCCAGCGAGCCGATGATGCCGATGGGCATATCGCGCTGCGGATTGCGTGCCTCCTGCGCCGCGGTGGAGACCGCGTCGAAACCGATATAGGCAAAGAAGATGACGCCCGCCGCGCGCATGACGCCGCTCCAGCCGAAGTGGCCGAATTCGCCGGTGTTCGGCGGGATGAACGGCACGTAGTTGGCCTTGTTGATGTAGGAGAAGCCGAGCCCGATCACCAGCACCACGATGGTGACTTTGAGCGCCACGATCAGACCGTTCAGCCTGGCCGATTCCTGAATACCCACGATCAGCACAATGGAGATCAGACAGATGATGAAGATGGCGGGAACGTTTACCAGGCCGCCTTCCCAGTAGGATTTCGTGAGGTCGGGCGGCAGGGTGATGTTAAACGTCTGCAGCAGCCGCACTAAATACTTCGACCAGCTGACCGACACGGTAGCGGCGCCCACCGCGTATTCCAGAACCAGATCCCACCCGATGATCCACGCGAGCAGTTCGCCCATGGTGGCGTAGGCGTAGGTGTACGCGCTGCCCGCGATGGGGATCATGGTGGCGAATTCGCTGTAGCACATGCCGGCGAAGGCGCAGCCGAACGCGGCTACAAGGAACGAGAAGACGACGGCCGGGCCGGCGTTATCGTGCGCGGCCTTGGGCGTCAGCGCGAAGAGACCCGCGCCGATGATGGCGCCGATACCCAGCGCGATCAGATTGACGGGCCCTAAGGTGCGCTTTAACTGGTGCTCGCCCGCTTCGCTTTCGCGCATGATGCGGGCGATGGGTTTAGTGGCAAACAGACTCAAGATTGATATCCTTCTTTCCGCCGCCAGAGGAAGTAGACCGGCACCCCCAGCAGCACCAGAATAAGCCCCCGCACAGTAAACGTGGGCTTATTCCACAGCAACAGGAACTCTATGAGGCCGGCCATCGCGATATACAAGGCCGGCAAAAACGGGTAGCCCACAGCGCGGTAGGGCCGCTCGAGGTCCGGACGAGTGCGGCGCAGCCGGAACAGCCCGCCGATCGTCAGGATATAGAAAAGCAGAACTGCAAAGATAACATAATCGAGCAGATCGTTGTACTGCCCGCTGAGTGTCAGAAGCACGGACCAGACGCACTGCATCACCAGCGCGGAAACCGGCGCGTGGGTTTGCGGGTTCAGCACGCCGGCCTGTTTGAAGAACAGATTGTCGTGCGCCATGGTGAAGTAGACGCGCGCGCCCGAGAGAATAATGCCGTTCAGACAGCCGAACGTCGAGACCATGATGGCGGCGGCCATCAGTTTCGTGGCGACCGGCCCAAACATCACCGAGACGACGGCCGTGGCGACGCGGTCTTCCGGCGCGGTCTGGATCTGCGGGAAGGTCAGCACCGAGAGATAAACGAAATTGCAGGCGATATAGAGGGCGGAGACGACACCCACGCCAAGACCGAGCGACAGGGGCAGATTGCGGCGCGGATTGCGCACTTCGGCGGCCGCGAAGGTGACGTTATTCCAGGAATCGGAGGAAAAGAGCGGGCCCACCATGGCGGTGCCGACGACGGCGATGGCGGCCCAGCCCCAGTCGATGGAGCTGCCGGACGGGGTGGTCCAGAGGTGGCCGAAATTGGCGGCGATCACCTGCGGATTGCGGCCGAGCACGAATCCCAGGATCGCGAGTCCCAGCAGAGAAGCCACTTTGGCGAAGGTGAAGACGTTCTGCACCATCGCGCCGGTGCGGATGCCGCGCGTGTTCACCATCGTCAGCAGAATAATCACGGCGATGGCGAGCAGTTGCTGCGTGGTGAGGCCGACTTTGCCGGACCCGAGCAGATAATTGCTGGCGGATATCGACGGAAAAAAGACGCCGGTGTACTTGGCGAACGCGACGCCGACCGCGGCGATGGTGCCGGTCTGGATGACGACGAACAGTGTCCAGCCGTACAGGAAGCCCCAGAGGCGTCCGAAGGCTTCACGCAGATAAACGTATTGGCCGCCCGCATGGGGCATGGCCGCGGCGAGTTCGCCGTAGCTGAGGGCCGCGATGATGGTGAGCAGGGCGCCGAGCAGCCAGCAGACGATCAGCAGGCCGGGCGACTGCACCTGGCGCGCGACGTCCGCGCTCACGATGAAGATGCCGGAGCCGATCATCGAGCCCATGACAAGGGTAGTGGCGTCGGTCAGGCCGAGGCCTTTGACGAAACCGGATTTGCTTTCCGTGATTACCGTCGGGTCAGTTGTTGCCATTCCGTCATCCGTTCGCGCAGGGCGTGTTTTGTATCTGAAATGGACGTGAAGCCAGATACAGGAAAGGATACAGGAAGCAGGTCGCTGATGACCGCGACAGAGGTCGCGCCTGCGTTCCGGCAGAGGTGCGCGTTCTCTCTGGTGATGCCGCCGATGGCCACCAGAGGCAGGCTGGTGAGGGCGCGGACGGCGCGCAGGGTGTCGATTCCGGTGGTGGGGTCGGGGCGTTCTTTGGAGGTGGTGGGGAAGACCGGGCCGAAGGCGACGTAGTCGACGGGTTCGATTTGGGCGGCGGTCATTTGGGCCGCGTTGTGCGTCGAAAAGCCAATGACGGCGGGCGCGGGGAGGAGTTTTCTTGCGTCGGTGGGGAGAAGATCGTCCTGGCCGAGGTGCAGGCCGGAATGGAGCAGCGCGGCGTAGTCGGCGCGGTCGTTGACGATGAAGGCGGCGCCGGCTTCGCGGCAGAGTTCGGCGATCCGGCCGGCCTGGCGGAAGGTGTCGCGGGACCAGAAGGCTTTGTGGCGAAACTGGAGGATCGCGGCGCCGCCTTCGAGGAAGGCTTCGGCGGCGAGGACGGGGTCGATGCCGAGGCGGTCGAGAGAGGCGGTGTCGAGGATCGGGTAGACGGGGGGAAGCAACTTGCTCAGTATCGCAATGATCGGAAACGCTCTGACGGCACAGGCGGCGGAAACGCTATGATCGTGTTCAATGCGTTTCGTCCCCGGCCTGATTTTGCTGTGCTTTAGTCTAAATGCCGCCGATTTTCCGGAGCCGAAATCCGGTGATTTCGTGGTGCGGAATTTTCGTTTCACGTCCGGCGAGACATTGCCGGAACTGCGCCTGCACTACCGCACCATCGGCGAACTGAAGAAAGACGCGCGCGGGAATGCGACCAACGCGGTGCTCATCATGCACGGCACCACCGGGTCCGGCGAGGCTTTCGGGCGCGAACGGTTCGGCGGCTATCTGTTCGGCAAGGGGCAGCCGCTCGACGCGGAGAAATATTTCATGATTCTCCCCGACGCCATCGGCCACGGGAATTCGGGCAAGCCGAGCGACGGGCTGCACGCGAAATTTCCCCGCTACACCTATACCGACATGGTGGAGGCGCAGCATCGTTTGGTGACGGAGGGCCTGGGCGTCAACCATCTGCGGCTGGTGATGGGCACTTCCATGGGCGCCATGCACACGTGGCTTTGGGGCGAGAAGTGGCCCGGCATGATGGACGCGCTGATGCCGCTGGCGAGTGCGCCGGTCCAGATTGCGGGGCGCAACCGCATGCTGCGCTGGATGGTGTCCGACTCCATCCGCAACGATCCGGAGTGGAAGGGCGGGGAATACACGGCGCCGACCCACGGGCTGCAGACCGCGCTCTACGTTCTGTACTTCATGGTGAGTTCGCCCGCGCAGCAGCATCAGGACGCGCCGACGCGGGACGAGGCCGATCGCTGGATCGAAAACTGGACCGCCAATGAGCGCCGCGTGCTGGACGCGAACGACATGCTGTACGCGTATGAAGCCTCACGGGATTACGATCCGTCGCCCTATCTGGAGCAGATCCGCGCGCCGTTATTCGCCATCAATTCCGCGGACGACGAGGTGAATCCGCCGGAACTGGGGATTCTGGAGCGGGAGATCAAACGGGTGCCGAAGGGCCGCTATATTCTGCTGCCCCTCAGCGCGGGGACCAGGGGGCACGGCACGCATTCCATGCCGGCGCTGTGGAGCCAATACCTCGAAGAACTGCTCAGGACGAAGTAGTTTTCGGCCCTGTCACTTCCGCGTACACTTCCGCGCGCAGGTTGGCAACGCCGGCGGTGTAGCGTGCATCGGCAACAGCGAAGGCGACCGCGTCCTCCTGCCAGTCATGCCAGACGCCATCGGGATCGTGGGAGGCCGCGGTCACGGTGTAGTCGCCCGGGCAGAGATTGCATTGGAAGCGGTACGTCACGCTGAGCGCGTCGCCGGCGCGGAGCGGTCCCGGGTGCAGATTTTCCAGCTCCGTATTCGTGCCGTAAACGTTGAGGCCGATGCGGGTGCGGATCAGAATGCCGACCACGGGATCCGCCACGTACGTGTTGAAACGGACTTTCACGCGAATGGCCACGGATTCACCGCTGCGCCAGACCGTGGAGGGCGCGCTGTCTTCCCCAAGCAGTTCGATATTTTCAAGCGTGGCGCGCCCGTCGCCGTTGCGCATGGCCGGGGCCATGGGGGTGCGTTCTCCGGCTCCGGCAGCGCGGAGTTGCATCGCCACGTGGCGGCGGTAGAGCGGCAGGATCTCCGCCGGGTCGCCGCGGGCGACGAGCTTCTTATCGCGCAGCCACAGGATCTCATCGGCGCAGCGTTCGAGCAGCGCTTCATCGTGAGAGATCAACAGCAGCGTGGCTCCGGCGCGGCGCAGCCGGACCAGCCGGGAGATGGTGCGCGCTTTGGTCACCGCGTCGGCCGTGGCGAGCGGATGCAGCAGGACGGCGTTACGCGGCGAGTCCGGCATCGGATCGTTGGCCCAGGTGTAACCCTCGCCTTCTTCGATCACGCCGAATATGCTGCCGTCCGGCGCGGTGACGCCGAGCAGGTGAAGTTCAATCATGAAGACTTAAATTCCGGCGGGCACCGGGACGGCGAGCGGAATGCGCGCGAGATCCAGCCAGAGGGCGGGCGCTACATTTTGTACGAAAGACAACGAATCGACCAGAAAAGAGCGAGGTCCCCGATAGGCGGCCCACTTTTCCCGGGCGAGCCAGGCAATTTCCTGCACGTCGCCGACGGGAATATCCTGCGCGATGGTGATATGCGGATGGAATTCAAACGGGCAGTGGTAGCGAAGTTCGCCGCTGTCGAGGATGCCGTGCAGTTTCCGTACCTCGCGTTCGCCCTGGGCAAGCCCCACGTAAACCACGTTCGAGACGGGGAAAATTTCGATGTCGCCCAACTGGATCTCGAAGGGGGGAAAGAGTTTACCTTCTTCTGTCAGATGCTCGGTGGCGGTGCGGATTTCGTGGGCGTAAGGGCGGGGCGGGAGGATCGTAACGTGGGCGTGCGGTCTGCAACCGGGATCCAGTTCGAGTCGCAGGCGGTCGAGAAACGGGCCGAGCGGATCAGGAAGGTAACTGACAAGCGCAAACTGGCCCAGCGTGCGCCCACCCCCACAAACGGAAGACATTGCTGCTGTTATTCTACTCATGGCCGGGGCGCTGTTACAAATGCTCCGGTACTGGACCCGGCCGCGGGCGCCGCATTCAGGTAAGCCGCCAATCCGCTGCCGCGGCGGCAGAACGCCGCTCTCCGGGCAGATCGGGTGACCATTGTGTTAATATTTTAGTTTCCCGATAGTTCTGTCATGCCCAAACTAAAGACACATAAAGGTGCGTCCAAACGGTTCAAAAAAACCGGGACAGGAAAGGTTGTGCGCCAGCATGCATTCGCTCGCCACATTCTCACGTCCAAGGCGCGCAAACGCAAGAATAAACTGCATACTTCCGTGGTCGCGGACGATTCGGACCAGGCGAAGCTGCAGAGGATGATCCCCTACTAGACTTCCGCCACGGAAGATCCGGTTACGAGGGATCTGTGAACGCGAGTGAACGGAGCCACCGCACGTGCCCGATTCGCCGCACCGCGCACCGCAATTTGCGTGCGCCGAGATGAACCAACCAAGGAGATGAAACGTGCCCAGAGTAAAACGCGGTACTAAACGCCGCGCAAATCGTAAAAAGACATTAGAGCGGGCGTCAGGCTTTTTCTTAACCAAGAGCAAACTGCACCGATCCGCGCAGGAAGCGGTGGAACGCGCGCTGAAGTTCGCGTACACCGGCCGCAAACAGAAGAAACGTCATTTCCGCTCGCTGTGGATCGTCCGCATCGGCGCGGCTGCGCGTGAGGCCGCCGGCCTTTCGTACAGCCAGTTCATGCACGGTCTGAAACTGGCCGGGATTGAACTCGACCGCAAGGTGCTGGCCGAAACCGCCACTGCCGACGCGAGTCAGTTCGCTCTGCTGGTTGCCCAGGCGAAGACCGCGCTGGCAGCCGTTCCGCCGCCGGCTCCGGCTCAATAAGCCGGGTTTCGCCGCGACGTTCGTTTTTCCGGTGAACCGATTATGTCACTGATCGATCAGGAACCCGAAGTCGATACACTCGCGCATCTTGAAGACCGCATCCAGAAGGCGGTGGAGCTGGTGATCCGGCTCCGCCACGAGAAGGATGCGGCGCTCAAGGAACTGTCGGAAACGCAGGCCGCGTGGGAAGAGTCCCAGACGGCCAACCAGCAGCTGACTGAAGAGCTGGAGTCGCTCCGGAGTGAGCGCAAACAGGTGCGCAATCGCCTGGAGAAACTGCTGGGTCATATCGACCAGCTGGGCGCTGCGTAAATCCGGTTTCACAGAAAGCGTTTAGAATAGGGACAGCGCTCGCCGCTGTCCTTTTTTTTGCTAATCCCATGCCCAGGCAGCCCATTCGCGTTCATATTTTTAATCATTCCTATACGTTGCTGACCGATGGCGACGAGCGGGAAGTGCAATCGATCGCGCACGAGCTCGATGAGCTGATGACGTCGATTGCGAACCGCGCGGGTTCGGGCGATTCCACGCGGGTGGCCGTTCTGGCGTGTCTGCATATGGCCGATAAACTCAAGACGGCGGAGAAGAAGCTGCGGTCTTACGAGGACAAATCGGGCAAGATCGCGGATCTGCTGGAAGCCGCGCTGCGGGGTTCGTAGCTTAAAACCGCGCGGCCTGCAGCAGCAGAATCGCCCCGATTCCCATCAGCGCCACGTAGACGGCGACGGTGAAGTTCTTCGGATTCAGACGCTTCGCGATGACGCGGCCGAGCAGGATGCCGGCAGCCACGGCGGGCAGGGAAAACAGGTAAAACCGGTTGACCGCCGGAGTCCACAAGCCGGCCATCCAGTAACCGCCCATGCCGACAATGCTGGCAGGCAGAAAGTAGCCCTGCAGGGTGGCGCGGAAGTGGCCGGGTGTCCAGCCGCGCAACGCTCCGAAGACGGCGAGCGGCGGCCCGTTCATCCCATAGGCCCCACCCAGAATTCCCGCCAGAAAGCCGAAGAGCCAGGCCGTGCGATCGTTCCGGAGACGGTGCCGTCCGCTGCCCGCCAGAGCGTAGAGCGAGAACAGAATAATCAGGCTGCCCAGCAGCGCTTTGACCACCGGTTCGGCGACGGCTTTCAGCAGCCAAAGACCAAGCGGAATGCCGGGCAGCGTCGCGAGGACCAGCCGCCCGGCGTCGTGCAGCCGCAGTTCCGTCCAGTCGAGCACCACGCCGGCCAGCGCGACCGTGATGGAGACCAGCACGGCCACCGGCGCCGCCACTTCCACCGGCAGCAGCAGTGCCAGCAGCGGGACCGCCACCAGCGCTTCGCCAAAGCCCAGCGCGGAGCGGATGACGGTGGCCAGAAAGATCACGGCGGCGACGGCGGCGCGGTGCTCGGGCATCTGGCCCCAGCGTATACCCGACGCGATCTATTTCTTCAGCGTATGCAGAAACGCGACTACGTCGTCCGGCGAACCGGTCAGCGACTTGATCGGCTTCATCTTGCCCTTGCCTTCCGTGATCGTCTTCTTCAGATCCGCGTCGGACTGGCTCTGTACCGCGGGCGAACTCAGTTCCGGAATGGTGGCGCTGAGCATTTTCGCGACGGCGGGATTGGGCGATCCCGTCGCGCCGTGGCAGCCTTTGCAGGATTTGTCGTAAGCGGCCTGGCCCGCCTTCGCATCGGCCCCGAACGCGGCCGAACCGGAGAGAGCCACAAGGGAGAGTGCCGCAATGGCAACGAATTTCATGGTCGTTTGTCCTTTTCTAGGGTTTTTGGAGTGTAATGCCGAGAGTCTTGAGAACTTCGGGTGATGCTTCGTCCACCGCGACCAGCTGATGGCAGGCGCTGCAGTCGTTCGTGATGGTCTTTTTGTCCGCGGCTGCGTGGCCATCGTCATGGCAGCGGAAACAGCCGGGAGAATCGTTGTGGCCCAGGTTGTTCGGGTAGGTGCCCCACGTGACTTTGAGATCGGGGAAGACGTTGCGGCGATAGAGCGACAGCAGTGTCTGCCCGGCAGCGGTGATCTCCGCGCCTCGCGTGGTGCAGAGTGCCGCGTAGTTCTTCTGGTAGAACTGCGTCACTTTCGCGGGAATCTCGCGCGCGGCGGTGTCATCGTTTGCATACTTGGCGCTCAGGACTTCGAAAGCGGTCTTCTTCAGAAAAGGCAGGGTCGCCGGAAGTTCACCGGCCTTCAGAGCCGCGTCCACGGCGCGGTCCGTCGTCTGGAACGAGTGGGCCGGACGGTTGTGGCAATCGACGCACTGCATCTCGTACTTCGGCATGGCGGCGAGGCTTTCCGGCTTCACACCCGCGGCCGTAAACTCCTGCACGCGGCCTTTGCCGTCGCGGATTTCCACCCACGGCAGGGTCTGCCGCTTGGCATCCGCCGCCGCATAGCGAATCCGGATGCCCGGACCCATATGCGCCCCGTGAATGCCGTCGCCGGGACCGCCGGTGCGGATGGAGAGCACGGTTTCCGAGCGGGTATTCTGCTCGTCGTCCTTAAAGGCCGTGACGATGCGCACAGGCGAGCCGACTTCGCGGGAGCGCGCGTGGCATCGTTCGCAGGTGTCGGCGGAATCCACCAGGCGATTGCTCTCCATGGCGGATTCGATAGGGCGGGGATGGCTGTTCAGAATCACGGCGAGCAACTGCCGCGTGCCGGACATCTTGCTCGCGAACCAGCCGGAAGCGCCCGGCGCGATATGGCATTCCACGCATTCCACATGCGAGTGCGGCGCGTGTTTCCACGCCGTGAACTCGGGCTTCATGACGTGGCAGCTCTGGCCGCAGAACTGATCGGTTTCCATATGGGCCACCGCGCGGTAGGTAGCCTGGCTGCCGATCACCAGGTTGACGAACGTCATTAGCCCGATGAACACACCCAGCCTGCGCCACGCCGACCGGCGGTCCGCCACCGCCGTCAGGCCGGAGACCACGCGGCGCCGCGCGAGGAAAATACCCACGGGAATGAGCGCCAGGCCGAGGAACAGGATGGCCGGGATGATCAGGAAGATGACGATGCCGATATACGGGTTGTCCACGTTGCCGCGCAGGTGCTGCGGCAACACGAACAGCCAGGAGAAACCGGCGGTGGTGGCAAGGGCGACGCCCAGCATGCTGACCCAGTGGCTGGCCAGCAGAGTAATGAAGGGACGTTTGTCCTCGGGAGTCATAGTTTATTTGTTGGCTTTTGCGTTCATGTAAGCGATCAGATCGGCCATTTCGCCGGCCCGGAAAGACGGCCAGGCTACCTTTTTCCGATTCATTTCCTGGAGCATGGCAGGGCCGTGCCGCCAGAGTCCGGAGAGCATGGTGATGCCGTTCCAGGTGCCCGCTTTATCGGTGAGCACGGGGCCGGGACCGCCGCCGGAGTGGCAATCGGCGCAGTGTTTCGAGGCAAACAGACGACGGCCTTTGGCGGCCTCGCCGGTGCTCTCGAAGAACTGCCGGGCCCAGTAATAACTCAGCACTTCCCGCATTTCCGCGGTGTCGAGACGCGGCGGTTCCAGGTGCAGAAAGGTGGCGTGATTCCACATGGAAGCCGCCTCGCCGGTCAGGGTCAGCACGGGTCCCAGTCGCTGTTCGGTCTTATGACAGGCCGTGCAGCCTTTCGACTCGAAAAGAGCCGCGCCCCTTGCGCCTTCGGTGATCTGAAAGGTCCCGGCGGCCGCGCGCGCGGCCGGCGAAATGTTGCGCAGATAAACGAGGAGATCGGTCAGGTCCTGCGGCGTCAGCGTGGGCCAGGCGATCTTTTTGGCGGAAAGCTCGCTCCACATGTCGGAGGAGTGGTTCCACATGGCGCCCACCAGCGCGACCGGGTCCGTGACGGACTGCCACTGGTTGATGGGTCGGGCGCGCGGATTCGGCGAAGTGGTCAGCCCGTGGCAGTTGCTGCAGGCTTTGCCCGTGAGCAGCCGCTTGCCACGCGCCGCGTCGCCGGGCATCTCGAAATAGCGCGCGGAATAGAAGGAAGCGAACAGGTCCGCCGCGGCCTGCTGGTCCAGATCGCCGACATGCAGCGCCTTTTCCTGAATGGTCTTCCACATGGTGGGCGCGTGATTCCACATGGTGCTGGCGAGGTCCGCGGGGGTGTAGGCGCGGTCCAGCACGCGGCCCAGGTCGGTGGCGGTGGTCCCACCCATGCCTTTGAGCCGATGGCACTGCACGCAGCCCTGCGATTCGAAGAGCTTATCGCCGCGCACCGAATCCATCGGCAGGGTCGCGGCGCTGCAGGCCAGGCCAGGCAGCAAAACGAACAACAGACGTTTCATCTCGTGTACCTCAGGCCCGCGGTAATCAGATGCGCGCGGAAGGATTCATAACCGTAGAAGGCCTCGCCCAGACCGTAATAACGCCATTCGGTGAAGAGTCCCACGTGCTTCGTCACCGGCGCGGTGATTCTTGCCGTGGGCTGATAGTAAGTGGTCGGGCGGCTGCCCGAAGTGATCACCGCCGAACCGCCGGCGACGAACTGAAGCCTGGCGCCTTTCGTGAAGCCGCGAAGCGTGCCGTTCATATAGCCGGAAATGGTGTGGCAGTTCTCGCGGTAGATATCGAGCGCGGAGGTCAGAGTTTGCGGCGTCAGATAGCTGATCTCCGAGTGGTAAGCGCAGTGCGAGTAAGAGCCTTCGAAAGCGATCTTATCGCCCTTCGGATTCCAGTCGACAGCGAGCGTTTCCTGATGGGACAAGAACTGGTAAGCCGAGCCCGCGTTCGGATTGTGATTGCTCAGCACGGTGAAATCGGCCGAGAGGCGCAGCGTGCTGAGCAACTGGTAGCGGCCGATACCGCGCATTTTCGTGTAATTGTACAGGCTGGTGCGGAAGTACGCGCCGGTGCTCGATCCGGCTTCCAGTTCGCCCGTGACGGAGAGCTTCGCGTCGGGCCGCCAGGTCATGGCGCCCAGGCCAACGTTGCGCCGCAGTTTCACCGCGCCGACGCTGGGCAGGCCTTCGGCGGGCAGCACCGCATCGTTCGCATCGCCCCAGATAGAGCGATAACCGCCGCGCAGGGTCAGGGTTTTGGTGGCGTCCGCGATGACGGTGGTCTCCGACTGGTTGTAATTCGTCGCGAGGACGGAGGTCAGCGCCGCGGTGAAGAACGTGTCCTGCTGGGCGGCCGAACCGGCATTGTGCAGGCGGTCCGTGGTCCACGATTCCAGGATTCGGATGCCGTGCAGCGGACGCAGTTCCAGCCCCACATTCCCGGTGGTGTGCGGCAGTTTGGCCGCGGCTGAGATCAGATACTGCTCGCTCGTGTAAAAGAGAACCTGGCTGGGCAGATAGAAGTTCCCGGTGTTGTACTGCTGGTAATTGACAGTGTTGCGGGGCTCGCTGTAGAGGAAGTGCCCATAGAGATCCAGCCAGGAGAACGGCGTGGCCGTGACCACGGCTCGGTTGAATACACCGTTCCCTCGGATTCCGTATGCCTGCAGCAGGCTGCCGAGATTCAGCGTGTGGCCGAAGACCGGGGTCAGGTTGTTGCCCGGATTGGGCGGCTGCGTGGCGGATGTATAGGTGTTCTGGTCGTTTTTGAACGTGGTGCCGCCGGCTTCGAGCGTAACGTGATAGCGCGCGCCGGTGATGTGGACGCCGCCCCGGTACAGATCCGTGCTGTCCCGCGAGGTATCCGGCACCGCGTATTCATTGCTGTTGGCCTGAAAGACGGTCACGCCGCGGCCATCGGCGGCATCGCGCTCATACATCAGGTAGGGCGAAAAATGGTGGTTGTTGAACAGTTCCAGATCGTAGGAGCCGAAGCGGCGGCGGCTGTCGAAGGACTGCTGGTCGAGTGCGAGACCGCGGCCGAGCGTGGGGTCGGCGTACGAGGGCAGGTTGTTGAAGTAGGCCAGTCGGCGCACGTCGGCGAGGATTTTGTAAATCCCCCGCTTTTCCACGAAAAGATGGAAGCTCGACCAGGGGTCGTCCCCCCAGTTATCGGCGCGCACGCGGAGGCGTTCGAACAGCCGGTGTTTGGGATCGAGGATGGTGAAATCCGTGCCGGTGAGTTTCGGGCCCGAGCCGAGATTCACGACGCTGCGGTAGGTATCGTTGCTGCCGCCCACACCCGTAAGGCCGCGATAGCCGAGTTCGAGATAACCGCTCAGCCACGATTCGGAGGAGGGCACCGGGGAAGGCGCTGGTTCCGCCGCGGGGGCCGCCGGAGCAGGTGTTGCTGGAGCGGGTGTTGCGGGAGCCGGCGCGGCCTGTTGTGCGCCAATCGGCATCGCGAGGAACGCGAACATCAGCAGAATTCTCATCGGAGCAGATTCCTGTCCGCATAGCTGCCATGGATCTTCTGGTGGCAGACCGTGCAGTTCTGGTAACGGGGCGATCGCAGATCGTGAAACGCCGGCGGGACCGAGCCGGGCAGAATGCCGCCGTTCTTCACCGCGGACGCGCTGACGGCGGGCAGATTCGAGTGGCACTCCAGACAGTTGAGCCGGACTTCATGCCGGTTCAGCATTCGCGGATTGGTGCTCCCATGCGGCTCATGGCAGGTATTGCAGCCTTCGAACTTCACGGGCGCGTGCTCGAACGTGAAAGGACCGCGCTTATCGCCATGGCATTTGAAGCAGCCCGGCTCATTCGCCGCGAAGGTCTGGGTCATGGCCGGCCGCAGGGAGCCGTGGGGATTGTGGCAATCCACGCAGGTCATCTCGTTCTCCGGAACCTTGTGGCGGAAGGGTTTGGCGAACTGCGCCTTGACGCCCTGATGGCAACTGGTGCAGAGCGCGTTCACCTGCGAAGCGGCGCGCGGCACCAGGCCCGCCGGGCCATTCGCGTGAATGGTGTGGCAGGCGACGCAGCTCACGGTGTCTTTCATGTGGCTGCTCTGGATCCGCTCGGAATGTTTGGTCGTATTGAGATGGCAGCTCAGGCAGATCTTGTCGGTCTGTTCCGCCACCAGCTTTTTCGGATTGCGGATCTCGGCGGCGTCCGCCGTCCCGGCATGTTTCGCGCCCGCGCCATGACAGGACTCGCAGCCGTGTTCTTTCCAGCCGCCCCGCTCATCGGTCTCGACAAAGGTGTGGGCGCTCTTCTGGTAGTTGTTCCAGATATCTTCGTGACAGGTCTGGCACGTCTGGGAGCCCACGTACTCTTCGCCGAACTTTTTGGGCGCGTGGGGGGGCGCGGCTGCCACCGGGGCCACAGACAGTAAACCCGCCACAAACACCAACGGCGCCGCCACTGCCAGGAACAGGCAGTGGCGGCGCGCGGCGCGGAGGGTGTTTCTAGTACTGGGCATGCACCGAACCGATGGAGAACTGGGCGCCCGTCTTGTGGCAGACGGTGCAGCTTTCACCCAGCGAGTCGGTGTTGGCAAGCGCATGTGCCGCAACCGGAGTATCGGCGTGGCAACCGGTACAGGCCGAAGTGATCGGCTGCACCGGGCTGATGGGCCCCTGCGGATCCACCACCGCGTTCTTGCCGAGAGGCAGGGTCGCCTCGCTGCCCGCGCTGTGGCACATCGAGCAGTTGCGGGTATCGCCCACCGATCCGGTGGAACTCATCGCCGGATAGCGGACATCGCCGAAGTCGTTGTGCGAGCCGCCGAAGCCGACCACGGTGTAGTTGCGGCCGAGCGCGGCGAGGTTTTCACCCGTGTGGATGCGATGCACCAGCAGGTTGAAGTTGATGCCCTGGTTGGGCAGCGCTTTATCCGCCGCGACTACCGCGCTCGGCCTTACCGGAGCGTCTGTATTCGACGGGTTGTGGCACATCACGCAGTATTCGGTCTGGTTGCGCAGGCCGCCGTGAATCGTGGTGAAGCTGACGTGGCAGCGCTGGCAGTTGGCGGTAGCGACGACTGCCCGGCGAGGCTGCACGGCCGAGCCATCCACGGAGAAGTAGATGACCTTATTGGTGGCGCCGTAAGTGGCCGTCATCTGTTTGGTGGTGCCGGCAAGCAGCGTTTCCACGCGGCGGGCTTCCACGCCGATGGCGTAGCTGCCGCTGGCTTTCGCCGGGACCGCGTGGGTGAAGGCATAAGTGCAGGTGCCGTCCGCGCCGCACTTTGCCGCCGTGAGAGCGCTTTCGGTGACGTAGCCAGGCGTCGTCACGTCCGTTCCGAAGCTGGTGTAGCCGTAGTCGGAAGTGGGTCCGCCCATCGTAAAGGAAAGCGAGCCAAGCACGGAAGGAGCGAGCGGCTTGCCCGCGTTGTCTTTCAGCGTGAAGTTGATGGTCGGCTTCTGACCGGCCATGCCCGTATCCACTTTGGTCAGCGCGATCTGGACGCCGTTGCGCATCGCGGATTCTTCCGGCAGCACGTGAGCGCCTTTCACCGAGGCATCGAAATCGAGTTCGCCCTGGGGAATGTGGCAATCGGCGCAGAGGTTGTCGCTCACCTGCGGGCCGCCCGCGTGGTTCTTGCCGGTAACGAAATTGACGTTGTCGTGGCAGGAGCCGCAGGCGGCCGCGCTGGGTTTCGTCATATAATTGGCGGCCTGGGTGGCGCCGGACTTCTGGTCATGGCAGCTTTCGCAGCGGCGCGGGTCGGCCGGAAACACCACGGTGGACCAGTCGCTGTTCCCGATGGCGTACTTGCCGCCGGCGACGACGCTCGGCAACTGCGAGCCCATGTGCACTTTGTGAATAAAGACTTTGAAATCGACCGAATTGCCGTTCGAAGCTTCCGTCGATTGCGGCTGGTGGCAGATGATGCAGAGTTCCACGGCGCGGCGGCGGCCGCCATGCGCGGAAAGCTGGTCGTGGCAGCCGTTGCACGAGGCCGTTCTCACGACGTCGCGGACGTGCGTCACTTTGGCGCCGTTCGGAACGAAGTTAAATGTCGCGGTGGCGTTGTTGTTGGGGATGCCGAAGGCCGACATGTTGCGGGAGCCATAAAGGCCGATGGTGTGCGTGGCCGTGGCGTCGAATCCGGTGGGCGCCTTGGCCTTGAAGACGTACTGGTATTTGCCGTTGTCGAGCTGCGTCAGAGTGCCGCCGGAATCCGCCGCGGCGCGCGTGAACGTGCCGGCGTTGCCGGTGGCCTGCGAGGTGATGTACGACGTGTACTGCGACTGGTTATTCGGAATGACGCCGATCACGTACCCGATGCTGAGCGGGCCCGGCGTGAACACGCCGTTGTAATCGAGCGGAACGCCGGCCGGATCGGCCACGGTGTAGACAACCGTGATCGTCCCGTCCGCGGCGATCGTGCCGGAAACGATCTGGATGGCCAGACCGGGCCGCAGAAAATCGACAATTACCGAGTTTAAATACGCGGCTTTATCGTGCGGACCGTACGGACTTTTCTTCGTGCCCGTCATGCTGATGGCGACAGCCAGCAGTAAAAACAGGCGGATCAGCTGAAATCCCGTGCTTTTTGCGTACTTCCCCTTCACTGTTTGCATTGCAATCGTCTGGAAATTCAATGGAAACCTCATTTCCCCGAGGCGGACCTGTCATCGGAAGCCCTGACACAGCATCTGGGTGGCCGAACGCGGGATTCCTGAAATTCACACGATTTACAGCGCTAAAACGGCCATAACTTTCGGTGTGGCGCTTTCCGGCGCGCGGAAGGGGGCGATATGGCGGCATGTTGCGCCAAATGACGCAGGGGTCCCGGCGCCGTCCCGCCGCCGCGGCGGCGCAAACAGGCGCTTTCTCTGCGAAAACGGGGATTCCGGGGTCTGGCCGCAGGTCTGCTCCCTGCACCGGTGAGAGGAGATCGCGTCCATGCCGGCTGAAGGTGCGGAGTTCCGCAATATTCTGTTTCCGGTCGATTTCTCGGACCGCTGCGCGGCCGCGGCGCCGTATGCGGCCGCCATGGCGAGGCTGTTCGGAGCCTCCGTCACGCTGCTGCACGTGATCCAGCGCTATTCCGAACAGGCTTTTGAACTGACGCCGTTTCCGGAGACCCTCTGGACTGCCATGCGGGCGCGCGCCGCCCGCGCGCTGGCGGAGATGGCGCAACGGCACTTCCCGGATCTGACGTCCACACCGGTGGTGGCCGCGGGCGATGCGGCGGACGAGATTGTTGCCGTTGCGGAGAAGCGGCACATCGACCTGATCATGATGCCGACCCATGGAACGGGACGCTTCCGCGCCGCCCTGCTCGGTTCGGTGACTGCGAAGACGCTGAGCGACGCGCCCTGCGCCGTGTGGACCTCGGCCCATCCCGGGGAATCCCCGGCCGGCGCGCGGGACGGATTCCACAGCGTGCTCTGCGCCATCCGGCCGGGACCGCCGAGCCGTTCGCTGCTGCGCTTCTCCGCCGCTTTCACGGGGAAGACCGGCGCGAAACTCCGGCTGGTTCATGCCGTGCCGGGCGAGGAATGCCTTCTGCAGCGCGAAATGAACGCGGAATTCGAACATTATCTGAAAGAGGCGGCCGCGTCGGCCATCGCGAAACTGCAGCGCGAGGCGGGCACGGCTTTCGAGGTCTGCGTGCGCGCGGGCAAGCCGTCGCGGGTAATCGCGGAGGTGGCCCGAAATCACAAGGCGGATCTGGTATTGACCGGACGGGGAGCGGAAGCGCATTCGATTATTCGCGATTCCCCCTGCCCGGTCCTCAGTTTTCAGGAAAGCTGTTGAGGAATTCATGAACGCACGCGCTAATCTGGTTGGGCATGCCAGCCAGGCTACCCACCGACGCACTGACCACACTCTTCGGGATGTCGGAGGACTGCATCGTCGGGCTGAACAGCGCCGGAGTCGTGGATGTCTGGAACCCGCCTTCCGCGCGGCTCTTCGGCTGGACGGAAGAAGAGGCGCTGGGTTCGCGTCTGCCGCTGCACGAACTCTCGAAAGCCGGCGCGGGATTCTGGAATGTGGAGGCCCGAACCCGGACCGGACTGCTTCTGGAACTGGAGATCCGCGTCGCTCCGCGGGCTCCCGGGGGGTGGCTGATTGTCGCGACTGACCGGAGTTCACTGATGCAGCGGGAACGCGCGGCGACGGAGCGGCTTCGCCATGAGAAACGGTTTCGGGAACTTCTCGAAGCCGCGCCGGATGCCATTCTCGAAGTGGATCGGGAGGGTAAAATTGTGCTCGCGAACCGCGTGGCGGAGTCCCTGTTCGGCTACTCGCGTGAAGAACTGCTCGCCATGGATGTGGACGCTCTGGTGCCGGACGCCATGCGGGGCGGCCATGCCGCGCACCGGGCGGAGTACTGGAATCATCCGGAAACCCGTCCCATGGGCGTGAATCTGGTGCTTTCCGCGCGCCGCCGCGACGGCTCCGACATTCCCGTTGAAATCAGCCTGAGCCCGGTGAAATCGGAAGACGGCTTTCGGGTTACGGCGATTATTCGCGACGTCACCGAGCGCCGGGTGGCGGAAGCGAAGATCCTCGCCGCCAATCAGGAACTGGAACAGAGGAACCGGGAAATCCAGCGCGCCGACCGCCTGAAGAGCGAGTTTCTGGCGAGCATGAGTCACGAACTCCGCACGCCGCTGCACACGATCATCGGCTTCACCGAACTGCTGGCCGAGGAACTCGAAGGCCCGCTCAACGACAAGCAGAAGCGCTTCGTCACGCACGTGCATAAGGATTCCGTGCACCTGCTGGAACTGATCAACGACATTCTGGATCTGAGCAAGATCGAAGCCGGCCGCATGGAACTGGAAGTCCACAGCGTGGATGCCGGCGAGATTCTTGGCGATACACTGGGGGGCGTCACGCAGGCCGCGGCCGCGAAGAACCTGAAACTCGAGAATCTGCTCACCGGACCTTTCCTTGTGCTGGCGGATCGCGTGCGACTGCGGGAGATCTTTACGAATCTGCTGAGCAACGCGATTAAGTTCACGCCGGCGGGCGGCCATATCACGGTGGGCGCGCAAATGGAAGGCCGCGGCATGGTGCGGTTTTTCGTCCGCGATACCGGCATCGGCATCTCGCTCGAAGACCAGTCGGTGGTGTTCGACAAATTCCGCCAGGTGGGTTCCACCACGCGCGGCGTGCGCGAGGGCACGGGGCTCGGTCTGGCCATCGTCAAACATCTGGTGGAACTGCATGGCGGCCGCGTGGAACTGGAAAGCGCGCCGGGTGAAGGAAGCTGTTTCAGTTTCACCATTCCGGCCGATGCCGCGCATGCGAAGCTCGCGCCCATTGTCCTGATCGTGGAAGACGAACCGGCCGCGCGCGAACTGATCGCCGGTTACCTCAATCCGCTGGGCATTCGCACGGAGTTCGCGGTCAGTTCCTCGGGCGCCGCGGCATTTGCCCGGGAACTGCGCCCGGATGCCATTACGCTCGATCTGCTGATGCCGGCGCGGTCCGGCTGGCGGGTGCTGAGCGAACTGCGCTCCGCGCCGGAAACGAGCGCCACGCCGGTATTCGTCATGTCCATTCTCGATCGCGACGCAGAAGCCATCTCCCTGGGCGCCACCGATTATCTGCAAAAACCGGTCAAAAAGGAAACTCTGCTGCGCGCTCTGCGCCAGCATGTTCCGGCCGTCAAGGCGGCTCTTGCGAAATGAATGAGCCCGCTGAGATTGTCATCGTCATCATTGACGACAATGAGAGCAGTCTGGAATTTCTCTCCACCGCGCTCGCGCGCGAAGGAGTCCGCATCGTCACCGCCTCGGATCCCGAAGAGGGCGTGGAAGCGGTGTTTCGCGAACACCCGCAAATCGTGCTCACCGATCTGGTGATGCCAGGGCTGAGCGGCCTCGAAGTGCTGGAACGTATTGTGGATTTCGATCCCGCCATCGACGTGATTCTGATGACGGCGCATTACACCAGCGAATCCGCCGTGGAAGCGGTTCGCCGCGGGGCCGCGGACTATCTGAACAAGCCGATCCCCGTCGCTTTGCTGCGCGAGCGGATTTCGAAGCTGGTTGAAGAAGCCCGGCTGCGGCAGAAAGCCGCCGCTCTCGAATCGAGCCTGGGCGACAGCGCCCGTTTCGAGGGCATGGTGGGGCGCGGCGCGGCCATGTGGGAGATGTTCAGCCGCATCCGCCGTGTGGCGCCGCATTTCCGCACCGTGATGGTGACGGGCGAAACCGGCACGGGTAAAGAACTCGCGGCGCGGGCGATCCATAATTTAAGCCCGGTGCGCAACGGGCGCTTCGTAGTGATCAACTGCTCGGCGGTGGTGGAAAGTCTGTTTGAGAGCGAATTGTTCGGGCATGCGCGGGGCGCGTTTACCGGCGCCACGCAGGACAAGATGGGCCTGTTCGAATTCGCGGATAAAGGCGTGATTTTTCTCGATGAAATCGGGGACATGCCGCTCGGCACCCAGGCCAAACTGCTGCGCGCGCTGCAGAACCAGGAGGTGCTGCGCGTGGGCTCGCTGACGCCCCGCAAGGTGGATGTGCGGGCTATCGCGGCGACGCACAAAGATCTCCGCGCCGCCGTGGCGGAAAAGCAGTTTCGCGAAGACCTCTTTTATCGGTTATCGATGGTGGAAATCCGCGTTCCCACGCTCGCCGAGCGCAAGGAAGATCTGCCGCTGCTGATCAACTATTTCGTGGAAAAATATGCCGCGCAATATGGCAAACGCATTCGGGGTCTCACGCAGCGGAGTCAGATCCTGCTGGCCCGGCATGACTGGCCGGGCAATATCCGGGAACTGGAGAACGTGCTCGGATATGCCTGCATGATGGTGCTGGGCGAGACCATCGACATTCTGGATTTACCGGAATACATGCGAAGTCCCCTGCGGCGGGCCAACGCTGCCGCCGCCGCCGCGCCGGAACCGATGATGGAGGGCAGCCTCGGCGAGCATGAGCGGCGTCTGCTGGCCGACGCCATGGCCGCCGCCAACGGGAACCAGAGCGAGGCCGCGAGGGCGCTGCGCATCGGCCGCGATGCCCTGCGCTACAAGCTCAAAAAGCACGGCCTCCTGTAGTCCTTACGCTTGATCGAGCAGCGCGGCCACGGTTCTGCGCAGCGTTCCCACGCCGATCGGTTTATCGAGAAAATCGGAGAAACCCGCTTCGGTGGCGCGTTCCCTTTCGCCCCGCATCAGGCTGGCGGTCATGGCGACGATGGGCGTGCTCCGGAAGCGGGCATCGGCGCGGAGCGCCACACAGACGCTGAAGCCATCCAGCACGGGCATCTGGATATCCAGCAGAATCAGATCCGGCAGGACTTCGAAAGCGACCGTCAGCGCCTCGTCCCCGTTCGTCGCTTCCACCACATCATAGCCTGCACTCGAAAGAATGGCACGCAGAAGTTCTCTGGCGGGCAGCTGGTCGTCTGCCACGAGGATTCGTTTGGCGCGCGGGCTCAAGGTGTCAGTGTAGCGTTCGCCCGCACGCGCAAACGCGCCCGGAGACTCAGCCCGGGTGCGTCAAAAGACGCAGCGCGGCGGGGAAGGCCCGGAAACAGGCGGAATGGCGCTGCTTTGGCCTGGACAGCCGGTTGCAACGGTTTCGTCGAGGCCACTCCATGCAACTGCAAAACATTCTTTTCCCCGTGGATTTTTCCGAGCGTTGTCAGGCCGTGGCGCCGTTCGTGCAATCCCTGGCGAAGCGGTACGGGGCGACCGTAACGCTGCTCCACGCGATCCCTCCGGCCCCGGCCCTCTATATGGATATGGGCGCCGTCTATCCGGACGCGTTCGATCCGACGCCCGTGGCGGGCATCCTGGAATCCCGTCTGCGGACCTTCGCCGCGGAGCAGTTCCCGCACATGAAAACCATCTGCACCGTGCTGGATGGCGATCCGGCGCGGGTCATCGTGGAGTTCGCGCGCAACAACAGCATGGATCTGATCGCCCTGCCGACGCACGGCTATGGTCTGTTCCGCCGCGCGCTGGTGGGCTCGGTGACGGCGAAGGTGCTGCACGATTCCCCGGTTCCCGTCTGGACTGACGCGCATGCCTGCGAACCCAGCCACCGCGCGCACCCGCAGCCGCGCAGGGTCGTGGCCGCCATCGATCTGAAGGAGAGGACCGGGCGGACTCTGGAGACCGCCCTCGCCATCGCCAGCGACGCCGGCGCGGCGGTGGACATCCTGCACATCACACCCGAAGGCTTTGGGTCGCCGCTGATCTCGGAAATGCAGGTGGAAAAGGCCGTCGCCACGGCGGCGGCCGGGAACGCCGTTGTGGTGGAGCGGGAGACCACCAAAGACGTGCAGATCGTCACCGAAGGCGAGAGTATCGCGTCGGTGGTGCGGCGCGTAGCCGTTCTGAAGAGGGCCGATCTGGTGGTGATCGGGCGCGGCAGTCTGCAGGGCAATCTGCTGGAACGCCTGCACGCCCATACTTATTCCGTGATCTGCGAATCGCCCTGTCCCGTGTTGAGCGTCTGAGCCGGCTGTCGCCCTTGACTTTCCGGGAAAAGACAAATAACATTCGTCACTGGTCTTGTCTTCTCCGGAGAATCCCTTTGAAATCAGCCCTCGTCTGTCTCGCGTTCGCCGTTTCTCTGTCCGCTCAGATCCAGTCCGGCCGCATTGTCGGCACCGTCACGGATCCCAACGGGGCCGTGGTGCCCAACGCGAAGGTGGTCATCACCAACACCGGCACCAATGAAGCGCAGAACCTGGCCAGTAACGGCTCGGGCGATTTTGCCCTGACGCCCGTCAACCCCGGCATCTATCGCGTCACCATCACGGCGCCCGGCTTTGCGCGCGCGGAAATCGCGGCCCTCGAAGTCATCGTGGGCCAGAGTGCCCGCGCGGACGTGGCGTTACGCCTGGGAGAGAATTCCACCACCGTGGAAGTGAATGCTACGGTGGCGCTGCTCAACACCGAATCGGGAACCCTGGGCACCGAAATCACCAACACGCAGATTGTGGATCTACCGCTGAACGGCCGCAGTTATTACGAACTGGCGCGACTCACGCCTGGCGCCACACTGCTGCCGGGCACGGGCAACCTGCTCCGCATCCGCGCCAACTATGAATCCGGCACTTCCATCAGCGGCGTGCGCGGCAACCAGACGTCGTTCTATCTGGACGGCGTGGACACCACCGATCACCACCAGGGCGGCACTCTCATCCAGACCTCCATCGACGCGCTGCAGGAATTCTCCATTCAGCAGAGCGAGTACACCGCGGAGTTTCGCAACGCGGGGGGCGTGCTGAACGGCAGCACGAAATCGGGAACCAACGAAATTCACGGCGTGCTGTTCGAGTTCCTTCGCAACGACAAACTGGACGCCCGGAGTTTCTTCGCTCTGACGCGCGACATTCTCAAGCGCAATCAGTTTGGCGGCTCCGTCGGCGGGCCGCTGTCGCTGCCGAAACTCTACAACGGCAAGGACCGCACCTTCTTTTTCGTGAACTATGAAGCGATGCGGCAGCGCGCGGGCAATATCTTCAACAGCCTGGTGCCGACCTCGGCGCAGAAATCGGGCGATTTCAGCGCGGCCGGCCTGAACACCATTTACGATCCGCTTTCCGGCGCGCCGTTTCCGGGCAACAAAATCCCCGCGGATCGCATCTCTCCGCAGGCGCAGTTCTTCGCGAAATACATTCCGGATCCCAATGCCGGTAACCGCGCGATCTTCGGACCTTCCGCCGCGCTCGATCAGGACCAGTTCACCATCCGCGTGGACCAGACCATCAGCGCCAATCACCGCGCCTTCGTGCGCTGGAGTTTTATCAATTATCAGGAAAACGATCCGAATGCCTTCCCCGCGCTGGGTTATGCTTCGCTGAATACGCGGGGCCAGAACATCGTCGGCGCCCTGACCAGCACGCTGCGGCCGTCGGTGGTGAACGAAGCCCGCTTCAGCTACCTGCCCAACATGATCAACCTGGGCGCGTTCCTGCAAGGCACGGATTTCTATAAGCAGTCGGGCGTTCCCGGCTTTGAAGACACCGGCCACCGCCCCGGCGTCGCGGGCTCTTTCCCCGATTTCGCGTGGAGCGGTTATGCGTCCCTGAGCGGGTCCACCTTCGATCAGCGCCCCAAGACGCAGGACCTGAAAGTCACCGAATTCAACGACAGCGTCACCGTGATCAAAGGGCGTCAGATCATCAAGATCGGCATGCAGTACCGCCACTGGGTGCCGCTGTTCACCGACAGCGGCGTCTATGAAGGGCAATGGACTTTCAACGGCAGCAAGACACAGAACGCCGCCAAACCATCCGGCACGGGCGACGCCTTTGCCGATTTCGTGCTGGGCATTCCCTACTCGGTGGGACGCAACTTCCCCGCCGATTGGTTCGGCGGGTATGCGAATTACTGGCACAGCTATGTGCAGGACGATTTCAAGGTGACGCCGCGGCTCACGCTGAATCTGGGCATCCGCTATGAGTACTCGCCCTGGCTCAACGGCTACAAAGGCCAGGTGGGAACGTTTATTCCGAACTCGCCGAAACCGATCGCCGTGCAGTCGATCGATCTGAACGCGCAGTTCGCCGCGCCCACCGCCAATGCGCTGTTCGGTAACCTGATCCAGACCTGCAGCCAGGCCGGACTGGCCGCCAACTGCACATCCACGGATAACTCGCAGTGGGGGCCGCGCTTCGGTTTCGCGTGGCGGCCGTTCGGCGAAAAAACCGTTCTGCGCGGCGGCTACGGAATCTTCTATGAGGTGGAAAGCAGCGGCAACCGCGTGAACCACAACATGGTGCCGTATCAGCTGAGTGAAACGGTGTTTAACGACGGCCAGCGCACCATGGCGAACTTCTTCACGGGGCGGCCCATCGGCGGCGCCACCACGGCGCCGAGTCTGGCCGGCGGTTACGCGCACATGCCTTTCGGCTACGACCAGCACTGGAGCTTCGGCGTGCAGCGCGAGCTGCCGTTCCAGTCCGCGCTGGAAGTCAACTATGTCGCGAACCGCGGCGTGAACCTCTATGAGGGCAATCCCATCAATGACCCGGCCGCGGGCGCGGGCGCGATTCAGGCACGCCGGCCATATCCGCTGTTCGGCGGCATCACGTACAACGGGCAGGATAATTCCACCATTTACCAGTCCCTTCAGGCGCGCTTCCAGAAGCACACGTCGAAAGGCATCTGGCTGCTGACGTCTTATACATGGTCGAAGAGCATCAGCGTCGCGAACACGCCCGCCGTGGGCGGCGATTACGCGTATGAACGCGGGCTGACCGCCTTCGATATCCCGCAGAATCTGACGGCGAGCGTCGGTTATGAACTGCCGTACCATCACGGTCTGCTGGGCGGCTGGCAGGTGCAGGGCATCCTGGTGCTGCGCAGCGGCCGTCCTTTCACGCCCACTATTTCGCGCGATGTGTCGAACACCGGCATCGGCGGCCAGCGTCCCAACCGGATCGGGTCGGGCGAACTGGCGAATCCGACACTCAATAACTGGTTCGATAAGACGGCGTTCACGGTGCCCGGCAATTACCTTTGGGGAAACTCCGGCGTGAATATCCTGCGCGAAGACAATTTCCGGAATCTGGATCTGTCTCTCTTCAAGCAGTTTAAAATCGGCGAACGGGTGCGCGTGCAGTTCCGGGCGGAGGCGTTCAATCTGACCAATTCGCCCAGCTTCGCCGCGCCGGGCACGAACATCGACACGGCGTCCGGCGGCGTGGTGACCAGCACGGTGAGCACGCCGCGTAATATACAGTTCGCGCTGAAGCTGTACTATTGATCGGACCTTATGAAGACGCTGATTTTGTTTGCTCTGGCGCTGAGCTGCACCGCGCAGCAGGCTGTAATTACTGTGGATGGCGCCGCGAAGACCGGCACGTTCAAGCCGATTTACGGCTATTTCGGATATGACGAGCCGAACTTCACCTACGCGCCGAACGGCCGGAAACTCATTGGTGAACTGGCCGCGCTGAGCGGCGGGCCGGTTTACATCCGCACGCACTTCATGCTGGCCACGGGCGACGGCACGCCCGGACTGAAATGGGGTTCCACCAACGCTTACACCGAGGACGCGCAGGGCAGGCCGGTCTACGACTGGACCCTGACCGACCGCATTCTCGACACCTACCTGCAGGCGGGCGCGAAGCCCTTCGTCGAAATCGGTTTCATGCCAAAGGCTCTTTCGACGAAGCCCGATCCCTACAGCGCCACATGGACACCCGGCGCGCCGAACCGCGACTATTACAGCGGCTGGTCCTATCCGCCCAAAGACTTCGGCAAGTGGGGCGAACTGGTTTACCAGTGGGTCCGTCATGCCGTGAGTAAGTACGGGCGCGCGGAGGTGGAGAGCTGGTATTGGGAAGTCTGGAATGAGCCGGACATCGGCTACTGGCACGGCACGGCCGAAGAGTACGACCGCCTCTATGACGCCGCCGCCGCGGCGGTGAAGCGCGCGTTGCCCACCGCGAAGGTGGGCGGCCCCGCGACCACCGGGCCCGCCGGCGAGAAAGCCGCCGCTTACCTGAAACAGTTCCTGGAGCACTGCGACAAAGCCGGCACGCCCCTCGACTTCATCACTTACCACGCGAAAGGCCGCCCCGCCGTGGCCGACGGGCATGTTCGCATGGGCATCGCCAAGAATGCCGAGGACGTGTCGAAGGGCTTCCAGATCGTTCACTCTTTCCCGAAGTTCCGTGATCTGCCCATCATTCTGAGCGAGTCCGACCCCGAAGGTTGCGCCGCCTGTTCCGCCCGCGTCTATCCGCAGAACGCCTACCGGAATGGTCCGCTGTATCCGGCCTACACGGCCGTGATGATGAAGAACATCTTCGAACTGGCCGACCGCGAAAAGACCAACATCGCCGGCATGCTGACCTGGGCTTTCGAGTTCGAAGGGCAGCCCTGGTTCGACGGCCTGCGCACGCTCGCGACCAACGGCGTGGATAAACCGGTCCTGAACGTTTTCCGCATGGCCGGCATGATGCACGGCGACCGGATCGGCGTCCAGAGTTCCGCGCGCATCCCGCTCGATTCGCTGCTGCGCGACGGCGTTCGCGGCACGGCGAATATCGATGCGCTGGCGACGCGTTCCGACCGGGAGATTTCCGTGCTCGCCTGGAATTATCATGACGACGACGTGCCGGCCGGACCGTCCGACGTCACCGTGAACGTCCAGGGCGTGCCGGGCAACCGTGTGCTGCTGACGCACTACCGGATCGACGACACGCACAGCAACGCCTGGACGCTCTGGAAGAAGATGGGCTCCCCGCAGATGCCGACTCCCGAACAGCGCGCCGAACTGGAAGCCGCGGGTCAGCTGCAACTGCTCGACTCCCCTCATTACGTCCCGGTCGCGAAAGGCGTGGTCACTGTCCATTTCTCCCTTCCCCGGCAGGGCGTCTCGCTCCTCAGCCTGCGGTCCGAAACCGGCGCCAGGTAGAATTCACGGGATTTGTTGAAAGACTTGTACACATCCTGTAAAATTCGCCGTCTATTCCCGCAAGATGATTGACCCGCCCCCCCGGCTGGATCTATCATCGGCACACAAGTCTTACGTTCACAAGAGCGTTCACAAGAGGAGTTCCGCTGCCGATGGCTGTTTATAAAATGACGGTGAACGGTGTGTCAGTCAATCTGACCGCCGACGATCCGAACACACCGCTGCTTTACCTGCTGCAGGAGCAGGTCCAGACCTCCGGGCCCAAGTTCGGCTGCGGGCTGGGGCAGTGCGGCGCCTGCACCGTGCTGGCAAACGGCCAGCCCATTCGTTCCTGTATCACGAACGTGGTGGATGTCGCGGGAGCGACCATCACCACGCTGGAAGGCCTGGCGACGCCCGCCGGTCCGCACCCCGTGCAGCAGGCCTTTATCTCGCAGCAGGCCATGCAGTGCGGCTACTGCGTGAGCGGCCCGATTCTCTACGGAAAGACTTTTATCGATGCCAACCCCGGCGCCACGCGCGAGCAGATTCTGAACGCGCTGGGCAAGACGCCCCTGCTGTGCCGCTGCCACGCGCACAACCGCATGCTGGACGCGCTGGTTCTCTATTCACAGGGGAAAACACAATGAGCGAATTTCGGGAATTCGAAAAGGCGGAGATCAACGCCGCCGCGGGAGCGTCGCGCCGCGACTTTTTTAAATCCGCCGGCATGATGGTCGTGGGTTTCGCCGCAACCGGCGAGGCCGCGAAACTGGCCGCGCAGAGCCCCGTGAATCCCACCGGCCTGGTGGACGCCACGAAGGTGGATTCCTGGGTTTCCATCGCGGCCGACGAGAGCGTCACCATTTACTCCGGCAAATGCGAGTTCGGCCAGGGCTTCGCCACCGTGCAGATGCAGCTGGCCGCCGAAGAACTCAGCATCCCGATGAACCGCGTGAAACTGATCTTCTGCGACACCGGCGTCACTCCCGATCAGGGCGTCACCTCGGGCAGCCAGAGCCACATCGCGGAGTTCGGGCCGGGCGGTCTGCGCCAGGCGCTCGACACTGCCCGCGACGCCCTGCTGCAACTGGCCTCGGAGTGGTTCGACACCACGCCGGACGCGCTCACCGTGAAGGACGGCGTGGTCTCACCAAAAAGCGACCCGACCCAGCAGATCACATACGGACAGCTGCTGGAAGGCCAGCGCTTCAGCCTGGTGCTGAACAGCCAGACGAAGCCGAAAGATCCGAAGACATACACGATTCTGGGCACCTCGGTTCCCCGGCCCGAGATTCCGGCCAAGGCCACGGGCACTTTCCGCTACATCCAGAACGTGCGCGTGCCCGGCATGCTGCACGGCCGCGTGGTGCGTCCTCCCGTGGTCGGCGCGAAGGTAATGAGCGTCGACAAGGGTTCCGTGATGGGGATGCCCGGCGTGGTCCAGGTGGTGGTGAAGAATAATTTCGTCGGCGTGGTTGCGGACACGCAGTGGCATGCCATTCAGGCGGCCGGCTCGCTGCAGGTGCAGTGGTCCGACGGGGATACGCTGCCGGACCAGGCAACACTCGCGTCCTGGATGCAGACCCTTCCTTCGGCCGACAGCCTGACGCTCGAATCGGGCGATACCGACGCCAACCTCGCCAAGGCGACCCGCACCTTCAGCGCGCAGTATCTGCATCCCTATCAGATGCACGGCGCGATGGCGGCTTCCTGCGCGGTGGCCGACGTGCGCGGCGGCAGCGGCCCGAACGCGTTGGCCAAAATCTGGTCGGCCACGCAGGGCGTCTATCCGCAGCGCGACAGCGTCGCCGTCGTGTTGGGCATCCCGAAGGAAAATATCCGCGTCATCTTCACGGAAAGCTCCGGCTGTTACGGCCTGAACGGCAACGATTCGGTGAGTTACGACGCGGCGCTGCTCTCCCAGGCGGTCGGAAAACCCGTGCGCGTGCAGTGGTCCCGCAAGGATGAGCATGTGCAGGGCGAAAGTTATGGCGCCGCCTATGCCATCAGTCTGAAGGCGGGTGTCGACGCCGGCGGCCAGATCTCCACCTGGGCCTATGAAGCCTGGACGGTGAGTAAAGGCAATCGCCCGAACGCCACCACGCCCGGCAACATCCTGTCGGGGAACCTCGCCGGTCTGCCCGCGCCGGTGCCCACTCCCGCCAAGGCTACGCCTCCCACGGCCTTCTCGAACAACAACAATTCCGTCGCCAACTATCTCAGCGGCGTGGTGGCGGGGAAACCCGCCGGCGGCACGGGCACGGTGAACAGCGCCCGGGTGCTGACGCATACGGTGGCATCGCCCTTCTTCACGGGACCGCTGCGCTCGCCCGCGCGTCTGCAGAATACCTTCGCCAACGAATGCTTCCTGGATGAGATCGCGGCCGGCCTCGGCATGGATCCCGTGGACTACCGTCTGCGTCATCTCACCGACCCGCGCCTGATCGCGGTGGTGCAGGCGGCGGCCAAAGCGGCACAATGGGACACCAGGCCGTCACCCAAAGACGAGCATCTCCCCTTCGGCAACCCCACGGGGCGCGGCATCGCCTGCGTGCTCTATGAAGGGAACAACGGGTATTCCGCGCTGGTGGCCACCGTGGAAGTGAACCGCGCCACCGGCCAGGTCTTCGTCAAAAGACTGACTTCCGCGGTGGAAAGCGGACCGGTTTCGAATCCCGACGGCATGGTCAACCAGACGGAAGGCGGCATTCTGCAGGGCATGAGCCGCGCGCTGTTCGAGCAGGTGAAGTGGAACGCGAAGACGGGTTCCATTACCTCGTTCGACTGGAACACGTACCCGGTGTTTCAGTGGGGCATGCCGGTGCCGGTCATGAAGACCGTGGTCATCAATAACCCGAATGTCAGTCAGACGGGCGCCGGGGAACTCGGCATCACGCTTTCGGCGGCGGCGATTGGCAACGCCATCTTCGACGCCATCGGAGTGCGTGTCCGGCAGCTGCCTTACACGCCGGCCAATGTGCTGGCGGCAATGGCGGCATCCACGGGAAGATAGACGTCGTTCTTCGACAGAAACCGCGGCCGTCCGGTCCTTCAGGACAGGGCGGTCGCGGTTCTGTCTGGTCAACCAAACATGAAATCCATTGTTCTTTTGTTTCTGGGCGGTCTCTGTGCGTCCGCCGCCGTCATTCCTACCGTGACCGGTGTCGTGAGCGCGGCGACCGGTGAGCCCGTCATTACCGCGGGCGGCTGGGCCAGTGTATTCGGCAGTAACTTTCTCTGGAGTTCCACCAGCATCACCAGACCCTGGCTGCCCACGGACTTTGTCAACGGCAACCTGCCGCTGCAGCTCAACGATATTTCCGTTCGGTTCAACGGCGTGCCCACTTACATCGCTTACATCAGCCCGAATCAGATCAATATTCTGATTCCGGACGACCCGACCATCGGCGTCGTCGCCCTGCAGGAACAGGGTCAGCTCGACCAGAGCAATATTATTCTGGTGAACAAGGTGGCGCTCGCGCCTGGTCTGTTCACCTTCACGCCGCGCTATCCCACGGCCGTGCATCTGGATGGCACTTACTGCGCTCCTGCCGGCCTTCTGACCGGCATCCCGACCACGCCGGCGCGTCCCGGCGAGATTGTCGTTTTGTATGGGACCGGCTTCGGCCAGAGCAATCCGAAGATCGATTTCAGCAAGCTCTTCACCGTGTCCGCGCCTATCGCGCAGACGGTCACGGCGACCGTGGGCGGAACCGTCGCCAAAGTGGATGGCTACCTGGTCTCGCCCGGCGTCTACCAGTTCAATCTGACCGTGCCTCCGGATGCCGCGACCGGCGACGCCGCCGTGATCCTGTCGGTAGCCGGATCCAAAACACAGGCCGGCCTGTCGCTTGCCGTGTCACGTTAGTTCCACTACCCTTCGAATGTGGGGCAGATAGTGTATCTGCGCGCCGGTTGGCAACCGGCGCTGTTTGGGGGTGCCAACCCGCTCCCGCCCCCATCACGAAAAGACCTCCACTCGGTCAAAGAGCTATTCACTGCGCGAAATGCGGCGCGTGCGACATGGGTGACGGCAGTCCGTCGGCGGTGTCGTGCTCCATGAACTCCGTGCGCGTGCCGTCGGGATCGAAGTAATTCCCCTGCCATTTGTGGTTGATCCCCACGTGCGCTTCGTGCGCTTGTTTGTAGTCTTTGAAGGCCGCTTTAGATTCCACCGCGGCCAGCGTTTTCGGCATGTCCGGCGTGATGAGCGCGATATGTCCCACGGTATTGCGCCGGGGCGCGGCGCCAGGCGCGGTGCGCGTGATGCCGAACTCGATATAGTCGTCGCTCTCGGCCAGCTTCAGGTTCGACAGACTGGCCAGCAGCGGCGACGGCGCGGGCTGGGTGGAAGCCGGCGCGCCCGGGGCTTTCATCGTCGGATCCGCCCGCCAGAACTCCCGCACCCCAAAGCCTTCCAGATAGAATTTCAGACTCTCCGGTTTCGAGATCGAAAATCCCGCGTGGATAATCCGGTTTGAAAGCCGCTCCGGCGAAATGAACTTGCCGAAGTTCTGCACGCTCATGCTGTTGGGCGTGTACTGCATCACTTCAATCGCGTTGTCGTCCGGATCGGCGGTCCGGAACGCGAGATCGCCCATCGGTGTCTTACTCACCTTCGCCGGCACGCTATAGCCAAGCGATTTCAGATAAACCCGCATCGCCTCCGCATCGTCCGTCTCCACCGTGTAGCGCACGAAACGCGGCTCGTCGGCCGAAGTCTCCGGCATCACCACGATGTACTGCCGGTTATTCACCTTGAAGAAGATGCTCGTGACCTGATCCGCGGGCAGACCGCTTTTCACCACGGCTGTCTCATTTTTCAGCACACTAAACGCTTCCTGAAAACCCAGTAAATCCGCGTAAAAATGCCGCGAAGCGTTCAGGTCGTGCGCCCTCACCACAATCTGCGAGATGCCGATGATGCGGGGCCGTTTCGCCTGCTGCGCGGATGCGGTCTGCGAAGGCAGAAGGCTGGCTGCGAACGCGGCGGCGAAGACGGCGACAGTGCGTTTACTCATATCGCTGATCATCATATCTCGCGGCGTCGTTTACGAAGTATCGGCGGAATCGCGCAGAGCCTTGCGACCGCCGCACGTTTCGCATATATTGTTTCCCAGTCCCGACTTTGAGGAGATCACTCATGCTGTCTCGCCTTTCCGGCGCTCTCGTCATGGCTCTTTTGTTGCCGCTTGCCGCTTACGCCCAGGCCGATAAAGGCACGCTTCTGGGAACCGTGCTGGATGGATCCGGCGCGCCCGCGCCCGATACCGCCGTCAAAGTGACGGAGATCAATACCAACATCGTGCACGACGCGAAAACCAATGAAGCGGGCAATTACTCCTTTCCTCTTCTGGATCCCGGCACTTACACCGTGGATTGCGAACACGCCGGCTTCAAGCGCGAAAGCCGCAAGGACGTCCGGCTCGACGCCAACAGCACCGTCCGCGTGGACTTCACCCTGCAGGTTGGCTCCGTCAGCGAAACCGTCAGCGTCTCCGCTTCCGCCGCGATTCTGCAGACAGACCGCGCCGATCTCGGCGTCAAAATCGAAACCCAGACTCTCGAAAACCTCCCGCTGACCTTCAACCGGAATTACCAGGGACTCATCGGACTCGTCCCCGGCGCGTCCCGACCCTTCCGGCCGCATTCTTCTTTCTATAACTCGCAGGACAGCCTGTCGACTTACGTGAACGGTCAGTTCCGCCAGGCCAGCAGTTTCATGATCGAAGGCATCAATAATGACTGGGACAACGGCAATCTGACAGTCGTGGTGCCTTCCGTGGAAGCGATCCAGACCGTCGATGTGACGACGAGCAACTACGACGCAGAATTCGGCCGCGTTACCGGCGCCGTCACCAACGTCATCCTGCGCTCCGGCACCAATGACTGGCATGGCAGCGCCTATGAGTTCAATAAAGTCGCTGCATTCGCCGCCAAGAACTATTTCGCGGTCAAGACGCCGCCACTCGTTTACAACCTGTTTGGCGCCACGTTCGGCGGCCGGATCCGCCGGGACAAGACGTTCTTCTTCGCCGATTACCAGGGCCTGCGCGACCGCGAATCGGCGGCCATCGGCACACTGACCATTCCGCCAACAGCTTTTCGGACGGGCGATCTTTCGGCGGGCAGCACGCGTATCTATGACCCCGCCACGGGCGCCGCGGACGGCACGGGCCGCACGGCCTTCGCGGGTAACATCATCCCCTCCAGCCGGATCAGCCCCATCGCCACGAAGATCCTTTCCTACCTGCCCGCCCCCGCCACATCCGCGCTTTCCGGCAACTATCCGTATGCCGTGCCGCAGGCCAAGAACACCGCCAATTTTGACGTCAAGATCGACCAGCAGTTCAGCTCCAACGATTCCATGAATTTCCGCTACAGCTACCAGCGCCCCGAAATCAGCGTGCCGCCCGTCTTCGGCATCGCCGGCGGACCGGGCAACGGCGGCTTCGCCGGAATCGGCACCTCACGAAGCCAGGCGCCCGGCCTCAGCTACACGCACATCTTCAACTCCAGCCTGATCACCGAACTGCGCTTCGGCATCTCCCGCGTCCGCAACGACGTCAGCCAGACCGATTATCTGAAGACCACCGCGAAAGACATCGGCATCGGCAACGCCAACATTGATGCCTGGTCGAGCGGCCTGAGTTCCGTTTACATTACCGGCTTCGATGGCCCCCTGGTCGGTTACTCGCCGAGCGAGCCCTGGCGCCGCTCGCAGACGAATTTCGAAATCGCGAATACGTGGACGAAGATCCGCGGCAATCACACGTTCAAATGGGGCACGGACATCAATCGCGTCCGCAACGATTTATTACAGACGCAGACCTTCGATCCGCGCGGCCGCTTTAACTTCACTGCCGGACAGACCTCCACGCCGGGCCAGTCCAACGGCTCCGCCAACGCCTTCGCCAGTTTTCTTCTCGACCAGCCGAATCTGGTGGGCCGCGATCTGTACGTCGAATTTCCCACCGTCCGCCAGAGTTACTTTTTCTTCTTCGGTCAGGATAAATGGCAGGTGAGCCGGAAACTGACTCTCGATCTCGGGCTGCGCTATGAGAACTGGCCCGCCGCGACGTCGCATTATAAAGGCCAGTTCGTGAATTACGATCCCTCGAATAACACGTTGAACGTAGGTGGCTACGGCTCCATCCCGCAGAATCTGGGCATCGACGGCGCGGCCCACTTCGCGCCCCGCATCGGGGCCTCTTATCGTCTGAACGACAAGACGGTGGTCCGCGCGGGCTTCGGCATCAGCTACCTGTTCCGGGACAGTTCGCAATACAATTTCCCGTCGAATCAGGTGAGCGAACTCGACGCCCCGAACGCTTACCAGCCGGCGGGATCCATGGCAGTCGGTTTCCCGGCGCCCATCCTGCTGCCGATTCCGAACAACGGCATCATCAACAACGCGCCCGTTACTCTGACTTACGCGGTGATGCCGAAGGATCTGGTGCATGGCCATATCCAGAGCTGGAACTTCGCCCTGCAGCGGGAACTGACGTATGGTTTCACCGTGGAAGCCGCCTATGTGGGCAACCACGGCGTGGACGACCCGGTGACGCTGCAACTCAATCGCGGCCTGGTGATCGGCGCGGGCGCGGCGGGCCAGCCCCTCAATCAGGCGTTCGGCCGCAAGGCGGGCACCACCACCATCATTGGCGTGAGCACGCGCTACAACAGCCTGCAACTCAAGCTCAACCACCGCTACTCTCACGGCCTGCAGCTCACCACTTCTTACACGTACAGCAAGTCGATGGATTACTGTTCGGACCGCACCTGCACGCCCTACAACCAGTACAACTTCAGCCTGAACCGGGCTCGCTCGGATTTCGATCACACCCAGGTCTTCGTCGAAAGTGTGCTGTATGAGTTGCCCATCGGAAAAGGTGGCCGCTGGCTGAACACGGGCGTGGCTGGCTGGCTGCTCGGCGGCTGGCAAGTGAACGGCGTAATTACGGCGCAGACCGGCGGACCGCTCGATCTCCAGTACAGCAGCGCCGGCCTCAACGCGCCGTTCATCAACAACCGGCCCAACGTGAGCGGCCCGGTGACCATCTATGGCGTCTTTAAATCCGGCACGCCGTGGTTCGACGTCAGCCAGTTCTCCGCGCCCGCCGACAAGACCTTCGGCAACGTGGGCCGCAATATTCTTACCGGACCGGATCTGGTGAACTTCGACGCTTCCCTGTTCCGCAAGATCGCCATCCGGGAGAAGACCACGCTGGAACTGCGCGCCGAAAGTTTCAACACAACGAACACGCCGCACTTCAACAATCCCGGCAACACGTTCGGAACCTCCACCTTCGGGATCATCACGTCCGCCGCGAACGATTCGCGCGTGCTCCAGTTAGGGCTCAAGTTGGCGTTCTGACAAGAAAATTCCCATGCGAATCACAACCGCGCCGATCCTGCTGACCACCGCGCTGTTCACCCTGGCGCCGCTTTCCGCACAGGTGCGCAAACTGCACACCCGCGACCTCACCCGCCTCAGTCAGGTGCAGGTGGCGGACTATCTGAAACGCAGCGACATTATCTTCATCCCCGTGGGCGCGGTGGAAACCAACGGCATCATGCCGAGCGACCGCGACTACGTCTCGCCCCTCGGTGTCTCCATCGCCATGGCGGAAGAACTGGACGCCCTCTACATGCCGGGCCTCATCTGGTCCTATCCGGGCACCACCATGATTGCCCAGGCCACCGTGAACATCACGCCCACCCAGGGCATCGCTTTCCTGCGTTCTCTCGCCGATTCGCTGCTGCGCCAGGGCTTCCGCCGCCAGGTCTACATCTCCATGGGGCAGGGCCCCGCGCCGCTCACCGTCGGCACCATGGTCCGCGAATTCTTCGATGAGAAGCACGTGCCGCTGCTCTACATCGACATGGACACGTTCCTGCCGCGCCTGAACCTCTCGCCCGAGGCCCGCGCCAAACTGCTGTACGGCACGCATTATATGGCCGGGCGGATTATCGATATCCCGCTGCAGGGCGATTACGGCGAAGCGGAATCGAACGCGGCCGCCGATATCCCGCGGAATACCGGCCTTGAAGGCCTGGGCAAGCTGGGCTTCACGGGCAGTCTGGCGCTCGGCTCCTGGGTTCCGGACGTGATGGCGCACGGCAGCGGCAAACCTCCGGCCCTTCCGAAAACAGGCGCCGAACGGGAGCAGTGGGGCAGGGAAGGGCAGGCACAGCTGGTGGCCATCGTCAAACGGATGAATCTCAAAGAAGCCATGGAAGACCTGAAGAAACACGACGAATTCTCCAATAAAGTGCTGGTGCCGAAATTCGGCAAGATCCTCCCGGGTGTCGAATAAATGGCGTTCGGAAATAGCAACAGAATCCGTCCACGTTCGGTGCGTCGATCCCTTTCCCTCGCGGCCTGTGCCGCCTTTTTTACGCCCGTGTTGCTGACCCAGCCGCCCGGCCCGAGCTCGTTCGATACGCCGGAAAGCCGCGAACAGGGCCGGTCGCTGTTCCAGACTCATTGCGCCTACTGTCACGGAGCGCGCGGAGAAGGCGGTCGCGGCGTGGACCTCACCACGGGCGTTTACCGCCACGGTGGTTCGGACGCGGAACTCTACGCGACCATCCGCAACGGCATTCCCGGCACCGAAATGCCGACCGTCCGCGCCACCAATGACGAAGTCTGGAAAATGGTCTCTTTCGTGAAGAGCATCGGTGCCGGCGGTGTGGTGGAGTCCGCGCCGGGCGATCGTGTCGCGGGCAAGGCCGTGTATGACGGCAAAGGCAAGTGCGCCGCCTGCCACTCCATCGGTGCGGAGGGTGGCATCCTGGGGCCGAACCTCGCGGGCGTGGGCCGCCGGCGCAACCTGGCTTATCTGCGCGAATCGCTCGTCACCCCGGAGGCGGATGTGCCCGTGCTCTACCGCGCCATTCAGGTGATGCCCAAAACCGGCCCGCCGGTCCGCGGCATCCGCCTCAACGAAGACGACCTCTCCATTCAGCTGCGCGACTCCCAAAACAATCTGCGATCGTTCTTCAAAGAAGAACTGAAAGAAATCCGGCGTGATAAACCTTCCCTTATGCCCGCTTATGGCGACGTGCTGAATGCACAGGAACTGGAGAATCTGGTGGCTTATCTGAGTTCGTTGCGGGAGACTCTGTGAGACGACGTGTGTTTTGTATCTTCGCTCTTGCGGCCGCCGGCGTCGTCGTCGCGCAGAGACTGCCCGTCACCTATGAACGCCTGCTGCACGCCGATCAGGAACCCGGCAACTGGCTGATGTACTCCGGCGGCTACAACAGCTGGCGTTACAGCCGCCTCGATCAGATCAACACCGGCAACGTGAAAAAACTGAAAGCCCAGTGGCTCTTTCAGGGCCGTTCGCCGGAGAAGTTCGAAACCACGCCGCTGGTGGTGGATGGCGTCATGTACCTCACGCGTCCCGAGAATGACGTCTTCGCTCTGGATGCCGCCACGGGCCGCGTCCTTTGGGCGTACAACTACAGGAACCCCGTCAGCACCTACAACTGCTGCGGCAAGGTCAACCGCGGTCTCGCGATTCTGGGCAATCGCCTCTACATGAACACGCTGGACATGCACCTCATCGCGCTCGACGCGAAGTCCGGCCGCGAACTCTGGAAGACCGCGATTTACGATTACACCCTTGACGGCGGTTATGCCGCAACCGGCGCGCCGCTTGCGGTGAAAGACAAAATCATCGTCGGCATGGCCGGTGGCGAGCATCCCGGTTCCGGCTTCCTCGACGCCTACGATGCCGTGACCGGCAAGCGCGTCTGGCGCTTCCACACCGTGCCGCAGCCCGGCGAAGCGAACTTCGGCACCTGGGCCGGCGACTCCTGGAAGACCGGCGGCGTCGCCACCTGGAACAACGGCTCCTACGACCCCGAAACCAACACCGTCTTCTGGGGCACCAGCAACCCCTGGCCGGATTACAATGCCGATGCCCGCAAAGGCGACAACCTCTACTCCTGTTCCGTGCTCGCGCTCGACCTCGATACCGGCAAGCTGAAATGGTTTTTTCAGTTCACGCCGCAGGACACGCACGATTGGGACGCCACGCAGATTCCCGTGCTTCTCTCGGGCGAAGTCCGCGGCCAGAAGCGCAATCTGATGGCCTGGCCGGCGCGCAACGGTTTCTACTACCTGCTCGATCGCGACACGGGCAAGTTCATCCTCGCGAAGAGCTTCGTCCGGCAGACGTGGGCGAAAGGTTTCGACGACAACGGGAAGCCGCAGGTGATCGCCGGCAATGAGCCCACCGTGGAAGGCATCGATACGGTCTTCCCAGGCGTGGATGGCGGCGCGAACTGGATGTCGCACAGCTACAGTCCCCTCACGCGCCTGCTCTATGTGTTCGCCCGCGATGAGCGACGCGTGTTTACCAAGAACTCGGTGCGCCATCTCAACGACGGCGAGGTGTCCGAACTGAACACCGCGTCGCGTCCCGGCGCCACCCTGCAGCCCGCGCCTGCCAATACAGGCATCTTCGGCGCCGGCGGCAATCTGCCCGCGGGTCCGAATCCAAACCGGGCCAATCCGCGTCCCGCCCGCTTCGCGCCCGAAGAAAGCTGGGGGAAAGTGGTGGCCATCGATCCGCTCTCCGGCGAGACGAAGTGGGAACACAAAGTGATTTCTCCGCCGTGGGGCGGCGTCATGTCCACGGCCGGAAACCTGGTTTTCGGCGGCACCACCGAAGGGATGATCTTCGCTCTCGATGCCCGCACCGGCGAGCGTCTCTGGCATTTTTCGGCGAACGAACGTGTGTATGCGTCGCCCATCAGTTTCCTCGCGAACGGCAAGCAGTATGTATCGCTGGCCGTGGGGGACGTGTTAATGACCTTCGGATTGGAGTAGAATGGCAGTGTTTTCGGTCCGCGACAGCGGGAGAGTCAACGCGGGAGAGTGATGATGCACCGTGCAAATCTGTTTTGGTCCGTATCGCTGTTAGCTGTCTCGGGAGTGGTTCCCGTGTTCGCCCAGCGCGCTCCACTGTTCAAGAGTGAGATTCTTCCCATTCTCGAAAAGAATTGCGCCTCCTGCCATGGCACGCAACAGAAGATGGCCGGTCTCGATCTCTCGTCTTTCGCCGGCATGATGAACGGCAGTTCCAGCGGGCCGGTCATCGCGCCGGGCAAACCCGAACGCAGCCTGCTCTGGAAGCTCATCGAAGGTGGTCAGATGCCGCAGGGCGGCAAACTCACCGAGGCGGAAAAACAGACCATCCGCGCGTATATCGAACAGGGCCGCTTCCCGACTCAGGCGCCCGAAAGTGAAGCGGACCTGGCGAAGAAAGACGCCGCCCGCATCACGCAAAAGGATCGCGACTGGTGGTCTTTCAAAACTCCCGTCAAGCCGCCCGTTCCCGCTACCATTACTTCCACCTCGGCAGCTATCGATTCCTTTATCTCCGCGAAACTTTCCGCTCGTGGCTGGAAAATGCAGTCCGAGGCCGATCGCACCACGCTGATCCGCCGCGCTTACCTCGATCTCACCGGCCTGCCGCCAAGTCCGCTCGCCGTGAAAGCTTTCCTGGAAGACAAGTCGCCCAACGCCTGGGAAAAAGTCATCGACGGCCTGCTCGCTTCCCCCCATTATGGTGAACATTGGGGCCGCCACTGGCTCGACGTCGCCGGCTATTCCGATTCCCGCGGCGATGCCGGTGACAGCGATCGTGAAGTCTCCTGGAAGTATCGCGACTACGTCATCAACGCGATGAACCGGAACAAGCCGATTGATCGCTTCTTAGTCGAGCAGATGGCGGGCGATCAACTGGTCAATTACAAACCGGGATCGCGGCCGGCTCCGGATGAGATCGAGCCTCTTACCGCGACCGGTTTCCTGCGCACCACCGCGGATATTACGGATAACCAGACCATCTACGAAGTCGATAAATATTTCGACGCGCAGCAGAAGGCGATGGAAACCAGCCTCACGGCTACTCTGGGTCTCACCGTCCAGTGCTCCCGCTGCCATGACCACAAATTCGACCCGCTCCTGCAGCGTGACTATTACAAGCTGATGTCCATCTACCAGTCCGTTTTCGATCCCGAAAACTGGCTGGCCGGTGATCTGAATTTCGGACCCTGGCCGAGCCGCATGGTGCTCGATATGGACGAAACCTCCCGCGCCGCATGGATCAAAGACGTCACCAGTTCGGACGCCAAAGCCCTCCGCCGCCTGGACGATCTTCTCGAAGCCACCTACCAGCGGTACCGCGCCGAACTGAAAGCCGGCCGCGATCTTTCCGACGCCGCGAAACGCGCCCAGATCCGCAAGGACATCGAGGCCGATCCCGATCTGGAAGTGGACCGCAACGCCGCCAAAGACACCATCACGGATCAGGAACTCGAAAAGCGCTTCCCCGAACTCGCGGCGTGGAAAGACGAACTGCAGGTCAAGCGCGCCAGCCGGAAGAATAAAACGAAAATCCCGCCGAATTACATCGAAGCCGCTTGGGACGTTTCGAAAACCCCTTCTTCCACGTATGTGTTGCAGCGCGGCAACTATCTCGCGCCCGGCGCCGAAGTGCAGCCCGGCGTCCCGGTGGTGCTGGATAATCCCGCGAATCCGCTGCGCTTTCCCGACCCCAAAGAGCATCCCGAATGGAACGGCACCAACCGCCGCCTGATCCTCGCCAACTGGATGGTCTCCCGCGAGAATCCGCTTGTCTCCCGCGTCTTCGTCAACCGCGTCTGGCAGTGGCATTTCGGTGAAGGCATCGTTCGCTCCGTGGACGATTTCGGCACCCAGGGAGCCAAGCCCACCCATCCTGAACTGCTCGACTATCTGGCCGTCAGCTTCCAGGAACACAACTGGGATCTGAAGTGGCTCACGAAGCAGATCATGATGACGCAGGCGTACCGGCAGAGCTCCGCCGAAGTCCCCGAGTACGTGGCCGCCGACCCCTCCGACAAACTGCTCTGGCGCAAAGCCCCGCTGCGTCTGGAAGCCGAGACCATCCGCGATTCCATGCTGCAGATCAGCGGTCTGCTGAACGGGAAAATGTACGGCCCGCAGGTCCAGATCAAACGCGGCCCCGACGGCCAGTGGCTCGAAGACGAGAAGAAGACCATCGACGGCGCCAATCGCCGCAGCCTCTATCTGGCGCAGACCCGCACGCGCTGGGTCTCTTTCCTGCATGTCTTCGACTGCCCGGACATGACCTCCGACAACCAGCCGCAGCGCTTCCGCTCCGCGCTGCCGGTGCAGTCATTGGCCATGATGAACAATCCTTTAGTGATGCGGACCACCAAAGCGTTCACGCAGAAAGTGCTCGAAGAGAGCGCCAATAATTACGACGAGGCCGTGCAACGCGCCTATCAGGAGGCCTATAACCGGCCGCCCAGTGCGCGTGAACTCGAAATCGCGAAGAAATCCATTGCCGCGGAGACCGACCCCCAGGAAGGTCTGCGCCTCTTCATCCAGGCCATGTTCGGGGCCAACAATTTCCTGTACAGTTACTAAGTAGAAGATCACGGAGACTTACTCATGAGAAGAATCTGGACTCGCAGACAGGCTTTGCAGGATGCCGCGGTCGGCTTCGGCGCCACGGCGCTCAATTCCATGCTGCAGGGCGATCGTCTCTTCGCCGCCGAATCCGCCGGCGCGCGCGAACGCAGTTATGACCTGCTGCCGAAGGCGCCGATGTTCCCGGCCAAAGCCAAGCGCGTGATCTTCATCTACATCGGCGGCGGCCCCAGCACCATCGACATGTTCGATCCCAAGCCGGCTTTGCTCAAGTACGACGGCAAGCCCGCGCCGTTCGAAATCAAAGGCCGCGCCCTGAACGGCTCCCAACAGATCATGGCGAGCCCCTGGAAGTTCGGCCAGTACGGCCAGAGCGGCCGCCCGGTCTCCGACCTGCTGCCGTACTTCCAGAAGGTAGTCGACAAAGTCACGTTCGTCCGCTCCATGACGACGGATCGCATCGACCATTCCACCGCGCAGTTCACCTTCGTCACCGGCCGCGGCTTCACCGGCTTCCCGTCCATCGGATCGTGGGTCAATTACGCGCTCGGCACGGAAAACCAGAACATGCCCGGCTACATCGCGCTCGGCCAGGGCGCGACCATCGGCGACCGCGCGCACTCTTCCGCCTGGCTGCCGCCCATCTTCAACGGCACCGGCATGCGCGCCGATTCGAAGACGCCTATCTACGACATCAAGCGACCCGACGGCATGAGCCTCGATCAGCAGAAGCGCTTCCTCAGCATGGTGGAAGATCTGGACCGCATCCAGAAGGGCAACTCGTACGTCCTCGATCAGGATCTCGAATCGCGTATCTCGAACTACGAACTCGCCGCCCGCATGCAGGTGGAAGCGCTGCGCATTGCCGATCTCGATCAGGAAAGCGAGGCCACGAAGAAGCTCTACGGCATCGATCAGAAGGTTTCCGGACAGTTCGGCCGCCTCTGCCTGATGGCGCGCCGCCTGGCCGAGAAAGACGTCCGCTTCATCCAGATCTACGGCGGAGGCGGCGGCAACTGGGACACGCACAACAACATCGAGGGCCAGCTTCCCGGCCTCTGCGAATACATCGATCAGGGCATGTCCGCCCTGCTCATCGACCTGGAACAGCGCGGCATGCTGAAAGATACGCTCGTCGTCTGGTCCGGTGAGTTCGGCCGCCTGCCCACCATCGAAGCGAAGAACTCCAAACCCGGCCGCGACCACAACCCGTACGGCTTCAGTATGTGGATGGCCGGCGCCGGCCTGAAGCCCGGTTTCGACTACGGCCAGACCGACGACCTCGGCTACGCCGCCCTCAAAGAGATGAAGTGCGGCCACAGCGATATCCACGCCACCGTGCAGCATCTGCTCGGCATCGATTACCAGAAGAACACCTTCCCGTATGAAGGCCGGAATGAGTCGCTGGTGGGCGTGACGCCGGCCCGCGTGCTCAAAGAGCTGTTCGCCTAAGCAGGGAGCGTCGTCAGAAGGAATCACGCCATGCGATTACGACAGTCGGGAATCATCGGCTTCGCCGTCTGCGCGGCGATCTTCCAGTCGTCCGCCGCGCCCCAAACGGATTCGGAAACCCGCGCCCGCGAATACATGCAGTTCCTCGTCCAGGAACTCGACCAGTGGACCCGCGATTTCCCGCAGGCCTACAACATGGCTCTGGTGCGTCCGCCCGTCGACGCCGCCGGCCTTTCCGAAAACGCCAAGGCAGGCGCGGACAATCTTCGTGCCGCGATCGTCCGTCTGACCGAACTGAGCCGTGCTAATGACGTGCGCACGAACCCCGCGTTCCACGCTCAACTGGAGAAAGCGGTAGCCGCCGCCGCGCCCATGAACGCCGCGCTGGCCGCGCAGAAATTCCCCGAAGCCATTCAGTCCGACTGGCAGACCATCCGCACCACCCTGAACAGTCTCGCCGAAATCTGCAAGACCACCGAACTCGCCATCATCGAAGCTCCCGGTCCGGGCAGCGCGCCCGTGAAAGATGCGAAAACCGTTGCCGCCAACATCCCCGCCGGCGCCATCACCGGCTACGTGGTGGACCAGCGCTGTGCCTTGCGGGGCAAAGCCATGTGGGTGAACGCCCAGTGCGTGCTGACCTGTGTGCGCGACGGCGATAAAGTCGTGCTGGTCTCCGAAGACGGCAAGGTCATGCAGATCTCGAATCAGGAGAAGATCGAGGCCGAAAGTTACGGCCAGAAGGTCGCCATCACGGGCAAGACCGCCGGGGACGTTATTACTGTGGCCACCCTGCAGATTTTGTAAGAAGCGTGCGAACTTTCGCGTGGCTCGTCCTTACTGTCTTCTCCCTTCACGCCCAGAACGCCGGCAGCTTGGTCTGTCGGAGTTGCCATCCCGATAAATTCGCCTCGCAATCGAAGTCCGGCCATGCCCGCGCCCTCGCGCCCGCCCCGCCTGGCAGCCCCGGCAATTGGGCCTTCGGCGCCGGCGAGAAAGCCACCACCTACGTCAGCCAGAAAGACGCCGAGACCATCGTCGAACACGGCCTGACTTACTACGCCGCCACCAAATCCCTGGGGATCACGCCCGGCCATGAGACCGCGACCGACACCGCCTACCGGACTTTCGACCCCGTCGGCACCGCTCTCCGCTGCTTCCGTTGCCACTCCACGGGCCCGGTGAACCTGCTGGCCGGCTACAAAGTGCAGCCTTCCGAACCCGGCGTTCACTGCGAAGCCTGTCACGGCCCTGGGTTGAAACATGTCAACGCCAAACACGTCGCCGCGAAAGGCGCCCCGGGCAGCATCCTGAATCCCAAACGGCTTGGCGCCGCCGGCCTCAACGAACTCTGCGGCGCCTGCCATCGCCAGGCCAGCGAACTCGACAATGAGAACGATTGGAACAACGCCTGGAACGTCCGCCACCAGCCGCAATACCTGCACCGCGCCGCCTGCTTCCGCAACAGCAACGGCGCGCTCTCCTGCACCACCTGCCACAATCCGCACGAACCCCTGCAGCGGACCGCGTCGGCTTACGATGCCCGCTGCGCCGCCTGCCACAAGAGTGTGGTCCACAAGACGGCTATTGCCAACCGCGCCTGCGTCGATTGCCACATGCCGCAGGTCCCCGCCAGCCCCACCCTGGCCTTCACGAATCACTGGATCGGCGTCTATGAAAACGACGCCAAACTCACCCCGAGCCGGAGAGCTGTAAAGACGCTGAAAGCCGCCCCGCTCACCACTTCCGCATCCCCGCTCAGCCGCGCCCCATCCGACCCCTCCACGCTCACGCCCGTCTACGAAAATGCCCTGGCACTGCGCGAAAAAGAAGCCGGTCCCGCGGACCCGCGTGTCGCCCGCGCCGCCTCCGACCTCGGCCTCTTCCTCCTCGAAACCGGCAGTCCCGCTGCCGCCGAGGCGCCTCTGCGCAAAGCCCTGCGGCTCGATGTCACCAACCAGGACGCCCGCCTCGACGCCGATCGCGAAAGTCTCGCCTCCGTCCTCGAAGCCCTGAAACGGCCAGCCGAAGCCGCCGCGCTCTACCAGAGCGCCACCCGCGGCCATGACCCCAAAGTCGCAGCCCGCTCCTTCGCCGCGCTCGCCCGGCTCGACCCCGCCCATGCCGACCAGCACTACCGCAACGCCGTGCAGGCCGAAGAACAGGCCTCCGGCAAAGACGATCGCCGCGTCGCCGCCCTGCTGCACGAACTGGCTCTCACCCTCCGCGAACGCGGCGCCGACCAGGACGCCGAGCCCCTGCTCCGCCGCGCTCTCGCCATCCAGCAAAACCTGACTAAACCCGACGCGCATCTCACCGTCGGCATCCTCAACTCGCTCGGCAATCTGCTCGAAGGCTCCCGTCAGATGGACGAAGCGGAGCGCCTGGAACGCGAGGCCCTTCGCCTCTCGGAAGCACGCTTCGGCCCCGAAAGTTCCGAACTCGCCATGACCTGCACGAACCTCGCGGACGTCCTCTGGAACAAGCGCGATATCCCCGCCGCCGCGCAACTCTACCGCCGCGCCATCGCCGCCGATGAAGCGCTCTACGGTCCGGACCGTCCCGAAACCGCCGCCGACGTCGCAAACCTCGGCATGCTCCTCAAAGAAGCCGGGCAGGCAACCGATGCCGCGCCCCTGCTGCGCCGCGCCCTCGCCATTTACGAAAATACCCTCGGCCCCACCAGCGATCAGGCGAAATTCGTCCGGCAGGCAATCGCCACACCCAGATAGAGTGCGAACAAGCACCCTTCCGCGTCTTACTCAGGCGGCCAGTGTTCCATCATGGACTTATGCAGGCCGTTGATAGGGAACATACATTGTGAGCGGATTTCCCCCCGCCGGGACTCCCCTCGCCGACCCCCTTCTTCTCGCCGCCATCGTTGAGTCCTCTGAGGACGCCATCGTCGGCAAGAACCTCGCCGGCCTGGTCACCAGTTGGAACCACGGCGCCGAAACCCTCTACGGCTACAGCCGTCAAGAAATGCTCGGCAGGCCCATCAACATCCTGCTGCCCCCCGACCGCCAGGACGAGGAAGCCAGCATCCTCCAACAGATCGGGCTGGGCCTGCGCTACGAACCTTTCGAAACCACCCGCCTCACCAAATCGGGCCGCCTGTTGAACGTATCGCTCACCATCTCACCCATCCGGGACGAGACCGGCGCTATCGTCGGTGCTTCGCACGTGGCGCGCGACATCACGGAACGCGCTCATCTGAGCCGGCTGACGGCGCAACTGGCCGCCATCGTCGAATCCTCGCAGGACGCCATCGTCGGCAAGTCGCTCGACGGCATCGTGGAAAGCTGGAACGGCGGCGCCCAGAAGCTCTACGGCTACACCGCCGCGGAAATCGTCGGCAAATCGATGAACGTCCTGCTCCCGCCGGACCGTCCCGATGAAGAGCGCGACATTCTGCGCCGGATCCGCAACGGCGAACGGGTGGACCACTACGAAACCGTCCGCGTCACGAAATCCGGCAGCCTGGTGACGGTTTCCCTGAGCGTCTCGCCCATCCGGAATTCGCAGGGCGTGGTGGAGGGCGCTTCCCATGTGGCGCGCGACATCACCGGGCAGCGCGAGTTCGAATCCCGCATGCAGCAGGTCCAGAAACTGGAAAGCCTCGGGGTGCTGGCCGGCGGCATCGCGCACGACTTCAACAATCTGCTTACCGGCATCCTGGGCAACGCCTCCCTCGCCCTTGATCATGGGCCCCGCATCAGCCCCGTCCGCGTCTATCTCGAAGATGTCATCAAGGCCGCCGAACGCGCCGCCACGCTCACCCGGCAGTTGCTCGCCTACGCGGGCAAAGGGAGCTATGTCATCGAGAAAATCAATCTCTCCGACCTCATCACCGAAACCTGCCACCTGATCGAAGCTTCCATCCCGCGCACCGTCCGGGTTCTGCTGGAACTCGACCGGAGCCTGCCGCTGGTCCAGGGCGACGTCGGCCAGTTACAACAGGTCGTTATGAACCTGGTGATCAACGGCGCGGAAGCCATCGGCGAAAAAAACGGTTCCGTGATCGTCCGCGACTGGCTGCAGGATGCCGACGATATCTTCCTGAGCACCGTGTTCGCGGGCTGCGACCTGCGCCCCGGCAAATACCTCTCCGTGGAAGTGCACGACAACGGTTGCGGCATGACGGAGGCCGTCCAGGCGCGGATCTTCGAGCCCTTCTTCACCACCAAATTTACCGGCCGCGGCCTTGGTCTGGCCGCCGTGCTCGGCATCGTCCGCAGCCACGGCGGGGCGCTGAAGGTCTACAGCACCTTGGGGGAGGGAAGCACCTTTAAAATGCTGCTGCCCGTGCTGCCCGAAGATATCGAAGCCTCGGTGGCGGCGCGCGCGGAGTCCGACCCTCTGAAGGGCCGCGGCCATCTGCTCGTGGTGGACGACGAAGAGATGATCGGCCGCTTCGCGCAGAACGCCCTGACGCATTACGGCTACTCCGCCAGCCTGGCCCGCGGCGGCGAAGAAGCGATTCGCCTCTTCGAAAACACGCCGGAAACCTTCCGGCTCGTGCTTCTGGACCTCACCATGCCCGGCATGAGCGGCGAAGAGGTGTTCCGGCGTCTCCGCGGCATCCGTCCCGATATCCCGGTCCTGCTGACCAGCGGCTTCAGCATGCAGGCCGCGGTGCGCCACTTCACCGGCAAAGGTCTCGCGGGCTTTATCCAGAAGCCCTACTCGGCGAAGCAACTGGCGGCCGGCATCAGGGATGTTTTGAACCCGGCTTCAACTTCGCCTCCGCCGGCATAAGGCGGCCTGGCCGGATCGGGCGGCACAGCACCACCACGCTCCGGCCGCCCACCCGATACTCACAACTGTCGAGACGCACGCGCTGCCCCGGCTCCACGTAATCGCCCGGACTCGGCAGGGCCGTATCCGCCACCAGCAGCCACTCCCGCGCCGCGCCTTCCTGAATCACGAAATACGCCTCATGCGCCCCGGAATTCACCATCACGTAAATATCGTCGTCCCCCAGACTGGCGCCGCGCAGACAATAAGCCAGCGTCTGACCACCCGGTGAGAAATCGGGCGAAGGGCCGCGCGTGCCATACCAGCTCACGTCGTCCCTCCAGTACTGGCTTCGCGCGATGGAGGGGTGCGCCTTGCGGAACGCGATCATCCCCTGCACGAACCGGAACACGTCTTTGTTGCTCTCCAGCAGATCCCAGTCCAGATAGTTCAGTTCATTATCCTGGTTGTACGGATTGTTATTGCCCTGCCGCGTCGCCAGAAACTCGTCGCCCGCCGAAAACATGGGCGTGCCGTTCGTCAGCATCAGCAGACACATGAAATTGCACGCCTGCCGCCGCCGCAGTTCCATCACCACTTCGGGCACGTTCACGTCGCCTTCCCAGCCGCAGTTCCAGCTCCGGTTATCGTCGGTCCCGTCCGTATTGTGGTGCCCGTTCGCCTGGTTGTGTTTGTGGTCGTAGGCGACCAGATCGTACAGACAAAAACCGTCGTGCGCGGTAATGAAGTTGACGCTCTGGAACGGCCTGTACGAGTTCTCCGGATCGTCCGGAAACAGGTCATCGCTGCCGTAAAGCCGCTGCATCAGCGCCCCCACCCGGCCCGACACGCCCCGCACGAAATCCCGCAGATCGTCCCGGTATTTCCCGTTCCACTGCCGCCAGTTGATGCCCGGAAACGCCCGCCCCAGCAGGTAACTCTCGATATCCCACGCCTCGGCCACCATGCGCACCCCGTGCCGCGCCGCCAGAAAGCTGATGTCCGCAATCAGCGAGGGATGCTCCAGATCCGTGCCGCCATCCGAACGCCGCGTGAATACCGACGCCAGGTCGAACCGGAAACCATCCACGCCCATGTGGTTGATCCAGAACAGCAGGCTTTCGAGGATCAGACTCCGCACCACCGGATGATCGCAGCGCAGCGTGTTCCCGCAGCCCGTGTCGTTCCGGTAGCGGCTCCGGTCCCCGGTCAGCAGATAGTACGACTGGTTATCGATGCCGCGATAGCTGTACACAGGCCCGTCCGGCCCGGCCTCGCTCGTGTGGTTGTAAACCACGTCCAGCCAGACCTCGATGTTACTGGCGTGGAACGCATCCACCATGTCGCGGAACTCTTCGGCCGCGCCCTCGCTCGTCGGACTCGCCGCGTAGCCCTGGTGCGGCGAAAAGAAGTTCAGCGTCATGTAGCCCCAGAAGCTGCCCTCCAGCGGATCGCACTGCTGCACCGGCATCAGTTCCACCGCCGTGACGCCCAGCTTTTTCAGATAAGGAATCTTCTCCGTCAGCCCGGCAAACGTGCCCCGGTTTTCCGCGCGCACTCCGGAATTCGTCCGCGCCGTGAACCCCTTCACATGGAGTTCGTAGACCACCAGATCGTGACTCGGCCGCGGCGGCCGCTCCACCGTCAGACTGCGCGGGGCCGTCGTTCGGGGCAGCACGCCCAGCGGCGCCCGGCCGTCGTTCGGACCCGGATCACCCGCCGCCAGCCGGCTGTACGCGGGAGGAAAAAACACCGCCGGCGCGAACGGATCCAGGAGAATCTTTTCCGCGTCGAAGTAATAGCCGGCCCCCGGATCGTGCCGGCCCTCCACCCGGTACGCGTAATGCCTCGCCTGCGCCACCGCCCCGGCCGCCGGGATCCAGCAATGCCAGATGCGTCCGGACTTGTTCAGCCGCGGATTCAGCCTTTGTTCCAGAATCGGCCGCACCGGATCGTCCGGACCATAGAGAAGCAGCGTCACTCCCGTCGCGCGCCGCGAGTACAGCGCGAAGTTCCAGGCGGACAGCGATTCCACCCAGGTCACGCCCATCGGCCCCGGCGTGCCCTCCCGCCGGTCCCACTCGTCGAAACTGCCTGCGGGCCGCAAGATTTCGGTCATTTGTGTAAATTTCAGCATAGACCCGACCCGCACCGCCCACACATGCAATCAAATGGTTGCGCATTCCGCTGCGACTTGTTAATATGCAACTGAGAGGTTGCATGAATACAGATCGCATTGAAAAGAACATCCTGTTGCGCGCTCCCCAAACCCGCGTCTGGCGCGCCCTGGCCGACTCCGCGCAGTTCGGCGCCTGGTTCGGCATGAAGTTCGAAGGACCCTTCGAAGCCGGCCAGCCGGTCCGCGGCGTCATGACTCCGACCACCGTGGATCCCGACGTCGCTGGCCGCCAGCAACGCTATGAAGGCACGCCCTTCGGGTTCGTCATCGACCGCATCGAGCCCGAACGCCTGTTTTCTTTCCGCTGGCACCCGTTCGCGCTGGACAAAGACGTGGACTACTCGGCCGAGCCCATGACCCTGATTGTCTTCACGCTGGAACCTGCAGAAGAAGGCGTGCGGCTCAGCGTGACGGAATCCGGCTTCGACCAGATCCCGCTCGAACGCCGCGCCAAAGCCTTCGCCGCGAACGACGGCGGCTGGACCATGGTGGTGAAACTGATCGACAAGTACCTGCAACAGGTATGACTGCGGCCGACCAGAACTCGGCCGCCCTCTTCGCGGCGCTCGGCGACACCACGCGACTGCAGCTCGTCGCGCGCCTCTGCGCCTCTGGGCCGGCCTCCATCACCCGCCTCACGGCCGGTTCCGGCGTCACGCGCCAGGCGGTGACGAAGCACCTTCACGTGATGGAACTGACCGGGCTGGTTCGCAGCACCCGCCACGGCCGTGAAAGCCTCTGGGAACTCGAACAACGCCGCCTCGAAGACGCCCGCCGCTATCTCGATGTCATCTCGAAACAGTGGGATGCCGCCCTGCTTCGCCTGCAGGCTTTTGTCGAACAGCCGGAAAACGATCAGGCCGACCAGGCCTGATCGCGGCACCGGATCGGCAATCCGGCCAGAACGAAATCTGACGCACCCGCCGGAACGTAACACCAACATACTTTACAGTCTTTGACCACTTATAGTATTTTTTGTTACACTCTGCTGGTGAGAACCGTGAAGACTGTACTTATTCTCAGTGTCTTTGCTTCAGCAATCGTTTCCGGGCGCGCGGAGCCATCCTCCCGCATAACCGCCTCGAACTGGTCCGGTAACTATACCCCGTGTTCTCGCCACGACGACTTACTAACTCACACGCACGTGGATCTCGCGGTGCGCTTCTCCACCGTAAATACCGAGTTAGCCGGGCAGTTTGCCCGGGCTCTGCAGTTCTGGTCCGGCGTTCTCGATCTCGACTGGCATGAAGTGCAGTCGGAGGATTGCGCCATTCAGCTTGTCGATGGCACCCCCGCGCTTTTCGACTTCTGCGTCTGCATGAGCGCCAAAGCGCACCTGCCGGACCGCTCCGATTTCCAGGGCTGGGTGGCCTTCAACCCCCGCATGAAACTTACCCCCCAGGAGATGTTTTTCGATTCCGTGCATGAAATCGGCCACTTACTCGGCCTGGCCCACAACCCGAGCGAATCGTCCGTCATGTATTACTTCGGCACCGACCGAGCCGCCTCCCTGAATGCCGCCGACCTGTCCACCCTGGCCGCTCGCCACCAGTTGCGGTCCGACGTTGCCCTGCACAAGGGCGGCGTTAAAATCATTCCCGCGCGGGTCGTGCCCAGATAAGCCAACTGAGATACACTACCGTCTGCCGATGCGAACGCCTGTCCTGCTCGTTATTCTTGCCGCCGCCGCTTTCGCCCAACCGGCCCGGCTGCCGCAACTCAAACTCGAAGACACCACCGGCGAACAGCGCGCCCTCGCCGAACGCATGATCAAACAGACCCGTTCCGGCCTCACCGGACCGTTCAACGCCATGCTGCGCAGCCCCGAAATGTCGCAGGGCCTGATGGACCTTTATCTCTACTTCCGCTACAAAACCGCCCTGCCCAGACCGCTCGTGGAACTCGGCATCCTGGTCACCGCGCGCGAATGGTCCTCGCCGTTCGAATGGTTCATGCACTACCCCATCGCCCGCACCGAAGGCGTCGCCGCGCCCCTGCTCGCGGAACTCCGCGAAGGCAAACGTCCCGCCGCGATGAAGCCCGATGAAGCGGCGGTCTACGACTTCACCACCGAACTGCTGCGCCGCCACAAGGTCACCCCGGCCACTTACCAGAAGGCGTTGAGCCTCTTCGGCGAAAAGAACCTGGTGGACCTGACCGCGCTCGTCAGCACCTATGCCACCTACGCGGGTCTGCTGAACCTGAGCGACGTCAAAATTCCGGTCACCGGCGGCCCGGAGTTCCTGCCCGTTCCTTAGCCAGACGCTTCTGCAGTTGCCCGCGCAGATTCTGTGCAAGAACCTTGCAGGCGTTGGAATCCACCATCGCGTCCGGTTGCGTTTCGCGCTGCGCGAGCCGCGTCCACAGCCCAGACGACTCCGGATGCGGCGTCACCAGGATGTCGCACGGCGTGCTCTCCAGAAACGCAAAACTCCGCTCGAAATCCTCCCCGTGCGGGTTCTCTTTGCGTTTCGTGTAGCGGTAGCCATCCTTCGAAACGGCGCTCAGACTATCCGCATAAACCAGGTTCAGACAGCGCCCGTTCTCGCAGGAGCGCCACGTCCAGGTCGTCCCGCCCGGCGTGTGGCCCGGAGTGAAACGCGCGGTCATCTGAATCGGCCCCACGCTCAGGGTCTGGCCGTCTTTCAGAATCTTCACGCGCGCCACCGCCGGAATCGGATCGATGATGCCGAACTGCGGGTCGTCTCTGGGTACCGCGCCCGCCTTCATCACCGCCGCCGTCCACGGACTTGCCGCCACCCGCGCCCCGCTCCGTTGCTGCAGTTCGGCGATGGCGCCCGCATGATCGAAATGCGCATGGGAGTTCACGATCAGTTTCACGTCCTCCACCCGAAATCCCAGCGCCCGGATATTCGCCTCGATCAGCGGCGCCGATTCCGGCAGCGCGGCGTCAATCAGGACATGGCCGGCGTCGGACGTCACCAGCACCGCGCTCAGCCCGTGCGTGCCAACATACCAGGTATTGCCGAAAATCCGGAACCCCTTCTGCGGCGTGTTCCAAACGGCGCAGTTCGAACAGGGATAACGGCGCTCCGTCGCAAGCAGAAGCGTGGTCAGCAGGAGAATCAGCGCGATTTTGCGGAACATAAAACCATCGTAAACGCCGATCCCCGCCGCCCGAAAATTATTTCCTCAACCTGCTCAGGCACTTACACCACCCGCCGCGGGCAGCCCGGCCAGGCCATCCGCTACCCTCGCCTCATAAGACGCCGGCCGCCCCCATCTGTGGCCGGTGTCGCCATACCGGGGCAATTCCTCGAGGCCCTGCTCCGGTTCAGGCCCGAAAGATGTGGGGGTAGGCGCTGCCATCTCATGCGGCCGGGGCGATTCTCAGGCTTGTCCCCGACATGCTCCGCGCGCGGAGCATCAAGCCTGAAGAAAGCGAATTCGGCGGCGACTGTGGCGGCCGCCGCCGATTTTCGCCAAATTGGGTTCGCATTTTCAACTGCCCGGTCTCAGTTTTCGGCCAGTTCGAACACATACAGCGCGTTGCCGCTGTTCGGATGATGAATCTCCGGAGCAATCACATGCGGTACATCACGCGGACTCCCTCCGCCCAGCCCCGTCGTCACCGCAATATACTGTTTGCCCCCGATCGCGAAGCTCACCGGATGCCCCTGCACGGACGTGCCGAGCCGCGTCTGCCAAAGCTGCTTCCCGGTCTTCACATCCACGGCTTTGAAATACCGGTCCAGATCCCCCACGAAGGCCACGCCTCCGGCCGTCGAAAGCACCCCGGTCAGAAACGGCGCCCGCTGCTCAATGGTCCAGAGCTCCTTCAGCGTTTTCACGTCGTAAGCGGAGAGTTTGCCGATCTTCCCGTTCTTCCCCGGCATCTCCAGAAAATGCCGGTTCGCCGCCCCGCCGCCCGACCCCGCCTTCATCTCCACCTCGCGGCCGGACATCTCCATGCAGCTCTGGCTCAGCGGAATAATCAGCTGCTCAGTCGGCACGTGATAACTCATCGGCTGCCAGTTGTGCCCGCCCTCCGTGCTGGGGCACGCCTGCAGCCACTGCCCGATCTTCTGCTCCAGCACATCGCTCCGGTACGTCACCTCGCCGGTCTTCCGGTCCACGTTCGAGAACACGTTCTGGAACACGGTCTGCGCGGAATCCAGATACTTGCCGGTCACCCGGTCCAGCTTCCACAGGATCCCTACCTTCCCAACCGAAAACACCAGCTTCTGCCCGCCCTGGTCCACCAATACGCGCTCGAAGACCTCATCCAGATCGAACGTTTCCTGCGGCACATGCTGGAAGTACCAGTCGAGCTTCCCGGTATCCGGATTCAGCGCCACGGTCGAGTTCGTGAACAGGCCCTTATCGCCCACCTTCGAACCCCGGCTCACCCGCAGCCACGGCTTGGCTTGAGAAATGCCCCAGTACGTCCGGTTCAGTTCCGGATCGAAGCTGCCCATAATCCACGTATCGCCGCCCGCCCGCAGCAGATTCGGCAGCTTGCCCCACGTATCGCCGCCCGGCTGCCCTTCGCGCGCCACCGTGTTGAACTTCCACAGCGGCTTGCCGGTGGCCCCGTCGAAGCCACTGATATAGCAGCCTTCTTCCTTGTAACTGGTGCAGCCCGTCAGCCCCTGCAGCACCTTGCCGTTGATCACGATACTGCCGGCCGTGTTGCTGAAGCCGCGATTCGGCGGCGCGACTTCGCTCTGCCAGAGAATCGCCCCGTTGCGCGCGCTGAGCGCATACAGCCGCGCGTCGGTCGTCGAAAGGAACACCTTGTCGTCCCAGATGGAGAGGCTTCGCGTGGCCCCATAAGCGCGCGTCGATTCCGGCCCCACATGGTTTTCCCAGATCAGGTCTCCGGTCTTGCCGTCGAGCGCCTGCACCGTGTTGCTGGTGTTCGAAAGGTAGATAATGCCGTTGTGCACAATCGGCGTCGGCTCCGTCGCGCCGCCCTCGTTCATCGCCCAAACCCACGCCAGCCGCAGGTTTTTCACATTCGCCGCCGTAATTTCGCTCAGCGGACTGTAGCTCCATCCCTGATAGTTCCGGCGAATCATCAGCCAGTCGCCATCGGCGGGATGCCGCAGCATCTCATCGGTCACCGGCACATAGTTCTTCACTTCGCCCTTGACCGTGTGCCCCTTCGGCCCGGTCGCCTGCGACAGCCCCGCCTGATCGGATGCCGGCGAGTTCAGGATCGCCAGCAGCGCGGCCGGCATCTGCCCGTTGGCGACGGCACTGATCTTCGACGTTGGAGCGGCCCCGGGCTTCGCCCCGTTCGCCTCCAGCAGGAACGCCACCAGCTGCGAGTACGTGTCCTGCCCCAGCCCGCCGATATTGCCAGGCGGCATCGTCTGTTGAATATAGGCCGTCAGTTCCGCAGGAGTCTTCGCGCCCCACTGCCGCAGGAAGTTGCCGCCGGCAAGCTGCGGTGCCTCATTGCGGCCCGAAAGGTCGGGCAAATGACAACTCCCGCAGTTCGCCAGATAGACCCCGCGCCCGGCCGTGGCCTGTTCCGCCGTGAAAACCCCGGTCTGCGCGTTCAGACCGGCCGCCGCAATCCCTGCAAAAACGAGCGCTCGCACTGTCGCCATAGATGCGAATTCTATCTCACCGGGGGGCCTGACGAGGCAATCGGATTTCCGCGTGATAGCATCGGAATTCCCCCTTACATGATTCGCGCCGTAAAAGGTACCCGAGACTTACTGCCCCCCGACACCGCGGTGTGGAACCGCGTGGAACGGATCGCGCGGGAGGTTTTCCGTGCCTACAACTACCACGAAATCCGCACGCCGATCCTCGAAGAAACACAGCTTTTCGCCCGCGGCGTGGGCGCCGAAACCGACATTGTTTCGAAGGAAATGTACACCTTCGACGACCACGGCACTTCGCTGACGCTGCGGCCCGAAAACACGGCTTCCGTGATCCGGGCTTACATCGAACACCGTCTGGATCAGCGGCCCGGCGTGCAGAAGCTCTACTACATCGGGCCCATGTTCCGCCGCGAACGGCCGCAGAAGGGCCGCTACCGGCAGTTCTTCCAGATCGGCGCGGAGGCCATCGGGGCGGACTCGCCGTTCGTCGACGCGGAAGTCATCGAGATGGTGACCGAGATGCTGACCCGCGCGGGGCTCACCGGCTTCACGCTGCTCATCAACTCCGTGGGCTGCCCCGATTGCCGGCCGAAGTTCGTCGCGAAATTGAAGGAAGCGCTGCTGCCCGTCGCGCCTTCTCTCTGCACGGATTGCCAGCGCCGCGCGGAAACGAATCCGCTGCGCGTGCTCGACTGCAAGGTGCCCGAAGATCAGCCGGCAATTGACCAGTTGCCGTCCATCCTCGACAGCCTGTGCGAGAACTGCGCGCCCCACTTCGCCGCGGTAAAGGGCTATCTGAACGATCGCTCCATCGCGTTCGAAGTGAAGCCCCGCCTGGTGCGCGGGCTCGACTACTACATGCGGACCACGTTCGAGGTGACCCACGGCAACCTCGGGTCGCAGAACTCCGTGCTGGGCGGCGGACGCTATGACGGACTCGCCGAGTCGCTCGGCTCCAACGTGCACTCACCCGGCATCGGCTTCTCCATTGGCGAAGACCGCCTGGTGATGACCGTGGACCAGACGCACGACGACGCTCTCGACGTGTTCCTGGCTCCGCTCGGCGATGCCGCCCTGCGCCATGCGGGCGAACTGGCGCGGGAACTGCGTCGCGCCGGCGCTTCCGTGGAAGTGCTGGCGGGCGGCAAGCTCAAACGCGCCATGGAACTGGCCAACAAGCTGGGCGCGCGGTTTGTGGTCATCCTGGGGGACGACGAAATCGCGAAGGGCGAGTACTCGCTCAAGGACATGAAGTCCGGCGAGCAGCAGTCCGTCACCCGCGAACAATTACTGCAACGACTACAATAAGAGGTGCTCGGGGACACGTGTCTCCGCAGCACGCGATCCACCCCAAATTAAGCGAGGCGAAGTGCACAGGTACAGAACTCACACATGCGGCGAACTGCGAAGCGCGCACACCGGGACGGAAGTCCGTCTTTCAGGATGGCTGCGCAATCGCCGCGATCACGGTGGGGTATATTTCATCGATCTGGCCGATCATTACGGCATTACACAGCTGGTTGTCGAGCCCGGTTCGCCGGTGTATGACACCATCTCGGCCCTGCCGAAAGAGACCGTAATCCGCGTGGATGGCAAAGTGGTGGCGCGCGATGAAGGCGCCATCAATCCCGCGATGCCGACCGGCGAAATCGAAGTGCGCATCACCGATGCCGAACTCCTGGGCGCCACCGAGCCGGTGCCGTTTTCCGTCTTCCCCGAACTTCCCGTGCCGGAAGACATGCGGCTCACCTATCGTTTCCTCGACCTTCGCAAGTCGAAGATGCACGCGAATATCCTGCTGCGCTCGCGCATCATTTCGAGCATCCGGCGGCGCATGGTGGACCTCGGTTTTGTCGAATACCAGACGCCGACGCTGACCGCATCGAGCCCGGAAGGCGCGCGCGACTTCCTGGTGCCGGCGCGCCGTCATCCCGGCAAGTTCTACGCGCTGCCGCAGGCCCCGCAGATGTTCAAACAGATCATCATGGTGTCGGGCTTCGACCGCTACTTCCAGATCGCGCCCTGTTATCGCGACGAAGATGCCCGCGCCGATCGTTCGCCGGGCGAGTTCTATCAGCTCGATATCGAGATGAGCTTCGTCACGCAGGACGACGTGTTCGCGGCCCTCGAAACGCTGATGACCGGCCTGTTCGGCGAGTATGCGCCGGAGCATACCATCACCCAGGCGCCGTTTCCGCGCATCACCTATGCCGACGCGATGCTGAAGTACGGTTCCGATAAGCCGGACCTGCGGAATCCGCTGCTGATCGTGGACCTGAGCGAGATGTTCGCAGGCTCCGCATTCCGCGCCTTCGCGGGCAAAACGGTGCGGGCAATCAAGTTGCCGCAGACGTCCGACCGGTCGCGCTCCTTCTGGGACAAGCTCGAAGAGCAGGCAAAGACGGCCGGCGCGGCGGGCCTTGCCTGGCTGACCGTGGAAGCCGACGGCACGCTCAAAGGGCCGGTCGCGAAGTTCCTGACGCCGGAGAGCACGGCGCAGTTGATCGCGACGACGGAATCGGTGACAGGCGATGCGATTATTATTCTCGCCGATACCGATAAAGCGAAGATCTGCAAGATTCTGGGCACGCTGCGGGATTCGCTGGGACGCCAACTCGGCCTGATCGAAGAGAAGGTGTTCCGGTTCTGCTGGATCGTCGATTTCCCGATGTATGAGCAGAACGAAGATACCGGGAAAATCGAGTTCAGCCATAACCCGTTCTCCATGCCGCAGGGCGGTCTGGACGCGCTGAATAATCAGGATCCTCTCACCATCAAAGCCTTTCAGTACGACATCGTCTGTAACGGCTATGAGCTTTCCTCGGGCGCGATCCGCAACCATCAGCCCTCCATCATGTACCGTGCGTTCGATATCGCGGGCTATCCGCCCGAAGAGGTGAACGAACGTTTTAAGGCGCTGATCAATGCGCTGAAGTACGGCGCTCCGCCGCACGGTGGAATCGCGCCGGGTATCGACCGCATCGTCATGCTGCTGGCGGACGAGCCGAATATCCGGGAAGTCATCATGTTCCCGATGAACCAGAACGCGGAAGACCTGATGATGAACGCGCCGAATACGGTTCGGCCGCAACAGTTGAAAGAACTTCACATTCAGGTTGTGCAGCCGCCTAAGAAAGTGTAATCCGGAATACCGACAATCTTATCCCGCTTGTTGTAAGGTGAGGGTTCTTCGAAGGGAAGAGCCCTCTGCACGCGTTAGCCGGTCTGAGCCTTGTTCGAACAGCAATCTTTGTGCCTGTGCCGGTGGATTCACCAGGCACCTTGCGGCCGGTCCTTTATCGCTGGTTCAACTCCTACTTAGGGCTATTTTCCACGGGTGGGAATGCTTTCCTTTACTGGAAGGTCTTCTGCTTTGTGCTGCTGCTTACGGTGCCAGCGATGGCGGTGGTGAACTACTACCGGATCGTTCGTACTCCGGCAACCGTATTCTGGATTACTTATGGCTGCTGCCTGTTCGTTTGCCGTTATCCGATTCTGCTCCTGAATGAGCTGAATCCGGACGAGGGGCAATTTCTTACGGCGGCGCGCAAGCTGTTCTCGGACGCTAACTTCTTCCGGTCGGTAGACTGCGGCACAAGCGGTCCGGGCAATATCTATCCGTTGATGTTGCCCGCTGTCTTCGGTATCACACCGGATTTTGCCTCTGCCCGCGTCATCGGACTTATCGCGATCTTTCTGAGCGTTTACGTACTTTACCGGGCCTTCGCGCTGCTTCTTAGCGAAGATCTGGCCCGCATTGCCATCCTGCCTGTGGCCGGCATCTACTGCGTTCTTCGCGGCGGCGAATTCTTGCACTACAGCTCCGAGCACATTCCGGTGCTGTTGGTATCGGCGGGCGTATTTCTAAGCGTAAGGATCATCACGCAGTCGGGTAAGCTCCGTCTCGACACCTTCTTGCTGGGCCTGACAACCGGCGCGGCGCTGCTGACCAAGATGCAATCCCTGCCGATCGTCGCGGCCGCCGCAGCCGTGTCGTTGTTCTTCGTGTGGGTAAACCGTGCGTGGCGGGAAAAGTGGGAGTCGCTGCTTTTAGCCGGAGCGGGCGCTTTATTACTTCTGATACTGAACGGAAGTGCGGTTCTGGAAGCGGGTGTCTGGACGGAGTTTTGGGAACGGTACGTTGTCGCCAATATCGGCTACGTAGCCACCAGTGCCGGCCTTACGGAATCCCTGCAAGGTTTTATCCGATACGCTTTTCAGCCCGCAGCCACGCGCGGCTTCGGCTTATCCGTGCTGGCGATCTTTCTGGTTTTTCTCGGGCAGAGATGGTTTGGGAAATCACGCCGAATACCGAAACTCACCGCCTTGGTTCTGGCCGTCTGTGGCATCGCATTAATCCGGCCGGACAAACGTATGCTACTGTACGCTCTGCTGGCGCTCCTGTCTCTAATTGCCGCGCTTGTCTATTTTCTGGTCCTTTGGCGGAAAGGCGCACTGGGGAGCGATCCCGTCCGGTGGTTCGGATTGCTGGGACTGGTCTGCGCGGAGGCCGCCCTTTACTCCGTCTATAAGCCTCATCGCGGATTTGATCACTACTTACTGTTCCTCTTTGTGCCTTTCTGTATTCCCATAGGCTGGATTCTGGCGCGCAGTACGCGTCAGTCCATTTGGCTTCCGGGCATAGTTGTGATTCTGACCGCCGGATGCGACACTTTGCTCTGGAGTCGTCAGGATATCGGCGTCTTCCATGTGCCGGATACGGTCCGGGCACCGGAGGGTTACCTGATCCGCACGGTCACACAACCCGAGGACCGTATTTTTGTGTGGGGCTGGACGGTGCAACCTTATCTGTCTTCCGGACGCGTGCCCGCGGCGCGGGATATGAATGTGAGTAATCACTTCCGGGGTTTTAACCTGCTGACGTCGCCGCCGCGGTTCGACGGAAATCCCAGCGCGGAAAGAGTGAACCGGCATCATCGTGAACGGCTCCTGCGGGACCTGCAGGCAAGGCCGCCGGCGCTGTTTATCGACGCGATCGGGCCCGCGTCGATGTTTCTGACCAGCCCCGATTACTTCGGCTTCGGACAGGTTGCGGGGCTCGCTGAATTTGTCGATTCGCACTACGTCCTGCTGACCGATCTGTACAACGAGAGATTCTACCTGCGCAAAGATCTGGCGGCGAGGCGCGAAGCGGCATTCAGCAAAACCATGCCGCCGCTTGAGTGTGTTGCCGGCAGCCTGCGGTGTCTGGATATGCCCTTGACAGTCCCTGGCAAGTTGCCGCCGATTCAGACGCCTCAACGCGTGTCGATCCGGGTTCAGTTCATGCCCGTCGGAACGGAAGTTGGACCCGCGACGGTGTTCAATACCGAGGTTCACTGGCGAAGTTTCAAAGGGCTCCGGTTGCGCCGTTCGGAAGCGGATCGATATGCATTACTGATCGGGCTGGGGGACCGGTGGGTTTTGTCGAAAGAGTTCGCCTGTCCGGAAGGCGAGGTCGCCTATCTGCAAATCGACGTGAACGGAACCGACCTGAAAATCCGGCATAACGGAATATCCGTCGACGACATGAAACTGGCGCAGCCGGTCGTCCATGAGGAAGGTCCGATTACCATCGGATCCTGGATCGATGGGATCGATCCGTTTGCCGGTAAGATTCAGTTCTTCGAGATGACCAGTGGGAATTGATTCCATTAGTCCGCGGGCGGCGCGCCGGATTATTCTCGAGCAGTCGAAGCGAGCCAATGTCGGTCATATCGGATCCTGTCTTAGCGTGGTGGATATTCTCTGCGCGCTTTATGGCGCCGTCATTCGCGTCAGTTCGCCGGAAGACCGGGAGCGGGACCGGTTTGTTCTCTCCAAGGGGCACGCGGCGCTTGCTTTATATGCCGTGCTGGCGCTGAAAGGCTGGGTGTCGGAAGAGCAGCTCGACACGTTTTGCGGGGACGATTCGTATCTCGGAGTTCATCCCGAAGCCGCTCTGCGCGGAGTCGATTTCGCGAGCGGGTCGCTGGGGCAAGGCCCGTGCATGGCGGCCGGGGCGGCGCTGGCGGCGAGCATGCAGGGGTCTTCCCGCCGCGTGTTTTGTCTGTTAAGCGACGCGGAGTGCAATGAGGGTTCGGTATGGGAAGCGGCCATGTTCGCGGCCCATCACCAACTGCATAATTTGGCACTGATTGTGGACTGGAACGGTCAGCAGGCTCTGGGTCTTACCTGTGACGTATTGAACTGCGATAATCTGCCGGAACGCTGGACCGCCTTTGGGTGGAGGACTTCCGTGGTAGATGGCCATTCGCTGCCGGAACTGACGGCTGCACTGGCCGAAACCGGCGATCCGAGGCCGCATGTCATACTCGCGCGCACCTGCTTCGGCAAAGGGGTGTCTTACATGGAACAGGGCGTGCCAATTACGCAGACTCACTTATCGGTACACAGAATTAACTGGCATTACCTTCCCATGAGCCAGTTGGAGTTCGACCTCGCGCTGAAAGAACTGGGAGACGCGCGGTGAGAAAGGCATTTGTTCAGACACTGATGGATCTCGCGGCCGCGGATAAGCGCATTCTTTTGCTGACCGGAGATCTGGGCTACATGGTGTTCGAGCCGTTTCGGGAGCGCTTCCCCGACCGGTTTCTGAATGCCGGCGTGGCCGAACAGAATATGGTCGGTCTCGCTACCGGTCTGGCGGAAGCGGGGTATCTGCCTTATGTTTATTCCATTGCGACCTTCGCCGCGCTGCGCCCGTTTGAGTTTATTCGCAATGGCCCGGTGCTGCACCGGCTTCCGGTGCGCGTGGTCGGCATGGGAATGGGATTCGAGTATGGCCACGCCGGACCGACACACTACGCGCTGGAAGATATCGGCGTGCTGCGGACACTGCCGGGGCTGATGGTCGTCGCGCCGGCCGACGGCGAGCAGGCCGCGACGGCGCTGCGCGCGACCGCGCTCGTGCCCGGCCCTGTTTACTACAGCCTCGGGAAGAGCGACGGCGTTGCCATTGAGAACCTGAACGGACACTTCGAGCCCGGTCGGCTTCAGGTCGTCCGACACGGCAGGGACGTGGCCATTCTTTCGATGGGCTCGGTCGCGGTGGAAGCGGTCGCGGCCGCCGAGAAACTGGCGGGCCGCGGCATTGAAGCGAGCGTCGGTATCGTGTCGAGCTTCAATCCGGATCCGGTGGCCGATGTGGCGAAGTTTCTCAGTCCCTTCCGCTGCGGTATCTCGGTGGAAGCACAAACCGTGTCGGGCGGGCTGGGCGCGTTCGCGGGAGGCGTGATCGCGGCCGAGGGCCTGCACTGCAGACTGCGGGTGCTGGGTGTGCGCACCTCGCCGGACGGCACCAGTGGCCGGCAGGAAGACCGGTGGCGAAAGCATGGCCTGGACCGTAACGGCATTTTCAACACCGCGCTCGACCTGCTGGGAGTCGCAACAACGCTGGAAGCCCCGGTTACCGCGGGCGCGGCAGGATAGTCAGAGCTTCCTGGCGAGAGCCGTGTAGCCCAAACAATCGTCTCCGCCCTTGCCGCGCAGTGACAGATTGCCGATGGCGGCGAGCAGGATCAGCAGCGGAGACAGCAGCAGGCCGAGAAGCCGCGCGGCCATCCCGAGCAACGGGTTCTTGCCTCGCGGGACGAGCAGGGGGAGCAGGAGCGCCATCGCCTTGTAACAGGCCACTGTCACCTCGTTTCCACGCGCATAGACGGCAACATCGCCAAAGCCCGCTTCGGTCAGCAGCGCATGCAGGGAACTGGGGGTGAATCGCCAGTAATCGTGCGGTATGTAGTGCCAGCGCGCCGCAAACGGAACGGTCAGCAGCAGGCGCCCTCCGGGCGTCAGACAACGGGCGGCCTGCGCGAGAAAAGGCTTCGTCTCCGGGACATGTTCCAGAGTCTCGGTGCAGAGGATGAAGTCCGCCGAAGCGTCGGCCAGAGGCCAGACGGAGCCTTCGTAATAGAGCGTATCCGGGACTTCGTAATCGAAGTTCTCGCGGGCATCCGCCGTGTCGATTCCCTTGTAAACCGCGGCGGGGCCGAACAGAGGACGCCAGGGCTGCGCGCCGCAACCGACATCGACGACAGCGCCTTCCACGCGCGGCAGTTCGCGGCGAAGATCCTGCCAGATGGACGCGGTTTGCAGGTCGAGAAAGCGGCGCAGGGCGAAGTGGACGCGCGAGAGAGTTCCGGAGTCGGCGCGGAAGGCGAGCGGCCTCCAGGACTCCGCCTGGCGCAGAATCATATTGGTCCGGTTGATCATTCCGACGGGAGCACCGCGGGACGAATCTCGCCGTCCTGGATTATGTTCTTACGAATAAAGTGCGGGCGGCGTTTGACCTCTTCGAAAATCTTAGCGAGGTATTCGCCGATCAGGCTGATAGCGAGCAGGTTGATGGAGCCGAAAAACAGGATTGCGATCAGGACAGTCGTAATGCCGCGCGGAGCGAGATCCGGGAAAAGAATTCGCAGGACAACCTGGAGGAGCATCAGAATGACGGTCAGGCCGAATAATGACACGCCAAGAACACTCAGAATCGTGAGGGGCACATAACTGAACGAGAGAATACCTTTCTTCGCCCAACCGATATTTTTCGGCAGACTGTTGGTGGTGACGCCGAACATTCGTTCCGGCCGGACATACTCAATGCCGGTCTGCCGGAAGCCGGCGAAGGCGCGCACACCGCGCAGGAAAAGATCGCGTTCCGGAAAGCTGAGCATGGCCTCGACCACGCGGCGGTCCATCAGAGAAAAATCGCCGGCATCGCGCGGAATCCGCACGTAGGAGAAGGCGTCGAACAGGCGGTAAAACGCCTTGTACGCGACCTGCATAAAGAGCGTTGCCTCACGCTTCACGCGCCTGCCGTAGACCACGTCATAGCCCTCGCGCCACCGGGCCACGAACTGCGCGATCAGTTCCGGGGGATCCTGTAAGTCGCCGTCCAGCAAAACGCAGGAGTTTTTCGACGCGATACCCATGCCGCTGCGAAAGGCCGACTGCGAGCCGAAGTTGCGGGAGTGGGAGATGCCCCGGACGCGGCGATCGTTCCGGGTGAGGGCGCGGATGACTTCTTCGGAATCGTCCGGGCTGGAGTCATTCACGAAGATGATTTCGTAATCGATATTGAGATCCGTGAACGTCTTTTTCAGGCGCTCATACATGATCGGGATCGCGAGACCGTCTTTGTAACAGGCGATGATCGCCGAAACGCTGTGTTTGGTGTCGAGTGAAAATCGCTTGGATGCCGCCGCGTAGGCGCTCTTATCGGGAAGACCGGCGTACCAGGAAGCGGTCTCGCGAAGGCCATCCACGAAAGCCACTTTAGGCGTCCAGCCAATGCGGTCGCGCACTTTCGAGATGTCGGCGTACCAGTCCTGCAGGTCCCAGTGCCGGCCTTCCATGGCGAAGACCGGTTCCTGTTCAATGGAAAAGACGCCCCGCGCGATTTCGGCCACGTCGCCGATGGTGGTCCTCGCGCCCGAGCCAATGTTGAACGATTCGCCGTAGATGTCGGGTTCCAGTTTCAGGGCCACATCGAGGAACGCCTCGGTGACGTCGTCGATGTATATCAGGTCGCGGGAGGTTCGTGGATTCACCAGGGCGGGGAAGCGCCGTTCGAGACCGTCGCGCACGAGATTGGGAATCAGCCGGGAGGAATCCTCGAGGGGTCCATAGACGGAGTAGAGACGGAGGTTGGCGCACGGCACCGACTGTTTCTTGCCGTAGTAATAAAGCAGATTCGCGGCGGCCGCCTTCGAAACGGCGTAGTGGCTGTTGGGCGCGGTGAAGGCGTCTTCGGGCGGGCCGGCGGCGTTGTCGCCATACTCCGAAGAACTTCCGGCATGAATATAAGCCGAAATGTTTTGCGTGGTCAGCCGGCTCAGCAGCCTGGCACACAGATTGAAGTTAGTCTGGTAGATCAGTTCACTGTCGGTTTCGAACGAGTAAGCGCCGTAGGCGACACAATCGAAAATCGTGCGGGGCTGAACGGAGCCGAGTAACTCATCCAGGTTCGAGGCGACCAGCAGATCCGTCACCTTCACATGCCGCGCGGGAAGCCCGTCGAGACGCCACGCCGGAAGGCGCGTGGCCGTGCCGAAGACATCGTCACGCCAGCGGAGCAGCGCGCGAAGGAGACTGGCGCCGATAAAACCGCTGGCGCCGAGAACCAGGACGGGACCCTGGAGCCGCCTGACTTTCCGTCCGAATGAGGTCAGTTGAAATTCGGTCGGGGAATCCGGCTGACCGCTCATAGGCGCAGGCGCAAATCAACACTCTAGCAGCCGCCGGAGCCTTTGTCCCGTTGAATCGCCCGTTGCCGGAGAAATGGCCGGAGTAAGAGTCAGGAAAGTAACAAAGCGCTTACTTCTTTAGTCGCTTAATCATTCTCAGCTCATTCTTTTGGCCAGGAATGATCTCGTAGTGCACCTCGTCCATCAGTTTCTTCATGAGACGCATGCCGAGGCCGCCGGATTTGCGTTCCGCCGCTAACTCCTCCAGGTTCTTCTGGGGAATTTCGGTGGGGTCGAAGCCTTTGCCGGTGTCGATAATGTCGATCTGCACGGAATCCTCGTCAAGCGTGGCCCGCACGGAAACCTCTTTGGTGACTTCGGGCCCATAGGCGTGCTCGATGACGTTGGCGCAGGCCTCGTCGACAGCGAGTTCGAGCTTGGCCACATCGGCGGCGGCCATGCCCGCGCGCGCTCCCACTCCGTTGACGAACTCCCGGATCATGGCGAGGTTTTCCGTGCTGGACGGCACCTGCAGGGAGAACGTGCGTTCGATTGATGCCATGCGTTACACCTCTCTCGCGGGGCCCGCGAAACACGTCTCCGCGTCCGCCACGGTGGGCACCATGTCGAAGATGGAATTGAAGCCGAGGATTTCGAAGACCTGGGCCACTTTCGGCGTGAGATTGCAGATTTTCAGGTCGCCCCCGGCGGCGCGGATATCCTCGATGAAACTCATGAAGACGCCCAGTCCGGCGGAGGAGATGTAGGTGAGTTCGCCACACTCAGCGATGAGGCGGACGCGGCCGGCGTCGAATTCTTCCTGAATCACCTTCTCGAATTCGGGCGCCGTGTGCGCGTCGAGAAAACCGTTGAGCGCCAGGATGGTGATGTCGCCCGAGGTGCTTCGCTGAACTGTGAATGAAGTGGCCACCGAATCGTTATCTCCCGTGTGAACTGCCCGTATGAACCGCCCGTTTGAACTGCTGGTATCAACTGCCGATATCCGGGTCCACCCGAAGGACGGCGATGGTGAGGTCATCCTGGGCGGGCACCCCGTTCAGAAACTGCTTAACTTCTCTCAGTATGCTATCCCGCGTGTCCAGCGCGTGCATGCCGTCGGTGCGTTCCACGGCGGCGGCCAGGCGCTCTTCGCCGAACTGTTCCTGGTTTACCGTCATGGCTTCGGTGAGCCCGTCGGAGTAAAAGACGAGGGCGTCGCCAGGCGCGAGTTCCAGGGTCTCGGTGGCCAGTGTTTTGGCGAAAAGCGCGGGGCCGGCAATGCCCAAGCCTATGCCGTTGCCGGTCAGCAGGCGCGTTTCGTTGGCCGCGCGGCGGCGCCAGACCACGGGATTGTGGCCCGCGCGAACGTATTCCATGCGGCGCGCTTCGGGGTCGAGAACGCCCAGCGCCATGGTGACGAACATCTTCTTCTTCGTGACGGTGCGGAGGTGTTTGTTGACGGCCGCGAGAATCTGGCGCGGGTCGCCGGAATCCTGCGCGGCGGCGCAGAGCAGGCCCTTGGTGAGCGTCATGTAGAGAGCGGCGGGGACGCCTTTTCCGGAGACGTCGGCCACGCCGATGCCCCAGCGGCCATCGCTGAGGTGGAGGAAGTCATAGAGGTCGCCGCCAACTTCGCGGGCGGGATCGCAGGAAGCGGAGATGGTGTAGCCGGCGAGCACGGGCGGGTCGGCGGGCAGCATCTGCCGCTGGGCGGAGCGGGCGACGTTGAATTCGGCCAGGAGTTCTTCGCGGCGCGAGAGCGTCTGGAGTCGCGCGCCGGTTTCGCCGTAGAGTTCGGCGACGGCATCGGGGCCTTTCACGACGGCGGCGAGGGCGGCCAGGCCGAGTCCGGCAAAGGCGAGCAGCGTGCCCCAACCGGAGGCGTGGATGCCGGTCGCGGGCTGCACGAGCAGGACGCCGGCGGAGGTGAGAATCCGGGCCGAGCAGTGCGCGGAAAGGGCTCCCAGCATGCCGAAGTTGAAGTAGAGCCAGAGCATGGCCGAGGCTTCCAGCGCCGCCCGCAACAGATTCGCGATATTGGAATCGCGGAACGGGGCGCTTAGCATGGCGAAGGTAGCGAGCGCGAAGAAGAAGCAGAGCGTCCGGCGCATCCAAAGAGACCGGGAAAAACGGATGCTGAAGGGCAATAGCGCGCCCAGGAACGCGATGACGGCAACGGTTTCCTGCGCGGTGGCGTTCAGCAGGGCGTCGGGAACAGGCAGGCGGCTGAGCGGCAGAGTCTCCAGAAAGCCTTTGTAAACAGGCTGGCGGAAGACGGCGCCCGTCAGCAGGGGGAGGGCAACCAGAACCGGCGCGAAGAGCCAGCCGCCCAGCAGTTCCGCGCCCACCTGACGGCTGTAAAAGGCGGAGGTTCCAAGCAGACGGAAGCCGCGCACGCGGGCCGGGTGCACGCGGGCGTTCATCACCGTGGCGGCGCTCATGGAATAGAACAGCAGGCCGATGATGAGGCCGCCGAGCACCAGGCTGAGAACTTCAATCGAGGCGCCGGAAGCAACGGAGACGGAGATCATCTCGTCATCCCACTCGATCATGCCGGCCAGAGTGACGGCAAGGGCGGCGGCGGCGCTCAGCACGATGGGCGAGCGGTCTTTCATGGCCCTGGCCGCGGCGCCGCCCCCTTCCCGCATGACGGGCACGATGATGGCGAGAGCCAGCCAGATGGACCACGCGCAACCGGCAATCACGCGCAGCACGGAAAAGGTATCGCTGGTGCGATTGAATTTCTCCGGCAGAGTGAAAACGGTCTTCGCCTGCCAGACGATGCCGTCTTTCACGGTAGTCTGAATATCGACGTGCGGGCCGGCGGCCGCTTTCCGCACCCATTTGTAGGCCAGGCCCTCGGCTTCCGGAACATCGTGTTCCATCATCGTGTAGCCGCCGGAGTCCTCGCCGGCCATTTCGTGCATGGCCTTGCTGGCGGCGCCCATATCCGACGGCGCGCCTTTGGCGGCGGGCATGGGCATTTTCCAGGAGAGCGGATGGCCATCCGGGCGGGTGGTGATTTTGACGCCGGGGCCTGTCAGCGGCAGGAAATTGGTGAGCACGTCGGCATCGGGAAACGACTGCGCCACTTTGTCGGACGGCATGCGGAGATGCAGTTCCTGATTGTTGGAAAGGTTCTCCGTCTTGACGTAGGCCCGCCAGTTCGAGACGTCGACGCCGTGGCTGGCGGCCATCTTGCGAGCTGCGTCGAGGTAGCCGTCGCGATCGTAGCGCAGTCCGAGCCGGGCGGCGGGGTGCAGGCGGGGAAAGGCCCAGACCAGCCACGTGGCGGCGAGGAGGGAAAGGATGCCGGCGACGATCCAGCGGCCGGAGCCTTTCATGCGACCACCCCCAGTTCCGCTTCGCCCTGCAGTTCCGCGAAGGCCTGCATGCGAATCACCACCAGAGTCAGGTCATCGGGTTCGACACAGTCCTGCGTGGCGGAGAGGAACCAGTCGCGAACGACACCAGCAGTGTTGCTGTCCAGACTGGTATCGCGCTGCAGAGCCTGGGAGACCAGGACGGCGGCTGCCTCTTCCGGGCGGCGGTTGCCGGCGGCGAGGCGGCGTCCCAGGCCATCGGTAAAGAGCACGATGTGATCGCCGGGGGCGAGGGGCGCGCGGCCTTCGGCGATGGGGGCGAGCCTGCCGCGCACCTGCACCATGCGCTCGGCAACGGGCGCTGAATTGGGTGAGACCACGACTACTTTGGGATAGGCGCTGGTGCGGGCGTAGCGGATTTCTCCGGCGGCGGTGTCGATGGCGGCGAAGACGAAATCGGCGGAGGCGCCGGCGGAAGCCTCACGGGAATCGGCGGGCGAGTTGCGCTCGAAGATGGAAGCGAGAGCGATTTCGAGACGGGTGAGAATCTCGACGGGATCGTGGTAGCGTTCCACGCACTTCATCAGGTAGCCCTTGGCCAGCGCGATGGTGAGAGCGGCGGCGAGTCCGCGGTTGTTGCCTTCGGCGAGAAAAACGCCCAGGCGGCCGTCGCCCAGGGGAAAGAAGTCGTAGAAATCGCCACCGACGGTTTCGGCGGGCAGGCAGGCGGCGGAGATGTGCAGGCCGGCGATGTCCGGCACGGCGTCGGGCAGGAGGCGCAGCTGGGCCTCGCGGGCGGCGGAGACTTCGGCTTCGAGCGCTTTGCGCTGGGCGATATGGCTCGCGTAGAGCGGGCGGACCTCTTCCTCCGTGAACATGCGGCCCCGCCAGAGACAGAGCATACCGAGCAGTAAAGCGCCCAGCGTGATGCCGGTGTGCAGAGCGACGGCAAGTGAGTCCCACCCGGGCAGAGCCGTGTAAGCGGCGGCGCCGGCCACCTGCGACAACAGGGTGCTGACACAGACCAGGGAGGCAAGAAAATCGAGGCGGAAGAAGGGCAGCAACAGGGCGAGGACGAAGGCGGCGGAGGTCAGCAGGAACTCGGCGGTGGAGCGCGAGTGGGAGCGAAGCATCGAGACCAGACCCGCGCAGAGCAACAGGGCGGGCAGGTGCCAGCGCTTCTTTCCCGGAGCGTAGCGCTGCAGGAAGGCGAGGGGCTGCAGGAGTCCGGCGGCGGCGAAACCGAGGGACATCAGGGGGTACGTCACCAGAGGCATGAGCCAGCCGAGGCGCAGGAACGGCGCGTTCATGTTCTGCGTGCCAAGCGCCTGCGTGGTGCGGAACGGGGTGGCCGCGAGTCCCAGGGCAACGGACAGCCAGGCGGCGATCGTCATGCCGAACAGGACGGAGATTCCCACGTTGCGGGAAACAATGTGTCCGGTGAGCAGCGCGTCCAGCGAGGTGAGACGGCCTGGGAAGGCTTCCCGGATATCGCCCTCGCCGCTGCCGTAAGCCGCCGCCAGGAGACCGCCGCCCATGACGCCCAGGATGGCAAAGACGACCAGGATGATTACGGTGGGCACATTTCCGGCATTACTGTTAATCACCGCATTCAGACCGAGCAGCACGCAGAAGCAGCCGCACAGCAGGGCGACGATCAGGCTGCGGCGATGCGAGATCTCCTGCTGCAGCGTGCGGCTGGCATAGCGGTAGAGGCTGAAGAGGGCGACGGCGCAGAGGAAGATGGCGCCGAGGATGGTGAGCCCCGTCTGGAGATTCTCGTCGCTGCTGCCGCCGGCGGATTCGTCCGGTTCGGCATTGGTCTTCACGGTAACGACCTGATCGCCGCGGACCGTGATGGACGTTCGGACGAGGGCCTCGGGAATGGCGGACGAGCGGAACGTGAAAATCCTTTCGGAGGGGTTGGTTTCGATGGAAGGTTTGTCGAACGGGATGGCCGTCGGGACGTAGGCCTTCGCCAGGGAGAGCGCGGCGGCGTCGGTCAGAGTTGCGGAGTTGTTCGGGGGATTCTTCCAGTCGAAGCCGAGAACTTTGCCGTCCGCCGAGATGGTGACCCGCACGGATTCGTTGCCGGACGTTTTCCTGAACACGACGGTCGCGGAGAAGGGCGGGGCCACGTTCCAGAGGCGGATGCGTTCGGGGCGGGCATTGACGAAGCCGAGCAGGTTGTTGTCGTCGTTGGTGTTGACGCTCACCGGCCAGGCGGTTGCGGGGATTTTCTGGCGGACAAGGAAGGCGCGTGCGATTTCAATGGCCTTGTCGTGATCGGCGGTCACGCGGACCGGGGCCGGGGGACTGTTGCGAACCAGGAGAAGGAAACCGGCGATCAGCGCAAGAGGAAAGAGCAGAAGCGCGACCGTCCAGGCGCGCCGGATGGCCCGGGAGTGGGGGCGATCGGGAAACAAAGCCGCGAGGATTTGATCCAGCATGTGCCTGATCGGCAATTATGGCACGAAAACTCAGGCGGACGGGCCACGCTTCAGGATCAGCATGGTGATGTCGTCGAACTGGGGGGCGTCGCCCGCGAAGGCGTCGATGGCGTCGAAGACGCGGTCCACTACTTCGGTGGACGGGAGCGCGGCGTGGCGGGTGAGCACCTCGACCAGGCGATCGGTGCCGAAATCCTCTTCGGCATTGTTCTGGGCGTCGGTCACGCCGTCGGAGTAGATGGCGAGAAGGTCGCCGTCGCGGAGCTGGAAGGCGGCTTCCTCGTAGGTGCGGGCGGGGAAGAGGCCGAGGGCGATACCGGTGCAGGGGAGCATTTCCACCGAGCCATCGGCGCGGACGATAATGCCATCGGTGTGGCCGCAGTTGATCCAGCGGCAGGCGCCGGTGGCGGCTTCGTAGATGAGCAGCAGAGCGGTGGCGTAGCGGTTCGAAGGGGTGGTGGCGTAAAGCAGATCGTTGGCGGTCCGCGCGACCACTTCCAGGTTGTTCTCGCGGAACACCAGCGCGCGGAGGGTGGCCTGGATGTTGCTCATCAGCAGGGAGGCGAAGATGCCTTTGCCGGAGATGTCGACCACGCAGACCAGGTGCTCCTGGGTGGGCGTGGAGGCGGCCACGTGGATCACGTCGTAATAATCGCCGCCGACCTGTTTCGCCTGGCGGTTGCGGGCGGCGACGTCGGTGGCGTGGAGGGTCGCGAGCTTTTTCGGGAAGAGGTCGATCTGGATGCTGGCGGCCAGCGCGAGTTCCTTTTCGAGCTGTTTCTTGCCGATGGTTTCGCGGAAGTGCCAGGCGTTGTCGAAAGCGACGGCGGCCTGCGCGACGAGGCCGGCGCCGAATTCCAGGTCGTTTTCGGTGTAGGCGAGGCCGCTCAGACGGGGTCCGCAGACGACGGCTCCGCAGGTGCCGCCGGAGGAGCGGAGAGGCATCAGAAGCGAGCCGGCGGGAAGGCCGAAAGCTTCGGCCTGCGCGTCGGTGAGGACGGAAGCGTCGGCCAGAGCGCCAATACTTTCGCGCTGCGTTTCGAGCGTGGCCAGCTTGAGTCCGCGCTGGCGCAGAAGGGCGGGCTGTCCTTCTTTCCACGCGGCGACGCCGCAGCGGGTTACGGCCCAGCGGCCGGCAAAGGTGAGCAGGAGGATGCGGGCGATTTCGTCGGGATCGAGCGTGGCGGCGAGGCCACGGACCAGGTCGAGCAGAGCCCGGAGTTCCTGGACTTTCTGGTCGAGTTCGCTGTTCAGGCGGACGCTCTGGCCGTGCGAGAGGGCGTTGGCGATGACGCTGGCGGCCAGACCGGTGAGGGCGCGGACGAAGTCGGTCTCTTCGGGGTCGAGCGGGCCGCGGCCGGGACGGCCGAGGGCGAGAGTGCCGACGTGTTCGCCTTCCGAGCCGATATCGAAGAGGAGGTCGAGGCCGGCGGCATGCGCGGCTTCGATGGTGAAGGCGGCGTCCTTCTTGAGGGCAGCCACGCCGCGGGAAACCTGGACGGTGCTGATCTCGCCGTTACGGATGGCGACCACGCCGCGGCCGATGAGGTAACGGCCCATCACGGTACGGAGCAGGTGGCCGAGCAGGGCGTCGAGATCCAGCGTGGAATTCAGCAGCCGGGCGGATTCGAGCAGGGATTCGAGACGGGAAGGGCCGAGGCCGGAGGAGGTCTGCGGAACGGGGGGCGATGTCATTCGAGTCTCAGTCTGCAGGGTCTCAGTTTGGGCAGAGTTTTACGATACTACGCCGGGCTGCCGTGCATTGGCCACCGCGCTGGCGGGCGCGCTGGGCGATACTGCTAGGAAAGCGTCATTGCTATGAGTCTTTCGCCGCGTGCATTGCCGAAGCTGGGTCCTCTGGAAACGAAGGTGCTGGAACTGGCGTGGGCGCGCGGAGAGATGAGCGTCCGCGACGCGGCCGAGGGACTCGCTCCGCAACTGGCTTACACGACGGTGATGACGACGCTCGACCGACTGTTCAAGAAAGGCGTGCTGCAGCGGCGGAGGGTGGAGCGGGCTTTCTTTTACTCGCCCCGGTATTCACGGCAGGAGATGCAGACGCGCCAGGCCGGAGATTTCGTGAAGGGGTTGCTGCAGGCGGAGTCGTCGCCGGAGTTGCTGATTTCGTGCCTTGTGGACGCCGTCGGGCAGTATGACGAGGCGCTGCTGCTGGAACTGGAGCGCAAGGTCGCGGACAAGCGGGAGGAACTGGCGAGGAATTCGCGGACCGGAGGGGAAGCGTGAATTTCGGCGTCGCTTTCGGATATGGGGCGCGGTTGTTGTGCCTGTCACTGGCTTCGTTCGTTCTCGTGCTGGCGGCGCTGGGGCTGGTGGTGTCGGTGTCGGCGCCGGTGTGGATTTCGCTCGCCGGAAGAATGCGGGCGCGGGCCGGGGCACGGCTGCTGCTGAGCGTCCGGCTGGCGCCGCTGGCCGGGGCCCTCGCGTTTGTCGCGAGCCTGTGTGTTCCGAGTTATCTGTGGCTGGAGCCGGAGCGCGGGGAAGAGCGGGCCGGGGTGGTGTCGCTCGTGGTGGCGCTGATTGGGCTGGGGTTGCTGGCGTGGTCGCTGGCGCGGTCGGCGCGGGCGTTGCGGCGATCGGCGCGATTTGTGCGGGAGTGTGAGGAGACGGGCGTGGCCGCGGAGATTCCAGGCTGGCAGTCCCCGGTTTTGATCGTGGAAGGGCACGGTCCGGTGCTGGCGCTGGCGGGCGTGCTGCGGCCGCGGTTAATCCTGACGCGGCGGCTGCGGGACGCGCTGTCACACGAGCAACTGGCGGTGGCGCTGCGGCATGAAGAGGCGCACCGGCGGTCGCACGACAATCTGAAGCGCTTCCTGTTGGTGCTGGCTCCGGACGTGTTCCCGTTTCTGGGCGGCCTCCGGGCGATGGAAGCGATGTGGGGCCGGCTGGCGGAGTGGGCCGCGGATGACGAGGCGGCCGAGGGCCGGCCGGGAGAATCGGTGCGGCTGGCGGAGACGCTGCTGCGGTGCGCGCGGCTGGGGTCGGCGGGTAGTGTACCGGAGCTATCCGCGTCGTTATTGTGCTGCGACGACGATCTTGCGGCGCGCGTGGAAAGACTGCTGGGGGGCCGGGAGACTTCGCGTTCCGGTATCGGCGGTCTGCTGGCGGGAGTGTTGATGGCGGGCGGTGTCGCGGCTTTGTTGCTGCAGCCGGTGGTACTGCGGAGCGTTCATCTGGCGCTCGAACTGTTGATGGAGTGAAAGGCGGGCATGTTCGGGATCCTGATTGCAACTTACGGGGCGGTGTTTGTCGCGGAGATTGTGGGCGACAAGCTGCTCTATACAACGGGCGTGCTGTCGACGCGGTACCGGACGGCGCCGGTGCTGATCGGCATGATGCTGGCGTTCATGGCGAAGATGGCCGTGGCGGTGGCCGTGGGCAAGGCGATCTCGGAACTGCCGCCGGTGTTTGTGGCGGTGCTGACCAGCCTGAGCTTTATCGGCGTCGCGATCACGCTGTGGCGGAAGCCGGATGAGCCCCGGGAGAAGAAGCGGGAGCACAGTAACTCGAAGGCGGCCATGGTGTCATTCGCGGCGATCTTCTTTTCCGAGTGGGGCGATGTGGGGCAGATCACCGCGGCGGCCATGGCGGCGCGCTTCGGGGCTCCGCTGCTGGTGTGGTGCGGGGCCGTGGGGGCGATGGTGACGAAGGGCGCGCTGGCGGCATCGCTGGGAGCGGGCATCCGGCAGTGGATTGCGAACCGGGTATCGCCGCGGACGGTGCGGTTTGTGGGCGTCGGGATGCTGTTGATCCTGGGGATCGCGTCGGTGGTGGAGACCTTGACTGAGGGGCATGCGTGACGGAAGACAAAGCGAAACGCGCGGCGGCGCTGAAGTTCATTGTGTGTCTGGGAATCGTGAGTCTGTTCGCGGACATGACTTACGAAGGCGCGCACAGCATCGTCGGCCCGTATCTGAAAGACCTGGGGGCGAGCGCGTTTCAGGTGGCGCTGATTGCCGGGTTCGGGGAGATGGTGGCGGCGAGTCTGCGCTATTTCTCGGGGCGTTTCGCGGACCAGTCGCGCGCGTACTGGACGATCACGTTTCTGGGCTATGCGATGAATGTGATCGCGGTGCCGGCGCTGGCGTATGCCGGGAACTGGCAGGTAGCGGCGCTGCTGGTGATCGCGGAACGAACGGGCAAAGCGCTGCGGGGACCGGCGCGGGATGTGCTGCTTTCCGGTGCAACGGAGACGGTGGGGCACGGCTGGGGTTTCGGGCTGCACTCCATCATGGACCAGACCGGCGCGGTGATCGGGCCGCTGCTGATGGGCGTGGCGGTGGCGCGGTCGCACCATTACGGGTCGGCGTTCCTGTGGCTGGCGATTCCGGCGGTGGGAACGCTGCTGGCACTGCTGATGGCGAGGGTGGTGAATCCCACGCAGGAGGTGAAGGCCAAAGTGCCGGGTCCGCAGATTCTGCCCGATGTGTTCTGGACGTATATCGCGGCGGCGGGGATGCTGGCGCTGGGCTTCGTGGATTTCCCGCTGCTGGCGTACCGGTTCCGCGATCTGCAGCTTTCCACCGAAGCGGCGATTCCGCTGCTGTATTCGGGCGCGATGGCCGTGAACGGGCTGACGGCGCTGCTCTTCGGGCGGCTGTTCGACCGGTTCGGGATCCTGGTGCTGGTGGGCGGCATTTTTATTTCGCTGCTGTCGCTGCCCTTCGGCTTCTTCGGGGGCACCACGGGAATGGTGGTGAGCGTGGCGTGCTGGGCCACGGGGCTGGGCGCGCAGGACGCGAGCCTGCGGTCGGGCATCGCGCAGGTGGTGTCGATGAACAAGCGGGGCAGCGCCTTCGGGACGTTCAACGGGGTCTACGGGGTGATGTGGTTCCTCGGGAGTCTGGCGATGGGATGGCTGTATTCCCGGTCGCTGATGGGCCTGGTGGTGTTCGGGGTGGCGGCGCAGCTGGTCGCCGCGGCGATGTTCTTCGGGCTGCGCGGGCGGCTGGCGGCGGCTCGCGCCGGTCTGCGCTAACAGCCCGTGGCAGAAGTGAGGCGAGCGCGCGCCTCGCATTTGGCCCCGTAGCGCTCGCAACGCGGCTCACCCCACTTCTCCCGCGGGCTGTAAGGCTTTGCTTTCGTTCGCGTGAACACAAAGTCATACAATAGGGACAGGAACCGCTTCAATCGTTTTCGTTTCCGATTAAACACGTCGCGCCCCGGGGGGCGTGCCGCCAGACAACCGCAGTCTCCCCGGCTCAAAATCATGCTCACCTCAAGAGATAAGTCCGACACCAGGCGCCTCCCCATGATGCCCATCCGGGACGTCGTCATTTTTCCTTACATGATGACCCCCTTCGTGGTGGGCCGCGAATCCAGCGTTCGCGCGCTGGAAGACGCCATGGCCGGCGACAAGAAGATTTTCCTCGCCACGCAGCACGACGCCTCCACCGACGAACCGAAGCCCAATGAGATCTTCAGCGTCGGCTGCGTCGTCAACATTGTGCAGAGTCTGAAGCTGCCGGACGGCAACATCAAAGTTCTGGTGGAAGGCGTGGAGCGCGCCAAAGTCGTATCCGTGACCGACGACGAAGGCTTCTTCCGGGCCGTGGTCCGCACCTTTCAGTTCAAGGTGGAGCCGGGCCAGCAACTGGAAGCGCTGACGGGCCGCGTTACGCAGCTGTTCGAACAGTACGTCAAGCTCAGCCAGAACCTGAACTACGAGACGATGGTCGCGGCCATCCGCGTGGACGATCCGGGCAAGCTGGCGGATACCGTCGGCGCGAATCTGCAGCTCACCATCGAAGAGAAACAGGAACTGCTCGAAATCTTCGATCCGATCGACCGGCTGACGCGCGTCGCCGAGATGCTCGATATCGAGATCGAGAAGCTCAATGTGGACCGCACGATCCAGGGGCGCGTGAAGCGCCAGATGGAGAAGGCGCAGAAAGAGTACTACCTCAACGAGAAGATCAAGGCGATCCAGAAAGAACTGGGCCGCGGCGAGAAGAGCGAAATCGATGAGCTGAAGAAGCGCATCGAGATGTCCGGCATGACGAAGGACGCGACTGAGAAAGCCCTCGCGGAACTCAAGCGTCTGGAGAATATGCCGCCGATGTCGGCCGAATCCACCGTTTCGCGCAACTACCTCGACTGGCTGCTGGCGGTGCCGTGGAAGAAGAAATCCAAGGAAATCCGCGAGCTGAAGTTCGCCGAAGAGGTGCTCGAAAGCGACCACTACGGGCTCGACAAGATCAAAGAACGCATTCTGGAATTTCTCGCGGTGCGGCGGCTGGTGAAGAATCCGAAGGGGTCGATCCTGCTGTTCGTCGGGCCTCCCGGAGTTGGCAAGACGTCGCTCGGAATGTCGATCGCGAAAGCGACCGGGCGCAAGTTCATCCGCATGTCGCTTGGCGGCGTGCGCGACGAAGCGGAGATCCGCGGGCACCGGCGCACGTACATCGGGGCGCTGCCGGGCCAGATTCTGCAGATGATGAAGAAGGCGGGGACACGGAACCCGGTCTTCATGCTGGATGAGATCGACAAGATGTCGACGGACTTCCGCGGCGACCCGTCTTCGGCGCTGCTCGAAGTGCTCGACCCCGAACAGAATTATATGTTCGTGGATCATTATCTGGATGTCGAGTACGACCTCTCGCAGGTGTTCTTCGTGGCGACCGCGAACGTGCTGCACACGATTCCGGCGGCGCTGCAGGACCGCATGGAAGTGATCCGGCTGTCCGGTTACACGGAGATCGAAAAGCTGGAAATCGCCAAGCGTTTTCTGGTGAAGAAGCAGACGGAAGCGGCGGGTCTGGATCCGAAGCAGATCGAGTTCACCGACGAGGGGATTTCGAATCTGATCCAGTTCTACACGCGGGAATCCGGCGTGCGCAATCTGGAGCGGGAAGTGGGCAACGTGACCCGCAAGATCGCCCGGAAGCTGGTGGCGAAGGACATCGTGGTGAAAGACGGCGTGGGCAAGGTGATTGTCAACGGCGCCAAAGTCACGGAGTTGCTGGGTTCGGCGAAGTATCGCGATACGACTACCGAAAAGCACAACGAAGTGGGCGCGACGACCGGCCTGGCATGGACGGAAGTGGGCGGGCAGATCCTGACCACGGAATGCATTCTGATGGAAGGGAAGGGCAAGCTTACGGTGACCGGGAAACTGGGTGACGTGATGCAGGAATCGGCCCAGGCGGCGTTCAGCTACGTGCGGTCGCGCGCTCATCAGTTGGGGATGCCGCGGGATTTCTACCGGAATCTCGACATCCACATTCATATTCCGGAAGGCGCGATTCCGAAGGACGGGCCATCGGCGGGCATTACGCTGGCGACCACGATTGTGAGCGCGCTCACGAAGATCCCGGTGAAGGGCGATGTCGCCATGACCGGCGAAATCACGCTGCGGGGCAAGGTGCTGCCGATCGGCGGGCTGAAAGAAAAGCTGCTGGCGGCGCATCGGCACGGCATCAACGAAGTGATTATCCCCAAGGAAAATCAGAAGGATCTGACGGATATTCCGGAGTACATCCGGAACCTGATGAAACTGCACTTCGTGGAGCATATGGACGAAGTGCTGCATATCGCGCTGGAGCGGGATCTGGTTGCACTGCCGGTGCCGCCGGCGGTGGAACTGAATATTCAGCCTGAAGCGGACGTCGCCCATTAAGCATCGATAGAGAATGGAGTCTCTCGTTCTCGCAGTCGCTCGCTACGGGCACTCCATCCTGTTTTGTATCGTTCTGGCGGAATCGCTGGGGCTGCCGATTCCGGCGGCCCTGGGACTTCTGGTCGCGGGCGGGGCGAGTGCCCGGGGAGCGCTGCATCCCGGGGAGATGATCGCGACCGGGATCGGCGCGATGCTGATCGGGGATAATCTTCTGTTCATGGCGGGGCGGCATACGGGCTGGTGGCTGCTCGGCATGCTCTGCCGGTTCTCGCTGAATCCGGAAGGCTGTATTCTGCGGTCGGCGGATACGTTCTACCGGCGGGGCCGGATTATTCTGGTGTTCGCGAAGTTCCTGCCGGGAATCAACACGATGGCGCCGCCGCTGGCGGGCAGCATGAATCTGCCTTTTCTGCAGTTCTTCGCTCTGGATACGGCGGGCGCATCGCTGTATATTCTGACGTATTTCGGCATCGGTTATCTGTTCAGCGATTTTCTGAAGGTGATCATGCGCGGGTACTCCACGGCGGGCTCCGCGATGGCGTGGCTGACGGGGGCCTTCGTGGTGGTGTGGATCGCCAACCGGGTGCGGCTGTTTCTGCAGTCGCGCAAGGAACTTCCCGTTCCGATGATTACGCCGGAAGAAGCCGCGGGGCGAGCCAATGTGTCGATTTTCGATGTCCGCAGCCACGGGTATTACGAACAGGGCACACAGCGGATTAAAGGCTCGGTGCGGCTGGAGCCGAACGCGCTGATGGATCATATCGGTCTGCTGCCACGGGATCGTGAAATCGTGCTGTACTGCACGTGTCTGCGCGAGGCGACGGCAGTTCGGGTAGCTCGTCATCTGGCGGAGAAGGGGATTCCTTCGGCGGTTCTGGAGGGCGGACTGAGCGCGTGGAAGAAGGCGTCGCTGCCGATGGAGCCGGTGCCGCAGGACGAGATGGTTCTGCTGCCGAAGTTCGTGTGACGCGGAGTGTTATGTCGCCGCGCTCGCCGATTCAGGCGTGTCATTTGAGACAATAGTCGCGGTGTTTAAATCGCGGAAGCAGCGAAGAGAAGCCCTTTTGATTTCGGGCGGCGTTTTGATGGCGGTTGCCGTGGCTCTGGTGGTGTGGTTTGTGGCGTTTCCGGCCCCGTTGCCTGTTGGCTCGATCGCGATCGTGCAGTTCACGGCGCAGGGCACATCGGACCGCGACCAGGCGCTGGCTCTCAGCATGACCGAGAACCTGAAGGCGGCACTCAATTCCAGCGGTCGGGTGGACATTCGGGATGTGCGGTCCCGTCAGTCCAAAGACGCGATGTCGGCGGGCCGCAGCATCGCGGCGACGACACTGCTCACCGGAAACCTGCAACTGACCGCGGAATCGGCGCACGCCGTGGTCACGCTGACACGCGTGGCGGACGGCAAGGCTCTCTGGACCGCGAACTACGATGGCGATGCCAATAACTGGTTTCCCATGGAGGACCGGGCCGCCAGCGATCTGCTGCGCAGGTGCTGCGGGAAGTCGCGATCGTGCAGCATCACACGGCCGATCCGGCCGCCGATCAGATTTACTGGCGGGCCAGCGTGATGCTGAATACGCCCGCCGACGGCGCGCTGCACCAGGCCGGCTTGCTGTTCGAAACGGCGGCGCGGAAGGATCCCGCGTATCCGCTGGCCTGGGCCGGGGTGGCCGAGGCGGCGCTGCGATCGGGCGATGCCGAACGGGCGCGGGCCGCTGCCAGGCGCGCGGTGGAACTGGATCCGACGATTCCGGGGCCGCATCTGACGCTGGCGCTGATCGCGCAGAATCAGGACTGGGACTGGCCGGAGGCCGAACACGAGTTCCGGAGGGCCGTGGAACTGGGTGTTCGCGAGGCCGCGGCCCATCATCTTTACGGCGTTTTTTCCGTGCTGACGGGCCATACCGAGCAGGGGTTGGCCGAGATCCTGCTGGCCGAACACCTGGAGCCTCTCTCCGCGGCGATTTCATCCGACTACGTGAAGTGCCTCTACCTGGCGCGCCGCTATGACGATGCGATTACGGGCGGGCGCGCGGCCGTGGCGCTGGATCCGGCATTTGCGCCGTCGCATCGCTGGCTGAGCGCGGCTTATCTGCAGAAGGGGATGGAGCAGGAGTCGAAGGCGGAGAGGAAGCTCGATACGGCGTCGGCGCCGGAGTCCGGCGTGATTCTGGCGGCTGCCCGGAAGGGTGACCGGCAGGAGGTGCAGCGGTTACTGCCGGTGCTGGAAAGCCGGCTCCAGGCGGGTAAAATATCGGCGTTCGAGCTGGCGTCCCTGCAATCTGCGGCGGGCAATAAGGATAAGGCTTTCGAACTGCTCGACGAGGCTTTCACGAAGCACCAGAACGGGCTGCTGAGCCTGAAAACGGATCCGGGCTTCGACGGGCTGCGGTCGGACGCGCGCTTCAATACGCTTCTGAAGAAGCTGCACCTGATCTGAGCAGGTCGTCGACTTCCGCGCGCGCCGGGGCCGAGGCCTGGGCGCCCGGACGCGTGACGCTGACCGCAGCCGCGGCATTGGCGAACCGGAGGGCGTGCGGAATTGGGGAGCCTTCGGCGAGCGCGATCGCGAGACCCGCGTTGAAGGTGTCGCCCGCGGCGGTAGTGTCGATGGCTTCCACGCGGAACGGCGGGATGTGGCGGGATTCCCCGGCGCCATGCCACCAGCAGCCGTTGTCGCCCAGCTTCAGCACCACCATGTGAACGCCGAGAGCGGCTACTTCCGCTGCCAGCGCGCCGGCGTTTTCGAGAGAGACACGCTCGGGCGGCCTGCCCACCAGCATCAGAGCTTCGGCCTCGTTCGGCGTGATGATGTCGACAAGGTGAAGCAGGGCGGCGGGCAGCGGTTGAGCGGGCGCGGGATCGAGAATGGTTCGCAGGCCTTCTTCGCGGGCAATCCGCAGTGCCGCTGCCACCGTGTCGAGCGGCGTTTCCAGCTGGAAGAGCGCGACGCTGCCGCCTTTGAAGACGCGGCGCATCGCTTCGGCTTCGCCCGCGGGCAGATCCATATTGGCGCCGGAGGCGACGACGATCTGATTCTGACCCGCCGCGTCGACGGAGATGAACGCGACGCCGGTGGGCAGGCCGCGGGAGGCCGAGACGGCGGTGACGTCCACACCCGCGCCGGAGAGGCTGGCTTTGAGGTGATCGCCGAACAGGTCCATGCCGACGCGGCCGATCATCTTCACGCGCGCGGAAGCCGCGCCCAGTTTTCCCGCGGCCACCGCCTGGTTCGCGCCCTTGCCGCCGGGGATCATGCGGAAGCTATCGCCGAGCACGGTTTCGCCCGCGGAGGGGAGGCGCTTCGTGCGGACGACGAAGTCCATGTTCAGACTACCGACAACCACGACCGCCGGTTTCATGCGCCTGGCCTATTTCGAGGGATCGATCCCGTATTTCTTGAGTTCTTCGGCGTAATAACGCTTCTGAAGAATGTCCCACTCTTCGCTGCCCTCGGGGATGTCGCGCTTCATGGAGCGGACTTTGTCGCGGGCGGCGCGGTCGCTCTTCTCTTCGAGCTGCAGAATTTCGGTGAAGACCTTGACGACATCGAGCCGGACGTCGTTCGGATCCTTCCGGAGACGGACATCGCGGGACTTGCGAAGCGAAGCGATGAGCTTGTGCGAGATGTCGGTGATTTTGTCGCGCGAGAGCTTCATGGCGTCGCCGGTGTCGCGGCCGGAGGCCCGGACGATTTTCTTCTGCTGAATCAGGGCGTTCTTGGCTTTGCGGAACATGTCCTGATAGGAGATGCCCTCGCGGCGCATGTAATCGCTGTACTCTTCGAGCTTTTCGCGAACCTCGTCGTTGAGTTTGTCCTCGGCGTCGAGTTCGTCGGAGATGAGCGTGTTGACGATTTCAATGACCCGGTCGGGCTGGGCCGTCTCGATGGTCAGCGGCGAGAGGCGGCGGACGATCTGACGGGACAAATAAGTGACGAACTCACGGGGAAGCAGCATCCTGGATTTGCGTTGTTAGAAAGAAGTCTTCGTCAGTGTATCATCTGTACTTATTGCCTTCTGCCGACGCCTCCCGCCCACGCCCTGAAACGTATAGCTGGCTTCCCTCGCTCTCCATGTTGCTGGTTTCGCTGATCAGCTATGTGGACCGGAATACGCTGGCGATTCTGGCTCCCGTGATTCTCCGCGACACGCATCTGAACGCGGAGCAGTACGGGTTCATCATCTCGTGTTTTTCCATCAGTTACATGTTCGGCAACCCGCTTTGGGGGCGCGCGCTCGATCGGTGGGGAGTGCGGCGGGGCATGTCGGCGGCGGTGGGGATCTGGAGCGTGGCGGCGGTGGCGCATACGCTGGCGAACGGCTTCTGGAGTTTCGGAGCGGCCCGGGCGGTGCTGGGGGCGGGCGAGGGCGCGACGTTTCCCGGCGGGCTGCGCACGGTGACGCAGACGCTGCCGCCTTCGAAGCGCGGGCGCGGGCTGGCGCTGGCGTACAGCGGCGGGTCGCTGGGGGCGATGATTACGCCGTTTATCGTGACGCCGATCGCGCTGCGGTTCGGGTGGCACGGGGCGTTTCTGGTGACCGGATCGTTCGGGTTCGCCTGGCTGGTGCTGTGGTTTTTCGTGGGCCGGGGCGTGGACCGGCGGACGGAGTACACGACGGCGAAGCTGCCGTGGCGGCATCCGGCGTTGTGGTCTTACATCGCCGCCTACGCGCTGGGGGCGATGCCACTGGGGATGATCCTTTACGATGCGTCGTTGTACCTGCATGCGCGCTTCGGCTGGAGCCAGGCGACGCTGGGGAAAGTGCTGTGGATCCCGCCGCTCGGCTGGGAGGTGGGGTATTTCGTGTGGGGCTCGCTGGTGGACCGCCTGGGTCCGCGCTTCCGGGAACTGATGCTGGCGTGCATGATTCTGAGCCTGCCGCTGGCGTTCCTGCACTCGCTGCCTTCGGGCGCGCTGGTGCTGGGCGAGATGTTTCTGGCGATGTTCGCGCTGGCGGGGTTCGTGGTGCTGGCAGTCGCGTACGTGACGCGGGTCTTTCCGCCGGACCACGCGGGGCTGCTGTCGGGCATCGGAGCGGGGTCCTGGAGCGCGGTGGTGGCGCTGATCAGCCCGTGGTTCGGGCATCTGTTCGATCAGAAGGATTATGAGACGGCGTTTCGCGTAGCTGCGCTGTTCCCGGTTGTGGGTTATGCGTTGTGGCTATGGGGCCACGCTAAGGTGCCACCGGCGCAGCGAGCGATCCGGTAAGTTCGGTTTCGATGCGGCGTCTGATCTGATCGCGCACGCGGCGAAAGGCGGCTTCGCGTTCCTGCTGTGAGCCTTCCACGTGGGCGGGGTCTTCGAAGGGCCAGTGGAGCCGTTCGGTGAGGCCGGGGAAGACGGGGCAGGCTTCGGCGGCATTGTCACAGACCGTGATGACGTAACGGAATTCGCGGCCGGTGAATTCGTCCACCGATTTCGAACGGTGACCGCTGAGATCGATGCCGAGTTCCGCCATCACGGCAATGGCCTCAGGCCGGACGAGGCTCGATTTCGTGCCGGCGGAATGGACTTCGAAGCGATCTCCGGCAAGGTGGCGCAGCAGGCCTTCCGCCATTTGCGAGCGGGCGGAGTTGCCGGTGCAGAGGATGAGTATTTCTGGTTTATTCATGCGGCGGAGATCACGCACAGCAGGTGGGTCCGCAGCAGGGGGCTATCGGAAGTGTGGCGAAGGCCGGCTTGGTGGCACGGACGAAGGCGGCCATGAATTTGCCGTCCACCTGGGGAGCGATGGCATCCACGTCGAGACCCTGGCCGGAGAGGAACTCGCGGGCGTCGTCGATGCGATAGATGCGGGTGGGCTCGATCTCCACGTTCTGAAAACCGCTGGCGGAGAGTTTGGCGCGGAACTCGTTCTCTTCGAGCGCACCGGCCACGCAGCCCACCCAGAGGAGCACGTTGCGGCGGATTTCGGGGAGCATTTCGCCGCGGGTCACGACGTCGGAAACCGCGAAGCGTCCGCCCGGTTTCAGCACGCGGAACGCCTCTTTCAGGACGCGGTCTTTGTTGACCGAGAGATTGATCACGCAGTTGGAGATGATGACGTCGACGCTGTTATCGGGCAGCGGGATGTTCTCGATTTCGCCCTTGAGAAACTCGACATTGGTGATGCCGGAGGCCGCTTTGTTCGATTCGGCGAGCGCGAGCATTTCGTCGGTCATATCGAGGCCGTAGGCCTTGCCCGTGGGGCCGACGCGTTTGGCGGAGAGAATAACGTCGATGCCGCCGCCCGAGCCGAGGTCGAGGACGGTTTCGCCGGGTTTCAGTTCGGCGAGCGCGGTGGGATTACCGCAGCCGAGAGAGGCGAGAATCGCCGCTTCGGGAATGGCGCCGGTCTGCGCGGCGTCATAAAGGTTGCTGGTGATGGGGTCGCAGGTGTTGAGCCCGGCGGGCGCGGCGCCGCAACAGCCATTCGCCGCGCCGCTGGCCGCGCGCAGGGCCGCCTGTCCGTACTTTTCTTTGACAACTTCCGTGATATTCATCGCTTTGGTGTGTCCTTTCCGCAAATCTGAACGATTTTGGCTGGCTCAACCGCTTTATTCCGCGTGCAGCATTCCGCGTAGAGGAAGTTGAGCAGTTCCTCCAGCGTTTTCGTGTTGGCGCAGTAGCGCAGGTAGGTGCCTTCACGCGTGACCTCGACAAGGCCTTCGTTCCGAAGCTTGTCGAGGTGGTGGGAGAGGTTCGAGGCCGAGATGCCGAGTTCCGCCTGGATCTCGCCGGCGAACATGCCGCCGGGGTGCGCGGAGAGCAACAACTGCACGATACGCAGGCGGGATTCGGTACCCATGGCGGCAAACATGTCGGCGTAGCGGGCAATCATGCAGCAGATCCTTCAATACTTCAAATACCATTGAAATACTTCGCGAGTCAAGTCCGTGATTCTCTGCCACCCGGAGCCGTTCCGTATCATCAAACGCAGGATGAGAACTCTTTCCCGCTATTTGAGCGATTACTGGAAGCTGGTGCTGGGCGCGCTGGTGCTGGCCGCCATCAACCAGGTGTTCTCGCTGCTCGATCCGCTGATCTTCCGGCACATCATCGACTCCTACGCGACGCGCTTTCATGAATACACGAGCGCGCAGTTCATCCGCGGGGTCAGCCTGCTGCTGGGAGCGGCGGTCGGCGTGGCGTTCATTTCCCGCGTGGCGAAAAATTTCCAGGATTACTTTGTGAACCTGATCACGCAGCAGGTGGGAGCGCGGATTTACGCCGACGGCATTCGCCACTCGCTGGAACTGCCCTACGCGATGTTCGAAGACCAGCGCAGCGGCGAGACGCTGGGGATGCTGCAGAAGGTCCGGACGGACGTGGAGAAGCTGATCAATATTTCGGTGAATCTGCTGTTCACGACGCTGATCGGCGTGATCTTCGTGATGTTCTACGCGGCGCGCGTGCACTGGTCCATCGGGCCGGCGTATTTGCTGACGATCCCGCTGCTGGGCGGTTTGAGTTCGGTGCTCAGCAAGAAGATCAAGGAAGTCCAGAAGGTGATTGTGGGGGAGACGACGGCGCTGGCGGGGTCGACCACGGAATCGCTGCGGAATATCGAACTGGTGAAGAGTCTGGGGCTGGCAAAGCAGGAGATCGACCGGCTGAACGCGACGACGGCGAAGATTCTGAAGCTGGAACTGAAGAAGGTGCGCTATCTGCGCAGTCTGAGTTTCATTCAGGGGACATTCGTCAATCTGCTGCGGACCTCGATTCTGTTCCTGATGCTGTATCTGATTTTCACGCAGCGGATTACGGTGGGACAGTTCTTCTCTTTGTTTATCTATTCGTTCTTTATTTTCGGACCGCTGCAGGAACTGGGGAATGTGGTGAATACCTATCGCGAGACGGAGGTTTCGCTGGGGAAATTCGAAGAGATTCTGGCGATGCGGCCGGAGCCGAGGCCCGCGCATCCGGTGGCGGTGACCGAACTGCGAACGCTGTCGTTCGACGAAGTCGGTTTCCAGCACCAGTCGGCCAATCAGCCGGCGCTGCAGGGAATTTCGTTCACGGTTTCTCGCGGGGAAACGGTGGCCTTCGTGGGACCCTCCGGGGCGGGGAAGACGACGCTGGTGAAGTTGCTGGTGGGGTTGTACCGGCCGCAGTCCGGGCACATTTATTACAACCAGACAGCGGAGGATGAAGTGGAGATCGAGGGGCTGCGGGAGAGTATCGGTTTCGTCACCCAGGACGCGCAGTTGTTTTCGGGGTCGATCAGAGAGAATCTGCTGTTCGTGCAGCCGAACGCGACCGATGCGGAGTGTATGGACGTGCTGCGGCAGGCGTCCGTGCAGAGTCTGCTGGCGCGGGCGGAACGCGGTCTCGATACGGTAATCGGCGAGGGCGGCGTGAAGGTTTCGGGCGGGGAAAAGCAGCGGCTTTCCATCGCGCGGGCGCTGCTGCGGAAGCCGCAGTTGCTGGTGTTCGACGAAGCGACGTCGTCACTCGATTCGCTGACGGAAGAAGAGATCAGTCAGACCATCCGCAGCGTGGCAGCGAGCCGGGATGCGATTACGATTCTGATCGCGCACCGGCTGTCGACGGTGCTGCATGCGGACACAATCCATGTGCTGGAGCGCGGGCGGATTGTGGAATCCGGACGGCATGAGGAACTGCTGGAACATAAGGGTCTGTATTACGCGATGTGGCGGCAGCAGGTGGGCGAGGGTCGCGCGCCCCGGTTGCTGCAGGCTACACGGTAGACCGGGGCTGGGTCATGGGCTGCGGACGTCCGTAGGTGAGTGAGCGCCAGAGCCATTCGAAAGGACCGAAGCGATAGCGGCGGAGCCACCAGACGCTGAGCCAGAGTTGTGCGAAGTAAACCGCGATGCCGAAGAGCGCTACGGGGGCGGGGGCGAGGCGGCCGAAAAGCCCGAGTCCATAGCCGTAGAAGACAAACGAGAACAGGATGGTTTGGGTTAGGTAATTACTGAGGGCCATGCGGCCGGCGGCGGCGACCGACGCGGGGCCGGGTCCGCGCCAGGCGAGGAGCGCGGCGGCATAGGCGAACGCGAGGGGCGCGCTGTCGCCGGCGAAGGCAAGGGCCGGCGCGACACGCAACCCGAGCAGATGTGCGGCCGTATTGATTGCGCCGACCGCGCCCGCCACGATTCCCGTCGCCAGCAAGGGAAGGCGGAAGAGTTCGGGATTCCGGATTATTCCGGCCCGCCACACGGCAACACCCAGCAGCATCAGCCCGAGCGTGCGCTGGGCGACGCCGATCAGGAGCGGCGCGATCAGAGTCTTCGTTTCGTGCCAGCGGAACGGAATCATGCTGAAGAATGTGCCGTCGCGATAGGCGTGCAGCGCGCCTGAGGCCGCCGTGCTCAGGCCGGCTTCATCCGGCAGCATCGGGCCGAACGAGACGGCGTTCGGCAGGCAGATAGCGGCAAGCCCGGCGATGGCGAGCACGATTGCGGGCAGCCGCAGCAGGGGAAGCAGGAGCAGACCGCAGACCGCGTAAAGGCAGAGAATATCCACATTCGAGATCAGCGTGATGTGAAGCAGGCCGAACGCGAGAAGGATCAGGAAGCGGCGCGCGAGGAAGAGTTCGGGAAGCATGCCGCGGTTGCGGGCGCGTTCGAACTGGACAGCCACGCCGATGCCGAAGGTGAGGGAGAAGAGCGTGAGGGCTTTGAATTCGAGCAGGGCGGCGACGGTGAAGTCTACTGCGTAGTTGAGTGGTCCGGGGTGTGTGTGGAAGTGGACAATCTGCTCAAACAGGGAGACGCGAAAGAAATCGAGCAGGTTGACCATCAGCACGCCGAAGAGAGCGAAGCCACGCAGCAGGTCGAGTTTTTGTTGCCGCGCGCCGGCGGGCAGGGGTTCCCAGCGGAGTTCGGAGTGAGCGGCCGGGAGCAAGCCTGCAGTATAGATTACGGCGTGAAGTCGCGGATGGCCGCTACCGTATTCTGGTCGAGTTTTTCCAGCATGGTGACGAGAAGGTCCACGGTCTGGTCGAAATCGCGGCGGTTCATGACGCCGTTGTGCGCGTGGGTGTAGCGGGCGGGGACGAGCAGGTTGACCGAGGGGACGCCGCCGCTGCTCTTCTGGATTTCCGCGGAGTCGTCACCGTAGCCCTGGACGAGGTCAAGCTGCAGGGGGATTTTGAAGGCGGCGGCGCTGTCGCGGACGAAGCGGGTCAGCTTGCGGTTGGGGAGCGCGGAGGAGTCGTAGAGGAAAATGACCGGGCCGCCGCCGAGCACGGCCTGGGTCTCTTCGGCGTGACCGCGAAAGACGTCGCCGGTGATGCCGCCTTCGATGGCGATGCCGAGATCGGGCTTGATGGAATCGGCCGCCGTGTGCGCGCCGCGCAGGCCGACTTCTTCCTGCGTGGTGATGGTCCAGAAAATCTGGTTCGGGTGGGGTTTGGCGGCGAGGCGGCGCATGGCTTCCACGATGACGGCGCAGCCGACGCGATCGTCCCACGCCTTGCCGACATAGTTGTTGGTGCCGTTGAGAACCTGGAACGGGGAATCGGGGACGACGGGATCGCCGGGGGAAATGCCCATGGCGCGCACTTCGGCCTCGTTCTGCGCGCCGACGTCGAGGAAGAGGCTGTCGCGGGAGTAGACGCGATTGCGCTCTTCGGCGGGGACGACGTGGACGTCGCGGATGCCGGTGACCGCGTGCACGGGGCCTTTGGAGCCGATGATGACCCAGCGCTGGTCCACCAGGGCCTGATCGAGCCAGCCGCCCAGCATTTGCATGGTGAGCAGGCCGTTCGGCGTGATGCGGCGGATCATGCCGCCGAGTTCGTCCATGTGGGCATCGACCATGATGCGCGGGCCTGTGGCGCCCTGCGTGGCGATGAGAGATCCCATGCCGTCGTAACGGACGGAGGTGGCGAGCGGCTTGATCATGCCGTGCAGAAGCTTGCGAACGGGCTCTTCGAAGCCGGGAGGCCCGGGCGCGTCGGAGAGTTGCTGCAGGGTCTGGATGACGCGGTCCTGGGCGTTCGAGAGAGTTACGACAGCGAGAGCGAGCAGGAGTTTCCGGGTCATCGAGTGAGAATAGCATCCCTGGGGAAACGCCCCCGTGCGGTTTCGGACTATGGCACGCGTCAGAGTATACTCGCGGGAGCAGTGGGTATCCGCCTGATTGGCGCTCTTCTGGTGGCGCACGTTGCGTTCGCGGCGAGCACGACCGTGGTGCTCAGCGTGAAGACCGGGCGGGTGGTTCGCCGCAGCGGGCCGGAGGTGGCGGCGCGGCCGGGTTCGGTGATCAAGCCGTTCGTCCTCGCGGCGTTGCGGGAACACGGAGCGACTCCGGGCGCGATGGCCTGCCCCGGGCGGCTGCGCATCGGGGGGAGGCAACTGGACTGCACACATCCGGCGCTCAATGAGCCGCTCGATGCGCACCGGGCGCTGGTGTATTCGTGTAACAACTGGTTTGCGGCGGCGAGCCGGCGATTGAGCGCGGAGGATCTGCGGCAGACGCTGCTGCGGTTCGGGCTGGGTCCGGTGGAAGCGGCGCGGGACGACGATTCGAAACGGTTGGAGGCGCTGGGGGAAGCGGGGCTGCGCGTGACTCCGCTGCAACTGGCGCAGGCCTATCGGAATCTGGCGCTCGCGGGCGATTGGATAGCGGATCTGACGGCGGCTGCTTCGTTCGGCACCGCGCAATTGGCCGCTCCGTTCGGGGGCGTGGTGGCGGCGAAGACCGGGACGACGGCGGAAGGCGCCTGGCTGGCGGGCTGGATACCGGCGGAGAAGCCGGACTACGTGGTGGTGACGTATGTGCCTGCGGGATCGGGCGGGTCCGACGCGGCGCCGGTCGCGCGGATGGCGTTCGCGGGATTGCTGCCGAAGGATCCGCATGGCGTGCGGGTGCAGTACATGGGCAAGGTGCTGGACCTGCCTCTGGAAGAGTACGTCGCCGGTGTGGTGGCGGGCGAGGCGGGCACGATGCGCAGCGCGGAATCTTTGAAAGCGATGGCGGTAACAGCGCGCACGTGGGCTTCGGCTCTGCGCGGACGGCATCGGGGCTTTGACTTCTGCTCGCTGACACACTGCCAGGAGTACCGGCCGCTGGAGTTGTCCCAGGCGGTGACGGCGGCCGTGAGGGAAACGGCCGGGGAACTGGTGTGGTGGCAGGGGCGTCCTGCTTCCACGTATTACAGCCGGGACTGCGGGGGCGTGACGGAGGCCGGTTGGGCGGTGTGGCCGGAACTCCGGCTTCCGTATCTGGTGAGTCAGCAGGATCCGTGGTGCCGCAGCCGGGGAAAGAACGAGTGGCGCGCGGAGATTCCGCATGTGCGCGTGCTGTCGCGGACGGCGTCGGGGCGTGTGGCGCGCGTGGAAGTGGACGGCGCGGCAATGACCGGGCCGGAGTTCCGCATGATGGTGGGGCGGCGGATCGGCTGGAATGTGGTGCGGTCGGATGCGTTTGAAGTTTCCGGCGATGTGCTCCGCGGAACCGGGTCGGGGCATGGTGTGGGGCTTTGCCAGACCGGCGCGGCGCACATGGGCGAACAGGGCCGGGGGTATCGGGAGATCCTGGCGTTCTACTATCCGGGGACGCGCGTGAGCCGCACGGCGCAGGGGCTGGAGTGGCAAAGCATAAACGGCGAACGCGTCCGGATCCGGACGACGCAGCCGGAGCGGGATGCCTCAATGATGCGCACGGCGGACCGGCTGGCAGGGGAAGTGGAGCGGCGCATCGGACTGCATTTCCGGCAGCGGCCGGAGGTGGAAGTGTATCCGAGCGTGGCGGCGTTTCGCGATGGCGCGGGGGAGCCGGGTTGGGTCGCGGGAAGCACGCAGGGGCGAGTGATCCGGTTGCAGCCTGGCATGCCGGAATCCGTGTGGAGGCATGAGTTGCTGCACGAACTGGTGCTGCAGAATGCGGCGCCGGGGCTGCCGCTATGGTTTCAGGAAGAGCTGGTGTCTTATTTGGCGCCGGGGCTCCGGGATTTGACGCCGCGGCACCGGGACAGTGCCGCGGGGCGCGTGCAGCAAGTGGTGAAAGCTCGCGGGGAAGCGGTGGTGCTGGGCTGGATCACCACCGGTCTGCCGTCCGGGTTAATCGGCCCAACTGCACCCAGGCGGTGACGGCGAGGAGCCAGGCGGCCAGGAAACGCGCGGCCGCGCTGAGCACTTCGGGCCAGAAGCTCTCCAGGTGCGGAACCCAGTGGATCAGATAGTGCGGGGCCACGGCGCCGAGCAGGAGCAGCAGGATATAGATGGCAGCGAAGCGTCCGAAACGGATGCCGCGCGGGATCAGCAGCAAAGGCACGACAATCCATTGAAGGAACAGCAGCGTCCGCTCCAGCCAGAGCTGCATGTTCCCGATGGCGACCGGCTTTTTCGTGAGCAGGGTGAGCGAGGACGCGAGCCAGGTGGCGATTTGCGGGAAGCGGTCCTGCAGATAGCCGGTAAGCCAGAGCAGCAGAAGCAGGGCGAGAAGGCGCGCGAGGCTCTCCGGCAAGCCCCGGCGGAAATTGACGGCGATCAGGGCCGTGGCGCAGGCGATGGCGAGTAGCGCCAGGAACGCGGAAAAGGCCAGTTGCCAGGTGCGCTGGTCCGGCGTGTTGAGGAAGGCCCAGACGACAACGGCCAGCAGGGTTGCGCCGGCGAGCTGAATCCGGAACGTCGTCGTACGGTCAGTCATTGTACGGTCACCTCGGCGGGGGCCGTGGTGGTCAGTTTGTCCGGCTCGTACATCGGCCAGGCGCGGGCCGGGTTCACGTGGAACTGGCCCGGATTCGTAATCTTCAGCAGATAAAAATACTGTCGCTGGCCGCTGGGGAAGTACTGGTTGAAGAACGCTGCGCGGTCGTCGTGGAATTCGCGCCGGGAGTAATAGTTGGTCCACCAGCTTTTGGGATCGCGAAGTTCGTAAAGGTCGTCGCGAGTCACGAATTCGGCGCCCGCGGGGATGGGATCTTCGGCGATGGTGTACTTCCACTGCGTGCCGGTGACGGTCAGGCGAACGCCGAGCAGATCGCCCACTTTGAGGGGTCCGTTGAGCGGCTGCAGGTCGTAGACGATGCGTTCGTCCTTCTTGCCCTGAACAAGCCGGAAATACTCGCGGATCACGTTGAGTTTGACGGTCCCGTTGTCGATGGATTTCTTATCGGTGGAGTAGTATTCGGCGCGCGCGGACCAGTACAGACGGCCTTTGCCGGTGCGGGTGATGCGGACGTTCTGCGTGAGATCGACGCCCGGAAGAGTGAGTTCTTCCGGGTCGGCGCCGGTGAAGTGTTTGGTGAGTACGGGGCGGCCGTTCACGGTCACGGTGGCGTTGAAATCGGCATCGAGTTCACCGCTTTGTTTGAGGTAATCGGTCAGGCCATAGACGACCATCGCGGTCTGTTTGGTGGAGGACCACCAGAAGCCCTGGTTACGGTGGGCGAGCAGCCAGCGGGCGGCTTTGGGGAGCAGCGGGCTTTGCGGGATCCGGTGTGCCAGCAGCTTAACGGCGAAGGCGGTGGCTTCGGGGGAGGCATCGGTGTAAAAGCCCATGAGCGAATCGTGGTTGAGAATCCAGTGGGCGGAGTCGGCGTCCTGCGCGGCCTTCGCCTCCAGATCCGCGGCGATTGCCTGCGCGCGGGCGTCGTTTTTGGCGTCGAGCGCAAGGCCGAGCAGCGCCAGTCCGTAGGGAGAGAGTTTGGCTCGATCCTGATAGACGGGTTCGAGGTTTTCGCGCATGGCCCACGCGGCATAGGCGCGCAGGTCGGGGTCGGCATCGGTGGATTTGGCCAGCGCGGCCCGCAGCCACTTCACGGCGCGGGGCAGGGTACCCGCTTTGATTTTCTGGCCGAGGTCCTGCGCCTGATTGAGGCCGGCGACGACGTAGGCCGTCATGAAGACGCCGCTGTCGTCGGTGGGCCACCAGCCCCAGCCGCCATCGGGATGCTGGTATTCGTAGAGGCGCGTGAGGCCGGCGCGAACCTTCACGTTGAGGTCGACGGGATCCACGGCGGATTTGATCTTCAGATTCCGGAGCGCGTCCGCCACGATCAGGTTCGGCACGAAGCTCGACATGGTTTGCTCCGTGCAGCCGTAGGGGAAGGATGTGAGATATTCGAGCGCACTGAACAGGCTGCCGGCGATGGAGGGCGTTACGCTGAGGGAAAGTTTGCGGCCGAAGGCAGCGCTGGCGGCGGGATACTGCAGGGTGAAGTCCCCGGCATCGGTAGTGAGCACGCCGCTGCGCGAGAGCGCCTCTTTGACGCCGCGTGGATTCACGGGCAGGGTGAGTTCCATGGCGTCGGATTCTTCGTCGGTCAGGGCTTTGGCGGTGATGACGACCGAAGCGATGTCTTTGGGCCGGACCCGCCAGTCGAGTTTCGCTTCGCCGCGGCTGGGAATAGTGACGTCCTGCTGCGCGCCGGTGAGGACGTCGAGGCCCTGCAGATCGAGCGAGACGCGGGCGGTTTTCGTGGTCTGCAGATAGTTATGGACGATGGCGGAGATCACCACTTCGTCGCCCTGCGTGAAGAAGCGCGGGACGGCGAGGCGGACCATCAGGTTCTTCCGCACGATGGTCTTTTGCGTGGCGCTGCCGACGCGGGTGTCGGCCGTGATGGCGCGCGCGGTGGCCCGCCAGGTGGTGAGCGAATCGGGGAAGGCGAAGCGCGCGGTGCCGTGTCCGCCGGCATCGGTGGTGAGGTTGGGCAGCCAGTACGCGGTATCCAGGAAGGCTTTGCGGATCTGCGGCTGGACGAGGCGCTCCGGTTTCAGTTGCGCGAGCGCGGTGGGCGGGCGGAGTTGCGAGAGCATCATGCGCCGGGTGCCGGCCGCGCCGCTGAAGAAGTAGGCGAGCGAGGTATCGGTATTGACGAAGTTATAAAGGTGGCCGTAAAAGAAACCAGCCATGTCGGGTGTCTGGTCGGGCTGGATGGCGTAGATGGCCTCGTCGACAACGCCCAGGCTGAGTTCGGCGGCGACGGGTTTGCCGTTCACATCCTTCGTGGTGACGTTGTACTGCGCGCTTTCGCCAGGCTTGTACTGGTCCTTCGCGGGTTGGATCTCCACGTGGATCTGGCGGTCCGTGGCCGGGACGGAAAGGCTCTTCGAACCCTGGTGCATCTCGCCGTCAATGAAGGCGGCGGCGCTCACGTAGAAGTTGGGCTGGTATTCGGCTTTCACCGGCACGTCAATGGTGAACGAGTTCGCGCCTGGATGCAGCACCTGAGGCACGTCGATGTTACGGCCTTCCACGGTGAGGAAGACGTGGTCCATCTTTTTCGCGCTGGTGATCATCAGCTTCGCGGTGTCGCCGGGCTTGTAGGTCTTCTGGTCGGGAAAGATCTGGATGTCCTGACCGCTGGAGAGGTTGTCGAAGTGGCCGGTGAAAATCCAAAGGTAGGTGTCGGCGGTGACATCGCGGCCTTCGGGCGTGCGGGCGGTGACACGGGCCAGCAGGGATTTGGCGTTCGGGATGGTCATCGCGACATGGCCATCGCCGGTGGCGGCATCGGTGACGCCTTCGGTGGAAGAGAGCGTCTTCAGGGCTTTGGGATCGCGCCAGTTCCACTCGATCAGTTCGAGCTTCATTTTCGTGGCGATCGGCTGGCCGTCGTAGTCGCGCGCCTGCAGGCGGAAGGTGGCCTGCTGCCCCACCGCATAGCCGTACTTATCGGGCTCGACATTGAGGGCAAAACTGCCGCGGGTGGCGGTGGCGAAGGCGTGTCCGGCGATCTCGCGATTGCCCTGGTCGGTGACGCGGGCTTCGATGCTGTAGACGAAATCGGTCTTGCCTCGAGTCGTAGGGACGGTAATGTCGAGATGACCGTTGGCGTCCAGTTTCCCGGTCTGCTCTTCGAGTTCGGCGCCGCCGCGGTCGCCCGGGTCGTTGTTGTCGTCGGCGGGCTGGTAGCCCATTTCGCCTTCGTCCTGATCACGCCAGAAGACCGGCGTGAACCAGGGGGCGCGGTGAGCCACCCAGGTAACTTTCGCGTTCGCCACGGGCTCGCCAAAGTAATATCGGGCGTCGATGGAGCCCTGGATGGAATCACCCTGCAGCACTCGTTGCTTCTGCAGTGTGACGCGCACGTCATACTCGGGCTTCTTGTACTCTTCCACCTGAAAGCCGCCCGACATCGGATTCACGTTGGGCGCTTTGGCGATGACCGAATAGTAGCCGAGCGCGGCATCGGGCCGAAGGGTAAAGCCCCCCCATGCCGTGCCCATTTGCGAGAGCGGGACGGCCTTCTTTTCAAAGACCGTGTTGCCGTCCGGCGCCTGCACGCTGAGATCCACAGTCCCCGTGGCCGGCACGTAGAGCAGCCCTTGTTCACGGCGGAAAATGCCTTTGAAGTTGACCGGATGCCCGGGCCGATACACGGGCCGGTCCGTGTAGATATAGCCGTGCCAGCGGCTCGCCTGCTGCTGGCCGAAGTTGAAGCCGTACGGGGAAGCGATGGCCCAATCGTTCTGGTGCTTCGCGAGGATAACGAGGTTCTCCGGATTCGCGATCACGAGTGGTGTGGAGGCGATGCCGTTCGCGTCGGAATCGGCGCGGGCAACGGCCGTCTGCGCGGCGATTACGGAGAGCGCCGCGCCGGCGACGGGTGCGCCGGACTGGCGGTCCGCCAAATAAGCCACGAAGCGTCCTGGGGCCTGTTTGGTGATCATCGCAAGATCGCTGACCATCACGACCGTGTAGGCGCGAAGGTCTTTGTCGGCGGCTTCCAGAAGGTAGACGCCTTTGCCGGGATTATCGAACCGGATCGGCTCATACGACCAGCCACCGCGCTTCGGCATGTACTGCTTCCAGACCGAGACGACCTGTTGCGGATTGAGCAGGGGCAGGGGAGTGAAGTTCGTGATGCGGCGGGTGGCCTGGGCTTCGCGTTGGCGGTCGAGCGCCTTACTGATCTGCGTGTGGGTTTCGGGCGTGAACTGCTCCCGGACCAGCGAGCGGTACTGGTAACGCCACTCGTTTTTCCAGTTGTGAAAGCGTTCCAGCGGCGTGAGGGGTTTGGGGGGCTTCTGTTCGAGCCCGCCGAACTGGTGCAGATCCTTGAGTTCGGAGAAGAACTTCACGGGATCGTTCAGCCGGTAGAGACGGAACTCGAGAGCTTCAACCTGCCAGGAACTGATCTGGACGCTGGGTTTGTCCCTGGTGGTCCAGACCCGCGCGCTCGAGACGGAGAAGAACGGTTGCTCATCCTGCTGCGCGGTGAGAGGAAGTGTGGCCAACAGAGCCAGTGCCGCCAGGAAGGTTTTCATTGGGGATTGTCGCTCAGAAGGTTCAAACGCCGGACACCGAGAAAGTTGCTGTTGCCGTCGACGGGACGCCACGCCGGGGAGGGGTGCGCGAGAAGGTCGCGCCGTTGCACTTTGCGTATCTCACCGCCGGGGCCGGTGTGATAGAGCACCCAGTCGTTGGCATCCGGCGCGATCTGGCTGGGGCCGAGCCAGATCATGACGTGGGCAGGCATGCTGTGTCCGAACTGCGCATAGAAGAGCAGGTCGCCGGGGCGGGCGCCGGCGATATCGCGCGAGACGAAAGTGGTGTTGTAGAGGCGGAGTGTGGTCGCGTCTGCGAACTGCGCGGTGTGCGTGGCATCGACACGGAAGAGATTCGCGCCCCAGGGAGTTCGCGGATAAGTGAACTGGGTGACGGGCGGAAGGGCAGGCAGGACGGGGATGTCGAGCGAGCCGGACCAGGCGGCGTCGTGCGGGCGAAGCGCTTCGCGAAAGGCCCAGCGGACGAGGCCCGCGCAGTCGGCGATTTCCGGTTCGGGGCGGGTGGCGTAATAGCGGGATTCGGCGAGGAAGGTGAACCAGCGGCGGAAGGCTTCGCGATCGGAGGGGGAGTCGAGGTGGAGAGGGCTTGCCGGAGTGGCGCTCAGCGAAACGGTCAGCAGCACGGCGGCCAGGGCGGTGAGGGTGCTGCCGGGAATGGGCATGCGGCGGAATTTCAGTATAGGACGAAATTTCGGGCTAAGCGACGAGCTGTTCCCAAAGGGCTTTGTAATAGAGCAGGAACCGGTCCGGTTCTTTGCTTTCCGCGACCTCGGCCAGAGTGTAGCGCGAGTAGCCGGATTCACGCAGCAGACCGAAGAATTCCTTGTACGGATAGCCACTGGTGAGTTCCGAAATGTGGCAGTTGCGAATGAACGGGCCGAGGGCGGCGAAGGCCTGTTTGACGGAGCCATCCACCACGTCGGTCGGGTTGGAGTTCCAGCAGGCGCCGACGTTTTTGTGGCCGGCTGCTTGTAGAATGCGCGCGGCGAGGGGAAATTCCTGCGTTTTTGGGCCGTGCACTTCCATCCAGATCTCGATGCCTTTGGACTGGCCGTAATCGCCGAGTTCGTGCAGTCCGGCGGCGATGTTCTTCACCGTGGTGTCGAGGGGCACCCCGTTGGGAAGTCCGTTGGGGCGAACCTTGACGGCCATGGCACCGGTGTCCTTGGCGAGATCGACGAAGCTTTTGGCGATTTCGAGCTGGCGGCGGCGCTCGGCCTCGTCTGGAGACTGGAATTCGCAGGTGCTGCCGAAGCTGAGCAGGCGGATTTTCGATTGGGCGAAGCTCTCTTTCACCTTGGCGCGGGCGGCGCTGTCGATGGAGGGTTCCACGCCGTGTTTGTGCCCGGTGCGGAGTTCCACGGCGGCGAGACCGGCTCTTTCGAGGGTCGCGATAATGGTCGCGAGTTCCATGTTCTGCAGCAGGTTGTAGGTGACGGAGCCCAGCCGGAAGCGGGCGGGTTGGGCCGCCGCCGCGGCGCCGGGCGCGGCCAGGGCGGCACTGGCCGATGCGGCCGCAAGGAAATTTCGGCGGTTCATATTCACTTTTTCTTCGTGATTTTGCGGGCCACAAACTCCTGAAAGAGCCTGCCCGCGGCTTCGAAGCCGATCCCGATCGCCGAGTTTCGCAGAATTACAGAGGACTTATCGCGATCGGCGGCCGGATAGTAGTAATTGGTCACAAAACCGGTGCCGAACCGGTTGACGAGGCTCGAATAGCAAAACTGATCCTTCTTGTTATCGCCGCGGCAGATGAAGGTGCTTTCGACGGCGTACAGGAAGCGGGATCGGGTGCTGCCGGTTCCTTTATAGAAGTAGCGCGGGTCCTGTTTGAAGAGGGTCGGCGTGACCACTTTTTCCAGGAGAAGCATGGTGCCGTAGTCGGCGAAAGAGGCACCGTAGCGTTTTGCATAGCCCTGGGCGCCCTGCCCGAAGCCCTTGTGGGTGTTTTCCGCCTGCTGGACTCCGGCGATGATGCCGCCGATGACGAACGAGGACGGATCGAACCAGCTTCTGGCGGTGAGTTCAAGCTTCTGTTTTGTCGTGAGCGGTGGGGCGTCGTGATCGTAGGTGACGAAGAAGTTCGGGATTACGCCGATCAGGCGCTGTTTTTCCTCCGCTTTCACTTCGGCCAGGCCGAGTTCCGCCTGGGTTTGCGGGGTGACGTTAACGGCGGTGGCCAGGGTATCGACGGCGAGTACGGTATGCGGCAGTTCCAGCGCTTCTCCGGCGTGGACTTCGGCGGTCACGGTGGCCTCCGCGAAACCCTGGGCGGTGATCGTCAGCCGCCAGGAACCCGGGTTCACGCCGGGAAAGGAGAAACTTCCGCCTGTGGACGATCTGGATTCCCGCGCGGGTTCGCCGGCAGTTGAGAGTTTCACGAGCGCGTTCACGATGGAGGAGCCACTGGGATCCACCACGAATCCGCTGATACTACCCTGCTGGGCGACGGCGAGCGGTGCAAGAGCGAGGAGGATGAGAAGCTTCATTTCTTTAAGGGTAGATGCCGCGGGGCGCCGCCGGGGAGCAGAAAGCGGAGAAATCTCTTTTGCCTGGACGGGAGGCGGATCGCACGGTGGCCTCGCGATCTCCTGATAACGTAAAGACAGACAGGTTTATCGTTGCTGAATCGAATTGTATTATTTTTGACCGCTGGCATTGTGGTTGTCACGGTTTCCTGCTCGCGCGGAGGAGCCGAGGCGCCCCCACCGCCGCCGATTGCCGCTATCCGCACCATTGCGGCCGCGGCTTCCGACGTGCCTCTCGAAATCGCGTCCATCGGCAACGTGGAAGCCATCTCCAGCGTGGACGTGAAGGCGCGCGTCACCGCCCCGGTGCTGCGGGTGAATTTCTCCGAAGGCCAGGACGTCAGACAGGGTCAACTCCTCTTTGAACTCGATTCGGAAACCTTCAACCGGCAGATCGCCGAGATAGAAGCGAACATCGCGAAAGACGTCGCGAATGAGAAGCAGGCTGAGGCGAACATCGCGCGGGACCAAGCTACGTTCAAGAATCTCGACCAGGTTGCGGGACGCCAGGCGCAGTTGTTAAAAGAGGGCATTCTTTCTCGTGAGCAGTCCGACCAGGCGTCTTCGGGGGCGGAGGCGGCGAAGGCTTCCGTGGAAGCGGATCGCGCCGCTCTCGAAAGCGCGCGCGCCGCGGAAAAGGCGGACCGGGCACGCCTGCAGCAGACCCGCCTGCAGTTCGATTACACGAAAGTCTATGCGCCGATCTCGGGCCGCGCCGGGGCGATCGCGATCAAACAGGGCAGTCTGGCGAAGGAGAACGACAACACGCTGGTGACGATTCTGCAGACGGCTCCCATCTATGTTTCGTTCTCGCTGCCGGAAGATCTGCTGCCGGAGGTGCGGAAGTTCAACAGCGCGAAGCCGCTCAGCGTCACGGCGGTCGCGGCGGATCAGCGCGTGAGCACCGGCGCGCTGCAGTTCATCGACAATTCGGTGGACACCACGACGGGCACCATCCGGCTGAAGGCATCGTTCGCGAATGCCGAGCGGGTTCTCTGGCCGGGCCAGTTCGTCAATGTGCGGGCGCGTCTCAACGTGGAGCACGACCGGATTCTTCTCTCTTCTCAGGCAGTGCAGACCGGGCCCAACGGCAAATACGTCTGGGTCTTCAACCCGGGTGATTCCACCGTTTCCATGCGGCCTGTGACCGTGCTGCGCACTCTCCGTCTGGCCGATCAGGGCGAGAAAGCGGTGATCGGCAGTGGCCTGCAACCGGGCGAGAACGTGGTTTCCGAAGGCCAGATGCGGCTGGCGCAGGGTGCGAAGGTGCGGCTGCTGCAGCCGGGTCCGGCGAGTACGAGTTAAAAAGACATGGCCGTAACCGATCTCTTCATCCGCCGCGCCGTCACCACCACTCTGCTGATGAGCGGCATTCTCGGCTTCGGGCTTCTGAGTTATTTCACGCTGCCGGTCAGCGATCTGCCGTCCGTGGAATACCCGACAATCCAGGTGGCCGCCAGCCTGCCTGGGGCGAATCCGGACATCATGGCGTCGTCCGTTGCCACGCCTCTTGAGAAGTCGTTTTCGAATATCGCGGGCATCGAGAGCATGTCGTCGACCAGTTCGCTCGGCACCAGCAACATCACGCTGCAGTTCGATCTGAGCCGCCCGATCGATGCGGCCGCGCAGGACGTGCAGGCCGCGATCTCGCGCGCCGGGGGCAATCTGCCCACCAACATGCCGGCTCCGCCTTCGTATCAGAAGGTGAATCCGGCGGCGCGTCCGGTGCTGTTCATGGGAATTCGGTCGGACACCATGACGATGGCGGCGCTCGACGAGTACGCCGAGACGCTGATTGCCCGGCGCATTTCCATGGTGAGCGGCGTGGCGCAGGTGCAGGTTTATGGGGCGAAGAAGTACGCGGTGCGCGTGCAGGCGGATCCCGATAAGCTGGCGGCGCGACAGGTGGGTCTCGAAGACGTCCGGACGGCGCTCGGACAGCAGAACGTCAATCTGCCGGCCGGTTCGCTCTATGGCTACACGAAGGCGTACACGGTGCAGTCGAACAGCCAGCTCAACACGGCGGAACAGTTCCGGCCGATGATCGTGGCCTATCGCAACGGCAACCCGGTGCGGCTCGAAGAGATTGCGGCCGTGCAGGACAGTGTCACCACGGATAAGAGCGTGTTCTGGGTGAACGGCAAACTCGCCATGATTGTGGCGGTGCAGAAGCAGCCAGGCACCAATACCGTGGAAGTGGTGGACGGCGTGAAAGCGCTGCTGCCGAGTTTGCAGACGAACATGCCGGCAGGTATTTCGCTGCATGTGGAGTTCGATGCGTCGCAGAATATCCGGCAATCGATTCAGGATGTGAAGTTCACGCTGCTGCTGACCATCGGCCTGGTGATTCTGGTGATCTTCGTCTTCCTGCGCAACGTCTCGGCAACCATTATTCCGAGCCTCGCGGTGCCGCTCTCGCTGCTCGGCACGTTCGCCGCCATGAAACTGCTGGGCTTTACCATCGACACGCTTTCCATGATGGCGATGACGCTTTCCGTGGGCTTCGTGGTGGACGACGCGATTGTGATGCTGGAGAACATCGTGCGGCACATGGAAATGGGCAAGCCGCGCATGGAGGCCGCTTACGAAGGCGCTCGCGAAGTGGGCTTCACGATTATCTCGATGACGATCTCGCTGACGGCCGTGTTCATTCCGGTGCTGTTCCTCGAAGGGATCATCGGCCGCCTGCTGCGCGAGTTCTCCATCACGATCGCAGTGGCGGTGCTCATTTCCGGTCTGATTTCTCTGTCGCTCACGCCGATGTTGTGCAGCCGCTTCCTGCATCACGAAGCGAGCCATGGGCGGCTGTTCCGCGTGTCAGAAGCGTTCTTCACGGGTTTGAACAATCTTTACCGGCGGACCTTATTGGTCACGCTGCGCTTCCGCTTCGTCACGCTGCTCGGCACGCTGGCGTTGACGGGAGTCACGGTCTGGATGTTCATCGTGATGCCCAAGAGTTTTCTGCCGAGCGTGGATACCGGTCTGGTGTTCGGGAGCACCGAAGCCGCGCAGGACACGTCCTTCGAACAGATGGTGAAGCTGCAGGAACAGGCCATGCGGATTGTGCAGAAGAACAAATATGTCGCGCAGTTCGGCACGGGGACCGGTGGTTTCTCGGGCCAGAACCAGGGCTTCATGTTCATGCATTTCACGGAGGATCCGCACCGGCCGCATGCCACGAAGATTCTGGCGGATTTGCAGGAACAGTTCGCGCAGATTCCCGGCTTTTCCGTCTTTCTGCAACTGCCGCCGCTGCTGACGCTGGGGCAGAACGAATCGCACTATCAGTATTCGGTGGCGCTGCAGGATGCCGATACGGCCGTGCTGTACAAGTGGGCTCCGAAGCTGGAGGCGAAGCTGCGGTCCATGCCGGGCATCGCGGACGTCTACAGCGATCTGCAACTGAGCAGCCCGCGCGTGAACGTGGATATCGATCGGGACCGCGCGCTTTCGCTGGGCGTTACGCCCGAACAGATCGCCAACACGCTTTACGACGCTTACGGGAACCGGCGCGTCTCCACCATCACGGCGGCTTCGAACGATTACGACGTGATTCTCGAAGTGCTGCCGCAGTACCAGCGCGATCCGGAAGGCCTGTCGAAGCTCTACATCCGGTCTTCGTCGAACAAGCTGGTGCCGCTGTCGGCGGTGACCCGGCTGGTGCAGTCGGTCGCGCCGCTGACGGTGAATCACATTGGACAGTTGCCCGCCGTGAACTTCGAGTTCAACACGCAGAAGGGTGTTTCGCTCAGCCAGGCGACCAAACAGGTGGATGAGGCGGCCAAAGAGATCGGCCTGCCGGATACGACTTCGTTTACGTACCAGGGCACGGCGGAGGCGTTCCAGAAGTCCCTGGGTGGGCTGGCGATTCTGCTGCTGATCGCGGTGCTGGTGATTTATCTGGTGCTGGGGGTGTTGTACGAAAGCTTCATCCACCCGATCACGATTCTCTCCGGTCTGCCGGCAGCCGGCCTGGGCGCCCTGCTCACGCTGCTGCTGTTCCACGACGATCTGAACCTCTATTCGTTCGTCGGCATCATCCTGCTGATCGGCATCGTCAAAAAGAACGCGATCATGATGGTGGATTTCGCGATTATGGCGCGGCGCGATGGCAAGTCCGCCGAGGAAGCGATTTTCGAGGGCTGTCTGCAGCGTTTCCGGCCCATCATGATGACGACGATGTGCGCGCTGCTGGGGACCATGCCGATTGCGTTCGGGTATGGCGCGGGCGGGGAAGCGCGGCAGCCGCTGGGATTGGCCGTAGTCGGCGGGCTGGTGGTTTCGCAACTGCTGACGCTTTACATCACGCCCGTGATTTACCTTTATCTGGAGAAACTCACGTCGCGTTCCGAAAAGCGCAAGCATTACAGCGGGATTCGGGAAGCGGTGGAAGTGTCATAGAAGCTTGGGAGCCGCCGGGCGCGGCGCCGTGAGTCCGTGGAACTTCCCGTTCAGCCGTGCCCGGCGGCTGAAACCCGAGCGGTTCCTCAGAAGACTTTCCGAAGATGTGGCATAATCCGGGGAGGTTCATTCCATGAAGAAGCTCAGGTGTTCCCTTGCCGTTTTGGCGGCGATTGGGCTGGCGGCCGGAAGCGGCGCGGCACAGACTCCGGCTGCGGGATTGTCGTTCGAAGTAGCCAGCATCAAGCCGGCGCCGCCGATGAATCCGCAGGCCATGATGGCGGGCAAGATGCACGTCGGTACCAAAATCGACGCGGCGCGCGTAGATATTGGCTTTGCATCGCTGGCCGATCTGATCCGCACGGCGTACAACGTGAAGCCGTATCAGGTGATCGGGCCGGACTGGCTGAAGACCGAACGGTTCGACATCATGGCCAAGATGCCGGAGGGCGCCACGAAAGAGCAGGTGCCGGAGATGCTGAAGGCGCTGCTGATCGAGCGGTTCGGTATGACCGTGCATAAGGACAGCAAGCCGCAGTCGGTCTATGCGCTGGTGATGGCGAAAACGGGCTCGAAACTGAAAGATGCCCCGCCCGATCCGGTCGCCGCGCCCGTTGATCCTTCCGCGCCGCCGCCGGCTCCCGCCAAGGGCGAGATGACGGTGAGCACCGCCGAGGGCGACATGAAGGTAAAGCCGAGCGGGGATGGCCGGGGTGCGACCATTTCGTCATCCAGAACCGGGAACATGAAGATGTCGATGGGGCAGGACGGACTGATGCATCTCGAAGCCTCAAGCATGAGCATGACGACGCTGGCCGAGACAATTACCCCGTTCCTCGATAAGCCTGTGCTCGACGAGACGGGGCTAAAGGGGAAATACCAGGTGGCGCTCGATCTCTCCATGGCGGACATGATGAAAGTGGCGCGCGCGAGCGGGATGATGGGCGCGGGCGGGCCGATACCCGGAGCACCCGCGGAAACCGCGTCGGATCCGGCAGGCGGCTCGATCTTCACCGCGATACAGCAGTTAGGGCTGAAGCTGGAGTCCCGCAAAGACCCGGTGGAGACGATTGTGGTCGATCACATCGAAAAGACGCCGACCGGGAATTAGGTCTTCGTCCCCGCCTTATGCAGGTGCTGGGCGGCCTTTTTCGGGCTGCCCGGGTGCTGTTCCTGCCAGCGATCCAGTTGCTTTTCCCTCGACTGCTGCGCCTTCTTGTCCGCCGCGGTGGATTTGGACGGCGCTTTCTTGCGGCAACTTCCCTGACTGTGCTCGGGTTTGCCGGGGACGGGCTCATAACCCGGCCAGCATCGGTTCGATTCTTCCGCCATGCGCTCCGTATGGCATGGGCACTGCCGATGTGCGGGTAATCACGGCAGGTCCGGGTAGGGGCGCAGGCGCGGGGGATGCACGTCCGGCTCGATCAGCCAGGCTTTGCGAGCCGGATAGTACTGCCGGAGCCGCGCGTTTTCCTCGTTTCCCAGATCGAGCGCCCACACGACCGGGGAGGCGTCGATGTCCGCGGCATTGTGCACCCATTCGCGCAGCAGGTGTTGCGGGCTGTAGCGGACGAAGACAAGTTGCCGGCCCGGTTCGGCGGCGAGCCGGCGATTGACCGCCGACCGGCTTTCGGCATCGCCGAAATTGATGTAGTCCCAGCTTTCGAAGGGGCCGGTGGCGATAAACAGATCGTCGTTGCCGATCAGGTGCACGCCGTACCAGAAAACGAACTGGGCGCCGCAGAACAACGCCACGAGCCGCATGGCGTCCTGACCCGTGGCGAAGCCGCGGATACGGAGGGCTGCGAGCCTCCGCAGTCCGGCGATGCTCAGCAGAATACACAGGCAGGTAGCCGCGGCGATGTAGTGCGGGTAGTAGTAAGGGAAGAAATTCGTTCCGAGGGCCAGAAGAAGTACACAGCCGGCAGCCCACAGGTAACGGCGCCTGCGCAGTTCGGGCAGGAGGAACAGCAGGGCGATGTAAAGGGGCGGGTAGAAGAAGAAACGGAAGAACTTCACACGTCCGGCGAAGCGGGTCAGATAGCGGGCCGGAGTCTCCGGCTGGTTGCCATGGACATCGTTCTGGGCCTGGTAGTCCATCGACTGTTCCTGATTCAGAGGGCGGCTGGGGACCGGATTTTTCTGGAACGTGAAGGTGGCGGGGATCCCGTACTGCTGCCGGCTCAGCATGTAGGGCAGGGAAGTGAAACTGCCGGTTACCGCTTTGTTCTGCGCCGCGGTCAGCAGCAGGGCCGGGAGCAGGGCCAAAGCGGCGGCACCGGAGAGGCGGCGCGGATTCCGTCGGAAAGCCGGCCAGAGCGCGGGCAGGATGCAGAGGGACAGCAGCACGGACTCGTAGGGCCGCGTGAGCACCTGCAGACCTAGGCCGAGTCCGAGAAGAGCGGCATCGCGAGGGCGGGCGGTTTTCCAGAGCCGGGGCAGGGCTCCGAAGACCAGACATCCGGCGATGCCGGAGACGGCGCCGCCCCAGTAGTTGTTCATCCACTGGTTCAGCGGGCCAAACTCCATGACGGCGAGCAGGCCTCCGGCGAAGGCCCAAACGGGTGGGACCCAGGCGAGGAGCATCCAGTAGCAGAGGCCACACAACATGCCTACAGAGAGCACGACGCCCGCCCAGGGAGACCGGAAGATCCACTGGCCCATCGCGAGAATGATCCCTTGTCCCGGCGGGTAGATGGAACTGTACGACGGCTCCTGCAGTACGAAGACGGTTTCAAAGAAGCGCTGCATTGGGTGCGGCGGATTGGCGAGACGGAGGTGCGCGAGGGTGTCGCCGAGGAGGAGGTAACTGAAGTCGTCGGAAACGGATGGGACCGGCACCGGGTGGTTGTGGAGCAGCAGCAGGCGGAGGATTACGGGAAGCGCGGCGAGAAGCAAGCCTGCCCGGAGCGGTCTTTCGGAAAGTTGGCGCAGGGCGCGTTCGGCGGGCAGCCGCAGCAGAATCGCCGCCGCGAACAGCACCGCGAGGCCGAGCAGCAGAAAATCGCTGAGGCCGAAGCCGGCGGGATTCTGAAGGGGCAGCAGGTACCGCAGCAGACGGAAGAGATTCATCGTAACCCCCATTATTTCCGACCCGATTTCGCGGTGATATGCTCAAGGGCAAGGCGGTGCTTTTGCCGGTTCGAAACGCTTTGTGTCTGACGCTGTGCGCGCTGCTCTGTCTTGGAACGCTCGGGGCGTTCCAGAAACCGTTCCGGCAGTATCCGGGAGTGGAATACTCGCAGTTCGAGACTCCGGTGGACTGGAAAGAGCCCGGCGAATTCGTCTTTGCGCGCATGATGTTTCCGGGCGGCGGCCCCCAGGTAGACGGCTACTATCCGCGTTTTCAGGGCGACTGGCGGGAAGGGCTTTCGCTGTGGACGCAGGATTATCCGCGTGCCGACCGGCATTTTTCCCTCGCGCTGCGTCGGCTGACGCGCGTACATGTGCGGTCCGTGGAGCAGCCGGTCAATCTGGACGAGAACGAGCAGTTCGATCTGCCATGGCTCTACGCAGTGCAGGTGGGCGAGTGGGGACCGACGGCGAAACAATGCCAGGAATTGCGGGAGTATCTGTTGCGGGGCGGTTTTTTCCTGGCCGATGACTTCCACGGGAACTACGAGCGTCAGGTATTTCTGGCCGCGATGAGGATGGTGTTTCCGGAGCGCGAAGTGGAGGAACTACCGGACGACAGCGCCCTGTTCCATGCGGTCTACGATGTCGCGGATCGGGTGCAGGTGCCGGGCGAAGCGCATATCCGGGCCGGGTGCAAGAACTGCGGCGATGGCGGCCGGGGCGCGCACTGGCAGGCGATTCTGGACGACAAGGGGCGGGTCATGATTGCGATCGCTTACAACTCGGACCTGGGCGATGCCTGGGAGTGGGCAGACGCGCCGCACTATCCGGAGAAGCCGTCGTCGGTCGCGATTCGCCTGGGTGTGAACTCGGTGGTTTACGCGATGACGCACTAGGAGCCGCCGGTTGCCGCGAACTTCGCCGGGCAGGGGAACGTAACTAGGGATGTGAAACGTTTACTGGCTTTCGTATTTCTGCTTTGTCCCGCGCTGTTGCCGGGGCAGGCTCCCGGAAATTGCCGGAAGCCGTTCGATGCGGCCATGCAGCCGGGGAAACGGCTGACGATCGACGTGCGGTCGGGCGACATCGAGATTGCGGGCGGGACCGGGTCGTCGGTGCGGGTGACCTGTCAGGTGCGGGATGGCGACCTGCCCGAGGACGTGAAGATCAGTCTGGCGGCGAATCATCTGCGCGTGTATGGAGGGCCGAACAACGGCGTTCGGATCCGGATTGAGTTGCCGGGCCGAACCGATCTGCTGGTGCGGTCGACGGCCGGGAATTTGACGATGTCCGGCGTGGTCGGCGATAAGGATGTGGAACTGCGGGCGGGCGATCTGACGATTCTGGTGGGCGCGCCGGAGACGTACCGCGTGGCGGAAGGGTCGGTGCTGGCGGGAGATCTGAATGCGCCGGCATTCGGCGTGGTCAAAGACGGTCTGTTCCGGAGTTTCCGGAAGGACAATGCAGGCGGACAGTATCGTTTGCGGGCGAAGCTATTGGCCGGCGACCTGACCTTGAAATAGCCGAGCGGCAAATAAAACAGCGCGCCGGCCGGTGCCGGCAGGCGCGCGAGTTGAAGCGTCAGAGCGGAGACGAACTAGACGACGTCGACGCCCATGGAGCGCGCCGTGCCTTTGACGGAGCGAACGGCCGCATCCACGTCGAAGCAGTTCAGGTCGGGCATCTTGATCTTCGCGATCTCTTCCACCTGCGCCTGGGTGATCTTGCCGACCTTCGCCTTGTGCGGCTCGGCCGAACCACGGGCGATCCCCACGGCACGCTTGATCAGAACCGGCACCGGCGGCGTCTTCGTGATGAAGGTGAAGGAACGGTCCGAAAAGATGGTGATTACGACGGGGATGATCAGACCTTCCTGATCTTTACCGGAGGTCTTGGCGTTAAACGCCTTGCAGAACTCCATGATGTTGACGCCCTGCGGACCGAGAGCGGTGCCGACCGGGGGTGCGGGAGTTGCCTTGCCTGCAGGGATCTGCAGTTTTACGGAACCTGTTACTTTCTTCGCCATACGAAAACCAGCAATACCTTTCTAATTTTTCTGACCTGGAACCGAATTCGAACAGCCGAAACGCCGGCCGGGGACTCAGGCAATCTTTTCGACTTGCAGGAAGTCCAGTTCCACCGGAGTCGCACGCCCGAAAATCGTGACCAGCACGCGCAGGGTGTTGCGCTCCGAATTGATTTCGTCCACTTTGCCCTGGAAGTTGGCGAACGGTCCATCGATGATGCGGACCGATTCGTTCTTGTCGAACGTCATCTTCGGCCGCGGACGTTCCGCCGCCGTCGTCTGACGATAGAGCATCTTGTTAATTTCGTCCGCGCTCAGCGGCACCGGAGTCTGGCCGCCGCCGACGAAGCCGGTCACGCGGGGAGTATCCTTCACGCGGTGCCAGAGTTCGTCGTTCATCTCCATCTGCACCACCACATAGCCGGGATACAGAAGGCGTTTGCTCGTGACTTTTTTGCCGTTGCGGAGCTCGACCACTTCTTCTTCGGGAATCAGGATCTGACCGATCTGCTCACCGAAACCGAACGCATCGGCACGGGTGCGGAGCGATTCGGCTACCTTACGCTCGAAACCGGAATAGGTGTGAATGATATACCACTGCTTGGTTTCGAGAGGGAGAGGAGCTTCTTCCGGCGCTGCTTCCATAGCCAGGGCTTCGGCGTCGACGGCTTCGGCGTCTGCAGCTTCAGATTCAGCGAGCTCGTCTTCAAACTCGTGCTCTTCGGCATACCCCTCGAGGGCTTCCGTGTCGTGCGTTTCGTGATGGGCGTGAGTCGGCTGAGATTCGCCGGGATCGAATGACATGGGTTGTTCCGCTTTCCCTTGATTCCTGAAGTGATTCCTGAAGCCTATTTGACCAGCGCGTTGTAGGCGCGGGTGACGGTGACGGCGATGACGGAATCCACCAGCTTAAAGTAGGCGGCGAACACGAAAACGCTGAGGATCACGACCAGGGTGGTGGATTCGACCTGGGTGCGGTTCGGCCACGTCACCCGCTTCATTTCCGAGCGGATATCCGTCAGGTACTCACGCGTGCTGTCGACCCAGCTGGGCTTCTTTACTTCCAATTCGGCGGCCATGGCTATTCACTTCGCTCTAATCTGGATTCGGGAATCTGGCAGGGGCGGAGGGATTCGAACCCCCAAAGGCGGTTTTGGAGACCGCTGGTTTACCGTTAGCCTACGCCCCTGTCGGGCACTTACCTGTCTTGCAATCTGGTTGGCGGGTAATCCGTTCACCAGTCTACCTTATTTCGCAAGCAGGCAAAAGGTTTGCTTACTCGCGAGGCAAGGAGAGGTTACTCCGGACCTATTTCGTTTCCCGATGTGCCCGGTGTTTGCGGCAGTAGGGGCAGAACTTTTTCATTTCGAGACGCTCAGTGGTCGTCTTCTTGTTCTTGGTGCTCGTGTAGTTCCGGTTCTTGCATTCCTGACACTGGAACGTGATGATTTCTCTTGGCATTTCTTTTACCTTTGGGCCTTTGTGCCCCTGCGTTCAAACAGAAGAAGGCGACAGCCGCGCGGTGTCCAGTTTCGACCCTGCGCGGCTGCCGCCACAAGCTTACTTCGCGAGAATTTCGCTGACGGTGCCGGCGCCGACGGTGCGGCCGCCTTCACGAATCGCGAAACGCAGGCCTTTGTCCATGGCGACGGGGGTGATGAGTTCCACCACCAGCTGGACGTTGTCGCCCGGCATCACC
>CAINNJ010000007.1 GCA_903851195.1 uncultured Acidobacteriia bacterium
ACTTTCGTCTGGCCTGACCGGTTACGACTTTCGTCTGGCCTGACCGGTTACGACTTTCGTCTGGCCTGACCGGTTACGACTTTCGTCTGGCCTGACCGGTTACGACTTTCGTCTGGCCTGACCGGTTATGACTTTCATCCTGAAGCTGCCCGCGACCTTTACGACATCCGGGAGTTTATCGCCGAGGATAATCCCACGGCCGCCGACAGTGTGACGGAAGGTATCATCGCTGCGCTCGACACGCTGGCATCTGCTCCGCACATCGGCCACCGACGAACGGACCTCACCTCGCGGCCCCTCCGATTCCACTGCGTACGACAGTACCTCATCGCATACGCACCCGATGAAACGCCACTCTGGATCGTTGCAAACCTCCATGGCAGCCGCAGCCCTCGTGTTATGGCTGCGATCCTGAGGGGCAGAGAATAATTGGCCTCTGAGCCGGCACGCAGGTCGAATTGTCGAAAATTCCGCGAAGCCTGAAAAAGAGGGCGGAACGCTACAATTGAACCAATGTCCATGGTTGTCGTTGGCTCCGTCGCGTACGACGGCGTTGAAACCCCTCACGGGAAAATCGATCGCATGCTCGGTGGAGCATGCACCTATATTGCGCTCTCCGCGAGCTTTTTCACGCAGCCGAAGATTGTTGCCGTGGTGGGAGAGGATTTCGCGCAGGAAGACACGGATCTGCTGCTGTCGCGGGGCATCGATCTGGCCGGACTGGAGCGCGTTCCGGGGAAGTCGTTTTTCTGGGCCGGCAAGTACTCGCCGGATATGAACGACCGGGAGACGCTGGTTACCGAACTGAACGTTTTCGCGGATTTCGATCCGAAACTGCCGGATTCCTACAAATCCGCTCCGTATTTGCTGCTCGGCAATATTCAGCCGGGGCTGCAGAAATCGGTGCGGGCGCAGATGAATCAGCCGATCCGGCTGGTGGGCGGCGACACGATGAACTACTGGATCGCCGATTTCCGGGCGCAGTTGCTCGAGACGATCGCCGAGTGGGACTTCCTGCTGATCAACGATTCGGAAGCGCGGATGCTTTCGGGCGAGACCAATCTGAAGAAAGCCGCGGCGAAGATCATGGACATGGGTCCGAACACGCTGGTGATCAAGCGGGGCGAGTACGGGGCGATTCTGTGGCGCCGCGAAGGGCATTTCATGGTGCCGGGCTATCTGCTCGAAGACGTGTTCGATCCGACCGGGGCGGGGGACTGCTTCGCGGGCGGGTTCATGGGGTATCTGGCGGGGCAGGGCGTCGATCTGAAGAGCGACAGCGTGGATCACAACGAGATCCGGAAGGCCGTGATTTACGGGTCCGTGATGGGCAGTTTCTGTTGCGAGCGCTTCGGGGTAGACCGGTTCCGGACCCTGACACGCAGTGAGATCGATGGCCGTTTCGAAGAATTCAAAGAATTCACGTCGTTCTAAAAACGTCGCGCCGGCGGGGGAGGGCGGGGTCGCCGTTACGGCGATTTGCCTGCTCGCCTCGCTGGCGGTGATGACGGTCGCGATTTTCTATTACTATCAGACCGGCGCCACGCTGTATTCGGGCGACGCGGAGGCGCATCTCAACATCGCGCGCCGCGTGGTGGAGTCGCGGACGCCGGGCTGGGTGCAGTTGGGCACGACGTGGCTGCCGCTGCCTCACATCCTCATGATGCCGCTGGTGCGGCGCGACTGGTTCTGGCGGACCGGGATGGCGGGGGCGATCCCGGCGGGCCTTCTGACGGCGATGGCGGCCACCTTTCTGTTCGCGGCGCTGCGGCGGGTGTGGGGAAGCGTTCCCGCGGCGGCGGCGGGCGCGGCGGTGTACCTGCTCAATCCCAACACGTTGTATCTGGGCTCGATCCCGATGACGGAGCCGGCGCTCTATTGCTCGTTGTTCGGCATCCTTTACTTCACGGTGCGGTTCGCGGATACGCAGGGTTGGGGGGCGCTGCTGGGCGCCGCTCTGTGCGCGTGGGCGGGCACACTGACGCGGTACGAGGGCTGGTTCCTGCTGCCGTTCCTCGCGGTGTTCTTCTGGCTGCATGCGCCGGGCAAGCGATGGAGCGCGGCGGTGGTGTTCTGCGTGATCGCGGGATCCGGCCCGTTGCTCTGGATGGCGCACAACTGGTGGCACTTTGAAGACCCGCTGTATTTTTACCGGGGACCGTGGTCGGCGAAGGCGATTCAGGCGAACAGGCCGTATCACGGGCTGGGCAACTGGCGCGAGGCGACCGAGTATTTCTTCGCGGCGGGCCGGTTGATTACGGGACTGCCCGCGCTGGTGCTGGCCGGGGTGGGAGGCGTGGCCGCGGCGTTTCCGCGCCGCGCCCGGTGGCCGTTGTTCCTGCTGGTGCTGCCTCCGGTGTTCTATGTGTGGAGCATTCATTCGTCGGGCGGGTCGCCGATCCACGTGCCGCAACTGGAGCCGCATGGCTGGTACAACATCCGCTACGCGATGGCGTTTCTCCCCCTGGTGTCGCTGGGCGTGGCGGCGCTGACGGGCGCGGCGCCGGAGGGCCGGCGCAGGTTGCCCGGCGCGGCACTGCTTGTGGTGACGCTGATTCCGTTCTTCACGGACTGGAAGGCGCACCCGGCGATGCAGCCGATCACCTGGGACGAAGCGGAGATCAACTCGCGCGGGCGGCGGGCGTGGACTTCGCAGGCGGTGCAGTTTTTGCGGGTGGCGGCGGGTCCGCACGAGACGTTCTTCACGAGTTTCAGCGACATGACGGCGATTTATCGTGAACTGGGCGTGCCGTTGCGGGACACGCTGACCGGCGACAACAACCCGCAGTTCCTGATGGCGCAGTCGCGGCCGGACCTGTTTTTGTGGGAAGACTGGGCAGTAGTGATGGGCGGCGATACGGTGCAGGGGATTATCGATCGGGCCCGGTTGAAAGGGCCGCGCTATGAACTCAGCCGGCGCATTTTTGTGAAGGGTCAACCGGTGATCGAGATTTATCACCGTCAGTTCGAGAGTCCGGAGATTCACCGGGACGCAGAGGCTCGGGACACAGAGGCTTATGAAGATTCCGTTCATTAAACTGCATGGCGCGAAGAACGATTTCCTGCTGACATTTGTCGAAGACGCGCCGGAGGGGGATTTGCCCGCGATCGCGGTGGCGATCTGCGACCGGTACACGGGTGTCGGCGGGGACGGCTGGATGCTGGTGGACCGGCGGAGCGGCGCGGGTTACGACGCGTCGATCCGGCTGTTCAATTCGGACGGCAGCGAGCCGGAGTTATCGGGGAACGGAACGCGCTGCGCGGCGGCGCTGCTGCTGCGGGACCGGAGCGAGGGGGAGGTCCGGATCCGCACGGGGGCGGGGATCAAGGCTTTGCGGCTGCTGCGGCGGGAGGGGCCCGAGTACTGGTTCGAGATGAACATGGGGGCGATCCGCGTGGTGGAACTGCAGGCCACGGTGCAGGGGCGGGACGCGGTGCTGGTGGATGCGGGCAATCCGCAGTGCGCGATGCCGGTGGCGGATTTCGATTTCGACTGGCGGGCGGTGGGGGCGGCGGTGGAGCGGGATCCGCGGTTTCCGAAGCGCACCAATGTTTCGTTTCTCCGGGAGGTGGACCGGCACACGATCGAGGTGCGGTTCTGGGAGCGCGGTGCGGGGGAGACGAACAGTTCGGGAACGGGGTCGACGGGGGCGGCGATGGCGGCGGTGGCGAGGGGGATGGCGGAGTCGCCGGTCAAGGTAATGACGCCCGCAGGGCCACTGGACCTTCGTTTTGAAGAAGGGATATACCTCACTGGTCCCGCGAGCCTGGTTGCGGAAGGCACATATCTTCATGAGATTATGGTCCTTGAATGACACTGTCTGAAAAGATCCAGGCGAAAAGCGCCGTCGTTGGAGTGGTTGGCCTCGGTTACGTAGGTTTACCGCTTGCCGTGGAGTTTGCCCACGCTGGTTTTCACGTCGTCGGTATCGACCTGAACGAGCAGAAAGTCGCGCGGGTGAACGCGGGCGATTCCTATGTGGGCGACGTTCCGTCGTCCGTTCTGGCTCCGCTGGTGGAGCAGGGTTTGCTGAAGGCGACGACGGATTTCGCCGCCCTGGCAGAGCTCGATACGGTGAATATTGCGGTGCCGACGCCTTTGCGCAAGACCAAAGATCCGGACATGAGTTACATCGTGTCTGCGACCGAGGAGATTGCGAAGTATCTGCACAGCGGGATGCTGATTATCCTGGAGTCAACGACGTATCCGGGCACGACGGCGGAACTGGTGCTGCCGATGCTGGAGAAATCCGGTCTGAAGGTGGGCGAAGATTTTTATCTTTGCTTCTCGCCGGAGCGCGTGGATCCGGGCAACGCGAAGTACCAGACGAAGAACATTCCGAAGGTGGTGGGCGGGACGACTCCGCAGTGCACCGAACTGGGCGCGCTGTTCTACGCGCAGGCGCTGGAACACGTGGTGCCGGTGAGTTCCACGCAGGTTGCCGAGATGGTGAAACTGCTGGAGAACACCTTCCGGATGATCAATATCGGGCTGGTGAACGAGATCGCCGTGATGTGCGACGGGATGGGGATCAATGTCTGGGAAGTGATTGACGCCGCGGCGACCAAGCCGTTTGGTTTCATGCCGTTTTTCCCGGGCCCGGGGCTGGGCGGTCACTGTATCCCGATCGATCCGTTTTATCTGTCGTGGAAGAGCAAGCAGTCGGGTATTGAAGCGCGGTTCATCGAACTGGCCGGGTATATCAACGGGCAGATGCCGCACTTTGTCGCGACGAAGGTGCAGAACGCCCTGAACGAAGAGGGCAAAGCGGTGAAGGGCTCGAAGATCGTGATCTACGGTGTGGCGTACAAGCGCGACATCGACGATGTGCGGGAGTCGCCGGCGCTCGATATTATCCACCTGCTGAAGAAGCGCGGGGCGGAGATTCAGTATGTGGATCCGTATATTCCGCAGATCCGGCTGGAGCACGAGACGCTGCATGCAAGCAGCATGGATGTGATCGGCGAGGCGGATTGCGTGGTGATCGTGACGGATCACAAACAGTTCGATTACAAGGCTCTGGTGCGGGACGCGAAACTGATCGTGGATACGCGGAATGCGCTGAAGGGTGTGCAATCCGAGAAGATTTTCCGGCTGTAGGCCGCCGGTTATCCGTTCATGCCGACGCCCGACATCCCGGCGACCTGCCGTACGCATCTGGAATTCATGCAGTGGGCCGATGCGCTGATGCTGGCGGCGGTCGCGGAACATATGCCGGGCGAGATCGGCACGCTGCGGCATATTTATTTGGCCGAGCTGGTCTGGTTTGGCCGGGTGCAGGGGCAGGCAGGGCTGATGCTCGGGCATTTGGATGCCCCGGCGGATATCGGAGCGCTGCAGGAGGTCTGGCCGAGGGTCCATCGGGACTGGCTGGACTGGGCGGCAGCGCTGACCGACTGGGATACGATCATTCCTCATCTGAATCTGAAAGGCGAGGAGTTCCGGATGCCGGCGTGGCAGATTGTGCTGCATCTGGTGAATCACGGGAGTTTCCACCGCGGGCAGGTGGCGGCGATGCTCCGGGCTGCGGGGCATACGCCGCCTGCGACAGATTTGATTCTTTACTACCGGCAGACGGGCTGAGGGCGCGGGGCGTCCAGAGTGTCGTCCTCCGGCAGGGCGGGCGGTTCGTTCCAGAGGATCAGCGCCTGCGGCAGTGATGACGTGAGCAGCAGCAGAGCCAAAAATACGTAGGTTTGGCCCGACGAACCTTTCGGAGCGGGAAGCCAGCCGGCGACAGCGACGAGCAACAGGAACGAGACGATGCGGTAGGCGTACGCCTGAGCGCGGTCCCGAACGAGACTCATGCGCTCGTCGACCGGTTTTCCGTCCACCTGTCTGACGCTGACTCCGTAGGCGCGGGCGGCCTGGACGATGAACAGGAAACAGACCAGAGCGAACGCGAAGAATACGGTCTGGAGTCCGAAACGCCCTTCGGCGAGGGTGCCGGAGACGATCATGCCAAGGTAAGACGCCGACATGGCGACTACCAGAACACGGCGGGTTGTGCGGGATTTCAGAGAGTTCATGGCAGGCTCCTTACGGCGGGCATTTCTTCCGGTTGTTCGCTGGTCAGGTCATCTGCCGCGAAGGGGTCCGGCTCGTGTTGGTGCAGCGTGAATTCGGGAATCGCGTAGTGACTCAGATGCGGGATGCGGCCGGTGATAGTGAGGGCACCGGCGGTCAGAAACATGAGGTACATGAGACTCACGATGCGGCGGCGGTTGCCGCGCGGACCGAGGTCGAAACCTGGGGCGGAGAGTGTTGTCATGATTGATTTCCGTTCCCGCGCAGTTGCGCGGTGCTCAGGGGTTGAAAGGGTTGCCGCGAGAAGATCATCTCGATGGGCAGGCCGAAGAGTTCGGAAAGGCGAAGAGCGAGATCGAGACTGGGCGAGTAGTCGCCCCGTTCGATATAGCCGATGGTCTGGTAGTTGACTCCGATCGCTTCGGCCACCGCCTGGCGGCTGAGTCCGCGCTCGGCGCGCAAGACCGCGATTCGGTTGAAAAGGCGTACGTCCGTTGTGCCCACAATCAAATTATTGTGTAAACACAACGAATTGTCAATGGGGAAGATTTTCTACGCGGATTTCCAGCGCATGCCCAGGCCGAGCTGCTTTTGGGCGAAGTCGATGCTGCGGGCCAGATCGGTGCGCTGCTGTTCCTTGAGAGCCTCGATGTACTCGGCGGGCTTCTGGCCGGGAGAATCCTCAATCACCATGGAGCCCATGAAGGGATGGCCCTTTTTGGCGAGGGCGACGAAGCGGGCGAACTCGTTGGCGGGCAGCTTGGGGAACCACTTCCACCAATCCTTCTCGAAGTAGGGGAGGATTTGCGGGGGGCGGCCGGTGATGATTTCGAGCTGGAGCAGGGATTTGGGGCAGACCTTCTGGTAGAGGGTGAAGAAGGCGGTCCAGTCGATGACGCCGTCGCCAAGGGCGACCCACTGGGCGGCCGCGCCGCGCGGGTGTTCGAAGACGACGGCATCGCGGACGTGGGTGGTGACGGCGTAGGGTCCAAGGATTTCGAGGGTGACCTGGGGATCTTCCATGACCCAGAGCGGGTTGCCGGTGTCGAGGCAGGAACCGACGAAATCGCGGCCGGATTCTTCGATAACGGTGCGGGTTTCGCCGGCGGTCATGTCGCCCTGATGGTTTTCGAGGGCGATTTTCACGCCGATGTCCTGGGCCTGGGACTTCACGGCTTTGAAGACTTTAATGGTGGCGTCCATGAAGTATTCAATGGGCTTGTCGGAGCGGCGATCGTTCATGCCGCCCATGACGCAGCGCATGGAGCGGGCGCCGACGGCTTTGGCGATTTTCAGGCCTTCGATGGTGACCTGTTCGGGCGTTTTGCCTTTGTCCTTCCAGGCCTGGGCGACGGGGCAGATGCAGCCGATGCCGGAATCGATTTCGAGGCCGAGCTGGTCGGCGTGGGCTTTGACGGCGGCGAGGTGTTTGGGGTCGAGGCTGGTGTAGTCGCCGGAGTCGGAGATCTGGACGGTGTCGGCTTTGAGGCTGGCGGCGTAGTCGAGAAGCTGGATGTCCTTCCACTTAAAAGCGCGGACGGAATAGGTGTCGAAGCCGAGCTTGATACCCGCGCCGAGGCCGGGCGTGGCCGCAGTTGCCGCGGGCGCGAGGGCGAGGCCGGAGGCCGCAGTTTTCAGGAAAGAACGCCGATGCATGTTGCTTTTGTATCACGCGGATTTCAAAAGCGGTAATCGACGGGGCGGATGCCTTTCACACGCAGGTAGACGATGGCCTGACCGCGGTGGTGTTCCACGTGATCGAAGGTCATGAGGACGGCTTCGAGGGCGGTCATTTTACCTTCTCCGCTGTCGACGATTCGGGTGTTGAGGTCGGCGTCGGTGAGGGTGGCGAGGGCGGCGGCGCCGGCGTCGAAGGAAGTACGAAGCGCCGCCAGGGCGGATTCCTTGTCAGCCTTTTTGTCGTCGAACAGGTCCTGTTTTTTGGGGGCGAGATCGTGGACGAGGAAGAGGGTGCCGTTGGCGATGTGGACCATCTGCTGGCCGAAGGTCATTTCCTCGGGGTTGGGGCGAGAGGCGTAGTCGGCGGGCGGCATCTGGCCCGCGATTTCGAGCATGTAGGCCTTCGATTTGTTCCAGTGGTCGAGCAGGCGGTTCACGGTTGGGTTGTCGGCGGCGGCGAGGGTGCCGGCTGTGAAGGGCAGGAGGCTGAGGGCGAAGAAAGCGGTGAGGAGTCGCATGGGGGCAGGTTAGCGCAGTTTGAGGCGGCGGATGGCGGACACGACAGGCGCGCTGCCCGGCTTCTTCGCGCCTTTGTCGTCGTAATCGCCCCAGCCGGAGTTGGCGATGAAGAAGAAGTCGTTTTTGATGAGCACGCCGTGGGTGGGTTCGCCGAGGCCGGGGGTGCCGGCTTCGAGGATCTCCTGTTTCTGCAGGTCGAGGGAGAAGCGGACGACGCGGGCGGGGTTGGTGCCGTTCTGGACGGCGAGGAAAGAGTTGTGGTGGACGTAGAGGCCGTCGATGCCGCTGAGCGCGATGCCGGCGGCGGGCTGGAGCCAGCGGGCTTTGCGGGTGGACACGTTCACTGCGGTGAGATCCAGGGCCGCGATGCCGCGGATGTAGTCGGGGATGTAGAGGGTCTTTTCGTCGGCGGAAAGGGCGGGGGTTTGGGGGGAGGGAAACTCGCCGGGCTCGTCGAGACGTTCGAGGGTGGCCGCGCCGCGGGGGAGGCGGAAGACGGCGCCGTGGAGTCCTTCGGAGACGTAGAGGTCGCCATGGCGGCTGATGGTCATGTCGCCGAGCAGGCCGGGGACGGGGGAGGCGATGCGTTGCTGGAGGGCGCCGGTGGTGAGGTCGAAGGCGAGGAGCGCGGTCTTGCCGTCGTCGGCCTTGTCGCAGCGGGCGCAGTGCGGGACGTAGCGGATGGTGGCCCAGAGGAGGTGGCGGACGGGGTCGGGGCGGAGTGCGAAGACTGACCATGCCGCGGTGGCGAAGGTTTGGCCGTCGGGTCGGAGGATGCGGGCTTCGCTCACGCTGCTGAGAAGGAAGCGGCGCGTTTTGGGATCCCAGGCGATGTCTTCGGGGATCAGGTCGGGGCCGGTAATGGTGGTGAGCGAGGTGGCGTGGGCTACGGGGGTTTTATTGCGTTCGAAGCGGGCGACGAGGGCGGCGTATTCGGGGGAGGGGCGGAGGGAGGCGAAGTCGTCGTCCGGGGCGAGGTCGTAGATCAGGCCGGTGGCGGCGAGGTTGCGGAGGGAGGCGAGGGCCGCGTCGCGGTGTCCGAGGCGGGCTTCAGAGGCGGCGAGGTTGTAGAGGATGCGGGGATTGCCGGGCAGGAGGGGTTGGAGTTCGAGGAGGACGGAGCGAAGTTTGGAGTAGTCTTTGGCGTCGATGGCGGCGCGGGCTTCGGCGTTGAGCTGACGCCAGCGGGGGGCCTGGGCGGGGAGGAAAGCGGCGAGGAGCGCGAGCGCCGGAAGCAGGCGGAGTGGCATGGCTTCATTGTGGGTCACGGCGGACGCGAATTTATTTTAATTTTTTCCAAGCTGCTGAAAAGGCGCGGGATGGGGGCGGCCGGGGAGGGCTCCGGGCAGGGGCTGCCGAGTGGGTTTGTGGTGGCGCATCCGGCAGAATCGGAGCGGAAAGGGGAAACGCCACTTGCCCGAACGAGTTTATAAGTTACAGCCGGACCGGACGGTCCACCTTCGAGGATTCGATAGTTTCGCGGCCGGAGCAGCCATTCATTCCGCGTCGGGCGAGGGGTTCCGGGTGAGCGGGACGTTTCGGGATCCGGCGGATTTCGCGGTGGTGGTGCTGTACGACGCGGATAACTTCTACGAGCATCCGTCGATCAAGTATCTGCCGGATTTCGATTTTTCCGGATTGTCGCTGCGGTTCCGGATGCAGTATACGGACGGGCTGCAGCCGATCGATTCGCCGAAGTTCAACTGGATCGACTGGGCGACGCTCGATTGCGTGCTGGTGGACGGGAGCACGCCGCAGGTCCGGCTGTGGGATCACGCGATGCTGGCGGACGCGGACTTTCCGGCGGCGTCGGGCAGTTGCACGGTGGTGACGTCGGGCGGCGGGGTGGAGGCGTACGACCGGGTCACGCTCTGGTACCAGAATGTGGCGTTCGACTACATTGTGCCGGAGGGGCAGAAGAGCGTGGAGTTCGCGTTTTTCGCGATCGGAAACGGGCACACGCACTTCATCACGGTGAACGGGCGGACCTATTCGCATACGGAGGCGACGCCGGCGGGAGAGAGCAGCGCGGCGCAGGCGGCGGCGCTGCTGAGCCAGATGGGCGGGGATCCTGACGTGGAAGCGGCGTTGGGCAGTGCAGGCAACACCGTGCGGCTGACGGTGCGGGATTCGAGCGCGGGGGTGAGCATTCCGGTGAGCGCGTCGGACGGGAACGGGTCGACGGTGATGCGGCTGACGACGGCGGAACTGGCGGCGGAGGGGCTGGTGGAGGCCGTGAATGCGACGGACTGGGTGACGGCGAATACGACGCATGCGCTGCTGGCGTCGCGGACCGGGGCGCAGATCACGCTGACGGCGGCGCGGTACGGGACGGTGAACGTGAGCGGAGCGGCGTTGACTCTGGCATCGGGGACGGTGTTTTCCGGGATCACCGTAGGGTCGACGATTCTGGTGGGCGGGGTGGCGTATACGGTGGCGTCGGTGGAGTCGCCGACGCGGCTTACGCTCACGAGTGCGGCGGCAGCGGGTTCGGGGGTGGCTTATGTGGCTCCGCGCGGGGGGCGGGACGGGAATCTGATCCGTCTTTATGCAACTTCGAAGACGGCGACGCTGGGGCTGGACCAGAGCGAGATCGTGCTGAGCGGGGGGCGATCCGATGTGGCCTGGGACTGCACGCTCGATTTCACGGCGCTGGGAATCGACCAGTTGCGGCAGTGCTGGCTAACGTTTGCGCCGTCGCTGGTGGCGGGGAGTTATGCGGCAACGGAGTGGGAGGCGGTTTTCAGCAACTGGCAGCTGACGGGGCCGGAAGACACGAAGAAGTTGGTGGTGGCGGGACCGGGAAGCGTGCGGGTGGAGCAGTCGGACAAGGCCTGCGTGTTCGCGCCGGCGTCCGTCTGGACGGAGGAGACCGGGTTTTATTCGAAGTACTTCGCGAAGGTGACGTCGGACAGCGGCGCGACGGTGACGGCGAGTTACACGTGCCAGTTCGCGCACGACTTGTATCTGGGGACGTCGCTCGATGTGAGCCGGGGGGTGGTTTGGGTGCGTGTGGACGCGGACGCGGAGACTTCGCTCGATTGTCGTCTGGCGACGACCGGTTCGCCGGTGGGGACGCGGCGGCTGCTGCGGTCCGGAGTGGCGGCGGGGAAGCATACCGTGGCGATCCGGATGAAGCAGGCGGGGCCGTTCTATTTCGATTTCCTGGAAGCCGCGGTGGCGAGCGATTTTCCGGATGCGCCGACGGGTCGGACGGGGATCTCACCGGCGCTCGATTACGATACCGACCATACCTACAAGCTGTCGCCGGCGCGGCTGCTGTGGATTTTCGACAAGCTGGGCTATGCGGGGCCGATGAACGAGTACCTGGGGGTGTTCTGGTGGAACCGGCGGGTGGCATCCGGCGGGGCGTTTGCGGCGGCGAGCGCGACGTTTGCGGGGACGTTCGCGGAGGGGGAGACGGTTTCGCTGACGGTGAACGGGGTGACGATCCGGAAGAGCGTGTACGCGGCGGATACGAGTGAGACGATCGCGCTGCATTTCCGGAACGCGATCAACAGCGCGTTCGTGGGGGCGTGGGCGGCGGCGGCGGCGGGGACGGTGACGGTGACGCAGCGCTCGCCCGCGGCGGCCTACGCGCTGACGCTGAGCACGGCCACAACGTCCGCGATGGGCACGGCTACGGTGACGCAGGCGCCGACGGCGAGCGCGTTTCCGGTGTGGGTGGTGGACGACGCGGCGGAGCCTTTGCTGACTCGATCGGCGCGGGACTGGCACGCGGATTTCTATGCGGAGTGCCAGAGCCGCGGGCGGGAGGTGGTGACGGCGTGCTCGATGGAACTGGTGAATCCGCCGGAGGGGTATGTGGCGCGGTTTCCTGATCCGCTGCGAACGGCGGTGGCGACGGCGACGGGATTCGGCAAGCTGGTTTCGAACCACTGCGCGGCGGGGTCGGCGAAGATGCTGGCGTATCAGAAAGGGGTGTACCGGGAGATCGCGCAGTTGCAGGTTGCGGCGGGGCTGACGCCGGCGGTGCAATACGGCGAGTTCCTGTGGTGGTACTTCGCGTTGGCGGACGATCTGGAGGTGGGGTACGCGAGCTATTCGGCGCCGATCTCGATCGGGACGGCGAAGGCGCATGGACTGAGCACGGGGGCGTCGGTGGTGATCACGGGGGTGAAGGGGAATACCGCGGCGAACGGGACGTGGACGATCACGGTGACGGATGCCACGCATTTCACCCTGGACGGGTCGAGCGGGAGCGGGGATTACACGTCCGGCGGCGCGATTTTCGGTGGCGGGATGGGATTTTACGACGACGAGACGATGGCGGCGGCGATGACGGTGCTGGGGCGTCCGCTGCATGTGTTTAACCGGCGGGACGAGGATCCGGGGGTGAACGGCGGCGCGGATGCGCTGTTTTTGCGGAACCGGCTGCGCGATCACGTGGCGGAGTTGGTGGCGGATATCCGGTCGGCGTATCCCGCGGTAAAGTGCGAGGTTTTATGGCCATACGACGTGAACTATCCCACGCCGGTGCCGGTGGGAGCGCCGTATCTGGGAGGGGCGCTCGTGCGAGCCGTGAATCTTCCGGCGGAGTGGAAGGGAAAGGCGTCGAGCGGGCTGGACAGAATGAAGGTGGAGGCGCTGGCGTTTGGTTCGTCGATGAGAAATCTGGACCTGGCGCGGGAGGCGATCAAATTGTTTCCGGGCTTCGGGTGGCCGCTCGATTCGGTGCGGTACCTGGTGCCTGTGTTTGGGGCGGCGGCCCCGTGGCATCGGGAACTGGCGATGGCACGGGGCGCCGGGTTGACGGTGAACAATCTGTGGGCTTTCGACCACGTGTGTCTTTACAATCTGGACGTTCCGGAGCGCGGGCTGGAGCGGCGGTCGGTGGTTCGGGCCGGTTAGCGGCGGCCGCCACCGTGGAACCCGCCGGCTGCAAAGCCGTGGCTGACGCCGCCGCGGAAACCACCGGCGCCAGCGAAACCGCTCGCGCGCGGCGCTACGGTGCTGCGGAAGCCGGGCCGGATACCGTGAATCGGGGCCGAACCGATGAGCGGACGACGGAAGTACCGGGGGGAACCGTAGTAGCCTCCGTAGAACGGCGCGTAGCCGAGTGAGTAGAACGGGTAGCCGAACGGGCTATAGAAGAAGCCATCGCCGGGCAGCCAGGAGTACATGGAGAAGTACGGATTCCAATACCAGCCGGCACCCGAGTAAGGCCCGTAGCCGGAGGAGATGTAACGCGCAGTTGAGGCGTTCGCTTCGGCCAGGTAGTTGGAACGAATGTCGCTCCAGACGTAGAGTTCGTCTTTGGTGTGGCGGTCGAAGCTGACGGCTTTCAGTTTCGGGGCGTTGTCGAGGAGGATTTCCTTGCCCTTCCCGATTTCTTTCGACTGGTCATTCGAGGCGACGAGGAGTTTTCCGTCGATCACGCCGATTTTGCTCTGATCGGCATCGAACCGGTACAGGCCTTCTTTTAAGACGGAGGCAGTGGCACCGTGTTCCACGATGTCGAGGTGAGCTTCTTTGAGCTTGCTGTCCACTTCGATGAGGGCCGAACCGTGAACGACTTCCACGCGGGGATCGACCAGTGCGGGGGAGATCATGCGCACTTCGCTGTTACTGCCGAGGCGGAGGAACGCGCCGGGTGACAGGAGTACTTCCGCTTTGCCGTCCGCGGTGGCGATTGCCTGGTTGGCGCGGAGAGCGGTGGACCCGATTTGCTGGGAGTTGAGCGGCGCGCCGTCGATGGAGACGTTGCCTTCGATGTAGTTCACGGCGCCGGGCGCGCCCATGGCGGGAGCGGTGCGGGCCATGAGAACGCCCGAAGCAAGCGTCAGCAGGATCGCGGACCTTTTGAGACTTTGGGTTTTCATTTTGTTACCTGGTATTTGGATGCGGTCCCGGCCCAGATGGTTTCTTTATGTCGGTTTAAGTCAAACGGAATCAGGAATTTAGGATGTAGAAAAGCGGCTCAAATCAGCCAGGTGGTGGTGGTTTTGGAGGGGTTGGAGAGCGCCGGCCGGCAGGGGGGCCGGTGGCCCTTTGTCGTATTGAGTATCCTGTATGAAGCATGTCAACACAGGTGGAGCCGCAGCCGGACAAGACTCCCTGGCAGCGAGTCCAGAACGCGCGTCATCCGAAACGTCCGCACACGCTCGATTATGTGCAGCGTATTCTGACGGATTTCCAGGAAATCCACGGGGATCGGCTGTTTGGCGACGATGCCGCGATTGTGTGCGGGATGGGACGGCTGGACGGGCAACCGGTGATGCTGGTGGGCGAGCAGAAGGGGCGCGACACGAAACAGAAGCTGCTGCGCAACTTCGGGATGCCGAAGCCGGAGGGGTACCGGAAGGCGCTGCGGGCGATGCAGATGGCGTCGAAGTTCGAGCGGCCGATTATCGCGCTGCTGGACACGCCGGGCGCGTATCCGGGAATCGACGCGGAAGAGCGGGGGCAGGCGGAAGCGATCGCGCGGAATCTGCGGGAGATGGCGCGGCTGCGGGTGCCGGTGGTTTCGGTCTGCATCGGCGAAGGCGGCAGCGGCGGCGCTCTGGCGCTCGGGGTGGGAAATCAGGTGCTGATGCTGGAGAACGCGGTTTACAGCGTGATTTCTCCGGAAAGCTGCGCGGCAATCATCTATCGGGACTCAGCGAAGGCGGAACAGGCGGCGGCGGCGCTGCGGCTGACGGCGGAAGATTTGCTGAAACTCGGGCTGGTGGACGGGATTATTCCGGAACCGCCGGGCGGCGCGCACGAGGACCACGACGAAGCGGCGCGCTTTCTGAAAGCGCAACTGGTGAAGTCGCTGGCGGAACTGGGCGCGATGACGTCGAACGAACTGGTGCAGGACCGATACGAGAGATTCCGCAAGATGGGGAATTTCTTTACAGGCGAGTAGGGTATGGCGAAATCCAAACGCAAGTGGCCGGTGATCGCGGGAGTGGTTTTCATTGCCGTATTTATCGCCGCGCTGGTTTATACGTCGGGCGGCAACAATGCTTACCGCTGCGAGGTGTGCGTGACTTTCGAAGGCCGGACGGTTTGCCGGAATGGCGGCGCGCCCACCAAAATGGAAGCGGAGCGGATTGCGAGCGATACCGCGTGCACGGATCTTTCGAGCGGCATGACGAGCCTGCTGCAGTGCCAGAACAACGCGCCCCGCAAAGTCACCTGGAAATAGGCAATAAGCGGTTGGAAATCAACCAGTTAGCTGCCGAACCCGATTTTCGCGTGCTATTCTGTCGTATACATTTGAACAAACAGGCGCAGAATTGCGTCTATGAACTTGGACGCCGTTAACCCTACACCGGAGTACTACAAATCGTGAAGACCAAATGGAAGATTGTGATCGGAGTTGTTGTGTTGCTGCTGATCGCGGCGGGCGTGCTCGCCAGCGTGAAATACAGCCAGAAAGACATCGTCACGGTTCAGACGGGCAAGGTTCTGAAGGAGGATCTCGCCAGTGTCGTAACCGCGTCCGGTGAGGTGAAGCCGCGCAACTACATTACGATTGGCGCCGAGTATTCCGGGCAGTTGACGGACATTCTGGTGAAGGAAGGCGACCGGGTCCGCAAAGGTCAGAAGCTGGCGCAGATCGACGAGGCGCAGTCGAAAGCCGATGTCACGGCGCAGGAAGCGGCGCTGAGTTCGGCGCAGGCGGACGCGCTGGCGAGCGAGGCCTCGGTGACCGCGGGCGAGGCGTCGGTGAAGGCGGGCGAGGACAACATCGCGGCGCTGGAATCGACGGTGAACCGCACGAAGTCCGATCTGGAACGGTATGACAAAGATTTCAAGCGGGGCGAGCAGTTATTCAAAGACGGGCTGATTCCGCGTTCGGATTTCGAACAGCGGCAGGCGCTGTACGAGAGCCAGAAGTCGTCCGTGGCCGAAGCGCAGTCGCGCGTGGTGCAGGCGAAAACGCAGCTGGCGCAACTGAGGGCGCAGGCAGCGCAGTTGCGGGCGCAGCTGGCGGGATCGCAGAAGAAGATTGCGCAGTCGCAGGCGGGCCTGACTCGCGTGGCCGACATTCTGCGAAAGCACAACGCGGTGGCGCCTATCGATGGACTGGTCACGTACTTGCCGGTGCGGGTGGGTGAAACGGTGCAGCCGGGTGTTCAGAATTCGGCGGCCAGCACGATTATGACGATCGCCGACATGTCGATCGTGACGGCGGAAGTAAAAGTGGACGAGACAGATATCGTGAATGTGAAGCTGGATCAGCCGGCGGAGATCACGGTGGACGCGATTCCGGGGAAAGTGTTCAAAGGGCACGTGATCGAGATCGGTAATACGGCGATTCTGCGGTCGACGGGTCTGGCGGCTTCCACGAGCACGACTTCGAGCCAGGAAGCGAAAGATTTCAAGGTGGTAGTGGCGATGGACAATCCGCCGGACGAGATCCGGCCGGGTTTGTCGTGCACCGCGAAGGTGACGACAGCGACGCGCAAAGACGCGACGGCGATTCCGATTCAGGCGCTGACCACGCGGACGAAGGGCGATCTGCTGCCGGAGAAGGACAAGCCGGTGAATCCGGATCCGGTGACGGCCAAGGCGAACAAGGAAGAAGTACAGGGCGTGTTCGTGATCGGGGCGAATAACAAAGCGGAGTTCCGCAAGGTGGAGACCGGGATCACGGGTTCGACCGAGATCGAGGTGCTGAGCGGTTTGAAGGTGGGCGACGAGATCGTCACCGGCAGCTACCAGGTGATCCGCAGCATGAAGAACGGCGCGACGGTGAAGATCGACAATAAGCCGCCCGTGGTGAAGACGACTACGTAGTTCGCCGGACTCAGGGAGATTCGTAATGGCACAGGCAACGATCGACGCGTCGGTGGAGAAGGGCGAGCGGCTGAAGCGCGACGGGATCGTCATCCGGACGTACGACATCTGGAAGACGTACACGATGGGCGACCAGGTGATCAACGCGGTTTCCGGCGTGGATATCGAGATCAAGCGGGGCGAGTATGTGGCGATTATGGGGCCGTCGGGGTCCGGTAAATCGACGCTGATGAATCTGATCGGGTGTCTGGATACGCCGTCGAAGGGCGAGTATTACATCAACGGGCGGCTGGTCAGCGAGATGGACGACGACGAACTGGCGCAGATCCGGAATAAGGAAATCGGATTTGTGTTCCAGACGTTTAATCTGTTGCCGCGGGCGAGCGCGCTGCACAATGTGGAACTGCCGCTGATTTATAACGGGACGCCTCCGGCGGCGCGGATCGCGAAGGCGAAGGCGGCGCTGCAGCAGGTGGATCTGACGCAGCGGATGGATCATAAGCCGAATGAGTTGTCGGGCGGTCAGCGGCAGCGCGTGGCGATTGCGCGGGCGCTGGTGAACAGTCCGTCGATCATTCTGGCGGACGAGCCGACGGGAAATCTGGATACGGCGACCGGCAATGAAATCATGGCGCTGTTCGAGCGGCTTTACCGGGAAGGGAATACGATTATCCTGGTGACGCACGAGCACGATATCGCGCTGCATGCGCACCGGATTATCGCGATTCGGGACGGGAAGATTGAGCGGGATGAGGTGGTCCCTCATTAGGGAGGGCGGCGGGCGGGTACTCAGAATTGGGGGCGGCGAGTTGGAGTACAATGGGGATGTACGTGGAGGATGCATGTACATGGCTTTGGGAGGGCCGCTTCATGGAGTTCGCCGGGAAAGCAATTGAGATCGCGGCACAGATCGCCCCTTGGGCTTTCGGGATTCTTTCCGCCGCGGTTCTGACGGCCTCTCTGATTCGGCGCCCCTGGGCGAAGGCTTTCGTTTCGATTGTTGCGAATACAGGGCCTGACAGCGATGTCGATTCCGCGGTTCGCCCGGTCCGCCAGGCACAAGCCCGATATCACGCAGCTTCTTAACGACGCTGAACCTTCCTAACGGCGCTGGACCTTCGCGAGCGATTTAATGACCGCAGGGGTCGACGCTCCGATCTGAAACGCAGCGACAGCATTCTGAATCCCGTAGAAACAGGCCAACGCTCCACCCATGCAGGCGAGGAACACTCGCACGCACCAGAAAGAGAACAGGTGATAGCGCTTCGGTAGCCTTGAGTTCTTGTGGAAAAGCTCGTCCATCGCGACGATTTCAATGGCCACGCTTCCCAGAAACCCGGCGATGAACGTCTCAGCTAAATTCATTTCGACTGGCGATGTCAAACCAAAACCTTTAGAGAGGTGAGGGCGTAAAGGTACCGAGCAACGGCGTAACTTGTGATATTGCGACCACACTCTCCCAACACGCCATCATAACGGGTTGAGGTCAGGAAGATCGCAGGTTCCGTCCGAACGTGCCTAAACGAACCACCCCGGTGACCAGTGACGGGACGTTACAGCAGGACTAAATTCACCCGCAACCGTTCATGCCGGAGTCACGGCCCAGTGGCAGAATGAAGTTTGCGCGCGGGCGCTTATCGCGATGCACATCTTATGTCATGAGCCTTAAGACGCCGGGGATTTCGACGCTCAGGTGCATTGCAGGCTCTTCTCCAGCCTAGCCCAAATTGATCAGGTCAAGCCAGGACAGGTTTTACGACTTCGCCTGCAACATCGGTTAGCCGGAAATCGCGGCCCTGGAAGCGGTAGGTCAGGCGCTTGTGATCGATTCCCAGGCAGTGCAGGATGGTCGCCTGGAGGTCGTGGACGTGCACGGGGTCCTTCGTGATGTTGTAGCTGTAGTCGTCGGTCTCGCCATGGGTCAGGCCGGGTTTGATGCCGCCGCCGGCCATCCAGACGGTGAAGCAGCGCCCGTGGTGGTCGCGGCCGTAATCGGTGGCGGTTAAGCGGCCCTGGCAGTAGACGGTGCGGCCGAACTCTCCTCCCCAAATCACCAGCGTGTCGTCGAGCATGCCCCGCTGGGCGAGGTCGGTGATGAGGGCGGCGGACGCCTGATCCACATCCTTGCAGCGCTTCGGCAGGTTGGCGGGGAGGCCGCCGTGGTGGTCCCAATCGCGGTGATAGAGCTGGATGAAGCGGACGCCGCGTTCGGCGAGGCGGCGGGCGAGGAGGCAGTTGGCGGCGAAGGTGCCGGGCTTTTTGGCGTCATCACCGTAGAGTTCGAAAGTGCTAGCGGGCTCCTTCGAGATGTCGGTCAGGCTGGGGACGGAGGTCTGCATCCGGAACGCCATTTCGTACTGGGAGACGCGGGCGGCGGTTTCGGGGTCGCCAAACTCGGAGGCGGTGATCTGGTTGAGTTCGCCGAGGGCATCGAGGAAGCCGCGGCGGTTCTCGCCGGAGAAGCCGGGCGGGTTGGAGAGGTAGAGCACGGGGTCGCCGCCGGAGCGGAACTTCACGCCCTGGTAGCGGCTGGGGAGGAAGGCGCTGCCCCAGAGGCGGTCGTAGAGGGGCTGGCCGCCGCCGTTGGTCGAAATCATGACGCAGAAGGCCGGCAGGTCATCGGTTTCGGAGCCGAGTCCGTAGGAGACCCAGGCGCCGAGGCTGGGGCGTCCACCGAGACGGAAGCCGGTCTGGAACATGGTGACGGCGGGATCGTGATTGATTTCCTCCGTGTTCACGGTCTTGATGAAGGTAAGCTTGTCGGCGATTTTCGCCGTGTAGGGCAGGAGTTCGCCCACCCAGGCTCCGGACTGACCGCGCTGCTCGAGTTTGAATTTCGAGGGGACGACGGGGAAGGTGGACTGGGAGGCGGACATGCCGGTGAGGCGCTGGCCGTTGCGGACGGATTCGGGAAGGTCGGTGCCCTGGAACTCGGTGAGGCGCGGTTTGTGGTCGAACAGTTCGATCTGGGAGGGGCCGCCGGACTGGAACAGGTAGATGACGCGCTTCGCTTTGGGGGTGAAGTGGGGCAGGCCGGGGAGGCCGTGCTGGACGTGTTCGGCGCCGGTGGCGGCGCGCAGTTCGCGCCCGAGAAGCGATGCCAGTGCGATGCCGTGAAAATGTCGTCTGGTCACTGTTTATTCCTTCGTAATCGTTTCGTCGAGGTTCAGGATAAGGCTGGCGACGCTGGTGTAGGCTGCCAGTTCCGCGGGATCGAGACCGGGACGGACGGGGGAATCGCCCTCATGAATATATTCTGACGCGGATTTGGGGTCGGCGCGGAAGCCGGTTTCGAAGCGCTGGAAGGTCTTAAGCAGCACGGGTTGCTGGCGGGCGTTGGGCCGGCGCGCCAAAACCACGTTGAAGCCCCAGGCGAGGCGGGCGTCCGGGGTGGCGCCGCCTTCGGTCATCATTCGTTCGGCGAGCTTGCGGGAGGCTTCGAGGAAGGTCACCTCATTCATGAGATCGAGCGCCTGGAGGGGCGAGTTGGTGCGGTTTTCGAAGACGGCGCACTGCTCGCGGTTGGGCGAATCGAAATTCATCATGTAGGGGTGCGGGATGGTGCGCTTCCAGTAGGTGTAGAGGCTGCGGCGGTAGAGATCGGCGCCTTTGGACTGGACGTAGCCGTTGTTGCCGGAGAGTTCCTGCCAGAGTCCGGCGGGCTGGTAGGGTTTGACGGACGGGCCGCCGATTTTGTCGGTGAGGAGGCCGGAGACGAGCAGGGCCTGGTCGCGAATGGCTTCGGGGCCGAGGCGGAGGCGGGGACCGCGTGCGAGGAGTCGATTGTCGGGATCCTTTTCGAGCAGGGCGGGGGTGGCTACGGAGGACTGGCGGTAGGTTTCGCTCATGACGATGAGCTTCTGGATGGCCTTGACGTTCCAGCCGCTGTCCATGAATTCGACGGCGAGCCAGTCGAGCAGTTCGGGGTGGACGGGCCATTCGCCCTGGGAGCCGAAGTCGTCAACCGTTTTGACGATGCCGAAGCCGAAGAAGGACTGCCAGAAGCGGTTTACGGTGACGCGGGCGGTGAGGGGATTCCTGCGGCTGACGAGCCAGCGGGCGAGGGTGAGGCGGTTATTCGGCTGGGCGGGGTCGAGGGGAAGAGTGTCGCTGAGGATGGCGGGAATGCCGGGGGTGAGTTTTTCGCCGGGGGCGTCGTAGGCGCCGCGTTTCAGCAGGAAGGTGTCGCGTTGGGCACCGTCCGCCATCACCATGACGGTGGAGATGGAGTCGTGGAACTTGTCGCGTTCCGACTGGAGGGCGAGGAGACGGGCGCGGGCTTCGCGGATGTCTTTGGGGGCGGCGGTTTCGAGGAATTCGAGGTGGAGCCGCGCTTTGGTCTGGCCCGCGACGGCGGCGGCTTCTTCGGCGTCGAGGGCGCGCTTGTAGATGCGGGCGTCGCCGATGGCGCCCGTGAAGCGGAGTCCGCCGCCCGCGCCGATGCGGATGGGCGTGTTCTTTTTATTAAAAGGTTCGGTGTTCTGGTCGAAAAGAATTTTAACGGGCTGCGGTTCTCCGTTCACGTAAATCTTCACGCCGCGCGCGAGGCGTTTGCCGTCGTAGGTGACCAGGACATGCTGCCATTCGCGTTGTTTGACGGGGTTGACGGATTCGACGCGGAGGCCGAGGTCGGTAAAGCGCTGGGTGAGGTGCAGGCGGATGCGGCCCTTCATGAGGTAGAGGCCGTGGCCCTGGCTTTCGATGAAGTCGTCGAGGCGGGTGAGGATGGCGCCGTCCTCGGTCTCCGGCTTAATCCAGGCAGAGAAGGTGAAGGGCTGCAGATAGCCGAAGACGGCGGCTTCGCCGTTGGCTTCGAGGAACTGTTTGCCGTCGTATTGTAACGCTTTGCCCGCAGGACTGGTTTCGACGGGGAGATCGGATTTCACCCAGTCGGAGCGGAAGATCAGGTCGCCGGCGGGCGTCCAGGTGTCGGCGCGTTTGGGATTGAGTTTGGCTTCCCAGGCGGACTGGGCGGCGCGGAGTTTGGGCTGGAGGGCGTCGTAGTCTTTTTGGGCGGCGGCGATTTGTGAATCGAGTTCGTTAAGGTGCTGCGTTTCGGCGGGGAGCGGGGCTTTGACGAAGGGCTCTTCGGGGCCGTAGTTCCAGGTGAAGCCCTTTTCGTCGGGGATCTGGTTGAAGAAGGCGTAGAGGCGGTAGAAGTCTTTTTGGGCGATGGGATCGTATTTGTGGTCGTGGCAGCGGGCGCAGCCGACGGTGAGGCCCATGAAGACGGTAGCGGTGGTTTGAGTGCGGTCGGCGACGTACTCGACGCGGTACTCCTCCGGGATAATGCCGCCTTCGCCGGTGGTGCGGTGATTGCGGTTGAAGCCGGTGGCGATGCGCTGGTCGAGGGTCGCGTTGGGCAGCAGGTCGCCGGCGATTTGCTCGGTGGCGAACTGGTCGTAGGGCATGTTGTTGTTGAAGGCGGCGATGACCCAGTCGCGCCAGCGCCACATTTCGCGGGGGCCGTCGGTCTGGTAACCGTTGCTGTCGCCGTAACGGGCCGCCTCCATCCAGCGGAAGGCCATGCGCTCGCCGTAGTGCGGAGAGGCCAGGAGGCGGTCGACGACTTTCTCCCAGGCGTTCGGGGCGGTGTCGGCAAGGAACGCTTCGACTTCGGCGGGGGTGGGCGGTAAGCCAGTGAGGTCGAGAGACACGCGTCGGATCAGCAGGCGTTTGTCGGCCTGCGGGGAGGGGTGCAAGCCCTCGCGTGCGAGGCGGGTCTGAATGAAGTAGTCGATGGCGCTGCGTCCGGCGGGGACTTCGGGGCGCTGCGGCGGGATGAAAGACCAGAAGGGCTGCCAGGGAGCGCCCTGGGTGATCCAGGCGCGGAGGAGGTCGACTTCGCGCGGGGTGAGTTTCGCTTTGCCGGAGGATTCGGGCGGCATGCGGTCGGCGCCGGTGGCGGTGACCCGCCGGATCATTTCACTCTGTTCGGGGTGGCCCGGGACGAAGGCGGACGGGGCGGAACCGGGGATGTCGAAACGGATTCCCGCCTGGCGGTGTGTGGCGTCGGGACCGTGGCAGGTAAAGCAGCGGTCGGAGAGGATGGGGCGGATGTCGCGGTTGAATTCGACAGGCTGCGCTCTTGCTGCTGCGGCGAGGGCGAGGAGAAGCGGGAAGGTAGATTGCAGGCCGGACATTCCTACAGGCAGTCTACCTCCCGGCGGGCGAGTTAACGATTAACCCTTGCTGTAGAAGAAGCGTTCGTGGGCGATTTTGCCGTCTTTCCATTTGCGGACGGCGACCTGCGTGGACTGCATGCGCATGCCGTTTTTGAACGTGATGTCCATGTACCACTGGGAGAAAGAGGTGTCGCCGTTGATGGCGGAGCCTTCCATGCGGCCGTCGTGCCACTCGGCCACGCCCGAGAAGAAATCCTGCTCGAACTTGCGGTTGAACTCTTTGCCAACGCGGGGTTCTTCGCTGTTTTCCTGCATCACGACGTCTTCGGCGTAGAGTTCTTCGAAAGCCTCCATTGCCTGGCCGGTCAGAATCATCTGGTTCAGTTTGTCGTCGAGTTCTTTGATGTCCATGGTCGTTTTCCTTTCTTATTCGGTGGTTGTGTCTTAATTGGTTGCGTCCGCGAACAGTTCGCGAATCTGTTCCAGTTGGCCAATCAGAGTTTCCAGACTGGCCCTGCCGAGGCTCCCCATGCGGCGGTGAAAGAGCTGCCGCAGGGGCTCATCGATGCCGGCGAGGAGCGCGAGACCTTCGGAGGTGATCGCGGTCATCACGACGCGGCGGTCTTCGGTGCTGCGTTCCCGGAGAATCAGCCCGCGGTTGGCGAGGCGGTCGAGCAGGCGGGTGATATCGGGATCGTGACTGATCATGCGCTCGCCGATCTGCGAGCAGGTGGCGCCATCGGGGCCGGCCCCGCGGAGAATGCGAAGCACGTTGTACTGCGAGGGCGTCAGGTTGTAGGTGCGCAGAAACTCCGTGGTGCGTTGCCCGAGCAGGTCGGCGGTGCGGGTGATGTTGAGCACGGCCTCCTCCTCGATTTGCTCGAACGGTTTGGTCTGGCCGATTTCGGCGAGGAGTTTCCCGGGCACGAGTTCAATTTAATCGTTACAACGAATATTGTCAAGAGGAATTATCCGGCAGCGCAACACGTCTTGCGGAAGGCGGTATTCTGTGGAGGTCATGCACAGCGCGCGCGCACTTCTCCTTCTTACGGTTCCGGCGATTCTGTCCGCGCAGAATGCGACCTGGCGGATCGATCCTCTGCACAGCCTGGCGCAGTTCAGCGTGCGGCACATGATGATCTCGACGGTGCGGGGGCAGTTCGGCGGGGTGAAGGGCTCGATTGAGTACGACCCGAAGAATCCGGCGGCGGCGCGCGTGGAAGCGACGATCGACTGCACGACCATCAACACCGGAGAACCGAAACGGGATAACGATCTGAAGGGCGAAGAGTTCTTCGATATCAAGAAGTATCCGGTCATGACGTTCCGTTCGAAGCGGGTGGAAGTGGCGGGACCGGGGCGCCTGAAGGTGACGGGCGATCTGACGATCAATGCGGTGACGAAACAGGTGGTTCTGGATGTGGAAGGGCCTACCGAGCCGATCAAAGATACGCAGGGGCGGCAGAAGATCGGGGTCAGCGGGACGACGAAAATCAGCCGGAAGGAGTTCGGGATTCTTTATAACCCGATTCTGGAAACGGGCGGCGTGGCGGTGAGCGACGAGGTTTCGATCGTGCTGGATATTGAGCTGATCCGGACTTAGAACGAGCCGGTTTCCGGAGTGACCGGAAATGTCGCTCCGTTACACGAAAACGCTAAAAAATCCTTTCTTTTCTTTCCTTTAAAAATTCCGCAACTTCCCCATTCGGTGTGAGTAAGTGGCCGCATGTTTTGCGTTCTAACTAAATGAGAGAGTGCGCTGAAGCACATTCTTGAGTGAAGTGAGGTATGGAATTGCACGCTGCACGAGCCACCAAAACAGAATCCGGCGACACGACTCGCCGGTCCGGGGGGAAAGCATGAGAATTCAAACGAAGTCCGCATTTCTGGTATTTGCCGCGCTGCCGCTGCTCAGCGGGATGCTGCAGGCGCAGACGGTCAAAATAACGCCGGGATATACCAGTATCGGCGTTAACCAGACGCTACAGTACAAGGCTGCGACCACTGGGCTGAACGATATGCCGGTGAGTTGGTGGGTCGGCAGCACCAAAGGGGGCAACACCACCTACGGGACGATTACGCAGGCGGGTCTTTATAAGGCTCCCGCGACCATTCCGGCGAACGGTATTACGATCACGGCGCTCGGTTCGGACGGGAAGACCTCCGATACGGTGTACGTCAACGTGGCGCCTCCGGGACCGCAGATCACGTCGATCTCTCCGAATCCGGTGCCTGGCGGGAACGCGACGATCACGGTTTTCGCTACCGGGATACAGGTGCAACCGTATGTGTCTCTGGTGTGTAACGGGGTTCAGCTGGGTGGAACCACGGTCACGGCGACGTCGATCAAGGGCGGGGTTTATATTCCGGCGGGAACGGCCACGCTGTCCTGCGCGATCTCCAATCCCGGCTCGTTGTACGGGAACAGTTTTGTGGTTCCGGTGACCGCTCCCGCGCCCACGCCTACTCCTACGCCGACGCCGACGGTCACCGCTCCGGTGGTTTCGCCCGCGACATCGTCCGTGGTCCTCGGCGCGACGCAGCAGTTCACGGCGGCGGGCGCGACGAGTTGGTCCGCCGCGGCGGGCACGGTTACGGCAGCGGGTTTGTACACGGCTCCGGCGGTGATGCCGGCATCGGGTGTGGATACGGTGACGGCGACGAACACGGCCGGTAAAGGCACGGCGAACGTCACGCTGATCAGCAACGTGGCGCCGGTGATTTCCTCCGTGAATCCGACTTCGCTGCCGCTGGGTGTTTTCTCGATGACGATCACGGGAACCGGCTTTGTCAATATTTCGAAGGTGACTTTGGGAAGCTCGTCGGCAACGGTGAGCGCGGTCACCCCGACGTCGATGACCGTGTCCGGATTTGCGGGGACGGCGGGCAGCGTCAGTCTGATGGTTTCGAACGGGCCGGTGGCTTCGCAGCCGTTCCCGGTGCAGGTCGGGATTTCGAATCCGCAGGTTTCCGCGGCGGCGGCGCGACGTTTCCTCGAGCAGGCGGCGTTTGGACCGACGCCCGCGGACGCGCTGCACGTGCAGCAGGTTGGGTTTCAGGGCTGGCTGAACGAGCAGTTCGCGATGCCGGCGGTTTCGAACTACAATGTCGCGTCGAGCCAGGGCGGTCTGCCGCAGGTTTTTCTCGCCAACGCGGTGACGAATCCGGATCAGCTGCGGCAGCGCCTGGCGTTTGCCTGGAGCGAGATTTTCGTGACCTCGGTTAACAAGCTGATCTGGGATCAGGCGGTTGGTTATTACCAGCAGATGCTGCTGAACGATGCGTTCTCGAACTACCGGCAGATTCTGGGCGACGTGACGCTGAGCCCGGGAATGGGACAGTACCTCGACATGGCGAACAATGCCAAGGCCAATCCAGCCCAGAATTTTGTCGCCAATGAAAACTATGCGCGGGAAGTGCTGCAGCTGTTCAGCATCGGCACCAAAGCGCTGAACCCGGACGGGACCACGCAGTTCGACAGTAACAATCTGCCGGTTCCGACCTATTCGCAATTCACGGTTACGGAGTTCGCCCGGGTGTTCACCGGGTGGGGCTACGCCGGAACCTACTGGGGCGCCTATCCCAATCAGGCCGGACCGATGATGCCGTTTCCCTCCATGCACGACACGGGAGCGAAGACGCTGCTCAACGGGTATGTGTCGCCGGCCGGGGTTTCGACTCAGCAGGACCTGAATAATGCGCTGGACAACATCTTCAACCATCCGAACGTGGGACCGTTCATCGGCACAGGCCTGATTCAGAAACTGGTGAAGAGCAACCCGAGCCCTGCTTATGTGCAGCGTGTTGCGGCTGTTTTCGCCAATAACGGACAGGGCGTTCGCGGCGATATGAAGGCTGTGATCACGGCGATTCTGCTCGATCCGGAAGCGCGCGCCAACGACAACGGCGGCAACGATCAGATCAGCGACGGCCATCTGCAGGAGCCGGCACTGTTCGTCGCCGGGATGGTCCGCGCCTTCGGCGGGCAGATGACGACGGGCAATTACTACACGTACGATCTGGCGACGCTGAACCAGGATATTTTCAACTCGCCAAGCGTGTTTAACTATTACTCTCCGTTCTTCCATGCGCCGGGCACGGGGCTGTTCGGACCGGAGTTTCAGATCAACACGCCGAATAACTCGATCCTGCGGGCGAACCTGATCGGCGGCATGTTCAACGCTTACAACAGTCCGATTCAGACTTACGGACCGGGCACCACGGTGGATCTGACGCCCTTTATGTCGCTGGCCGGCAATCCGTCGAGCCTGGCGGATGCGCTGGATCTGACGCTGACGCACGGCACGATGCCGGCGGCGATGAAGCAGATGGTGATCAACGCGATCACGGCGGACACGGGCGGCTCGGCGTCGCGGCTGGAAACCGGCTGCTACCTGATTCTGACCTCCGGCTATTACAACGTGTGGCACTAATCCCGCGGAAACGCAGCCAACAAATAAACACACATTAAGGAAATAAAGACATGTTGATTCGTTCCAGACGTGAATTTCTGCGGGATGCGGTTCGTTCGGTTTCCGCGGCCGGCGCATTGGGCGCCATGGGTAAGTTCGGTGAGATGAATGCGCTGGCGGTGAACGCCAACCTGCCCTACCAGGCGCTGGTTTGCATCTACCTCGCCGGGGGCAATGACGGTCACAATATGGTCATTCCGGTGACGACCACGCAGCAGAACTACAGCCTTTACCAGCAGGGTCGCGGCGGCCTGGCTCTGGCGCAGGGTTCTCTGGTGCCGGTCCATAACGGGAACGACACCTACGGGCTGCATCCGAAGCTGGCCGAATTGGGAGCGCTGTACAACCAGGGAGCGTCGCCGGTGGCGGTGGTGGCGAACGTCGGGATGCTGGTGAAGCAGATCGACCGCAACCTGTACAACTCGAACAACAGCGCGATTGTGCCGAATGCGCTGTTTTCGCATTCGGATCAGTCGAGCCAGTGGCAGACGTCGATCCCCACGGGCCTCGGCAGCACGGGCTGGGGCGGTCGCGTGGCGGACCAGCTGGCGTCGCTGAATGCCGGGGCCAAGTTCCCGGCGATGGCGTCAACGAGTGGCGCCAGTCTGTTCGTGACCGGCCAGCAGAGTTTCGCCGCCACCGTGCCGGCGGGCACGGCACAGCTGCTCAATGTCGGCAATCAGGCCCGCCTGCTGGGGCTGCAGCAACTGGTGACGTTCGATAACGGGCTGCAACTGGTGCAGGCGAGCAATTCCACGCTGACCCGCGGGCTGAACTACGCATCGAGTCTGAATGCGGCGCTGAACGGGGTGACGCTCACGACGGCGTTTCCGGCCAACAATCCGCTGGCGACTCAGTTGCAGACAGTGGCCCGGATTATCAAAGTGCAGAACACGCTGGGTCTGTCGCGGCAGATCTTCTTCTGCCAACTGGGCGGGTTCGACACGCATGGCAGCCAGCTGGTGCAACAGGACGCGCTGCTGCAGCAACTGAGCCAGGCGATGGCGGCGTTCTATCAGGCCACGGTGGACATCGGGATGCAGAATGCGGTGACCACATTCACCAGTTCCGAGTTCGGACGCACGCTGACGCCGAACAGCGGCGGCGGCACGGACCATGCGTGGGGCAGCCATCATTTCGTGATGGGCGGCGGCGTGAAGGGCGGGAAGTTCTATGGCCAGTTCCCGGATCTGCATGTGGGCGGGCCGAACGACGCGAACAGCCGCGGAACGCTGATTCCGAGCACTTCGGTGGATCAGTATGCGGCGACGATGGCGACCTGGTTCGGCGTGCAGCCGCAGAATCTGGGGAGCGTTTTCCCGAATCTGGCGAACTTCAACCAGACCGACCTCGGGTTCCTGGGATAAGAAGCAAAAGGTCACGGTAGATCACGGCGGCGGGCGCAGACATTGCGTTTGCCGCCGTTTTGCGTTTTATGGACCCCGAACGAATCTGATAACGTGTTAGCGTGTGTATTTCCGCGCGCTCCCTTGCCCGTTTTCTCGCTCCCGGAATTGTGTCTGCCGCGGCGGCTGTTACGTTAGTCGCGCAACAGCCTGCGGGGACGGACGCCGTCACGATCCTCAAAAACAACTGCCAGCCGTGTCACAGCGAGTCGCTGAAATCGAGCGGTCTGTCGGTCGCGACGCGGGAGGCGATGCTGCAGGGCGGGAATCGCGGCGCGGCGCTGAGGCCTTCGGATGCGCCGGGGAGTCTGGTGGTGCAGGCGATGGAGCAGACCGGCGGGCTGAAGATGCCGCCGGGCCGGAAACTGGCGGACGAACAGATTGCGGCGGTGCGGAACTGGGTGGCGGCGGGCGCGGTGTGGCCGAAGGATGCTGCCGTTTCGTCGGCTGCGCCATCGGGGAAGCGGAAAGGCGCGGACTGGTGGGCTTTCCAGCCGGTTGCGCGTGTCGAGCCGCCGGCCGTGAAACAGACGGCGTGGGTGCGGAACCCCGTCGACAACTTCATTCTGGCGCGACTGGAAAAGGAGAAGCTGACGCCCTCCGGGGAGGCGGCGAAAGAGACACTGCTGCGGCGGGTGTCGCTCGATCTGACGGGCTTGCTGCCATCGCCGAAGGAAGTTCGGGAGTTCGTGGCGGACACGCGGCCGGACGCTTACGAACGCGTGGTGGACCGGCTGCTGGCGTCGCCCAATTACGGTGAACGCTGGGGGCGGCACTGGCTGGATGTGGCCCGCTATGCGGATTCCGACGGGTATACGATCGACGCGCCCCGGCAGATGTGGAAGTACCGCGACTGGGTGATCAACGCGCTGAATCGCGACATGCCGTTCGATCAGTTCACGATCGAGCAACTGGCCGGGGACCTGCTGCCGAATCCCACAACGGATCAGCTGATCGCCACGGGATTCCATCGGAATACGCCGAGCAACTTCGAGGGTGGAATCGATTTCGAACAGTATCGCGTGGAAGCGGTGGTGGATCGGGTGTCCACGACCGGCGGCGCTTTTCTCGGTCTCACGGTGGGCTGCGCGCGCTGTCACGATCACAAGTTCGATCCGATCTCGCAGAAGGAGTTTTATCAGCTCTTCGCGTTTTTCAATAACGTTGATGAGGTGGCGAGCGAGGCCGAGCGGTATGACTTCAACCGGCCGATTCTGGAAGTGCCGACGGCCGAGGAAATCGCGAGGAAGAAGGCATTTAACGCGCAGTGGTCGGCGCTCAGCAAGGAGCTGATCCTGTATGTGCGGGAACTGGCGGCGAAGCCCCGGCAGGCGGGGGACGCGGATCCTTCGAAAGATCCGGAACTCATGGAGCGGGTGCAGAACTTACGGGAACTGCGGAAGCGGGAGCCGAAGTACACGACCACGCTGGTGATGAAAGAGCTGCCGAAGCCGCGCGAGAGCTATATCCATCTGGGCGGGGATTTTACGCGCAAGGGCATCACGGTGCAGCCGGGCGTGCCGGAAGTGTTACCGCCGCTGCAGGGCGAGGGGAAGACGCGGCTCGATTTCGCGAAGTGGCTGGTGGATGGACGGAATCCGCTGACGGCGCGGGTGACGGTGAACCGGATCTGGCAGGAGTATTTCGGCAAGGGCCTGGTGGAATCGGAGAACGATTTCGGGGCGCAGGGGAATCCGCCGACGCATCCGGAGTTACTGGATTATCTGGCGGGTGAGTTTGTGCGGCAGAAGTGGAGCCAGAAGGCGATTCACCGGCTGATTGTGACGTCGGCGGCGTACCGGCAGTCGTCGAAAGAGCGGCCGGAGCTGGAGGAAGTGGATCCGTATAACAAGCTGCTGGCGCGCCAAAACCGGCTGCGTCTGGAAGCGGAGATCATCCGGGATTCGGCGCTTTCGGCCAGCGGGCTGCTGACGGATAAAGTGGGCGGGCCGAGCGTGTATCCGCCGATTCCGGACGGGGCGATGTCGGTGACGCAGGTGGCCGGCGCGTGGCCCACGGCGACGGGTCCGGACCGGTACCGGCGCGGGGTGTACACGTTTTTCAGAAGATCGGCCGCGTTCCCGGGGCTGATGGTCTTCGATGCGCCGGACGCGAATGCGAGTTGCACGCGGCGGGTTCGGTCGAACACGCCATTGCAGGCGCTCGCGACGCTGAACGACGAAGCGTTCACGGAGTTCGCGGAAGGATTGGCGGCGCGGGTGATTAAAGAGGCGCCGGAAGACACGGCGGCGCGCATTCGGTATGCCTATCTGCTGGCGATGGGGCGTGCGCCGCGGCCGGATGAAGAACAGAGGCTCGGGAAGTTTCTGGCGCGGCAGATGGAGGAGTACAAGAGCAATCCGTCGCACGCGCTGGAGCTGATTTACAAGGGCGGTAAGTTTAGTCCGGAGGGAGTGCCGGTGAATCCGCCGCCGGCCAAGCTGGCCGCGATGCTGCCGAAGGATCTGCCGCTCGAGGCGGCATGGACGGGCGCGGCGCGGGTGCTGTTTAACCTGGACGATTTCCTGACACGGGATTAGTGAAATGACCAACGAAGATCTTCTGCTGCAATTCGAAACGCGCCGGCACTTTTTCAGCCGCTGCGGGGTGGGGCTGGGCAAGCTGGCGTTGCTGTCACTGCTGAACGACGGGAAGAGTTTCGCGGCTCCGGCCACGGGCGCCGCGGCGAATCCGCTGCAGGCGAAGCCGGGGCATTTTCCCGCGAAGGCGAAGAACGTTATTTACCTGTTCATGGCGGGCGCGCCGAGCCAGTTCGAACTCTACGACTTTAAACCGACGCTGCAGAAGTATCACAACCAGACCGTGCCGGAAGAGCTGATGGCGGGCAAACGGTTTGCGTTCATGGATACGTTCGCGAAAGAGAAGCCGAAGCTGCTGGGGACGGCACGGAAGTTCGCGCAGCACGGCCAGTCCGGGGCGTGGTTTTCCGAACTGGTGCCGCATATCGCGGGGATTGCGGACGATATCACGTTCCTGAAGGGCGTTTCGACGGAGAACTTCAACCACGGTCCGGCGAAGTGTTTTTCGAATACGGGGTCGACGCGGTTTGGGCGGCCGAGCATGGGCTCGTGGATCACGTACGGGATCGGCAGCGAGTCGAACGATCTGCCGGGGTTTGTGGTGCTGCAGTCGGGTCCGCGGGGGCCGCGTGGCGGGGCGGCGCTGTGGTCCGGCGGATTTTTGCCGTCGGCGTATCAGGGTGTGCCGTTCCGGTCGGGCGGAGATCCGATTCTGGATTTGTCGCGGCCGAAGGGAATTTCGGCGGACACGCAGGCGGAGACGATCCAGACGATTCGGGATCTGAATCTGTCGCAGCTGACGGAGTCCGGCGATCCGGAAATCGCGACGCGCGTGGCGTCCTATGAGATGGCTTACCGGATGCAGACGAGCGGGCCGGAGCTGATCGATTTCGGGAAGGAAACGAAAGAGACGCTGGAGATGTACGGGGCGGAGCCGGGCAAGGCCAGCTACGCGAATAACTGTCTGCTGGCCCGGCGGCTGGTGGAGCGCGGGGTGCGGTTCGTGCAGCTTTATCACACGGACTGGGATCACCATGCCGATCTGGGGCAGCCGCTGGAACAGGTGACGCGCGAGATCGATCAGCCGACGGCGGCGCTGATCAAAGATCTGAAGCAGCGCGGGCTGCTGGAGAACACCCTGGTGGTGTGGAGCGGAGAGTTCGGGCGGACGCCGATGGGCGAGGTGCGGGATTCCGGCAAGGCGGGGCGTAACCATCACATCGACGCGTTCACGCTGTGGATGGCGGGCGGCGGCGTGAAGCCGGGGATGACGCTGGGAGGCACGGACGACCTGGGCTTTTCGCCCACGGGCGACAAGATGGAAGTGCACGACCTGCACGCGACCATGTTGCATTTGCTGGGCCTGGACCACACGAAGCTGACGTATAAGTTCCAGGGCAGGAATTTCCGGCTGACGGATGTGGCCGGGCAGGTAATCCAGAAACTGTTTGTGTAGTTGGAGGGTGATTCGGAGACGATAATTTCGATGGCACGGATTATCGTTTTTTATGCCGTGCAAGGAGGCATCGTCCCTGATATCCTCCAATGATTATGGTTTCGTCGCGTAAAACCGGAATTGCGGTTCTTTCCGTTTCTCTGAGCGCTTCCGCGCTCCTCATTGCTCAATTGCAGCAGGAAAAGGTGGATCTGAACGTGATCCACAAGATTAAGGTCGCCGAGTTCGGCAATGGCGGCGGTGGCGGCGGGGGACGCGGCCGGGGCGGCGCGGGCGGATCCAAAGTGATGGATACGATGTGGAGCCTGACCGATCGCTACGGCCCGCGGCTGACGAACTCTCCGCAGTTCCGCGCGGCGGGCGACTGGGCCGTGGGGCAGCTGAAAGAGTGGGGCATGAGCAATGTCCATCTGGAGAAGTGGCCCACGAAGGAAGTGACTTCCGGGCCGATTCCGGGCTGGCAGGTGACGGGGTACAGTGGCGCGATGGTGGAGCCGACGTACATGCCGCTCGACGGCGTGCCGGTGGCGTGGACGGCGGGGACGGGCGGGCCGATCACGGCGGAAGTGGTGATGGCTCCGGTCGAAAGTCCGGCCGATATGGAGAAGCAGAAGGGCAAACTGAAGGGCAAGATCGTGCTGACGGTGCCCGTGCAGGATCTGGCGCTGCCGACTACACCTCTGGCTTCGCGGTATACGTCGGAGCAGTTGGCGGATCTGGTTCCGGAAGTGATTCCGGTGCCGGGCGCGGGCCGGGGCGGAGCGGGCGGCGGACGCGGCGGTGCCTTCGCGGCGCTGGCGAACATGACGCCCGAAGAGCGGACTGCGTATCAGGAAAAGCTGCGGAACTTCTTCCGTGACGAGGGCGCGCTGATGACGATTTCGGCGACGGCCCGCGGGCAGAGCGGAACGCTGTTCGGCGGCGGCGCGGCGCGGCAGGGCGATCCGACGAAGAATATTCCGCAGGTCTCGGTGACGGCGGAACAGTACAACCGGATTGCGCGGCTGGTGCAGCACAACGTCCCGGTGAAGCTGACGTTCGATATCAAGACGCAGTTCACGCCGGATACGGAATCGTTCAACGTAATTGCGGAGATTCCGGGAGCGACCAAGCCGGATGAAGTGGTGATGGTGGGCGGGCACTTCGATTCGTGGCATTACGGCACGGGCGCGACGGACAATGCGGCCGGGAGCGCGGTGGCGATGGAAGTGATGCGGATTCTGAAGTCGCTGAACCTGAAGATGGACCGGACGGTGCGGCTGGCGATGTGGGGCGGGGAAGAAGAGGGACTGCTGGGGTCTGCGGCGTATGTGAAATCGCACTTCGCGGATCCGGCGGTGATGAAGCCGACGAAGGAGCATGACAACTTCGCGGGGTATTTCAATATCGACAACGGCACGGGGCGAATTCGCGGGATTTACCTGCAGGGGAATGAGATGGCGCGGCCGGTGTTCGAGGCGTGGTTCGCGGCGCTGAAGGATCTGACGCCGGGCGTGGTGACGATCCGGAACACGGGCGGGACGGATCACCAGTCTTTCGATCGGGTGGGGCTGCCGGGCTTCCAGTTTATTCAGGATCCGATGGATTACGACACGCGGACGCACCATTCGAATATGGATGTGTACGACCGGATTCAGGCGGCGGATCTGGAGCAGATGGCGGTGATCGAGGCGGCGTTCGTTTATCATGCGGCGATGCGGCCGGAGAAGCTGCCGAGGGTGGATCTGCCGGCGGCACAGCCCGCGGGCGGACGCGGGGGCCGGGGCGGGAATTAGGTCGGCTGAGTCGCGAGTTGAGTGGGTCAGGGGCATGTCAGAATAGCAGCGGGACGACATGCCCCCATCTCACGTTGCCGTCGATTTTGTCGCCTGGAACAAGCAGGGCGACCTTATTTTGCTGGCTGAGGCGAAGAGCAGGCATGGCGCCGCGGAGAACTGGGCCGCGCGTCTGCGCGGGAACATGATTGCGCACCGGGCTCTGCCTCGTGCGCATTATTTTTTGATCGCAACCCCGGCGCTGGTGTATTTGTGGAACCAGGAAGGTTCCCGAGCGGGTGCCCCGGCCGACTTCGCGATCGATGCAGTCAGCGTGTTCACGCCTTATTTCCGGAAGTTTAACCAGGAACCGTCGGATATTGGGCCGGAGGAATTCAGGCTTCTGGTCCTGGCGTGGTTGACCGGTATCGCACGGCCGGGCGGCCAGAAAGTAGCCGAGAGCGCGGAGCCTTGGCTCGCTGAGCTTACCGGATCGCTGCAGAATGCATTTGTTGCCATGAACGTGTGCGGTTGAAATAACCCGCGCAGGGCGCTTCGAATAGAATAGAGCCAAAAGCGTGCGGCTGATACCTGCCATTGCGATTCTCGTCCCCCTTGCCGCTTCGGCGGATACCGGAGTGCAGCAACTTCTTACGTCGCGGTGCCAGAACTGTCATAACGACCAGACGCGGAGCGGCGGTCTGTCTCTGATGTCCGCGGCGGCGATGCGGAAGGGCGGGGCGCGCGGGCCGGCGGTGGTGCCGGGCAAGCCCGGGCAGAGTCTGCTTTACAAGCTGGTCACGGATGGCACGCCTCGCATGCCTCGCGAGGGGGAACCGCTGAGTGTGGCGGAGATCCGGAGTGTACGGGAGTGGATCGAGGCGGGCGCGCCGTGGACGGAGGCGAATCAGTGGTGGTCTCTGCAGCCTTTGCGGACGTCGTTTTCGCCCGGGGCTTCGATCGATCGCTTTGTTCTCGACAAGCTGAAGGAGAAGGGGCTGCGGCCGTCTCCGGAGGCGGACCGTCGGACGCTGATCCGGCGGGTGACTTACGATCTCCACGGGTTGCCGCCTACGCCGGAAGAGGTCACGGCTTTCGTGACGGATGCCGCGCCGGGGGCTTATGAGCGGCTGGTAGATCGTCTGCTGGCGTCGCCGCGATACGGGGAGCGCTGGGGGCGGCACTGGCTGGATGTGGTGCACTACGGCGAGTCGCACGGGTACGACAAAGACAAGCCGCGGCGGAATGCGTGGCCGTATCGGGATTACGTCATCAAATCCTTCAATGACGATAAGCCGTATGCGCGGTTCGTGCAGGAGCAGCTTGCGGGAGACGCGCTGTTTCCGGACGATCCGAACGCGACGGTGGCACTGGGCTTTATCGCGGCGGGGCCGTGGGATTACGTGGGGCAGGCGGAGTTGCGGGAGGGCACGACCGATAAGAACCTGACGCGGGTGCTGGATCGCGACGATATGGTGACCGTGACGATGTCCGCGTTCACGAGCATGACGGCGCATTGCGCGCGGTGCCATGACCATAAGTTCGATCCGATCAGCCAGGCGGATTATTACAACCTGCAAGCGGTGTTCGCGGGGGTGGATCGCGCGGAGCGGCCGGTGGATGCGGATCCGGCGGTGTTCCGGCAGCGAAAGGCGCTGTTGGCGAAGCGGCGGGAGTTGGTGATCGCGCTGCGGCCGCTGGAAGATGCGATGGGCGAGGTGAGCACGCCGGAGATCGTGCAACTCGACAAGCAACTGGCCGAGTGGAAACAGGTGAGCGCCACGGATCCGGCGAAGCGTCCGGCGGAGATCAATGAGAAGATCGCCGCGGCCACGGCGCGCCGGAAAGAGATGGTGCGCGCGGCGGCGCCCGCGCCGATGCTGGCGGAGATAGCGCGGCTGCAGGCGGAGATCGGCCGTGTGGACGCGGAGCTGAAGGCGCTGCCGAAGCCGCAGATGGTGTACGCGGCGGCCAGTTACTTCGACCCGATCGGGACGTTTCGTTTTGCGCCCACGCCACGGCCGGTGAATTTGTTGATCCGGGGCAGTGTGGAGGCTCCGGGGCCTCCGGCGACGCCGGGCGCGCTGTCGGCCGTGCCAGGGCTGCAGGCTTTGTTCAAAGTGGACGCGGAGGCGGAGCGGCGCGCGGCACTGGCGCACTGGATTACGGCGCCGGAGAACATGCTCACGTGGCGGTCCATCGTGAACCGGGTCTGGCATTATCACTTCGGCGCGGGGATTGTGGACAGTCCGAACGATTTCGGTCATATGGGCTCGCTGCCGACACATCCGGAGTTATTGGACTGGCTGGCGGTGCAGTTCCGGGAAAGCGGCGGGTCGTTCAAGAAGCTGCACAAGCTGATCGTGATGAGCGCGGCTTACCGGCAGAATTCGGCCGATAATGCGGAGAATTCGCGCATCGACGCGGATAACCGGTATTTGTGGCGGGCGAACCGGCAGCGCCTCGATGCGGAGTCGATCCGGGATTCGATTCTGGCGGTGAACGGGCGGCTGGATTCCACGATGGGCGGGCCGTCGGTGGAGCAGTTTTTCTTTAAAGACGATCACTCGCCGATTTACGATTATTCGCGTTTCGATCCCGACGCGCCGGGGAATTATCGGCGCAGCGTTTACCGGTTCCTGGTGCGGAGCGTGCCGGATCCTTTGATGGAACGATTCGATTGTCCGGACGTTTCCATGATCACGGCGAAGCGCACCACCACCATCACGGCGATTCAGGCTCTGGCGCTGATGAATAATCCGTTCGTGCTGAAGCAGGCGGAGCATCTGGCGGAGCGGGTGCAATCGGTCGGCGGCACGGTGGAGGCGGCGTACCGGCTGGTGCTGCAGCGCGAGCCGTCGGCGACCGAGGCGGCGACGCTGAACGCCTATCTGAAGCGCGAGGGCCTGCCGAACCTGTGCCGGCTGCTGCTGAATACCAATGAATTTCTTTTCGTGGATTAAGGGATGAACAGGCGGGATTTTCTTTGGAATTTCGGCGGCGGGCTGGGCGGAATCGCGCTGGCGAGTATGCTGCAGGCGGAAGGTCTGCATCATCCGGCGAAGGCGAAGCGCGTGATTCAGCTGTTCATGTCCGGCGCGGCGAGCCAGTGCGACACGTTCGACTACAAGCCGGCGCTGCTGAAGCGCAATGGCGAGAAGTTCGATCCGGGCGGCAAGGTCGAGTTGTTCCAGAGCGTGCCGGGGGCGGTGATGCAGAGCCCGTGGGCGTGGAAGCAGCGAGGGCAATCCGGCAAGTGGATCTCCGACCTGGTGCCGCATATCGCGTCGTGCGCGGACGAACTTGCGTTCGTGCATTCGATGGTCGCGAAGAGCAACGTGCACGGGCCGGCGACATTCATGCAGAACAGCGGGTTCATCCTGCCGGGATACCCGTCGATGGGCGCGTGGATTTCCTACGCGCTGGGCAGCATGAACCAGAATCTGCCGACGTTCGTGGTGCTGCCGGACGCGCGGGGCTTCGCGCCGAACGGGGCAGGGAACTGGACGGCGGGCTTTCTGCCGGCCGCGAGCCAGGGGACGATGATCCGGGCCTCCAGTGCGAATCCGATTTACGATCTGTTTCCGCCGAAAAGCGCGCCCTATATTACGCCGGAGAGTGAAGCCGACACGCTGCGGGTGCTGAACGAGGTGAACCGGCAGCATCTGACGTCGCACGAAGGCGATTCGCGTCTGGAAGCGCGCATTGCGTCCTATGAGATGGCGGCGCGGTTGCAGTTGAGCGCGCCGGACGTGATGGATATTTCGAAAGAGACGGCGGTGACGCGGGCGTTGTACGGCGTTGGGGATCCGGTTACGGACGACTTCGGCAGGAACTGTCTGGTTGCCCGGCGCATGCTGGAGCGCGGGGTGCGTTTCGTGCAGGTGTGGAGCGGGGCGGACAACGGGTTCCCGCGGCGCAACTGGGACAGCCACGAGGATATCGCGAAGGATCACGGCGAGATGGCCGCGGGCATGGATAAACCGGCGGCGGCGCTGATCAAGGATTTGAAATCGCGCGGGCTGCTGGACGACACGATCGTGTACTGGACGACGGAGTTCGGGCGCATGCCCTGCAGTCAGGGCAGCAAGGGGCGAGATCATAATCCGTTTGCGTTTACGTCGTGGTTTGCGGGTGGCGGGTTCAAAGGTGGCGCCAGTTATGGGGCGAGCGACGAGTGGTCGTACAAGGTGGCGGAGAATCCGGCTTATTGTTACGACGTGCACGCGACGGTGCTGCATCTGCTGGGCATCGACCATAAACGGCTGACTTTCCGGCACAACGGGATCGACCGGCGGCTGACCGATGTGTACGGCGAAGTAATTCAGGGGATTATCTAAGTAAATGCGATGGATTTTGTGGCTGGCTGCATTGCCGCTCGCGGCGCAGCCCACGCTGTATATTTGCGCCAGCGCCGCCAAGGAGTACGTGGTGGGCGCGAAGTTGCCGCCGAGCGGCCTGTTTCGGAACGTGGGCGCGGCGGGGTGGGAGCACCTGGGCTTCAATGTTCCGTTCCTGTTCTCGCTCGATTACGACGGCGGGGATCCGTCGGTGCTCTATCTGGCGGCGGGGAATGGCCTGATCCGGGCGTCGGACCACGGTCGCAAATGGACGCTGCTGACGGGCAGCGATGTGACGGAACTGCGCGACGTGGCCGTGGACCGGAAGCAGCCGGGGACGATTTATTTCGGCTACAGCCACGGTATCCGGGTGACGCATGACGGCGGGGCGACGTGGCAGGAGATCGGCGGCACGCTGCACCGGAAGTTCACGGAGGCGATCCGGGTGGACCGGGCGGCATCCGGCACTTTGCTGATGGGCGGCGAAGAAGGCGTTTTCCGGAGCGAGAATGGCGGCGCGACGTGGCGATTGGCGGGCGCGGCGGGATGGCAGGTGATGCACCTGGAGCAATCGCCTCACGAGGCCTGCCTTTGGATGGCGACGACGCAGGGCGGCGGTGTGTTCGTGTCGCGGGATTGCGGGAAGACGTTCGAGAGCGGCGGGAATGTGGGGGTGGGTCGCACGCTGTACGACGTGGCGTTCGATACCGCTCAGGCGGGGCGAGTCGCGCTGGCGGGCTGGGGGCCGGGCGTGATGGTTTCCGAGGATGACGGGAAGACCTGGCAGGCGCGCAATGCGGGGTTGCCGCGGACGGATGTGGTGAGTGTCGCGTTCGATCCGGCTGATGCGGGGCGGTTGTACGCGAGCGTTCATGAAGAGGCGATTTACGTGTCGGAGAATGCGGGGAAGACGTGGGCTGTTTCGGGAATCGACGGCAGTTCGGCGCCGCGGATGAAATTCGTTCCGGAAAGCGGCGCGAAATGAGAGTGCTGGTTGGTTGGCTGCTGTTCGGGCTGACGCTGAGCGCGCAGCCCGTGCCTTCGTTCGAGGCACGCAAGATGGCGATGATCGATGCGTACGCGCATTATGCGGGACCGGGCGATCAGGGCTACGGGCAGATCGCGGCGCGTCTCTGGAAGCATGAAGAGTTGCCGTGGTGTTCGCAAAAGCTGGAACAGTTGCTGGGCGCGGGGCCGAGCGGCGATATGTTCTGGATGTATCCGGTAACGGCGATTGCGTATCTGGATCAGGGGCAACTGACGCCATCGGCGCGCGAGGCTTTGCACCGGGCGTGGCGGACTTATATGCCGTATCGCGGGGATACGGAGAATCATTTCCTGCTGTATTACACGTCGCTCTATCTGATGTCGCAGTTGTGGCCGAATCTGCCGGGCGAGGCGTGGTACACGGGCAAGTCTTCCGCGGCGAATCTGGAGGAGGCGCGGCAGTGGATCGAGGGCTGGGTGAAGCTCACGACGACGCGCGGGCAGGGCGAGTACGATTCGCCGCATTATATGGGCGTTTATCTGCTGCCCATTTCATATCTGGCGGCGTGGGCGAAGGATCCGGCGATGAAGCAGCGGGCGAAGATGATGCTCGATTATCTGATCGCCGATTATGCGCCGGAGAATCTGGACGGGTTGTATGTGGGCGCGCATGCCCGGGTTTACGAAGATCAGCTGGTCGAGAAGTGGAAGGGTGTTTCGAGCGATTTCGGGTATTTGTGGTTCGGCGTGGGCCGGCCGATGCCGTTTCCGAATAATTACACACTTTATTATCTGATGGCGAGCGCTTATGAGCCGCCGGAGATTCTGCGGAAGATCGCGACGGATCGCAGCCGGCCCTATACGCACTTCGAGCGGAAGCGGACGCGGAACCGGTGGCGGTTCCACGATGACCTGCATGGTCCGGTTTATAAGACGACGTATGTGCGGAAAGAGTACGCGGTGAGTTCGGATCAGGGCGGGATTCTGCAGCCGATTCAGGAGCATTCGTGGGATGTGACGTGGTCGGTGCCGGACGCGCGGGGCGTGCAGAATACGTTGTTCTTTTTGCATCCGTTTTCGTCGGTGCGGGAGTTGCAGACGTATTTTGTGTTTGGTCCGGACAGCGCCGTGGAAGGGGTGGTGCGTTCGAAGAAGACGTACGATTCGCCGGATAAATTGCTGGGCGGGTCGCCCTATGAGAGTGTTTATCAGGAAGAAGACGCGCTGATCGCGATTTATTCGATTCCGCCGGGGACGCGATTTCCGCACATCAACGGATTCTTTTCGAAGGATGCGGGGGAGATTGTGGAGGACGCTTCGGGCTGGATTTTTCTGCGGGGCGGAGCGTCGGCGTATATTGCCTGCCGTCCGCTGCAGCCTTATGCGTGGAAGCCGTTGGGGGATGGCGGGCGGCGGTTGTTCAGTCCGTATCTGAATAACGGGGTGATTGTGCAGGTGGCGGCGGCTTCGGAGTATCCGGATCTGGGGGCGTTTGCGGCGGCGATTAAGGGGTTGCCGCTGGAGTTTCGGGTGGATCGGGCGCCTTCGGTGCGGTTCCGGTCACTGCGGGGGAAGCAGATGAATTTTACTTATGGGACGCCGCCGGTGGATTATTCGAAATGGCCCTTGTTTGGGGGGCCGTTTGTGGAGGCCGGGGTGGATTCGGAGATGTTGGTTTTGAAGTATCAGGGGATGCGGCGGACGCTGGATTTCCGGAAGCTTACGGTGGTGGATTCGGGGAAGTAAGCAATAGTCAGAAATCTTCCGCGTCGGCGGCGAGCACCCAGATTCGCTTCAGAGGCAGTTCAGCCCGTATGTCAGAATTCAGATTGTCGTAATGTTTGAAGAGCTGCGCGATCAGATCATCGGCATCCCATAGTCGCAGATGAAAAAACTGATTGGGGCGCTCACGTTCGACGGAGCTTCGGAAGCCTGCCCATGACACGAGAAGTCCCTGCTGCGCTCGCACCGTTTGCATCGTGCCCAGCAACTGGCTGAGGGTCGGATGGTCGACAGGGGTGTCACCGGATTTCACCTGCACACAGATTCGGGGCTCCGCGAAACCTAAGGGGCCCGAACCGGCCAGGATATCGATTCCCTTGTCCGGACCTTCGGGGCTTCGATACGTTTTGTATCCCTGTGCCTGCAAAATCGCCTCTACCAGCCGGGTCAGCCCGTGGCCCGTAAATCGCCGCGTTATCAATCTGGCGATCTGATCCCGGCCAAGCCGGTCGAGATCGACGCCCAATTCGTCGCTTAAACTGTCGGTTACTCCCCCTTTTTCATTCTGCAGGAGTGGTACCGGATTCGACGTCCACCCAGATGCAGCCATGAAGCGTACGCGTTTCTCCGCGTCGTTCCGGCGCACCTGGCAGATGGCCATGACGGCGCCGAAGGAGTAAAGCAAGTCCTGATCGAATTTTGCGCGGGGGACATCAGTGGCCAGCCAGTTCACGTTACGGGAATGCCGATAGATGGGTTCGGCCGGATCGTATTTGTAGCCGCCGGCGATCTCTCCGATAGCCATCAGGGGATTGTTTTTCCGTGGCACGACAATCAAATCTCCCGGCTTCATGTCGAGAGCGAAGGCCCAGACCTGGCCAGCCCAGTTGCCCACGCGCCGCGGCGGATCGTCCGGGTATGTGGCGGCCATGAGCTTCCGGATATCCTCGTAGCTCTTCGCAACGCTCAGGTCCGCACGAAGTTTATTCCATGTCAGGTAGATTCTGTTCGTCGAGAAAAATCTCGCCTCGTGTTCACCGTCTTTGCCCGATCGGACCAGCCATAGCGCCATAGTGGGTGTTGGCTGTTTTCGCGGCAATGTTGCTGCATTAAAAAGCCGAAACCCAGTATTGCATGTGGCGCGGGATCTTTTTAGGAAAAAGCAGGACCTTTAGCCGTGTTCAAATCCGATTTTCGTCTGAACGCCAACTGCCTTGCGTGTTCGAAGAGTTGAGGCGTACATCGGAAGTTCGTTTGGCTGAGTCTGTCAAGGGCTTCGTCCACTTCGATCAGGCCCGACTCCGCCGCTTTCACGATGATTCCGAGGGTGCCGGTGGTGAGGATATTCAGCGCTTTCGCAACTTTCGCTCCCTGACGTTCATCGATCAACAGAAGGATCGGACTCCGCTCCAGAGCCAGTTGAATTGCGTCTCGCTCTCCCGGATCGAGGTCAGCCGCCAACGTCTCGTCCGGGGGCTGTTCCGGTCTGCGCACTTCAACCCACGACGGAAGTTGCTCCGCCCAGAGTCGAACCACCGCCGGGGTCCCACCCTGGAGCAGTTCAGCGTGAACGGAAGGAGGGATCAGAATTGTTTCAAATAATATCGGAAGGATGTGCTGAAGGTCGATCTGGACCAGATAGCGGAGGGGCGATGTATCCGCAACGACCAAATTAATACCCGCGGGTGACGCCGATCTTCAGGCTGTCGAGGGTGGCAAGATCCGCTTCCAGATCATCGGTTCCGTACGCATGATCGTAGATTTGCCGGGCTGCCAGGAACTCCTCGAATTCAAAACGGGAAAAGCCCAGCAACTGGCTCGATTGAAAATGAGACAGAGCGCCGGAGCGGTAGCCCTGAATTACGAGCGCTTCGAGCGCCTCGCGACCGGGATCCGGGTGGCGGACGATATCCTCCGGCAGGTCGACCGTGATCTGCATACGGCCAGAATAGCAATCTAAGCCGCGATGCTTTCTTCGCCCCGCTCCATCACACTGTTCTTGCGGCCGAAGAGGAAGTAGATCACCAGGCCGATCGCCAGCCAGACGAAAAACCGCAGCCAGGTTTCGAGCGGCAGGGCGAGCATCAGGACCAGACAAAAGACGATCGACAGGATCGGCAAGGCGGGGCACCAGGGGACGCGGAAGCCGCGTTTCCGTTCCGGTTGGGTCTTGCGCATCACCAGGACGCCGGCGGAAACCACAATAAAGGCGAAAAGGGTGCCGATGTTGGAGAGGTCGGCGAAGGTGCCGATGTCCCAGATGCCGGCGGGGATGCCGACGAAGAGGCCGGCGATCCAGGTGCTTACGTGCGGGGTCCGGAAGCGCTTGTGCACCTTGCCGAAAACCCGGGGCAGAAGCCCGTCGCGCGACATCGCGAACCAGACGCGGGCCTGTCCGTACTGAAAGACCATCAGCGAAGAGATCATGCCGACAAGCGCGCCCACGTTGACCCAGCCGCGAATCTTGTTCATCCCGAGGGCCTTCAGAGCGTCCGCCACGGGGGCGGCGCTGCCGAGGGTTTTCCAGTTGGCGATGCCGGTAAGAACGAGCGCAACGGAGATATAGAGGGCCGCACAGATGATGAGGGTGGCGATGATGCCGATGGGCAGGTCGCGCTGCGGGTTCTTGCACTCTTCGGCGGCGGTGGAGACGGAGTCGAAACCGATGTAGGTGAAGAAAACGATGGCGGCGCCGGTCAGCATGCCGGAAAAGCCGTTGGGCAGGAAGGGGTGCCAGTTGGCGACGTTGACGGCGTGTCCGGCGCCGATCACGAAGATCAGGATGGCGGCGATTTTGATCAGCACCATCACGTTGTTGGTTTGGGCGCTTTCGCGGACGCCGCGCACCAGCACCCACGTGAGAAGCAGCAGAATCACCAGCGCGGTGACGTTGAAGACACTTCCACTGTAGGCTCCGTCCACGATGGGCGGATTGGCGAAAGCCTTCGGGATATGAATGTGGAAGACGCCGTCCAGCAGGTCGTTGAAATAGGCGGAGAAGCCCACGGCAACGGCCATGTTGGAGACGGCATATTCAAGGATCAGATCCCAGCCGATGATCCACGCGAAAATCTCACCGAGCGTCGCGTAGGCGTACGTGTACGCGCTGCCCGCGATGGGAATCATCGAGGCCAGTTCGGCGTAGCAGAGGGCCGCGAAACTGCAGACGAAGGCCGTGACCAGGAACGAGAGGGAAATACCCGGTCCCGCTCCCTGCCGCCCGATGGTCGAGACCGCGTTGCCGCCGTTGAGCAGCAGATCGAGGATCGGCGCGTTCAGGATGGACTTGAACTGCAGTGTCTGGCCGGCTGCCGCCGTGCCGGTGAGGATAAAGATGCCGGAGCCGATCACGGCTCCGACACCGAACGCGGTGAGGCTCCAGGGACCCAGGGTCTTGCGCAGGCACTTTTCGGGATCTTCCGAAGAGGCGATCAGCGCGTCGATGCTGCGGGTGCGAAGGAGCCTGTTCAAGTCAGCGTCGCTCGACTAGCGCTTACGGGACTGACCCTTGACCATGACTTTGACTTTCTTTTTCATCGAACCGCGAGCCACGGTGGCGGCGCGCTTCGCTTTGGCGGGGGCCTTTTTACGCGCGGCGCGCTTGAGGGCTTTGCGTTCTTCGGGGGCTTCAACTGTCTTTGTGTTCATCTGTTCCTGAGACCTGCGTATTTCTCGACTAATTTTTTCAACCCGTGGCGCTGGAAACTGACGACGACTTTCGCGTCGTCCCCTTCGCCTTCCCGGCGGACAATGGTGCCCGTTCCGTACTTGGGGTGTTCTACTACTGTACCTGTTCGCGATGGACTTTTCGAGGCCGGGGGTACTTTGGGCAGTTCCGTTCGTGCTTTTACGGGCGGAATCAGCTGTGCCGGACGGGCCGCGGGGGGCGCCGGGGGCGAAGACATCGCACCGAAGAGGCCGCCCTGGATGGGGCTGGCGGGGCGCGGCGTGGCGGGTCGCAAGGTCGCCGCGACCGGCACCGTTTGCCGGACGGGGGGCTGGGCAGCGGGGCGGGTGGGCACGACGGGCGCTGCGGGCCGGTTTTGCTGGATCGCGGGCACGTCGTCCCAAGGCATGCGCTCGTCATCGCCCAACGCCGGGCCTGCGGCCGGGCGGTTTGTAGGTGCCGCCGGAGGACGGGGCGCGACGGGCGGGGCGGGACGGCTGAGCGGCTGTGAGGTGGGGCGCAGGGGCGTGTTGACGCCGCGATCCTTAAAAAACTGCTGGACGTTCTCGACCGAATTGTACGTTTTTCCGGTGTAGAGGTTTTTGCGGGCGTCCTGGCGGACCTGATAACGCTCGGAGGTGAGGTCGATCTGACCGGCGGTGTCATTGTCTTCGACGCCGAGGCTGATCACCAGGTTTTCCGGCACTTCCTTCAGGAAGCGGGATTTCATGGTGCGTTCGAGTTCGCCGCCGCCGAAGCGACGGCGCAGCTTCGCCCAGGTCAGGATCAGGCGCTTTTCGGCCCGCGTCATGCCGACGTAGCAGAGGCGGCGCTCCTCTTCCATGGCCGCTTCGTTGTTGAGGGAGCGGCTGTGGGGGAAGAGGCCCTCTTCCAGTCCGGCGACGAAGACCACGGGAAACTCGAGGCCCTTGGCATTGTGGATGGTCATCAGCGTGACCTGGGCGGCTTCGTCGAGATTGTCGGAATCGGCAACGAGAGCCGCGTGGTCCAGGAAGTCCGTGATGGTTTCGCCGCGTTCCACGGCTTCGGCGGCCGCGTTCATCAGTTCGTCGAGGTTTTCGAGACGGGCTTCCGAGTCGGGAGAAATCTCCTGCTCCAGCATTTTGCGGTAGCCGGTGCGGTCTTCGATGAACTTCAGGGCATCGTTGAGCGGCAGGTTCCGCACGGCTTCGGCGAGTTCCATCACCATTTCGCGGAAGACGCGCATGGCGGAGTGGGCGCGGGTGCCGAGCTGATTTTCGTCGAGCAGGCGGCCAATGGCGTCCCAGTGGCTGAGGCCGCTCTCATTGGCGAACTTCTCCACCTGATCCATGGTGGTTTTGCCGATGCCGCGGGCGGGGATATTGATAATGCGCCCGAGGCTGATGGAATCGGCCTGGGAATGGGCGAGTTTCAGGTAGGCGACGATGTCTTTGACTTCGGCGCGCTGGTAGTAACTGAAGCCGCCGACGATGGTGTATTTGCGGCCATAGCGCCGCATGGCCTCTTCGATCTGGCGGGACTGCGAGTTGGTGCGGTAGAGAATCGCCACGCGCCAGTCTTTGTGCTGGCGGAGGATTTTCTCGGTGGTGTCGGCGATGAAGAGCGCTTCGTTTTCGGAGTCGTGCGCGGGGTAGACGGTGATCTCGTCACCCTCATCCGCTTCGGTCCAGAGCCACTTGCCTTTGCGTTCTTTGTTGTTGGCGATAACGACGCTGGAGGCTTCGAGGATGTTCTTCGTCGAACGGTAGTTCTGTTCGAGGCGGATGACTTTGGCGCGGGGGAAATCCTTCTCGAAATCGAGAATGTTCCGGATATCGGCGCCGCGCCAGCTGTAGATGGACTGGTCTTCGTCGCCGACGACGCAGATGTTGTCGTGGCGCTGGGAGAGCAGGCGCATCAGTTCGTACTGGCTGCGGTTGGTGTCCTGATACTCGTCGATCATCAGGTAGTTGAGGCGGCGGTTCCAGGCGTCGCGGGTGGGCTCGTCGTGATAGAGCAGGCGGACGGTTTCGAGCAGCAGGTCGTCGAAATCCATCGCATTACCCTGGAGGAGAGCTTTTTCGTACTCCTCGTAGACGGCCGCGAGTTTGGTCATGCGCGGGTCCGTGGCCTTGTTGTAGAGATCCTGCGGGGATTCCTTCTGGCTCTTGGCCTGGCTGATCTGGGAGAGCGTGGCGCGGTGGGGCATCGCCTTGTCGTCGAGGCCCATGCGTTTGTAGGCGGCCTTGACGATGGCGAGCTGGTCGTCGGCGTCGTAGATGGAAAACGTCCGGGTGAAACCGCGGCGGATGGGGGCGAGGGCGTCCCCGTCGCGTCGCAGCAGGCGAACGCAGAAAGAGTGGAATGTGGCGAGCTGCGGGGGCGAGTGGAGCGGGTAGCCTTCGAGCAGATTTTCGACGCGGGCGCGCATTTCGCCGGCGGCCTTGTTGGTGAAGGTGACGGCCAGAATCGCGCTGGGCGGCACGTGTTTGGCGGTGATGAGGTGCGCGATGCGGTGGGTGATCGCCTTGGTTTTACCGCTGCCGGCACCGGCGAGAATGAGCACCGGGCCTTCGGTGGTGGCTACCGCTTCACGTTGTTGGGGATTGAGGCCCGAAAGAAAGTCCACTACTGAACTATTTTCGCATTCACGTGACCGCGTTGTAATAAGAAACATGGCATGGACAAAACTTGCGGTGCTGGACGAACTGCCGCCCGGTTCGCTGATGGAAGTCGAGATCGGAGAAGATCTGGTGGCGATCTGCAATGTGGAGGGCGAGGTTCGGGCGATTTACGGGTCGTGTCCGCACCAGGGCGGGCCGCTGGGCGAGGGCGCGCTGAACGGGGAAATGGTGACGTGCCCGTGGCATATGTGGGAGTTTCATTCGGGGACGGGAGTCTGCGCGATGAATCCGGATCTGAAGATTCCGACCTATCCGGTGCGGGTGGAGAACGGCGAGATCCAGGTGGAGCTTGCCTGAACTTCCCGAGGTGGAGACGGTGGTCCGGACGCTGCGCCCGCTGCTGGTGGGCCGGCGGATTCTGAACGCCGAATTCGGGCAGTTGCGCGTGCTGCGGGGGCTGCCGTCGGATACGGCGCAGTCCCTCGCCGGGCAGCGTGTGGTGGCGATCGAGCGGCACGGGAAGTTCATCGCGATCCGGCTGGAGCGGGGCTATCTGGTGGTCCATTTGGGGATGACCGGGAAGCTGCTGGTCGACGCGGCGCGGACGAAGTGGACGCATGCGATTTTCACGCTGGACCGCGGGGTGATGATGTTCGACGATCCGCGGCAGTTCGGGCGGATCGAGTATGGGGCGGAGTTGCCGGCGCGTGTGGTGGCGCTGGGTCCGGAACCGCTGGAAGTCTCGCTGGAGGAGTTTGCACGGCGGCTGAAGGAGCGGCGCTCGCCGATCAAGGCCGTGCTGCTGAATCAGGCGGTGGTGCGCGGGGTGGGGAATATTTATGCCGATGAGGCGCTGTTCCGGGCCGGGGTGTCGCCGAAGCGGGTGGCGGCGTCGCTGCGGAAGGACCGGGTGAAGAAGATTTTCGATGCCATGCGGGAGGTGCTGGCGGAGGCGATCGAGAGCCGCGGTTCGTCAGTGTCGAACTACGTGGATGCGGAGGGGCGGAAGGGGAGTTTTCAGAATTCGCACCGGGTGTATCAGCGGGGCGGGGAACCGTGCGTGACTTGTGGCGGGCCGATTCGGCGGATTGTGCTCGCGCAGCGGGGGACGCATTATTGTCCGAAGTGCCAATCCTGAGCAAGGCCCCGAGGGTTGACTAGATAATGGACTTAGTCTAAAATCTGGTTATGGTAGCCAATGTTCATGAGGCGAAGACGCACCTGTCGCGTCTGCTGGATCAGGCCATGGCGGGCGAGGAAGTGATCATCATGCGCTCGGGGCGGCAGTTAGTCCGGCTGGTGCCGGTGGACATGGCTCCTCAGCGGCGGGAACTCGGATCGGCCAGGGGTGAGTTCACGGTGCCGGACGACTTCGACGCACCGCTGCCGGACGAGATTCTCGAGGCGTTCGGGAGTTGAAGATTCTTCTCGATACCCACGTCTTTCTCTGGGCCATCAGTGACGACCCGAGAATGACGGACGCGCAGAAATCCGCGTGGGTGGAGCAGGATAACGAGCTTTATCTGAGCGTCGCCAGTGTCTGGGAGATGCTGATCAAGGCCGGGACGGGAAAATTACCACTGCCCGTTCCGGCCGCCGCGTTTATCACGAAGCAAATGGACAAAAACCGCGTCGTTTCACTGGCCATCCGGGCTTCTCACTTGTCTGAACTGGAGACGCTTCCACCACTTCATCGGGACCCGTTCGACCGGATGCTGGTCGCGCAGGCCCGGGCGGAGCGGATGCCTCTCCTTTCGGCGGACCCGAAAATGAGCGAATACGACGTGCAAATCCTATGAAAACTTTTGTTTTGATTCTTTGTGCGGCGCTGGCGGTTTCGGCGCAGACGAAGTCCTACGTGCTGCATGCGGCGCGGGTGCTGGACGTGGAAACCGGGAAGATGACGAGCCCCGGGGAAGTGCTGGTGCAGGGCGAGAAGATCGTCGCCACGGGCGCCACGGTGGAGCATCCGGCGGGCGCGGAGGTGATCGATGTGGGCGATGCCACGCTGCTGCCGGGGCTGATCGATGCGCATGTTCATCTGTTCCTGCATCCAGGGGCGGAGGATCTGCAGACGGTGGAGGAGTCGGTCCCGCAGCGGACGATTATCGCCACCCTCGCCGCGCGCGACGACCTGATGGCCGGGTTTACGGCCGAGCGCGACATGGGGACGGAAGGCGCGGGGTCGGCCGATTCGGCGGTGCGGAATGCGATCAACAAGGGGATGATTCCGGGGCCGCGGCTGCGGGTGAGCGGCAACGCGGTGGATATTCTGGGCGGGCACGAGGACGCCAACCGGTTCAATCCGGAGCAGCATGTGTTGTCGAACGCGAGTTACGCGAACAACGCGGCGGAACTGGTGACGGTGATCCGGCAGCAGTTCAAAGAGGGCGCGGATTTCATCAAGATCTACGAGACGGGGCGGGATTCCGTGGTCAACGGCAAACTCAGCACGCCGTATCAGTACACCGAGGCGGAGTTGAAGGCGGCGGTGCAGGAAGCGGCGCGGACCGGGAAAGTGGTCGCGGTGCATGCTTCGGGTGAGCCGGGGACGCTCTATGCGGCGCGTGCCGGGGTTTCGTCGATCGACCATGCGGAGCAGTTGAGCGACGAGACGATGCGGATCATGAAAGAGAAGGGGATTTTCGCGGTCCCTACGTTCACGATTCTGGATTATTTCGCGTCGCACGCGGGTTCGGCGGCGGGTGGGGCGCGGTATCAGGCGACCATCAAAATGCACGAGGCCGAGTTCAAAAAACAGATCGCCGCGGGTGTGCCGTTTGCTATGGGGTCCGACGTGGGGCCGTTTCCGCATGGCACGCAGGCGCGGGAGTTTACGCTGATGGTGCGGAACGGTCTGTCACCGCTGGGCGCGGTGCAGGCGGGCACGGTGAACGCGGCGGCGCTGCTGGGCTGGAAGGGGCAGATCGGGGCGATCAAGGCGGGGTACTTCGCGGATATCGTGGCGGTTCCCGGAAACCCGCTCGAAGACATCAGTGTTCTCGAGCGGGTCCGGTTTGTGATGAAGGGCGGGGTCGTTTACAAGCGCTAATCCCTCGGCGCCGGTTGGTCATCGGCGCTGTTGGCGGGTTTCCAACCCGCCGCAGGATTCCATCCCGCCCCACCCCGGGAACACGTTCAGCTCGTCAAAGAACTAGTCCCAGAAGAGGGGCTTGATGTGGCGATCGAAGATGTTCTCGGTCACATTGCGGGAGATGGACTCTTCGCTTTGTACCAGCATGTTCAGATAGCGGTCGCCCATCTTTGCCGCGACTTTGTAGCCAACGTGCAGTAACTGGCGCACGTTCGGGTTGAAGTTCGGATTCGACTGGACGTGGCGCAGCGCGTCGGTGTACTGTTCGGCGGTCCAGTCGTTCACGTCGGCGGGCGCGGGGAGTTTGGCGTAGTCGATATCGATCACCGAGGCGTAGGGCGCGCAGAGTTCCTCTTTGTGATCGAAGGCTTCGGAGTAGACTTCCTTCGCGAGCGCCAGGCCTTCCGGGCCGGCTTCGGCGAGGCCGATCAGTTCTTCCAGCCAGGTGGTGCCGGCGGTCTTCAGGTGCAGGCCGGCGCCCGTGCGCTTGATGGCCTTGCGGATCGCCTCATAGATGGAAAACTTGTCGCTGCCGGAGTGGACGCTGAGCTTCAGGGTGTCCGGCAGGCCGTAGTGTTCCACGGCGTACGCGATCACGGCAAGATCGTCGGAGAATTCGACGGCGAACTGCGCGGCGTCGCCGACGTAATCCACACCCTTGTTGAAGCGGCCGGTGAACTTGGGAGCGATGGTCTGGATCGGGATCTTTTCGTCCGCGATCAGCACGAGGATCACGAGCAACTCCGGCGGCGTTTGCGGCGCGTCGGTTTCGTCCATGGAGACTTCGGTGATGAAGTTGTCCACGCCCTTGGCTTCGGCGATGTGCTGGTAGATCTTGCCCGCTTCCTGCACGGCGAAAAGGTACTTGGCGGCCACTTCGCGAACGGATTCGGCGGTGGTGACGATGGGCGTTTCGATGCCGGGGATGGCGAGCGTGCCGATGAGTTCGGGGTGCTTCGCGACGAAGGCGTCGAGCGCTTCGGCGGCGGCGGCGCGGCCGATGAAATGGGCGACATCGAGGGTGTAGAAATCGCTGGGGGCGAGGAAGCGATCCACGGTGTCGAGGTTGATGTGGTCGGCGTCCACGTGCCAGGGTTTGGTCCAGCCGGCGGCTTTGACGGCGGCTTCCGCGGCGGCGGTGACGCTGGATGGTTCGGAGCCAACGATGAGGTGCTCGCGGTTGGATTTATTCCAGACCGGGATGATCTCGATACCTTTTTCCGCGGCCATCTGGAAGGCGCGCAGCTGGGCCTTTGCCTGGTGGGCGAAGCGATCGCCCACGCCGATTGTGTACTTCTCGATTTTCATCATGGTTAAAGAGATACCTGAACTTTCACGTAGGCGCCTGGATCGTCGCTCCAGGCCTTGAGGGCGTCGCCGGCTTCGTCGAGCGAGACCACGCGGGAGATGATGCTTTCTACCGGGAAGCGGCCGCCGCGCAGGGCGTCGATAACGGTGCCGAATTCGTCGAGCGCGTTGCGGGAGCCGAGGATGTCGATTTCCTTCATGACGAAGAGGCGGGTTTCGTACTCCACGGGCTCTTTCGCGTAGCCGATATAGACGACGCGGCCGGTGAAGGCGACTTCCTCGACGGCCATGCGGAAGGTGGCGGGGGCGCCGACGGCTTCGATGATGACGTCCGGGCCCAGATTGCCGGTGATGGCGGCCAGTTCGTCATGCACGCGCGAGGTGCTGCTGTTGATGGTGAACTGCGCGCCGGCCTGTTTCGCGACGGCGAGTTTGCGGTCATCCACGTCGATGGCAATGACTTTGGCGTTGTTGTAGGCCGACGCGGCGATGGCTCCCAGGCCGACCACTCCACAGCCGATCACGGCGACGGTGTCTTCTTCCGCCACACGGCCGCGCGCGGCGGCATGGAAGCCGACGGAGAGCGGTTCCACAACACTGAGTTCGGGGATGCTGAGGCCTTCGGCGATGTAGAGCTTGCTCCAGTGGGTGGTGAAGTATTCCTTCATGGCGCCCTCGCGCTGCACGCCGAGAGTTTGGTTGAACTGGCAGGCGTTGGGGCGGCGGCGTTTGCACGAGGCGCACTTGCCGCAGTTCGTGTAGGGCGAAACGGTGACGTTCAGGCCGGGCTGGAAATGCGCGGGGACAGCGCTGCCGGTCTCCTCGATGGTCGCGGCGATTTCGTGGCCGGGGATGCGCGGGTAGGTCACCAGCGGATTTTTGCCGCGGAAGGTGCTGAGGTCGGTACCGCACATGCCGACGACACGGGTGCGAAGGAGAACCTCTTCAGGACCGCAGACCGGGCGATCCACCTCGGCCACGCGGGTGCGGCCGGGTTCTTCGATGACGAAGGCGCGCATGGTTACTGGTTGACTCCGGAGCAGAGGAAGCCGCCATCCACCGCGATGCACTGGCCGGTGATGTAGGTGGCGGCGTCGGAGGCGAGCAGGACGGCGGCGCCGACGAGTTCGTCGGTCTGGCCGAAGCGCCCCATGGGAGTGCGCATCAGGAGTTCCTTGCCGCGGGGCGTGCCGTCCAGCAGGGCGGCGTTGAGGTCCGTGCGGAAGACGCCGGGGGCGATGGCGTTGACGTTGATGCCGTGGCGGGACCATTCCACAGCCAGGCTGCGCGTGAGCGAGAGGACGGCGGATTTGGAAGCGGCGTAGGCGGCCACTTCGTAGAACGCGACGTAGGAGTTCAGGGAAGCGATGTTGATGATCCGGCCGCGGCCGCCGATTTTGAGGGCTTCATAAAACGCCTGGCAGGCGCGGAGGGTCCCGGTGAGGTTGGTGTCGACGATGCCGGTCCATTCCTCTTCGGAGATGTCTTTGGTGGGAGTGCGTTTGATGCGTCCGGCGACGTTGAGCAGGATATCGACGCGGCCGAATTTGGCGACGACGGCGTCGCGAAGGGCGTCGATGGACTGGCGGTCGGCGACGTCGACGGTGTGGGCGAGGGTTTCGCGGCCTTCGGCCTTCACGAGTTCGCAGACTTCGGCGACGTTGGCTTCGCGGCGGCCGGTGGGTACGACGTCGGCGCCCGCCTGCGCGAAGCCGAGAGCCATGCTTTTGCCGATGCCGGAGGTGCCGCCGATCACGACGGCGACGCGGCCTGTGAGGTCAGTGAAGTTTTTAGCCATTGTCTGTTTGGGGTCCACGGACCAAATTATCAGACGGGCGGGTTTGCGGGAGGGCGGAGGATTTTACGGGTGGCGGGAACCGGCGAAATTGATGAGGGCCATGCCGAGGAGGCAGACGGAGACGGTGAAGACGAGGAGGAGGCGGTTCACGCTCCGGTCTTCGGTCGGATCGTGTCTTTGCAGGTCATCCCGGTGCGGATCGTTTGCAGGCTTGTCGGCCATGGCTTGCAAGGCCATCTCAACAAAACGGGGCGTGCGGAACAATCGCCCTCTCGCAAATACGGGGAATACGCCTTTAGTCGATGCAGTCCAGCGCGGCTTCGAGGCGGCCGAGGCCTTCGCGGAGGACGCCGGGCGGGGTTACCAGAGAAATCCGCAGGTGGTTGGGCATGCCGAAGAACTCGCCGGGAACAACGGTGGTTTCGTATTTTTCCCGGAGGAGTTCGCACAGTGGGGTGGTGTTGGTTTCGAGGACGCGGGGAAACGCCACGGTGCCGTATTCCGGCACTTCGAAACCGCGGACGGAGGCGACGCCCCGGTAGATGCCACGGTTGGTTTCGATGAGGCGGCGGGAACGTTCGCGGATTTCGGCGAGGCGTTGGAACGCGATCACGCTCATCAGTTCCGAAGGGTGCGAGGGGATGTTGTCGAAGAGGTCGATGAGATGCCAGAGGCGCTGCGCGATGGCCGGAGGCGCGAAGATCCAGCCGCAGCGGAGGCCGCTGAGCCCATAGACCTTGGTCAGGCTGCTGGTGACCAGGAAATTAGTGCCGAGCAGGAAAGCCGAGCGGGGGCGCTGTTCCCAGATGCAATCGAGATAGACTTCGTCGACCAGGACGTGCGCGCCGTTGCGCGCGGCGATCTCGCCGATGCGGGTAAGCGTGTCTGCGTCCATCAGCGCGCCGGAGGGGTTATGCAGGTTGGTGAGCACGATCAGTTTCGTGCGGGGCGTGATGAGGCGGGCGATCTCCTCGGGGTCGACGGCCCAGTTGTTTTCGGGACGGCGGGTGAAGCGGGTGATGGTGGCGCCGGTGAAGAGCGCGAGGTTGGGCAGGATGTCGTAGGCGGGGAACTCGATGAGCGCTTCATCGCCAGGGCCGAGGAGGAGCAGGAAGGCGTACTGGTTGGCGCCGGATGTGCCGCCGCCGGCGACGACGCAATCGGCCGGAACGCCGTATTCCGCGGAGATGGCTTCGCGAAGGGGCGTGTAGCCGTAGCCGCCGGGGCCGTTGATTTCGAGGTCCTGGAGGGAGACACCGAGGTCGGCGAGGGGGAAGCCGGGAACGCCGCTGGTGGCGAGGTTGAAGCGCGCGCGGGATCGGGTTTTCGCCCACTGCATGTAGGCGGATTCGAAGACGCGGCCGGTCACCTGTTCTTTGCTGTCCATAAGAAATAGACTGGCACGCCCGCCGCGAGGATGCCGAGTCCAATGAAACTGGTGGCGGGGGCTTTCAGGATGGTGGCGAGCACGGTGATCCAGCAGGCGGCGACGAAGAAGAGGGTGGTGACGGGGTGGTCGGGGCGGCCTTTGCGGAAGAGCGCGGCGCCGGTGAGGCCGAAGAAGATGAAGTCGATGGAGACGACGTAGTTGAGGATCTGGTCGTAGGCGCCGGAGAGCGCGATGGCGGCGGCGAGAACGGCCTGCAGCAGGATGGCGGCGGCGGGGGCCTGGGTGCGTTCGTAAAGGGTTCCGATGGCGCGGAAGAAGACGCCGTCGCGGGCCATGGCGTAATAGATGCGGGGGGCGGTCAGCATGCTCTGGCTGAGGAAGCCGAGGGTGGAGATGGCGATACCGGCGGCGAGGAGGCGTCCGCCGGCGGGTCCGAAGGCGGAGAGCATGACGGCGCTGGCGGGGGTGGGTGTTTGGGCCAGGCCGTCGGGGCCGAGGGCGCGGACACAGACCCAGTTGACGGCGACGTAGAGGGTGACGACGCCCGCGACGCCGAGGAGGACGCCCCGGGCGAGATCGCGACGGGGATTCTTCATTTCGCCCGAGAGGAAGCTGGCGGTTTGCCAGCCGCCGTAAGCGAAGAGGACGGGCGTGAGCGCGCCGCCGATGTTGCGAAGCGGGACGACATGAGTGATTCCGGTGGCGGGATGCGCGGGGACGAAGAAGCCGGCGGCGATGAGAGCGAAGATGGCGAGGATCTTGAGGATCATGAGCAGGTTCTGGACGGAACTGCCTGCTTTGACGCCGGCGAGATTGATGGCCGCCAGAACCAGGAGTGTGGCGGAAGCGATGGCCGCGGGGGGCCAGGGCAGGCCGGTCATTTCGACGAGGTAGTGGGCGAAGGTGACGGCGACGGCTGCCATGCCGCCGGTCTGGATGACGAGGAGCAGGCACCAGCCGTAGAGGAAGGCGACGGAGGGGTGCCAGCCGTCGCGCAGGTAGGCGTACTGGCCGCCGAGGGCGGTGTTACGGGCGGCGAGGTCGGCATAGACGAAGGCGCCTGCCATGGCGACGGCGCCGCCGAAGATCCAGACGCCGAGGATGATGCTGGTGACGGGGGCTTCGCGGGCGACGACCCAGGGGTTCATGAAGATGCCGGATCCGATGATCCCGCCCATGACGATCATGGTGATGTCGAAGAGGTTGAGCTGGCGGGCTAGTGGCAAGGGGTTTTCGTTAGTGTACTGCCTGTGGTGGTGCGAAATGAGGCGGAAGGTGGTGCACAAAACGGATTATTGAAGAATCGTCGCTGGTTCGGATCCCGCAGACGGTTCATTTCAGATATTTTCCTGCTCGGCTAGCCTTAATTCGGTCCAGATGGCCACGATCTCGCTAATAACTGCCTTGCCTTCTTTTTCCTTCATCTGGTAAACCGTCGAATTTAAGGCTCCGTTGTCGCCGGGCAAAAGAGTGACCGACTTCACTAGCGAGGCGTGCCGCTCTTGCAGGTCGTTCGGGAATTCAGAAGGCAGAAGGTCAAAAATGTTATTGGCAGCGCCGCATAGCCGTGCCTTCCAGTGCTCAGTTGAATCGGCAAGAGCCAGGATGGCGCGGTGATATCGCTCCAAGGGCATGATGCAAGTATCGCTCGTTCCTCTCCTACACGCCGGTAAACCGCCGCAAAGCAGCTAAAAGCAAGATGGTGCTACTCGCTTTACGCAGAAGGATGTTTCGCCAGCCGCTTCCAAGTGGCGATGATTTCCATTTCCACACGGTCTGCGGCTTAACGACTATCCTCGGCGATAAACCACCAGATGGCATCCAGGTCTTCGGTGGCTTGCGGAGTGAACTGAAACGGCGCATTCATTTAACGCGGATCGAGTCGCTCGGCCCGACGCTGCCGCAATATATCGACGACGGCGTCTCCGTCGATCAATTCGCCCGTTGAGCCTGCGCGAAGCCTTTCCCGATTTGGGCGGCGATGACGTCGCGCTGTTCGAACATCCAGTCTTCCAGATCGAGTTGCTCGCGAAGGATCTCAAAAGCCTGATCGAGAACCTCGGCGGGATTCCGATACGCCCCGGACTGAATGGCCAGGTCGATGACGCGTTGCTGCTCCGGCTTCAGGTCGATTGACATGGTGATTACATCCTCAGAGTAACCTTTTCCATGCGTGCGCTCTAACGGGTAACGCCTTCCCCGGTCTGCGCGGCCGCCGTCGCGGAAAGCACCGGCACTTTCGCGTCCGGAGTGAGCGCGGGGCGGCGGGTGTGCCAGTCGGTTGCCTTCTGAAAAGCGTGGGCGAGGGCAATCACGTCGTTCTCTTTCCAGTTGGCGCCGCTGAGCTGGAGGCCGACGGGCAGACCGGTTTTCGAGAAGCCGCAGGGCACGGTGATGGTCGGCAGACCGTAATCGTCGAGGGCGCGCGTGTTGCCGGGTTTGGGATTGCGCGGGCGGGTGTTGGCGGCGCGGGTGAGTTCCTCCTCGATGGTCCACGGGAGTTCGCGGATGGTCGGGGTGACCAGGATATCGACCGCTTGTTTGCGGAAAACTTCGAGATCCACCTGGCGGCGGACGAGGCGGAGGGCGCGCCATTCGTGAATGTAATCGACGGCGCGCCCGGAACCTCGGGCGGCGTCGGGCGCGGCGTTGGGAACGTCGGCGCCGCCGTGCAGAAAGCCGTTGCCGAGGGCTTCGCGGTACACGCCTCCCTCGCTGCTGGCGCCGGTGCCGAGGATGGAGGGGAGTTCCACCTCTTTCGCGCCTTTGGTCATTGCGGTGAGCTGCGCGATGGCGGATTCGAGGGCGGCGGCGACGTCGGCATCCAGACCATCGAAGAACTGCGGGGAGATGCCGAGGCGCAACTGTGCCACTGGCGCGGTGAGGGCGGCGACGTAGTCGGGCACGGGGCAATCGACGGACTGGAGGTCGAGATGGTCGTAGCCGGCGATGGCCTGCAGCACGGTGACGGTGTCTTCCACGGTACGGGCGAGAGGGCCGCAGTGGTCGAGCGACCAGGTCAGCGGGACGATGCCGCGGATGCTGACGCGGCCGTAGGTGGCCTTGAAACCGGTTACGCCGCACATGGCGGCGGGGGTGCGGATGGAGCCGCCGGTGTCCGTGCCGATGGCGGCGAAGCAGTTGTGCATCGCCACGGCCGCCGCGGAACCGCCGGAGGAGCCGCCGGCGATGAGTTCCAGATTCCAGGGGTTCCGCACCGGGCCGTAGTAACTCACCGCGGAAGTAGCGCCCGCGGCGAAGATATGCATGTTGCACTTGCCGACCAGGACAGCGCCGGCGGCGCGGAGACGGCGGGTGACTTCTGCATCCTCGGTGGCAATGTTGCCGGCGAGGGTCTTGCTGCCCGCGGTAGTGCGGACGCGCGCGAGATCGACGTTGTCTTTCAGCGCGATGGGGATGCCGTGGAGCGGGCCGCGCGCGTGTCCGGCGGCCTGTTCCTTATCGAGCGCTTTCGCCTGCGCGAGTGCCTGTTCGCGGAGGACGGTAATGAAGGCGTTGGTCTTCGGGTTGAAGGTCCGGATACGGTCGAGGCAGGCGGTGGTGAGTTCGACGGACGAAATGCGGCGTGCGCGCAGGTTGTCGGTGGCCTCGCGGAGGGTCCAGAAAGCGGGGTCGGAGGTCTGCATGGTTAGCTTCCCGTCTGTTCGGCCGCGGCTTTGGAGAGCACGGGAACTTTGGCGTCGATGGCGAGGTCCGGGCGGCGCTTGTGCCAGTCGGTCGATTGCTGGAAGGCGTGCGCGAGGGCGAGGACGGTGGATTCCGAAAACATGGGACCGGCGAGTTGCAGGCCGATCGGCAGGCCGTTTTTGGAGAAGCCGCAGGGAATCGAGATGACGGGGAGGCCGTAGCCGTTGAAGGGTCGGGTGTTTTCCTCCGGGTCCGCCGTGTTGCGGGGGCGATTGGCGGCGTCCGGTTTGGGGGCCGCGGCGCCGCGCGCCGGGGTGGCGCCGGACCCGCCGCGTCCGCCACCGCCACCTCCGCCGCCGGGATTCAGTTCGTCTTCGATCAGCGCCGGAAGATGACGAAGCGCGGGGGCGACCAGGATATCCACATTCTTTTTGCGGAAGACTTCGTCGTCGATGGTGCGGCGGACCAGGGTGAGGTCGCGCCAGCCGCGAATGTAGTCGACGGCGCGTGCACTGTCGGGCACACTGGGGAAGGCGCGTGCGGTGGAGGGTTCATAGCCGCCTCCGTTGACGCCGCGCAGGTTTTCGCGATACGCGGCGATTTCGGCCGAAACATTGGCGTGCAGCAGGGAAGGCATGCCGATTTCGTGCGTGCCCTGGGTGAGGCGGTTCAGGGTTGCGATGGCGTCTTCGACGGCGCGGGCGACTTCGTCATCCAGATGATCGAAGAACTGAGCGGCCATGCCGAGGCGGAACTTCGCGACGGGCATGGCGAGCGCGGCCAGGTAGTCGGGGACGGGCTTGTCGAGCGAGTCGATGTCGAGCGCGTCGTAGCCGGCGATCTGCTGCAGAAGCAGCGCGATGTCTTCGACGGTGCGGGCGAGGGGGCCGCAATGGTCGAGTGACCAGCAGTACGGCACGATGCCGCGCAGGCTGACGCGGCCGTGGGTGGGTTTCAGGCCGGTGATGCCGCAGGCGGAGGCGGGGATACGGATGCCGCCGCCGGAATCGGTGCCCAGGGCCGCGAAGCAGTTGTTCATGACGACCGCGGCGGCGGAACCGCCGGAGGGGCCGCCCGCGACGCGTTCCAGATTCCAGGGATTGCGCACCGGTCCCCAATAGCTGACAGCGGAGGAGGCGCCGGCATCGAACTCATGCATGTTGGCTTTGCCGATGAGCACCGCGCCGGCGGCCTTGAGGCGGCGGACCACGTCGGCGTCTTCAGAAGGGAAGCGGTATTCGTAGACGGCACTGGCGGCAGTGGTGCGGACGCCCGTGGTGTCGATGCTGTCCTTCAGGCCGATGGGAATGCCGTGCAGAGGGCCGCGGAAGCGTCCGGCGGCCTGTTCTTCCGTCAGCGTTTTGGCCTGCGCGAGCGCTTTGTCGCGCATGACGGTGATCCACGCGTTGGTCTTCGGATTCCACGTCTTGATGGACGCGAGACAGGCTTCGGTGAGATCGAGAGGAGAAAACTTTTTAGAGCGGATACCGGCCGAGGCCTGCTTCAGAGTCAGGGCGCAGAGTTCGGTCGGGGTATCGGCGAGGGCGGATCCGGAGGCGACGAGGGCTCCCGCGCCGGCCGCGAAAAAGTCGCGGCGGGAGGGCTTTGGCATGTGCTGTTTTACCTCGCAGCCGGGGGGATTGTCAAATTCGGCGTGCCAGTATTAGAGCCATGAAGGAATCGGTGTGGGATTATCCGCGGCCGCCCCGGGTGGAACCGTGTTCGGCGCGGGTGCGCGTGGAGTTTGGGGGCGAGACCGTAGCGGACAGCGTGCGGGCGTACCGGCTGCTGGAGACAAGCCATCCGCCCACTTATTACATCCCGCCGGAGGATATCCGGAGGGAATTTCTGCGGGCGAATGCGCGGCGGACGTTTTGCGAATTCAAGGGGTCGGCGAGCTATTGGGATCTGGTGACGAGGGAGCGCGCTTCGGTGGCGGCGGCGTGGAGTTACGCATCGCCGGCGGGCGCCTATTCGATGCTGCGGGATCATGTGGCTTTTTACGCCCACAAGGCCGATGCGTGTTTCGTGGGGGAGGAGCGGGTGCAGGCGCAGGAGGGGGATTTCTACGGCGGGTGGATCACGTCGGAAATCACGGGCCCGTTCAAGGGTGCGGCCGGCACGAGGGGCTGGTGATTCGGAATGCCAACATTCGTGAAGAGTGTGTTGATCGACGCGCCGATCGAGAAAGTGTTCGGATTTCACGAGAGGGAAGATGCCCTGGCGTTGCTGACTCCTCCGTTCCCGCCGATGCGTGTGGTCAGCCGGACCGGCGGGATTCGGACGGGTGCGCGCGTGGAGCTTCGGATCGGATTCGTGAAGTGGGTGGCGCTGCATGTGGCGTATGAGAAAGACCGGCTTTTCGCCGATGAGCAGGTGGAAGGACCGTTTGCGCAGTGGGTCCACCGGCATGAGTTTCAGGCCGAGGGGACGAAAACGCGGCTGACGGACCGGATTACTTACGCGCTGCCGGGCGGCGGGCTGGTGAACGGGCTTTTCGGGTGGTCGGTGCGGCCGGGGTTAGAGAGAATGTTCGCGTATCGGCACCAGGTGACGCGTGAGCAGTGTGAGCGCGGGTTATGACGCGCCGCGATGTGCTGGGCGGTTTTGTGGGGGCGGCGATGGCGGGGAGTGCCGCCGGCGCGCAGACGGCGGGGAAGCCGAACATCGTATTCATTTTTTGCGACGACCTGGGGTACGGCGATCTGGGGTGTTACGGGTCAAAGATCCGGACGCCGAATCTGGACCGGATGGCGGCGGAAGGGATGCGGTTCACGAACTTCTGTTCGGCGGATCCGGTGTGTTCGCCGTCGCGGGCGGCGCTGCTGACGGGGCGTTATCCGACGCGGGTCGGCGTGCCGCGGGTGTTTTTCCCGCAGGATAAAGACGGCCTCAACACGGATGAGACGACGCTCGCGAATGTCCTGAAGGCCGCGGGTTACAAGACCATGTGCATCGGGAAGTGGCACCTGGGCCGGCCCGCGGAGTATCTGCCTACGAGCCGGGGCTTCGACGAGTATTACGGGATCCCGTACAGCAACGACATGACGCCGCGCGTGCTGCTGCACAACACCGAGGTGATCGAGGAACCGGCGGCGCTGGATACGCTGACGAAGCGGTATACGGAGCAGGCGCTGCGGTTTATTCGCGAATCGAAGAATGCGCCGTTTTTTCTTTATATGCCGCATACGTTTCCGCATATCCCGCTGGCGGCTTCGGCGGATTTCCGGGGGAAATCGGCTGAGGGGCTTTACGGGGATGTGGTGGAGGAACTCGACTGGAGCGTGGGGCAGGTTTTGGGCGCGCTGAAAGAGAACGGGCTCGAGAGCAACACGCTGGTAATGTTTTCGAGCGATAACGGGCCGTGGTACCAGGGCAGCGCGGGCAAACTGCGGGGGCGCAAGAACACGACTTACGAAGGTGGTGTACGGGAGCCGTTCATCGCGCGCTGGCCGGGACATGTGCCGAAGGGGCGCGTGTCCGACGTGGTGTGTTCGATGATGGATGTGTTCCCGACCGTGTCGAAGTTGTGCGGCGCGAAGCTGCCGGAGAAGCCTCTCGACGGGCTGGATATCTGGCCGGTCCTGAGCGGGCGAACACAGCAGATGGAGCGGGATCCGCTGCTGTATTTCAATGTCTGGGATCTGCAGTGCGCGCGGTGGGGCGACTGGAAACTGCATGTCGCGCGGCACAATACGGCTGCGTATGCGCCCGCGCCGCCGGGTGGGATTCATAACTTCGCGCTGCCGAAACCGGAGTTGTACAACCTGGCGAGCGATCCGGATGAGAGCTATGATGTGGCGCCGGAGCATCCCGGTATTGTGCAGAAGATGCAGGCGAAGATCGCGTCGATGCTGACGACGTTTCCGGAGCCGGTGCGGGCGGCGTGGGAGGAAACGAAGAAGCGCGCGACGGATCCGGGGACCTCGATCGGGGCGTGGCCACGGCCGTTACCGCCGAAGTAAGTTTCTGATATACCCCAATACTAACTTTTGTTGGTATGGAATTTTCTGATGGCCCGTAACAAAATCGAATAGTCAGGCACTTATTGGCGTCACCGAAATATCTTGTTATTCACGGTTACATTCGGGCGATAGTGCCAAACAAACAGAGGATTAATGACAATATCGATTCGGAAAATGATATCGGGGGCCGCGTTCCTGAGCACGGCTTTGTTCGGCGGTGCGGGAGTTCAGAACGTGTCCGCGCAGGAGGCCGCCGCCACGCTTTCGGCGCCGCAACTGAACGGATATTTCGCGACGGAACCATGGACCGGCGCGCCCAAAGGAACAGCGTCCGCGCAGTCGTTGACCGGAGCCTCGGCAGCCACGACCATACCCATGTCGACCTATTCCTTCGCCACCACGAAGGACGGCACGACGCGGACCGGCACGATCGTCGGGACGAGCCCGTTTGCCGCGCCGCAGTCTTCCACCATCCCCGTGGTTGTGGTGCCGCTGAAGATCACGATCGGGACCGCGGTGTTCGATCCTTCGGCCGCGAACAGCTGTGACGGTAATATCTCGGCGGTGAACCGGTTCAATCAATCGCCGCTGGTGCAGGTTTCGCCGCTGACCTTCAACGGCGTCAGCGTCGGGACGACGCAGTACATCAACGGTTTCCGGCGCGCGGAATTCTGGAACGCGATCGGGGGCTCGGCGGCTTATCAGAATACCTTGTCGCCGGTCACGTATGCGACGCAGGTCAGCGTTCCGGCATTGACTTCGTCGCAGGGGAGCACTTATTCATCGGGTTGTTCGCTGCTCGGCATTGTGTCGTACAGCTGGTTCAGCAACTATCTGAGCAATACGCTGCTGCCTTCGCTGACTGCGTCGGGCGTGATCAGCCCGACGAAGTTCGTTATCTTCCTGCTGAAGAATGTGGTGCAGTCGACGGCGAACCCGCCCTCGACGACGGGTTGCTGTATTCTCGGTTTCCACTCGGCGAAGGGCAGCCCGGTGCAGACGTACTCGCCCATCGATTGGGATACGACGGGGCTGTTCAGCGGTACCGCGGACGGTTCGATTGCGAGCCATGAGATCGGCGAATGGATGGACGATCCGCTGGGAACCAACCCGACACCGGCCTGGGGAAATATTGGCCAGGTGAGCGGCTGTCAGACAAACTGGGAGAACGGCGATCCGCTGAGCGGGACTCTTATGCCGGCGATCACCCTGAGCGGCAAGGCCTATCACATGCAGGAACTCGGTTTCTTCAGCTGGTACTTCAACAAGCTGGGCGTTGCTTCGCTGGGAGCCGGCGGAAAGTTCTCGGCCAACGGGAAGTTCGCCGGACCCTCGAAGGCATGCCCGGCGGGCGGAACGAACTAACTGAATCGCGTTTAACGTCAGAAAAGGCCTGGAAGCCCGAAAGGGTCGCCAGGCCTTTGCCGCGTTGAGCGGGGCTTTCGAAATCAGGCGGGCTCGTCGAGAGAGTAGTCGAACTCGTACGAGTGCTTGCCGTTCGCGATGAGGATCGCGAGTTTGCCGGAAATGCCCGTCAGATCCCCGGTGCCGGAGTCCGGCACCACGGTGACGCTCAATTGCGGCTCGCCGCGGTTCATGGTGCCGGTGTGCTGCAGGACGAATGTTCCTCTGCGGCCGTGCAGGGTGGCTGTCACGAGTTCCATGGCGACGTAGCCTGCTGAACCTTTGACTGCGGTCTGGGCGGCGAGCATCTGGCCCTTGCTGGTTCCTTCCATGTCGCCGTGGAACTGTTTGTCGAGCGACATCCGGCCAGGCACGGGGTGCTGCGGATCGTCAGGTGGCTGTGGTTGCAGTTTAACTTCGAAGTCGCCGGTGGCTCGGGAGGTCATGAGGGTTGGTTTCATCATAGCCGGGCCGACGGCGGATTTCCGTGAGAATAATCCCGGCGCCGGGACACTTGCATGTTGAGCTCATGCAGGACTGCGATGTGACGCTGAAGGCGCTGCTGCTGGAATCTTCGTCGATGATTCTGAGGCATGCGGGGGTGAACAGTCCCGTGGCGCGATGGCGCAATGTGGAACTGCCGCGGGTTCAGAACCGCCGGCTGGATCTGCTGGCGGAACTGGAAAACGGCGATCTGCTGCACATTGAACTGCAGACGACGAACGATCCGAAGATGCCACTGCGAATGCTGGAGTACGCGATGGGTGTCTGGCGGATGGAGGCGCGGATTCCCCGGCAACTGGTTCTCTACGTCGGGAATGAAAAGCTGCGAATGACAGACAGGGTGGAAGCGATGGGGATCCGTTTTCGTTACGATTTGCTCGATGTGCGGGATCTCGACTGCGAGGCGTTGCTGGAGAGCGACGCAGTTTCGGATAACATCCTGGCGGTGCTGACACGCACAAACGACCGGATTGGTACCATCCGGCGCATTTTGGGGAAGATCAGTCGTCTGGCACCCGGGAGGCGAGAAGACGCCGTTCGCAAACTCCTGATACTATCCGGAATGAGAGGCTTCG
>CAINNJ010000008.1 GCA_903851195.1 uncultured Acidobacteriia bacterium
ACCTGATGGCACGAAATCAGGAGCCACGACGATACGTTTGGAAAGCCAAAGGCGAAGAAATCCTCGCGAAAATCCAGCGTGCCCGCGAAGCGCTCTCCTCGGCACACGTTAAATGAAGCTATTTGTCGGACATGACACTAGAGGCGCCGACATCGCCCGCCTGGCCGCACGGTTTACGATAAGCCTGATGACGCCACAGTCCGCTCCGATCACCCGGCCCAGCCTCGCCGCGCTCGCCGCCGTTTTCGGACGTTACGGCAATCTCACGTTCGGAGGCGGCGGCGCTACGGTCGGCGTGCTGCAGCAGGAACTGCAACAACGCCGCAACTGGATCACCCGCGAGCAGTTCCACCTCTGCTTCGGCCTCTCCCGCCTCACGCCCGGCACCAATATGCTCGCGTTCTGCACCGGGATCGGCTGGATGACCCGGGGCTGGCGCGGCGCCGCGGTCGCCCTCCTCTCCGCCTCGCTGCCCGCTACGGTCATCGCGATCGCCGCCACCGCTCTGTTCGATCTCCGGAGCCAGGCGCCGCTGATGAAAGCCGCGTTCCACGGCGCGCTGGCGGCGGCCATCGGGATTATTTTTAACACCTGCTGGCAGTTCACCGAATCCGTCCTGACGCGCGCCAACCGGGTCCGCATCGTTGTCATTCTGCTGGCCTCCGTCGCGATGCAAACGTTCTTTCCCTTGTCGCCCGCCCGTATTCTGCTCCTCGCCGCGCTCGCGGGCGCTTTCTGGCCGGATGAGGGGACAAAGTGAACGTCTTCACGCTCTACCTGATCCTGCTGAAAGCCACCATCACCACGTTCAGCGGCCTGGCCTCGCTGCCCCTGGTGCGCGACGAACTGGTGCTGCACCGCCACGTGCTCACGGACGAACAACTGAACACGGCGGTGGTGGTCTCCCGAACGACGCCCGGTCCGGTCGGCCTGTATATCGTGAGCGTCGGCTACTACGCGGCCGGTGTTCCCGGCGCGGCGGCGGGGTGGTTCGCCATGACCACTCCGGCCCTTGCCATACTCCTCCTGCTGCGCTTCATCGGCCCGCGGCGGGAGCACCCGCGCGTCCGCCGCGTGCTGGAATCCATCGTCGCCGCGAGTGCCGGCATGCTGTTCGCCGCGTCCATTCCGCTTGCCCGGGAATCTCTGAATGACAGCATTACTGTCGTCATCGCGGTAATCACCGCAACGCTGCTGATCACGAAGAAGGCGGATTCCGTGGTCCTGATCGGCGGGGCCGCCCTGGTGACCCTCGTGGCTGCCCGCCTGGCCTGACACGGCGCTTTCCGCAGCTCCGCCCGATTCCGAACAGTGACGTCCCGCATCCGCACAGCACCACCCCGCCCCGGTGCGCCGAAACGTCACCAATCAGACCCGCTGCCGGGCAAACACGGAACGAACCGCTTCTTGCCGCGTATCTATTTCACGGCCGGTATGCGGCGTTTTACAACGAGAGTTCAATTCGTGGAGTTCGGCCTGCTCTTCGGCGCATGGACGGCTTACGGCCTGCTGTGCACATGGCAGGCCCACTATTGGTACGCCTTCACGAAAACGCCCATGTCCTGGGCCGACGCGCTGCGTTTTGAGCTTACCTACGCCTGGCTCTGGGGCGCGTTTTCGCCGCTGATTCTCTGGTGCGCCCGGCGCTTCCGCCTGGAGCGAAACCAGTGGCCACGCAATCTGGCGATTCATTTCGTTTCTATGCTCGCGCTGGTGCCGGTGATCAAGATCGCCTTCGATCTGATTACCTCGCCACCTACCTCGCCCTTTCTGGCCTTCACCTGGGAAAATTTGCTCCATTCCGTGCAGTCCACCTACGATACGGGCATTCTGCTCTATGCCGTAGTGATTCTGGTGGAACACGCCAGCATCTATTACCAGCGCTATCAGACCGGGCTCGTGAAGGCCTCCCAATTGCAAACGCAGTTGATTCAGGCGCAGTTACAGGCTCTGAAAATGCAGCTGCATCCGCATTTCCTGTTCAACACGCTCCATACCATTACGGCACTCGTGCATGAAGATCCGGACATGGCGGAGCAGACGATTACGCGCCTCGGAGAACTGCTGCGTTTGTTTCTGGCGAACAGCTCGATTCACGAAGTGCCGCTACGTGAGGAACTCCGCATTCTCGAACTCTACCTGGATATCGAGCGGGCGCGTTTTGAAGACCGGCTGCGGGTCATCTACGATGTACCCGCCGCGGTTCGGGAGGCGACGGTGCCCAACCTGGTGCTGCAGCCTCTGGTGGAAAACGCCATCCGGCATGGCGTCGGGAAACGCGCCGGCCCTGGCTGGATAGCCGTCTCGGCGGAACGCAGCGGAGACATGCTCGTCCTGAGCGTCACGGACAATGGCACGGGATTGCAGCAGAATCCGGTGCAGGCTCTTCACCCGGGAATGGGCCTCGGAATTACACGCGGGCGGCTCGAATCGCTTTACGGGCCGCAACAATCGCTGGTCTTACGGAATCTCCCCGCCGGGGGAGTCGAGGCGCGCATCACGCTGCCGTTCCGTGTCCGGCAGCCGGCAATCAATCCGAATCGGAGTGGGGACCATGTCGAACTTCAAAGTGCTGATCGTGGACGATGAGCGGCTGTCGCGGAGACGCATCCGCAGGCTGCTCACGCTGGAGCAGGAATGTGAAGTCATCGGTGAATGCGCCAACGGCGCGGAGGCGGTCGCCGTGCTGGCGGAGACACGCCCGGATATCCTGTTCCTCGACGTCCAGATGCCGGAACTCGATGGCTTTGAAGTCATTGAGGCGCTGACGCAACTGCGCCCGCTGATCATCTTCACCTCCGCTTATGAAGATTACGCGGTCCGCGCCTTCGAAGTGCACGCGTTCGATTATCTGCTGAAACCTTTCGACGGGCGCCGCTTCCTCGACTCGCTGCAGCGCGCCAAAGTGCGCCTGCGCCAGGAGCGGGCGGGGAGCGCCGATTCGCGACTCTTCGAATTGATGGAGAGCCTCTCGAAGAATCAGCGCTCCCCCGACCGCATCGCCGTGCGCAACAACGGCCGCGTCGTCTTCGTCAAGCTTGAAGAGATCGACTGGATCGAGGCCTCCGATAACTACGTCTGCCTGCACTGCGGCCGCGAAACCCACGTCCTGCGCGAGACCATGAGCGAACTGGAGTCCCGCCTCAACCCGGCGCACTTCCTGCGAGTGCATCGTTCCGCCATTGTAAATCTGGACCGAATTAAGGAGCTGCAGCCGTGGTTCCGGGGCGATTACCGGGTGATTCTGCGCGACGGCACGGAACTGACGCTCACGCGCAACCACCGGGAGAAACTCGAATCCCGCCTGCTGCTCGGCGCGGCGCGCTGAGGCGTCCGCGCCGTCGATCCGGCGAGTGATACCGGAACGGTACATTACCGCGGTTTAAAACGCCTTTTTGACCGGTCCGGCCGGGAATCACCCTGGCGCGCTAAAGCAAGTCCCCTGTTCCGCCGATATGAATTACAGCGACCAGACTATCGGCCGCCTCGCGGCATGGATGTCGCTGAGAATCCCTTAGGAACAGGACGGTCCCTATGGACTGCAAGCTGGACACAAGCAAGCTCAATCTCCTCAAAATCTTTGCCGCACTTCTCACGTTCATGGTCAGTGCGGGCAGCCTCCAGGCCACAAACCTGATTACGACCACCGCAGCCACCGTGACCTGCAGCACGGTGACGGGTCCGGGAACGGCCGGAGTGATCACCGTAAAGCCCTCCCCCGTTCTTACCCTGACTCATACGATCGTCGTTACGTTTGCAGCGCCGACCAATGGCCTGGTCGTCACGCCGGCCTCCATTACGCTGGATAAGAATACCCCGGCAAACGGCGTGAACTTCAGCGTCAACGTAGCCGCCGGGTGCAACGGAGCCTCCACCGGAAACACGACGATACAGTTCAAAACGAACCCCGATGGCGGCGGCGCGGCCAACGATGCCACGGCCGTGGTGACGGACACAGTGACAGCGACTGCCTCGGGCCTGGTCGCCGCGCCTGTGACGATTACCTGTACGTACACGTCGGGCAACGGCGGCGCCTGGTCCCCCGGCCTCGCTCAGACCGTTTCGGTCTCTTCCACCGCGACGGGTGGCACGCCCTTCACGGTGGACACGGTTAACAATCCTCCTGCTTCATGGCTTGTGCTCAATCCCGCCAATCCCGGCGGCGCCGCCGGGTCGCCCCCCGCCACTTTCACCGTGGCAGCCGCGCCCACCGCGGGACAGGTCAACGGTTGTGGCGGTTACACGACCGGCACCCACACGACCACGCTTCACCTGGTCAGCACGGGCACTTCGGCGCCGGACAAACTGCTTGTGATCTCGCTCCAGATCGTTCCCCCGTCACCCCTGACCGCGGCGCCCCTCCTGTCTCCGCTTTCCCCCGTCTCGCTGTCCTACGTCAAGGGTTCGGGCACCGCGGGGTACATCGATGTGCGCGTCACCGGCACGGGCAACCCCGCGCCGTTCTTCGCCGTGAGCACGGCCAGTCTGCCCATCTGGCTGACCGTGGATTCCACCACCGGGACCGTGCCGAAAAACATACGGTTCAGCACGACGACGGTTTGCGATTCGCTCGCCCCCGGCATTTATACCGCCACCGTTTATCTGAGGGTGTCGGGCTTCGCCGACTACCCCGTTCCCGTAAGCCTGCAGGTCACCAACAAGGCGCCGAAGCTTTCCGTTGCCGAAGGCCCCACGCGCAACATCAACTGGACCATCGGCACTCCCATCCCGACCGCGTTCGTAACGGCCGTTTCCACCGATTCCCCCATCCCTTATACAGTCACAACGGGTGGCACCCTGGCGCCGGTCGTCGCCTCTGCGCAATTATCCGGCCTCGCCTATAGTTTCGGCACGCCGATCGGTGTGAGCTTCAACCCGCTGATCTTCGCCGCCGCCACGCCGGGCAGCGTTCTGACTGGCACCGTTACCCTGACGTGGGGAAGTCCGGCGTCCACGATTGTGGTCACCTTTAACGTCAGCGTGATTTCTCCCGGCGCGACGCTCACCTCCATGAGCCCGGCGAGCCTTCCGACAGCGGCGAGCGGTACGTTTACCGTCTCTCTGGTGGGCACCGGTTTTATTCCCAGCACCGATCCGCTGCAAAAAACCAAGGTGGGTATTCTGGTCAACAACGCGGGTAATATTCTCACGGACACCAACATTTCCGCCAACGTGATTAACGCGTCGAATATGATTCTGACCATCACGGTTTCCGGCTCCGATCCATACATTCCCTGGTCGCCGTCCGGCGCGGGCGGGACCGTCTATATCGGCATCTGCAACCCCGTCGGCGGTACCTGCAGCGCGCCGACGGCGTCTCTGCCTCTGACCATCGGGGCCGGGCCGATCGTGCAGGCCGCGACCAGCGCCTCTACCTTCATTCAGGCCGCGACCCCGACCGTCGCTCCCTATGACATGATCAGCCTCTTCGGAGCCAACTTCTGCACCTCGGGCGGCACCGGATGCGCCAGCAACGCCGTTCTGTCGGGAGTGATCGATCCGGTGACGCTCCGTTACGGCACGACCGTCACACCCGATCCCGCCGTCTGCCCGCAAAACGTGACGGCGAACTGCGGCGCCAACCAGCGTCAGTTCTCGGTCTCATTCTGGTCGAGCGACGGCAACACCCTGCTGGGTAACGCGCCGCTGCTTTTCGCCACCAACGGTCAGGCCAACCTGATGGTTCCCGCCGCCGTGTCCGGCGCGGCCAGTGTCCTCCTTGTAGCCAACTTCGGCTATGGCACGGCCGCAACGACGGCCACCACGGCGAACACGGCCACCCTGCTGCACAGCGCGCCCTTCACGATGAACATCGCGCCGGTCAACCCCGGCATCTTTACCGTGGGCGCGGACGGGCAGGGTCCCGGCGCCATTCTCGACTCCAACTACAACGTGATCTCGGCCGCGAACCCGGCCGGCATGCATGCTACGGCCGCCAATTCCGATACGGTGCAGCTCTACGTCACGGGCCTGGGCCTTCCCACCAGCACCGGCGACGGCACCGCGACCGGCACATTCTCCGCTCCCTCGGATTGCGTCGCGGCGGTCTCCGGTACGGGAAACTACATGGGACTGCTGAACACCGCAACGGGTGTTTCTCCCTCCCTGACGAATATCGACGGCACGATCATTCAGAGTTCCCTGTACGGCTCGCAGGAATTCCCTCCCTGTCTGGTGACCAATCCCGTCGTGACGTTCGGCGGCGTTCCCGGCGCGACTCCGGGGACGATCGTCGGCGGCCAGCAGGGCACCGTGTCCTATGCGGGTTTTGTTGCCAATGCGGTCGCCGGACTGTATCAGATCAACGTGAAGCTTCCGCGTACCGGCACGTCTTACACCTCCGCCACCGGAAGTACTATTTCTTCGATTACCCAACCCGTCCAGATCCCCGTCCTGGTCTCTCTGGGAAATGGTCCGACTCTGAGTCAGGCCGGTGTTACCCTCTGGGTCGCACCCCGGCTCACTATGGCCAGCACCGTGCCGAACACACTGCTCGCCGGGAGCACCGACAGCGCCACGGTCGGCGTCGCCTACACCCGAACCATTGCGTGCAGCGATACCACCAACACACCCTGCACCTTCGCCCTGACTACCGGCCTGCTGCCAGCCGGCATCACGCTGAACACAGCCACCGGCGTCATCTCCGGTACGCCTCTCGCCAACACGGCGGGCTCGTATCTGGTCACGGTTACCGCCACGGACTCAGCTAACGTTCCGGTCACCGGCACGTATACCTACACTATCGTCGTTGCCGGCGGCCTCTACCTCACCAACACCGTGCCGACCGCGGGTACCTTCGGAACCCTGCATAACACCGCTACCGTAACGGCCACAGGCGGCGTGTATCCCTATACCTACGCGATCACTTCCGCAGCCGTCGCGGGGCTGACCGTCAACGCGTCCACCGGAGTTGTCACCACCTCCGCCACCGTGCCCGGCGGCAGCTACCCGGTCACCGTTACCGCAACCGATGCCAACGGCGTCACGGGCACAGCGAACTTCACCGTCGTAGTGAATCTGCTTGTCGGCCACGGCGCGCTCTCGCAAGGCGACCACACGACGACGGCTACCATCGGAACCATGACGGTCTCCGGCCAGTCGGGCACCATCGTCTGGTCGTTGGTTTCGCCTCCCACCGGAGTGTCGATTAACCCCGGCACCGGCGTCATCTCCAACGACAACACCGCGTCCGCGTCCACCCCGACCGTCACGGTGGTGGCTACCGACACGGTCTCCAAAGCGAGCGGTTCGTCCACTTTCGCCACGGGCACGACTTCCTTCCAGATCACCATCAACTAAGGAAAGTCTTACGGACTGAGCACCAAAGAGAACGGCGGCCGGAGTCACCACTCCCGCCGCCGTTCTTTATTCCGCTTCGGATTTTCCGTCTACACGCTCTTCCGGTCCGGATGCACCCAGGGTTTCCGGTACGCCCGCGTCAGCAACCGGTTCGCCTCCGCATCGCCCACCACTTCCTGCTTCCCCGCGTCCCAGGTAAACTTCCGTCCCGTCTTCATCGCCAGATTCGCCAGAATGCAGGATGCGGTCGAGATGTATCCCTGCTCGATATCCGCCACGGGATTGCTTCGCTTATCGATGGCCGCCAGCAGATCCATCATGTGATGCCGCACCGCCGGCGCGACATGCGTCTCCAGATCCTTCTCGGTCTTGTCTTCCGGGTACTGCTCGAACTCGTACGTCACGTCTTTATGAATCGTCTTCTCGCCCTTCCCGCTCGGGATGAAATCATAGGCGTAAACGCCCGCCTTCAGCGTTCCCTTTTCCCCATAAAACGTCGCGCCCCAGTTGTACTTATCGTCCGCCTCGCCGGAAGCGCCCCAGGTCCGGTGATTCCAGACAATATTCAGCTCCGGATACTCCCACGTGCAAACCTGCGTATCGCTGATATTCGCCTTACTCGCCTTATCCATGTAGATGCCGCCATCCGACGAAATCCGCGACGGCCAGCCCAGTCCCAGCATCCATCGGGTCATGTCGAACATGTGGATCGCCATATCCCCGACAATCCCGTTACCGTACTCGTTGAATGCACGCCAACTCCTCGGATGCGTCAGCGAACAGAACGGCCGCATGGGCGCCGGACCCGTCCACATCTCATAATCCAGGTTCGCGGGCGGGGCCGAATCGGGCGGATTCGCGGTCGCGCGCATGTGGTAGTAGCAGTGAATGTCCACGGACGAGATCTTCCCCAGCTTCCCGGAATCGAGAAACCGCTCCTTCGCCTCGACCAGGTGCGGCGTGCTCCGCCGCTGCGTTCCCACCTGCACCACGCGTTTGTACTTGCGCGCGGCCGCGAGCATCGCCTGCCCTTCCGTCACATCCACGCTGATCGGCTTCTGCACGTAAATATCGGCGCCCGCCTTCGCTGCCTCGATCATCGCCAGCGCATGCCAGTGGTCGGGCGTCGCGATCAGGCAGATATCCAGCCCGCTCTGCTTCAGCATGTCCCGGTAATCGTGGAACAACTGGGGCGTCTTCCCCGATTTCTGCCGCGACGCCACCAGATCTCCGGCCGCGCTCAGCATCTTCGAATCCACGTCGCAGAGCGACACGACCTCCACGGGCTCCACCTGAATCAGGCGCAGCAGATCGATTTTCCCGTACCATCCGGTTCCGATCAACCCCACGCGCCGCGGCTTCCGGCCTTGTTGCATCGCCGCGGCGCCCGCCGCCGAAAACGCCGCCGCGCCCGTCGTCCGCAGAAAGGCACGCCTGTCCAGTTCAGATCGCATCATGCAGAAAGTATATTCCCGAAAGCACTCCGCTCAAAGGCCCAGCACACCCTTCACGTGCGCCAGACTTGCCTCCAGGTCGTCCCGCTCCCGCTGCGCCGCCTGCGCCCGGTCCACTCGCGGGATCTCGAACGGCTTCCCTTTCTCCGCAATTTCCGCGAACCGCTCGAAGTTCCACGCCGGCACATCGCGATACGCCTCCCAGAACTTCGGATCCCGGTAAGTGAACATCCGCGGCCCCATCACGATGCACTCCATCGACAGCGCGCGCCCCGGGCACAACTCCGCGTATTTCCGGCAATACGAATCGATATCCACGTTCCCGTCGCCCATCCGCACCCACGACACCGCCGCGCCCTGCGGCGTCCGCCACACCGCGCTGTCCCGCACATGGCTCGTCAGCACGTAAGGATGCAGCGCCTCCAGCGTCGCGTGCGGATCTTCCAGCGTCCAGCAAGGATTTCCCGAATCGAGACACGCCCCCACGAAATCCTTCCCCGCCGCCTCGATGAGATTCCGCAGTTCCCAGCCCTGCATATCGCCCGCGTGATTCTCGATCGCAATCCGCACCCCCGCGTCCATCGCCCGCGACCGCATATTCCGCAGCACCTTTACCATGCTTTCGATATGCCTGTCGATCGGCCCGGGCCGCCGGTCCTCCGCGCTTCCCAGCACGCACCGCACAATCTTGGAGCCCACCAGTTGCGCCGACGCGATCATCCGGGTCAACTGCTCCTCCGCCGTGCCTTCCTTCGCCTCGAACATCTTCGAAGTGGGACAAACCGACTTCATCCCGATCTCCACCTCGATGCCCTTCTGCTCGGCGTACGCCCGCACTTTCGCCAGATTGTCCGGCTGCAGATTTCCGATGAAACGGATCTCGGAGAAATGCACCACCCTGGCCTTCTGGGCGGCGCAATAGTCCAGATACTGAAACGGCGTCCAGCCCGAAGACCGGATACTGAACAGATCGATTCCCAGTTTCACCGGCGCACTCGCTGTCTGTGCGGCCACCGTTTGTGCCGCTAAAGGAGCAGCCCCGGCCAGAGCCATCGCTTTTCGTCGTGTCATCGCTCCGAATTCTACCCTAAACTGGATACGACATGACACTGCTTCGGCTTCTTTCCGCGCTCCCCTTCTGCGTCGCCGGCCTCACCGCCGCCGACTCCCCCTCCGCCGCGAAGATCTTCGACGCACGCATCGGCGAAATGGAAAAGGAATTCATCCCGCTCGTCGAAGCGATGCCCGCGGAAAAATTCAACTTCGCCCCCAGGGACGGCGCGTTCAAAGGCGTCCGCACGTTCGGATCGGAAGCGAAGCACGCCGCCTTCGTGCTCTACGAAATTTCCTCCGCCCTGCTCGGCGAAAAGAATCCCTCCGCCACCGGACCCAACGAAAACGGCCCGGAATCCCTCGAAAATAAAGCCGAAATCGTCAAATACGTGAAAGAAGCCTTCGCTTACACCCACAAGGCCGTCGCGACGCTGACGGCGGAAAACCTCATGCAGGAAACCACCGACCCCTTCAACCCGAAAGGCAAACGGACCCGCGTCGATTCCGCCAGTATCCTCCTCTGGCACACCTACGATCACTATGGCCAGATGGTCGAATACCTCCGCATGAACAACCTCGTCCCGCCCGCCAGCCGCTGATCTCAGGCCCAAGGGCTAAGTCAAAGTCAAAGGATCCACGTCGATCACCAGAGCCGTAGCCCCCCACTTCTCTTTCCGGGCAAACTCCTGCGCCCGCCTCAGCAGCGCATTCAAAGCCTTCCGGCTGCCCGACTTAATCAGCAGCTGATACCGGAATTCCGCCTTCAGCCGCGCCACCGGAGCCTCCGCCGGGCCCATAATCTTCATATTCTCCGGCGCGGGCGTCAGGAAATTCCCCAGTTCCGCCGACATCCGCAGCGCGTCTTCCTGCTTCGCCGCCCGCACCAGCACGTTCGCCATGGCGCTGAACGGCGGATATTTCATAAACCGCCGGAACTGCAGTTCTTTCTCGAAAAACGCCGCGTAATCCTGCTGCCCCGCCAGCCGCACCGCATAATGATCCGGATTGATCGTCTGCATGTAAACCACGCCCGGCAACTGCCCGCGCCCCGCCCGCCCCGCCACCTGCGTCAGCAACTGGAACGTGCGCTCCGCCGCCCGGAAATCCGGCATTCCCAGCCCAACGTCGGCCGACACCACGCCCACCAGCGTCACGTTCGGAATATCGTGCCCCTTCGCGATCATCTGCGTGCCCACCAGGATGTCGAAAGAGCGCTCGCGGAAACTGTGCAGTATATCCTCGAACTGGCGCTTCCCGGTCACGGTGTCCCGGTCCAGCCGGGCAATCCGCGCCGCCGGGAACTCCGCATGCAGCTCGTCCTCCACCCGTTCGGACCCCGTGCCCAGAAAATGAATGTGTTCGCTCTGGCATTTCGGACAAATACCAGGCACTTTCTCCGCATACCCGCAGTAATGGCACAGCAGCCGCCGGTCCCGCTTATGCCAGGTCAGAGTCAGCGCGCAGTTCACGCACTCGATCCGGAATCCGCAGCTCCGGCACGCCACGAAACTCGAAAAGCCCCGCCGGTTCAGAAGCACCATGGCCTGCTCGTTATTCGCCAGCCGCTCCCGGATCGCTTCCAGCAAAACCCGCGAAAACGTCGCCTGTTTCCGCGTCTCCAGAAACTCCTCGCGCATGTCCACCAGGTGAACGACCGGCATGGGCCGCTCCGCCACGCGGTCCGGCAGTTCCAGCAGCGTATATTTCCCCGAACTCGCGTTGAACCGGCTCTCCAGACTCGGGGTCGCCGACCCCAGCACCACGCACGCATTCGAAGTCTGCCCGCGCACAATCGCCACGTCACGCCCGTTGTACCGCGGATTTTCCTCCTGCTTATAACTCGCGTCGTGCTCCTCGTCGACCACGATGAGCCCTAAATTCCGCACCGGCGCGAACACTCCCGAGCGCGTCCCCACCACCACGCTCGCCCCGCCCGCCCGAATGCGCCGCCACTGATCCGCCCGTTCGGAATCGCTGAACGCGCTGTGCAGAATCGCCACACGGTCCCCGAACCGCGCATAAAACTGCCCGGCCACCGCCGGTGTCAGCGCAATCTCCGGCACCATCAGAATTGCGCTCCGGCCACACGCCAGCGTGGCGTCGATGGCATTCAGATACACCTCGGTCTTGCCCGACCCCGTCACGCCATGCAGCAGGAACGTGCAGAACTTCGCCGACTGAATCCCGGCCTGAATCAGTTCGAACGCATTTCTCTGCGAGGCATTCAGATCGTGCGGCGCCCGAATCGGCGCGCTCCGGATGAACAGCGGCTCCGGAATCAGCGTGACCAGTTGCTTGCGCGCCAGCGAGCGCGCCGCCGTGCTCGCGTTCTTCACCATCTCTTCGAGTTCGCCCAGGTTATGCGAGCCCGGGTGCAGCGCCAGATACGCCATCAGTTCCCGCTCCGGCTTCGGCATCTTGCCCCGCGGCTCGGTGCCCACCAGCGCGATCCGGAGCTTCGCCGCCGGCGCGCGCAGCGGATCCCGGTCTTCATTGACCTGTTCCACCGCCACCCAGCCCTTCCGCTCCAGCGACTTCAGAATCTTATCCGCCAGCGGAATCTTCCGCTTCAGATGCGCCGCCGACAGAGACCGCGCCGCCAGCATCTGCATCACTTCATTCAGCGTGTCCCCTTCCGAGACGGAAATCGAAAGCTGTTTCGACGCATCCCGCCCCGCGTCCGTCAGCGAATAAATTTTGCCCGACCGGATGTCGTTCGCCAGCGGCAGCATGGACCGCAGCACCTCGCCCAGCGCCGTGCGGTAATAACCGGAAATCCAGCGCCCCAGCGCCAGCAGATCGTCGCTCAGCACCGGCTCGTTGTCGATCAGCCGGAAGGCGTCCTTCACCGCGATCCCCGGCTCTTCGTCATGCACCCGCAGCGCCACGCCCGTCATCTTCCGGACTCCGAACGGCACCACCACCCGAGCCCCCGGCTTCACGCGATGCTGCAGCGTCAGCGGCAACGAATACGTGAAAAGCTGTTCCAGCGGGACCGGCAGACTGACGTCACAAAAGCGAGGCAACTCTCAGTGTAACGGCGCGGTACGATCTTGCTTATGGCCAGTTCCCCTTCTCCGGCGCCCACGCCGGCCGCCATTTTCGACACCATGCGCGCGTTCGAGAAGAGCGCCGCGCTGAATGCCGCCATCGACCTCGGCATCTTCACCGCCATCGCCGAGGGCGCCAACACGGCCCCTGCGATCTCCGAAAAGTGCGAAGCCTCCGAACGCGGAACCCGCATTCTCTGTGATTCCCTGGTCACCGACGGACATCTCACGAAAGCCGAAGGCCTCTACAACAACACGCCCGCCGCGGCGCTGTTTCTGAATCGCCATTCCCCCGCCTACATGGGCGGCATCAAGCAGTTTCTCTGCACGCCCGAAATGATGATTCACACGATGACGACGCTGACCGACGCCGTTCGCAAAGGCGGCACCATGCTGCCCGGCGAAGGTTCGGTCAGCCCGGAGAACCCCGTCTGGGTCACCTTCGCGCGCACCATGGCGCCGATGATGATGCCCTCCGCGCACGCCATCGCCAGCCACGTGCCCGCCACCGGGCCACTGAAAGTTCTCGACATCGCGGCCAGCCACGGTCTCTTCGGCATCACCATCGCGCAGCGCAATCCGGAAGCCGTCATCGTTCAGCAGGACTGGGCTTCCGTCCTCGAAGTAGCCACGGAAAACGCAGTGAAAGCCGGCGTGGCCGCGCGATGCTCGTCCCTGCCCGGCAGCGCTTTCGACGTCTACTTCGGCACGGATTACGACATCGTTCTGATCACAAATTTCCTGCACCACTTCAACGCCGCCACTAACGAAGCGTTCCTTCGCAAAGTGCATGCCGCCCTCAAACCCGGCGGCCGCGCCATCACCCTCGAATTCGTGCCTGACGAAGACCGCGTCACCCCCGCCACGCCCGCCCGCTTCGCGCTTACGATGCTCTCCAGCACCGCTGAGGGCGATGCCTTCACCTTCCGCGAACTCGACTCCATGCTCCGCAACGCGGGCTTCACCGACAACGTCCGCCACCTGCTCGAAACGCAGCAGTCCATCCTTATTTCAACGAAATGAACCTCGCACCCGCCAAACTCCACCACGTCTCGCGCCAGACCGCGAAGCTCGAAGAGACGCGCAAATTCTACGCCGACGTGCTCGGCTTCCGGGAACTCTCGCGCCCGCCCTTCAACTTCCGCGGCGCCTGGCTGTACGGAGCCGGCATCCAGATCCATCTCATCGAAGAACCTTTCGACGCGCCGCCCGCAGCCATCAACACCCGCGAAAACCACATCGCCTTCGCCGTGGACGACATGAGCGCGGCGGAGGAAGCGCTCAAGCTCCACGGCGTGCCGTACCGCCACAACGTCGTGCCGGAACGCGGAACGAATCAGATCTTTTTCCGCGACCCCGACGGCTGGCTGATCGAGATCGGCCTCTACCCAGCCGTGATGGACAAGTAAGAGCTACCGGGGCATCAGCCCCACGCGCGACACGCTCGCTCCGTGTGCCGCGTCGATGGCCACTGCGACCACGCCGAACTCCAGTTCCGGCGCTGCTTTCAGAAACAACACCCGATCTCCGCGCCGGGAAAAAATCCCGATCAGCTTATCGGCCAGTTGCGCCGCCGTCACCAACTCGGTATTCACCCGGTAAGCCCCGTCCCGCCCGATCTCCAGCACCACCGGATTCTCCGGCTCCCGCACCGCTTCTCCAGCCGGAGTCTGCGGCACCAAGGCATCCTGTCCCACCGATTTCACCGGCGCAATCGACAGAAAAATAATCAGCAAAACCAGCAACACATCGATCATCGGCGTCATGTTGATCTGCGCCTGAACTTCGCTTCTCGTGCCTGTGTTCATTGCCATGCACAAATGGACTCCGTTTTGAGAGACAATGTTCCTGACCTGACTGGAGGTCCCCATGAGTCTGACCAAATTACGGATGTCCCTCGCCTCAGTTTTCGGAGCCCTGCTGCTCACCGCTTTCTTTGTCACCGACGGCGGCGCGCAGGCCAATTCCGTCAAAAAAATCGCCGATGGCGTCTGGTTCCGCGAAGGCGATATTAAGAATGAGGGACACTGCAACAACACGATCATTGAGATGAAGGATTATTTGATCGTCGTGGATGCCAACTTCCCCAGTGGCGCGCGCCTCGTCATGGCGGACGCGAAGAAACTCTCCCCCAAGCCGGTCAAATACGTTTTCATCACGCACCACCACGGCGACCACGACTACGGCTCATCCGTCTGGACCAGCGCGGGCGCCACCACCTTCGCCTACAAAGCCGTTGCCGAAGAAATGAAACGCTATGAACCGAAGCGCTGGCAGGATACCGCGAAAACCCGCAAAGACGTCGCCGAACTCAAGCTGGATGCACCCGAACCGCCGAAACAGACCTTCGACAAATCGCCCTATGTTTTGAAGGATTCCACCCGCGAAGTTCAGTTCCACTTCTTCGGCTGGGCCCACACCCGCGGCGACGGTTTCGCCTGGCTTCCCAAAGAGCGCGTCCTCGCCACCGGCGATGCCTCCACCAACGGCGCTTACAACAACACGGCGGACGCCAATATCGGCAACTGGCCCAAAGTGATGGCAGCCGCTCTGAAGATGAATCCACAGTTCGTTCTGCCCGGCCATGGCCCGTCCGGCGGTTCCGAAATTCTCACCGGCCAGGCGGCGTTTATGACGGAACTCCACAAAGCGGTCTCACAGGCCATCGCGGAAAAAAAGACGCTCGCCGACCTTGTGACCATGAGAGGCGAGAAGCCCGTCGCGACTTCCATCAAACTTCCCGACGGCGTGAAGAACTGGGTCGGCGACTCCCTGCCTTTGCAGGTCACCCACGCGTACAACGAAATCACCAGCAAGAAGCCCGTCGGCGAGTTGCCGCACAGCTGAGCCGCCTGTATTCTGAGGGGGATGCCGGAACGGAAGAAGCCCATCCCCTATGAATTCGTGCTGGAAGCGCTGTTCCCGCTTTCTCCCGTCACGCGCCCCATGTTCGGATGCCTCGCGGTCTACGTCGGCGAAAAAATCGTGTTCGCGCTGCGCGACAAGCCTGGCAGCCCGGCGGATAACGGCGTCTGGCTCGCCACCTCCGAAGGGCATCACGAAAGCCTGCGGCGGGACTTCCCGCATCTGCGAACGATTCAGATCTTCGGCAAACCCGTCAGCGCGTGGCAGATGCTTCCCGCCGACGCGCCCGATTTCGAGGAATCCGCCCTGCGCGCCTGCGAACTCATCGCCGCCCGCGATCCCCGAATTGGCAAAATCCCCGGCCGCAAGCGCAAACCCGCCAGGAATCTCTGATCGGATTTGTGTATCTTATCTTCCATAACATTAGTTCCCTGTATCTTGTAATTCGCTCCTGTTTCCGTCATGCTTCCAACCATGCGAAAACTCCGGGCTCTCTGCGCCCCTGCCCTTGCTCTCTGCCTTGTCAACTGCAGTGACACGCCGCCCCCGGTCAGCAAACCGGCCATCGAAAAGAGCGTCCGCGACGTGGAAGCCAACATGGTCAAAACCTTCGCTGCCAAAGACGCCGCAGCCTTCGCCGCCAACTACACGTCCGACGCCGTCATGATGACCCCGGGCCAGCCCCCCATGAAGGGCGCCGCGGCGATTCGCGCCGGCATCGGAGCCATGCTGGCCGACCCCGCTCTGAAACTCGACTTCTCCTCCGACCGCGTGGAAGTTGCCGACTCCGGCGAACTGGCCGCCACCCGCGGCAACTACTCCTTGACGTTAACCAATCCGGCGACGAAGAAGGTCGTCACCGACAAGGGCTCCTATGTCACCGTCTTCCGCCGTCAGCCCGATTCCACCTGGAAAGCCGTGCTCGATATCAACACCAGCGAAGCCCCGCCGCCCGCGCCGGCAGCCCCCGCGGCCAAAACCACGAAAAAGAAAAAGGGCAAGCGGCGTTAAATCCGCGCCGCGCAAAATTGCTACACTCACGCAATGGCCGATTCCGTCTGGACACCCGCGGCCGGCACACTCACACCGGCCGCAACGGCAAGCCCGCCGCGTCACGCCTTCCTCGTCCGCGTTACGCACTGGATCACCGTGCTCTGCTTTCTTGCCCTGCTCCTCAGCGGCATAGAAATCCTGATCTCGCACCCGCGCTTCTATTGGGGTGAAGCCGGCAACGTCCTCTCGCCGCCGCTTTTCAAAATCCCGATCCCCGCTTCCCGCTCCGCCGTGCCGACCGGCTACAATTTCGTGCTTCCCGACCAGAACGGCTGGAGCCGCTCTCTCCACTTCCAGTCCGCGTGGCTGGCGGTGCTCACCGGACTTCTCTACTTCGCCGGGGGAACGCTTCAGGGGCATTTCCGCCGCAACCTGATCCCTCGCGGTGCGGACCTCTCCTGGGGCGCCATCTCCGCCGTTGTCGCCAGCCATCTGAGCTTCCGTTCCACCGGCGAAACCGGCGCCTACAACGTCCTGCAGCGACTTACCTACCTGACGGTCGTTTTCGTTCTCTTTCCTTTCGTCATCTGGACCGGCCTTGCCGTGTCCCCCGGCATAGCCGCCGCTTTCCCGCCGGCCGTTACGCTCCTTGGCGGCCAGCAATCCGCGCGCACGCTGCACTTCTTCACCACCATTGCCCTCGTGCTGTTCTTCGGCATTCACGTCGCCATGGTGGCTCTTACCGGCTTCCGGAAACGAATGGCCGCGATGACCACAGGAGGTCACAGTGAATCCAATCCCCCGGCGTAAACTGATCACCACCGGACTTACCCTGGCCGCGGGCGCTTCCGGCCTGGCCGCGGCCGCCACCCTCGCCCGCCGCTATGGACTCGTCCCGCCCGATGGCTCCGGTCTCTACGGCCCCGGCGAAACCCTCACCTACGCCGCCCAGCGGTTGCTGACCCGCCACGCCCTCGCCCGCGAGTTCTCCCCCGCCCAAATCTCGAAACCACCCTTCGCCAATCCTGTAAGGCCCCTGGGCGATACCTTCCAGCGGCTGCAGCAGGCCGGCTTCACGGACTGGCGTCTGCAAGTCGGCGGCATGGTCGCCCACCCGGGATCCTTCTCGCTCGCCGAGATCAAATCTTTCCCCCTCAGCCGCCAGGTCACGCACCTCGCCTGCGAAGAGGGTTGGTCGTACATCGCGGAATGGACTGGTGTCCGCCTGTCGCACATCCTCCACCTCTCCGGCGCGCTGCCACAAGCCCGCTACGTCGTCTACCGCTCCATCCAGTCCGACTGGTGGGAAAGCCTCGACATGGAGGACGCGCTGCATCCCCAGACTCTCGTCGCTCACGGCATGAACGGCGCCGACATGCCGGTACCCTTCGGCGGCCCTCTCCGCCTCCGCGTCCCCCGCCAACTCGGCTATAAGAGCGTCAAATACATCACCAGCCTGCTCGTGACTGACAGCCTGAAGGGCTTCGGCAAGGGTCTCGGTTCAGCCTCGCCCGAAGACGGCTACGCCTGGTACGCTGGCATTTGACCACGAAAACCGTTCTGATCACCGGGGCCGGACGAGGCATTGGTCTGGCTACGGCAAAAGCCTTCGAAACCGCCGGATGGAGCGTCATTTCTCTCGACAAAGAATTCGCGGGCGAAGTCGTCGGCCGGCGGGTCGATTTCGACCTTCGACGCAGTGGGGACATCCCCGCTCTCATCGCTTCCCTGGGCGATCTGGACGCCCTGGTCAACAATGCGGCCGTTCTTTACTGCGATCCCGTCGAGGCCATCCCGGAAGATCACCGCGCCGAGATCCTGACCGTGAACCTCGAAGCCCCCTCCGCCCTGATCGCCGCCGCCGCGCCCGGTATGAAAGCGCGCCGCTCCGGCCGCATCGTGAACGTCAGTTCCGTTTCCGCCTTCACGGGCCATCCCGACCTCTGGTACGGCGTCACCAAAGCCGGAATCCTGAATCTCACCAAGTCGTGGGCGCGCGCCCTCGGCCCGCACGGCATTCTCGTCAACGCCGTCGCCCCCGGACCGACCCAGACGCGCATGTACGACCAACTGCCCCAATCGCGCCGCGACGACGTGATGCGCGCCGTCTACTCCGGCCGCGTCTGCCGCCCCGATGAAGTCGCCGCCGCCATCCTCTGGCTCGGCAGTTCCTGCCCGGAATATGTCAATGGCACCACGCTCGACGTGAATAACGGCAGTTATCCTCGATGAAATGAATCGCGTCCGCTACTGCGGCGTAAGAAGCAGCGTTGTGTCGCGGTCTCCACGAAACGCTTCCACCAGAATCTGACCGCGGTTATTGATCGCGATCGCGCTTTCCAGGGTCCAGCCCGAATCGGGCGGGATCAGGTCCCGTAACAGCGCTCCGCCGAAAGTCGTCGAAGCGTAGAAGGGAGTCTGAATCTGGTTGGGCGGATCAGCCACGCCGATATACTCCCCGTTATCATTGATTCTTCTGATTTCGAACGGCACGGAAATCGCGGGCGCGATCGGCGTCACAGCTCCGCTGCTGGTGTTATAAATCGAATACTGACCCGAGCCGTTCTGCAGCAGCAACTGATTTGAGTTATTCAGATCGATGGCCATGCCGGGAAGGTGGATCAGTCCGCGCGCCGGCGTGTATAAGAGCCCCCCCGCGTAAAAGTCACCGCTCGCAGCGTTCGCCATCATCTCCCCGGCGTTGTTAATTTTCACCGGGAAACTGTAGCGCAGCGTAATGCCTCCGAACTGCGGCGGACCGGATCCCCCGGCCTGGTAGTTATTCGGGTCGAACCCGTAACCCAGAATCTGCCGGCGGTCGTTAATGGAACCGGCGACGCCGGCCAGGGTCCCGAGCACGGGAAGAAGATCGTAAATCAATCCCGTTTCGGAAACGTAGAGAAAGGCGCCGCGGTCGATCGTGCCGCGAAAAATCATTCCCACAACATCGCCGTCGCTGTTGATGGAAGTGGGAAAGGAAGCGGGATCCAGCGAGACAAACGTCTTCGCCGCCGGGTTGTAGACAAAGCCCGTCCCGGCAATCAAACCCGCATCGTTCATCGCTGTCGCGCGGCACGAAGCAGGCGCGCAGAGATCCGTAATGGAGTACCGCGGGGCGGCGCTGCAAACAGACGTAAGCAGAAAGACAACTGGAAGAAGAAGAAGATCGCGTCTCATTATCCGTACGGGCCTCGCACCTTCCCGCTTCACGAACTTACCACCGGATCCGGTCTTAGCTCGCGATATTTTTTTGGCCTCCGTAATCAAACTGACGCCCGGTGCGTGCGTGCTACTTTCCTTCCTGGAATACTAACTCAAAGGAAGCGTTCACTTATCCTCTATGCGAATCTTTGAACCCGTCAAACCTTTGAGAAATGTACTCACTGTTTCCGCGGCGGTTCTCCTGCTGGCTTTACGCTCCGGGCAGGCGAGCGCCGCAACCATCAACTTCACCTTCACGGGCCCCGGAGTCAGTGGAGCGGTTGCGCTGGCTTACGGCGCGGCGGCGGACTCCAAATACCCCCAGGCCCTTGAAGTCACCGGCATCAGCGGCTTCTTCTCGGATTCCAACAACGGCCTCAACATTGTCAATGCTACGATTACTTCGCTCGAAGCCATCCGGCGCGATCCGCCGGAAACAACCAACTTACTCGCTCCCCGTGACTTCAGCAGGTTCGCGGTAACCGCCGGCCTGCCCGACGAGGACAACGGAAGCCTGAGTTTCGACAATCTCTTCTATCCGAATGGCTCACCGCAGACCGCCTCCGATTACCCGGTGCACGGCGGCTTCCTCGATATCTACGGCCTGCTGTTCGACATCGGGGGCGGCAGGGTGGTCAACGTCTGGAGCAACGGCGATTTCGGGACGGGCGCCATCGATTACGGCGTCGCCGTCGCGACCCCCGCAAAGTCTCTGGACTATGTTGGCGGCGGTGTGGCCGCATCGCCCGAACCCGGCGCTTTCGTCCTTCTCGCGGGCGGATTGGGCGGACTGGTAACCTGGCGGCGGGCGCGGAAATCGCGACTCGTGTAATATTTTGAGGAGTCGTGATCTCCTCTTCCCGCCGTACCTTCCTGACCCACGCCACCGGCCTTGCAGCGGCACCCCTTCTGGCGCCCTGGGCCCGGGCCCAATCGGCCCGGGGCGCCGCCGCCCGGCCCAACATTCTGTTCATCATGACGGACGATCACTCCGCTCAGGCGATCAGTTGTTACGGCAGCAAAATCAATCAGACCCCGTATCTGGACCGCCTCGCCGCGCAGGGCATGCGCATGGACCGCGTCTTCGTCACCAACTCGATCTGCACCCCCAGCCGCGCTGCCATCCTCACCGGAAAGTACAGCCACCTGAACGGAGTGCCGGTCTTCAACCGTTTCGATGGCTCGCAACCCCACGTCGCGAAGATGCTGCAGCAAGCCGGCTACTACACCGCCATGGTGGGCAAATGGCACCTCGGCAGCGATCCCACCGGCTTCGACTACTGGAACATCCTGCCCGGCCAGGGAGTTTACGAAAACCCGACCCTCTACGACAAGGACGGCTCCACGGTCTACCAGGGCTACGCTACCGACATCATCGCCGACCTCACTCTCGATGTGCTGAAGAACCGACCCGCGGACAAGCCGTTCTTCATCATGTCCCACCACAAGGCCCCGCACCGCGAATGGACTCCGGACGAGAAGCACCGCAAACAGTTCGAGGGCAAACACATTCCGGAACCGCAGACGCTGCGTGACGATTACGCCGGCCGCACCGACGCTCTCCACGAACAGCAGCAGTCCGTCTTCCGCGATATGACCCGGCGCGATCTCAAAATCCCGCCGCCGCCCGGCCTCTCCGGTCCGCCGTTGCAGCAATGGATGGCCGTGAAGCCAACCGAAGTCGAAACCGTGGTGGATGGCGTCCGCAAGACCCTCACCGGCAAAGAACTGGAAGACTGGAAATACCAGCGCTACATGCAGGACTACCTCGCCTGCGTCCAGAGCGTCGACGATAACGTCGGCCGCGTGATGGACTGGCTGGATGACAACGGTCTCAAGGACAACACCGTTGTCATTTACACCAGCGACCAGGGTTTCTTCCTCGGCGAACACGGCCTGTTCGACAAGCGCTTCATGTACGAAGAGTCGCTGCGCATGCCCTTCCTTGTGCGCTGGCCCGCCGGAATCAAACCGGGCAGCACTTCGAAGGCGATCGGCATTAACTGCGACTTCGCGCCCACCTTCCTCGATCTGGCCGGCCAACCCACGCCGGGGGACATGCAGGGCCGCAGTTTCCTGCCGGTCTGGAAGGGCAAGACGCCGAAAGACTGGCGCCATGCCATGTATTACCGTTACTATCACGATCCCGGCGATCACAACACCCGCGCGCATTACGGAGTCCGCACCGACGCGCACAAGCTGATTTATTTCTGGAAGAAGGATCAGTGGGAGTGTTATGACCTCACGGCCGACCCCCTCGAACTCCACAACATTTACCAGGACCCGAAGGCGCAAAAAACGGTAGCGCTGCTGAAGCGCGAACTCTATCGGCTGAAGAAAGAACTGAAAGACGACGACCAGTTCGCCGATAAACAGCCCGAAGAATCTTCGTACGTGCCGGCGCCTCCCAAAAAGAAGCCTCTCATTCGCTGAAAACGAAGAACCGCCCGCCAGCTCCGGCGACTCCGCGCTCCACACCCGGAGCGAAATGAGCGATCAGGCTGTCGATTCACGCCGGAAAATCCCGCGCCTCCGGGAACGCCATGCGCCGCCCCCGGAGCACCCTCCTCGAAACCAAACCGGGCGCCTGCCGCCGGGCGCCAAAAACCGCGGCTGATCCGCGAAATTTTGCGTCGCATCGGAAGCGCCTCCCAAAGTTCCCGGTTCCGCCCTTCTCCCGGCCGAATTCGCCGAAAACACAACCCCTTACGCAACAAAAGGTACACTATATTTCACCCGGTCCATGCGAATTTTTCTGATAGCGGCGTTGTTTTTCACTGCCGCGGGCTGCCGCGAGGTCAGTTTTCCGGTGCCGCAGCAGCGGTCGATGCCCGAATTCCGGCTCCGGCAGATTCTGGAAATTCGCCCGGAATCCGACGGCTTCGCCGCCACGGCGCAGAATTCGTCCATAATCGGGGGCGTTCTGCCCGTCGCGCCCGGCCTCGACTGGTCCTGGACCACCGCGCATCCCGCGTTTCGCTTCAAACTCGACCAGCCCTCGGGCTGGGACCTCGATATCAAACTCACCACGGCCGATGTCGTTTTCGACAAAATCGGCCCCCAGCAGCTCACTGTCTTGGTCAACGGCACCAAGACCGGGTCCGCGACGCTGGATCAGTGCCGCACCTGGCTCCTCCGCTTCCCCGTTGCGCCCGCGCTGCTCCCGGATCCGGCCGAGACCCGCGTGACCCTCGCCATCGCTCCCTGCCTCCCCCAGCCCGAAGGACCGCCGCTCTGCATCCTTCTGCATAACGTCGGCTTCACCCGGCCCCTCACCGCGCAGGACCCCGGCCGATGACCGCTCTGCGCATCCTCTTCGCCGCTCTCTTCGTCTACGCCGCCTGCCGCGCCTGCGGACAACTGCTTTTCAGTGCCCTCGGCCTCTCTTTCCGCCGCGGCGAGCTCGCCTTCCTCGAATTCCTTACGGGCGCCGCGCTCTTCAGCACCCTGGTTTTCTGCCTCGCCGCCACCCATCTGGTCTATACCTCCGTGCTGGTGACCGCAGGCGCCCTCCCGATCCTGGCCGCGTACCGCTTCCGGCGGACACAACCAGCCCCGCCCTCCGATGCACCGCTGACCCTCGCCTGGAAACTCCTCTTCGGGATCCCGTATCTGGTCTTCGGCCTTCTCTACCTGATCATCGCCATGGCCCCGGAAACCAGCCCCGACGGCGCCGGCTATCACCTCGGCCTCATCAGCCGTTATTACGACCACCGCGGCTTCTACCACATCTCCACGAACATGTACGCCGGACTGGCCGAAGGCATCGAGATGCTCTTCCTCGTCGCTTTCGCTCTCGGCCGCCACTCCGCCGCCGCCCTGGTCCACCTTCTTTTTCTGCTCACGCTTCCTTTCGGCATGAGGGCCTGGGCCGAACGGAATGCCGCGCCCCGCGCCGGAATCCTCGGCGCGCTTCTCTTCTTCCTGGCGCCCCTCGCCGGAAAAGACGGCACCATCGCGTACATCGACGTCGCGACCGCGGCGGTCGTCTTCGGCGCTTTCAGCCTGCTCGAAATCTGGCGCACCGAGCGCGCCGATTCCGTCCTGCTCCCGGCGGGACTCCTCGCCGGCTTCGCCCTGGCCTGCAAGATCACGGCTGGCCCTGTCCCGGTCGCCGCCGTCCTCTACGTGTTGGTCGTGTCCCGGTCTGTCCGCCTCGCCGGCCGCACCGCCTTCTTCGCCTTCCTTGCGGCCGCGCCCTGGCTCATCAAAGACGCCATCCAGTTCCAAAATCCTTTTTTCCCCCTCTTCAACCACTGGTTCCCGAATCCGTACCAATACCCCATGGTCGAAAGCGAACTGCGCCGGCTCATGCAGCATGTCAGCGACGTGCCCGGGTGGCAAATTCCCTGGCAGGCCGTTGTTGGCGGAAAACTGTTCGGCGTTCTCGGGCCGGTGTTTCTGCTCGCGCCCCTCGCGCTTCTCGCCCTGCGCACCGCGCCGGGCCGTATGCTGCTGCTCGCCTTTTTTGTGGCGGTTCTGCCGTTCGCGACGAACACCAACGCGCGTTTCCTGCTCCCCGCGCTTCCCTTTCTCGCCCTCGCTTTGGCCTTCGGAATCGTCGGGATCCCCCGCGTTGGCCCCGCCCTTGGCGGCGCGGTGTTGCTGCTGCACGCTGGTCTGTCCTGGCCCGATTTCATCGATCGCTGGTCGCCCGGTTACCAGTGGCGTATCGACCGGCCGCCCGTTGCCACCGCCCTCCGCGTGGCCTTCCGCGTGGTTCCCGAGAAAACCTTTCTGAACGACCAGTGGCGCGAATACGCTCCCGGGCTCCTGCTCGACCGCTTCGTGCCCCCCGGCGAGAAAGTCTTCTCACCCGACATGGGCCAGATGGCCTACCAGCACCGCGATCTCCTCGGCACCTTCGATTCCGCGCTGGGCCGACGGGCTTTTCTCCTGTTCATCATGGGCCAGGCCAAAGAACTGGCCGGCACCTGGCATCGTGAAATCCACTTCCCCCCTGTCACCGCCTCCAGGCTTCGCGTCGCCACCCGCAACGCCGTCGATAATGATCTGCGCATCAGTGAGATGCGCTTTGCCCTGGGCCAGACCGAGGTCGTCCGGGAACCTTCGTGGCGCCTCTCCGCCTCGGCCAACCCGTGGGAAGTGCCCTACGCCTTCGACAACAACCCCGTCTCCTGGTGGACCTCCGGCCAGACCGTATCGCCCGGGCTCTTCCTTCAGGTCGACTTCGGCCACCCCGTCACGCTCGATCGTGTCCTCCTCTCGCAAAGCGTGGACCAGCGCTGGACGTCGCTGCGCCCCGTCGCGCTGCTGAACGGCGTCTGGACGCCCCTCCGCTCGCGCGAAAACGACTACGAAGAACCGCCGCGACCTTCCATCCGGATGGAAGTCGCCGACGAATTCAAGCACCTGGGCATCCGCTGGATCCTCATACCCGACGGCTCTTACGGAGCGAACGATCTGCTCGAAAAAGCTCCGTACTGGGGTATTACGCGGATCGCCGAAGCCAATGGCTACCGGCTCTGGAGGATTAACTGATGTTCCGGCATCGGTTACTATTGTTAGTTAACTTTTGTTTCCAACATGCAAACCTGGCGCGTAAGCGTTTCTGGTCCGGGTCGTCCAGCGGCCCGGCACTTTCGCCGATGACTTTCCGCCCTTCCCTGCGCCTGGCGCCTGTCCTCTTTACGCTCCTTCTCGCCGCCCTTCCGGCGGGCGCCCAGCAGTACGCGTTCGAATATTTCGGCATCGAACAGGGGCTTACCAATCTCTCGGTGAAGTCCATTTACCAGGATCACGCCGGCTTTATCTGGGTAGCCACCGAAAACGGCCTGTTCCGCTACGAAGGCGTGCGATTCCGGCAGTTCACGCCCAGCCAGGGCCTTCCGTCCAGCGTCACCGCTTCCCTCGGCGAAAGCGCGGATGGCACCGTGCTTGTCGGCAACCAGTCGGGCCTGTTCCGGCTGCGGGGAGAGCAGTTTGAGAAGATCGCCCTGCCCGCCGGCAAGAAGGTGAACGGCTATAACAGCATCGTCATGGACGGCGCCCGCACCTGGATTGGCACGGACGAAGGCCTGTTCATGATGTCCCCGCGGCCGGAAGGGGCTTTCGTCCTGCAGCCGGGACCCGCGCCGCCGCCTGGCATCAAACCGGACGTCCAGAGCATCTACACGCAGGACCACAAAATCTGGTGGGGCTGCGGAAATTCGCTTTGCCTGTCGGAGAACGGCAAGGTGGAATCCTATGGAGAGTCCGCCGGCCTCTCCGGCGCCCGCGTTCAGGCCATCGTGAGCGACCACGAGGGGAATGTCTGGGTCTCTTACAACCGGCGCCTTCTGATTCTGCGCCCCGGCGCGTCCGTATTTGAGGATGCCGATCCCTCGCTGCCCTCGCTCGGCCCCGGCAGCAGCCCCCGCGTCGATTCCGATGGCCGCCTGCTCGTCCCCACGACCGGCGGACTCGCCATCCGGGACGGCGGCCGCTTCCGACTCGAAGGCCGGTCCGCCGGTCTTCTTCCCCCCGTTTACTCGGTTCTGCAGGATCGCGAAGGTTCGGTCTGGATCGGTCTGGCCGGCCGGGGTCTCGCCAAGTGGCTTGGGTACAGCGAATGGGAAAGTTTCACGGCCCAAAGCGGTCTCACGGGGGAAACCGTCTATGAAATCCTCCCGGTCGGCCCCGACACTCTCTGGGTCGGCACCGAAGCCGGCTTCTTCCGCGGAAAACGCGGTGAATTCGCCTGGGACTGGCAACAGCAGCGCGCCTTCGGGCAACTTCCCGTCCATGCGGTCCAGTTGGCCGCCGACGGCGCTCTCTGGCTCGGCACGGATGGCAAAGGCGTCGCGCGCTTCGACACCAAATCCGGCAGCGTCCGCTGGTTCAGCCGCGACGCGGGACTCACCGCCAACTCTTCCAATACCGTCCTGATCGACCGCGCGCAAAACGTCTGGGCCGGCACGGAGAACGGTGTCTTCATGAGCCCGGCCGGCTCCGGCCGGTTTCACCGCATCGAGATTGACGCCGAGCGCTGCTGGGCCCTGCTCGAAACGCCCAACGGAGATATCTGGGCGGGCGCCAAAACCGGTCTCTGGCAATTCTCCGGCGGCAACTGGCGTCAATACAAGAAACAGGACGGACTGGTGAGTGAGGCCGTGGTCTCGCTCGCGTCCGACGCAGCCGGGGTGGTCTGGCTCGGTTACCGGCTGGCCGGAACCATCACGAGACTGCGCTTCGACCCGGCCTGCAAGGCGCTCTTCGATCACTTCAACCCCCATTCGGGCCGCGCCACCGACATCACTTATTTTCTGGGCTTCGACGTCAGAAACCGCCTCTGGGCCGGCACGAACCTCGGCGTCCTTGTGCTCGACCAGATCACCGGACGGTGGGACCGCTTCGACCACCACGACGGACTCATCTGGGACGATTGCGACCTGCATGCCTTTGCCTCTGAAGCCGACGGCCACGTTCTGATCGGCACTGCCGGGGGCCTGTCGCGCTTCCTGCCGCGTGCCCATCCCGTGCAGCCCGGGCCGCCCCAGACCGTCTTTACCAGCGTCTTCAACGGCAGGTCCGAAATGGATCTCTCCCACCCGCTCGACATCAGGTACTCTTCCGAAGCGCTCATCGCCCGGTTCACCGCTCTTCGGTTTGGCCGCGATCGCGATCTGATGTTCCGCTATCGCCTGACCCCGGTTGTCTCATCGTGGAAGGAAACGCCCGACCGCGAACTGCAGTTTCCGGCTTTACCGCCCGGCTCCTACCGGCTTGAAGTCGAGGCCCGCGACTCGCGAACCGGCTGGACGGAAACGCCCGCCGTGCTCAACTTCCGCGTGCTCGCTCCGTGGTGGCGAACCGGGTGGTTCACCCTGAGCTGCATCGTGTTCGGAGTCATCCTTGCCGGCTACCTGCTCCGCCGCAGAAACCAGCAGGAAGTAGCGGTCCGCCATGCCCTCGAAAACGCCGTGGCCGAACGCACCCGTGAACTCTCTCATCAGTACCGGCACGACGTCTTAACCGGGCTCCCCAACCGCCTCCTCTTTGGCGAGCGGCTCAGCCGGGAGATCCTCGACAGCGACCGTTCCGGCGCCCGCGTGGCCGTGCTCTTCATCGACCTCGATCGCTTCAAGCGCATCAACGACACCTGGGGCCACCAGACCGGCGATCTCTTCCTGAAACAGATCTCCGAGAGGCTCCGCGGCGGCCTGCGCGACAACGAAACCATCGCCCGCATCGGCGGGGATGAGTTCATCGTCCTGATCCCGGGACTCTCCGATAAGCGCGAGGCCGAGATCCGCGGATGGGATCTGTTGCGCACTCTCGAATCCCCTGTTCGGATCGAAGGCAAGAATGTGTTCGCCACCATGAGCGTCGGTATCGCCGTCTTCCCCGACGACGCCCGCGAACCCGGCGCCCTCATGGCGGCCGCGGACGCCGCCATGTACCGCGCCAAGGGCTCCGGCAAGAACCAGATCCAGTTGTTCGAGGCCGGTATGACGGAAGCCGCTTCCCGTCCTCAGAACATCGAAGACCGGCTCCGGGAAGCGCTCAAGAACACCGGTTTCCGGCTTCGCTACCAGCCCCAATACACGCTCGACGGAAAACTGGAGGCTTTCGAGGCGCTGCTCCGTATCGAGGGCTTCGAAAAGGAGTTGCCGCCGGGTGAGTTTATTCCGATCGCGGAAGAGAGCGGCCTCATTGTCGAGATCGGCGCGTGGGTCCTGCGGGAAGCCTGCCGCCAGATGAAGGAATGGCACGACGATGGCTACCCCGATATCCGGATCGCCGTCAACGTCTCCGTCATGCAGCTGGCGCACCCCGGCTTCGAGGATTACGTTATGGAGGTGATCCGCGAGACCGGCATCGATCCCGGACGCCTCGAACTCGAACTTACCGAAACCGCTCTGGTCAAAGATACGGGCGACCCAGCCGGCCTGCTCAACCGGATCCGCGCCCGCGGCATCCATGTGGCGCTCGACGACTTCGGCACCGGCTATTCACCCATGCAGTATCTTCACCAGTTGCCCGTGGACGTGGTCAAGATCGATCAGGTCTTCGTGCGCGACCTCGACGCCCGGCCCAGCAGTCTGCCGCTGGTGGTCGGGATGGTCAACCTCGCGAGAACGCTCTCGCTGCGCGTCGTCGCGGAAGGCGTTGAAACTGAAGCGCAGTTCGCCATCGTGCGACGGGTGGGCTTCAATACCGTTCAGGGCAACCTGTTTTCGTTGCCCGTCCCCCCCGGCGAAGCCCGCGAACTGCTTCGGCGCGGGTCGTTCGTCAATGCCTGAGCGCCGGCGTCGCGGATTTTACAACTGTTTTACAGATCGCCAACCACCCTGCACGCTCCCCGGCTGCACAATGAGACTTCGAGGGTGCCTCAGGGGTCTGCAGTGCGCACTCGAAAGAAGCCAGGCCGTACAGGGGCGGCCTGGCCCACTATCTTCCTTAGTCCGTACAAATTCCTCAGTCCGTATAAAAACGCTTCACCCGCGCGCTGATACCGCACAGCACGTTGTAAGAGATGGTTCCGGCCGTCTTCGCGATCTGCTGCGCGTCCAGCGAGACTTCGCCTTCGCGCCCCAGGAGAGTCACTTCATCGCCTGGCCGCAGAAAGGGCGATGAAGTAATGTCGATGGTGGTCAGATCCATGGAGACGGTTCCGACAATGGGCGCGAATTTTCCGCCGGCAATCACTTTGCCTTTGTTCGACAGGCGGTGCGGCACGCCATCCGCGTAGCCCGCCGCGAGCACCGCGAGGCGCATCGGAGCGGGCGCGGTAAACGATCCGCCGTAGCCGACTTTGGCTCCTTCCGGCACATCTTTCACGGTGACGATCCGGGTCTTCCATGTGAGTGCCGGTTTCACCGTGAACACGGCCGCGGGAGCCGGTCCGCGCGCGGGCGAAACGTACCCGTAAATCGCATGTCCGGGCCGCACCAGGGACAACCAGGCTTTTCTTCGCGGATAAGCGATCGCGTTGGTGCTCGAGAAGTGCATCAGCGGCGGATGGATGCCCCGCACCGCCAGTTCCGCGGCCATCTTCCGGAACGCCGCGATCTGTTCCTCGGTCTGGGACGAGACGAAATCCGTCGCGGACGCGAAATGCGACATCAGGCCTTCCACGCGGACCAGCGGGGCGGCTGCCAGAGCCGCCGCGATCTCCGCTGCCGAAGCGCGCGTTCCCAGCCGGTCCATGCCCGTGTCGATCTTCAGGTGGACGTCGAGCGGCCCTTCCTGCTGCAAAAACGGAAGTTCGTCGAGCGAGTGCACCACGGGCGTGAGACGGAACTCGCGGAGCGCCTGCCGCTCCCAGCCCATCACGCCGGCCATCACGAGGATGCGGCCGGGAATGCCCGCGGTCCGCAGCGTGACGCCCTCTTCCACGGAACTGACCGCCAGCCATTCGGCGCCCTCGCCCACCAGCACACGCGCCACCTCCACCGCGCCATGGCGGTACGCGTCCGCTTTCACGACGCCGATGATACCGGCCGACGCGCCGATGGCATGGCGGACCGCGCGGTAATTCGCCGCAATCCGGGATCGGGAGATTTCCACGTAACAACGAGCTGGAATGGACTCTCGCACGAACCGTTATTGTCGCAGGGCCGAGAGCAGGTTGACATACTCCGTTGTGACGACATCCCAGTCGTACCGCTCGCGCACGCGCTGTACGGCGCGTGCGCGGAAGGCTTCGCGCTCGGCTTCCGTCATCGCGAGCACCTGGCGCAGGCGCTCGGTGAGCCCCGCCTGATCGTCATAGGCCAGCCCGGCGTCGCCGCAGACCTCGCGGTTCTCGTCGGTATCCAGATAGATCACCAGACAGCCACGCCCCATGGCCTCGATCAGCGCCGGATGCGTCCCGCCCACCTCCGTCGCGTGGATATAGGCGAAACACCACGACCCGAGTTCTTTGTAGCCAAGGCCGTAGATCGCCCCTGGCAGGACGACACGTGGATCGACCGTATCCCGAACCTTCCGGATGTACTCGTGCGCATACGGCGCATCACCGACCAGAGCGAGCTTCAGGTCCGTCACCACCTGCTCGAAGGCGAGCCGCACTTCGAGGCCGCGGTTCTCCGGTTCCATCCGGCTGACGTAGAGGAAGAAGCGCAGGGGCTGCAGCCCGAGTTCGTCCAGAACGCCCATGCTGGGCACCCGGCGCGGATCGGCGCCATAGGCGATAAAGCGCGACTCCTTGCCGTACTCATCCCGATAGTACCGGCGGATCGCCTCGGCGTCGGTCACGAACGCCGTCGGGAAGATGGTCGACAGAACTTCGGAACAGCGATACCACGCTTTCGCCAGCGCGTTCCACTTCTTCCGCTTCCGCTCGATGCCGTCGACATTCAGCAGCACCGGCACGCCGCTCAGGCGCGGCAGGATCGTGAACACCGCGTTGGCTGCATTGCAGTAGAGCGCGACGTCGGTCCGGTGAAAGAACAGGTGGAGAGTCGAGAGGAACGTGTGGGCCAGCGTGTCGAGGTATTTGTGGCGAATGGTCGGCAGATAGACGAGTTCGACGCCCTGGTAGGTGGCCGAGGAATGCTTCGCCCGGCAATAGACGCGGACGCGGTGACCTCGGGACGCGAGCCGCGTGGACAGTTCTTCGGCAAAGGTTTCGAAACCGCCGTAATTCGCAGGAATTCCCCGTGTGCCGAGGATCGCAATAAACACCGACTGTCTGACGCCCTAACGCCGAGTCGGCTTGGGAGGAGTCAGCGCAGCGGCGAATTTCTTCGGAGCGGGTTTACTGACCGGCTCGAAATTAAACCAACTGGCAATGTACGCGTCATCCACGCGCTGGCGGCTCATGATTTCACGCCGCTTGGCCCAGATATTTCGCCAGTTCCGGAACAGGAACGGGAACGCGCGCAGGGACGTGTGCTCCCACAGCAGGCAGCACGAGACGACAACGATATCGCGAACGGTGATGGAGAAGAAGTTCCGCCGGTAGAGATCCGGCGTCATGTTTTTGATCCGCAGCAGGAACCGGTTCTTCACCGAGTGCATGTTGATCTCGGCGGGCAACGCGCGCCGATTGCCTGGCAGCGCTTTCCGAACGTGATAGCCCTTGGCGTACGGCGCATAGAGGCATCGCCAGCCCATGAGCTGCGAGCGCCAGGCGACATCGGCGTCTTCGCGATAAACAAAGAAATCTTCGTCGAAGAACTCGCCGCCGATCGCGATATCTTCGATCATTTCCCGGCGGTACAAGGCCGCCGCGGCCGTGGCTCCGAAGACGTATTCGTAGTTGCGGAAGTGCCCGTTATCCACCTGCAGGCTGCCGCGGTCGAGGTGGCGGAGATTGGGGGTGAAGTAGATGCCGGTGGAATCGACCAGAGGCTCTTCGGGAAAGTCGAAGCCCGCCGTCATGGTCAGCAGTTTCCCGCAGACGGTGCCGACCTTCGGATCGAGGTTGCCCGCGTTGACCAGAGCTTCGAGAAAACCCTGCAACAGCAGGACGTCCGGATTGAGCGTCAGCACCCACTCGGAACTGGAAAGTCCGATCGCCTGATTCTGAGCAGCGGCGAAACCGATGTTTTCTTCGTTGTAGACGATTCTGCAGCGATCCTCGAAGGGCTCGAGAATATCGATGGTGCCATCGCTGGAGTTGTTATCAATGACGATGATTTCCCTGAGCGGATAGTTCTGATCAAGGACCGATTCAAGGCAACGCTTAATAAAGCGGCCACTGTTGTATGTGACGATCGTTACCGAAACGAAGTCGCTACGGGACATGTACGCGCGGGCCTGCTCCACTCATGAATTTTCACGCAAGATCATTTCAAGCAAGATCAATTGTCACGTCAGAACACAGTAGAACATTCGCCAGGCACCGGCCGAAAAATCCAGCCAATAGCAAGACGGACAACGGCACCATGGACAGCAACCGCTTTCAAAACGCCGCGCGCGCTTCCAGCCCTCAGCATTGCAGGAACCGCGCGAGCCACTGCTCCGGAGACAACAGCGAAACACAAAACCCGGAATATCAACGGGCGATAGTGTTTCGCTCCATACTCAAGAAGACTACCATACCAATATAGTTGCCGAATCTCCAGCGGGAGAGTACTAACAGAGTGACCTCCCGTATGTTTTGCGACTGCTTCCGGATTAAAGAACACCCGGTAACCGCCGCGCTTCAGCCTGGCACAGAAATCCACATCCTCGAACCACACAGGCCGGAACCGCTCATCGAAACCACCCACTTTTCCGAAGGCTTCCCGCGAGAACATGAGGAAAGCTCCGGCCGGTTGTTCCACCGGACACCGGTTGTTTGCATCTACTCCTAAGCACCGGTAATGCCAATTGACAGGGTTGGCCGGCCAGAGGCGATTGATGCCGAGAACTTCCAGAAGCAGGGCAGCGGGAGTGGGCAGATTCCGGGCCATGAAACCGCTCTGGGGCTTGCCGTCGGAGCCGGTGAGCAGACCTCCCGCCGCGCCCGTCCGAGGGTCTGAGAACTCGGATTCCAGAGCGCTTAATCCACACTCCAGATGCGCATCAGGATTCAATAAAAGCACGAATGGCGCGGAGGTGGCGTGTACTCCCTGGTTCACCGCTCCGGCGAAGCCGCGGTTGTCGGCGTTGGCGAGCAGGCGAACGCCGCGGCGCTTCACCTCATCGCGGGTCGGGTCCGAAGAGGCGTTGTCGACAACCAGGATCTCGACGTCGGAGAGCGGGGCGAGCGCATCGAGGCAGCCGCCGATTTCCGATGCCGAGTTGTAGGTGACGATAACGATTGCGACACGGGCCATGTGTCAATTCGCCGCAGTCCGGGAGGCACTTCGGGAGGCGCTTTGCGAGGACAGAAGAAAATACCAGCGCCAGTAAGAGCCGGTGGCGCGGGCCTCGATCTCCCTTTCGGAGGCGGTGAGGAATTCCCGGACCCGGGCGTTCGGACGGCCAGCCAGCCGGAAGCCCCGGAGTCCGTCCCGCTTACCGGCCAGCCAGGCAAGGGCGGCGCCGTGACGCCACGCGACCAGGCCCCAGAGCAACTGTCCCGATAGTATGGCTCGCAGACACGAACGGAACAGAGGCCGGTCGTAGTGCCGCGAGACGAGCAACAACTGATTCCTCGAGATGAGGCGGACGACGGCCGGGTTCCAGCGTCCGAGTGTCGCGCTGCCGTGGTGCCAGGCGATGGCATCGGGCACATAAACACCGGTGAGTCCTTCGCGGAGACAGCGGAGGCCGAGATCGACGTCTTCGAGGTAAGATCCGAACGTTTCGTCGAAGCCGCCCATTCTTTGCAGAATCTCGCGACGGAAGAGGCAGGCCGTGCCCGGTGCGATAGCAATGGGTGAGGCCAGGCCGGGCGAGGCGGCGCGAGGCTCGCCATGGCCCGCGCGCCACGCGCAACCGGCGCGCGTTACCAGATCGTAGGTGCCGTCGACCACGGTATGGTCCGAGGCGCGGAGGATCAGTCCGGTGGCAAAGGCAGCGCCTTCGTCGTGAGCGAGAAGACGCTCGAGCCAGCAGGTGTCCAGTTCCACGTCGCTGTTGAGGATGGCGACCCACTCCGTTGTGGCGTCACGCCAGCCGATGTTCACGGCCCGGGCGAAGCCGAGGTTCTCGCCGGCGCGGATGACACGGCAGCCGTGGCGCCGGGCCACTTCGACAGCGTCGTCGGTCGAAGCGTTATCGACCACAATCATCTCGGCGAACGGCGCCGACTGGGCGTGCAGGGTCCGCAGCAGACGGTCGAGCAGGTCGGCGCGGTTATGGACGGGAATGACAGCGGTTATCACCTGTACACTTGTGATTGTAATGAAATGGTTTCCCGTTCTGTTCGTTTTGAGTAGCGTAGCCCTCGGGCAGCGTCCCGTGAGCCGTTCCGTCTATGTGTTTCCGATGGCGGCCGGGCTGGACCAGTACCTGGCGTCGCAGATCACGCAGGACCACGTGATGCAGGTGGTGGCGGATCCGAAGCTGGCCGATACGGTTCTGACGGACCGGCTGGGAGAGGCGTTCGAGCAGTCGCTGGCGAAGCTCCATCCCCGGGACGAAGATCCGGACGATTCGGAAGCCCCGCACCACTCCTTCCGGTCGAGCGGAACCAAAGGCACGGTGTTTCTGGTGGATGCCAAATCGCGCGAAGTGATCTGGTCGGATTACGAGAAGCCGGCGCGCACGGTTTCCGGCAAGAGCCTCAATCGCCGCGCCGAACGGCTGGCGAAGAAACTGCAGGCGATGGCCGGTAAGTAGAGTCGGCCGGAACGCCGGATTTTCGCAGCAGCAACTCCTGATATTTGTCAACGAGGCGGCGGGTGATCACCGGCATGTCCCAGTTGGTTTCCACCTCGACGCGGGCGCGGTGCGCCATTCGCGAGGCCAGTTCCCGATCTTCGAGCAGTTGAACGACTTTCGCGGCAAAAGAAGGCGCATCGTCGGCCAGCGCGCAGAAGTCGCCGTCCTCGCGCGCCAGGCCCTCGGCGCCCAGCGTGGTGGAAACCACCGGAATGCCGCTCGCGAAGGCTTCCAGCAGCTTCACGCGGACTCCGGAACCGCTGCGGATCGGGCATACGAAGAGCGCGCAGGAAGAGAACAGCGGCTGGATATCCTCCACGAAGCCGAGCAGTTCGATGGCGTTCATGGGATCCGGGAAGGCGTGTGGCGGGGGCGGATCAGAGCCGGCGACCAGGAGTTTCGCGCGCGGCAGTTTTTCCACGATCAGGGGCAGCACGTAGCGGGTGAACCACTCCATCGCGATCTGGTTCGGGACGTGCCGAAAGCTGCCGAGGAACAGCATGGTGTGGGGCTGCCTGGGTCCGCCAGGATACGGGTACCCCTCGACCCTGATGCCGGCTCTCATGCCGGCATCGATGCGAGGAGCGAGCCTGGGCAGAAAGCTTTCGAGGTAGCGTTTGTTCTCGATGGTGCAGACCTGCACGTGGTCGCAATGGGGCAGCAGGTTGAGTTCGAAGCGGATGGCGCGCAGGTACTCGAAGCGGGCTTTGATGCGGTCGAGCGGGCTGTGGATGAAGGGGAGCGCCCGGCCGATCGACTGGAAGTAGACATCATGCTCGAAGAGCGCGCAGACCAGCCTCCGGAACGGGCGGGCGTACTGGCCGAGCGAAGTGTATTCGAGCTGAATCACATCGATGGCGTGGCGCAGGGTTTCCCGCTGAATGAGCCACTCGAACTCGGGCTTGAAAAATTCGTGGACGGCATGCGGCGTGATGGAGGCGAGATGCGGGTCTTTGTCGTTGGTGCGCACGACCGTTTCGACGGTCTTGCAGAAGCGGCGCAGTTCCTTGTTGCCTTCGCGCTCCGACGCGTAATCGAGCATGACCACGGCGTGAACATCGCACCAGCGGGCCAGTTCGCGCAGCGTGTTGTACATGAAGACGCCGCCGCCGTGGGTGGGCGGAGCGATCGAGTAGGGCGAGACGAAAAGGACACGGGGGCGATCGTGATGCGGCATGACGGCCGGGAAGCGATCGTGAAAGTAAGCGGGCTGGGGGCGGCGGAAGGCTTCGGCGTCATCGATGGCCGCTAAAGACCGGGCCTGCCAGCGCGAGCGCAGCGCCGCCGGAAGCTGGAGGAAGGCGCGCAGGACGCCCGGAGCGGAGGCACGGCCGGGAACGATGCCCGACCAGCCGGAAACCACGGAGCCGGCGAAGGTGAAGAAAAAGTGGTCCGCGAGAAAGCGCCAGCCGTGGATGTTCTTCCAGGTGAAGAGCACGAAGTTCTTCTGCAGGACGGACTGGATGTAATCCGCGGTGAACTTTTTGCCGATAGTGCCGCGGTGTTCGTGGAAGACCACGCTGGCCGGCTGGTAGAGCACCTTCCAGCCGCGCTTCCAGGCCATGTAGCCCACGTCGGTGTCTTCGAGATAAAAGGGCGCCAGAAGTTCGTCGAAGCCGCCGAGCGAGAGAAACTTCGCGCGGTCGAAGGCACAGCTGCCGCCGCCGCCGTAGAAGCAGGGAAAGAGCTGGTCGACGGCGGCATCTTCGCGGTGGGTGACGCGAAGGCCGCCATCCTGCCACCAGCCTCCGGTAAGGCCGGTTTCCTCGCGGCGTTTGGCGGGGTCGCCGAGGAAGATCTGGCAGGAGACCGCGAACACCGCCGGGTCGGTGAAGCCGTCGAGCAGGGGCTGGAGGAAATCGGGCTCGACGCGCATGTCGCTGTTGAGCAGAACGACGATTTCGTTTTTGGCGGCGCGGAAGCCCGCGTTGGAGCCTCCGCCGAAGCCGAGATTTGTTTCGAGCGCGAGGAGTCTGACCTGCGGGTAGTTGGCGCGAAGCCAGGCCGCGCTGCCGTCGGTGGAACCGTTGTCGACCACGACGACCTCGCTGCCGGGGTGAGCGGCGATGGCAGCGAGCCAGGAGGGAAGAAAGCGTTCGAGTAAGTCTTTGCCGTTCCAGTTGGGGATGACGAGCGATGCCGCGCGGGTGTCGGGGCGGCTATCGCGGGGCGGGCGGCGGCGGCCGGCAAACAGCCAGAACAGATCGGTGGCGGCCAGTGCCAGCGACGCGGCGAGCAGCAGAAAGGGCGTCAGCAGCAGCAACGGCAGAGCGCGGAGGAAACGAAGAAAAGCCGCTTTCATTGACCGGGCTCCACGTTGAGTACAGGCCCGAGATGAAGGCGGCGGCCCAGACGGAGCCATTTCGAGTTCGCGACCTGCAGCCGCTCGGCCTGCAGGTGTTCGATGCGGCGCCAGTGCTGGTCGAGGAGTTGGGACTGGCGATTCAGGTGCTCCTGGTGCTCGCCGATTTCCGCGGCCTGTAACTGCACGTGGCGGGTCTTAATGTCCAGCTGCTCTTCGAGGGACATGGCCCAGGCAGTGCGCGAGGCGACCTCGGTCCGGAGCCGGGCAATTTCGGCGGTTCCCTGCGCGATAGCAGTCTCCAGATCGTGAATCCAGCCAAGCCGGATTTCGGCCTCGCCCTGCAGTTCCGCGATGGCGAGACGGCCTTTCATAATTTCGTCGTTGAGGCGGGCAGCCCAGTCATTGCGCTGCCGCAGTTCCACGAGAGTTTCCTCATGCGTGAGTTGCAGGCGGGAATGGTCGGCAGTCAGTTGCCGCAGCCACGCGTCTTTTTTGGCGAGTTCGCCTTCAAGTTTGGCGATGTGGTGTTCGCGCTCGCGGAGCAGGTTGGCGGTGGAAGGCAGCCAGGCGTGCACATCGTTGGCGGCGAGGGACGAGTGACTGCAGGCGGCGAGGAAGAAGTGGGCCGTCTCCGGAGCGGCGTTGCCCGGGGCATCAAGTGTGCCGCCGGAGGGATGCGCGGGAGCGAAGACAATCGCCTCCGCGTGGTTCTGCGTCCAGAGGCGCACGTGGGGGAAGACGGCATAAAGCGCTGCTTCGAATTCCGCGTATTCGAATTCGTGGCAGTGGAAGGGATTGGGTCCGGCGGCGGCGCGGGATTCGGCGTAGTAAGACTGATTGGGCGTGGAAACCAGCAGTACGCCGGAGGGCCGGAGGACGCGGGCCGCTTCGGTGAGCAGTTGCGGCCAGCGTTCCAGATGCTCAATCACTTCGAAGGCGGTGAGGAGGTCGAAGGAAGCGTCGGCAAAGGGCAGCGAGTCGCAGGAGGCCTGCAGGAAGCGCACGCCGGGGCGGGAAAAGTTTTCGCGGGCGTGGGACACGGCTTCGGCGGCGACGTCGAAGGCGGTAACGGAAGCAGCCTGGCTAAACTCGGCGATGCCGTAGCCGGAGCCGCAACCCGCGTCGAGCACGTGGGCGCCTTCGCTGAAACGCGCCGCAAAGCGATAACGGGCCAAATGTTCGTTGAACAGGTTGTCATCCACCAGACCCGGAATGACGCGCTCCCCCGTGAACTCAGACAAGCCGAGGCTCCGGAGACTCATTCACTGCGTTCATTTCGACGCGGACGGGCCACTGCACATAGCCATAGACGTAGCCTTCGCCTTTTCCCATCTGCACCGTGACGGCATTATCGATCCAGTCGCATACCGAGCCTTCGGAGATGATCCACGGCGTGAATGAAAAAGAGCCGGGATAGAGTTCGGGGATCTCGACGAGGAAGTCCACGGTGACGATCTCGCCGGGCCGCAGGCGGGGGAGCGGACGGCCCTCTCCGGCGGCGCAGACTTCGGCGAAATCGAGGCCCAGATGATTGCGAAGGACGAAGCCGACATCGGGCCGGGCGAGAGGTTTGCTGGCCTGCAGGCTGAGGCGGACCAGGATCTTCGAATCGGGCATCATCAGATGAAGCGGCTCTTCGTATTCGTTCAGGACGGCGACGCCCAGGAATTCCGCGCGTCCGTCGCCGTGACGCTGGTCGACGTTCGGTATGGAGCGGATCAGACGGTTCGCCGATGCGCCTTGCGGTGGCTGGGGTGAGGAAGGCTCCGCGGAAGGCGCGGTCATGGCGGCGAGGTACCGATCGAGCACGTCGTCGATATCGCCCAGCGCGACGGCCTGGCCGTGGCGCAGCCAGAGAGCGCGCTCGCCGATGGCTTTGACGTCGGCACTCGAATGCGAGACGAAGACGATGGTCACGCCGCGGGCCCGCAGTTCGTGCACTTTGCGCATGCAGCGGTGGCGGAAGTACGTGTCGCCCACAGCAAGAGCTTCGTCCACGAGGAGGATTTCGGGTTCTGCGTGGATGGCTACAGCGAAGGCGAGACGGACGACCATACCGCTGGAGTAGGTGCGCACCGGCCGGTCGATGAAGTCACCGATTTCGGCAAAGGCTTCGATGTCGCGATAACGGGCTTCGATCTCGCGCTTCGAGAGTCCGAGGATGGCGCCGTTCAGGAAGACGTTTTCGCGACCGGTGAACTCAGGGTTGAAGCCCGCGCCCAGTTCGAGAAGAGCGGACACGCGGCCGTTCACGCGCACCTCTCCGGAAGTAGGCTGGAGGATGCCCGCGATGAGTTGCAGGGCGGTGCTTTTGCCCGATCCGTTCTCTCCGACAATGCAGAACACTTCGCCGCGCCGTATGGAAAAGCTCAGATCGTTTAAGGCCCGGAAGTCGCGGTGAAAGGAACGGCTGCCGAAGACGGCGAGTTCCTTCAGGCGGTCGCCCGGAGCCTCGTAGATGGAGTAGCTTTTCGAGACGCGGTCGAACTCGACGGCGTTCACGTAAGATCCCAGTTTATCGTGTGCGGACATGCCGGGGCTGCGGGGTTGGAAACCCCGACAGCGCCGGTTGGCAACCGGCGCGCAAATTTACAATTTGCCCCACATTCGCACCCGCTACCTTGTAAAGCGAGTTACGGTCTTTTGGGCGTGACGTTCCAGGGCTAACTCAATCAGGCGATCGATCAACTGCGAATAAGGGATTCCCGTGTACTCCCACATCTTAGGAAACATACTAATGGAGGTAAAGCCGGGAATCGTATTGATCTCATTGATATAGAACTTACCGGTCGATGTTTCGCGCAGGAAGTCCACACGGCCCATACCTTCGCAACCTACCGCTAAGTAACAGGCCACCGCGAGGCGCCGCATTTCGGCGGTTTCTTCGGGAGTGAGATTTGCCGGTAAGTCGATGCGCGCCTGATTCAGAAGATATTTGTCTTCGTAATCGTAGAATTCGCGGGAAGGAAGGATCTCGCAGGGCACGGAGGCGGCGGGATCTTCGTTGCCCAGAACGGCGCATTCGAATTCCCTGCCCTCAATGCCTCGCTCGACGATGACTTTGCGGTCGAACTCGGCGGCTGTTTTGAGGGCGGCGGTGAGTTCGGACATGTCATGCGCCTTCGAAATGCCGACGGATGAGCCGAGATTCGCGGGCTTCACGAACAGGGGGAAGGGCAACTGACGGGCGACGGCTTCGGCGTCCATCTCCTCGCGGTTGAGAACCAGGCATTCGACGACCGGAAGGCCTGCATCGCGACAGATGCGCTTCATGACGTCTTTATCCATGGATACGGCGGAAGCGAGGACGTTCGCGCCTACGTAGGGGAGATCGGCCAGTTCGAAGAGACCCTGCATGGTGCCGTCTTCGCCGAAGGTGCCGTGGAGCACGGGAAAGACGACATCGATTTCCGGGTGAGCGCCGGGCTCGGGGAGGATGGGGCCGGGGTTCCAGCGGCCGTCTTTGCCGATGAGGTAACGCTTCACTTCATAGCGGTCCTTATCGAGCGCGGCGATGACGGATTCGGCGGAGCGGAGCGAGATTTCGTGCTCGCCGCTGCGGCCTCCGTAGACAACTGCGACGCGGGTTTTCATATCAGAGTATCTTCTTTCCGAGCGCGGAGAGGATGAGTTCGACCGCGAGTTCGGCGGTGCGGTTCAGGTGATCGAGCACGGGGTTGACTTCGACGGTTTCCATGGAGAGCATACGGCCGGAATCGCAGATGAGTTCCATGGCGAGGTGGGCCTCGCGGTAGGTCGCGCCACCGCGCACGGGGGTGCCGACGCCGGGCGCGTGCTCGGGATCGACAAAGTCCATGTCGAGGGAAAGGTGAAAGCCTGCGGTGCCATCGGAAGCGATGGCCATGGCTTCATCCATGACGCTGCGCATGCCGCGTTCGTCGAGATCGCGCATGGTGAAGGCGCGGACGCCGATGCCGCGGACGTGGTCGCGTTCGAGCTGATCGACATCGCGGATGCCGACAAGGACGATGTTGCGGGGGTCCACTTTCGGCGCGTAACCGAAGAGGTTGACCAGGGCCTCGGGACCGACTCCGGCGCAGCAGGCGAGAGGCATGCCGTGAACGTTGCCGCTGGGCGAGGTGCCGGGGGTGTTCATGTCGGCGTGGGCGTCAATCCAGAGAAGGCCGATTTTTTTGTTTTGCCGGCGGTAGAAATTCGAGACGCCGGAGACGGTGCCGGCGGCGATGGAGTGATCGCCGCCGAGCACGACCGGGAGTTCGCGATGAGCGAGGGATTCGTCAACCAGGTTCGCGAGATCGAGGCAGGCCTTGGCGATTTCATTCAGGAAGCGGGCTTCACTCGGGCCGGGGTTAGCCAGAGCTTCGGCCTGGGCGACCGGAATGTTGCCGCGATCGTGAACGCGGTAGCCGAGGGATCTGAGGCGGTCGCCCAGGCCGGCGACGCGGACGGCCGAAGGGCCCATGTCCACGCCGCGACGGCCCTGGCCGAGGTCGAGCGGGGCTCCGACTATAGCGATCCGTTCGTGTTTCATGCTTCCGGCTTTAGGGGCGGAGGCGGTAGAGCATGCGCGGGAAGGCGATGGTTTCGCGGATGTGCTCCAGACCGCAGATCCAGGCGACCGCGCGTTCGATGCCCATGCCGAAGCCGCCGTGCGGGACGGTGCCGTATTTGCGGAGATCGATATACCAGTCAAAGGCTTCTTTGGGGAGCTTGTGCTCTTCGATCCGGCGGAGCAGCAGTTCGGGATCGTGAATGCGCTGGCCTCCTCCGATGATTTCGCCGTAGCCTTCGGGCGCGAGGACATCGACGCCGAGAGCGACTTCGGGGCGGTCGGGATCGGGGGCCATGTAGAACGCTTTGATCTCGGAGGGGAAACGATCGACCAGCATGGGCCGGTCGAACTGCTGGGTCAGGATGGTTTCGTCCCCGCCGCCGAAGTCGCCGCCCCACTGGATTTCGGAGCCTCGTTCCTGCAGGTTTTTGACGGCGTCGTCATAACTCATGCGGACGAAGGGGGACTGCACGAGTTCGAGTTTGGAGGTGTCGCGTTCGAGTACTTTGAGTTCTTCGCGGCGTTTGTCGAGGACGCGGCCGACGACATAGACGACGAACTCTTCGGCGACGCGCTTGATCTCTTCGAGATCGGCGAAAGCCATTTCGGGCTCGACCATCCAGAACTCGGTGAGATGGCGGCGGGTTTTGGATTTTTCGGCGCGGAAGGTGGGGCCGAAACAGTAGACCTTGCCGAAGGCCATGGCGTTGGCCTCGTTGTAAAGCTGGCCCGACTGGGTCAGGTAGGCTTTTTCGTCGTCGAAATAATTGACTTCAAAAAGCGTGGTGGTGCCTTCGCAGGCGGCGGGGGTGAAGATGGGCGTGTCGACGAGAGTGAAGCCGTGGTTGTCGAAATAATCGCGGACCGCTTTGATGATTTCGTGGCGCACGCGGATGATGGCGTGCTGGCGCTGGGAGCGCAGCCAGAGGTGGCGATGATCCATCAGGAACTCGACGCCGTGATCTTTCGGGGTGATCGGGTAGGGATCGGCTTCGGAGACCTTCTGCAGGATCTCGACGCTTTCGACATCCATCTCATAGCCGCCCGGGGCGCGGCTTTCGGCGCGCAGTTTGCCGCGCACGATGAGCGAAGACTCCTGGGTGAGGTGCTTCAGGGCTTCGAAGACCTCCTCGGGGAGATTGTTCTTCATGGCGACGCACTGCATCAGGCCGGTGCCGTCGCGGAGGATGGGGAACACGATTTTCCCGGATTTTCGAAGATTGTAGAGCCAGCCGGGGATCTCGACAGTCTGGTCAACGTGCCGAGCGGCTTCGGCGATAGTGATTCGGTTGTTCATGGCGGTTTATTTCAGTGCCTCGAGGGTATCGAAGACACGGGTTACTTCGGTAAGCGGGTGCTGCATATCGGCGACCTCGCGGAGTTCGAGAAGCAGGGGGTACTGAGCGGAACGGGCACGCAGCAGTTGCATGGTCTTGGTCCAGTCGATGGTGCCGGCTTCCGCGATGGTGGGGAAAAGGTGCGAATCGGCCTTGCCGTCGTTGTCGTGGACGTGGAGCGAACGGATGCGGTTCTGCATGATTTCGAACTCGTGTTCGATGCCGGCGCCCAGGTGGGCGTGTCCGGTATCGAAAACGTAGTTGAGATTGAGATGCGTGAGGCGGTTGAAGAGTTCAAGGCGTTCGGCGGAAGAGAGACCGTTCGGCGTGTTTTCCAGCAGGATTTCGACGCCCATCCCGCGAGCGAAGACGCTCAGTTCCTCAAGGGACCGAAAACCGGCTTCGACGGCGAATTCCGAGTACTCCTGTTCGCCGACACCGAGGTGTTGAATGAGGTAGCGGAACGGGATGACCTCGGCGAGTTCGATGGCGCGTTTGATCTCGTCGACCCACTGGATGCGGAGGGCCTTGGATTGTTCGGTGATGTTGATGTGGGTGTGCGGTCCGGTACGGCCCCAGATGTCGTCGGTGTACATCGGGGCGTGCAGGGAGTGAAGTTTAAGCTGCGAATCGCGGAAAAAGTGGCCAAGTTCGGCGACCTGGGACTTGTTCCGGTAATCCAGATGCTGGGGAGCGCAGAAAATTTCGACGGCCGAAAGGCCCGCCTGTTCTGCTTTCGCGAGCCACGCGACGGTCAGCCGATGGTTGACGATCAGGTGGGTCGAGATCATTCTTTGCATGTTCGGTTAGTACCCCTTCGCGTTGCCTTCGACACGGCCGTCGGAAGCGCCCTCGATCCATTGTCCGTCAAGGCGTATGGCGGCAACCTCGCCCATGGCATTGGTAAGGCGGATGGTGTGGCCGCGCTGTTTCAGTAACTCAATGGTATCGGGCGAGACGGTGTTTTCGACGGAGAGGCTGTCGGGCATCCACTGGTGGTGGATGCGGGACTGATCGACGGCCTGCTGCATGTTCATGTGGAAGTCGAGGACGTTCAGGATGACCTGCATGACGGCGGTGATGATGGTGGGTCCGCCGGGCGAGCCGACGACCATGTAGAGTTTGCCGTCCTTCGTGACGATGGTCGGGGTCATGGCGGAGAGCGGCGTTTTGTGAGGGGCGATGGCGTCCGCTTCGCCCTGCAGGAGGCCGAAAAGGTTGGGGTGGCCGGGGGCGGAGGAGAAATCGTCCATTTCATTGTTGAGAAGGAAGCCAAGGCCGGTGGCGGTGACGCCGGAGCCGAAGCCGCCGTTGAGGGTGTAGGTGACGGAGACGGCGTTTCCCGCGGCGTCCACGATGGAAAAGTGGGTGGTTTCGGTGCTTTCGTAGGCGGTGAGCGCGCCGGCGCGGATCTGACTGCTGGGGGTGGCTTTGGCGGGGTCGATGGTGGCGCGGCGGGAGGCGATGTACTGGGGGTTCAGGAGGCCAGAGACGGGGACTTTGACGAAATCGGGATCGCCCAAGTATTCGGCGCGATCGGCGAAGTAGCGGCGCATGGCTTCGGCCTCGTAGTGGAGCGAGAGGGCGGACCCGGCGCCGGATTTTTCATAGCCGGTGGATTCGAGCATGCCGAACATCTGCAGCAGGCCAACGCCGCCGGAACTGGGCGGAGGCGCGGTGACGATGCCGTAGCCCTTATAGGAACCTTCGATAGTCTTGCGTTCGATGGCTTTGTAGGCGCGAAGATCTTCCAGGGTGATTTCGCCGTGGTGGGCGGCCATGTCGGCGGCGAGCAGGTGGGCGATGCGGCCCTCATAGAAGTCTTTGGCGCCGTAGTCGCGGATGCGCTTCAGGGTGCGGGCGAGGTCGGGCTGTTTAAAGGTTTCGTTGAAATCGTAAAAGGCGCCGTTTTTCAGGAAAATGCGTTTGGTTTCGGGAAAGCGGGCGAGGCGGGCGCTGGTGTTGGCGCTGCGAAGGTTTTGGGAGAGCCCGTAAGAGAGCGGGAAGCCGTCCGCGGCGAGTTTGATGGCGGGATTGAGCAGGGATTTCCACGGCTTTTTGCCGTATTTGGCGTGGGCGTATTCCATGCCGCGGACCGTGCCGGGAACGCCGGAGGCGCGGTAGCCGACGAGGGAGTCCTGGGTGGGCTTGCCGGTGGCGGGATCGAGGTACATGTCGCGGGAGGCGGAACCGGGGGCGCGTTCTCGGAAGTCGATGAAGGTGGAGGCTCCGGAGGCGAGGCGGATGAGCATGAAGCCGCCGCCGCCGAGGTTGCCGGCGGAAGGGTGGGTGACGGCGAGCGCGAAGGCGACGGCGACGGCGGCGTCGATGGCGTTGCCGCCGGACTGGAGAGTGGCGAGACCCGCGTCCGTAGCATGGGGTTCGCGGGTGACCACCATGGCGTGGCGGGCGTGGACGGGTTGCCGGCCGGGCAGCGTTTGGGGGAGGAGGACGGTGAGGAGGAGGAATCCGGGGATGAAGCGGGGCATGGTTTTGATTGTAGATGGGGAGGATGGCGATTCGATTCCTCTCGTTTTGTTACGCTGAGACAGCGAGCAGGCGATGACGACCGAAGCGACTTCAATGATCCGGAATGCGCTTGGTGCGGAGCAATTGGCCGGGTTCTGCGAGCGGAACGGGATTCGGAAACTTTCGCTTTTCGGATCGATATTGACCACGCGATTTCGGCCGGAGAGCGATGTGGATATCCTTGTGGAATTTGATCCGGCTCGTATTCCCACGCTTTTCGATATAGCGGGAATGGAGTTGGAACTGTCCGAGATGCTTGGTCGCAAGGTGGACCTGCGAACGGCGGGGGATTTAAGCCGGTATTTCCGGGATCAGGTGGTGGCCTCCGCGGCCGTTCAGTATGAGCGTTGAGGATCAGATCCGGCTGCGGCACATGCTGGATGCCGCAAGGGAAGCGATGAGTTTTCTTACCGGCCGCACGGCCAACGATCTCCGAACGAACCGCATGTTCCTGCTGGCGGTGGTGAAAGAGATCGAGATTATCGGTGAGGCCGCGAGCCGGGTTTCTGAAGAAACCAAAAAGACACTGCCCAATATATCGTGGCCAAAAATCGTTGCGATGCGGAACCGATTGATACACGCGTACGCGGATGTCGATCTCAGCGTTCTCTGGCTTACGCTGACGGTGGCACTGCCGGAATTGATCAGGGAACTTGAGCCGGCTATACCTCTCGATAAATGACATCGACGCCGTTTGCGTGGGGCTCGCGGGTGACAACCGGGGCGTGGACGGGCTGTCGGGCGAGGATGGTCTTGGGCAGGAGAGCGGTGAGCGCCACGATCAATGTTGGCCGGATGGGGAGCTATGCGGAGATCGCGAACTGGTGGGATACTGTCGGGTAGCAGAGGATCGTATGCAGGTGACAGACGCTGGCAGGATCGCGATCGAGACGGGAAAGCGCGGCGGCAATCCGTGCGTGCGGGGCCTTCGAATCACGGTTTGGGACGTTCTCGGATGGCTGGGCTGCGGCATGACCGAGGACCAGATTCTGGATGAACACCCGGATCTGGAGCGGGCTGATTTCCCGGCTGTTTACCGATTTGCTGCGGATGCGGGACGGCGGACTAATCCGGTTTGAGCCTGTTGCTCGACGAGAACCTGTCATCGCGATTGACGGCTCGACTCGGGACGTTGTTTCCTGGAATCATTCACGTACGGGATGTCGGTCTGAGCCAGGCGCCCGATCAGCAGATTTGGGAATGCGCGAGAAAACGGCTGCACGTTGGTCAGCGCGGACGCGGACTTCGTCCATCTGGCCGAGCGAAAGGGTCCAAAGCCGAAACTCATTCATCTGGAGCGTTGTGATTTCCCGTTCCGAGTGGTGGAGGAGATGCTTCGCAGGAATGCAATCCGTATCTCGGAGTTCGAGCGGGCGCCAGCGGATTATTTACTGATTATCCGCTGCTCATCAATCCAGGGCTTTCGCTGATCGTTGCCGTCGCGGCATAGAATGAGGGGGATTATGGTCCTCATTCTTCTGCTTGCGGTTGCGGTGTCGGCGATGGCGCAGTCGCCTCGCACGGTTCAGGACGGCGTTTATACCGCCTCGCAGGCGGAGCGCGGGAAATCCGTTTATGCGGCGCAGTGCGCGAACTGTCACGGCGCAACGTTGACGGGAGGGCATGAGACGCCGGCTCTGACGGGAGAGACCTTCCTCGCTCACTGGCGCGCCAAGCCGGTTGACGCGCTGCTGGAGAATGTCCGTGTCACGATGCCGGCGGATAGGCCCGGGAGTCTGAGCCGGGAAAAGAATGCCGAAGTCGTGGCTTATGTTCTGTCGGTGAACAGGCTGCCGGCGGGGGCGAGAGAACTCGGCGGGCCGGCGCCAAATCCGTCGGACGCGGGGCCGGAGCCGGCGCGGGAGGAAGGGCGGCCGATCGAGCGGCGTCCTGCCGAGAAGGCCGACAACCAGGCCGCGTTCCCGGAGCAGACGCGCGCGCCTTATCACGGGACCGCACCTTACAAGGTAACCACGCTGATCGACGGTCTGCCCGCGCCGTGGAGCGTGGCGTTTCTGCCGGGCGGGAAACTACTGGTGACGGAGCGGCTGCCGGGGAGTATCCGGATTCTGGACAGTAACGGTGCGCTGTCGAAAGGTGTGACAGGCACCGAGGGGCTGGCGCTGCCGGGGGCGAAGGGGATCGGGATGCTGGATGTGGCGCCGGATCCGCATTTTGCGGCGAACCGGCGGATCTTCTTCACGTTCTTTGAGTATCGCGACGGGACGGACAGCAATACCTGTGTCGCACGGGCGGTGCTGGATGTCGACAAAGCCGCGCTGAGCCAGGTGAAAGTGCTGTTCCGCGCGCAGCCTGCAATGCCTTCGAAACGGCTGGGGGCGAAGACGGGAGGGCGGATTGCCATCGCTCCGGACGGGACGCTGTTTGTGTCGACGGGGGACCGTTCGGATTCTCCGCCCTGGGATGTCGCCCAGAAACTGGACAATCATCTGGGTAAGATCCTGCACATTACGGCGGAGGGCGCGCCCGCGCCGAATAATCCGTTCCTGGGGAAACCCGGCGTGCTGCCGGAGATCTGGGCTTATGGGGTGCGAAATCCGGAAGGGCTGGCGTTCGATCCGGCGACGGGGCGGTTGTGGGAGAACGAGCACGGGCCGCGGGGCGGCGATGAACTGAACATCATTGAGCGCGGCAGGAACTACGGGTGGCCGGTGATTGTGCATGGCATCGACTACCCGGGCACGGCCATCGGAGCGGGCATTACGCATCAGGAGGGGATGGAGGAACCGGTATATTACTGGGATCCGGTGATTGCGCCGTCGGGGCTGGCGTTCTATACGGGGAACCTGTTTCCGGAGTGGAAGGGCAGCGCGTTCGTGGGCGGGCTGCGCGCGCGGATGCTGGTGCGGCTGCGGATTTCGAAAGATAAGGTGGTGGCGGAAGAGCCTCTGCTGACGGAGTTGGGAGCGCGGATCCGGGAAGTCCGTATGGGTCCGGACGGCGCGGTTTATGTGCTGACGGACAGCGGCACGGCGTCGATGTCGCCCAACACGCCGCTCACAAGCAAATTATTGAAACTGACGCCGCGATAGGGGGCGGTGGACAGCCAGAGCGGCGGCGGAGAGGCAGAGTCCGGCGATACAGACGCCCGTCCAGCGGGCGGCGGACCAGCCCCAGGCGCCCAGAGCCGAGCCGAGTGCGCCGCCGGCGAAGTACGTGACCATATAGACCGTGTTCAGGCGTCCTCGCGCTTCGGGGATCAGGCCGTAGATGCGCGTCTGGTTGGCGACGTGGCCAGCCTGGACGCCCGCGTCGAGAAGGACGACGCCGGCAATCAGTCCGGCGAACGAGTTTCCGAAGAGCCAGAAACAGAGGTACGAGAGGATCGTCACGCAGATGGCGATGCCGATGGTGTAACGCGGGGATTTGCGGTCCGTGATGCGGCCGGCGGCCGGAGCGACAAGGGCTCCGGCGGCTCCGATGAGGCCGAAGAGTCCGGCCGTGCGCGCGCCGTAGTGGAACGGGGGCGCAGCGAGCCGGAAGATCAGGGTGGCCCAGAAGACGCTGAAGGAGCCGAAGAGCAGACCGCCGATGAGGGCGGCTTCCCGCAGCAGGGGTTGCTGGCGGATGAGAGCGAGGATGGAACGCAGCAGGTCGGGGTAGCGGAGGGCGATGGTGGGCGCGCTGCGCGGGAGTTGGCGGGAGAGCACGGCGCCGAGGGAGGCCATCAGTGCGGCGGCCATCCAGTACACGGCGCGCCAGCCGAAGGCGGCTCCGATCAGACCGCTGGCGGTGCGGGCGAGCAGGATGCCGATGAGCAGGCCGCCAAGGATGGTGCCGACAACGCGGCCGCGGATTTCGGGGGCGGAGATCTGGGCGGCGAAGGGAAGGACGAGGTGCGGGACAACCGAGGTGATTCCGATGAGCGCGCTGGCCAGGGCGAGAAGGGGAAGGCTGGGCGCGAGGGCGATCAGGGTTGCGGTGGCGGCGGTGGCCAGGCAGGCGGTGACAATGAGGCGGCGGCGTTCGAGGATGTCGCCCAGAGGGACGAAGAGGAACATCCCGATAGCGACGCCCAACTGCGTGTACATGGGCAGGTAAGCGGCGTCGCGCGCGAAGGTGACGCCGATCTGAGCGAGCAGCGGCTGGTTGTAGTAGATATTGGCGACGCTGACTCCGCAGGCGACGGCCATGATCCAGACGAGGCGGGTCATGCTGCTTCCAGCTTACGGGGCGGGAGAGCGCGGGACAGGTAATGCGGACGCGAAACCGTCACGTGGGGAACTGCTGCGTTGAGACCGCCGGGCTGCCATTCAGACGATTTCGCGTCTCCGTTAGGCTCACAAACAGGGGAGACGACAAAAACCCTGCTCCGCTCCTGCGACCAGCTTCGCGTCCGTTTATTCGTCATCCCCGGCCTGCCGTCGTCCGTCTTCGGCCCGGGATTCACGAATGCGACAACTCATTCGTTTGACAGTTGTGGGGCAGCACGCATGCGGCCATTCCCCAGGCACGGAGCCCTCCCTTGCCAGCGGTATTTGCGTGTTTTAGAACAGGCCGGAGAGGACAGAGCGATGCCTACCGGACTCCGGCTTTCCTGTTTGGGATATTTTGGAAGGGATTCGGCTGCACCCGTTTTCGTCGAAGCAGCCGGCTGTCGTCGCCGGGCAAAGGATGCCTCGGCGTCGGCGGGCCGCCCCGGAAATTGCCGATGGCTTCGACCAGGGCATCGAGGAGCCAGCGCTGGAAAAAGAGAGTTCCCAGGAATCCGGCAAAGATCAGGAGAAAGGCAATCTGGTTCACGGCTTTTTCCTCCGGGTGATGGACCGAAGGTAGCATGTTGGTCGGGAGGTGAGTTGTGGAGAGAACGAACGGCGCGGTATACCAGTTCCGGGTTACGCTGCGCGACGTGATGCCGCCTGTGTGGCGGCGAATCCAGATCGGGGAAAACGTCACGCTGGAAGAGTTGCATCGGGTATTGCAGATCGCCCTGGGGTGGCAGGATTGTCATCTGCACGAGTTCACCATCGGGAAACGGGCTTATGGTGTGCCGGACCTGGACGACCCCATGAGCGGTCACACCGTGGTCGACGAGCGTCGCACCAGGCTTTCCGAGGTGGGTTTGCGAGTGGGCGAATCGTTCCGCTACCTCTACGATTTCGGGGACGGGTGGGAGCATGATGTGCTGCTGGAGGCGATCGTGATGCCCGAGCCGGAGGGGAAGTATCCGGTCTGTCTGGCCGGTGAGCGGGCGGCGCCGCCGGAGGATGTCGGCGGGGTTCCCGGCTATGAGAATTATCGGGAGGCTCTTCGCGATCCGGCGCATGAAGAGCACGAGGATTTGCTCGCCTGGCGCGGGCCATTCGATCCGGAAGCCTTTTCGGCGGAGCAGGTGAACCGGATCCTTTGGAGGAAGACCGGCGCGAAGAAAAGTGCCGTTCGAAAGTCGGCCCGGGGCGCGCGATGAGGAAAACCTACCGGGTGGAACTGACGGTTGAGGCCGATGAGGAACTGGGCGAAGAGGCTCTGATCGATCTGCTGCATGAGAATCCGGCTTTTGGCGATGGCAGCGTGGAACTGGTGGAGATGGCCTGCTGGCAGGAAGACCGGCCGGACGAACTGGAGTCGGAGTTCTATGTGTGCCGGTGGCCAAACGGCGATTTTTCTGTGGTGACGGCGCCCACCCGAAAGGCGGCGATCATAGCCTTGGACGAGTGGGCCGGGGCGCACGTGAGTCAGTTGTCTCCGATGGAGTTTTTCATGGCCGATTTCCGGCTGACGGACGAGGGTGAGATCGAGCTCAACGAGTTCAGCGAGGCGACGCGCGAGGCGATTCTGGATGTCTGCTATCCCGAACTGCGCGATGTGCTGGCGGAAGATGGTTTGACGGCGGAGCGGGTGGCTGCGGCAGTGGCGCGGGAGCGGACGCGGCTTTGGCACGATCAGCCGGAGGATGAGCCGACGACGGAACTGGGGAAGCGGATCGCGCTCGAAATGGGAACCAGCGCGGTTGTGGCGGACCACTACGCGGAGGAGATTGTGAGCCGCATTCTGGAGTCCGACGCCGGCGAGAACGGGAAACCGAATTAAGTCCGGCCGGTCAGGCTGCTGAACGGACGGATCGCGGCGCGAGCAACCAGAGCAGCGAGGCGAGGGCCAGGCCGGCTGCGAGCCCGGCGCCGGTCAGCAGAGACGGCGTCATGCCGATCAGGTCGGTGCGCGGCGTCTTTACGATCAGCAGAACATCGGACGCTTTTTTTGCGCCGGCGACGGCGGCAGCGTTGTCGCCCATCTGACTGACCACTTCGCGGACCAGGTCGAGCGCGGTGTCGGAATCGTCGTCATCGAACTCGATTTTCGCGCCGCTCAGTCCGCCGGAGACGGAGATGGTGCTGACGGAGAGGTTTTTGCGAACGTCTTCGAGGACTTCAGAGAAAGACTGGATGTAGAGACGCTCTTTGAACGCCGGGCTGCGGCGGATCATCAGTTCGAGGGACTGGGGAAGCAGGGTGACTTCGAGCGAGCTTTCGTAGAGTTTGCGCGCGTCCGCGGCATAGGATTCATGGGTGACGCCGGGAGCGCTGAGAAAGGCGATTTCCGCGGTGGCGGCGTAACGGTGGGGGACGAAGAGCGATACGGTGAAACCGATGAGCGCGCCGCTGAGGATCAGCATGACGGCCAGGGGGCCGAGCGATCTCACGCGGTCTTGTCCGGCGCGTAGTTTTTATCCGGTGCGTAGCAGAGCGGATTCAGTTTGCATTCCGCGCATTTGGGTTTCCGGGCGACGCAGAGCGAGCGGCCGTGGTGGATCAGCTGGTGCGAGAAGAGGATCCAGCGATCCTGCGGGATGATCTTCATCAGATCCTGTTCGATGTGAACGGGATCGGTGTTTTGGGTGAGATCGAGGCGCCCGGCGATGCGCAGAACATGGGTGTCGACGACGACTCCCGAAGCGATGCCGAACGAGGTGCCGAGGACGACATTGGCGGTCTTGCGGGCCGCGCCGGGCACCGTGGTCAGTTCTTCGATGGTGCGGGGGATTTCGCCGCCGAACTCATGCAGAATCTTGTTGGCGGCGCCGACCACGGACTTCGCCTTGTTGTTGAAGAAACCGGTGGAGCGGATGTCTTCGGCCAGGGCTTCCGGACGGACGGCGGCGAAATCCTGAATGGTGGGGTACTTGGCGAAGAGGCCGGGTGTGACTTCGTTGACGCGCTTGTCGGTGCACTGGGCGGAGAGGATGGTGGCGACGAGCAGTTCCCAGGGGCTGTTGTGGTGCAGCGCGCAGGTGACGCCGGGGTACATTTCGTCCAGCAGTTTCAGGATGGCGTCGACGCGCGCCTGACGGGCGGCTTTGGTTTTCGGCCGGGGTACTTTCGTGGCGGGGGGCATGGAGGGCTTATTCGTATCGTAGAACTTCGACCGGCGTGATCCGGGTAGCGTTGCGCGCGGGGTAGAGGGTGGCGAGCAGGCTGACCGTCATGGCGGCGAGAGCGATCCACACGCCATCGATGGGCCTCGGTTCGAACGGGACGAAACTGAGAGCGTAGACGGCCTCATCCAGAGGGACCAGCCGGTACGTATCCGCGAAGTAGCAGATCAGATAGCCAAAGGTGAGGCCAATGGCGGTGCCGACCGCGCCGATGAGAGCGCCCTGCACGACAAAGATCCGGCGGATCTGGCCGCGGCGGGCGCCCATGGACATGAGCACCGCGATGTCTTTGTATTTCGTCAGCACGATCATGGTGAGCGTGATGAGGATGTTGAGGGCGCCGACGAGTTCAATCAGTCCGATGGTGATAAAGGTGACGACTCGCTCCATCTTGAGAGCGTGCAGGAGTTCTTTGTTCTGCTCCTGCCAGTTGGTGGAGGTGTAGCGGTTGCCGGCGAGGCGGACGGCTTCGGCGCCGATTTCGGGCGCGAGGTTGAGGTCGTCAAGCCGGATCTCAATGGAGTTGACCACGTCGCCGAGGCTGAGAAGTTTCTGCACGGAATGCACGGGGGCGTAGGCCCAGGCCTGGTCGATTTCGCCGAAGCCGGATTCAAAGATGCCGACGACGCGGAAGCGCTGCGATTTGGGCTCGGGGCCGAAGGGGGTAAGCGTGCCCTCGGGGCTGATGAGGGTGGCAACGCGGTTGACGGCGAGGCCGGAATCCTCTGCAAGTTTGGCGCCGAGGATGATGCCGGGAAGGCCGCCGTCATCGTCGGTGAGACGGTCGAGAGAACCGGCTTTGAGGTGCTTCAGCATGTCGCTGGTGGAAATCTCGCTGCGCACGTCGATGCCTTTCAGGACGACGCCCTTGTAGCCCTGTGCGCCTTTCATGATCACAGGGTCGTAAAGCACCGGGGCGACGGCGAGAACGTGCGGGATGCGTTTGAAGCGGGTGGTGAGATCGCGCCAGTCCGCGATGCCCTGCCCCGGGTCGAGCCGGAGCACGTTGACATGCGCGGTGGCGCCCAGCAGATTGCGCTGCAGGGTGTCGCGAAAGCCATTGTTCACGGCGAGAGAAATGATGAGAGCCATGACGCCCGCGGCGACTCCGGCGACGGAGATCACGGTGATGACGGAGATCACTTTCTCCTTGCGGCGGGCGCGGAGGTAGCGGCCGGCGACGAAGAGTTCAAAGCGGGTCATCAGAGTGGACCGGACATATTTAAGGGTCCAGGCGGCGCAGGCGGTCGGCAATGCCGATCTCGCCTTCGGGCCGGAGCAGCGGGAAGAGAATGACGTCGCGGATGGAGGGCGAGTTCGTCATCAGCATGACCAGGCGATCGATGCCGAGGCCTTCGCCACCCGTGGGCGGCATGCCGTAGGACATGGCGCGCAGGTAGTCTTCGTCCATCTGGTGCGCTTCGTCGTCGCCGCGATCGCGCATCTGCAGCTGACCGTCGAAGCGGCGGCGCTGCTCGATCGGGTTGTTGAGCTCGGTGTAGGCGTTGCCGATTTCCATGCCGGCGACGAAGATTTCGAAGCGGTCCACCATGGCGGGGTCGTCCGGGCTGTTGTTGGCGAGCGGGGAGACTTCGATGGGGAACTGGTAGATGATGGTCGGCTGCACGAGTTTCTTTTCGGCGTGAATCTCGAAAAGATGAGCAAGGCCTTCGCCAGGCGTGGGCTTGCCGGTTTCCTGCAGCAGCCAGGCGGGATCGCGCACGTTTTCCGGGGTGGGGCGGCCTTCGCCCTCCCAGAATTCCACGACGGCTTCGCGCATGGTGAGGCGACGGATGTTACCGAAATCGAGGCGGAGTTCGCCGAAAGTGACGACGGCGTCGCCGGTCGCGTCGATGGCCACCTGCCGCAGCAGTTCCTCGGTGAAATCCATCAGGCCGCGATAGTCGGTGTAGGCCTGGTAGAACTCGACCATCGTGAATTCCGGATTGTGGCGGGTGGAGACGCCTTCGTTGCGGAAGTTGCGGTTGATCTCGTAGACGCGTTCGAGGCCGCCCACGATGAGGCGCTTCAGGTAGAGTTCGGGCGCGATGCGCAGGTAGAGCGGAATATCGAGAGTGTTGTGATGCGTGACGAAGGGCCGGGCGGCGGCGCCGCCGTAGACCTGCTGCATCATGGGCGTTTCCACTTCGATGAAGCCCTTCGCTTCCAGCTGGCGGCGGATGGACGAGATGACTTTAGCGCGCGTGACGAAGACGTCGCGGGATTCCGGATTCGAGATCAGGTCGAGATAGCGCTGGCGGTAGCGGGTTTCCACGTCTTCGAGACCGTGGAATTTCTCCGGCATGGCGAGCAGAGTTTTCGAGAGGAATTCGAGGCTCTCGACGTGGACGCTGAGTTCGCCGGTGCGGGTGCGGAACAGGTAGCCTTCGGCGCCGATGATGTCGCCGATATCGAGCAGGCCGAAGAGCTGGTAATCGCGCTCGGGGACGGCATCCTTCTTCACATAGAGCTGCAGGCGGCCGCCGTTTTGACGGATGTGCAGGAAGGCGGCTTTGCCCATGCGGCGCACGGTCTGGATGCGGCCGGCGAGGCGGACGCGCACGGCGGGCTGCTGGTCTTCCGTCAGCAACTCCTCCGCCGTCTTCTCGTTGTAGCCGGAGAGGATGTCCGGGATGGTATGGGTGTAGTCGAACCGGCGGCCGAAGGGCCGGTAGCCGAGGGCTTCGATCTCCCGCACCCTGGCGGCGCGCTGCTCAAACAATTCGTCTTCCTGCGACAATCGCGGATCTCCTTGAGGGGTAATTGGTTATTATAAGTGTTCACCCCAAAAATCAGCCTCTTGAACCGCTCTCTCTCCATTATTGTGCCCGCCTACAACGAAGAGGCCAGGCTGCCGGAAACCCTGCGGCGGATTGAAAATTACCTGTCGGCGACCGACTGGGATTTCCATGAAATCCTGATTGTGGACGATGGTTCGCGCGACGGAACGTTCGAGACGGCGAGCGCGATTGCGCGCCAGAATCCGAACGTCCGGGTCCTGCGGAATCCGGGCAACAAGGGGAAGGGCTACTCGGTGCGGCACGGGATGCTGCAGGCGGAAGGGGAGTGGTGTCTGTTTACGGACGCGGATCTTTCGGCGCCCATCGAGGAACTGGAGACGCTCTGGCTGGCGGCGGGACGGGAGCGGGCGCCGGTGGCGATCGGGTCGCGCGCGCTCGACCGGACGCTGATCGGCGTGCACCAGCCGGGATTCCGGGAGACGGCGGGGAAGGTGTTTAACGCGATCATGCGAGTCTCGACCGGAATGCCAATTGCCGATACGCAGTGCGGGTTCAAGCTGTTCCGGCAGGACGTGGCCCGGCAGGTTTTCTCGCGGCAGTTGCTGGAGAGGTTCGGCTTCGACGTGGAAGTGCTGTTTATCGCGAAGAAGCTGGGGTACCGGATCTCCGAAGTGCCCGTTCGATGGAACCACGCGGAAGGCAGTAAGGTGGGCATGTTCACCGGTTTGCACGCGTTCGCGGAACTGGCGCAGGTGCGGATCAACGACTGGCGCGGCCGGTATTCGTAAAGATCCGCCCTAATATTTTTTGCGCTTTTTCGGCCGCGCTTTCGGTTCCACCAATGAGAAGCGGAGTTTGCGCTCCAGGGGCTCGACGCTGTCAAGCAGCACGCGGACCGGATCGCCGATGGAGAATTCCCGGCGGGTGCGCTGGCCGATAATTTTGCGGACGTTCTCGTGGTAAGTGTAATGGTCGCCCGGCAGGGTTTCGATGGGCACCAGGCCTTCCACGAAGAGTTCAGCCAGTTCCACGAAAGCGCCGTAGCGGGCCGTGCTGATGATGAGGCCGTCGAACTCTTCGCCAACGCGGCTCTCCATGAACTTCGCCTTCTTCCACTCCATGAGTTCGCGCTCGGCATCGGCGGCGCGGCGCTCGGTGAGGGAGCAGTCGTCGGCGACGATTTTCAGCTCGGGCTCGGAAGAATAAGTGGCGTGGTCGAGCGAAGCGCCGAGCAACCGGTGGATGACCAGGTCGGGATAACGGCGGATGGGAGACGTGAAGTGGGTGTAATGACTGGCCGCCAGCGCGAAGTGGCCGGTGTTCTTCTCGCTGTAACGCGCCTGTTTGAGGCTGCGTAGCATGAGATAGCTCAGGATGCGCTCTTCGGGCTTGCCTTCGATCTTCTCCACCAGGTGCTGGTACGATTTCGACGAAATCGGTGTGGCGCCGGGCAGCACGATGTCCTTGTAGACCACGCGACCTTCGGCCTTGCGCTCTTTGTAGCGGTGCTTTGAGACGGGGATAGCGCCGATGCCGAGCGAGTACCCGAACTGGGCGGCGACCTCTTCGAATTCCATGACTCGCTTGGGATCCGGCTGGTCGTGCGTGCGGTAGAGGGACGGCAGACAGGTGGCTTCGAGGTGAGCCGCGACCGCTTCGTTGGCGGTCAGCATGAATTCCTCGATGATGCGGTGGGCGATGTTGCGGGGGCTGCGGCGGATACCGGTCATCTCGCCGGACTGGTCGAATTCGATGAGGGCTTCGGGAAGATCGAAATCGATGGAGCCGCGTTTGTAGCGTTTGCGCGTCAGGATGTTAGCGAGATCGCGCATGGTTTCGAACCGCTCCACGAGGGGCGCATAACGCTCGCGCATGCCGGGGTCGCCTTCGAGCAGCAGGTGAACGCTTGTGTAGGTCATGCGCTCCGCGCTGCGGATGACGCCGCGGCAGAACTCGAAGGAGACGGGCTCGCCCTGGCGATCCAGTTCGATGAGGGCGGACATGACCAGGCGATCGGCATGGGGCACCAACGAACAGATGTTGGTCGAGAGTTCGAAGGGCAGCATGGGCACGGCGCGGTCCGGGAAGTAGACGCTGGTGCCGCGCAAGCGGGCTTCCACGTCGATCGGGCTGCCGGGCTTGACGTAGTGGCTGACATCGGCAATGTGGACCTGGAGGGCGAAGTGGCCGTTGGGGAGTTTGTCCACCAGCACGGCGTCGTCGAAATCGCGGGCGGTTTCGCCGTCGATGGTGACGATGGGCAGGTCGCGGAAGTCGCGGCGGTCTTTCATTTCCCAGGTCGCGATGATCTCGGGAACGGACTGCGCCTGTTCGAAGACTTCGGGCGGGAAGCGATTCGGAAGGTGGTGTTTGCGTATGACGATTTCGACATCGATACCGAAATCGCCGGGCGCGCCGAGAACTTCGATCACGCGTCCGACGGGGTGATTGTCGTCGTCACCGTAGTCGAGCAGTTCGGCGTTGACGATCATGCCGTCGAGGTCGCCGGGATCGGAAATTTCAATGGGCTTCGGGCCGATCCGGTCGGGATGTTCGACAGGGCCGGGGATGGCCAGATCCTGGGGGATTTCGATCCACTCCTGTAAGCGTTCGTCGTGGGGGACAACCCACATGCCGCGGCGGGTGATGCGGAACTCGCCGACGACGGAGGGGTGGGCGCGACGGAGGACTTTGCGGATTTCGCCTTCCATGCGGCCGGCGGGACCGGCGTGTGTAATCCGCACCATGGCGCGGTCGCCGTTCATGACGCCGCGGATGGTTTCTTTGTTCAGGTAAACGTCGCCGCTGATGCCCGGGACCGGACGGTCCGGAATGAGAAAACCGAAGCCGTCCCGATGGACGCTGACGCGGCCGGAGACGTATTCGCGGTTGCCCGCGGTGGCGACGTAGTGGCCTGCGTTGAGTTCGACGATCTCCCCTCGGGCGGCGAGGCGGTCCATGGCCGCGTCGAGGGTGTCGCGATCATCGCCACGCAGGCGGAAATCCTTATAGAGCTGTTTGAGGCTGGTGCGGCCCCGCGGCTGTTTCGAAATGTGGTCGAGCAGCGCGGCGTCCGTCATTCCTTCATAATAGAAGCGATGCGCTCACACCTGTTCACGATCCCCTCCCTGTTGCTCGCCGGCGCCGTCTTCGGTCAGAGCGCGCAGGCCCAGACGCCGCCGCCGGCCGCGTCCCACAAGAAGTCGACCCCGGAGCACAAAGCGGCTCCCATGACGATGCCGATCCGGAATTTCAAGCTCTCCGGCTCACCCGCGGCGCCGTTGACCGTCGAACTGTTTACGGACTACGAGTGCCCGTCCTGCCGGAACTTCTACATGCAGGTGCTGCCGCAGCTGGAAAAGGAGTATGTGGCGACGGGCAAGATCCAGCTGATGCACCGGGATTACCGACTGCCGCAGCACCAGTTTTCGAAGCTGGCGACGCGGTTCGCGAATGCGGCGGGGCAACTGGGTCCGGAGCAGTACAAGTTGGTGGCGGGGCAGTTGTTCGAGAAGCAGCAGGAGTGGTCGGCAAACGGGAATGTCGATGCCGCGGTAGCGAAGGTTTTGTCGCCCTCCGACATGGCCAAAGTGCGGGAAATGGTGAAGAGCGATTCCCATCTGGAAGATTCCTCCACGGCGGATGAGAAGATTGCGGCGGCGGACGGGTTGAATCAGACGCCCACGCTGGTGATTGTGAATAAGGGCAAGCGGACGAAGATCGACGGCTTTGTGCCGTTCAACATTCTGAAGAGCTATCTGGATCAGATGCTGGCGAAAGGGTAATGACATTGTCGTCGAAAACGCGGGGCGGTCTGCTGCTCGCGGGCCGCATCCTGCTGGCCGGAATATTTATCGCGGCCGGCTATTTCAAACTGCGGGAGCCGTGGCTGCAGTTCGCGGTATCGCTGAACGGGTTCAGGATCCTGCCGGACGCGATGCTGGAACCGGTGGCGAAGACGTTGCCGTGGGTGGAACTGGCGCTGGGACTGGCGATTCTGTCGGGCGTTTGGCTGCGCTGGTTCGCGCTGCTGGCCACGCTGATGCTGGGCACGTTCTTTTCCGTGCTGGTGCGTTCTTTCGCGATGGGGCTGCAGGTGGATTGCGGGTGTTTCGGGTCGGGCGAGGCGCTGGGGCCAAAGACGCTGGTGCGGGACGGGGTGATGCTGGCGCTGGCGATTGCGGTTACGACCGGGGCGTTTTTGTCGCGAGCACGCAACGCGAGAGCGTTACGGGATGCGGCAGATGAGCCCGTTGCTGCTGCTTCAGACACTGAGCATTCTCGTCCTGCCTGAGTTGTTCCGCGCGTAACGCATATTTCAGCCCGGCTTCGCGCGATTCCAGGCGCGCTGTATCGGCGTGGTCGGTTTCGAGAACTTTCATCAGATCGAGCTGGACGTCCGCCAGCTGCTCTTTCAGACAGAGAATCTGGCGGTCACCGGAGTTGAGCAGGGCGCCGGCACGGGTGTTCGCCTGCTTTTGCCGGGCGGCGTAGCGGGACGCGAGTTCGAGTCCCCGGCTGGCGAGCGGTTCGAGCTGCAACGTGGCGAAACCCGAGACGAGGAAAATCAGGAACGGGATTTTCATGCCAGGAGAAATGGCATTTCGGAGGCCTTGCGAAAAACCACTTTTTTCAGGCATTTCGGCTCCGGGGTTCGCGCGAGAGTGTCCGTTTGCGGGACGGTGCTGTCCGGCCTGATGCAGTTCGCGTAGAATAGGCAGTGGAATGCGCAAAGTACTCGTCCCTTTCCTCGCTGCCTGTCTGATTGCCGGCCTGACCGGCGTTGCCGCTTTCTCGGCGCCGGTGCCCCGCAAGGCTCCTGAATTCGTGATTCAGTCGCCCGAGGGGAAACAGCAACTGCTGAGCTCCTACAAAGGTAAGACTGTAGTGCTCGCGCTGATGTTCACGACGTGTCCGCATTGTCAGAAGACCGCCGGCATTCTCTCCGGCGTACAGAAGGAATACGAGAGCAAGGGCGTACAAGTTCTGGGCGCGACGTTCGATCAGGGCGCGGCTTTCCGGGTGGCGCAGTTCAACAAGATGTTCGGGGTGACGTTTCCCTGCGGATTCTCGACGGAGGCGGCTGTCCGGAGCTTTGTCGGACTGACGAAGGACGAACCTTATTTCGTGCCGATTCTGATCTTCATCGATAAAACGGGCACGATCCGGTCGGAGTATATCGGCGACGAAAAGTTTCTGGGGAATCAGGAAGTGAACATCCGGGCGGAACTGGACAAGATGCTGAAGGGCTCGGCGTCCAGCGCGAAAACGACCGGGACGAGTTCGAAGAAATCGTAGGCGGGCGGGTTCTGAAGAGTCTAGCTTTGCAGGACCGGGTGTTTGCGCGAGCGATCGGGCGATTTTTCCTGCGCACCGGCCGGGCGCGGAGCACCGGCGCGGCAGGACTCGTGATAGTGCGCGAGGAGCCGGGTTTCGTCGAATTCAATGGCGCGCGCGTACTGACGGATGTAGTTCGTGTTATAAATTCCGCCGGGAAGTTCTCGAAATTCCCCGGTTTCGATGGCGCGGAGCTGGCGGACACTCAATTTCGTGGCCGCGGCAATGGATTCGAGGCTAATTCCCCGGCTTTGCCGCCAGTCTTTTAGTTGCAGGTTTCCTGAATTCATTTCATGTCACCTTATATAGCTCGCCGAATTTCAGAGTGTATCACCCCGACCGCGCTGCTAACCTTTTGCCGGGAATGAGTTTCCATTCGTCCGTACTGCCCACCACTGTCTGCGGAATCAAGTTCCTGAACCCTGTCTTAACAGCCTCGGGAACGTTCGGGTACGGCATTGAATTTGACAAACTTTTGGATTTAAACGCACTGGGCGGGATCGTGGTGAAAGGTCTTTCGCGCGAACCGATCCGGGGAAATCCCGCGCCACGGCTCTGGGAAGCCCAGGCCGGAATGATGAATTCGGTAGGGCTGCAGAATGTCGGCGTGCGGGCATTCGTGGCGGAGAAACTGCCGAAGCTGAGAAGATTTTCGACGCCGGTAATCGCGAACGTTTTTGGCTATGCGGCCGAGGATTATCTGGAGGTGGTGCGGGTTCTGAACGACGCCGAGGGTCTGGCGGCCTACGAACTGAACGTGTCGTGTCCGAACACGAAACACGGCGGGCTGGCCTTCGGGGTGGATGAGAGCGCGCTCGCGGACCTGGTAAGCCGCGTTCGGGCGGTGGCGAAACGGCCGGTCATCGTGAAACTTTCTCCGAACGTGGCGGCTATTGAACCTTTCGCGCGAGTGGCGGAACAAAATGGCGCGGACGCGATTTCGCTGGTCAATACCTTTGTGGCCCTGGCGCTGGATGTGCGGACGAGGAAGCCGCGAATCGGGGCGGGATACGGAGGCCTCTCCGGTCCGGCGATTAAACCGATTGCGCTGCGAATGGTGCAGCAGGCGGCGCGGGTGGTGAAAGTGCCGGTGATCGGGATTGGGGGGATCGCGAGCGGGGAAGATGCGGCGGAGTTTCTGATGGCGGGCGCGTCGCTGGTCGAAGTAGGAACCGCTACATTTTGGGACCCTGCGGCACCATTGAGAATCGCGCGGGAGCTCGGTAAACTCCTGTCCGAACTGGGAATAGGTCGCGCGTCGGCCATACGGGGTACGGCTGAAATGCCGTAAACCCGCCGTTTACTGGATGAGCTGGACGCGTCCGTTATCGTTCGAAACCAGACCGTCGAAAATCGCGAGAACCTGTTTCCGATATTGATAAACGCGGTCCAGATCGGCGCGGAACGCGCCCTGGAAGTCCTTCGCTCTCACCCATTTATCGATAATGGGGCGGGGGACGTCGATATCCTGCCGGAGCGCGTCGAGCGAGTGCCCGCGCAGGAAGAGTCCGTAGAAGAATGCCGCTTCGCGTTGCGGCGCTAAAGGATCTGAATCGTCTCTTGGTGTCATAGCGCTGACGCCCTCAAGCAAAAGGCCATTTTAAGCATGGTTTGGGCAGGGGAGCAAGTGCAAAAGCAACAAGAGTTATGATGCCGGAGGAGCCTCTTTCGATACAATGCCACCTGTTTTGATTTCAAACCCCACGCGAATTCAGGCTGCGGGAACAAAGCCGAAGCTGATCGACGAGTATGTGGGACGCGTGAACTCGTCCACCGGCGGGGTGAGCGTGGCGCATATGCGGAGCCCCGGAGGCTGGATCGAGCCGGGGCAGACGCCGGATTTCGATGAATATACCGTGGTGCTGAAAGGGCTGTTGCGGGTGGAGCACGCGGAGGGAAGTGTCGACGTGCGGGCGGGCCAGGCGGTGATCACTTATCGCGGCGACTGGGTCCGGTACAGCACGCCGGAGGACGAGGGTGCCGAGTATGTCGCGATCTGTCTGCCCGCGTTTTCGCTCGACGGCGCGCACCGGGACGCGGAATAGAAGCATCTTTCCGCGGCCCCGCGGCATCAAACCGTTAGCTTCAGGGGCCGGTTACAAACTGTCACAATTCCGCCTTTGTAATCGGCCGAACTTCTTCCGGGATGTGTTTTAATAACTCTTGCGCCTTTTATGCCGACACTCAAAACCAGCTTAAGGAGAAATCTGGTTGCCGCGAATCGCCGCGTGCGCGAGTATCGCATGCTGGCGGACGGCATTCGCTCGACCGACCATCCCGTTCTCGCTCACATCATTCCGACCCGGCGCTGTAACCTTTCCTGCACCTACTGCAACGAATACGACGACTTTTCGAAGCCGGTCCCGACCGAAGAAATGCTTCGCCGGATCGATCATCTGGGCCGTTTGCGGACAAGCATCATCTCGTTCAGCGGCGGCGAACCGCTGCTGCATCCGGATCTCGACGATCTGATCCGCCGCATCCGGAGCCACGGGGCTCTGGCGGGCATGATCACCAACGGGTACCTGCTCAATGAAAAGCGCATCCAGCGGCTGAACGAGGCCGGTCTGGATCACATGCAGATTTCCATCGACAACGTGAAGCCGGACGACGTTTCGAAAAAAAGTCTGAAAACGCTGGATGTGCGGTTGCAGATGCTGGCGGAACACGCGGATTTCCACGTGAATATCAATTCCGTGGTGGGCGGCGGCATTCACGATCCGCACGACGCGATTGCGGTGGCGAAGCGCGCGGTGGAACTCGGGTTTACCTCGACGGTGGGAATTATTCACGACGGGGACGGGCAGTTGCAGCCGCTCTCCGAAGCCGAGCAGCAGATTTTCCTGCAGGTTCGGGACATGGGCAAGAAGAACTATGCCCGTCTCAACTACTTTCAGGACAACATCGCGCACGGCGTGGAAAATAAGTGGAAATGCCGGGCGGGCGCGCGGTATCTGTACGTGTGCGAAGAGGGTCTGGTGCACTACTGTTCGCAGCAGCGCGGCTATCCGGCAAAGCCGATCGCGGACTACACGGTGGCGGATATTAAACGCGAGTTCCTGACGGAAAAAGGGTGCGCGCCCCGGTGTACAGTCGCCTGCGTCCACTACACGTCGTACATGGACTTCTGGCGGGCTCCGCAGACTCTCCAGGCGCCTCCGGCCGCTCAGCAGAAAAGCAGCGATCTGGTGCAGTTGCAGATTCGATAATTTTTTCTGTTTTCCCCTTGACTCTGACGCTACGTGAGAGTCGATCCTTTTTATACAAGAGATGTATCAGGCACGCGAATTCGCGGTTCTGGCGGGCGTGACGGTGCGGACGCTGCACCATTACGACCGCGTGGGGCTGTTGAAGCCCTCGCGCCGCAGCGGCGCGGGTTACCGGCTTTACGAAGACCGGGATCTGGAGCGCCTGGAGCAGATTGTGGCTCTGCAGTTTCGGGGGCTGGAACTCCGGCAGATCAAAGAACTGCTGGAGGGCAACCCTTTGCGGCTGGCGGAAGCGCTGCGTCTGCAGCGGCGGCTGCTCGAAGAGAAAAAGCGGATGCTGGAGCGGGCGATGTCGGCCATCGATGAAGCGGAAGCCGAGATCGCGCGTGGCGAAGGCCGGGAAATCTCTTGTGCCTTGCGAAAAATCATCGGAGCAAACGCCATGGAAAACAACCACGACTGGATGGAGAAGTATCACACGGAAGAGTCGCGGGCCAAGGTGGAGGCGCGCAAACATCTGTGGTCGCCGGAACTGCAGGAGCGCGTCAGCCGCCAGTGGAGCGAACTGATCGCGGAGGTGGAGGGCGCGCTCGGGGAGGATCCGGCGAGCGATAAGGCGCAGGCCCTGGCAGCGCGCTGGAAAGCGCTGGTGGAGGAGTTCACGGGCGGGGACCGCGACGTTACGGCGTCGGTGGGGCGGATGTGGCAGGACCGCGCCAACTGGCCCAAACAGATGGACCAGAAGGCGCCGGTGATCAATCCCGCGGTGTGGAGCTTTATCAGCCGGGCGCAGGCTGCGCGGAAGGCCTGATTACTGCAGTTTGGTGGACTGACGCGCCACCAGTTGCCACCCCTGCGCGGACTTGATCCAGACCATCAGGATGTCGAGATGGTTCACCGTGCCATCGGCGCTGGTGAGGTTGCCTTTCATCTTGACGACGGCGGTTTTGCCATAGATGCGCGGGGAGAGTTCCAGAATCTCGACCGCTTTGGTGAGGCTGCCGGGTTTGGTGGAGGCGGCGATGGCTTCCGCTTTGGTTTCCGTTTTGCCGCTGGAATGCGTGTAGGTCAGGTCGGCGTGATAGAGCTTGTCGAGCGCGGCGGCGTCGCCGTTGAGCACGGCACTCTTCCAGGAATCCACCACGGAGGTGATCTCTTTGTTGCCGGAGGAATCGGCGGCAAAGACCGGAACCAAAAACAACAGCAGCGCGAAGGCGGTTTTCATGCAGGATAGTTTATATCCAAACCGCTTTGGTCAGGCGTCGAGCTTCAGCGGCAGGGAGCGCAGGCGCTTGCCTGTAGCGTCGAAGATCGCGTTGGCGACGGCCGGGGCGACGGCGACGATGGGGGTCTCCCCTGCCCCGGCTGATGGCAGGTCTTTGCGATCGACCAGCACGATGTCGATTTCGGGCAGGTCGCTGAAGCGGGGCACGCGGTATTTCGAGAGCCGCGGGTTGAGGATGCGGCCGTTTTCGAACTCGACGGCCTCGAAGAGCGCGCCGCCAATGCCCATGATGGTCCCGCCGGCGATCTGATTTTTGAGCTGATCGGGATTGACGATGGCGCCACACTCGAAGGACTGCACGATCCGGTCGATGCGCACTTTGCCGTTGAGCACGGTGAGTTCGATGCAGGCCGAGACGTAGCCGCCTTTGTCGAAACCGGCCATCATGCCGAAGCCCTGGCCGCGGCGGGATTTGGCTCGTCCCCAGCGGAAGCGCTCGGTGGCGGCTTCGATGACGGCGCGCAGACGGGGGTCGGCGGCGTTCTTCAGGCGGAAGGCAGCGGGTTCCATGCCGGCGGCGCGGGCCAGTTCGTCCATGTGGGACTCGCGGGCGAAGTGGTTGGCGCTGGCGGCGAGACCGCGGTAGGAGCCCTGGCGAAGCGGTGAGTCGGTGGCGTGGAACTCCGCAATCTGGTTGGGGATGTTGTAGGGGCTTCGGATGGCCGCGTTGCCGGAGTTGTAGTTGTGGAACTGCCAGGAGGTTATGGCGCCGTCTTTGCGGGCGGAACCTCGGACGTCGATGACGCCGGCCGGGCGGAAGTAGGCCCAGGTGAATTCATCCTCGCGGGTCCACTGGAGTTTGACGGGTTTGCCGGCGGCTTTCGCGAGGCGGGCGGCTTCCACGGCGCACTCGCCGGTGTGCTTGCCGCCGTAGCCGGAGCCGGTGGGGGGAACGATGACGCGGATCTTGTCTTCGGGAAGACCGAAGGCTTGGGCGAGTTCGGTGCGGACGCCGAAGGGGCGTTGCGTGCCGGTCCAGACCGTGAGGTGGTCGCCTTCCCAGTTCGCGACGGCGGCGCGGGGTTCAAGCGGGGTGTGCGCGATATAGGGGACCTGGTAGGTGGCTTCTACGTGGACGTCGCCACTGGGATCGGGCTGCCAGTCGGCGGCTTTGGCGGCGCGGGATTTCAGGTGGGCGAAGAGTTCGCGGGAGTTGGTCTGGGCAGGAGCTTTCCAGTCGGCTTTAACGGCGGCGGCCGCCTGGTCGAGCTTGGCAGAGTCGTCACAGGCGACACCGACGAAGTTGCCGTCGTGGACGGTGAGGACGCCGGGCAACTGGTCGGCCTGCTTTGTCTCGAGAGAGGCCAGGGTCGCATTGAAGGCGGCGGGGCGAACAACGCGGCCATACAACATGCCGGGCAGTTTCAGATCCGACGTGTAACGCTCTTTGCCGGTGACGATGGAGCGGGCGTTGACCTTGTGGAGGTCATGGCCGGCGATCTTCCATTCGGTGGCGGGTGTGACCTGGGCGTCGGCGGTGATGGTTCGGGTGAGCTTCCGGCCTTTGGTAAGTTCGCCGAAGGTGAGCGATTTGCCGGTCGCGGGGTTGACGATTTGGCCGTCGGCGAGGGTCAGGGTGGCGCGGCCAGCCTGGAATTGTTGGGCAGCGAGATCGAGCAGCATTTCCCGCGCGGCGGCGGCAACTTTATGTAACTGCGGCGCCATGATCGGCGTGGTCATGCTGCCGACGGTGCCGATATCGAACGGAGTCAGCATGGTGTCGCCCATGACGAGTTCGATGCGGCCGGGGCTGGTGCGAAGTTCTTCGGCGACGGCTTGGGCGAGCGAGGTCCGGATGTTCTGGCCCATCTCGACCTTGCCGGTGTAGACGGTGATGAGGCCGGATTCGGCGATGTGCAGCCAGGCGCCGATGTCCTGCGGCGTGGCCTGCCCGCCCGGTCCGCCGCGACGCGCGCCGCCGCCCGATTCCTGCGCCTCGGCGGGAGATTGCAGGGCGAGAAGGACGACGAGACCGCCGCCGAGCAGCTTCAGGAAGTCGCGGCGATCCGGGACGAAGCTGTAGGCGGGGCGTTCGCGGAGTTCGTAGCGGTCCACTTCGAAGCCGGGGATGGTGGGGTCGGGAAGGGTCAAGTCGAAATCAGGCATGCCGGCCTCCGTTATTCTGAGCGGCCATCCGAACGGCCTGGACGATGCGCGGGTAGGTGCCGCAACGGCAGAGATTGCCCTGCAGTCCGGAGCGGATTTCCGGTTCGGCGGGATTGGGGTTCTTCTTCAGCAATCCGACGGAACTCATGATCATGCCGGCCGTGCAGTAACCGCACTGCAGGGCGTCGGCATCCAGGAACGCCTGCTGCACCGGATGAAGCTGGCCGTTGCTTTCGAGGCCCTCAATGGTGGTGATCTGTTTGCCCTCGGCGGCTTTGGCGGGAGTGAGACAGGAGCGCACGGGAGCGCCGTCGAGAAGCACGGTGCAGGCGCCACACTGGCCTTCGCCGCAGCCGTATTTCGTGCCGGTGAGATCGAGTTCGTCCCGCAGGACGGCGAGCAGGGGCCGGGCGGGGCCATTTCGAATACTGTGGCGAACGCCGTTTACGACGAGGTCCATGCGTAGAATCTTATCGCGGATTGGTTATGATGAGCGCGTGCCCTGGATTGCGGTGATGGTCTGCGCCATGCCGTTCGCGATTGCCGCGCTGTTTTTGTGCTTATCGAAGTACGGCGATGCGTATTTCCTGACGGACGAGCGCTACCAGCTGAACAATCCCGACGATCCGCGGATTACACGCCTGCGCCTGAAGTGAGGGGAGCGGCGAAACCTTCCTCGCTGAAAACCTTCGTGCCTTTGAGTGTCACCGAAAAATAGCCGTCCTCGCATTTGCCGGAGAACTGCGTGGCGTCCTGCGAAGTGACTTCGAGCTGCTTCCATTTGCCGCGGAGGACGCGTTGGTAGGCGTTGAAGTAAAGCCCGGCGGCGGCGGCGTCTTCCCATTCGGAAACGTAGAGCAGCATCTGGCGGCGATCGCGCTTGTTTTCGTCGATCCGATAGGAAGCCCCTCGAAGCCTGGGAGCCAGGGATTCGGCGGAACCGGAATCGAGGTACTGTTCGAGCAGGATGCGCTGGTCGAGTTCACCCACCGAGCCGGTGACGAACGCTTTGGCGTGCCGAATGGGTTTCGGGAGTTCCGGTGTAGTGGAAGCGACCTTCGCGAAGTAGCGATCCGGGTGGATCACCTGCGCGGTGGAGGCCGGGGGCTGGTCGAAGACGCGGGCGAAGGCGGCGCTGCCTTCTTTCAGGAAGATGGCCTGCTGGAAGCGTTCGCCGTCTTCGTAAGGAAACATGAGAGTCCGGCGGATGTAGAGCGGGGCTTTGCTGAAGACGGGCCAGGCGTTGTCGTCGCCCGTGTCGGGCTGATCTTTTAAGTATTCGGCCGCGGTCGCCGGGTCCTTCAGGGTTTTGCCGGACTGGCGGACAGCGTATTCGATCATCAGCCAGGACGCCTGACCTTCGACGACGGATTCACGGGCGAGAGACTGCTCGCTGTCGTCACTGCCCCCGCCGCTGCCGAGAAATTTCTGAATGGGGAAATTCTGATCGGCGAGAGCGTGCGCGAGTTCGTGGACAAGGGCGGTTTCGCGCATATTCTGCGTCGCCCAGTCGGAAATAAAAAGCTTTTTGCGATGGAAATCGTAAAAAGCCGCGGCCTGCTCGGTGAGCAGTTCGATGGTGGTTTTCTGCAGGTCGAAATCGGGCGGGACGAAACCGAATTTCTTGAGGGTGGTTTCTTCGGCGCGAAGTTCTTCCGGCTTGACGGAGTGGCGGATCTGGTCTTTGAGGAACTTGTTGACTTCGTCGCGGGTGACCAGCTGGAACGGGAGCTGTTTGCGGATCTGGAAGCCGGTGATGGCGGAGAGACTCTGCATCACGGCGTCGATCTCGGACGCGGTGGGAAGATTCGCATTTTCCTTGGCGCCCTGGGCGGAGGCGGCCACAGTCAAAAGCAGACAGGCGGAGAGCAGGCGGCGCGCTCCGTCACCGGCCTGAAAACAAAACCCCTTGAGACACATCTCTCTTTAGTGTCATCCAGAAGTGCCCGCGCTACAATGAAGTTTCAAACTAAACCTGAACGGAGTCACACCATTGGCATCAGAAGAAAAGCTTTATAAGGCCGAGTACATCGGCAGCGGCACTTTCATCATCAGCAAGCCGAAGCGCAAGAAGACGAAGATGCGCCAGACGCGTCTGAAGAACCTGAAGCGCGGCTCCCGCAAGTAATCGCCGTAAAAAAAGTTGGCGCCCGCCGGATGAATCGGGCGATGGCGGGCATTGAAGCTGGTGTATGAGAAAACTCTTCGCATTCGCCGTTCCCGCACTCGCTCTTTTCCTTTCAGCCGCCTCCGCAACCCGCGCGGCTGAGATCCCCGCCGAAGGCAGTAAAGCCGCCGATTTCACCCTGCAGTCTCAGGAAGGCAAAACCGTTAGCCTGAAGGACTATCGCGGGCAGTGGGTGGTTTTGTACTTTTATCCGAAGGACATGACGCAGGGCTGCACCATTGAGGCCCACAACTTCCAGCGCGATCTGGATCAGTACACGGCGAAAAAGGCGGCCATTCTGGGCGTCAGCGCCGATACCGTCGATTCCCACCAGCAGTTCTGCACCAAAGAAAGCCTGACCTTTAAACTCCTGGCCGACCCCGGCAAAGAGATGATCGGTTCTTACGGTTCGCTCGCGGGCAACGGAATGGTCGCCGCGCGCAACACGTTCCTGATCGATCCGCAGGGTGTGATCCGCAAGGTCTACACGAAGGTCAACCCCAACCCCCACAGCCAGGAAGTGCTGGAAGCACTTTCCACTCTGCAGAAGTAATCGGACTCCGTGCCCGCGCGCCAGGACGAATTCGAGCGGATCGCACTGCCACTGACACGCGGTCTGCTTGGATTCGCCCGGCGTTTGGGGCTGCCGAACGGGAGCGCGGAAGACCTGGTGCAATCGACGCTGCTGCAGGCGTGGCGGAAGTTCAATCAGTTCGGGCCGGAGACCAATATGCGGGCCTGGCTCTACCGGATTCTGATCCATTTGCATTATGAGCAGGCGCGGAGGGCGCGGCGGCGGCCTGTCACGATTTCCTTTATGGAGACGGGCAGGCAGGCGCCAGGCACCGGTCGCGATTCCCGGATCGAGGAGTCGCTGGAGGTCCGCGAGGCCCTGGACAGATTGCCGGCGGAGCAGAGGACGGTGATTCTGCTGGCGGTGACGGAAGGTTTCACGTGCCGGGAGATTGCGGAAATTCTGGCCGTGCCGATCGGGACGGTGATGTCGCGGATGAGCCGCGGCAGGCAGGCGCTTCGGGAAGAACTGCTGGCGGAACCGCGCGGGATCGGACAAGAGATCAGATGAAGTGCAGCGAGATTGAGGCGTCGGCGATTTTGTGGTTTTCGGGTGAACTCGAACCCGCGCGAAAACGGGCGTTCGACCGCCATGTGTCCGGCTGCCCGGCGTGCGCCAGGTTTCTGGAAGAGCAGGCGGCGCTGGACGCGAGAATCCTGGCGGCTTTCGGTGAGCAGCCCGCCGGAGAAGAGGCGACACCGATCGGGCGGCGGGTGATGATGCGGATCGCGGCGGAGCGACGGCGACGGCTTTCCTTCGCTTTGGCCGCCGCCGCGCTGGTGGTGCTGGCTCTGACGGTGGGATATCGGAATCGTCCGCCCGAACCGGTGGCGCGGGTGTTCGCCGATGCCGCCCGGGATCATCGGGTGGAAGTGATCGAGCGGAAGACTCGGCGATGGCGGACGGAGTCGCCGGACGTGGAAGATCTGGCGGTGAATTTCGGGCTGACCGGGGACCGGGCGACGGGTCTGGCCCCGCTGGGGTACCGGTTTGCGCGCGCGCGGACCTGCGGTTTGGAAGGGCGCCCGGCTCTGCATCTCGTCTACACGGACGGTGTGCACGAGGTTTCCGTGTATGTCCGGCGCGGCGGCGGTTCCGGGGCGATGCAGACGGCGGCGGTGGACGGCGAACAACTGGCATCGCTGCGCGCGGCTGGCTACGAGGCGATCGCGGTGAGCACGGGCAGCGCGAAAGAGTGTGCGCAAATGGTTCGCCGGGCAGCTAGTATGCTCTGACCAGATGCTTCTGCTCGCAGCCGCGGTTTTCGTGGGGAGTCCGGCGTGCCGTCCCTGTCATGCGGGTATCGCGGAGACCTGGGAGCGGAGTCCGATGGCGCGTTCGAGCGGCAGGGCGGAACCGTTGCCCGCGGCCAGTTTCGTCGCCGCGGGACATCGGTACGAAATCGAGGGGAAACGGCTGGGGTTCGAGGGCGGATCTGCCCGTTTCGATTACTTCATCGGCTCGAATGCGGCGGGGCGCAGCTTTCTTTGGGAGCGCGATGGATATCTGTTCGAACTGCCGGTGACCTGGTACGCGGGAAAGCGGATCTGGGACGCATCGCCCGGCTATGAGGGCATCAGCGAGATCCGTTTGACCCGACCAGTGGAAGCCAGTTGTCTGCTCTGTCATGCAAGCCAGGTGCGGCCGGTGCTCGGGACGCAGAACCGGTTTGGGGAGCCTCCGTTTCTGGAAAACGGCGTTGGATGCGAACGGTGTCACGGGCCGGGCAGCGAGCATGTGCGGGATCCGGCGAAGGCACGCATGGTGAATCCGGCGGGCCTCGATGCCGAGCGCCGCGATGCGGTCTGCAGCCAGTGTCATTTGACAGGTGAGGCGCGGATCGAGACGGCGGGACGGAGGTTTGCGGAGTTTCGCGCGGGGGAGCGGCTGGCCGATTACGCGACGTATTTCGTCTGGCAGTCCGGGCGGCGGGATTTCAAAGTGACAAGCCATGTGGAGAAGCTGGCGTCGAGCGGCTGTAAACGGGGTGCCGGGGAGGCTTTGTGGTGCGGAACTTGTCATGATCCACATGGGGCGGAAGATGAAGGGGCGAAGACGCAGGCGGCCTGTCTGAATTGTCATGCCGCGGCGCACCGGCAGCAGGAGAATTGCGCCGGTTGTCACATGCCGCGCGCGAAGGCTTCGGACGCGGGGCACGGGATGTTGACGGACCACAGTATTCCCCGGGTGCCGCGAGGCGCGCGCGCCGTGGGGGAGTCGCGCGAGTTGGTGGCGTTTCCGGGAACGGCCGACGATCGGTCGCTTGGTCTGGCCTATGCGGAATTGGGCGATGCGCGGGCGCGGGAGTTCCTGCTGCGGGCCCGGCCGGCGGATTGGGCGGTGCGGCTGCGTCTGGCCGTGACGGAGACCGATGCGCGGCGGGCCGCGGCGCTCTACGAGTCGGTATTGAACGAACGGCCCGGCGAGGTGTCGGCTCTGGTCAACCTGGGGACCATCTACGCGGCGGCCGGGCGAACCGCGGAAGCCGGAGAACTGTGGGAGAGGGCTCTGGTAGCGAACCCGGCTACCGAGCAGGCGGTGCTGAATCTGTCGAAGATCCGGCCTTCGGCGGTGGCGGCGGGGATTCTTCGGCGTTATCTCGAACTGGAGCCACGATCGCGGGCTGTTCGGGACGCATTAGATTCGCTGCGATAGGGAATTGTGCGAAAAATCTTCCTGTGGTTCGACCTTTCGAAAAGAGTGTGATAGGTTAAACACACCGTTTTCGGAGGTCACCTTGTCGTATTTATCAAAAATTTGTCTGCTATTTGTGTGCGGCGCGGCTGCATTTGCGCAAAGCGATCGCGGAACCATCACCGGGACTGTATCGGACGCTACCGGCGCCTTAATTCCTAACGCTCATCTGGTTCTGAACAATACGAGCACCGGGACAAAGACCGACACCGTGACCACCGGAACCGGCAACTATACCCTTCTGGCTCTGCCCGTCGGAACTTATACGCTCACGCTCGAGCAGCCGGGTTTTAGCAAATACGAGCAAACCAATATTCAGGTACAGGTCGCGGTGACCACCCGCGTGGACGTCGTGCTGAAAGTCGGCAATGCTTCCGAGTCCGTGCAGGTGACGGCGGAATCGACGCAGCTGAAGACGGAGAGCGCCGAGCAATCGACCACGATTACGGGAAATCAGATTGCCGAACTGCCGATCAATTTCGGCATCGGCGCGGGAGCGATCCGGAATCCGCTTTCGTTCATCCAGATGACGCCGGGCGCGACGTTCAACGGCTGGAATAACATCTCGATTAACGGCGGCACGAACAATTTCAAGATTGTTTTCGAAGGCCAGGAGTCGGACAGCGCTTACCAGACGCAGGTATCGGATGAAGAGCAGCCGTCGGTGGAAGCCATTGAGCAGTTCACGCTGCAGACGTCGAATTTCTCGGCAGAATACGGTCTGGTGGGTAACGGCGGCATTTACAACTTCACGTCGAAGAGCGGCACCAATCAGTTCCACGGCAGCGCTTACGACTACTTTGAGAACACGTTTCTGAACGCGGGCATTCCGTTCACCAACGACGGCACGGGACATCACACGAAAGTAGTGAAACACCTGAGCGACGGCGGCGGATCAATCGGTGGCCCGGTCTGGATTCCGAAAGTCTATAACGGCAAGAACAAGACGTTTTTCTTCTTTAATCTGGAAAAGTATCGCGACCGGGAGAATCTCTATGCCGGAACGACGACGGTACCGAACAGCGCGTACATCGCCGGCAATCTGAGCAACAATCTGGCCGTAACGGCGAACCGAAATCTGGGGAACGATTTCGCGGGGCGTCCGATTATTCAGAACGCGATTTACGATCCGAATACGGCGGTAATCGATTCCAGCGGACGCCGCGTGCTGACGCCGTTCGCGGGCAACATCATCCCGCAGAGCCGGTTCGATCCGGTGGCCGTGAAGATCATCGCCACGCTGCCGAAGCCGAATCTGAGCGACAATTTCGTCAACAATTTCTCGCAGACGGGTGCGTTTTTTAAGCTGCAGCAGATTCCCTCGATCAAGGTGGATCAGAACTTCGGCGACAAGATCAAGATCTCCGGATATTTCGCAATTGAGGACACGGACAAGTCGAACGGCGTCGATGGCTTGCCGGACGCGCTCTCGCGGGTTCGCCTGCAGTACATCCGCAGCAAAACGACGCGCGTGAACTACGACCAGACGATTACGCCGACGCTGCTTTTTCACTTCGGCGCCGGTTTTATCCGCCACGTGAATCCGGACACGGTACCGCCGGTGAGTTCGGGTTACGATTCGACGAAGCTCGGCATTGTAGGGGCGCCGGGCACGGGATATCCGCGCATCGCCAGTATTGGCGACAGCGTGCTGGGCGGCATCGCGGTGCCGTTCGGGTCGGGCAACCGGCTGCTGGCAATCGATCAGAAGCCGACGGCGACGGCGTCGATGAGCTGGGTGCACGGGAACCATACGTACAAGACGGGCGTGGACTGGAAGATGGACACGCAGACTTCGGACAGCAACAACGGTCTGGCTCCGGCTTACACGTTCAGCGGCTCGGAAACGTCGCAGCCGCTTTACGGGCAGACGCTGCCGAGCGGCACGGGCACGGGATCGGCCTGGGCGAGTTTCCTGCTGGGCCAGTATGACAGCGTGGCGGTCGGCAATGCGGTGGCCCCGCAGTACCGGCGCACGTCGTGGGCGGCCTATCTGCAGGACACATGGAAAGCGACGCACAAGCTCACACTCGACTACGGGCTGCGCTGGGATCTGCAGAAGCCGCTGATCGAGATTCACGACCGGGAAGCCAGCTTCAGTCCCACGACGCCGAATCCCAATGCCAACGGGCTGTTGGGCGCGGTGATTTACGCGGGCACGGGGACGGGCCGGTGCGGTTGTCAGTTCTCCGCTGTGTATCCCTATGCGATTGCGCCGCGGCTGGGCGCGGCGTATCAGCTCAACGCCAGGACAGTCATCCGCGCGGGCTGGGGACTGACTTATGGCTCGCTGGCTCCTACGTCTTCGCAGCCATCCACATCGGGTCTCGGCTTCAATACGATCACGATTCCCGCACCGGGCAACGGCGTGGGCGCCGGCATTCTTTCGCAGCCGCTGGTGATCGACCAGAAAGCGCTGTATGGGGCAAGTTACGATCCGGGCCTGTTCGTGGTGCCGGGAACGGCGGTGCAGGGCGCGCCGACGCTGGTCGACAAGAACGGCGGACGTCCGCCGCGGGTGAATCAGTGGAGTGTATCGGTGCAGCGGGAGGTCATAAAAGATGTGGTCATAGAAGCCTCCTTCCTGGGAAATCATTCGGTCTGGCTGAACGCCGGGGCGAGCGGGAGTTTTTCGTCCGGCACGATTCCGAATCTGATCAATTACAACGCGGTGGATCCGGCCGTGCTGCAGAAGCTGGGAATCGGCGATCTGACCAACGCGGCGAACCGTACGCTGCTGAGTTCCACGATTACGTCCGCGGTAGCGGTAGCGGCGGGTTTCAGGAAGCCGTATGCGGGCTTCCCGGATTCCGGCACGGTGCTGCAGAGCCTGCGGCCGTTCCCGCAGTTCAGCGGCATCGGGCAGCAGTGGGCTCCGCTGGGAGCGTCCTGGTATGACGCCCTGCAGGTGAAGCTGACGAAACGCTTTTCGCACGGTCTGACAGCCACGGCGGCGTATGCTTTCTCGAAGACAGAGGACAGCACGACGAACGCCGGGAGCATCTACGACCGGAGCAGTTTTAAGGGCCTCGCCGTCAACGATATCCCGAATATCTTCAGTCTCAGCGTCGATTACACGGTGCCGGCTTTCGGCTTCGTGAAGCGGAACCGGATCGCTAATATGCTGCTGGCGGACTGGCGCGCGGGTACCATCGATACATGGCAGAGCGGCGCGCTGCTGGCTTCACCGGGATCGAACAACGGGATCGGCAACTATGTGTCGACGGGCTACACCCGGCAGGTGCGCGTAAAGGGTGTGCCGCTGTATCTGAAGGATCCCAATTGCGGCTGCATCGATCCGACGCAGGAGACGATTCTGAATCCGGCGGCGTGGCAGGATCAGGCGGCGGGCGTGCCGGGCAGCAACATCGTGTATTACAACGATTTCCGGTCACAGCGGAGGCCGATTGTTTCCGGAGGGCTGGGCAAGATTTTCCAGATCCGGGAGCGGATGTCGCTGAGTATCCGCGCGGAGTTCTTCAATCTGCTGAACCAGAACCTTTCTCTGGCCAATCCGAGCACGGGGAGTCCGGCAACCCCTCCCACGCGTTCCAATGGTTTGTTGACCGGCGGGTTCGGATTCCTGAACTACACGGGCATTGTGTCGAACAGCGTGAACTCTTCTTTGCCGACGCCGCGCACCGGGCAGTTGGTGGCGAGGTTCCAGTTTTAGTTCGATTGCTGGCGGGTGTGCTTCTGGGCGGAGTGGCTTTGGCCGCTCCGCCCATTCGTTTTGAGGAAGCGGCTGCTCAGGCCGGGCTGAAATTTACGCTGCGCAACGCCGCCGCCGGCGGGTTCCACCAGATTGAACTCACGGGCGGCGGCGTTGCCGTGATCGACTACAACAACGACGGGTGCGCGGATGTGTTTTTTGCGAACGGCGCCGCGATTCCCAGCCTGAAGAAAACCGGTCCCGAGTTTTCTAACCGCCTCTTTCGGAATAACTGCGATCTGACGTTCACGGATGTCACGGCGGAAGCGGGGCTGGCAGGTGAGGGTTATTCGATGGCGGTCGCAGCGGGGGATTTCGATAATGACGGATTCGCCGATCTTTTCGTCACCGGGGTGAAGGGGAATACGCTGTACCGGAATCTGGGGAACGGGAAGTTTGCCGATGTCACGGCGAAGGCGGGCGTGGGCGCGGGGAAAGTGTGGTCGGTATCGGCGGGCTGGGTGGATTACGACAACGACGGCTGGCTGGATCTGTTCGTATCGAATTACGTGGTCTGGGATGCGGCGAAGGAGCCTCGGTGCGGCTCACCGGAGCGGCAGTTCTACTGTCATCCGAACGCCTATCAGGGATTGCCCGGACAACTGCTGCACAATAATCGCGACGGGACGTTTACGGATGTGACGGAGCGCGCGGGGATCGGGCGGCATATCGGGAAAGGCATGGGCGTGGCGTTTGCGGATGTGGATGGCGACGGGCTGACCGATATCTTCGTCGCCAACGATTCGGTGCGGAGTTTCCTGTTTCACAATCAGGGTGACGGGACGTTCCAGGAGATCGGCCTCGAGGCGGGTGTGGCGTTGCGTGAGGACGGATACGCCATCGCGGGGATGGGGGCGGACCTGCGCGATTTCGATAACGACGGCAAGCCCGATCTGTTGATTTCCGGCATTATCAACGACGCGTTTCAGTTGTTTCGAAATCCGGGCGGCGGGAAGCCGTTCGAGGATTACGGGCAGCGCACGGGGCTGCTGATGGGCACGCGGCAACTGACCGGATGGAGCCTCGGGATGTTCGATTTCGACAACGATGGCTGGAAAGATCTGTTCTTCGGACTGTCGCACCTGGCGGAACTGGATCGGTATCTGGGACGGGCCTCGGCTTTGGCGAACCGCGTGTTCCGGAACCTGGACGGGAAACGCCTGGTGGATGTTTCCGCCGAAGCGGGTTCGGATTTTCAGATCGCCGCGATGCATCGCGGGGTGGCGTTTGCGGATTTCGATAACGACGGCCGGGTGGATGCGGTGGTGTCGGTCTTGAATGGTCCGGCGAAGCTGTTCCGGAATGTGACGGCAACGGATGCGCACTGGCTGGCGGTCCGGTTGCGGGGTGTGCGGAGCAATCGGATGGGGCTGGGAGCGAAGATTCAGGTACATCTGGCGGACGGGCGGGATCTCTACAACCAGGCCACTACGGCGGTGGGATACGCGAGTTCCAGCGAGGCTCTGGTACGGTTCGGACTCGGGCAAAGCAGCGCGGCCGAGTGGGTGGAGGTCACGTGGCCTGGCGGGGAGAAGCAGCGGGTTGCGGGGGTAGAGGGGAATCGGATTGTGGAGATCCGGCAGTGACTCTTGCGTGGCTGGCGTTCGTTGCGTGGAGTGCGGTTTCGCCAGGTTATTCCTCGTATGAAAAAGCGAACCGGCTGTTCGTGGCGCAGCGGTTTCAGGAGGCGTTCACTGCAGTGGATGAGGCACTGCGGCTCGATCCGAAGCTGGTCCCGGCACTGACATTGAAGGCCAAGATGGCGATGGCGGTCAATCGGTTCGACGTGGCCCGGCAAAGCCTGGAGCAGGCGCTGGCGGTGGATCCCCGGGCTCAATACGCGGAGTTCCTGTACGGCATGGAGGCGTTTCTCACGAACGAGATGCAGCAGGCGCTGCCGCGTTTCCGGAAGGCGCGTGAGCTGAATCCGGCGGATGCACGGGCGGCGCTGTATTTGGGACTGACGTGTGAGAGCCTGGGGCAGACGGACGAGGCGCTTACGCTTTATCGGGAAGCCGCCCGGCTGGAGAGGGTGGCGGGCAAGCCGCAGTCGGACACGCTGCTGCCTGGCGCGCGGCTGCTTCTGCTGCTGGGTCGTCTGGAGGAGAGTGAGGGATGGAGCCGGCAGGCGCTGGCGCTCGATCCGAAGTCGCGGGACGCGCAATTCGAACTGGCGCGGGTACTGCTCAGGCGTGGTCAGGCGGGGCAGGCGGCCGCGGCGGGGGAAGAGGCGCTGCGCCTGGCTGGGGGCACGGTGACGGATGCGCAGATCCATTACCTGCTGATCCGGGCCTGGCAGCAGGACGGGAAGGCGGAGAGGGCGGAGCACCATGCCCAGGCGCTGCGGGCTTTGGAAGCGCGTTAACCCGATACAATATTGGTTTCCATGCAATTTCTTCAGAACAGCCTCGTCGAACTGATTACCCAGACCGCCACGAACCTGCCGCCCGATGTGCGCGCTGCCATGGGCCAGGCGGGCGTGCACGAGAAGCCGAATACGCAGGCGTCGCAGGCCCTCAATATTATCTTTTCGAACGTCGATATGGCGGTGGACGACGAAGGCCCGATCTGCCAGGACACCGGGATGCCGACGTTTTACGTGCATACGCCGGTAGGCGTGAGCCAGATCGCCATCGGGAAGGCGATCCGGGCGGCGGTGGCGGAGGCGACGAAGCGGGGCAAACTGCGGCCGAATTCGGTGGATTCGATCACCGGAGCGAACAGCGGCGATAATCTGGGGCCCGGCACGCCGGTCATCCACTTCGAACAGTGGGAAGAGGATGAGGTGGAAGTGAAGCTGATCCTCAAAGGCGGCGGCTGCGAGAACAAGAATATTCAGTATTCCCTGCCCGCGAATCTGGAGAAGATGGGGCGCGCGGACCGGAATCTGGAAGGCGTGCGTAAATGTTTGCTGCATGCGGTCTGGCAGGCGCAGGGGCAGGGTTGCGCGCCGGGAGCGCTGGGCGTTTGCATCGGCAGCGACCGCGCGCACGGGTACGATGTCGCGAAGGAGCAGTTGTTCCGCACGCTGGACGATGTGAATCCGGATCCGCGCCTGGCGGAACTGGAAGAGCGCGTGATGAAGGAAGCGAATACGCTGGGCGTGGGCGCGATGGGCTTTGGAGGCAACGTGTCGCTGATCGGCTGCAAGATCGCGGCGGCGAACCGGCTGCCGGCCAGTTTCTTCGTGTCCGTGGCGTATGAGTGCTGGGCTTTCCGGCGGCTGGGCATCCGGCTGGATGCGACGGACGGCGCGATCACGAAGTGGCTGTACCGGGATCCGGCGCGTGCGGTCGAGCGGATGACGCAGGGCGAAGGTTTCCCGCTGACTGGGCGCGAGGTGGTGCTGACGGCTCCGCTGACCGAGGAGAAGGTGCGTTCGCTGAAGGTGGGCGACGTGGTGCTGATTCGCGGCGAGCTTTACACGGGTCGCGATGCCGTGCACGCGCACCTGATGAAGAATCCGCCTCCGGTGGATCTGCACGGGGCGGTGCTTTACCATTGTGGTCCGGTGATGCTCCAGGAAGACGGGAAGTGGACGGTGAAGGCGGCAGGTCCGACGACGAGTATCCGGGAAGAGCCCTATCAGGCGGACGTGATCGGGCGATATGGCGTGCGGGCGGTAATCGGGAAGGGCGGCATGGGCCCAAAGACACTGGCGGCGCTGAAAGAGCATGGCGCGGTTTATCTGAACGGGATCGGCGGTGCGGCTCAGTACTATGCACGGACGGTGCAGGAAGTGCTGGACGTGAATCTGACGGAGTTCGGGATTCCGGAAGCGATGTGGCATTTGCGGGTGCATAACTTCCCGGCGATCGTGACGATGGACTCGCACGGGAACAGTTTGCACGCGGAAATCGAAAAAGCTACGGCGGAACAACTCGAAGAACTGCAGACGGCATAGGGGGTAGGTTATACTGAAACTTCCCCGTTAAAGGGAAGTTTCAACACCCCCTCCTTTGGGTACGGCCAGATAGCTCAGCTGGTAGAGCAGCGGACTGAAAATCCGCGTGTCGGCGGTTCGATCCCGTCTCTGGCCACCATCAAATCTCTGTTACATCTCTTCAGGTTTAAACCCTATGGCCGCATTTACCTCATATACGAGGTAAATGCAGCCCTTGGACGCATCTTACCTTGTATACTAGGTAAAGTGACGCTGAACCTGATCGGTGAAAAAACCGCATCGAGACGAAAAGCCTTGGGGCTGAGTCAGTCCGCGCTGGCAAAACAGGCGAAAGTCGGGCATTCCACGCTCGACGCGCTGGAGAATGGCCGGTTGGGCGAACTGGGCGTATCGAAGGTCATCCGAATCCTGGCGGCGCTCGGGCTGGAGCTGAAGATCCAGGAGGCGGCGGATCGCCGTCCTACCCTTGAGGAACTGATGGAAGAGGACCTCAATGATCCGGGTTTGGACCGACGACGCTGAGGCGGGCCTGCTCGACCGCTCGGGCGACCGCAGCAGTACCTTCCTCTACATGCCCGAAGCGAGCGGCGAGCGGGCGGTTTCGGTCACCATGCCGGTGCGCCTCGCGTCCTGGAACACGCGTTTCAGCCTGGCCCCGATTTTTGAAATGAACCTTCCGGAGGGCGCGTTGCGCGAGCGGCTGCGCCTCGCCTTCGCGAAAGCGACGGGGACGTTCGACGATATCGACCTGCTGGGCGTGGTCGGCCGCTCCCAGGTGGGACGGATCCGCTATACCGGGCAAAAAGAGAAGCTGAGTGAAGAAGTCCCGTTTCAGTCCGTCAATGAGATTCTGGAGCGCCGGCGCGCGGGGGATCTGTACCGCTATCTGATCGAGCGCTTTGCGTCCTACTCGGGAATCAGCGGGGTCCAGCCCAAAGTGCTGGTGCGGGATGAGACGGACTTCGCCGACCGGCAACCAGGCACACGCCTGTCGCCAAGCTACCGGGGCGCAACGCACATCGTGAAATTCTGGGAGCCGAACGAGTATCCGCAGCTGGCGGCCAACGAGTATTTCTGTCTGAAAGTTGCGGAGAAATGCGGACTGGAGGTTCCGCGCTTCCGCCTTTCCGCTGATGCCGGCGCCATGGTAATTGATCGCTTCGATCTGCGGCAGGACGGCACCTATCGCGGCTTCGAGGATTTTTGCGTGCTGAACGCGCGGCGCACGGATCAGAAATACAGCGGCAGCTATGAAACTTCGGTTCTGAAGCGGTTTCAGCAGTTCGCGAATTCGACGCATGTGTATGAGGACCTGGAAAAGCTCTTCACGCTGATCGCGCTGAATTGCGCGCTGCGCAACGGCGACGCGCATCTGAAGAACTTCGGCATGGTTTATGACGACGTGCTGGGCGAGGCGCGTCTGGCCCCGGTTTACGATCTGGTGACAACCACCGTGTACATCGCGCGGGACAACATGGCGCTGACCCTGAATGGAACGACGGGGTGGCCATCCGCGAAAGACCTGCATCGGCTTGGCGAAACGCGGGCGGGCTGCACGCCGGCACGGGTGAGGGAGATTTTCGAGCGTATCGCGGGCGCGATCCGCAGCACCTCGGCGGAGGTGATGGCCTACGCGAAGGAAAATCCGGACTTCGCGGAGATCGGAGCACGGATGGTTGCGGAGTGGGAGAAAGGTATCCGGCGATGAAAGTTTTGCTGAGTATTCTCGTGTTGGCGACCGGCGCATTGGGGGCCAGTCCGGATCAGATTGCGGGGGTTTGGCTCACACCAAACGGGCTGTCCAAAGTAGAAATCTCGAAATGCGGAGAGCGCTGGTGCGGAGCGATCCGGTGGATGCAGACACCCCGCAACGATGAACACAACGAAGATTCGGCACAGCGCAGCCGGTCGCTGGTGGGAGCGCAGATCCTGACAGGATTCACGTTCGACGGCGGGTCGGGCTGGACCGGCGGAAAGATCTACGCGCCGGAACGCGGCAGGACGGTGGACGCCAAACTCGTCCTTGTCAATCCTGATTTGCTGGAGGTGCGGGTGTCGGCCGGAATCGTGAAGAAAACGGTGAGCTGGACGCGGGTCCGGCAATGAGCGGCCTTTTGGCAAGGCTGCTGCCGGAACGAGCGGATAATTCCGTGCCGGGCCTTCGCCTGCCTGTCTATGTCTTCACCGCGATTGCCGTCGTCAGCACGGTGCGCAGTTGCATCCATCTGCTTGCGCCCGATGGTGGCGCCGGCAGCATCGCCGGAATGGATCTGACGGTGGCGGGCTCCGAAGGGATTATTTTCGCTTTTGCGTTGTGGGGAAGCGCGCAGCTGATTTACGCGCTGATTCAGTTGGCCGTAGCGTTTCGATACCGGTCGCTGGTTCCCGCGATGTATCTGCTGCTGATTCTGGAAACGCTGCTCCGGATGCTGGTCGGCCGGATGAAACCCGTCCACTTTGCCCACACACCGCCCGGCGCGAGCGCCAACTACGTAGTCCTGCCTCTGGCCTTCGCGATGCTGGTCTTGTCCTTGCGGCCGGCGCGCGGACGGACTGCGTAACCGGCCAATTCCGCATGGAAAATCAGATTGGCTGGCAGCGTGCGTGAACCGGCGGCATGAAAGCCGTTCAACTGCATGAGTATGGTGGCCCGGAAAAGCTGATGTACGAAGACGTCCCGACGCCGGAGCCGGGGCCGGACGAGGTGATGCTGCGCGTGATCTCGACAAGCGTGAATCCGGTCGACTTCAAGATTCGGAAAGGGGAACTGAAGGCGCATATGCCCGTGCAGTTCCCGGTGATTCTCGGCCGGGATGTGGCGGGCGAGGTGGTTCGGGTGGGGCTCGACGTGACCCGCTGGAAGCGCGGCGACCTGCTGATGGGGCTGGTAAACCGCAGCTATGCGGAGTTCCTGACGGCGAGGGCGGACGCGCTGGCGAGGATCCCCGAAGGCCTCGATCCAAAAGATGCGGGCGCACTGCCGCTCATTCTGGAGACCGGCGCGCAGTTGATCGAAAAGGGCATACAGCCCCATGCAGGAGAGACCATTCTGGTGACCGGCGCTGCGGGGAGTGTGGGCCGTGCGGCCGTGTATGTAGCGAAACAGCATGGCGCTCACGTGATCGCCGGAGTGCGCGGCAGTCAGAAGGCGGAGATGCAGGGGGCGGGCGCCGATTCCGTGGTTGCGCTGGACGACGACGCCGAAATCGCCGGGCTGCCGGAACTCGACGCGATCGCCGATACGGTGGGGGGCGAGACGATCATGAAGGTGATTCCGAAGCTGAAGAAATCCGGCAGGATCGCGTCGGTGGTAGGAAAACCGGAAGCGCCCGGGATCGACGTTAGAGCGGTATGGGCGCAGCCGGATCCGGAACGTTTGTACAAGCTGGCGGAAGATGTTCGGGACGGAAGGCTGACGATTCCGGTTTCGAAACGGATGCGCCTTGAAGATATACGCGAGGCGCACAAGGCCGCGGAACACAACGCAGGCGGAAAAATCGAACTGCTGCCGTAACTGGAAACCGGCTTGCTTTCCGGTGAGCATGACGGACACGACGGTAATTAAGATCAATTCGAATTTTTCGCCCTCGGACGGGCAGGGCAAGACTTATCTGGCTTCAGGGAAGTCTGTGGCCATGCGGCTCTGGCGGGAACATGCTTCCGACGGCGGGCACGCTTCGCGCCGCGATTACGAGACGGTGGGTTACGTGATCGCGGGACGGGCGGAACTGGAGATCGAAGGACAGAAGGTGTTGCTGGAGGCCGGAGATTCCTGGGTGGTGCCGAAGGGGTCGGAACATCGGTATTTGGTAACCGAGGATTTTACGGCTGTGGAGGCTACCGCTCCGCCGGCACAGGTACACGGACGCGATGAGTAGCGGGCGGCGAGGTTAAATCCGCCGCCCGGTTTGCAGCAGGCCTATTTGGATTCGGTGAGTTCGAACTCGCCGGTTTTTGCTGCAGCATCGAAGAAGGCCTGCACTTTGGCGATGTCCTGTGGACCATATTCCGCGCTCAGGGCGTTGCGGATGTCGAGGATCGTCCGCTTCCCATTGGCGAAGCCGCGGAGTTCCATGGCGTTGTACTGTTGCCGGGAGGCTTCGGCGGGATCCGTTTGGGCGGCGCCCGCTGCACCACCGCCGCCTCCGAATCCGGCCGGGGCGGCTTTCTTCCGGACCGGTATCAGATGCGCGGCCTTTTGTTCGTCGCTGGTCAGGGCAGGGGCGGCAAGGCTGACGCCCAGCGCGCCCGCGTACGTGTCGAGACGGGCGAGATCCGCCGACGTGCCCGTGTCGGCGAAGGCTTTCGCGAGGTTCGCGATTTTGTTTCTGGCGTCGGCGGTGAGCGCCAGGGTCTCGGCGGAGCGGATCGCTTCGGATTCCCGAAAATAGGCCTGTCGGACCAGATTGCGGGCTTCGGCAAGCGAACCGCCTTCGCCGACCATTTGCAGGGCGAGTCCGAGTTGGGCGCCGGTGCGCTGGGCGGCATTGCCCGCGGTCAGTTCCGCGATGCGGAGTGCGCCTGCGTTATCCGCGTTGGCCATGGTGCTGAGCGTGGCGACGCCGATAAGAGCGACGCGTTTGAGCTGGGTGGGATCCGCGTTGTAGGCGCGGTCTTCGCTGGTGTGATAGCCGACGTCCGGCCAGTTATTGAACAGCACGGCGGAGACGCCGAAGCGGAGGAAGGCGGAGTGGTCGCTGGAACCGTAGTGTTTGTCGATGTTGAAATAGAAGGGGTCGTGCGTGCCCTGCGGATCGATGATGGGGTAGCGGAAACTGTAGGCCACGCGGCGGTTCTGCACCTTCTCGCGGTTGGTGTCGCCGACGTATTCAAAGAACTGCTGTGAAACTTCGTTGATGAAGTGATTCACGGAATAGGGCGTGCGCATGAGGTGCAGGCTGTTGTGGTTCTTCGTCACGTCTTCGCCGACCATGTCCATGGAAATGGCGGCGACCATGCGCTTCGTCTCTTCGGGATAGCGTTCGAGGTAAGCGGTGGTGCCCTGAATTTCCGGCACCCACATGAAGCGCACGGTGCGTTTGGGGCGCGGCATCACGCCGTCGTCGATAAGCTTCTTCCACGCGCGCGCGACTTCAAGGGCGGTGGCGCTGCCGGAGGCGTCGTCGAGCGCACCCTGTTTGGCGATACCTTCGAAGAGGTGGCCCGTCATGGCGATTTCCTGGTCGGACTCGCCGGTGCCTTTAATGATGGCGGTGGGAACCTGCATCTCGGCGTCGTACTCGGTGGCCTGCACGAGCGCGCGGACGTTGAGGGTTTCGTGCTTTTCGAGGCGCTCGGCGAGTTCGGTGCCGAGGCGGTGGGAGAGGACGAGGCCGAAGGTGGTCTTTTGCGGCGCTGCCGCAGCGCCGCCGCGTCCGCCCCCGCCGAGATTCATCCAGGCGATCTCGTCGGGATGTTCGATGGGCTTACCGGTTTCGTTGGCGAAGGAGACGACGCCCGCGGCGCCGAATTCGCGGACGGCGAGGTTATGAACGGGGCCAACAGCGCCGGTAGCGAGGACGATTTTGCCCGAGATATTTTTGTCGGCGTAATCTTTCTTATCGGTGCCCTTGCCGACCCAGACAAGTTCGGTGGTGACGTCGGCCGATTTGCTGCCGGGGGCGAGCGAGGCGGCGACGTCGCGATAGCTCATGATGAGGCGTTTGGAGTTGTCTTTGCCGAGGAGCCAGAGTTCGGCTTTTTCGCCGTCCCAGGTCTTGGTGGGGATTTTGAAGCGCTCGATGTGGACGTCTTCGAGATTGTACTGCTTCGCCATTTTCTCGATGTAGGCGGCTTCGCGGTAGGTGGTTTTGTATTCCTCGGGGAGTCGGTCGTGCTCATAGCCGGCGAGTTCGAGGATGTGCTGGAAGGAGAGGGTGCCGCTGACCTCGTCGGCGATGGCTTCGAGGACGCGCTGGGGGATCAGGGTTTTGGGGTTGGGCTCGTCCTGGGCCTGAATGGCGGGGAGGAAAGCGAGGGCGAGGGCGGTGAGGATGAGCGTTCGCGACATTGCATGACAGTATCGCAGATGGGGCGAGGCGGAGGGAATCTCAGGCAAGGTGACGAGCCAGGGATTTAAAACGCCCCAGCCAGTCACGCGAGATCGTGGTCCTTCGCCTCCCTTGGCCAAAAAGCGAGATCACAAGGTCCACCCAATGCCGTTTCGGGGATCGGATCTCCTCTTCCAGCCGCAGCGATGGCGCCGTAGAAGTTATGTGAACAAGCCCTCAGGCCGGTTGATATACCGGCTGCGAGTTCATGGCCGCTAATTCCGCAAGGTCCAAACGTCCGGTATAAATCGCCATCCCGACCGCCGAATGAATCCGCATCTCATGCAAAGCCCGGATATCTTCAATCGTCGTAATCCCGCCCGCGGCGGTGATCTCCAGGTTCGTGGCGCCGCGCAGACGGCGGAACCAGTCGAGGTCCGTCCCCTGCATCATGCCTTCCTTATCGACATAAGTGCAGAGAAAGCCGGAGCAATAAGGCTCCACCTGGCGGATGACCTCTTCGGCGGTGAAATCCATGGATTGCTGCCAGCCTTTCACCACAATCCGGCCGTCCTTCGAATCCAGCGCGAGCACGATGCGGTCGCGGCCGATCGCGTCCACCAGTTCTTTCAGGAAGCCGAAATTCGGGCCGCCGGCGCGGAAGGCGGCGGTGCCGACAATCACGCGGAACGCGCCGTGCTTCAGCAGCGCCTCGGCACGGTCGATGGTGCGAACGCCGCCGCCCGCGCGGATCACCGCGGTGCCGGCGAGCATCTCGACCAGACTGTCGTTGGCGCCGCGGCCCATGGCGGCGTCGAGGTCGATCACCTGAATCTGCGGGAAGGCGGAAAAGCGTTCGCGCATCACTTCCGGCGCTTCGCCTTCCAGGGCTTTTTCGCGGCCCTGAATTAACTGGACGACCTTGCCGTCCATGAGATCAATACACGGGATAATCAATGAGTTTTCCTAACGGGGATGCCGGCACGATCGAGGTGCTCTTTCAGGTCGTCCACTGTATACGTGCCGTAATGAAATATGGATGCCGCGAGGGCGGCGTCCGCTTCACCTTCGGTGAGGACACGCACGAAGTGGTCGGGTTCTCCGGCGCCGCCGGAGGCGATCACCGGGATGCGGGTGGCACGGGACACGGCGCTGGTCAGAGCGCAGTCGAAACCGGTCTGCACACCATCGGTATCCATGGAGGTGAGCAGGATTTCCCCCGCGCCGAGTTCTTCGCCGCGCGCGGCCCATTCGATGGCGTCGATGCCTTCGTCGTCACGGCCGCCACGTGTGTAGACATGCCATCCGCCGGGTCCGTGCCGGCGGGCATCGATCGCCAGAACCACGGCCTGCGCGCCAAATTCGAGACTCAGTTCGGAGATGAGTTCGGGGCGGCGGATGGCGGCGGTGTTGACGGAGACTTTGTCGGCGCCGGACATGAGGATCAGGCGGGCATCGGCGATGGAACGGATGCCGCCACCAACAGTCAGCGGGATGAAAACCTTCTTCGCGGTGCGGGCGACCACATCCGCCATGGTGGCGCGGGCGTCGCTGGAGGCGGTGATGTCAAGGAAGACGAGTTCGTCCGCGCCCTGCAGGTTGTAGCGGTCCGCCAGTTCCACCGGGTCGCCGGCGTCGCGCAGGTTGACGAAGTTCACGCCTTTCACCACGCGGCCGGCGGTGACATCGAGACAGGGGATGATTCGTTTGGCAAGCATTACAGATTCACGAAGTTGCGGACGATGGCGAGGCCGAGCGGGCCGGATTTTTCCGGGTGGCACTGCACGCCGAACACGTTGCCGGATTCGAGCACCGCGGTGTACGGCGTGGAGTAGGTGCAGGTCGCTGCGGCCTGTTCGACCACCGGCACGTAATAGCTGTGCGCGAAGTAGACGTGGGGGCGTGCGGGCAGTCCGGCGAGCAACTTCGAGGGGCGGACCAGATCGAGTTCGTTCCAGCCCATGTGAGGCACCCGCGCGGAGTTATCGAAACGCTTTACGGTGCCGGGGAAGATGGAGAGTCCGGCCTGATCGGGCGCCTCTTCACTGCTGTCGAAAAGGCCCTGCAGACCGAGGCAGATTCCCAGAAAAGGCACGCCCGCTTTGATGCGGCTAACGAGGGCGTTGCGTACATCCATCTCGTCCAGAGCGCGCAACATCTGGCCGAAGTGGCCCACGCCGGGAAGGATAATTTTCGGAGCCCGTTCGAGGCCCTTCGCGTCGCGGACCAGTTCGTAGGCGGCGCCGATTTCGTCGAGCGTATTCTGTACGGAGCGAAGGTTGCCGGCCCCGTAGTCGAAGATCGCGATCATGGCTACAGCAGGCCTTTCGTGGAAGGCAACTGGTCTTTCAGTTGGGCGTCGATGGAACAGGCGTAGCGCATGGCGCGCGCCCAGCATTTAAAGACGGCCTCCAGTTTGTGGTGATTGGAACGGCCGTAGAGTACCTTGGCGTGGAAGTTCGCGCCGGCATGGTGGACGAAGCCGTCGAAGAAATCGGGCACGAGTTCGCTTTGCAGATCGCCGACGAGACGGACTTTCACCCGGTCCTTGTAGACGAGCGCGGGGCGGCCGCCGAGATCGACCGCGACGACAGCCAGTGTCTCATCCATGGGAAGCACGAAATAGCCCGCGCGATTGATGCCTTTGCGGTCGCCGAGGGCTTTGCTAAAAAGCTGGCCCATGACGATGCCGACGTCTTCCACGGTGTGGTGCTGGTCGACATCGAGATCGCCCTTCGCGTCGATCTTGAGGTCGAACGCGCCGTGTTTGGCGAAGAGTTCGAGCATGTGATCGAGGAAGCGGATACCGGTGGAGATTTCGTAGCGGCCTTTGCCTTCGATGCGGAGTTCCCCGCCGATCTGCGTTTCTTTGGTGTCGCGTTGGAGTTTAGCGGTTCTGGGCAATTGCGGTCTCCAGTTGATTGATATCGTCGAGCACGGCCACGGCGCCCTCTCTTCGGAGCAGGTCCACCAGTTCGTCGTGGCGCGGGCTGGCGGGCGCCGCGATGCCGATGAAGGGCACGCCCGCGGCGGAGGAAGCGCGGGCATCGTCCACGGTGTCGCCGACGTACCAGCAGCGGCCGTGGGCGACGGAATCGCGGATTCTCAGCAGCCCTTCGGGATTGGGCTTGGTGTGAATCACGTCATCGGAGCCGACGACGGGGTCGAACGTTTCGGGACAGAAGCGGTTCAGCGTCACGTGCGCTTCCCAGCGCAGGCGGCCGGTAAAAACGGCGAGACGGTGGTCCGCCGCCAAACGGGTGAACAGGCCATCCTGAGCGATCCACTTCTCGCGAAGAATCAGGCCGTTCGTGCCGTCACCGTGGAAGATGGACTGGAACTGTTCAACGACCGTTTCGAAGGGGACTTCGACGCCGCGAGCCTGAATCATGTGGCTCGAAAGCTTCCAGTCGTCATTAAAGCCGCCGCGATTCTTCCAGTCCTGAATTTCGGCGCGGCTGGGCTCGTCGCCGGTGAAGTGTTTGACCGTGGCCTGGATGGTGGCGCGATAAGATTCGCCCACTTCGACCAGCACGCCATCCATATCAAATACGATCAGGTCAAGCACAATCAGGTCCTTTTCCATATGCGCTCCAGTTCGGCGAGGACGCGGCGAGCCTGGTCGAGAGTGCCGACCGTGATGCGGACGCCGCCGGGGATTTCATAGCTGCGGTCGCGGACCAGGATCGCCTGTTCGCGAAGGGCGTCGCGAACTTGCACGGCGCGGCTGCCGAAGTAGCCGAGGATGAAGTTGGCGGCGCTGGGGGCGTAAGTGATACCGAGCAGGTCGAAACCCTGGCGCAGCAAATCGCGCGAGGCGAGGGCTTCCCTGACGTAATTCGCGATGTAATCGGGATCCTGCACGGCGGCTTCGGCGGCCATGGCCGCGAGCATGTTGACGCTGTAGGGCGACTGCGCCTTGTGGAGGAACGCAACGTTGGCGGCCTGCGAGAAGAGACAGCCCATGCGCATGGCCGCCATCCCGTAAACCTTGGAAAAGGTCCGGCTCACGAAAAGGTTCGGATAACGGTGGAGCAGGCCGAGGGCGGTGATGCCGCAGAACTCGAAGTAGGCTTCGTCGATCAGCACCGCGGCGTTGGGTGCGGCATTGAGGATCCGTTCGATGGAGTCGAGCTCGAGCGAGGTGCCGGTCGGGTTGTTGGGATTCGAGATCAGCAGGGCGCGGGTGCGCGGGGTGATGGCGGCGAGGAGTTCGGTGAGCGGAAACTCCACGGCGGGCGGCACATAAGCGACTTCGACGATTTTCGCTCCGGCCACTTCGGAGTAAAAGCGATACATCGCATAGGAGGGCCGCAGCGTGATCACTTCGTCGCCATCGTCGATGTAGGTGTTGATGAGAACCTGAATCGCCTCGTCGGTGCCGTTGGTCAGCAGAAGTTCATCCGGAGCGACCTGAAAGAAGCCGGAGAGCGTGCGGCGGACGCTCGTGTAATCCGGGTAGACGGTGAGGGCTTCGGCGGAGAGGCCGCGGCGCAGCGCTTCGATGACGCGCGGCGAGCAGCCGACGGTGTTCTCGTTGAAGTCGAGGCGAACTTTGTCGTGGCGGTTGCCGGTCGGCGGGTGGTACGGGGCCATGGCAACCACGGCGGGGCGCGGGCTAACCGGCAAGACGCACCTCGACGGAGCGGGCGTGGGCTTCCAGACCTTCGGCGCGGGCCAGAGTGGTGATGGCGGGGGCGAGCTTCGTGAGCGCTTTGATATCGAGTTGCTGCACGGAGATGACCTTCACGTAGTCCGCCGCGGAGAGCCCTCCGCGAAGTTGCGCGACGCCGCCGGTCGGCAGAACGTGGTTCGGCCCGGAAGCGTAGTCGCCGGCGGCTTCGGGACTGTAAGGTCCCACGAAAATGCTGCCCGCATGGCGGATCTGCGGGATGAGCTCTTCATGGTGGATGGAGAGATGCTCGGGCGCGAAAGCGTTGGAAAGTTCAGCCGCTTCGTCGAGCGACTTGACGATGATGATGGCGCTGTTCTTATCGATTGCCTTGCGCGCGACTTCGGCCGTGGTGAGCGTCTTCAACTGGCGCTCGATCTCTTTGGCAACCTGCGTGGCGAGGCGTTTCGAGGTGGTGAGCAGGATGGCGCTGGCGTCGGTATCGTGCTCGGCCTGCGCGAGCATGTCGGCCGCGAAGAAGCGCGGATCGCCTTCGGCGGCGATGATCAGGATCTCGGTGGGTCCGGCGACGAAGTCGATACCGACATCGCCAGCGAGAAGCTTCTTGGCGGCGGCGACGTAGATATTGCCGGGGCCGACGATGCGGTCGGCGCGGGGCACGGTTTTGGTGCCATACGCGAACGCCGCGATGGCCTGCGCGCCGCCGACCTGGAAGACCTGATTGACACCGAGCATGTGCGCGGTGCCGAAGACTTCGTCCACTGCTTTGGGGCACGCGATGCAGACGTTCTTCACACCGGCCACGAGCGCGGGAATCGCCGTCATGATGACGGTTGAAGGCAGAGGATAGCGGCCGGCCGGAATGTAGGCGGCGACGGTGTCGAGCGGGCGCACCACCTGCCCGAGACGGCGGCCCGGGGAGAAAACGGTGGAGTAAGCGCGCGGAAGTTGTTTCTCCGCGTAGGCCCGTACGTTGGCGGCGGCGACTTCGACGGCGGAGCGGAATTCCGGCGTGAGGCGATCGGCGGCGGCGGCGAGATCGGCGGCGGGCACGCGGATCGTCCTGCCTTCGAAACGGTCGAACTGCCGGGCGTATTCGAGCACCGCTTTGTCGCCGCGGGCACGCACCGCTTCGAGGATGGGGCGGACGGTGTCTTCGGCTTCCGTCATGCGGGCGGCGCGGCGGGCCAGCACCTTGCCCATGGCTTTGGATTCGAGAATTCGGATCATGGTCGGCTCGCCTTACATCACGATTTTGTTGAGCGGGTACTCGACGATGCCTTCGGCGCCGGCCTGCTTGAGGCGCGGAATGATGGTGCGCACCGTGGATTCGTCGAGGATGGTATTCACGGCCAGCCACTCGCCGTCGCTCAGGTGCGAGACGGTGGGACGCTTCAGCGCCGGGAGCACCTGCAGCACGGAATCGAGATTGTTTTTATGTACATTCAGCATCATGCCGACCTTGCCGAGCGCCGCGATGGCGCCATCGAGCAGGAGTTTCAGATCTTCCAGCTTTTTGCGCTTCCAGTCATCGGCCCAGGAGGATCTGTTGGCGATCAGCTGCGTGTTGGATTCGAGAACGGTCTCCACAATGCGGAGTTTGTTGGCGCGCAGCGAGGAACCGGTTTCCGTCACTTCGACGATGGCGTCGGCGAGTTCCGGCGGCTTCACTTCGGTGGCGCCCCAGCTGAATTCGACCTTGGCGGTGACGCCGTTCGCCGCGAGATAGCGCTTTGTGGTGGCGACGAGTTCCGTGGCAATGATCTTGCCTTCCAGATCTTTCACGGACTGCACCGGACTGGACTCGGGCACGGCCAGCACCCAACGAACTTTGCCGAAGCTCTGCTTGGCGTAGATCAGATTGGCGACGGGTTCCACGTCCGCGCCGACTTCGGAAACCCAGTCGAGCCCGGTGAGTCCGGCGTCCAGAATGCCGTCTTCCACGTAGCGCGCCATCTCCTGAGCGCGGATGAGCATGCATTCCATTTCCGGGTCGTCGACGATGGGGAAGTAAGAACGCGAACTGGTGGTGATGTTGAAGCCGGCGCGGCGGAAGAGGTCCACCGTGGCGTTCTCGAGACTGCCTTTGGGAATGCCGAGTTTCAGCTTCATTTGGTGGCTCCGTAGACCGCGTTGGGGTCGTAAGTCGGCGTTTCGGTTTCCAGCCACTGACCGTCTTTCAGAGACCGGTAGAAACAGCTCTGGTAGCCGTTGTGGCAGACGCCGGGGCCCAGGGAATCGACCTGAATGAGCAGGGTGTCGGTGTCGCAATCGGTGGCGATGTCCCGCACGCGAAGAACGTGGCCGGAGCTTTCGCCCTTCATCCAGAGCTTATTCCGGGTGCGGCTGTAGAAGGTAACATTGCCGCTTTCGAGGGTCTTGCGCCAGGCGTCTTCATTCATGAAGCCGACCATGAGAACGCGGCCCGATTTTGCGTCCTGCACGACGGCGGGCAGGAGGCCATCCAGTTTTGTGAAATCGAGGTTCAACATGTATTCGATACCGAGTTGTTTGTGTTACCGGGCGCCGCGAAACAGAACGGGCAGCAATAAAAATGCCCGCCGTTTGCGCGGCGGGCATTCCTTTCGTTTTGAGATTACAAAATCGATTAGGACAGGACCCGTCGCACACTGATCGCCCGGTGGTGGTGATGATGCCGGACTGCGATGGTCACTGCCATAAAAGGTTAGTGTACCAAGGGGCCTGTTCCCGCCGGCGCGCTGGTCAGGCGACTTCCAGCATATCCGCGAATGAGCTGGGAACGGGGATGGGGTCGCCGTCCAGGCGCATGCTGCTCAGGTGCAGTTCGATGGCTTCCAGCATGCGGGTACGAACCTGGTCCATGGAGTGGCCGGTGGCGATGCAACCGGGCAAGTCGGGAAGCGATCCTCTTAAACCCAGGCACTGTAACCGGTTCCGGTGGGCTCATAGATGACGGCGTATTTGCTCATTTGATCCCCGCTCTTTGATTATGCGGTTCCGTGTACCGGGCGCAACGGCAAGTGCAACAATACGTTCAATGTCGGTGCCTGCAACTCCGCTCCGGCAGATGAGGATTCTAGGATGAACCTTACAAGAAGACAGTTCAGTGCGGTGGCCGGGGCGGCGCTTGCGGCCGGTGATGCGGCCCTTGGGCAGAGCGGCAAGCTGACGGCGCAGCAGGTGATCGACCGGATTCAGAAACAGCTCGCGGACGGCGGCGTGCAATGGAAGACGCCGACGCGCGATGTGTTCAAGGCGGGCGATCCGGGCACTCCCGTGACGGGGATCGCGACCACCGTCATGTCGACCCTTTCGATTCTGCAGCGGGCCGCGAAAGCGGGCAAAAACCTGATCATCACGCATGAGCCGACCTTCTGGAGCGATGGCGACGGCACGCAGGAAGTCGCCGACGATGCGGTTTACAAATTCAAGGCCGATTTCATTCAGAAAAACAAGCTGGTGGTCTGGCGCTTCCATGACCACTGGCACGCCCGGAAACCGGACGCGATGCTGGTCGGGTTTGCGCAGGCGCTGGGCTGGAACGATGCCATCGACGATTCGAAGCGCACCTATCGGGTGAAGCCGACCACGCTCGGCGCGGTCGTAAAGGACATGCAGGACAGATTACATTTCCGGGCGCTGCGGGTTGTCGGGGATCCGGAGACGAAGATCAGCACGGCGGCGATCAATGTCGGCTCAACGTCGCTGCAGGTGGTCCTGAAACTCATGCCGGAAGTCGACTTGTTCGTCGCGGGCGAACCGCGCGAATGGGAAGGTCCGGAATATATGCAGGACGCGGTGGCCATGGGCCAAAAGAAGGCCATGATCATCGTGGGACATCAGAATTCCGAAGATCCGGGAATGCGTCTCTGCGCGGACTGGCTCAAGACCTTCGTGACGGAAGTTCCGGTGGAATGGATTCCCACGAGCGAACCGTTCCGGCGGGCGGTGTAAGGTTCCCATGGAATACAAGAGGCTCGGATCGACCGGACTGAAAGTATCGCGGATCTGTTTCGGAACCATGACATATGGCTCGAAACAGTGGCGTGAGTGGGTGCTGGACGAAGAGGAAGCCCAGCCGTTCTTTCGGCGGGCGGCGGATCTGGGGATCAACTTCTTCGACACCGCGGACATGTACTCGAACGGGGTGAGCGAGGAGATCACGGGGCGGGCAATCCGGGATCTCGCGTTGGGCCGCGACCGCGTGGTGATTGCCACGAAAGTCTTTAATCCGATGAGCGACGATCCGAACGACCAGGGGCTGTCGCGAAAACATATCTTTCATTCCATCGACGCCAGCCTCAAACGCCTCGGCACGGATTTCGTGGATCTCTACCAGATCCACCGGTTCGACTACGAGACGCCGATTGAAGAGACGCTGATTGCGCTGAACGATCTGATCCAGGCGGGGAAGGTCCGTTACATCGGGGCGTCGGCAATGTTCGCGTGGCAGTTCATGAAGATGCTGGCGACGTCCGACAAGTTGGGCGTGGCCCGCTTCGTGAGCATGCAGAACTACTTCAATCTGGTCTATCGCGAAGAAGAGCGGGAGATGCTGCCGCTCTGCCGGGCCGAGGAGATCGGCGTGATTCCGTTCAGTCCGCTGGCGCGCGGATTCGTGGCGGGCAACCGGCGGAAGGAAGACCGGGGCGACACGGTGCGTGCGAAAACCGACGACTACTCGCAGCGCCAGTATTACCGTCCGCAGGATTTCGCGGTGGTGGAGAACATCGCGAAAGTAGCCGCGGCGCGCGGCGTAAGCAATGCGCAGGTAGCTCTGGCGTGGGTGCTGCAGAAGCCCGGAATTACGGCTCCGATTATCGGCGCGAGCAAACTGCAGCATCTGGATGAGGCTGCGGAGGCGTTGAGTATCCGTCTGGATGACGCGGAGATGAAAACGCTGGAGGCCGCCTACGAACCGCGGCCGATCATGGCTCACTCGTAACGCGTAAACTCGTTTGGCGCTTCAACCCGTTTTTTTGGCGTAAACTCGTTTTTTACGGACGTAAACTCGTTTTTTCCGGCCACAAACTCGTTTTTTCCGGCCACAAACTCGTTTGTCCCGGCAATGATGAGCAGCAGGTTGCCGGCCTCGGACCGAAGTTCCGGATGCGTCGTGTCCCTCGCCATCACCACGAAGTCGCCTTCTTTGTAGACCACGTTGCCCCAGCGAATGTCGCCGCGAAGGACATAGCACTGTTCGTCGTCGGCGTGGTGGTGAGCGGGAAAAACCGCGCCGGCCTCCATGCGAACCAGCATGGTGGTCCGGCCTGTCTGGCGGTCACGGAACAGCTGCCGGATTTCGACGCCGGGCGCGCCGCCGTCGAGCCACGGGCTATCGTAAGGACGCACGTCCGCCAGCGGTTTCAGGGAGTTCCAGTCCGCCACGCGGGTCATCAGCCGGTTCCGGACGGCCTCGGCGGGCGTGACGGGCAGCACGGAAGAAGCGAGCAGTTCCGCAAATTCGTCCAGATCCGGCTCGCCGTTCCCGACTTCACGCGCGCTCATCAGGCGGTCGCCTCCTCTCCCCACAATTCTTTCAGACGCAGCAGCGCCAGGCGGATGCGGCTCTTGACGGTGCCGAGCGGTTCGCCCAGCCGCTTCGCGAGTTCGGAATGCGTGAAGCCGCGAAAGAACGCGAGTTCCAGCACTTCGCGCTGCTCGGGAGGCAGTTCCCGCATGGCCGTAATCACCCTGCGCCGCCGCAGAGCCTGTTCCGTTTGCTGTTCGGGCGAAGCGTCCGCCGCGATCAATTCGGTTTCGCGATTCTTCCCGTCGACGGCGAGTGCGGGGCGAACCCGCATCTGACGGATCTTATCGATCGCGACGCTCCGGGCGATGATAACCAGCCATGCCTGCACGCTGCCGCGAGCGAGGTTCCAGGAGCCGGCGCTTTTCCACGCCTTCATATAGACGTCGAGCAGCGCCTCTTCGGCATCCTGTGGATGTTCGAGCATCCGCAGCAGCAGGCCGTTGAGGAGCGCAGAGGTTTCGTCATAGAGTTGCGACAGGGCATCCTGATCGCCCCGCGCCATGCGCTCGACAAATCCGGCGAGCCGCGCGGCGCGCACGGCGGTCCCCGAAGGATTGAGCCCTGGTGATGGATTACTCATCTGCCCTGAACCTTGACCTGGACGGCGAAGGCACCAGCATAAACGCAAATTGGAGCGGGGACAACTTCCGCGCGGAAAGTTTGTGCGCTGCGTCGCTTTCGTTGATTTCATTCCTGTTTCAGGTTTTCGGAAAAGCGCGAAGGCGGGTGGCGGGCGGAAATACGGGCAGAATCCTGTGCTACGATGAACAATACTCTCAAAAGGCGTTCGCCTTGTATTTTTAATCACTTAGATGAATCTCAGGTCATTATTCAGTCTTTTTTCGTCCGACCTCGCCATCGATCTCGGAACTGCCAATACTCTTGTGTTCGCCAAAGGCAAGGGAATTGTCGTCAATGAACCCTCGATCGTGGCACTGAACAAAACTACCGGCGAAGTCGAGGCGGTAGGCAAAGAAGCCAAGGAAATGCTGGGCCGAACGCCCGGCAATATTGTCGCTATTAAACCAATGAAAGACGGCGTCATCGCGGACTTCAAAGTCACCGAGAAGATGCTGAATTACTTCATTCAGAAGGCGCACAACCGCAAAGTTCTGCTGCACCCGCGAATCGTCATCAGCGTTCCCAGCGAGATTACGCAGGTGGAAAAACGCGCCGTGATGGATTCGGCGTACCGGGCCAAAGCGAGCGAAGTCCATCTGGTGGAGCAGGCGATGGTGGCGGCGATCGGCGCGGGGTTGCCCATTACGGAACCTTCCGGCAACATGGTGGTGGATATCGGCGGCGGCACGACCGATATCGCCGTGATTTCCCTTTCGGGCATCGTCTATTCGCGTTCCGTGCGCGTGGCGGGCAACGCGATGGACGACGCCGTGATGCAGTATCTGAAACGCAAGTACAACCTGCTGATCGGCGAGCGCACGGCGGAGGCCATCAAGATCGAAGTGGGCTCGGCCTATCCGCTGGACAAGCCGATCAAGATGGAGATCAAGGGCCGCAATCTGATCGAAGGCGTGCCGAAGACCATCGAAATCGGCGATGCGGAGATCCGGGAGTCTTTGTCGGAGTGCATTGCGATGATCGTCAACGGCATTCGCGTGGCGCTGGAACGTACGCCTCCCGAACTCAGCGCGGACATCAGTGATCGCGGCATCGTACTGACGGGTGGCGGCGCGCTCATCAAGAATCTGGATGAACGAATCCGCCAGGAAACCGGGCTGCCTGTCTCGATCGCGGACGATCCGCTGGCGTCGGTGGTGCTCGGCACCGGAAAAATGCTGAGCGACTTCAAACTGCTGCGCAAAATCTCGATAGATTAGTAGAAGGGCCGAGGCGATCCTGATGGATTCTCTCATCTACCGCTACCGGAACATCACCGTTCTGCTGATCGCGTTGTTCGCGCAGTTGATCGTCCTGGCCTGGCAGGTGCGGAGCGATAACGACGTTCCGCTGGTGCGGTTCTGGGCCATAACGGCAATCACACCGGTAGCCAGCGCGATTGAAAACGCTCGCAACAGCACCACCGGTTTCTTCGGCAGCTATTTCGCATTACGGGATGCGCGGCAGCAAAGCCGAAAACTGAAGTCCGAAGTCGATCGGCTGGCGCTCGAAAATCAGCTCCTGAAAAATGAACTGGCTTCCGCGCAACGGGTGGAAAGCATGGCCGGTTTCCAGGCGCGGAACCCGTCGAAGATGATTGGCGCGCGCGTGATCGGCACCACCACCGGAACCGGCGCGAAATCGCTGCTGATCGACCGCGGAACCGCGGCGGGGGTTCGCAAGGGGATGGCCGTGGTGACACCCGCCGGTATCGTGGGGAAGATTCTCGCCGTGTATCCCTTTGCGAGCCAGGTGCTTTCCGTGAACGATCCCGGATTTGCCGCCGGCGTCGAATCCCAGAAGAATCATGTGCACGGTGTCCTCAAAGGTGTGGGCGCCGGAACGGCGAAAGTGGATTACGTGCCGTCCGGGCAGAAGGTGGAACCGGGAGAGTCGTTCTATACCTCCGGTGAGGACCGTGTGTTTCCGAAGGGATTGCTCGTCGGCAAGGTGACGGGCGTGCACGAAGGCGGGAATTTCCAGGAAATCTTCGTGGAGCCTTCCGGTTCGGAGGCGGCTCCCGAGGAAGTGCTGATCATCGTGGACCCCTCCCATCAGGAGATTCCGGAGGCTCCGCCCGCGGATTCGCCGGTGTTTCTGGCGCCCGCGTTGAGCACCGGTCAGACGGACGAGCATCCGGCGACCCCGGCCGGAGCCGGGACACAGGCCGATAAGGTAATGGACCAGTATAAAAAGCTGGGCGAAGCGCAGAAATACACCTACGGCGAGGGCGGGCCGGGATCCCAGCCGATGAATTTCAATGCGAAGGTTCCCGGGGTGAATGCCCCGGCCGCGCCGGCGACTCCGGGGGCCCCGCCCGCGGGAACGCCTGCCGCGGGATCTAAAGTCGTGGGATCCGGCGCGGCTCCGGGCACGGTGAAACCGCCCGCGGCGGCGACCGGAAATCCGGAGCCGGCTGTTCCCGGTGCGACGCCGCCAAAACCGAACCTGCAGAACACAACGCCGGGCGCGTCCGGACCCAGGCCCGCGGTCTCGCGGCCGCCGGTCACGCGGGAACCCGCGGCGACACCTGTCCCGAACCCCGCTCAACCCCTCTAATGGACTACAGCACGGACCGTCTTCTCGTCAACGACGCGCGGCAGGTGCGCAGTACGAAATATCCGGTCTGGGTATTCTTTGCGATCCCCCTGATCGCCCTGCTGATCCAGGTTTATCTGCCGCTGTTTCAGACGCTGCGGTTCGTGTCCCGGATCGAGTTGCCGCTGCTGGTCACCATCTACTTTTCGCTCATGCGGCGGTCGCAGATTCGCGGGCTGACACTGGGCATGGCGCTCGGCCTGGCACAGGATTCGTTCTCGCGCTACTACATCGGTATGTACGGGATCTGCAAGACGATGGTCGGATATCTCTCGGCGTCGATCGGGATGCAGTTCGACGTGGAGCATTCCGTGGTGCGGCTGATTCTCTGCTTTGTTTTCTATCTGTTTCACCAGTTCCTCTACTGGGTGCTGCAGAGGGCGCTGCTGGATCAGCCGGTGGTGTTCGATATCCGGACGGAGCTGATTCTGGGCGCGGTGAACGCGTTTATCGGGGTCGCGCTGTTCGGAGCTCTCGACAAACTTCGCATTCACGAGTAGGGCGCGCTACATTCGTTTTCATGATTCCTTGTCTGCGGGTTTTGGTTCCGGCCCTGATTTTGACGGTACTGCCCTGCGCCGCGCAGTTTTCCGGCGTCGGCCTCCCGCCGGAGACCCAAAGCGCCATCGAAGCGATTGTATTGAAGACACTGGCCGAGACCGGAGCGCCCGGCGCCTCCATCGCGGTGGTCAACGACAAAGCGCTGTTTGCGAAGGCGTTCGGCGACGCGCGGCTGCAGCCGAAGATCGCCGCCACGCCGGAGATGCGGTACAAGATCGCGTCGAACAGCAAACAGATCGCGGCGTCGGCGATTCTGCTGCTGGCCGAGCAGCATCGGTTGTCGCTCGACGACACCGTCGCGCGCTACCTGCCGCAACTGACGCGCGCGCGGGAAGTGACCATACGGCAGTTGTTGTCGCATACCTCCGGGTATCAGGATTACTATCCGCTGGATTACGTTGCGCCCTTCATGACACGCGACGTCACGGCGGCACAGATTCTGGATCAGTGGGGGAAGAAGGCGCTCGATTTCGATCCGGGGTCGAAGTGGCAGTACAGCAACACGAACTACGTGATCGTCGGGCAGATTATCGAAAAGGTGACGGGGAAGCCGCTGATGGATTTTCTGCAGTCGCGGGTGTTCGCGCCGCTGGGGATGAAGTCCGTGATCGACGTGACGCGCGAGCACTGGAACCCGGCCGATCCCGTGGGTTACGCGCAGTTCGCGCTGGCGCCGGCGCACGAGACGGCGCCGGAAGGCAATGGCTGGATGTATGCGGCCGGGGAACTCGCCATGACCGCGCGGGATCTGGCGATCTGGGATGCGTCGCTGATGGAGGGGAAGTTGCTGCGGCCCGAATCGTTACGGAGTCTGACGACCGAAGTGCTGATGAAAGGCGGCTCCGGCACGCATTATGCGCTGGGCCTGGAAGTCGCAACGACGGCGAAGGGCAACCGGCGCTGGAGCCACGGCGGCGGGGCATCCGGCTTCTTTTCGCGCAACACCATGTATCCGGACGATCATATTTCCATTACGGTGCTGACCAATGCCGAGGGGACGGCGGCCGCAACCATTGCGAGAAGGATCGAAGATCTCTTGTTCGCTCCGGTGGCGGATCCGGAAGCCGGACCTGCACTGGAACACGCGCGGACAGTATTCGCCGGCTTACAGAAAGGCGAACTGGAGAAGAGTCTGATCACGAGCGATCTGCAAGCGTACTTTACACCAGAGGCTGTGGCGGCGTTCGCGTCGTCGCTGGGGCCTCTTGGTGCTCCGGAGAGTTTCACGGCCGGTCCGCACGAAGACCGGGGCGGTATGACGTTTCGCGGATATTCCGTGAAGGCGGGCGGGCGGAATCTGCGGATTTCCACGTTCCTGACGCCGGAGGGCCGGTTCGCGCAGTTTTTAGTGACGGGATCGAACTGAAGGCTACTGCGCCTCGGGCTTGCCGGCTCTGATGAGAGCTTCGGCGCGAAGTTGGCGGGCGGCGGGGTCGGACGGGCGCTGTTTCAGAGCTTTGAGGAAGGCGACGGCGGCATCGTCGAATTTGCCGGAATCGAGCAGCGCGCGCCCGTAGAGCATGGCGGCGGGATAGACCTCAGACGGGACACGGGTGAGTTGACGTTCGCGTTCCCTCAGCGCGCGGGCGAGCGAATCTACGGCATCGGCGGGCTTCTTCGCGGAAAGCAGGCCGACGCCGCGCGCGAAGGGCTCTTCGGCGGCGGAAAGAGCGGCGGCCGCTTTCGCGACGGCGACAGGATCCAGACCGGTGGCGGCGGAGGCTCCGAGCAGTTCGCCGGCGACCAGAGCGGCGACCACTCGGGTGTTCGTCAGAGCTTTGGGATCCCCGGTTTCAATGACGATGACCGGAATGTCGCCGGGGCCGTCCGCGATCTTTGCTTTGGAATCGAACGGCCAGATGAGGACCGCACTTCCCTTCCCCTTGTTGACCAGACGGAGTTCATGCCAGCCGTCCGGATCGGCATCGCGGGCTTCCACCGTGACGCCGGGCGGCTTCTTGCCGCGTGCGTCGGTGATGTCGAAGTGGAAAGATGCGGCGGCGAGCAGGAAGAGTGCGGCGAGTTTCATTCGTCCCGAAGAATCTCCAGCGGTTTCTGGCCTAGAGTTCGATAACTGGCCGCCCAGCCGGTCACGACGGCCAGGGCGGCGGTGCCCGCTACAGCCACCAGCATCGGCATCACGTCCGGCGGGGCATTGGCGCGCAACAGACGGTTGAGCACCAGCCAGGCGAAGCCTCCGGCCAGCAGACCGCCCATCAGACCGGCTACCGCCCCGATCACCAGAAATTCTATCGAGAAAATGCGGGCGATGCGCTGCCGTGTGGCGCCCAGAGTTTTTAGAATCACCACTTCCCGGATCCGGCGGAACCGTGTTCCCGCAACGCTGGAAGCCAGAATTACGACTCCGGCGAGGATCGAGAAAAAGGAAATGAAGCGAACCACCAGCGAGATCTGGTCGACGATGGACTGGATGGTATCGAGCACCTCCGCCATATTGACGACCGTGACCGTCGGGAATTTTTCGTAAAGGATCTTCTGGAGAGCCGGTACGTCGGCGGGCTTCGCGCGCACACCACCGTAATAAATGGCGGGAAGTCCATCAAGCGCGCCTGGCGTGAAGAAGAATTCGATTCGGGCCGTCAGCCGGACAGATTCGCTTTTGTGGATGGCCACCACGACGGACGTGAAAGACCGCTGGGGCGTGGTCCAGACGATCTCCGTACCGACTTTTATTTTGAGCAGCTTAGCGACGGATTCCGCAACCGATAGTTGAGGTACTTTCGGAGCCTCTCCGGCAGCCCACCACTGGCCCGAGAGCACCTCGGTAAAGGGCGGCTTTTCCGGGGCGGTGGCGACCGATACGGTCCTTGCATAGCGGCGCGCGAAGCCCAGCAGCTTTTCGCGATTCAGAGTAACGCCGTCAATGGACTGCATGGTGGCGGAGACGGCGCCGAGCATTTCCGGCTTGCCCTCCACGCCCGCCTGTCCGGAGACAAGGTCGAAAACGGCTTGGCGATTGGAGGCCGTGACGTCGAGCAGGTAGACGTTCGGCATGCCGGGCGGCGCGGTGCGGATGATGTCTTGCAGCAAACCCCGCTGCACGATCCAGATGGTGACCGTGAACATCACCCCCACCCCAAGCGCCATGACAGCCGCGCCGGCGTGATTGCCGGGTCGATACAGGTTCGCGATCCCCTGGCGGACGACGGGTCCGGCGCTGCGGGGAAGGTGACGGCTGAAAATCCGGAGCCCCCGGAGGAGCAGCCACGCCACGGCGGCAAGGGTGAGCATAGCGCCGGCGATCGCGAGGGCGAAGTAGCGTCCGGTCGTGGCGTTGTCGCTGAGCCACGCCGCCAGCGCGCCGACGAAGGCCAGAATGACGACCGATGAAACAAGGGAACCGGCGGCGCGGCTCCACCACTGCCGGAATGTCTGTTCCGGCGCGGCCATTTCACGTCGAAAGATGAGCGCGGGGCGGATGTGACGCACTCCAAGGAGCGGCGGCACGGTGAACAGAAGGACCGTCAGCACACCCACCATGAGGCCCTGCAAGGCGGAAACGGCATCGAACCGCGGCATCGACGAGATGTGGAAATACCGCTCCAGGAACAGCGGGAATACCATTTGCACCAGACTTCCCACGGCGATGCCGATGGCGCTGCCGGCCAGCCCCAGGCCAACCGTCTGAATGACATAGATGCGCAGCACCTGACTGGACTTTGCGCCGAGGCACTTCATGACGGCGATGGAATCCATCTTCTGTTGCAGGTGCGCCTGGATCGCCGTGGCGACGCCCAGCGCCGCGATCACCAGCGCGACCAGGCTGACCAGAGAAAGAAAGGTCGTGGACTGGCGCAGCCCCTGTTCGATGAGCGGATGGGCCTCGGTGTAATCCGCGATCAGTCCTTCACGGAAGGCATTTTTCAATTCCTGGCGTACGCCCGCGATCGGAACGGCGACGGGAAGTTTGAAAAGGAACCGTTCGGCGGCGCGGCTGCCGGGCACGATCAGGCCGGTTCTTTCGAGCCCCGCGCGCGACATCATGACGCGCGGGCCGACGTTCAGGCTCCCGGTCATCCGGTCCGGCTCGTTCGTGACTTCGGCGGCGATCCGAAACGGTTGGCCGCCAATTCGGATACTGTCTCCGACTTTGGCGTTGAGGCGAAGCAGGACGCCATCGGATACGACCACGGCGTCCGGCTGAAGCGCGGAGCGAAACGCCAGCGGCGGGCGGAGTTGCACGGTGCCGTAAAACGGGTAGGCGTCCGGGTCGACGGCCTTCACGGAAATCAGCAGCGGCGTGGAGCCTTCGCCGGGCGACGCCATCGTGAGCGTTTCCGTGATCTGCGTGCGGCGGATCCCGCGCGTGGCGAGGCGATCCATCACGGCGGTTTGCTCGGTGGTGGGCAACTGAAACGTGCGGATGGTGAGGTCGGCGGCCATGAAACCGCGGGCATCCCGCTGCAGCATGGTATGGAAGGCTCGGGAGAAACCGCGAACGCCGGTCAGTGCCCCGACCCCAGCGGCAACGGCCAGGATCACGAAAAGGAAGCGCCCGGAGGAGGCACGGGTTTCGCGCCACGCAATCTTCGCCGCGGTTCGCCAGGGATTCGGCTGGGTCATCGCGGGCCGTTCATTTGATCGGTGTTCATCTGATCGGTAACGACCAGACCGTCGCGCAAGGTGATCACGCGGTCGGCATGGGCGGCAAGCGCGGGATCGTGAGTGACGAGGACGAGGGTGGCGCCTTCCAGCCGATTTAGTTCGAGAAGCAGTTCGAGCACCTGCTGGCCGGTTTTCCCGTCCAGATTGCCGGTCGGTTCGTCGGCGAACAGAATGGGCGGACGGGTGATGAAGGCGCGGGCGAGGGCGACGCGCTGCTGTTCGCCGCCGGAGAGCTGCACGGGGTAATGGTCGAGACGATCCGCCAGGCCGACGCGGGTCAGCAATTCGCGGGCGCGTCCGGTGACTTCGGGCCCCGCGCCGGCCAGTTCCGCCGGCAACAACACATTTTCTTCGGCGGTAAGTGTAGGAATTAACTGAAAAGACTGAAAAACAAAACCGATTTTCCGGCCGCGCACTTCCGCCATGGCGTCTTCGGAAAGGCGTGTGATATCAACGTCATCCAGCAGGATCTGGCCGTCGGTTGCGTTGTCAAGACCGGCGAGAAGGCCAAGCAGGGTGCTCTTGCCGCTGCCGGAAGGCCCCATAATTGCGACAAATTGTCCGCGAGGGATCTCCAGATCGATACCGCGCAGAATATCTACCCTGTGCGTGGGTGTGGCGATGATCCGGGTCAGCCGTTTGATCTGGATGATGGGGTTCGAAATGTGAGTCTCCGGTTTGCGCGAATCGAGAGTGTGGGGGATTACGTCTGTCACAATTATGGCAGTGCTCATCAGATTGATGCTCGCGACCGCCCTGGCGGTTGCGTTTAGTGCATGCGGAGATCGCGGCCGGACAGACGGAGCGGAACCGAAGGTACAGGCGAAAGCGGTTCCGGCGGCCCCCGCCGCGCCGCCGGCAGCGGAGAACGCGGATTCCCGGCCGCTTGTGGTGGCTTTTGGTGACAGCCTTTCAGCCGGCTTCGGGCTCGACCCGGGAAAGAGCTATCCCGATGACCTGCAAAAGCTTATCGATGCGGCCGGGTACCGTTACCGCGTCGTCAACATGGGCGTAAGTGGAGATACAACGACGGATGGCGTGGAGAGACTACCTTCGGTTCTGGCCCTCAAGCCGGCGATTGTGATTCTGGAGTTCGGCGCCAACGACGGTTTGCGCGGGCAGCCCGTCGGTTCAGCGCGGGACAACATGCAGCGCATGATCGAGTCGTTGCGTCAGGCCGGAAGCCAGGTGGTGCTGGCGGGCATGAGCCTGCCCCGGAACTACGGACCGGAGTATATCCGTACTTTCGAGCAAATGTATGTGGATCTGGGATCTCAATATAAACTCGTGAGAATTCCGTTTTTGCTCGACGGCGTCGGGGGTATCGCGCGCCTGACCCAGCAGGACGGCCTGCATCCGACTGCGGAAGGTGCTGAAATCATGGCACATACCGTCTTTAAGTGGCTGCGTCCGCTGCTCCGGAATTAGGCCGGACGGCCTTGCATTTTTTTATATCAATTTCCGGAACTTTGCATTACATTAATTAAAAGCCTGAAGATGCAACTGTTCAACAGCAGCTCTGGGGAGAGTTCCCAACTCCGCGAACGTCCGTGGGACGTTGCGCGAATCTTACTGGCGGATTCCGATCCGGCCTCGCGTCTCACGCTCAAATCCCTGTTATCGGAAGCCGGCTACGGCGTGGACAGCGCTGCCACCGCGCGCGAGGCGATTGGAAAACTCGATGCCAATCAGTACCAACTGGTTCTGGCGGATTTGCGGGCGGAATCGGACGAAGCGGGGGCGGGGCTTCTGGCTTATGCGCGCCGAAAGAAGTTCCGGCCGGCAACGGCTCTGATTAAGTGCGATCTTTGCGAGGTTAGTTCCGGCGTCGCCCGGACGGACTCCCTCGAATGCGTGGTGCGGATGAGCGACGAAAACGTGTCCGATCTGCTCACCGGCGTTGCCGAACTCCTCGGCCATCGTGCCGACCGAAGACTTCGGCAATCGCTGCTGCGGGTCAACTGACCGGACTTAATGCGGAAAGGCGCTCGGCAGTAACGTCGCCGGAGTGAGCGGCATTGGATTCCGGAAGAACTGGGCGGAAGCCAGTTTTTTGTAAACATCCCCCGCAACGCTGGACGCCATGGATCCGATGGACGGCTTGCCGCCCGTCAGCATCACGACAACCACGAGTTTGCGCCCGGAGCCTTCGTTGAAAGATCCGAACCAGCCCAGGTGGGTCCGGCCTTCGCTGCAGGTGCCGGTTTTGCCCAGAATCTCGTCATCCTGTTTGGCCCGGCGGGCGGTTCCGAATTCGACGGCGCCGCGCATTCCGGGTTTCATATCGGGAATCAGCTTGCCGATATCGAGGTTCCGTTTCACCTGCGGCTGGAAGGTTTTGACGTCTTCCGGAGTCCGCGGATACTGCAGCCAGTAGAGCGTCCCGCCGTTTGCGACGGCACCCATCAGGGCAGCCAGCTCAAGCGGAGTCTGGGAAATCTCTTCACCAAAGCTGGTCAGCATGCCCATCCCGCCCTCTTTGGGTGGCGCGGGCGGGAAGTAGCCCGGATGCTCGCCTTCGATGTTCAGCCCCGCCTTTTCGCCGTAGCCGAACAGGCGTGCGTAATAGTTCATGCGCTCATAGCCGAGCTTGATACCAAGGTTCGCGAAGTAATAGTTGTTCGAGTACGCCAAAGCATCGGTCAGATCCATGGAGCGCTTGCTGTAGAAGCGGGCCGGACTGGTTCTGTCGACCAGACCTTCCTTCAGCGCCGCAAGGCCAACCGAAACCTTGATGGTTGAGCAGGGCTGGAAGCCGCCGCCAAGAGCCAGTTGCTGGTTGACGATGGTCAGGATGCGTCCGGTTGTCGGGTCGGAAACAACGACCGAACCGTTGAACGGGCCAAGAGCCTCCACGGCAGCCTGACGGACCACGGGGTCCTCCCCTTCCGTCAGATCGCCGAGTGTGGAGTCTTTATAAGTAGGCTCATCCCAGGTCTGCACCCAGGCGCGCCGCCGGGGCGTGCGGGCCAACGACGCAGCCGCACCGGCCCTCGCCACCGTTGTTCTGCGAACAACAGTCTTCGGGGATGCGCCGGAAGCCGCCTTCGCGGGAGAGGTTTTCGCGGCAGTTTTCACCGCCGCTTTCTTGCGGTGCTTCACCGGCGTGACCGCAAATGCGCCGACGCTCAGCGAGGCGAGCGCAACGGCGAGAACCACCAGGCGAATCGCGAGGTTGGAAGGGCTCTTCATCTGGACCTTTTTACACGAAAGACAGAGAACTGAGTTTACACGATGAGAGCGGATTCCGGGGAGCAGCCGGAACTTTCATTCTGTAACTTTCCGACTCGTTCGTCAAATGCATTGTGTCAATCCGTTACAGAGAACGACTCAGGCTGCGGTCCAGCCCCCGTCGATCGGCATCACTGCCCCGTTGACAAACGCGGCCTGATCCGAACAAAGATAGAGCGCGAGATACGCGATTTCGTCCGGCTTACCCAACCGGCCCACGGGTTGCCGCTGACTGAGTTCCGCGCGCACTTTGTCCTTCTCGTGGCTGTGATATTTCTCCAGATAACCTTCCACGAACGGCGTATCGACCGTGCCCGGCGCGATGCAGTTCACCCGAATCTCCGTGGGGTAATCCACCGCTAACTGGCGAGTCATGGCGACCACCGCGCCTTTGGTCCCGCAGTACGCGAAGCGCCTCTTCACTCCCACCAGACCGGCGACCGATCCGATGTTGACGATGCAGCCGTGCGCCGCGCGCAGCAGCGGCAGGCAGAACTTCGTAACCAGATATAAGCCGCGTACATTGACCCGGAAGATACGGTCGAAATCGTCCGCCTCCGTCTCCTCCACGCCGCCGACCAAGCCGATGCCGGCGTTATTGATCAGAATATCGAGCCGTTCGATGCCCCCGATTCCGGCGCGCACCGCCGACTCGTCTGTAATATCGAAGATGCGGTACGAAGCGCCGGGCAGTTCCGCGGCGAGCTTTTCGGCTTTCGCCTGGTCGATATCGACGATAATGACGTTGGCCCCGGCCGCTGCCAGGACGCGCGAGGTCTGTTCGCCGATGCCGCTGGCTCCGCCGGTCACAAGCGCTGTCCGACCGTCCACTCTAAAAGGTGTTCCCATCGCGTGAATTGTAACAACGGCCTGCTCGTGTTGAACCGGAAGATCGTCGAATGCACGAAATGCCCCCGGCTGATCCGGCATTGCCGGGAGGTCGCGGCGATGAAACGCCGGGCTTATCAGGATTGGGACTACTGGGGAAAACCGGTGCCCTCCTTCGGCGATCCGGCCGCGCGGCTGCTGATTCTGGGCCTCGCGCCCGGCGCGCATGGAGCGAATCGCACGGGACGAATGTTCACGGGAGACCGTTCGGGCGATTTCCTGTATCGGTCCCTTCACCGCGCCGGATTCGCCACGCAGCCGGAGAGCCGCCGGGCGGACGACGGCGTGGAGTTGCGGGACGCCTGGATGACGGCTTCGGCGCATTGCGCTCCGCCCGATAACAAGCCGTCGCCGGCGGAATTGCGCAAATGCCGGCCTTACTTCGAACAGGAACTGGAGCTACTCACCAATCTCCGCGTGGTGGTGGTGCTGGGGCGCATCGCGATGGATACCTACCTGGGCGTGCTGAAAGCCCAGGGAGCGGTCTTCCGGCGCGCGGATCTTCCCTTCGGCCACAATGTGCTGCACCAAACCGCACCGGGCGCTCCGCTGCTGCTGTGCTCCTATCATCCGAGTCAGCAGAACACCTCCACCGGCAAGCTGACGCAGGAGATGCTCGACGAGTTGTTCCTGCGCGCGGCCGAGCTTATTCGATCCGGACCAGATCCCGCTGTATTTCGCCCGTGACCATGGCGCTGCCCGCGCGCACGAACATGTTCACTTCGGACCGAATGCCGAACTCAGGGAGATAGATACCGGGCTCGATGGAGAACAGCGAGCCCGGCAGAATGCGGCGGTCGTCATGCGTTTCGAGGTTGTCCATATTGGCGCCGGTGCCGTGGACTTCCTCGCCGATAGAATGCCCCGTCCGATGGACGAAGTAGTCCGCGAAACCTTTCGATTGCATATAGGCGCGGGCGGCGTCGTCTACTTCGAAACCGCGCAGGTCGTGCCCGGCGGCGATGGATTGTTCTACCTTTTCGATAGCCGCGTCACGGGCTCCGCGCACGGTCTCATAGACGTTGCGGACGCGGTCCGTCGGGGCGCCGCAGAAGCCGGTCCAGGTGATGTCGTAGTAGACGGCGCCGGGCTGGTCGAGTTTGGCCCACATGTCGAGCAACACCACGTCGCCGGGGCGGATGGGGAAATTGGTTTCGATGCGGGGCTCGTAGTGCGGATCGCCGGCATGTGCGTTGACGCCGACGATAGGACTGTTGTCGGTGACCATGCCGCCCTTGCGGAACTGCTCGAGAATCCAGTCGCGGACGGTGACTTCGTCGATGCCGGAGGAGAGTTTTTCGGCGATCAGGCGGAAGGCGCCTTCGCGGATGCGATCGATACGGCGGCCGGCTTCGAGGTGGGTCGCGAACTGTTCTTCCGTAAGCGTGGCTTCGAAGATCTGGATGAGTTCGGCGGAACTGACCACTTCCACGCCGCATTCCCGTACCAGTTCGACCGTGCCGGCATCCACCATGGAAACGTAGGGAACCGCGCAGCGCGGCGAGTACTGCATGGCCACGCGCTTCATGCCGCGGAGCAGGCGCGCGATGTGCGCGTGTTGTTCCTGCCAGCGGGAGTAGCGGAGTTTCTCGCCGGGCAGAACATCGAGCGTGGCGGCCTCAATGTTGTGAACCACGCCCAGAGGTTCGCCTTCGGCGGGAATCATGTAATACCAGCGGCGCGTGACGTGCTTTTTGGGGTCGACGCCCAGCACGCGATAGGCGAGAAGGTCACGCTGGTGGTGATCGAAAAAGAGCCAGCCGTCCAGCTGTTCCCGGCGCAGAGCTTCCTGGATTTTAGCGATGTCCATGCGTACCGAGAATAGCGCGTTCCAGTTGTTCGGCATCCACGCCTTCGATCTCGATAATCTTGGCAGGCGAAGTGTGGCCGGTAACGATTCTTACTGCCGCCGCGGGAATAGAAAGCAGTTTGGCGAAAAAGCGCAGAATCGCCTCGTTCGCTTTGCCGTCCACGGGCGGGGCGGCGACCTGCAGTTTCCAGGCGTCGCCGAGTTTGCCGCTGAATTCCGTCCTGCGTGCGCCGGCGCGCACTTTAAGCGAGAGGCGCGTTTTCATGCACTCCGGTTTTGTGCCACTGGACGGTGGCGCGAAGATCGGTGACGCCGGCGGCCTGGCGGCGCGCGAGAACGTCGAAGGTGAGCACGTCGTCCAGCCAGTCGTGACTGGAGCCATCCAGATACTGCGTCGCGACGGTGACGGTGTACTGGTGGGGGGTCAGCCAGCACTCGAAGGAGAAATCCACGGAGAGTTCTTCGCCGGGGTCGAAACGGCCGAGATCGATCTGCTCGATCTTCGTGTTGGTGCCGTAGATATCCATGCCGATACGGTTGCGGATGAGGATGCCGACCATCGGCTCGGCGCGGTGGTGGTTGAAGGCGGCGCGAACGCGGATCGTGATGCGCTCGCCGCTGGAGACGACGCCCACCTCGCGGCCGTTTTCGTCGAGGAGGAGCACTTCGAGGATCTCGCTGGTGCCGTCGCCGTGGCGGTTGCTGGAGGGCAGAATCGTCTTGCGATCGGTCTGGTCGTAGGCTTTCTGACGTTCGAGGACCAGACCGATGTACTTGTCGATCACGTGCTTCGGTTCGCCTTCGGCCTGAATGCGGCCGTCGAGCAGAAAGATCGCACGATGCGAAAGCTGTTTCACCAGGCCGAGATCGTGCGAGACGAACAGCACCGTGGTTTGTTTGTCGCGCAGTTCTTCGAACTTCCGGATACAGCGATTGGCGAAAACGGCATCGCCGACGGCAAGGGCTTCGTCGACGATCAGGATGTCAGGGTTCACGTGAATGGCCGTGGAAAAAGCGAGGCGGACGTACATGCCGCTGGAGTACTCTTTCACGGGGCGGTGAATGAACTCGCCGATCTCCGCGAAGGCTTCGATGGCGGGCAGATTCCGGGACATCTCCGCGCGGCTGATGCCCATGATCTCGCCGTTGATGAAGATGTTTTCGTGGCCGGTGAATTCGGGGTTGAAGCCCGCGCCCAGTTCGAGAAGCGCGGCGATACGGCCGCGCGCGACCACTCGGCCGGTGGTGGGCTGCAGAATGCCGCTGATGACCTGCAGGAGAGTGCTTTTGCCGCAGCCGTTCGGGCCCACCAGGCTGACGATCTCGCCGCGTTCGACGGTGAACGAGATATCGCGCAGCGCCCAGAAATCGCGATATAACGGGGCGCTGCGGAAGGGATTCAGTTCGCGAATCCGGTCAAACGGCGTTTTGTAGAGTCGGTAACGTTTGGAAACGTTTTGAACCAGCAGCAAATTCCAGTGTAGCGGCCTTCAGAGAGTCATGACGAGCGTCAGATCGCTGCCTGGATTGGTGGTGCCGACGCCGGTCACGTCGAGACTCAGTTCGTCACCGGCATGCAGGGGCGGCAGTCCGAAACCGCTGACGCTGCCGGATATGGTGGCGCCGGGATCGAACTGGATGGTCGCGTAGGGAGCGCTGTTGAGATTCAATTGAAGCGTGACGCCGGCTCCGGCCGAGGGCGTTCTGAGCACGCCGTAGATCGCGCCGACGGCCCGGTCGGCGTCGACAATTACGTTCGGCGCGGCGCCGGTCTGAATCGCGAGATAGCCGGTGATCTGGAACGAAAACTGGCCGCCGCCGAGGGTGCGCAGACCGGAATCGTTCGTGTGCGTAAACTGCTGAAACGCGGCAGGGCCGTTGCCGATCGCGTTCGTCATGTAAGCTTCCGCCGAAGCGACGCGCACGCCGGGCAATTCCAGACTGCCTTTCCAGTCGCCGCTGGAAGGGGAGCCGAAAAAATTCCGGATAAACGGGAAAATTGCGATCTTTTCCTTCAGGACGTACACGGCGGCGCCGGGGCTGTGGTCGGCGGCGGTGGTGGCGTGGCGTCCGCGCTGCACGATCGTGTTCCCGGCCGCGTCTCTGCCCTGGGTGAGCAGAACTTCGCGGTCGATCTGGACATAGGTACCGGAATCCAGCGCTGCGGCAGGCAGCGGAACGGCGAGATCGGCGGCGGCAATTGCGGCGGTGGTGGCGAGCGGAGAGTCGCCGTGGATTTCATCGTAATAGTGAATCCGGAAGGTGCCTGCGACCACGCTGCGGGTATTGGTAACGTCCGTGAAGGAAACGCCGAAATCGAGCACCCCGCCCCGTGAAGACGAGACGCCGGCGGCAAAGACGGGTGCAGGCGGCACATCGTGATCCGCCAGAAGCGCGCCGGACTGCCCGATGGTCCAGCGGGTCAGCGGAGAGAGTTCGTAAGCGGCTTCGATATTGCCGGCATTGGCCGCCCGTGCGGAAAGATGGATCGTTGCCCCCAGCCGCTCCGGGACGGTGACGGGCAGCGGACTCGCGGGGCCGGATGCGGCGGGGCGCCACGCATTTTCGCAGACCACAAACCGCGTGGTGGCGTCGGGAGCCGGAACCCACGGATCGTTCACCGTGATGACGTTTCCGTCGTTCCCTGCGATGGTTCGCTCTTGTCCGGCTCCGGCGCCGCTGGTGAGCCGCACCGTAGCGCCGGCGTACTGGTTCGCCTGCAGGCTGAGAATCGAATTGCCGACGCTGTTGGCCGAATGGGTCGTTGCCGCCGTTTCCGGCAGCCATTCCCAGCGCCAGTAGAGGTTCACGTGATCGAATTGCGGATCGGGCGGCAGCAGGGCTGTGTACAGCAGACCAGTGTCCGTAAACGTAGCCGCCGGCGACTGACCAGAGGCGATGCGAAGTAACTTGCGCGCATCCGTTCCGCGATACACGTGAAAAGCCTGGGCGCCGGAAGGAAGGCCGATGCCCAGCAGCGTCACGGTATTGCTATCGGCGCCCGGCGGTACGGCGGCCTGCACGACGAACGAGAGAGGACTTTCGCCGCCGTCCGTATCGATTGCGCTCACGGCGTAGAAAAAGTTCGTGCCGCCGGCAAGAGTTCCCCCTGGTGTTTGCACTGAGGCCACCAGCCCGACGAGCGGAGCCACCAGCGAGCCTCGCTGTCCGGCCTGCGTCGAAAACGAAACATCCAGCTCCACGCTGGCGGAGCCGTCGCTGCCGGAAACTTCCGTTTCTTTGACGCCCAACTGCAGCGCGCCGTTCGCGTCGGCAATCACGCCTCCCACCGGCGCGGGCAGGCCCGGGCCCTGACCCGATTGCCAACCGCGACCGCCGAGGATTCCGGTCACCGTGTCCGGGTACCAGTCGTCGTTATGAATCTGCGCGGATATGACGGCGGTGCGGAAGCCGGATCCGGGCGCAATCTTCAGGATGCGAAAGGGCGTTCGCGCCAGGTTCTCTTTGAGATACGTGACGGTAATCAGATCTCCGGGCATCAGGCCCAGCGCTTTCACGCTGGTTTCGAACTCGATGAACCGGTTGCCTTCCACGCCGCGGTTCAGGCCGAGCAGCAACATCCGGGTGGCCTGATGAAAGGTGGAAATGCCGGCGGCATCCGCGACCGCAGCCACCTCCTGACCGCAAAGATCGGCATCGTCTCCGTCGCTCAGCGAGAGGCTGTCCTGCTGGTACTGATTGAAGCTGTCCTGAAACTCCACCGACAAACGATTCGGCGTGTCCTGCGCGTTCTTCGACCACATCCGGACACTGGCGCTGCCGTCCGGATTGCGGGCGATGGAGCCGCTGTCGAACTCGTAAGCCGGCCATCCCCCGTTGAACGGATTCGCCGCGTTACTGCCTGCGGGTTTCACGGGCTGCTGCAGCGCGAACGTATTCTCGACGCGCGCTTCCAGCTTTCCGGCCGTATTCAGCACCAGGTAGACGCGCGAAGCGTTCCTTATCGCGCGGACCACCTCCCCCGAACTGCGCCGCTGCTTCAGCGCCATATTGCACTGGAAGCGCGGGATTTGGACCGAGCCACCAACCGGATCCTGGGCGCTGATGAGTTCGCCGACATAAGCGGCGGCTCGCGCGAAACTGGGCGTATCGAGTTCATCGAGCGCGAACCCGCTGCGCCGCAGGATGTCGAGAAGAACCCACGCGGGATTGTCCGATAGCTGTTCGCCCAGCGAATTCCCCGCGGCATCGAACTGTTCCAGCCGCAGCCCCTGCATCAGAATCTGCACCGAAGGCAGCGACGTGCCATCGTTGATCCGGTTCGGCACCACCACCGATAAACACGCCATGCTGCCGTAGGGATCGCCCAGCGCCACGCCATGACCGTCCGTGAAATTCGGATCCTGCATGCCCACCCGCGTGCCGGGCGTAATGACATTGAACCAGCCCGTGGCTGTCATGTTCATGCCGGAAATGCCAAGCGGAATCTCGATGTTATTGACCAGAACCTTGAGAATTCCCTGGATCTCGCCCATTCCCAGCAGGACTTCCATGCGGGTAAGATTGCCGTCGTTACGGGAAAAGACGACATCCGGAGCGTGCCACTGCGTGCCATAGACCAGCGGCACGAAATCGTTGTAGCGGGCCTGATTGTCCTGCACGGCGGAAAGCGCGTAGTTCTTCTGACCGGACCCGCGGACAAGAATGGTCGGCGGCACATACTCCACGCCTCCGAAACGGGCTGTGGCGCGGCCGGCGTTGTCGTGCGTGAACATGCCGCGCTGTTCGCAGTCGGACCGCGTGCGCGTGCAATCCGTGAAGGGAACCACGCCGTTCAGGTTCCCGGCGCCGCCAACCTGATCCGGCGAGTATCCGCACCGGTAAAACGGCGAATACTTGCCGCGCGAAGCCCCGTTCACGGCCTCCTGCCGCTGCGCCGCGGTCAGGGGGAAACGCCACGGACACAGCCGCTGGATCCGCACTTCCGGCACCACGCTGCGCTGCGTCGCCATGCGGTTCATGGCGCTCAGGCGAAAGCTGTTTTCGGTGATCTGATCCGGCGGATTCATCAGGCCGCTGAAGACCACCAGGGAGTCCGTCGTAGACGCGCCCGACGGCAGACTCACGAACACCGCGCGGACCTGCAGGCGCGCCCCTTTGAACCCGGTCTGCTGTTCGATCTCCGACAAGGCGGAATCGGCGTTGGCGAGCTCAAAGCTCAGCCGGGGCGCGCCGCCCACCTGCGTCTCCGACGCCATCTGGGCTTCGAACAGACTGTGACGCAGCACGCGCCCTTCATACTCTGTGCCGCCCAGCAGAATACTTCGGCTGCTCCAGTGCCGCACCGTGCCGTTCGCCAGAGTGCAGTCGAACAGCAGCAAGGGTGTGTCCGCGTTGAGATTTTCTTTGGCTGCGTACAGGGTCTGCATGGTTTCCTCTTAAACGCGCGACAGCAGGATGAGTTCGCAGGCCGAAAGGCCCGGTCCCGTGCTTTTCACGCTGAGTTCGTCGGCGCCGAAGTACGTCTCCGGATAGATCCGGCTGGCGCCCGTGGTGCGGCGGTACTGCGACGGATAAGGCTGCGCTTCAAGCTGCAGACCCCAGACATCGACAATCGCGCCGGCGGGAACAGAGAGCGAGACAGTCGTTTGCTCCGCCCCCGCGTTACCCGTCGCGCTGACAAACAGCCGCTTCCACGCGGGTTCCGCCGTTTTAACCGACGCGCTTCCGTCCCGCTGCAGGCTGACCTCGGTTGGAGTCGCGGAGCGGATCCACGCGCTGCAGCAGGTCACGTAATCGCCGGGAATATTGACCGTCTGACTGATCGCCTGCAAACCCGCGCTCGGATTCGAAAGCGTGGAAGCCCGGGCCGTGCCCAACGGATCCGTGGCGCCATGCGTAATGGACAAGAGCCCCGCCTGCCAGTCCGCATGGGAGAGATCTTCACTCCAGGTGAGCAGGTTCGCAATGGGATCCGCGAAGCCAAACGCGCGGGCACTGCCCTGACAGGCAGCAAACAGATCGTGCAGCTTCGCGACTTCCGCATCGCTCAGATCCCGGTATGACAACCGCCACTCGATCTGTCCCGCCGCGTGATCCGGCAGCGAGACCTGCTCGCCGTTCTCCAGCACGTTTGTAATCGCTCGCCATGTGCGGCGGCGGTGCAGCGGCAGCTGGGCCAGAGACCCCGCGCCCGTCTGAGGAAACCACGTCATAAAATCTCCTGAATGATCAGGCGGGCCTGCCCTGTCATCTCGTTTTGCAAAGAAGCCTCGAAAGTGTCGCCGGCCAGAATGCACTTGGCGATGCTGTCGCCGGTGACCGGGTCGGTAAACGAAAAGAACGCGCTTTCCACCTGCTCGACGAACTCGATCACCGCGCCGAGTTCCACGTCGTCCAGCAGGTCGAGCGACACCACCCAGCGGCGCAGAGCGGCGCCCTGCAGAGGAAAGCGCTGGCTGCTCCCGTCGAGAAACTGCACGGTCTGCGTCCGGAAGCCGGCGGCGCGGTCCAGCGGATATTGCGCGACCGCGCCGGTCCTGAGTGTTGGAAAGGCCGGCATCAGAGATCCGCCACCACGCCGTTAATCGGATGATTATTGAGCATGGCTTCGCGCACGGCGTTGGCGATGTCGCTGCTCCGGTCCATAAAGGATTGGCTGTCCATCGCGCTCACATGAACGGTGATCTGAGGGGCATACGTAGACCCGCCTTTCGCCGGCTGCGATCCGGCCGCGTCGGGGGCGCCCTGCGGGCTCGCCGGGGAGTTGGCATGCAGCGTTCCGCCAATCGAGACCGAAGGCGGCGGCGTATAAAGAGGCAACGTCGCCGGCGCCGAAGAACCGCCGCCACCAAACAGCGAAGCAATTCCCGACACGAGCGGCGAAAGAAAGCCCAGTGCGCCGCCAAACAGGCTCGACGCAACATGGCCCGCCGTGCCCGCGGCGGAGTGACTGCCCTGCACGGAAGTATTGCCCTGAACCGCCTGCGTGTTCGCGGCAATCAGATCCGCCTGTTGCTGCAAACCGGCGCGTCATTGCGCAATTCCAACGCCCGCCTGCGACAAGGACGTCGCCAGGTCGCCGTTCCCGCCGGACACGCCGGCGCTGATAGTGCCCGGACCGGGAATTCCCCGTCGCCTCGAAGGCGCGATCGTCCGGAAAACTTCTTCAATCGTTCGTTGTGGCATCTCGTTGCTCCCGCTCCATTTGCTCCTGCAGAATCAGAAACGCGTCCACCTTGCGCGCCTCCGTCTCTGCGTCTTCCCGCATCCCCATCCGCCGCCTCACCAGGAACTCCTCCAGGAGCGCCATGCTGGTTCCGGATATCAGAGATTTCGGGCATTGTTCCGCGCTCACCTGCCTGCGCCCCCAGACCACGTGCGGTTCCGCGCGCAGTTCGGGTGCGATAAAGTCACAGCGCCGGCGGCGTTCCAGACCGTGTTTCCTGCAGTTCTCGCAATCCCACCCGGTCCGGCCTGCAAACTGCTCGTTTGCCAACTGGAAATGGAACGCGAGGATTAGTTTTTTCTTTCGTCCTCGTTGAGCCCGCACTCGGCGCGGACCGCGTCGAGCGCTTCCCGGAACAGTGCCTCCGGGCCCCGCTCGGTCAATGACAGCGGCGTGGCCGGAGCCCCGTCGAGTTCCAGGCCGCGAATTTCTTCGAGCCCCCATTCGAGATAGAGGCGGTCCATCTCGCCGCCCAGCAGACTCGCCTCCATGTGGTTCCGCGCGTCACATCCGGCTTCGAAGAACTCCGCCCGGGTTGCCAGTTCGCGAACCCGTTTCATCAGCTCCAGCCGCCGCCCGAAACTCATCCGGGCGATCACGAATTCCACTCCCGGGCAGACGAGCGACGGCACAAACGTGCGGCCCTGCCAGTTCATGTGCGTCACCCGAATGCGACGACGATTTCGTCGTCCGTGGTGCCCTGCGCCCGGTTGTCCCGGAAACGCCACTGCAGACGCTTTTCCGCGTCGTTGAACTCCGGCACCTCAGGAACCAGACTCCGGACATAAATGCCCATCAGCTGTCCCGCGGTCTGGCCCAACTGGAACATGACGCTGACCGGATCCTGCTGGCGCGCGGCCTGATAAAGCGCCGTCGCCGCCTGATCGTCCTGGCTGAACAGTTCGAGCGACATCAGCACCTCCCTGTTGCCGGGCGTGATGCCCCGGGGCAGCTCAGACCCGAACTCCCGGTTCCGCATTTCCAGCCCGTTGCGAAGTTCAATGGATGCCTGCGACACCGTGAAGAACTGGTTCGGAATAACGCCGAGCCACGCCTGACCCAGATTTCCAGGCACCGGCGAGTAGCCCGCTCCGGACGCGGCCGGCTCAGCCGGAAAGGCCGTCATGGAGCCCTGGCCGGTGTTGAAGGAAGCGCTATCCACGATGTCCTGCGCCATGCCGCGGAACTCGAACTCATGGAAATCGCCGTTGAGCTTCACGGTCATGCGATCTACCGCCGCGCCGCAAAGAATGCGCTGCACGGCTGACGAGGGGTCCCAGTAATCGAACAGGCTGATACTCGGCAATTCCGAAGCCAGACCATAAGTCGCGGCGGCGCCAATGGCCACGCCCACAACCGGAGCAGCCGAAAACGGCACATTCAGGATCACGGTCGAGAGATCCGGGACCGCCGCCACAAAACGAATTTCGCCGCCGGAAACGATGGCCTGTCCTGGATTGAGGCCATGCGGCGCGGCGAAATGGATGTTACTCGTGGTCGTTCCCATGGCCGGCGTCCCCCCTGCCCACAACGTGCCGGAACCGCCGAGTGCCGCTTCAAAGAGAGGACCGTGCGGCGGTAACTTTGAGGAATCCGCCCAGTCCCGCATGTATGACGAAAGCTGGAAAGTGGTCTGCCGCCGCATTCCCGCAGGCAGGCCGGCCCACGTCCGGCTGCCGGTTTTGTCTTTGCGTTCACTCTTCTCGCGCTGGTGGCGGGCGGTCATGCTGACCGCCGGAATTCTGTGATCCGCCGTGATGGAGGGAATGTTTCCATAAGCGGCTTCCGCGGCGCAATACCAGCGGTTTGCATTCGATGAAATATAGGCCATCGTCTTCTTCTTTCTCCCGGATTCTCCGTGCCGCTCGCCCTCCGGCTAACGGCTGATTTCCACGTCAAAACCCACCTTCGCGCGCTGCAGAAAATTTTTGCCGCCGCGCGTAATGGGCTCGTAAGTCACGTCATAACCGCCCGCATAAAAAGTCCCGCCGCCCCAGTCGCCGCGCGAGTCGTCCAGGAGGGCGCAGACGGCATCGACATAGACCTGGGTATTGGAATCGAGCGCATCGATCCGGTCCGCCGAGTGCCTGACCTCGATAACCAGATGGGCGCGGCCCGAAAACCGCCTGAACTTCTCCTTCAGCGAGTTGCTCAGTTTGTCGCAGTAAATCAGCAGCCCGGGGTAGTGCGCATGGCCGCTTTTCTCAATCACGTCGGCGCCGGCATGCAGAACCGCAATCGAGCGGATCCCCAGCGCGGTCACCGTGCTGTCGGAATGGGTGATCGCCCCGATCCGCGCATTCACGCCATCGGCGGGCGCCCGCAGCTTGTCCAGGGCAACGCCGGTCAGCGTGCCGGTAATTCCAGCCATTCGGTTTCCTTTCTTCTTCGCGCCGTCAGCCCCGCGCCGTCAGCCGCGGAGGATAGTCCGGACCAGCGGCCGCACAAAATCGGGCGCCTGGCCCGTGCCCGGAAGCCGGCCCTGCGTCACCGAGCCCGGAATGTAAGTGAAGCTAAGACCCGCCGGCAGCGCGACGCTGGTCTGCAGAGCCATCGCATCCAGGTTAGTTCCGGCATAGACCTGGAAGCCCGCCACACCGGCCGGCGCGTCTCCCGCCGAAACCGACATCAGATTGCTGTCGGCGACGGTGATGGAGGACGCCGGCGAGGCCGCGCCTTCCTGTCCCCGGTCGTTCACCCACGCGATGCTGGCGTAGAAAGTGCCACCTTTTTGCGGGCCCGGCACGCTGGTCAGCATCGGCGGGGCCGCTTTTCTCACCGGGTTATTGACCAGCCCCATGCCGCATGCCACAAACCTGTCGTAAGCTCGCCGGGTAAGTTGCGAGTACTCTTCCCACTTCGCCTGATAGCGATCCGCTAACTGGCTGAAATACGCGTCGCGATAAACCAGCGACAGCGCCATCATGGATTCCCAGCGTTTCAGCTCCGGAGTGACAACAACCTGTTCGATGCGCAGTGAAGGAGCCCAGACCAGATCCAGCGAAGGCCTCGGCCGGTCCAGCCACAGACCGAGTTCGCTCGCGATCTCCTCGTGCGCCAGCCGGATTTTTGTCGTGGCGTTGATCCCGCACGTCGCCGCGACGTCCGGCAACCCGGAATCCTCGTCCGTCAGATCGGCAACCGTGCTCGCCGGTCCATCCGCGAAGAGTGCCATGGTCAGCTCCGCTCTTTCGGCGAGCGCACTTCGTGGGACGGAATCACCATCACCTGCACGCGACGCGCTGCTTCTTCCTGCTTGTGCCGCTCCAGCGCTTCCCGGTTGGCCGCGTGAAACGCCGCGGTTTCTTCCTGCGTGGCCACTCGGGATTTGCCTTCCGCAATCAGCTTCGCCGCAACCCGGCGCGGCACTTCTGTCCGGACGTCGTTCTTCCCGCCTTCCGGAGTGGCCAGACTGACCACCACCACATACTCGCCGGTGAGTTGTTCCTCGGCGTCCCGAACGCTTTTGTAATAAGACCGTAAGTCCATGTCGTCCTCTTCCTGTGTGAATCGTCCTGATAAAACGGACGGGCAGCCCGCCGAGTGTGTGAATCGAGCGGTCTGCCCGTTTTTTCGACTAGTTCCTCAACCGTGTAATCGGGTGCGAATGTGGGGCAGATTGTGAATCTGCGCGCCGGTTGGTTAACCGGCGCTGTTGGCGGGTTTCCAACCCGCCGCAGGATGACATCCTGCCCCACGTCGAGAGAACACCCTTACCCGGTCAAAGAACTAGCTGTTCACCTGCACGGCGAAGTTATTCCGCAGCACGGCGCAGCCGTAGAGCACGTCCACCGTGAACTGCTGAGACAGCGTGTTCGGCTGGTAGCTCATGGTGACGCGCATGCCGAAGTTGCCCAGTTCGGCGTATTCGGCAATCGCGCCGGTGCCCGGCAGAGGCTGCGGAAGACGGCGAATCACCAGGCCGATGGCGTCCTTGCAGAACGCCAGATTGTGCGTGCTGACCGGCGCGCTGCCGGTCTTCGGCACATACTGCGAACGGAACACGAAGAAGTCTTTGATCTTCCCGATGGTTCCGTCCACAACCGCCCGCAGACCCGCGTCGCCGGCCGTCTGGAACTCGCTGAAACGCGGGATCTGCCGCAGCTGCGAGTACGTGTTGCTGTCCACCACCAGGAACTTTTTCTCGCTGGCCGGAACCTTCGCCTGGAACAGCGAAGTCTCCGCCTGATCGAGCACCGCTTCGGTAAGCGGCGTCCCCGCGGTGCCCAGCGGCGTGTTGGCCGAGAATCCCGCGTACAGGTTCAACAGGTCGCTTTCGATCTTCTCGGCGATCGCGACCACGGCGGGCTGCATGTAGACGCGCAGCAGATCCGGCACCGCCAGAACCTTGGTGACGTCCGGAATCAGGAACGTGGCTTCCGCGTGCGTGTTGAGCACGATCTGCGCATTCCCGAGGCTCGGATTCTGCGGCTGCACCGAACCGCCTTCCGCGATGTTGTTCGCGACCAGCTGCGGCGCGATCGGCACATTGACGGTATCGCCCGCCTGCGCCAGAGTCGGCTCGTAGTCGCGATTGACAAGGTTCCCCATCACGAGGTTCCCCACCAGAGCGGGCAGCGCATCCGCCGCCACCAGTTTCACGATCGCATTCGCAATATTTGCTGAGGTAATAGCCGGCATTTTCTTCCTTTTCGTTTTTCTGACCGCAAAGAAAATGGGGACCGTTCCCGGTCCCCGCCTCTCTTCGCAATCCACCCTTTGCGGTACTGCTGCTGCCGCCCGCGGGCGCGCATTCCATCGCGCCCCGGCGGCTCCGCTTTGTTGCTGAACTTCTGACTGAGTTACCGAAGCGACTGGGAGGCGACGCGCAGAATTTCCTGCCGCACGCGTTCCAGTTCTTCCTTACTCATCGACGGGCTGATCTTATCCAGATCGATGGCGCCATAACCTGCGGCCGGCGCTGTTTTCTGCGTGCCCGTCATCCCCGTTCCTCCCGCGATTCTCGCCGGAAGGAACTCCGGATTCTCCTGGACGAAACCAGCCAGGTACTCGGACACCGGCTGTTCGCCGTTGTCGCCTTTCGCCACCAGCCGGCCGTCCTCGGTTCTGACGATTCCGTCCTGCACCGCCTTGAAGGCCAGGTCGACTTTCATCACCCCCAGCTTCTGCAGTTCGGCCCGAATGGTGGAGGTCCGCTGCGCCTCTTCGGCCAGCGCGTGGCTCCGCTTGTTTTCCTCGACAAGCTCATTCATCCGCTTCTCGAGCTGCTCGCGGCGCCGGCGCTCCTCCTGCAGTTCCGCCTTGTAAGCAGGCTCCCTCTTCGCGCTGTCCTTGCGCATGTATTCGTCGATCGCCTGCTGCACGATCGTCTGTACTTCTGTCGGCTCGTCCATAATTCCTTTCCCCCTATGGTTTGGTATTCGCTTCGATCTCTTCCGCGATCCGGTTCTTGATGTCCTGTCTCGCATCGCACAGGTACTTCAGCGCCACGCGTTTGAAGACCTGTTTCTTCAGCGTCGGGGAGTCAATCCCCAGATTCAGCAGATTCTGCGCGTCCTTTGCCTCCGAGCTGAAGTCCGCGATATCGAATTCGTCCAGGCCGGAAGCGTCGATCTGCAGATCGTCCAGCCTCGCCGCCGCGACTGCAGTCAGCACGTTCCGCATGGAATCTTTCATGGTGTCCCCATAGGCCCGGAGGATTTCCTGCGTAACACTGAAATCCCACTGTTTGCTCAGACCCGATTGCGCTGATCCGGAAGCATCCCCGGCCTGCTGCAACAGGTACGACACCCGATAGATCTCGTCTTTCAGCCGCGACAGATTTTCCGCCGCGATCTGGTAAACCTTGCCTTCCGGCTCGGACCAGCCAAAATTATCCTGCGGACCGAGTTGCACGTAGTAACTCTCGCCCACGATCTGGCTCCATTCCCGGTCCGAATAAACCACCGGAGTAGCGAACAGCCCCATCGTCAATGCCCACCCAAGCGCATTGGCCTTATTGAAATGCTCCAGCTGCAGCAGCGCGGCTTTGTTCGTCAGCCAAAGACCTTCGCTGACCCGAACCTCAAAAACCGGAACGCGTCCGATGCCCGCGAACCCGTGTCGACCCTGATCGATCAGCTCGACCTTGTTCCCGGCGTTCGCGTCCTGCTGTTCGTAGATCTCATACTGTTCGCGATCGTAATAAATCCAGCGGGTCTTTTTCGTCCAGCCGAACGACCGCACGCTGTCCTGCTTCAGACAGGAGGTGCGAATCACCACCCAGTCGAACGCGCCGTTCTCGTTCAGGCTCCAGTTGATGACTTCGTCGGCCGTGTAGCTCATCAGATACGCCCGGCTTCGGCCCACAGCATCCTCTTCCGCTCTCGACAAAACAGGCTTGTCGGTTTTCGGAAAATCCACCACCACATAAGACTTCCCGCAAACCAATGCTTCGGTAATCTGATCCCTGAAGAACTGCGTCAGCGTCGTGCCGCGCAGGTCGCAGTTCTGCACGAACTGGCTGAAGAAACTCTTCGCCGGTTCACTTGCGCCCGTAAACTCCAGCACCGGCTCCTTCCGAACCAGCGTCGCCGTATACCAGTCGACAATCGACCCGATATAGTTCTCGTAAAAGACCCGCGTGAGCCGTTCGTGGTAGACTTCCATCGGCTCTTTATGCCGCCGCACCAGATACTCGGCCGCGTGCTGCCGGAACTGCTCTCCGCCCGCATACAGATCCCTGTAGCGGCGCCACATCCCCGACTTCGCCGAGTAATCCGGATGTTCCTGTTCTATGTGTGAATTCACTTATCTACCCTGAAATTGATCTCTCACTTCTCAAATCAACCGCATTCCCCGCTCGCCGATCGTGTTCGTGGTGCTTTCCTGCCAGATCAGATATCCAAGAGCGTCCGACAGATGAGTCCTTCTTCGGTCCTTATCCTTATCAACCTGCACCGAATCTTCCTTGTAAGACACCTGCTCGAAATCCGCGATCAGTTCTTTGCATTTCGGATCCACCAGCAGCCTGACGTCCCCATACGCGTTCCGCAACCGCGCATTCATCGCCGCTACGCGCTCGCGGACCGGTGGATTCGCCTTCGGCACGCGATACGTCACCTTCGCGCTGCGCGAACCGAAGAAATTCCGGATCACCTGATAATCGGAAAACCCGGTCGTCTGCATCGCCGACCCGGCCGCGTCCCCGAAGACCACGATGCCGGAACGCGGAATGCCGAAGCGCCTTTCGAACTCCTCGCACGCCTGCTCCGTCGACGCCCGGTGCAGCACAATCTCATCCAGCACCCGGATCTCGTCGTCCTTCATCTGCACCACCATGGAAGACATCGGGTCCACGTTGAAATCCACCGCCCAGCAGATCGCTCTGCCGGGGTCCGCGCCTATTCGCTTCACGTTCGTCTCCCGCGAAAAGGCCGTGTAAACCAGACCGCCCTTTTGATTCAGATAATCGCCCAGCACTTCCTGCCGGAAAAAGTTGTCGTCGTAACTCCCTTTCAAACGCTCATAAAAATCCGGAACCTGTCCCAGCAGAAAGCGGTTCTCATACGGCTTAGCCAGAATCGCCGCATAACCGGCCACCGGGTTCTGGATGAACTTCCTGTACACCCAATCAAAACCCTTCGGCGTCCACACGGCGAACCCGCGCCGCACCGTCGCTTTCGGATCCCGCAAACGGCCTTCGAGCCGCAGCCAGGCGCCCTCCTGCGTGTAGGTCAGTTCGTCCAGTCCGAACCAGGCCAGATTGGTGCCGCGCAACCGCTCGAACTCATCCACGGAACGCAGCAAAATCCGCGAACCGGTATCGCGCATGACAAGAATGAACTCCGACTTATTCAGTTCGTAAGGAACATCATTCTCGTTCAGCACCTCCGTCAGCGACGCCAGCGTTGCATCCCGCAGCATCGGATAAGTCGGCGCGCCGATCAGCCCCGTCCGTCCCGGGTTCAAATAGCTCAGCCGGATCGCTTCCTGACAAAGCGCCTGACTCTTGCCGGAACCGATCGGTCCGGAAAATCCCTTAAAGGTTGCCTCGCAACTGTGAAACTCTTTCTGGCTTGGAAGAGGCGTGTACTTTATGAGTCGCTCAGAGTCTCGCACTCTTCACTCCATCGGACATTTATATGGACTGGCGGCTCCTCATTCGTCTCCTCCCGAATTTCCAGCAACCGGATGTAATCGGCTGCCTTCAGGCTCTCTCCTTCTTCCAGACTCTCCTCGAACCCGGCCATCGAATCCGCGGCCAGACTCTCCGCCAACGAATCGATCGCCTCCGGTCCGGCAGTTTCCTGTATCCGGTGTTTTCCTCTCATCTCCGCCCTTAGTTCCTGCGACCTCAAGGTGTTGTTCGGGGCGCAAACTCGCTTCCCTGATCGAAAGCTAACATCGAGGGTGGATAAAGCACCCCAGGCGGCCCCAGCTAAGTGGTTGATTTGAAAAGGAAAATTTCTGAAAGATTTTTGTTATCGTGTTACGGGACGAAAAACGGAGGTTAAAGCGGGCGGCTCAAAACATTGAGGAATCGGGCAGACGCCGAAGAGTGCGCCTGCCCGCGGGGAGGCGATTCTTACAACTTGAAATTACAGATATACCCGACGTCGTCGCTGAACCACATATAGCCGTCGTGGGTGGTGACGCCGTGAATCAGCGGATCTTTTTCCGTGAGCTGGATCTTCTCGACGATCTCACCGGTCTTTCGGTCATGCCGGAAGAACGCGCGCCAGTTGCTGTCCGAGATCCAAAGGGAATCGCCCTCCCAGCCCACGCCATGAGCCCGGTTGCCCGGCAGATTCCACATCGCCTTCACGCGCCATGTTTTCGGATCCAGCACATACGCGCGCCGTGAGGGCAGACAGGCATAGTAAAGCAGCCCGTCACGAATCTCCATTCCCTGCCCGCCCTCGCCGGAAAGACCGGTCGTTGCATCCGGCGCAAGCTGCCCGGGAGCCCGGCGAGGCCGATTGGCGCCGTTTGCCGCAACCGGTGCGGGAGCAGCCGCCGGCACAGCCGCCGCAAAGGGCGACTTCAACGGACTACGCGCAGCCGGCGGATCGCCTTCCAGCGGATACGTCCGGCCCGCGCCCGGACACCAGTATTTCCCCAGGATCTTCCCGTCGCGAACATCGCAGCTGACAATCAGACTGTTGTGAGTATCGTTGATCCACATCACCCCATCGGGATCGACAGTCAGTCCGCTGGCGCCGGCCAGTCCCGGCACCTGAAATTCGCGAATCACCTTCCCGTCGCCAAACCCGATCAGAGAAACATAGTTCTCTTTCCCCTGATCGAGAACCCAAAGTCCCTCGCTGGTTGCCTGCAGACCATTGGGCGTGGGGTGAGGCGACCGGTAGACAATCTCCACCTTCCTCGATCCGCGCGATGGAATACCAGCCACGTCGATCCCCGAGGCAACGGCGGGAGCCGCTGCGGCGGCAAGCAAAAAATCTCTTCTCTTCATCGTGAACGGCTCCTGTGCCGCGGTTGTTACGAAAACTCAGAAAGTCAGTTTCATCGACGCCTGCAGAATACGCGGATCGCTGGCCGACGTAATCTGACCGAAATTACTGGACGAAATATTTGCCACCGGCAAGTTAAAGTTCAGGTGGTTCAGCAGATTGAACGCCTCCGCCCGCGCATGCAGCGTAAGCCTCTCGCGCAGCCGGAATTCCCGGCTCAGCGCCAGATCCACGTCGAAGTAACCGGGCCCGCGCAGACTGTTATGCCCCGCGTTTCCATACGTGCCCGTCAGGTTCGGCGCGAACAGCGAGGGATTGATGAACTGATACACCTTCCCATGGCTCTGACCCGTATAGGCCGTTGTCGAAACCACATTCGGGCGGTCGTTCCCGACACCCGTCAGCGAGTTATCTTTCCCGGAAACCGGATTGACCGGCAGACCGCTCTGATACCGCGCCAGCGGAGCCAGATTCCAGTGGCTGAGCAGATTAGACAGTATCCCGCCGTGCCCGTACTGGCTCACGTAAACCATGCTGAAGTTGAAAAGATGCGGAGCGTCGTAGCTGCACGGACCGTAGTCCCCGCGAACGTTGTTAGGATCCTGCACCACGCCGCCGCCCAGCGAAGTAACGGGAGCGATACCGAGGCATTTCGACCATGTGTAGTTCGCCAGCACCGTATAATTGTGCGCAAACCGGTGTTCGATGGACGTGAGCAAGCCATTGTAATTGGCATTGATTCCGTCATCCGCGATCACCATGGTCGAGTAATACTGGCCAACCGTCGGATTCGCCAGGGACAGCACGCGCCGGGCCTGCGTGTTACTGGTGCTGGAACACGCTTTGCCCGCGCACAGCCCGGGTATGTACACCGCGGGATTCGTCTCATTCCCAATCCACAGATGCGACGTCTTGTTACCCAGGTAAGTCACCGACAACACCCAGTTATCGGCCAGACGATGCTGCACGCTCGCATTCCACTGCACCACGTTCGGCGGCTGAATATTCGGCGGCAGAAAGACTTCCGCATTCGCCGGCGGGAAAGCGATGTTCTTACCGGGCGCCGGGAGCGGAAACGGATTGCCGCCCGGAACGCTGCCCCACGGATTGCTGAACTGATACGGGCCGTTCGTATTCGTCACCTGCGGTCCGAACGGAGGATTCTGCGCCACCATGCGGTACGGAATAAATGTCGCCACCGAGTCGTACAGGATGCCCGCGCCCGCGCGCAGCGTCGTGTGGCCGTTCCCGTCGGGGTTGTAAACAAGCCCCAGACGCGGAGAGAAGTTATTCAGCTTACGCGCGGTAAACGAATTCGGAATTCCAGGATCGCCGTAAAAGAGAGATCCGGCCGGAGCGTTCACGTAAACCTGACTGACTTTACCCGCATCGAACGCCGCGCGCGAAAAGGTGCTGCCCCGATTGAAGTGATCGTATTCCGGCAGAGTCGGCTCCCAGCGCAGCCCGGCATTCACCACCATGCGGGAAGTCAAATGGAAAGTATCCTGCGCATACAGGCCGAACACGGTCTGGCGCAGGTCATTCAGTTGCGGCCCGCTCTGGCTGAAGGAATTCATCTTCCCGGTCAGGAAGTCCAGCAGCGGATCGTTGCTGTACTGGCCGGAAAAATTAAACACACCGTCGTCCTGATAGTGATTATTCTGCGTATCGCGCGTGCGCAGCAGATCGACTCCGAACGCAATCTGGTGCCTGCCGCGCACAATATCCACATCGTCCGCTTCCTGGAAACTGGTGATATTAAAGCTGCCCAGCGCGCAGGTCCCGCAACCCACCGCGAAGCCGCCGTTGCTCACCGCGACCTGGAGAAAGTCTTTCGTGCCCTGGTAAAGATTGGAAACACCAAGCGCGGTCGCGTTCACGCCGTTCGAATTGGGTCCGCGGTCGTCCCGCCGGCGGCCCACCGTGAAGTGAAACGAATTCACCGTCGAAGGATTAATCGTGAACGTGTGCCCCAGAACGAACGTTTGCGCCCGCTCTTCATTGCCGGACACGCTGGTGACCAGAATGTCATGCGGATCGAAGAATGCCGCCAGATGGTAGCCATCGAGGAAGTAACGGCCGTAAAGTGACTGCCGCGGGCTGATCACCCAATCGACGCGCGCCACATACTGCGATTCGTTCGATTGCACCGGAATCCCGTAGGAGGTCTTACCGCACGGATCCTGCGCGGCGGGGAGATATTTAGCCAGCGCGAGAGAAGCGGGATCGAAGCGGCTCACGGCGATCTGCTGTCCCGGCAGAGGCTGTCCGGTAGTCGGATCGAGGATGGCGCGCGCCACTCCCTTGGCCTGACAGCCGGCGCCGTCCAGACCGCTGAAATCGCCCTGCAGCGCGGCGGCGGTTGGCACGAAAGCCGTGCTCGACGACGGATCCTGCCGGATGTCGGATTGCTGAAAGCCGCCAAAAAAGAACAGTTTGTCGCGGATGATTTTGCCGCCGATGGTGCCGCCGAACTGATTGCGTTTGAGGCTGTCCTGGCGGGGCGCGAAGTAATTTATCGCATTCGCCTGCCCGTTGCGGATAAACTCGAACAGCCCGCCGTGCCAGAGGTTCGTGCCGGACTTCGTCACCGCATTCACCACGCCTCCGGGGTGCAGACCGTTGCGCGCCGGCAGCGTGCTCGTTTCCACGCTGAATTCCTGCAGCGCGTCGGGGAACGGGAATGGCATGTTCACGTTTGTGAAGCTGTCGTTGTTATCGCCGCCATCCAGCAGATAGTTGGTCGAATTCCCCGCGCTGCCCGCGATGGAGATCGATTGCGAACTGAAGAAGCTCTTACTGCCCGTGTTCGTGCCGTCGCTGTGATTAATCGACGCGCCGGAGATCGTGATCAGCTGCGTCGGATCCCGGCCGTTCAGAGGCAGATCGACAATGCGCTGCTGGTCCACCACCTGCGAAATACTGCTCTGCTGCGTCTGCACCAGCGCGGCGCTCGCCTGCACTTCCACGCGTTCGGATACCGACCCGACCTTCATGTCGATATTGATCTGCACCTGATCGCCGACGCGCAGCAGGATGCCGTTCTGCACGTACGTCTGAAAGCCGGCGCTGGTCGCCTGCAAAGTATAGGCTCCAATGGCCAGACTCGGGATGGTGTACACGCCGTCCGCATTGCTTACCGCGGTGGACACCGACCCCGTCTCCACGCCGGTCATCCGGATCTGCGCCCCGGCGACGGAAGCCCCCTGTTCATCGGCAACACGGCCGTTGACCGAAGCGATGGACACCGCCTGCGCCAATACCGCGGGAGCCATTGCCAGCGCCGCGGCCAACGTAAACAATCTCACAGCAACAATCGAATTCCTCTTGAGCATAGGGAACCAGAAACCTCCGGGTGCTATCTGGGGAACGATTGTATATCGAACGGTACCGCGCTGTGTTGTTTTGTTAAAGCGCCGCCCGCAGCACGTCGCTAAGCTCGTCCTGTGTCAGCGGCAGAGGGTTCGCTTTCATACTGCCCGCCCGCTCCGCTTTGGCGCACAAATCGGGAATATCGTTTTCCCGGATTCCGTAAGTGCGCAGAGGCGGAATATCCAGTTGCCGCACCAGTGCCCGCACCCACTCCACGCCCTCTTCCGGAGCCGCGGCTGCGTTGCCCGTGAAGATCGACGCGATCTCGCCGTACCGAACCAGCGCGGTGCTCTCCGGAGCGCGTTCCCGAAGGGCGCGGATGTTGGCCGCCATGCCGTGTGGCAGCAACGCCGCGCAGACCGCCCCGTGCGGCGCGGGAAACATGCCGCCCACCGGCGCCGCGAAACCATGCACCACGCCGAGTCCCGCATTCGCCAGAGCAAGTCCCCCCAACAGACTCGCATAAGACATCCCGACCCTCGCCTCGGCATCGCGACCCTGCGCGCAAGCTCTCGGCAGAAAGCGCGCCGCCATCGCCAAACCATCGCGGCAGAATCCGTCTGTCATAGGATTCGCGCGCGCGCAAACGAACGGTTCCACTAACTGCGTCAGCGCGTCCAGTCCCGTCGAAGCCGTGTTGTCGCGCGGCAGTCCCAAAGTCAGATCGGGATCCACCAGCGCGATCCTCGGCAACATCAGCGGACTCCGCAGACTCACCTTGACACCATGCTCCGGCGAGCCGAGCACCGCATTGCGCGTCACTTCCGATCCCGTCCCCGCTGTCGTCGGGACCGCAATCACAGGCGCCGGAGCATTCGGCAGCGGCTTCCCGTGCCCGATGATTTCCAGATACTCGAAAATATCGCCGGAATTCGGCGCCAGCGCGGCAATGGCTTTCGCCGCGTCGATCACGCTGCCGCCTCCGATCGCAATCACCACGTTCGATGCGGAAGCCCGAAGCAGTTCCGCGCCCTCCCGCGCCCGCGCCACGGTCGGCTCGCCCGCCACGCCGAACAGGCTGCAGGTGAAGCCCGCGCCTTCCAGATCGGCGACAATGCCTGCGCGGCGGATCTTATCCCGACCGGTCACCACAAAGGCGCGCTTTCCGAATGGCTTCGCGAGCGCGGGCAGATCGCCGATTGTCTTTTGCCCGAAGACAATGCGTGTGGCCGTGGCGAACTCGAATCGCATGCGCGCCTACCAACTCTCGTCGCCAGGGAAAACGTTCTTGTACCAGCTGCGCGTGCGCGGCTCGGCCATCATCGGCGTCACCGTCTCGCTCCACCGGACGTAGTGCGCGGTCAGTTTATGGTCGGCCACCGCATCGTCGTCTTTATAAACTTCCCAGAGACTGAAACGATTCGGATCGTCGGCGTGCTGCAGAAAATCGAATCGCGCGATACCGGCTTCCTGCGCGCTGGCGCGAGCGTTCTCAATTGTCGCGGCGCGGAATGCTTCAAGGTATTCCGGTTTCACATGGATATTCACGTGGAGAATCAACATACCTCATCATGATCCTACGCGCGAATCGCCGGTCTTACGCACGACGGAAACGCAGTGTCACGACAACTCCCGCAAGCACCAGTGCCCCGCCGGCGATCTGCGCGGGAGCGAGCCGTTCCCCGGCGACCACCGCCCCCAGCACCACCGCGATCAGCGGATTGACATACGCGTAGCTCGCCACGCTGCCGGAGGGTTCATGATCGATCAGCCAGAGATACGCGAGAAACGCCGCAATGGACGCCGCCCCGATCAGATACGCCATGTCGAAGGTCAGCCGAAGGTTCCAGATCCGCGCGGTTTCGCCGAACCTCCACAGATCGCCGGAAACCGCGGACAGGACCAGCAACATCAGCCCCCCGAACCACATCTGCAACCCCGCGCTGACGTGCCGCGAACGGGGCATGGGGATGCGGAGGCTAAGCAACGTCCCGCCCGCCCAGCAGATCGCGCCGACCAGCAGCGCCAGCGCGGCGAAAGTCCATTCTCCCCCGGAACCGGGCAACACGAGCAGAGCCACGCCGGAAATACCGAACACCATCCCCGTGATCGCCGCCGCCGAAGGTCGAAAGGCCCGCAGCACCAGCCACTCGCCGGCGAAGACCCACACGGGCACCGTCGCGGAAATCACCGCCGCGTAGCCGGACGCCACCCGCTGCTCCGCCCAGAACAGGCACGCGTAGTTGATCGCGAACAGGATCAGACCCAGCAGTGCGGTGGAGCCGATTTCCCGCCGCGTGGGAATCGGCGCCCGAATCGCTCGCCCCCAGACAATCAGCACCAGACCGGCGATCAGAAACCGGACACTCGCCGCCAGAAACGGCGGGGCGGCCACCACGATCTCGCGGACCGCCAGAAACGAACCGCCCCACAGAACGTAAACCGCCGTATAAGCGAGAATCCGCGTGATGCGGTGCCCGCTTCCCGCTACTTCGCGCCCCATTTGATCAGGCTCGTCACCGGCCTTGTCAGAGGGTCGTCGTTGTGATTCGGGCTGACGCGCAGCGCGTAGCCCAGCCGCCCGGTCTGCGCGGGAATCACTTCCTTTTCGAAGAACGTCACGTGATCGCGTTTTTCTTTGAAAGGAAGCACAATCACTTCGGTTTCTTCAAGCCCGCCGCTCGATCCGATTCGCCCGATCACGCATTCCACGCGCACATCGCGCGGCTGCAGCCCCGCCAGATCGAGACCCGCCGGAACCAGAATCGGCTTGCCGCTCATCAGCGGGCCACTCGGCGACGGTCCCAGATCCACGAACCGTACCTGCGCCCAGATGTCCCGAACCTGCGCATTCCACTTCGCCCGGTCGCGAGCCTCTTCAAACTCGCCCGCCGCCACGCGGGACCAGTTCCGGTGAGCCGGATCGTAAAGGCGCTCCGTGTACTCCTGAACCATCCGCCTCGCATCGAAGCGCGGCGTGAGATTCATCATGCACTCCTTCATGCGCCGCGTCCACTCCGAGGAAATCGCGCCCTCGGACTGGGCGTAGAACATCGGCACAATCTCGCTCTCCAGCAGGTAGTAAATATTGCTCGCGTGAATCGCGTCCTGCTCTTCGGAATACTCTTCCCGGTCGCCGATCGCCCAGCCGCCCGAAATCTCGTAGGCCTCGTCGAACCAGCCATCCAGCACGGAAAGATTCAGCACGCCGTTCATCGCCGCCTTCATGCCGCTGGTGCCGCACGCTTCCTCGCCGCGCCGCGGATTATTCAGCCAGAGGTCGACGCCTTGCACCAGTTCGCGCGCGACCTTCATGTCGTAATCTTCCACGAACACAATGTGCTTCCAGAGTTCCGGATCCCGCGAAAGCTGCACAATTTCCCGAATAAACGCCTTGCCCGGCTGGTCTTTCGGATGCGCTTTTCCGGCAATCAGAATCTGCACCGGGCGCTCCCGGTTGCAGAGAATCTTCTTGAGCCGGGTCACATCGCGGAACAGCAGCGTCGCGCGCTTATACGTGGCGAAACGACGCGCAAATCCGATGGTCAGCGCATGCGGATCCAGCACTTCAGCGGAATAGCGGAGTTCCGCCGCCGCCGCCTTCCGGCGCGAAGCCGAAGCGGTCTGCCGCTCGCGGATAAAAGCGATCAGCCGACGCTTGCGCCGCCGATGGACTTCCAGCAGTTCCTCATCCGGAATATCTTTGACCTGCCGCCACATCGCCGGATCGTTCCACCGCTTTCGCCAGTCCGGCTCCAGATACTGGTCGTAAAGATCCGCCAGATCGCCATTCACCCAGCTGGGAACGTGCACGCCGTTGGTAACCGAAGTAATTGGCGTTTCCCAGATCGGCAGCGTGGGCCAAAGGCTGTGCCACATCTCCTGCGAAACATCGCGATGCAGCCGGCTCACCGCATTGCGATAAGCCGAGGTATTCAGCGCCAGAATCGCCATGGAAAGCGGTTCGCCGCCGTCCTGCGGATTCTTGCGGCCGAGCGCCATGAAGCTCTCAAAATCGATCTTCGCGGCCCGGCAAAAGTCGTTGAAGTAGTGATAAACCATGCCAGGACCGAACAGATCGATCCCCGCGGGCACCGGCGTATGCGTCGTGAAAACGTTGTTGACGCGCGTCGCTTCCAGCGCCTCTTCGAAGGTAAGGCCCTGTTGCTCAATGAACAGCCGGATGCGTTCGATGGCGAGGAACGCCGAATGGCCCTCGTTCATGTGGAACACCGTGGGCTTGTAGTTCAGCGCTTCCAGCGCGCGCAAACCCCCGATGCCAAGCACGATCTCCTGGCGAATCCGCGTATCGTTATCGCCCCCGTACAGCTGACTCGTGATGTTCCGATCCTCTGCCCGGGCGTTATCGGGCGTGTTGGTGTCGAGGAACAGCATCTTGATCCGGCCGACATCCATCGTCCAGATCCGGATCAGAACCGGGCCCTCCGGAAGCTTCACCGCAACCGTGTGCTGCCGGCCGTCCGGATCGAGCGCCGGCTGAATCGGCAGAGAGTAAAAATCGTTCTCGAGATAACGCTCCTGCTGCCACCCGTCCGCGTTCAGATGCTGCCGGAAGTACCCCAACTGGTAAAGCAGCGCCACGCCCACCAGCGGCAAATCGTTGTCGCTGGAAGACTTCATATGGTCGCCCGAGAGCACGCCCAGGCCGCCGGAATATACCGGCATGCACTCGGTGAGACCATACTCGGCCGAAAAATAGGCGACCAGTTTCCCGTCGCTCTTCCTGCCCGCGGTGCCCATGTGGGCGTCGAAGCTCTGGCACGCAAGCTGGTACTGCGCCAGATACCGGGCGTCAGAGGCCGCGCGTTCCAGCGTCGCCTGGGAAACCCTGCCCAGCATCACGACCGGGTTGTAGCCGCTTTCTTTCCAAAGCGCGGGGTCCAGCCTGCGGAACAGCGTCCGGATGGATGGTTCCCACGCCCAGAGTATGTTGTAAGCCAATTCCGGCATACGAGCCAGTTGGACCGGTAACGCGGGACGTACGACGAATTCCCGGACGGGTTGAATGGTGAACGGCATGTAATTGTAATAAGATCGTTACGCAACGTCATGCCGTAGAGGCTGGGGCGTGCTGTTTCCAGTGTAAGCGAGTAACGCTATTTTCTGTTTTCCCGCGCGTGCCCGCTCGCTTCAGAGTCCAACGGGGGCTTGCCAGCATCCGGCCGCCGAGGAGCGCAGCATCGCGTCGATCACCGCCATGTTCCGGATCGCGTCCTCAAGGGAAACCGGAACGTCCCCGTCCTCCAGAATCGCTCGGGAAAACGCATCGCCCTGCAGGGTGTACTGGTCGCATACCGGCACGCTTTCGGTCCGAAGTTCCGTGGTCTGCACCAGAATCTTCGCCGGCTGATCCGGCAGGGCGTTCACCGGAATCTCCAGTTCGATTCGCCCTTTCGTGCCGAACAACAGCGCCCGCTGATAAGGCCCCATCTGCGTGCTGCAGGTCAATACGGCGTGGCCCTGCGGATAGTCCAGAATGGCGGAGCTCAGACGGTCGGTGCCGAACTCCGGGTCGTTCTCGATCAGCGCCGAAACGCGCCGCGGTTCCGCCCCGAACATCCATCGCGACGTATGAATCGGATAGCAGCCGATGTCCATGATCGCGCCGCCACCCATGGCCGGATTGTTCCGGATATTATGCGGATCCCGGTTGTTGTAACTGAACACGAAATGGAAAGCCCGCAGTTCCCCGATCTCGCCCGACTGCAGAATGTCCTGCGCGCGCAGCCATTGCGGATGCACATGCACCATGAACGCCTCGCCCATCTTCACCCCGGTCCGGTCCCGCGCCGCCAGCAGTTCCCTCGCTTCTTCCACCGTCAGCGCGATGGGCTTTTCACACAGCACATGCTTTCCCGCCTCGGCCGCCTGGATCGACAACGGCACATGCAGGTGATTGGGAAGCGGATTGTAGACCGCGTCGATTTCCGGATCCGCCAGCAACTCTTCATAGGATCCGTAAGCCTTCGCGATCCCCAGGTCCTTCGCCGCCTGCGCGGCTTTCGCCCCGTCCCGCGACGCAATGGCCGTCACCTCGGAGAGCACCCCCCGCTGCATCGCAGGTATCACCTTGACCGTCGCGATTCTCGCGACACCCAGCACGCCCCATCTGATTTTGTTTGCCATGAACCCGCTACTTTAACGCGGAACGCCGCCGCGCGCACGCGATATCTGAACCGGATTCTGCTCACAGCCAGGGCGGCATCAATCGCGTGATAAAATTCCCAAATGTCTTCTGGCGCCACGGCCACGCTCGCCGCGGGCACCGCAATCTCCGCCATGGCCTGGGCCGTGCGCGGTCGCTCTTCCTCCGTTTTCGCGCCTTCGGTCTGGCGCATCCCGGCCGGCCGCCATTCCATCGCGCTCACGTTTGACGACGGGCCTTCTCCCGCCACCCTCCCGCTCCTGAAACTGCTGCAGCAACACCGGGTCCCCGCCACTTTCTTTCAGATCGGACAGAATGTCGCCCGATTCCCCGAAATCTCCCGCCAGGTGATCGCCGAAGGCCACGAAGTCGGCAATCATTCCCAGACCCACCCGAACTTCGCGCTGCGCCCCCCTTCGTTCATCGCCGCGGAATTTTCCCGCGCCCAGCACACAATTGCCGAAGTCACCGGGCACACGCCCACCCTGGTGCGCGCCCCGTTCGGCGTCCGCTGGTTCGGATTCCGCGCCATGCAGCGCCGGCTTGGCCTCATGGGTGTGATGTGGTCCATCATCGGACTCGACTGGAAACTGCCCGCCGCCGCCATTGCCGCGCGCGTCGCTTCCCGCGTGCGGGACGGCGATATCATCTGTCTTCACGACGGGCGCGGTACGCTGAAAGATCCTGACGTGGGGCCGACCCTGGAGGCCGTCGCGCGATTATTACCAATCCTGATCGGGAAGGGTTATCATTTTGAAACCGTCACTCAACTCTTATGCCCGTTGAAATGAGCCCGGCCTCCGGCGCCGGCGACGACCTGACCAGCCGCGTTCTGCGAATTATCGCCGAGACGCAACGAAAAGACCCCTCGCAGGTCACCATCGACAGCAGCTTCGAGGAACTCGGCATCGATTCGATGGACGGCGTGAACATCATCTTCGCGCTGGAAAACGAGTTCAATATCAATGTTCCCGACGACGAAGTGAAAAATATTCGCTCCGTTCGCGACATGGTGGAAGGAGTGCGCAGACTGGTCGGCCACGCAGATTCGACTGGCGATACCGCGCCCGCCGCCTCCTGATGAGAAGAGTCGTTGTAACGGGCATCGGAGTCATCTGCGCATCGGGACGGAATCGCGACGAATTCCTCCAGTCCCTGCAAACGGGCCGCAACGGGATCCAGACCCTCGCCCGCAATGCGGAATGGGGGTTGCGCTTTCAGTCCGGTGGTGAAGTCGCCGGCTACTGCCAGGCGGAGCACTTCGCGCCGAAAGAGGCCGACATGATGGATCGCTTCGCGCAATTCGCCGTGATTGCGTCGCGCGAGGCGGTGCGTCAAAGCGGCATCGATTGGACCCCGGAACTGCTGGCCGACACCGCCATCGTCACCGGTTCCTGCATCGGCGGCCAGGCGACCGAAGATCAGGGCTTTCAGGACGTCTATAAAATGGGCAAGCCCCGCGTCCATCCCATGACCATTCCGAAAACCATGGCGAACGCGGGAGCCAGTGCCGTTTCGCTGGAATTCGGAATTACCGGACCGGCGTTCACCATCGCCACCGCCTGCTCGTCATCCGCGCATGCCATCGGCCAGGCTTTCACCATGGTTCGGTCCGGCATGACCGATTTCGCCATCACCGGCGGCAGCGAAGCGCCCTTCAGCTACGGGCTTCTGAAAGCGTGGGAAGCCATGCGCGTCGTTTCGCCCACCGTGTGCCGGCCTTTCTCGAAGGATCGCAACGGCATGATCCTGGGCGAAGGCGCCGCCATGATGACCATCGAGTCGCTCGACCACGCCCTGTCCCGCGGCGCGAAACCGATCGCCGAAATCGTCGGCTTCGGCATGTCGGCCGACGCGCACCACATCACCCAGCCTTCCGCGGAAGGCGCCGCCAAAGCCGTCCGCATGGCGCTGAAGGATGCCGGCATCGGCCCGGAACAGGTCGGCTACATCAATTCTCACGGCACCGGCACCTCGGTCAACGACTCCACCGAAACCCGCGCTCTGAAACTGGTGTTCGGACCGAACGCATCGAAGATCGTCATGTCGTCCACCAAAGCGATGCATGGCCACACGCTCGGCGCCGCCGGAGCCCTCGAATCCACCGCCGCCATCCTGGCGCTGACGAACAACTTCATTCCGCCGACCATCAACTACAGCGAACCCGACCCGGAATGCGATCTGGATTGCGTCCCGAACGTCGCGAGACAGGCCGATTTCGAGTACACGATCTCGAACTCCTTCGCCTTTGGCGGCCTGAACGCCGTGCTGGCTTTCCGCAGAATCTGAGGCGGCGCACCGCGTACAAACGCCCGCCGCGTTAACATCGGAAGCATGCAGGTTCGCCCGTTCGGCCCCTCCGGGGCTCTCGTCTCCGTCATCGGCCAGGGAACCTGGAACATCGAAACTGCCGACCGGCGCACCGCCCTGGCAGCGCTGCGCCACGGCCTTGATCTCGGCCTCAACCACATCGACACGGCCGAGATGTACGGCTCCGGCAAGTCGGAAGAAATTGTCGGCGAGGCCATCGCCGGCCGCCGCGACGAAGTTTTTCTGGTCTCGAAAGTGCTCCCTTCGAATGCCTCGCGCAAGGGCACTATCGAAGCCTGCGAACGCTCTCTGCGCTTTCTGAAAACCAGCTTCCTCGATGGCTACCTGCTCCACTGGCGTGGCCGCTATCCGCTCTCCGAAGCCATCGCCGCCTTCGACGAACTGCTGCAGGCCGGCAAAATCCGGTCCTGGGGCGTCAGCAACTTCGACGTCGCGGACCTCGAAGAAGCCCTGCAGATCGCCGGCCCCGGACGCATCGCCTGCAACCAGGTCCTCAGCCACCCAGGAGAGCGCGCCATCGAACATGCCGTCATCCCCTGGTGCGAACAGCACGGCGTCTCCGTCGTCGCCTACAGCCCTTTCGGGTCCGGGAATTTCCCCCGGCCGGACTCACCCGGAGGCCGCGCATTGCAGCAGATCGCGGAGGCTCACGCCGCCACCCCGCGACAGATTGCCCTCGCCTTCGTTGTCCGCCGAACCGCCGTGTTCACGATTCCCAAAGCCGCGAGCCCCGCACACGTTGCGGAAAACGCCGGAGCCGCGGAAATCGTCCTGACGGATCCGGAAATCGCCCGGCTCGAAACCGTCTTTCCGCTTGGCCGCCGCCCCCGCTCGCTGCCGATGATTTAGCGATGATATAACTGCGCTATGGTGCGTCCGGGATTCGCCCTGTTGCTGGCCGCTGCGTGGTGCCAGGCAGAGCCCATTCCCGCAACCTGGGGGCTCAATCCCGAGGCTCTCCGGGCAGGCTTCCGGCTGGAAACCCGCTTCGAAGGCACCACGCCCTGCGCCGTGGTCGTCTCGCCGGACAAGTCCGAATCCCCGGCCAGCCTCTCGCAAACTCTCGACGCCGCCCCCTACCGCGGCAAGACGGTGCGCTTCAGTGCGACCCTGCGCACCGAACAGCGCCCCGGACAAACGAACGGAGGCGCGAAATTGTGGATTCATCTCAACCGGCCGGCACAAACCCTTGGCCTGTTCGACAATCCGGAAGACCACCCGGTCCGAACCTTCGAATGGACCCGGTCGGAAATCGCGCTCACCGTGAATTCCGACGCCGAAACCGTCACGTTCGGAATCACCTCGGATCAAACCGGCGCCGCATGGGTCAAAGATGTCTCGCTACTCGTCATCACCGGCGCGGAATCTGTCCTGCTGCCGCGCGATCCACTCAATCTCGGTTTCGCGGACGGATCGGGAAGCGGAACACCCCTGAACTGGACACTCCTCGCGGACAATCCCGGGCGCAGCCGCTACAAAGCCGAGGTTGTTCACCGGGGCTGCCACGTGGGACCGCCCTGTGTGTCTCTCGCTTCTCTGCCCGGCACACCCTCGGACGAGAGGGTCGTGCTTCTTCAGGACTTCAGCGCGGCGAACTATCGCGGCAAAACCGTCCGTTTCCGCGGTTTATTGCGCCTGCAGAGCGCGGGTTCCGGAATCCACGCGCGCCTCTTTCTCCGCACCGGACGGCCAGGCGAAAACATCAACCCGGTCACCCTGGAAGACCACCTCGATTACAGGGAAATTCGCACCAGCGACTGGACTCCCGCCGAGGTCATCCGAAAAATCGACGACGACGTGCAGGATATCGCCATCGGAATTATCCTGACCGGCGGCGGACGCGTCTGGATCGACGAAGTCGCTTTTGCCGTGCTCCCTGACGCCACTACCGCCCTGCCTGCGGTTCCGACATCGGTATCCCTCAAATCGGCCGGAACTTCTCTGATTCCCGAAGCTCTGATTCCCAAAGCTCTGATTCCCGAAGCTCCCTCCCTGTCCGCGGTCGCGACGGAGACCGCTGTCGTGCTCCCTGCCCTCCCGGATTCCGGCTGGCCCTCCCTGCCGAAGCCGGCGTTCGGAGCACAATCGCAGTCTCTGAACGCAGCCTCCGGTCTGGCCGCTGCCTACGTTCGCGATCTGCCGAACTTCCTCTGCACCCTTCTGATTCGCCGCGCCGAGAACCTCAATGACAGCGGCTGGAAAGGCCGCGATTCCCTCCGGGTCCAGCTGGGATTCGCCGACGGCCGGGAGCATTACCGGCTCCTCTCCGTAAACGAAATGCCGGTGAACCGGCCCTACCGTTCCATTGGGGGCGCGATCTCGGAAGGAGATTTCGGCAGCCTGCTCGCCGAAATCTTCCGCCCCCGCTCGGCGGAGTTCCACTGGGATCACTGGGCGCGCCTGCGCAACCGCATCGTTCAGGTGTACCGGTACGAAATCACGCAACCCAAATCCGCCTACGAACTGCAGTTTGCCGGAGCGAAGGGCCAGCCGCTCACCGCCGTCACCGCCCATCACGGCTACGTCTACATTGAGCGGGATTCCAGCTACATTCTCCGCATCGAGCAGGTGGCCGATCCGCCGGCGAAGTTCCCCATACGGGCCGCCAATACCGTGATCGATTACGACTGGAATGACGTCGGCGGCCAACAGTATCTGCTGCCCCTCCGGGCGGAAGTCACCATGGACACTTCGGCTCTCCGCAGTCTGAACGTCGTCGAGTTCCGCGATTACCGGAAATTCACCGCCGACACACAGATCCGTTTCGACGAGCCGTAAAAAATACCGGAACTACTGCACCGAAACCGTGGCGGTCGCCTGACTCGCCTGTCCGGCGATCGTCAAGATGATCGGCACCGTCCCGGTAACGTCGTCCGGCATTTCCAGATTCAGCTGGACCGCCCCCGCCACTTCCCCGCCCGCGTTCCCGGCATACAGAATCTTCACCGGCTTGCCGCCGGCCGTCACCGTAACCTCCGACGCCAGCGCCGTGGCGGAAGACGTCAGAGACCCCGTGGCTGCGGGCGGATCGGTTTGCCCGCCCCCCGTAGCGTAGACGATCACCACGCCTCCATGCGGCGATGGGTTGTCCGGAGAATTCAGGCTGTAATCCCCGTTCAGAATCGCGCCGGGCCCGCTGCCGGAAGCGTTCGCCGTAAAGATGCCCGGGGAGGCGGCCACCACCGGCATCGTGACCGGTCCCGACGATTGACCGTTAAACGTCACCTTCACGCTCACCGAATCCGCCCCGGCGACCTCGTACGGCACAATCGCCGCGATAGCGCCCGCGGACGTGTAGATCAGCGGCGCGGGAATCCCGTCGAACGTGACCTCCGTAGCAGCCAGTTGGCTGCCAATGAAGCCGTTCACGTCGAAACTCCCCGTCTGAATCTCCGCGGGACCAAGATTGGCGCCGAACACCGCTACGATCTCGCCTGCGGCGATCGGACCGTTCGCGTAGCTCGCCGCGTTGACGATACCCGTCACCACAGGCGACGAAACGGAAGCACCTGTGGACGCAGGCGGACCGTAGACCGCCAGTTCATTCGACGCCGTCGCCAGATACACTTTGCCGTTGGCCACCGTGGGATTCACGAACTTTACGAAATCCCCCGGCGCATCGGCTCCGGTCATCTCACTGTTCCAGATTTCGCTCAGATCTTCCGCGTTGTACGCATGCAGCACTGCTCGGGCCGGCAAGGGATACGACACCGGAGCGGTCACCCAGAGCACGCCCGATCCGGGAGTGACCCCGTTCGCCGAAACCGCCATGCCCTGAAACGGCACATTAAATCCGTTCATGCTTCGCGCCACGGGACTCTCCGTGAACTTGCCGTCCTGCATCCGGTAAGCGGTGACTGGGGCATTGACCGTATGAACGTAAAGCAGTGGCCCGTCCGGACGGTTCCAGAGCGCCATGTTGAAAATGCCGAAAAGATTGGTATTGACGCTTTGCAGAATCTCGCCGTCGGCGGCGCCGACATGGCCAAAATCCGTGGAGTCCAGCAGATAGAACACGCCCTGTTTGCCGCCCGTCACCAGCCGGTTCTGGCCTTCGATCAGGATCGCTCCACAGGATCCGAGATCGTCGTCGGTATCGTTCAGAAACTGGAAGTTGAACGGCGCGAACCAGTCGGTCACCGCCAGCGTCGCCGGATCCAGTTTCAACACGTTCTCGGAATAAGCGGTCGTCTCGTCGGTGTCGCCATTACTGGAAACCGCGTAGATATTGCCGTCCGAATCGGCCGCCGGACCGCGCCCCGATTGCCAGAAAGCGCCCCCGCTTCCGTTCGGCGTTACGTTAAAAACCGCCACCTGCTTTTGCACATCCGACGCGCTGTAACCAACCAGCCAGCCATGGTACGGAACCGCGTCGCCGTGCGAGCCGAACGAGACGTAAACCACGCCGTTGCTCAGCAATAAGGCGGGCCGCTGCAGATGCTGGGAAGCGTCGAATGCAACCGTCGCGTTGACGCTGCCGTCGCCGATGCCGGGAACCTGCGGCGTAATCTCCGCCGGGCCGTTAAACCGCTCCGCGCCGCTTCCGGTATCGAGGGCGTGCAGCCGGTAAATATAACGGGAATTCTCGTAAGTCGCCGCAACAACGTACAGAGTGCCGGTTATCGCGTCAATTACGGGAGTTCCGAGGATCCCGTTCTCGTTCGCGATATCCGTGAACGCACCGGTATCCGACTGATAGTTTTGCGCCGGAACCGCCGGACCCAGGTTCACGCTCCACAAAGGCGTCGCGGGCACATCGGCGTCGAAAGCGTAAACCGTGTTGTGCATGGTCGCGACAAACACCACGTTGTGCGTCCCTTTACCCGGAATACTCAGACCCTGCTGATACAAAGGTTGCGCGTAAATCTGCCCGTCCACCGATAAAGAGAACAGCTTTTGAAACGAACCGGTTTTGACGCTCGACGGCGCCAGCACGGTTTCGGAGAGATTCGCGTTGGTTCGCGCGTTATCGTAATTTCCGGTAAGCACATTCTGCGCCTGTGCCGGAAGTAACATCCAGCAGATCAGCGCCGCGATTCCGATACAACGAGGCATCTGTCTACTTAAACGCCGCCGATATCGGAGAGTTGCGAGGAAATGTTAAGGAACTGTATGGAAGTTAGGGAAGCGTTACGGGAGAGAGGATGCTCACCGGTGACAGCGAAGTAATGCGCCACTTACCCCGGAATAACTTCATCTTCAGAGTTACCCGTTCCCGGCGGCGTTCCACGCGCCCGGCGTCCCCCTGGGGTTTTAACTGCATATACCAGTCGACATCCACCGTGTGAACCCCGTCCGCCTCCATGTCCGACACAACATCCAGCGCGCAAAGAATATCGGTCTGCGCCGTCAATGCGGTAAGATTGGCCTCCAGACCCGCATATCCCGGCAGGGAGGAATCGAAGACTTCGAGAGCGGAAACAGAGTCGTTCCGGCTGAGCGCCGAGGCGAGCCGTGCCAGTGAGGGGACCGGCGATTCCTCCGCCGCCGGGCACAATGCGGCGCAGAAAACGTACAGCAAAACAGCGCGAAGCGCGGCCCGCCGGTTGCCGGCCGCGCTCTCAAAAATCCGGTTAGGTCCGGTAATTCGCATTGATGTGAATATAGTCTTCGGTCAGATCGCACGTCCAGAAAGTCGCGGTGCCCTTCCCTTTCCCTGCGATCCGGAAGACGATCGACACATCGGTGTCGTCCAGCCGGAGTTTCATATCGCCTTCGTCGAACGGCGCCGCCAGCCCGCTGCGGCAGACCTTCACGTCCTGCAGCGTGATATCCACGGTCGTCGGGTCGAAATTGACGCCCGAATTTCCCGCCGCTGAAAGAATTCTGCCCCAGTTCGGATCGGACCCCGCGATCGCCGTCTTCACCAGCGGCGAATTCGAAATCGAACGCGCGATCGAAGCCGCCGATGCGTCGCTCAGCGCCCCGTGCACTTCCACGGAAATCAGCTTCCTGGCGCCTTCTCCGTCGCGCACGATCTGCCGCGCCAGAGACTGCAGAGTTTCCGTCAGCGACTCCTCGAAAACACTCATTTCCTTCGGATCGGGACGCACGCCGGAAGCGCCGTTCGCCATCACGATCAGTGTGTCGTTCGTCGACGTGTCCCCATCCACCGAAATCCGGTTGTAGCTCAGTTCCGCTGCCCGCACCAGCATCCGGCGCAACAGCGTCTGCGGAATCACCGCATCCGTCATCACGAAACCGAGTGTGGTCGCCATCCGCGGATGGATCATCCCCGACCCCTTCGTCACGCCGGCAATCCGCACAATACCGCGCCGCAGCGTCACTTCACGCGACGCGCCCTTGGCCTGCAGATCGGTCGTCAGGATGGCCCGCGCCACCTCCGGCAGCGCCGTGTCGCTCAGATTGTCCACCAGGGCCTGCAGTTTGGACAGGATCAGGTTTTCGTCCAGTTCCACGCCGATTACACCCGTCGAAGCCGGCAGCACCTGGTTCGGCTGCAGTTTCAGAAGCTTCGCCAGCGTCTTCGTCGTGTTGGCGGCCACGCGGTCGCCCGATTTCGTGGCGCAGTTGGCATTGCCGGCATTGACGAGGATAGCCCCGCACACCCCTTTGGAGGCGCGCATGTTCGCGCGGGCCAGACGGACAGGCGCGGCCTGTACCTTATTTGTAGTAAAGACGGCGGCTGCCGCGGCCGGGACGGCTGAAATGATCAGCGCAAGATCGTCCTTCTCCTGTTTTCGGATGCCACCGTAAGCAGTGGCGTATTTGTATCCAAGCGGTAAGTCGAAAGGTCTCATCTCTGATTTAAATGTCTACGTAAGTACGTCTTGCTGCGTCAGGCGATGGCCGTTGGCAAAAACATCCGCCGCCATTCTTTTTCGGCCTTCGAGTTGAACTTCCAGTAACTCAAGAGCCATCCCGTCCCCGCCAATCGCGAAGACACCCTGCTGCTCCTGAACAACCGCCCCCGGGGCGGGAATAAAATCGGGCGAAAACGTGACGTGTCCCGCCGGCCGCGCGCGCCAGATATGCAGCGACTGGCCCCGGAACGAGGTATGCGCACCCGGCCACGGCTGAAGGCCACGGATCAGATCGTGTATCTGCTGAGCGGGCGAGTGCCAGTCGATCCGGCCGTCCTCTTTCTTCAGGATGGGCGCGAAGGTCGCGCGCGCGCTGTCCTGAGGAACAGGCTTCGCTTCGCCAAGTTCCAAGTGTGACAGAGTTTGAACCAAAATGGTGGCGCCCGCTTCCGCCAGCCGGATCGAGAGTTCCGGCGCCGTTTCTTCCGGGCCGATCGCGGTCTCCCACGTGTCGAGAATATCGCCGGTATCCAGCCCCGCGTCGATCCGCATCGTCGTCACGCCCGTGCGCGCGAATCCCCGCGCCACGGACCATTGAATCGGAGCCGCCCCGCGCAGTTCCGGCAACAGCGACGCATGCACGTTGATAATTCCCAGAGGCGCAATGTCGATAATGCTCTGCGGAATAATCTGCCCGTACCCCACGATCACCATCACCCGCGGCGCCAGCGCCCGCAGATGTTCCACGCACTCCGGTCTCCGGATCCGCTCCGGCTGATATACCGGCAGCCCGTGGCGCAACGCGGCCATCTTCACCGGCGAGGCATGCAGTTCCTGCCGCCGCCCCTTGGGCCGGTCCGGCTGGGTAATCACTTCCTGCACGCGATGTCCCGCCGCAATCACTTTTTCCAGCGTGGGAACGGCGAATTCGGGAGTGCCTAAAAACACGACGTCCAATCGCTACTCCCACTCCCCGGCTTTTTGGAGTTTGCGGATTTTGCGCTTGATCAGATCGCGCTTCAGCGAACTCAGGTGGCTGAGGAACAGGATGCCGTTCAGGTGATCGATCTCATGCTGCATGGCGCGCGCCAGCAAATCTTCACCGGTTATCTCAAACCACTCGCCCTTCACGTTCTGCGCCCGCACGGTGGCCTTCTTTGCCCGGGAAACCGGCTCCCGAAAGCCGGGAATACTCAGACAGCCCTCTTCACCGGTCTGCTTGCCCTCTTTCCCGATCACTTCCGGGTTGATCAGAACAATCTGTTCCGGCTCCGGGTCGTCCGGCTCTTCCTTCTTTTCGCCGCCCGAGATATCGATCACCGTCAGCCGCTTCGAAATATCGATCTGCGGCGCGGCCAGCCCGACGCCGTGCGACGCGTACATCGTCTCGAACATGTCCTCGATCAGCTGATGCAGTTCCGGTGTGTCGAACTCCGTAATCAGCTCGGCCGGCTTTTCCAGCACCGGATTGTTGAGATATCGAACAACTTTATGCAGCATCAGAAGTTCCGGACCTGCTCGAGATAGCCGTCGAAGTTGCGCTTCGCTTCGCGCAACGAATCGCCCCCGAACTTTCCCAGCATCGCGCCTGCCAGAACAATCGCCACCATCGCCTCTCCAATCACCCCCGCCGCCGGAACCACGCACACATCCGAACGTTCATAAGCGGCTTTCGCGGATTCCCGCGTCTCCAGATCCACCGACTCCAGCGGCCGCCGCAGCGTCGAAATCGGCTTTAGAAAGCCGCGCACCCGCAGATCCTCGCCGTTCGTCATCCCGCCTTCAATGCCGCCCGCCCGGTTGTTGCCCCGGAAGAACTGCCGTTCCTCGCGGTTGTAATGAATCGTATCCTGCACTTTCGAACCGAAACTCTGCGAACCTTCTTCGGCGAAACCGACTTCCACACCCTTTACCGCCTGCATGGAAACGATGGCCTGCGCGAGCTTTCCGTCCAGCCGGGAGTCCCACGTAATGTGCGATCCCAAACCCGCCGGCAGACCATGCGCCACCACCTCGAAGATGCCTCCGACCGTGTCCCCGGTCCGGTAGGCCTCGTCGACAATTGCCTTCATCTCCTGCTCGGTAGCCGGATCCACGCAGCCCAGCAGCACTTCCGTCTTCCGGCTGTGCTCCACAATCTCTTCCCACGCCGCCACCCGCTCCAGCCGTTTCCAGCCGACCGCGATCACGTGACTCAGCACCTCGATCCCGAAGTTCGCCAGAAACTGCTTCGCCACGGCGCCGACCGCCACCCGCGCCGTCGTCTCCCGCGCGCTCGCCCGTTCCAGAATGTAGCGGGCATCGGGAAAATCGTACTTGATCGCGCCGCTGAGATCGGCATGGCCCGGGCGCGGCCGCGAAACCGGCTTATGATGCGCCATGTCCCCTGCCTCGACCGGCAGCGACTCGGTCCAGTTCTTCCAGTCCGCGTTGGCAATGATCATCCCGATCGGCGAACCGATCGTCTGTCCATGGCGGACGCCGGAGACGATGGACACGCGATCCGTCTCGATCTTCATGCGGCCGCCGCGGCCGAAGCCTTGCTGCCTGCGCCAGAGTTCATGGTTAATCGCGTCGGGCGCGATGGGTATACCGGCCGGGAGCCCCGTCAGTGTGGCGAGCAGGCACTCGCCGTGGGACTCGCCCGCGGTTTCAAAGCGAAACATTGTAGTTTAAGTACTATCGTGACAGAAAAGACAGGGTTTCCGCTACTCAGGGCGCGTTTTTAGGTCGCCCGAATTCCCCTCCCGGAAGGCCCGAAAATCCGCCTAAGCGATTTAATTTGTTACGATTGCGGGAGCATCGGGAAACATGACGGCAGATCCGCTAAATCGGGAAGAAGAGAAAGAAACCGGACGAATTGAAGCGTTCAGCGACGGCGTCTTCGGAATTGCCGTCACACTGCTCATTCTCGAAATCAAAATTCCGCAACTGGCGGACGTCCCCGGCAAGGGCAGTCTGGCGCAGGCATTGGCCCGGCAGTGGCCCGCGTACCTCTCCTACCTGACGAGCTTCCTCACCGTCCTCATCATGTGGGTCAACCACCATCGCCTCTTTCGCCACATCCGGCGGTCCGATGACAGTTTTCTGGTTCTCAACGGACTGCTGCTCATGGCCGTCACGGTGGTTCCGTTCCCCACAGCCGTGCTGTCTCTCTGGTTCCGGACGCCGGAAACCCAAACCGCCGCCGCCCTCTACAGCGGCGTGTTCGTGGCCATCGCGGTTCTGTACAACGTGCTCTGGGGCTACGCCGCCCGCCGCGGCCGTCTCCTCGGGAAAGATCACAACCGGGCGGAAGTGGCTGCCATCACCCGGCAATACCGGCTCGGTCCCCTACTCTACCTGATCGCCTTTGGACTGGCTTTCGTGAGTTCGGCCGCCAGCGTCGGCGTATGCGCGGCGCTGGCGATTTACTTCGCCCTGCCCGGCCGCAAGTAGCGCTGAGCTATTCCGGGCCCCTCACCGGAGCCGGACCCCGGACCATTGCAATTCTCCACCCGGCACCCTCCTTTTTCAGGATCAGCACCTCCACGGTTGCCGTTTGGTGGACGGACGAATTCACGACCTCCGCTACGGCAACGTCCGGTGTCACGAAAATCAGCTCGCGCAGAGCGGCGTGGGGCATCATGACCTCGGACATCGGCTGCCTGGCCACAGCAGTCAACTCGCTTTCGAAACGGATCAGGAGGTTGCGCTCTGCCGGGCTGATATCGCTCGCCAGAAGCGCCGAAAGTCCCGCGCCATCCTTCAGACGGCGCGCATCGTTGAGCGCACTGACAGCCGTCTCGATACCAGCCCGATCCCGCGCGTCCGCGGCCCGAACAGGCGCAACGGACCACAGAAGCAGCATCGCCGGCAAAATTAAACAAAGCTTGCGGATCCGCATCGGCCTGTTAGACGCCTGACCGGAGATTGAGTCACGCCCGCCAAAAAGCCAAACGGGGGATGAGCTTTCGCCCATCCCCCGTTTTGGCTAACCACGCGCGACGATCAGAAAAACAGCTTGGCCGAAATCTGCAGCTGTCTCGCCCCGTACAGATTGTTGCTCGTCGAAGTCGGCGCCATGAACGCCGGATTCACCGCCAGGCAACCGTTCGTGTGGCCCGCGCAAACGCCCGACCCGGCGGCCGTATAGTTATACGCGGTCGTGTTCACTCCCAGAATGTTCGTAAAATTCAGGACGTTGAACGCCTCGCCCAAAACGCTGAAGCGAACTTTCTCGAAGATTTTGAACTCCCGGCCAATCCGGAAATCCACCGTCTTGAAGTCCGGCCCGCTGTACAGATTTCTTGTCAGCCAGGGAGCACGTCCCCCGTTGCCCGTCCCGGAGTTGTTGACCACGGCGCCGGTCGGACCGCCATCCGGCGCGCCCGCCACGCTGCTCATATTCAGGAACGGCGTGATCGGGAATCCCGTACCCACCGTCACGATCGTCGCGAAATTAAACCCGTCCAGAATCAGCCGCGCCGGTTTCGGCAGGCTCTTCGTGAACTGCGGGAAATAGATCGCGTTCGCCACGAACCGGTGACGCTGATCCAGATCGGAAAGCGCATATTCCAGTTTGCGGTTATTCGGATCCACCGAGTAATCCGTTCCGTTGAACGTGCCGTTGGCGCCGGCTACCTGACCGCCGTCAATCGCTTTCGCCAGCGTGTAGTTCGCCGTGAACTCCAGCCCTTTGCTCATCTGCTTGTGGAAGGTGAGCACGAAACTGTTGTACCAGGAATTCACGTCGCTGTAGCCGGTCAGGATCGGACCGGTCGGGTCCACGCGCGAGGTATAGAAAGGAACCGAGATGGTCTGCGAAGTCGCGCCGGTCGCGCTGGTCACGTCATAAGCCTTCGTCGAGGTCGAAGGCGCAAGATTGGAATCGACGAAAATCGGCAGGCGCAGACCGCGGCTGACCACATAACCGGCCGAAACGCTGATCGCGCCCGGCAGGCGGTGTTCCACCGTCACTTCGCCTTCATGCACCTGCGGGTTCACCCAGTTGGGCGACTGACCGCGCGTGGTGGCCGTGTTGGAACCCGGCTTGAAAGCGACCACCTGCGGCGTCAATGCGCCAGCAAACGGAGCCGTCGGCGTGGTGCCCGGCGGCGTGAAAATCAGGTTCGGGAACGTCAGCAGCGGGCAGGTCGCCGCCGTGCAGTTGTAGGTCTGCTGGAAAGAGCCGTTTTCCACGCGCGTTGCGTAGTAGGTGCTGTTGGAAGTCTTCGCGTAGAAAATACCGTAGCCGCCGCGAACCACCGTGTTCTTGCCAACCGACCAGGCAGCGCCAATACGCGGAGCCAGTTCTTTCTTATCGATGTGGATCGTCGACGTGTAAAGCGTGGTCAGCGGCGTCGCCGTATTCGGCTTCGGCGGCTGCGGAATCAGCTGAATGTCGTAGCGCACGCCCAGGTTCAGCGTCAGATTCGGACGGACCTTCCACGTGTCCTCGGCGAACGCGTCGAAATCGTTGTCGCGGAAATCGTCTTTGCCGACGCCGGTAACCGGATCCGTCACCTGCACGAAAGAGCCGAAGTGCCGCCCGGTCAAACCGTCGCCCAGATTGATCCCTGCAGCGTCCGCAACCCAGTTGCTGAACGCGCTGCTGCCCGTGTAACTGTAAACGCCGCCGCCCTGGAACAGGTTGATCAGCAGTTCATGAATCGAGTTAACGTCGCCGCCGAACTTCAGCGTGTGGCGGCCGCGCGTCATCGAAAGAACGTCGGAAAACTGCAGGCGATGCTCATCGGGAAACGCGGGGCGCGGCAGCGCGTTCGGCAGTCCGTACCCGAGGGTATTCGCCACGCTGACACTCGGACCGCCGGCATTGGCCGACGTGGTTTCCAGATCGCGCGACCACTGGAACCGGAAATTGTTGACCATCGAACTGGTCAGAATCGAATCCCAGCTCGCGACAAAAATGCGCTCATGGATGATGTTGGTGCCGTTCGCCGTCAGCGAACTGTTGGAAACCGTCGGCGACGACTGATACGAATTCAGCGCCTTGAAATTGTCCATGTTGTAAGAAGCATTCACATGGTTCTTATCGTTGACCTGATAATCCAGTTTGCCGAAACCGACATCCAGATTCGCGTTGCGCGCATAAGAGCCCAGAATCGACTTCGCATAAGCATTCGCAGCCGCGCAAGTCGCCGTTGGAATCGCCGCCGCGCAGGTCTGCGGGAACGTCGAACTGCTCAGATAGCTGATCGGATTCACCTTGCGCGAACCGTCGTAGGTCAGATAGTAGAAGAGTTTGTCTTTCCGGATCGGCCCGCCCACGCTGCCGCCAAACTGCTGCTGCTGGTGCGTCGGCTGCGTATAATTCCCGGCCGCCTTATTCAGCGGATCGAGCGCGTTCAGCGTCGGATACCGGAGGTAATAGAACAGATCGCCGGTCGTCGAGTTGGTCCCCGACTTCGTCACGGCATTCACCTGTCCGCCCGCGGCCTGTCCGAACTCGGCGCTGTAATTCGCCGCGCTTACCTGAAATTCGCGAATGGAATCGAGACTGTAAACATACGGGATTCCCGTTACCGTGCGGCCCTTGGATTCCGAGAAAAACGCCTGCTGGTTGTTCGCGCCGTCCACGGAATTGTTGTTATACAGACCGGAAATGCCGCGGTAAGAAACCAGGCCCGTGCCGCCGTCTGTCGTGACGTTCGGCGTCAGCAGCACGAAGGCATCCCAGCGACGGCCGTTGATCGGCAGATTGCGCACCGCGTTCTCACTCACCACCTGGGAGACTTCGGTCTTCTCCGTATCGACAACCGGCGTCTCCGCGCTTACGGTAACGGTTTCCGCGCTGGTCTGAACCATCAGTTTGAAGTCGATGGTAAGAGTGCGGCCCACCTGCACCGCCAGGCCCTTACGTTCGGTCTTCGAAAAGCCCGCTTTGCTCACGGTCACTTCATAAGTGCCCGGCTTCAGAAACGGAGCGACGTAAATCCCGGACTCGTTTGTAACCATGCTCTGGTCGATTCCCGTGTCCGCGCTGTGAATCAGCACGGCGGCCGCGGGAACAACCGAACCCGAGGGATCCGTAATGCTGCCGGTAATGGCGCCGGAACCTGTTGTCTGGGCGAAGGTACCGACGCAGAAAAACGTCAGCAGAAAAGAAGACACGAATAACGACCGAAGAGGATTTCTTAACTCCACTTTAACGCTCCTGTAAGAATCAAATTTTTATGCCGTCTCGCTAACGAGGGAGCGGCCAAATGCAGGGGCAGAGACTTCTGAATAAGCCAGGGCGCAGCAAGCCTCGCGCGCAACTACTCTGAAAGCTTTTGACTAAGCTTAGCACGCGGGCGAAACAGGGCCTTTCGATACAACCGCGTCTCTGCTGGTAAAATCCATCATGGACGCGGACTGCGCTCAATTCCGGCTGTCACTCAACGGAACCGCCGTGCGAATTCACGGTCTGCCGCCGCAGACCACGCTGCTGGATTTCGTCCGATCCCAGGGCCTGACCGGCGCGAAGGAAGGCTGCGCCGAAGGAGAATGCGGTGCTTGTGCCGTCCTCCTGATTTCCCAGTCTCCCGGTGAAAATCGCGCGGTCTGCCGCGCCGTCAACAGCTGTCTGGTGCCCCTCCCCGCCGTCGCGGGACGCGAAGTCTTCACCGTCGAAGGGCTGTCCGAAAACGGAACCCTGGCCGAAGTGCAGAACGCCATGGCGGCCGCAGGCGGATCCCAATGCGGATATTGCACGCCTGGCTTCGTCGTCAGTATGTTCGCGGAACAGCACCGTTGCGACCCGGACCATCGGGACCTTCACGCGCTCGGCGGAAACCTCTGCCGCTGTACCGGCTACCGTCCCATCCGCGACGCGTTCCTGTCCCTCGGCCACACTCCCGAAGGGCGGATTCAGCAGCGCCTGCTCGAGCCCGCGTCGCCTCCCCAACGGCTGCGGTACCGGGCCAACAACGCCGGATTCTCTACCCCGCTCTCGCTGGATGAGGCCCTGCGCCTGGCAGCCGAAACGCCGGATTCCCGCTTCGTCGCCGGCAACACAGACCTCGGCGTCGTCACCAACCTCCGCGACACCCGCTTCCCGGACCTCATCAGCCTGCAAGCCGTGCCGGAGCTAAAGCACTTTACCGAAACCCCGGATGCCGTTGAAATCGGCGCGGCCCTCACCCTCACCGAAATCGGAGAACGCTGGCAGACCGCACCGCCGGTATTCCGCGAATGGCTTCCTTTATTCGCCTCGCTGCTGATCCGGAACAGCGCCACGCTTGGAGGCAATCTCGCCACCGCGTCCCCCATCGGCGACTCCGCGCCCCTGCTCCTCGCGCTCGACGCCGCAGTGCGCATCGCATCGTTGCAGGGCGACCGCCTCATCCCCCTGACGGAATTCTTCTGCGGCTACCGGAAAACCGCGCTCAACCCCGGAGAAATCCTCTCGTCCGTCCGGATCCCGAAACCGTTCCCGCACACCGCGCGTTTCTTCAAAGTGGCGAAGCGGTCCCTCGACGACATCAGCACCGTGGCCGTGTGCATCGCAATTTCCGGCCGCGGCGCACGCATCGCTCTGGGAGGTGTCGCCGCAACGCCGCTCCGCGTCCTCGAAGCGGAGGACTTCCTGAGCAACGGCGATATAGAAGGCGCACAACAAGCCCTGGAGCACACCTTGCACCCCCTGAGCGACCACCGCGGCTCCGCGGCCTATCGCCTCGCCATGGCTAAAAGCCTCCTCGCGAAATTCCGCGCCGAACACGAGGGCCAGATCTAAATGGTGCACGAAAGCGCCACCGCGCACGTCACGGGCGAAGCCCTTTACACAGACGATCTGCTCGCGCGCTTCCCCGGCCTTCTGCACGCATGGCCTGTCCTCTCGCCGCACGCCCACGCACTCCTGCTTCATCTGAACTGCGCCCCGGCGCTCGAAGAACCGGGCGTCGTCGCCACCCTGGCCGCCGAAGATGTCCCCGGCGAAGGCAACTCCGGCGCGAACCGCCACGATGAACCTCTCTTCCCGGACGAAGTAACGTTCCACTCGCAACCCGTTGCCTGGGTTCTCGCGGATTCCCTGGAAGCGGCCAAACTCGGCGCCGCCCGCGTGGAAGCCGGGTACAAGCCTCTTCCCCACATCCTTTCCATCGCCGACGCCATCGGCGCGCAAAGCTTCCACTCCGGGCCTCACCGCATTCAGCGCGGCAACTCCACGGAAGCCATCGACGCCGCCCCCCACGCGCTTTCCGGCGAACTGCACATCGGCGGCCAGGAGCACTTCTATCTCGAAACGCAGTGCGCCATTTCAAGGCTCGATGACTCCGGCGGCATCCTCGTCGATTCCTCCACCCAGCACCCCAGCGAAACCCAGGAAGTCGTCGCGCGGGTTCTCGGCATCCCGCGCCACCTCGTTACCGTGCAGTGCCTCCGCATGGGCGGCGCGTTCGGCGGTAAAGAAGTCCAGGCAAATCCGTGGGCGGCCATCGCGGCACTGGGCACGTGGAAAACCCAACGCCCCGTCCGTGTCCGCCTGCCACGCTGGCTCGACATGGCGCTCACCGGCAAGCGCCACCCCTTCTTCGCGAAATTCCGCGCCGGCTTCGAAGACGATGGACGCCTCCGCGGCATCGAACTGCAACTCTACTCGGACGGCGGCTGGAGCCTCGACCTCTCCGACCCCGTCCTCTGGCGCGCCCTCTTCCACTGCGACAACGCCTACCTCATCCCCGCCCTCGACGCCACCGGCTGGGTCTGCCAGACCAACAAGACCTCCCAAACCGCCTTCCGCGGCTTTGGCGGACCCCAGGGCATGATCGTGATCGAAGACATTCTCGATCGCATCGCGCGCCGCCTCGGACTCGCGCCGCACCTGGTTCGCGAGCGCAACTTCTACCGCGAAGGCGATGTGACCCACTACGGCCAAACGGTGAAAGATGCGTCCCGCATCGCCCGCATCTGGGACGAACTGAAAATCTCCAGCGATTTCGACCAGCGCCGCGAAGCCATCGCCCAGTACAACCGGACGCATCGCCACACCAAACGCGGTCTCGCCATCACCCCCGTGAAATTCGGTATCTCCTTCACCGCCACCTTCTTCAACCAGGCCGGCGCTCTGGTGCTCGTCTACCGCGATGGCAGCGTCCAGGTGAACCACGGCGGTACGGAAATGGGTCAGGGACTGCACACCAAGATCCGGCGCATCGCCGCCGAAGCCCTGGGCGTGGATCCCGAAGCCGTCCGCATCATGACCACCAGCACCGACAAAGTCCCGAATACCTCCGCCACGGCCGCCTCCGCCGGCACGGACCTCAACGGTGCAGCGGTCTTCGACGCCTGCCGCCAGATCAAAGAACGCCTCCGCGGGGTCGAACAGGATCTCGCCGCCGAAGGACAACTGAACCTGACGTTCGCACAGCTAACGGAAGCCGCCTATCGCCGCCGCGTTTCCCTCTTCGCCCACGGTTTCTACCGCACCCCCGATATCCACTTCGACCCCAAAACGGCCACCGGCAAACCCTTCCACTACTTCGCTTACGGCGCCGCCGTGGCCGAAGTGGAGATCGACGGCTTCACCGGCCAGAACCGTACCCTGCGCGTAGACATCCTGCAGGATGTTGGCGATTCCCTCGCGCCCGTCGTGGACCGCGGCCAGGTGGAAGGCGGCTTCATCCAGGGCCTCGGCTGGCTGACCCTGGAAGAACTGATCTGGGACGAGAACGGTCGCCTTGCCACCGGCGGCGCGTCCACTTATAAACTGCCCTCGTGGCCCGAAATGCCGCCCGTCTTCAACGTTGCGTTCCTCTCGCGCGCCGCCGAACCGGACGTCATCCACGGCAGCAAAGCCATCGGCGAACCGCCGCTGATGCTTGCCTTCGCGGTGCGCGAGGCCATCCGCGACGCCATCGCCGCTTTCGGAGCGGACAGCCCGTCCGGCGGCGTCGTCACCCTCGATAGCCCCGCCACGCCCGAGCGAATCTTCTGGGCCTTACAGCGAGCCGCCAACTGATGGAAATCCTGCGCGCCTGCATCTTCCACACCCCGCGGAACGCCTTCGATCATCCGGACTCGCTGATCGCGCTGCCGGACGGAGGCCTGCTGACAAGCGAAGGCAAAGTGCTCGCCTGTGGGGACTTCAGCGCTGTCCGCGCAGCCTCGCCCGAAGCACCTGTTCGCGACCTCCGCGGCAGCTACCTTCTGCCCGGCTTCATCGACACCCATATTCATTTCCCCCAGGTCCGCATTTTGGGAGGCCTCGGTTACTCCCTGCTCGACTGGCTCGACCACCTGACCCTGCCCGAAGAAGCCCGCCTGTCTGACGACACCTATGCCACGGTCATCGCACGGGAATTCGTGCACCAACTCGCCGCCCACGGCACCACCACATCCCTCGTCTTCGGAGCGCATTTTGCGCCCGCCATGGCCGCGCTGTTCGAAGCCGCCGCGACATCCGGTCTGCGCGTCATCAGCGGCCTGGTTCTTGCCGACCGCCTCCTGCGCCCGGAACTGCACGTCACTCCGGAACAGGCCTTCGAAGCCTCAAAATTACTCCTCGGTCGCTACCACGGCCACGGCCGGATCCGCTACGCCGTGATCCCGCGATTCGCGTTATCCGCCAGCGAGCCGATGCTCGAAGTCTGCCACACCCTGCTGCGCGAAAACCCCACGCTGCACTTCACCTCGCACATCAACGAGAATCCGCTCGAAGTCACCGAGGTCGCGCGCCTCTTCCCGTGGGCTGCCGATTACCTCGCCGTCTACGAACGCTTCGGACTCATCGGCCGCCGCTCCGTCCTCGCCCACAACGTTCAGGCAACCGCCCCCGAACTGCACCGCCTCGCCGCCAGCCAGTGTTCCATCGCGCACTGCCCGGCGAGCAACGCAGCCCTGGGCAGTGGCATCTTTCCCATGCGCCGTCACCTCGAAGCGCGAGTCCATTTCGCCCTCGGCACGGACGTCGGTGGCGGCACCGGCTTCGGCATGATGAAGGAAGCGCTGCTCGCCTATCTGCTGCAGCGAGTCGCGCCGGATCCCCTCACCCTCAGCCCCGCGCAGATGCTCTACCTCGCCACAAGAGCCGGCGCGGAAGCCCTGGCACTCGACGAAACCCTCGGCGATTTCACCCCCGGAAAATCCGCGGACTTCGTCTGCCTGAATCCCCCCGGCGACTCTGCATTGGCCGGCGTGCTCAGGCGCCTCGAAGATCCCGAACGAATCCTCGCCGCCATCCTGACCATGGCGGGCCCCGAAACCATCCGTGAAGTCCGCGTCGCCGGAGACCTGATCTTTGAAAATCAACTCACTCACTAAGGAAGAATTCGTCTCGGCGCTGGGCTGGATATTCGAGCACTCCCCCTGGGTGGCGGAACGCGCCTGGGCCGGCCGCCCTTTCCAGTCTCGCGAGGAACTCCACGCCCACTTGACGCAAATCGTCGCAAAGGCCAGCTACGAGGAACAACTGGCCTTACTCCGCGCGCATCCCGACCTCGGCACGAAAGCTCAAGTCAGCCCCATTTCCGCCCGGGAGCAAGCAGGCGTCGGACTCGACAACCTCACCGAATCCGAATATGAGCACCTCTTACAACTGAATGCCGAATACAAATCCCGCTTCGGCTTCCCGTTTCTCTATGCCGTGAAGGGCAGTGATAAATTTCAAATACTGGCGGCGCTGGAACGGCGGCTCCAATCGTCGCCGGAGACCGAATTTCAAACCGCCCTCGAACAGGTTTACCGGATCGCGCTCTTCCGGCTGGAAAATACGAACTTATGAACAACTTCGCAAGCGGTCCGAAACAGAGTTACTACGGCAAAGGCGATGTCATCGCCTACCGCCTGCTGCGGGAAGGTCAGCAGGCCGCCAATGAAAGTCCGGTCTTCGGCGTCAATGCAAAAATCCTGATCTACGGCGACGCCTTCTGGCCCACTTACACCACCGGCGACAACACCGGTCTCATCGCCACGGACTCAATGAAGAATTTCATCCAGCGCGAGACCCTCAAGTTCACGGGTTACGATCTGGAGTCTTACTGTCAGTTCCTCGCCTCGAAGTTCCTGAGCATCTACCCGCAAGCCACCGGCGTGCAACTCTCCGCCGAAGAAATCCCGTATGATCTGCTGGCCGGCGCATGGCAGCCCGGCGGCCCGGAACGCGCCCATGCCTGCATCGAACTGGTGCGCGACGGCGAAGCCATTCAGACGGCCGAAGCGCGTTCCGGCATCGGCGGCTTCCGCCTGCTCCGTCTGAACGGCAGCGCCTTCAAGGGCTTTGTGCGCGACGAGTACACCACACTCCCCGACATCGCCAACCGCCCGCTCCACATGTGGCTCGATCTCGACTGGACCTACACCAGCACGGACGCCGCCTTCAGCAGCGGCCTGATCACGAAACAGGTCCGCAAAGCCGTGCACGAAGTCTTCGGCAACTTCACTTCGGGCAGCATCCAGCAGATCATTTATCAGATCGGCGAGAAGATGCTGGCCACCATCCCGGCCATTGCCGAAATCCGCCTCGAAGCCAACAACCGCACCTGGGATACTATCGCCGAACAGGGCGATTCGATCGGCGTTTACACCGATGCCCGGCCTCCGTACGGCTGCCTGGGCCTCACAATGAAGAGGTAGACTGGCGCGCATTTCCACGCACGTTCTCGACATCGCCAGGGGCCGTCCAGCCGCGGGTATCGCCGTCAGTCTGACCTCCGCCGGCCACCCCGGGGCCTTCGCCACAACAAACGCCGACGGCCGTACCGATGCACCTCTGGTCAGCGAACCGGAACTGCAGTCCGGCGCGTGGGAACTGCGCTTCAACGTAGGCGACTACTTTCGCGCCAATGGAGACGAAGCCTTCTTCGAACAAATCACCATCAGCTTCGTGGTCCGTGACGGGTCCGCCAACCACCACGTACCGCTGCTGCTCGCGCCGCACGCCTACAGCACGTACCGGGGCTCATGAACAAACTCGCGCAATGGATCCTCGATTGCTGCCGGGACCTCGCGAAGTTCACCGAAGAGCCCGGCCGCATCACCCGCACATTCCTCTCGCCGCCCATGAAGCAGGCGCACGCTTTTCTGGGCAGCTGGATGGAAGAGATCGGCATGCGCGTCAGCCTCGACGCTGCCGGCAACCTGCGCGCTCTCTACGGCCGTGAAGACGCGCCCCGCCTCATCATCGGCTCGCACCTCGACACCGTGCCCAATGCCGGAGCCTTCGATGGTATTCTCGGCGTTGCTCTGGGCATCGCGATGGCCGAACTCCAGCCGGATCTCGCCCTCGAAGTCATTGGCTTTTCCGAAGAAGAAGGCGTCCGCTTCGGCGTGCCGTTCATCGGCAGCAAGGCAGTTACCGGCGAACTCGATCAGGCACTCCTGGCGCGTACCGACGCCCACGGCATTTCCGTCACGGAAGCCATCCGGGCCTTTGGCCTGAACCTCGCCGAACTCCCCGCCGCGCGCTTTTCACCCCACGCGATCGGCTATTTCGAATTCCACATCGAGCAGGGCCCGGTTCTGGAAAGCCTGTGCCTTCCACTGGGCGTTGTCGAAGCCATCGCCGGCCAAAGCCGATGGACCGTCGGCTTTACCGGCCAGGCCAATCACGCCGGTACCACGCCGATGAACCTCCGCCGCGACGCCCTGGTCTCCGCCGCGCGCTGGATCCTCAACGTGGAATCCTACGCCGCCGCCGTGCCGGGCCTTGTCGCCACGGTAGGCGCGCTGACCGTGTCCCCCAATGCCGGAAACGTCATCCCGGGCGAAGTTCGCGCCAGCCTCGATGTCCGCCATCCCGACGACGCGGTGCGCCTACATGCCGTGCGTGAAATCCTCGCGAAAGCCCCCGCCGAGGCCATAGAACGGCTCAACCAGAGCGCGGTGCGCATGGACGAAGCCCTGACCACGGCTCTCGCCGACGCAGTCGGCCCCGGCGCGCATCGCATGACCAGCGGCGCCGGCCATGACGCCATGATCTTCGCCCCGCACCTCCCCTCAACCATGCTGTTTCTGCGAAGCCCCGGCGGCATCAGCCACCACCCCGACGAAGCCGTGCTCCTCGAAGACGTGGAAGCCGCCCTGATCGCCGGCGCCCGCTTCATCGAAACTCTGGGAGCCGTTCATGCCTGACCTGCTCATACGAGGCGGCGCGGTCGTCACGCACTCCGGCCTCCTTGCGGCGGACATCGCCATCGAAGACGGCTGCATCGCCGCCATCGGCCCCGATCTCCCCGGCGCCGCCAACGAAATCGACGCCTGCGGTCTGGTCGTCCTGCCCGGCCTGATCGACGTCCACGTGCACTTCAACGAGCCCGGCCGCACGGACTGGGAAGGCGCGCGCACCGGCAGCCACGCTCTCGCGGCGGGCGGCGGAACCACGTTCCTCGACATGCCGCTCAACTCCGCGCCCTGCACCACGGACGCAGCCGCATTCGACCAGAAGCGTGCCGCCGTGGAAGCGGCATCCATCGCCGATTTCGCGCTGTGGGGCGGCCTGATTCCCGGCAACCTGCCCCAAATGGCGGAACTCGCCGACCGTGGCGTCATCGGCTTCAAAGCCTTCCTCTGCGATTCCGGCCTGCCCGAGTTCCCCCGCGCCGACGACCTGACCCTCTTCGAAGGCATGCAGGAAGCCGCCCGCCTTGGCCTCCCGGTCGCGGTCCATGCCGAAAGCGACGAGATCACGCAGCGCCTCTCCGCGCGTATGCAGGCTCTGGGCCGCCACGATATCCCGGCATTCCTCGAATCCCGCCCCGTCATCGCCGAAGTCGAAGCGATCCATCGCGCGGGCCTGCTCGCCCGCCAGACCGGCTGCAGTCTCCACATCGTTCACATCAGTTCCGGCAGCGGTATCGCCGCCGCGCTCGAAGCGCGGGCATCCGGCGCTGACATCACCATCGAAACCTGTCCGCACTACCTGTTTTTCTCCGAAGCAGATCTCGAACAAATCGGCGCTCTCGCGAAATGCGCGCCGCCGCTGCGCCACCGCGCCGAACAGGATTCCCTCTGGGCCGCTCTGCTGCGCGGCGAAGTCGGTATCGTCGGTTCCGATCACTCCCCCTGCCCGCCGGAGTTAAAAACATTCGAGAACTTTTTCCAAATCTGGGGAGGCATCGCCGGCGTTCAATCCACCCTGCCCGTGCTGCTCGACGCAGGCCACCACCAGCGCGGACTCCCTCTCGAACAGATCGCCGCGCTCACCGCCACCAACGGCGCAAACCGCTTCCGCCTCCCCCTAAAAGGAACCGTCACCGTCGGCGCCGATGCCGACCTCACCCTCATCGACCTCAACGCCACCACCCACATCGACGACCGCACCCTGCTGCACCGGCACCGCGCCAGCCCGTACTCCGGGCACAGCCTGCGCGGCGCGATTACGAAGACGCTCCGCCGGGGTGAGATCATCTGCTCCAATGGCGCCATCACCGCCCGAACCAACGGCCGATTCATCCGGCCACACGGAAACCGCAATGCATAACCTCGGACACACCCGCAGCAGCAGCCAGCGCGACCATTTCCTCCTCACCCCGGACACCTTCGTCCGCGCGCCGCTGCCTGGCATGACGAACGCCACCGCCATCGTCCACGCCGCCCCCGCGCACGGAGCCGCCTTCACCGAATACACCGTGGAATTCGAGCCCGGCGGCACGATGCAGGCAGGTGCGGCCCAGACGTTTCTCTACGTTCTGGATGGTTCCGTCAACGTCAATGGGCAGACGCTCTCGCCCGCGCAGTACGCCTACATCCCCGCTAACCGCGGCGCCCGCATCCTCTCCGAATCCGGCGGCCGCGCCGTGGTCATCGAAAAGCCGCTTCTGGACCTCAACTCCTCCACTCTCGAACCGTTCACGGGCGATGAACGTACCCTCGCGCCCAGGCCCCTCGGCGGCGACGAAGCCCTCGAAGTCCGCACCCTGATCCCCCCCGACTTCGCCTTCGATTTCGCCGTGAACACCATGACTTTTCTCCCCGGCGCCACCCTGCCGATGGTCGAAATCCACGTCATGGAACACGGCCTTCTCATGGTCGAAGGCGGCGGCATCTATCGCCTCAACGACCACTGGTATCCCGTCACCGCCGGCGACTTCATCTGGATGGGCCCCTACTGCCCCCAATGGTTCGGCGCGCTGGGCAAGAAGCCCGCAAAATACCTGCTGTACAAAGACTGGAACCGGCATCCGCTCCACCGCTAAGAACGCACCATCATGAAAATCGACATCGATCAGAACCGACTCACCCGCGAACTCAACGAACTCGCCGCCTTCTCCGACGTCCCCGCCCCCGCCGTCAGCCGCATCGTCTTCTCCGACCAGGATCTGCGCGCCCGCGCCTGGCTCAAAGACCTCTGCGCCAAGGCGAATCTCGACGTAAGGGAAGACGCCGTCGGCAACACTTTCGCCCGCTGGCACGGTTCCGAACCCGCCGCCCCCGCCGTCGGCACGGGCTCCCATATCGACGCCATTCCGCACTCCGGCCGCTACGACGGCACGGTCGGCGTGCTCGGCGGCCTCGAAGCCATACGCGCTCTTCAGGCCAGCGGATTCCAGCCTCGCCGTTCCCTCGAACTCCTGCTGTTTACTTCCGAAGAGCCCACCCGCTTCGGACTCGGCTGCCTCGGCTCCCGCCTGCTCGCCGGAACGCTGGACCCCGCCGCCGACGAAACGCTCCGCGACAGCGAAGGTTCTTCGCTGCAGGAAATCCGCACCCGCGCGGGCTTCCACGGACCCCTGTCGTCCGTGCTTCTCACGCCCGGCTACTACGATGCCTTCGTCGAACTTCACATCGAACAGGGCCCGCTTCTCGAAAACCGGGGCGTGCCGCTCGGAGCCGTGACCGCCATCGCCGCGCCCGCCAGCCTCCGCATCGACATTCAGGGACAGGGCGGACACGCCGGCGCCGTCCTCATGCCCGACCGCCACGACGCCTTTCTCGCCGCCGCCGAGATCGCTCTCGCGCTGGAACAGGCCGCCCGCTCCACCGGAGCGATTGACAGCGTCGCCACCACCGGCGTCTGCGATATCTTTCCCCGCGTCATCAACGGCATCCCCAGCCGCGTCAATCTCGAAGCCGACATCCGCGATATCGACGCCGACCGCCGCGACCGCATGCTCGTTCATCTCGAACAAACCTGCACGGAGATCGCCGCCCGTCGCGGTGTCACCATCACACCCGAATTCATCAATCGTGACGCCCCGGCCACCTGCGATCCCCGCATCGTCTCCGCCATTGCCGCCGTCTGCGACGAGAACGGCTTCCGCTTCGACCGCATGGTGAGCCGCGCCTATCACGACTCTCTGTTCATGTCCCGCATTTGCCCCGCCGCGATGCTCTTCATCCCCTGCCGCGCGGGCGTGAGCCATCTCCCCGACGAGTACTCCTCGCCCGAAGCCATCGCCCAGGGAACGCTGGTCCTCGCGCAAACCCTCGCCAAACTGGCAAACTCGTAGATATGGAACCGATGTTCTTGCCCGAAGTCGAAAACAACCCGCAACCGGGTCCCTTTGCAGATCTGCTGCGGCAAATGCAAAGCGCCGGCGGCGAATACCCGCAAATCTGGCACCTTTTCGCCTATAAGCCGGCAGCTACCGAGCACCTCGCCCGCTTCACGCAGGAGATTTTGCGCGAACCTTCCCCGCTGAGTCCCGGCTTTCGCGAACTGATCGCCGCATGGACCGCCGCCGGGAACCACTGCCCGTTCTGAACGAAATCGCACGCCGCGGTCGCGGCGGAACTACTCGGGGATGAAGCGCTGGTGGAGAGCGTCCTGCTCGACATGGAAGCCTCGCCCTTGCCCGAAGACCAGAAGGCCCTGCTCCGGTTTGTCACGAAGATGAACCACCAGACGGCGCACATCACAGCCGCTGATCTGCAGTCCCTGCGCGATCTGGGCTGGACGGACGAGGCGCTCTATTACGCCATCACCGTCTGCGCACTGTTCAATTTCTACACCCGCTGGGTGGATGCCACCGGCGTGCATGCCATGTCCGACGAAGCCCACCGCAAGCGCGGCAAGACCAGCGCGAGCACCGGTTACATCAAAAAATAACCGGCGCTCGCACTGGAAACTACCCGTTAAAATACCAGCCGCAAACCCAGCTGCGCCTGTCGCGGATCCCCCAACCCGCTTTGCACCGTGCCATCGAAGTTAAACAGCAAACCGGTCGTCTCCGGACGCTTCGGATTCGCCCGGTTCGTCAGATTGAACGCATCCACGCTGGCCTGCAGCCGGTACCGCTCGGAAAGCTTAAAATTCTTCGCGGCCCGGAAATCCAGCGTAAAAAGCGTGTTGTCCTTCCACAGCGTATTGCGTTTCACAATATAGCCGTTCGCCAGCAGACGGTTGTCCACCGAAACCGGCTGCGGCGTGTGGAAGCTGATCGCCGGCGAAAACTCGATCCCGAACGGCGCTTCCCACAACCCGAACGAGTTAAACCGGTGCCGCTCATTCCGGTTGGAAAAACCATACTCCGGCTTGAAATTATTCGCCACCACATACCGGTAGCTGAACGGATCGCGCTCGTTATCGTCGTCCGCCAGATCCTCGGAAAGCTGATAATTCATCTGGAACTGGAAGTGGCGCGTAAACTGTTTCTGCATCCCCAGCGTCAGCCCCCGGAACAACGACTTCGCTGAACTCTCCAGTGTCGTCAGCTGTCCGATTCCGTTCGTCCCGTCCGAACCCAGACCCGTGCTCCACGGCGAGTGGAACACCGCATCGTTGCGGTCCACGAAACGGCTGCCATGCACGCCCTTGGCATAGTTGAAGCCCGCGGTTACCTTCAGATCCGAAGTCAGCGCCTGCTCCACCGTCAGAGACCAGCTGTAAGTGCGCGGATTCGTGAAATTCTTGTCGGTCACATAAACCTGCGGGTCCGAAGGCGGCAGGTTGCTGGCGTTCGGCACCAGCTGGTTATAGGCGGGCGGCGTCAGGCCGAAACCGTTGAACGTGGAATCCCGATAAATCGATTGCCCCACGCTGCCATTCGTCGACCGTGTGCTGGCGAAATCGAGGCCGGGCGTGCGCGCATAGAAAATCCCGCCGCCCAGCCGCACCAGAGTCTTCCCCTTGCCCATCGGATCCCACACGATTCCGACGCGCGGCTGGAACTGCTTCCAGGACGAAGGAATCGTGCCGTTCGACGGGAATCCCGGCTTTCCGATGAATTTCGAGAAAAACACCTGACCGGGCGCCGTGAGCACCGGCGGTTCCACCTGCGCATCCCAGCGCAGTCCATAGCTGATCGTCAGATTCGGACGCACCTTCCACTTGTCCTGCGCGAACAGCGCCGGCTCCCACTGCACCAGATTCTGCGTGCCCGCCGCGTCCGTGCTCAGCCCGTTCACGCCCGCGAACTGCAGAAACAGCACCAGCGGACCGGTAATCGTCGTCCCCGCCGGGCATTTACCGAAATTGTTCGTCGTGCCGTTCGAGCACTCCACGAAAGTCGGCCCGATATTCACATAATTCTCGAAGCCCTGAACACTGTCGAAGATATAGCGACCGTTTGAAAACCCGATAAACGTCTGTGTTGTCGCCGTGCGATTGATCTCCGCCCCGAATTTAAAGGTATGCGCGCCGCGCACCAGCGACAGATTGTCGTTCAACTGGAAGCGCGTGTCATGGTCCTTGGTTGGAATAAAGAATGGCTCGCCGAAGCGATACTGGCCGCCGAAATCAATACCAGTGTCCGGCAGCGGGCGGCTCTGTCCCGGCAGGCTCGGTCCCGAATACGTGCGCGGACGATCCTCCCGCGCGAACTGGAAACGCATCTCGTTCAGCATGGATGGCGAGAGCGTGCTGTTCAGCTGGAGACTGATCGAATTGGAAAAGTCGATCTCCACCGCGTTCGCGCTGCGTCCCCACTGCTCCACGTCGAACGTGCCGTTCGGCTGGCTCGCGTGAGCGTAGTTATAACGCGCGGTAAACAGATTTTTCGCGCTCTGGTACCAGTCCACCTTCCCCAGCACCGCCACCGCATTGTTCTTCCGCGTAATGGGACCGTTCTCGCCCGGGTCGCCCAGTTTCGTCGCGAAAAAATTCACCAGACCGGCGTCGATCCGGTTCGGATTATTCTGTTTCGTCTGCGTGAAAAACTGCTGGTCGTCGCCCACGAAATAGAAGAGCTTGTCTTTCTTAATCGCGCCGCCCACCGTGCCGCCGAACTGCTCCTGCGAAAAACCGCTTAGCCGCGTGCCGTCTTTCAGCCGGGACGTCAGGCCCGTCCACTTCTGATACTCGTGCAAAGTGCCGTGCAGATCGTTGGTCCCGGACTTCGTCACCACATTGATGAACCCGCCGGAACTGCGCCCGAACTCGGCAGGCGCGTTGTCGGACACCACCTGAAACTCTTTAATCGCATCCAGGCTGACCGTAAACGCCGGCCGCTGCCCCCCGCGCTGTTCGCCGAAAAACGGGTTATTGTTATCCGCGCCGTCGATGGACACATTGTTATTGATGCCCTTCTGCCCGTTGATCGAAATCTCATCCCCGTCCGGTCCCTGCACAATGGACACACCCGGAGTCAGCGTCGCGAGACTCAGATAATTTCGTCCGTTGTTCGGCAAATCCCGCACCGACCGCGTGTTGAGATAGGTGGAATTCTCGATCCGTTCGCTCTCCAGAACCGGCGCGTCCGTCGTGACCGTCACCACCTGATCCACCTGCGAAATACTCAGACTCACGGGCAGCGAGATCGCCTGCCCTACCGCGAGATCCAGCCCCTGCAGCACCGCCACGCCGAAATTCGCGGCCTTGACGGTCACCTTATACTCGCCCAAAGGCAGCAGCAGCCCGAGAAAACGCCCGGCGTCGTCCGTCTCCGTCGCGCGCGTAAAGTTCGTGCCGGTGTTCGTGAGCGTCACCGACGCTTTGGGTACCGGGCGGCCGGAAGGATCCGTAACCGTGCCCTCGATGGTTCCCGTATTCGCCTGCGACTGCGCGAACAACCCTGCGGCAGACAGCAGAATACAGGCGAAAAAGCGAGTTGCCCCGCTGCTTTTGAAATTCATCCCTGACCTCGTTCTCTCGATTGTAATAGTTATGGTCGAGCGACAGGGCTCAAGGCGTGAGTATGCTGCGGCACTCTCCGAATGTCAAGACGGTTTCAAAGCCGGTGGCTTTTCGTCCGGAACCGGCAGGCCATGCATTCTTAAGAACGAAAGCTTGTCCCAGTATCCCCGCTGGAAGACAATCCGCCCGTCGCGCACATGAAAAAATCCGCAGCCGCGCAATCCCCTGGGATCCCGCCATTCGAGAATCGCCCATTCGCCGTCCTCGAAGATCTGCTCCACCAGACAAACCATCTCCGCCGCTTCGAAACCATTTCGAAACATTCGCCGGATCGCCTCGCGGCCCTCGACCGGGCTCTCCGCCACCTGATGATTCACCGCGTTCTCCTCATAGAAGTCCGCCAGTTCATCGGCGTCTGCCCGGTTAAAGGCCTCCACCCATCGCTGCACCAGTTCACGCGGTCGCATCTGCTTCTCAGATCGTAGCCCAAATCTCCGCCATACCGCCCGCTACACTGAACTTATATGTTGGTGATCGGGTCCAGAGGGTCTCAACTTGCTCTCTGGCAGGCAAATTACACAAAAGACCGTCTCGAAGCAAGAGGCGTTGAAACCAGGATTGAAATCATCCATACCAAAGGTGACAAAGTCCTCGACGTGCCTCTCAGCAAGGTAGGCGGCAAAGGGCTGTTCACGAAAGAAATTGAGGAGGCTCTTCTCGATCGCCGCATCGACCTCGCGGTCCACAGCCTCAAAGATCTTCCCACCGAACTTCCCGCCGGGCTGATGATTGCCGCCATCCCGCAGCGCGCCGAACCTCTCGACGCCATTATCGGAGGCAAACTCCGCGAACTCAAATTCGGCGCCGTCGTCGGCACCAGTTCGCTCCGCCGCGTCGCGCAGCTCAAGAGAATTCGTCCCGATCTCGACCTGCAGTCCATCCGCGGCAACGTGGACACGCGCATCAACAAGGTGGAAAAAGGGCACTACGACGCCATCGTGCTCGCCGCCGCAGGACTGCGCCGCCTCGGCTGGGGCGACATCATCAGCGAAACCTTCCGCGCCGACATCATGCTCCCCGCCGTCGGCCAGGGCGCTCTGGCGATCGAAACTCTCACCAGCGGCGCCGGCTTCGAAGCCTGCCGCCCGCTCGACGACCCGTGGACCCACTTCGCCATCACCGCCGAACGCGCCATGCTCGCCGAACTGGGCGGCGGCTGCCAGGTCCCCATCGGCGCCTATGCCACGCTCGAAAACACCGAACTGTTCCTCACCGGCGGCGTCTTCTCGCCCGACGGCAGCGTCATGATCCGCTACACCGCCACCGGCGACTGCACCCGCGCCGCGGAACTGGGCCGCAACGTGGCGAAGGTGCTGCTGCAGCGCGGCGCAGGCAGTATCCTCGAATCGGTCTACGAATGAAAAAGGTTTACCTGGTCGGGGCTGGCCCGGGCGATCCTGAACTCCTCACCCTCAAAGGCCGCCGTCTTCTGGAACAGGCCGACTGTATCCTCTACGACCATCTCGCCGGCTCCGAACTCCTCGACCTCGCGCCCGCCGAGGCCGAACGCATCTACGTCGGCAAAAAAAAGTCCGACCATGCCATGTCGCAGCAGGAGATCTGCGACCTTCTCGTGGAACGCGGCAGGCAGGGCCTCAATGTCGTCCGTCTCAAAGGCGGCGACCCGTTTATCTTCGGCCGCGGCGGCGAGGAAGCCGAAGCCCTCGCGCTCGCCGGCCTCCCCTTCGAAGTGGTCCCCGGAGTCACCTCGCCCCTCGGCATCGCCGCCTACACCGGCGTTCCGCTCACGCATCGCGATCACACCTCCGTCGTCACGTTCATCACCGGCCATGACGTCGAGACCATCGACTGGACCAAAGTGGGCACCTCCGAGACGCTGGTAATCTTCATGGGTCTCTCCAATTTCGACACCATCGCCCAACGCGTCATCGCAGGCGGCCGGGCCGCCTCCACCCCCGCCATGGCCGTACGCTGGGGCACCCGCCCGGATCAGGAAGTCGTCACCGGCACCCTCGAAACGCTCCCGCTCCGGATCCGCGAACGTGGTCTGAAGCCGCCCGCCACCATCATCGTGGGCGATGTCGTCAGTCTCCGCGACAAGCTGAGCTGGTACGAAAAACTCCCCCTTTTCGGACAGTCCATCGTCGTCACCAGAGCGCGCGATCAGGCCGGCACCCTTTCCACCCGTTTGCGCCAGTTGGGCGCGCATGTGGTGGAACTCCCGACCATCGCCATCCAGCCGGCGGCGGACTACCGCCCGCTCGACAACGCCATCGCCGCCCTGCCCTCGTACGACTGGCTGATCTTCACCAGCGCGAACGGTGTCCGCTGCTTTCTGGAACGTCTCGACGCCTCGCCCGCGGACCTTCGTGCCATTCGCGGCCGCATCTGCGCCATCGGCCCGGCCACCCGTGACGCCCTGGAATGCTTCCACATCAAAGTGGATGTCCTCGCCGAACAGTACGTCGCCGAGGGTCTTCTCCGGACGCTTGCCGCTTTTGACCTCGCCGGCTCCAGAATCCTGATCGCCCGCGCCGCCGTCGCCCGCGATGTTCTCCCCGACGAGCTTCGCCGCCGCGGCGCTTATGTCGATGTCTGCGAAGCCTATCGCACGGTCCCCCCCGCCGAACTCGCCGGTCGCGTGGCCGCCGTCCTGAGCGCCCGGCCAGACTGGATCACCTTCACCAGTTCCTCCACGGTGGAAAACCTCATGACTGCGCTCGGTCCCCGTGCCGCCGACGCCCTGACCGGAGTCCAAACCGCCAGCATCGGGCCCATCACGAGCGACACACTCAGGAAATATAAGATCCCGGTGAGCATGCAGGCATCCGTTTATACAGTTCCGGGTCTCATCGATGCGATTCTGGCTTCCGCCGGAGCCGTTTCAGTACCTCATCCGGAGGAGCGGGTATAATCGGACAGTGAAATCAGCTTTTATCGGCGCTCTGGCCGTCGCGACCGTCAGCCTGGTCACCCTGACAGGGTGCTCGAAGAACATCGATAACCTCGAAGCCGTCAAACAGGGCGTGCTTCGCGATATTCCAAAAGACGTGAATGTCGGCGCGATGGACGTCAATGTCGTCTCCGTTTCCTTCCGCGGCCAGGAGGCCGACGCGGTAGTTTCCTTTGCTCCTAAGGGCGGCCCGCCCATGATGAGCATGAACTACACCATGGAACGGAAAAGCAACGAGTGGCACATTAAGAAACGCGCCAACGGAGACATCCAGAAACATGCCGGACAAGCTGCAGGCGCGGCCGGAACAGCCGGACCGCTCAGTGGTGACTCTGCCCAACTGCCTCCCGGCCATCCGTCCACCGGTGCCGCACAACCCAACACAGCCCCGCCCATCAGTGGCGATTCACAACTGCCCCCGGGCCACCCCCCGCTCGATGGCTCGAAAAAGTAAGGAAACCAACAAAACATGAAGGTCGCGATTCTCGGAGGTGGGCCCTCGGGCGCATTTGCCGCGGAACGGCTTGCATCCGCGGGCGTCCGAACGGTCGTGTTCGACGAGAAACTCGCATGGGAAAAGCCTTGCGGAGGCGGCCTTACATGGAAGGCCTACTCCCAGTATCCCTTTCTGCAACAGAACGACACGCCGAAGAAGATCGTCACCGAAACGAACCTCTCCGCCCCGAAGAGTCAGCCGGTCACCCTCGCGCTCGACCGCCCGCTTCTCATCTACTCCCGTTTCGACCTGAACAACCTCCTGCTCGACCGCGCGCAACACGCCGGCGCGCAGATTGAAAAAGATCGCGTCCTGAATATCGAACGCACCGGCTCGGGCTGGAACCTGCGCACCAAAACCGGCACCGTGGACGCCGACTATTGCATCCTCGCCACCGGCGCCCGCAACCCGCTCAGGGACTTCGGCACGGAATTAACCGCCAGCGACACCATGAGCGCGCTCGGCTACTATGTCCCGGGCGACCGCCAGAAGATCGACATCCAGTTCTTACCTGGCCTCGAGGGCTATATCTGGGTCTTCCCTCGCTGCGGACACCTGTCCGTGGGTATCTGCGGCAAGGGCGAGACCGCGGCAGCCCTGCGCGTGCGGCTCGAACGCTACATGGCCGAACAGGGCATCTCTCGCGACGGCGCCACGTTCTACAGCCACCTTCTCCCCTGCCTCGACACCCCGGCCTGGAAGCGCAACCGCGTCGCGGGCGACGGCTGGCTGGCCGTGGGCGACGCCGCCGGCCTGGTCGATCCCATCACCGGCGAAGGCTTGTATTACGCCATGCGCTCCGCCGACCTCGCTACCCAGGCGATTCTCGCCGATACGTCCGAAGACATCGGACTCGCTTACCGGAAAGCCCTACGCCGGGATTTCGTGCACGACCTGGAATTCGGCTCCCGCCTCGCCAACCGCGTCTTTCACGGCACTTTCCTCTGGGGCGCCGTCACCAGCCGCATGGTCCAGTTCACCCGCCTGAGCCCGAAATTCCGCGATGTCATGCAGGACCTGTTCGCTGGCACCCAGCCCTACGTGGGTCTGAAAAAGCGCCTGTTCCGAAACCTGAACGGCAGCCTCATCGAAATCGTCTGCAATCTCGGCTTCGGACGCCTGGTCCCCGGCCGCGACCCGGCTTAAGCCTCTTTCGGGACAATCACCGCCGACTGCGGATTCCCGCCCATCGGGAACACCGTAAACAGCGGTTTCGTTCTGACCGAACGGTCGAGCACCGTCGGCATCCGGATCACCGATACATCGCCGGAATCCTGCCCCAGCACCAGCGCGTATTCCTCATCGGGCGTGAGCAGTACCTCACCGGGCCTTCCCCCCATGTGAACGGACGCCGAAAGTTTCCGGGTCTCGATATCGAGAATCGTCAGATCGCCGCTGCCCGGATTGGTCACCAGCAGCAGATTGCGCGTGAAGGAAACCGCCATCCCGTGCGGCGTTCGTCCGGCCACGATCGTCTGGTCCACTTCGCTCTGGTAAGGATTGACGATCGCGATCACGTCCTGATCCGCCGCCCCGCCACCCGTCACGAACATCTGCCCGCCGTTGTCGTTAAAGGTGAATCGCGATGGCGCGAACGACAACGGCAGCCGCGCGATCAGGGCACCGGTGACAGAATCCAGTGTGACCACCTGCTTCAGGTCGCCGAGTCCCGCCAGAATCATCTTCCCGTCGTTCCGGAACTGCACGACGCCGCATCGCGACCCGACCTCGGTAGTTCCCAACACACGGCAATCCGGCAACCCCACCCGGCTGATTCCTCGCGATTCCAGTGACACCACCGCCATGGACTCCGCGATCGCAAGCCCCGTGGGAGTCTCGGGCAGCGCAGCCTGCTTCTTCACCCGGAACGTGTTCGTATCCACGACGCAGATCGTCGAGGGTTGTTCCGTGATAACGACCAGCGACTTCCCGTCCGCCTGCGGCGCGGCAGCCACGATCTTCCCGGCCAAAACCAGTTTCCGCGAAGGCTTCCAGTGCGCCAGATCCAGTTCGACCAGTGTCCGCGCATCCGGACACGTCACGAACACCCGAGCCCCGGCCCGCAGCACCTGAGCCGGCATCTGATCGAGCGGGATCGTCGCGGCGTGGCGAAACTCCGCCAGATCCGCCACCGCGATGCCACGCTCCGCGGCGCTCGCCACAAACAGCCAGCCAAAATACCGCCTGGCCAGTTTGCGGCCGCAACCGGCAAGCAGCGCCGTCGCCAGAAGTGTTCGTCGGGTCAAAGCCGAGTTTACCAACCGAACGGAAACAAACATTCAGGGCAACCGGGGCGCAGTCCAGCTGTGCCGCTCTTCGGCCCAGGGATCCCCGCGCCTGTGATACCCGTTCCGTTCCCAAAAGCCCGGCCGGTCCGCGGGAAGAAATTCCAGCCCGGAAATCCACTTGGCGCTTTTCCAGGCATACAGCCTCGGAATAATCAGACGAGCCGGACCGCCATGATCGGTCGAGATCGGGTCGCCGTCGTGCGTAGTCGCCACCAATGCATCTTCGCCGAGAAAGTCGTCCAGCGGCAGGTTCGTCGTAAAACCACGGTCGTAGCCATGTGCCAGAACGAAAGCAGCGCCCTCCCGCAAACCACCCGCCCGCGCCAGCAGGTCCCGCGTCGCGACGCCCTCCCAGAGATTCCCCAGCCGGCTCCACCGTGTGACGCAGTGGAAATCCGCAAAAACCTTCGTCCGCGGCAGCGTTCGAAACTCCGCCCAGGACAACTCGACCGGCTCCTTAACCAAACCGAATAGCCGCAACTTCCACTCCGCCAAGTCGATCGCCGGCGGCCCGCTCGCATCCAGCACCGGCCACTTCTTCGTTCGGGACTGCCCGGGCGGAAGCCGCTTCTCCCGCACCACGTCCGAACTCACCACAACTCCCTCCGGCAGTTCCCCGGCGACGGCAATCCGATCCGGCTGATCTTTGCTTCGGTCCATAAAAAAGCTCATTCCCCGACGCCGATCCCAGGTGTCAGATCTTCCTGGTCATGAATCAACGCTCCAAAAAATGGTATTGCGCTTGCAAACAAACGGCCGGGAAGAATCTGTTTGATGTCAACCATTTTGCGGTGTACCATGATATTCATCTTCTTCTCACGGAGACCGGGTGGCAATGAATCCGTTTAATGGAAGAACGGGCAGCAGGCCGGGAATGGCCCTCGCTCTGACAATTGTAGCGGCGCTGCCTCCGCTTGCCTGTCCGCAAAACCTGATGCAGGGACTCGCTTCCAAAGGCTCTGTCCAGCTGCTGATGTCGGATGCCGCGGTCCTTGAGACCGAAGAAACCCGCAAAGATCTTCCCTGCACCGTCACTTCTATCAAACCCGTCCTCGGTTTCGACCTTCGCTTCCACACCGGCTACGACATCGTGATGCCGCTCCGTGAACTGGCCGGCGAAGGCGACCAGTTGACCATTGTCTTCAAGGTCACCTCGAATAACTCGAAGGATACTCCCAGTTATTTTTCGCAGAAGTACAACGTGCCCTCCATCGAGACCGATGCGAAGGGCGACGCCTATCTGCAGGGCAGTTTCGACGTCGGCGAAGGCGGCTACCACGTTGCCTGGATGATGCGCGACCGCATGGAGCGCGTTTGCGCCTCCGGCTGGGATATCACGGCCACCCTGCCCGCCAAAGATCAGGGAATCAAAATGGCGATTCCTGCCAGCGCCATCGATGTCTCCGAACGCGAATTCTTTAAGGATGAGCCCCCCGTCACCCGCCTGTCGACCGCCGAAGATCAGCTCAACGTCAAAGTCCTGATCAATTTCGCCCCCCAGCGCTCTTCCGCTGCCGCCATGCAGCCCATCGACACCAGTGCGCTGGTTTCGATCCTTCGTAACATCTCGCGGGAACCGCGCATCCGCAAATTTTCCGTGGTCGCGTTCAACATGAACGACCAGCGCGTGGTCTATCGCCAGGAAAACACCGACCAGATCGACTTCCCCGAACTGGGAAAAGCCCTCGCCACCCTCAAGCTCGGCATGGTGGACTACAAGAAGCTCACCGACAAGCGCAGTGAGACCGACTTCCTCACCAAGCTGATACAGGACGAACTCGGCCACAACACCTCCGACGCCGTCATCTTCGCCGGCCCCAAGGTGATGCTCGACGAGCCCCCGTCACCCGACAGCTACAAGGAAATCGCCGCCACGCCCTTTCCGGTCTTCTACATGAACTACAACCTGATGCCGCAGCAAAACCCCTGGCGGGATTCCATCGGAACCGTGGTAAAGCGGCTGCGCGGCTATGAATACACCATCAGCCGTCCCCGGGATTTATGGACGGCCTGGACTGATATCATGGGCCGTATCGCAAAATTGAAACTGGTTGCCGGCGGACCAACGTCCTCACAATAGACATGAACTTCAGCTTTGGTGGCGTCGTGGCGATTCTCCCGGTCCTGGTCCTTCTGGCGTCCACGGATGCTCCGGCCCAGCGGTACACCGATCCGGACACCCTCGCCCCGGCCTTCCCCACGCCCCAGGTGGTGGTGGACCACATGCTCGAACTGGCGCAGGTCAAACCGAACGAAACCGTCTACGATCTCGGCTGTGGCGATGGCCGTATCGTCATCACCGCCGCACAGAAGTTCAAAGCGCACGGCGTCGGTATTGAGATCCGTCGCGACATTTACGAAACCACACTGGGAAAAGTCAACTCCCTCGGCCTGAACGACCAGGTAAAAATTATCCACGGCAACGCCCTGAAGACCGATCTCGCCCCCGCCGATGTCGTCACGCTCTACCTGCTCACGAGTTCCAACGAAAAACTGCGCCCCGTCCTCGAAAAAGGTCTTCGCCCTAATGCGCGCGTCGTCTCACACGATTTCGAGATCCGCGGCTGGAAACCGGTCACCGTCGAGAAAATGATGGTGGAAGGCCGCCCCCACATGATTTACCTGTATCGCGTCGGTGCCAAGTACGATACCAGGTAAGATAAGCTGATCGGCAATGCGATATTTGCCGCTCTGCGCCGTCTTCTTCTTTGCCCCTCAACTGCTCGCACAACCCCCGCTCCCGCGCTACGAAGTCAAAAGAGCCGCCACGCCCATCGTCATCGACGGCAAGCCTGACGACAAAGCCTGGGCCGCCGCCGGCAAAATCGAACTGATCTTCCCGTGGGACGCCCAGACCGGCGCCAAACAGAAAACCACCGCCCGTCTGCTCTGGGACGATCAATACCTCTACGTCGCCTATGAATGCGAGGACGCCGACATCGTCGCCTTCCACACCGAGCGTGACGACCCCACCTACCTCGACGACGCCGTCGAAATCTTCCTCAACCCCATGCCCTCCCAGACCGGGATCTACTACGGTCTCGAAATGAACGCCCGCGCCACTCTGTACGACTACACCATGTACCAGTCCCGCTACCTCTTCAAACAGTTCAATCTGCAGGGCGTGAAACTCGCGACGTTCATCGACGGCACCCTGAACCTCCGCGGCGATCAGGACAAAGGCTGGAGCCTCGAAGTCGCCATCCCCTGGGCGAACTTCGACGCGCTTTCGAAACGCCCCGTCCCCGGCGCCGTCTGGTCCGCCAACGTCAACCGCTGGGACGGCGTGGAACCCAACCGCCGCATGAGCAACTGGTCGGACCCCGTGCAGCCCACCCCGAATCCCCACGTCCCCGCGCGCTTTGGCCAGCTGGTTTTCGTCCAGTAATGCAGGCGATTCTTCGCCATCTGCCCGCCGGCGCCCGCGTCCTCGACCTCGGCTGCCGCGACGGGAGTTTCCCCCGCACTGACTATCCCGGTCTCCGCTTCACAGCCCTCGACCGCGAAGCCGGCGCCGCGGAGGTCCAGGCCGACGCCGCTGCCCTGCCCTTTCAGGACGCGGCGTTCCACGCCGTGATCGCCAACCACTCGCTGGAACATATGGAAGCCCTTGACGCCGTCCTGTCCGAAATGGGCCGGGTCCTCCGTCCCGATGGCAGCATCTACGTCTCCGTCCCCGACGCCTCCACCTTTTCCGACCGCCTCTATCGCTGGATCTACCACGGCGGCGGTCACGTCAACCTGTTCCGAAACCCGGCCGAACTCACCGGCCGGATCACAAGCGCCACCGGCCTGCCTCTGCGAGCCACCCGCGTCCTCCACGCGTCGTTCCTTTACCTCGAACGCCGCCACTTCCGCCCGCGCCCGCCCCGCCGCATGTGGCTCTTCGCGAACGGCGACGGCCGGGTCATCCTCGCACTGTCTTTTCTCCTGCGAACCGTCGATCGTCTCGCCTCCACCCGCCTGAGCGTCTACGGTTGGGCCTTCTGGTTCGGCAATCTGCGCGAACCGGTTGATACATTGGCATGGACGAACGTGTGTGTCCATTGCGGCAGCGGAACCCCCGCCGAACTCCTGCCCGTCCGCCGCCGATTTCTCTTGCGCTCCTATGACTGCGCGAGTTGCGGCGCCTCGAACCTGTACACACCGGACCGTCCGGAGAGGACTTAACGAATGCCGGTATCGCTGAAAGATCAGGTCGTGATTGTCGTGGGTGCGTCGAGTGGCATGGGCCGGGACACGGCCCTCCTGTTCGCGAAGGAAGGCGCAAAGGTGATGGCGTCCGCGCGCCGCGCCGACCGCCTGGCCGAACTGGAACGCCACGGCATCGCCATCCACCCGGCGGACGCCACCGACGCCGCCGCCATGGAAGCCCTCGCGCAGGCGACGCTGCAGCGCTTCGGCCGCATCGACATCCTGGTCTTCGCGACCGGCACGAACATCCCGGACCGCGCCCTCACCCGCCTCACGCCCGAACTCTGGAACATGATGGTGAGCGTCAATCTGAACGGTGCGTACTACGCCACCCGCGCCGTCCTGCCCGCCATGCGAGAACAGAAGGCCGGATCGATTTACTACATCTCTTCGAAGTCCGCCGTCGTACCCGACGAATCGGGTGCCGCCTATCAGGCCGCCAAACGGGGTCTCGCTGGCCTCTCCCAGGCCATTCGCGTCGAAGAAAAAGACAACGGCATCCGCACCTGCGTCGTCTGCCCTGGCCTCACCGATACCGAGATCCTCCTCAAGCGTCCCGTCAAAACTCCCGCCGAAACACTGGCGAAGGCGCTGCAGTCGGAAGACGTCGCGGAACTGGTTCTCTCCCTGGCAAAGCTTCCGGCCCGCTGCTGGGTCCCGGAAGTACACCTCTTCCCTTCCGCGATCTAACACCGGCATTCGGGGGCGAACGGAACCAACCGGCCGCCCCCAATCCCGCACTACTTCAAAGCAATAATGTGGACCCGGCGATTCTTCGACCAGCAAGCCTCGTCATGGTCGTCGCAAATCTGTTTTTCCTTCCCGTAACTCACGGTGGAAAGCTGATCGCCCGAAACCCCGACCGAAACCAGATAATCCTTCGCCGCCTTCGCCCGGGCTTCCCCGAGCGCCATGTTGTATTCCGCCGATCCGCGCTCGTCGCAATACCCTTCCACGCGAATCTTGTAGTCCGGATACTGATTCAGAATCACGGCCAACTCTTTCGAATCGCCGCTCAGCGTCTTCACCGCGACATCGCTTAACGTATGCCTGTCGTAATCGAAATAGGCGTCCTGAATCCGTCCCAGCAATTCATCGATGCGAGCCCTCGTGGCCGCATCGGGATAGCGGGGCGTGGCCGCCGCGGGAGCCGCAGGAGCCGTCTCACGCGGAGTCGCCCGCGCCACGGTGCGTTCCGGCGCCGGACTCGGCGCAGCCGCCGCCACCGGTGCCGGAGCGGCCGGTGTGGTCACCGCAACTTTCTTCTTCGCGCAGGCCGATCCAAAAACCGTCAGGGCGCCGGCCGCGACAATACTCAAATAAAGCTTTCTGTTCACAACGTAATCCCTCTGTGTGGATTGTGCCCCTTCCGACGGCCCCGGCACCATCCTGTCGGGACAGGATTTTGCGCCCCCGCCCCGTCGCATACACTGAGCAGGAACCCGTTGCTTTCCCTCTCCGCCACCTCGCGCAAACTCCGCCCGCCCCTCCTTCTCCTCGCGGGCTTCGGCGGCCTGCTCGCCTTCCTCCTCGCCGCCGCCATCGGCACCCTCGTCATGCTCGATCGCGTCCGGAACGACGACAAACGCCTCCGCCAGGCCTCCATCGAACGCCTCGCCGGACTCGAACAGATTCGCGCCCAGATCTATCTCTCCGGCGCCTGGGTGCGCGATTTCCTCCTCTCCCCGGACCCCTCCGGCACCGAAGAACAGCGCGCCCGCCTCTCCGGTATCGAGAGCGAGACCCGCGCCATGCTCGATCGCTACGCCCGCTCTCTCGACCCCGGCGAACAAGGTCCCTTCCAGGCCCTCCGCGGTGAGATAGACGCCTACTGGCAGGTCCTCCAAACCACCTTCGACTGGACGCCGCGCGAGCGCGACCGGCTCCGTTACTCCTTCTTCTACGAACAACTTGTCCCGCGCCGCACCACCATGCTCCAGATTGCAGATCAGATCGGCTCCATTGACCAGCGCGGCCTCGCCGCCGCCGAAGACCGTTTCGCCCGCTCCGCCCTCAACCTCCGCTGGTCGCTCATCATGACCTTCACGCTCGCGCTGCTCGGTGGTTCGGCCCTCGCGCTCATGACGGGCGCCCTCACTATCCGCCTCGGCCGGGAACTCGAAAAACGCGGGCAGGATCTTCAGGAACTCTCCGGCCGCCTCGTTCGCGCCCAGGAGGAAGAACGCCGCATGCTCGCCCGCGAACTGCATGACGAAGTGGGCCAGTCCCTCTCCGCCATCATGATGGAAGCCGGCAACGCCGAACTGGCCGGAAACCCCGCCGAAGTACAGGACCGCCTGCGCGCTATCTCCGCCCTCGCCGGCAAAACCCTGAATATGGTCCGCGACCTCGCCCTCCTGCTCCGCCCCTCCATGCTGGACGACTTCGGCCTCGTCCCCGCCCTCAACTGGCACGCCCGCGAAATGGCCAAACGCACAGGCCTCGCCGTTCGCGTCACCGCCGGCGACGATTGCGACCACCTCCCCGAGGAACACAAAACCTGCATCTACCGTCTGGTCCAGGAGGCGCTGAACAATGCCGCCCGCCATGCCGGCGCGCACAACCTCCAGGTGTCCGTCCGGCGCGCCGGCGATCGGGTACTCTTCTCCGTCCAGGACGATGGCGTGGGCTTCGACAAGAAAGTGGTGCACGGGCTCGGCCTGCTCGGCATGGAAGAGCGCGTGCGCCGTCTCGGCGGCAGGCTGAGGATCGATTCCAGCCCAGGCCGCGGCACCGGCATCGCCGCCGAACTGCCGCTCGCGAAAGAGGCAACCCGCTCATGATCCGAATTCTGATCGCCGACGACCACACCGTGGTGCGCGACGGCCTCCGCGCCCTGCTGGAACGGCAACCCGATATGGAAGTCGTGGCCGAAGCCGGCGACGGCCGCGAATGCGTCCAGCTCGCCGAAAAGCACCTGCCCGACGTCATCATGATGGACGTCGCCATGCCGGAGATGAACGGCATCGAGGCCGCCCGTCGCATCCTGGCCGCCACCACCGCGACCGCCGTCGTCATGCTCAGCATGCACCAGGACGAAAGCTATGTCCTCCGTTCGCTGCGTGCCGGAGCCAAAGGCTATCTCCTCAAAGACTCCCCCCGGGAAGACGTCCTGGCCGCCGTCCGCGCCGCCGCCGCGGGCAGGTCGTTCCTCAGCCGCCGCATCAGCCTCATGCTCCAGGAGGACTACATGCAGCAACTCGAATCGAAGGGCCTCGAAGACAGCTACGAACTGCTCACCAGCCGCGAACGCGAGATCCTCCAGTTACTCGCCGAGGGCAAAGCGAACAAAGAAGTAGCCGCCGTCCTCAATATCAGCCTCACCACCGTGGAAACTCATCGCGGCCATATTCTGCAGAAGCTCTCTCTCCACAGCACAGCCGACCTCATCCTGTACGCCGTCCGAAAGAAGATCATCTGTTAACTCATCTGTCATAATGTGGCTTACATGTTTCAATTTGGTGATACCGTGCGGGAGACTCCGTGCCCTACCGCCTAGCGCAGGACGAGGGAGTTGTCCAGGGTCTCCGGCGCATCGCCTCCGAAGAGATCGATTCCGCCATCGCACACCTGCGCAAAGAAGACGAAGCCGCACGCGACAAGGGCATCCATGAAGCGCGCAAAAGCATCAAGAAGCTCCGGGGACTCGTCCGCATCCTGATGCCCGGTCTGGGCGAAGCCGGCTCGCGCGAGAACCTGCGCCTTCGCAACACCGGACGCGCACTCTCCAACCTGCGCGACGCCGCCGCCCTGATCGAAACTGTCGAAACCCTCAGTGAACAGCACTCCGCGGACCCCGCGATGGAACAACTCTCCGTCGTCCGCTCCGCTCTTCGCCGCCGCCTCGAACAAACGGTTCGGGGCGAGGACTGCCGCACCATCATCGGCGGCGCAGTCGCCTCTCTCAAGGAAGTGAAGCGCCGAATGAATCGCTGGCAGCTGGCAGAAGGCGAATTCAGCGTCCTGGCGCCGGGCATCGAACGCACCTATCGCCGCGGCAGGAAAGCCCTCCGGAAAGCCGAAGAGAATCCCGGAGCCGAAACCCTGCATACGCTCCGCCGTCGCGCGAAGGATCACTGGTATCACGTGCGTCTGCTCGAAGGCGCGTGGAAACGCGATGCCGGCAATCGCGAAAAGCGGCTGGAAGAGTTGCAGGAGTGGCTGGGCGACGACCACAATCTGACCGTCCTGCAGGAGGCTCTGGAGTCCGATCCCGCCTCCTTCGGCGGCAAACGCTGTGTGACCGCGGTCCTGGACCTGATCTCCAGGGCGCGCCGCGACGTCCGCGAACCGGCCCTGCAGTCCGCGGCCGAACTCTACTCCGGAACGCCCAAACAGCACCTCCGAAAGTCCGCCGAATGCTGGGAAAACTGGCGCGCCGGAGCCAAGCCCGCGAAGGCGTCGTCCGGCAGTCACGCAAAACGACGCACTTCCGCGGCATAATTGCGCTCAGTGAGCGCGAATCTACCAAAAGCCGTCATAGCCCACGGCGGCGGACCCACCGCCGTCCTCAACTCCAGCCTCGCCGGAGCAGTCACCGCCGCCCGCGAACACTGCTCCGCCCTTTACGCCTCCCGCTTCGGCCTGGGCGGCATTCTCACCAGCGAGATGCCCGATCTGCTGCAAATCCCGCCGGCCCGAATCGCCGAAATCGCGCAGTCGCCCGGCTCCGCCATCCACTCCAGCCGTCGGAAGCTCACCGAAGACGATTTCGCCGCCATCCTCCGCGAACTCCGCCGTCAGGACATCCGCGCCGTCTTCTACACCGGCGGCAACGGTTCCATGCAGACCGCCCTCGACCTGCTCGGGCACGCCCGCAACGCCGATTATGACCTGCAAGTCGTCGGCATCCCCAAGACCATCGACAACGATCTGCTGGTCACCCACCACACCCCGGGCTACGCTTCTACCGCGTACTTCTTCGCCTGCGCCGCGCGCGACGTCGGTGAGGACTGCCGGTCCCTCCCTTCGCCCATCTGCATTCTCGAAACCCTCGGCCGGAACGCCGGCTGGATCGTCGCGGCCACCTCCCTCGCGCGCAAACATCCCGATGACCCGCCGCACATCATCTGTTTTCCCGAGCACCCGCGCAGTCTGGACGCCATCGCGGCGGACGTCGAAGCCGTCTACCGGCGTCTCGGTTACGTGGTCATCGCCGTCTGCGAAGGCCAGCTGGACGAGCGCGGAACGCCCTTCGGAGCCGAACTCGATCGTCCGGACAGTGCCGTGCACAAACTCGCCTCCAACCTCGGCCACACCCTGGCTCGCCGCCTCACGGAGAAACTCGGTCTGCGTGCCCGCGCCGAAAAGCCTGGCCTGCTCGGCCGTTCCTGCGGACCCTTCGCCCGCCCGCGCGATCGCGCCGAAGCCTTCGATTGCGGCTTCGCGGCCGTCGTCGCGGCGTCGGAGGGCCACTCCGGCGTCATGGTCGCGCTTGACCAGGATGGCGGACCCTTCCTCACGCCCCTCGACTCCGTCGCCCGGCAGGAACGCCTGCTCCCCCGCCACTGGATCGTCCCCGCCGGCAACAACGTGACACCCGCCTTCACCGCCTACGCGGCGCCCCTTACCGGCGACGTTCCCGGCTATACCCACCTCTAAGGAAACGAGCCTCAGTCCCGCGCCGCGGCCACACTCCCCGCCATCGCCTGATCCACCAGGACATGATTGGTGTCGAGCGTCTCCCCCAGCACCTGATCCAGCGAAACCCGCGCATGCGCAAACGTCGCCAGAGCCGTAATCTCCGCGGTTCGCGCCGTCACCAGCGCCCGCTGCGTCGTAATCAGTCCCGTGATCGTGGTCTTGCCGAACGCAAACTTCTCCTGCTCGGCTTTCAATAACTGCTCCTGCAACTCCCGCGTATTCACGGCCGCCGCGAACCGCGACCGCGCCTGCCGCAGGGCAATTACCTGGTTCGAAATATCCACCGCGATCTGGTTCGTGTTGCGTTGCCCCTGCACCGCCGCCTGCCGCAACTGCAACTGATCGATCCCGTAATCCGCCTGCGCCTGTCGGTTCCCCAGCGGCGCCGAAACGTAAACTGAGGCCGATTCATTCGGAAAATCACGCCGCAGAATCTGCCCCAGGGCCTTCACGCTCCCGCCGACAAAATAAGGTTTGGCGGTCCCTCCCGAAGCCTGCGGTGTCCCCGCCACGCCCCGGTTGTACGTCTGCGCCACCACCCCCAGCGTTGGCAGCAGCGGATTCGTCGTGCCGATCGCGTTCAGTTCCGCCGCCTGATCCCGAATCTTCGACAACGCCACATCCGGCCGCTTCTTCATCGCGGACGCCACCAGTTCCCGCACCGGCGGCAGGTTGTCCGGATCCGGAGCCGGCACCTTGTCCAGAGGCACAACACCGGCGGCATCCAGTTCCGGATCCTCGCTGCGCGTGAACGCTTCCTTCAGCCGGTTCTCCTGCTGCCGCGCCGTCGTCTGCGCGATCAGCAGATCCTGTTTCCGCCCCGCCAGTTCCGCCGCCGCGCGTGGCAACTCGATTCGCGCCAGCGCCCCGATCTCGATCCGCGCCTTCGTGTCCTCGTAAAACTTCTGCGCGATATCCACCGCCGCCTGCCGCGCCTGAATCACATCGTCCGCCGTCACCAGATCCCAATACAGATTGCTCACACTCGCCACCAGGTCGATTACCTCCGACCGGAAGGCCTCCCCCGACCCCTTCACGTTCATCTCCGCAATCCGGATCGACCGGCTGTTCAGCTTCACGCCGAACCCCTGCAGCAGGTTGTGCCGCAGATAAACATCCGCATGCGGCCCGTAAGCCGGATTCAGCGCGTCACTCGGCGCGTTCTCTTTCAGATACTGCGAGTAATCCCGCAACTGGATATAGCCGCCTGTAATCAGACCCTGCTGGAACACCGTGTTATACGTGCGCTCGTTCTGCACCAGCGCGGAGGTCTGGCTGAGCACCGTGTTGGCCTGCGGCTGCGTCAGGTGCGAAAACGTGGTCGAATTCTGCAGAATCGGATCCAGATTCGGCACCACCTGCCCGATCTGCTGCACCGCGACGCCGCCCGCGTTCCCGCCGCCCTGGCCGTTATTGCCGCCGCCCAGACCCGCGCTGGCGATGGTTCCGCTGACGCCCACGCCACTGTTCACGCTCGACACCTGCGCGCTCGCGCTCGGCACGCCGCGAATCGGCCCGCCCGCCTGATTTCGCTTCAGAGCCCACTCGGAAAGCAGCGGACCATAGCGGCTCGATTCCAGCCCGAGATTATTCTCAATCGCCAGCGCGATCGCATCCTGCAGCGTCAGATACAAATTCCCCGACCGCAGCACCGTATGCAGCCGGCTTGAATTCCCCAGCCGGATCGGCGGAATCTCCGGCGCCTGATAGGTCCGGATCCCGACGGGACCGGTCGGCGCCCGCACCGCAATCTCCTCCGGCTGCGCGAAGAGCCCACAGGCCGTCAACACCGCCGTGCCAAGCAACTTCTTCACGGCGTCTTCCCCTTCGCGGTTCCCTGTACAACGGACTCCGGAATTGCCGATTCCCGCGCGACTTTGCCCGCCTCAGCCTCCGCCATCGACACATGGTTCACATCCAGCGTGCGCCCCACCGCATCGTCGAACGCGATCTTCGCGTGCGTGTAATTCGCGGTCGCCTGCACCTCCGCGCTCTGGTCCGTCGCCAGATCCTTCTGGGCCTGAATCACCAGCGTGGCGTCGGGCACCGCGCCATACTTGAAGCGATTCTGTTCCGCTTCCAGACTCTGCTCCGCCAGGGCGCGCGTATTCACCGCGGTCTCATAACGCGCCCGTGCCTGCTGCAGTCCGATCACCGCATTCTTCACTTCCACGCTCACCTGATTCAGCGCCCTCTTCAGTTGCAGTTCGTTCTGCCGCAACTGCAGCTGGTCCGTCACATAATCCGCCTGCGCGGCCCGGTTGCGAAAAGGAATATTCAGCGAAAAGCCCGCCGAATAATCGGGAAAACTGCGCCGGAACACCTGCGACGCCAGGTTCCCGTAGCCGCCCACGAAATAAGGATCCGGCGATCCGCAGCAGTTGTTATACAGAGGATTCGGCGAGCCGCTGAGACCGTGATTCGTAAACTCCGCGAAAGCGCTCAGAATCGGCAGCAAACCATTGCGGTCGCCGCGGATCAGAATCTTATTGCTCTCCAGATTAATCCGCGTCTGCTCCAGTTCCGGCCGGTTCTCCACCGCCTCCCGAATCAGTTCCGCCGCCGGTCTCAGATCTTCCGTCTTCGGCACTTCGATATGGTCCAGCGGAATAATATGCGCTTCATCGAGCCACGCGCTGTCGGACCCGTTGCGGCTCAGCGCGTTCTTCAGCACCGTTTCCTGCTGCGCCACATTGGTCTGCGCGATCAGCAGATCTTCCTTCGCCGTCGACACCGCCGCCGCCGCGCGCGTCACTTCAATCGGAGCCAGCGCGCCCAGCCGCGCCTGATTCCGGTTATCCTCATAAAGCTTTTCCGCCGTCGAGACCGCCCGCTCCGTAATCCGCAGACCGTCCTGAAAGCTCACCAGATCCCAATAAAGATTCAGCGCGGCGGATATCGTCGTAATCACCTGCCGCTTCAGTTGCAGCGCGCTGACCTTCTGGTTATTCCGCGCCACCCGAATATCCCGGTTATTCACCGCGATATGAAATCCCTGCAGCAGATTCTGATTAATGGTCAGATCCAGATAACCGTTGGTGGAAGGATTCAGCAGCGGTGTCGGACTGTTTAATTTATTCCTGCCGCTCACGTAAGTCATCTGACCGCTGGTGCCCGTGATGAACTGCTGCGAATACTGCAGCACATACTGCCGGTAATCGTTCGTCAGCGCCGTCGTCTGATTAAGCAGCGTATTCGTCTGCGGCGTGGTGCTGTGTCCGAACTGGAAGCTCGCATAGAGACTCGGATCCAGACTCGGCGGCACCGGCCCGATCTGAGAAACATATCCGCCTCCCGACCCCACGCCGGCCCCGCCCGCCAGCCCGTTCGCATTCACGTTCACGCCCGCCAGACTCACGCTCTGCGGCCCCTGCAGAACGCCCGTATCCACCGCGCGCAAAAACCCGCCGCCTTCGGTGCGCCGCTGTACCTCCCGCGCCAGAAAAGGCCCGTAACGCTGGATGTCGATATCGAGATTGTTCTCGAGCACCAGCGCCACCACATCCTGCGCCGTCAGATACAGATTGCCGCCGCGCACCAGCGATTCCAGCCGCGGGCTATCCGTCACCCGCGCCGGCGACACCACCCGCTTATCGATATGAAAAGGACGCAGCAAAGGCCCCACAATTCGCGGCGGCGGTGGCGACGTGATGGTGATTTCCGGCTGCCCGTAAACCGCGCCGGAACCGGCGATAAACAGGAGGCTGAGAGGACACAAATATAGTGCTCGGGCGCGTTTGAGCATGGGCGTGGCGTTCCTCTGCCCGGTGCATGTGCCGGACCACTTCACGCCGCCCGCAACTCTCTCATTCAGAACGGGATGCGGCCCGCGCCAAGCCGCGCGCGGTGTTCGCTTGCGGAAACAAAGTGTCCGTTTCCGGGCGTTTTCTCAACCACCCGGAAACGGCCTTTACACTGGGATTTGTCCTCAGCGAAAGAAAACACGGCGTTCCCCATCCTCTTCGCCATCAGTTTCTGCCATTTGCTGAACGACATGAACCAGTCCCTGCTCGCCTCGCTCTATCCGATTCTCAAGACTTCTTTCCATCTCGATTTCTCTCAAATCGGACTCATCACGCTCGTCTTCCAGATCACCGCCTCGCTGCTGCAGCCCGTCGTCGGCCTCTATACCGACAAACGCTCCACGCCCTACTCCCTTGCGGGCGGCATGGGCTTCACCCTCTGCGGTCTTCTCCTCCTCTCCGTGGCGCCCCGTTACGCCGTACTGCTGATGGCCGCGGCGCTCATCGGGATGGGCTCCGCCATCTTCCACCCCGAGTCTTCCCGCGTCGCTCGCATGGCCTCCGGCGGCCAACACGGCCTCGCCCAATCGCTGTTTCAGGTGGGCGGCAACGGCGGCACCGCCCTCGGGCCCTTATTAGCGGCCTTCATCGTGGTCCCGCACGGCCAGGCCAGTATCGCCTGGTTCTCGCTCGCCGCGCTGCTCGGCATGGCCATCCTGATCCGCGTCGGCCACTGGTACAAGAAGCGTCAGGCCGAACGCGCGAAGCGCAAAGCCGGCGCGGGCGCGTCAGGTCCCGCACTGCCGCCCCGCAAAGTGGCCTTCGCGATCGCCATCCTGATCGCGCTGATCTTCTCGAAATATTTCTACCTCGCCAGCATCTCCAGCTACTACACCTTTTACCTGATCAGTAAATTCCACATCAGCGTCCGCAGCGCGCAGCTCTATCTGTTTCTCTTCCTCGGAGCCACCGCTGTCGGAACCTTCGCCGGCGGACCCGTGGGAGATCGCATCGGCCGCAAGTACGTGATCTGGGTTTCCATCCTGGGAGTCCTCCCCTTCACCCTGCTCCTCCCCCACGTCGGCCTGCTGCCGACCGCCGTGCTCACCGTCATCATCGGCCTGATCATCGCCTCCGCGTTCTCCGCCATTCTCGTCTACGCGCAGGAACTCGTGCCCGGCCGCGTGGGGATGATCTCGGGCCTGTTTTTCGGCTTCGCCTTCGGCATGGGAGGCATCGGAGCCGCCGTCCTCGGCCATCTCGCCGACCTCACCAGCATCGCCTTCGTCTACCGGGTCTGCGCCTTCCTTCCCGCCATCGGCCTCCTCACCGCCTTCCTTCCCGATCTGGAACACACCAGGCCGGCAGGAAAAAACTTGTGAAATCATCCGGCCCCATGGTATCTTCACTGTAGCTTTTGAACCCGCTGTTAATTCTTCCGACCACCCACGAAACACGTCACGTAGTTCGCTGCAAAGTCACAGCGCTCGGGTCCTACGGCCCTCCATGCGCGCAAAAAAAAGATTACACCGCCGGGAATTCTAATAGCTGGAAGAGAGACATATGAACGCAACAAAAGAAACAGGAACCGTGAAGTGGTTCAATGCCGCCAAGGGATTTGGATTCATCCAGCGTGAATCCGGGGAGGACGTGTTTGTACACTTCTCCGCCATTGAATCGAGCGGCTACCGCTCACTCGACGAAGGCAGCAAGGTTCAGTTTGTCGTGACCCGTGGCCCGAAAGGTCTTCAGGCCGAACAAGTCAGCCCCGCCTAAGCGCTGAAGCACGATTAAACCGAGAGGGAGTGTGCCCGCCACGGAAGACGGGTACACTCCCTCTTCGTTTGTTACCCGGAAATCCCGCCGACTAACGGCTAGCCGTGGCGAAAAATCGCCGCGAGCAGCGTAATCAGAATCACAACCGAACCGGACACCACAAAGCACAGCCGATCGAATCGCGAAACCGGCTCCGGCTCCCTCTGCCGGTTCACAGGCTGCGGCGTTCCAATGATATTGAAGTTCCGGATGCCCTGCACCAGGTCGTCCAGAAGCGTCGAGAAGCCGAGAAACACGGCAAAGCTTCCCACCAGCAGTGCGATCGCGATTCTCTTCTCCGGCATCTCCCTCCGATTGTACATCAATTCGGTGTGCATCAATTTGGTGACAACGCCCGAATCGTCTCGATCGTGTCCGCCTCCTCCGCCTTCTTATCCTCCCGCCACCGCGCAATCCGCGGAAAACGTACCGCAATCCCAGATCGGTGCCGCGGACTCTTCTGAATCCCTTCGAACGCCAGCTCGAAAACCAGTTCCGGCTTCACCCGCCGCACCGGCCCGAATTTTTCCACCGTATTCCGCCGGACCCAGCCATCCACCCGCGCGATTTCCTCGTTCGTCAGCCCCGAATACGCCTTCGCGAACGGCACCAGCTCTCCGTTATCCCAAACACCAAACGTATAATCCGTCATCAGACTGGCGCGCCGCCCATGCCCCGCCTGCGCATAAAGCAGCACGCAATCGATCGCATACGGCTCGATCTTCCACTTCCACCAGTCGCCTCGCTTCCGTCCCACCCGATACGGCGACCCCACCCGTTTCAGCATGAAACCTTCCACGCGCCGGTCCCGCGACTCCGTCCGCAACCGGGCCAGTTCCTCCCACGACCCGAACGCCACCGGCGCCGAAAGCAATATCCGCCCCGTGGATGCCAGCGACCCCACCAGTTCCGCCAGTTGCCCCCGCCGTCGTTCGAGCGGCCACTCCCGGATATCCGCCCCGCCCCACTCGATCAGGTCGTAGGCCAGCAGCACCACCGGCACATCCGCCAGAATCTTCGGCCCCAGCACCTTCCGCCCGATCCGCCGCTGCATCTGCGCAAACGGCAGCGGTAATCCCTCTTTCCACGGCAGTATCTCCCCGTCGATCACCGTGCCTTCCGGCAATAACCCGCCCAGCGCCTGCAACTCCGGAAAGCGCTCCGTCACCAGTTCCTCGCCGCGCGACCACACAAACGTCTGCCACTGCCGCCGGATCAGTTGCGACCGGATCCCGTCCCACTTCCACTCGACAATCCACTCCGCCGGCTCACCCAGTTGCGCCGGCTCGCCTTCGAGCGGATACGCCAGAAAAAAGGGATACGGCCGGCTGACATCCGTATCCCCCGTATCTCCCGCGATCAGCTGCGAATAGAACCCCGCCTCCGGATTCCAGTCCCCCATCAGCCTGTGCGCGATCACCTCGGCGGAAAGCCCGGCGACCTCCGCCAGCGCCCGCACCACCAGGTTCTGCGACACACCCACCCGGAACTCCCCCGTAATCAGCTTGTTCCAGACAAAGCGCTGCCGCTCGTCCATCTCCCGCCACGCAAAAACCAGCGATTGGTGCTGCTGTTCGTCGCTCCACTGCCGCAGCGGCAACAGCCGCTCTTCCACCCAATACCGCAATGGCTTTTCCGACGACGCCACCGGCGCCGGCAGCAGCAGCGCAATCGTCTCCCCCAGATCGCCGACCGCGTTATAACAATCGCCGAAGATCCAGTCCGGAATCCCCGCCTCCGCGATCGCCCACTCCGCCAGCTTCCGGGTCTCGATCAGCCGCTTGATCCGCCTGCCGATCAGAAAGTGGATCGCCCAAACGGCGTCTTCCGGCGGCACCGCCCGGAAATACCCCACCAGCGCCTCCACTTTCGCGTTCGTTTTGGTCGTCTCGTCGAGCGCCGCGTAGAGATCCGCAAACGCCTTCATTCCGAATCCCCGGCCGCCGTGTCTTCAGCGACCACATCTTCCGCCTCCGCGCCTTCCCCCTCGAAACGTGTCTCCAGCGCCCGCGCCTGCTTGCCGTGCTCCTCCAGCCAGCGGACCATCGGCCCCCGGTACCCGTGCGTCACCAGCACACACTCCGCCTCCGTCGCCGTAATCGCCTTTTGCAGTTCCGGCCAGTCCGCATGGTCCGACAAGACAAAGCCCCGGTCCATCGGCCGGTGCCGCCGTTTCCCGCGAATCCGCATCCACCCCGACGCCATCCCCGTCGACGCCGCCCCAAAACGCCGCATCCAAGTGGATCCCTGCGCCGAAGGAGGCGCTACCACCATCGCGCTCCCCCAGTCGTAACCGCGCTCCACACGACCGGTATATAAGGTATCCGGCAACCCCACCCCGGTCTCCCGATACACCCGGTTCATCCTCTGGATCGCCCCATGACAAAAGATCGGTCCGATTGCCGGATCCAGCCCAGACAGCAAGCGCTGCGATTTCCCCAGCGGATACGCGAAAATCACGCTGCACTGCCCGTTCTCCCGATTCGCGCGCCACCACTCATTAATTGAGCCGAACACCACAACTTCCGGTTGCCACCGGTAAATCGGCAGCCCGAAGGTGGATTCGGTCACAAACGTATGGCATCGTACAGGCTCGAACGGCGTGCAGGTCGTGTCCCGGGACAGCTTGTAATCCCCCGATACCACCCAGACCTCGCCCCGGTGTTCCACCCGAATCTGCGCCGACCCCAGCACATGCCCCGCCGGATGAAACGAAACGGACACTTCCCCGATCGTCCGCCGCTCCCCGTACGGAACGGTCTCGACCCGCGCCTCCGCCCCCAGCCGCAACTGCAGAATCCCGCGCGATGGTTCCGCGCACAAATAGCCCGCCGATCCCGCCCGCGAATGATCGGAATGCCCGTGTGTAATCAGCGCTTTCGGCACCGGATTCCACGGGTCGATATGGAACCCTCCCGCCTCGCACCACAATCCGTCCTGGTCCACCCGAAGCAGCGGCATGCGCTTTCAGAATAGCCGCAATTCCGTGTTCCGGGGTCGCCGCCGGGACATCGGGAACTCCCACACAGGTCCCGTACCACAATGGTTAAAGCTTAGACTCTTGCTGTTGCACGGGCGTTTCAGGAACGTGTTAGAGTGAACCCAAAGCGAGGGTTCGATGCTCATGCGCACAACTGTAACGTTCCTCTTTTTGCTCTCTTCGTTGTACGCCAGTGAAGCCACCGATAAAGCCCATAAGTTTGAGGATTCCGGAGATTCCGCCGCCGCCCGCGACCTTTATCGGCAGTCCCTGCAGCTCACCCCCAACGATGCCGAACTTCGCACCGCCTATGCCGAGTTTCTGGAACGCTACCACGATGCCGCCGCGCGCGAGGAATACCGCAAAGCCGCGAAAGCCTGGAAGTCGAACAACAAATCGGCCGAAGCGGTAGCCGCCGCACGCCGCACCGTCGTTCTGGACCTGATCGCGGGCGACCGCAAAGCCGCCGAAGCCGATCTCGCGGATTACAAAGCGCTCGGCGGCGCCGACCTGCAACTTCCGAATCCGCCCGCCGAAGCCGCGAAGCGCCAGATGGTGCAGATTCCCGGCCCGCTTCGTTCCTTCGCCCGCATGGCGGCCATTTCCGCCGATTCCGCCCCCGACGACGTCCTGCCTGCCCTCGCCCGCAACGTCGTCACGAACGGTTTCCAGGCCTCCCGCAGTAACGACGAACTGGAAGAAACCGAGTACCTCAAGCTCGTCCATCGCTATCTCTCCCAGGCCCGCGAACTCGACAAACTCGCCGGAGCCGACCACGTCATCAAAGTCCCCGCCTGCGAATCCACGCAAACCAACGACCTGCTCCGCATTCTCGGCTTCCGCATGCGCGGCGGCTGCGGCAGTGAAGTGGTGCTGGAAACCGTCAACGCCCCGCGCGCCTTCCTCGCCACCGATTCCGGTTTCCCTCTCGCCCAGCTCGAACAGTCGCTCCGCACCGAAAAACCCTTCACTTACGATTTCCACCCCACTGAGGTCCCCGTTCTCTACACGGCCGACTACTGGATCACCGCCAAAGAAAAATCCCAGGGCGATTTCATTGACGCCTTCCTTGGCGACCCCGCCCTCTGTCGCTTCTACCTCGGCATGGCCAAACTCGACCCCGAAACAGCCGAGACACTGAAGCAATCCATCTCGCCGACCCGCCTGCGCGTCTTCGCCAGCGTGCTCGACTTCTTCGGCGGCAACTTCGAAATTCGCCAGGGCAAAGCCGTCCTGCCGGGTGGCCCGAAAGCCGCCGCGGGCTGGGCCGAACTCGCCGGAGCCTCGCCCGACAAAGGCGCGGAGTTCTTTGAAAAACTGATGATCCGCGACGATGGCTGGCTCGCCAGTCTTTACGACGCTCTCGCGCGCATTCACGGCCCCTTGCAGGAATACCTCACCGAACCGGCACGGATGAAGCGCTTCTATGCCGCCGTTCGCGGAAAGATCACCACGCCCGGCCCCGCCCGCCCGGTCTTCCGCTCCAACGCCGACATGATGCTGCTCACCACCCGCCTCCAGATTGAGCCGAGCGGCAAACCCCACATCCCCGGCAACATCGAAGTCTGGCGCGGTCTGTTCGCCCGCAATCCCCACGGCCGCTACGACGCGAAACTCAGCAAAGCCTCCGCCCAGTGGAAAGATCCGGACGACGTCCTCGAAGCCCTCTTCGCCCTCAGCCGCAAACCCGTCGACAACGAGCCCCTGAAAATCTTCATGGCTCTGACCGATATCGACCGCAGCCGCGCCGCCCCGCTTCTCCCCGAAACCGTCGACCGCCTCGTCAAAGTCTGGAACGTCTTCGGCTCCCAGTACACCGTCTTCAGCGACGGCCCTTCGCTCACCGACCCGACCATCCTGAAATGGCTCGATTCCGCCGAAGCCATCGACAAGATTCGCGACTCCCGCCTCCGGCAGGAAACCATCGGCATGTACCAGGGTCTCACCGGTATCTGGCAGATCTTCTGCCGCCAGGGCAGCGTGTCTATCTCGAAGGCCGATGATGCCCTCGCGGCCATCTCCACTTCATTCGCCAACGTCAAAAACAATCGCGAACTCTTCGACGCGGGCCGCCAGGGCCTCACCACGCTCGTCAAAAGCACCGGCGCCACCAGCGGCACTCTGCAGGAAAGGATGCTGGCCCTTCTCGCCGGCGGCGCCCACCCCGACGAATCGGAGTCCCGCTCCGCCATCGTGCAGGATGAACAGCGCATCTTCGAATCCCAGAAACTGCTGCCCGCGGACCTCATCTTCGAACTCGCCGACAATCTGGAAGGCGTCGCAAAAGGCGACAAACTGAATGCCCAGCTGGCTCAGCGCATGGCCGCCCGCGTCGCCGACATCCAGCTGCCGCGCAACTCCATGACCGGCGCCGAAAAGAACGCCATGGCTTTCGGTTACTACGTCGATAAACACATCGACGACGAGCGCAAACTGAACTTCCGCGCCATGATCGACAAAGCGTCCAAGGACAAGAACCCCGAAGTCCTGAAGGACATCCGCGGCACCCTTGCCCCCAGCCTCCGCGACACCATCGTCGGCTACAACTACATCCACTACGCCCCGCCCGGAGCGCAGATCCTGATGACCAACCCGCTGTTCGTCCGCGGCCATGACTTCATCGGCATGCAGGGCGCCAACCGCAGTTGGCGCGTCACGGAGATGTACGGCACCGGCTGGCCCTCGAACGCCGGCGGCCGACTCGTCGGCTCCCTCGCCGGTCTCGCCTATGCCCTGGCCGAAGCCGAACAGAACTTCCTTATCCCCACCCAGACGCAGGCCCTCATCTGGGGCGATCTGGTCCCGCAGATGATCCTCACCGCCAAAACGCCGCGCTTCTGGGGCGTCAAGCCGGTGCAGATGCACTGGGTCGGCATGAACATGCGGTTCGCCGAAGATCAGGTGGCCGAGGCCTCCATGAACCCGGCCGCCCGGCAGGACGTTTTCGACGCCATCAGTTCCGCCGCCAGCCCGTGGCGCGCAGCTCTGGTCCGCAACGCCATCTCGAACGGCGAAGTCAAAGCCGCCATTGACTATATGACGCCTTCCGAGCTCTACACGGTCGCCCGCGCGCTGGCAGGCAAGCCCGGGCAGAACAGTCCGGCCGCCCGCGAAATCGCCCATATCCGCTCCATCGCCGCCGAAGACGTCAGCCCGCGCGAAATCTCCCGCGCCTGGGGCACGCCGAAGCCGACGCTCTCGAACTCTTACCGCTCGGAGCTTCTGAACATCAAGACCTTCCCCACCCTGATGGGTTACTCCAGCCGCATCATGGCCGAAAGCTGGGAATCGAATCTGCTCTACTGGGCCGAAGTCGGCGACGAGATCGGCGCCCGCCCCGCCCAGCTCAACGTTTTAGTTCCCGAGTGGACCCAGAAAGTAGTCGAACGAATCTTCGCCTCGCATCTGGAAGATTGGCCCGCGCTTCTGAAGAGTCTGCGGTCGGTGGGTGACGAAGTTCGTACGCAAAACAATAAGCTCGCGGCGGCCGCCAAAGCGGGTACGGAGTAATTTACGGATGAACGGGAAGAGACTTCTGCATATCGCGGTGGCAGGTGCCCTGCTCACGGCCACCGGCGCCGGTATCTGGCTGTTCGCTCAGGAACCGCCAACCCCCATCTTCAAATCCAAGGTCGACCTCGTCGTCCTCAGCTTCACCGTAACGGACAACAAGGGCAAGTACGTCAACGGCCTGAAGCCGGCGGATTTTAAGGTTCTCGAAGACGGCATCCCGCAGAAACTGGCCACCTTCGCCGAAGGCAGCAAGCCCCCGCAACAGATCCTTGCCGATGGCACCATGCGCCCCCTGTTGCCCGGCTCTCCGGAAGCCGAGAAAATCGGCCATAAATCCGTCAATGCCGATGCTTTCGTCGGCACCAACGTCTTCGTTCTCTTCGATACCAGCAACTTCATGTATCGCGGCTTCGTCTACGCCGAAGATGCCATCGCCGATTTCGTGCGCGGTCTCGACAAAGCCGATTCGGTCGCCGTCTACACCTTCAGCCGCAACCTCTCGCGCGCCGCATCCCTGACCGGCGACCGCAACGACGCTCTCCTCGGCCTCCGCAAAGCCGTGGCCGGTGACGATACCGCTCTCTACAACGGCCTGCTGCTGACTCTGCGCGACGCCGCGAAGGTGCCCGGACGCAAAGTCGTCATCGTCTTCTCGAACGGCCCCGACAACGCCAGCATGGTGGCCCCCGACGACGTTCGCGCCGTCGCCGAAGACGAGGGCATTCCCATCTACGTCATCTCCACCAACGACGTGAACAAAGATCCCATCTCGAGCAGCGTCTTCCGCCGCCTCGCCACCCGCACCGGGGGCAAAGCCTACTGGGCCAAGACCTGGCAGAAGCAGGTGGAAGCCTTCGATCAGATTCGCGAAGATCTCGGCAACTCCTATACCGTCACTTACTACCCGGCGCAGAATCCCAACGAAGGCTTCCGCAAGATTGCCATCCAGATTCCGAGCGACACCGGCAAGCACTACCGCGTGCAGTCGCGCCCCGGCTACCGGCCCCGATCATTCTGATCGGATCACCAGAACTTCCACCAGGGTTTTCTGGTGGAAGCGGCAATGGCAGGCAGTACGCGGTCCATGCCACGGTACTCCGCCGCCATCAGCGGTAGATCCGCGCGCGTGACAAGCCGCCCGAGTTGCGGATCGAAGCAGCTGTAACCGGCCTTGTCCCGCAGTATTTCGACGATTTCCATCGCGGCGTCCATCGCCTGCTGCCGAAAGTAAGGGATCATGATCGACACGCTCGCGTGGTGGACCTCGATTACCATCCCCGCCTCAGGCCGGCACGCTTTCAACACCTCCACGATGCGCTGTCTCTCTGCCGGCGCGCTGTCCTCGCCCTGCTCCTCGCGTTCCATCAATTCCTCGAACGCCGCCGCGGGATCTGATCCCTCCGGCACCCGAAACAACGTCAGGTCGTAACTCACGAGCCCCCTTACCCGAACAAACGCAACTGCGCGGCCTCTCCACTGTCGACTGGCAGAATAGTCCCCGTCTCCGCGCCCTCCGACGAATCCCGCAACCAGGACTGCTCCCACTCGATCCGGTAAAGCGCCATCCCATCGTCCCGCGACCGCGCCGCCTGCTCCATCGCCTGCAACACCTCAATGGCCTCCGCGAATCGCTGTGCCCCCTTCAGCACCGCAACAATAGTCCAGCCCAGCCGCAACCCCGCCTCGAAATCACCCGCCAGTCCCTCGCCCATGCGGAACACCGCATCGCCCAGCAAAGCCGCGCACTGCCCCTCATCCCGTGGCGGCGTGAAAAACACCGCTCCGATCTGTTCCGCGCTCGCCCGCGTCCGCGCCGGCCCATCGCAAGTGAAAACCACCGAACTCAGCCCGCCGAACTCCAACTGCCCCCGCTCCGCCTCCCCCACATTCGCGAACACGAACAACTCCCGATGCGCCGCGCACCGCGCCCGCAGTGCGTCCCAATTCTCGTCGGTATTCCCCGGCAAACGCATCCCCAACGCCCACCCGATATCCCCCGCGATTCCCGCCGCGCTCCGGCCCAGGCAGTCGAACGTATGCACCGCCTCGAAGTCCTTCTCCACCGCGCGTCCAAACGCAACCGCCTCGGCGTAAGGAATCGACGACGCCACCCCAGGCGCATCCAGCACACCCGTCAGCGGTCCCTCCAGGAAATCCTCCCGGCTCACCGGCAAGTCCGGCCGCAGCAGCCAGCGCCGAATCCGCCGGGCTTCCCGCAGCCACTCCCCGCCCCGCGCGTCGAAGAACCGCGCCCGGCTCCGCAGCAATTCCGGAAACCGGCATTCGTCCACCTGCACGAATCCCAGCAAAGCCCCGAACTCCTCCGGCTTCTGAAAAAACACCGGCTCCCATTTGGGACGGCTCCACGCCGCGGGCGCCGAATGCGAGGACAGCAGCACCAGCGCGACATCGGCCGAAAGCGCCTGCTCGGCCGCGTCGACGAGATCGAACCCCGCCTGCACCACCCCTTCGCCATAAGCCACGCCGATCCTCAGGTTGGCCGCTAAATAGCCCCCCAACCGCCGGGCAAATCCTTCATCTTCGGGGGCGTAACAGAGGACAAGAGAGCGCATGCGTCAATCCCGAATTATCGCAGGACAGCATATACTGGCTTGTCATGAACCGCCGCTCGTTCCTCCAGGCCATGGCCGCCGCGTCCGCCGTCTCGCTGACCGGCCTCCCCGCCCTTCGCGCCGCCATGCCGAAGATGAAAATCACCCGCGTCCGCGCCTACGCCCCGCCCAATCCGAACCCCCTCTTCAACCAGGCCGATACCGTCGTCACCATCGAAACCGACGCCGGCATCACCGGCATCGGCGAAGGCGGCTTCAGCGACACCCTTCGCCAGTGCGCCGGCCGCCTCATCGGACAGGATCCGCAATTCATCGAACGCCTCTGGCAGGATATGACCCGGTCCTTCTTCTACCCGCCGGGTCGCGAGAAGGAACACGCCCTCGGCGCCCTCGATATGGCCCTCTGGGACATTCGCGGCAAAGTCCTCAAGCTGCCCGTTCACCAGATCCTCGGAGGCGCCAGCCGCAACTTCTGCGAGTGCTACAACACCGCCGGAACCATCCCCGGCATCCAGCCCGGTATGGGCGTGAAGGAACGCGCCGCGCTGACCATCGCCGCCGGCTACCGCGCCTACCGCATGGACGCCGCCTCTCTGGGCCGCGGCAACTCCGTCTACAACACCCGCGAACGCGTCCTCAAAGTCGCTGAGGACTGCGCGCAGGCCCGCGAAGGCGTCGGCAAAAACGGCGACTTCTGCATCGACTTCCACCAGCGCTTCGACTTCATCGACGCCGTCCGCTGCGCCACCCTCATCGAACCCCTCGCCCCGCTGTTTATCGAAGATCCTGTCCGCACCGAAGTCTTCGATCAGGATCTGCCGAAACTGCGCACCATGGTCAAAGTCCCCATCGCCGCCGGTGAAGAATGGGGCAATAAATGGGACTTCAACCGCCTCGTCGAAAATCACGACATCGACTACGTCCGCGCCACGCTCCCCAACGTTGGCGGCATAACCGAGATGATGAAGATCGCCGCCCTGTGCGAAACGCACTTCGTGGGCATCGTGCCCCACTTCACCGGACCTATCGCCACGGCGGCCCTCGTGAACTGCCTCAGCACCTTCTCCGGCCCCGTGCTCATGGAGTACAACTTCCAGGGCAAGACGCTCCCGCATCTCCCCGTCTGCCTCGATTTCAAAGACGGCAAACTCTATCCCAACGAACGCCCCGGCCTCGGTGTCGAACTCGACATGAAGCAGCTGACCCAGTTACTCGAAGTGAATAAGTACGACACCAACCGCGCCCAGACTTACTTCCGTCCGGACGGTTCAATTACCAACTGGTAACTTACTCGCACCGCTATAACTGAGGACGGGGCAGCTTCACCGGAACCCAGGGCAACACGCCCGTGCGCCGCAGCGTGCGGGCGTACACCTTATCCCCTGCCGTCGCATACAGCGTGTGCAGTCCCGCGCCGCCAAACACCACCGAATTCACCACGCCAGCCTGTGGCTTGCGAAGAATCCCCACCACCCGCCCCGGCTGATCGCAAATCTGTATCCCGAGCTTCGTCGCCACGAACAAGTGTCCGGTCGTGTCCAGCGTCATCCCGCCCGCCTGCGTCACCGCCGAATCGTCCGGCGCTTCCAAATGATGAAACGCCATCCCGTACCGCAACAAATTATCCGGAGCGATCTCGAACGACCACACCCACCGCCCGTCCCGATCCGCCACATTCAGCAAATGCTCATCCGGCGTCAGCCGCAAACCGGAAGGAAACGCCATCGAACTCTCCGCCGTGCTCTGGAACACCACCCGCTTCCGCTTCGCCGCATCGAGTAACCAGATCCGCCGCGCCGCCGGATCCGTGAAATAGATCAGCCCCTTGCTCGTCACCGCCAGATCGTGCGCGTCCACCGCGCTCGCCACTACCGACTCCGCCCCGTCCGCGCCATACGAAACAATCCGCTTCTTCCCCGGCTCCGCCGCATACAGCCGCCCGTCCGGACCGAACATCAGCCCGCTCACGCCGCCCGCGTTCTCCCGGAACACCACCGGCCGCCCATCCCCGCCCAGCTTATATATCTTTGACGCCTTCGAATCCCCGAAATAGAGCACGCCGTCTTTATCCACCGCCGCCGCGTCCGCCATCCCATATCCCTGCCCGACGACTTCCCAGTCCTTCCCGGGATCCAGAAAGTCCGTCACATAATGCCGTGTGCCGGGACCGCCCGTCGACGCCGGAATCGGCTTCGGATATTCACGCCACAGCCACCGCAGCGCCTCCGGCAGAATCGATGAGCCCTGCCGCCCGCTGTGCCCCTCCGTTCCGATCACGAACTTCGCGTCATAACCCGCATACTCCAGCGACCCATACACCAGCTGATTCGCCGGAAACCACGCGCCCGAGTAAATGCTCTGGTCGTTACTGCCGTCCTGCATGAAAACCCGCAGCGGCTTCGGCTCCACCTTGCGGATCATGTCCGCGATCGTGTCCCCGCCGCGCAGATTCGTGTAACTGCCGATGTAACTGATCACGCGATGGAACGCGTCCGGCCGCTCCCACGCCGCCGTGAACGCGGCGATCCCACCCGAACTTCCGCCCGCCACCCCCCGATCGTCCGGATTCGGCGAAATCTTCACGTGGAAACGCTTCTCCACTTCCGGAATCACATCTTCAATCAGGAAACGCGCGTTGCCATCGCCCAGTCCGTCGTACTCCAGACTGCGGTGATACCGTCCCATCTGTTCCGGCGTCACTCCCGGCGTCACGCCCGGATCCACAAAGATCCCGATTGTCACCGGCATCGAGCCTTCACCGATCAGGTTGTCCATCACCACCGGCGCGCGGCTCCCGGTCTCCGACGCATAACCCGACCCATCCTCGAAGACCATCAGGCAGGCCGGCTTCGACCCGTCGTACTGCGCCGGCACGTACACGGAAACCGCCCGCGTCGTCCCCGGATAAATCCGGCTGGTCTCGAAACTGAACTTTTCCACCTTGCCCCTCGGCACACCGGCCTTCGGCTTCGAATCGGGACCCAACACGTAATCGGGATTCTGAGGAATACTCTGCGCGGCGAGAACCGGCGTCAGCAGCAGCACTCCGGCGGCAATTCGGATCGTCATCATGGAATCTGCCGATTTTATACCAGCGGATATTCCGTAATACTCAGAACATTTCCGTCCGGATCGGGAAACCACGCGATCTTCGCCCCTCCCGGCGCCGTCCAGATCCCGCGCTCGTCCTGCCCGATCCCCTCATACCGATTCAGCCGCACCCCGGCCTTCTCCATCTCCCCGATGGTAGCCTCGATATCGGGAACCTGCCAGCCCAAAACGGTATGCTGCGCGGGCTGCAAAGCCGCCACTTTCGCCACCCGCAGTTCCGTCCCGTTCGCGTCGAACACCAGAGCGAACGCGTGTTCTTCTTTCAGTTCCAGCCCCAGCACATCGCGATAAAACCCGCGTGCCCGGTCCGCGTCTCCCGTGCAAACAAACGCCATCAGCTTCTTATCGTTCAACATAATTTCTTTCGTATGATTCCGGACGAATTTACTACAATTCGGCTCGTGTAAACAGCTATACTTTCCCAAGCTCCATCGAATTTTTTTCAGTCGAAGAGGGAACGATCTTGAAACCACTCAGTATATGCCGAATTCTGCCCGTCGCCCTGTGCGCGATGGCGGCCACGCTTTCCGCGCAGGACTTTCGGGCCACGCTTTCCGGACAGGTCACCGATCCGAGCCACGCGGCCATTCCCGGCGCCAACGTCAAAGCCACCAATCTCAATAACAACGCGGTGAAAGAAGCGAAGACCAATATCGGCGGCTTCTACACGCTTCCCTACCTCGACCCCGGCGACTACGCCGTCGAAGTTACCGCCGCCGGCTTTCAGTCCGTAAAACGCGATTCCGTCACCCTGCGCGTCGCCGACAAAGTCTCCCTGCCGTTTGAACTGACCGTCGGACAGATGACCCAGGTCTTCACCGTCACCGCCCAGCAGGAAGTGCTCGATACTGGCACCGCCGATCGCGGCTTGGTCTTCGATCCCATCAAAACCCAGGAATATCCGCTGAATGGCCGGCAAACGTATATGCTGATGGCGCTCACCCCCGGCGTGGTCTTCACGCAGGAACAGTTCGGCGCCAGCGGCTTCTCCGGAACCCGCGGCTGGGACGTGAACAGCAGCTACAAGATCAACGGCGCCCGCACCGGCGAGAACCTCTTCCTGCTCAACGGCGCGCCCATCAGCGACAACGGCGGCTCCTGGCAACTCGCGCCCAACGTCGAAGCCGTGCAGGAGTTCAAGGTCATGACCAATACCTATGACTCTTCCTATGGCCGCTTTGGCGGCGGCGTGGTCAACACGACCCTCCGCTCCGGCGGCAACCACTGGCATGGCGATGTCTTCGAATTCTGGCGCAACCGCATCCTCGATGCCAACACCTTCCAGAACAACGCGCAGGGGCTGAACAAGGGCTATCACAACCAGCACCAGTTCGGCGGTGTGGTCGGCGGACCCGTCCGCAAAGACAAGGATTTTGTCTTCGTCAGCTTCGAAGGCTGGCAGGAAGTGGTTCCCTTCCCCGCCCTCTCCAGCACGCCGCCCGTCATCCTTCGCGATGGCCAGCACTTCACCGATCTCGGCTACAAGATCTACGATCCCCTCACCACCCACGTCTGCAACGCCGCCACCGAACCCTGCCGCGGCCAGGCCAACATCGCCGACGCCTTCCCCGGCAACGTGATCCCCAACAGCCGCATCAGCCCCGCCGGCGCCAAGATCCTCTCCTACTACCCCGCGCCCACCGGCGGCGGCATCAACAACAACTTCGTTGCCGCGGGCAATCTCGGCCGTTACTATTACGAACAGCCCATCGCGCGCTGGGATCACGTCTTCGGCCCCAACGACAAGCTCTACGGCACTTACACCGGCCAGCAGGGCTACGAATACCGCTCCACCACCGGCTTCCCCCGGCCTGCCGCCACCGGCAACACCAACAACAACCGCACCGACCAGAACGCCATCGCCGACTACACCCACGTCCTGAACGCTTCCACGGTCCTCGATGTCCGCGCCTCTTTCGGCCGCTTCGTGCAAACCACGCCCGGCTACAGCGACCTCGCGCTGAAATCGGCCGACGTCATCGGCGTCACCCTGCCACGCTCCGCGAATTCGCCCGGCCCCGTGCCGCCCTCCATCAACCTCGGCGATTACAGCGGCCCCATCTTCGGCAGCGGCACCGCCTATTCGTGGAGCGCCTTCAACCAGTGGAACTTCACCCCGAGCATCACCACCTCGCGCGGCCGTCACTCCCTCCGCGCCGGCTTTGAGATGAACTACGTCATGCAGGGGACCAACAGCACCGGCTCCTCCAACGGCTCCTTCACCTTCAACTCCGGCTGGACGCAACAGACCAAGAGCCAGCGCGTCAATGCGACCGACGGCAGTTCCGTCGCGAGCCTTCTGCTCGGCTACATCGATAGCGGCAGCATCGCTTCCAACGACAATATCTACCGCACCCGCCCGTACTTCGGCTTCTACCTCCAGGACGATTTCAAAGTCTCCCAACAGCTCACCCTGAATATCGGCCTTCGCTACGATGTCCAGATCCCCTGGAAAGAGCGTTACAACCGCGAAAACCGCGGCTGGGATCCAAACGTAAAGAGCCCCTACAGCGACCAGATCCTGGCCAACTGGGCGAAGCTCAAAGCGCAGTACGACGCCGCCAATCCGAACGCCAAGTACCCGTACCCGAATCCGCCCGCCGTCCTCACCGGCGGCTTCGTATTCCCCGGCGTGAACGGCCAGCCCAGCCGCCTCTACAACACCGACTGGACCAACCTGCAGCCCCGCCTCGGCTTCGCCTATCGCATCGGCGACAAGACCGTCCTCCGCGGCGGCGGCGGTTTCTACTACCAGTCCACCACCCAGGGCGGCACCACCACCGGCTTCCAGCAGAGCACGCCGTTTCTCAACTCGCTGAACAGCCTGACGCCCGCCGCCGGCTCGAATCTGACCGGCCCCTACTCCATCTACAACCCGTTCCCGAACGGCATCCTCACGCCCACCGGCAGCACCCTGGGCGTCCTGACCAACATCGGCAACGGCGTCAGTTACGATCCTCCCGGCTTCCGCGTGCCGCGCACCTACCAGTACTCCTTCGGCATCCAGCACACCCTCGGCTGGGGCGTCGTCGCCGAAATCACCTACACCGGCAACTACCAGAACCACATCAACCTCTCGCAGAATCTCAACCACGAGACGTTCCCCAACCAGCAGATCGCCATCGCGGATCCCGCGTATTACAGCCGCAGCATCCCGAACCCCTTCTTCGGCATCCTGCCCGTCACCAGTTCCAACGGCGGCAGCGCCAACATCTCGGCCAACAACCTCTTCCGTCCGGACCCCATCTATCAGGGCATCACCAACAACCTGATCCAGCAGGGTAAGTATCGTTCGGATCAGTTGCAGGTCCGCATCGAACGCCGCGCCTTCGGCGGCACGGACAGCAAAGGCGGCGTCTTCACCTGGGTGCTCTCTTATGCCTTCGCCAAGGCCTTCGAACAGAACCACCGTCTGAACGACTGGAACGTCAACGAGCCTCTGATCCGCGAAATCGACAACACCGATAAAGCCCAGAACCTCTCCATCAGCGGCGTCTGGGATCTGCCCATCGGCAACGGCAAGCGCTTCCTCAACGTGAACAATCGCTTCGCCGGAGCCCTCATCAACAACTGGCGCTGGGATCTGATCATGAGTTACGAATCCGGCAACCCGACCGGCTGGCCGAATCTGATCAACACCTGCGGCGACTGGCACGCCAAAGCCCAGAGCGAGAACAGCTGGTTCAATAACGACAAATCCTGCTACCAGCAACTCGCGAACGGCAACGTCCTCCGCACCAACCCGGATCGCTTCGTCGATATCCGCGATCCTTCCGTGGGCCCGTCCGTCAACACGGCTCTCGAAAAGGATTTCCACATCGGCGAGCGCTACAAAGTGCAGATCCGCGGCGAGTCGTTCAACCTCTTCAACCACCCGCAGCGTCCCGGCCCGGACACGTCGCTCACCAGCGCCACCTTCGGCCAGTTGCCCAAGAGCCAGTTGAACTTCCCCCGCCTCGTGCAGTTAGCCGCCAAGTTTTACTTTTGAGTCGGCTGCAGCGGTAAACAAAACGGCCCGCCGGAATTCATATCCGGCGGGCCGTTTTTTGGTGCAGTCAAGAACTCAGGCGATCGAAATCTCGTTCGACTGGAGCGTCACCCCGGGCATCGGTTCGCACGAAGCGCTCACCACATACCGCCCTCGCGCCCGCAGATTGAAGAAGGACCCGATCGGAATCTCGGTCTCCACGAATTCACCCGGCCCCAGATCCGCCGCAATCGACTCCACCCGCCGCTCCGGTTTCAGCATCTCCCGCCCGAACGGACTCAGCCCCATCCGCGAGCCATCCGGCAGTCTCACATCCACGTCATAAAAGAACTGCCACCCCGGCACCTCGAACCGCTTCCGCTCCTGGCCCACATTCCGAATCAACACCGAAATCCGCGGCAGCGAATCCGGATCTTCCCGCGGGATGTCGGCCACCGACACCACCAGCCCCGCCTGCTCCGGGCCCCACACCCGAACCGTCAGATCCACCACCTTCGGCGGGTCGTCGCGCACCGACAACCCCATCTTCGCCATGAAATCGAAAAAGCCTCTGAACACTCTATTGCCACATCTCCTGGAGTACCCGCCCTACCGACCCGCTCGGTTCCTGCACGCCGCTGATCGCCGCCAGTGTCGGCGCAATGTCGTTCGGAGCGGCCTTCTCATAGTAATGGCCTTTCCTGATCCCCGCGCCCATAAAGATAACCGGAACGTGCGTGTCGTAATTATATGGCGTGCCATGCGATGTCCCGGCGGCATCGTACAGGTAGTAATTTTCCGGCAGCACGTAGAGATCGCCGGAACGCCCCGCGAAAAAGCTGTTCGTCACCGCGGCGCTGATGCCGTCCGCCTGCATCCGCCCTTTCCGCACCTGATCGGCCGTGTAAACCCGATAGATATGCGGCAGCGCCCGCACCGCCTCCGCCGCCGTCTCCTCCACGTCCGCTTCGCTGACCTTGTACTTCCGGATTAGTTCCCGATTGAAATACGGATTCGGCCCGGCGTTTCCGATCACCCACTTCCCGGCCCCGTACTTCTTTTCGAGCGTCTGCTGCAGCGTGGTCGCCAGCAGCGTGTCGGACATCCGCCCACCGGGCATCTTGCGCTTCTGGTTCACTTCCGGCACCGGCGCCACGCCGTGATCGGCCGTCAGCACCACCATCACCTGGTCCCGGCCAACCTGCTTCTCGGCCGTCTCGATCAGCTTCCCGATCAGCAAATCCGTGCGGATCGAAATATCGCGCGCCTCGGGCGAATCCGGTCCCATCGCATGGCCCACGTAATCGTTCGAAGAGTAGCTGACCGCCAGAATGTCCGTCCCCGGGTGCTTGCCCATCTGCTCCGCGGCCAGAGCCTTCTCGGCCATCTCTTCGATCATCTCGTTGCCCCAGGGGCTGGCTTCCAGCGACCCGCAGTACCGCGTCCCTTCCACGCCCGCCACCATGGTGCAGAACGGTTTCGCATCCGGCTTCGCGTTCAGCGCGAACCACTGCGCGCCAAAAGCCCGCATGTTCGGCCGCGACGCGTTGATCTCTTCCACCCACGCCGGCAGCTGCGCCCGGTAGTAATCGCTCGTCACCCAGTGATTCGAATCCCCTTCGAACCAGTACGCCGCGTCCGCCATATGACCCACCGGAAGAATCGCGCTGCGGTCTTTGATGGAGATGCCGATAATTCGCGAGTCCTGGCCGCTCATGCGGATCTCGTCGCCCAGCGTGCTCACCAGCAAACGGCGCGGCGAAGAGCCCAGCCCTCCCGGCACGCCGCCAATCACCTTCGTCGCCGGATCGAATACGCTCGTGACGTTCTGCTTCACGTCCCGGTCGTACCATTCGTTGCCCACGATTCCGCTGACATTCGGCGTCGCGCCGCTCAGAAACGTGGAGTGCCCGATCGCTGTGACCGTCAGCGCATGGACGTAGTGCGCGTTGTCGAATACCGCGCCTTCCTCCAGCAGCCGTTTGAAACCAGCCGTGTAATCGGCGCGGAAGCGCATCAGGTAGTCGTAACGAAACTGATCCACCACGATGGCGAGAATCAGTTTCGGCTTCTTCGGCGCGGGCGCCTGAGCGTGAACAGAGCCGGAAAAGCTCAAAAGCAGGAGTGCTGTAAGGAACCGTTTCATCGGGATAAGGTCCATTATCGCGGCACCGGAGTGCCCGCTGTATAACGGAACCGTGACACTTCCTCCCGCGCCGCCAGAAATGTGTTGGCGTGAGCCTGCACGGTTGCTTCAATCGGCTCGGAATAACCGCCCCCCAGCGTAATCACCAGCGGCAACCCGCGCGCGCGGACGCCCTCCAGCACCATCGCATCCCGTGCCTGTAGTCCCGCGTGCGTCAGCGCCAGACGCCCCAGCCGGTCCGTGCGTAACGCGTCGACACCGGCCTGGAAAAACACCATCTCCGGCGCGAACTCCCACACAGCCGGCAAGGCGGTTTCAAGACGCTGCAGATACTCCATATCCTCCACGCCGTCCGCCAGTTCCACATCGAGCGAACTGCGCTGCTTTCGAAAAGGAAAATTGTTCGCGCCGTGCAGGGAAAGCGTGAACACGTCGGCATCCCCTTCGAAGATCGCCGCCGTGCCGTCGCCCTGATGAACGTCCAGATCCACCACCGCGACGCGCCGCACAAGCCCTTCGCGCTGCAGCGCCCTTGTCGCCACCGCAATGTCGTTGAACACGCAGAAGCCCGACCCCTCGCCCCGAAACGCATGGTGCGTGCCGCCCGCCAGCCCGCCCGAAATCCCCGATACCAGCGCCTCCCGCGAAGCCTGTAACGTGCCGCCCGTGGAAGCCAGCGTCCGCGCCACCAGCCCTTCGGACCACGGGAACCCGATCCGGCGCTGCGCCTGCGCCGAAAGCGTCCCGTCCACGAAGGCCCGCACATACGCCGGATCGTGCGCCCGTTCGATCACCTCCAGCGAAGCCGCCTCGGAACGCCGCAGTTCGAAGCCCCCCGCCCGTTCCAGCTCTTCCCGCAATAAACGATACTTCCGGAGGGGGAATTTATGCCCCTCCGGAAGCGGGATCTCCAGATGATCGCAATAGTAAACGCGCAAGTTCACAGGCCGAGCATTTGCCGGACCGCCGCCCTACCGGACGGAAAGATCGCGCACGTAGATGTCCTTGAACATCATGTCCCCGCCGCCGCCCGCGTGCAGTTGCAGCGCGATCGTGCCGTCCACCGATTTCGGCGAAGGATCGGTGAAATCCGTAATCACGATCCCGTTCAGCCGCGCCACGAAGTGATTGCCTTCCACCTTCAGCAGATAATCGTTCCAGTCCTGCTGGTGCAGCACATACTCGAACTCCGGCGAGGGCCACGCAATCCACCCGCGCCCGTCGCCGTACAGCCCGCCGGTATGGTGATTCGCCGTCGGATCGATCTCGAACTGCATCCCCTGCGAAACGTCCGCCGTGCCGGGCTTAAAACGCGTATGGAAGAACACGCCGCTGTTCCCGTCCGCCACGCACTTGAACCGCAGGGAGAGATGGAAGTCTTTATAATCCTTCGCCGTCTCCAGGTAGCCGTACTCTTTCGTAATCGCCTTCCCGTGAATCAGGCCGTCTTCCACGGTCCACTTCTCTTTACCCACGGGATTCCAGCCCGTCAGATCTTTTCCATTGAACAGGGACACCCACTGCTCGTTCGGCAGCGGCGCCCGGTTCTTCGGAGTCTGCGCCAGACCCACCGCCACAATGGCTGCCATAATCGGCAAAAGCAAAGAAATTCGCATACGGTTGTTTTATCCCAATTCGCTGCGAATTGCAGCAACAATGCGTTCGGCGCAGTGTTCAATCTGCCCCTGTTCGGCGCCTTCCACCATCACCCTCAGCAAAGGCTCGGTCCCGGAAAACCGCACCAGCACTCGTCCCGTGCCGTTCAGTTCCGCCTCGCACGCCCCGATCTCCCGTGTCACCTGCGGCATCTGCTCCAGCGGCTTCCGTTCCTTCACCCGCACATTGACCAGCAACTGAGGATAAACCTTCAGATCCGCCGCCAGTTCGTCCACGCTCGCGCCTTCGAGGACGGCCGTCTCCAGAACCTTCAGCGCCGTCAGCATGCCGTCTCCGGTCGTCGAATACTCCTGAAAAATGATGTGGCCGGACTGCTCTCCGCCCAGCGCCGCGCCCCGCCGCAGCATCTCTTCCAGCACGTACTTATCGCCCACCGGCGTCCGCAGCATCGCGATCCCGCGCCGCTCCAGAGCCTTCTCCAGCCCCAGATTGGACATGACGGTCGAAACCACCACGTTCCCCGGCAGATGCCCTTGCGACTGCAGACGGCTGCCCGCGATCAGCAGAATTGCGTCGCCATCGATGATCCGGCCCGAAGGACCCACCATCAGCGCCCGGTCCGCGTCGCCATCGAAAGCCACGCCTGCATCGGCCCCGAGTTCCACCACCTTGGCCTGCAGCTGCTCCAGATGCAGCGCGCCGCAGTTCAGATTGATGTTCCGGCCGTTCGGCTGATGGCAGATCGCCGTCACCTCCGCGCCCGCTTCCCGGAAAAGCGCCGGAGCCAGCGCCGACGCCGCGCCGTTGCCGCAATCCATCACGATCTTCCGTCCCGCCAGACCGGTCTTCAGAATCGAGAGCAGAAACGCCACATACGGGCGCACGTCCAGGTTCACGTCCAGCGCCGCCGGCGAATCGTTGACCACAACGTCGTCGAGGATCCGGAATATCTCTTCCTCGATCTCGTGCTCTTCCGCATCCGGGAGTTTGAATCCCGTCCGCGCGAAAACCTTAATGCCGTTGTCCGCGAACGGATTGTGCGAGGCCGAAATCATGACGCCCGCCGCGAAATCCCCCGTCCGCGTGAGCCAGGCCACACCCGGCGTCGTGATAACACCCGCGAACTTCACCCGCAAACCGCGCTGCAACATCCCTTCCGCCAGTTGCGCCGCAATCCCCGGCCCGGATTCCCGCGTGTCCATGCCGATCAGCACCGGCTTGGCCCCCAACCCCTGCAGATTCAGATCGTCCGCCAGCGCGATCCCCAGCGCCGTAATCGTTCGCGGATCGAGCGGCGACTCGCCTGCCACCCCGCGAATGCCGTCCGTTCCAAAAAGCCGTTTTGCCATGTCAGTGCCTGCGTTCTGCGTGAATCTTCACTGTAACCTGTGGCGTTGTGAAAAACCGCACCTGACTCTCGGCAACATAAACCGCAACCTGCTGCCGGGAGTCGCCCCGCACCTGACTCAGATCGATCGGATCGGTCACCGCGTTCTTCGCCGCCCGCACCCGGCTCTCCGGACCCGTGATCGTGAGAGTCGGCGGCACTACCTCTGTCGTAATGCCCGTAATCCCCGCCGGCAGTTCGCCCGAAACCGGCACATCCACGCGCAGCTCCCGCGACGCCCGGTTCTCAAAAGTGAACCGCAACTGCGCCGGAATGGTGCGTACCAGTTCCACGCCCCGCGGCAGTTTGACTTCCTTCGACGTCAGCGTAAACGTCCGCTCCCCCGCTACCTTCACGTTCGACAGATCGATCACGGCCGAAAGCCGCGCCGACCGCAAATCCCGCAGCAGCCCCGACGGACCCCGCGTCTCCACGTCGATGGTATCCGTGATCACCGAACTGATCTCCAGATCCTTCGGATAATTCTTGAACTGCACCGGAGCCGAAAGGATGGTCGCCAGATCCGGATCGTTGCCGATGCTCAGCCAAACCAGAAATCCGCCCAGCAACGACAGCAGCTTCCAGCCGAAATTGTGCGTCAGCAGCCGCATGCGCCCCCGCTCATTTCCCGGCTCCTCATTCCCGGCTCCTCAGTGCCGCTTCCGCCGCCGCGCCCGCCGGGACCGGTCCCGCGACCGCCGTCGGATTGCGCCGCGACACCCCGAAATGCTCGTAGATCCGCGTATCCACCCGTTCGATGCTGATATCTTTCTCCAGATGCCCGAAAGCCGCCACCGAAATGGCGCCCGTCTCCTCGCTCACAACCAGCGAAAGGCAATCGGTCTCTTCGGTAATGCCGATCCCCGCGCGGTGCCGCGTCCCCATCTTCGTCGACACCGTCGGATTCACGCTCAGCGGCAGGAAGCACGCCGCCGCCGAAATCCGTTCTTTCTGGATGATCACCGCGCCATCGTGCAGCGCCGTGCCGTTATGAAAAACCGAGAGCAGTAAATCCCGCGAAATCTGCGCGTCCAGCCGCACGCCGCTCTCAATAAACGTGCGCAACCCGATGTCGCGTTCCAGCACGATCAGCGCGCCCACCCGGTCTCTCGACATCGCCACCAGCGCCAGCAAAATCTCGTCGGTCGATTCCGGCCTCTGGTACCCGCCGAGCAATCGCCGCCGGCCCAAACGCGCCAGCGTGCGCCGGATCTCCGACTGAAACAGAATAATAATGGCGATCGCCGAATACGGCGCCAGCGACGACACCATCGAGCGCAGCGCTTCCAGATGCGCGAAAACGGCGATCTGGTAAATCGTCGCCACCGCCACGATTCCCGTCAGAACATGCGCCGCGCGCGTGCCCCGGACAATCTGCAGCAACTGGTAAATCACCACCGAAACCGCAAGAATATCCAGCACGGCGGTGATGCCGATTCTCGGGATCGCGAAGTTGAGTTCTGCCGGAAACATTCTCTGACGAACAGGGGACGGCTGCCGCTATTGTAAACGAAGCAACCAGGCCTCTATCCGTATTGTTTATGGAGTCCATTTGCGTTCCTTGCGGGAAGCGGCGGACAAGGCTTCCCGCCCGGAAAAAGTGACACAATGGCGCAACAAATAAAAATGCGGTTTTTGGCCAAACCAGCAGCGAAGGGCACGCCGCCGCGTCTGGTTCCGGGAGCGGCCGTGTGTCAGGTTGTCATCCAGTCCGCCGCCACGCCCACGGATTCAGGCTCTTACCGGAAGGCTGAGCGTCTTGCGGACCCGGGCAAAAACATCGCCCTCAACCATGCCGCTGGCATCGCCCTCATCAATGGCCGCTCTCAGGTTTGCAAGCCGGATTTCGTACTGACGCTCTTCACGTTCCAGCGCCCGCAAGGCAGCGCTCACCACTTCGCTGGCGTTCTGGTAACGTCCACTCTGAGCCTTCTCCAGTACGAAACTATCGAGTTCGTCGGTCAGATCAACATTGCGCGCAGGCACGGACTCCGCACCTTTCCGAATGGGATGACTTCGGACTTATCGTAACGCCCCGCCACGCCGATTTCTTTTCCCCGCCGGCCGGTCTGCCGCCTTAGCTTCACAGGAACCAAAACCCGCCCCGCCCTTCGCCGCCCGCCCGAACGCTATATTGGGACTTCAGCCCCTATATGTCATTTGCATCAGTACCGGAGGCCATCGAGGAGATCCGCGCCGGCCGCATGCTCGTCGTCGTCGACGATGAGGACCGGGAAAACGAAGGCGACCTCACCATCGCCGCGGAAAAAGTCACGTCCGAAGTCATCAATTTCATGGCCACCCACGGCCGCGGACTCATCTGCCTCACCCTCACTCCGGAGCGCTGCGACGCCCTGCGCCTCCCCCTGATGTCGCCCCACAACACGTCGAATTTCGGCACCGCCTTCTGCGAGTCCATCGATGCCCGCGAAGGCGTCACCACCGGCATCTCCGCCTCCGACCGCACCAACACCATCCTCGCCGCCGTCAATCCCGAAACCCGCCCGAACGACCTCGCCCGCCCCGGCCACGTCTTCCCCCTCCGCGCCCGCGAAGGCGGCGTGCTCGTCCGCGCCGGCCAGACCGAAGCCTCCGTCGACCTCTCCCGCCTCGCCGGACTCGACCCCTCCGGCGTCATCTGCGAAATCATGAATGAGGACGGCACCATGGCCCGCGTGCCGCAACTCCGCGAGTTCTGCCTGCTTCACGGCCTGAAGATGATTTCCGTCGCCGAACTCATCCGCTACCGCCTGCAGCATGAGCACTGCGTCCATCGCCGCGCCGAAGGCGTTATTAAGACCGAATTTGGCGACTTCCGGACCATTCTCTACACCAGCGACCTCAGCCCCGATTCGCACATGGTCCTCCTCCGCGGCGACGTCGCGGGCAAGCAAAACGTCCTCGTGCGCATGCACTCCCACTGCGCCTACGGCAATCTCTTCGGGTCTTCGCAGTGCGAGTGTCAGGCTTTGGTCCGCGGCTCCCTCCGGCGAATCGCGGAAGAGGGCGCCGGAGCCCTCGTCTACCTGCACCAAACCGGCCCCGGCCTCCGCACCGAAGACGGCCGCATCGTCGGCCACGACCGCCACGTCTCCCATCCGCCTCTCCAGCACGAAGTCGGCCTCGGAGCCCAGATCCTCTCCGATATCGGCCTGCGGACCATACGCCTGCTGACCAACAACCCGCGCCGCATCGTCGCGCTGGAAGGTTTCGGCATCCGCATCGTGGAACAGGTTCCGGTCGCATAAGCTGCCGAACGCATAGAAACCACGCACCCGCCCTACAGAAATTCCGGCTTTTGCCGATATGTAGGGTATGAAGGCTCCATTCCATGACGCGTCCGCCTCGGGCCTTAACCGGGCGAGCGTTTCCAGCAAGATCTTCCTCCTTGTAGCCACGTTCTCGCTTCCGATCGGCGTGCTGGCTTATCTTCTGGCGGCCAACTACACGCCGCAGATCAATACCGCAAAGCTGGAAATCAGGGGAAACCGGTTGCAGCGGCCGCTGATGCAGGCCCTGCGCGGCGTTCTCCGGTCTCAGAACATCATCGGTTCGTGCCTGCCCGCAGATTGCGCGGCCGGACTGAAACCTCATCGTGCTCCCGTGGACGCATCCCTGGCCGATGCGGTGGGCGCCGCGCAGGACTCCCTTTCCGAACTGGCGCTGGACAACTCATCTCTCGCCAAAGCGGGACGTCAAAACCTGAACCCCGTGGCGATTCAGGAAGACTGGAAATCGGTATCCGCCGCGGCGGAGGGAAACCTCACCGCGGACGACCAGATCAAACTCGCGGCACGTTACGGTAAGGTCGCGGGGCAGATCGCGCAACTGATCGGCTACGTCGGGAATTCCTCCAACCTGATTCTCGATCCCGATCTGGACAGCTACTACCTGGTCGACGTCACCCTGCTGACCATGCCCGACACCCTCAATCGAATCGCAACAGCGACGTCTATGGGAAATCGGGTCCTCGGCGGCGCTTCGGCGGTAGAGCGGGCGGCGCTGGCAAACGAGGTCTCGCTGCTGCGCAAGGCGATGGAGAGAATGGCCGCGAGCAACCGGGTTACTCTCGATTCCGACGCGGCCAATCACGGCGTCAGCCCGTCGCTCGAACCGGCGCTGCAACCGGCCCTGCAGCGCTATTCCGCCACCATGGAGTCGGCTTTGGCTACTCTCCAGGCAATCGCGGATGACCCCGCGCGTGTCACGCCCGCGGCTCTGGCCAGTCAAAGCGAAACTCTGCAGCAGGCCAGCCTGGACTACTGGAATGCCGCCGACGCGCAGCTCGATACTCTTCTCGACATCCGGATCTCCGATTTCGAGCGGAACCGCATCCAGGCCCTCGGCTTCTCGGCTCTCGCCGTCCTGGCTGCCGCCTTCCTAGCGTTTCTGCTCGGCCGCTCCATCACCAGACCGCTGAACGAACTGCTGCGCGACCTGGCCCCCGGAGCGACGCTGCTCGGCGTCTCGGTTGAACGCATCGCGGAAGCCAGCCGGAACCAGACATCCGACCAGCAGGAAGCCGCTATCATTTGCGAGGAACTCAACGCCCATGCCGAAAGCATGCGACATGCCGTCTTCGAACTGGCCCGCCACGTTCAGGGCGCAGGCGCCCCGGAAGTCGTCGCCCAGGCAGGCGGAGAGCGAAAGGCGTAACCAGATCCCATGCCAACTCCGGTCTATCTTTCACTTGTTCGCTTCGTCGGCGGCTATCTGGGCTCGCCAAAAGACGCCGAAGTGGTCGACCGCCAACTCGCCGCCATGAAGATGAGTTCGGATACCCTCACCGCAAGCGATCTCAAAGCTCTCGAGACTCGCCTCGGCTGCGCCTGCTGCCTCTACATCGACGACCCGAAAAAACGGGATGAGTTCAAGGCCAAAGTACGCACACTCGGCTGAGCGCGCTCCCCGCCCGCATCGGATGGCGGAACCCGGTGGCCCTCGGCCTTTCCGGGTTCCCCCGTCAGTGCTTCTGCTGCACCGAAGCCGCCACCTTCACCCCGTACTCCCGCGCCTTCGCCATCACCGCCTGCTGATCGAGCGTCAGGCACCGCCGGTCCCGCACTACCTCCCGGCCATTCACAATCACGTCCGTCACGTTCGATCCCTTCAGCGCGTACACCAACTGCGAATACACGTCGTAAAGCGGCGCCGCGTTCGGCGCGTCCAGATCGAGCGCGATCAGATCCGCCCGCTTCCCCGCCTCCAGCGAACCGATCTCTTTTTCGAGTCCAAGCACCCGCGCCCCGCCCATCGTCGCCATCTCGAACGCCTGTGCCGCCGGCAGCGCCTCCGGGTCGTTCCGCACCAGCTTCTGCAGCTTTGCCGCCAGATCCGACTCTTCCATCATGTCGAAATCATTATTGCTGCCCGCCGGACCATCCGTGCCCAGCCCCACCGCAATCCCCCGCTTCAGCATCTCCACCACCGGCGCCGCGCCGCTCGCCAGTTTCATATTGCTCGACGGGCAGTGCGCCACACCCACGCCCTTCTGCTTCAGAATTCCCATGTCCGCCACGTCCACCCAAACGCAGTGCGCCGCCACCGTCCGGCCATTCAGAAAGCCCAGCGAATTCAGCGTCTGCGTCGGACTCTGATGGCGCTTCGCCTGATTGTCGTCGTTCTCTTTCTTCGTCTCCGACAGATGAATCAGAATCGGCGCGCTGTACTTATTCGCCAGCGCCCGCGCGGCCTTCAGAGTCTCATCCGAATTCGTATACAAAGCGTGCGGCGCCACTGCCGGCGTCACCAGCGGATCGTTATGGAACCGCGCCAGAAACTTCTCGCTCAGCCGCAGCGCATCCGCCGGAGTCTTCGCATCCGCCACCGGGAACCCGATCACGGTTTCGCCCAGCACCCCGCGCATTCCCGCTTCCTTCGCCGTCTCAGCCACCACGTCTTCGAAGTAGTACATGTCGGTGAACGTCGTGGTCCCGGAAAGCAGCATCTCCAGACAAGCCAGCCGGGTCCCCCAGCGCACGAAGTCCGCCGAAACGTTTTTCGCCTCCGCCGGGAAGATGAAATTGTTCAGCCAGTCCTGGAGTTTCAGATCGTCCGCCAGCCCCCGGAACAGGCTCATGGCCGCATGGGTATGCGTGTTGATCAGCCCCGGCGCGACCATCGCATTCGGCCGGTCGATCCGTTTCTTCGCCTGCCAGTCGCGATCGATCTCCGCCCGCGTCCCCACCGCCACGATCCGTTCGCCGCGCACCGCCACCGCGCCGTTCGGAATCACGCGCCGCGGAGTTCCCGCCATCGTGACCACATACCGCGCGCTCACGATCAGATCGCACGGAGCCGCCGTCAACCCGGCCGCGACAAAGAACAACAAACTAAAGAAACGATGCATCGAACGCCCTCGGAAACAGACTCCCCAGCCGCACGGACTCCGTCTTACCCTGCAGATTCGCCATTACCACCTCGACATCCCCGCAAAACTCCCACAGAATCTGCCGGCACGCCCCGCAAGGAGGCGTCAGCGTCCCGGTATCCGCCACCACCGCCACCCGCGTGAACCGCCGCGCGCCTTCCGAAATAGCCTTGAAAATCGCCACCCGTTCCGCGCAAACCGTCAGCCCGTAAGTGGCATTCTCGACATTGCACCCGGTATGGATCCGCCCCGTCTCGTCTTCCACCGCCGCGCCCACCCGAAACTTCGAGAACGGCGCATGCGCATTCTCCCGCGCCTGCGTCGCCGCGAGGACAAGCGAATCGCTCATACCAGTCGCGGAATCGTCCGCCGCAGCAACTCGATGAGAGTTCCCTTCATCCGCTCGCCCACGTCCAGCACCTCGCGATGGTCCAGCTTTTGCTCGATCACGCCCGCCGCATGATTCGTCACGCAGGAAATCCCCAGCACCCGCATCCCCATGTGATTCGCCGCGATCGTCTCGGGCACCGTCGACATCCCGACAAGATCCGCCCCGATCGCCCGCAAATACCGGATCTCCGCGGGTGTCTCGTAACTCGGCCCCGGCACCGCCGCGTAAACGCCCTCCGGCAGTTCCACGCCCAGCGAGGCCCCCGCTTCGCGCGCCGCCTGCCGGAACACCCGCGAGTACGCCTCGCTCATGTCCGGAAACCGCGGCCCCAGCGATTCGTCGTTCGCCCCCGACAACGGATTCTGCCCCAGCAGATTGATGTGGTCCGAAAGCAGCACCAAAGTCCCCGGCTTCCACTCCGCCCGGATCCCCCCCGCCGCGTTCGTCAGCACCAGCGACTCCACGCCCAGCCCCCGCAGCGTCCGGATCCCGAACGCCGCCTGCTTCGCCGTGTAGCCCTCGTAAAGGTGCGCGCGGCCCGCCAGCGCCGCCACCGTCACACCCTCCACCTTGCCGATCGCCAGCTTCCCGGCATGTCCGATCGCCGTCGATTGCGGCCAGTCCGGAATCTCCCCGTAAGGAATCACAACCCGGTCGTCCAGGGTATCGGCGAACGCACCCAGTCCGCTCCCCAGCACCACGCCCACGCGCGGCCGCAGCGAAGTCCGCGAGGCAATCAGTTCAACAGCAGTCGGCATAAATCAAATCAGGATCTACAGCAGCATCCCGGCAATGCAGGCCGACATGAAATTCGCCATCGTGCCCGCCAGCACCGCCCGCATCCCCAGCCGCGCCAGATCCGACTTCCGTTCCGGAACCAGTGCCCCGATGCCGCCCACCTGAATCGCGATCGAGCTGAAATTCGCAAACCCGCACAGCGCGTAAGTCGCAATCGTGAACGACTTAAAATCCAGCTGCGATTTAATCTTCCCCAGATCGATGAACGCGATGAACTCGTTCGTCACCAGCCGCTCGCCCAGCAACTGCCCGATCGCCGCGCAGTCCTTCCACGAAACGCCCAGCAGCCACGCAATCGGCGCGAAAACCATCCCGAACAGTTGTTCCATCGACGCCGGAATGAACGCCACATGTCCGTGCGCCCAGCCGAACGCCCCGTTCAGCAGTGCAATCAGCGCCAGAAACGCAATCAGCATGGCCCCGATATTCAGACTTAGCTGCAACCCGTCGCCGGCACCCTGCGCCGCCGCGTCGATCACGTTGACCGCATGGTTTTCCAGCTTCACTTCCACCTTGCCCGCCGTCACCGGATGCCCCACCTCGGGCTCCAGAATCTTGGCCAGCATGATGGTCGCCGGCGCGGTCATAATCACCGCGGTCAGCAGGTGCTGAATCTCCACATGCGCGAACTTCACGTAAGCCGCCATCACCGCGCCCGAAACATGCGCCATGCCGCTGACCATAATCGTGAAAAGTTCGGATTGCGTGAGTCCCGCCAGAAACGGCCGAATCGTCAGCGGAGCCTCGGTCTGCCCCATGAAAATACTGGCCGCGACGTTCAGCGATTCCGCCCCGCTCGCGCCCATGATCTTCTGCATCACAATCGCGAAAGCCTTCACGATCACCTGCATCACGCCAAGGTAGTAAAGGATGGAAAAGAACGAAGCGATGAAGATGATGATCGGCAGCACCTGAAAGGCGAAGATCACGCCCATCGAACCGCTCGACCGGCCCAGCGTGTCTCCAAACAGAAACGCGCTGCCGTTTTCCGCATACCCCAGCATGGCCGTCACGGCCACGCTGGCGGACTGGAACACGTCGCCCGCTCTGGTCTTCAGCACCAGCAGCGCAAATCCGAACTGCAGGCCCATGCCCCAGAGCACGACGCGAAGCTTAATCTGCCGCCGATGGTGCGACAACAGCCAGGATAAAAGAAGAATTGCCGCGATCCCGAGTAGCCCGGTGAACCGGCTCATCGATCAGCCGACGACCTCGAGGATCAGTTCCCGCTCTTCCGGCCGTGCGCCGGAAATACGGAACGCGTCCTCGATCAGATCGGCCGCTTCGTCCAGATTCTCTTCCGCCGTGTAGTACAAGCGGCAAAGCACCGAACCCGCTTCCACCTTTTCGCCGACTTTGACTTCCAGAATCACGCCCACCGCCGGGTCGATCACATCTTCTTTCCGTGCCCGTCCCGCGCCCATCATCTGCGACGCCCGGCCGATGTCTTCGGCCATGATGGCGCTCACGAACCCGGCGCGAGGCGAAAGGATCTCGCGCATGCCCGATGCGTTCGGCAGCAGTTCGAAGCGGTCCAGCGCCTGCGGATTGCCGCCCTGCGCCTGCACCACCTGCTTGAACTTGCGGTAAGCGGAACCGTCCATCAGCTTGTCTTCGGCCAGTTTGCGCGCTTCGTCCAGCGTCGGCGTAATCTTGCCCAGATAAATCATGCGCGCCGCCAGTTCCAGACTCAGCCGGGTCAGATCCGCCGGACCGGCCTTCTGCAGCGTCTGCGAAACTTCCATCACTTCGAGCGCGTTGCCGATCGCATAACCGAGCGGCTGGTTCATGTCGGTGATCAGCGCCTGCACCCGCTTGTCGAGCCGCCGTCCGATTCCCACCATCGCCTGCGCCAGGCGCCGCGCATCCACCTGCTTCTTCATGAAGGCGCCGTTGCCGACCTTCACATCCAGCACCAGCGCGTCGATTCCTTCCGCCATCTTCTTCGACATGATCGAGGAAGCAATCAGCGGAATCGATTCCACCGTGCCCGTCACGTCGCGCAGTGCGTACAGGCGTTTGTCGGCCGGCGAAATCTCTTCACTCTGGCCGATGAAGCACAGTCCCAGTTCCAGCAACTGCGCGCGAAACTGCTCCACGGTGAGATCGGTCCGAAAGCCCGGAATCGATTCCAGTTTGTCGAGCGTCCCGCCGGTATGCCCCAGGCCGCGTCCCGAGATCATCGGCACCGGCACGCCCGCCGCCGCCGCAATCGGCGCGCAGATCAGGCTGGTCTTGTCGCCCACGCCGCCCGTCGAGTGCTTGTCGACTTTGACGCCCGGAATATCGGAGAGAGTCAGCACTTCCCCCGACTGCATCATGCTTTCCGTCAGGGCGCTCAGTTCCCGGTCCGTCATGCCATTGAAATACGTGGCCATCAGGAAAGCGGACATCTGATAATCCGGGATATCGCCGGAAGTGTACCCTGTCACAAGGTACTGGAGTTCTTCCACACTGAGCTCTTCGCCCCCGCGTTTCCGCAGGATCAGGTCAACTGTACGCATGATAAACAATCAGGTTATCATGTTAACCCACTGAAAGTAAAAGAGAATGTTGCGAAAATCGACGTTTCGTGCTTCGTTCCGCCGAATTCCGCCGCCGATTCCAGGGCGCGGCCTGGACAATCCAGGCCGCGCGCGCCGGCAAACGGTTTCTCCGGTTTCGGGGGCGCTCAATGCGCCCACCGGGCTCTAAAACGGCGTCGCCCTAAACGACGTAACCCTTCCGGTACGCATCGCGCGTCAGCAACCGGTTCGCCGCCGGATCGCCCGTGAACTTCGGACCCGCCTCCAGCGTCAGCTTGTGCCCCGTCCGGTAACTGATATTCGCCAGATGACACATCGACGCGCTCAGGAACGCATTGTTGATGCCGTCGTGCAGATCGCTGTACTTCCGCGACCGCACTGCGTCGAGGAAATTCTCCATGTGCAGCCGGGTCGTGTCCTGACCCTTCTCGGATTTCCCTTCCTCGATCAGTTCGCTGCTCTCGCCCTTGTAAACCTGATAGCCGGCGTCGTTCATCGACATCCAGCCTTCCGTTCCGTAGAAGAGATTGCCCACCGCCACGTTCAGCGCCGGCCGGCGCGACGCGGGATCCACATTGATCGCCGGTGCGTTCAGCCCGGCCGCCCGCGGCGCCGGCGGCATGCCTTCCCCGCCCGTCAGCAGACCGCGCACCTCGAACACCATCTGCGAACCGCCGAAATCGAAGTTCGCCGTCAGCGTGTTCGGCGTCTCCTGATCGTCCTCCGGCCCGAACTTCCCGCCGAACGCGATCGCCGTCTTCGGCCACTCCGGATCTCCCAGGCCCCAGCGGGCGATGCCCATTTCATGGACGCCCTGGTTGCCGATATCCCCGTTCCCCGTGTCCCAGAACCAGTGCCAGTTGTACTTGAACCGCAGTTCATTAAAGGGACGCATCGGAGCCGGTCCCAGAAACAGATCCCAGTTCACGCCCGCCGGCGGCGCCGCCAGGTCGGCCTTGTGCCCGATCGACACGCGCCGCTTGTAGCACAGGCCCTTCGCTTCATACACCTTGCCGATAATGCCGCCCTGCAGCGCCGCAATGCCCTTCATCTTGAACGGCGTGCTGCGGTGCTGCGATCCCACCTGCACCATCCGCTTCGTCTCCGCCGCCACTTTCATCATCATCTGGCCTTCGTGGATGTTGTAGCAGGCCGGCTTTTCGCAATACACGTCCTTGCCCGCCTGACAGGCCCAGATCGTGGCCAGCGCGTGCCAGTGGTTCGGCGTCGCGATCGAGACCGCGTCCACGCCCTTGTCCGCGAACGTCTCGCGCATGTCCTCGAACTCTTTTGCCTTCTCACCCGTGTTCTTCACCAGCGTGGTCTGCGCCACTTCCCGCGCCGCCTGGTTGACGTCGCACAACGCGGCAACTCTCGCGCCCGGCAGCTTCGAGTACACATTCAGATGGTTCGTGCCGCGCCCGCCGATCCCGACGATGGCAACGTTCACCCGATCGTTCGCGCCCCAGACGCGTGAGGCCGCCGCCGCGCTCGCGGCGCCGATAAAAAATCTGCGGGTAGTTTCGTTTGACATAAAGAATTAGTCTCTGCGCGGAGATTATATCAGCAGCGCATTTAGTGCCCCACCCGCACCATCACCACCCCGTGCGGCGCCACCTTTGCCCGGAAACCCTCCGCCTGCTTCCCCAGGTCCGCATGCGACCACAAATCCCGCACCTGCGGCTTGCCCTTCACCTGCGCGTCCGCCCACTTCACCGCAACCTCCGCTTCCCGGTCCCCCCGGTTGAACAGCGCGACCGCCGTATAGCCCTTGTCCAGAGGCCGCGCCCAGACCTCCGTCTCCCCTTCTTTCGCGATCCGCCAGCCGCCCTTGCCCAACCTGTCCTGGTCCACCGCGATCACTTCCCGATTCGTCAGAATGTCGCGAATCTCCGGCGTCATACTCCGCAGATCGTTCCCCGCCATCAGCGGCGCCCCGATCATCGCCCACAAACTCAGATGCGTCCGGTACTCCACCGCCGACATGCCGCCGTTACCCACCTCCAGCATGTCCGGATCCGGCCACCAGCCCGGCCGCGTAAACTTCGCCAGATCGCTCTGCGCAAAACCAATCTGCTCCATCGACTGCCACGTATCCCGGATATCCCCCGTCGTCCGCCACAGATTGCCGCCCACCAGACTCCCCCACTCGCCCGCGTTGTCCCGCCCGTACTGGCAGAGACTGAACACCATCCGGTTCCCCGCCTTCCGCAGCGCCTCGCCCATGCGCTGGTACACGGCTCGCATATCCTCGTCTTTCCACACCCGCGACGCGCTGCACCAGTCGTATTTCAGGTAGTCGATACCCCAGTCGGTCCAGGTCTTTGCGTCCTGCTCCTCATGCCCGTAGCTGCCCGTGTACCCGCCGCACGTCGTCGGCCCCGGTGACGAGTAGATCCCGATCTTCAGCCCTTTCCCGTGAACATAAGCCGCCAGCGCATTCATATCGGGAAAGTTCGGATTCGGCAGCAGTTTGCCGTCGTCTCCGCGCTTCCACTGCCAGCCGTCGTCGATATTGATAAAGACGTACCCGGCGTCGCGCATCCCGCTCGACACCAGCGCATCCGCGATCTCCCGAACCGTTTTGTCGTCGATCTTCGTGTGGAACTTGTTCCAGCTGTTCCAGCCCATCGGCGGCGTCTTCGCTAACCCGTTCGGCGGCAGCGCCTGCAGCGCCGGCAGTTCCAGCTTCGGCAGCTTGCTGTAATCCACCGTCGCCGCGCGATAGGTGGGGGTCGGAACCCCGCGTTTCGCAATAAACGGCCCCGCCATCATGCCGCGCCCCCGACCGCCACCCGGACCGCCAGGTCCGGCGCCCATCGGAGCACCGCCAGGTCCGGCGCCCATCGGCGCACCGCCAGGTCCGGCGCCCATCGGAGCACCGCCAGGTGCGGCGCCCGGACCACCCCTGCCGCGTCCGCCCCCGGCCGGCATCGCAGGCGTAATCTGCAGTTCGTCGCCCACAATCGTCGCCCTTGCCGTGGCCCTTGAGATCGTCCCGAAACTCTCCGTCTCCACCGTCATCTCGACCTGATCGCCCGTAATCCTGCCATCCACGATCGGCGAATCCCCGAACGGCATCCTCTGCGTGCCCGTGATCTTCCCGTTCGCGTCCACCTTCAGCTCATAAACGATTTCCATCTCGCCCATCATCGGGTTGCTGGTCTTCGCCACCCAGGTCCCCGACAGATCTCTCGTCTGCGCTCCGGCGAGCAGGGCAAGCGCCCCGAAAACAATCAGCCTGTTCATTCTGTTCCCGTTCACACTGTCAAAGGTATACCCGCCACGCCTCCAGTTAAAATTTTCGGGAGTGAAAATTGACACAGAGCTGGGCACGTCATGGCTCGCTTTCCCCGCGCCTGTGGCTCCGGAGATCGATGCGGCGACGGACGGCAGCGCGCCCTCACTTCTCGCGGCCGCCGCCACCATCATCCGCAGTCGCCTGAGAAAGTTGCCCTGGACCGGTATGGAAATGAAGCCGCAAACCACTTCTCGTCCGAACTCCCCGGAACGTAGTTCCGCCTCGACCCGTTCCGCCGACGAATCCGGAAATCAACAATCCGGTAAACGTAATTCTTGACACAACTCTGAGGGCATAATATTCTTTCGGAACGGCCTTGTGCCTTCAAAGGAGAAATATGAACAAACTCAGCGTACTCGCCCTTCTTGTTATCGGTTCCTCCGTGTCGCTGCTGGCAGTTCCGGTGCCGGAGATCGATCCGGCCTCCGGTGGAAGCGCCCTCGCCCTGCTGGCTGCGGCAGCCGTCATGATCCGCGCTCGGCGCAGGAAATAACCGGAACCCCGGAATGGAAGCCAACCCTGCGGCGGGCTCCATTCCGGACACCAAACAATAGTAATTATTGACACCATCCTCTGGCGAGATTATCCTTGTCTGAAATGGCCCTCTGGCCACCAAAGGAACAATGATGAACAAACTCGCAGTCGTCGCTCTTCTTGCCATTGGCACCTCCGTTTCGCTCCTCGCTTCGGTACCGGAAATCGATCCGGCTTCCGGTGGCAGCGCCCTCGCCCTGCTCGCGGCAGCTGCCGTCATGATTCGCGGTCGCCGCAAAAAATAACCACTGACCGGAGTGGCAGCCATGCCCCGCGGCGGCTGCTCCGGTTTCCCCTCCCTTGACAGCCTCTCCCCTCTCCCGTACCAATCCCGCCTTATTCATCCGCCGCGCCGTTCTGCTGGTCGTTCTTTTCTGCGCGGAACTTTCCGTGCTTTCCGTTTGGCTCGACGACGCTTCCCTTGCGGGTCGGAGCGGGGCCGCAGCTTTTGTCGCCACATGGGGTTCCTGGATCCTGAAATCGGTCGTCGGCTTCCTCGCCCTCTTCTCGGTGCTTGCATGGAGAAAAAACCGCGTCGGCTTCCTTCCCCCCTCGCTGCCGTTTCACCGCCCCGCCTTCCTCGTCCACCTCGCCGCGATGAGTGGCTTCGTGGCTCTCTCCGCCGCCCTCTACTCGCGCCAGGTCACCGCCCTCCCCGCAACCCCGGCCTTCCTGCTCTGGGCCCTGCTTGGCCTCACCGGAATCGCTGCCGCCGCTCTCGCCTTCTTCTCTCCGGATTTCTGGCGGAATCTGTTCCGCGGCACCACCCTGCTCTCCCTTTATGCGCTCGGGACCGTGCTCGCCGCCTGTCTCTCCGGCAACAGCCTCCGCTCCCTTTGGCGCCCCCTCACCAGCCTCACTTTCACCATCGTTTCCGTGCTGGTGAAGCCGCTCCTCCCGAGCTTCATTTCGAATCCGGCCACCGCCACCCTCGGCACCGCTCGCTTCAACGTCGAAATCGCTCCGGAGTGTTCCGGCTTCGAAGGCATCGGCCTGATGCTCGCTTTTGGCGCCACCTGGCTGATGCTGTTCCGCAAAGAGTTCCGCTTTCCCCAGGCTTTGCTCCTGCTCCCCGCGGGCGCCATCGCCGTCTTTTTCTGCAACTCCCTGCGGATAGCCTCCCTGATTCTTCTCGGCAACGCCGGCGCGGAAGCCGTCGCCGTCGGCGGGTTCCACTCCCAGTCCGGCTGGATCATCTTCGTCTCGCTCGCCCTTGCCTTCCCCTTGCTCGCCCGGCGAATCGCCCAGTTCTCGTCCGCCGCGCCCGCCGCCGCCGCCCCCGCTTCGGTTTCGGTTTCGGCGTCGGTTTCGGCCTCGGCCGCCGACCCCTGGCTGTGGCCCTTCGTCGCCATTCTCGCCGCAGGCATGCTCTCCACCGCCGCTTCCAGCAACTTCGAATGGCTCTACCCCCTCCGCTTCGCCGCCGCCCTTCTGGCCCTCCGGCATTTCCGCCGCAAATACGCGGAACTCGACTGGCGCTTCGGCTGGCCCGCGGCACTCGCCGGCATCGCCATCTATCTGCTCTGGCTTGCCATGGACCGCCTGTTGTCCCACGGGAACGCCTCCATGCCTCCGGCCCTCGCCGCCGCAAGCCCCGCCGCGCGAACCCTCTGGATCGCCTTCCGCGTCATAGCCGCCACTCTGACCGTCCCCATCGCCGAAGAACTGGCCTTCCGCGGCTTCCTGCTGCGCCGTCTCACGCGCGCCGATTTCGAGTCCGTCCCCTTCACGCAGCCGTCGTGGCCAGCCCTCCTTGGCTCCTCCCTCGCCTTCGGCCTGCTCCACGGCGGCTTCTGGCCCGCCGGCTTCCTCGCCGGCCTGGTCTTCGCCCTCCTGCTGCGCGCCAAAGGCCGCCTCGGCGACGCGGTGGCCGCCCACGGAGTCGCCAACGCCCTGCTCGCCGTCAACGTCCTCGTCCTCGGTCAGTGGCAACTCTGGTAAGCGCACCGCTAAACTAGTGGGTTCATGCGCATTACCGCTATCGACACCTACATCGTCGGCAACCCCTGGAAAAACTGGCTCTTCGCGAAAGTCTCCACCGACGAGGGCATCCACGGCATCGGCGAAGGCACCATCAACTACTTCGCCAAAACCGTTCAGGCCGCCATCCGCGAACTCACCCCGTTCGTCCTCGGCATGGACCCCTTTCAGGTCGAGACCATCTCCCAGCGCCTCATCCGTGACGTCTACACCGAAGGCGGCCAGGTGCACATGTGCGCCGTCTCCGCCATCGAAATCGCCCTCTGGGACATCATCGGCAAGGCCTGCAACCAGCCCATCTACAATCTGATGGGTGGCCGCTGCCACGAGAAGCTTCGCGCCTACGCCAACGGCTGGTACCGCGGCCCCCGCACCCCCGAAAACTTCGCCGAAAACGCGAAGAAAGTCGTGGCGAAGGGCTACACCGCCATGAAGTTCGACCCCTTCGGCAACGCCTGGCGCCAGATGTCCCGCTACGATTTCGATCTCTCGCTCGACATTGTCCGCGCCGTCCGCTCCACCGTCGGCCCCAACGTCGACCTCCTCATCGAAGGCCACTGCCGCTTCGACGTCGCCACCGCCATCCAGATCTCCGAAAAGATGTACGAGTTCCGCCCCATGTGGTTCGAGGAACCCGTGCACCACTCCAACATCGGCGCCATGGTCGAAGTTGCCCGCCGCAGCCCCGTGCCCGTCGCCACCGGCGAAAGCCTGTCGTCCAAGTACCAGTTCGCCGACCTGCTCAAGCACGATGTGGTCAGCATCCTGCAGCCCGAACCCCTCAACCTCGGCGGCATCTTCGCCACCCGCAAGATCGCCGACATGGTGGACGCCCACTACGGCTCCATCGCGCCCCACAGCGCCCAGGGCCCCATCTGCTCCGCCGCCTGCGCCCAGCTGAACGCGTCACTCCCCAACTTCCTGATCCACGAAATCTTCGACGACTTTAACGAGCCCTGGGAAAAGAAGATCGTCACCAACCCGGTCGAAGTGGTCAACGGCTATATCGAACTCTCCGAAAGGCCCGGTCTCGGCCTCGATATCGTCATCGAGGAAATCGAGAAGTATCCATACCAGCAGGAAAACTACCTTCCCCTGTTCACGCCCGGCTGGGAAAAGCGCGAACGCCGCCGCTGAAAAGAAAAAACCGCTGCCGGACAACCCTCGTCCGGCAGCGGTTCCAAATTGCCCCGAATTGCCCGAATTGCAGTGACCGGTTACTGTTGACGGGGACGCGGTCCGCGATCCTGCGGCCGCTGCCCGCCGCCCGGACCACCAGGCCCGCCCGGCCCGCCGAATCCCCGCCCGCCCGACTGCACCGTATACCCCGCCGGCACCATGAACAGCGACGGGCTCGGCTCCGACTGCACCACATTCGTCAGTTCCATCGTCGTCGTCCCGAATCGCGGATCCGAACTCCGGATCTGCACCGGCACCTTCAGGTCGTTCGAAATCCACACCGTCCGCGACACCTGAATCGGCCGCTCATTCCCGATCGACCCCGCCGGAATCGTCTCTACATGCTGCGTCCCGGTCGCCATCAGGCCGTTGACCGACTGCGCCGCCAGCACATTCCGCGCCACCTGCGGAGAGTTCGCCGTCCCGGCTGCCCCGGCTCGCCCACCCGGCGGACGCCGCCCGATCGCCCCGCCATTGCCGCCGCCCTGCTTCGGGGTGTGGAGCGGACTCTGGTACGCCGTCATCGTGGACGAATCCAGCAGATACCGGTTCCCGCCCACGTAATCCAGAATCGTCACCAGCGTGTACGCCTGCTTTCCGGATCCGGCCGGCGGAGTCACCGTCTCCTCCGTTCGCAACCGCCCCTGGCCGTCCCGGGATACGCTCCTCTGGTGTTTGGTGGTGATGGTATTGCCATCCGCCAGCACTTCCTGGCTCTGCACCACTTCCACTCCGGAATACGGCGCGCCCGTCACGTAAGCCTGCGGGCCGCCGAACATCCCCGGACCCCGTCCGGCCATCGGCCCGAATCCGCCGCCGCCTCGCGGCCCCTGCGCCATTAACCCCGGCAACAGCGCGAAAAACACCACTGACTTTTTCATTGCAAAACCTCCGTTCGGAAAACTTTAACTGCCACTGTCGGACGAACTCTCGGCCGAACTCTCATCCGATACCCGCACGGCCCTCGGGAATCCGTCCTGCCCGACCAGCACATCCGCCGGCAACTCCGTCGTCCAGGAGGGATCCACATTCACCCCCATGCTCGCCAGTTCGGCCGGCCGCAGTTCGGTATGGACTACCCGGACCGTCTCGCCCTCGGCCAGAGGCGGCGCGAACGGCACCTCGATAAACCCTTCTTCCCGCGGATCGGCGTCTTCATAGGCCACCTCCGCGGCAACCGGCGCCGGCTTCTTCGCCAGATCCGGAATCACCAAAGCCGCCACCACGAAAATCGCCGCGGCCGCCACGCTCCACAGCCATCTGCGGCCAAAACCCTGCCGCCCCCCGCCTGCCTTCCGCGCCTCGAACTCCCGCAGCAGCGTGCCCCGCAGCGCCTCCGGCGCGCGCTCTCCCGCCGACCGCAGCCGCACCACGCGCAGCGCTCCGGAAAGTTCTTCCTGCTCGCGCCACCGCTCCTCGCACGCCGGACACCCGTCCAGATGAGCGCGCGTCGCCGCATCCGGGCGCGCCCGCCGGCGGCAGGTTTCGACGATCTTCGTACTGGCAGCTTCACAGTTCATCAGTTTCAAATCCCCGGACTTAACCGACCACCACCTGCAGCGTTCGCCCCGCGGGACGCAACCGCTTCAGCTTGCCCGCCAGTAGCGCCCGCGCCCGGTGCAGCCGCGACCGCACCGTGCCCACCGGACAACCCATCAGCCGCGCCGCCTCGTCGTAATTCCGCTCTTCGATATCGCACAGCACCACCGCGTCCCGATAGGGTTCCGGCAGTTCCTGAATCGCCCCGCGCAGCGCCCGCACCTTCTCGCCGTCGATCAGTTCGCCCAGGATGTCGTGCTCGCACGCCTGATCCACCGGCTCTTCCACCGGCCCCTTGCGGCGCAGCGCGCGCACCAGATTCCGCGCCACCCCGAACATCCAGCCTTCCAGAGAACCCCGCCCTTCATCGAACCGGCAGGTCGCCGACATCAGCTGCAGGAACACGTCGTGTGCAATCTCTTCCGCCGCCGCCGCGCTGCCCGTCATATGCAGCGCATAGCGAAACAGTCCACCTTCCCGCCGGTCGTAAAGTTCGGCGAATGCGGAACTATCGCCCTTCTTCATCAGCCGATATAGTTCCTCATCGGGCCTGTTCATGCGCGCGTTCATCTCGTATTGCCCCCCGGCGCGGGAAAGTTCCCGCCGGATTCGCGCATTCCGGCTAACCCTTCAGAAACGTGCCCTTGTCGAGTTCCGTGAACGCCTCCCGCAACTCTTCCTGCGTGTTCATCACGATCGGCCCGTACCACGCCACCGGCTCCTCCAGCGGCTTGCCGCTCACCAGCAGGAACCGAATGCCGTCTTCCCCCGCCTGCACCGTCACCTCGTCCCCCCGATCGAACAGCACCAGCGACCGGTTGCCCGCCTCCGCCGGCGGACTCTTTTCCGACCACTTCACCCCCTCGGTCGGCACCGCCAGCGGTTCCGACGCATTGCAGAACTTCCCGCTCCCCGCAAACACATACGCAAACGCATTCCGCGTCGTCTCCACCGGCAGCGTCCGCCGCCGCCCCGGAGGCACCGAGACATCGATATAGATCGGATCCGCCGCAATCCCGTCCACCGGCCCCTTCTTACCCCAGAAGCTCCCGCAGACCAGCCGCACCGCCGTCCCGTCATCCTCCGTCACCAGCGGAATCTCCGCCGCCTTCACTTCCTGATACCGCGGTGCCGTCATCTTCAGGGCCGCCGGCAGGTTCGCCCAAAGCTGGAACCCGTGCATCCGCCCCTCGGCATCGCCCTTCGGCATCTCCTGATGGATGATTCCCCGCCCCGCCGTCATCCACTGCACGTCGCCGGCGGCAATCGCGCCCCGGTTCCCCATGCTGTCCCCGTGCTCCACCGTGCCCGCCAGAACATAAGTAATGGTTTCGATACCGCGATGCGGATGCCACGGGAAGCCGGCCAGATAATCGTCCGGCACGTCGTTGCGGAAGTCGTCGAGCAGCAAAAACGGATCGAAATCCGAAGTGTTGCCAAATCCAAAGGCGCGGCGCAGATGAACGCCCGCTCCCTCTCGGGTCGGCTTAGCCTGAATCAGTTTCCGGACAGGTCTTATGGACATACCAGGATTATCCCCCCGCGCGACCCTCTCCAAAACGCAAAACGGGTGGGCGTCACCGGAACATCGTCCGGCAACACCCACCCTTGAAGACCGCGAGAGCGAGACTGCTTACTTCCGGCGCCGGCGGAACAGCCCGGCAAAGCACAACCCGCCCGCCAGCAAGCCATAGGTCGCCGGCTCCGGCGTGTTGTCCAGACCGGCGGTGCCGTTCAGCGTGAAGATATCGCCCGCGCTCACTCGTGCGCCAATGCTGATATTGATCACGCCGTTGGCCGCCGACAGCACCGCGAGATTCAGCATATTTTCCTGACCACACGCCGTGGACGAATGCGGCGCAACGGCGCCGGAGCAACCGCCCACAATAGCCCCGAAACTCCCGACACCCGTTGCGTCCGGATTGTGAATGGCCGTCAACCCCGCGCTCGGCGTAACCGACACCATGCCGTCGCCATTATCCGTGACCGAGCCCGAGTAAGTGCTGAAAGCCACCGTATAAGGTCCGCCAGTAAAAGGCGCCATGACCGTCGCTGTAAAATCCTGGGCAGTGTTCGACGTATTCGCGAAGGTGATTCCGTAACTCACCTGAGGATCGGTATCCGCATTGACGGTGCCCGAAAACTGGTACCCGTTCGCGCCCCCCGCGTTCCAGTTCAGACTGTACATACTGGAACTCACCGGCGTCACCGTTACCACCGGACTGATTATGTTCCCGCCCACGGTCAGAACAATCGTGGGACACGGATTCGCGGCACAATTCGCGGCGCTGATCGTATCGGCCCGCGCGGCAGGCAGCATCAATGCGGCCGCCAGCATAGTCATGGAAAGTATTTGTTTCATCTCGCCTCCGTTTGATTAAACCCAAAAGCCGCTATCCTTTTTCGCTGCGGATGCGCTCTGCAGCCAGCATCCGACAGTTCGCCGCCAGGGGTCAACGGAGTGCGTTTAAGAGCAGTAAGGCATATATCCGGTCAGAATCGGTACTTACCCGGAAAGGCAAATCTGTTATCACCACAGAAACTGTGACACGCCACACCAACTTACATCATTTAATTACCACTTCTTATTACCCCGATCTTGGATTGTGATAGATTGCTGGGGCAGTACCGACCTCTTTCTACTCCGGCGCTGCCAAGGATACTGAGGAACATGAAAGTATTGACCATGCTGCTGACTTCCGCTTTGTTGGTCCCATCGGTCGCCTCCGCGGCCACCCTGACCTACATAGCGATTCTGAGTGGACCCAATGAGAGTCCCGCGAACACCTCACCCGGAACCGGCAGAGGGGTGATCACGATCAACACGACAACCAACATGATGGAGGTTGCCGTACAGTTCTCCGGCCTCACCTCGCCCACCACGGCCTCCCATATTCACTGCTGCACCATGACTCCGTTTGCGGGAACCGCCGCCGTCGCCACGCAAACGCCCACCTTCCCCGGCTTTCCCCTCGGAGTCACCACCGGCGTCTATGACCAGACCTTCGATCTGACGCTCGCGTCCACTTACAACACGTCCTTCGTCACCGCATCGGGCGCAAGCGTGAGCGCTGCGGAGAGTACTTTCCTGGCGGGAATCGCGGCAGGCGATACATACCTGAACATCCACACCTCCGCCTTCCCTTCCGGGGAGATTCGTGGCTTTCTGGTACCGACGCCCGAACCGGCAACCGTGCTTTTGGCCGGAGCCGCTCTGAGCGCTATGTTATTGCGCCGCCGCAGGTAGGAGTCCCGGACACGGCAGGACGGATCCGCTCCGTTCTGCCGCTTCCGGTTTAGACAAAGTTCTTTAAGCGATCAGATCGTGCAGCACATTCCCGGCGACATCCGTCAGCCGGAAATCCCGCCCGCTGTACCGGTACGTCAGCTTCTTGTGGTCCACGCCCATCAGGTACAAAATCGTCGCGTGGATATCGTGCACGTGCACCGGCTTCTCCACGGCCTTGAAGCCGAAGTCATCCGTGGCGCCGTAAATCGTGCCGCCCTTTACCGCGCCGCCCGCCAGCCACATCGTGAACCCGAACGGATTGTGGTCCCTGCCGCGCTTCACGCCGCTGCCCATCCCGCCCACTTCGCGCACCGGCGTCCGGCCGAACTCCGACCCGCAAACCACCAGCGTGTCGTCCCACATCCCGCGCTGCTTCAGATCCTTGATCACCGCCGCGAACGCCTGATCGGAATTCTTCGCGTTGATCTTATGCGCGAAAATGTCCGCATGCGCGTCCCACGGGTCGCCCTTGGCGTAATAGAGCTGCACCATGCGCACCCCCTTCTCCGCCAGCCGCACCGCCGTCAGTGCCCCTCGCGCCACGTCGCCGGGTCCATAAAGATCGAGCGTCGCCTGGCTCTCTTTCCGGATATCGAACACATCCGGCGCTTCGGTCTGCATCCGGAAGCCGATCTCCATCGACTTGATCACCGCTTCCATCTGCGGATCCGCTTCCGCCGCCCGCATCTTCTCCAGCTTCTGCAGCAGATCCAGTTCACGCCGCTGCTCCAGCAGCGAAAACTTCGGATTATTCACGAAATTCAGAATCTTTTTCGGATCGAAGTTCTTCTCGACGACAATCTTCTTCGGAATCTCTTTGCCGTCTTTGTCCTTCGCCGCCGGCATCTCTTCGGGAGTCAGCTCCCCGTCCATGCCGTCCATCCCGCCCGCGCCCGCTGTCGCCACTTTGTTCGAGATAAACGTGCCCTGGTTGATGGCCGGCAGGAATCCGTTGCTCCACAAGGGCGGTCCCACCGTCGTCGGAATATCCGGACACAACACCACATACCCGGGCAGATTCTGATTCTCCGTGCCCAGCCCGTAAGTCAGCCACGCGCCCACTGAAGGCCGGCCCGCCTGGTTCGCGCCGGTGTTCATCATCAGGCAGGAAGGCTCGTGATTCGGAATCTCCGTATACACGCTGCGCACCCAGCAGATATCGTCCACCACGCCCGAAAGATGCGGCCACAACTCGCTCACGTCCATGCCGCTGTGCCCGTACTTCTTGAAGGCGAACGGCGACTTCATCAGTTCCCCGGTCTTCCGCTCCGTCGCCACCGACCCGCCCGGCATCGGCTGCCCGTCGTACTTCGCCAGCGCCGGCTTCGGATCGAACGCGTCGATCGTCGATAACCCCCCGTTCATGAACAGGAAGATCACCCGCTTCACCTTCTGCGGATAATCGAGCTTCGCAACCCCCAGCCCCGTCTCGCCCGTGCCGATTCCCGCCCGCGCCATCGACGACTGCAGCGTGGACGCGAACGCCATCATTCCAAAACCATTGCCTACGCGACGCAGGGCTTCTCTTCGGGTAACCGGATTTCGTGACTTATGATTCAGCATGCGATCCACTAATTAATGAAAATGAATTCCGTCGAGCTCAGCAGCACCTTCGCGTAACGTCCCCACGCGGTCGGTTCATACTTCACCTCGACCGGTCTGGCGCCACCGCGCCCGCGTCCGCCACCGCCCATCCCGAAACCGCCACCCGCCATTCCACCCATGCCGCCCATCATCCCCATGCCCATTCCGGCATTCGGATCCGCGGCAGGCGCGGCGTCCGCTGCCGCGGCGACAGGCTCCGCGGGCATCTCCGGCATCGCGCCGGGCGCAGGCTTGGCGGCCGCGCTGATGGTCTTGCCGGCATCGTCAGCGCCCGGCTTCGGAGCTTCCGGCTTGTCCTTTTCCTTCGCCTTGTTCTTGTTTTCCAGATACTCTTTCATCGGCTCGGTGTGCAGATAATCGAGAGCGATCTGAATCTCCTGCTCGTTCGGATCCCGCCCGTACGCGATGTTGTACATCTTCTTCACCCGCGCCCGGTTATTCGGCTCCGTGGCCACGCGCTTCACCAGCTCTTCCGCCTCGATCTGCATGAAATCGCTGTTCATCAGGAACAGCCGCTGCAGCGGCACCGTGGTCGTGAAGCGCTTTTCCGCGCTGATGTTGGGCGGCGGAAAATCGAACAGCTGCAGATAGGAATCCAGCTTGTACCGGCTGACTTTGCCGTACAGCGTGCGCCGTTTGTAGTCCGGCGTCAGTTCCTGCGAGGGGCCGCCGATGGAATCGTCCAGATTGCCGGAGATCTCCAGCACCGAATCGCGAATCTGCTCCGCGTCCATGCGCTTCTTGTTCGCGCGCCAGTAGAGCCGGTTGCCCGAATCCTTCTCCAGCCCGATCTTGTTGTCTTCCGAACTCAGCTGATACACCGAACTCAGCATGATCTCGCGCTGCAGCTTCTTCACGGACATCCCGTTCTTCACAAAGTCGCTCGCCAGATACTCCAGCAGATCCGGATTGGTAGGCCTTTCCCCGCCAAAACCGAAGTTACTCGGCGTATCCACAATGCCAGTGCCGAAGTGGCCTTTCCAGATGCGATTGACGAACACCCGCATCGCGATCGGCTGCTGCAGAATCATCTCGGCCAGTTGCTTGCGCCCGCTGCCCTCAGTCAGAGGAGCCGGCTCGCCATTCGAAAACACACTCAGAAAGTGCCGGGGAACTTCGTCGCCCAGCGTCTCCGGATTGCCCCGCAGCGCCAGCTGAATATTGACCGGCTTCTCCGCATCCTTCACGCCGTGGATAAACGGATAGAACGGATCCAGCTTCTTCCGCGCCGCGTCCACATCGTTCTGCACCGTTTTCAGGCGCCCCTGCGCTTCCGGACCCACGCGCGATTCCAGCCCCCAGCCGCGGAACAACAGCACGCCCGGATTGCCCATGCGCCCGTTCATCGGCATCGCATTCGGATCGTCGGAATCTTTCAGTTCCCGCTGGAAAATCTCCGTCCAGAAGTTGCTCTGTTCGTCCGGCAGCGCTTTGAACCGCAGCAGCGCGCCCGGATTGAAGTCTTTGTTCGAAACGAAGTTGCTCGGCTTATCCGTCCGCTTCTTCGGCTTCGTCCCTTCCAGATCCTTATCGGCGATCACCTTGTTCTCGCCATCGATCTCGTTCTTGGCGAGCATCACGCCCACCACTTCTTCCTGGAACTTATCGGCCAGTTTCTGCGCATCCGCCTGCGCGCCGCCGCGCTTCATCATCGCCTGCCACGCGTCTTTGTTGTGGTACTTATCGGTGGGCTTCGCCATGTACTTCACCCAACGGTCCAGCAACTCGTAATCGAGCCGCCGGGATTCCACCACCTGCGCCATCTCTTTCTTCTGCTTATTAGTCGCTTCCCAAACGCCCATCAGATAGTTCGAGGTCTGGAAGGCCAGCGAGCGCGAAAGCTCGTTCGACACGTTCTGGTTCATCTCCTGCAGAACCTTCTGCTTGTCGTCAAGATCGTCCTGCAGCTTCGTGAAGTCCGCCACCACTTTCTTCGGAGCCTGCGGATACTCGTCGTAGATCGTGTTGAAGAAAACGCCGGCCAGAGCGTAGTAATCGGTCTGCGGAATCGGATCGTACTTGTGATCGTGGCACCGCGCGCACGCCACGGTCAGCCCCAGAAATCCGCGAGTCACCGCGTCCACCCGGTCGTGCCGCTCATCGGCGCGGGTCACTTCATTCGAGCCGTTATCGTAGTACCACGGCCCAAGGCCCAGAAATCCCGTCGCGGGCAGCGTCTTGTAGCGCGTCTTCGCGTCCATCAGATCGCCCGCCAGCTGCGCCTTCACGAACTGATCGTAAGGAAGATCGTCGTTGAACGCCTGCACCACCCAGTCGCGATAAGCCCACGCATTCGGATACGGTCGATATCCGCGCGGATTCGGATTCAGGCTGCGGTAATCGTCTTCCCCATACCTCGCCACGTCGAGCCAGATCCGGCCCCAGCGCTCTCCATAGTGCGGCGAGGCCAACAGCCGGTCCACTACTTTCGCGAACGCATCCGGCGACGCGTCTTTCTCAAACGCCGCGTAGTCTTCCGGAGTCGGCGCCAAACCCGTCAGATCCAGCGTCGCGCGCCGCAGCAGATCGTGTTTGTTCGCCGGACCCACCGGCTTCAGTCCTTCTTTTTCGAGGCGCGCCAGAACGAAGCGATCAATCGGCGTCTTCGCCCACTTCGTATCCGCCACCACCGGAAGCGCGGGCTTCGCCAGCGGCTGGAACGACCAGAACGATTTCCGCTCCGGCGAGATCACATACTTTCCGCCCACGCCGGTAACCACAGGCGCCGCGGCACTCTTCGGCCAGACCGCGCCCGCTTTGATCCACGCTTCCAGATCCGCGATCTCGGAATCTTTCAGCTTCCCGCCCGAAGGCATCTTCAGCGACGGATCCGTCTGCCGCACCGCCTTGATCAGCAGACTGTTGTCGGGATCGCCAGGCGCCAGGGACGAACCGCGCTTGCCGCCCGTCTTCATCGCTTCCAGACTGTCGAGACGCAACCCGCCCAGCGCCGAATTCGTGTGGCAGCCGTAACAGTTGTTGGCCAGGATCGGGCGGACTTTATTTTCGAAGAACTCGGGGCTTCCCGCATTCACGGCCTGCCCGAAGGCAACCGGAATGCAGAAAAAGGAAGAAGCAAAAGTGGCGAGAATGGCAGCGTTTTTCGAGCGAAGCATAGATCCTTATCAGGAAACAACCGGCAACGGCAAAATCGCGGACCGCGCGCAGGCAACAGAGCCAGGCTCACTCGAAGAACCTGGTGCGAGAGTATCACAGAAACGGAAAATCAGTCAATTCAGTTGCCATCGCGATCAGCATCGGAGTTACACTGAAAGTTCCCCGTTATTGCTGGTCCCTGTCGGACTTGCTCTCCGTCTTTTCAGGTGCTACCCGGCATGCGACTTCTTCTTACTCTAGGCTTTTTCTCCGCTCTGGCGCTCTCCGCCGAAAAGAACAGTGGCAAGACGCCACCCAAACCGGCTGCCCCGAAACAGGGCGTCCAGACACCCGGCGTCCGGATTCCGTTCGCCGGCCTGACCGCCGAAGCGACTCTGACTCCCCCTGACAAACCGGCGTGGGCGTTCTTTCTTCCCGATGGCGGCGGCGCGGGCGGACGCGGCGGAGCCGGTGGTGGTGGCGGACGCGCAGGCGGCGGACGCGGTGGGGCAGGTGGTGGAGGTGGCAGAGGCGCCGGAGCCGCTCCGGGCGGACCCGCCGCGCCTGCAGCCCCCGCAGCCGGAAACGTGTTCCTTCCCGCAAAAGACAAACTGAGCAAATTCGAAACCAAAACCAACAAGCCCGCCGATCCCATAGCCGGCCTTAAGAGCCCCTGCGGCGGCATGGTTTCCGCCTTCGGCAGCCTCTGGGTTCCCACCTGCGGCGATGGCTCCCTGCAGCGCATTGACGCCAGGTCGTCCAAAATCACCGCCACCATCGCCTCCGGAGCGGCCGACATCCCTGGCGCCATCGCCGCTACTGCGGACAGCGTCTGGCTCCTCTCCGACACCCGCGAAACGCTCTCCCGCATCGATCCCGATCAGAACGCCGTCGTCGGCGAAATCCGCGTCCCGGCCGGATGCGGCAGCCTGACCTTCGCCGAGACATCCCTCTGGCTGGCCTGCCCGGAACAGAACAAGGTGCTTCGCATCAACCCCGCCACCAACGTGGTCGACAAGCGCATCGAAGTCGCCGCGCGCCCCCTCCGCATTGCCGCGGGCGAAGGCTCCATCTGGGTCCTGTGCGGCAAGGACGGCAAGGTGGATCGCATCGATCCCAAGACCGACAAGGTCTCGAAAACCATCGAACTCGCGGTTCCGAATATCGAGGGCGGCATCGCGCTGAGCGATGGCTTCGTCTGGGTCACTATGACCGGCTTCCCGATTACCCGCATCGATCCCGTGGCCGAAACGGTCGCGCAGCAGTTCTGGGGTGAAGGTGGCGGAGCCATCACCGCCAGCGCCGGGGCCCTCTGGCTCTCGCATCTGAGCGGCCCCAACGCCGGCACCGTCTGGCGCATCGACCCCAAACTGATCCTCGCCACTCTCGCCGAATAGGCACCTTTTATGCGATTGACGAAGTTCCTGCAAACCCTTACAGGCGTGTGTCTCGGTGCCTGCCTGCCGCTGCTCATGATGTTCGCCCAGCAGCCGCCCGAAGGCGCTCCGGCGCAGCCCGCTCCGGAAGCCGCCCCCAGGAAGAAGGGTCCGCCCCGCCCACCCAAGCCTGGCGTCAGCACCCCCGGCGTCAAACGGGAAATGACCACCATCACCCCCGTCGCCGTCTTCACCACGGGCGGCACGCCGGACTGGCAGGTGCTGACCGAGGACGCGCTCTGGGTCTCCAACGGACCCACCAACTCGGTTCACCATCTGGACCCCAAAACCAACCAGATCGCCGCGACCGTCGAAGTCGGCAAGCGCCCCTGTTCCGGTCTCACGGAAGGCTTCGGCAGCATCTGGGTCCCGAACTGCGGCGACAAGACCCTTTCGCGCGTCGATGAGAAGACCAACGCCGTGACCGCGACTCTCCCCATCGGTCCCGCGGAGAGCGAAGGCGGCATTGCCGCCAGTCCGGACGCCGTCTGGCTGGTCACCGTGCCCGATGGCAAACTCTCCCGCATCGACCCCAAAACCAATACCGTCGTAGCCCAGGTGGACGTGCCCCCCGGTTCCGCCTCGGTCATCTATGGCGACGGCGCCGTCTGGGTGACCACGCCGAAGACCAACATGCTGACCCGCGTGGACGCGAAGACGAACAAGGTCACCGATTCCATCGAAACCGGACCCGGTCCCCGCTTCGCCACCTTCGGCGCCGGTTCCGTCTGGACCCTGAACCAGGGCGACGGCACCGTCTCCCGTGTCGATACCAAAACCCGCAAAGTCGTCGCCAATATTGAGTGCGGCATTCCCGGCACCGGCGGCGAGATCGCCTTCGGCTTCGGCCACGTCTGGGCCACGGTCTTCCAGATCCCGATCACGGAGATCGACCCGGCCGTCAACAAAGTCGTCCGCCAGTGGACCGGCAACGGAGGCGATTCCATTCGGGCCGGACACGGCTCCGTCTGGCTCTCCAATCTCCGCGACCACAACGTCTGGCGCATCGATCCCAAACTGTTTTAACGGCCCAAACTGTTCTAACGGCCCAAACTGTTCTAACGCAGCAGTTGTTCCTCGCTCGTGCCCTCCCGCCGCAACCGCAGTTCGGCGGGAGGTTCGGGCCGCGCCGCCGCCAGGGACCCCGGCTGCAACCCCGCCAGTTCCTCCACATCGCGGGCATTCAGACCTAACTCCGTCAGCAGGGAATGCCGGTCTTTCAGACCCGAATCCAGCAGCAGCCGGATGCTCCGCGCCAGCAACTGCGGCTGTTCCCGCTCCATCGCGTCCTCTCGCGGTTCGGTAGCCTTCCAGCCCCGCCTCACCAGATTCACCGTCGCGCGCCGCACCTGATCCGCGTCGAACAGTCCTACCTCCCCGCACCGGCAGACCATCACCGATACCGGACAGCGCCATTCTTTCTTCAGCGTCAGCAGCGCGTCGATCGTCGGCGCCCACACCTCGCTCGCGAACACGCCGGAGGGCATCAGGAACGCGCGCGCGAACCGGTCCGCCTGCGCTTCCAGAACCCGGTGCGTCTCGCTTTCTTCGATCCACTCTTCCGGCAGGTGACGATGCATCGTCAGATGACCCAGTTCATGCGCCGCGCTGTACCGCACCCAACTCGTGCGTGCATCGCCGGACCGCAGCGCGATGTACGGAACGCCGCCTTCGAACTGCGAGTACGACCCCTCCAGATCCGCGTCGAGAGCCCACCGCGTCACCATACAGCCGCGCGATTCCAGCAGCGGAATCAGTTCCTCCAGCGGACCGTTCCCCAGCCCGAACTCCCGCCGAACCTGCTCCGCCGCCGCTTCCACGTCGCTGTCCGGCGCGCCCGGCGCCAGCGGACACGCGGGCAAACGCACCTCCGGAAAATCCACGAAACGTCCCGCATACCGGGCAATTTCGCGCAGCCAGCCCAGCCGCCGCTCAGCCTTGGTGCGGGCCAGTTTCGCCGTCACCCGCGAGTGCAGCGCATGAGCCCGGAAAAAGTACCCGTGACCTGGATACGTGCCCGCCGGCCGCAGGAAGAAGCGCTCCGGCAGTTCCAGCGCCCGGCAGATCATCCCCAGGGCTTCCGGACTCGGCGACTGCCTTCCCTGCTCATAATGCGAAATACTCTGCGATTTGATGCCCGTCATTTCCGAAAGCGAGGTCTGCGTCAGACCTCTCGCCTCACGGCCTTCGGTCAGCCGCGCCGCGACAAAACCCGGTGTTCCTGTCCGCATCATGTCCTCTCAGGGGTGTGAAGCTGTGTGCGAAGTGAATGTGTATGTCAGTAATTCAGACGGGGCAGGCGGTAACACGGGGACCGGGGCCTGGCAGGAGGGGAGCTGACGTGAGCTTGTTGCTATTGTTGGTCGGACAGACGCAAAATGTCAAACGATTTCGAGGAAATGGGTCACGATCCGGAAAGTACCGGATCGTGACCCTGAACCACCCCCGCTGCGTGTTAGAACGAATACCGCAGAGCCAGCTGCAGCACCCGCGGATCCTGCGCCGCCGAGAACTCCCCGAACGTGCCGGGGTTCGACAACGAAAGACTCAGCGTCGTGAAGTTCACGAAGTTAAACGCATTGAACGCCTCCGCCCGGAACTGCAGGCTGTGACGCTCCCACGGCAACGCGAAGTCTTTCTGAACCGCGAGATCCACGTTGCGCTGCCACGGCGTCCGCACGATGCCGCGGAAACCCGCCTGACCCGGATAGGAATCCGTGTAGGAAGCGGTAGCCGATGTCGACTGGAAGATGCTCGGATTGCCGGCATTATCGGTGAACAGACCGGAGGCGGGCGAAGCGCCTTTCGGAATCGCGATGGAGCTGTTCCAGTAATTCGTCGGGAACACACCGGTACCCGAGATCGTCCGGGGCTGCCCCGACTGGACGCGAATGAGAGACGACACCTGCCAGCCGCCCACAATCTCCTCCAGCCACTTATGCGACGTATTCAGCAGCATCTTGCCCTTGCCGAGCGGCAGCGCATAAGTGACGTTGGCGTTGACCAGGTGGCGATAGTCGAAATCGGAATCGCCGCGCGACGCATTCAGCACGAAGGCGTTCTGCAGCACGCCGCCCGAACGGCCGGCGCCGCTCGCCGCGGTCGATCCATTGTCGATGGAGTGCGACCAGGTGTAGTTGAAGTCGAAGGCGAAGCCCTTCGAGAGCGAGTGACGCAGCGTCACCAGCATCGCGTTGTAGTTCGCGAAGCCCGCGTTGCTCCAGCTCGGATTCGAACTGCCCTGCGGCGCGAAGAACGTATAGCAGCCCGTCGCCACGATGCAGTTCGGGAACTGCGCCGAAGTCACGCGGTCCAGCTGGTGCAGCAGATCCAGATCGCTGCCCGCGTTCTTCCCGTAGATGCCGTAGAAATAGTTGGCGGACGCGCTGCCGGGGATGTACAAATTCGCCAGACCCGGAAACAGGTTTTCCACAAAAGCGCTCGTCGGAACCAGTGACGGATTCTTCTGCACCGCCGCCGGTGTCACGCCGCTGTCGGACAACTGCCGCATCGCCGTGTTCGCCTGCACCCAGGTGGTGCCGCTCTTGGCGTCTTTGAAGTAAATCAGCGGAGAGTAAACATCCTGCTGGATCAGCAGTTTGTGGGAGAGACGACCCGTGTAACCAACCTCCAGCGTGAAGTTATCCTTCAGCTGCCGGGATACCGAGGCGTTCAGTAAGTACGAGTAAGGCGCCTTCAGATCCGGCATGATGCCGACATAAGTGCCGGAGATGGCCGAGATGTTCGGAGGCGTGTAAGGGAAGCCGCCCTGCGGCGCCGCCGGCAGCGCGGGCAGGACGCCGTTGCCGTACCGGGGCGACGTCGTGAAATCCGTGGAAGCCGCGTTGCTCAGGCTCGTCGAGAGTCCCAGCGAACCGGTGGATGCCACGTTCGTAACCAGATCGTTGCCGAACTGGTCATAGGCGACACCAGCACCCAGGCGGACTACCGTCTTCGAGTTCGCCGCGTACGCCAGCGAGAGCCGGGGCGCGAAGTTGTTCTTGTCCGGAGCAAACCAGCTCGGTTTCCCGTTGGCCGGCCCGTTCAGCGAGTAAGTCACCCGGTCCGCGTTGGGCAGTTGGTTGCCGGGGATACCCGCGGCCTGCGCGCCGACGCGATTCGCGAAGTACGTATCGAGACCCGGCGTCGTGATCACCTGCGTGCCGTCGACTTCATAGGGCACCGTGTCGTATTCGTAGTGCAGGCCATAAGTGACGGTCAGTTTGGGAGTAATCTTCCAGGAGTCCTGCACGTAGAACTCGTAGTTGTGGTCCACAAAGTCGTTCTGACGAGGCAAGCCGAAGGCCAGCGCCGTCCCGTCCTTCTGGAACTGGTACGTCGCGCTGTAAGAATTGAGCACGCCCAGCACGTCGCCGAAGGCGTTCGTCACGGCGGTCGAGTTGGCCAGTTTCAGACTCGAGTTCCCGTTCGCGACACTGTTGAGCGCCGCCGTATAGATATCCTGTCCCAGCCCGAGCAGCACGCCGCGCGCCATCGAGTAAGAAGGATAAGAGTTGGCGTAGTTCAGCACGCGGTTATCGATCCAGCGGAAATTCACGCCGGCGGTCACCGTGTGGCTGCCCTTGGTCCAGTTCAGATCGTCGCTGAAGTTCCACACCGGGTTGATACGGCCACTGGCGCGCGCGAAGTTCTGCGTCGTGCTGATCGCGCCCAGAGAGAACGAAGGGCCGGAAGCGCCGGTCTGCCCGAAGCCGATCCGGTTCAGACCCACGTTGGCGGTGTTGGTCAGATTGGGCCGCAGCAGGGCCGTGTAACGAATGCCGAAGCCGCGATTGTCGGAGAGCAACTGCTGCGCCGCTTCCTGGCCGGGGAACTGAGCGGCGGTCTTGGTCTCGCCGTTGTTCGACAGCGTGCCGCGGAAGGAGACCGAGTGCTTACCGGCCGAATCGACCAGCCAGTCCATCTTCGCGACGTAAGTCCGATAGTCCAGCTTGATAGGCGCGTTAAAGAGGTAACCCGAGAAGTTCAGGCCGCCGTCCGAGCCGGTCTGCGGAGAGTTGCCCACCGGGTACTGCTTCAGAATGTCGAGCATGGTCTGCGTCACACCAATGTGCAGCGGATCCACCGCTTTCACATCGGCGGGCAGCAGTGTAAAGAGCTGTCCGTCCGTGGTCTTGAACAGAACCTTGCCGGCCTTCAGCGTTTCGCTCGGCACGGTGCGGGTCTGCGTCTGCTGACTTGCATCGATGCGGCGTTCATAGTTGCCGAAGAAGAACAGCCGGTTCTTCCGGATCGGCCCGCCCAGCGACGCGCCGAACTGGTTGCGCACCAACTGTGCCCGCGCCACGCCGGACCGGTTATTGAACCAGTCGTTCGCCGCGTAAGCCGTGTTCCGGTTGTACTCATAAGCCGAAGCGTGGATTTCGTTGGTGCCGCTACGCGTCACCAGCGCCACCTGGCCACCCGAACTGCGTCCCGCGAACGCGCCCTGTCCGGCGACGGTCACGCGGAACTCCTGCACGGAGTCGAGCGGCACGGGCAAGGACGAGTTAAAGCCCTGCGTCGAAGTCCCGCTGTTCGCTGACGGATTCGATCCGTTCTGACCCGACAGCGGATTCTGGTTATCGTTGTTATCCACGCCATCGAGCAGGATGTTGTTCTGATCGCGGCGGGCGCCCATCACTTCGCCGTTCTGCGTCACGCCCGGCTGCAGCCCGAGTAACTGGACCACGTTGCGCGTCTGCAGCGGCAGCGACTGAATCTGCTTTTCCTGGAAGGCGTTGCCCACGCTGGCATCCACGGTGTTGAGTTGCGCCACGTCGGCGACGACACTGACGGTCGACGTGCTGCCCGCCACTTCCAGCGCGACATCCACGGTGGAGGGAGTATCGACCAGCAGCGTGATCCCTGCGACAACACGGGTGGCAAAGCCCGGCGATTCGATGGTCAGCGCGTAGTTGCCGGGACGCACCTGCAGGAACTGGTACTCGCCGGTCTGCGAGGAGAGCGCCGACCGGACGGCTCCCGCGTCTTTATCGGTCAGGGTGACTTTGGCCGTTGCGATAACGGCCTTTTGTGGATCGGTGACGGTGCCTCGCAGTGAGGACGCGCCCTGCGCCCACAAGCTGCACGAGGCCGCGCAGAATATGGCGAATGTCGCGAAGATCTTCAAGATGATTGCCTCCAGTTACTGAAATTGAAATAGCTGGCAGGTAATACACGGGGACCAGAACGCCGGATCGACAGGATCGCGAAACTCCGCTGAGAGTTTACAGGCTAAGAAAAGACGAGGACTTCTTTATATTATTGGTTTGCGGACTGCCGATTGTCAAACCAAGACCTGAGTTATCGGGCGAGATATTGCCTCCATCCACCGAGATGAGTAATATCGGCCGCGTCTTCGAGCGCCCAGGGCTCGCAGACGAACGATTTGACCGAACGGCCGCTCGTGAGCTGACAGGTCCCGATGGCGAGCGGCGGCGGCACGGCCGCCACGAAGCGGCCGAACGTCGTCTCCGGCACGGCCCAGACTTCGACATCGATCGGCGCTCCGTCTTCCGGAGTGAACTTGAGACCGGGCTTGGCGGGCACTGTCCCGCTCAGGGCATAGAGCCGGTAGTTCGGCGCGGTCTGACAGGCCTCGATAAAGAACGCGCCGGCCGAGGTCAACTGGTGGTTCAGAGGCTGACCTCGCAAGTGCGCGCCGCACACGGCGAGAGGCACATAGCCGGCAGGACAGTACGGGGCGGACCTTTCCGCCGTCGCCAGCAGCGCCTCGTCCGACCACGCCGGTCCGATCAATGTTACGCCGAACGGGACGCCGTTGTCGCGCATGCCCGCCGGTATGGCCAGCGCCGCGAGATCCAGGAGGTTCACGAAGTTCGTGTAGTAGCCCAGATTCGTGTTCAGCGCGATGGGCTCGGCGGCGATCTCCGCGTGCGTGTAAGCCGCGCCGGCGGTGGGCAGCAGCATGAAATCCATGCGTTCCCATTCGCGTTCGGCGCGGCGCGCGAGGCCCGCCAGTATGTACATGGCGTCGAAGGTCTTCACCGCCGTGAGCGGCGCCGCGCCCAGGATGATCTTCGCGGTCACGGGATAGAGCGCGTCGGGGTGTTCGGTCGCGAACGCTTCGATGGCCGCCAGCCGCTCCGCCACCCACGGGCCCGCATAGAGTAACTGCGCCGCATCGCGGAAGACCGAGTAGTCGAACTCAACGGCCGTGCCGCCCCTCTGTTCGAAGCGGGTCACGGCCTCGCGGTAGAGCACTCTGGCGGACTCGTCGCCGAAGAACAGCAGCATGTCATCCGCCGGGACGCCGAAGCGGAAGCCCGGATCCGGCCAGGCCTTCTTCTGACCGGGCGCCCGCGAGTAGGCGTCTTCTTTGTCCGGCGCCTGGGAGACAGCGAGGACGCGCCCGGCCGTGACAGTGTCCGTCGAGAAGATCGAGACACAATCGAGCGTGCGGCACGCCGGGACCACGCCGCGCGTGCTCAGAGCCCCGCGGGTCGGCTTCAGGCCCACGATGTCGTTGAACGAGGCGGGGATGCGGCCCGAGCCTGCCGTGTCCGTGCCCAGCGCGAAATCGACCATCCCGAAGGCGACCGCCACGGCCGAGCCGGAACTGGAGCCGCCCGAGATGTAGCGATCGTCGAACACGCTGGAACAGGCGCCATAGGGCGACCGCGTCCCGACCAGGCCGGTGGCGAACTGATCGAGATTCGTCTTGCCGATCGGGATGGCGCCTGCGGCCATCAGGCGCTCCACGACGGTGGCCGAGCGCGAGGGCGTGTACGCGTACTCGGGACAGCCGGCGGTGGTCGGGACACCGGCGAGATCGATGTTGTCTTTGATGGCGAAGGTCATGCCGTAGAGCGGCAACCCCTCCGCGGGGCCGAGGGCTTCGAGCCGCGCGAGGCTCTCTTCTTCCGGGATCAGGTGGATCCAGATCGGCCGCTCGCCGCTCTCCCGAATAAGCTCGTACCTAAAGCGAATGGCCTCCACGGCTGTCATTTGGCCTCCGGACGAACAAACAGCAGGCTCTGTCCCGCCGTCACCCGCGCGCCCTGCGTACACAACACTTCCACGACGGTGCCCGCGAACGGCGTCGCGACCGCGATCTCCATCTTCATCGACTCCACCACGACCAGTCTCTGGCCCTGTTCCACACGATCACCCGCCTTCGCGCTAATATGCCACACGCTCGCATGCGCGGGCGACTTCAGCGCGCGGCAGCCGGCGGGGACCGGTATTTCGAACACCGGCGCGGCATCGTCCACCACTTCGACGACGCGGTCGAGATTCGCCTGCCGCCAGCGCTCGCGCTCGGCTTCGAAGGCGGCCTGCTGGCGGTCTTTGAACACCTTTGTTTCTTCGCGAATACCGCCCAGGAAGGCATGGTAGTCGCGCAGGCGGAACTGCTCTTCTTCGATGTCGAGTTCGAAGCGGCCATGGGGGAAGCGGTCCCGCATGTCGAGCAGTTCGGCGGCTTCGACGGGATAGAACTGAATCTGGTCGAAGAAGCGGAGCAGCCACGGATGGCCGGGCGTGAACTCCTTCGTGGTCCGCCAGGTATTCCACATCTGGACGGTGCGGCCCACGAACTGGTAGCCGCCCGGGCCTTCCATGCCGTAGACGCAGAGGTAAGCGCCGCCGATGCCGACGGAGTTCTCGGCGGTCCAGGTGCGCGCCGGATTGTACTTGGTGGTCACCAGACGGTGACGCGGGTCGAGCGGCGTGGCGACGGGGGCGCCGAGGTAGACGTCGCCGAGGCCGAGCACGAGATAGCTGGCGCCGAAGACGATCTTGTAGACATCTTCAATGGACTCGAGCCCGTTGATGCGGCGGATGAACTCGATGTTGCTCGGGCACCACGGCGCGTCGGGGCGGACGGAGCGCATGTACTTTTCGATGGCCAGTTGCGTCGCCGGATCGTCCCAGGACAGCGGCAGTTTGACGATGCGCGTGGGGATGACGAGGTCGTCGAGTTCGGGCAGAGAGGCCTCGGCGCGGTCGAGCAGGGTCAGCAGTTCGGCCCGGCTCAGGATGCCGCAATCGTAGTGGACCTGCAGGGAGCGGATGCCGGGGGTCAGGTCGATGATGCCCCTGGGCTGCTCGCGTTCGAACCAGGCGAGCAGTTCCTGCACGCGGAAGCGGAGGTTCAGGTCGAGGACCGGCTCGCCGTACTCGATGAGCAGGTAGCGGTCGCCCGAAGCCCTGCAGACCATGCCCGGCGCGATCGTCTTAACGATGGCGTCTTCGTGGTTGAGGCGAATGAAGCGGATGGTGTCGCCGGGGCGTAACTGGCCCATCTTCCAGAGTTCGTCATGGGCGATGACGGCGGGGCAGACGAAACCGCCCAGGCTCGGTCCATCCTGGCCGAGGATGACGGGCATGTCGCCGGTGAAGTCGATGGCGCCGATGGCGTAGGCGTTGTCGTGGATGTTCGAGGGGTGCAGCCCCGCCTCGCCGCCGTCGCGACGGGCCCACTGCGGCACGGGGCCGATGAGCCGGACGCCGGTGCGGCTGCTGTTGTAGTGCACTTTCCAGGACGTCGAGAAGAAGGTCCGGATGTCTTCGGGAGTGAAGAACTCGGGCCCGCCGTGCGGCCCGTAGAAGACGCCGATTTCCCAGTCGTTCGTGAGCAGCGGCAGGGCGTCGGGCGTCGACGCGTCGCCCGAAGACGTGCCCAGATGCAGGATGTCACCGGTCCGCAAGGCCCGGCCCGCGTGCCCGCCGAAGTTGCCGAGAGTGAAGGTGCTCGCACTGCCGAGGTAGTCCGGCACGTCGAGCCCGCCGCGGAAGAGGATGTAAGCGCGCGCGCCCGGCCCTTCGCACTGCGGCAGTTCCAGCACGGCGCCTGCCCGCACCGGGACGACGGCCCACTGTTCGACCGGCTCGCTATCGAGGCTGGCAAGATAATCGGCGCCGGCGATGACGATTTCGGTGTCGCAGAGGAAGCGGAGGGTGGGGCCGGTAACCGTACATTCCAGCCCGGGCGCGCCTTCCGCGTTGCCCAGCATCTTGTTGCCGAGGCGGAAGGAGAGCGAGTCCATGGGACCGGAGGGCGGCACACCGACGTTCCAGTAGCCGAGGCGGCCCGGGTAATCCTGCACGGTCGTCATGGTGCCGCCGTCGAGGACTTCGAGGGAGCGGCTCCGGTAAGTGAGGGTGTTGAGGAAGCCGGTGGTGACTCCGCCCTGTTCGAAAGCCGGAGTTGCGACCACCTGAGCCAGATACGCCAGATTGGTCTCGATACCCGCGAGTCTGGTCTGCGCGAGTGCGGTGCGGAGACGGTCGATGGCCTGCTCGCGCGACGGGGCTTTCACCAGGAGCTTGGCGAGCATCGGGTCGTAGAACGGGGTGACTTCGGAGCCGCGCTCGACCCAGGAGTCGACCCGAATGCCGGCGGGGAACTCGACCTGCGTGAGGATGCCGGCGCTGGGCTGGAAGTTCTTGCCGGGGTCCTCGGCATAGACGCGCACCTGAATGGAGTGACCACTTGAGGCAGGTTTGGCGGGCATCGGTTCACCGGCCGCGACGCGCAGCATCCACTCGACGAGGTCGACGCCGGTGACTTCTTCGGTGACGCCGTGTTCGACCTGCAGGCGGGTGTTGACTTCGAGGAAGTAGAAGCGCTCGGCATCGGCGTCATAGACGAACTCGACGGTGCCGGCGGAGCGGTAGTCGACCGCTTTGCCCAGACGGACGGCGCAGGCGAGCAGTTCGGCGCGGAGTTCGGGGGCGAGGCCGGGGGCGGGCGTCTCCTCGATGACCTTCTGATTGCGGCGCTGGACGGAGCAGTCGCGCTCGCCCAGTTCGATCACGTTGCCGAGGCCATCGCCGAAGATCTGGACCTCGATATGGCGGGCGCGGTCGACGAACTTTTCGAGATAGATGCCGCCCTCTTTGAAGCTGGAACGGCTGGTCCGCTCGACGGAGGCGAACGCCTCGGCGACTTCCTGCGCTTCGCGACAGAGCCGCATGCCGATGCCGCCGCCACCGGCGGTGCTCTTCAGCATGACGGGCAGACCGATGCGCGCGGCTTCGGCGGCGGCTTCTTCCGCGTTGGCCAGCAACTGCGTCCCGGGCAGGAGGGGAACGTGGTTCGCGGCGGCGAGGGCGCGGGCGGTGTGCTTGAGGCCGAACTCGCGCATCTGCGAGGGGGTGGGTCCGATGAAGGCGATGCCCGCCGCTTCGCAGGCTTCGGCGAATTCGGCGTTCTCGCTGAGGAAGCCATAGCCCGGATGGATGGCGTCCGCTCCGGTGCGGCGGGCGGCGTCGAGCACCTTCCCGATATCGAGGTAGCTTTGGGCGGCGGGCGCGGGTCCGAGTAAGACGGATTCGCGCGCCTGCATGACGTGCAGGGAGTGCCGGTCGGCTTCCGAGCAGACGGCCACCGACGCGATGCCCATCCGGTGGAGGGTGCGAATGATCCGGCAGGCGATGGCGCCGCGGTTGGCGATCAGGACCTTCGTGAACATCAGTTCCAGATCAGAACCTGAACGGGCGTGGGGTTGTACGCGTTGCAGGGATTATTGAGCTGCGGGCAGTTGCTGATGACGCAGATGACGTCCATTTCGGCACGCATCTCGACGTACTTGAGCGGCTCGGAGATGCCGTCTTCAAAGGTCAGGCGGCCTTCGGGGGTGACCGGCACGTTCATGAAGAAGTTGATGTTGGCGGTGACGTCGCGCTTGGTGAGGTTCCACTTCGGATCGGCGATGGACAGCAGGAAGCTGTTGCGGCAGGCGTGCATGTGGCGCTTCGCAATGGCGTAGCGGACCTGGTTGCTTTCGGCCGAGCAGGCGCCGCCCAAGGTGTCATGACGGCCGCAGGTATCGGCCACGATGGTCAGCAGAGGATTGCCGAGGTTCGAGCGCAGGACGGTTCCGGTGGTCAGGTAGATGTTTCGCTGGGCCACGATGGTGTCGGTCGCGCTGTAGCGTTCCGCGGTGTCGGCGGCGCTGTAGAAGAGGGTGTCGACGGCCTGGTTGCCACCGAGATCGACGATGCGAAAGGTCTGGCCGGCTTTGATTTCGTGGATCCAGGAGTCGCCCGCCGTGACAACTTCATCGACGACGGCGTGTTCGGGCCTCAATGCGCTTTCGGTCACAGGTAATACCTTTCCGTGTTGATGAAGCCGCGAACGTTTTCGGGTCTGGAGAGCCGGCAGGGGTCATCCGGCGCGACGGGCGCGGCTTTGCTCACCGAGAAGCTGACGGGCTTGGGCGCATAGACCGGGTTGGGGTCGAGCGGGTGCTGGCCGGTATCGAGGATAACGAGGAGGTCCATTTCGGCGCGGAGTTCGACGAAGTCGCCGGCCTGCGAGTTGCCGGGGATGAACTCCATGGCGCCATCTTCGAGGACCGCGACCTTGCTGAAGAAGTTGACGGTGGGCCCGAGATCGCGGCTGCCGAGGCCGTATTTCGCGACTTCGGCGAGGAAGTTATCGCGGGTGTTGCGGTACCAGGCGTTGCGGTGCTCCTGATAGGTGGCCTCTCCGTATTTGGCGGCGACGGCGGCGCGGTCATTGAAGCCGCCCAGGGGGTCGTGCCAGCCGCAGGAATCATCGGTGATGGAGGCGAGCACGCGGCCCATATCCGAGTAGAGAACCAAGCCGGAGGTGAGATGCGCGACGTGCTGGGCTTTCAGCGTATCGGGCATGTTGTAGCGCTCGACGGGGCAGTCGCGGTTATAGAGCAGGGTGGCGACGTTCGCCCCGCCTTCGGTGTCTTCAAGACGCAACAGATTGCCGCGCCGCAGGAGGAGAGACCAGCTGGCTCCCCCCTGTATGGTGTCTTCCCATAAGGGCATGGGTACAAAACTCCTTCCGTGTTGCTGAAAAATGTCGGTGGTTTTACGAAGGTGCGGTCAGCGGCAGGGAGGGCCGCAGCAGACGTCCATTGCGGTGAGGCGCAGCAGGATGTGGATCGCGATTTTGCGCTCGGCTCTGATCCGCTGGCACTGCTGCATATCGGTATCATGGCAGAGCGTTGCGATGCACGCAATCGAAAAAATCGATGCTAACCATACGCATATTCAAGGCCTGATTCGCGCTACAATCGGATTTTTAAAGGCCCTGTCGCCTGCCGGTCCACACTGTTGGTGGCAATCGGACACTGCCTTGATCAATCGTCTCCTCATCGCCCTTTCCCTGGCCGTTATCTCCGCCGCCTCCGCGCCGGCGGCCGAGAAGCCTTCCTTCGTCGTCGGATGGTCCGTGTATGTGGGGTGGAACCCCTGGTATTACATGGGCAAGTCCGGCATTTTGAAGAAATGGGCGGACAAGTACAACGTCAATATCCGCGTGCAGCGGTTCGATTACGCGCCTTCGCTGGACGCCTTTGTCGCGAAGAACGTAGACGCCTGCGCGATGACGAATATGGAAGCGCTGGACATGCCGGCGGCCTCCGGCATCGATACCACCGCGATTATTACGGGCGATTATTCGAACGGCAACGACGCGTTGCTGGCGCGCAACGGACTCACGCTGCAACAACTGCCTGGTAAGAAGGTCTTACTGGTGCAGAAGACCGTATCCGAGTACTTATATGAACGCGCCATGACGCTCAATGGTCTGGAGAGTCAGATCAAGAAGGTGAAGCTGGTCAATACGTCGGATTCCGACATTGCGACGGCATTCATAAGCGATACCTCACAGGACGCCGTGGTGACGTGGAAGCCGATGGTGTCGCAGATCGCGAAGACGAAGGGCGTGAAGGTGCTGTTCAATTCGTCGCAGATTCCTGGCGAAATCGTCGATTTGATGGTGGTGAGAACGGATATTCTGAACCGGCCGGACGGCAGCGGTCAGCGCTTCGCGAAGGCTTTGGCGGGCGCGTGGTACGAGACGACGCTGGCGATGTCCGGCAAGGGTCCGGCGGCGGATAAGGTGCTGACGGAGATCGCGGCGGGCAGCCAGGATTCACTGGCGTCCTATAAGGAACAGCTCAGCACGACGAATTTATTTTTTACGGCGCAGGCGGCTGCCGCGTTCACGGCCGCGGCGGAGTTTAAGCAGAAGATGAATCTGGTCCGGCAGTTCTGTTTCACGCACGGGTTGCTGGGAGCGAATACGAAGTCGGTGGACGACGTGGCGATCCGTTATCCGGACGGCACGGTGCAGGGGAAGGCGGATCGGGTGCGGCTGCGTTTCGATACGACCTGGATGGCGCTGGCGCAGCAGGGGAAGCTCTGATGTTGTTCCGAATCGACGCGAAGCCGAACCGGCTGACGGCATGGACGCTGTCGTGGTTTCTTTTCGCGTCGGGTATCGCGCTGTATTTTTATACGTCGAATAAGCGGCATATCGAGAATCCGGAAGATAAGGTAATTCCGAATCTGACGCAGCTGAGTCAGGGTGTGACGGATGCTTTCCTGAAGCCCGATACGGAAGAAGCCGCGCCGGAGGGTCTGGAGAATGCGTCGCTGCCGAAGAAATTCCTGACGAGCATGCTTTGGACCGATACGGTGGCCAGCGCGAAACGGTTTGCGTGGAGCATGCTGCTGCTGATTCCGGCGGTGGTGCTGGGGCTGCATATGGGAATGTTCCCGGTGTTCGGTCAGTTCTTTCTTCGGTTCATTTTGTTTTTCGATAAAATCATCGCGCTTTCGGTGCTGCCGATTCTGTTTATTGCGTTCGGCATCGATGAGCTGGCGAAGATCATGCTGATCGTGATCGGGGTGACGCCGACGATTATTCTGGACACGTTCAATCTGACGAAGAGCGTGCCGAGTGAGCAGGTGGTGAAGGGGTTCACGCTGGGCGCGCAGGATTTCGGCGTGGCTTACAGCATTGTGCTGAAGCAGATTCTGCCGCGGGTTCTGAACAGTATCCGGCTGAATCTGAAGTCGATCATGCTGTTCTTGTTCGCGGGCGAGATGATTGCGTCGCAGGACGGGCTGGCGTTCCGGATCGCGCTGCTGCGGCGGCATATGGGGATGAACGTGATTATTCCCTATGTGCTGTGGGTGGCGCTGCTGTTGTTTCTGGTGGATCTGACGATGCGGGTGACGAACCGGAAACTGCATCCGTGGTTCCGGGAGGCATAACGACCATGCCGGAGCTGATTCAGCTGGAGAATGTGGGCGTTATTTATAACGTCCACGGTCATGCGCCGAAGCAGGTTTTGCAGGGATTGAATCTGACGATTCAGCCGGGTGAGTTCGTAGCGGTGTGCGGGCAGACCGGGTGCGGGAAATCCACCATGCTGCGGCTGATTCTGGGGGCGGAACGGCCGAGTTCCGGGCGGGTGCTGATTGAGGGCTGCGAGCGTCCGCGACCGGACCGGCACCGGGGTTATGTGCCGCAGAAATACTCGTTGTTTCCGGATAAGACGGTGCTGGATAACATTACGTTCGGTCCGGAGACGGAGGAGTTCGGGCTGATCGGAAGGCTGAGGCCAGGGTTCCGGCGGCGGCGGGAAGAGTTGCGGGAGAAGGCATTCGGGTATTTGCGGCAGATGGGGCTGCAGCAGTCGGATGCGCATAAGTATCCGGATCAGTTATCGGGCGGGATGCAGCAGCGGGTGGCGATTGCGCAGGCGCTGATTATGCGGCCGGCGATTCTGCTGATGGACGAGGCGTTCAGCGCGCTGGATCCGGGGACGCGGGCGGATATGCAGCGGCTGGTGCGGACGCTGTGGCAGGAGACGGGGACGACGTTTTTATTTGTCACGCATAATATTCCGGAGGCGGTTTATCTGGGGTCGCGGATCGTGGTGCTGGGGAAGGATTCGCCGGAGAGCAGTTCGCGGGTGCTGGTGGATATGGAAGTGCCGGAATCGGCGCGGACGGCTTCGGGGTATCCGAACCGGGAGGAACTGGAGCGGCTGACGCGGGTGATCGAGGACGCGGCGCTGGGGGGGCGGCTGGAACTGGAGATGGCGGAGTTCGGGGGGTAGGGGCGCGGGTTGGGTTTGTGGCCGCCCCAGGGGAGGGCGGTGGCTGTTCGGTTTTCAAAGAGCTGTGGGCCGGGGACTTTTCGGGTACGGCCGGGATTTTGTAACCTTTCCCTGGGGAAGAAGATGACGGACTTTCAGCTACTGGCCGTATCAGTCACTGTGCTCGCGGTGTTTGCCGGGACAATCTTCACCAGGGTCAGGATCGGCGACTCAGAAGAACTGATTCGCGCCGAACTCAGGGCCGAATTCGCGAGCGTGCGGCTTGACGTCGCATCGCGTTTGGACCTAATTGACGGGAAACTGGATAAGCTCCTGCGGATTCGCTGACGGAAGAGTCACGCGGCGCAGGTTTGCGCGGCGGCGGCGTGGTGCATGACCGGGGGCGCGGTGGCATCGCCGGGCGTTTGGGTTGGTTTTGTTTCGGGCGCGGCTTCTGTGGGCAGGGCTGCGGCGGGCGGATCGTAACGCTTCGTTAGTTTGGCGATGTCAAGGGGCGGGAAGGCGGCCAGGGCGGCGAGGTGGACCGCGTTGTTCTGTTTGATCTGGTCGATTTTGGCGAGGTCGAGTTGGGCGTTCACGGTGGCTGTGATGCCTTTGGTGATTTCGCGGGTGTCGGAGATTCCCAGGTAGGTGGGTTCGAATTGTTCGGGGAGGGTTTCGACACGGACGCGGCGCTCGGTCTGCAGGCGGCGCAGTTCGGCGGTGGCTCGGTTGAGGATGCCGAGGGCCTGGGTGCGGGCGCGGTCGACGGAGGTCTGGATTTCGTTGAGGCTGGCGTAGAGGGTGGCGTCGGCGGGGTCTTCCTGTCTTTTTTCCGCTATCGCGAAGGCTTTGTCGACCAGGTCGGCTTCGACGTTGGCGCAGCGGCGGAGACGCCAGGTGGCGCGGAGAATTTCGATGGCGTAAGCGCCTTCGAGAGCGTCCTGGGGATTCAGACGATCCCAGAGTGCGGTGGTGAGTTCGCTGTATTCGGCTTCCTCGTGGGGGAGGACGAAGTTGCGGGTGGAGAAGAGGTGCAGTTTGCAGGCGTTTTGGGAGGACGCGGCTTTTCCGGCTTCGGTGCGGGGACCGGTGGAGGCCTGGGCGTTGCGGCGGTTGGCGTCGAGTTGTGCGGTGGTAGTCGGCATGGTGGTGCTCCTGGGGCGAGGATGGCACGGGCTTCCAGAGCTGAACCGCTAAATCGCTGATTCGACTACGCATGTTTCCTGTTACCGACAATTGCAATCAGCAGGATTGGTTTCCAGACCCGAGCTGACCGACACTAAGCGGGATTCTGATTTCACCGCCGTCAAAGCTCCGCCCTGCTTTTAGGTTTAGCGAGCCAACACGGTTCGGACGAAGGCAGGTGCCACATCGAGGGAGCGGCAAAGAGGGTGAACCTTGAACTTCGTGACAGACATGGCTAGATCCTTGTACGCTGGAAAGAGAACAGGAGAAACGCGGCTATGCAGATCGATATTGCCCCTGAAACTGAACGTCTGGTCCGTGAAGAGATCAGCAGCGGACACTATCGTTCCGTGGATGAACTGATCAAAGCCGGGGTCGAAGCGCTGCGCGAAAAGAGCGCGCCGAAAAGCCTTGTTCAATTTTTCCGTGAATCGCCCCTCGTGGGTCTTGAGCTTCCTTTCGAGAGGGACAAGGACACGGGCAGGAATACCGCGCTGTGAGCGGGTTTCTCCTCGACACGAATTGCATATCCGAACTCGTGAGCATTATGCCGGATCCCCGCGTGTTGGCGTGGATGGATGCGGCGGATGAACGGAACCTCTATTTGAGCGCACTCACTTTGGGTGAAATCCGAAAAGGCATCGTGACGCTTGCAGAGGGCAAGCGCCGGGCTCAGTTGGAGGCTTGGCTTGAGATTGATTTGCGGAATCGTTTCGCCGGTCGAATCTTGCCGGTGGATGCCGCAGTAGCCGACCGATGGGGTATGCTCGCAGGCGAGATGAAGCGGAAGGGTAAGCCCATGCCTGCAGTTGACGCGATGATAGCGGCCACGGCGATACACCACAAGCTGACCGTCGTTTCCCGCAATGTGGACGATTTCGGGAACGCCGAAGTATCGCTGTTCAATCCGTGGAAAACCGCCTAAGCCCACTCGTCAAGATCATTGACGCGCCGGAGCTGTTCGCGCGGCCTTCCATGCGGTGGGCAGCTTGTCTTCCTTCGGTGGAATACCTACCAGGACGCTCCTACCCTTCAGCATGTCGATGAGGCCTTCCAGCGACCGTTATTTTCAGCAACCGTGGCTTTGCGCCTGTTGAGCCGGCCCCTGTAAAGAAAACTTGACAAGCCGCCCGGATTGAAGCGACAATTTTGATGTCAAGAGAACTTTACCTAAAGACAATAAAGGAAGACATCAATGAGTCAAACGAAACAATCCGATGGTGGCTATCAGACTCGGGTCCGGACGAAAGTAACACGGCTCTTCCTCTGGAACGGCGCGTGGGGGGTGGCGACGGCGCTGATGGCGTTCGGGCCGAAATTTCTTTGGGATCACTCCCTGGCATTCACGCTGTTGGCGGTCGGACTGGATGTCGCCGTGGGTGTCGGCATGCTTCGCGCCAACAAAATCTACCTGGCGCAACTGGACGAACTGCAGCGGAAGGTTCAGTTCAACTCCATGGGCATCACGTTAGGAGTCGGCCTGATCGCCGGTGTTCCGATTTCGGTGATGGACGCCTATCATTTCATTCCCTTCCATGCGGATATCGGGTACCTGCTGATTCTGATGAGCGTCACGTTCGCGGCGTGCAATCTGTACGGAACGTGGCGCTACCGGTGAAGAACCGGCTGAAGGTGCTGCGGGCCGAGCGCGACTGGACGCAGGCCGATTTGGCCAACGCACTCGACGTGTCCCGGCAGACGATCAACGCGATCGAGACGGGCAAGTTCGATCCGAGTCTGCCGCTGGCGTTTCGGACGGCGCGGCTGTTCGCTCTGCGCATTGAGGAGATTTTTCAAGACGAATAGCGCTGGGATCGGATTTCCTGGTGGCGTCCTGTTTATCGCGGAACAAAGGGCGGAGGGGTAGCGATCGCGGTCTGAAAGGCTTTCCACATTTGGAGTTCAGGCCGAAGTGTCGACGTCGCTGACAACTTCGAAAGAAAACTGAGCGCCTGAAGAGCCGACGATACGATAGTGTGGCGGTATGGCCAGCCGGAAGCTGACGTTTACGTTACCCCAGGAACTGGCCGCGGAATTTCTGCATCGGGTGCCCGCCAGCCTCCGGTCCCATTATGTGGCAACGGCGATAGCGGACAGGCTGAGGGAACGTGAATTGGAGCTTGTCCGGGCCTGCGAAGTCGCGAACAACTCAGCCGATGTCGCTGACATCGAAAGGTCGTTCGACGCCCTGGCGGATGCATCCGACGCCGTGCAGGAACCGTGGTAGAGCCTCTCCGAGGGGAAGTCTGGTGGGTCCGCCTGGATCCAATTTTTCAACAGCCACCCCGGACACTGAGCCCGGTGCCCCTCTGCTGGTACCGGTAAGGTGCGATGGCCGTGAAGTGGTAGCCGTGACCGACCAGATCCGGATAATCTCCAAACAGCGACTTGACCGGCGCCTCGGAGAGTTGTCCACCAAAGACCTCGCGGCCGTCGGGGAGGGCCTGCGGGAAGTCCTCGAACTGTAGGGGACCCCGCGTGAATTTCCGAAGACGGGCCAGGTGGGCCGCCTTCGGGTGGCCGACAAGCCGGGCAATGAAACGGTAGAGATTCCGGCTTCAGCGGCGCGAATGCCGATGCAAATCCTCAACGAAATGGCAATGGGGAATGCGGCCACGCTGATACCGGTGCGTGCCGAATTGACCACGCAGGAGGCGGCGAACCTGCTGAACATCTCGCGGCCTTCACTGATCCAGCTTCTCGATCAGGGCAAGATCGAATACCGCAGGATCGGTACGCACCGCCGCGTTCGATTCGAGGGCCTGATGGCTTACAAGCGGCGCGCCGACGCCGACCGCAGGGCGGCACTCGCGGAACTCGCCGCTTACGACCAGGAAATCGGGCTGTAGCCGTGCGTGGCGGGTTTTACCGCGTTTTACGACGTCAACGTGCTCTATCCCGCGGAGCTTCGGAATGTGCTCATGCACCTGGCGCGGTATGCGGAAGACGCGCCGGCTATGAGGTTCTGATTCCGGGATTGCAATTGCCGGATCCGAATGACAGGCACGTACAGAGCCGCCCGCCGAAGCCAAGAAATTCGGTGCTGAGCGGACATTTGGGGAACCGCTCGGGTTGCAGCCGTCGGACGCGGCTGAACGGGTGGTTCCACCGACTCACGGCGCCGCGCCGGCCGCTCCCGAGCTTTTGGGAAACTCGCGCACAACGGACTCGCTTCCGGCGGCTATGTCCGCCGAGTTTCTCTTTCGCTTGGTGCCGCCGAAAGCGGCCTGTGCGCTTTTGGGAAACTCGCGCACAACGGACTCGCTTCCGGCGGCTATGTCCGCCGAGCTTCTCTTTCGTTTGGTGCCGCCGAAAGCGGCCTGTGCGCTTCTAAGGCCTGTCCTGTGCATCGTGCCAGATGTTGAGGATTTCGACCGCCTCGTTTTTGATTCGGCAGGCGATGATGTACGGCAAGGGCGCAAGCACAAGCTCGCGGGTTCCGGTTCTTCGACCGTTGCGGCCACGCGATGGGAACGTCTTGAGAGAAAGGGCGCTCTCGTAAATCCTGCTCACCGTCGATTGGGCCAGAGGGGGGAAGTTTTCTTTGAGGTACTGCTTGATGTTTTCCAAATCGTCGGCGGCTGGAACCGTCCAGCGGATCCGCATTCAGGACAGAAGCATCCGCTCAACGCGGGCGTCCATTTCTTCTTCCTCGACGAATTCTCCCCGGTCGGCGGCGGCGATTCCACGGTCAACGGCGGCGAGAAAACGGGCATCCTCACTAACCATTCGCAAAGTTGCATCTTTCACCAGCTGCTCGATGTCTGTCCCGGCGTGATTGGCGATTTGCGAAAGCAGGGCTTCCTGCTCGGGGGTAAAGTGAACTTCCATGCCCTAAAGGTAAAGGTTCTGTTGTTTTGTGTCAACTCGCAAGCGGGGTCCGGAAAAATCGCTTTCGGGGGAGCGCTGCTCCCCTGCGACCACACGGGATTCAGCGCTTTTGAAGCCAACGCCGGGGGCGGCCCTTGCAGCTCGCCCTTCCGGTTCGTCTGATGTTATGTGGAGGCGCCGGGAGTGATTTACTTCAACGACGGCACGGGCCGGAAATACGTCGCCGCGCGGTCGGGCGCGCCGAGTTTCGTCCTGTTCAGCCGGCCGGAAAAGAAATAAGGCGTGCCGGCTACACGGCTTCGCGGCTGGCTTCTTTGTGGGGCGTCTTCAGCAATGTGCCGACTTCGTCCTGCGCGCCCTGGGTGTTGTCGCGGGTGCGCTGCGCCTGGGTGTCTTCGTTGACCGCACGTTCGCGCTGGCCGGAAATATCGAAGATTTTGCCGAGGCAGATGTGGGCTTTCGTCCGGCGCTGGTGAAGCGTGGACCATGGCCCCATCACATCCGATCAGCCGGATACGGTTTCCAATCGCGTTTTCACATCAAGGCAGGAACCACGGAACTGTAATCGATATTGGAGTTCGCGCGGGCAGAGCGGCTAAGAAGTAACGGGTGGCCGTGCAGGCTTTTTATGCAGGCCGCACGCCGGCACGGACCCAGACATCGGAGTGAATTTCCGACAACGGGCTAGGTGGGCCGGCTTCGAACACGAAACCGGAGGCGGAAAAGAAGAAAATCGGGAGCGAGATCGCCGTTAATTTTTCTCTTTCGTCCGAATGCAGAACAAGGGCCGGGTCCTGAGACCCGACCCTTTTCCGTTGGACTGTCGAAGTTACCGCTTGCGGCGTTTGAGAAGGGCAATACCGCCCAGCGCGAAGAGTGCCGAAAAAGCGGTGGCCGGTTCCGGCGTGCTCGGCGCCTGGGTGCCCTGGAACTGGAACTGAACGTCCACTTCGGGAATACGGTAGAAGCTGGCGCCAGAATCCGACTCATACGCGATTCCCCCCGCATAGGGGTCAGCCCCGAACAGGACCTCGGTATCGCTGAAAGCTGCATTTTCGTACAGGTAGTAGGTGGTGCTGGACTCAACGGTGACAGCGGAATCGAAAACCCACGCCCCGCTCACGATACTGGACGTGCTGGCGACAAAGCCACTGGTTGAGGAACTCAGCCCGGCCGGGGTTCCTGAGTATGCCTGGGTCAGCAGAAACAGAGTGCCCAGAGCGTAGGGCGAGTTGCTGGTAGAAATCAGATTGAAACTCAGGTCGCTCCACGGACCATCCGCGGGAGTGGTCACACTCTGGCCGACCCAGAAGTCGTTGTCTGTGGAGCTGTATGATCCTGACAAATTCTCGGTGATGACTCCGGCAGACAGGTTGCCAGGCATCGCAGAACCGAGCGTAACGAGAGCGGCGGCGTTCATAATCAACGTTCTTAATTTCACGTATTCTCCTGGAGCGCGGGAATAATTATCGTGATTTACCGCACACGAAACGTCTTAACCATTAAATACGGTGCTTTCCAAAAAATCCAGTTTTATTTTCGACCTCATCCGCGCATCAGGCCAGCGGCACCCGGTCTATCGTGCACCTGGCGGGGGGCTACCGAACCGGAAAACCGGACCAGTCCAAGACGATAGCGGACAGGCGGCCCGCGAAGTGGCGAACAACCGGCTGCTGTCGGCGACAGATCCGACGCTGTACAGGAATCCTGGCAGAGCCTCGCCGGGGAAGTCGGGCGGGGCTGTCCGGATCACGCGCGACCGCGGCTACCATGTAGCGTGGACATGCGATGGCAGAGAGTTCTTCTTTGTGGGGTGTTGGCGTATGGGATAGCGGCCGGGCAGAGCGGCGGGTTGCGCTCGTTCGAGGTGGTTCCGCTGGAAACGGTGTCGGAAACGTCGTCGAACGCCGGCATCGCCGACCTGAACGGTGACGGGTTTCCCGACATCGTGCTGGTGAAGGGGCGGCACTGGCAGGTGACCAGCCGAGTCTTCTTCGGCGACGGGAAGGGGCATTTCACGCCGGGGCCGCCGCTGCCGAGTCAGGCGACGAAGAGCTACTCGGGGTCGCTGGCGGATATGACGAAGAGCGGACATTTGGACATGGTGCTCAGCAACGATCAGCCGGATGCGAAGCTGGTGCTGCTCAACGATGGCAAGGGGAATTTCACGATCGGCGGCCGTTATGGCGATCCAAAATGGCCGACGCGCAACGCGGCTGTGGGGGATCTGAACGGGGATGGTTATCCGGATATCGCGGTGGCGAACCGCAACGCGACCAGCTATGTTTGCATGAACGATGGCAAGGTGCACTTCGAGTGCCGACCGCTCAAAGATTCGCCCAGCGCCGCGACGGTGGCCATTGCGGATGTGGACGGAGACGGCGCGAACGACGTGATTTACGCGTGCCGGGATGCGTGCCAGAGCGCCGTTTACTTCAATGACGGGAAAGGCGGGTTTGCGCGGAAGGAGAGTTGGGGACCCGCCGGGTCGTCAACGCGCGCGATGGCGATCGCCGATCTGGACGGGGACGGCAGGCCGGATATTGCCGCGTGCCATGAGGAGCTGGGCTGCTTTGTTTACTTCAATGAAGGCAAGGGGCGATTCGGCGCCGGGGTCCTGTTCCAGAAGCCCGCGGCGACGCCGTATTCGATGATTGCCGCGGATCTGAACCGGGACCGGCGGCCGGATCTCGTGGTGGGCTATGTGGACGCGCCGGGGGTGATTTACTTCAACGACGGCACGGGCCGGGCATACCGGGCGATGCCGTTCGGGGACGGCAAGGGGTCGATTTACGGCATGGCGGCCGGCGATCTGGATGGCGATGGCTGGCCGGATATTGTGGCCGCGCGGTCGGGCGCGCCGAGTTTCGTGCTGTTCAGCCGGCCGGAAAAGAAGTAGCGCGGCCGCGGGTTACCGCTACACGGCTTCGCGGCTGGCTTCTTTGTAAGGCGTTTTCAGGTATTTGCCGACTTCGTCCTGCGCGCCTTGCGTGTTGTCGCGGGTGCGCTGCGCCTGGGTGTATTCGTTGACGGCGCGTTCGCGCTGGCCGGAAATGTCGAAGATCTTGCCCAGGTAGATGTGGGTCCAGACTTCGGTCCATTTCGGCTGCAGATCGCCGTCAAACACCTGCCGGAATTCGTTGGCGGCCGACTGGTAGTTGTGCTGCAGGAAGAAGATTTCGGCGACGCGGTAGTGCGCCATCGAGCTGTTGCGCTGGGTGTCGAGCGCCTTCTGGTATTCCTTGAGCGCGTCGGCGAATTCGCTGACCTGAGCGAACTGCTCGCCGCGGCGGATGGCGACTTCGACGCGGACCTGCGGGCTCATGCGGAGCACTTTATTGCCGGGATCGATGGTGATTTTCTTTGGTTTGCCGAAGGTGTCGACGGAGAATTCCGAAGAAGTCCCCATGACTTCGATGCGTTTGTCTTCGGGGTTGCCTTCGGTCTCGATATGGAGATCGACGGGCATGCGGAAGGTGTCGAGATCCTGGGCGATTTTGCCCTGGACGCGGAAGCCTTTCTGCGTGCGGAAAATCGTGTATTCGAGTTTAAATTCGGGTGCGCCGTTCGATTCCACCCACTGGATGAAGAAGTAGCGGAGTTCCTCGCCCATAACGCTTTCGCAGGCCTTGCGGAAATCCTCGGTGGTGGCGGATTGCCAGGCTTTCTGTTCGAGGAAAAGCTTCAGACCTTTGAAGAATTTCTCGTCGCCCATGGTGCTGCGCAGCATCTGCATGACGACCGCGCCTTTGCTGGCGCTGAGCGCCCAGTATTCGGGGGAATAGTCTTCGAGGCGAGCGGTCTGGATCAGCGGCACGTTGTCGACGGTCAGGGCCGTGATGGCGGCGTCTTTCATGCGCTGGTCGAGCGCGGCGGCGCCCTTTTCTTTTTCCAGCCAGAGCGCTTCGGCGTAGAGGGCCATGCCGTTTTCCAGCCACATGTGATTGCGATTGACGGGGGAAACATCCACCTGCCACCACTGGCGGGCGATCTGGTTGACCATGACGTTGGTGTTGACGTCTTTCACGATGGCGTGGGGCGCGAGGAAGAGGATGCCGGGGCCGCAGTAGCCGTTGGGCGCGCCATCGGCGGTTTCAACCACGGTGAGGTTCGCGTAGGGCGCGAGGCCGAAGACGCCGGTGAAGTGGGAGACGATCTGCGCGGCGGCCGCGCCGTAGGCGTTCGCGAAAGCGGCTTCCCCGCCCCGGAACCAGAGCGTGGTGGTGATGCCGTCGGTGTTGTTCTTTACGGGCTGGCCTTTCAGGACGGCGATGTCGCCGGGGAAGGACGGCTTGTTGAATTCGAAGGTGGAGACCGCGCCGCTGGTGGAACCGCTGCCGCTGCCGATGACCTGATAGCCGGCCGGCACGGTGATGTTCATCTTCGAGGTGAAACGGTCCGCCGTATAGCCGCTGACGGGGAACCAGCGCGAGGGGTAAAGCAGAAAGGTGGAGTCCGGGGAGATCTGGGCGAATTTGATGCCGTAAATGGGCGATTCTTCCTTGCCGGTGAGGCGGCCGTCATACGTGAAGGTGACCGAGACGGGCTGGCCTTTCGGGAGGCCCTGGGGGAAAGTGAGGCGGACGGTGTTCTCCTGCTGATTGCGGGCGCCGGAGATGGACTGGCCGGCGCCATCCACGATCTTCGAGATATTGAGGTTGTTGTTGAGTTCGAAGGTCGCGGAATTGACCTGATCGTCCAGCGGAGTGAAGCGGACGGTCACGCGCGCGGCGAGGGTCTGGGTGTCCGGATTCACCTGCGCGTCGATGACGTAGCTTTCCACGTCGATCCGGGACCGTCTCTCCTCGGAATTCTGCGCCAACGCGCTTTGTCCGGCCAGCCCCGCGGCCAGCAGGACGCACCCTGCCACGATCGAAAATCTCATTGCCTGAAAGCCTCCAGCACCCTAACCGATTCTTCCGCCGCGCGCTGCATGACATCGCCGTCCATGGCCAGACGTCCCGCCACGCGCGCCAGTTCCACTTTCATTTTGCCGCGTTCTTCCGCGTTGTCCAGCAGCCGCGTTGTTTCGGCCGCGAGACGCTCGCCGGTCATCTCACTCTGCATGAGTTCCGGGACCACTTTTCGTTCCGCGATCAGATTCACCATGGAATAAAACGGCACTTTCACGAGCACTTTTCCGATATTCCAGCTCAACCCGGTTACCCGGTAAAAAGTCACCATGGGCGCGCCCAGCAGGGCGGCTTCCACGGTAACGGTGCCGCTGGCCGCGAGGGCGACATCGCAAAACGCCATGGTTTCCCATGCCTCCCCGTCGATGGCGCGGATCTCGCTGCCCTCCAGCGGACCGGTAAAAAACTGTTCTCCACAGGTCGCGGAAGCCGGCAGGAGGAAGCTCAACGGGCGGCTGCGCGACAGAATCGCGGCCGCGCGCTTCAGCTCCGGGAGGTGTCGGAGGGCTTCACTCCGCCGGCTGCCCGGCAGGACCGCAATTAAAGGACGGTCGGGAGGAATATTGTGTTTCCGGAAAAACTCGTCGCGGGTGAGGCGGGCGCGGACTTTGCCGGCGAGAGGGTGGCCGATATAACGGACGGGAACCTGGTGTTTCCGGAAAAAGGCTTCTTCGAAGGGGAAGATGCAGAGAAGCTGGTCGATGATGCGCCGCATGGTTTTGACCCGGCCCTGCCGCCACGCCCAGACCTGGGGGGCGACCAGGTAGACGACGGGGACGCCCTGTTTTTTGAGTCTGGCGGCGACGCGGAAGTGGAAATCGGGCGAGTCGGTGAGGATGGCGAGGGCGGGTTTGCGCGCCTGCGCGGCGGCGACGAGTTCCTGGAAGCGGCGCCAGATGCGCGGCAGGTGTTCGACGACCTCGATGAGTCCGACGACGGCGAGATCTTCGGTGCGGATGACGGCTTCGACGCCGGCGGCGCGCATTTTGGGGCCAGCGCAGCCGAAGAAGTGGCAATCGGGCCAGCGGGCGCGGAGATGGCCGACGAGTTCGGCGGCGTAATGGTCTCCGGAGGCCTCGCCGGCGGAGATCAGCACGGATTCGGGATGGTTCGCCAACCTACAGAGTAGCGTCTCCGGCGGGTCGGCCTGTTACAATCAAACCGATTCCCGTTTCACCACACGACCTTACATTGAAGATGCCATCCTCCAACGGCCGTCCCCGCAGCACGGTTGACGAACTTGCGCGCCGTCTCCGGCCGGGCATGACCGCCCTGAATCCCCGCTTTTCCTGGCACGCGATCGTTCCGGTGCCCGAGGAAGATCTGCACCAGTATCTGAACGATCCGGTGGCGGCGCTGCCCCCGGCGGTGTGCGATTTGCTGCCGCGGATCGGCATTGTGCTTGCGCCGTATCTGGAGCGCGGCACGGCGAAAGGGCCGGTTTCGGTAGTGGACGAGAAGCCGGCGGAAGCGAAGCTGATTCTTTCCGCGCAGGTGACGAACGGCGATTTCGCGACGCTGTTTTTTACCGTGAAGGGCGAGCAGGTCGCCGATTATCATTACTTTCTGTTCGATGAGATCGCGGCGATTGTGTCGGAACGGTGGCCGGCGGCGGTGCAGGAAGTCTGGCACGGCCTGCTGCGCGAGGAACTGAGCGCGGAAGTGCACGGCGAGGTGGATGAGCGGAGCTGGCAGGCGAAGCAGACTCTGCTGCGGCGTCCGCTGGCGTCGAGGAAAGACGGGAAGCCGTTTCGGGATTACGCGCGGGAGTCGTTCCGCGACACGATGACGCTGCTGCTGCACGGCATCTGTTGCGATATTGATGTGGAGACCGGGCCCCGGCAGATTCCCAGCCGGTTTCTGCGGAAGCGGCTGGAAGCGCTGAAGGCGCTGTTTCCGCCGCCTGAGGGGCACGCGGTTTTCCCGGAAGATCTGCCGCAGAAGCAGACTTTGGTGTAACAGAGATGCGGGTTTAAAGAGATGCGCTACCTCGAAGATTTCGTGGTCGGCGAGATTTTGCGGACACCCTCCGCGGCGATGCCGGAAGAGGAAACGCTGGCATTTGCGGCGAAGTACGATCCGCAGGCGATGCACCTCGACCACGAGGCGGCGCTGGAGGGGCCACTGGGCGGTATCTCGGCCAGCGGTTGGCACACGGCGGCGGTGGTGATGCGGCTGATTGTGGAGGCGGATGTTCTGCTGGGCGGTCCGATTCTGGGGCTGGGCGTGGAAGAACTGAACTGGCCCGCGCCGACGCGTCCGGGAGATGTGATCAGCGCGGATCTGGAGACGGTTTCGATCACGCCGTCGCGTTCGCGGCCGACCCATGGGGTGGTACGAATCCGGGTGACGGCGCGAAATCAGGACGGGGCGACGGTTTTGACGATGACGCCGAAGCTGTGGGTGGCGCGACGTCCGGAACAGAGCTGACGGGCAGACGGGAAGAGAGGGCGGGATGAACCGCCCTCCGGGTTGATTATTTCCTGCGACGCCGGAATGCGAGGGCGGCGAGTCCCGCGCCGAACAGCATGCCGAGGGTGCCGGGTTCCGGGGTGGCAGCCGCCACGCCGATGCTGCAGCCCGGACCACACGAGAGCCGCTGAACACTTTCCACCTGGGAAATAAAGAGCGTGCCGTTATTGGTGTCGGGAGAGACGAAATCGCCCCGGGAACCGCCATCGGCGATGATGACGAACTGATTCGGGTCGCCATCCGCTTTCGTCGGATCGAGCAAACCGAGTGTGCCGTCGTTGTTGTTCACGACAATGTCGCCATTCAGCGGGCCGCCGATGATGACGCCGGTTCCGTCCGGGCTGTGGCCGGTGAAATAAGTGTGAGTCAGCGAGCCATCCGCGATGGAGTAACTCTGAATAACTCCGCCGTTTTCGACGAAGGCCGTGGCACCGTCGGGGGATACGGACACGCCGTCGGGATACAGGCCGTTGTTGATCACGCGGTAAGTTCCGGCAAGGGGATCTATATCGACGAGGCCCTGGTTGCTGGCGCCGATCAGGTGGCCGTTGACCGGATTGCCCCAGAGTCCCAGATAGCCGTAAAGGTTGTCGGCCTGGAGATTCGGGATAGGGGTGAAGGAGCCGTCACTGGCGAAGTGCTCATAGATGCCGCCAAAAGCCTGGGCGCCGTACACCTCGCCGCCCGCGGTCGCCATGGCCCAGTTGCAGTTGCCGGTCTGGCAGGCGTAAGGGATGGAGCTGACGGCGTCGCCGAGGGTCTGGTTATCCGCGTCGTTGAAGACGTAGATTGTGCCGTTGCCGACGCTGCCGGTGATGACCTTGCCGCCGGCCGTGATGCCCTGGGCGAGGGGCCCGTAGTTACCGAGGTTGTAGCCATTCACAAAGGTAGTTAGTGTGAGTCCCAGGCTGGTCCCTTCCGGTGTCAGAGTAAGGGGCAAGGCATAGGACGGAGCGGCGAAGGAGAGTAAAGCCAGGCCACCGATGAGCACGGTGGCTCCGGAAAGAAAGCGCGTCATGATTCCTCCTGAGTTGCCCGGAAGGTAAGTGGCTCCGGGTCAAGATTCTTTTCCATGTTATCGGTGTGATTTGTTACTCAACAGGGCTAATCCCCGGAATCCGGTACTGGCTGGTAACGTTCGGTTCGGGGAGAATGGGTTGATGCCGGCGTGCAATCGGCCAGGCAATTGCAGATTGGGGCTTATGAATTCCAACCGGTTCGAGAGCAGCCGCATTGCGGACGGAATGATGGCGAGAGGCGCGCAGCATGCGGGCGCGGCGCTGGATCCGCAGATAGAAGCCTATATTACGGAGTTAAAGTCGAAGATACCGGCGGAAGATCATTGGACCATCGACGCACGGGTGCAGGCGCTGCTGGACGATCCGGATGTGACACCGCATGAGGTGACGGAGATTCTGGGCAAAGAATTCAACCCGGCGCCGAATTCCTGATCGGAACGAGTATGGAACCTCTCGACATCGACGAGATCGCCGCGATCGACTACCCGGAAGATGCTGCCGGCGCTTCCGAAACTGCCACCATTACTTTCAAGGATGGTTCGACGAGAACTTACAGCGGCGCCGAGCATCCGGAAGTGTTTGCGCTGCTGAATCACTGGACGCCGCCCACTGCCTGAGCCGGCCCAGTCCGCGCAACCGCGCCGCATTCCCCCCGCGTCGATGGCGGTAGCCGGAAGTGTGATTGCGCTTTCGTTACTGGCTGGGGCAATGGCGGCAAGGAAGGCGGCGGGCTTGGGAAGTCCGGTTCAGGTCCTGGCAGCCCTGCTCGCGTTTTATGCGGCGGCGATCTTCGGTTACCGGATCCTGCTGCGGAGCTTTCCTTTGCGGGAAGGGGCAGTGGAGGCAGGCCGGACGGCGTTCGCGTATTGCACGTACATGCTGCTCAACATCTTCGTCTTCTTTCCGGTGATGCAGAGCAGTTTCCCGATGCCGTTTCCGTTCCGCCGCCTGTTCTATGTGCTGCTGGGCATGCGCGTGGGGCGGAATACGCACTTCCCCGGGATTGTGATGGACCCGCCTCTGGTGGAGTTCGGAGACGACGTGGTAATCGGATTCGAAGCGGTGTTTTCGGCGCACGTGGCGGAAGGGGAGAGATTTTCCCTGATGCGAGTGCGCATCGGCAGCCGGGCGACGGTTGGCGCGCGGGCGATTGTGATGCCGGGCGTAACGATCGGCGAAGGCGCGGTGGTGGCGGCGGGCGCGGTGGTTCTGAAGGGGACGAACATCGGGCCCGGCGAGTTTTGGGGAGGTGTGCCGGCGCGGTGTCTGCGGGGGGCGCCCCAGGGCGAGATCGACGAAGCGAGCGGTTTACCGCTGGCTCGCCTCACCGGCCGCGACTTTCCGGTTAAAGTCGGATGACTTATTCTTCGGTACGGTGAGTGCAATCCAGTGCTCACCGGAGTATTGTTTCGCGAGTAAGACAATCTGGCCGACATGGTACGGATAATGACTGAGTTGACGGTTGATTGCCTGCAGGACGGAATGGGCTTCGCCGCGGATTGTCACGGTGCGGGCGAGGTCCTCTTCGGAAAGCGGCTCCAGCGCGGCGAACAGTGTATTCCAGCCTTGTTCCCACATTTCGAGCAGCGCTTCGCGGGTTTCCGGGGGATCGACGAACTCGGTGTCGCGGTTGCGGTCCGGCTTTTCGCCGTCGGTGGTCAGAAAGTCGGTCCAGCGGCTGCGCATATTGCCGGCCATGTGTTTGACGATGACCGCGATGGAGTTCGATTCCTGACCAGGAGAAGAGAATAACGCCGGATCGGGCACCTGCCCGATGGCGCGCTCGGCAAGCGCTTTGTAGTAGCGAAACAGCGAGAGGGAATCCTCCAGACAGGATGTTGTAAACTTCAGTGCCATGCATTTATCGTAAGGCTGGCGGAAGCGTGTGTCAGTTTGGGCAGAGCCCCCAAAAATCCGCTCCTGCCCGATAGAATAGAGACTCACCGGAACGGAGAACAATTTGCCCACTCTTGAAACTACAGATCTTGAAACCCTGGCCATCAATACGATTCGCATCCTTTCGGCCGATTCCGTTCAGAATGCGAATTCGGGCCATCCGGGTATGCCAATGGGCGCCGCCGCCATGGCGTACACGCTCTGGACGAAGTTCCTGAAACATAACCCGACGGACCCGTCATGGTTCGATCGCGACCGTTTCATCCTGTCGGCCGGCCACGGCTCGATGCTGCATTACAGCCTTCTCCATCTCACCGGCTACAATGTCCCGCTCGACGAACTGAAGCATTTCCGGCAGTGGGGAAGCCGCACGCCGGGTCACCCGGAGCGCAACCATACCGAAGGCATCGAAGTTGCGACGGGGCCGCTGGGACAGGGCTTCGGCAACGCGGTCGGGATGGCGATCGCCGAAGCGTGGCTCGCGGCGAAGTACAACAAGCCGGGCCACACGGTGATCGATCACCACACCTACACCATCTGCGGCGACGGATGCCTGATGGAAGGCGTCACGCAGGAAGCGGCCTCGCTGGCGGGACACCTGAAGCTGGGCAAGCTGATCGTGCTTTACGATGACAACCACATTACGCTGGCCGGCAGCACGCCGCTTTCCTTCACGGAAGATGTCGCGATGCGCTTCGACGCGTACGGATGGCAGACGATCACGGTGGAAGACGGCAACGACGTGGCTGCCATCGCGAGCGCGATTGAAGCCGCGAAGGGCGACACGGAACGCCCGTCCCTGCTGCTGATCAAAACGCACATCGGCTTCGGCAGCCCGAAGAAGCACGACAATTTCAGCGCGCACGGCAATCCGCTGGGCGAGGACGAACTGCTCGCGACCAAGAAGGCGCTGGGCTGGCCTTCGACTGAGAAGTTTTATCTGCCGGAAGAAGCGCTGGCGTTGTTCCGCGAGGCGATTCCGGCGGGCAACAAGGCGCGCGACGAGTGGAAAGCGCGCGTGGAAGCCTATAAAGCCGCGTTCCCGGCGGAAGGCGCGGAGTTCGAGCAGACGATTCTGGGCAAGTTGCCGGCCGAGTGGAATGCCGATCTGCCGAAGTGGAAGCCCGGCGATAAAGCCATCGCGACGCGCGTGGCCGGCGGCGAGGTGATGAATGCGCTGGCGAAAAAGATTCCCAATCTCATCGGCGGTTCTGCCGATCTGAATCCTTCCACCAACACGGCGCTCAAGGGCATGGGCGATTTCCAGCCCGAAAGCCAGGGCAGCGGGGAAACGCAGGGCGCGGTGGGCGGCGGCTGGAGTTTCGCGGGCCGCAACGTCGCGTTCGGCGTTCGGGAACACGCGATGGGGTCGGCGGTCAACGGCATGGCGGCGCACGGCGGCGTGCTGCCGTTCAGCGCGACGTTCTTCGTGTTCTCGGACTACATGAAGCCGGCGCTCCGGCTGGGCGCGCTGATGAAGATTCAGGCGTTTTATGTCTTCACGCACGACAGTATCGCGGTGGGTGAAGACGGACCGACGCATGAGCCGGTGGAACAGCTGGCGGGTGTGCGGTCGATTCCGGACCTGGTGGTGCTGCGGCCGGCCGACGCCAATGAAACGGCGGAGAGCTGGGCGTTTGCGTTGCAGCACAAAGAGGGTCCCACTCTGTTCGTGCTCAGCCGGCAGAATATTCCGCATCTGGATCGTTCGAAGGCGGTGAATCCCGACGTTTCGAAGGGCGCGTATATTCTTGCGGAGGCGGAGGGCGGCACGCCGGATGTGATCCTGATCGGCACGGGCAGCGAAGTCGGGCTGTGCGTGAAGGCGCAGGAAAAGCTGGCGAGCTACGGCGTGAAAGCGCGCGTGGTGAGCATGCCCGGCATGAGCCTGTTCGAGAAGCAGGACGCGGCTTACCGCGAGAGCGTGCTGCCGAAGGCGATCAAAAAGCGCGTGACAGTGGAAGCGGGAACGACCTTCGGCTGGGACCGCTGGGCCGGGGATGAAGGGCATATGATCGGCCTCGACCGGTATGGCGCTTCGGCTCCCGGGGACATTGTGATGAAGAACCTGGGATTCACGGTGGGGGCGGTGGCTTCGGCGGCTCTGCGGATGATGGGCAAGGACGCGGAAGCGAAGATCGAGGAAGCTTCCGACGAGACAGCATTCGCCGGGCCGACGCTGCACCACGCGTAGGCAGTTCGGGTAGTTGGCGCGGGCCCGCTCCGAAAGGGGCGGGCCCGTTTGCGTTTTATTTGAAGAGCGCCAGATCGATCGCTTCGCCCATGGCCTGATAGCCGGCGTCGCTCGGGTGCAGCGCATCGCCGCTGTCGAAGGCGGCTTTGACTTTGTTCGGCGCGGCGGGGTCGCGGACAGCTTTGTCGAAATCGATGAAGCCGTCGAAGCCTTTTCCGCTGCGGATCCAGACGTTCACGGCATCGCGGACCTTTGCCTTTTCCGCGGTCCAGTAGCCGCGTTTGATGTTGGCCTCGCCTTCGAACGGAGTGATGGTGGCGAGGATCACGCGGATGCCCTTCTCGTGAGCGCGTTCGATCATCTGGGTGAGTCCGGCGATGATGTCTTCCGCGGTGACCGTTTCCGAGGCGGGCGCGGAGGAGCCGGCGTGGCCAATGTCGTTGATGCCTTCGAGAATCACGAGGTATTTCACGCCCGGCTGCGCGAGCACGTCGGAATCGAAGCGGGCAAGCGCGTTGATGCCGAACTGCGGACGTTTGGAGGCCGCGCCTTCGTGGAGAATGCGGTTGCCGCCGATACCCATGTCCACGACGGCGAGTTTGGAACCGGCTTTGCGCAGGCGCGCGGCGAGGGTATCGGGCCAGCGGTGATTGGCGTCCACTGTGGAGCGCGCGCCGTCGGTGATGGAGTCGCCAAACGCCACGATCGAGCTGGTGGAGGCCGGGGCGAGGACATCCACGCCGGTCAGAAAGGCCCAGGAGGTGATCGGCTTCGGATTGTTCAGCGTGGCGGCGTTCGTTACGTTGCCGGCGGCGAGCCAGGAGGTCTGCTGGGACGAGGCATGGAAGCCCGCGCCGAGGACGTCGCCGGGCAGGTAGAGGCTGATGGCCAGGTCGGCGGCGGCGGGCACGGTGAGCTTGACGGGATCGCTGAGGACGACGGCGCCGGCGGGGATCTGCACGCGCGTCCTGCCGCTGAAGGTAAGGGTCTTGTCAGACGCTGCGACGACGGACGCGCCCGATTCGCGGAGGGCGAGATGCGCGGCGCCGATGTCCACGGGCTCGGGACCGAAGGCGTTGGAGAGCCGCACGCGCACGGTGTCGCCGCCGATGCTGACGTGGACGATTTCGCGCAGGGTCTGGTCGTGGAAGCGGACGTCGGGCTGAGGCGCGGGGGCGGCGGCCCAGGTGCCGACCCAATGTGTCTGCGCGCTGAGCGAGAAGGCCAGCGCGGCTGTGAGAAGAATTGTTTTCATGGTGATTCCTTTTAGATGGATGAAAGCAGGAAGCCGCCGTCGATGGTGAGGGTCTGACCGGTCATGTAGGACGCGCCTTCGCCCGCGAGCAGCAGGGCGGCTTCGGCGATCTCGCGCGGCTGGCCGAGATGGCGGATGGGCTGGCGGTCGATCTGGCTGTTCCGGCGGGCGTCGTCTTTCCAGTAGTATTCGCTGAGTTTGGTCTGGATGAGGCCGGGGGCGATGGCATTCACGCGGACGCCGCGCGGCCCGAGTTCCACGGCATAGGACTGCGTCATCATGATGAGCGCCGCTTTGGTCATGCTGTAGAGCATGCCGTGGAGTTGCGGCCGCAGCCCCGAGATGGAGGCGATGTTGACGATGGAGCCCGAGCCGCGCTCGCACATTCCGGGCGCCACAGCGTTCATCAGGCGGAAGGCGCTCTTCAGGTTGACTTCGACCATCTTGTCGAACTGCGCTTCGTCCATTTCGAGGCAGGGCCCCTGGGCGACGTTGGTGCCCGCATTGTTGACCAGGATGTCGACGGGGCCGGCGAAGTCCACCAGGCGGCGGATATCGTCGGCGCGGCCGACGTGACAGGCGAGGGGCTTCACCGCAGGGCCAATCTCGGCGGCGACGGCGTCGAGTGTCTCCTGCTTTCGGCCGCAGATGACGACCGTGGCGCCTTCGCGGACGAACGTCTCGGCAATGGCGCGGCCAATTCCCCGGCTGCCGCCGGTCACAATCGCGATTTTCCCTTGTAGCTGGCTCAAGCGGTTATCCTATCGCGGCTTCGATGAGCCGGGGGCCGCGATGCTGCAGGGCCTGGCGGAACTGGTCCGTGAAGGCGCGCGCGGTGGTGGCGCGGGAGGCTTCCACGCCGAGGCCTTCGGAGAGTTTGACGAAGTCGAGATCGGGACGGCCGATATCGATCATGTCGTTGGACATGCGACCAAAGCCCTGCGCGCAGGTGCGCTGCATTTCGATATCGAGGATGCGGTAGCGGCGGTTGGCCAGAATCACGACGGTGACATCGAGGCGCTCGCGGGCCATGGTCCAAAGGGCCTGGAGGGTGTACATGGCGCTGCCGTCGGCTTCCAGAGCGACGATCTTGCGGTCCGGACAGGCGATGGCCGCGCCGACCGCCACGGGCAGGCCCTGACCGATGGAACCGCCGGCGACGGGCATGAACTCGTGGGCGGCGGCGCTTTTCAGGTGGTTCAGAATCACGCCGGCGGAGGAGACCATTTCGTCGGCGATGAGCGCGCCTTCGGGCAGGAGCGCGGCTACAGTGAGGCCGATGTGATCCAGGGTGAGCGGGACGTCTTCCGAGGGGGAGGCGGGCGCTGGCCGTTCGGGAAGGCGAATGTCGGGCAGGCCTGCCGCGAGGGCTTCGAGAGCCGCCGTGCCGTCTTCGTCGCGCCGGGCGAGGATGTGATCGATGCAGCCGGCGGGGGTCATGTAACTGGGTTTGCCGGGATAGGCGAAGAAGCTGACGGGGCGCTCGGCTTCCACGAGGAGCAGGTTTCTAACGTCGGCCAGAAACGGGAGCGCGCCTTCGGGGAAGTAGGGCACCTGCGGGGCTTCGAAAGAGCTTCGGCCGGAGGCGATCTTGCCCACGTTGCGCGCGGTGATGACGCGGACGCCGGTGGCGGCGGCGATTCGTCCGGCGGCGCGCAGGGCGCGGTGGTTGGCTGCCGTTCCACCGAGCAGGATAGCGGTTCCCGGCTCGCGCAGGAGGGCGGCGGCTTTGTCGATGGCAGGAACCTTGCGGACGGGGGGTATGACTGCCCCGCCCTGGATGGCGGTCTGCGACCAGGAATAATCGGCGGGAATGATGAGGTGCGCAATTTGTCCCGGCGGACCCCAGGCGGCGGCGATGGTTTCGGCGGCGGCGGGTCCGACATCGTCCGCCGAAGCGGCCACGCGCACGTGCGTGGAGACGGCGCGGGCGAAGGTCGCGATATCGCTGGTGAGGGGCGCGTCAACGCGCAGGTGGGCGGTGGCATGTTCGCCGACGATGCTCACCACGGGCGATCTCGCTTTGCGCGCGTTGTGGAAGTTGGCGAGGGCGTTTCCGAGGCCGGGGCCGAGATGGAGGAGCGTCGCGGCGGCCTTGCCGAGAGCGCGCGCGTAGCCGTCGGCCGCACCGGAACAGACGCCTTCGAAGAGACAGAGTACGCCGCGTATGCGACTCACACGGTCCAGCGCGGCCACGAAATGCATCTCCGAGGTGCCCGGATTCATGAAACAGGTGTCGACGCCGCCGGCCACCAGGGTTTGTAAAAGACTTTCCGCTCCGGTCACTTCGAAAGCTTACTATGTACTGTTGAGGAATCCCCGTTGAACGAACTCGTTAAATACGCTGTCCACGACGACATTGCCGTCGTCACCATCGACAATCCGCCGGTGAATGCGCTGAGCCCGGGCGTGCCGGAAGGCATTCTGGAAGGCGTGCAGCGGGCGGTGAAGGATCCGAAGGTTCGCGCGATTGTGGTGATCGGCGCGGGAAGCACGTTCATCGCCGGCGCGGATATTCGTGAATTCGCCAAAATCGTGGCGGGTGAAGCGCCGCCCTCGGACCTGGCGCAGATCATCCTGCAGATTGAAGATTCATCCAAGCCGGTAGTGATGGCGCTGCACGGCACGGCTTTCGGCGGCGGGCTGGAACTGGCGATGGGCGGGCATTACCGGGTGATTTCTCCCACTGGCCAGGTGGGTCAGCCGGAGGTGAAGCTGGGCCTGATTCCGGGCGCGGCCGGGACACAGCGGCTGCCGCGGCTGGCCGGGGTGCGGCTCGCGGTAGAGATGTGCGCGTTCGGGGAACCCATCGGGGCGAAAGAAGCGCTGGCGGCGCGCATTGTGGACCGGATCATCGAAGGCGATCTGCTGACCGGCGCGATGGCGTTTGCCCGCGAGATCTCGCGCAAACCGTTCCGCAAAGTGCGCGACCGGCGGGAGCGGCTGACGGATGTGGATCCGGTGATTTTCAGTTCCGCCACGGATAAGGCGCGGGCAACGCGAAAGCATCAGGAAGCTCCGCTGGCCGCGATCGAAGCGGTGGAAGCGGCGATCCGGCCGTTCGAGCGCGGCTGCCAGATCGAGCGCCAGTTGTTCGAAGAGTGTCTGCGTTCGAACACTTCGAAGGCGCTGATTCATGCGTTTTTCGGCGAGCGCACGGTGGCGAAAATTCCGGATGTGCCGAAGGAGACGGCGACGTATCCGATCCGGCGCGCGGCCGTGATCGGCGCGGGAACCATGGGCGGCGGCATCGCGATGAATTACGCGAACGCGGGCATTCCGGTGATGATCAAAGAGACCACGCAGGAAGCGCTCGATCGCGGCATGAAGGTGATTCGTGGAAATTACGCGAATTCGGTGAAAAAAGAGCGCTTCACGCAGAAGGTGATGGACGAGCGCCTCGCGCTGATGACCCCGCAACTCACCTACGAGGGCTTCGAACAGGCCGACATTGTTGTGGAAGCGGTGTTCGAGAACATGGCGCTGAAGAAGGAAATCTTCACGGCGCTGGACGGGATCGCGAAGCCCGAGTGCATTCTGGCGACGAATACGTCGACGCTCGATATCGACGAGATTGCGTCCGCCACGAAGCGGCCGGAGATGGTGGTGGGACATCACTTCTTCAGCCCGGCGAACGTGATGCGGCTGCTGGAAGTGGTGCGCGGGAAGGCGACGTCGAAGGAAGTGATCGCGACGTCGATGGCGCTCGGCAAGAAGCTGAAGAAAGTCGCGGTGCTGGCGGGCAACTGCCGGGGCTTCATCGGCAACCGGATGATCCACATTTATCTGCGCGAGGCGCAGTTCCTGCTGGAAGAGGGCGCTTCGGTGGAGGAGATCAACGGCGCGCTGGTGGATTTCGGGATGGCCATGGGGCCGCTGGCGATGTCGGACCTGGCGGGGATCGATGTGGGCTGGCGGATCCGGCAGGAATCGAAGCATCTGGAGAAGCCGGGCGTGCGGCGTCCGCTGGTTGCGGACAAACTCTATGAGATGCGGCGCTACGGGCAGAAGACCGGGCGCGGATTCTCGTGGTACGACGAAAATCGCCGGCCCACGCCGGATCCGGAGATCACGGTGGTCGCGGAGGTGGCGGCGGCCGAAGCGGGCATCGCGCGGCGAAAAATCGCGCGGGAGGAGATTCTCGATCGCTGCCTGTACGCGCTGGTCAATGAAGGCGCGTGGCTGCTGGGCGAAGGGATCGCGCTGCGGGCTGTGGATATCGATGTGGTGTACCTGATGGGATACGGATTCCCGGCCTGGCGCGGCGGACCTATGTTTTATGCCGATACGGTGGGGTTGGATAAGGTGCTGGCGCGCGTGGAGGAGTTCGGAAAAACACACGGCACGGACCTTTGGGAACCGGCGCCGCTGCTGCGCGAACTGGCCGCGGCGGGAAAGAAGTTCAACTAGATGCCGGCGCGCGTTCTGCTGCTGCTGGTTGCCGCCGTCGCCATGCAGGCGGCGACGATTCCGGTGATCGTCAATCAGGTGCATGCGGCGGTGGCGGCGGGCGATCTGCAGGGCGCGCGGCAGGAGCTGACGCTGTATCGCAAGGCGCGGGGCGCGTCGCCGGAGTACATCGAAGCGCTGTCCTGGCTGGGTCGCGGCGAACTGGCGGCGAAGCACTACGGCCTGGCCGAAGAGAATGCCACGGAAGTGCGCGCATTGTCTTTGAAGGCACTCGCGGGCCGGAAGCCCGATGCGGATGCGAGTCTTTCCATGGCGCTCGGTGCATCGATCGAGGTACAGGCGCAGGCGGCCGCTCAGCAGGGGCGGCGGGATCAGGCGGTGGCCTTCCTTCGGCAGGAGGTCGCGCGCTGGCACGAGAGTTCCATTCGGGCACGCATTCAGAAGAATCTGAATCTGCTGACGCTCGAAGGGAAAGCGGCGCCGGCGCTGGAAGTGCGGTCCGCGGTGACGGCGACGAAGCTGAAGACCTTAGCGGAACATCGCGGGCATCCGGTGCTGCTGTTCTTCTGGGCGCACTGGTGCAGCGACTGTAAGCAGGAGATCGGAGTCATCGAACAATTGCAGCGGAAGTACGCAAAACGCGGTTTCGAGGTGGTGGCGCCGACGCAGCATTACGGCTATGTGGCGGGCGGGCAGGATGCCGATGTGGCAACCGAGACGACCTATATCAGGAACGTGTTCGGCAGCTACTATGCGGGCCTGGGCGCGGTGGAAACGCCTTTGAGCGAGGAGAATTTCGCGCGGTATGGCGTGAGCACGACGCCCACTCTGGTGCTGGTGGACGGCGCGGGGACCGTGCGGCTTTATAATCCCGGCAACCTGAGCTATGAGAAATTGGCCGCGAAGATTGAACCGTTGCTCAAATGAGGCCGGTACGCGTACTGCTGGTGGAAGACAATGAGAGCGATATTTATCTCATCCGCAGGGCGCTGAGTGAAGCGGATTTTCCGCATGTGCTGACCGTGCTGAGCGACGGGGCGGAGGCGCGGGCTTTTCTGGAGCGGGAAGGCGTCACTACGGAAGACCCGCTGCCGGAGATCGTGCTGCTCGATATGAATCTGCCGCGCGTGAACGGGTCGGCGCTGGTGGAACTGTTTCGGGACCGGCCCGCGCTGCAGAATATTCCGGTTGTGCTGCTGAGTTCGTCGCAAGCGCCGCAGGACCTTGCCCGCGCCGATGAACTGCGGCGCGGGATTTACTTCGTGAAGCCTTCCGACCTGGAGAGCTTTATGGACATCGGACGGCGGGTGAAGGAATTCTGGACAGATTCTCTCAATTGCTCGGCGAGTTCTCAAGGAGCCTGAGGCCGGCGATTTTCGCGTCGAGTTTGCGGGCGGCTTTTTGGTTCATCGCGCCCACGCCCCAGAACAGCAGCACGGCGAAGACGGCATAACCAATCGCAAACCAGCGGCGGGCGGGCGGGCTGTTGAGGATGCCGGAAATGGTCAGAATCGCCATGCCAGGTGCCAGCGGACCCAGGTACCAGCGCCAGATGCCGCCGACGAGATCGCGCTGCCGTTCGAGTTCGCGCCGGTGAAATTGCAGATAAGTGGAAGCGCCCAATTCAGCGGGCACGGCCTGAGCCGAACCGCGTTTGTGCAGGTGATAAACGATCCAGCAGGTGGCGATCACGGTCAAGCCGAACCCGATGCGCGCCACCGGATCGGGGTTCTTGAAAAACATCCATGAAAATGTGGGGATGACGAAGCCCGCGCCGATGTATTCGCGCAGATTCCGCCTTCCGATTCGTTTCTGAAATGCCGACGCCTTGCGGCGCAGTTCGTCCGTTGCAATGCGCATTTGTTCCGTCTCCTGTTCCTGCCAGATATTTCTGAGGTCGCGGGTTTCATCGTTCCGGGGTTCATCGTTCCGGGGTTCATCGGGCATGGCGAACTCCTGTTTTGATTTGGCGGGCGAGAATCGCTTTGATGCGATGGACCTTCGTCGCCACGTTGCCTGCGGAGAGGCCCGTCAACTCTCCGATGGCCGCCGCGTCCATGCCTTCGAGGTAAGAAAGAATCACCTGGCGGTCGAGTGGCTTGAGGCTCTGAATCAGCTCCGTTATCCGGTCGAGAACGACGGCTTCATCCGCATGACCGGCGGGGAGCGCGACGGCTTCGAGTTCTTCCAGACCCACCAGCATTTGCGAGCGTCCGCGCTTCTGCCGGGCGATGTAAGTCGCCCCGGCGTTGTGAGCGACACGGTAAACCCAGGTGCGCAGGGAACAGCGGGCGTCGAAACCTTCGAGGCTGCGCCACAGGGCGAGATGGATTTCCTGCAGCAGATCGCGGCGTTTTTCGGGATCCGCTTCGTAACCGCGCGCCAGACGGGACAGCGCCGGGCTGAATTCCGCCGCCGCGCGTTCGTAAGTGTCGTCCTGTGCGCTCACAACTGAGGTAGTCTGCCGGACCGGCGATTCCTTACACGCGGGTTTGACGCCGGTAAACAAAAAACGCGGAGAGGATCACCGCGGCCGTGCCGAGCGCGAGTTTCAGTTCGAAGAGCCAGATGCGATGGATGTCGCCCGTGGGGATGACGGCGCAGAGGATCGCGAGGGCGCTGACCGAGGCTCCGGAGACAGCCGAGAGCCGGTTGCCCGCCTTCCAGGCGCTGGCGAAGATGTACAGGAACGGCAGGAAGCCCGAGATCACCATGAGCGAGACGATGGTCTGGTAGGCGGCCTGCGCGGTGTCGCCCAACTGGATGGCGAGCAGCAGGAGCGAGGCGAGCGCGCCGAAGATGAGCATGGAAATCCATGGCGTCGCCCAACGCGGGTGAACGCGGGCGAAAAGGGGCGGCAACAGGTGGTCGGCCCCGGCGGCGAAGGGCATGCGGGCGACGGCGCTGCCGAGGCCACCGAACTGCCCGACGGCGGAGCAAAGGACCAGGACGGCGATCAGAGGCGAGAGCCAGGGGAGGCCGAGGATTTCGCCGGCGGCCTTGCCGGTTTCCGCAAGACCGTTCAGGTCGCTGATTTTGCCCGGCGGCAGGATCACAAGCAGCGCGGCGGTGGCGCCGGCGTAGAACAGGGTGGTGAAGGCGGAGGCGATCCAGGCGGCGCGGGGGAGATCGCGGGAGGGGTTGCGGATTTCCGCGCCCATCATGCCGGCGACTTCGAAGCCGGTCATGCCGTAGGCGATGGAGGCCCAGAAGTTGACGGTGTCCCAGTTCCGCTCCGGCAGCAGGTGGAAGGTGGTGGCGGAACCCTGGCGCTGCCAGATGCGGAACGCGAGGACGGCCAGGGCGAGGCCGAGCAGCCAAGTGGCGGACGCGCCCAGGTTTTCGGTCCACTTGCCGACTTTCATGCCGAGGATGTTGGTGCCGAGAGCGACCCAGATGATGGCGAGCGAGGCGACGATCAGATACGGGCGGCTGTTGGCGAGCGGGGCGAAGCGCGGGCCGAGCGTGAAGACGGCGGCGCTGGCGTAGAACATGGCCGCGCTGGGGAACCAGACGACGGTGCTCATCCAATAGATCCAGAAGCAGAGGAAGCCGTGCCACTGGCCGAAGTCGCGGCGACTCCAGAGATACATGCCGCCCGCGCCGGGGTCGCGCGCGGTGAGGTGGGCGACCGCGATCGACAGCGGGATCAGGAACAGGAGCGCCGCAAGCAGCCAGAGCAGGATGGAACCGGGCCCGGCGTGGGCGGCGGAGGCGATCCAGCGGACGCCGACTATGCTCGCGATGGCGAAGAGCGTGAGGTCACGGGCGCCGAGTTCGCGGGAAAGGGGCGTGGCGGGCAATACGAAAGCATACCGCTGTTCAGGAGCCGATCAGTTCGGTGATTCGGTCGGCGTCGTTCGGCACCGTGACTGGTTTGTTGCCAAAAGCGGGATGAATGGGGGAGCCGTCGGGCGCCTGCAGTTGGCCGGTGTGGTAGCGATAGATGTAATCCGGGTCTTTGAGAACATTGCCGGTAAGCACGGCCACCACGTCTTCGCCGTGCGCGATGACGCCCGCCGCGGTGAGTTTCCTGATACCCGCGAGGGTCGCGGCGGAAGCCGGTTCGCAGCCGATGCCGCACTTGCCGATCACCGCTTTGGCGTCCGCGATTTCCTGCTCGGTGGCGCGTTCCACCACGCCGTTGGTGGTTTCGATTTCGAATTGCGCTTTGGGCCAGGAGACGGGATCGCCGATCTTGATGGCCGTCGCGAGAGTCTCGGGATGTTCCTGGGCGCGGAAAGGCGTGAGTCCCTTCTCCGCCATGTATTCGTAGAAGGGCGAGGAGCCGGCGGCCTGCACCACGGCGAGGCGCGGCAGTTTGTCGATGAGGCCCAAGGCCTTCATTTCGCGAAGCCCTTTGCCGAAGGCGGAGACGTTGCCGAGGTTGCCGCCGGGGAGCACGATCCAGTCCGGCACGGCCCAGTCGCGCTGGTCCATCATCTCGATCACGATGGATTTCTGGCCTTCGATGCGGAAGGGGTTGATGGAGTTCAGCAGGTAGATTCCGAGGCGCTCGGCGAGCACGCGCACCAGGGCGAGGATCTGATCGAAATTCGCGTCCACCTGGAAGGTTTTCGCGCCATATTCGAGAGCCTGCGCAAGTTTCCCGTACGAAATATTGCCGTTCGGAATGAAAATATACGGGTCGAGTCCGCCGGCGCTGGCATAAGCGGCCATGGAGGCGCTGGTATTGCCGGTGGAGACGCAGGCCACGCGCGACATGCCGAGTTTGCGGGCCTGGGCGACGCCGGCGGTCATGCCGTTGTCTTTGAAACTGCCGGTGGGATTGAAGCCCTGGTGTTTGAAGGTGAGGTTGGCCAGTCCGCCATACGCGGCGGCTCGGGGCGCCTGCAACAGCGGCGTGTTGCCCTCGCGCAGGGTGACCACGGGCCCGGTGTCGGCGAGGAACGGAAACATTTCCCGGTAGCGCCAGACGCCGCTTTGGGAGAGGGGTGCGTTGTCCATGCGCCGTTCGCGCCAGGTCCGCTTCATGGCGGTTGCTTCGAACGCGGTGAAATCGTACCGGGCTTCGAGCAGGCCGCCGCAGTGCGGGCAGTTGTAGAGGACTTCGTCGATGCCGAGGCGCGCACGGCAAGCAGGGTTAAAGCACACCAGCCAGGAATTCATGGGGGAAATTCGATTTTACCGTCTGAGGACGCTCCAGCCGGGATCGAGCACCGCTTTGGCCGAGGGGGCGGCGACGCTGACCGTGAACTGGACAGGTTCGGAACTGGTGCGCACCAGTTGCACGACGGTCTTCCCACGCACCGACTGAATCTCCACCGGGACAGGAATGCTGTAGTCGTCGGGAACTTCGGTCTGGGTGACGGTGCCGGTCAGCTTGTAGGCGCCGGGCTTGCCCTTCACGAAATAGGTCAGCTTGAGGGCCGGGACGCCGGTGCCGTAGACCCACTGGTCGAAGAAGGCTTCGAGTTTGGGATCGGGCGAGCCGGGCGGCAGGAACTCGGCGCAGAGGGCACGGAACGCCTCGGTGTCGAGAGTTTTCCATTCGTAGCGTTTGCGCAGTTCGGCCAGCATTTTCAGGAAGCGCTCGTCACCCAGGCGGCGGCGCAGCATGTGGATGATCCAGGTGCCCTTGCCGTAGAGGACGGCGGTGGAGGCGTTCGGGTTGTTGGAGCCTTCGAGGCGGCGGCCCTGGACCACGGGGCCTTCGGATTCCGCCGTTTCGCCGTCGGGGCCTCGGAGGAAGAGCTCTTTACGGTACATATCCAGAGCCATTTCCGAGGCCTTCGGGCCGGTCTTTTTCTCGGCGGACATGACGGTTTCCATGTACATGATGGCCGAGTAATTCGCCAGCGCTTCCATGAGCCACTCGTGGTGATAAGAACCGGAGGCGACGATATTGCCCCACCACTGGTGCGCCACTTCGTGGGCGAGCAACAGGTCGCGGAAGAAGGTCTGCTCGCGGACGGTGCTGGCCGCGCCCAGGCTTTCCAGATAGTTCAGGGTGGGCAGGTAGATCATGCCGGAAAAGCCCTGGCCGAACTTGCCGGGAACCGGCGAGACTTCAATTCTTTTGAGCGGCGGATCGCCGAAGCGGGCGCGGTAAAACTCGGTGGCGGCGTCCACGTGGGTGGCCAGGCGGGTGAGCTGGTTGACCGTGTTGGGAACGGGAACGGGAGCGGTCGGTACCAGAGTGTCGGAGCCGCCTGCCATGGGACTGCGCCGCCGGGTCATGTGGTTCAGGTCGGGGATCGCAAGGGGCACGTCCACATTGGGGCGGGGACGGAGGGCGTCTTCCAGCTGCTTATTGGCGCAGATTTCGATGGTGATGCCGGCGCGTTCCAGTTCCTTGCGCTGGTACTGGCCGAGGTTGAAGCCGAGCAGGCGAACCGGCCCGTCGGGGACGCGCCGCATCACGCGCTGGTCGCCCTCGATGCGGTCTTCAACCACTTTGCCGGCGGAAACCAGATCGAGCGTTTTGGGGAAGCGGTAAGTGACATCGAAAGTCGCGAACTGCAGCCCGCGATTGGGGTACCAGGCGCCGCGCGCGCTGACGAAGTAGACGTCGTGACCCGATTCGAGAATGACCTTGCCTTCGTGCGTGATTTCGAGTTCGTGTTCCGAGCCGGGCTCAAGCGGCTGAGGCGGCAGCACCAGCAACAGTTCGTTGCCGGTATTCTGCACCAGACCGGTGCGGAGCGATTCCCGTTCGTAGACTTCGGCGGGAACACCGTCGATCTTCGCGGCGGTGGCCCGCATGCGACCGGAAAGATCGAGCGGGATGACGTTGCGCGACTCTTCGGTGGCGCGAATGCGGATGCGGGTGACGCAGTGGAGGGAAAGCGCGTCGTCGAGCGTGGCAGTGATTTGATAGCTGAGAATCTGCTGTTCCGGGCGGGGTGAGGGGCGGCCTTTATGACTGCGGCTGACGAAGCTCGACCAGGTGTCCCACCAGCTGCGCCCGTCGCGGTTCGTGACCTGGCCTGCCACCATTTGCTCATAGGCGCGGGCGTCGGCAATGATATCGAAGTTGCCGAGTTTGTTGCCCTGGATGACGGCTTCGAAAAAGCCGGGATGCGCGCCGGGGGTGAGCAGGTCGAGCACGATGCGGGACTCGAAGCCCTGCAGCAGGTTCATGACGACGGAGTTCCAGCGGGCGGACATGACGGCGCCGAGGTCCGGCGCCTTTTTGGCGTCGGCGGCGCGGACCTGTTCGAGCAGCAGTTTGGCGGTTTCGTCGGTGAAGATGAAGGCGGCCTGGCTGAAGTGCTCGTTGAGATTGGGAGCGCCTGTGTAGGCGGCCATGGAGTGGCGCTCGGAACGGTCCGGCGGGAGCAGCAGAACTTCGGCGTCGCCGCCATCGGTGTCGGCGGAAAAGACGGCGGTCAGGGGAGCGCCGTTCACGGGCTTGCCGAACATGAGATAGCCGTCCGTGAGGTAGATGCGGGCTTCGTCCTGGGTGATTTCGATGTCGCGGATGCGGTAGCATTCGGCCGGATCGAGACCGGCGGCGAGGACCTGACGGCCCAGTTCCGCGGCACGGTTCTGTGCGGGGGGCGTTTGCGCGGCGGCGGGCGGGACGAAGGCCAAGACGGGGGTCAGGACCAGCAAGGCGAGGCGTTTCACAGCAGACTCCGTTGTGGAGATTATCGCAAGCCGCGCGGCAGGCCAGGTAACGGTTCCTTTCGTTAAGGCGCTGCGGGCCGATGATAGACTAGCCCTTTCATGCGCTTCGTAACCTTTGAGCATCACGGCCACCAGCACGCGGGAGTGGTTTCCGGCGACCATGTCGTCAGCCTGAAAGGGGCCGGGTTTCCCGACGTCCTTTCTCTTCTGAACGGAGGCGAGGAGGCGTTGAAGAAAGCGGCGGAAGTGCTTGCGAATCCGCCGGCGGACGCCACGGTGCCGCTCGCTTCGGTGAAGCTGTGCGCGCCGATTCCGAAACCGACCAAGATTGTCTGCGTGGGCCTGAACTACCGGGATCACGCGATCGAGTCGAAGATGGAAATTCCCACGCGGCCCACCATTTTCTCGAAGTACAACAACACGGTGATCGCGACGGGCGACAATATCGTGCTGCCGAAGAATTCCGAGAAGCCGGATTACGAAGCGGAGTTCGCGTTCGTGATCGGCAAGGGCGGGCGCCACATCAAAGCCGCCGACTGGAAAGAGCACGTCTTCGGTTACATGAACCTGAACGACGTGAGCGCGCGCGACGTGCAGCTGGCGGTTTCGCAGTGGGTTATGGGCAAGACGTTCGACACGTTCGCGCCGATGGGACCGTGGCTGGTGACGGCGGATGAAGTGGAAGATCCGCACAACCTGACGATCTCACTCACGGTGAACGGCGAGACGCTGCAGAATTCCAACACGAAAGAACTGATTTTCAAGATTCCGGAGCTGGTGGAATTCCTTTCGTCGATTATGACGCTGGAGCCGGGCGACATTGTTTCGACGGGAACACCTTCGGGAGTGGGCTTCTCGTACAATCCGCCGAAGTGGCTGAAGCCGGGCGATGAAGTGGTAGTCCGGGTCCAGGGTTTGGGCGAATTGCGCAATACCTGCGTCGCCGAATAGCAAACCGTAAATAATCGTACATATATCTCTTTGGCTTCCACGGCTTTTCCGGTAACTCTTTTCGCGTAACTGCCACAAACTCAGCGGGTGGCGCCTGTAAGCAATACGCAGGTGGCTCTCTAACGGGGGCGCGAACGGCGGCCGGAAAGGGTATAGTGGAAGCCAAGACGATATTTATGGTGGTCAGAATTCGTTTCGGTCGGGGTCCGCTGGTGACGCGCCGAAAAGGCAAGAACAGTCGGTTAGCGATGCTGGCGGCGAGTTCGATGACGATGGTTTCGGTCTGCTTTGCGTCTCTCGGCGTCTGGCGGCTTGGACAGGATGTCGATCTGACAGGCGACTTCGTATTCAAAGACGGCCTGTTGTCACACTGGCAGGTCTGGACCGCGGCGGCTGTCGCGACGCAGTACGGCGCGTGGCGTCTCAACCGATACGCGCAGCAGGCGCGTTCCGGCGTGGAAAGCGCCGAACCCGGATCGGGTGAAATCCCGTTGCAGAGCGGCGTGGAGACGCCGCAAGCGGTAAGGATCGCGGCAAAAGTCTGATTGCGGGGGAGCCGGCGGTATTCAGCGGCTCTGCTATCCTGCAATTGGATTCCGCCTGTAACGTTCCGGGCAACCGACCATGCGCTACGACACGCGTTACCGAAGTCGCAGTTCCCTCTTCTACTCTTCTTTTCCGAACGGAGTGAAATGGCTGATCGCCGCGAATGTCGCGGTTTATCTGGTCTATTTTTTCGGTTCGTTTTTTCAGGGCGATGAGATTTTCCGGGGTCTGAAGCTGGTGCCGCGGGATGTGATTCGGGGCGCGATCTGGCAGCCGGTCACCTACCTGTTTCTGCACAGCCTGAGCGGACCCGGGCACATTCTGTTCAATATGCTGGGGCTCTGGATGTTCGGAGCGCCAATTGAACAGACCTGGGGAACAAAGCGGTTCGTCCAGTATTACTTCCTTTGCGGCGTGGGAGCGGGCTTCTGCGTGGTGGTGGCGAATCTGCTCTTCGGCAACCCGAATGTCGCCGTGCTGGGAGCGTCCGGCGCAATCTACGGACTTTTGCTGGCGTTCGGCATGTTGTTCCCGGAGCAGGAGATTCTGGTGGCCTTCCTGTTTCCGATGAAGGCCAAGTACATGGTGATGCTGTTCGGCGGCATCGCATTCGTGTTTTCGTTCCAGCGCGGCAGCACGGTGAGCAATCTGGCGCATCTGGGCGGCATGATTTTCGGCTTTCTGTATATTAAGAGCCAGTTCTCGCGCCGGCGCGTGGCCGCAGGACCGGGTTTCCGGCTGGATCTGAAGCGCCGCTGGAAAGAGTACAAACTGCAGCGGGCCAAGAAGAAGTTTCAGGTCTACATGAAGAAGCACGATTCGGGGCGCGGCGGGCCCTGGGTCAACTAAACCTGGGTCAACTAAACCTGGGTCAACTAAACCTGGGTCAACTAAAAGCGCCTTCCCGACTGCGCCTCCGAAACCACGCAACACCTCTCCGCGTCTCTTCGTGTAGTCTCGATTTCGTATGATCAAGGCGGAAGTGTTTCTATGAAAATCTGGCTTATCGGTTCCTTCGCGGCACTTGGTTTAATTGCGGGCGTATGGGCGCAGGAAGGTCCGCAGCAGCAGGGCAGCGAGACGGTCGCGAGACCGAGGAAGAAGGCGGATTCTTCGAAACCCGCCGATGCCGATCCGGCCGATCTGCCGAAGATCCCCTCAAAGCTCGGTCCGAAAGTAAAGGACGAGGCGACAGCCGGCGGCGACGTCAGCTTCAAGGCGGAAACGAATATCGTCAACGTCGATGTCGCGGTGCTGGACAACAAGGGCGTGCCGATTCCGAAAATTCCGCGCGGCAATTTCCGTATTCTGGAGGACAATGTCCCGCAGACGGTGACGCAGTTCTCCATGGGCCAGGCGCCGATGACCGTGTCGCTGGTGATCGAGTTCAGCAACCGTTTTCAGTCCTATTGGGGACAGGGATGGTACGAGACACTTTCCGCGGCGTACGGGTTCACACAGACGCTGCGTCCGGACGATTACATCGCCATCATCGCTTACGATCTGCGGACGGAAATTCTGGCGGATTTCACCAATGACAAGAGCAAAATTCAGGAGGCGATGAGCCGCCTGCGAATCCCGGGCTTTTCCGAAAGCAATATGTTCGACGCCATCACGGACACGGCGGACCGGATGACGAAGATCGAAGGCCGGAAGGCGATTGTTCTAATCACGTCCGGCATCGATACCTTCAGTAAGCTGACCTACGATAAGACGCGTAAGAGCCTGCAGGAGAGCGGCATTCCCGTCTACTCCATCGGCATTTTGCAGTTGGCGCGACAGATGGCGGAGGCGCGCGGCGGCAATATGATCGACTTTCTGCAGGGCGATAACGAACTGCGGACGTTCGCCAAGGAAACGGGCGGCCAGGCATTCTTCCCCCGGTTTATGGCGGAAATGCCCAATGCTTTCTATGCGATCAACCAGGCGCTGCGCAATCAGTATTCTCTGGGTTATTCGCCTACCAATCAGGCGCGCGACGGCAAGTTCCGGAAGCTGACGGTGCAGCTGGTGAATCCGGCGACCAACGAACCTCTCAAAGTGACGGATGAGAAGGGGAAGCCGATCAAATACCAGATCATCGCGAAGGCGGGATACAAAGCGCCGCTGCCTGTGGAATAGTCCCTGGGCAGCCGCCCGGAGCTAAGCACATGTAGCGTACGGGCAGAGAAGCCCGAAGTCAAGGATTACATTCCCCACGGTTTCAGGGGGATGCAGATCCGTTGACAGGTCCGTGACGGCTCTGTTACGTTCGGTTCGTCCCCTCAATGAAAACAGACCCCGTAGTGCATTCCAGTATTTTGCTCGTCGACGACAATACCCATGGCCTGATCGCAAGAGGCATGATATTGAAGGAGCAGGGTCACACGGTTGTGACCGCTCTGAGCGGCGAGGAAGCTTGGGAACTTTTTCAGAAAACCTCTTTCGATCTGGTGGTGACGGATTATCGGATGGGCAAAATGGACGGTTTGGAACTGATTCGTCTGATTCGCTCGACCGAATCGCCGACGCGGATTGTGCTGCTTTCCGGTTTTGTGGGCTGCCTGGGTGTGACGGACGCGGAGACCGGCGCCGACGAAGTGATTGCGAAGAGCAACAAAGAAGTGCCGGAACTGCTGCGCGCGGTTCGCAATTTGTCGCACCAGCCGCCTCGCCGCGCGGCGGGATCGGTGCGCCGGGCCGCGGCGGTCCGCCGGACTGCAGGACGCGCGTAGCTTTTCCTTTCGCTGCTGCCATCTCCCTTGCCCCATTCAGGGCCGTCGTGCTCGCGTTCGCAACAGCGGCCCTGCTGTTTCCCGCTCTGCTGTTCTCCGCCACGGTAAAACGGCCGGTTAAGGCCCCTTCCGCGACTCCCTCCGCCAGAAAACCGGCGCCTTACACGAAGCCGGCATCCGAACAGGCAATCGCGAATCGCTGGATGCAGTCGCTCACGCTGCGCGAGAAAGTGGCCCAGCTGATCGTGATTCCGTTCAACGGGCATCCGCTGAACACAAAGACGCGCGAGTACCGCCGGTTCGTCAACCTGACGGAGCGAGAGCACGTGGGCGGACTGGTGCTGATCAATGTGCCGAATCAGCGGCCGGGTGGCCGGGCGGATCCGATGGAAGTGGCCAATTTCCTGAACCGGATGCAGTCGCTGGCGAAGGTGCCGCTGCTTGTGGCGGGCGATTTCGAGCGGGGCGTTTCCATGCGGGTGGATTCGACTACCGTGTTCCCGCACGCGATGGCGTTCACGGCGGCGGGCGACGCGTCGCTGGAGCGCAAGGAAGGCGAGATCACCGCGAAAGAGGCGCGCGCGCTCGGCTTCCACTGGATTTTCTTTCCGGACGCCGACGTCAACAACAACCCGGATAATCCGATCATCAACATCCGTTCGTTCGGCGAGAATCCGGACGATGTCTCCGGCATGGTGAAGGCGTTTATCGAAGGCGCGCATTCGGCGCCGGCCAACGCGCGCGTTCTGGTAACGGCCAAGCACTTTCCGGGGCACGGGGACACGGCACAGGACACCCATTACGGGCTGGCGACGATTGGCGGCGACCGGGCGCGGCTCGAAAAAGTGGAGTGGGCGCCCTTCCGCGTGGCGATCCAGAGCGGGGTGGATTCGGTGATGTCCGCGCATCTGGCGGTGCCGGCGGTGGAATCGCCCGAACTGCCGGCCACGTTGTCGCCGAAACTGCTGAACGGAATCCTGCGCGACGAGATGGGCTTCAAGGGCGTGATTGTGACGGATGCCATGCAGATGGGCGGCATCGCGCAGGGGTTCCCGAACGGGGAGGCGTCCGTGCGCGCGTTGCTGGCGGGCGCCGACGTGCTGCTGATGCCACCGGATCCCGTGGCGGCGATCAACGCCATCATGGCAGCGCTGCGCACCGGGAGGCTGACGGCGAAACGGATCGATCAATCTGTGGCACGGGTGCTGGCGGCGAAGGCGCGGGTGGGGCTCGGCTCGAAAAAACTGGTGGATCTGGATGCGGTGCATGAGGTGCTGAATTCGCCGGAGAGCAACGCGGTGGCGCAGCAGGTGGCGGATCGCGCCGTGACGCTGGTGCGCAACGAGAACCGGATGCTGCCGCTGCAGGCGGCGCAGTCCACCGCGTTTTTCCTGCTGGCCGAGGGCCGGAACGGCGTGGAGGGGCAGGCGATGGCGCTGGAGATCCGGAAGCGCGCGGGATCGGCCACGGTGATTCAGGTGGATGCGACGATGTCCGACGCGGATCTGCTGGCGGCGGTGCAGCATGCGGGCGACGCGCAGCAGATTGTGGTGGCGGCGTTTGCGTCGGTGGCGGCGTTTCGCGGCAATGTGCCGTTGGGCGGCGGGCTGCCGCAACTGGTGCAGAGTCTGATTGCCCTGAAGAAGCCGGTCGCGCTGGTGGCGCTGGGGAATCCTTATCTGCTGCGGGCGTTTCCGGAGGTGGCCGCTTATCTGACCGGCTACAGCACGGTGCCGCCAAGCGAAGTGGCGGCCGTGAAGGCGTTGTTCGGCGAGATCCCGATTGCGGGAAAATTGCCGGTGACGATTCCCGGTTTCGCGAAGTACGGCGACGGCATCGCCCTGCCCGCGCAGTCGCCCAAATAGGATCCCCGGATAAGATAAAAGCTCCGCCCGATGCGAATACTGATTCTTGCGATCGCCCTCGCGACCTGGTCGTGTGGAGGCAGCCCGCCGCCCGAAGTGCAGGAGTACGGATACGAAGTGGTGCACGCTTATCCGCACGACGCCGGGGCGTTCACCGAAGGCCTGTTTTATCTCGACGGTTATCTTTACGAGAGCACCGGGATGGAGCGGCAGTCGTCGGTCCGCAAGGTACGTCTGGAGACCGGCGAAGTGCTGCAGAAGCACGATCTGCCGGAGCAGTATTTCGGCGAAGGAATCGTGGCGTGGAAGGACCGGGTGATTCAGCTCACCTATAAGTCGCAGGTGGGCTTCGTGTACGACCTGGGCGGCTTTCAGGTACAGCGGCAGTTCGAGTATCCGGGCGAAGGCTGGGCCATGACGCAGGACGACAAGCGCATTATCATGAGCGACGGGACGCCGGAACTGCGCTTCTGGGATCCGGAGAGTCTCCAGGAAAAGGGCCGCGTCACGGTCACGGAGTTCGGGCAGCCGCTGAAGAACGTCAACGAGCTCGAATACATCAAAGGCGAGATCTACGCGAACGTGTGGCTGACGAACCGCATTGTCCGCATCGATCCGGCGACGGGCAAGGTGACGGGCTCCGTCGATCTGACGGGTCTGCTGAAGGCCGGCGACTTCGTGGAAGGGCAGACGGATGTGCTCAACGGAATCGCATATGATGCGAAGGGCGATCGTTTGTTCGTCACGGGCAAACGCTGGCCCAAACTGTTCGAAATTCGCCTCGTAAAAAAATAGGAGTTTCCCGATGCCGATCAAGGCCGCGGCCCTGTGCTGCGTGGTTTTCGCCGTCCCCGCGCTGGCGCAGAATTCGCATCCGGCGGGTCAGGACATGACGCCCGGACAGCGGCTTTTCGTGGACAACTGTTCCACGTGTCACGGCGCGGATGCCAAAGGCGCGCGCGGGCCGGATCTCACATCCGGCAAGTGGCTGCACGGCAGCAGCGCGGCCGAGATTGCGCGCAATATCCACGACGGTATCGCGGGCACGGGTATGCCGGCGGTTCCGTTGCCGGATAACCAGCCGCGGCTGATTGCCGACTGGCTGCTGGCGATTACGCGCGGCTCGGACGAACAAGCCGCGGGGGATGTGAACGCGGGGCGCGCGGTGTTCTTCGGCGCGGGTGGCTGTTCGGGCTGCCATGCGGTGCAGGGCGCGGGGCGCGGGTTCGGACCGGATCTGACGGCGATCGGGCAACAACGGTCGGTGGCGGATCTGACGCGGGCGATCACGCAGCCCGGGGAGAACGCGCGCGGGGGCAATCGCGGCGCGGAAGTGAAAACGGCGGACGGCAAGACCGTGCGCGGCGCCATCGTCATGGAGAATTCGTTCTCTCTTTACCTGCGGGACAGCGCGGAGAAGCTTTATCTGTTATCGAAGGCGGAGATTCGGTCGCGGCAGGATGTGAAGTCGCTGATGCCGAAGATCGCGCTGGAGCCAAAGCAGGTGAACGATCTGGTGGCGTTCCTGAAGCAGCCTTCGGGCGTGGAACACGATCTTTCCGTCTGGAAGCCGGCGGACGATTTCAACGTCACCTGGGACCGCCTGAAGAACTCCGCCGCCGAGCCGCGCAACTGGCTGCACTACTGGGGCGACCTGCAGGGGACGCACTACAGCGGGCTGCAAGCGATCACGCCCGCCAATGTTTCGAAGCTCGCCGCGCAGTGGACGTACCAGTTTGGCGGCGGCAACGTGGAAGTGACGCCGCTGGTGGTGGACGGTCTGATGTTCGTGACGGGTCCGCGCGACAACGCGGCCGCGCTGGATGCACGCACGGGGACACCGATCTGGCGGTACCGGCGACCACTGCCTGAGTTCCACGCGAACTGCACGGTGTCGACCAACCGCGGCTTCGCGGTGCTGGGCGACCGGCTGTTTCTGGGCACGCTCGACACGCATCTGGTTTCGCTCGACGCGAAGAGCGGGCGGGTGATCTGGGACATTGCGGTGGACGACTACAAGGTCGGCTTCTCGATCACCCATGCGCCGCTGGTGGTGGGCGATAAGATCATCGTCGGCGTGACGGCGGGCGAGTGCGCGCTTTATGGGTTCCTGGACGCGTATGACGCGAAGACCGGGAAGCGGCTGTGGCGGGTGCAATCCATCGCGCAGCCGGGGGATCCGAACCGCGCGACGTGGGCGGGCAAGTCGGCCGAAACGGGCGGCGGGCCGACGTGGATGACCGGCACCTACGACCCGGAGACCGACACCATTTTCTGGGGCACCGGGAACCCCTCGCCCGATTACAACGGTTCGGTTCGGGAGGGCGATAACCTCTACACGAACTGCGTGCTGGCTCTGGATCCGGCGACGGGCCGCCGCAAGTGGTTCTTCCAGTTCACCCCGCACGACACGCACGACTGGGACGCCTCGGAGACGCCGGTGCTGATCGATGCAGTGTTCCAGGGCAAGCCGCGCAAGCTGCTGCTGCATGCCGACCGCAACGCGTTTTTCTACGTGCTGGACCGCGAGACCGGCGAGTTCCTGCTGGGCAAGCCGTTCACGCGGCAGACCTGGGCGAAGGGCCTGGACGCGAAGGGCCGGCCCATCGTGATTCCCAACACGGACCCGACGCCCGAGGGCAATTACGTCTGTCCCGATGCGACGGGAGGCACGAACTGGGATTCGCCCAGTTACGATCCGAAGACGAAACTGCTGTATATCGGCGCACGGGATTCCTGCGCGATTTACAAGAGCGTCACGAAGCCTCCCGTGCCCGGCGCGCCGTACACGGGGACGGGCGATCAGGCGGATGAATCGATCGGCGGCAAGGGCGTGTTAACGGCCATCGATCCCTTTACCGGGGATGTTCGCTGGAAGTACACGCTGCAGCAGGGTTCGGCTTCGGCGGGCGTGCTGGGGACGGCGGGGGGCGTGTTGTTTGCGGCGTCGAAGGAAGGGTTTTTGCTGGGGCTCGACGCGCGGGCCGGGAAGCTGCTTTGGAAGTACCAGACAGGGTCTGAGATTCGTGCTTCGCCGATGGCTTTTGCGGTGGACGGGAAGCAGTACGTGGCGATTGCGAACGACGCGGCGTTGATGGTTTTCGCTCTGCCTTAGCGGCGCAGGAGCACGATTCCCGCGGTTACCAGAATAACGGCCAGGATGCGGACCGGCGTGGCGGGTTCGGAGAAGATCCAGATGCCCAACAGGAACGCCAGCACCGCTTCGAGGCCGAGCACGGCGATATAGGTCACACCCATTTCGGCTTCGCGCATGGCAAGCGCCTGGAGCGCCGCGCCCGCGCAGAACAGGGCGAACACGGAGAGAGACGGCCAGAAGCGCGTCAGCCCTTCCGAGAGCTTCATGCCGACGCCGCCCAGCGTAAATGCCAGCGCGGCGCCGGTGGAAAGCAGGAAGGACCGCAAGGCTCAGACCTTTTTCTGGCGAGTCTGTTCGCGGCGGAGGCGGAGGATCAGCTGCATGACGCGCTCCTCGATATCGCCGCGAATTTTGCGGTAAACCTCGGCGGAATTCAGGTACGGATCCTGCACCTTCCACTCCAGCAGTTCTTTCGGCTGCTTGCCGGGCAGGCGAAAACCCGACATATTGACGACGATGTCGTACTGGTCCGCGCCGAAGGGATCGTAGGGCATGGGGACGTGCTTCGAGACATCCACGTTCAGCTCGTCCATGATCGCGACGGTTTCCTTCACGATGGAGGGCACCGGTGAGAGGCCCGCGCTGCGCGCGATCAGAACGTCACTGCCGTATTTGTTGGCGAAGCCTTCCGCCATGGGACTTCTGCACGTATTGCCGATGCAGACGAACAGAACCCGTTTCACAGCTTGCTGAGGAATAATTTGTGTACCCTCGAATCCATTGTCAGTTCCGGATGGAAGGTCGCGATCAGATACTTCCCCTGCTCCACCAGCACCGGATTACCATGGTACTCCGCGAGCACCTTCACCCCGGGGCCGGCGCGGCGAATGATGGGCGCGCGAATGAAGACGGCTTCCAGATCGTCGCCGCCGGCGCGCTCCCGGAATTCCGCTTCCGGCGTGATGTGGGCGACGCGGCTGTCGATCTGCCTTCCGTAGGCGTTGCGCTCCACCGTCAGATCGACGGCGCCGAAGCTTTCCTGCGCGGGGTTGCACACTTCATTGGCGAGAAGAATGGCTCCGGCGCAGGTGCCGAAGACCGGCTTCTCGCCGATGAAGCGACGCAGCGGTTCCTTGAGGTCCATCAGGTTGAGGAGCTTGAGCATGGTGGTGCTCTCGCCCCCCGGAATCACGAGGCCGTCGACGGACTCCAGTTCCGAAGCCGTGCGCACCTGCACGGCCTCGGCGCCGGCGCGCACGAGAGCTTTCTCGTGCGCTTCGAAATCCCCCTGCAGCGCGAGCACGCCGACACGTTTTTTCACCTTGCCTACCAGCCCCGGGTCTGCATCAGTTCGCCCTCGGGCAGCTTCGAAATATCGAGGCCGGGCATGGCCATGCCGAGTTCTTCGCTGGCTTCGAGCAGCTTCTGCGGGTCTTTGTAGTAAGTGGTGGCTTTCACGATGGCTTTGGCGCGCGCTTCGGGGTCGGAACTCTTGAAGATGCCGGAGCCGACGAAGACCGCTTCGGCGCCCAGGTTCAGCACCAGCGCGGCATCGGCCGGAGTGGCAATGCCGCCCGCCGAGAAGTTCGGCACCGGGAGTTTGCCGTGCTCGGCGACCCATTCCACCAGGTCGAGCGGCGCGCCCAGAATCTTCGCTTCATGCACCAGTTCCTCCTTGCCGAGGATGGTGAGGTGCCGCATTTCCTTCACGATGGTGCGGATGTGGCGCACCGCTTCCACGATGTTGCCGGAGCCCGCTTCACCCTTGGTGCGGATCATGGCCGCGCCTTCCGCGATGCGCCGCAGGGCTTCGCCCAGGTTGCGCGCGCCGCAGACGAAGGGCACGGAGAAGTCTTTCTTCAGAATGTGGTGCTCTTCATCGGCCGGCGTGAGCACTTCGCTTTCGTCGATGTAATCGACGCCGAGGGCTTCGAGGATGCGGGCTTCGGAGAAGTGGCCGATGCGGGCTTTGGCCATGACGGGGATGGAGACGGACGCCATGATCTCCCGGATGATGCTCACCGGAGACATGCGGGCGACGCCGCCTTCCTTGCGGATATCGGAGGGCACGCGTTCGAGAGCCATGACGGCGCAGGCGCCCGCGCGTTCCGCGATTACGGCCTGCTCGGCGTTGACGACGTCCATAATCACGCCGCCCTTGAGCATTTCGGCCAGGCCGACTTTGAGCCGGAATTGTTCGTTGTCGAGAATCATCTTTTTGTCTCCTGTCGTTTTTTAAAAACTCTTAAACCGAATAAACGTCAAACCATGGCCAGCGTCGGCCTGGACGCTTCTTCGCGCGGAACTCCCGCGTTGCCGATTACCCCGCCCAGCAGTTCGATGCCGCGGCGAATTTCGTTTGGTTCGAGGCCCGCGAAACTCAGGCGCAGGCCGGAATCGAGCGGTCTGGAAACCGAAAAATAACGGCCTGGCAGATAATCCACGCCGGCCTGTTGCGCGAGGCCACGCAATGCGCTGGCATCGAGGCCATCCGGCAGGTCGAGCCAGAGATTCATGCCCCCGTTGGGCAGCGTGAATTTGCAGGCGGAGAGATGTTTGCGCGCGGCCTGTTCGACGGCCCGCAGGCGCTCTTTGCCGGCGGCGATCATCTTCGCCTGGTGGGCTTCGAGCGGTCCGCTTTCGGCGAACTGCAACAGAAAAGCCTGGGAGAGCTGGTCGGTGTGGAGGTCCGCCAGCTGCTTGAGTTCGGTGGCGCGGGCGATCACGGGTTTGGGCGCGATGATCCAGCCGCAGCGCATGCCGGGAAAAGCGATTTTCGAGAAGCTGCCGAGCAGAATGACGTTCGGATCGAGCGATTTGAGGCGCGGCAGTTCGCCGCCGGCGTAGGCGAGTTCGCTATAGATATCGTTCTCGATGACGATCGCGCCGGCCGCGCGGGTCAGGCTCAGGATCAGTTTGCGGGCCGCGGCGGGGATGGTGGCGCCAGTGGGATTCTGGAACGACGGCGTCAGCACGATCACCTTCGCGCCCGCTTCCAGAGCCTGCCGGAGCGAGTAGAGATCCACTCCTTCCGGCGTCATCTGCAGGCCGATGAGTTCCGCGCCGCCTTCGAGGAAAAGATTCCGCAGGCCGGGGTAGACGGGTTCTTCCAGCGCGACTTTCACGCCGGGACGGACCAGAGCGCGCCGAAGCAGGTCCACGGCCTGCTGGCAGCCGTTGGTGATGAGGATGTCGTCGGTTTCGCGCGCCAGACCGGAGCGGCGAAGCAGGAAGGCGCGGAGCGGTTCGTAGCCGCCGGGCGAGCCCAGCTGGAGCAGGGAGCGCAGCCGGTCGCTGCGCAAAACCTCCTCACAGCACTCGCGGAATTCCTTTACCGGAAAAAGTTTTTCAGAAGGCCGGGATGCCGAGAAATTGATGAGGCCGGGGCGGGAGGAACCCATCGGCGTGGCGACGGACGGGGTGAGCGCGCGGGACCAGTTCACCGTTTCGGTTTCCCGCTGCGGGGCGCCGCAGACGAAGCTTCCCCGCCCTACCGAACCTTTGATCAGGCCATCGCCCTCCAAAAGCTCGTACGCGGCGGAGACGGTGGTCCGGTTCAGTCCAAGTTGACCAGCCAATTCGCGGGTCGGAGGCAGCCGGTCACCGGGCAAGAGATCGCCGTTCCCGATCAAAGTCTGGAGATATCCCCCTAACTGACGGTACAGTGGTACGTCCGAATTGAGATCCAGCTCCGGGCGGATGTCCATCTCGCGCTCAGTGTAGCATGCCAAATTGGACTGGCCAACTGTCAGCCAATTTTCGTGAAGTGGACTGCCCCGGCCTCTCCCGCTAGAATTGAAAAACGAATGCGACACAGGCGTGTGTTGGGCGGGGCGGCGGTATTCGGACTTATTTTCTTCGTGGGAATCTGCGCCGCCGCGAAGAAGAAAAAAGACGATTTCACGCAGACGCTGGAGCTTCCCAAAGACCCGCCGCAGGTCGCGGTGGCCGAAACACGCAAACTGGTTTTTCATGTGTCGCCGCTCTCCGGCAAGGGCCTGCTGACGGCGCAGACTCGCGATGCGCTGCGGGCCGTGATGAAGCTTAACGGGGGCCTGCCGATCATCCATGTGCGCGCGTTCGTGGCGGGCAGCGGAGACGTTCGGCGCATTCCCCAGATCATCAGCGAAGTGGCGGGGGAACGGAAGATGCCGCTGCCTTCGGTCAGCGTAGTTCGCGCCGGCGGGCTGCCGCTCGAAAACGCGCAGGTGGTGCTCGAAACGGTGTCCGTGGCGAAACGGGATGTGAATGCGCAGGGGCTCGATTTCATTGCGGGCGAGGCGGTGACGGCGGAAGATCCGGCCAGTCCGCCGAAGCCGCTGCTGCTGAAGGCGCTGGATCAGCTGGCGTCGAAAGTGGGCGGGGAAGCGCCGCTGCTGGTGAGTTGTTTCGTGAGCACGATGGAGAATCCGGCGGAACTGACGGCGGCGATTGCCAGCCGCTTCCCGGCAGCGTCTATGAATCTGGTGCAGCCGCGCCGGGGTCCGTTTCACGCGCTGGCGGTTTGCGAGGCGATTGCGCGCGGCGCGCGGGTCACGTCGGAGCGGCTGGCATTTACCGGCACGCGGGTCGCGTTCGGGGCGGAACAGAAAGACGCCACGCTTGCGTTTCAGCGCCTGGATCGCGATCTGGCGGAAGCGGGCGCGGGACCGGCGGGCATCGTGTTCAGCCACATTTATCCGTTGAGCGGGCCGATTGCGGAAATGGCGCGCAAGCTGCGGGCTTCGGCGGAACCGATCGAGATTATTCCGTTTGAAGGCCTGGCGTCGATCGATGCCGGGTTTGCCGTGGATGCCGTGGCGGCTGTGCGCTGACCCGTCAGTGTGCTTTGGCGACGCCGTTATTGCAGGCCCAGATCTTATCCTGACCGGCTTCGTAGCCGACAATGCCGTTGACCTGTCCTTTGCAATCGGGTGGACCGGTGAGGGCGCGGAGAGCGGCGGGCGTTTTGTTGAGCGGAATCCCGGTGGAATCCAGCCAGCCCTGCGGGGCGAAGATGTAGACCGCTTTGGCGTCTTCACCGTCGTTCCCGTAGAGACGGAAGCGAATACTCGCGGGACCGTTGCGGGCCGCGGTAGTGACGTTCGCGGCGATCCAGCGCCAGTTCGTGTCGATGCTCTGGCGGAGCGGCTGGTTGAGGGCGGAGCCGGTATAGACCTCGGCCGCGTCGAAAACCTCGACCCAGGCGGTCGCGCTGCCCGCGGCGGTGCGCATCCACGCGCCCGCGCCGATCAGGTGTCCCGCGGTGGCGAGGCGCGGCGTCTGCGTCAGCATGGTCATATTGGCCGCATTGGAACCCGGCGGCAGCGGGATCTTCCATGCCGGGCCTTCGTCGCGGAAACGCGTGCCGTCCTGACAGGCGTGCTGCGGCGGCGGACAGCCGCGTCCGGCGTTATTCCATGTCCACGCGCGGCCGTTCAGGGCATTGGCCTGCAGCAGCAGGTTTTCGGTATAGCGAGCGGGGCCGGTGTGGACAGGCGCGCCCGCATCGCCGCGAACATCGAGCCGCGTATTGCCTTCGAACACGGGATTCACGACGCCTTTTCCCAGAATCACGGCATTTTCCAGGAATGCATCGCCCAAAAGCGGCGGCATGCCGATATTGTGCGAGATTTCCAGATCCACGGTGTTTTCGATGTGCACCGCCTGGGCGGCATCGAGCGAATTAAAGAGCGTGTTGCGGATGGAAACGCCGATGGCGGGGTGGTCGTAATCGAGGAAGTCGCCGTACACGTCGTAGCCGGTGTGGTTGTAGCCGTTTCCTTCGAAGTAGGCGTCGTTGATGTGCAGGCCGGTCAGATGACCGCGGTAATAGATGGCGTACTTTTTGTTGCCTTCGGAGATGGAACTGAAGTAGAGCTGAATGGAATCGGTGCCGATATAGAGGCCGCCGACGGCGTTTTGCGAGTACTCTCCGCCGACGATCTGCGTGGCGTTGTTGAAGCCGTCGCGCAGGTAGAGGCCCCAGCCACCCGAGCCGGAGGAGTGCACGTTCAGGAAGAGGAAGCCGTAGGTCCGGTTGAGTTCGATGTTTTTGGAGCGGAAGCCCGACACGGTGACGGCGTCGAGCGTGCACAGAAGGGCGTCACTGGCCGGAGAGCCATCCTGCTGGACGGCGCTCTCTTCGCCGTTGAACTGCATGCCGACATCGGTAACGCCGTCTCCGTAGACCGCGATATTGCGAATCCGGAATTTGTAAGCGCCGTCGGAGTAGAGGAGCGGTTTGTTGCTGCCGTCGGGGATCAGGCAGGAAGCTTCGCCGTCGCCTTCGAGCATGGTGCCGGTGGAAAGAGTTACCTGGCTGACTTTATAGCAGCGGAGGGCGGGCACAATGTGGACCGCGGGCGGCTGGGTGTAGCCGGCGCCCGGATTGGTGAGGGTGATTTCGGCGACGCGGCAGTCTTTATCGATGCGGGCGGTGGCGGCGGCGTCGTGCCCCCCGCCTCCCGTGAAGACGATACGCGGCGCTTTGCAGTAATGGGAGCCGGGGCTGGTGATTTCGAGCGCCGTCAGGCTGCCGCCGCTCAGTGTCGCGCGGGCCAGCGCGCCGGTGCCCGCGAGATCGCCGGGCAGATAAACGCGTCCGCCCTTCGCGCGATTGATGGCGGCCTGAATGCCGGGTGTGGCATCGGTGACGCCGTCGTCGGGAAAAGCGCCATAGGCGGCTACCGAGCGGCTGTCCGACGTGACCTGCGGGCGGCACAGCGAAGCGGCGGCCAGGCACAGGATCCCGATCCTGCTAATTCTCACATTACTCACTTTTCGCCATGATACGAGTGGCGAGTCACCAGGAGAAGCGGACCTGCACACGCCGGTAAGTCGCATCGTCGGGAAAACGCACCAGCAGGCGGCCGTTTTCCAGCGTGGCGCCGTCGATTTTTGCGGGACGGCGGGCGAAGCGAACATCGACTTGCGCCACAGTGCCGCCAGTGCCCTCCAGTTCGAAGCCGTCTCCGGACTGCGCCAGCAGCTTCGGGCCGGTGGTTGCCGCGCCCGGAGCCGGGAGTTCCGCCGGGAGTCCGATCTCAAAGGCCGGCAACGCGACCTCCAGGCGGTGCGTGCGGGCCGACACGGGTGTGCAGTCGGGGCCGCTGGTAAGGCACAACTGTTGGGGCGCGGCCGAGGAGGCTTCCACGACCATTCGCCCGGTCTCGCGGCGGAAGGTCAGATCGAAGCTGTCCGGGCCGACGCGGACATGCCGCAGCGAGGCGCTGTCCCACGTCACCGGAAGCTGCGGGCGAACGCGGAGCGTGTGCCGCAGTGCGTCCGCTTCCACGCCGAACAGGCCGCGGACAGCCGGCGTGACGACCATCGCGGAGGACCAGAGCTGGTGCGAACTGCTTCGCCCGAACGGCTGAAAGAACTCGCCCGACAGCAGTTCCGTCACGGCGCCCAGGTCCTGCGTAAACGTCATCCCCGCGTTTTGCATGAGGTGCGCGTAACCGGCGAAGGGGCGGCCGGCCCGATACTCGGCGAGCGCCATCCAGCCCGTGTAGAGCGGCCAGACGGAACCCTGGTGATAACTGATCGGGTCATAGATGGGTTCGGCGCGGCTGACGTCGCGCACGCCCCAATCGGTGGAGAATTCCGGCGACGCCCAGCGTTCGAACATGCCGTCCGCGTTCGGCAGTTGCAGCGTGCCGTCCCACCAGGCGATCGACGGGAACGATGTGGCGGTGCGATCCGTGGAGCCATCGGCATTGCGGCTGAACGCATAGAATTTGTGGGCGCCGTCGAAGTATTCGGGCGCGAGCGCGGCTTCGATCCGGCGTGCCTGGGCGCTCGCGGAGGCAGCCAGCGCGGGCTCCCGCATCGTCTCCGCCAGTTTCGCCATGGCGGTGCACGATTGCTGGTCGAGGGCGGCCAGATAAATTTCCTGATGCGGCATGCCGGTAGGCCAGCTTTCCACCCAGCCGGTGCCTTCGGTGTTTTCGTAGATGCCGTCGCCATCGGAATCGTGGGCGCGCGTGAAGGCCCAGGCCCGCTTCAGTTCGGCCCAGTGCTGCCGCAGGAAGGCGACGTCGCCGCTGCCGCGAATGTAGTCCCAGGCGGTCATCAGCAGCAGCGGGGTGGAATCGGCGGCGGCATAGAAGTAGGGCGTGGCCTTCCAGTCCACCAGATCGGCGGTCTGGGAGAATTCGTGCATGATTTTGCCGTCGGCCCGCTGCCGGTTGAGAAGGAATTCGAGCGCGCGGCGGCTGAGGGCGAAATCGCCATAGCTGTGGGCTGCGTAGAGGGTGAACAGCGTATCGCGTCCGAAAAACCAGCCGAAACCGGGGCGCGCGGAATCGGCGGAGGAGTAGTAGCCCGCGATCAGTCCGGTCTCGATGTGAAAACGCACCTGCGCCTGATCGATGGCGAGTTCCGCCCAGCGCATGGCCAGATTGAAAGCGGCGTCCGGCGATTCGACGAGCAGCCGGTTATCGAAGAAGTGCGCATAGTATTCGGAGGTCCGCTGGTATTGCCGGGGCCAGTCGGCCTGCATGGCGAGCAGTTTGGCGGCGACCTCGGATGAACTCGCGCCGGCCGTCATGAGCAGCGGGAAAAATTTGCCGGACTGCGTTTTCGGATCGAACGGGAGTTTCAGTTCCAGCGGGTAAGTGCGCGGGCGTTCCTGATAAGGCGCGAGAATGCCCGGCAGAGCGCCGGGGATGCCGACCGCGCCCAGCAGTGTTTCGTTGTCGGTATGCAGGATGTAATAACCGCTGGCCTCCTTTTGGACCCACTCGGCGGAGGGAAGGCCGAAGTTCGGCGCCGGCCACATCCGCAACATATCCGGGGTGAAGCGAAAAGTCAGCGTCAGAGGGCGGACCGAGGCGATTTCGAAAAAGACTACGGGGCCCGTCGCGCTTTCTCCGCGCCCGGAGAACATGTGCTGCTTCACGGTGAACGCGGCGTGCGAGTACGTGATGGTGGTGTGATCGGGATGGACGTCGATCGCAGCCGCGTATTCATTCAACTCGATCGGCACGGGATATCCGGCGAGTTCCGCGGTAATTCGGAAATGGCTGGCGATTTTCACCGGAAAAGCCCAGGCTTCAAAGGTGCCATCGCCCTGACCGAAGACGGCGCCGGCCTCGCCCGCCACCGTGAACGGATTGTGCGGATGAGCCGCGCGCGAGATGGCGATCGGGCTCGCGGGGAGCGGGAAAGCGTGGGTCGATTGCCAGGCGTCCTGAGCGTCGAGGGAGTGCAGCGCCCCGAACAGGAGCAACCATATCAGTGTGTGACGCATCATCACGAGGACACCTCAGTCACTTACTGTAATCCGCTTTGCCTTCAATCAATGTGTAAATATGATTGGCTGCCAGCCCCGGATGTTTGTCGATCTGACCGCTGGGCCAGCGGATCTCGATATCCGCGGTTTCGGCTTTTCCCAGTCCGAAATGCACCCGCAAATCGTTCTGCGAAATGTAGCTCCCGCCGCTGCGGACCTCGTCCATCTGCTTCCGCTTACCCGTGACGCAATAGATCCGCGCGCCCACGGCCGAGCGATTCGATTTCACGCCGATGCACTTGATCTTGATCCAGGTGTTCTGCGTCGCGCTGTCGCAACGCAACAGTTGCGGCACATCGTTCACGCAGTTCACCACCACGTCCACGTCGCCATCGTTATCGAAATCGCCGATGGCGCAGCCGCGGCCGCAGACCTTCTCCAGAATGCCCGGGCCGGCGCCTTCGGACATATCCAGAAAGCGACCGTTGCCCAGGTTCCGATAGAGCACTTTGCGCTGCCGGTAGCCGTATTCGATGGCGGTCTCGGCCACCTCGGGATAGACGTGCCCGTTGGTCAGCAGAATGTCGGGCCAGCTGTCGTTGTCGTAATCGAGAAACATGGCGCCCCAGCCGAGGAAGCGCGTATTTCGCCCCAGCCCGGCCGGAAACGTCGCGTCCTCGAACGAGTTGTTGCCCATGTTGCGGTACAGGCTGGAGGTGTCGCCCGCGAAGTTGGTTTTGACGATATCCAGGTTGCCGTCGCCATCGTAGTCGGCCGTTGAAACGCCCATGCCGGCCTGCGGCTTGCCGTCCGCCGAATACGCGACGCCGGATTCGATGGCGATATCGGTGAAAGTGCCGTCATGGTTATTGCGGTAAAGCGCGGACGAGGTGGAGTCGTTCGCGACATAGATATCGGGCCACCCGTCATTATCGAAATCGGCCACCAGCACGCCCAGCGCGTAAGTGCCCTGCGTCTTCAGAATACCGGCTTTTTCGCTGACGTCGGTGAAGTGTCCGCGGCCATCGTTATGCAGCAGGATATTCTTGCCGCCATCGAGTCCGGGCGGCCCGCACGCGACGCGCAGACCTTTGTACAGACAGTTGCCGTCTTCCGGCACGGGCACGGTTTTCGGATCGAAATCGATGTAATTGCCGATGAAGATATCGAGCCAGCCGTCGCGGTCATAATCGACGAAGGCACAGCCGGTGTTCCAGCGGTTCAGTCCCGCCGCCGTGACGCGGGTCGTCTTCGCGACGCCGGATAGTTCCGAAACATCGGTGAAGGTCCCGTTGCCGTTATTGCGGTACAAGACGCAATCGCCCCAGTAAGTGACCAGTAAGTCGTCGAGGCCGTCGTTGTCGTAATCGCCGACGCAGCAGCCCTGCCCCCAACCCGTGCGCGCCAGGCCGGATTGCAGCGTGACGTCCGTAAACGTGCCGTCGCGATTGTTCTTGTACAGACGGCTGACCGGCGCCTCGCCCTTCGGCCACGTGGTTTCGAAGCGCGTCCCGTTGACCAGAAAGATGTCCAGCCAGCCATCGTGATCGTAATCGTAGAAAGCGACGCCGCAACCGGTGGTTTCGAGCAAAAAGCGATTTTTATTCTCGCGGCCGAAAATGGTTTTCGAGCGCAGCCCCGCCTCGCGCGCGATATTGATGAACTGCACGCCCAGCGGCGCGCCGGTCAGCAACTGGTCCAGAGTGAAGACGGAAGCGGTGGCGCAGAGAGAACGGATGAGACCTCGTCGGCTGATGGGCGTCGTCAAATCGGGGGCCTCGTTATTTCTTCCGGCGGATATTCTTCGCCTGTTCCGCTTCTTTCTTTTCCTTGATGCGGGCACCCTCGGCGAAAGCAAGTTTGCTTCCTTCCGTGTCGCCCTGCGAACGCAGAACCTGGCCGATCATATTCGACGGACCGGGATCTTCCGGCAACAGCCGCGCGGCTTCGCGGAGGGCTTTCAGGGCGCCGTCCAGATCGCCCTTCTGCTTGAGCGCGGAACCGAGAAGATAGTGCGCCTGCCCATACTCCGGCCGTTGCGCCACGGCGGCCTGCATCTGCTTCGCGGTCTCCTCGTAATCCCCCAGTTGCCAGTTCGTCATGCCGAGCGTGTAGTGCGCTTCGGGCAGATTGTCATCCAGGCGGATGGCTTCGAGGAACTCTTTTTTCGCGCCCTCCAGATCGTCCTGCTGCTTCAGAGACAGACCCAGATCGTAGTGCGCGATCGGCGAACTGTTATCGATCTTCAGCACGTCGCGGAACTGCTGCTCCGCCTTTCGATAATCTCCGGTCTGCAGGTGCGTGAAACCGATATTCACCATCGCGTCGGTATTTTTTCCATCGCTTTGCAGCACCTTTTCGAACTGTTCGATGGCTTTCACGGGCTCGCGCAACTGCACCAGCGTGAAGCCGTAACTGTTGCGTACGCGCAGATCGGCCGGATTCAGTTCCAGCGACTTCGCGTAGGCGTCGCGCGCTTCGGGCAGCGCCGCCGTTTGCTGCAGCGCGTCGCCCAGAGAGCCCCAGGCGGAAGCGTTGCGGGGATCGGTCTGCACGGCGGCTTTCAGTTCGGTAACGGCCTCCGGAAAGTGCGAAACTTCATAGAACGAGAGCCCCAGTTTCAGGTGGTAATCGGCCACGCGAGGGGCGAGGCGCACGGCGGTCTGCAGCAGCGGAATCGCCTGGTTCGGATCCTTCGCCAGCCAGTAGAGCACACCCAGATGAAATGCCGCGGGCGCATAGTCTGGCTGCAGTTGCAATGCCCGCTCGAAGTGCGGTTTCGCTTCGGCCGCACGGTTCAGCACGGCCAGAAGGAAGCCGCGCTCGTCTTCGATTTCGGCGGAACGCGGGTCGGCCGCGGCCGCTTTGTCCATGAAGGCCAGCGCGCCGGCCGCATCCCCGCGACTCTTCAGTGCCTCCGCCTGCTGACGGAACTGTGCGGCGGTCTGCCCGTGCGCGGCGAGGCAAAACAGCGCTCCAACGAAGAGAATACGACGACCCATCACCCTGGTCCTCAGTATATCGGGAAGAACCGAACCCGATACAATATCGGGCACGTCCTCATGCACCGCAGCCAGGCCCATCGAACCGCACCCCTGATCGCCCTCCTCACTTCGCTCTGTGCGTCCGCGCAGACTCCGCAATACGATCTGCTGTTGCAGGGCGGCCGGGTGATCGACGCGAAAAACAATCTGAGCGCGGTGCGCGACGTGGCAATCCTCGACGGCAAAATCGCGGCGGTGGAAACGAAAATCGATCCGGCGCGCGCGCTGAAAACCGTCAATGTGGCCGGACTTTATGTCACGCCCGGCATCGTCGACATCCACGTGCATGTTTACAACGGCACCGGGGAGCGCGGTTCCTACGCGGGGGATCTCAGCGTCCCGCCCGACGGTTTCACCTTCCGCACCGGCGTCACGACGGTCGCCGACGCCGGTTGCGCGGGCTGGCGCAATTTCGAGGATTTCAAACAGCGCATCATCGATCGTTCGAAAACACGCGTGCTCGCGTTCCTCAACATCGTGGGCAACGGCATGCGCGGCGGGAAATTCGAGAGCGATCTGAACGATATGGAAACCAAGCCGGCGGCGGAGATGGCGCAGAAGTACAAAGACGTGATCATCGGGATTAAGACCGCGCACTTCACCGGCCCCGAATGGACGCCCGTGGAGCACGCCGTGGAAGCCGGGACGATCGCCAACATCCCCGTGATGGTGGATTTCGGTTCCGATAAACCCGAGCGTCCCATCGGCCAGCTGCTTACGGCGAAACTCCGCCCCGGCGATATCTACACGCACTGCTACTCGGGCTTGCGGCATGAGCTGGACGATTCCGGCAAACTGAATCCGGCGCTGTTCCAGGGCCGCCAGCGCGGCGTGTTTTTCGATGTTGGCCAGGGCGGCGGCAGCCTCGCGTATCCGGTCGCCGTGGAAGCGCTGAAAGAGCGCTTCCTGCCCGATTCCATCTCGACCGACCTGCACACCGCGAGCATGAATTCGGGCACCAAAGACATGCTGAATCTGATGAGCGAGTTCCTCGCCCTGGGGCTTTCGCTCGACGATGTGGTGCGGCGCGCCACGTGGAATCCGGCGCGCGAGATTCACCAGGAATCTTTGGGGAATTTGTCCGTGGGCGCACCTGCCGATGTCGCGGTGCTGAGCCTGCAGACCGGCAAGTTCGGTTTCGCCGATATGTATGGCGCCCGGCTGAAAGGCACGAAACGCCTGCAGTGCGAACTGACTCTGCGCGCCGGCAAGGTGGTTTACGATCTGAACGCGATCTCCCGGCCGGACTGGGAGACGCTGCCGAAGGGCTATCGCAACACGGCGGACCCGCGCTGGGACGCTGTCAGCCCCGTCCGCGTTCGGCGAGCGCCCACACCGTAGCACCCACACAGTAAATGTCCGGTCAGTAAACTGGAAGGAGCCTTCGAATGAACACCAACAGCAGACGCAAATTTCTCGGCCGCACCGCCGTGGCCGCCACCGCTGCCGCAGCCGTCGCGACGCCCGCCGCGGCGCAGGAAAAGCCGGTCAAACGGGTGATCCGCAAGGGCCCGAAGCCGGAAAAGACGCCGCTGTTCAACGGCACGGTGGCGTACGGCAACCTGCTGTTCATCGCGGGTGTGGGATATCACAAAGAAGGCGATATCAAGGTGCACACCAAAGCGGTGCTCGACCAGATTAAAGACCAGCTGGAAGCCGCCGGATCGTCCATGAACAAGGTGCTGAAGTGCAACGTGTACCTGAACGATCTGAAAGATTATGCGGCAATGAACGAAGTCTTTCTGGGCAGCTTCGGCGACGAACCGCCGGTCCGCACCACCATCGCGGCGCCCGGCGGCATCCCCGGCAATTCGCTGGTGGAAATCGACGTCATCGCCTGCATTTAAGCGTATGATTCGCGCCTGCCCTGCCTGCGGCTCGAAAAACCGGGTGCCGGCCAAACACCTCGCGCACACCGGCCGCTGCGGCTCCTGCAAAGCGCCGCTGCCGCCGCTGAGCGAACCGCTCGACGTGGATGAAGCGGAGTTCGCGGGCATCGTGCAGGACGCCACGGTGCCTGTTCTGATCGACTTCTGGGCGGATTGGTGCGGCCCCTGCCGCGCCGCCGCGCCGGAGGTGCATGCGCTGGCCAAAGAGATGGCGGGCAAGCTGATCGTGCTGAAGGTCGACACGGAACGGAACCCTGGCCTATCCGCGCAGTACCGAGTACAGTCCATCCCGAACTTCATGTTGATGAAGAACGGGCGCGTGGTGCAGCAGCGCGCCGGGTTCGGGGGCCGCGCGGAAATGCGGCACTGGCTGGAATCGGGGGGAGCTTGAAGTCTGGCCGCGACAGTGCAATCGTTTTGCCTGCACTGGTGGACCCGGCAATCGCGGACGACCTTACTCTTCACGCCGCCTATCGCGACCGGAAACTGCTGATCTGGGGCGCCTGCCCGCCGAAGAAGACACCGCCGCGCATCCTGCCTTTTGCAGTGAAGTCCGCGCGTGTGAGTCGGGCTATCGGGCACGTGGCGGATACCGTTCCGGCGGTGTGGTCGAAAGCAACGCTCTGGGTTCCCGCGCGCAAAGGCCACGCCATCGGCCTCTCCGAGCCATCACAGCTGGATGAAACGGTGCAGCCTTGGCTGGTGGACACGGCCATTCTGGACGCGGGCAATGCGTTCTATTTTCTGCACGCCTGCAACCGGTTCCCCGCGGCCGGAATCTCGGGAACCAGGCTTTCGCCCGCCATGCGTTACTGGGCCGCGGCGCTGCGGTTTGTCGCGAATCTGGCCGGCCGCAATCGCCTGCTGCCTTCGGTCGCGGCGGAGGGCGAAGTCTTTCATGCGCGCTGGAAAACCGTGCTCGCCGCGCCGGACCGCTTTTCGCTTCATCAGCTCGCGCAGGCCATGCCGCCTTCCGCGCGCGCCGTCACGGTGGAAACCGGCGGCGACCGCAAACCGCCGCAGGACGACCCGGCCGTGCTGCTGACCAGTTTCGTGGAATGGATGATGGACGTGATTCCGCGCCTGGCGAACCGGTCGGACCGGCCGCGTCCCACGCCGCGCGAGATCAACGCCGTGAACATGGCATCCGTCTGGAACGCGCGCCTGAGTTCCATGGAGTCCATGATCCCGGCGGACCGGAAGCTGCTCGCCACCTTCCACGATCAGATCAAAGTCTGGCAGCGGCCCGCGCTGCGCGAAGCGGCTTTCCCCTGGCTGCTGCGCTTTTCGCTGCGCGAGCCGGCGGAGGGAATGGACGACAGTTCCTGGCAGTTAGAGTATCTGCTCGAGCCTGCAAACGGGGGCGAACCTGTGCAGGTTTCCGACGCCGGTCTGGACGCGGCGGACCAAAAACATCTGTCGCGGCTTCTGGCCCGCGCCGCCACCGTTTTCCCCGGCATCCGCGACGATGCCGGCAGCTTCCCTCTCGACGTGACCGGCGCGTTCCGCTTCCTCACGGAGACCAGAACAGCGCTCGAACAGCAGGGCTTCCGCGTCGCGGTGCCGACGTGGTGGAAAAACCATGAGCAGACGGCGCAGGTGCGCGCCCGCCCGGTGATCAAAGGAACGCGCGCATCCGGAAGCACGACGTTCTCGCTCGACGAACTGATGCGCTTCGATTGGGAAGTCGCCATCGGCGGCGAACAGTTCACGCGGGAGGAACTGGACCGGCTGGCGGAATCCACCGCGCCGCTGGTCCGCGTCCACGGCAAGTGGCTGCCGTTCGAGCCGCAGAGCATCAAGGCCGCGCTGGACCTCTGGAAGCGCGAGGCCGCGCCGGCCCGCGATGTGATCCGCATGGCGTTCGGCGCCGTGGAAGCCCCGCCCGGCGTGCAACTGGATGAGGCGCGCGGCGAGGGCTGGGTTGGCGACCTGCTCGAAAAACTGCAGGGCCGCAGCCGCTATGAAGAGCTTCCGGTGCCCGCCGGCTTTCGAGGCACGCTGCGCCCGTATCAGGTCCGCGGCTACTCCTGGCTCTGTTTCCTGCGCGAATACGGACTGGGCGCGTGCCTGGCCGACGACATGGGTCTGGGCAAGACCGTGCAGACGCTGGCGCTGCTGGGCCATGATCGGGAGAAGGGCGTCACGCGCCCCACCCTGCTGGTCTGTCCCACGTCCGTGGTGGGCAACTGGCGCAAAGAGACGGAGCGCTTTTCGCCCGATCTTTCCGTGCTGGTGCATCATGGCGGCGACCGCACCCGCGGCGGCGAATTCATCGAAAAAGCCCGGCAGCATGCGCTGGTGATTTCGAGCTACTCGCTGGTGCATCGCGATATCGAGGTGCTGCAGGATGTGCCCTGGGCCGGCATCATCCTCGATGAAGCCCAGAACATCAAGAACGCCGAAACGCGCCAGTCGCAGGCGGCGCGTTCTCTCAGTGCGGACTACCGGGTCGCGCTGACCGGCACACCCGTGGAGAATAACGTGGGCGAGCTCTGGGCCATCATGGATTTCCTGAATCCGGGCATGCTCGGCACCGCCGCCGATTTCCGCCGGCGTTTCCTGCTGCCCATCCAGAAACGCGCGGATTCGGTGGCCGCCGTGGAACTGCGCAAGCTCACCGCGCCCTTTATTCTCCGCCGTCTCAAGAGCGACAACAGCATCATTCAGGATCTGCCGCAGAAGATGGAAATGAAGGTCTACTGCAACCTGACGCCGGAGCAGGCATCGCTGTATCGCGGCGTGGTGGCGGATATGACCGGCGGCCTCGATTCCACAACGGGCATCCAGCGCAAGGGGCTGATTCTCGCCGCGCTCACGCGCCTGAAACAGGTCTGCAATCACCCGGCGCAGTTCCTGGGCGACGATTCGCCTCTGCCCGGCCGTTCCGGCAAGCTGGCGCGGCTCACGGAAATGGTGGAGGAACTGCTTTCGGAAGGCGACCGCGCGCTGATCTTCTCTCAGTTCGCCGATATGGGCGAGAAACTGCGCCGCCATCTCACCGCGACCTTCGGACAGGAGGCTTTGTTCCTGCACGGCGGCGTGCCCGCGCACAAGCGGGACGAAATGGTGGAGCGTTTTCAGAACGGCGGGGACGAAGGTCCGAAGCTCTTCGTGCTCTCCCTCAAAGCGGGCGGCACGGGGCTGAATCTCACCGCGGCCAACCACGTTTTTCACTTCGACCGCTGGTGGAATCCGGCGGTCGAGAATCAGGCCACGGATCGCGCGTATCGCATCGGACAGAAGCGCAATGTGCAGATTCATAAGTTCGTCTGCGTGGGCACGCTCGAAGAGAAGATCGACGAGATGATCGAGCGCAAGATGACGCTGGCGGATAACGTGGTCGGCACCGGCGAAAGCTGGCTGACGGAACTCTCCACGGACGAACTGAAAGACCTCTTCGCGCTGCGTCAGGAGGCCGTGGGTTGAACCGCAACTGGTGGGGCGCCACGTGGTTCGAGAAGATGCAGCGGCTGGCGGAGGGGACCCGTTTCGCGGAAGGGACGAAATTCGCGCTCAGCAACCGCGTGCAGCAACTCACCTTCGAAGGAAGCACCATTCAGGCCATGGTGCAGGGGCCCGCGGAACCGCCGTATAAGGTGCGCATCACGTTCGTGCCCTTCACGGAGGAACAGTGGGAGCAGTTGTTCGCCGCGGTACGGGACCCGCGGGCGCTGGCGGAGTCGCTGGACTCCGGCGATATGCCGCTCGAAGTGCAGACCGCGTTTTCCAAGGCGAAACTGCGCTTCATGCCGGAGCGATACGCGGATCTGCATCTGGAGTGCGGCTGCCCGGACTGGCTGAAGCCGTGCCGTCATCTGGTGGCTGTCTGGATGCGCTTTGCGCGCGAGTTCGATCGCGACCCGTTCCTGCTGTTTCAGCTTCGCGGCATGAAGCGGGACGATCTGTATCTGAGGATGCAGGGGTTCACTTCCGCGGCCGCGGAACCAGAAGCGGAGGTGAGTGCGGAAGCGGAAGAAGAGCCGGAATCGTTTCCTGTAAACCTGCAGGATCTGCCTTCCGATCCGGAAGCGTTTTGGGCGGACCCGCCGCTTCCGACGGGAATCCTTGATGTGGAAGCGCGCAGCGTTCTGGACGACGATATTTTCGATAAGCTGGGTCCGGCGAAATTCATCCGGAACTGGCCGTCATTCGCCGCCGAGTTTCATCATGTGTACGACTCGGTTTATGAGTTCGCGATGCTGGTTTTACGCAAATAGGGTAACGAACTACTAAGGTTATGACGAGGGTTTCGACAATGACGAAAACAGTGCGATGTTGAAATCGTCATCCCGGATCAGACTTCGCGGGGAAATTCCACGGTCACGTCCGGAGTCGGGAACGACTCATCAGATGCGAACGCCGTTCGTAGCACGATCTCACTGACGAACGTGGGAACAGGGAGTGCGGGAATTGCAAGGCGACACGCAGCTACAGGGGCTTGCCGGGGATGCGCTTGATAACATCGCGCCGTTCAAAGCAGGATCGACAATTTCGAATTGATGATGTGGAATACGTAGTTTACCGATGTCCACCGGACCTGCCCGAAGCAGGATCTTGCAAGCCGGCGAAGATTGCACAGCGGTTCCATAGATTCCAGGAAGGGTTGCCGGAAGTTTCTGCCTGAGCATCATATGTCGGCAGGGAACCTACAGGGAAGCGTGAACGCGCTTAATTGTTTACTCCCCTCGAATCAGGCGTCTTCATCCCGAACTTTCATCGAACGCGGACCGACGTCGGGGAGAAGTCCGGAGACTTCGTTCCCGAAATATGGTAAGTTCTTGGGGTATGCTCGCCCTGAACCGCTGTCGATTCTGCGCCGAGGAGAAAGAAGCTCCAAGATCCGGAATCATAAGCTGCTAAGGATAAGATGCAAAGCAGGGAAAAGTGAAAAAAAATACAGTAAAAGGCAAAAAAGCGTTTCTCCTGATCCTGCTGGCGGCATTTGTGCTGCTGGCCACCCAGACAGCACAGATTGTCTATGCTCAGTCGTATTGCCCCCAACAGATCGCCCCCGGTTACCAGGTTACACAGTACACCTACACTGATCCGGCGTGCTCAAACTTCGGCCACAACTCGCAGTGTTATTTCGTGCAGTGCAACTCCAATATTTCGTGCGGGAGCATTCAACCTATAGTGGTCCCCAGAAATCAGACCGGGCAATAAGTTAATATTTCGACGGAGTCGTTAACAGGAGAAAGTTGATGACAACGACGAGAAAACAGTACAGTCCGAAGTTCAAAGCGCAGGTGGTGACGGAGGCGATCCG
>CAINNJ010000009.1 GCA_903851195.1 uncultured Acidobacteriia bacterium
GGTGATGCCGGGCGACAACGTCCAGCTGGTGGTGGAACTCATCACCCCCGTCGCCATGGACAAAGGCCTGCGTTTCGCGATTCGTGAAGGCGGCCGCACCGTCGGCGCCGGCACCGTCAGCGAAATTCTCGCGAAGTAAGCGGTCTCAGGAAAAATATGGCATTAAAAGATCGCATTCGCATCCGACTGAAGGCTTACGATCACCGGGTGCTGGATCAATCGACGTCCGAAATTGTGGATACGGCGAAACGTACCGGGGCGACCGTGGCCGGCCCGATTCCGCTGCCCACCTCGCGGTCGATGACGACGGTGCTGCGTTCGCCGCACGTCGACAAGAAATCGCGGGAACAGTTTGAGATTCGCACCCACAAACGGCTGCTCGATATTCTCGAACCGACACAACAGACGGTGGACGCGCTGATGAAGCTCGACCTGCCGGCCGGTGTGGACGTCGAGATCAAAGCATTCGGAAAAGGTTAGCAGGAACGCGCCGCGGCCGGCGGGAAGCACGCCGGCCGCACGCGTCAACCAGTTTGGAGCTCTGCCGGGAGCCTTTGGTAAACCGGCGGGCCATTCGTAATCCAGTTGATTGAGGAGACGCGGTGCAGCCGCGTTTGTGGAAAAGAGACATGAGTCCAGGAATCCTTGGCAAGAAGATTGGCATGACGCAGGTGTTCCGAGCCGATGGGCAGGTGGTCCCCGTGACCCTGCTCAAAGCTGGTCCCTGTATGGTTGTGCAGCGTAAAACACCGGCGACGGACGGCTATGACGCCGTGCAGCTGGGACTGCTCGAGTTCGTGAAACCCAAACGGATCAACAAGCCGACCACGGGCCACCTGAAGAAGGCGGGCGTGGAAGGCGCGAAGTTCCTGCGGGAGTTTCGTCTGGACCGCGGCAACACGTCCGGCGACATGAAAGCGGGCGATCAGGTTCTGGTCAGCGATTTCCGGCCGAACGAAAAGATCGACGTGATCGGCGTGTCGAAGGGCAAGGGCTTTGCGGGCGTCGTGAAGCGGCATCATTTCCGCGGCGGCGAAGGCTCGCACGGTTCGATGTTCCACCGGGCCCCCGGCTCGATCGGCGCTTCGAGCTTCCCTTCCCGCGTGCTCCCGGGCACCCGGATGGGCGGACATATGGGTAACGAACAGGTGACTGTTCGCAACCTCGAAATCATTGATGTGGACACCGAGGACAACGTACTGGTCGTGAAGGGCGCGGTTCCTGGCCCCAACGGCGGCTACGTCATCGTCCGGAGGGCCAAGAGGTAATCATGCCCAAGGTAGATGTAGTCGATCTGAACAATCAGAAAGTCGGCGAAGTGGAACTGGCCGACGTCGTCTTCGGGGCGGAAGTCAACGAAGATTTGCTGTACGAGTCGGTCCGCCATTATCTGGCGGGCAAGCGCGCGGGCACGCACAAAGTCAAGACGCGCCACGAAGTCGCCGGCTCCGGCAAGAAGCTCTGGAAGCAGAAAGGCACCGGCCGCGCCCGTATGGGTTCGGTACGCAGCCCGATCTGGCGCCATGGTGGCACGGTTCACGGACCGGTGCCGCGCGATTATTCCTATAAGCTGCCGCGCAAGATGCAGTTGGGCGCGCTGCGCTCGGCTCTCTCGGCAAAGATGCGCGACGGCGATATCAAGATCATCTCGGCCTTCCAGCTGACGGATCACAAAACAAAGAGCTTCAGCCGCACGCTGGGCAAGTTCGAAGCCACGCGCAAAGTCTTGCTGGTGGAAGTGGACGAAAACCGGAATCTGGAACTGAGCGCCCGCAACATCGAAGGCGTGGAACTGGTCCGGAGTCACGAAGTTCACCCGTATCACCTGCTGGGCGCGCAACACATCCTGCTGACGCAGGCGGCGGCGCTGAAACTGAGCGAGACGCTGGCGCGTTCGGCTCCGCGTGCCAAAGCCGGCCAGCCGGAGGGGGAACTCTAAGATGACAATTCACGATGTTCTGGTGCGGCCGCTCGTCACCGAAAAAGGGATGACGAAGAAGGAAGAAGAGCGGACGCTCTGCTTCCAGGTTTCGGCCGACGCTAACAAGATTCAGGTCAAGCAGGCCGTCGAGAAGCTCTTCAGCGTGAAGGTGGAAGAGGTCCGGACGGCGAATTTCGAAGGCAAGCTGCGGCGCCGCGGCAAGTTCACCGGTTACAAATCCGACTGGAAAAAGGCTTACGTGAAGATCGCAGAAGGGCAGAAAGTGCCCGAATTCACGGAGATGTAAGCGGAGGCAATGAACAATGGCAATTAAAAAATTCAGTCCGACAACTCCCAGCCGCCGCTTCATGACCTCGGTCTCTCGTGACAACATCACGAAGCAGACCCCGGAAAAGTCGCTGGTGGAACCCCGCACCAAGTCCGGCGGCCGTAACAACACCGGACGGGTGACCAGCCGGTTCATCTCCGGCGGCCATAAGCAGAGCTACCGCGTCATCGATTTCAAGCGCGACAAGATCGGCGTTCCGGCCAAAGTCGCCTCCATTGAATACGATCCGAACCGTTCGGCGCGCATTGCGCTGCTGCACTATGTGGACGGCGAGAAGCGCTACATCATCGCTCCGGAAGGTCTGAAAGTCGGCGCCACGGTTTCCTCCGGGCCCGAAGCGGACATCCTGGTCGGCAACGCGCTGCAGCTGCGGAACATCCCGGCCGGCACGATTGTTCACAACATCGAACTGAAACCTGGCAAGGGCGCACAGATGGCGCGCTCGGCCGGCACACAGGCGCAGCTGGTCTCCCGCGAGGGCCAAGTGGCCCTGCTCAAGCTGCCTTCGGGCGAAGTTCGCCGCGTGTCCACCGAATGCATGGCGACGGTGGGAACGGTCGGCAACAGCGATCACGAAAACGTTTCGCTCGGCAAGGCGGGACGTAAGCGCTGGCTCGGCAAGAGCCCGCACAACCGCGGCGTTTCCATGAACCCGGTCGATCACCCGCACGGCGGTGGTGAAGGTAAGACCTCCGGCGGCCGTCACCCGGTCACCCCGTGGGGCCAGCCGACACGTGGTTACAAGACGCGTAACAACAAGCGCACCGACAAGTTCATCGTGAACCGCCGGGGTAAAAAGTGAGGCTTAGGAATTAATGGGACGCTCCGTAAAGAAGGGCCCGTTCGTCGATACGCACCTCGAAGAGAGGATCGACGCATTGAACGCCAACAACGAAAAGAAGGTCATCCGTACGTGGTCGCGCCGGTCGACGATTCTGCCCGAGTTTGTCGGGCACACCGTCGCGGTCCACAACGGCAAGAAGTTCATCCCCGTCTACGTTACCGAGAACATGGTGGGTCACAAGCTGGGTGAGTTCTCCCCGACCCGCACCTTCAAGGGACACGTGGCCAAGTCGACTGAGAAGTCGTCGAAATCGTAAAGGAAAGCCATGCCAGACAGAGCAAGGGAAGTCAAAGCGGAAGCCAGGCATATCCGAGTATCCCCGCAGAAAGCCCGCCTTGTGGTGGACCTGATCCGCGGGCGTAAGGCGAGCGACGCGATCATCACGCTGCGCACGGTGAACAAGGGCATTGCGCCCACGGTCGAGAAGGTTCTCCATTCGGCGATTGCCAATGCGCAGAACCAGAACGAAGACCTGGACGTGGACACCCTTTTCGTTTCAGAGGCTTATGTCAACGAGGGGTCGCGCCAGAAGCGCATCCGGCCCGCTCCCATGGGCCGCGCATACCGGTACCAGCGGCGTACGGCTCACATCGTGGTGAAAGTGGCGGAGAAAGCATAGTCAATGGGACAGAAAGTTCATCCATACGGTTTCCGGCTCGGGTTTAACAAACCGTGGCGGTCACGCTGGTTCTCGAAGAGCAACTTTCCGGAACTGCTGCAGGAAGATCTGGAGCTGAAGGAAGGGCTGCGCAAGCAGCTGAAATCCGCCGGCGTCAGTTCGATTGAAGTGGACCGCCCGGGCAACAAGCTCCGCGTCACGATCCGCACCTCGCGCCCGGGTATCATCATCGGCCGCAAAGGCGCCGAGATCGAAAAGCTGAAACAGGTGCTCGCGAAGAAGACCAAGCGCGAAGTTTTCATCGACATCCAGGAAGTTCACAAACCGGAACTCGATGCGCAGCTGGTTTCCGAATCGATCGCGCTGCAGCTCGAAAAGCGCGTGGCGTTCCGCCGGGCGATGCGCAAAGCCGTGGATTCGGCGCTGCGCTTCGGCTGCAAGGGTATCAAGGTTCGCGTTTCCGGCCGCCTGAACGGCGCCGAAATCGCCCGCAGTGAGTGGTATCTGCAGGGGCAGCTGCCGCTGCACACGCTGCGCGCCGACATCGATTACGGCTTCACCGAAGCCCACACGACGTATGGCGTCATCGGCGTGAAGGCGTGGTTGTACAAGGGCGAAATTCTGCAGAACGGCAAGCGCACGGTTCCGGCCGATGGCGAGCCGCGGCGCAACGAACGTCCGCGCGGAGACCGGGGAGATCGCGGCGATCGTCGCGGACCGCGTCCGGATAATCGTGGCGGCGGAGATTTCCGCGGCGGCGACCGGGGTGGAGATCGTGGTGGAGATCGCAGTGCGGAACGTCCGCCGGCACCTCCGGCCATTGGCGAGCCCGCTGCAGCCATGCAGGCAGCCCCTTCCGAGGGACGCCGGAGCGGCAGTCCGATCACGCCTCCTTTGATGGCGCCGACGCAGCCTTCGTGGAAGGACCCGGCGAAGCAGGACGCGGGCGGCACCGATTCAGGCAGCAAAGAATAACTGTTCGTTAGAGGATTTGGGAGATAGCTATCTATGTTAATGCCCAAGAAGGTCAAATACCGCAAAGTACAACGCGGTCGCATGACGGGCAAAGCGTGGCGTGGATCGACGATTTCATTCGGCGAGTACGCACTGAAGGCGATGGATTGCGGCTGGATCACCTCGCGGCAGATCGAAGCGGCCCGTATCGCGATGACTCGTTTTATCAAGCGCGGCGGCAAGGTCTGGATTCGTCTGTTCCCGGATAAGCCCATCACGAAGAAGCCGGCCGAAACCCGTATGGGTAAAGGTAAAGGCGCTCCGGAAGAGTGGGTGGCAGTAATCCGGCCGGGCAAAATCCTTTTCGAAATGGAAGGCGTGGCCCCGGATATCGCGGAAGAAGCGATGCGGCTGGCGGCTCACAAGATCCCGATGAAGACCAAGTTCGTCAAGCGGGAGGTGTCGGAATGAAGAAAGATCAACTCCGCGGGCTGGACCCGGCGGAAATGCAGCAGAAGCTGCAGGAGATGAGCGAGCAGACGTTCCGGATCCGGTTCCAGATGTCGATGGGACAGCCGGAAGGGCTTCGCAAACTGCGTGAAAATCGCAAGGACCGCGCGCGGCTGCTGACGTACCTGCGGGAGCGGGAAGTGAAGGAAGCGACGCCGGTAAAACCGCAGGGAGTGAAGTAGCAGATGGCTGAAGCACAAATTCCGGCGAAGAACGATTCGCAGAACATCGATTCGCACAAAAGCGATTCGCGCAAGAACGAGAAGGTCGGCCCGGTGGTTTCGACCAAGATGCAGAAGACGATCGTGGTGCAGACGAGCCGGCGCGTGCCGCATCCGCTGTACAAGCGTATCGTGACGAAGCATAAGAAGTTCTACGCTCATGACGAGAACGGCACCGCGCGCGTGGGAGACATCGTGCGCATCGTGGAATGCCGTCCGCTGAGCAAGCTGAAGCGGTGGCGCCTCGAGGAAGTGGTTCGCCGTTCGGCACTTGCCGGCGCGCCGGCCCCGTCCGAGCTCGACGTCAAAATCTAGTTGCAGTTCGCCGGGGAAGCGATTCCAGGGCGTTTGGTTTTTAAGGTTTAGGGAGAGAACCCACCATGATTGGGATGAGAACTATCCTCGACGTTGCCGACAACAGCGGCGCACGGAGACTTTCGTGCATTTTACCGCGTGGCGGCGACCTGGGGCTCCGGGCTGGTCTCGGAGATGTCGTAACGGCGGCGGTGAAAGAAGCGGCGCCGGATTCGAGTGTCAAAAAGGGCAAGGTCGTGCGCTGCGTGATTGTGAGAATGCGCAAGGAAACCCGCCGCAAAGATGGCAGCTACATCCGCTTCGATTCGAATGCGGCGGTGCTCATCAATGAAGTGGGCGAGCCTGTGGGCACGCGTGTGTTCGGACCTGTAGCCCGCGAGCTGCGCGAGAAGAAGTTCATGAAGATCGTCTCGCTGGCTCCGGAGGTGATCTAACCATGTCTGCACTGAAGAAGAGCGATAAACGCGAGCCGGTCAAGATCCAGCTGCGCAAGAACGACCAGGTGAAAGTGATCGCCGGGCGTGACAAAGGCAAGACGGGACGCGTTCTGAGCGTGGATTCGGACACGGGCCGGATCATGGTGGAGCACGTCAACATGATCAAGCGCCACACCCGGAAGAACCCGGCCAAGCAGATTGCCGGCGGCATCGCGGAGAAGGAAGCTTCGATCGCGGTCTCGAACGTGATGATTCTGTGCGGCAAGTGCGGCGCGGTCCGGATCAAGCACCATGTGGTGGAAGTCCCGGGCGGCAAAAGCAAGCGGCAACGGGTTTGCCACAAGTGCGGCAGCGCACTGGACAAAAAGTAGAAGGCCAGCGTAAGACATGTCAGCCAGACTCAGAGAACATTACACAACGAACGTTCTGCCCGCGCTCTCGAAAGAGTTCGGTTACAGCAACGTGATGGCGGTGCCGAAGATCGAAAAGGTCTGCATCAACATCGGGCTTGGCGAAGCCACCGGCAACGCCAAACTGATGGACGGCGCCGTCACCGAACTGGGCGCGATCGCCGGCCAGAAGCCGGTGGTCACGAAAGCGAAGAAGTCCATCGCGGCCTTTAAACTGCGCGAAGGGATGGCTATCGGTACCATGGTGACACTGCGTGGCGACCGGATGTACGAGTTCCTCGATCGCCTGATGAACGTGGCTCTGCCCCGCGTGCGCGACTTCCGGGGTGTTTCGCCCAAGAGTTTCGACGGCCGCGGCAACTACACGCTGGGCGTGCGCGACCAGCTGATTTTCCCGGAAATCGATTATTCGAAAGTCGATAAAACCAAGGGAATGAATATTTGCATCACCACCACTGCGAAGACGGACGCGGAAGGCATGGCGCTTCTGAAGCAGATGGGCATGCCGTTCCGGCAGTAGGAGAAGAAGAACTTTCATGGCAAAGCTCGCGAAGATCGCAAGAGATATAAAGCTGGCCGTTGCGAAGAAAAACAAAACGCCCAAGCTGCAGTGCCGGCACCGGAATCGTTGCTGGAGATGTGGACGTCCGCGCGGGTTTCTCCGCAAATTCGGCGTCTGCCGTCTGTGCTTCCGGCAACTCGCTCTCAACGGCGAAATTCCGGGCGTAGTGAAAGCAAGCTGGTAGGAAGGAGGTAAGGGCTCGAGTGACTAGTGATCCAATAGCAGATATGCTGACCCGTGTGCGCAACGCGATTACCGCGCGCCATCCGAAGGTCGACGTTCCGGCTTCCAAGCTAAAGACTGAGATCGCCCGTATCCTCAAAGAAGAGGGTTACATTGCGAATTTCAAGGTGGCTGAAGAAGGCGTAAAGAAAGTCATCAAAATTTATCTGAAGTACGCAACGGACAATTCTCCGGTGATTACGGAGATTCAGCGCGTGTCCCGTCCCGGTTGCCGCAGCTACACCGGCAAGGACGAGATTCCGCGCGTGCAGGGCGGGCTCGGTATCACGATACTGACCACGCCGCGTGGCGTTATGACGGGCCGGACGGCGCGCAAAGAAGGCGTCGGCGGCGAGATTCTCTGTAAAGTCTGGTAGAAGGGCGCCGCTTCCCGCGGCGTTTTTGTGCCCCCAGGAATTAAGGATTCGAACGACTCATGTCCAGAGTAGGAAAGAAGCTGATCCCGGTCCCTTCCGGAGTGAAGATCCAGATCGGCAATAAATTGCAGGTGCAGGGCCCCAAGGGCACACTGGAAGTTCCGGTCCCCGAGGGAATACGCGTCCAGCAGAACGGGGGGAACCTGGAGATTCTCAGGGACTCCGACGAACATGCCGCGCTGCACGGGTTGACCAGAGCACTGGCCGCGAACGCCGTAACCGGCGTTTCGACCGGGTTCCAGCGTCACCTCGACATCGTGGGCATCGGGTACCGCGCCGATGTGAAGGGCAGAATCGCCATCTTCACGCTCGGTTACTCGCACCCCATCGAACTGCTGCTGCCGGAGGGTGTCGATCTGAAGATCGACAAACAGACCCATCTGGTGCTTTCCGGACACGATAAACAGTTGCTTGGCCAGGTGGCCGCCAACATCCGCTCGCTGCGCAAACCGGACCCGTACAAGAACAAGGGCGTCCGTTACACCGGCGAAGTGCTCAAGAAGAAGGTTGGCAAGTCCGGCGCGAGCGGAGGTAAGAAATAATCATGATTCGCAAGATATCGAAAAACGAGATCCGCGAACGCATCCACACGCGCATCCGGAAACGGCTGCGCGGCACGTCCGAGCGTCCCCGTCTGGCGATTTTCCGCAGCGTGGCTCATATCTACGCGCAGGTAATCGACGACACGAAGGGCGTTACGCTCGCGGCGGCGAGTTCGACCGAGAAGGGTCTGGCGGACGCGACCGGCGGCAATGTGGCGGCAGCCATCGAGATCGGCAGGAAGGTGGCCGAGCGGGCGAAGGAAGCCGGCATCGGCAAAGTGGTGTTCGATCGTGGCGGCTATCTGTACCATGGCCGCGTGAAAGCGCTCGCCGATGCGGCGCGTGAAGCAGGATTGGAGTTTTAATGCCAGCTATTACGGTAAAACGTGTCGACCCGGCCCAACTGAACCTCAAAGAGAACGTGGTCGCGATCAACCGCGTGACCAAGGTCGTCAAGGGCGGCAAGAACATGAGCTTTTCGGCTCTCGTTGTCGTCGGCGACTCCCAGGCGCGGGTGGTCGGATTCGGTGTCGGCAAGGCGAAGGAAGTTCCCTCGGCGATTCGCAAGGGGATTGAATCGGCGAAGAAGAATCTGCGCCGCGTGCACCTGCTCGACAACACGATTCCGCACCAGGTGCTCGGGAAGTTCGGCGCCGGCATGGTGATGCTGAAACCCGCGCAGGACGGAACCGGCGTGATCGCCGGCGGTCCGGTGCGCGCGGTGGTGCAGGCCTGCGGCATCCCGAACGTGCTGACGAAATCCATCGGCAGCCACAATCCGCATAACGTCGTGAAAGCGACCATCAACGCGCTCGAACAGTTGCGCGACAGAGCGGCCGTGCGCGAGATGCGCGGTCTGACTCCGGAGAAGGTGTAATGTCCGAAGAAGCCAAGACCATCCGAATCAAACTGATCAAGAGCGTGATCTGCACGCCGGAGAAGCACAAGATTATTGTGCGTTCCCTCGGACTGCGCAAGATTAACCAGATCGTGGTGAAGCCGGACACGGACTCGTTCCGCGGTTTCGTGAAGAAAGTGCCGCATCTGCTGGCACTTGTCGATTAGTCGTCCATCAGGATTGGGAAGCAAAATGAATCTGAGTTCTCTTACACCCCCGGAAGGCCAGAAACACCGCAAAAAGCGCATTGGCCGCGGTATGGGTTCCGGCACCGGCAAGACGTCCACGCGCGGACATAAAGGCGCTCGCTCGATTTCGGGCTACAGCATCATGCGCGGCTTTGAAGGCGGCCAGATGCCGCTGCACCGCCGTCTGCCGAAGCGCGGTTTCACGAACATCTTCAAGAAGGAATTCGCCATCGTCAACGTGCGGCAGTTCGAAACCCTGCCGGGCGATGTCTTCAATGCGGACCGCCTGTTCGAACTGGGCGTGATCAAGAAACTGGGCGACGGACTCAAGATCCTCGGCACCGGCGAGCTGACCCGTAAGATTGAAGTGGAAGCGCACATTTTCTCCAAATCCGCCGCTGAAAAGATTCAGAAGGCCGGCGGGTCGGTGAAAATCGTGGGCGCCGCCGCAGCCTAAGGCTCGCGGCGTATCCTGACAGAAGGGGCGAGATTATGGGGAAGCTGTTTGAAGCGATCGGAAATATCTTCCGCATTCCGGATCTCCGGAAGCGCGTGGCGTTTACGTTCGGATTGCTGGCTATTTACCGTTTAGGCAGTTTTGTGCCGACGCCGGGCATCGACGTCAACCGCTGGACGGACTTCTTCACCCGCACGCAGGGATCGATGTTCGGCTTCTTCGATCTTTTCGCGGGAGGCAACATCCGGCGGCTGTCGGTCTTTGCTCTGGGCATCATGCCCTACATCACGGCATCGATCATTCTGCAGTTGCTGACGGTGGTGGTTCCGACCCTCGAGAAGCTGCAGAAAGAAGGGGAACTCGGACGGCGCAAGATCACCCAGTGGACCCGTTACCTGACGGTTTGCCTGGGCATCGCGCAGTCGTTCGGTATCGCGATCGGTCTGGAATCGATGAGCGACGGCATCGTGCCGCACCCGGGTTTCGGGTTCACGCTGCTGACGATTCTGTCCCTGACCACCGGCACCGCGTTCATCATGTGGCTCGGCGAACAGATCACCGAGCGCGGCGTGGGCAACGGCATGTCGCTGATTATCTTCACCGGCATTGTGGTTGGACTGCCGGCGGCGATCGGGAACATCTATAACAACGTCTTCGTGACCAAGGAGTGGGGCTTTATCACGCTCATTCTGTTGCTCGCGATGATGGTCGCGGTGGTTGCGTTTATCGTTCTTGTCGAAATGGCGGAACGTCGGATCCCGGTGCAGTACGCCAAGCGCGTGATCGGACGGCGCGTGATGGGCGGACAATCAACCCACATGCCGCTCAAGGTGAACGCGGGCGGTGTGATCCCGGTGATCTTCGCTTCGTCGATCCTGGCGTTCCCGCAGACCATCCGGAACACGCCTTTCGTCAGGAACAACTCCTGGCTGTCCAGCATTCTGGGGTCGATCGCGCATGCCGAGCCGCTCTACATTCTGCTCTTCGTGGCGCTGATTATCTTCTTTTGTTTCTTCTACGTATCGATCATCTTCAACCCCAATGAAGCGGCCGATAACATGCGCAAGTACGGTGGCTTTATCCCGGGCATCCGGCCGGGCCGGAGCACCTCGGACTACATGAACACGATCCTCACCCGGATCACGTTCGTGGGCGCCATCTACCTGGCGATTCTCTGCCTGATTCCGGACATCATGATTTCCGGCATCAAGCTGCAGCATCTGCCGCTGATCGGGAACTTCATCGATACGCATTTTCCCCGTTTCATCCTCGAAGGTTTGAACGTTCAGTTCTACTTCGGCGGCACCTCTCTGCTGATCGTAGTGGGCGTGGCGATGGATACGGTCAACCAGATCGAGGCGCAGCTGATTATGCGTCACTACGAAGGGTTCACACCGCGAGCGGGCCGCATCCGTGGCCGCCGCAGTTCTGTCTGAATGAATCCAGGGCAAGCAGATACGGCGCAGCAAGTGGGTGCGCCGTCTGGTCAATCGGGCCAAACAGCGCCCCGGCGAATCGCGATCGTAATGTTCGGATCGCCTGGATCGGGAAAAGGGACACAGTCGAAGTTCCTGGTGGAGTGGTTGAAAATTCCGCAGATCTCGACCGGAGACATGCTGCGGGAACATATCCGCAACGGCACGGAAGTAGGCCGGGCAATCGCAGGCCGGATGCGGGCCGGCTCACTGGTTTCCGACGATCTGGTCAACCAGCTGGTGTATGAACGGATCCACCAGCAGGACTGTGAACGGGGGTTTATTCTCGACGGATATCCCCGAACACCGGCTCAGGCGCAGGAAATGATGCGGCTGCTGAGCGGGGTCGGCGCGCGGGAAGTGGTAATTCATCTTGTAGTTGATTACAATGTAATTATCTCCCGTATGACGGGAAGGCGAGTTTGCCCGGTCTGCGGCACCCTCTACAACGCTGTTTCCCGTCCCCCTAAAGTGGAAGGTATCTGCGATCTGGATGGAAGTGTGCTGGCGATCCGCGAGGACGACCGGGAAGATGTGGTGCGGGAGCGGCTTACGCAGTACGAGGCGAGCACGCGTCCTTTAATCGAGTATTTTCGGAAGGCGAGCAACAGGTTGTTTGAAGTAGACGCCAGCAAAGATCGGCCGGAAGTGGTTTTCGGCAAAATACAGACCGCGCTCACGGGAATCCTGGATCAGACTTCGGGAGTGTTGTCGTCTTCGGTGGTCGGCGAGAAGGCGGCGGCGGACGGGGTGGCGGCCCGGTGATCGTTCGGAAGACAGCGGCTGAGCTCGAAAAGATGCGCCGCAGTGGCCTTCTGGTCTACGAGATCCTGCAGAAGCTGGGCGGGATGGTGCAGGAAGGCATGACCACCTGGGATCTGGAACTGGTGGCGGTAAAGATGATGGAGGACGCGGGTGCGAAACCGGCGTTCAAGAATTACTATGTGCCGGCGGCGGGTGAGCGATACCGTTTCGTGCTTTGTACATCGGTCAACGATGAGATTGTGCACGGGATGCCGAACCCGAAGCGAGTGCTGAAGAACGGCGATATCGTTTCGATCGATACGGGCGTTTCGCTGGCGGGTTATTTCGGAGACTCGGCGCTCACGGTAGGTGTGGGCGAACTGAGCGAGCAGGCGAAGAAGCTTCTGAAAGTGACCGAAGAGTCGCTGGAGCTGGCAATCGACAAGGTGCGGGACGGCAACCGGCTGTTCGATATTTGCGGCACGGTGCAGGAGTATGTGGAAGGCAACGGGTTTTCCATCGTGAAGGAATATGTGGGCCACGGTATCGGCACGCAGCTTCACGAAGAGCCGCAGGTTCCCAATTATGTGGACCGGCGCAACGAGAATCCGCGGCTGCGGGAAGGCATGGTGCTCGCGATCGAGCCTATGGTGAATGCGGGCCGGCCGGAAGCGAAAGTTTTGAAGGACAAGTGGACCGCGGTGGCGAAAGACGGGTCGTATTCGGCTCATTTCGAGCACTGCGTGGCGGTGACGGCGAACGGCCCCTGGGTTTTAACGAGGCCCTGAGTCGTCCGGAGGCGGTCAACTTGAAAAAGGTGGAAGCCACCGTCCTTGAAGAGTTACCGAGCCTGCTGTACCGGCTCGAGTTAAGCAACAAAGCGCGGGTTTTGGCGCATGGAGCGGGATCCGCGGTATTGGGCGGAGCGGGTCGGAACTGGGTCCGGTTATTACCGGGCGACCGGGTGGAAGTCGAGTTCGCGGAACACGACCTCACACGGGGCAGGATAATCAGGAAGATTGGGCAGGTATCATGAAAGTTCGCGCATCGGTAAAGAAAATTTGTGACAAGTGTAAGCTGATCCACCGCGAAGGCGTGGTGCGGGTCATCTGCGCTAACCCCAAACACAAGCAGCGTCAGGGTTAAAGGTTTTAGAGGATTTGAGCGCGCAGGCCTTCGGGCCGGCCGGGCTCGCTGGAGAGAGAAATATATGGCACGTATCGCGGGCGTAGATCTTCCGCCGAAAAAGCGGGCGGAAATCGGACTCACTTACATTTACGGAATCGGGCGGACTCGCGCCAAGAGCCTGCTGCACCGCACGGGCGTCGATCCGAACAAGAAGATCGGCGACATGACCGAGGATGAGGTTAACCACATCCGTCAGATCCTCGAAGACGAGGGCTCGGTCGAGGGTGACCTCCGCAAGGAAGTGTCGCTCAACATCAAGCGGCACATCGAGATGGCGTCGTACCGCGGGCTTCGGCACCGTCGCGGTCTGCCGACTCGCGGCCAGCGCACCCACACCAATGCCCGCACCCGCAAGGGACCGCGTAAAGGCACTGTGGCGAACAAGAAGAAAGCGACGGCGAAGACTTAATGGCAAAGGCTCCGGCGAAGGCAACGAAAAAGAAAGCCTTCAAAAAGAAAGAAAAACGCGTCGTTCATGTGGGCCTGGTCCACGTGCAGGCGACGTTCAACAACACGATTGTGACCATCTCCGATCCCGACGGCAACACCGTGTCGTGGTCGAGCGCCGGTTCGCTCGGGTTCCGCGGTTCGCGCAAGGGCACTCCGTTCGCCGCGCAGCAGGCCGCTCTCACGGCCGCCAACAAGGCGAACGAAGTCGGCTTGCGGACGGTGGAAGTTCGGGTCAGCGGTCCGGGTTCGGGTCGTGAGTCGGCGGTTCGCGCTCTCTCGACGGCGGGTCTGGATGTTCGGTCGATTCGCGATACGACGGCGATTCCGCACAACGGCTGCCGTCCTCCCAAGAAGCGCAGAGTTTGATACCCGGCCATCGCGAGGCGTCCTTCGGGCCGTCTCGCGGTGGTCATTTTGCTGTATGAGCGGGATGAAGTTGGCGAACAGGCAACGTAAACCGCACGTTCCACAAGGAGAATTACTACTTGGCACGTTATCGAGGCCCGGTCTGCCGTTTGTGCAGACGCGAAGGCATGAAACTGTTTCTGAAAGGCGAACGCTGCCACTCCGAGAAGTGCGCCATCGAGCGTCGCAATTTCGTTCCCGGACAACACGGAAAAGACCGCAAGGCGAAGCTGGTGGGCTACGGCCTCCAGTTGCGTGAAAAGCAGAAGGTTCGCCGCATTTACGGCGTGCTGGAAACGCAGTTCCGCAACACCTTCGAAAAAGCGGCGCACATGAAGGGCATCACGGGCGAGAACCTGCTGGGCAGCCTCGAACGCCGCCTCGACAGCGTGATCTACCGCATGGGACTGGCGACCAGCCGGGCGCAGGCGCGTCAGGTGGTTCGCCACGGTCACATTCAGGTGGGCACCCGTAAGGTGGACATCCCCTCGTATGTGGTGAAACCCGGCGAAGAGATTTCCGTGCGCGAAAGCAGCAAGAACAACGCCACCATTCTGGCCGCTCGTGACGCCACGGCGCACGCGCCTTCCCCCAGCTGGATGGATGTGGATCGCGACGCTCTGAAGGGCCGCATCAACTCCATTCCCCGCCGCGACGAGCTGACGCAGATTCCGATCAACGAACAGCTCATCGTCGAACTTTACAGCAAGTAAGTTTTTGGTCTTTCGGCAGTAAAAAACCCCGGCCTGCGCGGATTGAGAAAAAGCCAGGCCGGCATTGGAGTAAAAAACGTATGTTCAAGGGATTTCAAAAACCCAAACGTCTGGTCGCTAACACCGAGACTCTGACGGAACGCTATGGGCAGTTCACCGCTCAGCCGTTCCAGCGCGGTTTCGGTACCACCATCGGCAACTCCCTGCGTCGCGTCCTGCTCTCGAGCATTGAAGGCGCGGCCATTACCGCGATTCGCATTGAAGGCGTGGATCACGAATTCAGTCCGATTCCGGGCGTCGTGGAAGACGCCACCGACATCATTCTGAACCTGAAGCAGGTTCCGTTCAAGGTGATGAGCGAGGGCACGAAGACGGTCCGCGTGGTGGCGAATGCGGCGGGCGAGATTTTCTCCGGCTCGATTGAGACGGACGCGGACGTGGAAGTGCTGGACCGGCATCTGCATATCGCGACGGTGAGCGAAGGCGGCAAACTCGACATCGAGATGCGGCTGAAGACCGGGCGCGGTTATGTGAGCGCGGACAAGAACTTCGACGAGGATCTGGCGATTGGCTTTATCCCGATCGACTCGGTGCACTCGCCGGTTCGCAAAGTGAATTTTTCGGTGGAAGCGGCTCGTCTGGGCCAGATGACCGATTACGACAAGCTGACGCTGGAAGTCTGGACCAACGGCGCGATTTCGCCGCAGGACGCCATCGGGCACGCCGCGAAGCTGCTGAAAGATCACATGACGATCTTCATCCACTTCGAAGAGCTGCCGGAGGCGACCGAAGAGCCGGCCGAGCGCAGCATGGACCGGATCAGCGATCAGCTCAACCGCAGCGTGGAAGAACTGGAACTCTCGGTTCGCTCCTACAACTGCCTGAAGAACGCGGGCATTCAGACGATCGGCGAACTGGTGCAGAAGTCGGAATCCGAGATGCTTCGGACAAAGAACTTCGGCCGCAAGTCGCTGAACGAAATCAAAGAGATTCTCGGCGGCATGGGTCTGGCGCTGGGAATGAAGCCGGACGCCCATGGCCGTCTGGTGGCTCCGCCGCCTTCCGCGCCCGGTTCGATGGAAGACGTTCCGGACGAAGAGCAGTTCTAAGCAATTTTGAAGACTAGTTAAAGGTTCAGGCAAATGAGACATCGATTTGGCAATGCAAAATTAAAGCGGGACGTCGGGGCGCGCAACAGCCTCCTGAAGAACCTCACCACCAGTGTGCTTCTGGAGGAACGGGTCATCACTACGGTTCCGAAGGCGAAGGCGATTCAGCCGCTCGTCGAGAAGATGATCACCCTCGCCAAGCGCGACACGCTGCACGCCCGCCGGCAGGCCGCTTCGTTTCTCACGACGCCGGCTTCAGTCCAGAAACTGTTCGACACGATCGGCGCCCGTTTCGGTCAGCGAGCGGGTGGCTACACGCGTATTACCCGCCTGGGACCCCGCAAGGGCGACGGCGCGGAACTGGCCATGCTGGAACTGGTGGGTTCGGAACTGGTGAAGCGCGCGGCGGAACGCGCGAAGCGCCGGGAAGAACGCCTGAAGGCGCAGCAGGAAGGCATGGAGCCCGAAGAAGGCTCGGACAAAGCGTAGTTTTTTCGGGAATCGGGTTTTACGGGAGCCGCCGGTCAGTTCTGCTGACCGGCGGCTTTTTGTCGTTTATTGCGCAACCGGCTGCAGTTTTTGCAGATCTTTGGCCTCGCCAAACGGGATGCACTTCGAGCCGGACACGATGCTTCGCAGCAGGCCGCTGAGCACCGCGCCCGCGCCCACTTCGAACCACCGGTCGACGCCCGCGGCGGCAAGGTATTCCATCGATTCGGACCAGCGGACGGTGTTCGGAATCTGCCGGAAGAGGCCTTCGCGCGCTTCGTCCCCGGTGCGAATCTCCCTGGCCTGCCAGTTGTTGATGAGCGGGACGCGGAGGTCGGCGAAGGGCGTGGCGTCGAGTTCCGGTTTGAGGCGGGCCTGGGCGGGCTCCATGAGGGGGCAGTGGAAGGGGGCGCTGACCGGCAGCGCGACGGCCCGGCGCGCGCCGGCTGCTTTGGCAAGTTCCATGGCGCGTTCCACGGCGCCGCGGTGGCCGGCGATGACCACCTGGTCTGGCGAGTTCAGGTTGGCGGCCGAGAGGACTTCCCCCTGTGCCGCGCCGGCGAGAACTTCGGCGAGTTTTTCTTGCGGCAACCTCAGGAGGGCTGCCATGGCGCCCACGCCCAGCGGCACGGCTTCCTGCATGAAGCAGCCGCGTTTGCGGACGAGCTGGAGGGCGTCGGCAAACGCCAGGGAACCCGCAGCCACCAGGGCCGGGTATTCGCCGAGGCTGTGGCCGGCCACGAAGTCGGGCGGGCCGACCTCATCCACGAGCACGGTCCACGCGGCGACAGCCACGGCGAGCAGCGCGGGCTGCTGGTTTTCGGTCAGCCGCAGGGTCTCATCCGGACCTTCGAAACAGAGTTTCGAGAGGGAGAAACCCAGCGCCTCATCCGCCTCTTCAAATCGCCGTCTGGCTGCCGGAAATTCAGTGGCCAGAGACTGGCCCATGCCCGTGTATTGGGAGCCCTGCCCGGGAAAAATAAACGCTGTTTTCATCCTGTAATCATTCATGATATCGGCCCCGCGCAGGCCGCCGCTCTAACGCGCGAAGGTGAAGCCGAGTCCGGTGGTGTAGAGGATATCGTTGGCCTTTCTGCCGAAGGCCGGCGGCGTGAGATAACGGTCGCTCAGCGAGACGTTCCAGTTCAGCCAGCGGGTGAGGCGCACGGAGGTTCCGGCATCGAAATTTACCCGGTAAGCGCCCAGGTTATTCAGGTCGTAAAACATTCTCGCGGTCTGATTCACCGACGCCGATTTGCCGAGTTTTCGCGTATAGTCGTCGCCGAAATAGCCTTCGCCGGATTGCTTCGTGGCGGGCGTATTGAAGGTGGAGTGGTTGTAGTCCGCGCCGGCGAGGACATCGAGAATGGTGCGGTCGGTTTTGAAGGCGTGGTAGCCGAGGCCGCCGCCCAGCACGAAGCGGAGATCGAGATTCTGGAAGCGATCGTATTCGTAGTCGTTGAAGGTGTTGAGGAAGAGTTTGGGGTTGAGGTTATGGTCGTAGGCCAGGCCGCCGCGCACGGCCTGCGCGGTATTGGAGTTCTTGCCGTTCGCCAGCGCGGAAGCCTTGATGCTGTTGAAATAGACCACGGTCTTGTCCGTCCTTGTGGCCCGCTGGGCGTTCGCGCCAACGGTAAAGGTGAGCGTCTGGGCGTTGCCCTTGCTGCCGGCCCAGCCAAGCGTGCCGCTGCCGGTCCAGAGTTCGCCCCAGCCGGGGTTCAGCAGGCGTTCGTAGGCTCGCTGTTCGTCGGCGTTGCGGACGGCGCTGACTTCGGCCACGGGAATCTCCGTGCGGCCCGCGCCGGAGACGACCGCAAGCCCGCCGTTATCGAGAGCGAGCATGCCCTGGAGAGTCTTCCCGTCTTTGGTGGCGACGTGGAGCTGTTCTTCCGCGCGGACCGTGTCGACTTTGTCCCACGGCGCGGTGATGACGCCGAACAGGTCGCTCTTGATGGTCAGGCTGGCGCCGTCCTTTTTCACAATGCTGCCGGTAATGCGGTCGCCGTTCTTCAGAACGATTACGTCCGCGTTGGCGGCTTGCGGGAGCAGGAGAGCCGCTGTCAGGAAAACGAGCCGGAAGGTCGGGAACATGAGTCCCATTTGACCAAGACCGGGCGCCGGCGGGTTTTCGGAAGAGTAGGTAAAACTACTTGAGACCGGCCTGGGACAGCATGGCAAGAAACTGGCCGCGGGTGCGCATATCGATCGACTGGGCGATGAGCTTCCCGGCCCTGTCGTAGACGAAGCTTTTCGGAATGCCTTCGACGGCGAAGAGCTTGTTCACTTTGCGGTCAGGATCGAGCAGGACGGGGTAGCTGTACTTCTTCCCGGCAATAAACGGGCGCACCTTGGCGTCCTCTTCGTCGGAGATGGCGAGCACGACCAGCCCCTGATCGCGGAAGCGCTGGTACAGGGCTTCGAGATCCGGCATCTCTTTCCGGCAGGGAGGGCACCACGTGGCCCAGAAGTTCACCAGGACAACTTTGCCGCGGAGCTGCTGCAGGGTCCAGGAATGGCCCTGGAGATCGGTGAGGGTGAAGTCGGCGCTCTGGCGCTGCCGGTCGTCGGCGTTGAGGCGCGCGAGGGCGGCTTTCAGTTGCGGGCTGTCGAGGGAAACCTGGACGTGCTCATACCAGATCAACTGCGCGAGTTCGGCATAAGGGTCGTCGGGCGTGCTTTCCGGGGACGCAGCAGCCTGTTCGCGCAAGGTGTCGGCGAGCACGGTGGCGACTTCCTGGAGAGTGTCGTGGCCGAAGTCGCCTTCGGTGGACAGCCCGGCCAGTCCGTTGGCGAGGGTGAGCTTGTTCTTCGCCGCGGGCAACCGGTGAATCTGGCCTGCGAGTTCGCGGGTGACGGCGCCACGCTGGTCGTCCGGCACGTCGCGGAGTGTTTTGATGCGGGCGTAGATGGGCTGTTCAGCGGCGGTCCAGGCAATGGGGGTTTTTTGGCCGAGCGCTGCAGCGGCCAGGAAAAGGAAAGCGGTGAGGCGTTGAAGCATCTGGTAATCCTTTACGGGAATCGGTCAGGCTGCGCTTGCCAGAACTTTGGCCAGCACATAGGGACCTTCGGGGATTACGGCCACGCGCGCGCCCGGCGGGAGGCCCTCCAGAAGGGCATCCACGGCGGCCTGGACGTCGTCGAAGGCCGGACCCCACAGTTTAGATCGAAGTTCTCTGGCCAACCCGGGGACGCAGTACAAAAGCTCGGTCCGGCGGGCGACCAGCGCGAGTTTTTCGAGTTGCCACTGGTCCACGGTCACCGGGGTATCAGCAATGGCGTTCAGATAGTCGCGGGGGCCGGCGTGAGCGCCCAGGAGAGTCGTGAACTCGGGCCCGCCGCAGCCTTCGGAACAGGCGCCGACGATCAGGATGCGACCGTCGTCCTTCACAATATGCGAGGCGGCGGTGATGCCTTTGATGCACTGGTACCAGGTGAGGTCGAGCGGGTAACCGGCGCCGGTGGTGATGACGGCATCCACGGGCTTCCCGATGGACTGCAGCAGGGCTGAGGAAACGAAGTCCACGCCCGCACGGTGCGCCTGCACGGGTTCACCGGCAAAGACCGCCGCGATGTTGCGGTCGCGGGCGAGGGCGACATCGACGACGAACTGGTGACCGGCCATGCGGGCGAGTTCGAGGAGTTCAAGATGCAGAGGATTGTTCTCGATGGAGCCTTCCACGGCGCGGGGCTCGCGCATGAAGCGGGGGCTGTGGATGACTTTGATGGTTTCCTGCGCGGCGAGGCCGGGGACGACGAGTTTGCGGCCTCCTGAAAAGCCGGCCATGAGGTGCGGCTCGATGAAGCCGAGGGTGATGCGAAGGTCGGCGGCGACGAAACGTTCGTCCACGTACGCGGGCGTGCCGGAGGCGGTGGCGCCGAGGTAGCGATGAGCGGCCAGGTCGCGGGCATCGTGGTTGACCACGCGGTAATCGCGGGCCACGGCGTCGCCGACGATCTCGCAGATCTCGTCGGGCGTGGCGGGGCGGTGAAGGCCCGTCGCGATGAGGATCGTGATTTCCGCGCGGGGAATGCCGGCGGCTTCCAGACGCCGCAGGACGGGCGGCAGCACCAGGCGATTCGGCGCGGGGCGGGTGATGTCGCAGACAGAGATGGCGGCGGAGCGTTTGCCCTGCGCCAGCGTTTGCAGAGGTTCGGCGCCGAGGGGCGCGTCGAGCGCGCGTTCGATCGCCTCCTGGCAGTTGGGGAGCGGGAGGGCGGATTTCGCCTCCAGCACCACGTAATCGAAACCATCGGGCAGTTCCACCGGAGCGCCCTGTTTTCCAAAAGCCAGAGTCAGCGTGTGCGGCATGGTTATCGGCCCTTAAATGAAGGCGGGCGCTTTTCCAGAAAGTGCGCGACGCCTTCCTTAAAATCTTCGCACTGCAGACTGGCCAGCATTTCCTGTTCAGAAAGAGCGAAAGCCTGGTCGAGGGACTGCGTGTGGCCTGCGGCGACCTGTTGTTTGATGATGCGGGCGGAGCGGGGGCTGACGCCGGCGGCCAGTTCACGGGCGTAGAGAGCGACGGCTTCGGCGAAACCTTCGTCGGGAAGCACGCGGCTGACCAGGCCGAAACGCTGTGCTTCGGCGGCATCGACCAGGCGCGCGGTGAGCAGCATGTCGAGGGCATTGCCGAGTCCGGCGAGGCGCGGGAGAATCCAGGCGAGACCGAATTCGGCGATGAGACCGCGGCGGGCGAAGGCAGTGCCGAAGCGGGCGCTTTCAGTGGCGATGCGGATATCGCAGAAGAGCGCGAGCGCGAGACCGAGGCCCACGGCGGGTCCGTTCACGGCGGCGATGACGGGCTTGGCGACCTCCGGTATGGGCGCGCGGCGGGAGGCGGGCGAGGTATTGGAATCGAGACCGGCGGCAACGATGCTGCCGAGCAGGGACATGTCCGCGCCGGCGCAGAAACCGCGGCCCGCGCCCGTGATGACGATGATTCGGACGTCTGGCTCGGCGTCGGCGGCGAGCATCGCGGCGGAGACTTCTTTGGCCATGGCGGCGGTCCAGGCATTCAGCTTGTCCGGCCGGTTCAGGGTGATGGTGGCGACGTGGTGGGCGACTTCGAAGAGGGCTTCCATAAGCAGTCGCATTATCTCCCATTTCGTAACGGACCCGCATTATCGGCGCACCTACTAAGCTGGTCCCATGCCGACGGATCTGATCCACTCGCAGTTCGATGAGGTGCTTCGGGAAGTGCTGCTGATTGTGGGCGCCCTGTTTCCGATTGTGAATCCGCTGGGCGGAGCGCCGATTTTTCTGACACTGACGCGCGATGTTTCGAGCGCGGGGCGGGCCCTGCTGGCGCGCAAGGTGGCGATGAACGGCTTCATCCTGCTGCTGGTGGCGATCTTCATCGGCACGCACATTCTGGCTTTCTTCGGGATCTCGCTCTCGGTGGTGCAGGTGGGCGGCGGGATGGTGGTGATCTCCACCGGCTGGAAACTGCTGCAGCATTCCGCCGACGACGAGCCGGCGCGCAGGAGGACAAGCATGCTGGAGGCTTCGAAACGGGCCTTTTATCCGCTGACGCTGCCGCTAACCGTGGGGCCGGGCTCGATTTCGGTGGCGATCACGGTGGGCGCGAACCGGCCGCAGGGAAGCGCGATGACGTTGATGGCGCTGCTGGGCGGCGTGCTCGGCGCGGCGGCGATCGCTCTGAGCATTTTTCTGAGTTACCGGTTCGCGGGACAGATCGCACGCGCGCTGGGGGACACGGCGATGAATGTGATTCTGCGCCTGTCGTCGTTCATTCTGGTCTGCATCGGCGTGCAGATTTTCTGGAACGGCGTGAGCGCGCTGCTGCACTCGGCCTTCCCTGCCCTACGGCTCTGAGTTGTGCGGCGGGTCGCCGGAATTGAGTTGCGCGAGACCATGTAAATCACAGCCTTCCCGCGGTTCCGTGCCGGCGATGAAAACGTCGCGGCGGGTCTCGACACAGAGGTCCCCGGCGCGCTTGCCGCTTTCCGAGCAGATCTCGGCGGAAGTGATACCGGAGGGCGATACAAACTCTTTGGCGTCGCGATAGGGGCTTCGCTGCGCGGCCTTCTTCATAAAGTCCGTCCAGATGGGGAGGGCGGATTTCGCTCCTTCGAGATTGAGTTCGCGGTAGTCGTCAAAGCCGACCCAAACGACGCAGAGTAGCTGCGAGGTGAAGCCGGCAAACCAGCCGTCATGCGAGGTGCCGGTTTTGCCCGCGGCGGGGAGCAGGAAGCCTCTGGAACGCACGCCGGCGGCCGTCCCGGACCGCATGACTTCCTGCAGCATGTTGACCATCAGATAGGCGACGCGGGGGTCCATCGCCGGATTCGACTTCGTTGGCGCGGCCCGCCAGTGCGGCTTCACCGAGCGGCCGCCGTTCGGGAACGCCGTGTAGGCGCCCGCCAGTTCCAGCGGCGTCACGGCATAGGAGCCGAGGGCGACCGCGGGCGTGGGCTCAATATCGGAATTCAGGCCGGCGCGGGTGGCCATCGACACGACCGAGTTGAAGCCGATCTGCTGGGCGATCTTCACCGCAATCACGTTATCCGAGTGGGCAAGCGCGTCTTTGAGAGTCAGAGTACCGAACTCTTCGTGGCGGAAATTCGCGGGCTGATACGCCTTGCCGTGGAACCAGAAGGTAGTGGCTTCATCGCTTTCCATGCTGGCTGCGGTCAGGATATCCTCCGCGCCGGTTACGCCGGTGTTGAGGGCGGCGGCATAGACAAAAGGTTTGAAGACGGAACCGGGAGGACGCCGCGCCAGAGTCCGGTTGAACTGACTGCGGGCGTAGTCGCGTCCACCTACCATGGCCTTGATTTCGCCGGTATTCGGATCGAGAGCGATTAACGCGGCTTCCGGATGCTGATCGGTCTTGCCGAACTTCGCGACGAACTGCTTATCCACCTGTTGCATGCCGGAAGCGAGGGCCTGTTCGGCCGCCTGCTGCAGATCCAGATCGAGCGTAGTGTAGATGTTCTTCGCGCCACCTTCTTCGTCCGGAGCCATTTCCGAGGCGACCAGGTCGAGGAACCAGGGCGCGCCGGAAACCTCCTCCGGGCTCTGCGGCGGCAAAATCTTCAGGGGCGCGGAATGTGCGTCGGCGTATTGCAGTTTGTCCAGATACCCGTTGCCGCGCATCAGGGCGAGCACCAGATTGCGCCGCTCGATCACCTTCTCCGGACGGCGGTAGGGATTGAAGTAACTGGGCCGCTGCACCATGCCCGCGAGCGTGGCCGCCTGTTCAACGGTGAGGTCGCGAAGTTCCGCGCCGAAGTAAAGGCGCGCGGCTTCGGCAAAGCCCCGGATGTCGTAGGTGCCCTGCCTGCCGAGGAAGACCTCATTCGCGTAGGTTTCGAAGATCTTTTCCTTGGACCATTTGCGCTCCAGATGAACGGTCATCATCACTTCCGCGAGCTTGCGTTTCCAGCGCTTTTCCGGCTGCAGGAACAGGCCGCGCACGAGTTGCATGGTGAGGGTGGAGGCGCCCTGTTCTTTGCGAAGATCGCGGAAATCGACAAGGGCAGCTTCGGCCAGGCGTGGCACATCGACGCCGGAGTGCTGGAAGAAATGTTTGTCCTCCACGGAAGTAACTGCCTGCACCAGCGCGGGAGGAATCTGCGCGAAGGAGACGAGATGACGCTTTTCTCTTCCGCTGGAGAGGTTCGCCATTAACGGATGGCCGACATCGAAACCGCGTTGCTCGTGGCCATTCGCGACAATCCGGGTGATCTGGTCTTTGTCACCGAAAGAGATCTGTGCGCGCGGCCGGTCTGAGGGTTCGAGCTCAAGTGATTTCGCCGCGAAACGAAAGGTGCCGGAGCCGAGCCTTTCCGATTCACGGTAGCCGCAGAGGCGGAGTTCGGACTTTAAGGCCGAGGGCGAGACGGTGTCCCCGGTGTTTACCACCAGCGGGGCAGCGTAAATATTGGCGGATTGAGCAAACACCCCGGAGGCGAGCTGACGGTCGACTTCGGCCGCGTAGTGGTGATAGATGGCACCCGTGGCGACCCATATAGCCAGCAGGGGCACCGTCGTGGTAAGAACGAGAACTTTTCTTTTCAGAAGTTTGTGGCCGATCACCCGCGCCACGCGGGTAATTCGGGTGTGCTGTCGGTTGGCCCGGCGGTCGGGGGTGCGGGCTGTTTGCGGATCCATTCGCAGACAGGTTGTGCACCCCGACAGCCAAAGGTGTGCTCAGACTTTCAGAGCTTCACCAACGCAGCCCGCATGATCGCACTGGCAGGTCAGTTCCGTGAGATCGCCCGCATCTTCGCAGGACTCACTGAAATACTTCTCGCCTTTCGGCACGGCGCAACTACAGGCCGGGTGGGCACACTTACCGTTATCGTTCATGAGGACCTCGCTCTTCCGGGATTAGAGTTCCGTCGGGAACAAACGTTTCGCCGCGGCAGGTAATTAACGGCCCATATTCCGCTTCAGGAATTTGATGCCTTCGAACGCGATGGATTCCGGCGTCTTCTCGATATCGCGCCAGATGGCAGCGGCGGAGGAAAGCTCGCCCAGGGCGAAGCCGAAGCTTTCGATGGTGAGCCAGCCGTCGTAGTTCAGATCCCGGAGCGCCTGAAAGACAGCAGGCCACTCGACATGCCCGCTGCCCGGGATGCCCCGATCGTTCTCGCAGGTGTGGACATGTTTCAAATGTTTGCCGACGGTTCGATATCCCGCCGCGATGTCCTTTTCCTCGATGTTGGCGTGGAAGGTATCGAAGAGAACTCCCACATTCGGATGATTGACCTGATCGCATAGGGCAGCCACATCGGCCGCGGTGTTGAGAAAGTAAGTCTCGAAGCGGTTGAGAGGCTCGATCGCCAGAGTTACCTTGTTGGCGACGAGAGTGTCAGCAACCGCATGGTAGCCTTCGATCGCCCAGTTCCATTCCTCGGTGGTCCGGCGGCGGCCCGGCAGATATCCGACCGGGCAGTAGAGCGGACCCGCAATAATTCGCGCGCCCACGTCGGCCGCGGTCTTCACGCAATCCCGCAGATGGGCCTGGGTCTTCGCGCGAACGGCGGCATCCTCACTGATCAGGCTGAACCCGCCCACCAGGACGGAACAGATGGTGGCTTCAAGGCCGTTCTCTTCAAGGCCGCTGCGAATCTCCGCGGTCAGAAAGTTCTCGGGGCGGAAAAGCGGCAACTCGACGCCGTCGAAGCCGTTCTGTTTGATCACCGGAAGGAGGGGCAGGCAGGATTTGTCGAAATCGGCGGCCCAGATGAAAGTGTTTACTCCGAATTTCATAAGTCAGTCAGGTTTTCCAGCTTATCGCTTTCGAGCTTATCGTGGTGGCGCCGAACCGATTCGGCGTTCAGGACCGGGTTGGGCAAGGGACATTGAAGCACCGGTCTGCAGGGGTGGTTCAGGCCGGAAAGGAGCGTCCCTTGCCCGTTTGGGAGAGCTTATCTATTTAGGATGCCGGGTGCAAGCCCCCCGGGTTAAAAAATACGAATTGTCGCGGGATCTTCCACGCCATCAAAGTATTTTTCGAGCGCGGCACGGAAGATTTCGTTCTCCGGCGCGACACGCCCGAAGAGAGTCGACGCGACACGCGCGAACAGAGTCATAGAGGAGCGGAACTTGATGTCATCGGGCGTGCCGAGGATCTGCTGGATGGCTTTGCCGTGCACTGCGTTGACGAGCGCCGTGCAGTCCCGGAGTCGCTGACCCAGCACCGGATGGTGCAGATAAGCGGCGGCTTCTTCCGCTGAAGCGATTCCGTAAAACTCCGCGTTCGAACTGTAACCGAGACCCATGAGCTGAGGGAAGATGAACCAAATCCAGTGGGACTGTTTCCGGCCAGCCCGCAGTTCGCGCAGCACCTGCTCGAAAACGGGGCGCTGCGCGTCGACAAATCTCTGCAGATGGAAAGGGTCGTCCATCGGGATTAGTGCCCGTTGCGCGCCTATACGAAAGCCGCGGGTGGCGGCGGGTCTTCGGGCCGTCCGGCATTCGACAGCGGAACGTAGATCAGCGTGAGCGCCAGAACGGCGAGTACCACTAATCCGGCGGTGTAAGAGGGCGCCTTGAAAAACTCCGGAATCTTCACGTCGAAGAAATTGAACGTAGCCGTAACCAACCCCATCAGCGCCTCGCCGGCGATCAGTCCGGAGACCGCCAGCACGCCGACGCTTTCGATGCGGATCTTCTGCGCTTCATTCATATTGCGGCTCTTCGAGATGCTGTCCGATACCCAGCGAATCATGCCGCCGATGAAGATCGCGAAGGTGGTGCCGAGCGGCAGGTACATGCCGATGGCCACCAGCATGGGGCTCTTGACGCCGATCATGATCAGAGCGATGCCCATCAGAATCCCGGCGACGATCAGAGGCCACGCCATATCGCCACCCACGATTCCCTGCGAGAGCGAGGCCATCAGGCCCGCCTGGGGAGCAGGCAGAGCGCGGTCGCCGAAGCCGATGCCGCCGGCGTTGATGTTGCCCTGGTGCAGCACCAGCAACGGGAAGTACATGACGGCGCTGGCGAGCACCACCGCGATCAGTTCCACGATCTGAATGCTGCGCGGCGTGCCGCCCAGGATGTAGCCGACTTTGAAATCCTGCAGCAGTTCGCCGGAGACGGCGCTCGAAACACAGACCACGGCCGCGACGCCCAGCACCGCGATCACACCGCCGGTGCCCTTCACGCCCAGCGCCACCATCAGCAACGCCGCAATGATGACCGTGGAAAGAGTCAGGCCGGAGATGGGGTTGTTCGAGGAGCCGATCACGCCGACCAGATAACCGGAGACGGTGGCGAAACAGAAGCCGACTACCAGCATCACGATGGCTGCGACCGAACCGGCCACCAGACCACCCGAGAGATACGTGTAAAGCACGATCATCAGCGCGAACACCACGAAGATGCCGGCCAGCACCACGCGCGAACTCATATAGCGTTCGGTGCGCGCGGTGGTTTCGGCGGGCGCCGCGCCGGTCTTCATTTCTTTGAAAGCCCGGCTCAGGCCCGCGAAAAGAGACTTGCGCATCTTGAACAAGGTGTAAGTAGCGCCGGTCAGCATGCCGCCTACGGCGATGGGACGCACGATGAAGCGCCAGACACTGTTGGCCAGTCCGAGCCAGCTTTCGTCGTTCGAGCCCGGCGGCAGGAAGGCCTGCAACTGCGGTCCCAGGAAGTACATCAGCAGCGGAATCAGCAAGCCCCAGGCGATGATGCTGCCGGAGAAGTTGAGAGCCGAAAGGGCCGGTCCGATGACGTAGCCGACACCGACGTAGGCGGGACTGATGGTGGGGCCGGAGAAGATGGTGACGCCGCCGGTGGTCAGGGCGTTTTTGGTGCCGGGCGCGCCCAGCCGCAGGGAGGTCTTCCCCAGACTTCCCACGTGAAAGAACCAGTCTTTATCCGTGGCGAAACTGTTGAACGCGCCGGCGAGAAAGATGCCCGCGCCCATCGCCATGTTGTAGAAGAGGAACTTCGCCGCCTGCGCGCCCACCTGACCGGCCTTGTGGATCTGCGAGGCCGCGACGGACTCGGGAAACGGCAGATCGGGATCTTCCACCAGAACCCGCCGCACCAGCGACACAAACAGGACACCGAGGATACTGCCGATCATCATCAGCGCGGTGGATTTCCAGTACGCCGTGCCCGGCGAGAAGTCCAGCCAGGAGCGCGAGATGACGAAGGCCGGAATGGTGAAGATGGCGCCCGCCGCCACCGATTCACCAATAGAACCGGCGGTTCGCGCGATGTTCTCTTCCAGAATGGAGCCTTTGAAAACGCGCAGCACCGCCATCCCGATCACGGCAGCAGGGTAGGTAGCGGCGATGGTCTGGCCCGCGCGCAGGCCCAGATAGGCGTTCGCGGCGCCCAGCACCACGCACATCACCAGGCCGAGGAGCACCGCACGCAGCGTGAACTCCTTCATCTGCACGTTCGGCGGTACGAACGGTTTGTGTTCGTGAGGTTTCCCGGGAATGTTGGGTGTCATGAGAGCCTGGCTTTTACTTTCTCACTCAGTACCTTGCCGTCCACCGTTTTCCCGGCAAGCTTCGCCTGGGCGGACTTGATCACGAGGCCCATCTGTTTGGCCGAAGAGGCGCCGGTCTCCTGAACGGCCGCTTCCACGGCCGCATCCAGATCGGCGTCGCTCGCCGAGGCGGGCAGATAGCTCTCCACGATCAGGCGCTCGGCATCCTCTTTGGCGGCCAGTTCCTCGCGGCCACCGGTGCGAAACATTTCCGCGGATTCCACGCGCTGCTTGGCCAGGCTTTTCAGAATCTGCTGTTCGGCGGCCTCGGTCAGGGGCTTGGAAGGATCCGCCACGGTTGCCTTTTGCAGAGCCGTTTTGACCATTCGGATGACGCTCAGCCGCAGCTCATCCTTCGCCTTCATGGAGGCTACCAGGTCTTTCTGTAACTGATCGAGTAATGCCATGTCTTTGATATTGTAAAGACTTTACTTCCTTCTCATGCACATACGCAAGCAACGGCTGCTGACGCCCGGCCCGACACCTCTGTACCCGCCGGCTCTGCATGCCATGATGGCGTCCGATATCCATCACCGCACCGAAGAATTCCGGACCGTGTACAAGTCCGCGCTGGCAGGCCTGAAGGCCGTCTACGGGACCACGAACGACGTGCTCTGCATGGCCGCTTCCGGCTCCGGCGCGATGGACGCTTCGGTATCCAATCTGTTTTCCCGCGGCGATAAGGTCATTGTCTGCACGGCAGGCAAGTTCGGGGAGCGCTGGGTGGAAATCGCGCGCGCTTACGGGCTGGACGCCAACGTTCTGGAAGCTCCGTACGGCAGCGTGGTGACGCCGGACCGGGTGGAAGAAGCCCTGCGTGCCGAACCGGGGACCAAAGGCGTGTTCATTCAGGCGTCCGAGTCTTCCACGGGCGCGGAGCACGATATCGAATCGATCGGGAAGATGGTCCGGAAGACCGATGCGATCTTCGTGGTGGATGCGATTACGGGCCTCGGAACCATGCCGCTCGACATCGAAGCGTGGGGGCTCGATGTGGTGATCGGCGGGTCGCAGAAGGCGTTTATGATTCCTCCGGGTCTGGCGTTTCTTTCAGTGAGCCCGAAGGCGTGGGAACTCGGGAAATCCGCTACCCTGCCCCACTACTATTTCGACCTGAAGAAAGAGAAAAAGAGCGGCGATGGCGGGGAATCCACGTGGACGCCGGCCACGTCGCTCATTCTCGCGCTGAACGAGGCGCTGCTTTACATCCGCGGCATGGGGATGGCGAAGCTGGTGGAGAACGCGCAGTTGCTGGCGCGCGCCACTCGCGAGGCGGCCGTTGCGCTCGATCTGAAGCTGTTCGCCACAAGGCCCGGCAGTTCGCTCACGGCAATTTGCCCGCCCGCGGGGATGAGTTCCGCGGTCATCGTGAAAGGCTTTAAACAGAAGTTCGGGGCCGTGATCACGGGCGGCCAGGGCAGCATGAAGAATGAGATTTTTCGGCTGGCTCACCTCGGTTACTTCGACTTTTCCGACCTGTTCAGCGTGATCGCCGGGCTCGAACTGATTCTGCGCGCCAACGGGCACAGGGTGGAACTCGGCAAGGGCGTCGCCGCGGTGCAGACGGTTTACGAAGCGGCCGAAGTCGGCGTGCAGGCCGCGGCATGAACGTCCTGATCGCCGAGCCGATTGCGCAGGCAGCCATCGAACTGCTGCGGGCGCGTGCGGGGTGGAACGTGACGGTCTCCAACCCGCGGGAGTTCACGCAGCATCTGGCCGATGCGGAAGCGCTGGTGGTGCGCAGCGCGGTTCGTGTGACGGCGGAAGTGTTCGCGATGGCTCCGAAACTTCGCGTCATCGGGCGCGCGGGCGCGGCCGTGGACAACGTCGACCTGACCGCGGCCACCGCGAACGGCGTGCTGGTGATGAACACGCCGGGCGCCAATGCCGTCTCCGTCGCGGAACATACCATCGCCCTGATGCTCTCGATGGCGCGTTCCATTCCGCAGGCGAATGCGTCGACGAAGGCCGGGAAGTGGGAATACCGGAAGTTTCTCGGCAGCGAACTGCGCGGGAAGACGCTGGGTGTCATCGGACTGGGCAGCATTGGCCGGGAGGTGGTGAAGCGCGCCCGCGCGTTCGAGATGCGCGTGATCGCGCTGGACCCGTACGTGACCCCGCAACTGGCCAAAGACGCCGGCGTGGAACTGGCGAGCGCCGCGGAGCTTTACCGGCAGAGCGACTACATCACGCTGCACGTTTCTCTTACGCTGGAGACCGACGGCCTGCTGAACCGGGACGCGTTCGCGCGGATGAAGCCGGGCGTGCGCATCGTCAACTGCGCGCGCGGCGAACTGGTGGACGAAGGGGCGCTGCGGGAGGCCATGGAATCCGGCAAGGTGGCGGGCGCGGCGCTCGACGTGTTCGCCGACGAGCCGGCCGGCCCCGGGAATCCGCTGTTCGCCCTCGATTCCCTGCTCGCCACGCCGCATATCGGCGGCGCTACCGAAGAAGCCCAGGAGCATGTCGGGGTGCGGATCGCGCAACAGCTGCTGGACTATCTGGAAAACGGTGTCGCGGTGCATGCCGTGAACATCCCGTCGCTATCGACGGAACAGTATCAGGCGGCCGCGCCGTTTATCGATCTGGCGGAGAAACTCGGCATTCTGGCGGCACATCTGGCGGACGGCAATCCGAAAATGGCGCGGCTCACCTGGTTCGGCCGGGTGGCGGACCGGAATACCATCCTGCTGCGAAACGCGGGTCTGGCGGGCGCGCTGAACCGGTCCGTCGCCGGGAAGAAAGCCAATGTGGTGAACGCCATGCAGATCGCGGCGGACCGCGGCTGGAGCGTCTCCGAAGTGCATGACAAAAGCCCGGGGCAACCGGACTCCATTCGCTTCGAACTGGAGACCGATTCCGGCGTCACGGCGGTGGAAGGCGCAGTGGTGCTGGGGAAGGCGCGGCTGCTGCACGTGGAAGATATCTATTGCGAAGCGCCGCTCAACGGGCCACTGGTCTGCGTGAAAAGTCTGGACGTTCCCGGGGTGGTGGGCCATATGGGCACCGTGCTCGGCGCGAACCGGATCAATATCGCGAATTTCTCGCTGGGACGGCGCGATTCGGGCGAACCGTCGGAGGCGATTTCGATCATTACGACGGACTCGCTGGTGCCCCAGAGCGTACTCGACCAGCTTCTGGCGAACCCCGCGGTCCGGCTGGCCCGCGCCGTGGCGATGGCTTAGAGAAGAGCGGAACTACTTCTTTTTGGAGCTTTCCGCCAGGGCTTTGAGTTGCGTCAGGCCGCGTTCGAAATCGGGGCCGATCATCTTATCCATGCTGTAAAAGAGGGAGACGGCCTTCAGCGCGAGATTGTTCTGGCCGCTCATATCCCAGGTGACCACGCTGCCCTCGCGCTCCGGCCGGACGGCGAAACTGATGGCGCTGTTGGAAACATAGGGACGGGTGAAGGACAGGTCGATGCCGATATGCGTGTTGGGACGGCTGTCGGTGATCAGCATGGCGCCTTCGCCGGCCTGGGTGTTGCCGGACCACTTATATATCGCGCCCATGCCTTCGTGCGGGCCTTCGTAGGACTGTTTCATCGACCGGTCGAGGTTGACCCAGGGCGACCAGCCGTCCCACTTGTGAAAGTCGTTGATGTAACCGAAGACGACTTCCGGCGGCGCGTCAATCGCGATGCTGCGACGAACGGTGTATCCGGCGGGCTGCATGGCGATTACGCCGAACAAAATAAGAACCGCAATCGCGAATGCCAGGAGGGCTTTTTTCAACATAATTTCACTCTTGTATCAGCAATTACTTTATCAGTCCGGTTCCACCAGGCGGGTGTTCGGCAGGGCGGACCGGAGATGCGAAACTCCGGCCGCGGTGATACCCGTAAAACTCACGTTTAATTCCGTGAGACTGCGCAATCCGCCGAGCACGGGAACGCTGGCATCGGTAATCGAGCAGCGTGTCAGCCAGAGGATTTCGAGACCGGCGAGTCGGGCGAGCGCGGTCGCGCCCTCGTCGGTCACCATGTGCGCGCAGAGATCCAGATGCCGGAGGGTGGGAATGCCGCACAGGAACCGCAGTCCGGTGTCCGTGATGCGGGGGCCCAGCCAGAGCGTTTCGAGAGGCAGTGCGGAGAGCGCTTTCACGCCGGCGTCCGTCACGCCGGTCATGTGCAGTTCCGCCTGGCGAAGGGTGGGAAAGGCCGCCAGCGCGGTCGCGCAGCTGTCGCCGACGTGCCTGCAGCCCTCCAGCCGGACATCCCGCAACGGCGCGGCTTCCAGGATTCGGAAATCGCCCCGGATATTCGTGTAGGCGAGATTCAGGTACTCCAGATGCCGGAGCGGCCGCAGGTGCGGAAAGATGCCGTCGTCGAGCGGCATCTCGCCGAGGCAAAGCCCCTTGAGCCGGGTGAGACGGCTGAGCGGCTCCAGATCCGCATTGGTGAGATGGCCGCCCCAGATGGTGAGCTGTTCCAGTTCCTGGTCCGCTTCGAGGCCGCGCAGGAAGGCGGGCGTGACATCGTCACCGCTAACCAGAATTTTATCGGGCATCGGGAACCTCCGCGAAGGCGAGGCGGATTACCTCGTCCATCGACTTAACGTAGTGCAGCCGGAGGTCGCCGGTCTGCTCCGATTTCAGATCTTCCCGCACATTCACCTCATTGTCGGCCGGCAAAACGATTTCGGTGACGCCCCCGCGTTTCGCCGCCAGCACCTTTTCCCGGATGCCGCCGACCGGCAGCACCAGGCCGCCCAGGGTAATCTCGCCCGTCATGGCGAGGTTTTGGCGGACGCATTTCCCCGTGAGGATGGAATACAAAGCGGTGGCCACGGTGACACCCGCGGAGGGCCCGTCCTTCGGAATCGCGCCGGCGGGCACGTGAACGTGCAGGTCGGATACGCGGAAAATTTCCGGGTCGATTCCCAGCCGCGGCGCGTTGGCGCGCACCCAGGTCAGCGCCGCCTGGACGGACTCCTGCATCACGGAACCCAGCTGGCCCGTCATGATGAGGCCCTTGCTGCCGCCCGGCATGCGGCCGGCTTCGATAAAGAGGATATCGCCGCCCACCGGGGTCCAGGCGAGTCCGACGGCGACACCGGGACGCTGCGTTCTTTCGGAAACCTCGGTTTCGGGGCGGAACCGGGGCGCGCCCAGAAGCTGTTCCACGCCCTCCGGATTGATTTCGGCAAGCACCGGTTTCCCCTCGGCATACGCCCGGGCCACCTTCCGGCACACCGAGCCGATTTCGCGCTCCAGGCTGCGCACGCCCGCTTCCCTCGTGTAGCCACGGACGAGGAAGCGGACCGCGGCATCGGTAAATTCGAGCGGCTTGTCTTCTTCGAGGGCGTTCTCCGTTTTTTGCCGGGGAATCAGGTAACGGAAGGCGATGATGACCTTCTCCTGCTCCGTGTACCCCGGCAGCTGGATGATTTCCATGCGGTCGCGCAGGGCTTCGGGAATGGTGTCCAGCACGTTGGCGGTGGTGATGAAGAGAACCCGGCTGAGATCGAAGGGCTGGTCCAGGTAGTTATCCCGAAAGGTGGAATTCTGCTCGGGATCGAGAACTTCGAGGAGCGCAGAGGCCGGATCGCCGCGAAAGTCGCGCCCGAGTTTGTCCACTTCATCCAGAATGAAGACCGGATCGTTCGCGCCCGCGCGGCGCAGCGCCTGCACGATCTGGCCGGGCAGCGCGCCGATGTAGGTGCGGCGATGTCCGCGGATTTCCGCCTCATCATGCATGCCGCCCATGGAGATCCGCTGGAATTTCCTGCCAAGAGCCCGGGCGATGGACCGGCCCAGAGAGGTTTTGCCGACGCCGGGAGGTCCCACGAAACAGAGAATCGGCCCTTTCAGGAGCGGCTTCAGCTGCATCACGGCGAGAAAATCCAGGATGCGGTCTTTCACCTTTTCGAGGTCATAATGGTCTTCGTCCAGAATGGCGGCGGCTCGCTGCACATTGACCGCCTCGCCGGTGGATGTGCTCCAGGGCAGAGTGGTCATCCACTCGAGCCAGGTGCGGGCAACGGTGTGCTCGGGCGACAACGGGGTGATACGCGCAAACCGGTGCAGTTCCTTCAGAGCTTCCTGCTTCACGGTTTCGGGCATGCCGGCTTTTTCGATCTTCTGCCGAAACTCCTCTTCTTCCTGTTCGCGATCCTCGCCTTCGCCCAGTTCCTTCCGGATCGCCTTGAGCTGCTCCCGGAGATAGAACTCGCGCTGGCTCTGCGAAAGCTGCCCCTGCACCTGGGACTGGATCTTCCGGCGCAATTCGAGAAGTTCCACTTCGCGCGCCAGTTGCTGGTTGATGAACTCCAGACGGGTTCGCGCGACGCTCTGCTCCAGGACGGACTGGCGCTCGGCATGGCTCAGATTCGGCAGATTGCCGGCGATGAAGTCCGCCAGACGCCCGATTTCGCCGATATTGCCGGCCGCAGTGGCCACTTCGTCGGAAATGTTCGGACTCGCGGAGATGATTTGGGTGAACTCCCCGAGTACGTTTTGTCGCAGCGCGGTGAGTTCCGGGGTAATTTCGGGCTCGATTTCCGGCAGGCGTTCGATCCGGGCGCGAAGAAAGGGGGTCCGCGACGTGTATTCCAGTGTGCGCATGCGGGAAATGCCTTCGCAAAACAGGAGTTGACCCTCGCGCATCCGGACGATTTTATGAATGACGGCGATGGTACCGGTCTGGTACAGTTCGCCGGGACCCGGATCGTCAACCCGGGGGTCGCTCTGCGAGACCACGCCGATGACGCGGTTTTCGCCCAGCGATTCGACCAGTGCGACGGAGACCGGACGGCCCACGCTCAGCGGGAGCAGGGCGTTGGGAAAGAGCACGGTGTCGCGCACGGCCAGAATCGGCAGATCCTCGGTCGGGAGGTCCGCCGATTCCGGCGTCACGACCGGTTCTCCGGTCACCTCGTCCACGCGCGGCTCCCCGCCTGCAGCCGGCGATTCTTCGAGGGAAACGATCTCGTCCGCTGGCCCGGTCATCGCGCAACAGGATAACAACCCTGCACACGGAGCATGTCCGCCAGTTCCGCCAGATGGTTGAGAGCGTTTTTGGCTACGGTATCCTCCTGGTGACCGAGGAAGTCCAGATAGAAGAGGTACTCCCACGGCTTGCCCCGCAGCGGCCTCGATTCGATCTTGGTCATGTTCAGATCCCGCAGGGCGAAGGCGCTGAGACATTTGAACAGAGCGCCTGGAACGTTTTTTACCGTAAATACCAGTGATGTTTTATACTTTTTTGTTACATCGGCCGGTTTTAACTTTTTTTGGGGGGGTTCAAGAAGAAAGAATCGGGTAAAGTTCGCGCGATCGTCTTCGATCGATTTCTTCAGGATTTTGGCGCCATAGATCCCGGCGGCAGCGGCGGAGGCGATGGCGGCGGCGTCGGGAAGCGCTTTTTCCAGGATCATTTTCACGCTTCCCGCCGTATCGTAAAACGGTATTCGTTCGTACTCCGGGTGTTTATCGAAGAAAAGACGGCACTGGTTCAGAGCGACCGGATGCGAGTAAATACGGCGGATTGCGCTGCTACGGACCCCGGGGCAGGCGATGAGATTGTGCACAATCCGGACGAAAGTTTCGCCCTGGATGGCCAGTCCGAAGTGCAGCAAATGGTCGTAGTTTTCGTGAATAGAGCCGTGTAAAGTGTTCTCAATCGGGATCACCGCGGCATCGCATTTTCCAATTGCGACCGACTCGAATACTTCCTGGAAGGTCGGCAGAGCAACGGGTTCGGAGTTGTCTCCCGTAAGCTGGTGCAGGGCCACCTGACTGAACGCTCCGAGTTCACCCTGGAACGAGACTTTGCGCTTCATTCTGTTGTTTCCTCCGATTCCCGGAAATTGGCATCCTCTCCGGGTATTTCCTCTTCCGACGGGCGATCCCGCTCCGGGCCGGCGACTGCGCCGGTTCGCGGCCCGCGCCAGCGCCGGATCGAATCGTCCGGCAGCGCCAGCAGGTCGAGCACCCGGTCCACGCTCGAATCCACCAGATCTTCGATCGTCTTCGGATTGTTGTAAAAACCCGGTATCGGCGGGGCGATAATGGCGCCCATTTCGGCCAGGGACGCCATGGTTCGCAGATGCCCGAGATGAAAAGGGCTCTCCCGGACCATCAGGATCAGCCGGCGTTTCTCCTTAAGAATGACGTCGGCCGCCCGAATCATCAGGTTGGAGCTGATTCCACAGGCAATCGCAGACATGGTGTGAATCGAGCAGGGCGCGATCACCATGCCTCCGGTGGGGAACGAGCCGCTTGCCAGAGGAGCGGCAATGTCCTCGAGGGGCCAGGAGTAATGGGCCAGCGATTTCAGTTCGGACGCGAGCTTCCCGGTTTCCAGGTAGAGGGTTTTCTCACCCGCGCGGCTGCAAATCAGGTGAATTTCCACATCGCCCCGGCGTTTCAGACGCTGCATCAGACGGAGCGGGTATAACGCGCCGCTCGCGCCGGTCACACCCACAATAATATTGGTTCTCATTCCTGGCGGCCGCCACGGGTTCGGACCGTGCCCGGGAAGGCGCGTACGCGGCGATTCGCCGGGAAGGGAAAACCTGCCGACGACTCAGCTTGTTCCATTTTCAGAACACTCTCTTTTCGTTTTGTTGAACTAAGAACAACATGGGCGGTATAATCCTGAGAAGAAGGGGCAGACGTGCAGCAGGCGCCCGCCATCCACATCCAGAGACAGGATCATAGCATGGAGGACGCGGGTCAGCGTTTACGCCGGGCTCGGGAGAGACTCGATCTTCGCTTCCGCGATGTTGAGCTGGCAAGCCAGCAAATCGCGGATCGCCACAATAATAAAGAATTCATTGTGATGATCAGCCGGCTTTCGGACATCGAGAACCACGGGACACTCCCTTCCATCTACCGGCTGTACTCCCTGTGCTGCATTTACCGCCTCGATCTGACGGAAGTGCTGACGTGGTTTGGCGTCCCCGTGAGTTCGCTGGCCTCGGATGCCGGTCTGGTGCCGATTGAAAAGACACACCCGGTGGACTTCGATCCGGATGCGGCCGAAGTGCTGCTGCCGATCTCGCTGAATCCGGGCATCGATCTCGGGCGCACCTTTTTTGTAAGCGAAGTTGTGCAGAGATGGGGAAAACTGCCGCTTGCGCTGGTCAGCGGGGCGGACATCCGGCGATATCGCTACGGATTCGTCGGCACGGACGACTGGAGCATGAGTCCGTCGGTTCCCGCGGGAGCTTTGCTGGTCATCGACGACACCAAGCGGCGGATCGCGCTGACCGGGTGGCGGAGCCAGGCGGAGCGACCGCTTTATTTCCTTCAGCATAGAGATGGTTATTACTGCCGCTGGTGCAGCCTGAAGGACGGGGTGCTGAGCATGATTCCCGACCCCTCTTCCGATGCGCCCGTTATCGCGGCTCCCGCCGATGAAGTCGACGTGATCGGGCAGGTGGTGGGTCTGGCGATCAGTCTGGATCACGAGAAGCGACGCCGTACTCGGACCTGACCAGTTCCAGAGCGATCGCGAGATCCGTGTAAAACAGCTTCCGCTCCACGTCTCTCGACTCCGCCGGTACCCAGACGGCATAGGGTTCGAGCGAGAGCCAGGTCGCGATAATCTCCCGGGTGTTGCCTTTCAGGGACGACAACTGTTCTTCCAGTTCGTCGCGCTGCCGCTCGAGCCCGAAGCACAGCCACTCCTGAAAAACCTCCAGATGACTGCGCCGGAGCAACCGGTCCGTTTCCGCCGCTCCGACGCGGTCGGCGAGGCCGGCGTGCTCGTAAGTTCCTGTATTGGGATTCCTTAGCGACGCAAGGTAAGCAAGGCGGCCGAGGATGGCGGGAATTCCCTCGAGAGTTCGCCGCCAGGTTGCCGCCAACGCCGCTTCTCGGTTCGGAGTCATGACCGACTAAATTCTACTATGCCCGGTCAATCCGTATTTTTCCGTAGCCCGCGGAGAAGACGTTCCAAATAGCAGATTTCTTAAGGGTTTAGCCCGCCGCGGGCCAGCAGTTTCTTAAACTGCAAGTGTACCAAAACGGTACAAAAGATCTATCTCAAGGAGCTTTCCATGCGCAAACTTTGCATCATGATCACTTTCGCCATCCTCTCTCTTTCCGTCGCCGCCCCGGCTGGCGCGTTTCCTGCTCCGCGATGCGGTGGCACGCCGCAGGGCTGTCCCGGGAGATAGTCAGCCCGTGGATCTGTTGGAAACGACGCCGAACTGAGGGAGACGTCGACCGCGAGGCGAAGTTGACGGTGCTACTATCTAAACTTGGTGGAACCGTGATTTTTTCACTGGACAACCTGGCAATGGATGTGCACGCGGCAGCGTCGGCAGCGGCTGCATCGCGACTAGTCTACCTTGGAATGGCAAAACGTCAGCCGGCGCTTCTGGCCTTTCTGTTGGTGAGCACGTTTGGAAACGTCGTACTGAGTTTTCTCGGCCTCAAGACGGCCAGCTATTTCCTGGCTTATATGGTCTTTCAGACAGTACAATTGGCCACGGAAATAGCGGTGGTGCGGGAGTTGTTCGAAATTACGATGGGAACGTACCCCGGTATCCGAACGTCCGCGCGATGGGTATTGCATGGGACTCTTGCTATTGTGGCGGTCGGCGCGATTCTGCTCACAACTCTGTTTTGGGGAGAAGTTGGTAGTAGCCACTATTTGTTTTATATGCTCGTCCTGAGCCGCTCCGTGCAGTTTGGTCTTGCTGCGGTGATCATTTCCTTCCTCGTTTTCCTCTCGAGGTATCCGCTGAATCTGCACCGCAACATCTATGTTTCGTCGAATTTTTTCGGGGCTCTCTTCCTGATCGAAGCGGCGGATGATCTGATTGATTCCATTTCCCCCCGTCTGTTTTCTGCCTCGGTGGATACCGCTACGGTGTTTCTGTCGACGCTGTTGTGTTTAGGCTGGGCTGCTATACTGCGTAGCCCGGCTTCGGAACCGGTGACGGTTATCTTCGATTCGGCTGCCGATCGTGAATTGCTGCGACAGCTCGAATCGTTAAATAATACACTTTCGCGGGTCGGCCGAGGGCAATAGTTCCATTTTTTCCGGAGATACCTTGCAATTGACATGAAAGATCCTGTATTCTCAAGTCAATTTAACTTTCGGGAAGGCGGTACATGTTTCTTTTTGCGGCTTTGCTCATTTTCATCGTTTTCGGCCTGGTGGCGTTACACTTCTTCACGCACCTGCGTCGCTTAAACGCTCTCTCACAAGGCACTTCCGGCGTGCCGGCGGCGGGACGTCACACTCCCATGCTTCGGCTGCTTTCGAACGACGACGCGCGGCTGGTCTCGCTGAACAAAAATCTCGCCCGCAAGTTCCGGCAGCAGCGCGTGGCGATTTTCCGGGACTACCTGCAGTGTCTGACGCGGGATTACGCCCGACTGCTGGGCGGTGTGCGCCTCGCGATGGTTCGTTCTCACGTGGACAGGCCCGACCTGGCGGCGGCCCTCGCTCGTAATCAGGTCCTGTTCGCGCTGGCAGTTTGCCGCATTGAATACAGACTTTGGCTGCACACGGCCGGCATCGGCACAGTGGATGTTTCCGGACTTGTCGGTGCCATGGACGCCCTCTGCGTCCAGGCCCGCATCGTGAGCCCAGCGACCGCCGGCGCACAATAAAGTTTTTCGGGGCGGCTACGGGACCGGGATTTCCGCGAGGCTGGCGAGTATTCCCTCATAATAAGAGGGATAGGCGAAGCTCACTCTCAGAAAGTCGCGGATATCCCGCCCGTTAACCTGCCGCCCCGCAATCCGGATTGGCTCGGCTGGTGCGGCCGTTTGACTCTGCCCTATTAGGTGGCGACACCACGCCGTGATCGCATCCGTTGAGCAGGGCAGGTCGTCCGCGACCGGCCACGCTCCCTCCAGTTCTGATTCCACACCCGCCAGCAAAAGAGCCGCAAGGTCGTCCACGTGTACGCGGCTGACCATCGCTGTCCCCGCCGCCCTTGACGATCTCCCCTCCTTTATCCTGACATGAACTCCCCGGCCGGGCCCATAAATGGCGGCCGGACGGAGGATCAGACTGGACCCGGCATTCCTTGCGATCCAGTTCTCTTCCTCCACCCGCCGTTGTCCTTTTTCCTCCGAAGGTTCCGCGGCGGTGCGGGCGTCCACGACAATATGGTTCCCATAAACGCTGGTGGAGGAGATATAAATTATGCGGCGCGGCTTCAAGCCGAGAATCAATTTCCGCAAATTCTCATTCTCGTCAGGAGGAAGGGGCGGAATCGTGTGGATTAAGACAGAATTCGCGGGAAGTGCCTTTTGGGCGCAGATTTCCGGTTCTTCTACCCGCAACCCGGCTGCAACGAGATCACGAAAACGCGATCTCTGACGCGCAATGGCGTACGAGGATATCCCGCGCAGCAACAGCAGGCGAGCCAGCCTGCGAGTGGTAAAGCCGAGCCCCAGCAGAATTACCGGGCCCGGCCGGCAATCAGATGCCACGAAGTCCGGAGACATACGCTGCCATCAACCGATCAGGGCTCGTTCGAGCGAGCGGACGATGCCGCCGGGTTCCGCGAGAGCCAGTTCGACAATCGCATCCGCGCGCTCCCGCGTATCGGCGACGGCATAGACCCGAAACTCGTCGGCGTTGCCGGAGGGCCGGAAATGGGTCACCTCGCCATTCGTGAAGCAGATGCGGACGCCGTCGGTGTAATCGATCCTCTCAATCCCGCTGAAACCCGCCGATGCGCCGAAGAAGCCTTCCAGCCGGCGGCGAATGCCTTCCACCTGACCGGCGTCTTCTGCGGTCAGCAGTTCCACCATCCGCTTCCCGTTGGCACGGGGGAAATTGCGCAGCAGCGCGGCACGGCTGAAGCGCGGCGGAAGGGCGGCGAAAACCTCCGGAATCGAAATTCCGCGTTCCTGCGCCGCAAACAGCACGCCCAGGATCGGCAGCACGGCGTCCCGGGTGGGCAGGGCGCCAAGGGTGCGGCCCGCCCGAACCGTATCGGAACCGAGCAGGAAGCCCCCGTTCGCCTCCCAGCCACACACAGTATTGCGGCCTTTGGCCAGAGCCGCGGCCATTCCGGCAATGACGAACGGCGAGCCGATTCGGGTCTTCGGTTCCAGCACGCCGGCCAGGGATCCCCGGTCGATGGCGTCGTTGCAACTGATCGGCACCACGACGGAGTCCGCGCCGAGGTATTCCGCCACCACCATGCCGACCAGATCGCCTCCGAAAAAGCGGACCTTGCCCCGGAAGCCCGGCCCGTCTTCAAGGCCCAGAATCAGAGGCCTGTCGCTGTCGCCGTCCACTGAAACCACCGCCCATACGGGACCGTCCTGAAGCGCGGCATCGGCGAGAGCCTGGAGGTTGGCCAGTTGCGCCTCGTCGATCGCCTCCGTGTCGATGGCAACGAAACTGTCACTGCGACCGCAGGGCGTCACCTCGGCGCCCAACCGTTCCAGCACTTCAACCAGCAGATCGCGCCCGACCGCGGAGTGTTGATAAACGAGGATTCGCTTTCCCGCGAGCGACGAACCGGCAAAGAAGTCGGTATAGCGGGCGATGTAAGCCTGCCGGGCAGAGTCATCGGCCGGTGGCAGTGCGCGGTGCCCGTCGCGCAGCATTCCCTGGGAATTGAAGATGGACTCTTCCGCAGACTGTTCATAGAGGCGCGCCCGCACACGCGACACGCATTCACCGATGGGGGCTTCGTGGGTTTTCATCAACTCGCCCGCGGACGTATTCAGCTTATAGCCGTTCAGGTCAAACGGAATGTGGCTGCCGGTGATCATGACGCTGGCGCGGCGCCGGGCGAGGGCGTAAAAAGTCAGGGCGGGGGTCGGGATCGCGTCCAGGTTCACTGGCCGCATGCCGGCGTCGAGGATCGCCTGAACCACGGCCTGGCAGATCTCGCCGCGGCCGTTTTCGGTTGCGTCGAAGCGGGTGGAACTCGGTCGCAGGTCGTGGGCAAAAAAGACCTCCTCCCCGGACCGGATGCCGCCTTCGGAAACCGGCAGACTTAACAAGTACTGAATTTCACCCGCGACGTTGATATAGATCTCGAGTTGGGTCAAATCCACCACAGGGCCGCGACGGCCGCTGGTGCCGAAACGAAGTTCCCGGGGGGAGTAAGCGAGAGTGGAAAGCAGGTCAGACAATACGAAAAGCAGTATAGCGAGCGGTCATCGCCGTACGATAAAAGCCCGCGCCGTACGATAAAAAGGGACACGCTGAACCGCATGAGAATCGACGCTCACCAGCATTTCTGGGACATTACCCGGCTGCATTATCCGTGGATGCCGCCAGGCGAATCCGTGCTGCGACGCAACTATCTTCCCGAGGATCTGACGCCGATACTCGAGCGCCACAACTTCGACGGCACGGTATTGGTCCAGGCCAACGTAACGCTCGACGAAACCTGGTGGCTGCTCGATCTGGCGAGTGCGCACGAGCAGATCCGCGGCGTGGTCGCCTGGGTGGATCTGACCGACCCGCGCGTCGGCGAGACGCTGGACCGCTGTCAGCTGCATCCGAAGTTCAAAGGGGTGCGGCACATCGTGCACGACGAGCCGGATCTCCGCTGGCTTCTGCGGGACGATGTGATCGGCGGCCTGCGGGAACTGGCTCGCCGCGACATTCCTTATGACCTGTTGCTGCGCCCACCGCATCTTCCGCTGATCCCCGAACTGGCGGACCGGGTTACCGGCCTGCGCATGGTAATCGATCACATCGCCAAGCCGCTGATTGCATCTCATGACGTGGAACCCTGGGCTCGTGACATCGCAAGGGTTTCGGAGATACCTGGAATGCACTGCAAACTATCCGGCATGATTACCGAAGCCGATCACGCGAACTGGCGACCGGACGATCTGCGCCCTTACGTGCAGCACATCCTGCAACTCTTCGGCCCGGAGCGCCTGATGTTCGGCAGCGACTGGCCGGTCTGCCTGCTCGCGGGATCCTGGAAGCAGGTGCTCGCGGCGTTCACGCAAGCCTGTGGACCGCTGCCCAACGCGGAACGCGAGAAGATTCTGGGCGAGACGGCGACACGTTTTTATCACCTCACATGATTCAGGACCGGCGGCTCTCCAATCTGGCAAGACTTCGAAGCGAGCGGTGGGACGTGCTCGTGGTGGGCGGTGGCATCAACGGCGCGGGTATCGCGCGCGATCTGGTTCTGCGCGAAGCGGGTCTCAAAGTCGCTCTGGTGGAAAAGGATCACTTCGCATCGGGCACCAGCGGCAGGAATTCGCAGCTGATTCACGGCGGACTGCGGTATCTGAAGTACTTCGATTTTGGCCTGGTGAGCGACGCCCTGCACGAGCGCGCCACGCTGCTCCGCGTCGCGCCCGGTCTGGTGCAGCCGCTCGAGTTTCTGATTCCCTGTTACGGCAAAACCGACCGCTGGTTTTATGGGGCGGGGCTCACTCTTTACGATGCGCTGGCGGGCGGCCGCAATATCGGCCACCATCGCGCACTTAGCGGCGCCGAAACGGCGAAGCTGGAACCGGAACTGGCACGTGACGACCTGCGCGCCGGGCTGCTGTTCTTCGACGGCAAGGTGCATTCCGCGCGCCTGGTGATCGAAAATATTCTGGATGCAGAAGCGCACGGCGCGTGCGTCGTGAACTATGCCGGCGCCCGTTGGACGCCCGGCGAGGTTGAGATTCGCGACACCCTGACGGGGGAGGAGTTCCCCATCCGCGCCAAAAAGATCGTGAATGCCACCGGCGCGTGGTCGACGGGCGCGCCGCTGCGGCTGGTGCGCGGTTCGCACCTGATTTATCCCCGCATTCAGAAGGGTTCGGAAGCGATCGCGTATTTCGATGAGAAGGGGCGGATCATCTTCTTTATTCCGTGGGGCGAGAACGACGATCTGACGCTGGTGGGCACCACGGATATCGATCACACCACCGGACCGGAGGACGTGCGAATCTCCGATGGCGAGCGCAGCTATCTGAAATCCATCGTGGCCCGGCTGTTCCCGGCGTTTCGGGGCGAGGCGATCACCAGCTACAGTTCGTTGCGGCCGCTGCTCGCGGAAAGCGGACGGTCCGCTACCGCGACCAGTCGCGAACACCGTATCTGGGAAACCGCGGACGGCGTGCTGCACATTTCCGGCGGCAAATACACCACCTATCGGGAAATGAGCGAGGAGTTGGTGGATACGCTGCTGCGGGACGTGGCGCCCGGCCGCGATCTGCCCTGCCGTACTGCCACGACACCCCTGCCCGGCTTCACGCCGCCGAAGGAGATGGCCCCTCGCGTGGAAATGGCCGTTGAGCGTGAGTTTGCCCGCCGGCTGCAAGACGTCCTGTACGTCAGCACTTACTGGGGTCATGAACGCCATCTGGACCGCGCGTGGCTGGAACCCGTCGCGCGGGAGATGCAGGAGCTGCTGTGGTGGACGGAGGATCGCACGGCCCGGGAAATCTCATTCTGTGTGGAGCAACAGGGGCTGCCGTAAGCTGGATAGACAACAATGAAAACTGTCGCGTCGGTGATGGCGGATCTGAACGAAAAGGGCACCGAGAAAACGCGTAAGACGTATGTCCGCCACGGCCTGCCCGCGGACCGCGTGCTGGGAGTCCTGGTCGCGGATCTCAAGGTTGTAGCGAAACCCCTGAAGGGCGAGCAGGCTTTGGCCTGTGAACTCTACAAGACCGGGATCGTGGAAGCCATGTATCTGGCGGGCATGGTGGCGAACGGAGCGAAGATGAGCGGCGAACTGCTGCAGTCGTGGGCCGAAGAAGCCCACGGGCTGCCCCTGATTGCGGAGTTTCCGGTTCCGTGGGTGACGGTGGAAAATCCGGAAGCGCGCGCGCTTGCCGTCAAGTGGATGAGCGAGAAGAAGCCTGCGTCGTCCGGCTGGTGTGCGTATTCCGGGCTGCTCGCGACCCAGCCGGATGCAAAGCTCGACCTCGCGGAAATCGAGGCGCTGCTGAACCGGGTTCCGGCGGAGATCAACGCCGCGCCGAATCGCGTGCGGGCGAACATGAACAGCTTCGTAATCTCGACCGGCGCTTACGTGACGCCGCTGCTGAAGCAGGCCAAAGCCGTGGCGCGGAAACTGGGAACCGTGGCGGTGGATGTCGGCGATACGGACTGTAAGATCTCCGTGGCTCTTGCGGCCATCGAAAAGATCGAGAAAGCGGGCAAGCAGGGCGTCAAAAAGAAAACGATCCGCTGCTGACTACTTCGCCGCGCGCAACGCCTTCGCGAAGGAACTCCCGGTCTTAAACTCGCCTTCGAAGTTCGCGCGCAGGCCCTGCAGCTTTGCAATGTACGCGTCGAGCGCCGCCCCGATGGCGGGCGCGTTGGTTTCGAGAATGTCGCCCCAGAGTTCATAGGAGCTCATCGCCAGGCGGGTCATGTCGAGCAGGCCAGGGCCCGCCACACCGGCCGCGCCGGGAGCGCAGTCGTCAATCACCGCGGCCAGCGCCGTCGACGCGAGTTGCGGCAGATGCGAGCCCCATGCCACGAGAGAGTCATGCCGCGCCGGATCCAGCACGATTTCGCGGGCGCCGAACAAAGCAAGCCATTTCCGGAAGACCCGCGCGGTGGGGTGATCCAGATCTTCGCTCAGCACCCAGGGGCGGCCCCGGAACAGCTCCGCATCGGCCGCGCCCGCCCCGCGCGATTCCTTGCCCGCCATGGGATGCCCGCCCAGGAAGGAGCCTGTCGTGAGACTTCGTCTTGCCTCTTCCGCGATGGCCTGCTTGGTGCTGCCGGCGTCGGTCACCAGGGTGTCGCGCCGGACCATCGGGCCGAGTTTCCGCAGCGTTTCCAGAATCCCCGAAATTGGCTGCGACAGGAATACGAGATCGGCGGTCGAGGCGGCCTCTTCCAGCGTGACGCCGCGGTCAATCGCGCCCCGTTCCAGTGCCGGTTCCAGACTGCGCGGCGAACTGACGCCGACAATGCTCCCCGGAAACCCCGCCTTGCGCAGCGCCAGTCCGAACGAGCCGCCGATCAGGCCAACGCCCACGATCGCGACTTTGCGCATCAGATACTCCGGCCCACCGCCGTCGCAATCATCCGCAACTGCTGCATGAGCTCGGCATACGGCTCGGGATACATGGACTGCGCGCCATCGCTCAGGGCGTGGTCGGGGTCGTGGTGCACTTCCATGAGAAGCCCGTCCGCCCCCGCCGCCACCGCCGCCCGCGCCATCGGGGGCACCATGTCGCGCCGGCCCGTGCCGTGCGAGGGATCCGCGATGATCGGCAGATGCGAGAGCTTCTTGATCACGGGAACCGCCGAGACGTCGAACGTGTTGCGCGTGTAAGTTTCGAACGTCCGGATCCCGCGCTCGCACAACATCACTTCATAGTTGCCGCCGGACAGAATATACTCGGCGGAAAGCAGCAGTTCTTCGATGGTTGCGGCGATGCCCCGCTTCAGCAGCACGGGCTTCCGGATGCGGCCCAGATCGCGCAGCAGATTGTAGTTCTGCATATTCCGCGCACCGATCTGCAGGATATCGGAATACGCCGAAAGCAGCGGAATCTGGAGCGAATCCATCACTTCGCTGATCACCAGCAGTCCGCGCCGGTCCGCCGCTTCGCGCATCATTTTCAGGCCTTCTTCGCCCAGCCCCTGAAAACTGTAAGGCGAGGAGCGCGGCTTAAACGCGCCGCCGCGAATCACCTTCGCGCCGGCGTCGGCCACGATATCGGCGGAGCGCTCGATCTGGTCGCGATTCTCCACGCTGCACGGGCCCGCCATCACCACCACCTGCGACCCGCCGATCTCCACGCCTTTAATCGACACCACGGTGCCCTGCGGACGGAAGGCGCGGCTGGCCAGCTTATAGGGCGAAACGATGCGGTGCACTTCCTTGACACCGTCCATCACTTCCACCACGGCCGTATCGAACTGATCGCCTCCGCCGACTCCGCCCAGCACGGTGTGAATGGCGCCTGTGGAACGGTGCACGTCGAAGCCGTCTTCGATCAGGCGGTCGATGATCCTCTGGATCTGCGCTTCGGTCGCGCCCTGCTGCATGACGACAAGCATTTGATTAAGCTAACCCTTCTCTTCCATGCGGACTTTCTGCACTCGGCGCATTTCGTCGATAATCCGCTCGAAAATGCGCTTCACCGCGTCGTCCGGCAGCGGCCCGTTGTTGTGCGAGGTGACGTTGAGGAAGACCTGGTCCTCACGCTTCGGCTCATAGATGGCCAACTGCGCCTCTTTCTTGATGCGACCGACTTCTTCCACGATGGAAGTCCTCTCGTTCAGCAACTCCAGAAGGCGGAGGTCCACATTATCGATGCGCTCACGGCAATGCGCCAGAGCGCGCACGGGATCGGCAGTCATTCGCAATCTAAGATATCGTGCCGGGGACGGCGGAGCGGCTGGCGCCGTCGGGAGAAAGCAGAGGGCGGCTCAGGTCCCGCATGAACTCTTCGAGGCGGGACGAATCGGCCTCAATCTGCCGGACGATCGCGCTGCCCACCACCACGGCCTCCACCTTGCCTTCGAGCGACGCGACATGAGCCGGCGTGGAGATGCCGAAGCCCATGGCGAGCGGCAGGCTGGTATGGGCGCGCATACGCTGCACCAGGGGCATGGCGGTGCCGGAGATGCTTTCCTGCTCGCCCGTGATGCCGGTCCGGGAGACCAAATAGATGAAGCCGCTGGAATACTGCGCCACCAGTTTCAGGCGTTCTTCGGTGCTGGTGGGCGCGGCCAGGAATACGGTGTCGAGGCCCGCCTCACGCATTACCTTCACGTAGTCACCGGCCTCTTCCACGCTGACGTCCGTGAGCAGGCAGCCATCGATTCCCGCCGCTTTCGCCTCGCGCGCCAGCCGCTCGAAACCGAAGCGGAGCGCCGGGTTCAGATAGGTGAAAAGGAGCAACGGCACTTCGGACGTCTTGCGGATTTCCGCGGCGATGTGCAGCACGCGCGCCAGGTTCGTGCCCGCTTTGATGGCCCGGTCGCCCGCCTGCTGAATCACCGGACCGTCCGCGATCGGGTCGGAAAACGGGACGCCCAACTCGATCAGATCCGCACCGCCGCGCTCCAGCGCCGCCACCAGTGCGGGCGTGGCGTCCGGAGACGGATCCCCCGCCGTCAGATACGCAATCATTCCGGTGCGTTTCTGCTCCCGGAGTTTTTCGAACAACTTCGCGATACGGGTCACGCCTGATCCATCTGTTTGAGATTTTCGCGGTAAATATCGATGTCTTTGTCGCCCCGGCCGGAGAGATTCACGATGAAGACTTTGCCGGGATGCGAGGGCGCCAGACGAATCGCTTCGGCCACCGCGTGGGCGGATTCGAGCGCCGGAATAATGCCTTCGGTGCGGCTCAGCGTGAGCGCGCCCGCAATGGCGTGTTCATCGTCGCAGGAGCAGTATTCCGCCCGGCCCTGATCGTGCAGCCAGGCGTGTTCCGGACCGACCGAAGCATAGTCCAGACCCGCCGACACCGAGTGCGTCAGAGCGATCTGCCCGTCGTTATCCTGCAACAGATAGCTGTGCGTCCCCTGCAGCACGCCTGGTGAACCACCGGCGAAGCGGGACGCGTGCGAACCAAGCGCGGGGCCGCGACCGCCGGCTTCCACGCCGATCAGCTTCACTTCTTTGTCTTCGATAAACGGATGGAAGATGCCGATCGCGTTGCTGCCGCCACCCACGCAGGCGATCACCACATCCGGCAGGCGCCCTTCGGTTTCCAGAATCTGCGCGCGGGCTTCCAGACCGATGACGCGATGGAAGTCGCGAACCATGGCCGGATACGGATGCGCGCCGAGTGCCGAACCCAACAGGTAATGCGTGGTGGCGACGTTCGTCACCCAGTCCCGCATGGCCTCGCTGATGGCATCTTTGAGCGTGCGGCTGCCGTTGGTCACGGGCACCACGGTCGCGCCGAGAAGACGCATGCGGAAGACGTTGAGGCGCTGCCGCCGCATGTCTTCCTCGCCCATATAAACCGTGCAGTCGAGCCCGAACAGTGCACAAACCGTAGCGCTCGCGACGCCGTGCTGCCCTGCCCCGGTTTCGGCGATGATCCGCTTCTTCCCCATGCGGCGAGCGAGGAGCGCCTGCCCCAGGCAGTTGTTGATCTTGTGCGCGCCGGTGTGCAGCAGGTCTTCGCGCTTGATATAGATCTTCGCGCCGCCCAGCTGCCCGGAAAGGCGCTTCGCGAAATAGAGCGGAGTCGGCCGTCCCGCATAGGTTTTCAGCAGGTGATCGAGTTCGGCCTGAAACGCGGGATCGTCCTTCGCGGTTGCGTATGTTTGCTGCAGTTCGTCCAGAGGCGACATGAGCACCTCCGGCACGAAGCGCCCGCCGTAGGGACCGAAATGTCCGCCCGCATCGGGTTGAATAGAAGTCATGAGTTTATGAGTGCTGCCTGAATAAATCGTTTCATGCGCGCGTGGTCTTTGCGGCCGGGCGACGCTTCCACGCCGGAGGCGGTATCCACGCCCCAGGGTCTTGTTTGTTCCACGGCCGCCTGCACGTTTTCCGGTGTCAGTCCGCCGGCCAGAATCACCGGTTTCGTCACTGTCGCCGTGAGCGACCAGTCGAAGGTTTGGCCGGAGCCGGGGCCGTCGAGCAGCAGCGCTTCCGCCGGATAATCGGCGATGCGGTTCGTGTCCGCCGCAACCCGGATCGCTTTCCAGACACGGAGTCCGCGGGGATGCCGGTCCGGTGTCTCCTGGCCGTGCAGTTGCGCGATGTCGAGCCCGGTCTGCCGGCAAATCTGTTCGATGGTCTCCGGCGCCTCATCGACGAACACGCCCACTTTCCAGATTTCGGCCGGCACGTCGCTCAGCCACGTGGAGAGACTCTCGGGGGCCACATATCGCGGGCTTTTCGGATAAAAGATAAAACCGAGGGCACGGGCGCCGGCGTCCACGGCGGCGAGCGCATCTTCTTTATTGGTGATGCCGCAGATCTTCACGAACATCAGGCGGCCACTTCCCCGACCAGTTCCCGCAACGCCCGCGTGGCATCGCCCGATTTCACCAGGTGCTCGCCCACAAGAAACGCGTCGTAACCCGCTTCCAGCAGCAACCGGATATCGGCGGACGTGAAGATCCCGCTTTCACTGACCTTCGTTACGCCGGCCGGAATGCGCGGGGCGAGTTGGACGGAAGTATCGAGCGAGACATGGAATGTCCGCAGGTCGCGATTGTTGATGCCGATGATTTCGGCTCCGGAACGCACCGCGAGTTCGACTTCCGCCGCATCGTGCGCTTCGACCAGGGCCGCCAGACCGAGCGACGTCGCCAGTTCCCGGTAGGCACGCAATTGCGCTTCGTCGAGAATGGCCACAATCAGCAGGATGGCGTCGGCGCCCGCGGCCGCCGCTTCATAAATCTGGTACTCGGCGATGGTGAAATCTTTGCGGATGACAGGCAGGCTGCAGGCCGCACGGGCGGTTTGGAGATCCGCCAGGCTGCCCTGAAAGAAGTCGCGGTCGGTGAGGACGGAAAGCGCCACCGCGCCGCCTCGCTCATACTTCACCGCAAGTTCCGCCGGGCGAAAATCGTGCGACAGCACGCCTTTACTGGGAGACGCCTTCTTAATTTCCGAAATCACGGCAGGGCGCAAAGAACGCAGCGCCGCCGCGAAATCCCGATGCGCGGCTTTACCGGATTCCGCCGCTTCCCTCAACACGGCGAGCGGAATCGCGGCTTCGCGCAACTCTTCCTGCTTGCGGGAGACAATTCGGGCCAGGATGTCCGGCGTGGCGGGGGGCAAACTTCATCGTAACGCAACAACTAATTTCGGCAGGTTCCCCTGTCCCGCGCCGCATTTCCCGTGAATCTTTGTACGTTTCCCGTTCATCCCTGGTGGCTGATGCCCACACCTTTTGAAAGTGCCCAGTTGATTCTGACCCTGTACGAGCAGCGCCGGGAGGAAACCATGCGCAAAGCTCGCGATTTTTTCGTCGGTTTCGACCCGCGAACCTTTGAAGAATATATGTCCGTCGCCACCGGGCCGCAGGGCGGTTATGTCCGGATGGTGGTCACCTATTGGGACATGGCGGCTTCCCTGGTGAACAACGGCGCCATCGACGAGAAGATGTTCCGGGATGCCAACGGCGAGTACGTGATGGTGTTCGGAAAAATCGAACCCTTTCTGCCGCAACTGCGGGAAGCGTACGCAAATCCTGGCTTCGCCGCCCATCTGGAAAAGGTTGCCCTCGGCATGCCGGATGCACGTCAGCGGATCGATGGCATGATGCAGCGGATCCGCGCGATGCTCGCTGCCCGGGCCGCCGCGAAAGCCTAAATCGGCTTAGTCCCTCATTCTCCAGCCTGTTCCTTCGTACGCATCCGGATTCAGCGAGAAGACGACGTGCAGGCTGGAACTGTCCAATGGTCTTTCCGGCAGTTCGCTCCCTCCCACCAGAAGCGGTTCCACCAGCGCCAGATACCGCAGTGCAGCATGAACGTCGGCATCTTCCGGTATGGTGAGCGCCTTGTTTTGAGACCGCAGCGTGACCCCGATTTCCCGGTCCGTCAGTTGCCAGACCAGAAACGCGCACTGTGCAACGGCACGCTCAAACCATTCGAGGGACTGCTGCGGCGCGCGCCGGTCCAGATAGATTTCGACCGCTCGCTGCTCGTCCCGCGAAAACTCCCGCACCTGCAGATCGCCGGTGTGGGCGGTGCTTTTCCAGTCCACCAGCCGGGCACTGTCGGTGGTTTCATAGGGACGAATCCGGTAAAAGTCGAGCCCGGCGCCGCGCCGCAGTCCCTCCACCTCGCCGGTCACGTCCTCCAGCAGCAATTCCGTTTCCGGAAGCGGCTCGAGCGAGGGATAAACGATGGTTTCCCGGTGCAGCGCTACCCGCGCGCTTTTCCGCAGAAAGCCGAACGGAAATTTCGTGGAAAGCACGAACAGATTGTCATGATGCCTCCCGCGCCGCGGAAATGTCACCTGAATCCGCGATTCGATCTTCCCGCGTCCCGGCACCAGGGGGAAATAGACGGGTTTGCGCAGGATCGACGGCGTGCTGTTCAGGGGGTCGGCGCGGCCCGTCAGCTCAATGGAGAACGACGGCGTCAGGAATTTCAGATTTCGCAGGCTGACCACGGCGGGGGTCGGCGTGCCTGCGGAAACGTGTTCCGGAAGGGCGAGTTCCAGTTCCAGCCCCGCCAGTACCAGGCGGCTCAGGAAGCCGGATACCAGCAGCAGCGCCAGCATGGAGGAAAACACCAGAAACAGCAGGTTATTGGCGGAGAGAAACGCTCCGGCGCCGGTCAGCAGCAGCGCCAGCAGGAACAGCAGACCGCCGCGCGTAATGCGGTATCGGATCCGGGGCCGGATCCAGTTTCGGGCCGCCGCGCGGAGTTGCTGCCGGTTCACAGAGTGCGCGTCACCTTACTGAGCGTTCGCGGCCGGTCCGGGTCGAGATTCTTCTCCGCCGCCAGCGCCGCGGCGAATAATTGCGCGGGGATGATGTAGGGAATCGGCGTATAAAGCTCCGGAATGCGTGCCGGAATGGTGATGGAGCGCGGCGAAAGCCGGGCCGCCGCCGGATTGCGCTTGTCTGTAATCACCACCGTCTCGGCCTTCAGATCCCGCAGTTTGGTCAGCATCTCTTCCATGGAAAGCCAAGTGGGCCCGGACGGCGCGAACAGAAACGCGGGGAAGTTCGGCTCCACCATGGCGATGGGCCCGTGCAGAAAATCGGCCGACGAGAAGCGCTCCGCCACGACATAGGACGTTTCCATCATCTTGAGCGCAAACTCGAACGCGTTCGAGTAGTTCAGTCCCCGCCCCACCACGACCGCATGGTGCATGAACCGGTATCGTTCGGCCAGTTCCGAGACTTCTTCTTCCAGCGTGAGCGCCTTCGCCGCCAGATCCGGAATCGCCTGCAGATCCGCGACCTGAATTTTTCCGCCCAGCGCGTACGCCAGCAGGTAAAGCATCATGAGCTGCCCGGTGTAAGTCTTGGTCGCGGCGACACTTTTTTCCCGCCCGGCGCGGACCAGGAACACGTGTTCCGCGATTTCCGCCAGCGCACTCTTCGCCTCATTCGTGATGCCGACCGTGACCGCGCCGCCTTCCCGCGCCTGCTGCAGCACCACATTGGTGTCGGTCGATTCGCCCGATTGCGAAATCGCAACCACCAGCGCGTCCTTGTAGTTCACCCGCTTACCGTAGACCGTGTGGATGGAAGGAGCGGCCAGGGAAACCGGAATACCGGTCGTGATTTCAATCAGATAGCGGCCGAACTGCGCGGCGTTGTCGGAGGTGCCGCGGGCCGCGAGCACCACCAGCGACGGCTTCCGGGCGGACATCAGAGCGCGGAATTTCTCAATTTTCTTCAGCTCCGAAGACAGCGTTCGGGCAAGCGTTTCCGGCTGCTGCCGGATCTCTTCGAGCATCCTCGACATGGCACCTCAGTTTACCGCCCGAAAACAAGCAGGCCAAAGGACATATAATCGGAGCAGCGGAAGTTCGCACCGGATTGCCGGGATTCCGCGTCCATAATCCTTATGAACAGCCGCGGCAAGTTCCTCGTTGTATTGTCCTCCACCTTTCTGGTGGCCATTTTGCTGGTTGGTGGAGTGGTAACGAAGGGTGCGCCGCCCGACGATGCCAAAGCCGGCAACAACGTCTACCGGCACCTTTCGGTGTATTCGGAAGTGCTCTCCCGCATCAAGAGCGAGTACGTGGAAGAGCCGGACATGAGCAGCGTGACGCTGGGCGCGATGAACGGCATGCTGGAAGCCATCGACCCGTATGCCAGCTACCTGAACGCGACGCAGTACAAGGAATATCTCAAGAATTTCGACACTTACAAGGGCGATCTCGGCATGGTGCTGGCCAAGAAATACGGCTACATCACGATCGTTTCCGTGGTGCCCGGTTCACCCGCGGACAAAGCGAACCTGACCACGGGCGACTTTCTCGAATCGATTAAAGGTGTGGCAACCCGTGATATGCCGCTCGCTTATGCAAAGCTGCTGCTGAAGGGCGAGGTCGGGTCGACAATCGACCTTTCCGTGCTCCGCCGCAAGCCGGAGCCGCAGAAACTGACCATGACCCGCGTGGCGGTCACTTATCCGGCGGTGGAATCGAAGATGCTGCCCGACGACATCGGCTACATCAAAGCTTCCACGATGGTTGCGGGCAAGGTGAAGGAAGTGTCGGCTGCCGTCGCCGCGCTGCAGAAGCAGGGCGCGAAGAAGCTGGTGCTGGATCTGCGCTACTGCGCGGCCGGGACGCCGGATGAAGGCATCGATCTGGCGAATCTGTTCCTGAGTAAGGGCACCATCACGTATGTGCAGGGACAGAAATACGCGCGCAAGAACTTCGAAGCGGATCCGAAGAAGGCAGTGAGCACGTTGCCGCTGGTGGTGATGACGAACCGCGGCACGGCATCGGGCGCCGAGGTGGCCGCCGTGGCGCTGCAGAAGAGCAAGCGGGCCACGGTGGTCGGCGAGCACACTTACGGCGACGCTTCGATTTTGCAGCCCATTACGATGGAAGACGGCAGCGCCGTGATTCTCTCCGTCGCGAAATACTACTCGCCCGACGGGAAGTCGATCCAGGATGAGGGCCTGACGCCGGATGAGCAGGTGCAGGATGCCGAATCGCTGATCGGCGATCCCGACGACGACACGGCGCCCGAAACTCCGGCTCCGACGAAGAAACCGACGGAAGACGTGATCCTGAAGAAGGCAATCGAAGTCGCCAAAGGCAAGACGGCTTAGTTTTTCGCGGACTTAAACTAAAAGCGCGCCGGAGACCCGTGAGTCTCCGGCGCGCTTTTTACTTTTCAGCTATGTTTACAGAGTTTTGAGGTACGCCATCAGGTTGGCTTTTTCGTCGTCCTTGAGCATGTCTTTATAGGCCGGCATGCCGTTGCCGCCTTCATTGATCTTTTGCAGGACATTGGCGTCGTTCGCGGGCTTTCCGTTAGACTCCAGCTTGCCCTTCTTGAACATGCCTTTCAGCCCCGGACCCATCTTCTTCTCGGTGCTGTCGGCATTATGACAAACGGAGCACTGCTCGAAAACTTCTTTGCCCTTGGCGGCGTCGCCTTTCTTCTGGGCAAACATCGAAACCGACCCGAACAACAGGGTGCATGCGATGGCTAAATGTTGAGATTTCTTCATGATGGCGTCCTTACTCCCCTCACCTAGTTTACAGGAATCGATGCTTCCGGAAAGGGGTGGCGTTGATAATAGAGAATCAGACCTCACGTGTCGAAACTGCGCTCGCTTCTCTTCTCCGCTCCCGCCATTATTCTCGCCACCATTGTCATGGCGTCCATCTCGTTGATCTGCTCTCTTTGGGACCGCGCCGGCATCACGCAGCACAAAGTGGCACGCCTCTGGGGCCGCATGCTGCTCGCCCTGGGCTTCGTACGCTGTGAGGTCCACGGGATCGAAAAACTGGACAGTGGCGCCAGCTATGTCCTTGTCGCCAACCACGCCAGCTACTTCGATACTCCGACGATCCTGAGCTCGATTCCGCTGCAGTTCCGCTTTTTCGCCAAACAGGGCCTTTTCTCCGTTCCGTTCATGGGCTGGCATCTGCGCCGCGCAGGCCACCTGCCGGTGGTGCGGGACGATCCCCGCGCGTCCATCCGCTCCATGTCGGAAGGGGCACGCATTATCGCCGAAAAGGGCTTGTCCGTGCTGCTGTTTCCCGAAGGGGGGCGCTCGGAAGTGCAGATGCGGCCCTTCAAAGAAGGCGCCGCGTATATTGCGATTAAGGCCGGCGTCCCCGCCGTGCCCATCGGCCTGGTGGATACGCGTAAAGCGCTGCCCATGCACTCCTGCATGGTCCGGCCCGTCACCGTGAAGCTGTACGTAGGCGACCCCATCCCGACCACCGGCATGAAACTGCACGATCGCGGCCGGCTGAATGAACTGCTGCAGGAGCAGGTTGCCGCGATGACCGGGGAACACATCATAAACTAGTTACGCTCTCTCAGGAAACCCATGACCCCCGCCACCACTGTCCCGCAACTGCTTCGCAATGCCGCCACCCTGCACGGCGAACGAATGGCGCTGCGGCAGCCGCGCGGCAAAGGGGTCCAGACCTGGACCTGGAATCAGTACCTGGAAGCCGCGGAAGAGATTGCCGCCGGGCTGCGCGCCCTGGGTCTCGGCCACGGCGACCACATTGCGGTCTGTTCGGAGACCCGCGCGGAGTTCTATCTGGTGGACCAGGGCATTCTGATGAACGGCTCGGTCTCCGGCGCGCTCTACCCCAGTTACCCGCCCGATGAGCTGATAAAGACCATCGCGAACGCCGACGCGAAGGCCTTGTTCGTGGAAGATCCGAAGATGCTGGCGAAGCTGAAGGGCGCGCCGGTTGACAGGATCATTCTGATGACAGGCCAGGCCGAGGGTGTGTTGACGCTTGCGCAGTTGCGGCAGCACGGGCGCTACGCCGCCGAGGTGCAGGCGCACGACAACGCCATCCTCTATCTGACGTCCGGGGCTACGGGCGAGCCGAAGATGGTGATGGTCACGCACGGAGCGCTGGCCGCCAATGTCAACATGGCGCCGGCGGTGGTCCCGCTCTGCGAGCAGGATATTACGGTGGCGTTCCTGCCCTCCGCCCATATTGCGCAGCGGCTTGGCGTGGAACTGCTTCCGATCCGCACCGGCACGGCGGTGTCATTCGCGGAAAGTCTGGCGAAACTGCCGGGCGAGATCAAGACCGTCCGTCCCACCTTCTTCCTCGCGCCGCCGCGTGTCTGGGAGCGCATGTACACCAGCATTCGGGCGGAAGTGCTGAAGAAGCCCGCACTGGCGCAGAAGGCGTTTTATGCGGCTCTGGGGTTGGGCTTGGGCGCGGCGAAATACAAACACGCCGGCAAGCCCGTGCCGTGGCGCATCCGCTGGCCGCTGCAACTTGCGAACCGGGTGGTCTTTTCGAAGATTCGGGAACGGCTGGGCGGGCGTTTGAAACTGGCGGTCTCCGGCGCGGCGCCGCTCGGCGCGGATTTGATGGAGTTTTACGATGCGATCGGCGTGCCGCTCATCGAGGCTTACGGGCTCACCGAAGGCGGCGTGGCATCGATCAATCCCCTGGATGCCCCTCGTCCAGGCAGCATCGGCAAGGTGCTGAGCGGTGTGCAGGTCCGGCTGAGTGAGGAAGGCGAGTTACTGATTAAGAGCCCCTGCCTCGCGGTGGGCTATTACAAGGATCCCGAGACGACCGCCGAGGTGCTGCGCGATGGCTGGCTGCACACCGGCGATATCGCGAGCATCGATCCGGACGGCTACATTTGCATCACGGGGCGCAAGAAGGAACTGATTGTTGCGTCGAACGGCAAGAAGATCTTCCCCGCCCGCGTGGAGGCGCTGTATAAGTTCGAGCCGCTGATCAATCAGGTGCTGCTGGCCGGCGACCGCCTGCCGCATCTGGTCGCGCTGTTTACGATTCACCCGAACGTGGCGGAGACGCTGCCCGGCGCGAAGGAAGCTGGCGTGCCGCTGCACGAGGCGCCGCAGGTGACCGCGGAAGTGCAGGCGATTGTGAACCGCGTGAATAAACAGCTGGCGCCGTTCGAGCAGGTGAAGCGGTTCCGGGTGCTGCACCGGGAGCTTTCGATTGAGAACGGGGAAGTGACCGCGACCATGAAGGTGCGCCGGAAACAGGTGATGGAGAATTTCCGGGAAGAGCTGGACGGGCTTTATAAGCTGAGCGCTTCGGGACGGGGCGGGGAGTAGAGTGAATCGTCGTAGCACGAACGCAACAAGTGATTAGAGTCTTCCCGCAGCGGCACGAACATAGTGCTTCATTGAAGACATGCGGCGCCGGTCGCGCCGCCACAAACCTGCCAACTCAGGACGCGGCACAGCGAGACGGGATATGATGGTGTCGAAACATGTTACGCCCGAAACGTTACTTCGACTTTTCCACAGGCTGTTGTCCACAGATTTATGTGAGCTGCGCCGAGTTGGGCAATTGGGCGAAATCCCGAGCGCGAATCCTGTTGATAAAGCATTCTCCGCGAGCAGCGTTTTGGCGTTTTGATTTAGGATTGTCCAGTGGCTAAGCCTACTTCAGAGCGTGGAATCCTTCTTGCTGTGGAAGGTATCGACGGAGCCGGGAAAACGACTCAGGTGAGGAAACTCCAGCAGGTCTTAAAACTCGCTGGCGAGACCGTAGTCTCTTCGAAAGAGCCAACGGACGGCCAGTGGGGAAGCATCCTCCGCAAGTCGGCTCAGACAGGCCGCCTCTCGCTGGAAGAAGAACTAGCCACCTTTGTGAAAGACCGGACCGAGCACGTCGAGCGGGTGATCCAACCCGGCCTCGAAGATGGCGCGATTGTCATACTGGACCGGTACTTCTATTCGACGATCGCATACCAGGGCGCGCGCGGCGCAGACAGCTCCAAGGTCAGGAATGAAATGGAATCCCGCTTTCCCGTTCCTGACGCAGTTTTCATTTTGGATGTTGATCCTGTCGTCGGAATACACCGCATAGCGAATGACAGGGGAGAAGAGCCCAACCATTTTGAGGACCGAAAAAGTTTGGCGGACGCCAGGTCGATTTTCAACCAATTAAACGGTCCAAATATCTACCCGGTCAACGGGTCGTTGTCGATCCGTGAGGTACACCTTCAAATCGTCGAACTACTCCTGGGTGGGCCGCTAAAGTCAAAACGCTGCGCGAAGTCGTACGGGTGCGATGATCCGACGCATTGCATGTTCCGAAACACCGGAACTTGCGAATGGTGGACCCTGAAAGCAAAGCTCGGGGCGCTCGAGGACGAACTCCCCTCGGCCTGATTTTGTAACCGTTCGGTGAGCCCTGCTCATAGGGGCGCTGGGACTCCATTCACCCACAGTTTTCCCTCTTGAACCCGTATTTAAATGGACTAGAACCGCGATTATGTCAGAACCTTCGGACGATCTGAAGAGAACGGCCCTGATATACGACTTTGACGGCACGCTCGCACGTGGAAACCTCCAGGAATGCAGCTTTATTCCGAAAATGCGAGTGTCACGGCAGGACTTCTGGAAAGAAGTCAAGGATCGAACGAACAGAGAGGATGCAGACGAGATTCTCGTCTACATGCACCTGATGCTTGAAAAGGCCAGGGAGGCGGGGCATGCGGTCTCAAAGGACATGCTTCGGGGTCACGGTCGCGATGCTCAACTGTTTCCCGGCCTTGAAGGAAAATCATGGTTCTCAAGAATGAACAGATTCGCCCGGGAGCGCGGACTTGAACTGCAGCACTACATTATTTCCTCGGGAATTGAAGAGATGATTCGTGGCTGCCCGATTGAGGACGCTTTCTACAAAATCTTCGCTTCCAAGTTCATCTACCACAATGATGAGGCCGCATGGCCAGGCGTCGGCATAAACTATACAACCAAGACTCAATATCTGTTTCGAATCAATAAAGGAGTCGAAAATCATTGGGACAATACGGCGATTAATCAATACATGCCGGAAAGTTCGCGCCCTGTCCCGTTCAGGAGAATGATTTTCCTGGGCGATGGAGAAACGGACATTCCAGCTATGAAGATGTTGACCTACCAAGGAGGCCATTCAGTCGCCGTCTACGATGAGCAAAGAGACGCCCGGGACCTCGACAAGATACACAAGCTGATATCGGAGAATCGTGTGGATTTCGTTGCTCCTGCGAATTACGAAGAGAATTCGCAATTAGACATCATTGTAAAAGGAATCCTGGGGCGGATCGGGCTATTATCCACCCACCCTTGATGACAACAAAATCCGGAAGTCGTGCGGAGGCGCGGTTGTTCGTCATGCAACAAGCACCCCACGCTGGGCACTCGTATCGCCGTGGTACCGGCGAGTCACTTCGGACGGATCCGCAGTCTCAAAGAAAAGCGTCAGCGCTTCAAGGAGGTTCGCCTTTGCTTCTTCAACAGACGAGTCCTGGCTCGCAATATCGAACTCCGGACAAAGAGAAACGTACCCGTCCTCTTCGCGCTCAATAATTGCAGTTACCCGCTGAAGCTCAGCCATGCTCCGAGTCTGCAACGGCTGCGAACGGGCTCCTGCTACCCCTTCGCCGCCAAAGCCGTCTGATATTCCTCGTAATTCCCGCGGAAATCTTCCAGCCCGTTGTCGTCGATATGCCAGATCCGCGTCGCCGTCTCTTCCAGCAGATCGTGATCGTGCGTCACCAGAAACAGCGTCCCGTCGAACTTCTGCAGCGCGATATTCAGCGCGTTGATCGATTCCAGATCCAGGTGGTTGGTCGGTTCGTCGAACACCAGCACATTCGGCTTCTGCAGCATCAGCTTACAGAACATCAGCCGCGCCACTTCGCCGCCCGACATCGCCTGCGTCGGCTTCAGCGCTTCGTCGCGCGCGAACAGCATCTGCCCCAGCACGCCGCGCAGTTCTTCCACGCCCGCCTGCGGATCCCACTGCTGCAGCCAGTCGAGCAGCGTCAGATTACTCTGAATCGTCGCCCGCGGGTCCTGCGGAAAGTACCCGATCTGAACCTCATGGCCCCACTCCACCGTGCCGCCATCGATCGTGAACGGGTCGAAGTCCGCCCCCGGCATGCCGGTCAGCAGCGACCGCAGCATGGTCGTCTTGCCCGCGCCGTTGCGGCCGATGATGCCGACCTTCTCGCCGCGCGAAATGCTCACGGTGAAGTTCTTAATGACTTCCACTTCCGGATAGCTCTTCGAGATCCCCTTCACTTCGAGCGCGTGCCGCCCCGAAGGCCGCTTCATCTCGAAACGAATGAACGGGCGTGCGATGTTGCTCCGCGCCAGATCGCTGGTCTGCAGCCGCTCCACTTCCTTCTTGCGCGACATCACCTGGCTCGACCGCGTACCTGCCGAAAACCGCGCGATGAACTCGTTCAGCTGCTCGATCTTCTTCTCGCGCTGCGCGTTCTGCGATTCCAGACGCGAACGGATCTGCGTCTTCGCCATCACCATGTCGTCATAACCGCCGGTATAGATGATGATCGTCTGGTAATCGATATCCGCGGTGTGCGTGGTCACGCTGTTCAGGAAGTGGCGATCGTGCGAGATCACGATCAGCGTGCCCTGATAGCGGTTCAGAAAATCCTGGAGCCAATGAATGGATTCCAGATCGAGCGAGTTCGTCGGTTCGTCCAGCAGCAGCGCGTCCGGCCCGCCGAACAAAGCCTGCGCCAGCAGCACGCGCACCTTCTCGCCGCCCTGCAGTTCGCTCATCATGCGCTCGTGCAGGCTCTCGGGAATGTCCAAACCGTCGAGGAGGATGGCCGCGTCGCTCTCCGCCGTGTAGCCGTCGTTCTCGGCCACAACGCCTTCCAGTTCGCCGAGGCGCATGCCCTCGTCGTCCGTCAGGTCCGGCTTGGAATACAGGCGATCGCGCTCTTCGAGAGCCGCCCACAGACTGCGGTTGCCCATGATGACGGTGTCGATAACACGAAACGCGTCAAAAGCGTACTGATCCTGACTCAGCACGCCCACCCGCTTGGGGCGCACCACATTGCCCTTCTGCGCGTCCAGTTCGCCGGTTAACACCTTCATGAACGTGGACTTGCCGGAGCCGTTCGGCCCGGTCAAACCGTAGCGCCGGCCGCGCTGGAAGACCACGCCGACGTCCTCGAACAGAATCTTGGCGCCGTAGCGCATGCTTACGTTATTTACAGAGATCACAGGAAAAGTGGTTTTTGGGGAAATCTCATTATAGCAGCCGGTTTTGGAACCCCTTAGGTGTGGATCCCCGGCGCCTCATGCCCCAGCGCCTGCACGTACTCCACGTAGGAGCCCGGATACACGCGCGGCATCCGCTCCTTGCCGCTCTCTCCGCCCAGTTCCAGCACTCTCGACCCCAGCCCGCGCAGGAACATACGGTCGTGCGACACGAAGATCATGGTGCCTTCGAAATCCTTCAGCTTCTCCACCAGCATCTCTTTGGTGGCCAGATCCAGGTGGTTCGTCGGCTCGTCGAGCACGAGGAAATTCGGCGGGTTGTAGAGCATCCGCGCCATCGCCAGGCGGCTCTTCTCACCTCCGGAAAGCGACCGGATTTTTTTGTCCACATCGTCGCCGGAAAACTGAAACGCGCCCGCCAGCGACCGCAGCGAGCCCAGCCCGTCCTGCGGAAAATCGTTCTGCAACTGTTCAATCACCGTGAGGTCCGGATTCAGCACGTCGAGCGACTGCTGCGCGAAATAGCCCATCGTCAGGCTCGCGCCCAGCCGCACGCTTCCCGAATCCGGCACCGTGGCGCCCGCAATCATCTTCAGCAGCGTACTCTTCCCCGCCCCGTTGCGGCCCATCACCGCCCAGCGCTCGCCGCGCCGCACGGTCAGGCTGAAGCCCGCGTAAATCACGCGCGAGCCGTAGCTCTTGTGCAGGTCTTCCATCACCGCCACCTGATCGCCGGAGCGGGGCGGAATGCGGAAATCGAATTTCACGATCTGCCGCTTCTTCGGCAACTCGATCTTGTCGATCTTATCCAGTGCCTTGATTCGGCTCTGCACCTGCGCCGCCTTGGCGGCATGGGTCTTGAAGCGCTCGATGAAGCGCTGCTCCTTCGCCAGCATCGATTGCTGCCGCGCGAACGCAGCCTGCTGGTTGGTTTCGCGGATGGTGCGCTCGCGCTCGTAGAAATCGTAATTGCCCGAGTAGCTGATGATTTCGCCGCCATCGATCTCCGCGATCTTCGTCACCAGCCGGTTCATGAACTCGCGATCGTGCGACGTCATCAGCAGCGACCCCTGGTAGCCGCGCAGAAACTGCTCCAGCCAGATGATCGACTCCAGATCCAGGTGGTTGGTCGGTTCGTCCATCAGCAGCACGTCAGGCCGGCCAAGCAGGACCCGCGCCAGCGCCACGCGCATCTTCCAGCCGCCCGAAAGCGCGCCCACGTCGCCATCGATCTGCTCTTCATGGAAGCCGAGCCCGAGCAGCACTTCGCGCGCCTGCGCTTCGAGCGTGTAGCCGCCCAGATGCTCATACTCTTCCTGCACCTCGCCGAAACGCTCCAGAATGCGGTCCATGTCGTCCGCCTGCGCGGGGTCTTCCATGGCGTTCTGAAGCGCTTCCAGTTCGTGGTGCAGATCGCCCGCGCGCCCGCTGCCGGCGATGGCCTCATCCAGCACGGACCGGCCCTGCATCTCCTCCACATCCTGCCGGAAATAGCCGATCGTCAGCTTTTTTGGCACGGAGACTTCGCCGTCGTCCGGGCTCTCCTCGCCCACCACCATGCGGAACAGCGTGGTCTTGCCCGCGCCGTTCGGGCCCACCAGACCCACCTTCTCGCCGGGATTCAGCTGGAAAGACGCATCCACGAAAACCAGTTGCTTGCCGTACTGCTTGTTGATATTGGAAAAAGAAATCATCCGGACCTACCAGGCTAACAGACCGCCTGGCCCGCAGCCCCGAAAACTGCTATACAGGATCATGCGTTTTCGTTCCTTCCTCTCCGTCTTTCTGCTGTCCGGAACCTGCTTTGGCCAGTCCGAAAGGATGGACCAAGTGGTCCAGGAATACACCGCAAAACAGGAGTTCATGGGCACGGTTCTGGTGGCTCGCGGCGGCCAGGTGCTCCTCAGTAAAGGCTACGGCTCGGCCAATCTGGAATGGAACGTTTCGAATACGCCGGAGACCAAATTTCGCCTGGGTTCGCTGACCAAACAGTTCACCGCCGCGTCGATCCTGCTGCTCGAAGAACGCGGCAAACTCAGCGTGAACGATCCCGTGAAGAAGTACCTGCCGGACGCTCCCGCGGCCTGGGACAAGATCACGATCTTTCACCTGCTCACCCACACCGCCGGCCTGCCGAACTTCACCAGCTTCCCCGATTACGCGAAGCTGGAACCGTTCGCCGCCACGCCCGCCGAACTGGTGGCGCGCTTCCGCGACAAGCCTCTCGATTTCGAACCCGGCTCGAAGTGGAGCTACAGCAACTCCGGCTACCTGCTGCTCGGTTATCTCATCGAAAAAATCACGGGCGGCGCATACGAGAAGTTTGTACGGGAGAATATCTTCACGCCGCTCGGCATGGCCGATACCGGCATGGATTCCAACACCGCCATCGTTGCCCGGCGCGCCGAGGGCTATGTGCACCAGCCGGACGGCTTCCAACATGCCGGCTTCATCCACATGAGCATTCCGCACGCCGCCGGCGCGCTGTACTCCACTACCGGCGACTTGCTGAAGTGGGAACAGGGCCTCTTTGGCGGCAAACTGCTGCAGCCCGCCTCACTCGAAAAAATGACGAAGCCGTTCAAGGACAACTACGCGTTCGGCCTCGCCGTGGAGACCGCCAGCGGGCGCAAAATCATCTCGCACGGCGGCGGCATCGAAGGCTTCAACACCGAGCTCGAGTACTTCCCGGAAGACAAACTCGTGGTGGTGGTGCTTTCCAACGTCAACGGAACGGCTCCGGGAGCGATCGCGAAAAAGCTGGCCGGCGTCGCGCACGGCGACACGGTAAAACTCTCGTCGGAACACAAAGAGATCACGCTCGACGCGCAGGCGCTGCAGCGTTACGTGGGCACCTACCAGTTGGCGCCCGGCGTCAATATGCTGATCACGCGGGAAGGGAATCAACTTTCGGAAAAGCTCGGCCCGCAGGCTTCCTACCCGATATTCCCGGAATCTCCCACCACCTTTTTCCTCAAAGTGGTGGACGCGCAAATCGAGTTCGTCGGCACGACCGAAGGCAGGGTCAAAGCCCTGATCCTCCACCAGGGCGGCCGCGATCAGGAAGCCGCACGCGTCAGCGATCAGGCCGAACTGCCCCCGGCCCGCAAGGAAATCACGGTCTCACCGGCCATTCTCAACCGGTACGTCGGCAACTACGAACTGGCGCCCAACGTGACCGTCGCGATTACTCTGGAAGGTGGGGCTCTGATGACACAGATTACCGGCCAGCCGAAGTTTCCGCTTTTCGCGGAAAGTGAGACGCGCTTTTTCCTGAAAGTGGTCGACGCGCAGATGGATTTCTCCCGTGACGCGCAGGGCGCCGTCACGCACCTCACCATCCTGCAGGGCGGCCGCGAACTGAAAGCGCTGCGTAAATAGGTTTTGACGAATCCTCCTCAACCGGCATTCGGCATCGATTTCGGCACTACGAACAGTTCCATTGCGCGGGCCGATGTTTCTGGCGCCGTCGAGATGGTCCGTTTCGCGGCGGGCGCGGGGCTTACCGAGGCCTATCGGTCTCTGCTTTATCTCGAACAGGTGCTTGAACGCGGCGTGAAAACGGTGCAATCCTGGAGCGGTCCGGAGGGCATTGAGCGCTACCTTGCGGCCGATCCGAAAGGCCGCCTGATCCAGTCGCTGAAGTCTTTCCTTACCAGTGAAAGCCTCCGCAGCACGGAGGTGTTTGGCCGCCGCCGCACACTCGAAGAACTGATCGCGCGCATTCTGCGTGACCTGCGCGAGAAGGCCGAACGGCATTTCGGCCAGGAAGTCCGCACCGCCGTGGTCGGGCGCCCCGTGCACTTTGTGGGCGCCGAGCGCGAGTACCACAACATGTTCGCCGAAGGGCGCCTCACCGAGGCGTTTCGGATTGCCGGTTTCGACTCCGTGCAGTTCGAGATGGAGCCGGTGGCCGCCGCGCATTTCTACGAGTCCCGGCTGGACCACAATGAACTCATCCTCATCGGCGACTTCGGCGGCGGCACCAGCGACTTCTCGCTGGTGCAGGTCGGGCCGGCCGTTCTGAAGCGGGGCCGTACTCCCGAGGATCTCATCGGCAACGCCGGAGTGGGTCTCGCCGGTGACGCCTTCGACTCGAAGATCGTGCGACATCTGGTCTCGCCTGCCCTCGGCGCTGGCACCGATATGCGCTCCATGGAAAAGGTGCTGCCCGTGCCTGGCTGGGTGTATTCGAAACTCGAACACTGGCACCATCTTTCGTTTCTGAAGGCCAAGGAAACTCTCACTATGCTGCGCAGCGTGCGCGGCCATGCCTTCGAGCCGGATCGCATCGAAGCGTTGATTCACCTCATTCAGGAAGATCTCGGCTACGAACTGCACCGCGCTGTCCAAAAAGTGAAATGCGATCTCTCGGAACAGGAGACCGCGCGCTTCGTCTTTTCCGACGGTTATGTCGGTCTGGATGAACTGGTGCGCCGCGACGATTTCGAAAGCTGGATCGACGAGGAGTTACGACAAATCGAAGACTGCGTGGATGGCCTTCTCGCATCGTCCTCGGTCAGCCCCGACGAGGTCGATATGGTGTTTCTCACGGGAGGGACTTCGTTCGTTCCCGCCGTTCGCCGGATTTTCGAATCCAGGTTCGGAAAGGACCGCATCCGTGCCGGCAACGAGTTTACGTCAGTCGCCAGGGGTCTCGCGCTGAAGAGCCTGGCACTGCAGTCGAAGTGAGAGAAGCATTGTTCATGCTTTGTGCACCCGGATTACAGTCCGGTCCAGTGCCTTCAAATTGACCTTGCCGCACATCGCCATGTCGCGCGCAAGATCGGTCTGCGTGGTCTCCAGCATGCTCTGCACGCCCTCCGCGCCGTAGGCGCTCAGCGCCCATACGACCGGACGCCCCAGCAGCACCGCGCTGGCGCCGGTCGCCAGCGCTTTCAAAACATCGCCACCGCGCCGGAAGCCGCCGTCGATCAGCACCGGCACACGTCCGGCAACCGTATCGACCACACTGGCCAGCGATTCCATCGGGGACGCCAGTCCCGCGGCCCCAGGCCTGGCCGGACGCGAAACCACGATTCCCTGGACCCCGTGCTCCAGCGCCGCTTTCGCCTCCGCGGCGGACACAACGCCCTTCAGCACCACCGGCAGTTTCATGCCCTTCCGCAGCGCCTCCACAGCTGCCCACTCCCGAACGGGACCGGTCGCCGTAATCACCAGCGCCTTCGCCCCCGCCTCGCTCGCCTGGCGGATTTTCTCCTTCGCGGCAACCGGCGCGGCGTTCGCATAAACCTGGTACCACCAGGGACTCTTCAGCGCCGCCGCTACTTCCTGAATCGAACAATCCGAATCGGCCGAGAGAACGAAAGGCGCCTTCGCCGCGGAAGCGCCGCGCGCCGCCGCCACTTCGCCTTCCGGATGAAACCGCTTCAGATTCCCCATCGGACCCGCGAAGATGGGCGCGAACAGCTTCGCCCCCAGCAACTCCGAGGTCAGATCGAGACCGGTCGTGTTGACCATCATGCGCGGACGGAACGTGATCCGCTCCAGAGCGCTTCGGTCGCCGCCCGCGATCTCCGCAAACAGCGCCGGATCCAGTTTGGCCTCTGCGGCGGATTCGAAATCCAGCGCCTGCAACAGATCGGCCAGAGGAGGCACTTTGCCGCTTCCCGCGATGACTTTCAACTGCAGCGGTTCAAAAAAGCCGCGACGTCTCATTGGAAATGCACCCGTTCCATTTTCCGGTCCACCGCGGCCAGCGTTGTTCGACCCGTCTGCAGCATCGCCAGCTTCAACTCCGCCTGCAGGATTTCGAGAACCTTCTGCACACCTTCCGCTCCGTAAGCCGCCAGGCCCCACCGCACCGCCCGGCCGATACACACGGCATTAGCGCCGAGAGCCAAAGCCTTGAGGATGTCCGCGCCGCGCCGTATGCCGCCATCGAACACGACCGGGACGCGCCCGCGAACGGCGTCCACAATCTCCGGCAAAACCTCGAATGTGGAAGGGCTGTAGTCGAGCGAGCGTCCGCCGTGGTTCGACACATAGATGGCGTCCACGCCGTGGTCCAGACAAAGCAGCGCGTCTTCGGCGGTCAGGATCCCTTTCGCCAGAATCGGCACTTTCACAAACGTCCGGATTTCATCGAAAAACCTCCATTCGTACCAGAGCCGGTACATGGGAAGGCGGTACGGATTACTCGCCGCGACGGACACCACACCGCCTCGCCCACCACCGCGCCCGCCCGCGGTGAGGTTACGTCCACGCAGCGCCCGCTCATACACCGGGGCCTGTTGATCCACGGTCACCACCACGGCCCGGGCGCCGGCTGCGATGGCCGGTTCCAGGTAACTCTTGTTATCGTCCATCGCCTGCTTGGGATAGAGTTGCACCCACAGCGGCGAACCCGGCCCGGCCGCCACCTTCGCGAATGGCAGGGTCGAATTATTGCTGACGATCATGGGCGTGTTCGACGCCGCCGTCGCCCCTTTGCGCATGGCGGTCTCGCCATCCGGATGGAGTTGACCCTGCGTGGCGGTCGGCGAGACGAAGATCGGGTATTGCATCTCGGTTCCCAGCACTGTCGTCGCGGTCTGCACGGTACCGCTGGCGGGCGTCGCGGCCGGAATCAGATCGGCCCATTCGAAGGCTTGCCGGTTGCGGCGCATGGTGAACTCACCACCGCTGCCATACGCCGTGTAGTCATAAACGGAGCGCACCAGTTTCGCGAAGGCGACGGGCTCGAAATCGAAGGTGGATTCGAGTTCGCGCAGGGCTTTGATGCGGCTTTGATCGCGCACCGGATCCTGCTGGGCTTCGAGGAGCGGAGTCTCCAGAAGCGGCGACCCGGCCACGAATGCGGCAAGACTCTGAAGCGCCATTCTGCGGGTGGCGGACCGTCTCATCGAAATTCCCCTGGCTTGTAAGTCTTATGGAAGCCATTGCGCCCGTTGGTCACCGTGAACGTGCCGTCCGGCGAGGCGGAAAGCTGAAGCGTCTTCCAGTGGTCATCGGGCTCAAGATTCGCGATGAAATCCTCCGGAGGATTATTCTCCCTGCCGCCATTCACGGAAAAATGCGATTGCCAGATGTCTTCGAGATCCGGGGTCTTTCGCAGCAGCGGCCAGGTGGGCGCATCGCCGCCCTTCTTCGCCCCGTTGCCCATCATCGCGACGCGCGGATGCAGAGCGTTCACCAGTTCCGGCGACATGCCTTTGAACTGGCCATGAACATTCACCTGGAGCACATCAACGGTGCCGACGAGGTTATTCGGACAGGCCAGTTCATAGTTTTTGTACGCCTCCAGGTCCGCCAGATCCAGCATGCGGAATTTTCCGAGAGTAAACAGAATTCCCACGGAATTGTTGTCTTCCTTATCGGTCGGCAGTTCGGCCTGTCGCGGATTGGCCGCGCAGGAAGGATTCGCCGCGCCGCCGCCATTCACGGGTGCCGTGATCACCTTGCCCGCCGCGGTTACTACCAGCGCATCCAGCCCCTGAAGCGGCAGTTTATCGCCGGCTTTCACTGCGATATGCGGGATCCTCTCATAAAGCCGAGCATAGGCTCCGTAGCGCTGTTGCGTCGCGGCATTGTCGCCCGTATAAGGGCCGTGGTCCACCAGGTGCTTAACCGGGAACCTGGCTACCAGACGCGGAACGTCGCCCAGATGGTCGAGATCATAGTGGGAGATCAGCAGGTAGTCGAGCTGGCGCAGTCCCGCGGCCTTGAGATCCTCCACAATGCGGTCCGTCGAGGCTTCCCGCGAATTGCCGGCCGGCCAGCCCGCATCGATCAGCAGGGATTCGCCGGCGGGGGTCATGACGAGCAACGCCTTGCCGCCTTCCACATCGATCAGACGGACATCGAGTGTTTTCGGCGCCGCGAAAAGCGACAGCGCGGTCAACAAGACCAGCAGAATTCGCATCATTTTCCCGCCTCAAGAGCAGTCGCGAGTCCCAATTGACTGCGGCCCAGCGGCGTGAGATCCGCCTCCGTGCCGCGCCCGCGGAAATCCACTTCGAAGTCGTCCGGCGCGAAATCGGGCGGCGTCCCGCCCTCCAGAAAAGTTGGCGCCTGCCGCGCCAGATACGCGCTGTTCTTCTCACAGCCCACCGTGGCGCCGATATACATCACGTTGCTGTAGCCGCTGCCCTGGTGCTCGTTCTCCACGGCATGCACCACGTCGGAATGCCAGAAGACCGTGTCGCCCGGTTCCATCAGCGGAATCGAGGTGAGTCCGTCGAGCAGCGCGGCATGCCATTCCGGCTTCACGGAGAGCGCCCGCCCCGGTTGCGCGCCGCAGAGTTCGGTCTCCGGCACATCGTCCTGCAGCGCCCGCAGAAGCATGTAAACCATGCTGTTGGCGATGGGGATCAGTTGCAGGGTGCCGTCCCCCTTGCCCTGCCGGGTGAGAGCCGTCCAGCCCTGAAACGTGCGAAACATCGAGCAAACCGCCGGCGACGGGAACTCCTCCACCTGCGTGCGCCAGGCCGCATCGAAAGCGTTGTAGCGCCGCCAGTCGCCTGAAAAGACGTGCCGATAAACCTTGCGGAAATTCGGCTCCAGCCACCGTTCCGCCGACCCGCCGTCCACATGCGGTGAAAGCCCCAGCGATGCCGATCCCGGCGGGCGTCGGCGAATCCGGTCCGCGTACACCGGCGTCTGTTCCGGGTCGAAGTGACGCACGCCCTCGCTCTCCGACAGCCACAACCCGTTCAGAAATTGCCGGACCCGCGTCAGCGACTCCGCCTGCCTGGCCAGCACCTGGGGGCGCGACCAGTAGATGCCGTAGATCTGCGGCCTGGCCATGGACAGATTGCCGAAATACTCGTCTTCGGCCGCGTTAGCGAGTTTCGCATCCAGCCCGTTCTCTTCCACATACCGGGCGATCTCGTCATCCCAGGCGCGCGCCTGTTCCGGCTCGAAGGTCCTGCGGATCACGCACGCGCCACGCTCCCTGATCTTCGCGATCATCTCGGCCGAAACCGCCCCGGTTGCGATGTCGGCGTACGCCACCACCGGAATGACGGCTTCGCCGGCCTCGCGCTCCTTCACGATCCGCGCGACCTTGTCTCGCATCTCGCGCTCGACTTCCTGAAACACCGCTGCATAGGCGGGCAGGTCCCGCCGCAGTTCGTTCTTTGCGGCCCGAATCGCTTCGGACAAGTTCCCGACGTGGAACGGCATAGTTCTCCCTGGAATGTTTGTGCAACCATCTTATTCCCGGCCCTTCGCGATCAGATACCTGTGATATCGTCGAGCCGTTACAGGCCTTGTTCCCGGCCTGAAAGGAGCCCTTATGCGCCGCCGCGATTTCCTGAAAGCTCTGCCCGCCGTCGCCGCGGTGCCCCGCCTGCGCGGCGCCCGAATCAAAATCACCGGCATCCGCAACATCCCGCTGAAGACGGCGAAGGACCTGGGCTCTTATCCCGACTGGCTCGGCAATCCCCGCCCTATCCGCATTGGCGGGGGCGCGTTTGTGGAAGTGCAGTCGGATCAGGGCCTCGCCGGCATCGGCCCGCCCGCCGACGAATCGATGCTCCCGGCCATTCGGAATCTCCTCGTGGGGGCCGATCCCTTCGATGTCGACCTCCACGCCGAACGACTATTCGATCTGCGCGGTGCCGTGCCGCGCGGGTCTACCGGTGTCGAAATCGCGCTCTGGGATCTCATCGGCAAGGCTTGCAATCAGCCCCTCTATAAGCTCTGGGGCGGCGGACGGGACAAGGTGCCGCCGTACGCTTCCATGCTCCGTCTTTCCACCGCCGAAGAGCGCGCCGCGATGGCCACGAACCTCAGGGCGGAAGGCTGGCAGGCCATCAAATACCGCAGTTCGTTTCCGACGCTGAAGGAAGATATCCGGCTGGTGGAACTGGCCCGCAAAGCCGTCGGCGACGATTATGTGATCATGTGCGACGGCAACAAAGCCACTCTTCATTACGCTTCCGAAAAAGGGGTGCCGTGGGATTTCACCCGCGCCGCCACCACGGCCAAAGAATACCAGCGGATGAACGTTTATTGGCTTGAAGAACCGCTGCAGCGTTACGACCTCGACGGCCTGGCCGCGCTCAACCGCCTGGTGGAAATGAAACTGGCCGGTGGCGAGGGGAATCATGGGATTCACGAGTTCCGCGATTATCTGGAGAGAGGCTGTTTCGACATTGTCCAGCCGGAGGTGATGATCGAAGGCCCCACGCGTCTGCGCAAGATCGCCGTCATCGCCGAATCGATGAATAAGCTGTGCATCCCCCATGTGGGTGACAGCCGCCTGGGCACCATCTGCGACCTCCATCTGGTCGCGTCCTGGCCGAACGCGCCTTATCTGGAGATTTTCAACGATAAGCCGATCGGAAATTACGAACATCCGTTCGCGATCTTTGAGAATGCGCCCGTGCTGGATAAGGCCGGCTTCTTCCAGGTGCCGCAGGGACCGGGGTTGGGGGTGAGTATTAAAAAGGAATTTCTGGCGTGAGTGTGTTTTTCAGGTAACGTGCCGATGACAAAAACCTTCCCTGAAGCATGTGGGAAACTATTCATGTAACTCCCAACCCGGAAGGAGTACGCAGATGACTCTCGAAAGTATCGAAACCGTCACGGAACAACGTCGCCATGTGCATGCGTACATCGACCGCCTGCAAGGTGAGCAACTCTCCGCTGTTCATGGGCTGCTCGAAGCCATGCTCTCGCCCCTGGACCGCAGGCTGGTGCTGGCTGCACTCGACGAGGAACCGGTCACGCCGGAAGACTTTGTCGCAATTCAGGCCGGAGTCGCCTCGCTCGACGCAGGTCACGGCGTGCCGATGGAAGAAATCCTGGCCGATTTCGGCTTAACGATGGAAGCCTTCGACAACATGCCTGACGAAACATGCATCGCGAAACCCGGAAGGAATGGCTAAGGCGGTAATCTGGTCCGCTGAGGCCCGCGCCGACGTCCGGGCTATCGATCGTGACATAGCATTGGGACTACTGAAATCGCTTACTCGCTTCCTCAGGACCGACGCCGGAGATGTGAAACAGTTGCACGGATTCGATCCGCCACAATATCGCCTTCGCATAGGCGACTGACGCGTGATCTTCCGAAAGGCCGGCGCCGACTCGATAGAGATTGTTCGCGTGCGCAACCGCCGAGAAGCTTACCGATAGAGCACGTATCCGGAACCCGGATCTGGCCGTCGTTTGGTACAGAATTGACAGCGTCGGGTATCGGCCTGCACCGATTCCATACATACCGCGCCGCGAAGTAATCAAGGCCCGTTTCGGCATTCCGTTCTTTGCCGGTGCAAGTTAGCCGGAAGGAGTCCAGCGCCATTCTCTCCCGAACGGAGCATAGTCCAGGAACTCCACGGGCGTTTCCGTCCGGCTGACCTGAATCGCCTCGGCAACACAAGTGCGCCGGTTCAACTCGCCTCCTCGGGAGGGGGTATTTTAGGTGCCGCAATCCATTCCGCTTCGAAGGCGTCTCGCCAGTCTTTGAGAACACCATAAAAATCGTTGGATGGAAGCCACACATCGCGCAGAGTCGCCGGGGCGTGAACATTTCCCTCTACGCGTTGGAACGCAATAACGCGGACCTGCTCCGCGAGGTCAAACTGCAACACGTAGCTGCCATCATCAAACGCTTCGTCGCCGTCCGGAACCCATAGAAGATCGTTCGAGCTGATCACATCACAAAACTTTTCCCGCTTCAGGCCGTAAAACTGACTATCTCCTTCGCTGTCAGCATAGAAAGCGAGCCCAACGGCATCCGCGAGCTTTCCGCTGTCAGACTCTGCAGCGAAAGACGCCTTGTGTCTCCCCCTCTGCTGGATCCTTCTGTTGACTGCATCGAAGGAGCAGGCCAACATCGTCGCTTCCGGCGTTCGTAAGCCGTAGCAGTAGTTCCTGAAATGAAGCGCGAAAAAACCAAGCGCACGATAGCTGGGCCGCTCATAGGCTTTGGTGAACTCCGATTCGATCGCAAACACATTCGGGTTGCCAACGATCATTGGAGCGCTCTCCTGATTTGTACCGGAAGGTCTTCTAACCGGATTGGTTCATCTCCTTCCGGAGTCACAGAATGTCCTGCAGCCACCAGGGCGAACAGAACATTCACATCAGCAAGCGACGTCATCCAGCGCGAACATCTCGTCGATATCGGTTCCCGTGACGGAACGGATCACTCCGGTTTCTACCTTCGGATCCCATCTTTTCGGGCGCTCCCTTTATTTCCCCTTCGGCCAAACCACGCCCTGATCCTTCTTCGTCACCGCCGCCAGACCCTTATACAAGAACTTCTGCACACGCTGCCCGCGATACGTCTCCGTCGTAAACACATTCCCCTTCGAATCCGTCGCGATGCTGTGCACGGCATAAAACTGCCCCGGCTGCCGACCGCCGTCCCCGAAAGTCGTCAGCACCTGCAAACTCTGCCGGTCGATCACATGGATCTTCATGTTCGACCCGTCCGCCAGATACAAGAATTTCTGCTCCGGATCCTTCGACAACGCCAGATCGAACGCCGCCCCATCGCCCATCGTGTTCTTCGCGACAAACACCTCCTTCACATAAGTGCCGTCGGTCTTAAATACCTGAATACGATCGTTCACGCGGTCGCAAACATACAGCAGTCCGTCGTTGGCCAGCGTCACGCAATGCACCGGCGTGCGGAACTGCTGCGCCGGCGGATCGTTCGGATTATACGGCGGCAACTGCGTGTCATCGGGCTTATGCCCGTACGCGCCCCAGTGCCGCTTGTACTTCCCCGTCTCCGCGTCATACACGATCACGCGCCGGTTCCCGTAGCCATCCGCGACATACAATTCATTCGTCTTCGGATCCACCAGCGTCTTCGCCGGCAGCCGCAGATTCTCCACGTCATTACTGCCCTTGCTCTGGTTCGGCTTGCCGATCTGCATCAGGAACTTGCCCTGCTGCGTGAACTTCAGAACCATGCTGTCGTGCACCGACCGCGTCGCACCCATCCTGCTTTCATCGCCCGGCAGCGGCGCCGCCTGCGCACCCGCGCCATTCCCGCCGATCCACACATTTCCCTTGAAATCCACGTCGATGCCATGGTTGGAGGATGGCCAGTCAAACCCCTGCCCTGGCCCGCCCCAGGACCCGATCAGATCGCCCGCTTCATTGAACTCCAGCACGGGCGGCGCCGCCGCGCAGCACTCCGCGGCCGGAGGCTTCATGGTCGCGTACTGTTCCTTGGCCTCCAGCGAGCCTTCCCGGTGGATGATCCAGATGTGGTCGTTCGAATCCGCCGTCACGCCAATCACCGCGCCGATCACCCAGTGATTCGGCAGCGGCTTCGGCCACATGGGATCCACCTCGAAGCGGGGCGCCTTGATTCCCGTGGCTTCCGCTGCCGCCATCTTCTGCAATATCGACGAGCCGGCGGCGAGCGCCGCGATCCCCGCAACCAGGGCCGTGCCCAGATAGTGTGTACGCTTCATATAGCGTCCGATATGATACACGATCCGCGCCCGGCGAAACAGCCGGGGCAAACCGGCGGGAACTGCCTCCGCAACGCGCTGCTTCTTGCCCTGCTGAGCTTCGCCCGCGCCGCCGCCCACGACATCCCCGCCGACGTCACGGCTCAGGTCTTCCTCAAACCGGAAGGACACCATCTCCGCCTGCTGCTGCGCGTGCCTTTGGGCGCCATGCGGGACGTGGTTTTCCCGGAACGCGGCCCCGGCTATCTGGACGTCGAAAAGCTGCTGCCGCTGCTGCCCGATGCGGCCACTGTCTGGATCGCGCAGTTCGTCACGCTCTACGAAGGCGACACGCTGCTGCGCAAGCCACGCATTGCCGCCGTGCAGGTGTCGCTACCCTCGGACCGTTCCTTCGCGTCGTGGGAACAGGCGCTCGCTCACATGAATGCCCCGCCGCTCGACAGCAGCCAGGACCTGGTCTGGAACCAGGCGCTCTTCGACGTTCTGCTGGACTTCGACATCGCCTCGGACCACGCCGCCTTTTCCATCCGCCCCAACCTGCAGCACCTGGCCGCGCGCACCGTCACCGTGCTGCGCTTCCTGCCCCCTGGGGGCGACGTCCGCGCCTACGAATTCCTGGGCGACCCCGGCCTGGTGATGCTGGACCCGCGCTGGTATCAGGCCGCCCGCCGCTTCGTCGCCCTGGGCTTCGAACACATTCTGGACGGCACCGACCACCTGCTGTTCCTGATGTGCCTGGTGATCCCTTTTCGCCGCTTCCGCCCGCTGGTGGGAGTGGTAACGGCCTTCACGGTTGCGCACTCCATTACTCTGATCGGCTCGGCGTTTCACCTCGCGCCGGACGCGCTCTGGTTCCCGCCGCTCATCGAAACGCTGATCGCCGTGTCGATCCTCTACATGGCGCTCGAAAACATCGCGGGCGGCAGCAGCGTGCAGCGCCGCTGGCTGATGGCCTTCGGCTTCGGCCTGATCCACGGCTTCGGATTTTCTTTCGCCCTGCAGCAGACGCTGCAATTCGCCGGGTCGCACCTGCTCACTTCCCTGCTCTCGTTCAACCTGGGCGTGGAACTCGGGCAGTTGCTCGTGCTCGCGCTGCTGATTCCGGCTCTCGGCCTGCTCTTCCGCTTCGTGGTGGCGGAGCGCATGGGCACCATCATCCTCTCGGCTCTGGTGGCCCACACCGCCTGGCACTGGATGGCCGAACGCTACGACCACCTGCGTCAATTCCGCTTCGAATGGCCGGTGTTTGACGCCGCCTGGTTCGCCGGGGCTACACGCCTGACGATGTGGATCCTGATCCTCACCGGACTCGCCTGGGGTGCCCGTCGACTCCTGCCTCAGAACGACGGGATACCGAAATAAGTGTGCCGCCCCTCGCCACTGCCCAGACCCACTGATGCTTTAAACCAGACTTTCCCGCCAGCCCAGATGCCGACGCCGAACCCGACCGAGTGCCGCATTTCCGCAAAGCTCAGCTCAGAGGCCCTGTTGGCGACCTGCCCCACATCATAGAAACCCAGCAGCCCGAGCGGCCCCCACACACGGCGGTTATATTCGACCTGGATCAGCGCCAGATCATTGCCGCGGAAGCGATAGTCGGAAAAACCCCGGAGAGCAGGCTCGCCGTTGATATCGGACCCGCCCAGCGTCTCCATCATGTAAAACGGCACCACACTCGACTTACCCGTCGAGTTCGCCGAGAAGCGGTCGTGGATCGTGAGATCTTCGTCCTCGGTGTGCGTCGGATGGAACGTGTGATGGCCGTCCACGTAGAAGCGCCGGAACGTATACAGGCCGGTCTTGTGATCCTGATAAACGTTGAAAGACGCTTTATAGTCGAACTGGAACTTGCCGTGAGTCCGGCGGGGCTCCCCGAAGATCTCGTAGTGGATCAGGTTCGGTTGCGCTGCCAGCCCGGGCGCTGTGCTCTCGGTATAGGCAGTAGTGATGGAGCGAAGACCCGCGTCCGTTACTCCACTCACCCGCGGCCAGATGCTCTCTACTCTGCCCCCGGCTGCCATCCAGGCGGAGAACGGATTGAACACATCGGCGCCCGCCCGCACGTCCCGCTCGCGAAAGTTGGTCAGATTGGTCGTGCTCGTGTGAGGCCCGATGCCATAGAACACCATGCGCGGCAGGTCCCGCGCGTTGGCATAGAGATCCACCGCGAACCGGTCGCGCGCGGAATTATTCGCGCCGAATTTCTGGTGCGTCGCGCGGAATTTACTTTCCGCCAGCCAGAAGCCGCGCAGCGAGGTTACCTCGGTCACTACGAGTCGCCGCTGCCACCGGTCGGCGTTAAAATCCGCGCCGAAAGTGGGGCCCACGCCCGTGCCGCTGCCCGGAACAATGCTCTTGATTGTGAGATGCAGCGGCCGCGCCGTGAAGAACTTGATGGCGCATCCGGTGGTGCGCTTCCACAGCGGTTCGGGAGGGCTGTTCGGCTCCGGATGGGCCACCTGGGCGCAGATTTTGCCCGCCTCCGGCCAGTCGTTGTCGATTCCCGGGGACGCCGTCAGCATGCCGCACAGGGCCAACAGAAGGACACCGACCCTCACTTCGCACCGCCCGCCAGGGTTTTCTGCTCCACAACCAGAGGCGCAACCTGCTGGTGGAAGGCTGCCGCCTGCGCTTCGGTTTTGACTGCCTCGGTCGGTGTTGTCGCTTTGACATCCGGATGCATCGTCTGGTTGGCAAAACTCGCCTGAGCGACCAGCGTCTGTTGAAGCTCGGAAAGCGGCAACGCCGCATGGCTCGCCGTGCGCGCCGCCACCAGCGCGGGGTTATTCGCCCGCGCCAGCGCCGCCAGATTTTTCGGCGCATCGAATTTCACCTGATCGGTGCGCGGCGCCGCCAGCGTAAGAACCCCGTCGAACGTATTGGCCTGCCGGTCGCGCTCGGTCAGAAAATGCGACTGCCAGGCAGTGCCCAGGAACAACTTGCGAGCCGTAGCCGCGATCGAGGAGTGCTCATATTGGGTCGAATCGATCGTGCCCGCGGGAATCCACGGAGAAACCACCACAGCCGGAACCCGCACGCCTAATCGGGTGAAATCGAAATCCGGATTCGCGCATTTCTTTCCGTCCGGATTCGGCGCCGAAGGCGGCGTCACGTGATCGTACAGTCCGCCGTGTTCGTCGTAAGTAATCAGAAGGACCGTGTTCTGCCACAGTTTGCTGTTGCGCAGGGCGTTATAAACGTCGTGAATCAGCGTTTCGCCCTCCGCCACGTCATGATCCGGATGTTGATCGTTGGCCGCCAGATTGTTCTTGTCGTCGGCGTTGTAACGGGGCTCGATAAAACTGTAAGCCGGAAGTTTGCCGTTCTTGCAGGCATCCAGAAAGTCGTCGAATTGTCCGAAGAACTTCTGGTTGCTGAGCAGATTTTTGAACGTCATGGCCACCGTGGCGTCATGGAAGAAAATCTTCGACGACACACCGGATTCGGCGAGCAGCTCATAAATCGTCTTGCTCATGTTGAACCAGATCGGATCCATGTCCAGCCGCCCGATCGAGGTCGCCGCATGCGCGTAGGCGCGATTGGGCAGAGTCGGACCAGGGATGGACGAAAACCAGTGGTCGCAGACCGCATACTGTTGCGCCAGCGTGGCGAGGATCGGGATCTTCGACGGCGCGTAACACCGCATGATCTTGTGCGACTGCGTGAGATTGCTGCCGCCCATGGCCGCGTAGGACTGCACGAAGCCCTTCATGGTGACAGGCCCCGTCCCTTCTTCGTTGCCGAACAACTGCACGTTTACGTTTGGAAAATGGTGCCCGGGATCGGGAGTAAAGTCGCCCGAATAGCGCGCGTCGGCCGAGACGAAAACATCCTCGCCGTTCACGTCCGGGTTGCTCTCCGTCCCGGTCAGACCTTCGATCGGGTACTGCTCACTCTTCAGGAACCCGAACATGTGATCGAACGACCGGTTTTCCATCATGAGCACGACAAGATGCTGAATGGTTCCAGCTGGCGGCATAGCCATTTCTCCTTAATTCAGCGGGATTTGAAGAACTCCCGTCTGAATCAATGTGACGGGAAACAACATCGCGTTACAGGATATCGCAGGGACGCTGACTAAAAAATCGGGGCCGCGACGGAAATCGCGGCCCCAGCCCGGACTGCAGGGGAGAACACCGATGAGGAGCAATTAACGGGTGAAACGCACCCCTAACTGGACCAGCCGCGGATAATTGGCCTGACTGGTGATCAGACCGAATGAAGGGCTGGTGAAGGTCGTGTTGGGCCCGTAGAACTGAGGCGTATTCGCCACGTTCAGCGATTCCGCCCGGAACTGCGCCTTGATCCCTTCGAAAACGGAAAACGTCTTGAACATCGAGACGTCCCAGCTGATCAGCCCCGGTCCGCGCAGAGTGATTGTCCGGCTCACGTTCCCGAACGTGAACTGCGGCGCGACCGAGAACGCCGCGGGGTTGATCCAGCCGTCGATGCGCTTGTCGAACGGCAGGTCCACCGCCGCGCTCACGCCCGTCGCGTTCGGCCTCTGCGTCGACGCCCCGAACACGCTGTTGTTATTCGGCTGCGAGACCGCCAGCGGATAACCGGACTGCATCACGTTCACCACGTTTGCCGACCACCCGCCCAGCACGAACTCCACCAGCTTGTTGGCGCCCGACAGGAACTTCCGCCCTTTGCCGAACGGCAGTTCATAGGTACCCGCCATCGAGAGATGGTTAGGCGTGTCGGATGTGGAAAGCCCGTACTCGGCGGTCAGATCGTACGCGTTCTGCGGGCCCGCCGGAGCCGAGCTGAAGCTGTTCCCTACGTTCCCGTAAGCCAGGTCCGTCTGCCGTGAATAGGTGTAGGTCGCCAGAACGGTCATGCCCTGCGCAAACCGCCGCTGGATCTTCGCATGAACCGAGTTGTAAGACGACTTATTCGTATCCGAGCTCAGCAGTGTGACCGAAGTAAATTGCGGAAACGGCAACAGCAGCTGCGAACGCGATATCGTCGGATTTCCCACGTTCAGCGCTCCGCCATGCTGATACATCGGATTGCTGACATTCGCGTTCAGAGCCGAGCCCAGAGACAGATACTGCGGATTCAGCTGATCGATGTTGCGGCCGTCCTGCACCAGGTGCAACCCGTGGGATCCGATAATGCCAGCCGACACCACCCAGGAGCCACCCAGTTGTCGCTGCATGTCGAACGAGTACTGTTCCACATATCCGGCGGACCGGGTGTTCTTGTCGTAAATACTGATCGCCTGCCCGATGCCCGTCAGCCCGCCTGCGGTATTCCCTACCGGTTGCAGCAGACCGCTCGGATACGGATTATCCAGAGTTGCCGCCGGTGTGAAGTTGTTGTCCACGGAGGTCACGATGGGCGTTGACTGCGAATAGCCGAGGGTGTTCTGGAAGCTGAAAGGAAGCGGCGCCCAGAAGATGCCGAAGCCGCCCCGAAACGCCGTCTTCGAGTCCGGCGAGTAGGCGAAGCCGGCGCGCGGGCCGAACTTCGTCGTTTTCGGATTGAACGTGCTGGTGGGATTCCCGTTGACGCCGGCATACAGCAGCGTGCCGAAGATCTTCGGGTCCGCCACGGTTTGCTGCAGCGGGCTGGGCGCCGTGGGGTCGAAGCCGGTCAGGAATTTGTTATTCCGATCCGCCGGTCCCGTCTCATACTCATAGCGGATGCCGAAGTTCAGCGTCAGCTTTGAAGTCATCCGGAAGTCGTCCTGAAGAAAGGCACCGTAATAATTCACGAAGTTATAGAAATTCGTGCCCACGGTCTGGCTGCCCCCTGTCGGATTGCCCAGCAGCATGGTCGCGAGGCTCGCGCCGGTGCCTACGGTTGTCGTCTTGGCGTTCGCCCGTGTGAATACGTCCGAGAATGAGAAGCTTGACGGCCCGATGCCCGGCGCGCCGTCATGATGCAGACCGCGCCAGTCGAAACCGGCTTTCAGACTGTGCTTGCCCATGAATTTGGAAACGGTGGTATTGAAACTGCGCGAGTAATAAACGTTCTGTGTCGTGGTGCCGCCGCCATAGCTGGCGAGATCGCTCATCGTGATCGCCGGAAACGCAGGGAACAGCGTCTGCGATACCAGAGATTTCGGCAGACCGAGTGACGCAAGGTCGAAACCGAGGCTGATGGGCGGCGTAAAGTTCGGGAAGCGGTTGAACCCATAGCGGACCGCGACCACCATCGTCGGACTGGGAGTCAGCGTCGTGTTCAGCTGCGTGGCGTCCACCTTGCGGTAAATCACCCCCTGATTGGGTGACGCAATCTGATTCGGAAACCACCGGTTGCTCGGCTCCTGGCTGCCGTAATGCAGATATGACGCCGAGGCGCGCCACCAGCTGCGGATCTCCTGGTCGCCCTTGAACGTCAGCTGATCGGCCCGGTTAAACGCACGCACCGTCGAATCGAAATTCGGCGCGCCGTAATAGGCGCCGGTTACATTCGGAGTCGGATAGTACGAAGCCAGCTTCTGACCCACGGCATTGATGCGGCTCGACGGAATTATGTTATTGGCGAACGGTGTCCGGCTGCCATCGGCCTGCGTGGTCTTCGGATCGTAGATAATCTGCTGTGTTCCCTTCGTGGAAAAGCTCTTCGAAAAATCGCCGCTCAGTTCCAGTGGAGTCGGCACGGAAAGCCGCGTTCCGGAGGCGTCGTACTGCCGGTAAGCTTCGCCCGCCACGAAAAAGAACGTCTTATTGCGGCCATCGTAGATTTTCGGAATACGCAGGGGTCCGCCGAAGGATCCGCCATAGTTTTTGAACGGCTGATCCGGATTGGCCTGACCCGCCCGGTTACTGAAGAAGTTATTCGCGATCCAGTCCGTCTCACGGATATAGCCGAACGCGCTGCCATGCACCTGATTGGTCCCGGAGCGAAGGAAGGTATTGAAAGTGCCGCCGCCGGTGCGCCCCATTTCCGCGTCGTAGGTGTTGGCCTGGACCTTCATTTCCTGCACCGCTTCCTGCGACGGAATAATTACCGCGCGATTCGTGGAATCGGTAATGGAAATGCCGTCCAGCGTATAGTTATTGCCTCGCACGGGCCCGCCGGCGATGGAAATCTGAGACGACCCCGACTGATCCTGCATGCGGTTAAATTTCGGGTTTCCCACCTGCACAACCGATTCCGACAGCTTCGAAAGCATGAAAGGATTCCGGCCCAGATTGGGCAGATCCTCGATCTTCTGCCGGTCGATCACCTGCCCGGTGGACGCATCCGCGGTCTCGATCAGCGCCGATTCCGAGGTCACGTTAATCTGGTCGGACACCTGACCCAGTTCGAGCGCGAAATCGAGCGTCAGCGCCTGTTGCGTCGCGACGACCACGCCCTTATGTTCGGAGCGCTTAAAGCCGCCCGATTCCGCGATCACCGTGTAAGTGGCGGGCGTCAGCGAAGCGAACGTATATTCTCCCTGTTCATTGGTCACACTGGCCCGGCTGATGGAGGTTCCTTCATCGATGAGGGAGATTTTCGCGAGCGGCACAACCGCGCCCGACGCGTCCACCACCCGTCCCCGCATGGATCCCTGAAAACCCTGGCCGTAAACGATCGCGGCGCACAGCAAAAAGCACGAAATGACACGCATAAGCCGTCTCCTCTGAAGTTTTGGAAGTGTTTGGGAAAGGGCGAAACGGGGCTGAACGATCCGCGGAGACTCTGCCTGGAAGCAGACACTGCGCCCGGGCTGCGTGAGGATAGAGAGGTACAGGGGATCCGTCGCAAGTCCGGATCCCCGATGTTGCCGGGAAAACTAGGCCATGATCCGGGAAAGCGCCGCGGTGAACTTGTCCATCTCGTCCTGCGTGCCCACGGTTACGCGGACATGCGTCGGCCAGGCAGGCCACACGCGACCGATCATGATCTTCTTATCGAGGAACGCTTTCGCCACCTCATTGCCGGGCCTGTGCGTTTCCATCATGAAGAAGTTCGTCTCGCTCGGCACGAATTTGATCTTCTTACTGTCCAGAAACGCGAACGTGTTTTCCCGAATTTTCTTGTTGATGGCGCGCCGTTCCGGCACCAGATTCTTCACCTTCATGCTGGCCGTGGCGCAGGCCAGGCCGGTGATGGGCAGCATGCCGCCGCCATAGGGCCGCATCTTCGCGAGCAGGTCCGGCCGCGCCAGCGCGAAGCCCGCGCGGATGCCGGCCATCCCGTAGACCTTCGAGAACGTCCGCAGCACAATCACGTCCTTGCCCGCCGCCACCAGATCGCTGCAGGGCTTGGCGGTTTCCGAAAAGTGGATATAAGCCTCGTCCACAATGACCACGGCGTCCTTCTGCTTGTGCGCCAGAAGATACTCGATCTTTTCGCGCGAGGTGATTGAGCCCGAAGGATTATTGGGATTGCACACGTAATAGGCGCCGGCGTTCGGATCCGCCTTGATCATCGCCTCCACGTCATGCGAGTAGTCCGCCCCCAGCGGCACTTTGACGGTTTTGGCGCCGATGAATTCCGGCGCGCCGCCGCCGTAGCCGGGGTCGCCCATGGTCCAGCTTCGGGTGGGTGAAGAAAACGCGCAGGAGGACCGGAACAGCGGGTCGCTCGAGCCCGCGAACGCCGCCACGCACTCCTGCTTCACGCCTTCCATCTCGGCCACGGTCTTCACGAACTCCTGCTGTTCGCCCGTCGGGGAATATCGTCCACCCAGCGGCGCAATCTTCGCGATCGCTTCACAGCCCTCTTTACACGGTCCCAGCGGATTCTCGTTGGAACTGATCCGGACAATCGTCGGATCCATCATGCCCCGGTTTCCGCCACGCACGCGGCGTTCCGCCTCCTGCGCCTGCGCGAATTCCGTAAATGGCAGCGCCGCGGCGCCTGTCGTAATGGCCGACAGAATGCGGCCTATGTGGCGGCGCGAATAGCCGCGGTTCAGTAACGATTCAAAATGCTTCCCGGAAACAGTTGCCATGCCAATCCTCGTCTAAATCGGTCTGTCTGATTGTTTGAACAGGTTGAAGATGATGTCGGGGCGGCGCGTGGGATGCGCAACCCAAGTCCTGAGCAGACTCGACTGGGAGGGGAAACTGTACGGCGGATCGCACCGGGGTGATCCGCCAGCGTTTAGGTGATCTTAAGATTTCTCTGTGAGGGATGTCAAGCGCCAGCGAGCCAAAAATCGGCCTTCCCTCGAAAATTTCGCCCGGAGTCTCTTCGCCCCCTCAGCCCCAGCTCCGCAGGTGGCTCGGCCGCGGCCTGGCCGGAAGCACACAGATCGTACACTGCGGGCGCGTCTGTAACTCCGCTCCCGTGCCGGCCAACTATATCTCTATCTTTCTTTAGCTACCGGATAACCTGTCTTTCGGCTAACCGCATAGGTTTGTCTTGTCGCTGACATTCAACCTATGTATTGGACGCCACCGTCTGAGTTATATAGACTTCCTGTGGTAACGATCATCTTGAACCCTCAGACCCGGCAGGCATCGGGAACCGCGCGAGTCGTAGTCGCCACCACCGTTGCGCTCTCTTTCATCTCCTTCTGGCGGGGCGCCGCCATCGTTCTCAGTGACCTCGCTTCCTCCGCCTTCTACGCCGGCGGCATTGCCGAACAGGCCATCGGGAAGAGCGCGCCGTGGTTCATTCTCGCGGTCATGCTGTTCAGTTTCGCGGTGCGTTCGGTCTACATGGAAGGCTGCAGCATGTTCGTCCGCGGCGGCGTCTACGTCGTGGTGCGGGACGCCATGGGACCTTTCATGGCCCGCCTCTCCGTTTCGGCGCTCATTTTCGACTACATTCTCACCGGTCCCATCAGCGGCGTCACGGCGGGCCAGTATCTCGGCCATTTTCTGAATGAACTTGCCGAACTCGCGCACTCCTCCGTTCGTGTGCCACCCAATCTGTTTTCCGCCTCGTTCGGCCTCGTCGTCACCGCCTATTTCTGGTGGAACAACATCAAAGGCATCCACGAATCCAGCGGCAAGGCGCTGCGGATCATGCAGGTGACCACGGTGATGGTCGTCATCTTCCTGATCTGGTGCCCGCTGACCATGTTGCTTCACGGCCCTGCCCAGATTCCCCCGCCTCCGACCATCGCCAACCTGCACTTCAGCGACGAAGGCCTCGGCTGGTTCAAAGGAACCGTCTGGCCCACCATCCCGCTGGCCGCGGTCATCATCGCCTTCGGCCACTCCCTGCTCTCCATGAGCGGTTTCGAAACTCTCGCCCAGGTCTATCGCGAAATCGCGTACCCCAAGCTCGCCAACCTGCGCCGCACCGCGAATGTCGTCTGCATCTATGCCGTGGTCTGTACCGGCGTGGTCACGCTCTTCGCGGGCATCATCATCCCGGATTCCCAGCGCGGCCAGTACACGGAGAACCTTCTCGGCGGACTGGCAATGTACCTCGCCGGACCGGAATGGCTGCGTCTCGCGTTCCACGCCCTTGTGGTGATTACGGGCGTGCTGATCCTCTCCGGCGCGGTCAACACCTCGCTCATCGGCGCCAACGGCGTGCTGAACCGGGTGGCGGAAGATCGCGTCCTGGTCGACTGGTTCCGCAAGCCGCACGCCCGCTTCGGCACCACCTTCCGCCTCATCAACGCGGTCGTGATTCTGCAGGTGCTGACCATCGTGGCGAGCGGCGGCAATCTCTATCTGCTGGGCGAAGCCTACGCTTTCGGCGTGGTCTGGAGTTTCTTCCTGAAGTCGCTCGGCGTCACCGTGCTGCGATTCAAGCGGAAAGATCAGGAATACAAGCATCCCGGCAACATCACCATCGCCGGGCGGGAGATTCCGGTGGGCCTGATGACCACCACGCTGATCTTGCTCCTTGTGGCCGGCGCGAACCTCTTCTCCAAGCGCATCGCGACCATTTACGGCATCGCCTTCACGCTCGTTCTCTTCTTCGTTTTCACCATCTCCGACCGCATTAACCGGCGCCGGCAGAAAGATGAAAAGAAGGGTCTGGAGCAGTTCAATCTCGACGTTCGCGAAGACATCACCGAACAAAATATTCAGGCGCGTCCGGGCTGCGTGCTCGTGGCCGTTCGCGACTACAGCCAGATGTCGCATCTGCAGAGCATTCTGCGCAAGACTAACCTGCGGCGACACGACATTGTCGTGGTGACGGTCCGTCTGGTCACTACCGCAACCGGCGGCTACACGCTGCGTGACGACCAGTTGTTTGCCGACTACGAGCGCGAACTCTTCAGCCGCGTCGTCGCCATGGCCGAGAAGGAAGGCAAAGCCGTCGGACTTCTGGTGGTTCCCGGCTTCGACCCGTACGACGCGCTGGTGCAGACCGCTGCCAGGCTAAAGGCATCCCGCCTCGTGACCGGCGTCTCGCCCAAGATGGATTCGGGCCAACTGGCCTTGCAGATCGGCCAGGCCTGGGAACGCCTGCCGGAACCCAGGCATGCCTTCTCACTCGAAACGCTCACGCCCGGCCGCCCGAGCACGTATGTCAATCTGGGCCCGCACCCGCCGCGGCTGTGGCCCGATGACGTCGAGCGCCTCCACGAACTCTGGCTCAAACTCGGGAGCCGGATGGGCGTTGAACTGCACCATCGCGACGTCGTCAGCATGGCGCTGCGGCGCCTGGACCGGGACATTTGCGGGCCCGAAAGCGAGATCGTGATCGAGAGCCTCGCGAGCGATCTGCGGGAGGGAAAGTATGTCCACCCGCCGATGCCCGTGGACCCCCGGACGCCTGAAGAGATTCAGGTCTCCGCACCGCCCGTCTGATTCGGGCTCCTTCAGGCCGCAGAGCTTGCGCGCGTTCTCCCGCGGCACCAGTCTCCCGCCGGCACGCGACAAACAGCAGAAAAGGCACGCGCGCAGCAGTACAAAGTCTCGGGTCAGGGTCCGGATCAGTTTCGGCGTCTCCGTGCGAGTAACACTCTGCTCTGTTCCGGCCGGAAGCGAAAACAACCACACAGGCCATCCGAATCGGGGAGCGGATTACACGGACGCGGACAAGGCGAGTCTCGCGGGAACCGTCCGATACATCATGGAAATCACCGGCTTAAAGAGCCCGCTCCAGGCCTTACAGATCTCGGCCATGTCCGCGATATCGCCCTGATCGCTAACGAAATCTCCGAGTGTACTCAGAAAGCACCTCTCAAAACTCTCCAGTTGGCCCAGGTTGATCTCCATATCCGCATGCCGGATCGCTACTGAATCGATTGCCGAGGGATTCCCGCCCGGGCGAAAATTCAGCACCGCCTTGAGCCCGTCCATCAGCTTACGGTGCTGCGCTTCCTCCGGCATCGCGAGTGTGAGCCCGGCGCTCACGGTCCCCGCCACACGCTTCTCATGTTCACGGAGAAAAACAGCCTCGGCGCCCTTCGTTTCCCGAAAGAATTTGGCGTAAAACGCCCTTGAGAATTTTGTTCCCGCCGGTTCCTGTTCGGACGAGGGCGCGACGTAGGTGCGAAACGAGTATTTGGCCAGCGCCCGCGACGAGTCTTCGAGACAGTCGAGTTCAGCGATCACGCCGTCCATGTCGGTGAACCGTTCGCCGGGATCTTTCTTCAGCAGCCGGCGAACAATTTCGCCGAACTGTTCGTGTCGTTTCACCCACCTCGCTTTCTCCAGAATGTCTGCGGGGTCAGCCGGCCGTTCATTTCCCGCCGGCTGGAACAGTTGCCTGGCTTCCATCAGTTCGAGGGCCAGCAGGCCGAGGAAATACTGATCCGCGCGCTCATCCACCGGCTTGCCGTCGAGCTTTTCCGGTAACAAATAGACACCGCCCGTTGAACCAACAATGTTCCGGAAAGTACCGGGTTCGAAAAACCGCCACAAAAGACTGGTAACGCTGACCAGCGAAATCTGCGCCCGCCTGTTCTCGCAGTCGTAATAGATTCGGGTCGGCGGCATCGGCCCCATCAGATGGCGGTAGCGTTTATTCGGCTCGCCTTCCCACTCCAGCGAATCGATGAGGTGGAGCGCTTTGATTGCCTCCGCCAGTCCTCGCAGGAGGTGGCCAATTCGGTTTGGCGTCAGGTCGCGTTCCGAGGGATCAGCGCGCCTGGAATCGGCCGCCATGACATCCGACAGAAGCTTTCCGCGCGCCAACTCGCTTACGATGACAACCCGCTGCTCGTAACCCTCGCCGTCGGTGAATACGTCGAGAGTACGGATTGCAGACGGAACGTCGATCTGTCCGGATGCCATGCCGACAAGCGACAAGAGTTCTCGCATGCGGCGCAGCGGAGTATTCGTGAAGACCTGAATCACCACATGTTTGCCGCTCACGTCCACGCCGTCCACCCCGCTGACGACAATCGAAAAATCTCCTTCGCTCAGCGTCTTTACCGGTGTGAAACGGGCGCCGCGCTCATTGCGGGCAAGGATGCCGCGAACAACGGCGAGGGACTTGTCTCCGCCTCTCAGCATGGGCAGCAACTGGTTCGCAATCGTCTCGCAACACCGCAGCAGTTTCACGTCCCGCGCCGGATCTTCGGAAACGCTCAACAGTCCCTCATCCCCGGGCTCGTGCGCCGCCTGCAACCCGGAAAGCTCGGTCCATTTCCACCCGCACGGCTTCAGAAGAACCCAGAATACGGCAGCCAGCCTTTTGCTCTTGTAGGCGTCGGCAAGGGTTTTCAGTTCGCGGCGGCACCATGGAGAAACAAGGTAATCCGGGCTGACAAGAACCAGTCCGGCAGCTGCCTGCCGCAGGTTGCCAAGCAGCCTTTCCTCCCAGGTGGTTCCGGCCGCAATGTCCTCGTCGGTCCAGACAGCGCAGTCATGCAGGAGGATGCCGTTCAAATGCTTTCGGAACGCTCGCATCCAGACACTGTCGACATGCGAATAGCTGATAAAAAGCGACCCATCCACGGAATCTATCTCCTGTTTCTGAAAACGCAGGATTCCAGTCTGTCACGAGCCCCTCTTCGGGCGGTGTTAGCATAGCGACGGTCAGCCGACATGCCGGAAACGCCACTCAACGACATCGCACTGCTCGAACCACTGCTCGATTCGTGGGACCGAAGCAACACCATCCTCGTCAACCTGCTGCAGGCCATCCCCCGGACATCGCTGTCCATCAAAGCCACCGAAAGCAGTCCCTCCATAGCGCAACTGTTCACGCACATCCACTACGTCCGCCTGGTTTTCATTCTGGAAGACGCCCCCGAATTCGCTGGCGAACTGCCCGCGGAAGAGTGGATGTCCGAGCCGGATCCCGCGGCAATCGCACGGATGCTGCGGGAAAGCGCTCTCCTCGTCCGCCAGGCGGTGAAAAGCAGGCTGGAAACGCGGCGCCAGATGGACCTTCATTACGACCATCCGATCCTCTTCCTTCAGCACATGCTTTGGCATGAGGGCTACCATCACGGCCAGATCAAGCTGGCTCTCAGGCTGGCCGGCTGCCCCCTGACCGACCAGGAGGCCGGGCCGCTCACCTGGCGCATCTGGATGCGCAGGAGCGGAGCGCCCCAGCCCTGATGTGTGCCGTTCAGCCCGGTTCCCGCCTATAATCGAAACTACCCGAATGATTCACTCGAGAAGGCTCTCCTCCGCCCCGGCACTCCGGTCCACCCTTTTCGCCGCATTACTGCTGGTTCTGTGCGCCTGCCGCGCCTCCAACTCATCGTTGTCCTCCGGAATCGATCTCGCCGGAATGGATCGCTCCGTCGCTCCCGGCGAAGATTTCAATGCGTATGCCAATGGCGCCTGGGAGAAGGCGACGGCCATTCCGGCCGACAAATCCAGTTACGGTATCTGGGACATTAGTCAGGACGGCACCCGCAAAGCTCTTCTCGCCATCATTAAGGACTCGGCCGCCAACCCCGTCAACCGCAAGATCGCCGACTATTACAACGCCTACATGGACGAGGGCACCATCGAAGCGAAGGGGCTGCAGCCGCTCGCGCCGAAACTGGCCGCCATCGCCGCCCTGCATGACAACCGCGGCCTTTCCCGCATGATCGGATCCCGCCTGCGCGCCGACGTCGATGCCCTGAACAACTCCGTCTTCCAGACCGGCAACCTGTTCGGCGTCTGGATTACGCAGGGCCTGGTGGATCCCACTCATACGTATCCTTATCTGCTCCAGGGCGGTCTCGGCCTTCCCGATCGCGATTACTACCTTTCCCCCTCTCCGCAGATGGCGGCGCTGCGGGACACCTACCGTGCCCACATCGAAACCATGCTGCGACTCGCCGGACTCACGGACGCTCCGGCGCGCGCGGCCCGCGTCTTCGCTCTCGAGACCGCCATGGCCAACGTGCACGCCACGCGTCTGGAATCCGAGGACGTCCACGCTCCCGTCTCCTGGACACGGTCGGAACTGATCAATCGCGCCGCCGGCCTCGAATGGGCCGAACTGCTCGACGCCGCCTCCCTCAACGACGTCCCCGTTTTCATCCTCTGGCACCCCAAAGCCATCACCGGACTCGCCGCTCTGGCTGCCTCCCAGCCCCTGAACGCCTGGCAGGACTGGCTCGCTTTCCACACCATCGAAGACGCCGCCCCGTTTCTGCCCAAAGCTTTCGTGACCGAGAATTTCCTCTTTCAGGGCAAAGCTCTCAGCGATACCCCGGAACTGCGCCCCCGCTGGCAGCGCGGCGTCGACTTAACCAGCGCCGCGATGGGCGAAGCGCTCGGCAAACTATACGCCGAGCGCCACTTTCCCGCGGCCACGAAAGCCAAAGTACAGGCCATGGTTGCCGACATTGTTAAAGCGTTCGACAAACGCATCGACGGGCTTACCTGGATGACCGCCGAAACGAAAGCCAAGGCGAAACAGAAACTGGTGACACTGAAAGTCGGTGTCGGCTATCCGGACCGCTGGCGCGACTACGCGGGTCTCGAAGTTGTCAGCGGAGATGCCCTTGGCAACGCGTGGCGGTCCGAAATATTCGAGTACCGTCACCAACTCGCGAAACTCGGACAACCCGTCGACCGATCCGAGTGGTGGATGACACCACAAACCGTCAACGCCGTAAATCTTCCCTTACAGAATGCCCTGAATTTCCCGGCGGCAATGATTCAGCCGCCCTACTTCGATCCCAAAGCCGATGCCGCCCACAATTATGGCTCCATGGGAGCCATCATCGGCCACGAAATCAGCCACTCTTTCGACAACCAGGGCGCGGAGTTCGATGCCGAAGGCAGGCTCTCGAACTGGTGGACCAGGACCGATTCCGACCATTTCACAGCAGCGGGCGAGGCTTTGGCCAAACAGTTCGACGCTTACAAACCTTTGCCGGATCTGGCCGTGAACGGTCACCAGACACTTGGCGAAAACATCGCCGATGTTGCCGGACTGCTGGCGGCCTTCGAAGCCTACCATGCCTCGCTCGGAGGATCCGCGGATACGGTGAAGGACGGCCTTACGGGCGACCAGCGCTTCTTCATCAGTTTTGGCCAGAGCTGGCGTGGCAAAGCGCGCGAAGCGGAACTGCGCAAATGGATCGCCACCGACGGTCATGCGCCGGGCCAATACCGGGCCAGCACCGTCCGGAATCTCGACCCCTGGTATTCCGCATTTCAACCAGCAGCCGGGCAAAAACTGTTCCTGAGTCCTGAGCAGCGAGTCAGGGTCTGGTAGGAAATCGGGAACAGCCGGACGCGGTGCCATCAGCCTGCGGAACGACCGTTCCGCGATGTCCGCCGGTTGACACCCGAGCGATTCGTCTGGTGCCGTCAGACTCCTCCCGAACTTGTCATAAGTATGATATAAAACATATGATCACGCGGCCGGCATAGAAGCTCGCGTAGCATCAACGGAGGATCGTTTGTCAGTTGTAGGCTCCCTGAGGGTATTCTCCCTCGCTTTTTTTGGCGTGCTCGCGCTCAGTAGTTACGCCAAAGGCCAGACCATCCCGTTCTCATTTACTGGCCAGGGTTCGGCAGGCAATCAAAATGCGACCGGATCCGGAACGGGCACGTTTGCCGGCGGGCACGTTTGCCGGCGGACCCGCCGCGGTCAGCCTTTCCGGAGGCTCTTATGGCGACAACTGCAACAGCTTCCTGGAACTGTTTCTGAAGATACAAGTCAGCACCACGGACACGCTGACCACTTACTACAGCATTCCGGTGCCGACGGATCTCAGTGCCACCAAATCTTCGTTCTCCGCGACCAGCGCGCTCACCGTCACGGCAGGAACCGGTGCTTACGCCACAAAGGGAGGCACGGGAACAGCCTCCATTGATATCCAGTTGCTGAGCGCGTCCACGTTCATGTTCTCCATTACGGGCACCGTCAGCCTGGCAGGTCCTCTTGTTCCGCTTGCGACCGTAACACCGCTCGGCATTGTCCCCGTCTTCAGCGACTCCACCGCGGTTCAGCCAGGTTCCTGGATTTCCATTTATGGCAATAACCTCGCAAACGGGACCACGCTCTGGAATGCGGACTTCCCCACCGCGCTCGGCAACGTCAGCGTCACCATCGACGGGAAGCCCGGTTATCTCTGGTTTGTAAGCCCGGGCCAGATCAACCTGCAGGTTCCCGATAGTTCCAAACAGGGTTGTGTGCCGGTCTCGATCAATACACCCAACGGCAATATCAGTCTTTCCATGGAACTCCGGCCCGTCTCTCCCTCTCTTAGCCTGCTCGACGGGAAGTATGTGGCGGCCGTTATTCTGACTCCGAACAAGACTGGCGCCTATGGCGGTGGAACTTACGATCTCGCTGGCCCGGTTGGGCGTTTTCCTTATGCCACCCGCCCGGTGAAACGCGGAGAAACCATCGAACTCTTCGGCGTGGGCTTCGGCCCGACGAAAACACCCGTGCCCGCCGGCAAGGCTTTTGTCGGTGCGGCGGATACCACGAATACGGTGCAGGTTTATCTTGGCGTGCCCGGCGGTAACGGGGTTCCGGCGCAGGTTCTGTACTCGGGTGAAACCGGCGCGGGACTCTATCAGATCAATCTGACCATTCCCAACAATGCTCCCGTTGGTGACTTGTCGGTGGTGGCCGTGGTTGGACCTCCGGGTAATCCGAACAACGCCGGCACTTCGAACACGGTAAGCGTCCTGATTCCCGTGCAGTAACATAATCCCGAAGGAGTAACTTCGATGACCGGCATTCCCGATGACGCCCCCGGGCGGAGGCTCACTCTCTCCCGGGCGGACGATCCGGCACTCCCGCATCTCGGCGTGGCAGGCGGCACTTATACGATCCTGTTAACCGGCAGGGACACGGCCGGAAGATACTGCATGATCGATATGTATGTTCCGCCCGGCGGCGGTCCGCCACCGCACCGCCACGATTTCGAGGAGTCCTTCACCGTGCTCGAAGGTGAAATCGACGCTACCTTTCGCGGTGCGAAAGAAACCGTGCGCGCCGGTCAGGTCATCAACATTCCCGCCAACGCCCCGCACCAGTTCCGGAACAATTCGGAAATGCCGGCCCGGCTGCTCTGTATATGTTCGCCCGCCGGTCAGGAAGATTACTTTCTTGAGATCGGCGTTCCCGTCGCCACCCGCACCACGCTTCCCCCGAAGCCCGACGCCGCCGCCGAGCAGGCATTTCGTGCCCGCGCGCAGGCACTCGCGCCGAAGTACAAGACCGAGTTTCTGAAGCAGGCCTGAGTAAGTTCAGCCGGCGGAATCATTGGATTCCGCCTTACAACCCGCCCGGGAATGTCATCGGACAGAAACAAACTCTGTCTTATGATCCGGATGGATCGTGGCAGCATCAGGAATCGCCGCGATCCCGGAGATTCCCCGCATGAACTTACCGAGAAAAATCTTACTCGCCTGCACCCTGGCTTCCACGGCTCATCTCGGAGCGCAAAGCCAGATACTTGGTCCCACGAAAATCCGCTACGTGCTGCTGCTCAGCATCGACGGCATGCACTCGCTCGATTTCCTCAACTGCTCCCGCGGCATCAGTGGCACGAATAATGGCGCGCCTTACTGTCCGAATCTCGCGGCGCTCGCGACCACGGGCTATAACTATCGAAACGCAACCACCTCGAAGCCCTCGGACTCCTTCCCCGGCCTCATGTCGATCGTCAGTGGCGGTTCCGCCGCCACCATGGGTGTGTTCTATGACGTCGCTTACGACCGCTCCCTTGCGCCTCCCGCGAAAACCACCGGCAACGGCGTCGCGGCCGGTACCTGCACACCGGGCGTTCTGAACGGGACCACGACGGAGTACGAAGAAGGCATCGATCTCGACCAGACGAAGCTGAACGGCGGAGCGCCCACCGGCGGAGGTGGCATCAATTCCATCGATCCGTCTCGTCTTCCCCGCGACCCCTCGAACGGCTGCAAGCCCGTCTATCCCTGGAATTTCGTCAGAACAAACACTGTCTACGGAGTCATTCACGATGCGGGCGGTTACACGGCCTGGTCCGACAAACATCCCGCTTACTCCTCCGTGGCCGGGCCCGGCGACGGATCCAATGTGGACGATTACTACTCGCCTGAGATCAATTCGACTGTCGTTCCGTTGCCGGGCATCACGACAGTTACGGGTATGTCCTGTAATCCCATAGCCGACCCGTCGCAAACCGGTTCCTGGACAGACAGTTTCCGGAACATTCAGTGCTATGACACGCTCAAAGTCAACGCGATTCTGAATCAGATCGACAGGAAGAAATCCGACGGCTCTTTGTCCGTGCCTGTTCCCAACATCTTCGGCATGAATTTCCAGGCGGTCAGCGTGGGGCAGAAGCTGATCGAAAAGAATGTCGGCACCGGCGGCTATCTCGATGCCTTTGGCAGGCCGAGCGCTCAACTCCTGGCCGAGATCCAGTTCGTGGATGCCGCCATCGGCAGCATGGTGGCCGAGATGCGCAACCGCAGCATCCTGTCCGAAACTCTGATCGTTGTCACGTCGAAGCACGGCCAATCGCCCATCGACCCGAAGCTGTTTACTCCGATTCCCGGCAGCACCGGCGCCAACGGAACCACGCCCGCCACTCTGATTGCGGGTCTGCTGCCCTTCTCGGAATCGCCTTCCAATCCCGACGGAATCGGCCCGGTGGAAGACGATATTTCTCTGCTGTGGCTGACCGACCCCGCCCAAACGGCGTCAGCGGTAGCCACCATTGAAGCGGCCGGCAAGAGCGCCGGAGTCGGCGAGATTTTCGCCGGCAACGCGCTGGCTGAAATGTTCAATCTTCCGGGTCTCCCGCCCACCGGCGACCCGCGGACCCCGGACATCATTGTGCAGCCCAACGTCGGCGTCGTCTACACCGGCAGCACGAAAAAACTGGCGGAGCACGGCGGCTTTTCGGCGGACGACACCAACGTCATGATGCTGCTCTCCAATCCCGGGTTCTCGCCGAAGTCGTTCATCAGCCCCGTCCAGACCAAACAGGTGGCGCCGACCATTCTGCGCGCTCTCGGACTGGATCCCAACGCTCTGCAGGCCGTCCGTCAGGAAGGGACTCCGGCTCTGCCCGGCCTTCCTTTCTAGATGCCTGCCCGCCGCTTCGGCCGGATGCTGCGAACACATCCGGCCGGGGAGCGGGAACCCTACTTACCGAAACTTACTTACCGACCACCAGAATCGTAAAGGATCCCGGCACCACTGCGCCCTGCGGTCCCCGTCCGCCTCCGGCCGGTGGAGGCGGCGCCGGACCACGCTCCTGCGACATGGTCAGGATATGGCCCGTCTTGCTGTCGAACGTGATGGTCCGCGCGCCGTTCATCGTCGTCAGATTCTGCTCGACCTCGAAGCTCACCGGGCTTTTCTCTTTGATCACCGTCAGCGTTCCGTTCCCGTGCGTGCTGAACGCCTCCATCGTAGCGGGATTGAACGCCGCGCCGTCCGAACCGCCCGCCAACGGAAGACTCGTCAGAATTTTGCCGTCTTTCGCGCTCAGAATCACCATCATGGGCTGGGCCGGCTGCACCGGCGGATTGCCGGACCGACCGCAAGCTGCAAACAGAATCTGGTTCTTCACATCGAGCGCCAGTCCGTTGCAACCGCCCTTGTCGACCAGCGAATAGTGCGCCGTGGCCTTCATGGTCTTCACATCCACCGCGGTGACGCTGCCCACCGCGTCCTGCATCACCACGTAGAGCATGCCTTTGCCGTCCGGAACACCCTGTTCCGGCACGCCGCCCAGATCGATCGTCCCCAGCACAGTGCCGTCTTTCGAATCGATCACCGTGGCGTCTTTGGTCGGATGACTGAAAACGTAAACCCGCTGGTTGAACGCATCGAAAACGATCCCGTCCGCGCGCGCCGCGCCCACGTCGATCTTTTTGATCAGCGTCAGCGTTTTGGTATCGAACATCGAAACCTGCGGATGATCGCTCGTGAATCCGTGGCCGGATTTCGGATCCACCGCCGCGCCGTTTCCGCCGACGTCCACCAGTTCACCGGCGGGCTTCAGGGTATCGAGATCAAACACGGTCAGTCGCGCCGGAACCGCGGCAATCTCCGGCGTGGTGGCTGTCGCCGCGACCGCGCGTGTCGCGCCTCGCGGGATATAGAGCCGTCGCCCGGCGGCATCGGCAAAGATGTAATCCCAGCCGCCTTCCCCGCCGACCCGCGCGGTCTGCAGCACCTTGTACGGACCCTCTTGTTGCGCGGAAGCGATGTGGGGTGCGCACATCAAAAGGACCGCTGTCAATAACGTGAATAAGCGACGCATTTTTGGGATTCTCCGCAATTACTATAGCGGATCCGTCCCAAAAGGCACAGCGTGGACGCCAAACAGGAAGAATGAAACATTCCTTACACCGGACTCACACTACAACGGAGGCAACATTTGAATAAGCAGTTCGCTATAGTGGCCGCACTGATGAGCGCGTCCGCCGCTTCATCCCTTGCATGGGCCGATCCCGACATGCCCGGCTTTACGGTCGACTTTTCCCAATGCACGGAGTTCGCGGGCGTCGGCCCGATCGATTTCGCGCGCGCCTCGGCACTGGTGCCCGCGGCCTTCAGCACGCTGCCCGTCGGCGCCACCGCCGGCCTCGTCGTGCGCGCGACCGGCTGCGCGGGTGTTTCGGTTAACGGCGGCCACGCCGTGCCGACGAATATCTCACAGATCGGCGTGGAAATCGTACCGCCGGACGGCACGGGCGACATCAACAATTACACGCTCGTCTATCTTTCGAATAACTCTGAACTCGTGGAGCAGTTCAACAAAGCCGGCGTTCCCGCGCTCTTCGACCCCGATCTGACTTACCAGTTCACTTACGATTCCACCGGGAAGGCAGGCTACCTTTATGTCGAAGCGGACGGGCCCGGCTTGCCCGGCTATTTCATCGCGGGCAACGAAACCGATCCCACCGCGCCTTATCCGGGCGGCTTCCGCGCGAACTGGTGGTACGCAGGGAAAGAAGGGAAAGTCAAACAGGCGTCCGTGTTTCCGGACATCGCCTTTGGCACCTCCTCCGTTACGTTTTTCACTTCAAAAACCAGCGTGCTCGGCAAACTGATCGGCGGGAATTCCTACTCTAACTTCACTTTCCTGCCGCTGCGGGGCGTTTATTCCTCGGCCCACATGGTCGTCAGCACATCTCACAAATAGGCGCAACACGGGGCGGCCGATCACAGGCCGCCCCGCCCCCTCACGGCCTTTTCCGCCGAATATCCCGGCCCCACGGTATACCGTTCCTTTCACCGCAGCCTCAAACTGGGACTAACCGTGAACAGGAACCACCGCACCGCCCAGGCAATTCTCGTCCTCGCCCCCCTCCTCCTGTCCACCGCCTGCGGGACGAATCAGAAGGCTGACGCCGCCTCCGCCGCGCCGGCGAAACCCACCGTGGCCGTCGCCAAAGTTACTTCCGAAGACCTCTCGCGCGATCTCACCCTGACGGCCGAATTCCGCCCCTGGCAGGAGATCGAAGTCATGTCCAAAGTCTCCGGCTACGTCAAAAGCATCAACGTCGATATCGGCGACCGGGTCACCCAGGGCCAGCTTCTCGCCACTCTCGAAGTGCCGGAAATGACCGACGAAACCGCCCGCGCCAAAGCCGGCGTCCAGCGCAGCGAAGCGCAGGTCGCGCAGGCCCGCGACGAGGTGAAGCGCGCCGAATCCGGCTATCAGATCGCCCACCTTTCCTACGAACGTCTCGCGGGAGTCGTGAAATCCCGCCCCGGCCTCGTCGCCCAGCAAGAGGTGGACGACGCCCACGCCAAAGACACCTCCGCCGAAGCCCAGGTGAGCGCCGCCCGCTCCAATCTCGCCGCCGCCCAACAGCAGGTCGCTGTCTCGCAGGCCGAACTCGCCCGGCTCGACACCATGTTTGCGTACACCAGAGTCACCGCCCCGTTCGCCGGCGTCATCTCCAAACGCTACGCGAATACCGGCTCCATGATCCAGGCGGGAACCGCTTCGCAAACGCAGGCCATGCCCCTCGTGAACCTCTCCGACAATTCCACGCTGCGTCTCATTTTGCCCGTGCCCGAATCCGCCGTGCCTACCGTGCACGTCGGCCAGCAGGTGGACGTGCGCGTTCCCACGCTGCACCGCACCTTCCCCGGACGGGTGGCCCGCTTCACCAACAAGGTCGCCGAAGCCACCCGCTCCATGGACACCGAGGTCGACGTGCGAAATCCCGGCTTCGTCCTCATCCCCGGCATGTACGCCGAAGTGGATCTGTCGCTGCAAAAAACCCTGCGCGCGCTCGCGGTGCCCGTCACCGCAGTCGATATGGATGCAGAAGCCGGTAAAGCAGGCGCTGCGGGAACCGTACTTGTGGTCGATAGCCAGAACCGGCTCGAAAGGCGCCCCGTCACCATCGGCATGGAAACCTCCAACCGGATCGAAATCCGCTCCGGACTCCGCGACGGCGAACTGCTCGTCATCGGCAATCGCTCCGGCCTTCAGCCCGGCCAGGAAGTCAGCCCGAAGCTCACCGAAATGAACGCCGGAAAGTAACTCTCAACCATGTCCCGTTTCGCGATCCGGAACCCTTATTTCATCGTCGTCATCTGCCTCTTCATCGCTGTCGTGGGCGCCACCAGCCTGCTGCGCATGCCGGTCGATATGTTCCCCTCCATGAACATCCCGGTCGTCGTCGTGGCCACTTTCTACTCCGGCATGCCGCCCGAACAGATCGAGACCGATATCACCAGCCGTTTCGAGCGCTTCTTCACTCTCGGCAGCGGTATCGAGCACATCGAATCCCGCTCCCTTCCCGGCGTCAGCGTAATCAAAGTCTACTTCCAGCCCGGCACGAACCCCGATTCCGCCGTCACTACCATCTCGAACCTCGCCATGGCGCAGTTGCGGCGGCTTCCCCCCGGCACCCTGCCCCCCGTCATTCTGAAGTTCGACGCCTCGAGCCTTCCCGTCTGCCTGGTCACCTTCAAAGGCGAGGGCCTCAACGAAACGCAACTCCGCGACCTCGCCCAGTTCAACGTCCGCAACCAGATCGCGAGCGTGCCCGGCGCCTCCGTGCCGCAGCCCTTCGGCGGCCGCTACCGGCAGATCATGGTCTATGCCGATCCCTTCAAGCTCGAAGCCCACCAGCTCAGCCTCATGGACATGGTGCGCTCCGTTAACGACGCCAATCTGATTCTGCCCGCCGGCGACGTCCCGATCGGCCCCCTCGATTACAACGTCTATACCAACAGCCAGCTCAGTACCGTCCATGACATCGACCAGTTGCCCGTCAAAATGGTCGGCCAGAATCCCGTCCGCGTGAGCGACCTCGGCTACACCAAAGACTCCTCCTCTATCCAGACCAATCTGGTCCGCGTGGATGGCCAGAAATCCGTCTATCTCCCCGTGCTCAAACAGGGCGGCGACACCAACACCATCGCCGTTGTGGATGGCGTCCGCACCGCGCTCACCAAACTTTTCGACGTGCCCTCGCAATTGGTCACGAAAGTGGTGTTCGATCAGTCGGTCTTTGTGAAAACCGCCATCGAAACGCTGCTGCATGAAGGAGCCATCGGTCTCTTCCTTACGTCCGTGATGATCCTCGTGTTCCTCGGCAGTCTGCGCGCCACGGTGGCCGTCTTCTTTTCCATCCCGCTTTCCGTGCTCGCCTGTTTCATTGCGCTCTCCTCCGGCGGCGGCTCCGTCAACAGCATGGTTCTGGGAGGCCTGGCGCTTGCCTTCTCACGCCTCATCGACAACTCGGTCGTGGTGCTCGAAAACATCTATCGCCATCTGGAACTGGGCGAGTCACCCGAGTCCGCCGCCGAAAAAGGCGGACGCGAAGTCGCTCTTCCGGTGCTTGCCGCCACACTCACTACCGTCGTTGTCTTCTTCCCGGTCACCTTTCTTTATGGCGTCAGTCGCTTCCTCTTCTCCGCTCTCGCGCTCGCCGTGGCGCTGTCGCTCTTCGCCTCATACGTCGTCGCGCTGACCGTGGTGCCGCTCTTCTGCGCCCGCTTCATCAAAGCCCCCGCGCACCACGGCACACCGTCTTCGGAAGAGCCCGTCGAAATCCGCCAGGAGAACAAGAGCGGCTTCCGCCTTGGCGAGCGCTTCAATGTCTGGTTCAACAACCGCTTCGAAGGCTTCCTGCGCGTGTACGACAAAGCCATCGCCCGCGTCCTGCGCCGCCCCGCGCTCACCCTGATTGCCTTCGGCATTCTCTTCGCCGCCAGCCTGCTTCTCTTTCCCCGTCTGGGCCTTTCCTTCTTCCCGCGCACGGACGCCGCGCAGTTCGTCATCAACATCAAAGCGCCCAGCGGCACGCGCCTCGACATCACCGAGAATGAAATCGCCAAAGTGGAAGACCTCATCCGCAAGGAAGTCTCGCCGGAAGACCTCGGCATGATCGTCTCCAATATCGGCGCCACGCCGGACTTCTCCGCTATTTACACCACCAACTCCGCCGTCCACACTGCTTTCGTCCAGGTCAGTCTGAAAGAAGATCACAAGGTCGGCAGTTACGACTACATGTCGCGCCTCAAAGCCGGCATCGCCGCCCAGCTTCCCGAGCTCAACGTCTACTTCCAGTCCGGCGGCCTTGTCGACGCGGTGCTCAACATGGGCCTGCCCGCCCCCATCGACGTTCAGGTCGCCGGCAGCAACATGGAAAGAGGTTATAACCTCGCCCTCGACCTCGCCGCCAAAATCCGCCGCATTCCCGGCGTGGCCGACGCCTTTATCCCGCAGGACATCGACTACCCCGCCTTGCAGCTCGACGTCGACCGCGTCCGCGCCAGCCAACTCGGCCTCAGTCAGCGCGAGGTGGTCAGCAACGTCATCACCGCGCTCACTTCCAACCAGATGATCGCCCCCAGTTTCTGGATCGACCCGAAGACCGGCAACGACTACATGCTGACCGTCCAGTACCCGGAGAATCAGGTCAAGTCGCTCTCCGACCTGCGCGCCATCCCGCTGCGCGGCACGGGCCGAACGGATCCCACCCGCCTCGACATGGTGAGCGGCCTGCGCCGCATCAAATCCCCCACCGAAGTGGATCACTACCAACTCCGCCGCACCACCGATATTTACGTGCGGCCCCTGAATGAAGACCTCGGCAAAATCGCCACGTCGATTGACCGGATCATTTCCGAAACGAAAGTCCCCAACGGCCTGCTCGTTAATCTGCGCGGCATGGTGCAGGGCATGCGGGCTTCGTTCCAGAGCTTCTCGCTGGGTCTGTGTCTTGCCATCGTACTTCTCTATCTGATCCTCGTCGCCCAGTTCCGCTCGTTCGTGGACCCTTTTATCATTCTTCTCGCCGTGCCGCCAGGCATCACGGGCGTGCTGCTCACCCTGGTCCTTACCGGCACCACGCTGAACGTAATGTCGCTCATGGGCGTCGTGATGCTGGTCGGCATCGCGGTTTCCAACAGCATTCTGATCGTCGAGTTCACCCGCCACCTGCGCGAAGAAGGCATGAGCGTTCGCGAAGCCGTCGGCACCGCCTGCCGCGTGCGTCTGCGACCGGTGCTGATGACCTCGCTCGCCACCATCATTGGCCTGATGCCGATGGCCCTCAAACTGGGCGCCGGCAGCGAATCCTACGCGCCGCTCGCCCGCGCCATCCTCGGTGGACTGTCCGTCTCCGTGCTCCTCACGGTCTTCCTTGTCCCCGCCGCATACTTCCTGATCTACCGCAAGGAGGACGCGGTAAAGCATGCGTAGACCGACACCGCTGGCGCTGCTTCTATTCGCCTTCTTCGTCCCCGTCGCGCTCGCGCAACAGGGCGACCTGACCCTGACGCTCGAACAGGCCGAGCAGCTTGCCATCAGGAACAATCCGGCCATAGCCGCCGCGCAATACACCGCGCAGGCGGCCGCGCAGGGCCCGCTGGAGGCCCGCTCCGCGCTGCTGCCCACGGTCTTCGGCAGTGCCACCGGCGTGGGCGCGGACAACGGCTCCCGCCTCGCCGCCGGAGCTCTCAATAACCCGGTCGTCTACAGCCGCCTCGGCGCCGGCCTCACCGTGAACCAGTTGGTCACCGACTTCGGCCGCACCAAAAGCCTGATTGAGTCGTCGAAGTTCCACGCCGCCGCCGAAGACCAGATCGCCGAATCCGTGCGAGCCAACGTCCTGCTGCAGACGGACCGTGCCTACTTCGCTTTTCTGCGCGCGCAGTCCGTGCTCACCGTCTCGCAACAGACCGTCACCGCCCGCCAGTTGGTCTCCGATCAGGTCACGCAACTCGCCCAGGCCAGCCTCAAATCGCAGCTGGACGTCAGCTTCGCCAACGTCAACCTCGCGCAGGCGAAGATCCAGCTCAGCGCCGCACAGAATCAGCTCAGTTCAGCCGCCGCCGTTCTCGCCACCGCCATCGGCCTGCTCGAGCAGCGCACCTTCATTCTGGCCGACCCCGCCCTTCCCGCCGGCCTCGATGCCGCCGTGGATGGCTACATCCGGACCGCCCTGCAGCAGCGCCCCGAAATCGCCAACCTGCGCCTCGAAGTCAGCGCCGCCGAGCGCTTCCTCAACGCGGAGAAAGACCTCTCGCGCCCGACGATCGGCGTCATCGGCACCACAGGCGTGGTGCCGGCCGGAGAGCCGAATGTCCCCTCCCGCTACGGGGCTATCGGCGCCAATATCAGCATTCCCGTCTTCAACGGAGGACTCTACAAAGCCCGCCGCACCGAAGCCGAACTCCGCATGCAGGCCGTCACGCGCCGCGTGGACGACCAGAAAAACCGCATCATCCGCGACGTGCGCACCGCCTGGCTGAATGCCAATACCGCCTTCGAACAGGTGGGCCTCACCGCGCAACTGCTCGACCAGGCGAAGCTCGCCCTTGACCTTGCCCAGGGCCGCTACGACCTCGGCCTCAGCTCCATCGTCGAGCTGAGCCAGGCGCAACTGAACCTCACCTCCGCCCAGATCGCCAATGCCGGCGCGAAGTTCGACTACCTGGCCGAGCGTTCCTTCCTCGCTTACGAAGCGGGAACCCTGCGGTGATGCCATGTCCTGGCTGAAGAGCCTGCTCCAGCACGACACGCGCACCCGCGTGCTGGCCATCACCGCGAACGATTCCGATCACATCGCCCTGCAGGGCATCGCCGCCCGCGCCCGCTGGGACCTGAAGTTCGCTCCCGGCCCCGAAGGCGCCGCCGAGACACTGAAACATCTGCCCGCGGCCGTCGTCCTTTGCGACCGCGACCTGCCCGGACTGGACTGGCGCGACACCCTGCGCCGGATCCGCGAAACCTCACCCTCCAGCGCCATCGTGGTGATGGCGCCCCATACCGACGACCACTTCTGGCTGGAAGTCATCGAGCGCGGCGGCTTTGGCGTCGTCACCCGCCCCTTCCACGAAAACCGCCTCATCGTCACCGTCCGCCAGGCGGCCCTGCAGCCTACGAAATAACGCCCTTGCGGACCGCGTAAAGAATCAGTTCCGGTGTGCTGTGCAGCCGCAGCTTCTCCAGAATATTCGCCCGGTGCGTCTCCACCGTATACGGACTCAGATGCAGCACCCCCGCCGTCTCTTTATTCGACTTTCCCTCGGCCAGCAGTTGCAGCACCTCGCGTTCGCGCATGGTCAGCAGCTCATAGCTGTCGCTCACGCCGCGTTCCCGGATCTGCCGCACGAAATCCTCCGCCAGCATCTTGCTGATCACCGGACTGAAGAATGCCTTCCCGTCGTGAACCGCGCGAATGGCCGAGATCAGATCCGCCTCCGCCGAGTCCTTCAGCAGATATCCCCGCGCCCCCGCCTTCAGCGCCCGCACGATATAGCCTTCGTCCGAGTGCATGCTCAGCACCACCACCGCAATCGCCGGATACTTCGCCGTGATCTGCTGCGTGGCGTCCAGCCCGTTCAGCCGGGGCATGGCCACGTCCACCACGGCGACATCGGGGGACAGTTTGCCGGCCTGCTCCACGGCCTCGTGGCCGTCGGCCGCCTCGCCCACCACCTGAAAGTCCTCCTGCCGCTCCAGCAGCACGCGCAACCCGCTGCGCATCACCGTGTGGTCGTCGGCCAGCAGAATCCGGATTTTCCTCATACGGGCAGCGGCAACCTCACCATGATCAGCGTACCCCGCCCCGGTTCCGATTCCACGTTCAAGGCGCCACCCAGGTTCGCGATCCGCTCCTGCATCCCCAGCAAGCCCATGCCCCGCGCGGCCTCCGCATCGAAGCCCACGCCGTCGTCCTGAATGGAGAGCGCCAGCGCCTGTCCGTGCACCCGCAGCGTCACCCGTACCGTGGTCGCCCGCGCATGCTGCTCGCAGTTGTGCAGCGCTTCCTGCACCACCCGATAGACGGACGTTCTGTACTCGTCCGGCAGTTCCTCCGGCACACCCACCGCGTCCACGGTCACCGCCAGCCCCGTCCGCTTCGAGACCTCTCGTGCCTGCCAGTGCAGCGCCGGCGCCAGCCCCAGGTCGTCCAGCATGGAGGGCCGCAGCAGCAGCGCCATGTCCCGCACCGCCCGGAGCGACGTCTCCGCCAGCCCGCGCACCGCCGCCAGTTGCCCGGCCACCGCGTCCCTGGCCTCCGGACTCAGCACCGCCGTCATGTTCCCCACCGTGACCAGCATGGCCGAAAGCGATTGCCCCACATCGTCGTGCAGTTCCCGGGAAATCGCCCGGCGCTCGCTCTCCTGCGCCTCCACCAGCCGTGTCGAGAGCTCTTTCAGTTCCGCCCGCGCCTGCTCGCGATCCCGCAGCAGTTCCGCCGCCGCGCTCTCATAACCCAGAATGCGCCGCGTCGCGAACAGCGCCAGCAGCCCGCCCAGTCCCAGCGCCACCAGCATGGTGAGCGCGACCCGCACGCGCAGCCCTGCGAACAACTCCGTCACCTGCAGAATCCGCGCATTCAGCTGGTGCTCATTGCTCGCGCCGATCTGATCCGCCAGCGTCACCATCGCCGTGCGCCGCGGATACACCGAATCGCGCAGAAACCCGTATCCGGCGGCGCGGCGCTGTTCGGCATCCCACTGCATTACAGGCTCCACCGTGCTCCAATACGCAGCCAGGTGGCGTTGCAACTCGGCGTAGAGAGCGCTCTCGGCGCCCCCCGAAATGCGTCCATACGACGCCATGTCCGCCGTCAGTTCGCGCCGCGTGCGCTCGAAACGCTTCCGGTCTTCCGCCGAGCCCGGCGGATCCGGCTCCAGGACATAATCCCGCACGAACGTGCCGGAAAGGTAAAGCCCGGAGCGGATTTGATTCAGCAACCGGTTCCGCTCTACGAACTCATTTCGGATCGCATCGCTGCGCGTCTGGATCGACCGCAGAATCCGCAGATCGTCGAGCCCCGCCAGCGCCATCAGAATCAGCAGCCCGCCGAATCCCGCCACCAGCATGGGCCGTGTATTCCGGCGGGGGCGCGTCTCCGGCATCATCTCTCGTGGCCATTGTCGCAGCAATCGCCACACCTGACATAAACTGAGCCGAGGAGTTTCCATGCGCGGCTTACTGCTCACCCTCACTTTGTTTCTGACCGCACCGTTGGCCCTGCTCGCGCAGAGCGGCGAACAGGTCCTTCGCCTCGACCATTACGTCGGTGTCAAATCCACGGTCCCCGCCATCGCCGGCCAGACCACCGAGATCTATGTGCGCGAAGTCGTGCTCCCCGGCATCGCCCTTCGCGGACCGGCCTCTCCCGAGCGCGTGGTGCTCTTCGTCCACGGCGCGGGCACGCCCGCCGAAGTCGCTTTCGACGCCGATTATCAGGACTACAGCTGGATGGCCTTCCTCGCCCGCGCAGGCTTCGATGTGTTCTCCATGGACATGACCGGCTACGGCCGCTCCACGCGCCCCGCCGCCATGAACGACCCCTGCAATCTCGCCAAAGAGCAACAACTTCTGTTCGTGCCCGGCCTGCTCTCCGCGCCCTACCCCGCGGCGTACGCGCAACACATGACCACCATCGCTTCCGACTGGAACGACATCGGCGCCGTGGTGGATCACCTCCTCGCCCTGCGCCACGTTCCGAAGCTCAGCATGATTGCCTGGTCGCTCGGCGGTCCTCGCGCCGGCGGCTACACGGCGCAGCACCCGGACAAGGTGCGCCGCCTGGTCCTCCTTGCCCCCGCCTTCAACCGCGCCGGCCAGGCAGACCCGCCCGCCACCGTTCCGGCCAAAGGCGTCACGTTCAACACGCAGTCGCATGAGGAGTTCATCGCCAACTGGGACCGTCAGGTTGGCTGCCCCGATCAGATCGACCCCGCCGCGAGCGACGCCGTCTGGTCGGCGATGCTGCAGTCCGACCCCGTGGGAGCCACCTGGGGCACAGGCGTCCGCCGCGCCCCGAGCGTCACCAGTTGGGGCTGGAATCCTGGCGTTGTGGCGAAGATGAAGACCCCGGTCTTAGCGGTAGCCGGAGCGCACGATAAACAGGTTCCGCCCGACCGCGTCCGCGACCTGGTTGCGGATCTCGGTTCTACTGAAAAGGTCTTCGCCGACCTGGCCTGCTCTTCCCACAACGCGTTGTGGGAACGCAACCATCTGCTGCTCTACAAAGCTTCGCTCGAATGGCTGACGAAAGGGACTGTGAACGGGATGACCAGCGGGGCGGTGAAACTGGGCTACGGCAAGTAAGGCGGATATCTACCCGCCCTCCGAACAGTTAGGGCCGTTCAATGTTTACGTGTCGCTGCCCCTGAAGTAAATATGAACAGCCTTTAATTAAGCCCAATCCTGCGCCCCATGGAAAATCCGGCTGATCTCAACGGCGGTCTCCGTCACAAGGTAAACGGCGACGTAGGGCAAACCGGCGATCACCAGTTCCCGGCGGCCTGCCATACGGTTGCTGATGCGCCCCAGCAACGGAAATTCCCGGAGTCGTTGACATCCATCGAATATCTTCTCTGCTACACGACAAGCGGCTTCCGGGTTGTCATGCCCGATTCGTTCGCAGATTTGCTCGAAGTCTTCCGCGGCGGGAAGAGACCATCGAATCTGCCTCAACGGCGCAGGAAGCGCTGCAGGCGCTGCCCGACTTGTTCATGCGTCAAATACTCGCCCCGCTGCAACGCTGCTTCACCAAGCTGGACGGCCTGGACAAAACGGGCTTCGTCCTCGAAATGCCGGGTGATGATCTCCTCGGCTAACTCGATCGGGTTGCGCCCCTGCCGCGCGGCGACATCGGCGAGCTTAGCTTCCAGTTCCGCTGTAAAGTGTACATCCATAAGGAGACTCCTCGTCCAGCATAGCTTTGCCGGAAAGCAACGGGCAACTTCCGGAGCGTGCCATCTTCCTGAGTACGCCTATTCCGCGATCACCCCACCCACGCCCCCAACAACCGCCGCAAAAACACCAACTCACCGATGTGATAGGCGTTATGATCCGCCAACTGGAGCGCTTCCCGCAGCAGTGTCTGCCCCTCCCCGTGGGCAAACACGAGAAACAAATCCGAACGCGGATCCCCCACCAGCTTCTGCATCGCCTCCAGATCCGCCCGGAACCGCGCCACACTCTCGTCCCACGCCCGCTCGTCCGGTGGTTCCACCGTTGCCGGCCAATACCCGGACGGCCACTCCGGCGACTGGTACCCCGCATCGCGGCTGAACTCGAGCATGTCCCACTGCGCAATCCGCAGATGTTCCAGCAGTTCCCACGCGCTGTGCGGCGCTCCGGGCGGCCTCACGCCGCGCAGTTCCGGCGTAAAGTCCGCCACCGCCTGGTTAAAATCGGCATGGGCGCCCCGCCCGTCGAGTAATTTGACCAGCTGATCACGCAGAGTTTGCAGGTTCTCCATGCACGTGATTTTACTGCGCCAACAGGTCCGGTCGCCAACATCTCCGCTTGTGGAGAAGGGAGAGAAACGGCGGCCTCGGTCAGAATCTCGGAGGAAGAATTCTAACCGTTACTGCGGCCGCCCAGTAGTGTAGTCGCGGTGCGTGATCGGAGGGTTCACAGCACCGGCGGTCAAGCTCACTGCTCCTATAGTGCAGTCAACCGGGAAATGTTTCAAATATTTTTTCGACCGGCGATGATACCGTGAACATGTGACTGCTCAGCAAATCCTTTCCACCATCACCGACATCGGCATCGTCCCGGTCGTCCGCACCCCTACCGCCGAAGCCGCGCTTCGCTCCGTCGATGCCATCTTCCGCGGCGGCGTGCGCGCGGCGGAGGTCACCATGACCGTCCCCGGCGCCCTGAAAGCCCTCGAAAAGCTTGCCGACCAGTTCGGTGACAAGATCATCCTCGGCGCCGGCACCGTGCTCGACCCCGAAACCGCCCGCTCCTGCATGCTCGCCGGCGCGCAGTTCTTCGTCACGCCAAGCCTGAAACTCGCCACCATTGAGATGGCCCGCCGCTACTCCAAGGTCATCTGCGCCGGCGCCCTCACCCCCACCGAAGTGCTCACCGCGTGGGAAGCCGGCGCGGACGTCGTCAAGGTTTTCCCGGCCAACGCCGTGGGCGGCGCCAAATACATCAAAGCGCTTAAAGGCCCCCTGCCGCAGGTCGAGATGATTCCCACCGGTGGCGTAAACCTCGAAACTGCCGGTGAGTTCCTTAAAGCCGGAGCCTGCGCCGTCGCCGTCGGCGGCGAACTCGTGGACGCCAAACTCATCAAAGAGAACCGTTACGATGAAATGGAAGCGCGCGCGCGCCAGTACCTGGAAGTCATCGCCAAAGCCCGCGCGGAAATGAAGGCGGCAGCATGACCGAAGTTCGCCACAACGAAAGCGCTCACCGGTTCGAAGCCGGTGAGCCGGCCCACCCCGCGCACCTCGATTACCGTCTGCGCGAAGGCATCGTCGATATGATTCACACGGAGGTTCCCGCCGAATATCAGGGTCAGGGCCTCGCCGGCAAACTCGCCGCCGCCGCCCTGAACTGGACCCGCGAATCCGGCCGCAAAGTCATCCCGAGTTGCTCTTTCGTGAAGGGCTATCTGGGTAAACACCCGGAATACTCAGACCTGCTGTAGCGCCGAACCGACGTGAAAGCGGTTTGACCGATAATAGGTCTGCGCATGTTCAGTTTGAGGTTCCCGATGAGTTCGCTATCCGGTTCGCTCACGGACCCGCCGGCGTTGGCCGAGCGCCCTTGAGGCGCTCGCGATCGGCTCGCGGAGTCCTTCTGCCGGACACGCCTGACGAAATACGGCGCGGCTGCGAAGCGGCAGCACCATTTGTTCGAAAATGACGGTCGTAGTCGCGGATACGTCCCCGCTCAACTATCTTGGACTGATCGGCAACATCGATTCCCGGAATTGACGGAAGCCGGGAGAAAGCCACCCTGAGCATCCCCTCTGGTCGTAAGGCCCCGCTACAATCGTACCCGCGCCCGATTCAGAAGGGTGTCGATAACCCTCACATGGCCCTCTACCGCAGCAAATCCTCCAGCTGAATCTTCGCCCCGGTCTTCTCATCCCGATACTTCACAATTACCGGCGTATAGATCGAAATTCCCCAGTCTTTTCCCGGCCCGCTCGTCACCGCACGCGAACCCGCCACCAGCACCGCGCCCTCCGGCACAATCAGCGGCTGCTCGTCCGTCGCGCGATACACTTCCCCGCGCACCAGATCGTACACCGGGGTGGAACGGTTCAGAATCGTCCCCGTCCCCAGCACCGCCTTACTCTTCACCACCGTGCCCTCATAGACGCCGCAATTCCCGCCAATCAGCACGTCGTCCTCAATAATCACCGGCAGCGCGCCAACCGGCTCCAGGACGCCCCCGATCTGCGACGCGGCCGAAATATGCACGTTCCGCCCCACCTGCGCGCAACTCCCTACCAGCGCATGTGAATCCACCATCGTGCCGTCGCCCACCCACGCCCCGGCGTTGATGTACATCGGCGGCATGCACGTCACGCCCTTACCGATAAAACAACCGTCGCGGATACTCGACCCGCCCGGCACAATCCGCACCCCGTCCGCCGGACTGAACCGGTGCACCGGATACGTCGATTTATCCAGAAAAGGCTGCAGATTCGGGTCGATCGACATATCCACAATGGACCCGATCCGGAATCCCAGCAAAATCCCCTTCTTTACCCAGCCGTTCACGCGCCAGCCGCTCGCCTGCGACGAATCCGGCTCCGCCGCGCGGATCTCGCCCGCGTTCAGAGCCTGTTTGAACCGCGCGAACAGCGCAAAATGCTCCGGCGTGTACACAGCCGGCTTATTGTCGAATAAATCCTCGATGATCGCCTGCAATTTACCGAACTCCCGCCGTCATTTCCGGCAGACCGACCGTCTCCAGAACCATTTCGATCTTCTGCCGGCTCGCCTCGCCCGGCGGCACCATCGGCAACCGGTACACCGGCTCCAGCAGGCCCATCCGGTGCATCGCCCACTTCACCGGGCCCGGATTCGATTCCACGAAATTCACCTGGAATAACGGCAAAAAGCGCTTCTGCAGTTCCCGCGCCCCGGCGAAATCGCCCTGGTTCGCGCGCCGTGTCATCTCCGTCATTTCCCGCGGAATCTGATTGGAAACCACCGAAATCACGCCGCACCCGCCCAGCGCAATCAGCGGAATCGTAATCGCATCGTCGCCCGACAGGACGTTGAAACCTTCCGGCACCCGCGTCACCACCTCCGCCATCTGCGAGATATTGCCCGATGCTTCCTTCACGCCGACAATATTTTCGATCTGCGCCAGTCGCGCCAACGTGGCCGTCTCGACATTCACCCCTGTGCGCCCCTGCACGTTGTAAACGATAATCGGCAGCTTCACCGCTTCCGCGATCGCCTTGTAATGCTGATAGAGGCCTTCCTGCGTGGGCTTGTTGTAATAAGGAGTCACGGAAAGCACGCCGTCCGCTCCTGCGCTCGCACACTCTCGCGCGAGTTCGATCACTTCGTGCGTGTTGTACCCGCCCGCCCCGGCGAGCACCTTCACCCGGCCCTTCGCTTCCTCCACCGTAATGCCGACCACGCGCAGGTGCTCTTCGCGCGTCAGCGTCGGGCTCTCGCCGGTTGTCCCGCAGGGCACCAGAAAATCGATGCCTTGCTCGATCTGCCTGCGCACCAGACTTCGCAGCGTCGTTTCATCCAGTGAGCCGTTGCCCGTAAAGGGCGTAACCATTGCTGTCCCACAACCCGTAAACGCCGTGCCGGATCCCGTAAACATGTGCCACCTCCTGGTGTGTGTCAATCCAATTAAAAAAGTATGTCGCCGAACTCGTGAAAACCAGTCCGGCCCGCAATCCACTCCGCCGCTTTTACCGCGCCCAGCGCAAACCCTTCGCGGCTACGCGCCGTGTGCCGAAGGGTAATTGTATCGGCCGCCGAATCGAAGCCGATTTCATGCGTCCCGGCGATCGTTCCCGCCCGGTTCGACCCCGTGTCGACGTGCCGCGAATAACCGGCCTTGCGCATCTCTTCCACCAGTTTTAGCAGCGTGCCCGAAGGCGCGTCTTTCTTCGCCGAATGGTGAATCTCCCACGCCCATGCCTCGTACTCCGGCGCGCCGGACAGCAGCTTCGCCGCCTCCGCCACAATCCGGAAAAACGCGTTCACGCCCACCGAATAATTGGGACTCCAGATCAGCCCGATCCCGCTCTTCTCCACCACCGCCCGCACGTGGTCCATCTGGTCCAGCCAGCCCGTCGTCCCGACCACCTGATGCACACCCAGGGCAGCGATCTTCTCGATATTCCGCACCGCGGCCGAGGGCACCGAAAAATCGATCGCCGCATCCACGCCCTGAAAATTCTCCGCCGTGATGCCTTCGAAATTCGCGTTATTGAACTCGTCGAGCTTCAAAACAATTTTATGACCGCGATCCACTGCGAAGCGCTCGATCATGCGGCCCATCTTTCCATAGCCCACAATAGCGATCTTCATGCTTCAAACACCTCGGGATCCAGTTCGCGGAAGAACTCCTCGTGCAGCCACTGCACCGCATGCCGCAGGTCGGCCTCCGCCACCACCACGCTCAGATTCAGCAACGAAGCCCCCTGCGAAATCATCCGGATATTCAGTTCCCGCAGCGCATTGAACACCCGCGCCGCCACGCCCTTCGTGTACCGGATATTCTCGCCCACCAGACACACGATCGCCTGTTCCGGCTCGGTTGAAACCTCGGAAAACTCGCCCAGTTCTTCGGAAATCCGCGCCAGATGCTCGGTATTATCGATCGTCAGCGAGACGCTCACTTCACTGGTCGCGATCATGTCCACGGACGTTTCATAGCGGTCGAATACCTCGAAGATCCGCCGCAGAAAACCATGCGCCATGAACATGCGCGTGGAGTGAATATTCACCAGTGTGATCCGCCGCTTGCACGCGATCGACTTCACCACGTTCGAGCACGTAACCGCCGAACCCACAATCCGCGTCCCCGCCACATCAGGCCGCCGCGAATTCAGGATCATCACCGGGATATTGTGCTCCACCGCCGGAATCACCGTCGCCGGATGCAGCACCTTGGCCCCGAAATACGCCAGTTCCGCCGCTTCCGCGAACGAGATCGTTTTTACCCGATGTCCGCCCGGGAAAATGGTTGGATCCGCCGTCAGCATCCCGTCCACATCGGTCCAGATCTGAATCTCTTCCGCCCGCACGCCCGCGCCGACAATCGACGCCGTGAAGTCCGACCCGCCGCGGCCCAGCGTGGACGTCACGCCATCCTCGGTGGACCCGATAAACCCGCCCATCACGACCACCTTCTGCATCGCCAGCGGCGGCACCGTCGCCTCCAGCCGTTTATAGGTCTCCGGAAACAGCGGCCCCGCATGCGTGTGGCGGCGGTCCGTCACGATCACCCTGCGCGCGTCCAGATGGACCGCCGGCAGCCCGAAATGCTCGAACGCCAGAGCCACCACGTAACTCGAAAGCCGCTCCCCGTAGCTGGAAATCGCGTCGATGGAACGCGGAGTCAATTCCCCGATCACCGCAATCCCTTTCACCAGTTCCGTGAGTTCCTGAAAATGATCGTCCAGCGTGCGGTCGAGTTCCGTGCGGTGCGCCAGCGGCACCACCTGCCGCGCCTCCCGCGAATGGAAATCCCGCAGATCGTGAATCTGCCGGATGTACTCGTCCCGCTTCCCCGCCACCGCCGCGTTGGCAATCGCCAACAGCTTGTTCGTGGTCTTACCCATCGCGGAAACCACAACGATGGGATGGCGATCGGCGCGGGACTTCACAATCCCCGCCACACGCTCGATCGCCTGCGCCGATTCGACGGAAGTGCCGCCGAACTTCATCACGATCATGACGCCAGCAAGCCTTCCGACTGCATCAGTTCCGCGTTCAGCACGGCCGCGCCCGCCGCGCCCCGGATCGTGTTATGGCCCAGCGCCACGAACTTCCAGTCGAATACGGGACACGGCCGCAGCCGCCCCACGAACGTCGCCATGCCGCGGTCGCGCTCCGCGTCCTTGCGTGGCTGCGGCCGGTCCGCCTCCACCATATATTGCACGGGGCGCTTCGGCGCGCTCGGCAGATTGCGCTCCTGCGGCACCGCCGAAAACGTTTCGAACGCGTTCCGGATATCCGCCTCGGTCGGTTTCGTCGAGAACTCCACCGACACCGTGACCGTATGTCCGTCGATCACCGCCACGCGGTTGCAGTGCGCGCTTACCTTCGCCTCCAGCGGCGCGATATGATCGCCGGCGAACGTGCCCATAATTTTCTGGGTCTCTTCCTGCATCTTCTCTTCTTCGTTGCCGATGAAGGGAATCACGTTGCCCAGAATATCCATCGACGGCACGCCCGGATAACCTGCGCCAGAGACCGCCTGCAGCGTGGTGGTCACGATGCGTGTGATCCCGAACGGCACCAGCGGCGCCAGACCCATGGTCAGCACGATGGTGGAGCAGTTCGGATTCGTCACGATCTGTCCCTTCCACCCGCGCAGCGCTTTTTGTTTCGGCAGCAACCGGAGATGCGCGGCGTTGATCTCCGGCACCAGCAGAGGCACGTCCTGCTCCATCCGGTGATTGCGCGAATTCGACACCACCGTGTGCCCCGCCTTCGCGAACGCCCGCTCGATGTCCGTCGCGACCGACGCGTCCATCGCCGAAAACAACAACTGCGGCGCATTGCCCGGAACCGCTTCCGATACCGTCAGTTTCGCGGCCGATTCCGGCGCCGTCGCGCCCAGATGCCACTTCGCCGCGTCCGTGTAACGCTTGCCGGCCGAGCGCTCGCTCGCCCCCAGCCACGTGAGCTCAAACAACGGGTGACCGTCGAGAAATTTGATGAAATGCTGCCCCACCATCCCGGTGGCGCCCAGAATACCGACCTCGATTTTATTCATTTGCGTGCAACTGTCTGATAATTTTTTGGTAAATCTCCACCGCTTCGAGCAACTGCTTTTTCGGAACTCGTTCGTCCAGGGTATGCGCCACGTGAATGGTGCCCGGGCCCATCAGCAGGGGCTGCCCCCACTTCCCGCCAAACGCCGGAATATCCGTCGTATAGGCCACCACCGTGGTGGGCAGCCCTTCCACGGCCGTCAGCCGCAGCGCCGGAATTTCCAGCACGAAATTCATCTCCGCCAGGTCGCCCACGGCAGCTTCCAGCGCCGCGCGCGTCGCCGCCGAATCGCCCACCAGCCGTACGAAGATCTCCGCGCGCGCCTCATCCGGAATCACGTTGGGAGCCCGGCCCCCGCGAATGATCCCGATATTCAGCGTGCTTTTCCCCAGCACCGGATCCACGGGAAGCTCCACCTGACGAATCGCCTGCAGCGCGTCGAGTAATTTTTCGATCGCCGATTCACCCAGTTCCGGATAGGCCGAGTGCGCCATCCGGCCCCGCGCGATCACTTCATAGCGCAGCGCGCCCTTCGACCCCAGAGCCAGCTGGTTCTCCGTCGGCTCCCCGTTGATGATGTAGCGAGACCCGCGCGGATTCGCCGCCGCATGATAGGCGCCCGCGCTGTTGCGCTCCTCGCCCACGACGAACAGCAACCCGAAATTGCGGACACCCTGGGAAAGCAGGCTCTCCGCCGCCGTAATCATCGACGCGATAATGCCTTTGGTATCGCAGGCGCCCCGGCCCCAGATAAATTCGTCGTCCTCGCGCGACGGAATAAAGGGAGGCACCGTGTCCATGTGCGTGGACAGCGTGACAATCGGTTCGCCGAAACAGGCGAAAACGTTCCAGCGGTCGGGCTCCACCTCCGTGCGCTCCACGCAGCCGTGGTAATCCCTGCAGAGCCGCTCCAGGTAAGCATAAAGATACTTGCCGACCTCCAGTTCTTCCGGTGTCACCGAGGGAATATCGATCAGTTCTCGCGTCAGTTCAAAGACGTGCATAATAGGCCCGTTTTGACAGAGGCTGTCACAAGAAACAAAATGGAGCGCGCGGCAGGAGAGTGAGGGCGGAAATTTTCACTGTCCCGATAGCGCTCCACGAAGAGCCCGATTGCTCCTCATGACAGTGGCGGAGATTTAACCCACGCCCCCAACCGGTCAGGCCGATCCGCCCGTGCCGATTTCGGCGGAAGACCCCTTGCAGAACGCTTCCCGTGAATCGCGGGATGGCGAGCGCCTGCTGTTGGCTGCCGCACCTCTACCAGAAAGAATGATGATAGCACCCATGTAAACGTCTGATATGCTGACGCGGGTATCGAAAACTTTGACACGTCCGCCGAATACGATCTTCTCTCTCGCGGCCACCCTGGCCCTGTGCGTTCCTGCATCGGCCGCCGATCCCTCCTGGCACGTCGTCGAAAACTGGGCTACCCTTCCCGCCGGGGCCGTATGGGGCGCCGCGACCGGCGTCGACGTGGATGCTCATGACAACGTCTACGTGCTGAACCGCAATGAATCCATGCCCGTCATGGCATTCGACCGCAACGGCAAATTCCTTCGCGGCTGGGGCAAGGGCATGTTCAAAACTACCCATTTCCTCCGGGTCGACCGTGCCGGCAACGTCTGGGTCACGGACCGCGGCGACATGCAGGCCTTCAAATTCAGCCCCGAAGGAAAACTGCTCCTGACCATCGGCAAAAAGGGCGTCACCGGCGACAACACCTCACACGACGCTTACAACGGCATGGCGGACCTCGCGTTCGCGAAAAACGGCGACATATTTGTCGCCGATGGCGAAGGCGCCAACACCCGCGTCGTCCGGCTATCGAAGCACGGCGAATTCCTGAAATGGTGGGGAGGCAAGGGCGCCGAACCCGGCCAGTTCAACGTCCCCCACAGCATCGCGATGGATTCCCGCGGCCGCCTCTACGTTGCCGACCGCTCCAACAACCGCATCCAGATCTTCGATCAAAACGGAAAATTCCTGACCCAATGGAAGAACTTCGGCACGCCCTGGGGCCTTTTCGTGAAAAATGACCGCATTTATGTCGTCGACGGAACCGCCAACAACTGCCTGCTGATCGCGGACGTCAAAGACGGCCGCATCATTGAAAAGATCGAAGGCCTCAACAATGCCACTGCCGTGGCTGTCGATTCCACCGGCGCCATCTACGTCGGCGAAGTCAACGGCGCCAATGTGAAGAAATTCGTCCGCGGTTCCTGAATTTAACTGTCTTTAGCTGTCGGCTCCGAATTCGCCGGTATCGGAAAGCAGCGGCGTCGTCAGAAACAAATTCCGCCGCGCCCGCACGCCTGCCTGGAACTGCGCCGGCATCGCGGCCACGGTCGCGTCCGCAATCCCGCGCAACAGTTCCGGTTCCGCCATTCCCGTTCGAAACACTTTCCTGTATAGGCCCGCAAGTCCCTTGTCGGGCGGCGAGGCCGGCCTTTCCACATGCCCGTCCCCGAACTGATTCGCCACATCCAGCAGGAACGCCACGGCCCGCTCGGATTTCACCAGCCCCGCCGTATCGTACTGCCGCATCCGAGCCAATGAATTCTCGAAGGCCACACGCGCCGTGTCCACCTGGACTTTCTGGAATACCGGCGAAAGCGCCGCCTGCCGGAACCGGTCGGTCCAGGGCGCGGCAATCAAATTAAACTGCGGGTTCGTCGTGACACCGGTAGTCGCGTCCACTCCCCCGGAAGGCTTACGCAGGTGCGACAGCAAACCCTCGGCAGCAGTCGCGTCGTCCTTGCCGAATATCTGGACGAATAACTCCCTGTCGGCCTCGCAAAATGCCTTGACGATATCCGTCAAACGCCCCGGCCGCTGCGCCCACTGGATCAGACCGAACGACAATCCGGCGCGATCCGTATTCAGATTCAGAGCGGCGAATTTCCCCACGCCCTCCATCTGCGCCGTCAAAGCGAGCACACGGTGCATCGCCGTAAACGGTAATGACAGCACCAGCGAGAAGTACGCCTGGTGCGCCCTCGGATCCGAGGCCGGAATGCCCGTCAGCTTTGTCAGCGTCGCCGCGCTCAGCGCCGCTTCCGCATCCAGCCCGCAGCTGTTTTGGAAGGCCAGCAGCGCTGCCCTGGTCGCATCCCCGAACGCCCCGTAGGAAGGCGACAAAATCGAGGGCATTTTTGTAAAGCCGTGGCCGGTGAGCAGATCCTGCACAACACCCACCGCAGCCTTTTCCGCCGTTGCCAGATCGAGTGGCGGGCATGCCTGCTGCGTGAAGAACTGATCGATCTGCGCGATGCTGATTCGCGACCCCGCCCGAACCGGATCCGCCGCCGGCGCAGCCGGGACGGGCGGTTCGGGCGCCGGCTCGGGTTCCGTTTCCGCGGCCGCCGGAGCCGGGTTCGGCGCGGCGGTATTACCCGCCCAGAAGAAATTCCCTTCGGCCGTCTGGTACCACGCGCTGTTTCCCTGCACGGCCTCGCCCTGCAACGTAAAGCCGGTGACATCCGCCTGCGCCCCGGCCGTCAGCACCGTCACCGTGCGCGCCGCGGACGAAGGCAAGCCCTCCCTGACATTGGTACCCGCCAGAATCCCCACCGGACCCTGCGCCGGAAACAGCGTGGCTGTACTGGCTGCCAGCAGCGCGCGCTGCAGCAGTTCCCCGCGGTTCAGCGTGCTGCCCGGACAATCCTTTGAAGCCCGGATCTCGCTGTGCAGCCCCACATGGGCTTCGTCGATCGGAAAGTTATAACGTGCCGCCACGCTGGCAACCAGCGCCGCGCAGACCTCGGCCTGCTCCTCCGGCACACCGTCCGTGGCCGACCCTTCCAGTTCGATCCCGATCGTGTAGTAGTTCGGATTGGTATTCGGCAGCAGCCCCTTCCAAAGGGGATTCACCACCAGACCCGCGTGAAACGCGGTGTCCCTCTCGTCCACGTACTGCACCAGGCTGCCGTCTTTACCCACTACGTAATGTGCCGACGTGGCCGAACTCCCGTCCGTGAAGCGCGCGCGAAACCCGTCCAGCGTCGCTCCCGAACGATGCAGCACGATGGCTTGCGGCCGCATCCCCGCCGGCCGGCCGGCGACGAAGTTTTGCGGCGCGCAGGCGATTTTCGTTGTCGCCATGACCGTCAGCCCACCCTCGACAAGTCGCCGCGCTCACCCGCCAGCAGCGCAGGCGTCGCAGTGACGGAAGTCGTGGTGACGGACGCCGTCACCGTATTGTCCCCGGTCCCCGTATTGGTCTGCCGCGCGGCACGCTGATCGTCGTCCTTCTGCGCCACCAGCGATCGCAGCCGGATCAGATTCTTCAGCGCGTTGTACCAGAAAGGAGCGCCCAGACTCAGCAGCATCGCCGTCAGCAGCATTCCCACCAGCTTGTAGAGGACATTCCCGGCAGCCTCCAATCCCTCCGCCGGCTTGCCCTTCTTGTCTGTTCCGAGCAGTCGCACAAAATAATCGCCCACCCCGGTCGGGATGTCGATAACATCGAACTGCGACAGCACCTTCAGATTATTCTGGTCCTGAACGCTGAGCACAGGAATCAGAACCGGACCGTCCGTCCCTTTTGAGTCCCCGGACTTCGCTTGCCCGGCGTTCGCGGCCGGCTTTGTTCCCGCCGGAGCAGCCAGCGTTTGCGGAGCGGGTTCGCCTTTATCCGGAGCAGCCGGCGCCGCCTGGGGCGCGTCCCTCTTCTCCGCCGCAATCGCCTCCGTCACCAGCGCCTGCCGCAGCGCCGGATCCGCCCCCAGACGGTTCACCAGCGCCACCGTATCCAGTTGCAGCACCAGCGCGACGATAAGCGAACCCACGAACGTGATTTTCCGCGTCTCGTTCGTGAACCGGTCCGCCACCCGGTCGATCATCGGATCGAACCACCCATTCATCTTCGCCAGAAAACGGCCGGGCGCTTCCTGCAGAAATGCCATTGCGTACCGTTCATCGTTCGAAAGCTCCGGATGCGCCTGTTCCAGCTGCAGCGTCAGCAGCCGTACATTGTCCATCGTCCTGGCGGGATCGTCCACGCCATTCGCTTTCAGCAGAGCGCCAAGCCCCTCGCGGACACAATCGTCGATCGCATGGGGCGCATCGCCGGAGGCCAGTTCCAGAATGAGCGCCGTCAGTTCTTCCCGGTGAATCACCGTGCCGTATTTGGTTCCCGCGGCTTTGATCAACGGATGCGTCAGAATCGCGTCCGCAATTTTTCGACTGACCTCCGCCGGCACCTCTTTGTGGATCTGCCGCAGCAATCCGGCCACCCCGTCCAGCAGATGCTTCCCCCGCGTCTGCATCAGGTTGGTAAGCGCCTGCGTGAATACCGTGACCACAAGGCTCACCATGAGCATCACCACGCTCAGCCCGAGCAGAATATCGATCGATTTCAACATAATTTCATTTCCTGAATTCGAGGCATGGTATCACGAATCGCCCCGCCCCGCGCGCGGATTTACTTCCCGGATTTACTTCCCGAACGATACAGCCTGTAAAATGAACGCGGCCCAATATGAAATCCTTTCTCGCCGTCCCTCTGCTCGCTCTGGCATGCTTTGCCCAGAATCCCCCTATCTCCAACGGCCCCACCATCGTGCCCCGGCCCGCGGGAGCCAAAATCAACGTCCCGCCAGGTTTCTCCGTGGACGAGTACGCCAATGGCTTCACGCGCCCCCGCTTCATGGTCGAAGGCCCCGGCGGCGAGGTGATCGTGAGCGACTCGGTCGCCAACGGCTCCGTCATCGCCGTGCGCGCCGGCGAGAAGAAAACCCTCATCTCCGGGCTCGACCGTCCCTACGGACTCGCGCTCTGGAAAGAGTATCTCTACGTAGCCGAGCCCGAAACCCTGAAGCGCTATAAATACGATTCCAAAGCGCTCACCGCCGGCCCCGGCCAGGAAGTCGTTTCCATGGCCGGCTTCTCCAAAGGCCATGTCACCCGCACTATTCTTTTCGATGAGCGTGCGGCCAAAATGTACCTCACCGTCGGCTCCTCCGCCGATCTCGTCACCGGCGATCCGGAAATGCGCGCTGCCGTGCATCGTTTCAACCCCGATGGCACCGGCCATGAAGTCATCTCCACCGGGCTGCGGAATACCGTGGGCCTCCGTTTCTACCCCGGCACGACCCAGCTCTGGGCCACCGTCGAGGAGCGCAACGACGCCCCGGACGTCGTGGTCTCCGATTTCTTCACCAGCCTCAAACCCGGCGGCTTCTATGGCTGGCCCTATGCCTACGTCGGCCCTCATCCCGACCCGCGCATTGCCGAAAAAGACCGCCGCCCCGATCTGGTCGCCAATACGATTACGCCCGAGATCGTTCTCCAGCCCCACTGCGCCGTGCTCGACTTCCTCTTTTACACTGGTTCGCAGTTCCCCGCCGAGTACCGCAACGGCGCATTCCTCGCCAACCACGGCTCCGCCCAGACCGAGCAGCGCCTCGGCTACTCCCTTTCGTTCGTGCCCTTCAGGAACGGCAAGCCGTCCGGACCTGTCCGCGACTTCGCCACCGGCTGGATGCTCGGCGCCGATAAAAAGGAAGTCTGGGGACGCCCCGTGGCGCTGCTGCAGATGCGCGACGGCAGCATGCTCGTCTCCGACGACGGCGGCAAGGTGATCTGGCGCGTATCGTACCGGAAACTCTGATCCCGCCGTTCGGGTTACCGCCCGCGGCGGCTTCGGATCGCGCGGAAGCCGCCGTTCCCCCGCCCCGCCCTTCCCCTTGTTAACTTCCGGGTACACCGTAAAGAATGCAAAATACCGAGCATAAAGATATATCCGGCCCTCTTTAATCAGAACTCCGCTCAATTTGTTTCCGGAAATTCGCGCCGCCCGCCCCGCCTGCGTCGTTAGCACACCCTCCGCGACGCACGTAACCTGTTGATTCCGCGAGACCCGGCGAGCCTTCTTCGCTCCCCGCGCCCCGCCGCGTAAGCCGTTCCGGGCCCTCCTTCATATCCTGCCCAGCCGCCCCGATTTTTTTGCGGGAAATCTTTACAAATTAACTTTTGCCAATATGTACTTACCTCCACTCTCCTGATAATCTTCAAATATCCGTAAAAGCACATATTTTCCGGATCTGTTCGGCCGGTTATCCGGAGACGGATTCGGTGGCAGGGGATAAATGCTCGGAGACGATATGAAATCCACAGGGAATAGTTCACGTCATGACGCCTAAAATTTCCATGGATGTCCCGTTTGAATGGGATTCGCCGGACAGCGAACGATACGACGGAATCCTGACGCCGCGGCTGGTCAGGCCCGGTCCCGACAAGAAGCGCCGGCACGCCACCAGCGTCTTCCCCCTTCGCCGCTGCGAGGGCTGCAACGACGTGCGCGCCGAACGGCAGCACCGGAAAACGGTGATGCACATTCTCGCCTCGGTAGCCTGCTTTTATCCTTATAAGTGCCGCCGCTGCATGACGGTCGGGCTCGTATTCGTGCCTTCGTACCGCCTGATCTTTCCGCTTCTTGTGGTGGCCGGCCTCTCGGTGATTCCCCACTATTATTCGGCGTACCGGGCGCGCGTGATCGACCGGCTGAACCAGTCGAACGCTCTTTACCTTGCCGAAGCCGACTCGGCCGATACGGTCGCCAGCCGCGGCGCCAAAGCCACCGAGACGTCCCCGTACGAACGCATGCTGGTGAACCGGCGCAAAGAGGTGCTGCGCAACGAGGATATCGTGATGCTCGCGAAATCCGGCGCCGACCGGGCGCTCATGATCCGGCTCATCATGACTTCGACCGGCTACTACAACCTCAGCACCGTCGGAATCCTCGCGCTGAAACAGGCCGGAGTTCCCGACCCCGTCATCATCGCCATGCTGGAAAACAGCTCCGTCGAGCCATAAGTATCGCGTCGCGCACCCGGTCCGCCGCCACACCCGCCCGTAACAGGCGGCGGTTCCACATACGAACGAACAAAGATTTGGAACGATATGCCACGAATGTTCCATCCCGCACGGACCATCCTTTTGTCCCTCATCGCCGCGGCGATGTTTCTGGCCGGTTGCGCCGCGACTTCGGAATCCCGCGCCCGCCAGCGCATCGAAAAAGGGGATGACTATTTCCGACAAAGACGGTTTGTGAAGGCCATCGTCGAGTATAAAGTCGCCTCGCAGAATACTCCCGACGACCCTGAGCCGCTGTTCAAACTCGCGATGTCCTATCTCAACAACAAGGACTGGCGTAACGGCGTACGGAATCTCGAGAAAGTTCTGAAACTCGATCCCGATCACGTGGGCGCGCTCTTCACGCTCTCCTCCCTCGCCCCGGATGCGAATAACCCGGCTTCGCTGGAAAACGCATCCTCCATGCTGAGCCGCATCACCTCGAAGAACCCCGGAGTCTTCGCCGCCTGGTACGAGCTTGCCGCCGTGCAGTTGAAACAGGACAAACGGGAAGAAGCGCTCCGGACGTTCGACAGAGCGCTCTCACTCTCCGTTGAGGAGCCCGATCTCATCGGGAAGTCCGTCCAGGCTGCCATCGATCGCAAAGAGCTCGACCTCGCACGCGAGCTGGTTACGCGCGCCATCGTCCGTATGCCGCGCGTCGCCGACGTTGCCGCTCTCTCAGGTTCCCTCGCCGAAAAGGAAGGCAGGCCCGAACTGGCCCGTTCCGAAACAGCCCGCGCCCTCGCCATCAATCCGGATTCCCCGGCCGCCCTCCGGCTGCGGATGTCGCAGGCGGAGGCCGATGGGCATCCGGAACAGTCCGAAGACGCCGCCCGCAGGCTCGCGGCTGTTCCCGGGCGTGAGAACCGCGCTCTCTACGCATCCCTTCTCGCGGAGCATGGCAAGACGCAGGAATGCGTCCGGGTCTTCCGGGAGCTCCGGAAAAAATTCCCCGACGACCTCACCCTGCAGGTGATGGAAATCAAAGCTTTGCTCCTCCTGCATCTCGCCAGGGAGAGCAGAGAGGCTCTCGACGCTGCCATCGCCGAGGACGAAAAGCGCGCCGACCTCTTCCTTCTTCGCGCCCGCCTGAATATCGACGAGCGCCGAATCGACGAGGCTCGCGCCGATATCGGAAAACTCGATGAACTCCGCGCTCACAGCGAGGCTGTTTACCTGGAAAAGGCCCGCCTTTACGCCCTTTGCGGAGAGAAAACGGAGCAGGCGGATGCTTTGGCGGAGGCTCTCAGCCGGAACCCGCGCAACCTCGCAGCCCGCCTTGAGCTGGCGTCGCTGCTGACCGGCGAAGGCAAGGCCGGTCTCGCGTTCGCAACGCTCGACAGGGCTACCGATCAGGAGAAGAATACGTCGGGCTTTATCGTCGCCCGCAACGCCGTTCTCATGACGAAGGGCGAATGGGCCGCGGCGCGCCGCTCCGTGGAAGATGGCCTGCAGCGCTTCGCGGGAACCACCGGACTGCTACTGCAAAGGGCCTCACTCCGTATCCATGATGGGGATCCCGCCGGCGCCCAAAGCATTCTGGAGCCGATTCTCTCCAATGAGGTCGGCAATCAGGCCGCGCTCGACCTCATGGCGGAACTGTTCGAAGGCCGAAACCAGCCGGATGGCTATACCCACTGGCTCGAGCAGTATGCGGCAAGTCACCCCGGAGACCCGGAAACCCAGTTTTATGCCGCCCGCGTGCTTCGCCGGAAAGGCAACTACAAGGCTGCCCGCATTATGCTGGCACGCGCCTCCGCTTCCGGAAAAACCCGGGAGGCCGATATCGAGATCGCGGCGATCGATATCCAGGAACATCGTCTGGAGGCCGCCCGGGTCCAGCTCGAAACGGCGTTGCGGATGCGCGACGATCCCGCGGTCCGCATGCTGCTCGCTGAACTTTTCAGCCTCCGGGCCGACTGGGGCGGAGCCGAACAGCAACTCCGCGCGGCCATCAGAATATCGCCCGGCACGCTTCGGTTCCGGGCCGCGCTCGCTCTTGTGATTGCCAAAGATCCACAGCGTATTGACGAGGCCTTCGCACTGGCCACCAGCCTTGTCTCCAGAAATCCGAACGACCCGCTGGCGCAAGGAGCCGCCGGCTGGCTCTGTTACCAGAAGCGACGTTATAGAGAGGCGGCCGACTACCTCCGGGCCGCCGCCAAAACGGCCGACGACGCCACGACCCACTTTCGCCTCGCCGCCGCCTGCCAGAAGATCGGCGATACCCGTTGCGCCAATCTCGCGATGGAGGTCGCCTCGCGGAAAAATCCGCGCGAGGAGGAACGCGCTGAGTTCTCGCAGTTGCTCCCGAACGCGCGGCTGATTCCAGGCACGGCCCGGTAAAAAAGGCGCCCGGGTGGTATCCGGAACGGGAATGCCACCCGGACCCGCACTACGAAACGGCGCGGCGTCTCGCGAACAGAACCAGTGCCGGCAATCCGCCCAGCAGCAGCGCCACCGAACCTGGCTCCGGCGTGAACGTCAGCGTATCGTCCCCGCCCTGAATCACGACGGTGCCATCGCCGGGAAATGTAATCCCGCCCGGCTCCGACGCCGAGTGGAAGAAGGCGCCGTGGAACGTCGCGGGAAGCTCAGGAGACAGAAATGCCGCCGCCCCGGACATCGTGGAGGAGAACGTCGACAGAGACTCCGCGGAAAGATCCGTTCCCGGCGCTCCCGCGATACTGCCATCGATCAAAGCATTTGTAGCCACGGTAACGGCCGTATTGCTTCCGTTATCGACGTACGCCGCATTGCTGCCATTGATACCGAATGTGGAAACGCCGTCCACCGCGTAGAGGGTGAAATCGAACGTGCTGAAGTGCGACGTGATCAGATCGCCCGTAGCATTGAAGGCAAAATAGAGCGTGTAATCCGTACCCAGCCCGGTCGGGGTCGAGACCGTGGCGCCGTTCAGAATCCCGTGACCTTCGCGAAGCCATGCTCCTCAAATGTCGTGGCACTCGTAAAGACGATGTGGGACACCTCCGTCGCCTTCAGCGCGTCCGCCGTAAACTCCGAAGCCCCGCTGATGCCGATGGCCCCGAAATTCCAGTCAATTACACCGGCGCTCGCGGGCACACCCAGCAGGCAGCCGAGAGCGACGCTCGCGAGCGTCTGAAAACCTCGTAAACGATTGATGGTCAAAATTCCTCCTGAATAGTAACAAAAGTTACTACACATCGAGTATGAGTGCCGCTCCGAAGCACGTCAACAGAAGATTACTTTGTTCAACCAAACGTCCCCGGCGTATGATACTCATCCGGAGAATGTCCGGATTGCCATAATGACCCCATAACAATGAAATCCCTGTGTGCGCTTCTTGTTCTGTTACTCGCAGCGGCCTGGACAAGGAGTGCCCAGGCCCCGAACGCCGTGGACGAAACCTTTGAGGTAGCCTCCCTCAAACCCTCCCGTACCGGCGCTCGCCTCACCTCCACCCTCGACGCCGCACAGTTCCGCTGCACCGCCCATACCCTCATGCACTTCCTCATGAGCGCCTTTCCGGACATCGAGGTTCAGCCCTGGAAAGTCTCCGGCGGTCCCGCATGGCTGAACAGCGACGCCTGGGATCTCTCGGCGAAACTGCCCCCGAACATGCCCGCCGAACAGGCACCCCTGTATCGCCGGACCGAGCAACTGCTGCGGAACTATCTCACGGCGGAGTTCAAACTGAAAACCCACCGCGAGACGAAACTCTACCCGGTCTATGCGCTCGTCGTCGCCAAAAGCGGTTCCCGGCTGAAAACCTCCGCGGCCAGCCAGTTCAAAGTAAAGTTCGGACGCGGCCGCCTCGAGTTTCAGCACCAGTCCATCTCCGGCCTGGTCAGATACCTTTACGTTTACAACTCCCCCGTCCAGCAGGCGGCCGACCGCCCCGTGATCGACCAAACCGGACTGCAGGGTTTCTTCGACTTCACCCTCGAATGGACCCCCGACACCCCGCAGGCCGACGCGGCAGCCTCCGGAACGTCCATTTACACCGCCCTCGAACAACAACTGGGCCTGAGACTCCAGCCCGAAAAGGCGCCGATCGACTTCCTCGTGATCGACCACGCTGAAAAACCAACGGGAAATTGACCGCCATGCGCCTCCAGCCTGCCGACTTCGACATCGCTGCTCTCTTCGACGCGCTCGACGCCCAACGCCGCTCCCGCGGCCTGACCTGGTCCGGTGTCGCGCGCGAAATATGGGACCAGTCCGCCGCCCTGAACGCAGTCCGCGCCGATCATCCCATTAGCCCGTCGACGCTCACCGGCATGGCGAAACGCGGCGACACCACCTGCCAGCATGCGCTCTTCATGCTTCGCTGGCTGCGCCGCACGCCGGAAAGCTTCCTGCCCGGCGCAAAAACTGACACACCCCCCGCCAGGCATCCCCTCATCGGTCCCGACCGCCGGCTCCGCTGGGATCTGAAAAAACTCCACGAAGCGCTCGATGCGCAACGCCGCGAACGGAGCCTGACGTGGGCGCAGCTCGCGCCGAAACTGCAGTGCAGTCCGAGCCAGCTCAGCGGCATCGGCCGCGCTCGATTCGCCATCGGCATGAAGCTCGCGATGCGCATTGTCTGCTGGCTGGACCGCCCCGCTCGCGATTTCATCTATGCGGCGAAATGGTAAGTCCCGGTTATCCGTCCTCCACGCGAGCCTTCATATCCCAATAAGCCCGCTCGATCAGCCCGCTCAGGGCGGCTTCATTAACAGCCGTTCCCGGCCGCAACTTCACATGTCGCATGAACTTGCCAGTGCCCTGCAGCAGACGGGCGGGATCCGGCAGTCCCGCGCCCTGAAAGAACCCCACGTTCACATGCGACGTGAAGACATTCACGTAACCGAACGGCACGTCGCCCAGACACGCTACCGGGCAGCCGTCATGCAAAAGTTCGCGGACTTCGTCCCCGCACTCCCGCATCGCCGCAAACCAGTGCCGCGCCATGTCTCCCAACTCGCCCGCGTGCTCCTGGAACCACCTGCCGATCGCAGGATCCCGCGCGACCGCGCCGTTGAATCGCAGCAATTCCGTTCCCATCGGTCCTGAATCCAGTAATACTCTACACGAGGCTCTGCGTTTCTGCCCGATCCATGTAGAATATCCGGACTATTCAGCGATAAAAGACAAAAGGAATGGCATTTCTTCTGAACGCGACGCGGGAAGGACGCCCCGACCCTTACCACCGCCCGGGGACTCCATCGAAGTCCGGGAGTTCCTGAACGTCACCCCCGACACCCACCCGATGCATATCCATCTGGTGCAGTTCCGGGTCCTCAGCCGCACCTGGTTTGAACGTGGCGGATGGCGGCGATTCGCAAAAAACCGTCGATCTCCCGGACCGAAGAATTTTCAGCGCTATTCCGTTCGCCGGCCCGCTGAAGAACAGGCACAAAGCTGAGTCTGCAATCCTGGCGCTGCCTGACCCGTCAGCGGCCCGGCGCCGGGAACTCTTTTCCAAACCAGAAAGACGTTTCGGTCGCCCCGTGCTCGCGATAATGCTCGAGCCGCTGGCGCCCCTCCGCCACGGTGGGGCGCCAGCCTCGCGGAACCCACCACAAACAGTACGACGCGGCCGCCGGCTTCTCGAACCATTCGCCGCGATCCCGGTATACCTGCACATGTCCGGACCGGTACGTGAAGTTCCGCAAAGCCTCCACCGACTGCCAGACGGACATATTCACGATCACCAACGGATCCGCCGAATACGCAATATCCGTCGCATTCCCGGCTTCCGACTGCAGCCGCCACACGAACCCGGCACTCTGCTCCGCCAATCTGTTGATACGATCCAACTGTGCAACGAACCGTTCCACGCGCGGGTCCCCGATCGGCGCCACCAGCCGTCCGATATTGATCTGAGCCAGTTCGAATCCCATCACTGTCCAGCTTACGAAAGCGGTTTCCGATGAAAACCAGACGTCAGTTCCTGAACCATTCCAGCCTCGTATGGGCCGCCGCCGCAACCCGGACCGCCGCGGCGCAGGGTCCGGCCGCACCCCGGCCACAACAAGCCCCCGACGCCGACTGGTACGACCGCCCGATGCGCTGGTTCCAGCTCGCCTTCGTCGAAGACGACCCCGGCAACTACAACCCGGCCTTCTGGCTCGACTACTTCCGCCGCATCCATGCGGATGCCGCTTGTCTCTCCGCCGGCGGCTGCGTCGCCTTCTACCCCACCAAAGTCCCCTTCCACTACCGCAGCAAATACATGGGAAATTCCGACCCTTTCGGCGAAATGGTGGCCGGCTGCCGCAAACTCGGCATGAACGTCATCGCCCGCACCGACCCGCACGCCGCCCACCAGGACGTCTTTGACGCCCACCCCGACTGGATCGCCGTCGATGCCGAAGGCAAAAAGCGCCGCCACTGGGCCGACCCCTCCCTCTGGGTCACCTGCGCGCTCGGCCCCTATAACTTCCGCTTCATGACGGACGTCACGCTCGAAATCGTCCGTACTTACAAAATCGACGGTATCTTCAGCAACCGCTGGTCCGGCTCCGGCATGTGCTACTGCGAGTCCTGCAAATACCTCTTCCACGAGTACTGCGAAAAGGATCTCCCCCGCACCAACAACCCGCAGGATCCCACCCGCCGCCAGTACATCCTCTGGCGCGAAGGCCGCCTCTTCGATCTCTGGCGTCTCTGGGATACGGAAATCAAGAAGATCAACCCGCATGCCGCTTTTCTCGCCAACGCCGGCGGCGGCGCGCTCAGCGATCTCGACATGAAAACCATCGGCGACCTGGCCCCCACGCTCTTCGCCGATCGCCAGGCGCGCCATGGCCTCATGCCCCCCTGGGCGAACGGCAAGAACGGCAAGGAATACGCGGCCACCATGGACAACAAGCCCATCGGCGGCATCGTCAGCGTCGGCGTCGAAGAGGCTTATCGCTGGAAGGATTCGGTGCAGTCCGGCGACGAAATCCGTCTCTGGATGGCCGACGGCGCGGCCCACAACCTCCGCCCGTGGATTACCAAATTCAACGCCAAACCCATCGACAAGCGCTGGCTCCCCGTCGTCGAAAACTTCTACAACTGGCACTACAAAAACGAACGGTACCTGCGCAACACGAAGTCCCTCGCGGATGTCGCCATCGTCTACTCGCAGCAGTCCGCCGCTTACTACGGGCACTCCGTGGAAGACCACGCCCTCGGCTACTACCAGGCGCTCGTGGAAGCCCGCATCCCGTTCGATATGGTGCACGACTTACTGCTCGACGAGGATCACCTGGCCCGCTACCGCACCCTGATCCTTCCCAACATCGCAGCCCTTTCCGAACGCCAGTGCAAGCAGCTCACCGACTATGTCCGCAACGGCGGCAGCCTCGTCGCCACGCACGAAACCTCTCTTTACGACGAGTGGGGCGCGCGCCGCAAGGACTTCGGTCTCGCCGAACTCTTCGGCGCGGCTTACCAGGGCAAGGTCGACAAAGAACTCCACAACTCCTACCTGAACATCGAAAAGCCGCACCCGCTCACCAAAGGACTCGAAAACGCCACCCGCATCATCAACGGCGTGAACTGGGTGCACGTGCGCGCCACCTCGCCGCTCCCGGCCAATCCGCTCACCTTCGTCCCGTCTTATCCCGACCTTCCCATGGAAGAGGTCTTCACCCTCGTCCCCCATACCGACACGCCCGCCGTCTACGCCCGCGAATTCGGCAAAGGCCGCGTCGCCTACTTCCCCTTCGATCTCGACCGCACCTTCTGGGAAGTGCTCGCGCCGGACCACGGCCTGCTGCTGAAGAACGCCGTTGCCTGGGCTCACCGCGGCGAACAGCCCGTCACCGTAACCGGCAAAGGCATGCTCGACGTTTCTCTCTGGCAGCAGAAGGGTTCTCTCACCGTGCACATGGTGAACCTCACGAATCCCATGATGATGAAGGGACCTGTCCGTGAGCTGATCCCCTCGCCGCCGCAGCGTGTCACGCTGCGACTTCCGCATGGCATGAAGGCGGCGCGACTCCTCGTCTCGAACACCAAGCCCGTGGCTCGCGCCGTGAACACGACCGTCACGTTCGAGATCCCGCCCATCGAACTGCACGAAGTTCTGGCCATCGATCTGGAATAGCGATATGATTTACGCCGTGAAGAAAACCGCCACGTTGCTGCTCCTCGCCCTGCCTGTCCTGGCAAAAGACCCACTCGCCGCGCGCATCGGCCACACCGACCCCGCGAAACAGACCAGCAGCCGTTCCCACGGCAGCGTCGGCGACATGGCCTGCCAGACCCTGGTCCCCGCCACCGTGATGAACGTGCCGCTCAACTTCGTCCACCGTTGCCGGGTCATGCCCGGCGGTGGCGGAGTCGGCCATCATTTCCACAACACCACCGAAGAAATGTTCGTGATCTTCGATGGCGAGGCCGAATTCACCATCGACGGCCGCACCGCCGCGCTCAAAGGCACAGTCGGCGCGCCCACCCGCCTCGGCCACTCCCACGCCATTTACAACCCCTCGGACAAGCCCGTCGAATTCATGAACATCAACGTGGCCTCCATCAAAGGCCACTACGACGCGTTCAATCTCGAAGACCCGCGCAACAACGTCGCGCAGAAAGATCCCATCCCGGTCTTCATGACCATGAATCTGGACCGGAAGCTCCTGCGTCCCCTGCCCGCGTATCACGGCGGCCAAGGCACCGTTCAGTACCGCCGCGCCCTGGATCAGGACGTCTTCCTGACAAACTGGTCTTACATGGACCACCTGCTCATTCCCGCCGGAGCCTCCGAGGGCGCGCACCGCCACCAGTACGTGGAGGAAATCTACTACGTTCTGAATGGCGAGGGCGAAGCGACCGTCGGCAGCGAGACCGTCCCGGTCCACAAGGGCGATGCGATCCCGGTCCTGCTCATCGAGCAGCACTCCTTCAAAAGCACCGGCGGCAATCTGGAGCTGATGATCATCGGCATCACGACGAAAAAAGGCGTCCTCGACTAACCATTGCGAATCGCCGCGACTTCTTCCGCTTCCTGGCCGGGACTGGTGGATAAGGGAATCTGCCGTTTTCCGGAAATGCCGGTGCTGAATTGCCATGGCTCGCAGCCGAGTAAGCGCTCATTGCTCTTCCTGCGCGATCAGTTTGTCAATGAGTTCCTGCGTAATGTAGAAATTCGTGTCGGCAAGCCGGCCTAACGCCTCACGGATATTGAGAAAACCTTCCCGGGATGCGGCCCGGAGAACACCGAGGGTGCCGACCGCGTGAAGCTTGCGGCGCTCGGCCTCCCTGCGCCCCAGCTGATCGTCAAGGATAATGTCGTCGGCTCCGATTTCCTGGGCAAGAAGAATCGCCTCGCGTTCACCTGGACCGATGCGGAGGCGCAGAAGTTCCGGATCCGGCAACAGAGTGGCTTGCCGGATCTCCAGCCATTCAGGAGGCGAGTGAATCCAGCGGCGGACAGGATCCGGCGCGCCCGCATCGTGCAATTCATCCCGGACCGCGGAAGGAATCGGGACGGTCGAATAAAGCTTCGGCAACAAATCAATGTGACCGAAAGCAATCAGATAATTGACAGGTCCTGTATCGGCAATGACAATCACGCCGGCGGCTGTTCGCAGGAGGTCCTGCGCGCCCTTAACCTTGCCACGATCCGATCCGATTCCCGAATATCGTTTTCCAGATCCGCCATCGAATAGTGCAGGTGAACGCCATGTTCCTTCAGGAAGCCATGCACCTGGATGGCGGTTGTGAACCCGAGCAATTCCCGAACGTCGTACTCAGACAGGCGTTCACTGCGATAGCCTTCGAGCGCCATCGCTTCGAGGGCGGCGCGTGCCGGATCCTGATCGGGTGCGACCACGTTTGGGATGGTGTCCGGGATGTCAAGAGCAATATGCATTCTCGAAGCCTTCAATCTGATTCTACTGTCAGGTCCGGCCCCGGCACTTCCCAAACAAAAAAGCCGCGCTCTCCCCTCTCAGGGAAGCGCGGCTACAGAAAACAATCGATCAAACCACGAGGGGCCCGACAAGTCGCTCGAACTTAAAACTGGAACCGAAGCTGCAGTTCCACCTTGCGGTTGCCCGAAGCGCCACCGCCGCCGCCCGGACCACCGGGTCCACCACCGCCCGGTCCGCCCATACCGCCGCCGGCCGAAGACAACGACTCACCAAAGAACGGCGAATTCAGCGTTCCCACAGGCGAACTGTAGTTCACATGGTTGAAAGCGTTTCTGGCCGAAGCCGTGAACGTCAGATTATAGCGTTTGCCGGTCCCGCCGCCGCCGAAACCGCCGAACGGTCCGCCCGGTCCACCGAATCCGCCGCCGCCACCCGGCCCGCCAGGCCCGCGACCGCCGCCTCCGGGAGGTCCACCGCCACCGGGTCCGCCGGGTCCGCCGAAGCCACCCTGGTTCGGATTGGCCCCGGCCCGCTCGCCCCAGCCCCACGTCCTGCTGAGCCGCAGGTTCACCGAGAACTGGTTGAAGCCGCTGCCGTAGTTCGACGGGATAATCGTCTCGCCCGCCACCGGCGCCAGGTTGAACGTTCCGTACGGTGTGGTTTTGACGTTCTTCGGATTCGAACTGCTGGTCGCGAACGACGGCCGGTCGTTCAGAATGCCATCGCCGTTGTAATCCGTGCCGGTCGTAATATTGAACGGCGGCGCCGAACTCATGGTCACGAACGGCGCCACCGACCAGCGATACGGAAGTCCCACGTTCCCGCCGATAAACGCGCGATGCCGCACGTCGAAGTTGGCGCGCCCGTAATCGATGCTCGTGTTGTACTGGTTGCTCGGGAACCCGTTGACGTTGCTGTGCGCTTCGCCAATCACGTAGTAACCCTGCAGCGAGAGATGGCTGTTGATGCGGCTGTTCACGTTCGTGATGAACTGCATCTGTTTGTAGATACCGGTCGTCTCGTAGAGGTAAATGTCGCCCTGCCCGGTGAACGGCCGAATGCCGCCCGTCCGTGTGGTCGGGTCGTATGTGCCCGGCAGGTAGGCGTTGATATTGCGCTGCCGCAGCGAATGCACGCCCCGTGTGTCCACGAAGTTGAAAGAGAGCGACGTCCGGCCCGGCAGTGAGCGATCCACGCCGAACGCCGACTGGAACATGTAGGGCGCCTTCAGGTTCGAATCCACCTTATAAATCGCCTGATTCTGCAGGGCCAGCAGAGAAACCGACGGCACCGCCGGATAAGCCGCGAAAGCCAGCGCCGCGTTAGCCGGATTCTGCGTCGTATTGATGTTGTAGTTCAGCTGCGATACGCCGTTATAACGAAGCGTCTGCAGCGTGCTGCTGTCTTCGAAACGGTCGTAGAAGATGCCCACGCCGGTCCGGATCACCGTCTTGCCCGGCTTGCCCGCCTTCGCGCCCGGCGCCCACGCCACGGCCACGCGCGGCGCGAAGTCCTTGTGATCGCTGATGTTGTTCTGCGTCTCGTACCGCAGTCCCGCGCTCAGCGTCAGGTTCGGCCGCAGACGCCAGTCGTCCTGCGCAAAGGCACCCAGATCGAACTGACTCACGCTCGCGAACGGCGTCCCGCTGTTCAGCGTGAACTGGTTCGGGCCGCAGCCTTGGGCAATGATGCTGGCCATGGGAATTCCCTGCTGCAGCAGCAACTGCGTCTGCCGGTAAACGTCGAGCGAAGTCGGATTCGCGATACCCGCCAGACACGGCGCGGTGGTCGCGAGCGAGTTCGGCGTCGTGAACGTATAGGTTCCGTTGAAGTTCGACGTGCTCTGGCTGCCCAGGCTGTCGTGCCGCACCCGCACGCCCGCTTTAATGGTGTGCGTGCCCTGCGTCATCGTCACCTGATTCTGCACTTCGAAGTTCTTCGTATCCGTGTAGTTCGAAAGAAGCGGCGACCCGCCCGACGTGAACGAACTCGCCACGTTGATGGTCGGCCCGGCAATGCCGGAGCCCTTCTGCTCGGAATGACTATCACGGAACTGGAAGCGCGTCTCGTCCACCGCTTTGGTGCCCAGAATCGCCGTCTCCGTGATCTGTACCACGTGGTTCTTCGATTCCACATTGCTCACCTGCGACGCGAGATTGAACCCGCCGACGCCGCTTACGCTCGTCGAATCGAACAGGTTGTAGCGCGCCACCAGGGTATTCGTCGCATTCAGCTGATAATCCACACGCGGGCCGATCGCCCAGAACTTCTGCGGCGTCGTATAGGTCCCGTTCTGCGCGATCGGATTCAGGTTCGAGTCGAGGCTCCGCCCGTTGATGAGGGCCTGCTCGTTCACGTCGCGACGGTTGAAATCGAGGAAGAACGAAGACTTTTTGTTGATCGGTCCGCCCCCGTTGATGGCGAAGAACTTCGAACTGTAAGCCGGCGGCTCGGTCGTCAGAAACGGGTTGCGGCTGTCGAAAATCTTGTCGCCGAAGTTGAAGAACCCGCCGCCGTGGAAGCTGTCGGTGCCGGGCTTCGTCAGAATCTCGATACGCCCGAAACCGGGCCGGTCGTATTCGGAAGAGAAGGGGTTGGAATTGATGCGGATCTCGCGGATGGAACTCTTCGGCGGCAACTGCCCGCCGCTGAAACCGTCCACGAAGAACTGTGCGCCGTTCGGACCCGCAGCCGGGCCCGCCAGCGCCTGCAGATCGGCCTGCAGATCGTCCGGATCGTCCGGCAGTTGCTCCAGATCCTCGTTCTTCAGCGTCAGCGCGCCGACGTTCGCCGAAGGATCCGTATTGACCTGTCCGGCCGCCTGATCGCTGACCGAGACTTCCTGCGCCTGCGAAGCAATCTGCAGCGAGATGTCGAGCGGACTCACCTGACCCGCGCTCACATTCAGTTCCTGCTGTGTAAAGGTAACGAAACCTTTGGCATCGGCCCGGACGAAATACTTGCCGGCGGGCACGATGAGCTGATACTTGCCCTGACCATCCGATTTCACGCTGCGGGTGACCGCCGGAGAGGACACCTGTACGGTGGCCCCTGGAATCACGGCCGCGGAGGGATCGGTTACCTGACCGCGGATGGTCGCGGTCGTCTGCGTGTAACCGATCTGCAATGTGGCCAGGGTAATGGCCAACAGAAGAAGAGATGTTTTCATAGACTTTGTCACTACCCGATAAGTACGAGTGAGATAAGCCTATTGTGCCGTGTTTATGTTCTTCTTACTGTGAAAGTATGTAAGCGCGATCCACTTACAAATCTCTACAAACATTGGGCTTTTCAGCCGACTCGGGAGTTTGCGGCGGTCACCCACGACGGGCGCGCCATCGGCGGTGGTTCGGGCACCTGCAGTTCCGGCATGGGCTTCGCCTGAAACAGCATGCGGCAGGGCTTGATGAGCATCCGGGCCGCCCAGTTCGCATTCTTCTTGCGGGCGCTGTCGGTCGAGATCCCCGTCTTCGCGTACATCTGCCGGTAGAGGCGTGAGATCAGCACGAACGTCAGTCTCGCCTTCAGAGACTTCACGCAGTTGGATCGCTCCCAAATGGTGCGCACATCATAGAACCGGTCCCACACGCCCTGCGTGCGCTCCCGGATCTCGTCGGCGCTCATGGTCGGATGCGGCGTGAACATCTTGGGCCGCATCGACGCGGGAATCAGCCAGTACCGGGTAATCGGCGTCCCGCCAACCATCTCCGGATCCACTTCCTGAATCTTCTCCCACTTGTTGAAATCCACCGTGCCGGGAAACGGCGTCATCATCACGAACTGCGCGAACGTCACGCCGGCCTTTTTCGCCAGTTCAGCCGTCGCCTCGAACGTGTCCGGGCGATCGCTCGGCAGACCGAAGATGAACGAGCCCAGCACGTGCACGCCGTGCTCTTTGAAGGTCTGCAACTGCTTCACCAGACCTTCGCCCGAATAGTTGAAGTCCTTGAAAACGTGCTTCAGCCCTTCGGCCGTCACGGCCTCCACGCCCACCAGCGCGCCCTTGATGTTGGCGTTGCGCATGGCATCCAGGAACTCGGTGTCCTCGGCGGCTTCCATGGTGATCTGCGTGAAGAAGACCATGTCTTTTGGCAGGTCCGCCAGCCGCTGCATCAGCAGGAAGCGCTCGGCGCGGTCGGCCTCCAGTTGCGCGATTCTCGGCTCGTTACCCTGCTGCCGGGCAAGACGCAAATCGGTCAGAGTGACGGGATAAAAGTTGTCGTCCGCCAGCGCGATGAAGCGGAAACCTTTGCGGCGCAGTTCCACGATCTCCCGAATCACGCCGTCCGATGCCCGCTGCCGCGTCTTCTGGCCATCGGTCCGCCACACCGAGCAGAACGAGCAGTGTTTCGCGCAGCCGCGCACGGTCTGCACGGACGCCCACATGTAGCTGTCCGCGGGCATCAGATCCCAGCGGGCAGGTAAAAACTGATCCGCCTCGATCCGTCCGCCGTCGTAAACTTTCTTCGGTTTGCCGCGCAGGCAGTCAAACAGAGCATGCGTCCAGACCACGTCCCCGTCGCCTTTGACCACGGCGTCGGCGCAACCCAGTTCCACCGGTTCGTCCGGGTACAACGTCGCGTGAATACCGCCGTAAACCACCCAGGCGCCACGCTCTTTCGCCATCCGGCCGACTTCATAGCCCCGCAGGGCGTTGCCGGTGTGAATTCCGATACCGACCACGTCGCCCTTCCGGATGCCGGACGGGTCCAGTTGCTCAAGCGTTTCGTCACAGATCACCGGATCGCCGAACACCTCCGGAGTGGCCGCCGCCAGCACGTACAGCCAGCGAGGCGTGATCACGGCGGTCCCGAAAGACATGTCGCTGGGATTCACCAGATGGACACGCATCTCTTTGGGAACAGACGGATTGGGGGTGTTTGGAGACAGCGAAGTGACGTCGACGAGATTCAAAAGGGATCCTTGCCGCACAAACGCAGAGGCCGGACGAAGCCAGCGGGAAGCCTGCAATCCGGTTTCAACGGCAGGAATGAATGTAAAAATCTATCCTATCAGCAAAAACAGTGCTGCAGCATGGCTGGGTCGCCTGTTCTACCGCCTCAAACGTGCGCGTGCGTTATTTTTAATCCGGATGTCGAAAAACCGCCTCCCGAAACGACATAATTGCGAAGGAGCAGGGAGAGGTTTTCTATGAACGCTGAAAAACTGTCTTTTGGGGAAGCTGCCGGAATGTTCGGGAACGACGTGAAGTGTGCCGTCCGATCCCTCGCCGGAGCCAAAGGCCTCACCGTTACCGTGGTGCTGACACTCGCGCTCGGTATCGGCGCCAACGCGGCCATCTTCGCTCTGATCCGCGGCGTTCTCCTGCGTCCGCTCGTGAACCGCGACGAGAAAAGCCTGATCTATATCCGCCAGAGCGCCCGCGGGCTCGGCGAAGAAAATGCCGTCTTCTCCGTCCCGGAAGTGCAGGATCTCCGCCAGCGCGTCCGGTCCCTGCGTTCCCTGGGCGAGTTCTCCACCGTCGGCTTCACGCTGAACGGGCTGGGCGATCCGCGGGAAGTGCGCGCCGGCGTGGTGAGCGGCAACTACTTCGAAGTCATGGGCCTGCATCCCGTGCTCGGCCGCCTGCTCGACCAGCGCGACGACGGCCCCGGTGCGGCGGGCGCGGTCGTTCTCACGTACAGCTTCTGGACCACCTCCCTGCACAGCGACCCCTCGGTCCTCGGAAAAGTGGTCCGGCTCGGCTCGTTCGGAGCGCGTTCCGCGACCGTGGTGGGCGTGCTGGAACCTTCCGTTCCCTATCCGTCGGAGACCGAACTGATCGCCAACATCGTCACCAGCCCCCACCACCTCTCGGCGACCATGGTGACGGGCCGGGTTCACCGCATGACGGAACTGTTCGGCCGCCTCGCCCCTGGCGTCACGCTGGAACAGGCTCGCGCGGATCTGCGGGCGGCCCACACTTCGATCCTCAAAGAGCATCCCGAGTCGTATCCCGCGAAGTCCGATTTCCGCATCGACGCCATGCTGCTGCGCGACCAGATCACGTCGAAAGCGCGGGTGGTGCTCTGGGTTCTGCTCGCAGCTTCCGGGCTGGTCTTCATCATCGCCTGTTCGAATGTCGTCAACCTGGTGTTGGCCCGGACGATTCGGCGCGAAGGCGAACTCGCCATCCGCGCGGCGCTGGGCGCCAGCACCGCCGCGCTGCGTCGTGTGCTGCTCGCCGAAAGCCTGCTGCTGTGCGGCACGGGCGCGATTCTGGGAGTCCTCGCCGCCCGGCCGATGGTGTCGATTCTGGCCCGCTACGCATCGCGCTTCTCGGTCCGCGCGCTGGACCTGACCGTGGACACGAGCATGCTCTGGGTCGGCGCCGGGCTGGCCCTGGTCGCCGCCACCCTGCTCGCCTTCGTCCCGCGACTGCCCTCCGGCGCCGGATCGGGCGCCATCAGCCTCTCCAGCGGCAGCGCCCGCATGACCGGTGGCGCGCCCCGCCGCCTGCGCGCCTTCGCGGTGACGCAGATCGCGGCTTCGTTTGTGCTGCTCGCGGGCGCGGCCATGCTGCTCAAAACCCTGCTCGCCCTGCAGGCCGTCCAGACCGGCATCGACACCCGCCGCGTGCTGGCCATCAACGTCCCCGTGATCTCCTACGGCAAAACGGATGGTCAGGTGGTGGACTTCTACAAGGAGGCGATACGCCGGGTTCGCCAGTTGCCCGGCGTGGATGAGGTCGCTTTGGGCATGCTGACGCCCTGGCGCGAGGCCGGCAGTTTCGGCCCGGGACTCGAATTCAACGTCGAAGGGCACGCCCGCACCTCCACCGACGACAATCCGCGCGGGCAGTTCCGCATCGTCTCCCCCGGTTTTTTCGCCTCGCTTGGCGTGCCCCTCGTGAGCGGTCGGGACTTCAACGATCGGGACCGCAAAGAAGCCGAGCCGGTGGCCATCGTCAGCCAGACCGTCGCCAAACGGTTGTTTCCGAATCAGGATGCCTTGAACCGGCACGTGACGTGGACCGACCCGGTCCTCAAGTTCATCGGCATGGAGCCTGTTCCCATGCGAATCGTCGGCATTGCGGCCGATATCGACGACGAACACCTCGTACCCGGTCCGACCCTGACGGTCTACCAGCCGTTCGGACAGGGGCCGCTGTTCGGCGGGCGAATGTTCGTCCACGTGCGATCGGATCCCTACGCCCTGATCGGCCCGATTACACGGACCGTCCGGGGCCTCTCGGTCGACCAACCCGTAGAGCGCGCCGCCACGCTGGAGGATGTGCGCGCGGAAGTGCTGACGCCGGACCGGCTCAACACCATCGTCTTCGGCGGCTTTGCGGCGGTGGCGCTGCTGATCGCCGTGGTTGGCGTGGCCGGCGTGCTGGCTTTTTCGGTGAGCACCCGGACACGTGAGTTCGGGATCCGTCTCGCGATTGGCTCGCAGCCCCGGCAGTTACTCGGTCGTGTGATCGCGGAAGGCACCACGCTGACAGCCCTGGGTATCGGGGCCGGGCTGGTCTGCGGGCTTATTCTGCAACGGCTGGCCGCCGGTTATTTCGAGGGCCTGCGGATGCCGGGTGTCTGGGTGATGTTGGGGGCGGCGGGTTTGCTGCTGGCGGCGGCGGTGATGGCGTCGGTGGCCGGCGTTGCGCGCCGCCCGGGTGGACGTGATCCAGGCTTTGCGGGCGGACTAGCTGACCGTCAGTTCACTGACCTGAATCTGCGGCTGGATGTTGGTGTAGTTGGGAATATCGCCGAGGATTTCGGCGCCATGCGCGGTCATGCCGGTCTGGAACTCGTCGATGGTCTGGAAGTAGAGCCGGCCGACCGCCGCAAACGCCGCCGGAGAATCAGGCGCTCCGCCTCCCAGTCCCCGGTCGACCTCGTAGCGAAGCAGCCCGAAACTGTGGAGTCTCTCCATCACGAGAGGCATGTGGGCGCTGAGGTAATAGCTGTGGTCGAAGTGGGTGTCCGAACCGTTCGGATAGAGGACAGAGACGCAAATCATGCATCGAGAGTATCAAACAACCGGTGACCAGCAGATTCCTCAGCGGAGCCGGCTATCGCCCTGGAGGCCGATGGCCCGAAAGTCGTGATCCCCGTGGATCCAGAGCGTCCTTCCGCGGATTTCGATGCGCAGCCAAAGGTTCCCGGAGTCGTAGCGTAAAGTCGCCGTTTCCGGGTCGGTGGTCTCCAGTGACAAGGGCGCCCAGGCACCGGTGAGACGCACAATCTGACCGCGGTGGAGGGTCGGAAGGGAGGATGAAGCTGACCGGTTGTGGTCAGACCACGCCCGAATCCGGGACGGACCAGGAACTGTCGCCCTGTTTTCGAACGTATCGAAAGCAGCGTTACCGGGCGCGATGCCAATTTGATGATGGTCGGGATCGTACTGCAATACCGCCTGAAAACGAAAGTACCCGGCATTGAACTCGCAGGCGGCCGCCATTCCAATGGGCTTCCAAAGGTTAGAGTTCGAGAGTTGCTGACGTTGTCCGTCACCGCAACTGACCCCAGGGCGGAATGGCTCGAGGCCGGCGGGAGTAATGAGGAAGTCATAGGTGCCGGAGCGAGACCGGCTCTTTGATTCGACGCCGATTTCGAGTAGTTCATGATCCGGAAATCCCATCGAAGAGATCTGAACGCTGGTGAAGAGTTCTTCTGCTGTTGTGTGGGGTTCAAAGATTCCGCGCGTCAGCGCCACCTGCCCGTTTTCGTCGAGCACCTGGAACTGATCGACCGCCGCGGGGCCACCCGCGTGGGTTCCCGAACAGGGCACCGGGGAGCCGGACAATGTGCAGATCAACCGCCAGGCGTGGCCGCAGGCGTGAATCGCGCCGTCCGCGGGACCGGTGTAAGGGGCGCACAACGCCAGCGCGAGTCCGGTGATCAGCGGCAGAAGCACGGCTCTGCTAAGAGATTAGCAGCGATTCTGTCGGGGCGTCATCGTTGCCGCAGATCTCACTGGTGCAGATCGCCGGAAGGTCCGGATGCGGCTTGCGGCAGGAGTGAAACTCTCCGTGTGCCGGCCTTGCGCCGCAAAGACAAGGCATGCCGACGGTGGTGGCGCGGGCCCAGGTGGCACCTTTGCCAGGGTGGGAATCCCCCCGGGCCGAAACCTGGCGCTCGCCGGCCCGATCCGTCTCCGCCGATAACAAGGCGTGTTTCAACATGCCTCAGGGTATCAGATTCGCCTTTTGTTCGCCAACAGGGCGCGCGTCAAAAACGATAGGTGAACGTCACGTACGGGTACGTGTAGGAATTCCCGGGGGTCGATTTACGCAGAAATTCCCCGGGGAACAGGTGGCCGAGACCGGCGCCAGTCTGTAAAGCGCCGAAAACCGTCCAGATCGCGGTGACATCGAACTCCTGCCCGACGTGGGTTCCGGCCGTGCCCGCCGTCGAGCGGGCGAGCGAAGTGCTGGAGGTGTTGTAGAGCGCGTCGTGCGCGTTGGCCAGATGCCAGTCGTTGTATTCCACGATGCCGGTCAGATTTTTTCGGGGTTTCATCTCGATGCCGCCACGAAGGTCATTGATATTCTTCCAGCCGACCTGATCGGCGAGACCGTACTTGTCGTGAGCTGTCGGATACAACTGGTCAAAAGTGCCGCGGGTGCCATCCTTGCTGTTGGCGTCGCCGGACGCGTAGTTGTACTCGATCCACGGACGGGGCTTCCACGGCGTCGCCGCGAAAGTCCGGCCCAGCACCCAATGCTGCGCCGCGGCCGCGATGTTGTCGTGACCCGGGTTTTTAGCGCCGACAGTGCCCAGTTCCTTCACGAATTCAAGCTGGAAGTCGAAGCCGCCGGGAAGTTTGCCCACGAAGCGAACGCCCGGAACCTTTTCGTTCAGTTTCGAGACTACACCCGCTTCGGTGCGAACGCCCGGCTGGAGTCTCCAGTAGACATAGGGCTCAATCGAGGCGCCGGGGATGAGTTTGGTGATCTCGAAGTGAATACCGTGCAGGTTGTTCCCCTGCTGGTGATGATCCCAGGTATCGTTGACTGCATTGACCACGGAGGCTGCGAAAAGTTCCAGACGCACGGTGGCGAGGGGGGCCGAAACATTCAGGAAACCGCGCACGGCGTCGAAACTGCGCGCGGTGTTGGTCCAGTTCGAGGAGCCGACCAGCCGCTGGTCGCCATAGTTGATCTCCTGACGGCCAACGCGGAGGGCCAGGAGGTTCTTGTCCGCGTCGCCGATTTCCGCAAACGCCTGACGGATGTCCCAGACGTTTTCGTACGGTGGCTGGCCAGGCTGTTTGGCGATCGCGCGGGAGTCCTGGCCTTCGCCGAACAGTTTGAGCCAGGGGGTCGGTTTGATCGTCAGATTCAGTCGGGTGCGGCTTAGCCAGTAGGCGTCCGTGGTGGCTGGCTTGAAGCCGCCACCGCTATACCCCTCGAAGCGGGCGCGGTACTCCCCCCCGAATTTCAGCCACGAGGGGAGGATCTTATTGACTTCCGCCGCGGGCGAAAACGGCGGGCTGGTTTGCGCGCAAAGTATGGCGGCCAAAAAAGGCAGGAACAGTACAACAGAAATAAGTTTTTTCACGTTAACAGCAGTAGGATATCCAACGCTTTCGGGAAATCTCTGTCCGGGAAACAGCGCAATCGTGAAATATGCGTAATCGTACAGGCATTGCCGGAATTGTCTACTACCCTATTGCAACACGGTGGTAATAGATTGGACACTGGTACGGCTGGTACGTGGGGCGGTCGAGCCGGTATCTCACCTCCGGAAGCCGGTGAGACCGCCCCATTTGGTATAGGCTGAAGTAATGGTTGCCGCGAAGCGGAGCAAAACGCGTGTTCCCGTGCGGCACGCACTCGCGGGTCTGCAGGCGGGGGTGCTGGGTTCCCTGCTGATGCTGGGCTGGCTGATGCTCGGATCGATCTGGCTGCGACGGTCCATCTGGACGATCCCGAATCTGATGGCGACCGCCATGTATGGGCCGGAAGCATACAGCAACCGATACGTCCGCTCCTCCCTTGCGGGTGCCGCCCTGTTGATTGTCATTTACGGGCTCCTCGGAGCGCTTTGGGGCGCTTTCTGGAAGGATCGGGAAGTCCCGTTTCTGCGCGTCGCGGGTGCCATAACGGGGCTGGTGGTTTACACGCTGTTCTTCGGCTTCGTCTGGAAGCATACCCGTCCGCTGATCAGTCTGTATGCTCCGGAGCGCCAACTGGAAGTGGGACACCTGCTTTGGGGGCTGGTGCTGGCAAGGTCACCCCGGTTTTCGCGCCAGCTGGAAGACCCGACGGACGAGGTTCCGCCGCCTCTGCCGCTTCAGGAGCCGGCGCCGGTCAGAAGCGGCGAAGCGACACTGTAGAGTACCCGGTCCGGAAGCAGTGACTTCCAGGCGGCCACTGGCTCCATGTGTGAAAGAAGGCACTTTTGGTTGCCGCTTGTCCCCTGCACCCGAACGCCGCTTCCGTTGCGGGTAACACGATAGACGATGCTGGCCTGCGCGTCCTGCAACGGCGGATCCGAGAAGATGAACAGGCCACCGTCAGCGGCCACATGCACGGAAAAATCCACCGGTTCGGAGGCGTCGCCTGCACGGGCCACATCATAAAGCTGGTGGGCATTCCGAAGGAAAGTGTTCACGCAACAGTCTTATCGGCGGAGGACGCAAAAGTTTGAACCGGATGAATTGCGAACCCTCCTGGCTTCCGAGTCGTCTAAATAGTCAGTATGGGCTCGAACAGGGATACGTGGATTCAATACCGGGAGACGTGGCAGGAATTTTCCGCAAAGCTGGACCAGTTACAGGCGCTCGTGGAAGCCGGTCATCGCGAAGAGGCGGCGTCCGCCTTCATCGAAGTGGAAAAAGCGCGGCTGCGGCACAATGCGGCCCGGGACCGTCTGGCCGCCTGTCTGACGAGCGAGATCGAGGGGTCCGGGCGAGCCCGAGCGACGGCATCGCCGTCTTCGGCGGCGGAAGAAAACCGCATCCGGCGAGCGGCGCGGCTGTTGTGGGAGTTCTCCGGTAAGCCGGAGCATTCGGCGGAATCGGACTGGCGGCGGGCCGAAGAACTGGTGCGCTCCGCTTCGGCGTAAGGCTGAACGGCTATCGGCTGGCCGCCTTGTCCTTCTTCTGGGCGAGCAGGATATCGAGATCGGTTTGGGCGAACTTCATGTCCGGCCGCAGGCGAAGAACTTCCCGCAGAGATACGATGGCATCTTCGTCCTGACCCATGGCATGTTGAGCTGCCGCCATATTGGCCCAGGCTTCGGCGAGATTCGGGCGCATCGCGAGGGCTTTTCGGGAAGCCTCCACGCAGTCCTGATAGCGCTGGTTCCGATAATAGACGACGGCAAGTTTCAGGAAGTCATCGACCACGGGGTTCTTTTTTCGTTTCCGCTTCCGCGTTGCGCAGCGTCTCGGCGGACGATTCGGCCAGCGTGAGGAGCCGGGAGGCGAGGGGGTCTTCAGGATCGAGCACCAGAAGTTCTTTCGCGAGCTTCAGTACGGTCGGCCATTCCGATCTGTCCGCGTAGATTTCGAGCAGATTACGGTGCGCCTCCAGATCGTTCGGATTCATGGCGATCGATTTGGTGGAGACCTCGAAGGCTTCGGGAATACGCCGCTGCGTCATCAGCCATCTGCCGTAGCCGGAGTACGCGGCGGCATAGTTCGGCGCGAGCGCGATGGCCCGTCGGAAGTGCGCTTCGGCTTCCGCGGCGCGGTTTAGCCGGTCGAAGCTCTGGCCGAGGCGGATCTGCAAAAGAGCGTCGTTGGTCGAAAGGGGCACCGCCCGTTCCACGTAAACCGCGCTGGTGGCCAAATCGCCGTCAGCCGCCATCGCGGCGGCGTAGTTGAGGAAAGCCCGGCCGTTTCCGGGGCTGCGTTCCGTGACATCGAACCAGAAAGAGGAATCGGAAATCCAGACGGCATTTCGCTGCCAGGTCAGGAAACCGAGACCTCCCAGCGCGGGAAGCGTCAATACGCAACCCAGGGTGAGGGCGAGCCGGCGCCGTTTTTGCGCATAGGCAAACGCGTAAAAACGGCCGAACCAGAGACCGGCGAAGTGCGCGGTGGCGAAAGCCAGGCCCACCGAGGCGAGCAGCATCCGGGGGGCAAGTTCAATGCTGCGCTCCGGAACCAGCATCGTCGGCAGAAGCGAAATGACGAACCACCAGATTCCAAAGCCGACGCTGCGCCACTCCGCAAACCGGCTCATTCGTGCGGCGAGCAGCACCAGGACAGCCACGCCCGCCACACCAAGTGCCGCAAAAGGAGGCCACGTCAGGGAGGCGGGGGCCAGACCGGAATCCGGGCTCAGCAGCGCAGGCCAAAAGAAAGAGGCGAAATAGCGGAGGACAATCCACGGCTGCGTGGTCCACCAGGTGAAGGCGGAAACCCGGAACAGGGGCGAAGCGTGGAGAGAAACGGCGGTCTGAACCACCCAGTAACTGCCACAAAGAGCGGCGGGAACGATCAGCCGGGAACGACGTATCTCGGGATCGAAAAGACGGATATAGACGGCCAGGATCAGGACGAAGACGGCGGTCGACGGTTCGGAGAGCAGGCCGGGAATCAGCGCGAGCAGGTACCACGGCAGGGGCAGCGCGAGGAATCGCTTGTAGGCCCGCTCCATGCGCCAGCCATTGGTTCGGATCTGGAACTGGATCCAGCTCTGGGGCACGCGGTCGATGTTCAGGCCGAGCCGTTGCGGAAGCCGGCGGGGCCAGATGATCCAGAGGGCCATCGCCAGACTCACCCCGGCGGCCCCCATGATGTAACCCCGGCGCGAGACATAGTTGACGGCTTCGGAAGCCAGCGGGTGCATGCCGATGAGCGCCGCGCCAACAAGCGCCACGCCCGTGCTGGTGCCTGGCATCATCCGGAACAGCAGGTAAATCGACAGGACCAGAAGACTGAACCAGAGGAAGCTGTCCATCTGAAAATCGACCGCGTTCAGGGACGGCGAGCGCGACGCGTCGAAAGCGTAGGTGGCAACCAGAAGTGGCTTATAGTCGGCAAATTCCGGGTCGCTGCTGAAAGTGCGCGGATTCGCGAAGAACCGGGGAAAATTGCCCAGGCTGCGAATCGCGTGATTTTCGACGATGTTCGGAATATCGTCGCCGTGGAACGAATTAAGGAAATGATTGGACCAAACGCTCAAACCCATGGTCAAAACAACCATGGATGCCACCCGCCAGAACAAAAGGTGGCGAGGTCCCTTTTGTACGGTTAAGGTAACGGGGGTCACAGTGTCTGATTATATACAGTTGACGAATACGGACCTGTGTCAGCCGCGAGAAGAATTCGGCCGGACGGTACCATCAGAAAATGAAACGGACGCTGCACTCGGTCTGCGCTCTGGACTGTCCGGACGCATGCTCTCTGCTGATCGATGTGGATGAAAACGGTCATGGTTCGAGGTTGCGGGGAAATCCCGCTCATCCGGTGACGCAGGGCTTCCTCTGCGGTAAGGTAGCACGATATCTGGAGCGGGAATACTCGCCGGATCGGCTGCTGTATCCCCAAATACGGACAGGCGCAAAGGGAGAGGGAAAGTTCACGCGGGTCCGTTGGGACGACGCGATCGGAGAGATCGCGGAGCGACTGGCGTCGACCGCGCGCGAGCATGGCCCGGAGTCGATTCTGCCCTACAGCTACGCCGGGACAATGGGTTATCTGAACGGTTCCGGCATGGACCGAAGGTTCTTCCACGCCCTGGGCGCTTCGCGTCTGGACCGCACGATCTGTTCGAGCGCGGGAACGGCGGGTATGGCGGAGGCCCTGGGCGTGCGGCACTCCATTGAACCGGAGCAGTTTCGCCACGCAAAGCTGATCCTCGCGTGGGGCGCGAACATCCTCGGAACGAATGTGCACCTGTGGCCTTTCATCGTGGAGGCGCGGCGAAACGGGGCGAAGTTCTACACGATCGATCCGCACCGGAACCGGACCGGGCAAAAGTCCGACCGGCACTACGCAATCCGGCCTGGGACGGACGCCGCACTGGCTCTGGCGATGATGCACGTGATCACCGGAGAAGGTCTGGAGGATCGCGATTACGTGGAGCGGTACACCCTCGGCTTCGAGACCCTGAAAGCGCGGGTGCGGGAATGGACACCGGGCCGGGCGGCGGAACTCACCGGAATTCCCGCGGACGACATCGTGACCCTGGCGAGGGAGTATGCCACGACCCGGCCAGCGGCCATACGCCTGAATTACGGGGTGCAGCGCTCGGAGCGGGGCGCGATGGCCGCGCGGACCATCGGCCTGCTCCCGGCGATAACCGGTGCCTGGCGGGATGTCGGCGGCGGTGTCCAGCTCTCGACCTCCGCGGCCTTTCAGGTGAATCGGGCCGGGCTCGAAAGAGCGGACCTGCAGCACGGATCGCCCCTCGGCAGAGAGAGCCGGATCCTCAACATGAGTGAGCTGGGCAAGGTTCTGACGGAGGTCGACGACCCGCCGGTGAAGGCGATGGTGGTGTATAACTCGAATCCGGCGGCCATCGCGCCCGATCAGAACGCCGTGCGACGAGGGCTGCGGCGCGGGGATCTGTTCACCGTGGTTCTGGAACAGTTCCAGACCGATACGGCGGATTTCGCGGACGTGCTGCTGCCTTCCACCACGTTTCTGGAGCATACCGACGCGTACTATGCGTACGGACATTTCTACCTGCAAATGGCGCGGCCCGCACTGGCGGCCCCCGGCGAGGCCCTGCCGAACACGGAGGTATTCCGTCGGCTCGCGGCGGCGATGGGCCTGCCGGACCCCTGCCTGCGGGACAGCGACGACGAGATGTTGCGGACGCTCTTGTCCGGCGGACATCCGTACATCGAGGGGATCGGACTGGAGGAACTGGAGGCGCAGCACTTCATCCGCCTTCGCATTGGGGAACCGTTCCTGCCGTTTGCCCAGGGCGGTTTCGGAACGCCGTCCGGCAAGTGCGAGTTCCGGGCGGAGACGCTGGACTTCGAGCCGCCGGTGGAATCGCGGGCGGGCGATGCGGCGCTGGCGGCGCGGTATCCTCTCGAGCTGATCTCGCCGAAGAACGACGACAGCATGAACTCCACGTTCGGGTACCAGCCGCGAACGGACGCGCAGACCGGGACGCTGACCATGCATCCGGACGACGCCGGGCCGCGCGGAATCGGGACGGGAGACGCAGTTCGCGTCGCGAACGACCGCGGCGAGTGTTTCCTGCAGGCAAGTATCTCACCGACGGTGGCGAAGGGCGTAGTGTGCGCTCCCGCGGTGCGATGGCCGAAGATGGCGCAAGGCGGGGCTTCGGTCAACATGCTGACATCGCAACGGCTCACCGATCAGGGAGGCGGTCCCACCTTCTACAACTGCCTGGTGCAGGTGGAACGGCTCGACTGAGGGACGGCGGTAATAATAGAAGCCTGGAAACTCAGGTGGAGACATTGCGGACTCAGAACAGACGGCAGTTTCTGGCGCCTTTGACCGGCGCCATTCTGCTGGCAGGCGGGTGCAAGGGCAAGCACAGCCGCACGGTGGTTCAAAACGAAGAGCAGCCGGAAACCGGGCCGAAGATGGCGTCGTCGGTCAAAATGGGCGATGCCGCGGCGACAACGCAGCTGCTGCGTGGCTTCTACGGACTCGAAGGCGGTTCGTGGAGATGGACGGCGGGTGCGTTCGCGGTGCTGCTGCGGCCGCCGCTCACAGCCGCACAGAAGGGAGCGACGCTGCAGTTCGCGTTCAGTATTCCCGACGTTCTGATTCAGAAGCTGAACGCCGTAACCCTCACCGCGTCCAGCGGGGGCAAAAAACTGGCTTCGGAACGCTACGCGAAGCCGGGCGCCTACACTTTTCATGCGGACCTCGCTCCGGAACTGCTGGCGAAAGAGGAAATCACCGTGGAATTCGCCCTGGACAAGAGTTTGCCGGCGGGTTCGGTGGACCAGCGGGAACTGGGACTGGTAGCGACTTCCGTCGGTCTTGAAAGCAAATGACGGGACAGCCCGGGGCGCCCCGGGACCGGGCCGCGAATGCGCTGCTCTGGTGTCTGCCCGTGGTTTTCCTGATTGCGTTGTTTTGGGACGGGCTGTGGGCCTGGTTTCTGGCGGATGACTTCGCCTGGCTCAGCCTGTCGCGTCAGCTGCACAACGGCGTCAGCCTGCTTTCGCTGCTGTTCGCTCCGGCGGCGCAGGGGACCATCCGGCCGTGGAGCGAACGCGGTTTCTTCCTCCTCTTCGAAAGCCTGTTCGGGCTGGATGCCCTGCCCTTTCGCGCCCTGGCGTTCCTGACCATGTCGGCCAATCTGCTGCTGCTCGCGTGGGTGACGCGGCGGCTGACCGGGTCGCGCGTGGCCAGCTTCGCGGCAGCCGTGGTGTGGGCCGCGAATACGGCGCTTATGACGGTGATGACCTGGAGTGCGGCGTACAACCAGGCGCTTTGCCCGCTTTTTCTGCTGGGGGCGCTCGCGCTCTTCATCCGTTTCGCGGAAACCGGTGAGCGGCGGTTCTGGTGGCTCCAGACCGTAGTCTTCGTGCTCGGCTTCGGCGCGCTGGAAATCAACGTGGTGTATCCGGCGCTGGCGCTCGCGTGGGCGCTGTTCGTGGCGGATCCCGGGGGGCGGCGGCGACTGGTCTGGTCCGTGGTCCCGCTGGCCGCGCTCTCGGTGGTCTACTTTGTGATCCACAAAATAGTCGCGCCGCTACCGGCGACAGGGGCGTACGTGATTCACCTCGACGGGCGGATTTTCCGCACCCTGGCGCTTTACGGGAAGTGGTCTCTGTTGCCGGTGGACTGGACGGCGTTCGGACACTCGGCGCGCGCGGGCAAAGGAATTCTGTGGGTGGGGATCGCCGCGCTCACGTTCCTTTTCGCGACCGAACTGCGCCGGCGGCGCAACGGGGTTTTGTTTGGAGCCGCCTGGTACCTGGCGACGCTGGCCCCCGTGCTGCTGCTGCCGGATCACCACAGCGATTACTACCTGACGATTCCCGTGGCCGGTCTCGCGATGACGGCGGCCTGGGGGCTGGCCGCCGCGCTGCGGAGCGGCGCGAATCGCCGGGTTTGGGCCGGTCTGGCGGGCCTTGCCATGGTGGTCCACCTGGCGGGAATGATCCCGATCTCGCGCGCGGCGACACGCTGGGCCTATGACAAGTCGCAGGCGGTCCGCGGCGTCGTGCTCGGCGTGCAGGCCGCGCACCAGACCCATCCGGGGAAGCCGATCCTGCTGGACGGGATGTCCGAACAGCTTTATCACGATTCGGCCGGACAGGGGGCTTTCTACTCTCTGGGCTTCGACGCCGTTTATCTCACCCCCGGGTCGGAGAAGAACATCCAGGGCGGAACGGGGCTGGCGGACGTGAATTCTCTCGTGATCGACCCCGCCGTTACTTTTCATGCCCTGCAGAACGACGAAGTTGTGGTATACTCCATTGCTGGCGATCACCTCCGGAATATCACGGAGGCTTATGGACGGTCCGCTTACGGCCGTCTCATTGATCCGGCGTTCGGTGCATCCCGGATTCCGGGCCGTGTCGACGCTGGAAATCCCCTCTACGCCTTTCTGCTGGGCCCTTCCTGGCTGGCCATGGAATCCGGTGTCCGTTGGATGCCGGGCAGCGCGACCGTGCGAATACGCGGGTCGCGGGAGGGGAGCCGGTTGTCGATCGAGGGTTTTTGCCCGGAAGAGCAACTTCGGGAGGGCGGCAGGCATCTGATAGTATCCGCCGACGGGATACGGCTGGGAGAGACGCAAATTAATGTTCCGGAAACCACTTTCCGGCGTCTCTTTCCTTTGGATCCCTGGCGGGCGCAAAGCGAGCGGGCCGGCTATCCGGTCCGGGACGAGATGCAGATTGAGATTCGGGTAGACCCGGTCACACGCAAGGGTGGACAGGACTACGGTGTGTTGTTTGGGAAGTTCGAGATTGTGAAATAGAGTTGTTGAAACGTTCTTCGGATGTTTTAGCACTGTTTCGATACGTACTGAAGGTTTCATATCGGAAGAGAGCTAGACTCGGAACCCAGGTTGATGTAGCCTGAACGAATCCCAAGGTGGATGGGAAAAGTTTGGTGCGAAACTTGCTCACGGTTGGAGTCATAGCAAGAGTTCGAAGCGAAGACCTGGGGCGCTGGAAAAAGATGAGAAAAACTTAAGTTGGAAGCACTCAGATATTTTGAAACTTTCGACTCAGATTTTCGTCTTAGCACAAGAGAGAACACGAAAACAACCGACAGACGTTAAAAAGAGGAAACAGAAATGACCAAGGCTGAACTGGATAAATATAAGAGCATTCTGGAGGCGAAACAGGCGGAGTTGTCAGGATCGCTGCGCAACCGGGACGAAATCGTGATCGAGAAGGCTCCTGACGCCCTCGACGAAGTGCAACTGGCCGGCGAGCGGGAACTCGCGATTCGCAACCTGGATCGCGATTCCAGCATGTTGCGGCAGATCCGCCGCGCGCTGGGCCGGATCGCGGATGGCTCCTACGGCATCTGCGGGCACTGTGAAGAAGACATCTCCCCGAAACGCGTGAACGCTGTGCCGTGGGCTGCGTACTGCATTAAGTGCCAGGAACAGGTTGACCGCCATGAGATCGAGGTCGACGAAACCGCCGACCTGTTCCAGAGCGCGGCGTAACCGGATTTAGAACAGCGTCTGTCTGGTTTTTCGGGCGGGCAGCGCCGGACGGTGTGAACGGGTCTCCCCCACACTTCACCGGCGTTACCCGCCCGACGTGTCTTTAGGCGTCTGTAAGAATCCGGATCATGATCTGCCGATACAGGGTGTGCCGATATAGGACACCATCCGTCCCGCCTGTTCCTTTTCGCGACGAAAAGAAAAATACCGGTCCGCTTCACAGTAAGTGCAAGCACCCGCCTTCCAGATGTCCGTGACTCCCGCCAGTTGCAGTTGTCGCTCGTTGACTGCTGCCAAATCCAGATGCGTAGGGGAAACGGCGGATCCGGCTTCGGGCAGCCAGAAAGTAAATTGGCGCGCAACGTCCGGCCCCACCTCGTAACAACAGGGTCCGATAGCCGGTCCGATCGCGGCGGCCAAATCTTCCGGCGCGGACCCATACCTGGAAATTAGTTCCCGCACGGCGGCGCCGACGATATTCCTCGCGCTTCCCCGCCAGCCCGCGTGAATGGACGCAACGGCGTGGGTTTTCCGGTCCGCCAGCAGGATGGGGACGCAGTCGGCGGTTCGGATCCCCACCACGATGCCTGGGTTATTGGAGACCAGCGCATCCCCTTCCGAGGCAGCGCAGCCACGCAGCGTGGCCTCGACAGTAATGTCCGAGTGAATCTGCTTCACAGTCGTGATTCCCGCGGGGTAGACGGAATCCCGCTGGCCGAAGCCGTGAAGAAGCCAGGGATACGCGGAAAGGTTCGGGGCTGTCAGCATCGGACGTACACTAAACTTCGATCTTACGGCATGACGAAACGACTGCCCTCCAGGGCGATTCCGGTAGCGGCCTGTCTGGTCTTTTTTCTGATGGGGATCGCGCTGCTTCCCTGGCCGGGGCTGCAGAATGACGAACTGTTTTTCTCCGGCCCCATCTACGCGGCGGACGCGGCCTTTTACCGGCTTGAGGCAGGTTCAATCCGGATCCCGCTGATGGTCATGAGCTACACGGGAGCTCTGAAAACCTGGCTTTACGCGGGGTTGCTTCACCTGATCGCCCCGAATGAATGGTCGGTGCGTGTGCCGGTGCTGCTGATGGGTGTGGCGACCATCTGGCTAACCTGGGAGTGGACTCGTCGAATCGCGGGAGCGCGGGCGGCGGGCGTGGCCGCACTGCTGCTCGCGACGGATACCATCTTCCTGCTGACGGACCTGTTCGACTGGGGTCCGGTGGCGCTGCAGCATCTGCTGCTGATGGCGGGCCTGCTGGCGCTGCAGCGCTGGATCGAATACGGGGCCAGGGGAATGCTGGCCCTCGCCTTTTTCCTTTGGGGCCTGGGGATGTGGGACAAAGCGCTGCTGGCCTGGCCGCTGATCGGGATGGCGGTGGCGGTGGTGGTGGTTTTCCCCCGGGAAACGCTCCGGCGCGTACGGCCGGGGGCGGCGGCGATCGCGGTGGCGGCGTTTCTGGCGGGCGCTTCGCCGCTGGTCTGGTACAATATCGCGCGGCCCGGCGAAACGGCGAAGCAGAATGCGAATTTCTCGGCGGAGAATCTCGGCAACAAGCTGAGCGTGCTGCGCCAGTCCATCGACGGATCGGCCTTGTTCGGCTACATCGTTTATGAAGATACGGTAACCGGAAAACGGGAGCCGCGCGGCGTGGCGGAGCGTGCGTCGGTCGGGATCGCAAGACTGTTCGGCAACCATCGCCGCAACTGGATGCGCGGCGCATTGCTGCTGGGTTTACTGGGCGCACTGTTCCTGTGGCGCTCGCCGGTCCGGAGGGTGTTGCTGTTCCTGGCGGTGGTTGTGCTGGTCGGCTGGGCGCAGATGGCCGCGACGAAAGGCGCGGGAGGAGGCTCGCATCACGTCGTTCTGCTCTGGCCCTTTCCGGCGGTGTTCCTGGGAATCGTGTTCAGCGCGCTGGCCGAAAGAGCGCCGCGCTACGGAGCCGTCGCGCTGACGCTCACCCTGCTGTTTTTCGCGGGAGAAAACCTGCTGACCACGAATCAGTACCTCTCGATGCTCATCGTAAACGGGGGCGCGGGGGGCTGGACGGATGCGATCTACGGGCTCACGAAAGCGCTGGATACGAAATCGGCCAGCTGGTTCGGCGTGCTGGACTGGGGGTATCTGAACGGCGTTCGCATGCTGCATCCCGGTGAACTCCAGCTGTTTCTGGTGGACGTCAACGCGGACGAGAAGGAAATCCGCCGTCAGGTGAGTTCCCCGGATTTCCTGTTCATCGAGCATACCGACGACAAGCAGATGTTCCCGGGAATCAACGATCGCCTTCGGCAGGCCGCCGCGAAGGTGGGCTATGTGGAACGGGTGGAGCGGCGCATACCGGACCGGAACGGAAGGCCGGTGTTCGAGCTGTTCCGGTTTGTCCGGGCCGAAACACCGGGCGTGGCGCCGGAAGGGACATCGCGTTAGCCGTCGCGTTGGTATAGAATCTGGACCATGAAACATGTTTGGTTTCGGGTCGCGGCCCTGAGCGCCGCCGCCCTGCTTCTGACTGCCGCTTATAAACGCACCGAGCAGGCCACCGTCATGGCGGACGCCGCGAATGCCTTCCTGAGCTCCCTCTGGGCCGACCAGAAGGCGACGGCCACCTACACGTTCGAGGACGACCAGCGCTTCGACTGGCACTTCATTCCGAAACTGCGCAAAGGTCTCTCGTTCGGCGCGATGCAGCCGTTTCAGCAGAAACTGGCGACATCGCTGCTTGCCGCCGGGCTGAGCCAGCAGGGGCTGATCAAAGCGGAAACCATCATGAGTCTGGATCAGGTGCTGCTGCTGCTCGAAGGCGGCGCGGGCCCGAACCGGCGCGATCCGGACAATTATTACGTCACCATCTTCGGCACGCCGGCGGCGAAGGGCACTTGGGGCTACCGGGTGGAAGGGCATCACCTGTCGCAGAACTTCACCATCGTGGACGGCCGGGTGGCGGATTCGCCGAGCTTCTTCGGCTCGAATCCAGCGGAAGTAAAGACGGGGCCGCGCAAAGGTCTGCGGGTGCTGGCGGCGGAAGACGATTTCGGCTACGAACTGCTGGAAGCGCTGGATAATTCGCAGAAAGAAACCGCGGTTGTCGACAAGACGGCGCTGAAGGACATCATCACCATGGCGTCCCGAAAAGCGGCGCTGAACGGCGCGCCCAACGGCCTGGCGGCGGCAAAGATGACGGCCGCGCAGTACGACAAGCTGCTGACGCTGGTGGATCTCTACGCGAACAACGTGGCGCCGCAGATGGCGGAACAGCGGATGCAGCTGGCGCGCAAACAGCCGAAGAATGCGACATTTTTCGCCTGGACGGGCGACACGGCGCGCGGCGGGCTGCATTATTACCGGGTTCAGACACCCGCGTTTCTGATCGAGATGGACTGCACGCAGGATAAGGGCAACCATATCCACTCGGTTTGGCGCGACTACGAAGGCGATTTCGGGCTGGATCTGCTGAAAACGCACTACGCCGCCAGCCATTAAGAACGGCTCTTACAGGGCGTGCCGGTAGAATAGGGGTATCGATCTGGTGCCTCTTTCCCGGCGCGGTTTCATTGCGATGGCGGTTGCGGGCCGGTTGTCCGGTCCGGAACTGCGTCGTTACCCCGACCCGGCAACCGAACTGGAAGTCATCCGCCTGACGGACCCTACCTTCGCCAGCGGCATGACGAATCCTCATCTGCGCCAGTTCGGGCGGAGGAGCGACACGCTGCTCTATTGGAGCGAGCGTTACGGGGCGGCTCGGCAGGCCTTCCAGCTCGATCTCCGCTCTGGCGATTCCCACCTGCTCACCGACGCGGCAGCCCTCGATTCCGCAAGCCTGGCTTTCTCCGCCGATGAGCGTAATTTCTATTATTTCGACGGCCGGAGTCTCGTCGAGAGTTCGCTGGGAAATCTGAAGACGCGCGAGTTGCACCGCACGCCGGAAGGCGCGGTCCGCACCGGGATGGCGCTGGCGGCCGACGGATCCGTGCTCTTTATCGAAACACAGGGCGGCCAGGCGCGGCTGATGCGGGTCACGCGGGCGGGCGCCAGCGCGGTGCTGCAGGCGGACGAGCCGATCGAACTGGTTGCGGGCCGTCCGCGATATCCGCAATTGCTGTACAGGACGGGCGCGGGTCTGAACCTGGTGAACCTGGACGGTGCCGGCAAGCGGCAGCTGAAGCTGGAGCCGGGCCAAACCGGAGAGGCGTTGTGGACGCAGTCCGGCGCGGCCGTTCTTTATCTGCATGTCCCTGACGATCCGAAGCAGCTGATTACGTTGCGCGAGTACGATCCGGCCGCGAATGCCGAAAAGCTTTTGGCGAAGACGAGCCAGTTTGAATCGGTCGCGCCGAACGCGGATGCCTCGGTGTTCGTGGGGGCGAGCCGGAGCCGGGCTTCGGCGTATGTGCTGCTCCTGCTGCGCGTGACGCGGCGGGAACTCACGCTGTGCGAGCACCATGCTTCCGATCCGAAGATGGTGGCGCCGGTGTTCAGTCCGGACAGCCAGAGCGTCTTCTTCAACAGCGACCGCCATGGGAAACAGGCGGTTTACCGGGTGCATATCGAGAAATTCGTGGAAGAGACCACCGCCGAAGGCAAGGACGACCGGCATGAGGAGTGAGTACCTCAGCCGGTCGGTGGCGCCCTGCCCGGTCGGACTGGTCATCACGGCGGCAGGCGGGCGCCGGAATGCGATGACGGTTTCTTTCTTTTCCGAGGTCGCACACCATCCGGCGGCGCTGTGGGTGTCGGTGGCGCGGATGAGTTACACGCATGAGCTGATCCGGGAAAGCGGCGTGTTCAGTCTGGCGGTCCTGCACGACGGTCAGAAGGAATTGGCGATGCGCTGCGGGACGGGATCCGGCCGCGCTCTCGACCGGTGGAGCGGGTTGGGGATGCAGGCGGGCCCGGAAGGCTTCTGGTATCCCGCCGAGGCACTGACGGTCACGTCGTGCCGTGTGCGGTCGGAGACGGTGCTGGAGGACCACACGGTTTTTGTTGCAGACCTGTTGGCGGGGGAGGTTTATGCAAATCGCGCGAACCGGCGGCACCTGCTGACGGTGGATTTATGACGGAGCCGGCCCGAACCATCTGGGACACAAAAATTCAGGCCGTTTGCGCGGTGGTGGCCGCTCAGGATGGCGAGGATGTGGAGTTGTGGATGTGCGCGAACTTCGGCCAGGTTTCGCTCGATCCGCCTCGCATTATCGTGAATCCGAACCGGTTGTATCCGATTGAGGGCGCGGTTCGCCGGGCGGGGCGGTTTTCCATCAACGTACTTCCGGAAAGTGAATTGGAAAGCGCACGGCGGATGACGGAGGTGCGGCGCCGTTCGCCACGGAAAGCCGCGGTCCTGGGCCTGCAGTTTTCCGACGATGCGGGGCACGGCATTCCGTATCTGCCGCGCTGCCTGCAAACTCTGTTTTGCGAGACCGAACAGATTCTCGATACCGGCGACCACACGGTGATGATCGCGCGGGTTCTGGAGTCACGCACTCACGCGCAGCGCGTCGGCGAGCGTCCCTTGCTGTACCCGCGGGTCACGCGCGGAACGGCCCGGTACCCGTGGCTGTCTGCGGTGGTGCGGCAGGCGGTGGTACGGAGCGGCGCGAAAGAGAAGCTGAAACGGGCGCTGGGCCGCGGCAGAGCCGGTGAGGCGCCTGTGGATCTGGCGGGTGAGACGTATCGGCAAGGCGGACAGACGGAAAAGGAGATCGCGGAAATCGTCCGTCACGGCCTATCGGACCAGGGGCGGGTTTTGGAGCCGCCGTCGCGGGCAACAGGAATGCTGCGGCGGCGAATCGGCGTTTGCGTCGTGGGATTGGGACAGTGGGGATCCTTCCACTGCCGGCTTTTCCGCGAGGCCAATCCGCTGGTGGACCTGTACGTCTGCGGGCGAGACCCGGCGCGCGTGGCTCAGGTGGCGCGGCGGACGGGAGCGAAGGGTTTCGTGATCGGGCTGGAGAAGGCCGTGGAAGACAGCCGCTTCGAAGCGATGTCCCTGGTGTTGCCGCACCATCTCCATGCAGGCGCCGCGCTCTTGGCGCTGGCGCACGGCAAGCACGTGATGGTGGAAAAGCCCATCGCGACTTCGCTGGAAGACGCGGACACCATGATCCTGGCGGCCCGGAAGGCGGGCGTGGTTCTGAGGATCGCGGAGGACATGCATTTCCGGCCGGCGGTGCGGGAGGCCGCCGCCGCCATCGCGCGGGGAGATGTCGGGGAACCGCTCTATTTCACCGCGCACGGCGGCGGCATGGTGAAGCTGCAGGGCTGGAAAGCCGACGCGGAACGAATGGGCGGCGGCGTTTTGATGGATCTGGGGGTGCATTACGTCCGGGCTATGCGCTTGCTCATGGGCGAACCGGACCACGTCCAGGCGAACCGGGCGATGCAGGTGGACACGCGGATGGGCGGCGAGGACAGTGTGCACGCGACGTTCAGCAGCCGCTACGGGTGGCAGGCGCACTTCCTGCTGAGCTGGGCAGGTCCGCGCGGGCATAGTCCGGATATGATAATCTCCGGCGAGCGCGGGGTGATCCATCTGTGGCCGGGGGCGGGATTTTACGACTGGTATCCGGCGGCTCCGCGGCCGATTCCGCGGGCGCTGTCGTATTTGCGGCCCGGATGGCTGGGAGAGAAACTGACGCGGCCGGAGATGCAGCGTGTGCGGCGCCGGATTGCGGACGAAGACAAGCTGGGTTACCACCTGGAAGTGCGCGAGTTTCTGGCCGCCATAACGGAACAGCGGGAGGCCGTGAGCGCTCCGGAGCACGCGAGACGGGATCTGGAAATCGTGCTTTGCGGTTACGAGGCTTTGCGGAGCGGACACTGGACGGAGATTCCGAAGTTCGGCGCAGGTTATGCGAGGGGAGCGGCAAAATGAGTTTGTCTTCGATCACGCGGCGGGAATGGCTGGCACTCGCCGCCGCAGCCGTGACAGGTGAGGGTGAGGCAGGTGCGGCGGCGACTCCACCGGCGACCTTCGGCGCGCAGTTGTACACCGTCCGCGGCTTGCTGCGAAAGGAGCCGGACCGGGCGCTGAAGACGCTGGCGGATATCGGCTTCCGCGAGGTGGAAGGCTACAACCGCCTCGCGAGCCTGGCGCTGCTGCCAAAGCTGAAAGAGCACGGGCTGACCCTGCGGGCATGCGTGGTGGAAACCCCGCTGCTGACGAATAACTGGGAGCCGTTTCCGGAACTGAAGCCGCTGAGCGTAAAAGAAGCCGTCGACAGCGTTGCGGCTGCGGGCGCCGAGTTTTTCGTGATGGGCTATATCCCGCCGGGCGCGCGTGGCGACGGAGAAGATTTCTTTCGCCGCACGGCGGACCGCATGAACGCGGCGGCCGAGCTTTGCAAGAAAGCCGGGCTGAAGTTCGTGTGGCAGAACCATGCGTTCGAATTCGCCGGGCGAGCGGGGATGCGCCCGATCGATCTCTACAAAGAACGACTGGATCTGAAGCTGGTCGGGGTTCAGTTGGATGTGTTCTGGCTGAGCATGGCAGGGGTCGATCCGGTAAAGATGCTGCAGGCCTGGAAGGGACACGTTCCGGCGCTGCGGCTCACTGACCGGAGTAAGGGTGTGCCAGGCCAGTTCGACGAGAGTGTCGGGTTGGGCGCTTATACAGAAGCCGGGACGGGCGTGGTGGATTTTCCCGCGATCCTGAAAGCGGCGCCCGGAGCGGGCGTTCGGTTTTATTCGGTGGGACAGGACAATATGGAAGGCGACGCTCTGGAGAGTTTGAAGAAGAGCTATCTCTATTTGAAGAGTCTATAAGGGGCGGCAGGCCGCCGCCCCCCTTTCATGCGCAGAGACACGCGACGACTAGCGGGACATGTACTTGGGAGTTTGCAGGTAGCCCGAGATCTGGTCTTTGCCGACCGAGATCACCACAATCTGGTAGAGCGACTTCGCCACATAGAACTGCAGCGGCTCATTCACCGTGCGGTCTTTCTTTTCCACGCGCTTGTCATCCGCCAGCAAAATCACATTGAAGCGGTTCTTCTTCGGGTCGGCCTTTTCAAGCTGCATGCTGATATCGCCGACTTTCTGCAGCGTCTTCTGTTTCTTTAGCGAGAACTCGGTGATGGAGACTTCGCCGCGGCGGCGGAGTTCCTCGATGTCCTTCTGGCTGGTGGCGACAAATCCGTTGGTAATGCCAAGATCGCCCGAAACTTTCTTCAGGTCCGACTTGGTTTTATCGAGATCGGTCTTGGTGCTGGCAAGGTCGGTCTTCACGCCCGCCACGTCGGTGCCGACATCGGCGAGTTTGGCGTTGGCGGTGTCGGCGCGCTGTTTCACGTCGGAGAGAGCGGTGTTAGTCTGCGCGACGGCCTGTTTGGTCTGCTGGTTTTCCTGTTCCAGCTTCTTCGCCTGCTCGTCGGCGTAGCTGACCGCTTCTTTCTTGGCCTGGCTGGCCGCCTGATTCAACTGGCGGGCGCGGGTTTCCAGATCCTCCTTGAGATCGTCCAGATGCTTCTTCTGGGCCGCCGTCATGACGGTGCTGTTCTCTTTGATGGTATCGATCTGGTTCTGGACGATTTCCTGGTTCTTCGCGGTCAGCGTCTGAAGATCGCGAACCTGAAAGAGGAGGAAAACGTTCGCGGCAAGAGAAGCCACGATAGCTCCGCCTGCCAGGGCGGTCTTCAGGTTGGAACCCGCGGGTGGCGGTGGCGGCACCCCGTAGGACGGCGGCGGCGGCGGCGGCGGATACGGATACTGTGGTGAGCTCATGGCTTCATTCCCCCAATCTAAACAGTATAGACAGCAGCGACTTACCGTGCGTTTCGGCGCAGTTGTTTAAATTTCCTCAATCCGGCCGGGCGAGGCAACCACGGCTTCGATGCCGTATGTGGAATGGATGGCGGCGGCGAGCGGCGTGGAACTTTGGGGCTCGCCGTGAACCAGAAAAACGCGTTTCAGAGTTGGTGTCAAGGGCTTCATCCAGTTGAGAAGTTCTTCGGAATCCGCGTGGCCGCTGAGTTCGTCCAGGGACTCGATCCGGGCGCGGACAATCGCGGGGAGGCCAAAGATCCTCACGGTCTTCATGCCGTCCGCAAGTTTGCGCCCGAGGGTGTTCTCCGCCTGATAGCCGGTGAGAAGGACGGTATTTTTCGGGTCGCCGATGTTGTGTCGAAGATGGTGCAGGATGCGGCCAGCCTCGCACATGCCGGAAGCCGAGATCACAATGAAAGGACCACGCAGGTCGTTCAGCTTTTTCGATTCCGCGGCGTCGCGGATATAGGTGAGGCGGCGGAAACCGAAGGGGTCCTCACCGTTCTCCAGATAGCGGCGCGTCTCTTCGTCGAAGCATTCGGGGTGGGCGCGGAAAACATCGGTGACGTTGACCGCGAGGGGGCTGTCGACGTAAATCGGCACGGCGGGCAGGCGGCGCTCGTTCATCAGCTGGTGAAGAAGCAGGACAAGTTGCTGCGTGCGTCCGACGGCGAAGGCAGGCACGATGAGGCGCCCGCCGCGGGCGAAGGTTTCGCTCACAACAGTTTCGAGCTTGCCGAGCGCTTCGCTCTCGCGCGGATGCCGCCGCCCGCCGTAGGTGCTTTCCATGATGAGGTAATCGGCGGGAGGGAGCGGTTCGGGATCGCGAATGATCGGCAGGCCCGGGCGGCCAACGTCGCCGGAGAATGCCAGCGTGGTGTGGCCGTCTCTGAGCACGATGGCGGAAGAACCCAGGATGTGGCCGGCGTCGAAGGATTCCATCGTCAGGTTGCCCCCGATTGGCGTGGGAGTGCGGTACCGGACGGGCTGGAAGAGCGCCAGGGTTTCTTCCGCGTCCTGCATGGTGAAGAGCGGCTCGACGGGTTCTTCGTCAGGGTGGTGTTTGTTGACGAATGCGGCATCGCTTTCCAGAATGTGCGCGGTGTCGCGGAGCATGGCATGACACAGATCGATGGTCGCCGGATTGGTATAGATGGGGCCGCGGAAACCGTTCTTCACAAGGAACGGCAGGCGGCCGCTGTGATCGATGTGCGCATGCGAGAGGAGGACGGCGTCGATGGAGTTCGCGTCGAACGGGAGCGTTTTGTTCTTCTTTTCAGCTTCTTTGCGCCGGCCCTGGAACATGCCGCAATCGAGAAGAAACCGCTTGCCGCCCGATTCGAGGAGGTGCTGGGAACCCGTGACGCAGCCGGCCGCGCCGGAGAAGGTGAGTCGCATTCCCCGTCAGCATATCGCGCGGCAAAAGCGCGGCGAAACGGGCCGCGGGCGGAAGAGCCGCCGCGGGACCGCGAGGCGTCGGGTATCATAATAATTGAAGCGGTTTTCGGCCAAAATCGGCGCCCCGCCGTTTCCGTTTCAACCTCCCGCTTTCCGCGTTGTTATTAATGAATCCGACGATGTCCGAACCGAATCTATCTTCCGTGTGCGTGAATAATCTCCGAATGGAAACGGCTGCGCCTCACAATGACTAACAACGAATCCGAAACTCCCCGGACAGTTCTGATTGCCGGCGGCGGGACGGCAGGCTGGATGACGGCCGCGTACCTGAGCAAAGCGTTCGGTCACACCGTGAATATCACGCTGATCGAATCCGCCGCGATTCCGAAAATCGGTGTCGGCGAGGCGACCATTCCCAACCTGCAGAAAGTCCTGTTCGATTTCCTTGGAATTCCGGAACGGGAGTGGATGGCGCAGGTCAACGGAGCTTTTAAAACGGGCATCCGGTTTGTGAACTGGCGCAAGCGGGAAGAGGGGGAAGGCCCGAACCATTTCTATCATCCGTTCGGCGTGCTGCCGGCGATCGACGGGATCCCGCTGCCGCAGTACTGGTTCAACGACACGCTGGGCCGCGGTGAAGGGGTGGAATACGCATGTTTCCGGTCGCCGGCCATGATGGACGCGATGCGGTCGCCTCGTTATGCCGATGGCAGACCCGCTGTTCCCTCCGCCTGGCATTTCGACGCGCATCTGGTCGCGGATTTCCTGATGCGCTGGAGCACGGCGCGGGGCGTCACAAGGATTGTCGACGACATCGTGGGCGTGCGGCTGAACGAGCAGGGCGCGATCGGCTCGATTGAGTCGAAAAGCGGCCGGACGCTGACCGCGGACCTGTTTATCGACTGCACGGGCTTCCGCGGGATGCTGATCAACAAGGCGCTGGGCGAGCCGTTTATCGACATGCGAAGCCAGTTGCTCTGCGACAGCGCGGTGGCGGCGGCGATTCCGAACGACGATGAGACGCTGGGAATCGAGCCGTACACGTCGGCCATCGCCATGAAGGCGGGCTGGACCTGGAAGATCCCGATGCTGGGCCGTTTCGGCTCCGGGTATGTGTATTCGAGCGACTTTGCCACCGAAGACGAGGCGGTTCGCGACTACTGCGCGCTTTGGGGAGTCAAAGAAGGCCAGGTCAATTTCAATAAAATCCGCTTCAGAACGGGGCGGAACCGCCGGGCGTGGGTGAAGAACTGCGTCAGTATCGGGCTTTCGTCGTGCTTCCTGGAGCCGCTGGAATCCACCGGCATTTACTTCATCACGGCGGCCATTTACCAGCTGGCAAAACATTTTCAGACGCGGGATTTCGATCCGGTGATGGTCGATCAGTTCAACCGGGAAATCGAATTCATGTATGACGACTGCCGCGACTTTGTCCAGGCGCATTACTTCACCACCACCCGGGAAGATACGGAGTTCTGGCGGGTCAACAAGAACGAACTCACGCTCAGCGACAGTATTCGCGACAAGATGGCGCTGTATAAATCCGGGATGCCGGTGAATCCGCCGACGTCCAGCGAAGAAGATTACTATGGTTCGCTCGATCAGGAGTTCCATAACTTCTGGACGAACGGAAATTATTACTGCGTGCTGGCGGGACTCGGCTATCTGCCGGACCGGCCTTACGCGCCGCTGGCTTATCTTCCGGAAAGTGTCCGGAAGTCCCGCGATGTATTCCGGCAGATCAAGCGGCAGCAGAGGGAATCCGTGGAGGAGATGCCGAGCAATTTCGAGTATCTGCGGGAACTGCACAGCAAAGAAAACTCCGGCGCACGAAGCCCCGCGCTGCGCAACAGCAATACCGCGCTCGCGGCCACAACGCGCTGATTATGGCGACTACACCGCTCGAAATTTACGATTTCGCGCCCGGGGTGCCTTCGATTTATGAAGAGGTCATGGCCGGGCTGCGGAAAACTCCGAAAGAGATTTCCGCCCTCTACAGCTACGACGAGCGCGGAGCCCACTTATTCGAGGATATCTGCCGCCAGCCGGAGTATTATCTGGGCCGCACGGAAATCGCGATTCTGGAAGAGCATATCGACGAACTGGCGGCGATGCCGGGCGGCGATATCGCGCTGATCGAGTACGGCAGCGGCAGCAGCCGGAAAACGCGCGTGTTGCTGGACCGCTTGCCGCAGGTGGCCGCATATGTTCCGATCGACATTTCGAAAGAGATGCTGGTGCAGTCGGCCGCTGAACTGGCCGGGCGTTACCGGGGACTTTCCGTGCTGCCCGTGTGCGCGGACTACGATCAGGCGTTCGAACTTCCCCCGGCGGTCAGCCAATACAGCCGGCGGCTGTTCTTCTACCCGGGTTCGACAATCGGCAATCGTATGCCCGACGACGCGGGTGCGTTCCTGCGGCGTATGCGGACACTGTGCGGCAGCGAAGGCGCGCTGCTGATCGGCGTGGATCTGAGGAAAGACCCGGCGCTGACCCTGCCCGCTTATGATGACGCGGCCGGAATCTCGCCGTCGTTCAATCTGAATGCACTGAGTTGCCTGAATCGGGAACTGGGCGCCGATTTCGACCTTGCACGGTTTCAGCATCACTTTTGCTACAACGAGCGGGAAGGCCGTGTCGAGATTTCCATCGTCAGCCGGGAAAAGCAGGTGGTCCATCTGCAGGGAACGCCGGTTTGGTTCGACGAAGGCGAGAAGATCTGGCGCGCTTACGCGTACAAATACAGCGTGACGGATTTCCAGCGGATTGCCGGGGACGCGGGCTGGCGCAGTGAGCGGGCCTGGACGGACGACCGGCAATTGTTCAGCGTGCAGTATTTCACGGCCGCTTAGCAGCCCGTGGCAGAAGTGGGGTGAGTCGCGTTGCGAGCGCCACGGGGCCAAATGCGAGGCGCGGCGCTGCATTCGATGCGGGACATCTCACAAGCGGCGCAACGAAGCAGGTGGCCCCGTGCCGCAGCAACCCGACCGGGCGCCAGTTCAGGTTCTCGGCGATTTGTCCAGCAAGCTCGGCGCGCGGCTCGCCTCACTTCTGCCACGGGCTGTTAGGTCCGGAGGCGCCCTGATGTCGCCCTAATTCGCGGACGGGCGCTCGATGTGATCGATCACGAGGATTTCCTGCGGGGCCCGGACCGATTGTAATTTCAGACCCAGCTGTTTTTCGATGGCGTCGACGAGAGCGAGATTGAGCTGGTCCGCGGGGTCGGCCGGCGATTGCTCCGCGTCGGGAAGAATCCGGAGATCCACGTCGAATTTCCCGGTGAGGCCGGTCTCATTGATCACCGTCCGTCCCAGCATATTCGAAAGAATATTCGTGATCACATAAAAAGGGACGGCATCGCCGATCAGTCGGCCGCCACCCATTTCCCTGGGACCGCCCCGTTCGGGCTCCGTCTGGTCGGCGGATCGTTTCATTTTGAGTCCGCTTCGCGCGACTACCAGGGAATACGCGGGAGCTTCTTTCATTTCCACGTGAACCTGCAGATGGAATCTGTCGGCCAGAAGCGATTTCTCCATCTCGTGGCTGGCCTTTTGACCGCGTCCCGCTTTCGCCTGAACATCGAAGCATTCCGAGGCGATCCAGGCGGGGCCGCCCGCAATCTGGAAGTCCCTCTTCCCAAAGGCAACCTGGATCAAACCCTTCGCGGACATGTTGCGCACCGACAGCGTGGAATTGCGTAGTCCGTAATACATCCGCTCATTCGACTGGTTGGGTTTGACGGAGGCGACTTCGAATTCCGCGCGTGGCAATGGCGGTTGGGCGTTGATCCCGGGACAGATCGCAATCAGCGCGAGCGCAGTGGCGGTTCTCATGCGACTACTTCGTCTTATCCACAACCACTTCACCGCCCTTCATAACCCAGCGGACCTTCTGAATCACCACTTCGATGTCCTGCAGCGGATCGCCTTCCACGGCGACGATATCGGCGAAGGCGCCCGGCTTCAGCCTGCCGAGTTTCTCTTCCATGCCGAGCAGAGCGGCGCCTTCCGTCGTGGCGGCGCGCAGCGCCTGTTCCGGCGTCATGCCGGCCTTGACGAACCAGCGCAGTTCGCGGGTATTTTCGCCGAACATCGTGTAGACGGCATCGGATCCCATGGCGAAGCGAACGCCCGCTTTGAAGGCGCGGCGCGCGGTTTCCAGGTTGCGCGCGATGAAGTCGTTCAGCGGTTCGGTGGCTCCGGGCGGATAGCCGAGCAGCTTCGCGTTATCGACGTAGTAGCGGTTGTGGTCGATAGTGGGGACGTACACGATCCGGCGGCGGGCGAGTTCGGCGATCGTGGCGTCGTCCATGTCGGTGGAGTGTTCCAGGGAGTCGGTGCCGGCGCGAATAGCGTCCCGGGCTCCCGCCGGGCCGTAGGTGTGGATGGCGATGCGCTTGCCGAGGGCGTGGGCGGCGTCAACGGCGGCCTTCATCTCTTCATAGGTGAAAGTCTCAAAGCCGGTGACGTCCTGGCCGGAGCCGGTCGAGCCGTACATCTTAATCACATCGGCGCCGGCGGCGGACTGCAGGCGCACGATTTTCATTACCTCGGCGGGACCGTCCGCCGTGCCGGGACCGGGCGAGGGGCCACGCGAAATCATCAGGCCATAGCCGGCGACGAACATGCGGGGGCCGGGCATCGCGCCCTGGTTGATGAGATCGCGCATGGCGATGTCCTGGTAGTCTCGCGCGCCGAGGTCGCGCACGGTGGTAACGCCGGTCTCAAGCGTCTTGCGGGCGTTTTCGCGGGCGAGATAAACGGCGGCCGCGGAACGGGCCGGCTGCGCGATTTTATTGAGACTCGCCGGCAACACATAGGTCATATGAGTGTGCACGTCGATGAGCCCGGGGATGGCGGTGTACCGGGTCATATCGCGCGCGCCAGTAACGGAGGATGCCGCGGTTGAGGCGGCCTCAACGCGAACGATCCGGCCGTTTTCCACGGTGACCACGGCATTCGCAAGAAGCTTCTCGCCGTCCCAGACATGCCCGAAGCGATAAGCCTGCTGCTGCGCGGAAGCAGCGGTGGTGAGAGCGAAGAGGAGGGGTAGTATTTCGCGCATCTGAGGCTCTATGTTAACCCGGCGGTTAAGATGTCGGTATTCGATGGAAGCCGTTCTGGAACTGCGCGCGATTGCCAAAGAGTACACGGGACATCGCGCGGTGGACAATGTTTCCCTGCGACTGGAACGCGGCGGCTTCTACTGCCTGCTGGGGCCTTCCGGCTGCGGAAAAACCACGACGCTCCGCATGGTGGGCGGCTTCGAGCAGCCGACCAGCGGCGAGATTCTGCTGGGCGGCGCGACGGTGACCGGACTGAGGCCGTGGCAGCGCGACGTCAGCACGGTGTTTCAGAACTATGCGCTGTTTCCGCACCTCACGGCACTGCGGAATATCGAGTTCGGCCTGCGGGAGCGGCGGGCGGCGGATGCCCGGGAGAAAGCGCTCCGGGCGCTGGAACTGGTGCAGTTGTCGGCAAAGCGGGACAGTTTGCCGGCGCAGCTTTCCGGGGGCGAGAAGCAGCGCGTGGCGCTGGCGCGGTCGCTGGTGCTGGAACCGCAACTGCTACTGCTCGACGAACCCCTGGCGGCGCTCGATCCCCGGCTTCGGAAGGCCATGCGGGCGGAACTGAAGGCCATGCAGCGGAAGACGGGCATTACGTTTCTCTTCGTCACGCACGACCAGGAAGAAGCGCTCTCGATGTCGGACAAGATGGCGGTGATGAATAAAGGCCGCATCGAACAGTTCGGGACGCCGGAAGAAGTTTATCTGCGCCCGTCCACGGCGTTCGTGGCGGGCTTTCTGGGCGCCATCAACTGGTTCGGAAAGGCGGGCGTCCGGCCGGAGGCCACGCGCGTCGCGTACACCGCTCCGGAAGGGCTGCCGGCGCGGCGGGGAACGGTGGAGAGCCGGTTGTTTCTGGGCAATTGCATCCATGTCCACGCGCGTCTGGCGGAGGGTGGCCAGGCGATCTGCGAAGTGGCGCGGGACGAAAGGCAGTTCACCGAAGGCGAGGAAGTGTGGCTGCACTGGCATCCGGCCGATGAGTTGCGTTTCGAGTGAACACGCGGTGGTGGTTCCTGCTGCCCGCCCGTGTCTGGACGGCTTTGTTTTTGCTCGCTCCGCTGGGCATTGTCGGCGCTTACAGCGTACTGACGCGGGGCGACTACGGCGGCGTGGAAGCGCCGTGGACAATGGAGAGCTACACGCGGCTGATCGATCCGCTGTACCTGGCGATCCTGTGGCGGTCCGTATGGATGGCGACGCTTTCCACGGTGCTTTGCGCACTGCTGGGGTTCCCGCTGGCGTTGTTCATCGCGCGGGCGGGGCGGCGGAAAAACCTCTGGCTGCAACTGGTGCTGCTGCCGTTCTGGACCAGCTTCCTGGTACGTACCTATGCATGGCTGTTCATCCTGCGGGACACGGGACTGGTGAATACGGTGCTGCAGCGGCTGCATGTGATCCGCACCCCGTTGCCGCTCTTATATAACGACGGCGCGGTGCTGCTGGGCCTGGTTTACAGTTTTCTGCCGTTCTTCGTCCTGCCGGTCTATGCGGCGCTGGAGCGTCTCGATGGTTCCCTGGCGGAAGCGGCGGCGGATCTGGGAGCGCGGCCTCTATCGACGCTGCGGCGCGTGATTCTGCCGCTCTCCGCGCCGGGCATCGCGGCGGGATGCGTGCTGGTGTTCATCCCCTGTCTGGGGTCGTATCTGACGCCGGATCTGTTGGGCGGCGGCAAGACGGTGATGGTGGGGAATCTGATTCAGAACCAGTTCACCACCGCGCGGGACTGGCCGTTCGGATCGGCCACGTCCCTGGTGCTGATGCTGGTGAGCGCGCTGGCACTGTTAATGATGATGCGCAGCCCGGCGACGAAGGAAATGCTGTGAGCCGGGCGTTGAGCGTGTACGCGGCGGCGGCCCTGGTGTTCCTGCATGCGCCGCTGGTGGTGCTGGTGCTGTTCAGTTTCAACGGCGGCCGGTTCACGGTGTGGGAAGGCTTTTCGCTGCGGTGGTATCAGGCGGCGGTGAGCGATCCGCAACTGGCGGAAGGGCTGGTAAACAGCCTCCTTATCGCAGTGGTGGCCGGGGTATTGTCGACGGTAATTGGCACGCTGGCGGCCTATGGAATGTGGCGGCGGGCCTCGCCGGTGCTCTCGGGCGCGCTGTATTTATCCCTGGTGACGCCGGAGATTGTGACGGGCGTGTCGCTTCTGGCGCTGTTCCAGTGGGCATTCCGCTTTCTGCATCTGCAATTGGGGCTGTACACCGTCGTGATCGCGCATGTCGCGTTCTCGATCGCGTACGTCACCATTGTGGTGTCTTCGCGCTTGCGCAGCTACGACCGGACACTGGAGGAAGCCGCGATGGATCTGGGGGCCACCGAATGGGGCGCGTTCCGCCGGGTGACGCTGCCCTCCATCGCGCCTGCCGTGGCCGCGGCCGGGCTGCTGGCGCTGGTGGTTTCCTTCGACGATTACGTGATCACGAGTCTGGTGGCGGGGGTGGATTCGCAAACGCTGCCGATGGTGATTTATGCGATGGCGCGGCGCGGCGTCAGTCCCGTGGTGAATGCGGTTTCGGCGCTGATTGTGGTGGCGTTCGGGGCGGTAATCGTGGTGGCGGAAAGGCTGCAAAAGCGGTGAAGCGGCGGGCGTTTTTGGCGGGCGGGGCAACTGCCCTGCTGGGATGCGGTCGCGATAAGAGGCCGCGCCTGAACGTATACAACTGGTCCAGCTATATCGATCCCGCGATGGTGGAGCGGTTTGAGCGCGAGCAGGGGGTGCGGGTCCGCTACGGCACTTACGAAGGCAATGAGGAGATGCTCGCGAAGGTAGTGACGGGCAACTCCGGCTGGGACGTGGTGTTTCCGACGCACAGCCGGCTGGCGCCGATGGCGCGGCATAATTTGCTGGCGCCGCTCGACGCCCGGCGGCTGCCGTCGCTGGGCAATCTGGACGCGCGGTTCCGGCGGCCGGTGTGGGATGCGGATTTGCGCTGGGGCGTGCCGTATATGTGGAACGCGACGGGCATTGTCTACAACCGGCAGCAGACGGCGGTTCCGACCGGGTGGGATGCTTTGTGGTCGGCGGGGCTGAAGGGGCGCATGACGATGCTGGACGATCCGGAAGATGTGATCGGGGTCTGTCTGCAGAAGCTCGGGTTTCCGTTCGATTCCGTGGAGGAGCGGCAACTGCAGGCGGCCAAGCGCGAGGCGGTGCGGCAGAAGCAGTTGCTGCGGGCTTACATCAACGCGGAAGTGCGGGATCAGCTGGTCGCGGGGGATGTGCTGGCGGCACAGTTGTGGTCCACCACGGCGGCGCAGGCGATGCGCGCGGCGCCGCAGCTCGCGTTCGCGTATCCGCGCGAAGGGTACCCGCTCTATTGCGATTGCGCGGCGGTGTTGCGCGAAAGTAAGCGGTACGAACTGGCGCACGAGTTTCTGGATTTCCTGCTGCGGCCGGAGGTGGCCGCGGCGAATGCGCGGGTGGCGGATACCGCCACGGCGAACGGCGCGGCGCGGCGGTTGTTGCCTGCCGATGCGGTGTTGTATCCACCGGACGAGATTTACGCGCGTGGGGTGTGGCCTCCGGCGCTGCCTTCCGCCGCGCAGCGGTACCGGGACCGTTTGTGGACCGAGATCAAGGCTGCGTGAAAGGCGGAACGGATCAGGCCGCTGTCTTGTGCGTGAGGACGCCGGGGATGCCGAGTCCGGCCAGCAGGCTGGCCAGTTGCGCGGCTTCGAACGGGGCACAACAATAGTCGGAGGCGCCGCTTTCCAGCGCGTCCAGCATCTTCCTGTCGCCGGGCTGAAGAGTCACGGCGACGACGGGCAGCGCGGGCCGAAGCGATTTGAGGCTGCGCAGGATTACGCGGTACTCGGGGATATCGAGATTGCAGAACGCGACGTCGACGGAACTTAAAACGATGGATTCGGAAATGACCAGAGAATGCCCCAGGGACTGGAGTGCGAACCGGAGGCCGCTGTGTTTCGGACTGTCCATGCCGAGGAATAATATTCTTGCCACGTCAGATTGTTCCCTGAGACGCGACGGCGTTACAGAATAGTTCGGAGCGGAGGTAAAGATCATGACAATAACCCGGCGAGAGATGCTGGCGCTGGCGGCCGCGGCTGTGGAACTCCGGGGAAAGCCGAGTTGGGACCTCCCGCTGGTGGTGGTGATTGGGGCGGCTCCCGCGCGGACACCGAAGGGTTACCGGGTCATCGCCATTCCCCCGTCGGGCAGGGCCGTTTTTCCGCCACAGGGAATCGCCTACCGGGAGAACGCGGAGGCCCACCAAATCTGGCGGCAAATCCATGTGGCGGGGCCTTCGCTGGTGGTGGACGCGGCGGGGCTGACGGGATTGGCGGCGGCGCTCGAAGGGAAAGTGCCGGTGGTCTCCACGCTGCCGAAGAACGCGCCGGAACCGTCCGCTTTATCCCGGATACAGGCCGCGCAGGTGGCGCGAACCCCGCGCGAGTCGGCGGAGCAACTGGGGCGAACTTACGGGCACGTCCTGCCGGACGTGACTTACATGCTGGCTCTGCCCTGCATGGGCCGGATGCGTCTGGGGGCGCTGGCGGATATCGAAGAACTCGCCGCGCCGTACGTGGACGGGCGGCGGGATTCGCTGGCCAAACAGGATTCCACCATGCTGCCGGGACATCTGTTGTTTGCCGACCTCTACGAGCGCACAAAGAAGCGCGTCTATCTGGACCGCTTACTGGCGGCCGCGAATCTGGGGTTTGCGGCCGACGGCACGCCGAAGGAATCCATGCCGTTCCATAACGAGATGAGCGATTCGGTGTTCATGGGCTGTCCGGTTCTGGGGCAGGCGGCGCGCCTGACCGGCGACCCGAAGTACGCCGCAATGGCCGTCCGGCATCTGCGCTTCATGGAGGCGCTGGGAGTGCGTCCGGACGGCCTGTACCGGCACTCGCCGCTGTGCGAAGCGGCGTGGGGACGCGGGAACGCCTTCCCTGCCCTCGGTCTGGCGCTGCTGCTGGAATCCGGAGTCACGGATCCGCATGTGGTGGAGAGTTTCCGGAAACTGCTGCGCGCCTTGCTGCCGTATCAGGATGCGGACGGCATGTGGCATCAGGTGGTGGACCGGCCCGATTCGTATGCGGAATTCACGGCCACGGCGATGATCGCGGCTTCCCTCCTGAAAGGCATGCGGGGCGGCTGGATCGAGCGCGGCATTTATGAACCGGCGGCGCGGCGTGCGTGGGTGGCGATTCAGAAGCGCACGGCGGCGGACGGGGTGGTGATGGATGTCTGCGAATCCACCGGAAAGCAGAAATCGGTGGAGAACTATCTGAACCGGGCGGCGATCTGGGATCGTGATCCGCGCGGCGGCGCGATGGCCATGCTGCTGGCGACAGAGATGTTCGCTACCGAGATGATGCAGGGGCCGCTTCCGGCATAAACGCATCCGGCATAAACGCATCGAGCAGCGCCTTCTTCATGACGCTTTCCGGGGCGTCCTGACCGGTCCACATGCGGAAGCCGATGACGCCCTGGTGGACGAGCATGGAGAGGCCGTCGAGAACCGGCAGACCGAGGGCGGCGGCGCGCCGCAGCAGGGCGGTTTCGGGCGGATTGGGAACGGCGTCGGTGACCAGCATCTTCGGCGAGACATCGTCCAGGTCGAGAGCGGGAATGTTGCCGACATCCGGGTAGAGACCGATGGACGTGGCGTTGACCAGGAGATCGAGATCCGCGGGAACTTTGTAAATCCCCTGCCAGGATTCGAAGCGGATGCGGGTTTTGGTCTTGCGGGAGAGTTCTTCGGCCATGTGCCGTCCGCGATCGATAGAACGATTGACCACCAGAATGTCGGCGGCTCCGGCGAGGGCGAGTTCGGTGACGATGGCACGGGCGGCACCCCCGGCGCCGAGGACCAGTGTGCGGACGCCGTGCGGGTCGATACCGGCATCCACCTTCAGTCCGCGCAGGAAGCCCTTGCCGTCCGTGTTCTCGCCGATCAGGCGATCCCCTTCCCGGCGGATGGTGTTGACCGCTCCGATCAGAGCCGCGTCGTGGGTGATTTCGTCCAGATATTTCAGGACGGTGACCTTATGCGGAATGGTCAGGTTAGCGCCGGCGATGCCGAGCGCGCGCAGACCGATCAGGGCATCGCGCAGTTTAGGCGCGGGCACCTCAATGGTGAGGTAGCGCCAGTTGAGGCCGAGGGCGCGGAAGGCCGCTTCCTGCATGACGCCCGTGGGATTTTCGCGAACAGGATCGCCGAGACACGCCACCAGGCTGGCCGTGAAGTCTTTTGGCATCAACTACAAGTTTGGCACCGGTCGCGGCCGGTTCACAGGGCGGGTGTATAGATATCCATATGCCAAATGCCTTAAATCGCCGTTCTTTTTTAACTTCTGCTTTGGCGGTGCTACCTGCCGCCGCGCAGCCGCCTGTAATCTCTTCTACGCCGATTGTCCGGGACTGGTCCGGACAGCAGCCCGTCCAGTATCCGGACCCGGATGTGGTGGCGCTCGACAATCGTTTCCGTAAGTACTTGATCGGCAATACCGTGATCAGGCGGCTCCACACCGGGACGCTTTGGGCGGAGGGGCCGGCGTGGAACGGGGTGGGCCGGTACATGGTCTGGAGCGATATTCCGAATAATGTGCAGATGCGGTGGATCGAGGAGGACGGGCGGGTGACGGCGTTCCGGAATCCTTCGGGCTACAGCAACGGGAACACATTCGATTTCGAGGGGCGGCAGCTTTCCTGCGAGCATGGCGGACGGCGCGTGGTGCGCTATGAATTCAACGGCACGGTGACGGTAATTGCGGAGAAGTTCGGGGGCAAACGGCTGAATTCGCCGAACGATATCGTGGTGCATCCGGACGGGGGCATCTGGTTTACGGACCCGGCCTACGGGATTAACGGGAATTACGAAGGGTTTCAGGCGCCGAAGGAAGTGAAGGAAGCGGTGTACCGGGTGGATCCGAAATCGGGACAGATGGACAAGATCACCGACGAAATGTCCGGGCCGAACGGGATCTGTTTTTCGCCGGATTACAAAAAGCTCTATGTGGCGGACACGGGGACGGGGCGCGAGATCCGGGTCTGGGACATGGATGGCAAGGGCGTGAAGAACGGGAAGCGGTTCGTGCAGCTGGAGGTGCCGGGCAGCCATGCGCCGTCGGCGGCGGACGGCATTCGCTGCGATGTGGACGGGAATGTCTGGGCGGGAGCGCGGCCGGGCGTGCAGGTGATTACGCCGGGCGGCGAGCCGATCGGGATGATCCGGTTGCCGGAGAATTGCGCGAATATTTGTTTCGGAGGGACGAAGCGAAACCGGTTGTTTATGGCCGCGAGTCAGTCGTTGTATGTGGTTTACGTGGGGACTACGGGGGCGGGGATCGCGTAGAGGGCGGCGGGATCAGGCCGGTTTGCGCGCTTCGAACTGCCTCGCGGCTTCGCGACGAATGTCTTCCCGGTCCTGCAGGCGCATTTCGGTCGGCTCACTGCTTTGAATGCCTTCCATCAGCAGGGCTTCGGGTTGCGCCTGCGCTTTGCGTTTGAGCTGGTCCGGAATCGAGGGGTTCATAGTCTGTATCTTGCGCTTTTGATAACCGTATCAGGAATGGGCAGGAGCCGGCAATTCCGGCCAGGTATGTATCGTCCAAAACTTTGGAAGGCGGAGCGCTTCTCGCGAGACGAGGAGCTTTCCATGGCTGACAAAGATCAAAAATGCGCCCATCCCTCCTGCATCTGCAGGGCGGCGGCGGACAGTAAGTATTGCAGCGCCTTCTGTGAAGGGGCGTCGGACAAGCCGGATATCACGTGCAACTGCGGACATCCGGGGTGCACCGTCGGCGCCTGATCGCGCTGGAAATGCGGCGGGACGGGTAGGTCTGCCCGTCCCGCTTTTCCGATCCGTTTTTCCCTCTCCCGCCGGTTTCAAGCCACCTCGGCCCTCTTGCCTTCCCGCCAAAAATCTGCAAAAGTAGAGTCTCAAAGGCGAACAAAAAGCGAATATGGGAGCGGCAATCCTCCGGCTTCGGACGGAGATCGAGGCGCGATTCGAGACACCCCTGGCTTTCCGGCGTCGGGAAGCCGAGCTGATTCCGACCGGGATCGAGGTGATCGACCGCCTTACGGATGGAGGTATTCCCCGCGGCAATCTGAGTGAGATCTGCGGACCGGAATCGAGCGGCCGGACGGCGCTGGTTTTTGCGATTTTGGGTCAGGCAACACGGCGGGGCGAGTGTTGTGCGTGGATCGATGCGGCGGGAGTGTTTGATCCAGCCTCGGCAGCGGAGGTGGGGGTGGATCTGGAGCGCGTGCTTTGGGTGAACTGCGGAGGAAACGCGGAGCACGCGCTCAAGGCGGTGGATCTGCTGATTCAGGCGGGCGGGTTTGGACTTGTCGTGCTGGATCTGGGAGATACACCGGATAAAGAGGCGCGGCGTATCCCGCTGGCTTCGTGGTTCCGGCTGCGCCATGCGGCGGAGCGGACCGGGGCGGCGCTGGTGGCGGTGGAGAGGCAAGTGAATGCGCGGTCGTGCTCGGCGCTGCAGGTGGAGATGCGGCGGAAAGGGCCGGTTTGGGTGGGTAAACTGCTGCGGGGGTTGACCACGCAGGCGGAGTCGCAGCGGTTGTACCGCGTCCGGACGGCGGAGTTCACGGCGGTGCGCTGATGTACGCGTGTTTATACGGGCGGGGGAACCTGGCGCTGCTGGTGGAGTGCGCGCGGGGGTTTTCGCCGCATATCGAAGAAAATCCGCCGGATACGGTGGTTTTCGATGTGCGGGGGCTGGAGGCGCTTTACGGAACGCCGGCGCAACTGGCGAAGGAGATCGAACGGCGTGTGGGCGTGCCGGCGAACGTGGCCATCGCGTCGAATCCGGATGCGGCGGTCCATGCGGCCCGGGGATTTGCGGGAATTACGGTGATCGACCGGGGGCAGGAGGCGGCCCGGCTGGCGAAATTGCCGCTGAATCTGCTGGGCGGCTCGCCGGAGACGGCCGAGTTGCTGCATTTGTGGGGGATCCGCACCTTCGGGGATTTCGCGAAGCTGCCACCGCTGGGAGTGGCGGCGCGGCTCGGCGATGAAGGCGTGGAACTGCAGCGCCTCGCGTGCGGGCAGGGCTTCCGGCAACTGCGGGAAATGGTGGATCCGCTGGAGTTCGAGGCGGAAACCGAGCTTGAGTATCCGGTTGAGCTTTTAGAGCCTTTGGCCTTCATTCTAAGCAGCTTATTGGGTGAGATCTGCGGGCGTTTGCGGGAGCGTGCGCTGGCGACCAATGAAATTCGGCTGCGGCTGACGCTGGAGAATGGCGAGTTGCATGAGACGAGCCTCCGGCTTCCGGTGCCGATGCTGGATCACAAGGCGTTTTTGCGGATGCTGCAACTGGATCTGAACGGTCGTCCGCCCGCCGCTCCGGTGGTGAAGGTGCATCTGGCGGCGGACCATGTGAAGCCGCGGCGGACGCAGCATGGTCTGTTCGTGCCGTCTTCGCCGGAGCCGGAGAAACTGGAACTGACGGTGGCGCGGGTGCGGCATCTGGTGGGGCAGGATCGGGTGGGGACGCCGGAGATTTCGGACACGCACCGGCCGGATGCGTTCGTGATGCGGGGCTTTTCGCCGGGACAGGCGGTGGCGACGGCGACACCTGTGCAGGCAAAATGTTCGCTGTGTTTGCGGCGCTTCCGGCCGCCTCGTTACGCACAGGTGCTGGTGGTGAACCAGCAGCCGGTGCGGGTTTCATCGCCCACCGTGAACGGGCGGGTGGTGATGGCGAAAGGTCCCTGGCGGACATCCGGCGAGTGGTGGCGGGAGGATGCCTGGAACCGGGACGAGTGGGATGTGGCGCTGGAAGCGGGCGAGTTGTACCGTCTTTACCAGGAGATCGATTCGGGCCGATGGTTTGTGGAAGGGAGTTACGATTAGCTGCCGTGGGCACCCGCTTTTGACTGAGCGGAAGTGGGGAGGTAGATAACATCAGCAGCCTGAGGGATGCGGGGTATCGTCGCCCTTTTAGGGATTGAAGTCTGGTGGGGGAGGCTGGAAAGCGCGCTCTCACGGGAAATCGGGGAAATGGACAAGATGAGAACTCCTGATGTTTATATCGGCAGGAGCGTGGTTTTCCTTTAGTTTTTTGGCGGTGGATTCGGTGCGGGGCAGTTGGTACACTCTGAAGAGATCTTCTGTTGTGCAAGCGGGCGTGGCCTAAAGGTTGGGCAGTAGCCTTCCAAGCTACCTATACGGGTTCGATTCCCGTCGCCCGCTCCAATTAACCTACTTTCTTTGCAACAACTTCCGGTTTTTTAAGCTTTCCTCCGCTAACATTTGCTAACATCCGTTCCGGCTGGCGTTTGTTTGCTCCAATAACATCGGCCATTGCATCGTCCCAAATCTTCGCCGCAGCGAGTTCGTGTGCTTCGAGCGCGTGGGCATAGATCGAGAGAGTGATGTTTGCATTCGCGTGCCCCAATCGCTTCGCAACCGTGGGAATCGGTACGCCTTTGCTCAGCAGTTCACTGGCATGAGCGTGACGTAAAGAATGTAAACTGACACCTTTCAACCCAGCCTTTTTCATCATTTGCGATACTCGGTTCCTGGCGCTGGTGGGGTTGTAGTAGCCACCTTCCGGGCGACAGAACACGAGCTGATGGGACGCTGCCAGAATCACAGTCTGGCAGCGTCCTTTTCTGGAGGAATCGATTGCACTGCCGTGGTAGCATCCTTGCTATGCGGTTTAGTAGTTGCGTACGTACGCTGATGGTGGTCTTTCTATTGCTGATCGCCGTGACAATGTCTGGATTTGCTCAGGACGATGCCCGCCGTGATGGTAACTGGTGGAAAAACATTCCGACGGCGGGAAAGCTCTGGTATATGGCTGGTGTGGTTGAGGGTATGCAGCTCGGGCGGGATGTTTCGTCATGGCTGTTTCAGAAGAATTCCGCGAGCGACGCGTGCAGGGCTTCGCTTATTGAATCGTTTCGCGCCTTCAGAAACAACATTGGTAACAGCACAAATGAACAGATTGCGGATGGTCTGAACGAGTTCTATTCCGACTACCGCAACAGGTCAATACTTGTAATCCATGGGGCAAGCGTTGTCATGCGCGCGATTGGGGGTGAGTCCAAGTCTTACCTGGAAGAGGTGACTATAAACCTCAGACGCTCAGACGCGTTTGAAGCAAAGGACGCCAAATAATTATTATTCGTGCGCTGCCATAAAAATTCACCTATACTGCCCGAGAGTCGTTCGAGGTCATCATCCGCCAGCGTCTTTTCTGTATCCGAACCACCGTTGATTTCCTCGATTCGTGACTTATCGGTATTCATAGCCGTCAGAGCCCACGTAGATGACTGTTTCGATTTGGTCGTCATTCGGATCCCTATAGCGTGTTCGCTCCTCCAACCCGCATAAGGGCTGACCTTCAAGAAGCAGAGGCATGAAATCGTCCAATTTGTTCATCTCTTAATTAGCGCTTGAGAGAAGAGTTGGTGCGTTGAACTCTTGCCGTCCGGGTCAGGTTCCTGCGAAACGCAAACGCCGCCAATTGGCTCCCAACCTTCATCTAGTTTTTCGTTAACTCGCTCCACCAGTGCTTCGTGGCTCGGGTCGTGTATGTTCTCGTATTTCATATCACCATTGTATATTGTTATTTGCGGGGAGTGACAGCAGGCCTGCCCGGCTACCGCGAGGTAGATCTGAAGGTTCCGCCCGTTTCGAATTCATCAGCGCTCCGTGGCTGAACCGACACCACGCTGCTGGTCCTGTGGCTTCTCTGCTACGGCTTTCGGCTGCTCGATGGTTCGGCCCTGACGGATCGGAAGTTTGGGGCGGCAGGCGGCGGACGGCCGAACGTATACGCGGTAGTCCTTCGGCGTGAATTGCATGGTGCGATTCTATCGAACGGGCGCTGGACTGGTGGCAGCGGCACACGAGCGGCTTCTCGCTTCGCAGAGCCGGGCATCCCGTCGAATCTGACCGTAAAGGATGCCTGAAGTGGCCGATAGAGCGAGAGGACAACCAAAAGGAAACGACCATGCTACCACCCATAATGCCAACTGAGATGCCGACGAGTACGACAGCGATGGAACCGACGGCAACGGAAATCCCAACCACTGGAACAATGAAGTTCCTAACCTTTTCCGGCTGGATCTTTGTTATCTGCGGGATGATCGGGGTGGCTGGATTCTTCGATGAGGTGTCAAGGAATGGAAGGGACGCGGGCGCTTTTCTGGGCCTTGGCATGGGTGGATTTATCTCAGGACTACTGCTGTTCGCGGTGTCCTCAGCGCTTCACAAGCTGTTTCAGATTGAAGCGCATCTGCGACCAGCAATCTCAGCCGAAGCAGCCGTGTTGGCCGCTGCTACCGCCGAACGCACCGAGGTCCGCTGGGGACTGCGTCCCTAGACCATTCTCTTGGCTTTTTATAGAGCTTCTGCCCGTCGCTCGCTGCGCTCGTTGTCGTCACACGGGTCTGCCTTTAGCAGTTCGATTTGGGCGAATGTCGGCAGGCAAACCGGACACCACAGCGGTTCTGATCTGTGGGGAATTCCCCACCAGCGATACGGCGGGGGTGCGGCGGTGATGGTCATCGGCTACATCATGACACTCACTGTACGGCTTAAGTGAATTACAGATCCTCCAGATCGTCCCGGTAGGTCTGCCATTCATCAGGATTGATGCTCCGATCGGCCAGAAATTGGGAAGCGGCGGATATCGCGGTCTCTTTCGCTTGGTCAACGGTGTCCTCCTCCCCGCTCCAAACCTCTTTCTTTACCGATTCGTCATGAATCGATATGCGAACATGATCCTCCGTTTGCAGCTGTGTTTGTCAACTAGGTGTGGCCCACCTGTGATACTGTCATTTGGCCCACTTTGATGGTCTGATCTGGCCCCCCTGTTCCTGTGGTTTGCCTGCTCGCGCAGACGCTCTTCCGAGTTGATGGCGGCGGAAACCGCCGCCA
>CAINNJ010000010.1 GCA_903851195.1 uncultured Acidobacteriia bacterium
AAGGATGGAACTTGCTGAAGCTGGCACAAACGATGGACGCAAAGTTCCCGGTCATTCTGATTACGGCGCGAGAAGAGTGTGCTTTCGGTGAGGGTGCGTAAGCGTTTTGGGCGGGGCCTATTTCTCCGGGAAATAGGTCTTTAGGATACGGCGCACGGAAGTACGGCCGATCCCGAGGCGGCGGGCGATCTCCGCTTTGCTGACACCAGCGCGATGCAACTTCCGGATCTGGCCTCCCATTTTTCCGACCGTCACCGGCCGACCGAGATGTTTGCCCTGTAGTCTCGCCTCAGCAATGCCCGCACGGATACGTTCCCGGAGGATTTCGTTTTCGAACTGTGCGAAGACGGAAAGCAAGCCGGCCATCGCCCGGCCCGTAGGCGTAGTCAGATCCAGCGCTTCGGTGAGTGACACGAACCCGACGGAAAGCTTCGCCAGTTCCTCCAGTGTGGTGACCAGATCGGCCAGTGACCGGCCCCAGCGATCCAGCCGCCATACCACCACCGCATCGATCTCGCGACGGCGCGCCGCAGCCATCAGCTTTTCCCGCAGCTCGCGCTCGGCGGCGCCGGAGCCAACCTCTTTGACCTGAACCGCGATTTCCCAGCCGCGCTTCGCCGCATACTCCCGCATGGCGCGGATCTGCAACGACAGGGTCTGCTGGTCGTGCGTGGACACCCGCGCATACAGCCCGGCACGAAACATTTTCGCCGGTTCCTGGCGCTGGCCAAAAACCCTGCCCGGTTTCGGTGTTTTCAATACGTGTTTGGCCGACACTTCGCGACGTCCGGAGCGCAAGGCTGAAAGGTATCCCTTCCGGCCATGCAACCGACCGATCATAAATAGAGACGGTCAGCCGCCGCGGGTGTCATCATGCGGGCCAGCGTCTCCATGTGGTTCCATGGCATCCAGTCTGCGGGATGCACGGCGAGTGCTACTGGATGCCGGAGCAGTTCCGTCAGGTAATCGAACGGGATTGGCTCCATTCAGTTCGCACGTGTGGATCAGGCTGATGTCCCTTGCGGGCTCCGTTCAGCGTCTTATAAAAGAGCGCGTTCTTGCGGCTCATGATAACCAATGTCAAAGTTCTCTCGACGGTGTTGCTATCGACGGGGGCTCCCGCCCGCCGCAGAACACCGGTGAAGCATCTTGCGATGGCCATGTCCGAACAGGCGAACATCACAAAAGCCATCCGCGGGAGCCGCGCTACAAGGGTCGATGAGCGTCACTGCGTTCCCACGGCCCACCGCTTGACCAGCCGATTGCCAACTGCTCAGCGCTCACCGCCGCAGCCAAAACCGGGCACGCAAAGCGGCGCACCTCTGCCACCAGCTGCTTTAGATCGTCCGGCTGTTCGGTGAACCGGCTCCGGCGGACGAACGCGCGCCACTGGAGTGCTCTTGCCGGGTCTTCGTAGTACTCCGCTGTAAGTCCAACCGGCTCAGGCTCGATCCTCGTCCCTCTGTGCCGGAAGGTTGCCCTGATCGCCGCGATCAGTTGCTCGCCCTCGAACGGATACATGCGGGCCAGGAGCGCGAGGTCATAGTAATCTTTCATTCGACTGTTCAGCAGGCCGAGTCTGGTGAGCGCTTCGAGCTTCTCGGCAACAACTGTCTCCTTTGGATAAACATGAAGCACGGGGGCAGGGAAATCGAGCAGCGTCGGATACTCAAGCTCACCCGGTGCAGGCATAATCACGTCTCCGAAACCGATGTCGATCTGCATTGGGATTCGCGCCCGGGCCAGCGTAGCGTGGAACCTGACACGAACGCCACCGTAGTCCGCGTCCTCTCTGATCCGGCTCGCCTCGATTGAGGCCGGAACGAACTCAATGCCGTCTGGTTCGGCCACAGTCGAGCAAACCGCGCGAACGATTTCCGCGATGTGGTCCAGTTCGTTGCTTGTCCGACCCGCGAGATCGATGTCCATCGTGGGCCGCGAGAGCGGTGCCCGCCAGGCTGTCAGCAGCAGCGCCCCTTTCAACACAAACCGATCCGCAAAGGCCGACTTCGAGAGGCGGTAGAGGAATCGTTCCATCGCGAAATACTGGAGGAGTTCCTGAAAGGGTCGCTCCTGCACGCGGGATTGGTTCAGAAGCCGCTGCCGGACCGACGCGCCGACATCGGGACCGCTCACAGGATCGCCTCCATGTACGGGCGCATCACCCGCTGGACGCGATTGATTTGTGCAAACCTCAACAGGGCCTGGAAGTCCGCCTTCGGCTTGCTGTTTCGCCACGCCCGGAGCGCTTCAACCGCAACGTCGAGTCCGATCTTGTTCCTGTACTTGAAGCAGTCGGCTACCGTCTTCTCCGCCGAATAGATCCTCACGGGGAGGTCGTCGATCATTGTCACCTCGATACCAGTGCTGAACGAAGGTTCTGAAAACCAGAACACGCGGAGTGGGATGCCGTCGATCTTCGGAATCTGGGCGTGGCTGGGCATCGCTATTTCGACAGCATGAGGCACCTGCGTCGTGAGGCCGTGGTGGGCAAGCGCTGAGATCAGGCAGACCACCGCGCGCGGAATCCGAATCGCAACCGGGATGAGGTCCGGACTGGTGAGCGGTGGCGACGTCGACAGCCGATACAGGCCGCGGCCCACCGCTTCGATCTCGCCTGCATCCCTGAGCGCATAGAGCGTTCGAGGGTGGACGCCAAGTCTGATCGCGTTGCTGGTGCGGAGCATGCCGCTGTGCTTTTGGAACAGGTGACGTGCTTTATCGAGGGCGGTGTCGATCGTCGGCACTGGGATAGATCCTACGGATAGAGTAACTCATGTCCGAGGAATCTATCCAGAACGCCAGGATGCTGACCCCGAGAGCGGCGCTGACGTTGCAACGGTGATCGGAACCGGATAGAACTGGAGTTTCCTGCGGTTGAGGGCCGCCGAAAAGGGCACGAATGAAAAAACCGATTTACCGAGGAGCAGATCGCCATCCACAGGACACCGCCACCGTGATAGAACCGTGTCACAACTCCGGGCATTCGAATGATTGGGGTTAGCTTTGAGCGAAAAGCAGATTCCCCAAACTGTTGAAAATACTGGAAATGTGAAGAATTGATGGAGACTTTGGAAAGGGCGCAATATGCGCCCAAGGCAGGTGCGCTACCAGACTGCGCTACGCCCCGACATTTACTGGTCCCTTCATTCTAAACCACTTCCTCCGTCGGCTTCCATCCTCTTCATCGGCGCCAATTCGAAAACGTATCACAACCGTATCCAGCCTGATTTGACAAACCATCCCAAACTAAACAATAATTGAACAGTGTTTAAATGTTGACGAAGCGTCGGGAACGTCTGAATCACGAACTGCGCGAGGAAGTGCTCGCGGCGGCGCGGGAACTCTTCGCCACCGACGGTTACCACAACGTCACGATGCGCAAAATCGCGGAACGCGTCCGTGTCGCGCCGGGTACTATTTATCACCACTTCGATGACAAATCGGCGATTTTGGCTGCGATTTGCATGGAAACATTCGGCAAACTCGACAAGAGGATGGAAGCGCTGGTTACCGATCGCTCCGGTAATCCGCTGGAGCGCCTCCGGCGCGGGGGACGAATGTATGTCCAGTTCGGTCTTGAACACCCACAGCATTACGCTCTGACATTCGCTATCGGAGATGCCATGCCGAAGCACGATTCCGTTATGAGCGCGGGTCTGAAGACATTTGAAAACCTGCGCCTCTGCGTCAGGGACTGTGTCGATGCCGGGCTGACGCGGATGCAGGATGTCGAGGAAATAGCGCAATCGCTGTGGGCGACCACGCATGGCGTCGTCATGCTCTTTCTCGGCAAACCGGGATTCCCCTTCATAGAGCAGAGCCGTTTAATCGAAAGCGTTCTGGATATCGCGATCGAAGGGATCCGGAAAAAAACGTGATTTTTTTGCACCTTTCGTGAACAGTGTTCAATCAATAAACATCGTATAGGAGGAGAGGCAGTGAATTTCGTTGCATGGCAAATGTTGACGGGCGACCGCGCCAAGTATCTGGGGCTCATCTTCGCGATCGCATTTTCGACCTTTCTGATGTCGCATCAGACTTCCATCTTTTGCGGACTGATGAACCGGACCCGCAGTCAGATCCTGGACGTTCGCGACGCGAGCATCTGGGTGATGGATCCGAAGACGCAGTATCTGGATGAAGTGAAGAACCTGACTGACCAGGACCTGTACCGGGTTCGGGGAGTGAGCGAGGTGGAGTGGGCCGTTCCGCTGTTAAAAAGCAACAGCCGCGCGAAGCTTCCGGGAGACGGCAAGTTTCGCGCCGTAATTCTGATGGGGCTGGACGACAGTACCCTCGTCGGAGCGCCTCCCAACATGGCGCTCGGCGGTGTAGCGGCAATGGGCCAGCCGGATTCCGTGATTATCGACCGTGCGGGATACAAATTCTTTTTTCCGGACGAGCCACTGCAACTCGGCAAGCAACTGGAAATGAACGACCACCTGGTTCGAATCGTCGGAATTTGCAACTCGTCGGCTCCGTTCGTGAATCTGCCGGTGGTTTATTCCCGCTATTCTCTGGCGCAGTTGCTGGTCGGACAGGAGCGGAATCTAATGTCGTTCGTGGTTGCGCGTCCGCGTGCGGGAATTACGGACGCGCAGGCGGCGAAGGCGATCTCGGAAAAGACGCAGTTACGAGCGTTCACCGCGAATCAGTTCGGCTGGGACACGATCTGGTACTACATCCGCAACACGGGCATCCCGATCAATTTCGGCATCACCGTGGCGATCGCTCTCGTGGTGGGAACGGTGGTGGCCGGCCAGACCTTTTATCTTTTTGTTCTGGAAAATCTCAAGCAATTCGGAGCATTAAAGGCAATCGGCGTCTCGAACTGGCGAATTACCGGGATGGTTTTGTTGCAGGCCTTCGTGGTCGGATCCATCGGCTACTGCATCGGTATCGCGATGACGGCGGCGTTCTTTGAGTTTACGAAGGACAACCTGGACCTGCGCGGGTTCTACATGCTTCCGCAAATCATGGGCCTGGTGGGAATTACCGTGGTCGCCATCATCTTCCTGGCAAGCGCGGTCAGCATTCGACGCGTGGCCGTTCTGGAGCCGGCCGTGGTGTTCCGGGGTTAGGTGAAAAAAATGGCGACGAATCCCGTGACTCTTATGCAAACTTCGGATGCCGCTGTCGTTTGCCGGCGGCTGACGAAAGACTTCGGAATCGGAGACGCGAAGGTGGCCGTGTTGCGCGGCCTGGACCTCGAAGTTCCTTACGGCGCGATCACGCTGCTTGCGGGGCCGAGTGGCTGCGGAAAGACAACCCTGCTCAGCGTGATTGCCGGATTGTTGAACAAGACCGGCGGCGAACTCTGCGTTCTCGGCTCGGATGCCGACTCACTCCGCGGGTCGGACGCCGTGCGGTTCCGGCGGAAAAATCTGGGTTTCATTTTTCAGCAGTACAATCTTCTGCCCGCGCTCACAGCGGCTGAAAATGCGGCCGTTCCGCTGCTGGCCGCCGGAATGAAGCGCAAGCCCGCCGTGGAAAAAGCGGAAGTTCTGCTGGAAGAAATGGGCCTGGCTTCCCGGATGCGCGCGTTCCCGCGGCAGCTTTCCGGTGGGCAGCAACAGCGCGTGGCGATCGCGAGGGCGCTTATTCACGATCCGCGACTGCTGATTTGCGACGAACCAACGGCGGCGCTCGATGCCGAGACCGGACATCTCGTGATGGAGATTCTGCGCCGTAAAGCGCTCCGGTCCGACCGGGCGGTTCTCATCGTCACGCACGATTCGCGGGTTTTTCAGTTCGGCGACCGCATCGCCCATATGGACGACGGCCGCATTGTTCGCACAGAATTCCAGGAACACGGACATGTTCCTGAACTCGTTGGGAGAGAAAAATGATCACGAAATATGGAATTCCTTTTATCGCCCTTTTGGCGCTTACGTTTGCCGGGCTGAGTGTCGCGCGGCTGACTCCGAAAAATCAGCCGCTGGAACCGTTCTCGCCTCCTCCATCCGCCACCTTTAAAAACAAGATCGGCGCGGTGGGACTGGTGGAAGCATCCAGTGAGAATATCGCGGTGAGCGTCCCGCTTCCGGGCATGGTTTCAAAGGTATTCGTGAAGGCAGGCGATGCGGTGCGCCGGGGACAGTCGCTGTTCTCGCTGGACGATCGCGATCTGCGCGCGGAACTGAACCTCCGCGAGTCGAACGTGGCGCTGGCGCAGGCAAAGCTGGCGCGGCTGCAGGCGGCGCCCCGAACCGAGGAACTTCCGGCGGCGGAGGCGCGGGTCCGCGAAGCCGAGGCGCAGCTTTCCGACGTGCAGGTTCAGCTGCAAATGATCGAAGCCGTGAAAGATAAGCGGGCGATTCGCAATGAGGAACTGGAACGGCGGCGGCGCGCGGTAGCCATCGCCGAAGCGCGGCTCGACGAGGCGAGGGCGAATCTGAGACTTCTCAAAGCCGGCACGTGGAAAGAAGACCTCGACGTCGCGCGAAGTGAAGTGGCGCAGGCCCGGAGCCAGGCGGATCGGGTCCGGGCGGATCTGGAGCGGCTGACGGTGACATCGCCGATCGACGGCGAGATTCTTCAGTGTAAGGTCCGGCCCGGCGAATATGCGGCCGCGGCGCCTTTGCAGCAGCCGCTTGTGCTGCTCGGATCGACGAAGCAGCTCAACATTCGCGCCGATGTGGATGAGCGCGACGCCGGGCGTGTCCGGGCCGAGGCCACTACGGTGGCGTCCGTGCGTGGCGACGCGTCCCATCGGTACACGCTGAAATTCGTGCGGTTCGAACCGTTTGTGGTGCCCAAGAAGAGTCTGACCGGCGATTCCGCGGAACGCGTCGACACACGCGTGTTGCAGGTGATTTACGCGCTCGACGCGGGCGCGCCGGTTCGGCCCGGTCAGCAGATGGATGTGCTGATCGAAGCCCGGTAAGAAGGTCTGTAAAAGGAGCATACGATGAAAACGCTGGGAATTTTCCTTTTCGGGCTGACGCTTTGGGCCCGGACTCCTGTAAAACCGACGCCAAATCTCACAATTCCGCCGAGTTTCCAGAACCTGCAGGCGAGCCAGGGCGCGGCGGTTTCTGAAAAGTGGTGGATGGAGTTTGGCGATCCGTTGCTGAATGAACTCATGGAGAAGACTGCCGCCGCGAATATCGACGTGAAGCGGGCGGCGGCGCGCGTGGCGGAGGCAAGAGCGCAGGAGAAATCGGGTAAGTCCGCTTTGTTGCCGAATCTCGACCTGAACTTCGCGGCGAGCCAGGTTCGGGGCGGGGTCAACCAGGGTGTGGTTCGGGCGTCGTCTGGGTCGTCGTTTATCTCTGGTTTCGAGACCGGGGTCGTATCGACGGGACTCCAGAGCCGCTGGGAAGCCGATGTCTTTGGCGGGCTTCGAAGGGAGTACGCCGCAACGAAGGCCGACGCCGTTGCAGCCTTGAACGCGAGGGAAGACGTAATCCGGATGGCTCGGGCGGACGTGGCGCGCAACTATGTCGAAATGCGCGGATACGAGGATCAGCTTTTGGTCGTCCGGGAGCAGGCGCGGGCGGAGCGCGACCTGCTCGAACTGCTGCGGGACCGGACGCAGGCCGGACTCGCGAGCCAGTTGGACGTGGAGCGGCAGCAGAGCCAGGTTTCGAACAGCGAGGCAAGAATACCGGATCTGGATGCCCTGCGACTCCAGGCCGCTTACCGGATCGCGGTTCTGCTCGGGGATCCACCCACCGCGCTTACCCCACGGCTCAACGATCAATCCACCGGCCTGAAGCGGCCGGCGATTCCCGAATCCATCCCTTCCGATCTGCTGCGGCGAAGACCCGATCTGCGGCGCGCGGATGAGGAGATCAACGCGGCGTTCGCAAGAGCGGGCGCAGCGCACGCGGAGTTGTATCCAAAGTTTTCGTTCACGGGTCAGAGCGGACGCCAGGGGGTGAATCTGGCCGGCCTGGCCTTTGGCGCCGGGAACTTTTTCTCGGTCGGCCCGACGGTCTCGCTCCCGATCTTCGAAGGCGGCCGGATCCGGGCGCGGATCGCGGCGAGACAGGCGCAACTGGATGAGGCCGTGCACGCTTATGAGGGCGACGTGCTCGCCGCCTTCGAGGAAACCGAAAATGCGCTGGTTGCGCGGGACCGTTCCGAACAGCGGGAGCGTTCTCTTGATCAGGCCGTGAAGTCGGCGTCGGAAAGCGTCGAACTCGCTCGCGAACTCTACATCCGCGGGCTGGGGGACTTCCTGTCGGTGCTCGATGCGCAGCGGGAGGTATTTCGGGCACAACAGGATTTGGCGGCAGCCCGCACGGCCGTCCTCCGGTCATCCGTGAGTCTCTATCGCTCGCTCGGGCTCTGACGAGCGTTCGCCAGGTGGGGGACTGTCCATTGTCCCCCTTCCGCTTACCAATGTTAGAGAAACTACTTTCAAAGTCCAAATCTCTGACAATGGGTATCTCCACTGACGCAATCAGTCGTCATTGCCATTGCCTTTGACTTACAGCGCCGGGGACAATTCAGGAAGAGGGTGTCACCGTCTGTTCTGTTCGTCATTTGTCAATGACTTACTCGATCCTGTTCAGTTCCCACAGACTGCTTAAAGTTGTCGATGCTCTCGTTCTGCTTTCCATTGCGCTCGCATTCGCGCGTCCCGCCTGGATATCGGCCCTGTTTACTCCGATCGAGCGCCGTCTTGCAGTCTTAGCCCGGCACCGACTGAGCGCGATCGCATTCGCGGCCTGCTTTCCCCTTCTGGTGCGTTTGCTGATGCTGCCATGGTACCCGCCCCCGCCGCCGCAGATCCACGATGAGTTTAGTTACTTATTACAGGCCGATACGTTTGCGCACGGTCGCGTGGTCAATCCGACGCCGCCGTTTTGGGAGCATTTCGAGACCGAGTACACTCTTTTTCAGCCTGGGTATGCTTCGCAGTATCAGCCCGCGCAGGGGATGGTTCTGGCGCTGGGACAGGTAATTTTCGGGCATCCATGGTGGGGCGTGTGGCTCAGCACGGGACTCCTGTGCGGAACTCTCTGCTGGGCTCTGCAGTTTGTCTTTCCACCCGCCTGGGCACTGGCCGGCGCCTGTGGCGCGGCGCTTCAGTTTGGGATTTTCGGGATCTGGATGAACAGCTATTTCGGAGGCGCCGTGGCGGCAACCGCGGGCGCTCTGGTGTTCGGGTCGCTTGCGCGCATGCGGAAGAGAGGCCCCTCAGCTTCTTCCGGTTTTGTTTGCGGAGTCGGCGTGATTCTGCTGTTCGCCACGCGGCCGTTCGAAGGTCTGATCTGGATGGCCGTTGCCGCCGTCTGGGCAGGGACGGGAATCCTGCGCCGTCTTCGTGTGTCGTCGAGCGGCAACGTTGAGGCGACGGGCGAACTGGTGGGAGTCGCATCCGGCTCTCTGCAGTCAGGTCAGAGCAGAAACCGCCCGGATTCCCGACGCTTTTCGACGCCGACGACCGGCGGTCCGGTTCAGGAACCCCGAAGCTCTCTTGTCTGCCGGCGAACTGTATTGGCGTTTCTGATTGTATTTGCGGCCGGCGCCGCCGCACTGGCCTGGTATAACTGGAGAATTACCGGGAATACGCTGGATCCCCCGTATCTGGCATACCGGCGAATTTACGGCACGCCTCAGCCCTACTGGTGGCAGCCGCCCGTGCGGGTTGATCATTTCCGCCATCCCGAACTGCGGGGCAATTACCTGAATCAGCTGCATCTGTATGAGAACAGATACTCTCTCCGTGCGATGCTCGATTCCGAGCGTTCCCGGCTGGCGAACTTCTGGCGGTTCTTTGTCGGCCCGTTTTTTACTCCCGCTCTCCTTTTCCTCTACCTGCTCCGCCGCGACAGAAAGATCAGGCCCTGGTTACTTGTTTCCGCCCTTTTCATTCTGGACAAAGCGGGATATCACGCGTGGTACCCGGCCCAGAACGCTCCGGCCACGGTTCTCATCGTGGTGGTGCTGGTGCAGTGCTGGCGGCACATGCGCGTCTGGCGGCGAAATCGCGGTTTGGGACCAGCACTGTCGCGAATTCTCATCGCGGCGCTGTGTCTGACAATCGTGCTGGGAAACATGGGCCGCGCGCTGGAGGTGTTCGCTCCCGGTCCACGGATTGCGCATCTGGCGCCGGTTTGGGAGTCGCTCTATCCGGCCAAACGTCTTCGCGACGATGTGAATTCAGAACTGGAGCGCATACCGGGCAGGCATCTGGTGTTCGTGAAGTACGCGAAAAGTCACTGTTTTTGCGACGAATGGGTGTTTAACAGTGCCGATATTGCGGCACAACGTATCATCTACGCAAGACTCTACACGCCGGACAGCGACCAGGCTCTGGCCGCCTCGCTCGGAGATCACGACGTTTGGCTGGTTGAGCCCGACCCCAAACCTTACCGCCTTTACCGGGTCAGCCCGGCTCTCCTGAAGTAACTAACTCAAACAGGCTTCACCTGCTATCCATCGTTCATGTCCGCTTGCCCTTCACACGGAACTAACTGATACTGAATAAGTAAAATATCTAACATAACTTGCCGTAGATGCTTCGCATGTGCGATAAAAAGTACACATGCAAAGGATATTTTCATTACTTTTGTTCGTTAGTCCGGCCGTACTCTGTGCTTCCGATGTCAAGTCATTCGGCGCCGTCGGTAACGGTCTCACCGATGACACGCAATCCATCCAAAATGCCATCAACGCGTGTCCGGCGAACGGGACCGTGACCTTCACGCAGGGTACTTACCTTGTGAGTGGCCTGTTTCCCCGTTCTCAGTGTACTTATTCTGGAAGTGGTAATGCTATGATCCGACTTTCTGCTCCGAACCGATTCATCTTCGATATCAGCGAAAGAGAGAATCTTCATTTCACGGGCCTGGCTCTGGATGCGAACCAAAAAGGAGGGGTTATCTATGCCGGGGGAAACGGCCCGGTCCGGCACCTCCGGATCGACAACTGCGATTTTCGTAACGTGGTGAGCGCGGCGATCTTCCCCGCGAACCTTGCGCTCGCTTCTCTCTGGGGCACCGTCGACGGCGTGATTCAGAACAACCGCTTCAGTAACATTGCCGGCGGAATCTGGCTGACCACCGTTCAGAATGTCAGCATCCTGAATAACTCATTCACCGACGTTACGCAGAACGACGCCATCTATGTCGCCCCCAACCCGGTGCCTTTTCAAAGCGGAGACAATCTTCGGATCGCGGGCAACTCAGGCTCTCACATCACCAACATGGGAATCGAGATCTTCCGCCCGGATCCGAGCAACGGCTCCGTGCTGACGGCGCCGATTATCGAGAACAACAGCTTCTCCGACTGGATCGGAACCGGGCCGAACGGAATGGGGCTGTCGATTACCCACGGTGACGGCGCGATCATCAGAAATAACCGGCTCAACAACGCGAACGGGCCGACACAACTGATCGGAATCGAGTTGATTGTGACTAACGCGCAGGTTACCGGGAACGTGATCTCGGGGGGATTTTACTATGGCATCGTCGTGCAGGGCAAACCCGGCGACACCATCACCGGCAACACGATCACGGGGGCGGGGGACACCGGAATCCTTCTGGCCTGCAGTAACGAACTGGGCCGTTGCAACAGTAACAGCACGACGATCTCCGGAAATGCCATACACAATCCGCGTCTGTTTGGGATTAAGCTCGACAACGAGTGGTCCCACAGCCAGATTACGAGAAACACGATTGTCCGCACTGCCGGGCTTTATCCGCAGGACAACACGACGCTGTTCAGTGGAATCAGCCAGTCTCCGGCGGCGGGGCCGGGTGTGATCGATTTCAACACGATTGTGCAGGATGCGATTTCACCCACGCCAGGCTTCTGGTTTTGCGGCATTCGTATCAATTCACAAATGCCCGGCTCGACCGTCAGGAACAATATCGTGCGATCCCTTAGTTCTTCCCCGTTTGGCTCCGGCCTGATCGACAATACAGGGAACGCAACGCAGGGCTGGATTATCAGCGGGAACACGTATCTGAACGTGTATCACAACATTAATTAGCGCCGCCTTCGGGAAGCCAGGTCTTAGACACCCGCGAAGCTGTTCGCTTCGGGCGTCAGTTCCATCTGTTGTCGCCAGGACTCCGCGTAGAGTCCGCCCGCGGCGAGCAGTTCCGGGTGGGAACCGGACTGAATGACTTGTCCCTCGTGCATCACATGGATCAGATCGGCCCGCATGGCGATTGTGAAACGATGAGTAATCACGACGGCGGTTCGGCCGGAAGCGAGACTCCGGAGCCGATCGAACCATTCGGCTTCCGCCCAGGAATCCATAAAGCTGGTCGGTTCATCCAGCAGAATCACGGGAGAGCGCCGGAGAAAGGCACGCGCCATCGCGACGCGCTGCCATTCCCCGGCGCTTAGCTCGTTTCCCATGGCGAACGATTTTCCCAGCGGCGTCTCATAGCCTTGCGGCAAGCGGCAGATGACGTCGTGGGCGCCGGCGTTCAGCGCCGCCTCGCGCACGGCGGCAGGGTCGGAATCCCGGGACAGGTCGCCCACGGCGATGTTCTCCGCGGCGGATGCGTCGTAAGTGACGGGCATCTGAAACAGAACCGAGATCATGCGGCGAAGGTCTTCCAGCGCGATATCCCGAAGGTCAACTCCGTCAACGGTGACTTTTCCGTCCAGGGGGTCGTAAAACCGGGCGAGCAGCTTCAGCAGCGTACTCTTTCCGGCTCCGTTCGGTCCCACGATCGCGACCACACTGTTAGCCGGAATCGTGAGATCGAAGCGGCGCAGGGCGAGACGTTCGCTGCCTGGATAACCAAAGGTCACGTTTTCAAACCGGATGGCGTCACTCAGTCTTCGAGGCGCGGACAGGGAAGGCTGCCGGTCGACGACAGCGGGACGGAGATCGAGAAATTCGAACAGACTGGAGAGGAAGAGGCTGTTGTTGTAAACCTGTCCCAGATTTCCCGTCATGCCGCGTACCAGACTCTGACTGCCCATCAGAGCCTGATAAAAGAGAATCACATCGCCGAGAGTGCCGTTGCCGCGCAGCGTCCGCCAACTCATCCACGCCAGAGCGAGGGCGGCGGCGCCAAGACTGAGCAGAGCCGCGCCGATTCTGGCGAGGTTTTGTTTGCGAACCAGGGCTAACTTCTGCGCGCGGAGTTTGTGCCGCAGCGACTGCCAGGATCGCTGAAAGCGCGGCCCCAAACCGAGCAGCCGCAGTTCGGCCGCCGCGGCGGGACTGGTCAGTTTCTGGTCGTAATACTGGATCCAGCGGCGTTGTTCCGTCGTGCTGTGCCACCAGTCGTGATTCAGCCAGTTATAGCGAACCACGACAACGATGGCGGGAAGCATGCCCAGGATCATGGACGCCACCAAGGAAATGCCGTAAGTAAGAATCAGGCCGGATAAGCCGAGAAGCGTAACCGAACTCTGCAGCAGACCTCCCAGGTTGTCCAGTAACGCGGCGGGTCTGCTCGCGGCTTCATCGCGCGCGCGATAAAGGCAGTCGAAATATTCCGGAGACTCGTAGAAAGCGAGATCCACGCGAATGGACTGCTTATGAACCAGGGTGGCGATGTGGTCCTGGATCATCTCCGACTGCGCGGTCCGGACCCAATCCAGCAAGCCCTGGAGAAGTTCCGTCGCGATGGCCACAATGGCGATGAGCACTCCCGCAATAACTGCCGGGCGCGTGTTCTGCCAGGTCACAGCGGTGTGAGTCGCGGCGACGAGACTATCGACCAGGCGCTTCGTTAAAGCGACCGTCGCCAGCGGCGCCGTGCCCAGCAGCAGAAGCAGGGAAACCCACGCAATAGTCCAGCCTTTCGCGGACTGCCAGATGAGGTTCCAGACACGCGGGAAACTGGAAACCTGCGCGGCGGCGGCCCGGAGGCGGCTCTTAAGTGCGCCAACCACAGTGTTGTTCAATTCGCGAGGCCAGTTCGGGAATTTCGGGCAAAGTGTCGAAGGTGCGGATTCGATAGACCGGAACGCGGGAGGCCAGAGCGGCGCAGGCTCTCAGATGGTCGGCGCCGCCGGCCAGTTTCCAGCGTGTGGGCACGGAGTTCCGGACGAGTTCGATAATCGCCTCATGACTGGGCACCCGCTTAATCCCGTCAACCGGTTCGCGCGTCAGGACGTAAATACGGTCCAGAGGCAGCGGCCTTTCCGGAAAGAGAGCAGAAACATCGCGGACACTCTTGGGCTGTGAGGCGTGCATGCGCGTGAGCGAGTCCCGCGCAAAGCCAAGAGATTCGGCGATGGACGGGAATACTTTAACGAAAGGAAATGCCGGAGTCACTTCGGGCTTCTCGGGCTTCAGGTTAATAGCCGCATTGTCGTCCGTGACGACCGCGTGCCCTCTGGCATGCAGCGCCGCCGCCGTGGACGATTTGCCCGCACCAACGTGTCCCAAAAAGGCGGCGGCGAAATTCCCCAAGTGAACGACACTGGAATGCAGGACGAAGAAGCCGCGCTGATAAAGCAGCGTCGCGATCATCATGCCTTCGATGTACATGCGCAGCAGGCTGTTTTCAACTCCGGGCTCAGGTGAGACGGCAATGTGGCGGCCTTCGCTGACCCGAAAGCCCCCCACGCCGGAGAACCAGAAGCGAGCCTCATGGCAATCCATCCACCACGACGACGGCAGATGGCGAACCTCGTCGATCCAGGCTTCGCCTGCTGAGCAGCTTATATGGACATCGACCGGCGCTGAAGGGTTCCGCGCGGCGGCAAACTCGGGCAGCGGAATCTCGGATAAGATGACGAGGCCGAAGGCGAAACTGAGTTGTTCAGCGTCCGGCCGCGGCGCCGGAAAAGACAAGTTGAGTTCGGGATGGGTTGCTTCCATGGATTCGGGTGTCGGGCGAAAAAACGGGGGGCGGAGCGACGCAGCGTGCCCCCCGTGCGCTAGCAAGCGACCAGCTGATTAACCACTGATGGGTACACCGTTGAACGTAAAGCCATCGCTGATACCCGAGTGCTTGTCTTTCTGCAACGTGAGTTCCGTGACGTCCCCGTACACGGTCAGACTCGGAGTCTCCCAGACTTGATTTTTCATCCTATATGCTCCTTTCTCCAGCGGAAACCCACTGGTTATTTACGGACGCGCGAACGCGTCCGCTCGATAACGAGCCGCGGCAGATTCGACGAACCCGGTGAGAACCGGATTAGCCGCTGATCGGCACGCCATTGAATGTGAAACCGTCACTGATGCCGTTGTGTTTGTTCTTCGCGAGCGTCAGTTCGGTGGCATCCCCGTAAACCGTGAGGGACGGTTCGATCCAGACCTTTTGTTCGGTTGCCATGTTCTTCTCCTTTCCCGATTGACTTGAAGCCACCCGGATTTCTCAGACGCGCGTAGCGCTTCTGAAACTCGTTTGTTCCAGCCACAGGGCCAGATTGGCCGCCGTAAAGAGCTGGATGGAATTTTTGCTGCCCGCGGCCATGGGGTCGGCGCGGTACTCATCGAGAGCCCGACGCAGGGATCCCTGGTCGAGGTAACTTCGCGTGGCCTGCGTATCGCCCGCGGCTACGCGTTCGAGTAAGGCACCGTCCAGGTCCAGCAGGCGCCTCTGAAAATTCGGGGACAAGTTGCCCTTACTGCCGCGCCACTGAATTTCCGGAGGCAGGACGCCCTCCATGGCGCGCCGGAAAATGAGCCTGTTCCAGCCCGCTCCCATCTTCTGTTCGGCCGGCAGAGCCAGGCAGAACTCGATCAGTCTGCGATCAAAGAACGGATACCGGGCTTCCACCCCGAACGCCGCGGTGGCTTTGTCGGCCATTTCCAGCGCGTGGGGATAAAGAGAGAAATTCAGAGCTTTGTGATGATAGCCACGTGCCGTGTGCCGGGTGCGCGCCGGAGAAAGCCGCCGGGCGCGCCGGCGAAGGTCCAGCCGTTCCGTTAAAGCGGGATGAACCAGAGTGCTGTTGGCACGCACCTCGCGGAACCGGCCACGGAGCAATCGATACGCCTGAAACATCCAGAGCGGCGCCATTTCCTTCACGCAATAGTTCCAGAGAATCCTGCGGGGTTTTGCGCCGCCGAACAGATTCGCCGCCAGGAGAGAGGTTTCCGCGCTAAGCGTTTTCCAGCGGAAAGAACGGGCCAGTTCTTCCAGATACTCGAAACCATGGGACACCGTGGTGTCGCCATCCAGACCATCGAGAAAAACACGAACGCCGTTTTCTCTGGCCGCGCCATACATCGCCCAATGAAGGTACAGATTCGGCGCGAAGTTGGCTTCATCCAGATGGTGGTGCACGCGCGCTACATCGCGCAGCGGGCTTAGTTCGTCGCCCCGGATGTAATGCGGAATGAAATGGCCGGTCTGCAGCACGCGCGCAATATAGGGGCGCTCATCGATGACTTTCAGGTCACGCTCAGGCAGACCCGGGAAGACGATGGAGAACGTGTGCACGGGTTCTGCGCTCAGGTTGCGGGCGGTGCACGCGATAGCGGAGGAGTCGAGTCCGCCGCTCAGGGCCGAGCCAAGCGTCGGGCCCGTGCCGGAGGACCAGGCGCGAACGCGGCAGCGAACCGATTCATCGAAAAGTTCACGAAACGCTTCGGTGTACTCGGCATCGTTGCCGAGGCGAAGTTCACGCTCGGGATCCAGTTTCCAGTACGTGCGCGTGGCGAAGGAGTCCGGCGTAACGGTCAGTAAAGTCGCCGGAGGAAGCCGGTAAATGTCGCGATAAAAAGTCATCGCGCGATCTTCGTACAGATTGATCAGGTAATCGCCGACGCGGGCCTCATTGATGTCGGCGGGCACTTCCGCCAGCGTGGTCAGCGCCTTGATCTCCGAGGCGAAGACAAAGAGTTCCGGTGTGACGTGGTAATAGAAGGAGCGAAGACCGGCGCTGTCCCGGGCGCAGAAAAGTTTCCGCTCGTTCACGTCCCAGATAACGAAACTATAGTCGCCGATGAGACGCGCGGGGCACTCTTCCCCCCATCGCTTATAAGCCTCGACAATATACTCGCTGTCTGTCCGGTTCCGGTCGTCGCTCAGGCCCAGGGCTTCCCGCAGTTCCGCGCGGTTATCGATTCGCGCGTCGGCGGCGATGACGAAAGGCGTCCCGGGGTATGGCCTGGGCAGGACTTCGTTCACCGCCTCGGGGGTGGTCCACAAAAGGCAGTTTCCGAGCCCGGCTGAGCCACCGTGCCAGATGGCTTGTTTGTCGGGGCCACGGTGTGCAATAGCCGCCAGCATGCGCTGAAGAGCCTCGGGAGACACAGGTCCGCCGTCCCGCCGGAAGATTCCCGCAATCCCGCTCATGCGAAAAACCGTCCCAGTGAAGGCATGCGGGAATACTGTTTCCCTTCGGGAGAAGGATTCCCGATCGTGATGTTGCCCGGGCATTCCAGCCAGGCATGCGCCTCGAACTTACCTTCGGTTTTCCGTACGCCGATACGCAACTCCGCCGGATACCCGACGCGAGCCATAAGAAAGCGGCCCGCGATCGCTTCCGACAGGCATGTGGAAGAATTGCCGCAAAGCCGGGCTGCCTGCGCGATCCGTTTCGCCGCGCGAGGCAGAGCGGGCGCCGTTTGGCCGCGCCTGGGCCAGCGGAGGTTGATGGTGTCGGTGGCTCGAACCACCTTCTGGAAAGGCCAGAAGACAAGCGCGATCCGAATTCCCGCCATACTGGTCAGGGCCAGGGCAAAGAAGCCGCGCTCCATCGAACTCAGGCGCAGGAAGTTACTGAGAGACTTCATGGTTGTGAATAGCGACCAGACCCTGTGACGCCAGTTTGCCAACCAGCGCTTTCACTTCCGACTCGCAGCGGGCGGGAGTCACGTTGTAGAGCGAGAGCAGATGGTCCCGGATCTCTTCGAACGAGCGCTCGTCGCGGACGAAATTCCAGATCTCCGCGCCGACCGGATTGAGTCCGAAGTAGGTGCCGGTGTCGAGGTGAAGCAGCACGATTTCACCATCGATCTCGCAACCGACGACTTTGTCGCTGGCAAGGATCCGGGTGGTCATGACGATGTCTTCGGCGGTAGTCATATGGAGTCTTGTCTTTGTAAGAGCCGTAGCCCGTGGTTGCCAAGCAGGCGCAACGGGCGCAGAAGGTAATAAAGAAACGAGAGCGAATCCGGCAGGCGGAACAGTTCCCAGTCCCTCGAATGCGGATGCGGAATACGAAACCAGTAAAGCAGCAGAATGCGGGCACGATCCGTGAGCCGCTCTCTGGTGCGAATATAAAACGCCTGCCGCCGGATTTCCGGGACCTGTTGCGATTCGGCCGATGACAAGAGCCGCTCCTTCACCTGGGACGCCAGAGACGCGGCGATGGGGTCTGCCGACAGTTGGCTCGCGACGGTGGCGGGGAAAGACACGGCACAGATTTGCTTCGCGAGAAGAAGTCCCAAACGGAGAGCGCGAAGAGCGCCGCTTTCCACTGCCTGCCGGAACAGAAGCGGCCAGTCAAGAGGTTGCGTGCGCATGAGCTGCGCGAGGCTGCAGATCCATTCCAGGCGATCCCAACCGTGTTTCGCGCCATGCAGGCACAGATAAATGCACAGGTCTTCGTTCGAAAGCGCCCGGATGCTGCGCCCCTGCAGAGACACCACGCGCAGCCGCTCCCAAACAGCGGCGGCGGTCAGAGGAAAGGCCTGGTAACGCGAACCGAAGTTCCAGTGAATTTCAACAATGAATTCGCCGCTCGGACTATGGAACTGCAGGGCGTGTTCAGAGCGCAGATACTCCGCTTCGCGCACCGCGGTGAGTTCGAATTCTTTAAGGTATCCACGCGACAGCATCACCTCGATCGCGGCCGATATCTGCCCGGGGCGAACCAGAATGTCGAGATCGCGGAACTGGCGCTGCGCGACGTTCCCGAAGAGCTGACTGGCAAGGGCGGGACCTTTAAAGGGCACCGCTTCAATGCCCGCTTCTTCCAATGCCTGCAGGATGTTCAGCAGTTCGCCGGTCATCCGGAGGTTCTGCGTTGCGCTGGACAGACAGGCGCGTCGCAGATGCCGGCGCACCGCCGCTGGCACCGCATCGGCCGGACACAGTTCATCCAGCCGGGCGCGGAGCAACGGGATGACTCCGTGGCTTTCGGCATTGGTCAGAATCCCGTTCCAGTCGGGGCTCCGAGCGACCAGCATGCAGAGTTCCGCACGCGCGCTCTCGTCATTACCAGCCGCGGCACAGGCCAGAAGAATCTTCCGTTCCGGAGTCCAGGTTGTAGCTGAGGAATTCATGTCAGGTGTTCTCAGCTGAATTCCAGGAGCCGCCGGCCCCGCGCGAAGCGCGCCCACAGAGTCCCGAAGAAATGAAAGATGTTGACACGGTAAGGCGTTCTGAATGAGCAGTGAGCAAGCACAGCGAGCAGCTTCGGCCATTGCAGCACCGGCGCATCCGAAATCATCAGCCGCAGTGAGTTGAGGACGACGCCCGATTTTGCGCGATCAAAATCGACCGGACGGGTGAGGGGCAGCGTCACTCTCCGGCAGGCGCGCTGGAAGGTCTCCATGTAGTCTTCGATCGTTCGCCCGGTTCCCATGGACATATGGAAGCGGCCGGCGTGTTCCCGCCACTGAAGATATGGGCGCGACGCGACGAGTACCGTACCTTTGCTCTGCTGAACGAAATCAAGGGTAGCTTCCACGTCGGTTCGTGTCGGTTCCGCGGAGTTGAAATAGGGGCGATGGCCGGCACTCACGCGATAAATATTTGCCTGCAGTGGCCCGAGCGGAAACAATCCGCTTTCGAGGAGTGTGCTCAGAAACTCAGCGGGGCTGCATACGGCCGTGTTGGTGGTATAGAAGCGGCGGCTCTCGCGTCTGATCTCGCCATCCTCCCCGGAGATCACGAAAGGAGCGAAAGCGATATCCGTATGGTAAGTCTGCATAAGCTGCAGCAGTTCCCCAATGCCCGAATCCGGCAGCCAGCAATCGCCCGCGAAAAGAAACGTCACATAGCGGAAGCCGAGTCCCGTGGCGATCTCCATGGCCCGGTTCCAGTTGTTCACGCGACCAAGATTGGAGGAATTGCGGAACACTCTTACAGGCGCGCCATTCAGATCGGCGGCGGGCAGGTTCTCGACCGCTCCGTCCGTGGAACAGTTGTCGACAACGATCAGTTCATAGCGATCCGCGGGAAGTCCGGCGGCAGCGCACGAATGAAGCGATGTGAGCAACTTCGGCCCGCCATTGAAAACCGGCATCAGCACCGCAAGTTTGTCCGGCGCCGGCATCAGTGCATGCTCCCCCGGCTATTTGCGCGGGCAACCGCTCGCTGATAAATAGCCATCAAAGCCTTGTAGTTGCCCTCCGCCGAATGATCGGCGAGAAATGCGGCTCTGGCATTGTCCCCCATCGTCCCGATATCGTGCCCGACATCAGACTCGGGCCCGAGCATACGTTCCACCGTTCGCGCCAGAGCTCGATGATCTCCCGCGGGGAAATGAAGCCCGGTCACGCCGTGGCGGATGAGCGTGGCGAGGCTGCCCAGGTTGCTGGCGATCACGGGAAGTCCCGTGGCGTAGGCCTCCACAATGGTGAGCGGCAGAAACTCATACCACACAGAAGGCACAATCAAAACCCCGGCTTTCTTCATCAGATCCACGATGCCGGCGTGCGGCACCTCGCCGAGGAAGGTTACGTTCTGCATGGTTTGCGTCTGTTCACGTATAAAGTCCGACAAAGGGCCCCCGCCGGCGATCGTGAGAGGGATTGGTTGTTTCAGTTCCCGCCACGCTGCAAGCAGAACATGCAATCCCTTGTCTTCCGTCAGACGCCCGACATACAGAGCCGTCTTGTTGTGCCTCTTGTCACGCTTCCCCTTGCCGGGATCCGTGTCGAGAAAATTCGTTTTAATCGCGATCCGCTCGCGGGGGAAGCCGCCCTCAACAAATTTGTCGCGCGAGAATTCCGAAAGCGCAATATAAGTGTCTACGGCGCGGGACCAGGTCCGGATTGCGCGGTGGAAGGTCAGCATTCCGGCTACGCCGCTCGATTGCAGCCGGCTTTTTCGATAGCAGCTGTGAACCACGCCGGGCCACGGTACGGCACGATTCATGCAGGACTCGCAGACCCGCCCCTCCCGGTAAAAAAGAGCGCCCGGGCACATGAGCCGGTAATTATGGAGCGACTGAATCACCGGTACGTTCTCGCTCCGCGCTGCATAGTAAGCCGACGGAGAAATCAGCGGGAACGTATTGTGAAAGTGCGCCACGTCGATCTTTTCCCGCCGGATTCTCTGTTTGAGATCCCGGTATGTGTCGGGGTTCCACAGGGTGTTGCGCGCAACCCGCAGACGACTCATGTCCGCGATATCGGAGTTCTGCCGCGTCCAGCGCACCACCGAGTGTCCGTAACGCTCAAGCAGACGCGACTCTGCTGCGAAGACCTGATCCTCGCCGCCCGCCTGCTGGTAATAGTTATGCGCCAGTAAGATTCGCATAAGGGCTGCGAAAGCGGAATGCAGGCGCCGCCAGGGCGCCGACGATGACAAAGAACGGAATGGCGCCATAGGGTGTTTCGAAAGCATCGCCGAAGAGCGACCAGACGATTACAGAAGTCCACATCACAACTCCGAAAGGATTCCCGGACACGCGCCAGGCCCGGATCAGGAGCCGGAGAACAAAGATCTGGAGCAGAGAGAAGATGCCGACCAGCAGCCAGCCTCCATATCCGAGCGCAAAAAAGAACATATTATGCGGCGTCCTGATAAAGGTTCGGCCCTTCAGGTAATCCACCAGATTGACAAGCGGGTACCCATAACCTTCGCCGAACACCGCGGTCACCGCGTCCTTATGGTTGTCTTCCCAGATCGCTTTCCACCAGTTGGTGCGCCACTCGAATGTGCTTGCGTTGTTGGCCGCGTGCGGTGTGAGTTCCGCCGCAAGATCTTTGTTGATGGGCGCTATCGCACGCCCCACGATATCGCGCGTGGAGATCGCTCCCCCGCGCGATGACGCCCCCGGAAGTCGGATATCCGCGATTAATCCAACCATCAGAAACAGGCCGGTTATCGCCACGGCGCCCATGAGCTTATCGAAACGCCGGGTGAGGAAAGAGTAGGTCAGTGTGCCAACCACAAAGCCCAGCCATTCCGCCCGGACCTGCATGCCGAGCAGAACGCCCATGTTGATCAGGATCAGGAACCACGTGCGCTTCAGATCCAGTTCCAGACACAGGATTCCAAGCAAAGCCACCATGGATCCCCATGGCTGGCCGAACAGAGGAACACCCACCCCCTGACCTCCCGGAATTTCAAAACCGGCATTACTCAGAAGTCCGATATAGAGAAGTCCGTAGATCCCGCTCACCCACGCGTTGGCGATGATCAGTTTTTCCACGAACCGGGAATCACGCTCGCCCATCCAGATTCCGAGGAGAAAGTACAAAGGGTAATAGTTGAAGACGAAGCTTTGAATACCGTTCAGGACGGAATCGCCGTTGTATGCGCCGCGAAAGATCTCTCCGATGCCATAAAGAAGCAGGACGGCCAGCGCCCACGAGTAGTCGCTCAAAAGCTCCGAATGCGCGAGGGCACGGCGAACCTTGTCGACGCTTCTGCGCGGGTGTCCCAGGAGAAACGTGAACAGCACGATTTCACCGATAAAGAGCTTCAACTGCGGAATGCCGAAATAGGCAAAACTTCGCCCCATGGCGAAATAGCCCACCACCATGAAAATGGTGACTCTCTGCCACCAGTCGACGGGGGCACGGCGCGCCGCCGACAAGGGCCGCGGCGCATCGAGCCACGAGTTGTCGTAAACCGGGGAATCGTAAGTAGAGGGCAGTGACGACACGAGTGATTACTGTCCTTTGGCCAGGTTGCCGAACTGATTCCGCTCCATCACCCAACCCGCCCCAACCCGTCCTGCCATACCTTCTCCAAGAGGTCTCGGGCTGAGTGACCGAACCGTGTTGTCGGATATCGTCGCGCCCGGAACGTCGGGGTTCAAGTCAATGCCGTGGAATCCGAATCCCTGCGGAGGCGTTTGGCTCGTCTGCGTGACGGAGTTACCCCGAATCGTTACCGCGCCCTTCGCCGCGCTCATCCGAATGCCGCTGAATGAGAGAGTACGGTCTTCCGTCCATGAGCCGGCGGCGCGTGTAATCACGTTGGAGACAATACTTGTGCGCGCCCAGTCGTTATCGAGGCGAATGCCGTTCATACGGGCATTCGTAATCGTATTCTGTTCGACCGTGGATCCGGAACTGTCACAACGATTCCTGCCGTTGTCGCAGGCGAACAGAATACCGTCCTTCCACATGCCGAAGATCCGATTGGCCGTGATGAGCGACCCCGGCTTCCCCTGCACCGCGATGCCGAATCCGAAGCCGTAGTTGATGGTATTCCCGTCGATCCAGCCATTACTGACGATGACTTCGATTCCGATCCCGTTGCGTTGCAGCGTGCCCTCGGAGTTGTCGATTGTGTTGTTGCGAATCACCGCGCCATCGCCGTGAGTAATGGAAAGTCCCATCCCTTCGTCATTCGTCGCGGTGAAGCGGGAAAAGTTGTTGTTCTCGATGCGCGGTTCCACCAGGCGAGATCCGTTGGGAGGGTCTGGCCGAAAGATCTCAATTCCCATTTTGGCGAGGCCCGTCCCGGTGTTATTGGAGACGATGAGGTGATCGCCGCTGGGGAACGAAACGGGATTCGGAGCGATGAAGATCGCATCTCCCTGTGTCACTTCCTTAAACACATTTCCCGAAATCGTGAGATTCTGTACGGTCGAGATGGACATGCCACCGGCAACATTCTCAAAATGGTTGTTCGTGATGACAGAATCGATGATCCCCCAGGAAGAGAAGATCGCCAGATTGGCCGGATAGACGGAAGCGCTCACCACGTTCCGGAACGTGCAGTTCTCAATGTAAATATTGCGGACCGGCGCGTTGCGTTCGGCGAGAATGACGCCGCCCAGATAGTTGGCATCGAAGATCAGATCTTTGATCCGGATGTTGGAACGCTCGCTGAGATCGAACAGGAAGCGGTTCTTCGCGTTGAGCTGCAGGATGGTCTTACCCGGTGTTCCTTTGTAAGTGCAGTCCGGTTTCAACTGAAGAGTGCTCACGGAATAGGTTCCCGGATCGAAAACGACTTCGCCGCTTTTGCGGCAACTCTCGATGGCCCTTTGGATCGCGGCCGTCCGATCCGGAACCGCCGCTGCCCCCGCGAACTGCGCGGACGTGCTCAGGGCGCAACAGAAAAGCGATGCTGGCATTAATAACCGCATTGATCCGGCAAAGCCCGTATGGCCGATGGTGGCGCAACCGTGGACGACGGTCCCGCGCTGATCACCAGGTAACTCTGTCCCGAGCGAAGTTTTCTCCAGACGAAACCCGCCATCCGGAGGAGGCTGAGCCCAGCTTCGTCGCGTCGCAAATACTGGAAAACACGCGAAGCAAAAGCGAGGCGCTGCAATAAAGGAATGGCTTGCGATGGTTCCCGCAGTGCCGCAAGCATTGCAATAGCATTCGCGCTCCGCCAGTCTACCGGGATTCCAAGAGAACCGGAAAGGTGTTGCAGGGACTTCCTGGTTTCGGTAAACACCACCCAGGGATTCTGAGTCGCAAAGAATCTCCCCCCGCGTTCCCTCCAGATCAGATAGGGCTCCGACATCAGCGTCACCGGGCCGGGATGGTTCTTCAAATACGCCGCCGTTCCCTCCAGATCCGCATTCAGTTCATTTCGTTCATCGGTGTCGAAGCGAAGTGGCCGATCTTCAAAAAGTCTGTAGATGTTCGCCTGGACAGGCGCAAACGGCAATCTTCCGGTGCCGATGGAGTCGTTCAGCAGCCTCGTGGAGTCGGTGTAAGCGATACGTCCCGTAATCGAAATCCTGGCACCGTTCCGGACCAGCCCACCGCCTTCATTCAGAATGCGCAGAGGTGCCATGCCCAGCACACTGTGGGAGGCATCCATTGCATCCAGCATCCCTGGCAGGCTTCCGTCGGGAAGCCATTCATCTCCGACAAAGAGGAATGTGGCGTAATCAAAACCCTGCAGCGCGGCTAATTCCAACGCTCGGTTCCAGTTACCTACGCGGCCCAGATTGCGTTCGTTCCGGATAACCTGCAGCCGCGCGCCGGTTGCATCTTTATCAGGGAAATCAGCCGCGCTGCCATCCGTCGAATAGTTGTCCACCACAATGATCTCGTACCGGCTGGCGCTGAGGCCCGAGGCCGCACAGGAGTCAACGGATCGCCTGAGAAGTTGCGCGCCGTTAAATGCCGGTATCAGGACCGCCAGTTTGCCTTTCATATTGCGCCAGTGCGGACCAGCGCGGGAATCTCACGCTGGCGAAAAAAGTCGACGTCTTCCGGAGTACCCAGCGGGAAAACCTGGTCAGCGCCCACTCTCTGGACGAAGACATCGGCGCCGTCCTGGATGAGCTGGTTGTAGAGCGGAGCGATGTAACGTTCTTTCGCCTCCAGATTGACGGGGTTGGCATAGTATCGCTGGTATGCGTCCGCATAACGCTGGAACGAATCAAACCAATACAGGCCGACCGTCGCATGTTGCGAGATTCGCTTCTTCTCCCGAACTTCGGAAACCAAACCGTTCTCGTCAGCGGCCGCGAAGCTCCACTTGTCGCCTTCGCCGGGGAAGCAGGGGAGCCAGCCCGCGCCCCGCACGTCTTTTACGTCCATCGCCGCGGGGTCGACATAAGTGTCGATGTTATAGATAGCGACCGGGCGGGAATCGTCTTCCCATTCGCGACTGGCGAGCAGCGCCGTCGTTGCCTGGCCATCGGTAAGCGCATTGACGGTAATCAGGTGGTGGTTCCGAATGCCAAGGTCACGCGTTTCTTTCTGCAGAAAGGCGGCAATGTTCGGGTGATTCCGGGCCACAAAGAAGAATTCACAGCCGGCGTCAATGAAACTGCGCAGGCTCTCCATCGACCAGGCGAACAGAGTTCGGCCGCGAGCCACAATTTCATACTTCGGGATGGTGTACCCGGCCGCGGTAAATCTGCTGCCCGCGCCGGCCATCGTAATCACCACGCCCGTGGAGCCGGGATCCCTCATGCTGTAGCCAGTTCCCTCTCCTGGCGAAGAACCGCCTGAGCGGCCACATCGTTGAAGATTTCAAGGCCGCGGGCGAGGAACGCCTCCTGCGAAGCAAAGCGGTCTGCGTGCAAAGGCACCATGCTGAGGAACAGCAGAGACTCAATGAGCTTGACCTGCATGTAATGCTCGCCGAATTCCTTCAGGAACCACTTATGGAAGAGGTCTTTGATGTTGCGGTGCCGCTCATTCAGCTGGGCGCTGTGGCGATATTCGCCGTTGCTCCAGGCCGAGTCGATCATGTCGTTCACCATGAAATCGTAATCGCCTTCCAGACTGTGAGAAAGCTTTGCGAGATCGTATCGCATGTCGCCGAAGATGCCGGCGTCGCCAAACTCGCCACGGGGATCGATTACCCGAATAAAACTGTTGCGGCGATCATACAGGATATTGCTGAGGCACAGGTCGCCGTGGATAACGGTGAAGTAATCCAGCGAGTACATATCAAGGGCCTCCGCCAGCCGCGGCAGCATATCGAGACACTGTCTGACACCCATGCAGGTTTCGCCGTTGATGACCACCCAGTCCGCGCAGAAGGCCGCGAAGCGCGTGTCTTCCAGCACGGGCCTGAGCCGGGCGCGTGTCTTATCCTCATACATAGCGCGCATGGAACGTCCGAGGTGATCGGCGTCCTCCGGCTGAAACCGGTGCGAATGCATCTGGCGAACCACGTTGCCGATTGCCTGAAAGACCCGCGTCCAGACGCTGAGGTCGAGATTGCCATACAGATAGATGTCATTCAGGGCCGGGTAACTGTAGTACTCCATTTCCATGAACGGCTCGTCTTTGGCGAAGCTGTAGTCGAAGACGCGCGGCGCCATGTAGCGGAGAGCTTTCGGAAGTTCCAGGTACCACTTCATCTCATTCAGCAGCTTTTCAGCGTTCTTGCTGGACTTGCGAACGATTCCCCTGCCTCCGTCGATCTGGACGCAATTGAAGAAGCGCTGGTTAATGCAGAAGGCGCGCTTGGTCTGGTAGTAAGTATCCAGATGACCGAAGTCCCGCCAGTCGGAAACTCTCTGCAGGCGGCGTTCGTCGGCAGGCAGAGCGTTGAAATACTCCGTCAGAGCCGTGTAGAACGGGTCCGTGTGATCCACAGGTTGCGCGCCCAGCGCGGCTCTCAGATGCTCCCTGAACACCGAAACGTTGCCGACCGCGAAAACGCCCACGAAGACAGGCTGCAGCTGGCCATACGGATTATCCGCATCCTTGTCCGACAGACAGGTAATCTTATTGCCGAAATCGATCTGGAAAGTAGTCCAGCGATACACCTCGCCGGCCTCCCGATAGCAGATTACGTTGTTGCCCTGCAGTTCATCGCCCACGTAGGTGTCGGCGAAGTTGATCACCAGCGATTCCGGATCGGTCTCCAGAGAATCCAGCACGCTCAGAATCGTTTCTCCCAGGGAGGCCGTGTGCGGAACGTGCACCAGACGGGCTCCCATCGCGGGATGCCGGTCCGTGTACTCGCGCACCAGGTCGGCGCGCTCGTTTACGCCTAAGACCAGATCGTAGCCGCGGTTCAGATACGGTTCCGCCACGTACTGCATGGCAGGCCGGCTGTCCAGCGGGATCATCGCCGATGGTATTGCGCCGAACTCCGAACGCAGTTCCGGACCGACCAGCTTGGCCGTGGGCATCAGAAGGACTTTGTTCATGCGGCCACTCCCTTGAGCGGCGCGCTGTTCTGCGACGCTAAAAGCGCTTCGATTTCTTCCCGTGTGAGCCGAAGGAATTCATCCGGCCGGATAGCGCGGTCGTCCACGTAGAAGCCGATCCGGCTTGCCCATGGTTTGCCGAAGTGAATTTCGTCGTAGGGCACCTGATGCCGATCCAGCCACTCCATCGTCATCTTGGCGGTTTTTGCCGTGATGAGTCCCATGTTGCCTCCGTACGTGCGCATGTTTCGCGACGTGTAGAGGATGATCCAGAATCCGGCAGCACGGTACTCGTAAAGCTTTCGGACTATGTCCGCGTAAGGAAGCAAATCCTCATATTCCTGATCTTTTCCCTTAACGGGGCAGACGGTGCCGTCGAGATCGACCACGATGCACTTTTCTTCAGTAACCATAAATCCTGCTCCTTTCAGCGCCCCGCGACTCTTGGCGGCGCTGCTCTGTGGGGTGTGTGGAAATTCAATGCCGATGAAAGCGCTGCGTCGCGTTTACAGTACTGGCCAGGCGGGCCGGAAAAGGCTTGTATATCCGCGCATCATCGGCACCGGAAAGCGCCTGCCGACTCCGTACAGATTCTCCAGTTCAAACAAAAGCGAACCTTCGTCGCTCTGCCCGATAATCAGTGTCACGAAGTGAATTCCTATGTCAAGAGTGATGCGGTAGGTGCCCGCGGCCAGCGTATTCCCGGGAATAATGAAGCGCCTGACCAGCTCACCGGGCGGAACCACGGGGGGAACACTGGACTCCGCGTCGTCCTGCAGCATATAGGCGAGTTCGTACTCGTACTGCGACAGAAGGCGAATACCGAGTATCAGGCCTTCTATCGGTTTTAGAATCTGAAGGCGCACCCCAACCTCAAGGTCAGCCGTCGTGTCGAAGCTTCCCTCGGGACTGAGGCTGCGAATCCATGTTTCTTTCAGCCGGGCGTTGTTGTCACCGGCATCGCCGGTCCAGTGCGTGGAAGAGGAAATACCGGCGCTGCTCGAATACTTCTGAATCACGGATTGAATCGGCCCGGATGCAATCACCTCGCCTTTCTGCAGCAGAACTCCCGTTGTGCACAGAGAACTGATGGCGGCGATGTTGTGGCTTACGAAGAGGACCGTACGGCCCTGCTTGGCCACCGAATCCATCTTCTTCAGACACTTCTTCTGGAACCTGGCGTCGCCCACCGCCAGCACTTCGTCCACAACCAGAATTTCGGGATCCAGATGAGCGGCGACGGCGAAAGCCAGCCGCATGTACATGCCGCTTGAATAGTTCTTGACCGGCGTATCGAGGAAGTCCTCAATTTCGGAGAAGGCGACAATCTCATCGAAGTGTTTTCGGATTTCCGCCTTCGACATGCCGAGAATGGAGCCGTTCAGATAGATGTTGTCGCGTCCGCTGAGTTCCGGATGGAAGCCCGTTCCCACCTCGAGCAGAGAGCCCATGCGGCCGCGCAGCACGGCGCGGCCCGAAGTGGGAGTAGTGATCCGTGAGAACACCTTCAGCAGAGTGGATTTGCCGGCTCCGTTCCTGCCGAGAATGCCGACCACGTCGCCCTGTTTCACTTCGAGTGAGACATTTCGAAGCGCCCAGAATGCCCGTGTTTTGCTGCGTTCCCGCTCGCCTTTCATCCAGCGGACCGGACGGGTGAAGGCGCGGGTGATGCTTTCGCGCAGGGTCTCGTACCCTGCGTTCTCACCGATCTGATAACGCTTGCTGATATTCTCGGCGAGTATGGCGCAGGAACTCACAGGAATCCATCCCGAAACAGCTGATCAGACGAGATCCGCAAAGTGTTTCTCCATTCGTTTGAAATAAGTCAGGCCGCCGAGCAGAACCAGGACAACGGCGACGATGGAAATGGAAAGCATCGCGCCCGAGCGGCCGGAGGAACCCAGCAGTGCCCAGCGGAATCCATCCACCACTCCGGCCATCGGATTGAGGCTGTAGAGCTGACGCCACTTTTCCGGAACCAGCGAACTGGAATATGCGACGGGCGTTGCGAACATCCAGAACTGTGTCAGGAACGGGACAACGTATTTGACGTCGCGATACTGGATGTTGAGAGCGGACAGCCAAAGGCCGACTCCAAGCGCTGTAAGTACCGCGAGCAGCAGAAACGGAATGAAAAGCAGTGTCGTCGCGGCCGGCCGAACGCCGTAGTAAGCCATCATGCCCGCCAGCACCAACAAGGACAACGCGAAATCCACCAGCCCAACCAGCACCGACGCAATCGGAACCACCAGCCGCGGGAAGTAGACTTTGCGAATCAGATGCTGGTTGCCGACCAGACTGTTACTGGATTCGGTCAGCGCGAAAGCGAACAGCTGCCACGGCAGCAGCGCGGTATAAACGAAAAGCGGATAAGGAACGTTATCCGACGGCAACTTCGCCAGGCGGCCGAACAACAACGTAAAGACCAGCATGGTGAGCAGGGGCTGCAGCAGAGCCCAGGCGGCGCCAAGCGCGGTTTGTTTATAACGCACTTTCACGTCCCGCCACACGAGGAAGCCAAGCAGTTCCCGATAGGTCCACAGATCGCGCAGATGCAGTGCGAACCACGGTTCACTTGCCTGAATAACAGTGACGTGACCGGCACCGGCGGGGCCTTCCGACGCCGGGATCTCACAGCTGATTTCGGTCTCCAGAGCGGAATTCATCGTGTACTATACGACCGCGGCATTCATCGTGACTTCGGTGACTCGGCCGGCCTCCGCAAGCTGCCGGTAAATCCAGGCGTAGGTTTTAGCGAGGCCGTCTTCAAGGCTGACGGCGGGCGCCCATTTGAGCGTTTCGCGCAACATCGTGTTGTCGCTGTTCCTGCCGCGCACCCCTTGCGGCGCCGTCAAATCATGTACCGTATGAATCTGCTTTCCGGCGATCCGGGCCACCAGACGAACCAGTTCGTTAATCGAAATCATCCGGTCCTGGCCCAGGTTGATAGGGTCCGCCTGGCTGGACTGCATCAGGCGGTAGATACCTTCCACGCAATCGTCCACGTAGCAATAAGAGCGTGTCTGGTTTCCGTCTCCCCAGATTTCAATGGTGCCCCCGTCGCTGGCCAGCGCTATCTTGCGGCAAATCGCGGCGGGCGATTTCTCGCGGCCTCCTTCGAAAGTGCCCAGCGGACCGAAGATGTTGTGAAAGCGGACGACGCGCGTGTCGAGTCCGAAATCCTCCGTGTAGTGCCGGCACATGCGTTCGGCATAGAGTTTTTCCCAGCCATAGCCGTCTTCGGCGTCGGCCGGGTAGGCGTCGGATTCTTTGAGCGGCGTGACGTTTTCGTCGCGCTGCAGGTAGCCCGGATAAATGCAGGCGCTGGACGTATAAAAAAACCTCTCAACCTGATTAATCCGCGCCGCTTCGATCGTGTGAAGATTGATCAGCGTGTTATTTCGCATGATCGGGCCTTTGTTTTGCTCGATGAAACCGATGCCGCCCATGTCCGCGGCGAGAGCATAGACATGATCCACGCCTCGTGCCGCGATCAGGGCATTATCGAACCGGCGCAGGTCGAGCAGTTCGAATTCATGCGCGGACGAAGCCCCATACTCCGGCCGCTTGATATCGGCGCCGCGAACCCAGTAGCCGCGATCCACGAGATATTGCGTCAGATGATGGCCGATAAAGCCGCCAGCCCCCGTCACCAGAACTTTCTTTTTGTAAGTCATTGTCCCTCGGAGATGAAAAGCTTAAGTGGTTACCGAATGGCTGCCCGGCCCGACCGGCTGAGCCGAGTCAGCGCTGGCGCCGCAGGCGATGCGGCGCATCGAGATACTCAGTTTCTGCAGTGCCCAGCAGGGCAGGAACAGAGGTGTCAGCAGCACATAGCGCCTCCATAGCCTTGCGGGCTCCATAGTCAGACGGAAGAGCCATTCGAGACCCCGCTTTTGCATCCACGCAGGCGCCTGCCGCACGCGGCCTGCGTGAAAATCGAACGCCGCGCCCACGCCGACCATCACCACGCCGGGAAAACACGCGCGATGCTCGTTCATCCAGCGTTCCTGTTTCGGGGTGCTGATGCCCACGAACAAAAGATCGGGCTTCGCACTCGAGATTTGCTCCCGAACGCCGGTTTCCTCGTCGTCCGTCAAAGGCCGGAAGGGCGGGGAATAGCTTCCCGCGATGACCAGGCGCGGAAATCGCTCCCGAAGCCTGAACCGCAACGCCTCGAGCGATTCCGGCCGGCCGCCATAAAGGAAAATACGGTGCCCGCGGTCTTCCGCCTGCTCGCAGAGTGTCAGCATCAGGTTCGGGCCATATACCCGCTGCTGGCCGGGAAAGCCGAATGAGCGCAACGCCCAAACGATAGGCATGCCGTCAGGTGTCGCGATATCCGCCTGATTGAAGATGGACCGCAGGCGGCTGTCCTTACGCGCTTCCATGACGCCGTGAACCGAAGTAATGCAGATGTACCGGGCGACGGCGGCACTCTCGCGCTCCTGCAGCCAGCGGTTGCAGACGGCGGCTACATCGCTGTAACTGGTGGCGCTGATGCCCACGCCAAGCACGTCCTGCTTTACCGGCGCGATCGGTTGCATCCCGGTCATCTAGTAAGCTCCTCGGCCGGAGAAGACAGCGAGCGGCGTTTCCAGCAGAATTCGGATATCCAGTCCCAGAGACCAGTTCCGGATGTAGTCGAGATCGAACTCCACCATCTGCTCAAAGCTGAGATCGCTGCGACCGCGAATCTGCCACATGCCGGTTATGCCGGGGCGCACCTGAACGCGCTGTTCCGCCCACGCGGAGTGTTCGCGGCTTAGGCCATCGGGATCCAGGTCTTCAGCCGGAAGCGGGCGGGGACCAACCAGGCTCATCTCTCCCAGCAGCACGTTCATCAGCTGCGGCAGTTCGTCGAGGCTGTAGCGTCGCATAAAGCGCCCGAGAGGCGTTACTCGCGGGTCGTTGCGCATCTTAAAGATGTGTCCGCCACGCTCGTTGGATTTCACCAGTTCTTCCCGGCACGGTCCGTTCACGTACATGGAACGGAATTTCCAGAACATGAAATGACGTCCGCCCTTGCCGACGCGGGGCGAAAGGTACAACACGGGCCCGGGAGAGGTACAGCGGATCAGGACTGCCAGCGCGATTAACAAGGGCGACAGCGCGAGCAGCAGAAACGCCGATGCCATGACATCGACACACCGCTTCATCACTTCCTGCCGGTGAGTGAAGTGAACGGGTTCCGCGTCGAGGAGATCGAAGCCGTACTCATTACTGAACTCGAAACGCACGTTGTTCCAGCGGGGCGGCGAGATGGAGCGGCTGAAGGTGACGCCCATGCGATTGGAAATGGCGCCGCACAGTTCGAAATCGTGAGAACTTACAGTGCTCATGCAGATTAGCTGATCGAGCCGTTCACGATTGATTACCTCCGCGAGATGATGCACGCTGCCAAGAACCGGAAGCATCGCGCCACTCACGGCGCTCTTCAGGGCGGCGCCCGTCGAGGGCACAATCACGCCGGCAACCTTCAGCGTGCCCGTGGCGGCGTGCTCAATGTTTTTCGCGAACTCCGTGACGTCTTCTCCGGATCCCAGCACCGCTACCCGTTTCGGCTCCAGCCACCTTCGCTGAACGCCGCAACTGATGAACATGGCCAGATAGAAAGCGAGCGCCAGCAGAATCAGGCTCACGGGGCCGAACAGAAACAGCAGCGAACGGGAAATATCGGTGGCGACACCCCGTGTAAAGAAGGTCACCACGATGGCGAGACCGCAGGCTATGATGTCGGCCTCCAGAGCCCGCCGTATGGCGTGTGCCGCGGACCAGGTCTTCTTCTTCCTGTAGAGACCAGTCCACCAGGCGGCGGCGGTCCAGAGCGAAAGAATCACCAGAGGATGCGGAACCAGGGTCCGCGCTTCCGCGGATGAGATGTGGATCGGCATCCACGGATTGATGTAGACACGGATAGCGATGGCTCCGTACCAGGCAAGCAGCAGAGCCATGACGTCCAGAGCGAAATGAATGGAGGCAAAAATATGCCACCGGGTAATACGATTCGACGAAAGAAGTGTTCTTGAAAGCATGGCTCGGAATCCGTTCAAACGGCAGTCATGCCGTCTGATATGAACTGCTCTCGTGATAACGGTCCGGATAGACACCATAGCCGTTGGACCGGGGATCCCAGTCGTTCAGCACGGTGCCCAACACATGACTGCCATCCTGAGTGAGCCGCTGCTCCGCGGCAAGGACGCTGTCGAGGCGAACGGCGCCGGCCCTGAGGACAATCACCACGCCATTCGCCAGCGGGCCCAGAATTCTGGCATCCGCGAGCGTAAGCGGTGGTGTGTCGATCAGAATGACGTCGTACTGGTGTCGCAGATTTTGTAAGAGCGTTGCCATTGGCTCGGAGTGAAACAAAGACGAAGACGAGACACCCGGCTTGTAAGGCCCGCTGCTGAGAAGTGAAAGACACGGGACATCGGTCGATTGGGCAAGGTAGGCGTGATCCCGCTGTTCGGGATGCTCCAGTAAGGTGGTCAGCCCCGAATCGTTGCGCTTTCCAAACACGCGATGAAGGCGCGGGCTTCTGACGTCCGCATCCATAATCAGCACCCGCATTCCCAGTTCCGCGTAAGCGATTCCGAGATTGCTGACGAGCGACGTCTTTCCCTGTCCCGGTGTAAGGCTTGTGACCAGAAACACGTCGCAACCCTCATTTCCATGCCGGGAAAGGAGCGACGTCCGGATCGAGCGAATCGATTCCGCCACCAGAGAGGACTTGCAGAACCACATGGCGGTTTCGAACCGGTAATTCAGGCCGTCGTCCGCCACATTGCCGGCACTTGTCTTTTCCGGGCTTCCGAGCAGCTGACGAGACCGCTTGCCGCCGATGTAAGGATCAAGGCGGGCCGAAGGAACCACGCCGAGTTCGTGCGCACGCAGGACAGTCTGTGTCTGGCCGGGGTACTCGACATTGATGTCGCCTTTGTCCCGCACACCTACCCAGACCAGGCCCATGAAGACGCCGCCCAGAACTCCAAATACAGTGATGAGCGCGGCCTTCGGCTTATAGGGATACGAGGGCGCTTCCGCGGGGTCCACCACGCGCACGTTGCTCGGCTGCATGGCGGAAGCGATCGCGTAAGATTTGACCTTCTGCAGCATCCCTTCATAGACCGCGCGGTTCGTATCGGCCTCGCGCTTCAGAATGTTGTAATCCACGGTCGCGCCGGCTTCCTTCGTTACAACGCCCTGCTGGGACTGATAAGACCGTGAGAGCATGTCCTCACGCTTGACAGCGGCCTGGTATTCATTGCGAAGGCGGCTGAGGACTCCTTCATGCTGGCGGTCGTAGTCTTTCTTGACCTGTTCGATCTGCGACTTCAGCCGCTGCACCTTCGGATAAGAAGGTTGATAAGTGGTCAGCAGATCCGCCAGCTGACGGTCCAACTCGCTCAGTTTCAGCTGGTAGTCCTGGAGCGCGCTATCCCGCAGCGACGCCGTCACTTCGTCGGGCTTCTGCGCAATCAGGCTTTCGAAAGCAGCCTGTTTGGAAACCCGGTCCGCCTGCGCACGTGAGTATTCATCCTGAATCTCGCGCAGTCGGGCCTGCGAAATGCTGCCATCGTCCCCGGCAAAGATCAGGTTCGAACGCCTCGCATATTCCTGCAGGGCGGATTCCGCTTTTTCCAGCTTGTGGCGCGCATCGTCGAGTTGCTGCGTCAGCCATCCGGAGGTCCGGAGTGTGGAACTGACGCGGGCTTCCGTGCTCAGGGACATGTACTCGCCCGCGAGCGTGTTCGCAAGATCCGCGGCGGTGTCGGGATCCGTCCATTCCACATAGATATCGATCAGCCTGGTGATTTCCACGGGGCGCACCTGCAGACGCGACAGGAGAAGTGCCGGCGTGAGTTCATTCAGCGCCTTCCTGCGCGAGGAATCTTTTCCGGACCCCTCGTCGGGTGGCTTCTGGTGACTCCGCACCGCTTTAATTACCCGCTCCAGAAGAGGCTTGCTTTCCAGAATGCGGGCTTCGGTGTTGATAAAAGCCTGCGAAGAATTGTCTCCGGTTGCCAGCGGATCGATTTCGCGGGTATTTAGCAAATTGTCGTTGAGGCCGGCGAATTCCAGGGAAACATGCGACCGGTAAAGGCGGGTCTGCGGAACGGTTACAGCGAAAGCAACGACGCCGCATACCAGTGAGAACAGAGCTATGGTGCCTTTGCGCCGGCTCACGATCTGGATAAAGGAAGATGCGGGCTGGGCATGCGACGGTTCGAGACGCGGTCCGTCGGCGATTATGGCCGGGCCCGGCTTCCAGATTCTGTTTTCGTGCGGATTCATCATGTCAAATCTCAAGTGCCGCCGGGTTAGATGCCGCGCCAGATCAGCACGCCGGAGGCTGTCGATACGGCCGTTTCGATCGCCCGCATCCGGATGACCTTCGCCATGCTGTTGGGAACGTACAGAATGTCGTCGGGCTGCAGCATAACGTCCTGAATTTTGCCCGTGAAAATCTTGTCGAGGTCAACCCGGATCTGCGTTCTGTTTACGTCACCGTCGACCTGCCGGAGAATGATGGCGCGCCGTTTAGCGGCTGTAGGCGTGGTGCCCTCGGCGAGGGCGATTGCCTGCACGATGGAGACGCGGTTCTTCTGTTCCAGGGTAAATCCGCCGGACTTTCGTACTTCGCCCATCACGTAAAACACCTTCGCCCGCGGGACCGTGATCAGGTCGTGGGGCATGATCCGGATATTCTCCGAAACATTGCGGGCTTCCAGAATGTCCGAAACGCTCACCTCGCCCGTAATGGTGTGACTGGCGGGGTTTCGAAGCGCGTTTGGAACGGGCAGATCGCCGTATTTCTCGTCGCGCGTGATGGTGACGCGGTACCCCGCGTCATTGCGCAGCCCTCCCGCCTCCGATAAGACTTCCATGAGGTTTTGCTGGCCGCGCAACTGATGCGTGCCGGGAGTATTAACGGCGCCGATCACGGAGACCGGCTGACTGAGAGTCTCCGTTACGGTTATGGTGATGTGAGGCTCTTTCAGCAGCGACTCCAGTTGCTTATCCAGGTCTTTTTCGAATTCCGTCAGGGTCATTCCCGCAGCCTGAATCCGCCCCACCAGGGGCAGCGTAACCGTGCCGTCGTGGTCGATTCTGTGGACCTTTCCGTTAAGTTCTTCCAGATCGGCTATTTCCATGGAGAACTGATCTCCCGGTCCGAGTACATAGCCAGGCGCCAGAGCCGCCTGCGGACCGATGCCTGCCGTGGGTTGGGATCCTGAGGTCCGCGATCCCGGAGCCGTATTATCGAGCGTGACGTGAACGGAATCCTGCGCGGATGCCAGAGACAAAGCGGCCACAAGCATCACAAGTGATTTCATAAATGTTAGATACCGCCTGAAGGAAATCAGGCCGCGCGGCGGCTTTTTTCAAGCCACTCAACCTGCACGGCCACGGAGACCGATCGCTGCAGAAGCGTAATGGAGACGACCAGCAGTTCGGGCTCGTGCTGGACGATCTGTCCTTCCGCCCCGGCAAGGGGGCCCTCCGTGATGCGAACCCGGTCCCCCACGGATAAGTATTCGTGGGGTGAAACGGGCATCATGCTCCGCAACACGATACGAAGCGACTCAATTTCGCGCTCGTCAATCGGAAGTGGAATCCTGCCGTTGCTCACGACGTTCATGACGCCGGGAACGGTCAGTATGGGAAGCCGGTCGCGGACATCGAAACGGCAGAGAACGTAGCCGGGAAATACCGGCCTGAGTGCGGAATTTGCGCGAAACGGCGCCGGTTTGAACCTCGGGCACCAGACGTCGAAGCCTTTACCCCGCAACGCTTCTTCCACCACAGCCTCGCGGTTCGACCGGGTACGAACGGCAAACCATTCCAGTACGGAATCTTGAGGAGAAGTCATGGATTCGGGCCGGTGAAGTTCCACGCGGAAACTGCGCAGCGGACGCGTGCTGCCAACGCGAAGACGGGCTACCGCCCTTTTACCGGGTGTTCCACTTTCCCGTTTCGGTGAAAGGAACTCCGGAAATGGTGAAGCGGTGGTTTGCGCCACGACTCCACACGAAGTCATTCTGCTGCAGGTAGTCGTTCAAAGTCAACGAACGAAAGTGGTGAAACATGCCTATTAAAAGTTTCAATACCGCGACTAATCGAAACCGAGGGAGAACTGCAACAAAACAATTAAGGCCCTTAGGTTACATGAATTTGGGATTAACGGGCGAAGAGCGTCGTCACGGCATTATTTAGGACTTATTGATGGGGAACGAGAACTTCGTCGTAACCTGACTTACAGATTGCAAGTCCGGCTTTACCGTGAAGAAGTCGCAGGACTGACATCGGCGTGACAATTGCCCAAGGTACTTGCCTATATGCGCGTTTTGCTTCGACTGGCAATAATTACTCAGCTCGCTGCGGGCCTCGGCCATGCGGAGGGCGTGGCCGCTTATCCTGCGGCGGGCGCGGCTGGCACGGATGCCAGGGCTTTCATGATTGGCTGGAAATTCTCAGTCTCTTCCCAGGTAACAGTTACCGCCCTGGCTTTTCTCGACGTCACGGGCCGCGGCCTGAATGTGGCGCACACGGTTGGAATCTTCGACGCGAATACATCGCAGGTTCTTGTCTCCGCGACCGTGCCGGCGGGAGCTGCTGTTGCTTATCGGGATGGGTTTCGCTATGTGCCGGCGAGTCTTGTTTTGCAGGCCGGGACTTATGTTATTGGCGCGACGAGTCAGTCTGAGTCGGATCCCGTGATGGTTCACTCTGCCGGTATACAGACGGCATCCAAAATTACTTACATTGAGGAACGCCAGCTTCAGACCTCCGCGTTCACCATGCCGACCGTCAATTTCACTCTGGACGAACAGGGTGATTTCGGTCCCAGTTTCCTGATTGCGGAATCGTCTCCGCCGAATAGCGTAACCGGAATCGCCAATTCCGCCGGGGGACCGGCTGGTTTCGCACCTGCCACCTACGTTTCGCTGTTTGGGAGCGGGCTCGCCAATACAACCCGCGCCTGGACGCAGGCGGATTTTTCGGGCGGCAACAATCTGCCAGTGTCTCTTGACGGAGTGTCCGTCACAGTCGGCGGGACTCCCGCTTTTGTAGAGTTCGTCAGTCCAGGGCAGATCAACATCATCACACCGGACCTGCCTCTCGCCAATGGGGGAGTTCCCGTTGTCGTGAAAGCGCCGGGTAAGCCGGACCTCATGTCGTGGATCGATATCCGAACTACGGCACCCGCGCTGTTTACTTGGTTGACGGGCACTTCGGAGTCGGGCCGGTACGTGGTCGCCCAGCACGCGGACTATACGAATGTCGGCCGGCAGGGACTCTTCCCCGACAAGGCATCCACTTTCACGTCGCCCGCCAAACCAGGAGAGGTCATCGTCCTTTACGGCACCGGCTTCGGCGCGACGCAACCCGCGCACCCTTCGGCCACTCTGAGCGATAAAATTTATCCTCTGGCCACCCCAGCCAGTGCCACCATCGGCGGTGTCAACGCGCCCGTGCTTTTCGGAGGCCTCATTCCTCCCCTGGCATCGGTCTATCAGTTCAACATGATGGTTCCCGCAAATCTTTCGAACGGGGACTTCCCTCTGGTTGTCACCGTGAACGGGGTCAGCACAACTGTCGGGATTCTGACCATTCAGAATTGAACGCTTCAGGTTGGCCGGCACCCCGGCTCGCGCCGCGAGGCACCTGGCAGCCCGTGGCAGAAGTGGGGTGAGCCGCGTTGTGAGCGCCACGGGGCCAAATGCGAGGCGCGGGGCTGCATTCGATGCGGGACATCTCACAAGCGCCGCAACGAAGCAGGTGGCCCCGTGCCGCCACAACCCGCCGCCAAACCCCAAAGGCGCGCCTGTTCAGGTTCTCGGCGATTCGTCCAGCAAGCTCGGCGCGCGGCTCGCCTCACTTCTGCCACGGGTTGCCGGCAGGACGCCGTATCATGAAGGCACGGCCTGCCATGTGGTTTACGATACCCAATCTTTTTACCGCGTTGCGGATCTTCATGACGCCGTTTATCCTCTATACCCTGGCGAACGGCCAGTATCTGGTGGCGGGATGGCTCTTCGGCGGCGCGGCTTTTACCGACATGCTCGACGGAACGGTGGCGCGCCGCTTCGGCGGGGAAACCAAATTCGGCGCTTACCTCGATCCCGTCGCCGACAAGTTTCTGCTGAGCGGCATCTACTGCGGGCTCGCCGCCGGACATGCGGTGCCTTTATGGACCGTAATCGTCATTTTTGGACGGGATCTGTGGATTCTGGCGCTCTCCGCGGTGGCATTCCGGTTTACCTCCTTCCGGCAATTCGATCCGAGTGCCTGGGGCAAAGCCAGCACGTTTCTGCAAATCATGACGGCGATCGGCCTGATGGGAGCAAACGGCTATCGCGACCCGGTTTTGCTGCGGATCGGCAACGTGTTGCTGGCCGGCGTGGTCGTCCTGGCCGCCATCAGCGCCGCCGAATATACCTGGCGCGGGATTTCGTGGCTGCGGGGAACCTCCACCCGGCCACCGGGACTTTCGAACGAAAACGTCAACCCGATTGACCTGGAGTCTGCGGGGGAGTAGTCTTAGAAGTAAGTCGGAGCCGCCAGATGAGCCGATATGTTCCCGCACGTCATTATGTATCCTTCGGCATTGTGGCGATGGCGCTTGCCGGTTTCTCAGCGTGGCTGGGACTGTCCTGGACGCCCGCCTTCGTTCCTTCCGTACTGTTTTTCCTGACCGCTTCGGCCCTGCTGGCGATGGCGTTCCGGCCTGTTATCAAGGTGTATGACGCCCACATCGAGATCGGCAAACGCGTGATCTTGTGGCAGGATATCCGCCGGGTCGACCGGACAGGATGGATTTCCCCGCTCGTCGCCCGCCTCACTTTATACGATGAGGAACGCGTTCTGGTGGTCTACCCTGGCGAGGTGGATTGCTGCAAACATCTGCTTCGCACGCTCCGCCAGATGGCGACCAGCGCCATGATCGACGGGGTGCCCTATCGGCAATACTGGGGCGAACTCCTCGCTTCCGGCGATCCGAAACAGATTGCCGCGCCGCGCTATCGCGTTCTGCGTCCCGAAGACGAAGAAGAAGTCGAACGCCTGTATTTTCTGCTCAAGACGGTGGGCCATATCGATCCGCGCAACTCCGGTGATGAACGCTGAGCATGGGCGCAGCAAGTCCTGATCCCTCCTCCAGGGGCACTGTTTGCGTCTGACGCCCCGCCGGACCCTGCTGGCGGCTGGCATCGTCGCTTTGGTTCTGCTCCTCTGTTTGTTCCGCTTCCGTGATGCCGTGCTTTGGCACCTGGGCGACATGCTGGTCAAAAGCGAAGCGCCGCAGAAGTCCGATATGGTGGAGGTGCTGGGCGGAGACTACCTGGGTAACCGGATCCTGAAGGCCTGTTCGCTGATTCAGCAAGGCTTCGCTCCCCAGGCGATTCTGACGGGGGAAGGCGGCTTCTATGGAGTGCACGAAGGCGAGATCGAACTGGACTTCGCAGCCCGTCGCGGTTGCCGGAAGGAAGCTCTGACCGTTTTTCCTTACGCGTCCCTGAGCACCGTGGACGAAGTGGAGCACCTCGTGCCCGAACTCCGGCGCCGGGGCGTGCACAAGTTGCTGGTGGTGACCAGTCCGGGCCATACCGGCCGCGCGGCCCGCGTTTTTCAACGGTTCGCTCCGGAAATCGAGGTCCGCATGATCGCTTCACGGGATCCGTTCTGGAACAACGGGTACTGGTGGAAGATACGCGAGGGACGAAAAAGGTGGCTTCTCGAAGTGACCAAGCGGGTCGCCGATTTCTTCGGCATTTGAGCAGGGCGGGACAATGAACACCCGCGACGCCATCCGGTATCTGCGGCCATTCATCTGGCGGTACCGGTCCGGCTTCTTCTCGGGCCTCGCCTGCCTGGTCATGAAGGACGCGATTGCCGTCTGCGGCCCGCTGGTGCTCGGCCGGGGGATCGACGCGCTCAAAGCGGGTGCGGACGCGCGCTCCGTGGCGGGTTTCGCCCTGCTGCTCCTCGCCGTATCCGCCGCCAAAGGCATCTTCCAGTTCGGGATGCGGATCATCCTGATCGGCGTTTCGCGCGACATCGAATTCGACCTCCGGAACGACCTCTTCCGTCACGTCATCAGCCTTTCTCCGGACTACTTCGCGCGCCAGCGCACCGGCGACATTATGGCGCGCGCCACCAACGATCTGAATCAGGTCCGCATGCTGCTGGGCCCGGGCGTCATGTACTGTCTCGAAACGGGACTGACCTTCCTGCTCGCGGTCGCGATCATGTTGCGTCTCGACTGGAGACTGACGCTGCTGGCCATCCTGCCTGCGCCTTTCGTCAGCTTCGCCATGATCTGGTTCGGCCAGCGGATTCATGAGCGGTTCGAACGGATCCAGGCGAAGTTTTCCGATATCAGCAGCCGGGTGCAGGAAAATCTGGCGGGCGTCCGCATCGTGCGGGCGTTTGCCCAGGAACGCGCGGAGATTCGCAAATTCGAACTGCTGAACCACGATTACATTGCCCAGAATCTGCGCCTGGTGCGGTTACAGGGCATGCTGCAACCCCTGCTGGAACTTCTCATCGGCCTCACGTTTCTGGCGGTGTTATGGGCTGGCGGCTCTCAGGTGATGAAGGGGCGGCTTTCCCTGGGCGGCTTCGTCACGTTCAACACCTACATGGGCATGCTGGTCTGGCCCATGATCGCGCTGGGCTGGGTGGTGAACCTGATCCAGCGGGGCACGGCGTCCCTTTCCCGCATTGAGGAAATTTTGCGGGAGCGGCCGTCCCTCGCCGTGCCCGCGCTGCCTCTTTCGCCCGCCGCGATGGCAGGGGAAATCCGCTTCGAAGACGTCACGGTCGCGTATCCTTCCGGCCTCGCGCTGGACCAGGTCAGCTTCCACATCCCCGCCGGCCGCACCGTCGCGATCGTCGGCCATACGGGCTCGGGCAAATCGACCCTGGTCGGCCTCATCCCCCGCCTGCTCGATCCTTCCGGCGGCCGCGTCCTGATCGACGGTATCGACGCCCGCCAGTACGACCCCGCCGTGCTGCGCCGGAACGTCGCCTTCGTGCCGCAGGAGACGTTCCTGTTCAGTTCCACCCTGGCCGGAAACATCGCCTTCGGCGTGGAAAACGCCGATGCGGAAAGCATCGCGGGTGCCGCGGAAATGGCCGGACTTGCCGCGGATATCGCCGGTTTCCCCGCTGGTCTGGAAACCGTCGTCGGCGAGCGCGGTATCACTCTGTCCGGTGGCCAGAAACAGCGCACGGCCATCGCGCGCGCCGTCCTGCGCGATGCCCCCATTCTCATCCTGGATGACGCCCTTTCAAGCGTCGATACGCTGACCGAAGACCGTATTCTCACCGGCCTTTCCGGCGTGTTTGAAGGTCGCACCGTGATTCTGATCTCGCACCGAGTCTCCACCGTACGGCACGCCGACCAGATTCTGGTGCTGGAAAAAGGCCGGATCGTGGAAAGCGGCTCCCACGACGAACTCGCCACCGCGGGAGGCTATTACGCCGACCTGGTGACGCGCCAGACCCTGGAAGAAGAGCTGGAAACCACCCGTTAAGCGGCTGCCTGGTAAAAAGGCCGTCCGTCAGATCCGATGAAAGGCCCGCAGAATCTCCCGCGTGCCATACTGCAGCGCCACCGGCCGCCCATGCGGACAGGCCATCGGATACTCCGTCGCCGCCAGGCTCCGCAGCATCCACTCCATCTTTCTCTGGTCGAGCGGCGTGTTGATCTTGATGGCCGCGCGGCAGGCAATTGACGCCGCGATTCCCCGCCGCAGATCGGACAGCGAAACGCTTCGCAGTTCGTTCTCCGCGATCTCCAGAATTTCCAGCACCACCCTCTCCAGGTCGCCCAGTCCGATAGACGAAGGCGCGGCCTTCACGGCGATAGTGCGGTTTCCGAACGGTTCCGTATCGAAGCCGGAGTTGCTCAATTCGTCCGCGATCCGGGCATACTCGATCTGCTGTTCCGCCGTCAGTTGCAGAATCATCGGCATCAGCAACTGCTGCACTTCCACGCGTCCGGCGGCCTGCTGCTGCAGCACCTGCTCGAACAGGATCCGCTCGTGCGCCACGTGCTGGTCGATGATCCAAAGGCCATCCAGACCGGCCGCGATGATGAAACTGTTGTGCAACTGTCCCAGAGGCCGCAGTTCACCGATCCGCTCCATATTTTGCCCCATCGGCAGAGCGCCTTCGGGAAAACCGCCGTGGGTGTCGGGCACGCGAAGGCGCAGTGTGGCGGGCCCGGCAGGAGGCGCCGGCGGGGCAGGGGAGCGCGGTTCATTGATCGGTATCCCGGTGTCGCCGAAGTCGAAACGGCTGGCGGGAGGCGCCCCGTTCTGCAGCACGAAATCCGGCAAAACGCCCGCGTTCGGGTCCGGCCCGATGGCCTCGTCGAGCGGCGGCTGATCCTGTGCGCGTTCCGGCGCGAAATCCTGCAGCATCTGGGAAAATTCCGAGTACGGCAGGCCCGCTACCGGCTGCGCGCCGCGCGGTGAAACCGCGTGGGCGCCCGGACTGGGAATGGCATGGCTGAACGAAGGCGCCGGACGCGACTGCATTAGCTGCTCCCGGATGGAATCGCGCACGAAATCGTGCACCCAGGACTGATGCCGGAACCGCACTTCGGTCTTCGACGGGTGCACATTCACATCCACCTCTTCGCAATCGGTCTCCAGAAACAGCAGCGCGAAGGGAAAGCAGGAGGCGGGCATTAGATTGTGATAGGCCGCCGATATCGCGTGCAGAATCAGCCGGTCCCGAATCAGCCGCCGGTTGACGAAGATGAAGATCGAGTTCCGGTTGTTCTTCTGCACCTGCGGCCGGGACACAAACCCGCTGATGGCGAAGCGGCGCGGCGGTTCGTCCGGTTCGGCAACCTGCAGCGTCGCGGTGCGTTCGGAAAGCTCCACCAGGTCTTCGAGCAGCGGTCCTCCGAACACCTGAAACACGCGCTCCCGCAGCGTTTCCACCGGCGTGGCATGCAGAAGATTGGTCGCGCTGTTCCAAAGCTCGAACGTCTTGTCGGGATGGGCGAGGCTGTAATGCGTCACCAGGGAGGCGATATGAGCCAGTTCCGTCTGCTCCGACCGCAGGAACTTCTTGCGGGCCGGCACGTTGAAAAACAGATCCCGGATGGAAAGCGATGTGCCGCCGCCTCGCGCGATCTCGTCGCAGCTCAGGATCTTGCCGCCAGCGATTTCCACGCGCGTTCCCGTCTGCTCGTCGGGAGAACGGGTTTCCAGCAAAAGCCGCGATACCGAGGCAATGGACGGCAGCGCTTCACCGCGAAACCCGAGCGTCGCGATAGACAGCAAATCCTTGACATCATGCAGTTTGCTGGTCGCATGCCGCTCGAAGGCCAGCAGCGCATCGTCCCGCAGCATGCCGCAGCCATCGTCGACAATCCGGATCAGCCGCCGCCCGCCGTTTTCGATCTCCACCCGGATGCTGGCCGAACCGGCATCGAGCGAGTTCTCCAGTAACTCTTTAACGACCGAAGCAGGCCGTTCTACGACTTCGCCGGCAGCGATTTTGTTCGCGACGTTGTCGGACAGAACACGGATACGCCCCACGTTTCTACTTTAGCCCGTTGTTTCTACCCAAGTGCTGTGCGCGGGCGGCTTCGAGGCTGATCCGCAAACCCTCGTCATAAGGCGTCTTGTGAAGCGGGCCGAGCAGCTTCTGCAGAGCCGAATCGTCCAGCAGCACGGGATCCGTGAGCAGATAATGCATCTCGACCAGTTCGCGCATCAGCGGATTGAACAAACCCATCACCCGCAGCACCAGCTTTCCTGCCTCGCGAATGCGAACCTTCTGCCCGGCCATGCGAAACACCCGTTCCGCCAGATCCTTTTGCGTCGCCGCACCGGCGCCGGCAAAGTGCCAGACATGCCCCCACGCTCCTTCCTGGGCGATCAATGCCGTGACAACCGGGCCCACATCGGGGATGAAAACGAACTCGTGCGGTTTATCGATGGGGCTGAGCAGGTTCGCCGTGCCCCCCGTCGCAGCGGCCTGGAACAGGCTGTCGAGATAGCTCTTTTCCACTCCCGGACCGTAAAAGTCCGGCAGGCGCAGCACACTCCCGCGAATTTTGCCCTGCGCGTCGGCTTCCAGCAGCAGATCTTCCTGCTGCTTCCGCATCTTGCCCTTGAACGTGTGCGGCTCGCGGGCATGCGACTCCGTAACCGGCGTCGTCTGTGGCCGCCCATAAGGGTAGACAGTGCCGATCAGCAGCATCTTTGGCACGCCTTCGGCAATCGCTGCATCGAGCGCCTTCCGCATTAGTTGCGGGTGCAGCTGAAACTGGTCGTAGGCGACGCCGATCAGATACACAATCGTGTCGGAACCCCGCAACGCAGCCCGCGCGGATGCCGGATCATCGGGATTCCATGTGACGATTTCCGCCAGACGGCTCCCGCCAAAAGCCTTGCTGAGAGCGGCGCCATCCCGTCCGACCACACGATAGGAAGTTCCCGCCTTGTCGAGCGCCGCCCCAATGCTCTTACCGACCGCGCCCGCCGCGCCGAGCAGCGTGATACCACTCATAATTCACTCCCGAGGCCGGCCCGGCCTTCGCCTGGCCGGCCCCTGACGAACGGGAACCTCTACTGCAACAGCGCGTCGACTTCTTCAATGGCCGCGAAACACTCGCGCAGCCAGGTCCGGCAGTAGCGGCGTTCCGTGAAGCCCAGACTCGCGTCCTTTGATTCCGCGAACCCCGAAAAGGGCAGGCTGGAACGATCCACCGACTGGTAGACCGAACCGTCCAGCGCGGGTACCGAAATTTCCTTCGCTCCCACGGCAAGCAGGTCCTTGCGGGTATTCGACTTATCGTAAACGTCGAACTTCGCCGCGACCCCGAGGTTCTTCACGATCACGTAGTTCACGTTGCGGCCCAGCGCGTTGAAGCATTCCTTCAGATGACCGACGCTGTCGACCGCTCCGCCCAGCACGTAGACGATCGTGATGCCGAGATTTCCCGCTTCCGCTTCTTCCAGAGCGCCGCCGCGATACAGCCAGTTCTTCAGATCTTCACCGGAACGCGCGCCCAGATCGACCAGGGCGATGCGGCGTCCCGCTCCGTCCATCACGTAGTCGAGCACCGGCGCGATGCTCGCGGCATCGGCGACGTTCACCGACGCCGTTTCAGTCTTGTGAAAGCGCAGCAACTGGCCGGTGGACCCTTCGGCGTCGAAGGCGCGGAAAGCCGTCTTGCGCGAATTCAGATAGTCGGCCAGAACGCGGGCGACTGTGGTCTTGCCCACGCCGCCTTTCTCGCCGTGAGTGAGAATCAGACGGGGCTTGTCGAACAGTGTGGATGGGTTCTTGTCGCCGGTGTTTTTTTCGGTTGCCGCGGTGCTCATGGTCGTTTAAAGTTCCTCGATTCGTGAAAAGGGATGGATTCCGGGGCACGCCTCCGGCGCGTTTTTGGGCGCCTGGGGCGTGAGACCGTTTTGAAGTTTCCGGCGCTCGGAAAGCGTGAGTCGCCGAAGGATCTGGAGAGAGCTGAGGGCGAGCGCCGGCACGGGAGTCCTGCCTGCCAGCCAGTCGTCGATGGCTGTCCTCGGAAGTCCCAGACCGTTGGCGAGTTCCTGGGCCGTAAAGCCGCCCTGCTCCATCTCCTCGCGCAACGCTTCCGGACTGCTGAACGCCGCGGAGTCCCGACTCTGTGTCGGCGCGGGATTCAGGCGCAGTCCGGCAAGTCCGGCTTCGAGGAGATCAAGCATTTCCAGTGTCGTCAAATGTGTCGAAAGCTGATTGCGAACCGGCCCTGCGGGAATGACTTGAGGTATTCCTCGGCACAGGCCCTTCGCTATCGTAGCGCATGCGTCCGGGACCCGTGCGCTGATACTCCCGATAGAAAGCTTTTGTTATTCAGACGAAACATGTTCGTGAGAATATGGAGTTGAGTCAGCGGCCCGCGACCCCTGCCATGAGGCATTCGCACCCTGTCGCCGCGACTCCCTGTCGCTTCTCCAACCGATTCACAATCAAGTAGTCCCCGTGCCGTCACGGCAAACGCGCACGCCGCTTGCGCAGCCACGGTTTTCGTGACCCGCGGCTTTCGTGACATTTGTAAAGCGCCGCAGTTTCAAAACAGCCAGGTCGTCTGACAGGGCGTAGACCCTGAGTGCAACGTACCGGCCGGAGGTGTCTTCCGACGCCAATCCGGTCCGCCTGACTCAACCAAAAAGGAGGAACACCCATGCGCTCTCTCGCAGTGCTTTGGCTTTGTGTGTTATCGACAGCAGACTCCCCGGCCGCCGTGCCGGTTTCAACGGATTCGCCCTCGCCGAACTGGATGGAGGTGCACGAAAAAGCCGTCGCCGCCATCAAAAATCGCCAGTTTGAAACGGCCGCCGAGCTTTTTCGCGCCTCCCAGCCCCTCGCCAGGAACGAGGTTCAGCGCGGCCTTTCCGCCAACGATCTTGGCGTTACCCTGCACCAGCTGATTCGCGATTCCGAAGCAAAAGTGCAGCTGGAAGCCGCCTTCGCGATCTGGCAGGCGTCGCCGCACGAACAGGCCCGCATGTCCCAGACAGCCGAGGCTCTGGCGGCCGTGAATCGCACGCTGGGCGATTATGCCGGCGCGGAGAAAGTTCTGCGCACCGCTCTGGCAACGCCCGCCGCCGATATCGAAAACCACGCTCTCCTGACCAACGAACTCGGCGACATTCTGCGCGAAGTCGGCCGCTCCGCCGAAGCGCACCGCCTGTTTGAAAAGACTCTCGCGCAGCCCGGCACATCGCCGCGGCGGCAGGTGGATGCTCTGGTGGGAATGGCCGATCTCGACCGCGACGCCCACTCCTGGGACGCCAGCTTCGAAGGCTGGAACAAGGCACTCACGATCGTTCGCGAACAGCACTGGGTATCGCTCGAAGCCGCCGCGGTCCGCGGGCTCGGCATGACTTATCTCGACCGCGGTGAACTCGCGCGCGCCGAACCGCTTCTGCGTCGGGCTCTGGCGCTGTTCGAATCGCAGCCGGTCCCCGGCCACCAGATCGCTTCCACGCTGAGCTGTCTCGCGCAGCTCTACCACGCGGAGAAGAAGTTTTCCCTGGCGGAGGAAGTTCTGCAGCGGGCGATCCGGATCGCGGAGCAAACGCTCGGCGCCGAACACCCGCAGGTTGCCGTGCTGCTGGAAATGCTGGGTGACGCGGAGGCATCGCAAAAACATCTGACCCAGGCGACAGAACACTTCGAGCGGGCGCGGGTGATTATGGCGAACCGGTTCGGTGCGAAGTCACCCATGGCGGCGGCCGTCAGTGCCAGCCTGGCTCTCGCGGAACAACGCGCCGACCACAATGCCGAAGCGGCCGCGCACTTTGAACAGGCGCTTGCGGTACTGAACACGGCAGGACCTGAAGCGCAGTCCATGCGCGACGCCGTGATGAAGGGCTATCTGGATACCTGCAAAGCCCTTCACCGCAAAGTAACGCCGGCCGTCAGCAGTTTTAGCCGGTAGTATTTACTTCTTCGGACTGTAAGCGACGCAGTCGATCTCGATCTTGATATCGGCTGCGAACTTACAGACGATGGTGGTGCGCGCCGGTTTGTCGTTGCCGAAGAACTCGGCGTAAACCTCGTTCATCTTCGCGAAATCCGCGCCGTCCGCCATGAAAACACCCACGCGAACCACGTCCGCGACGCTGGCGCCCGCGTCTTCTAAGATGCGCCGGATGTTATTCAGCGTGACGCGCGTTTCCTGCTGGATGTCGGCCGGAATGTACTGATTGGTCTCGGGATCCACCGCCAACTGGCCCGAAACAAAAATGAAATCTCCCGCGCGAACCGCCGGAGAGTACGGACCGCGCGGAACCGGTGCGCCCGATGGAAAAAGCCGTTCAATCATAGTTTTTAATGCCCCTCTTCTTCGAGCAGACGCTCGGTTTCGATAGCCGCCATGCAGCCGGCGCCGGCCGCCGTAATGGCCTGACGGTAGATGCGGTCCTGCACGTCGCCCGCGTGAAAAACGCCGTGGATATTGGTTCGCGCGCCCCCGTGAGAGATGAGGTAGCCGTCCGGATCCAGATCGAGTTGGCCCCGAAAAATTTTGGTATTCGGGATATGACCGATCGCGACAAAGAAACCGTCCACATCGCGCAGCGTGGTTTCGCCGGTCACCAGATTCCGTAACCGCACCCCGGTCACCTCGCCCTTGCTGACGTCGAAAACTTCTTCCACCGCCGTGTTCAGAATGAATTCGATCTTCGGATTCGCCATCGCCCGATCCAGCATGATCTTCGACGAACGGAATGTATCGCGGCGATGCACCAGCGCGACGCGCCGGCCGAAGCGGGTCAGAAAGTTCGCCTCTTCCATGGCGGAATCGCCGCCGCCCACCACCATAATCTCTTTGTCGCGGTAGAAAAAGCCGTCGCACGTGGCGCAGGAACTGACGCCGCGCCCGATCAGCTTCTGTTCCGAAGGCAGGTCCAGCCAGCGGGCCTTGGCGCCGGAAGCCACGATCAGCGTGCGCGTCTCGATCCACTCGCTGTTCACTTTGAGGCGAAACGGCCGCTTCGAGAGGTCGGCTTCCGTGACTTCGCCGTCGAGATACACGGCGCCGAAACGCTCCGCCTGAATCTTCATGTTCTCGACGAGTTCCGGTCCCAGAATGCCGTGGGGAAAGCCGGGAAAATTTTCGACTTCGCTGGTGATGGAAAGTTGCCCGCCGGCTTCGAGGCCCTTAATAACAAGCGGGTTCAGCCCCGCGCGCGCCGTATAAACAGCCGCCGTGTTTCCGGCACAGCCGGAGCCAATAATCACAACATTGTGCATGAGTAAACCCTGAGGTTAACAGATCGGCTGTCAGATGCGCCGGACGCTGCTCAGGACGCTGGCCATCTCTTCGGCGCCCAGAACGCGCTTCTCCGCGCAGCACGCGCCTTTGGGAATCGGGCTGCCGTGCGGGCAGGCCAGCGGATGCCCGAGCAACGTGCACATCCGGTCCGTCACCTCCGGACTCAGGATGTGTTCGAACTTGCAGGCGCTCGACTCGATTTCATGTTCGTCGCGGATGGACAGCACGTCCATGAACAAACGCTCCGCCAGGCGGTGCCGTCGGATTACGTCGCGCGCGCGGCTCTCGCCTTTCGCCGTGAACCGCTCCTCGCCGTTCTCCACGCTGACCAGCCCGATGTCCGCCATGGTGGCGATCAGCCGCTTCCACTGCACGGCGGTAAAGTCGTGCGACTCGATGTGGATCTCGGTGTGCGGTTTCGTGCCTTGCGCGACTTCGCGCCGCGCCCAGAGATGCTCCAGAACCTCGTCGAAATCCTGATTCTCTTCGGCGGAGAACAGCAGATTCTCTTTGATCCGCCCGTGTTCCAGATTGAGCCGACGCTCCGCCAGTTTCCCGGCCGCTTCGTCGTGCGTCACCATTACGATCGTCCTGCCCTGGGCATGCAGATCGCTCAGAATCTGAAACACGATCCGCTGATTTTCCGCGTCCAGATTGCCGGTCGGCTCGTCGGCCAGAATGATTTTGGGGTCGTTGACCAGCGCCCGGGCAATCGCGACGCGCTGCTGTTCGCCGCCCGAAAGCTGCGACGGCAGATGTTTCGCGCGCGCCTCCATGCCCACCTGTCGCAGCGCGGCGAGCGCTTCGGTCTCGTCCGTCATGCTGTGAAAGTACTGGGCCAGCATCACATTCTCCAGCGCCGTAAGGTGCGGAACCAGGTGAAACTGCTGGAAGATGAAGCCGATGGTCTCGCTGCGGAAGCGGGCGAGTTCGCCCCGGCGCAGCTTCGCGGTGTCGGTCCCGTCGATCAGCAACGCGCCGCCGCTCGGCTGGTCCAGGCAGCCAATCAGATTCAGCAGCGTGGTCTTGCCGGATCCGGAAGGTCCCATGATGGCGATCCACTCTCCACGCTGGGCGCGGAAGCTGATGCCGTCCACCGCGCGAACCGCGGTGCCTTTCTCGCCATACAGTTTCGTTACGTCCACCAGCTCAATGAAGGAACTCACCCGGTTCTACTCGCCTCTCAAAATGATCGCGGGCTGAATGCCCCAAATGCGCGATGCCGCAATTCCCGTCGCCAGCGCGGCCACCACAAGCATAACGGCCGCCACGCTCGCGAACACCCAGACATCCGGACGCAGCTGAAACGCGCCTCCGAAAATCTGCCGGCCGATTCCCGCCGCGGCGAACACGCCGAGGGTGTAGCCGGCCGTGGTGGCCGCCAGGGCCAGTGCGGCCGATTCCGATACTAAAAATCCGGCGATCTTCCGCTCCGCCGCCCCCAGCGCCTTCAGAATGCCGATCTCCTTCGACCGCTCGATCACCATCTCACTGAAATTGCTGGAAACACACAAGGTCGTGATGCCGAGGATCACCAGCGTCAGCAGCAACAGCACCGCGCGCACTTTGAATACAACATTCGATTCCGTGCCCGCCACGGACACCACCGTTCGGATATCCGCCGCCGGAAACTGGCTCGCGAGAGCGCCCCGGACCGCATCCACTTTCTCGCCCGCGGCGCGGATCTGCACCATGCTCGCCTCGCCCTGCGTTCCCGCGAGAGTCGCGGCGGCATCGAATAAAACCAGCAACTCCTGGTCCTCCGCCCCGCCCGTGGAAACAATGCCTTTCAGCAAACACGGCCCGCCCTGCAGCGGCACGGAATCGCCGACCTTCAGGTGCAACTTGTCGGCGACCAGTTCGCCCGCGAGACACTCGTTTTTCTGAATCGCGCGGGACCCCTGCACGTGCCAGTAAGACGTCATGTTCTCGGCCTTTACGGGCACGAAGCCCGCGACCGGCACTGAAATCCCGCCAATGCGAACGGACGTGATCAGGAAAGGGGAAGCTTCGGCCCCCAGTTTTTCAGCGGACGCGGCGATCGACTCCGGTACGGTATTACCCGTCCCCGGCATCGCCGTAATGTTCGCGCCGTAACTGCGGAATTCCCCGCGGATGCGGCGTTCCACCGTGCCATAAATATCGAACAGCACCGTCGCCAGCGTGGCGGCCACGGCCAGCGCGGCAAACGCCAGGATCAGGCGTTGTTTCCGGTACACCAGCGCGCGCAGGATGAACGTGAGAAACATCAGACGCCCTCCCGCAGGATCACGGCCGGCTCCAGCCGCAGTGCCCGGCGCAACGGTTGTGCCGCCCCCGCCAGCGCAACCAGCGTGGCCGCGAACATAATGACGACCGGCAGCACCGGCGAAACCTCCACCGCGTCATTGAATACGGAAGCCCCCACGAACCGCGCCAGCCAAACGCCCGTCAGCGCTCCGATGACGCCGCCCAGCAATCCCACGAGCGCCACTTCCACGCCCAGCAGCGTCGCGACCAGCCAGCGCGCGCCGCCGATGGCCTGCATAATGGCGATCTCGCCCCGCCGCTCGATCATCGTGGTTGCCGTGAGGCTCCAGACCGTCAGCCCCGCGGAGAGCAGCGCCGCCAGCGTGATCAGCGCCATCAGACCGCCCACTTTGTCGAGAACTTTACCTTCGGAATCGGCCACGCGGCGCACTGGCCGCGCCTGCGTCCCCGGCAGCGCGTCTTCAATCTGTTGCGCGATGGACACCACGTAATTCGTGCAACTCCAGCGTTCGCGTTCCGCCGCTGTCATGGTCTTCGGATCGCGCCGGGCAAAGTCGTCCTCGGGCTTCGTCAGCGCGGCGACCTCGATGCGATCCACCACGCCGGGCCGCTTGGTCAGTTCCTGCACGCGGGCCAGCGGCATCAGCACCCGGTCGTCCGCGTCGTCTCCGGAGGAAATCACGCCGACAATCTTGCAAGCCGCGCCCAATACTTCAACCGTGCCGTTCGGTTTCCAGCCAGTCCGCCGCATGACGCCTTCTCCCGCCATGCACTCATTGGCATTGTCTTCCGCCCAGCGGCCACGCACCTGCCAGACCGCGTTCACCACGGACACGCCGGTTAACTGCACCGTGCCTTCCGGCGTTGGCAGCGGATGCCGGAACCACACGCCCTGCACCGGAATCGCTCGTTCCTGTGCCATCAGGGAGGGAGAGATGCCGGTTATGTTCAGGCCCCAGAAGATGTTCTTGATCTTCGGGATGTCCTGTTCCGCGATATAGTTCTCCGCGCCCACCGCGGTGGAGGTCACGGTTCCCACGCCGCCCGTCAGTGCGGCCGAGCGCTTCGTCACCACGATATTCGCCCCCGCCGCGCGCAACTCGCGATTCACCTTGTCGCCGATGGAAAGCATCACCCCCAGCATGGAGGTCGCGACCGCCGAACCCATCGCGATCGCCGCCACAAGCAGCGCCTTCCGTCGGGGCGCGCGGCGCAGGGAGTCTTTCACGAACCGGACGATCATGCTTCCTCAGTTCCGGAACGTGCTCACGCCGCCGTCGAGAGCCGATTCGTCGATCACGATCGTCTCCCCGTCCACATGCGACTTCAGAGGGATCGGATTACACCCGCCCGGCGTGCCGATCGTGGCGATCACGATGTCGGATTCGCAGTTCTTACAGATGACTTCCGAGCCCTTCTGGTAATAACCCTGCGTGCCACAGATCTGGCAGGCATCGAGCGCCACGGCAAAAGACCGATCCGGCTTTTGAATAATGATGAAGCGCACGTGCACGCCCTGATCGTCCACCGTGTAGCGATGCAGATTGCCGTCGCTCACCGAGGCAACGGGGATCCGGACGGCATGTTCCTGGAACGTGACCGGCGTGGCCTGCGAAAGCGCGGTCGCCTCTTTCGCATAGATGAATTCCGCCGTAATGAGCAGGATGAACACTCCCGCCGCGGAGCAGGACGCCGTCATCCAGAGCTGTTCCCGGCGCGCCGTCCACTTCGCCTTCCGAAGCGCCGCGCCCGCCATCCCGTCCATCTTCGGCGTCCGGCGCTTGCGCCATTCGAGCAGCATCATCGCCGCCGCCAGAGCGAGAATCGTAATAAAAAAGAAGATATCGTTCTTGACGATGGGGCCGATTACGGCCATCTCGGCCCTGCTGCTCGGCAGGATCCGGCTCTCCGAGAGCTCATGCAGTCCGGTGATCACCAGTTGCACCACCACCACCATCAGAATCACGGTGGTCATCCGGAAGAACTGGCGCAAATCGACCCGGATCGTCCCGCGAACGAAGCTCATGCCAAACAGCACGGAAAGAGCAACCCCCGCCAGCGCGCCGATCCATTGCAGCACTCCGGAAGTATCGAACCGTACCGCCGCCAGCAGCAGAACCGTCTCCACGCCTTCCCGGAAAATCATCAGGAAGACGAAGAAGAAAACTCCCCATCCGGCCCGCGCGCCGCTTTGCTCTACCTGCAACCGAGTTTCAATCTCGCCCTTCAGCTTGCGCCCGTTGCGGTTCATCCAGACCACCATGCTGAACACAAAAAGCGCGCTGAGCAGCAGCGTGTAACCGCCGTAAGCGTCCTGATTGAGGCCCAGTCGCGAAAAGCCCCAGGCAGCCACAAAGCAAGCAATTACAGCACTTAGGAGGGCCCGGTAGACGGTCGGCATCAGCTCGGAGCGGCCGGTCTTCTTCAGGTAAGCGACGGCGATGGCGATAACCAGCGCGGCCTCTACTCCCTCTCGCAGGGTGATCACAAAAGTCTGGAGCATATCAGCAACTCAGTTGCAACAACAGTATAGCAAACAATCGAGGACTAAAAGTGTCCGAGATCGTTTTCCGTGGTAGCAGGCCTATACTCGTGGTTATGCCCGGACGCCTGTATGTGGTTTCCACTCCCATTGGCAATCTGGAAGATATCACTTACCGGGCCGTGCGAGTTCTGAAAGAGGTGGATTGGATCGCGTGTGAAGACACCCGGACCACCGGTCACCTGCTCCACCACTACGGAATCTCCACCCGCACGCTGAGCTATCACGACCACAACGAGGCAGAACGGGCGGCGGAACTCTTCTCCCGCCTGCAGTCGGGCGAAAACGGCGCGCTGGTCTCCGACGCGGGAACGCCGCTGCTTTCCGACCCCGGCTACCGCATCGTTCACGGCGCCGTGCAGGCCGGAATTCGCGTGGAAGCGCTGCCCGGCGCTTCGGCGCTCCTGGCCGCGCTGGTCGTTTCCGGCCTGCCCACCGATCAGGTCCACTTCGGCGGCTTCCTGCCCGCCAAACAGGGGCAGCGCACCCGGCTCCTCGAATCTCTCGCTCAGGAACCGGCGACTCTGGTCTTCTATGAAGCGCCTCACCGGATTCTCGATTCCCTCGCCGATATCGCCGCCGTCCTGCCGATTCGCGATGTCGTGGCCGCGCGCGAACTCACCAAGCTGCATGAGGAGGTTCTCCGGGGCACCGCGACGGAAATCCTGGAAAAACTCGCCACGCGCGACAGCATCCGGGGCGAATTCGTGGTGCTGATCTCCAAGGCGACCGAGCCCGACCCGGACGACATGCCGATCGAAGAATCCATCCAGTTGCTGGTTGCGGCGGGTATCGAACGCATGGACGCCATCAAGACGGTCGCCCGCCAGCGCGGACTTTCCAAGCGCGATGTCTACAAGCTCGTCAGCATTAGGCCAAAATAGAGTTTGCGGCAAGATTACGTAACCATCATCGGCGGCGGACTCGCGGGCACCGAAGCGGCATGGCAACTTGCCGAGCGGGGTTTCCGCGTCACTCTCTTTGAGATGCGCCCCGTCCGGACCACCGACGCCCACCAGACCGACCGCCTGGCGGAACTGGTCTGCAGCAACTCTCTGAAGAGCGACCAGCACCCCTCCGCCTCCTGGCTGCTGAAACAGGAACTGCGGCGTCTGGATTCCCTGCTGCTGCGCGCCGCCGAGGTGGCGCGCGTGCCGGGCGGCCAGGCGCTCACGGTGGATCGCGTCACGTTTGCCGAAGAGGTCACCCGCGCCATCGAAACGCATCCCCGCATTGAAATCCGGCACGAAGAGATCACGGAGGTGGATCCGTCACAACCCACCATCATCGCGACAGGGCCCCTCACCAGCAATGCACTCGCGGCGAGCCTCTCCCGCTTTACGGGTTCGGACCGCCTCTTTTTTTACGACAGCATCAGCCCGATTGTCGATGCCGACACCATCGACCGCTCCATCGCCTTCGCGGCGTCCCGCTACGACAAGTCCCTCGACGGCACCGGCGACTACCTCAACTGTCCGTTCAACAAGCCGGAATACGAACACTTCATCGATGAACTGATGGCGGCGCATGCCGTGGATTCGCACGTGCCCAACGACGTCCCGTATTTTGAATCCTGCCTGCCGATCGAAGAAATCGCCCGGCGCGGACGCGATACCCTGCGCTTTGGCCCCATGAAGCCGATGGGCCTGACCGACCCGCGCACCGGCCGCCGTCCCTACGCCGCCGTGCAGTTGCGCCAGGAAAATCTGCGCGCCGACAGCTATAACCTGGTGGGTTTCCAGAACCATCTGAAGTTCGGCGAGCAGAAGCGCATCATGCGGCTGATTCCCGGTCTTGAAAATGCCGAATTCCTGCGCTACGGGCAGATTCACCGGAACACCTACATCAATGCGCCCGCCCTGCTCGACGGAACGCTGCGGCTGCGGGCGCACCCGCACGTCTTCTTCGCGGGACAGATCTCCGGGGTGGAGGGCTACGTGGAATCGATCGCGACGGGCCTCGTGGCAGGTGTCAATCTGGCCGCGCAACTCGCCGGAGAACAATTGCGTCCCCTGCCGCGCGAAACCGCTCTCGGCTCCCTCTGCCACTACATCTCGCACGCCGACCCCCGCAAGTACCAGCCGGCCAACATCGCGTTCGATCTGTTTCCGCCGCTCGAACCGGCTCTGAAAGACCGCAAGGAACGGCAGACGGAAATCTGCCGTTTGGCGCTGGAAAAGCTCGACGAGCACATGTCCGTCCATGCCTGAGCCGGATTCGGAACTGGTAACGGCCATAACGGCCTTCCTGGGCGAACTGGAACGCCGCAACGACTCGCCGCACACCCTGCGAAATTACGAAGCCGATCTGCGGGATTTCACCGTTTACTTCTCGCCGCCCGACTGCGCTCCTCCGGCGCTTGCCGCCTTCGATCTGCTGGCTTTGCGCGAATGGCTGGCTCAGCTTTACGACCGGGAGCACAAGCCCGCGACCATCCGCCGCAAGCTCGCGTCCGTGCGCGCGTTCTTCCGCTTTCTCTCGCGGGAGCACCGCATCGGGACCGATCCGGCGCGCCTGCTCCGCCTGCCCAAAATGCCGAAGTCGCTGCCGGAAGTCCCGAACGCGGAGGTCACGAACGCGCTGGTGGACGCGAACCTTCCCGAAGGTGTTCCGGAGCCCCTGCGGCCCAAACGAGACCGTCTGCTGCTCGAAATCCTCTACGGCTGCGGCCTGCGCATCAGCGAGGCGGTGGGACTGAATCTCGACGATTTCGATTTCACCGAGCGCTGGCTGCGCGTTCGCGGCAAAGGGCGCAAGGAGCGGCAGGTGCCCTATGGATCGAAGGCCGCCGAGGCGCTCGACGCCTGGCTCGCGGAACGCGGCCCGGTCGATTCCGCGGCCGTGTTTCTGAACCGGCTGGGCGGACGCCTGACCGACCGCGGCGCGCGGAAAATCGTCAAGTTCTACGCGGCCTGGGTGGTTGGCGATTCCTCCATCCACCCCCACACGCTCCGGCATGCGTTCGCCACGCATCTGCTGAGCGATGGCGCCGATCTCCGGTCCATCCAGGAACTGCTGGGGCACGCGCGCCTCTCGACCACGCAGAAATACACGCAGGTTTCCCTGCAGGACCTCATGCGCGTTTACGACAACGCGCACCCGAAGGCGAGATCTTAGGGTTCGAGCGCTTCTACGTACTCGTCGGGAGTGACCGTGGAAATCTCCGGCGCGGGCCGGAAGAAGACGAACCCCACGATGCCGGCCAGCACAAGTGAAGCCGCCGCCATGTAGAACGCGGCCGCGTATCCGAAACGCGTCGCCACCGCGCCCGCGGCGAACGAACTCATGCCGACAAACAGGTCGTAAAACGCGCTCAGGACGCCCACGGCGGTCCCGTGTTCCTGCGCGGCCGTTTGCTTCAGAACCTTCGAGGCCACCGACGACCACGGAAACGAAAAACCGAACCCAAGCAGCGCCGCGCCCAGCACCGCCACCACCGGGGACGGTCCCGAAGCGATGATCAGCAGCCCGGCCGTCATCAGCGTGATGCCGCCCAGATACGTGATACGCGGGTGGATGCGGTCCGGCAGCCCGCCGAGGAAGAAGCGGGAAACGAGGATCAGCCCGGCATAGGCGGAAAACGCCGCTTTGCCTGCATCCCCGTGGCGCGCGAGATGCAGAATCAGGAAGCCCGTGACCACCGGGTAGTGGACATTGACGAAACCGATGGCGATGCCCGGCGTGATGAGCGATAGGGGAAACCAGTCCCGGTCCTTGGGGTGCGGATGCGGTGTATAGGTCTCCGGAATACGGCTCAGCACGATGAACGCGACGATGGCCGTAACCAGTTGCATCAGCGCCGCGCGCTGGAACGTGCCCAGCCAGTGACCCACCATGGGCCCCCGCCGAAATGCCGCCCCAGATTCCCGTGCTCACATACCCCAGCGCCTGCCCGCTGCGCTCCACGCCGCCGAGTTCCACTGCCCACGCCGCGGCGCCGGTATAAAGGCAGGCCTCACCGAAGCCCTGCAGGGTGCGGCCGAGATACGCGCCCGGAATCCCCAGCGGCAGCATGTAGGCGCCGCCCGCCAGTCCGCAACTGGCCAGACCCGTCAGAAACGCGATCTTGCGGCCGCGGTTATCGGCCAGCGGTCCGGAAAAGAAGCGGCTGCCGAGTGCCACGAAGGAGAAGATGCCGATGACGAAACCCACCGTCTGGTCCGAGCCGCCCAGATCGTAACGCACGTGCGGTCCGATCTGCGGCAGCACGGTGCCGATCCCGAGAAAGCCCAGGAACGTGGCGACAATAAGGGACCAGAAGAGCGGGCTGAATTCCCGCGGAGAGGCCATGGTTCAGTTTACGGGGCGGATCTTAACCGCCGGCCTTTTCGCCGCGGCGCTTCACGTCGATGTTCAGCCGCTTGATCTTCTGATTGAGCGTGGAAAGGGGCACGCGCAGCGCCTCGGCCGCTTCCGTCTGGCTCCAGGCAAAGCGTTCCAGGTGTTCGATAATGGTGCGGCGCTCGAAATCCGCCACGATTTCAAACAGCGACGCATCGGCCGGCAGCGCTCCGTTCTCGCCCCGCCGGATCCGAATGCCGCCGGCGTGCAGCAGGTAGTCGGGCAGCACATCCACCGGAATCACCTGGCTGGCCGCCAGAACCACGGCGCGCTCCACCACGTTCTCGAGTTCCCGCACATTGCCGGGCCAGTTGTGATCGAGCATCAGCTGCATGGCTTCCGGATCGAAGCGCAGAATGCTTTTCTGCCCGGCATCGAGGAATTTCTCGTTTTCCTTGCTGAATTTTTCGAGAAAGTGCTGCACCAGCAGCGGGATATCCTCGCGGCGGTCCCGCAAGGGCGGCAGATTGATATTAATGACGTTGAGCCGGTAGTAGAGATCTTCCCGGAATTTGCGCTCTTCCACCATCTTGCGAAGATCCGCGTTGGTGGCGGCCAGAATGCGGACGTCCACCTTCGCCACGTCGTTCGAGCCGAGCGGCGTGAATTCCTTCTCCTGGATGACGCGCAGCAGTTTCGCCTGCGTTTCGGCGCCGATGGTGCCCACTTCATCGAAGAAAATAGTGCCTTTGTGAGCGACCTCGAACGCGCCTTTCTTGTTGTAGATCGCGCTGGTGAACGCGCCCTTCACATGCCCGAAGAGCGTCGATTCCAGCAGTTCGGTCGGCAGCGAGCCGCTGTTCACGGGCACGAACGCATGGTCCACGCGGGGCGAATTGGCGTGGATGGCCTTGGCGATCAGCTCTTTTCCGGTGCCGGTTTCGCCCGTGATCAGAATAGTGGAGCGGCTGGTCGCCACCTGCATCACCAGATCGAGCACGCGCAGCATGCGCTCGCTCTTGCCGACGATATTCGGGAAACTGTACCGCTGTTTCAGCGCCCGTTTGAGTTGCGTGTTTTCGTCGAGCAGCCTCTGGCCGGAGATGATCCGCTCGATCTCGATCAGCAGTTTCTCGTTGTCCCAGGGCTTTGGCAGGCAGTCGTTGGCGCCCAGTTTCACCGCCTGAACGGCGGCTTCCACCGTGCTGTAAGCCGTGATCATGAAGATCGGCGTGTGGCGGTCGCGTTCGCGCACGTCGCGAAGGACTTCCATGCCGGATTTTTCCGGCATCATCAGATCGAGCAGCACCAGATCGTAAGCCCGCTGTTCCAGCCTGCGCTCGCCCTCGGCGCCGTTCTGCGCCAGATCGACTTCGTAACCCTCCAGATCGAGCAGCGTAGCCAGACTTTCGCGAATATCCGCCTCGTCGTCGATGACGAGAATCCGTCCCTTCATCGCGCCCGCAATCCGGTCGCGCGCCTGCGCCATCATGCGTGTACCGCCCTGCGTATTGCCGGAAATTCCAAATGGAAACATGTGCCTTCACCAGGTTTGGATAACGCCTCGATAGCGCCTCCGTGTTCCTGAATAATCCCGTAGGTCACCGAGAGCCCGAGCCCCGTGCCTTTCTTCGCGCTCTTGGTGGTGAAAAACGGGTCGTAAATGCGGCTCAGATGCTCGGGCGCGATGCCGTGGCCCGTGTCGATCACGTCCACTTCGACCCCGTTTTCGCCCCGGCGCGTAATCACTTCCAGAACCCCGCGCGGCTCCATGGCGTCCCGGGCGTTCATGAAGAGGTTGAGGAAAACCTGCTGCAGTTTGCCGGCATTTCCCTTGACCGGCTCCAGATCGGGATCGAGCGTCACCCGCACTTCCACCGCCGCATTCTTCATCTGATGTTCCAGCAGCGTGAGAGTTTCCTGGATGACTTTATTAATCTGCACTTCCACCAGTTCCGCCGTGGAAGTCCGCGAGAAGTTCAGCAGCGAATTGACGATTTCGCTGGCCCGGAAGGTCTGCCGGGCGATCTTGTCGAGCATGCGGGACTTCTGTTCGTCCCCGGCTACCTGCTTGCCCAGCATCTGCGCATAGGTCGAAATCACCGCCAGCGGCGTGTTGACCTCGTGCGCCACGCCTGCCGCCAGCAGCCCGATGCTCGAAAGCTTGTCCGCCTGCACCAGCCGCCGCTCCAGTTCCGCGCGGTCGGTGATGTCGTCGAAAATCACCAGCCGGCCGATGCGCTCCATCTCGCGCGAAACCAGCGGCGCGATCGCGATATTGAAGGTCGCTTCCCCGCGCGACGTGTCGAGCCCGAACTTGTCGAGGTGATGGATGCTCATCTCGCCCTGCGTCAGCTCCAGTTGCGCCACCAGCGCGGGCGGAAACAGTTCGGAGAGCTTCCGGCCCAGCGCGTCTTCGCGCCCGATGCCGCTCAGCCGTTCCATCTGCGTGTTCCAGCTCTCCACGCGGTCGTCGAGACCCGCCGCCAGAATCCCGACGTTGATCGATTCGACAATGTTTTCGCTGAACTCCTTGAGCCGTTCGTACTCGCCGGCCTTTTCTTTCAGTGACTGGTAAAGGTTGGCGTTCTCGATCGCGATGCCGACATAGTTCGCCAGAGTCAGCAGCAGTTCGACGTCGTCGCTCGACAGGAACTCGCCGGTTTCGGTTCTGCTGACGCCCAGGTGCGCGATGGTCCGGCCGCGGACCGTGCAGGGCAGGTAATAGTTCAGATCGAGGTCGCCGATGGTTTGCCGGACCGATTGCGGCCAACTGCGTGAGATCGCGTCCAGGTGGTACCGCGTCCGTTCGAAAAACAGGTAGGGCGTGCTGGCCGGCCAGTTCAGAAAGCTGAGATCGAGATCCTCCTCTTTCGCGAGCGGCCGCGCGCTCGAGCCCATCGACGACCGCAGCCGCCAGCGCAATCGCTGCCCGGGAACGCCATCGTTCGATTCCGCAATAAAGAAAGCGACGTGCCGGATCGAAAGCGTCTGCATCAGCCGGTCCGCCACGGACTGCAGCATGTGATCGAGTTCCGTCTCCGAGTTCAGCTCCCGCGCGAACTCGATCAGCGTGCGGCGGTAATCGTAGCGGTCCCGGTAAAAATACCGGTCCAGCTGCTCCTGAATCCAGTTCCGGATCGGCTGAAAAAGAAACGTGGCGATCAGCATCACCGTGATGGTGCCGGTCTTGCCCGAAAACGGCTGCGCGAAACTGCCCACCGAAAGGACCACCAGATAGAACAGCGTCAGGATAAAGAGCGTCGCGAGAGTATAGGCGTAACCGCGCCGGAAAATCACATCGACATCGCCCAGCCGATAGCGCAGAATCGCATACGCGATCGTCAGCGGAATCAGCGTCAGCGTCAGGACGACGTAATTCAGATACGGGCTGAACTGCAGATCGAAAACATAAGGCACGGCATAGACCAGACCGAACGGCGCGAAGCCGAACAGCATCCCGTTGCGGAGCCATTTCAGCTGCTGCCGGATGATGGTGTCCTCGGCATGCCGATAGCCGTTTTGTAAAACGAAGCCACTCAGAAGGTAGGAGAGCGTCAGCAGGCCCATCCAGATACGGTCGATGGTGTAGCGCACATCGAGGAGCGAGTTGCCGGGCGAGAACAGAACGCCGGTCGCGAAGCCGGCGGCGGTAAGGACCAGAATGCCGCCGGGAACGTAGACGGCGGGTGCCATCCACTTGCGGAACCAGGTGCGCGGCTCGGGAAACGTCATGCTGAAGTGGAGCAAAAGGACCGGCGCCAGCCAGCCCGCCACCAGATTTCCCCAATCCACCACCTGATCGAACGAGTTGAGCTTTCCGGTCCGGTGGAAGCAGCAGAAAATAAAGGACGTCAGACAGAACAGGTAGAAATGCCGGGCCTGTGCCGCGCTGCCCCGGCGAAAATAGATGAAAACGCCGATCGCGAGGTAGCAGACACCCACAAGATACTGATACGAAAGGGCCACGCCGCGCGCGGCTTCGCCCACGATGACGGTTGCCTTAACGTCGTCTACCCCCGCGCGGCGCACCAGATACAGCGCTTTGGTCCACGCGCCTCCCGAGGCCAGCAACTTCGGCACATCCTCGGTGGAATGGACGGCGGATCCCTGAATCGCCTTCAGCGTGTCGCTTTCCCGGATGCCCGCCCGGTCGGCCGGGCCGTTCGGAATGACCTTCACGGCGACCACGCGACCGCCCCGGTCCCGCCACACGACGCCGTCGTCGGGCAGCCGGAACTTCCCCAACTGCTGGTAATTCAGGCCAGCCGTGATCGCGGCAGCGATCGTCAGCACCGTCAAAATGGCGGTGGAAAGCTGGAATTTGAGTTCCTGCAGCATAGCGAGACCTGTCGTGGCGAGTCGTCTGACGACCCCGGACCCACACCCTTGTTTCCAGTGTAAGTGCAGTTACCGTGCCACAAAAACTTCCTGATTTCGAATTTTCTCTGTTGAAAACAAAAGGGAAAGCGTTTCGCCAACCGACTGCTCTTCCATTTCTGGAATTGCCGTGGTCCGCGCGCGGTGAGATACGGGAAACGGGATGGCCGCTCAGATCCCGGCGTGCGGCCGTAACAGGCGCGCCCACTTCACGAATTCGTCCGGAACCGTCATGGTGGACAGTCGGCTCTGCCTCACCAGAGCCCAGTCGGCGAAGGACCCGTCGCTTTTGATTTCCTGCAGCGTGATGGGCGGGTCGATTCTCGCGTGAAAACGAAAATCCGCCACCGCGAGCTTCGGATTAGCCGGATCCGGCCGCCCGTCTCCGACAATGTCGGCCAGTCCCACAATCGCCGCCTTGCCCATACTGTGATAGATAAAGACCCGGTCTCCGGCCTTCATCTCGCGGATGGCGCGCAAAGCCTGTGCGTTCGTGACCCCGTCCCAGACAGTCTGTCCGTCGCGCTCCAACTGCTCGAAATCGTACGTTTCCGGATCCGTTTTGGCGAGGAAATAACGGCGTTTGGACAATTGCTGTACCTCTCTGTTACCAGAAGTATATTCTTTCATCCACGCTATCTTGCTACGATCTTAAATAAAGACTCATGAACTTGCCGCTCAGGACCGTTTTCGTGCCCCTCTCCGTGATGTTGTGGGCAGCGGCGTGGTCCCCCGCGCAGTCGGTCGGGGATCCAGCGCCGGCTCCTCCCGCCGCCGCCGCTCCTCAGGGTGTGCGTTCGCCCGCCGGCACGCAGGAGACGGCCCCGTCCGTTCCGCCGACAGTCGCTCCCGCCGTCGCGCAGGAAGCCACTACTCCGTCTGCGCCGACGGGAGATCCGGCTTCCGTCACGAGCGCTCCGGCTCCGGCGGCGCCGAAAGCCGTCCCGGCGCAGGCCGCAGCCACCCCACAGTCCCCGTCCAAGGGCAAAAAGCGGGGAAAAGGTGCCGCTCCGGAGTCCCTGCCGGAACCAGTATCCGAGGAACAAAAACCGTATGTGATCGGATCTCTGGACATTCTTCAGGTCAGTGTATGGAATGACCCAAAACTGAGCGGGATTTTCGACGTCCGTCCGGACGGCATCCTGTCGCTTCCCCTGATCGGCGAGATGAAAGCGGACGGGCTGACGGTGGCAGATCTGACACAGTTGATCCGGACGAAGCTGGCTGCTAGTGTAATGGAAGACCCGGAGGTAAACATCCAGGTTGTCCGGATTAACAGTAAAAAGTTTTATATTTTCGGAGGCTGCCTCAAGCAGGGCGAATTCCCGCTGGTTACTCCCATGACCATTCTGGATGCGTTCGCCAATTGCGGAGGTTTTAAAGATTTCGCGAACCTCAAAAAAATCTACGTTTTGCGGGGCGCGGAGCGGCTTCCCTTCAATTACAAAGAAGTTAGTCAGGGCAAGCATATGGAACAAAACCGGATGATACAGAACGGGGACCGTATTTTTGTTCCGGAGTAATGGATTAACAGCCGTATGACAGCAACAGCAGGTTCCGGTTACATTGCCATTTCCCGCAGAGCTCTCGATCTCGAGGATTACATCGACGTTGCCCGGCGCCACGTCGGCTGGATTGTCGGCCCCCTTTACGCCGGCCTGGTGCTTTCGATAGCGATCGCTTTTCTGTTGCCCAATGTGTATAAATCGGAAGCGGTTATTCAGATTACACCGGCGCAGATTTCCGAAGATCTGGTCAAAAACACCGGCAATCAACTCCTGACCGACCGCATCATTCAGATGGAAGGCGCGATTCTGAGCCGCACCAGTCTTTCCAATCTGATTCAGTCTCCCGACCTCAACCTGTATCCCTCCGATCGCGCCAAGCTGCCCATCGAAGACGTGATCGAAGTCATGAAGGCCAAAGATCTCCGCATCGACATTACCTCGGCGGCGGCGGCCTCGCCGGGTAAACACGTGTCGGCCTTCAAAATCAGCTTTCAGTACCAGAACCGCTTCAAAGCGCAGCAGACCGTACAGAAGCTGATCACCCGCTTCATCGACGAAAATCAGAATTCCCAGCGCACGCAGCAGACTCTTCTCCATGACTTTTTCGGAGACGAACTGGCGCAGGCAAAAGCCAATCTCGACAAGTGCAACGAGGAACTGACCAAGTTCCGGACGGAAAATCAGGGCCGCCTTCCGGAGCAGAGTCAGATGAACCTGCAGACACTGTCTTCCCTGCAGACGCAGGTCAACGGAATCAACGATCAGCTGAATCGTCTCGCGCAGGACAGAATCCAGCTGGAAGCGCATCTTTCCACGCTGAAAAGCCAGCTCGATCTCACCGCCCTGATGGCGCAGGAGCCGGATACTCTGCTTCCCAGCAGCCCGATGGCCCGCCAGAACTCCGAACTCGAAAATCTGAACCGGCAAATCGAAGCCGGCGATACCAAACTGTCTCAGTTGCTGCAGTCCTATAAAGACACCTATCCGGATGTGAAAGAACTGCGGAAGAGCCTTCTGGTTCTGAAAAAACAGCGGGACGCTCTCCAGCTCAAACAGGAGCGCGAGCAGGCCGACGAAAGCGCGAAACCGAAAGACGCGCCGAAGAAGACGACGAACTACCGCATCGCACAGTCCCAGACCTCCCTGCAGGGCGACATCGACCGGACCAACGCGTTGCTCAAGAGCAACGACTCCGATCGTCTCTACAAGCTCAAAGAGCAGGAAAAGATCAACAAACAGATCGACGATTACCGGGCGAAACTGGCCGCGACTTCCGGAATTGAAGCGAGGTCGGTCGATCTGCTCCGGGATCAGGCGAACGCAACGGAAAAATACCAGTCGATGCTGAAAAAGCAGGAACTGACGGCGCAGAACGGCGATCTGATTCAGCGCAAAGCGGGCGAAACGCTGGATGTGCTCGATCCCGCGTCTCTGCCCACCACACCCGCGAGCCCGAACCGGTTCCTGATTGTGGGCGCGGGACTCGCGCTTTCCCTCATTGTCGGAGTCGCCATGGCGGGCGTCCATGAAGCGAAGGACGCGTCGCTGAAGAATCTGAAGGACGTACGGGCTTACACAAATCTGCCGGTCCTCTGCAGCATTCCGCTGCTGGAGAACACTCTGTTGGTGAAGCGCACGAAGCGAATCACTTATCTCGCCTGGTCGGCGGCGGTGATTGTCGGCATCATCGCTGTGTGCGCGGCGCTTTTTTACTACTACTCGTACACCATCAACCAATGATCACGGCCGGCAAACTGTTCCACCTGAAAAAGAACCCTACCTCATGAGCCGAGTGCACGATGCCCTTCGACGGGCTGAACAAATGCTGGAAGCTCCCCCGTCCGAGGAGAATCCCGAATCCGCGGAGCGACTGGCGGAGGAATCGCATCCTCTGGTGGTTTCCGAGGAGAGTCCGCTTTCCGAACCGGAAGAACCGTATGGAATGCCGTACCTTTCGGGCCAGCCGAGCGGTCTGATCCGGTCGGAATCCAAGGGCATTCAGGTGGACTGGAGAAATTTTCTCTCCAAATGCCGGGTCATTCCCTTTCATCCGGCCCCGGAAGCCCACCTGATCGATATCGAGCGGCCGCACGAAGTGCCGGGCGAAGAATTCCGCAGCCTTCGTACCCGTCTGAACCACATGCAGAGTCAGCAGGATCTGCACTCCATCGTGGTGACCAGCGCGTCGCCCGCCGAGGGCAAAACCTTCAGCGCCATCAACCTCGCTCTCGCTCAGGCGCAGCTCGAATTGCCCGTCCTGATCGCCGATCTCGACCTTCGGCGCCCGGTGGTTCACAACATGTTCCAGTGCGAAAAGTCGCCGGGCTTTTCCGATTTTCTGTTGGCCGAAAAGCCGCTCGAGGAGTGCGTCCGCCGGATTGAAGGCACGAACCTCTACTTCATGCCGGCCGGCACGCAGGTGAAAAACCCGCTCGAACTGCTGAACATGCGGCAGGTGAAATACACCATCGACGCGTTCCGCAAGGTTTTCAACTGGGTGATTCTGGATACGCCTCCGCTGCTCTTCTCCGCGGACGCCAACCTTCTGGCCACGCTGACCGATGGCACGCTGATCGTTGTCCGCATCGGCTCCACCACCTACGACAACGTGATCCGGGCCATGCAGTCGCTCTGCGAAAACAACGTCCTCGGCATTATCGCCAACGGCGCCCGCGCCGGCGAGCTCTACAGCAAGTACACGTATTACTACACTAAGGCTGAAGGTAATCCAGGCGGCGAAGAGGCGTAAGCCTCTTCGCACTTCCTGCCAATTTTCGCTTTACCAGCCCATCCGGCTCCGCAGCGCCGTCACGTGCCCAATGTGGTGCTCGCCGTGCCACGCATAAAGAGCAGTATTGGCATCGAGCCGGACCAGTCCGATTTCCGGATGCCGGAACGTGCGCGTCCAGTCCGCTTCGCTCATCCCCCGCAGGAGTATCACCCACCGCGCGTGCAGGTTATCCAGCAGGCTTAACGACACTTCGATCGGCGTCTCCGCATTGTCGGGAAGTTCTGCCCAAGCGGCTTCGTCGTAGGGCTTGATCACCGGCTCGTCTTCGGTGAGCGCCAGTTTGAACCGGATGTAGCTGTTCATGTGGCTTTCCGGCACGTGGTGAATCACCTGCCGCACGGTCCAGCCGCCATCGCGGTAAGGCGTGTCGAGTTGCTCTTCGCTCAGTCCCGCCACCGCGGCCCGCAGCCGCGCCGGTGCAGCCGCAATCGTGTCGATATACCGCGCGCGGTCTTCCGCCGAAACCGCGACCGGCCAGACGAATTTCCCGACCGGAAAGCGCGGGTCTGCATTGAGCTGGGTCTCGTTCATCGGGTCTCTCCCCTCACCAAATCCTCAAAACTCTCTCTTTCGCGAACCACCCGCCAACCGCTGCCATCGATCAGGACTTCCGCCGCCCGGGGCCGCGAATTGTAATTCGAGGACTGCGCGAATCCATAAGCTCCGGCCGAAGCGATGGCCAGGTATTCGCCCGGTTGCGCGTCCGTCATTTCGCGATCCCGTGCCAGAAAATCGCCCGTCTCGCAAACCGGTCCCACCACATCGGCGACAATCGCGCCGCCCCCGGCGCGCCGCAGCGGCAGGATTTCGTGGTGCGCCTTATAAAGCGCCGGCCGGATCAGGTCGTTCATCGCGGCATCCACGATCACGAACTTCTTCGCCGGGCTCTGTTTGCGATACAAGACCTTCGTAAGCAGCACCCCGGCCGGGCCGACGATGGAGCGCCCCGGTTCGATCATCACAGTCAGTCCATAACGCCCGATACGGTCCCGCAAAGCGGCGATGAACTCGTGAATCGCCGGCGCCTGTTCGCCAGGCTGGTACGCGATGCCGAGCCCGCCGCCCAGATCCACGTGGTCGATGCCCAGCCCGTCCGCCTGCAGCTGCCCGATGAGGCTCAGAACCTTTCCTGCCGCTTCCAGAATCGGCGAATAATCCAGAATCTGCGAGCCGATGTGGCAACTGACGCCGGAAGCGCGCAGATTGCGGAAATCCCGCGCCCTCGCATAGACCGCCGGGGCATCCGCGATGTCGATACCGAATTTATGGTCCCGCAGCCCGGTGCTGATGTAAGGGTGCGTCACGGCGTCCACATCGGGATTCACGCGCAGGGAAAACCGGGCCGTGACGCCCAGCGCGCCCGCCACCCGGTCGATCTCCGCCAGTTCCCCTTCCGATTCGCAATTGAAGTTGCGAATGCCGCTGCGCAGGGCGAACCCGATCTCCTCGGTCGTCTTGCCGACGCCCGAGAACACGACGCGCCCGGGATCGCCGCCAGCCTGCAGAACCCGATACAGCTCGCCTCCCGAAACGATATCGAAACCGCAGCCGGCTTTAGCGAGCAGCGAAAGCACCGCCAGCGAGGAGTTGGCCTTAACGGCGTAGCAAATTACATGGGGCAGGGAACCCAGCGCTGCATCGTAAGCCTGATACGCGGCGACAATCGACCGCGAGGAATACACGTAACAGGGCGTTCCCGCTTCGCGCGCCACCGCCTCCAGTTCGACCCCTTCACACAGCAACCTCTCGTCTTCGTAGTGGAATGTCAATCAGTCCTTCACTCTCATCACAATCAGCGTCTGGTCGTCGAACCGTTCGGTGTTGAAGTGGTCCAGATCCGCGAAGATCTGGTCAACGATCTCGCGCGTGCTCAGACCGCAGCACTTCTTCAGAATCTGCGCCAGCCGCGCGCTGCCGTACTCCTCGCCGGCGCCGTCCAGATGGTCGGACACGCCGTCGGAGTAGAGCACCACCAGGTCGCCGCGTTGCGCCTGGAATACTCTCTCCTCGTACTCGCGGTCGGGCAGCAGCCCCAGCGGCACGCCTTCCAGCTGCGCGCTCAGAATCTCCCCGCCCCGGCATGTCATGGGCGCGGAACCGCCCGCGTTGGCCACCGTGAAGGTCTGCGTCTCCGGATGCCAGACCACCACCAGCAGGGTGACGTAACGCCCTTCCACCTTGCGATGCACCAGCGCGTCGTTCAGGGATTTCATCAGCGCGGCGGGCTGCTTCTGGCGCGGCACCAGCGTCCGCATCAGCCCCGTCACCATGGCGCCGTAGAGAGCCGCCGCGGCGCCTTTGCCGCTGGAATCGCCGAACGCGATGGCCACGTCGGAACCGGCGAGCGGGAAAAAATCGTAGAGGTCGCCCGAAATCTGCCGCGCCGGCCGCAGCCCGATCGCGATATCCAGGCCTTCGATCGCCGGCGCCTCCTGCGGCAGAAGAATGGTCTGCAGTTCGAAGGCGGCCTGCAAATCCTGCTGCATTTTGCGCTCGCGCTCGCCGATCTCTTCGTAGAGCCGGGCGTTCTCCACCGCGATGGCGACCGACGGCGCCAGCACGCTCAGTGTCCGCGAGTGGTCTTCCGTGAAGTAACCGATGCGCTCGCTTTCCAGATCCATCACGCCCACCACGCGGTGCTGCACCACCAGCGGCACGGCAATTTCCGAGCGCACGCCCGGATGGGAAGCGATGTAACGCGGGTCCGTGCCCGTATCGTGTACGCGCACGATCTCGCGGGAGGTGACGGCCGCGCCCGTGATCCCTTTTCCCAGTGGAATATTGTCGATATTCACGCGCTGGTCGTAGCGGATGCTGAAGCGATGCCGCAGCGCGGTCTGCTCCGCGTCCACCAGCAGAATGCTGAACGCGTCGTAATTGATCAGACCCCGCACACTCGCGGCAATTTTGGAAAGAAGCTCGTCAATATCCAGAATCGAGGAAAATTCCTGCGAAATTCTCGACAGCGTGCGAATCGTCCGGTATTGGCGCTCCGCGCGCCGGTACAACTGCGCGTTGTCGATCGCCGCCGCCACCCGGCCCGCGATCAGCCCCAGCATGGCGCGGTCGTAATCCTTGAAAGCGCCGATGCGCGCCGACTGCACGTCGATCACGCCCACCAGGCGGTTCCGCGCGATCATCGGCACGCTCAGTTCGCTGCGCACCACGTCGGACGTGCTGAGGTACCGTTCTTCGCTCTCCACGTCCGGCACCAGGATCGGTTCCCGTTTCGCGGCGGCGTTTCCCACAATGCCTTCGCCCAGCGGAATCGCCAGATTGCGGATCACATCCTCGCGGTGGCCCACGGCGTAGCGAATCCGCAGATCTTTGCGCTTTTCGTTGAAGAGCAGAATGGCGAACAGATCGTAGGGAACCACGCGCCGGACAATCTGCGCGACGCTGGTGAGCAACTCATCGAGGTCCAGCGTTTCGGAGGTAACGGCCGAAATCTCCAGCAGGAAGTCGAGCAGATCACTGCGTTCGCGGAACCGTATGGGCGGTTTTGCGCGCGGCGGCATGCTTACGTCGCGGTCGCCTCGACGATTTTCACGCTCGAACTCGAACCGATGCGCGTCGCCCCCGCGGCCACCATCGCGCGCAGATCGTCCAGCGTGCGGATCCCGCCCGACGCTTTCACGCCCATCTCAGACCCCACCGCGCGGCGCATCAGCGCGATGTCCTCGACGGTAGCGCCCGACTTGCTGAAGCCCGTGGAGGTCTTCACGAAGTCCGCCCCGGCGCGTTTCGAAATCTCGCACGCGATGACCTTTTGCTCGTCGGACAGCAGGCAGGTTTCGAGGATGACTTTGACGATCGCGCCGTGCTCATGACTCGCCGCCACCACGGCCCGGATATCCGCTTCGACCACGCTGATCTCGCCCCCGCGCAGCGCGCCGATATTGATCACCATGTCGATTTCCCGCGCGCCTTCCGCGAGCGCGCCCAGCGTTTCGGCGACTTTCGCGGCGGTGCTCGACGCGCCCAGCGGAAACCCCGCTACGGTGCACGCCTTCACGGCGGACCCGCTCAGTTCCGCGGCCACCAGCGGCACCCAGAACGAGTTGACGCACACGCTCGCGAAGCCGTACCGCAGCGCCTCGGCGCAGATTTGCCGCACCTCGGTCCGGGTCGCGTCCGGCTTTAGAATGGTGTGGTCGATCAGGCTCGCGATGTGAGGGTCGAAATTCATGATTGACGGGTTCTTCGGCAACGCCGGTGAAGAAGCTGAAAACACTACCCTAGCATACGCCGGGAAAGGGATTTGGAATGCGGACCATCCAATTGAACCGCCGTTTCGTAAGTTGGTTCGTAAGGTGGAATGACATGAGAGTTCTGCGTTCGCGGCCAGTTCGGGCCCTGGCAAGCCTTGCGTTCAGCCTTGTTGCACTCGCGCATCCCATGGGCAACCTGAGCGTGAACCACTACGCGCGCCTGGAGCCGGGCGCGAAGGGCGTGGATGTTACGTATGTTCTGGACCTCGCCGAGATCCCGACTTTTGAGCTGACGCAGACGTGGGGCGTGCCGAAAGACGCTCCGAAAGAAACGCTGCAGGCGAAGGCAGCGGAGCAGGCAAAGGTCTGGGTCGGGGCGCTGTCTTTCACCGAAGCCGGAAAGAAGTTGACCCCGCGTATCGCCGGTACGGAACTCGCCGTGCTGGACGGCGCCGGCAATCTGCCGGTGTTCCGCATCACGACAAAATTGCACGTCCCGGCTGCCGGCGGGCGTTTCGAATTTGAGGACGGCAACTATCCCACCCGCACCGGCTGGCGTGAAATTGTGATCCGGCCCGCGGCGGGCGCGGATGTAGCGAAGGCCTCGAAGGGCGATACCGATCTCAGCCAGGCGCTGACGTCGTATCCGCAGGATCCGACCAAAGCGCCGCCGCAGGATTTCAAAGGCTGGTTCGAGTGGACGCCCACCGCCGCGCCGGTTTCACAACTGCGCAAGCCCGTGGTGCCCACAGCATCCGTTGCGCCCGCGCCCGCGACCATGGCCGAGATTCCCGCGCCGGCCGCGCCGCCGGTGCCATCAGCCGCCGCGCGCGATGTGCGGCCACCGGAAGCACCGTCCGGTGGCACCGTGAAACGCAATGACGAGATCTCCCGAATCCTGCGACTGAAAGAAATCCCCTGGCCGCTGATGATCACGCTGCTCGGCCTGGCGTTCTGGTTCGGCGCGCTTCACGCGCTGGAGCCGGGCCACGGGAAGACCATGGTTGCGGCTTACCTGGTCGGCGAACGCGGCACCGCGAAACATGCCGTGATTCTGGGGAGCACGGTGACGTTCACCCATACCGTGAGCGTATTTTTGCTCGGCCTCGCGACGATGTTTCTCTCGCGCTACATCATGCCGGACCGGATTTCGAAAGTACTGGGCGTGGTGTCCGGACTGACGATCGTCTGGATCGGCGCGATGATGCTGTGGCGCCGCGCGCATAAGCTGAGCGTGGATCCGGCACACGGTCACCAACACGCGCACTCACACGGCGGCCACGCGCACACGCACGACGGCCTCACGCACACACACGACGGCCACACACACTCCCACGTCCCCGAAGGCGACATCTCCATCGGCAGCCTGATCGCGCTCGGCGCCAGCGGAGGCCTGGTTCCTTGCCCCTCCGCGCTGATCCTGCTGCTCAGCGCGATCTCTATCGGAAGGATCGGACTCGGCCTGATTCTGCTGCTGGCGTTCAGTCTGGGTCTCGCGATCGTTCTGACCGCGACCGGAATGCTGGTCCTTTACGCGAAGAATCTCTTTCCGAACCGCCGGACTCAACACGGCGTTTTCTTCCGCTATATGCCGGTCGTTTCCGCCGCCGTGATTCTTCTCATCGGCGTCGTCATGACGAGCGTGTCGCTCGGCTGGATTCCCGCCGGCCGCTTTATCGGCTGAGGCTAGACTGCGGGCTGCTGTACCGCGCAGAAGGCGCAGCGTTTGGCCTGAATGGGGATCTCGCTCAGGCACTCGGGACACTTCTTCGTCGTCGGATCGGCGGGTGGTTCTCTTCGCGCGCGTGACACCAGTGCGTTGATCGGCAGCACCACCAGATAGTAAACGGCGGTGGCGATAATCAGGAACGAGACGACGGCATTCACGAAGTCCCCCACCAGAAACTTGCTGCCATTGATGGTGAACTGAATCGCGGAGAAGTCCGGTTTCCCCACGATCGCCGCAATCAGGGGCGTGAGCAGATCCTTCGTGAATGCCGTGACCACCCCGCCAAACGCCGCGCCGACCACCACGCCGACCGAGAGATCCACTACATTGCCGCGCAACAGAAACTGCTTGAAACCACCTGCCATCGCCTGCCTCGCTTTCCTGTCTATGTCGCCTTCTTGTCTATGTCGAAGATTAAGCTGCGCGCTAAACCTTGTCAAGGAAGCTTTGTAAGCGTTGCATAGCTGGTTCCAGGATCGACCGGTCCGCCGCGTAACAGATCCGGATCGAGCCCTCGCCGCCCGCGCCGAACGCTACGCCCGGCGCCAGCCCGACTTTCGTCTCCGTCAGCAATCGCCGGCAGAATTCGAACGAATCGGTAAGGCCCTCCACCCTCGGAAACAGATAGAAAGCGCCCTGGGGCCTCGGCGTCGTGATGCGAGGCATATTTCTCAGCGCGTCCATGCAGAAATCGCGATTGCTCTTGAGCCGCTGCAGCATCGACGCGAGTTCCTCTTCCCCGTCCGCCAGCGCCGTTTCCGCGGCTCTCTGCGTGAAACTTGGCGCGTGAGAAATGATGAACTCGTTCAGTTGCGTGGCCTTTGCCGCCAGGTCCGCCCGCGCCACCACCCAACCGATCCGCCATCCGGTCATGCAGTAACTCTTGCTGAACGAATGCACCACAATCACCGCGTCGTCCCGCGTCGCTTTTTTCAGAATCGAGGGCACCGGCGTGCCCAGCGTCTCCGTCTCGAACCAGAGCCTGTCGTAGACCTCGTCCGCCAAGAGCCACAGACCGTGCTTCCGGCAAAACGCCAGCAGGCGCTCCTGATCCTGCTCCGTCGCGACCCAGCCAAGCGGATTCGAGGGCGACGTGTAAACCAGCAGTTTGGTCCGGGGCGACACCGCCGCCTCCAGCGCCTCCCAGTCGATCTCATAGGCTTCGCCCCGCAGCGGCTGCGCAATCTCGATCGCCCGCGCGTTCGACATCGCCACAATGGAGGCTCCGTTCGGCCATGCCGGTGTCAGCACCAGGGCTTCGTCCCCGGGATCGAGCACGCACCGGATGGTCACGTTCAGTGCCTGGACTCCGGACGCCGTAATCACGATCTCGCGCCGCGGATCGAGCGTCACGCCCTGCATGCGGACGTAGTAATCTGCCAGTGCTTCGCGCAGGGACAGCAGCCCCGCGTTCTCCGTATAGAACGTGTAGCCGTCCTGCAGGGCTTTGATTGCCGCGTTTTTGATGTAAGCGGGAGTCGGCTGATTCGATTCGCCGAAATAGAGTTTCAGGACGCCGTCCATGCGGAAAGCGATCTCCGCCAGTTCGCGAATGCGGGAGTGCGGGACGGCCCGGACGGATTCCGCCAGGCCGATCGTTTCAGTCAGTGAAGAAGCCACACGCGCATTTTCGCACTGTGCTGCCGCGCGCACATCTGTGGCGCGCGCAGGGCGCTCCGGAGACTTCTCCGAGTTGCATCCACGACACTTATACGCTGGCCACGAAGCTGCGCCTCATCTCGCCAAATGACAAGCCCGCGTTCCCAATCCACGCTGATTTCCCTGACACTGCACTCGGGCGCGATCGCACTCCTCCTGATGGCATCGCAACAACTCACTCCCTCGCATCTGCAAAAGGCATCCGCCACGCTGACGCCGTTAATTGCTCCCTATTTACCGCGTCCCGAAACAACGTCCACGGGACTGTCCGCGGGCGGGGGAGGCGCGCGGCAGCAGTTGCCGGCCACGGCCGGAAAGCTCCCTAAAATCGCGCCTCGTCAGTTTGTTCCTCCCACTCTGGAAGTCCTCAACCTGCATCCGAAACTCGCCCGTGAAATGACGATCGAAGGCCCGCCTGAAGCGATGCTTCCCGCCAGCTTCGGGGACCCGCTCAGCACCCTGATCAACGGCAGCGCCGGACAAGGTGGACCGCTCGGCATCGGTAACGGTCCGGGCACCGGGATTGGCAGCAATCGCGGGGCAGGCGGCGGGGACGGCGGTATCGGCACGGTGTATCGGGCAGGGCAGGGAGTTACCGCGCCGGTCCTGCTTCGCAAAGTGGAACCCGAGTTCAGCGAAGAGGCCCGGCGCGCGAAGTACTCCGGTATCGTCACGCTGCGGGCCGACGTGGATACGGCAGGCAGGCCGCGAAACATCCGCGTGGTGCACAGTCTCGGCATGGGCCTTGACGAAAAGGCCGTGGACGCCGTCACGCGCTGGTACTTCCGGCCGGGCACCAAAGACGGCAAACCGGTCGCGGTCTCGGCGCTGATCGAGGTGATGTTCCACCTGCTGTGATTCGCGGGTTCTGACCACTTCGCAGGCCGCCAGCCCGGACGCAGCGGCAGGCGAAATCCGGCGGTCCGGTTCCGTTTCCCTAAAGCGCAGGGGCCGCCGGACGCGGCGCCAAATGAGCCAAAACACCCGCAAAGCCGCTGTCGGCGGCCAGGTCCTGCGAGTGTTCCTTGGAAGCTCGGGAGCCGGCGGGCGCGGCGCCGTAAGGCCGAGCAACCACCCGTTCAGCCGCGCCCGACGGCTGCAACCCGAGCGGTTTCTCAAAAGAGACTCCGGCCCGCCGCTTTCAGGCCTGAAAATACTTCGGCACCATCTGGCGCCAGTACTTCGCGCAGTGCGCCCGGCCGTCCCAGATATCGAGCGAGTGCCAGACGCCCTTGTCCCATAGGGACTGGCTCAGTTCCCGGTTGCTGTCGCCGAAAGGATCGGCCTCGCCCACCGCCAGAGCGATGCGCATCTGCCGCAGACTCTCGATAATCGCCGAATCGGAAAGATTGGGCAGAAAATGATTCGGAGTATGGAAGTAAATATCGGTGTCGTAATGGCCGCAGAAGAGATCGGGAAAAGGGCCAACGGGGCGGGTGAGGTCATACCGGCCGCTGAGCGCGATCACCCGGCGGAAAAGGCCCGGATTGCGAAATGAAATATTGACGGCATGATACGCCCCGATGCTGCAGCCATGCGCTACCAGTTCGGAATTCGGATTCTTCCACGCCGTAAAGGGCACCACTTCCTGCAGAATGTAGGTTTCGTATTCCTTGTGCCGGGCGATCCGGTCTTTCGGATGCTTCTCCCAGCCATACAGGCTCTCCGAATCCAGACTGTCCACGCAGAAGAGCTGGATCTGCCCGTTCTGAATCTGATCTCGCAGCGCGGCGGTCAGACCCCAGTTCTCGTAGTCGAAAAAACGCCCCTGCCGCGTGGGAAAAACAAGAACCCGGGCGCCGCCATGCCCGAATACCAGCAATTCCATATCGCGTTGCAGGGAATTACTGAACCACCGATGATATTCCCGATTCACTCTGTTCGGAGGATAACGCTTTCCCGTTACAGCCTTCGGACTCCGGCATGAAGATTGTGTTGCGCCACGGTTCCAGCAGTTCGGTCCAGAGCCGGTAACCGGCCGGTGCGAGGTGCAACCCGTCTTCGAGGTACAGTTCCGGCCTCGGCTTTCCGTCGCGAAGCATGGCTTCGAAAACGGAAATATAGTGCGCGCCGGGATAACCCGCCGCAGCCTCGCGGACCAGTTCATTGGCGCGGCGAATCCGGTCGACGATGCCGAAGCGCGCGGGACTCGGCTTGATGGAAACGAAGCTGAAGGGGACACCCGGAAGCTGCCGGCGGATCTTGTCCGCAAGCCGCCGATACGAATCGAGGACGTGCTCCGGTGGGCGCCCGTCTCCCAGATCGTTATCCCCGGCATAAAGAACGATTGTCGAGGGATTTTCCGGAGGCACCAGACGTTCGAAGAAGTGCGCGCAGGCCTCCAGGGTGGAACCCCCGAAAGCGAGATTCAGAGCCCGGGGATCGCGCAGGTCGTCCGCAAGGTTCGTCCAGAGGCGAAACGTGGAGCTTCCATAAAACACGGCCGGTTTCGCGATCGGCGCCCGCGTCGCGCGCCGGCGTTCGAGTTCCCGGACTTCCTCTTCGTACCAGTACATCTACAAAAGTATAAGGGCCGCCCGTTGCCGGGCGGCCCTTGGTACAACGATCCGGTTTGAAGCGGCGATTTAAAAGAAGAACCGAACGCCCAGCTGCAGCTGCCGGGGCAGGTTCGCCTGATAGGTCACCTTGCCGAAACTCGCCGAGCCGAACTGCGTGTTCGGATTGGCAAACAACGGCGAGTTGAACAGATTCAGCGCCTCCGCGCGGAACTGGCCCGTGAACTTTTCATAGATTTTGAAATTCTTGAAAAGCGAGGCGTCCCAGTTCTTCATGCCGGGTCCGCGAGTATCGATGGACCGCGACACGTTGCCGAATGTGAACGCCGGAGCCTGCGAGAACGCCGCCGGATTCAGGTAAGAATTCAGCCGCTGTTCCACGCTGCCGGAAGTTGCGGGGCTGATGCCCGTGGCGTTAGGCCGTTGCTCGCCCGTGCCAATGGTGGAGTTCAGGTTCTGCTGGAAGACGAACAGCGGGAAGCCGGTCTGGTAAACCATGGTCCCGTTGACCTGCCAGCCGCCGACTGCGTAATCGAGCAGTTTGTTGCTGCCAAGGAACTTCTTGCCCTTGCCGAACGGCAGCTCATAGGTGAACGTGTTGGTGAAGCGCAGCGGCGTGTCCACCGAAGACAGCGCCCACTCCGCATTCAGGTCATAGTAATTCTGGGGCTGCGAAGCCGGGGAACTGCCGGAGAATCCGTTGAACGAGTTGGAACTGCCGCCGCCGAATTCGTTATCCCGGTTCTTCGCCCACGTGAAGGTGGAGAGGAACGTGAAGCCGGCGGAAAGCCGCTTCTGCGCTTTGGCTACCAGCGAATCGTACTGGGCCGAAGACGGATTCGTCACTTCACCGATGGTGCTGTACTGCGGATACGGCAGCAGCAACTGCGCCTGGGAGACTTTCGCCGAACCGATGACGCCCGCGCCGCCGTGTCCGAAGAACGGATTGTTCACCGAAGCGCTGAGCGCCGAACCCATCGAGAGGTACTGGCTGGGCAACTGGTTGATATTCAGGTTGCCGTTGCCCGTGGGCGAGGGCTGCAGGTGCGCCGAACGGGACCCGATATACCCGACTTCGGCCGCGATGCCGAACGGCAGCTGCTGCTGCACGTCGGCCGAGAACTGCTGGATGATTCCCGACGTCCGGCCCTTGTCGAGATAGTTGAACGTGGACCCGATCGCCGTCAGCGCGCCGAGCGAGTTGCCCACCGGCTGCAGAACGCCGGACGGGAACGGGTTGCTCAGCGAATTCGCCGGTGTCGAGTTGCCGTCGTTGCTGGCCACGTAGGTGGTGGTCTGCGTGTAACCGGGGGCGATAGACGCGTCCGTCGAGAAGATGGTCGGGTTGTAGAAGATTCCCCAGCCGCCGCGGAAGGTGGTCTTGGGAGTGATCTGGTAGGCGAGACCGAAGCGCGGTCCCAGCTTGGTCTTCGAAGGCGAGCAGCAGGCGGATGCCGCGCCACCGACGCCGGCATACTGCAGCACGCCGACCGGCAGAACACCGGTCACGTTGGCCGCCAGCGGATTCGGAGCGGTCTGGTTAAAGCCCGTCACAATGTGGTTGTTCGATTCCCCGAGGCCCGTCTCATACTCGTAACGCAGCCCGAAGTTCAGCGTCAGTTTGCTGTTGACGCGGAAATCGTCCTGCACATAACCGGCGTAGTAGCGGACGAAATCATAGAACTTCGTCGAGGTGATCACCGAACCCGACGAGGGATAGCCGAGCAGAAGATCGGCGAAATCGGCGCCCGTGCCGTTCGTGGTGGTCGGATACTGGCGGCTGAAAACGCCGTTGAAGCTGAAGTTGCCGGCCGAACTGGAAAGGCTGGTGAAATCCGTGTGGATCAGGCGGTAATCGAAGCCCGCCGTGATGTTATGCCGGCCGATATATTTCGATACCGCGGCCGAAAAATTCTTCGAATGGAAAACTGAAATGCTGGGGGAAGTGGAACTGATGGTGTTGTTCAGCAGGCCGATGGTGGGGAAGTAATTCGCCTGAATGCCGCCCGTGAAACTGGCCGGAAGTCCCAGCGAGCCCGGGTTGAAACCATAGCTGACACCTTCGGTGAAATTCGGGAAGCGGTTGAAACCGTAGCGAAGCGTCACCACCGTGGTCGGATTCAGAGTAAGCGTGCTGTTCACGGCCGTTGCGTCGGCCTTGCGGAACAGCAGGTAAGGTCCGTTGCTGCTGCCGCCGGGAAGCGTGCCCAGCGTGTTGCCGCCCGGCTCCCGGCTCTTGTAGTGGAGGTAGGAAGCACTCACGCGCCACCAGTCCCGAATGGTGTGGTCCAGCTTCGAAGTGTATTCGTCCGCACGATCGGTCAGGGTGTCGGTGCCGGTGTAGTTGACGGAATCCGTTTTCGTGGAAGCGGCCGTCGGGATGTACGAGAGAATCGCGGCGCCCACCGGGTTCACCATGCTGGCCGGAATCACGTTGCCGGGGAACGGATTGCGCACCACGCTCACGCCGTTCGGGCAGTTGTCCGACGCCACGCAGGCGCGGGCCGAATTCGGCATGAAGATGGCTGCGGAACTTTTGGAATAATCGCCCTTCGCTTCGAGCGCGGTAGGCAAAGCGTAGGAATCGGCGAGCGGAGACTGCTGGCGATAACTTTCCGTCGCCACCCAGAAGAACGTCTTGTTCTTACCGTTGTAGAGTTTCGGAATTTCCACCGGTCCGCCAAATGCGGCGCCCCAGGTATAGTAGGGCGTTTCCGGCCGCTGCCGTCCGGCTGCGTTGTAGAAGAAATTGTTCGCCACGAAGTCCGTCTGGCGCGTGTAGCCGAAAAGCGCGGCGTGGAAGTCGTTGGTGCCCGATTTCAGCAGCGTATTGAACACGCCGCCGCCGGTCCGGCCCATCTGCGCGTCATAGGTGCCCGTCTGCAGCTTCATCTCCGACGTCGCCTCAATCGAAGGGATGATCACCGCGCGGTTCGTGGAGTCCGTGATCGGAATGCCGTCGATCAGATAGTTGTTACCGCGCACCGGGCCGCCCGCAATCGAGATCGCGGAAGAGCCGCTCTGGTCCTGAAACCGGTTGAAACGGGGATCGCCCGCCGCCACCACGTTCGTGGAAAGCTTGGAAAGCAGAAACGGGTTGCGGCCCAGATTCGGAAGATCCGTCATCTTCTGCGAATCGAGCACCTGGCCGTTCGAGGCGTTGGAGGTCTCGATCAGCGGCACTTCTTCGGTGACCTGGACGCTGCTGGTCACGTCGCCAACTTCCAGTTTCAGATCGACCGTCAGCTGTTGCTGCGTGTCGATAATGATGCCCTTCTTTTCCGTCTTCTTGAAGCCGGGGGACTCCACGACGAGCATGTAGGTCGCCGGGTCCACCTGCGAAAACACGTATTCGCCCTGCGCGGAGGTGACGGTGGCGCGCGATGTCTGTTTTTCCTGGTTGACCAGCGTGACCTTCGCGTTCACCAGAACGGCGCCGCCGGAATCCTGCACGGAGCCGCGAACGCCTCCCAGATAAGACTGCGCGAACAGTGTCGCCGCGCCGGCCAGAAGTAAAAATGCCGGAATCAGCGTCCTGGCGGGGACGGCCGGGTTTTCACGTAGCGAGTTGGATTTTGCCTTCACAATGCGTCTCCTGAGTGTCGGGAATTTGACAGTGCCCTGTCTCCGGGCAGATGTCGTTTGCTAAAAGTCCCACGGGGGCAATAAAGGCGGCTGGGCTTTGTGAGGATCCGGTAACAAACCGGTCCGGGGCGCATTCTGGGCGCGTTTACGAGCGGGGGAAAGTTGTATAAGTATCGTAAACCGCCGCGAATGTCCATGCAGCAAAAAGTTATGTCTGCCCGCTATTCAAACTTTCTATGACAAAAAACTTCCTTGACAGCGCCGCGCGTTTCAGGTAACCGAAACGTTGACTTTCTGTTAAAGATTGCGGTAACGTAGGCTCGATCCCGGTTGTATTTGGAAAGGGCGCGCGGAAGGGTTCCTGCGCCCCGGATTGACCGGTGAGACGCCCCGATGCGCCCACATTCTCCACGTCCGGAGAAACATAACCCCAAAAAATTTTCGTCCGTTGCGCAAGGCCGGTTGCATTCCGTTGGGATCTGCCTTCGCTTCGATATGATTTTCGCGTCCACTTTGCACGAAAGCGCAAAGGCCGCCCGTCGCGGCGGCGAACGAAAGGGGAACTCGGCGGACCTGGCCGCGACGGGCGAGTCCGTTTTGCGCGAGTTCATCAAAAGGAGACCCATACGTGTCACTCACCACACAAGAGCAGAAAGAATTCCTGACGCGCGGTTTTACCCGCCGCAATCTCGGCAAGATCGCCGCCATGGTAACCGCCGGCGCGTCTCTTCCCTTCTATAACGAGTCTGCGCTCGCGCAGTTGTCGAAGGTCGACAACGTTCCCGCCGACGCCGTCCTCATCAATGCGAACGAAAACCCGCTGGGCCCCTCCATGGCAGCCCGCGAAGCCGTCGCGAAGATCATTTCGCAGGGCGGCCGCTACATGTATGGTGAGACCGACAAGGTCGTGAAACTCCTTTCCCAGCAGGAAGGCGTCAAAGAAAGCTACATCCGGATCTACCCCGGTTCGAGCGGCCCGCTGCACCAGGCCGTGCTCGCTTTCACCTCGCCGGAAAAGCCGCTCGTCATGGCGGATCCCGGTTATGAAGCGGGTGGCCGCGCGGCGCAGTTCATTGGCGCCAAAACGATCCGCGTGCCCCTGACCTCCGATTATCGTCACGACGTGAAAGCGATGCTGAAGGCGGGCGGCCCGAATGCCGGTCTCTTCTACATCTGCAATCCGAACAACCCCACCGGCACGCTGACCCCGAAATCGGAAATCGAGTGGCTGGTCGCGAACAAGCCGAAGGGTTCCATCGTGATGGTGGACGAAGCGTACACCCACATCTCGGAAGCGCCGTTCAACACCGACCTCGTCGCGCAGGACAAAGATGTCGTCGTCCTCCGCACCTTCTCGAAGATCTACGGTATGGCTGGCCTCCGCGCCGGCGCCGCGATCGCCCGTCCGGACCTGCTCGACAAGCTCGCGGGCTTCAGCGCCGGCATGCTCCCCATCACCGGTATGGCCGCGGCCAGCACCAGCCTCGCGGAAAAGAACCTCATTCCGGAACGCCGCAAGCTCATCGGCAACGTCCGCAATGATACCTTCGAGTTCCTCGAAAAGAACAAGTTCACCTACGTGCCCTCCGTGTCGAACTGCTTCATGATCGACGTGAAACAGCCCGGCAACAACATCGTCAGCGCGATGCGCAAAGAGAAGATCTACATCGGTCGCGTCTGGCCGGCTTGGCCGAATCACGTGCGCGTCACCGTTGGAACCGCCGAAGAAATGAAGCGCTTCCAGGCGGCGTTCCTGAAAGTGATGGCGTAAAAAGAAGACCAGGGCAGGGCGAAGGGACCCCGATTGATGCTCCGCGCAAAACTACTCCGCACCCGAGGCAAGTACAACTGGGAACGCTTCGTGGGAGATTGCGCGGGAGGCCTGATCGCGGCTCTCATTGCCCTGCCTTACGGCCTTTCGATGGCCGCGCTGATGCACCTGCCGCCCATTCTGGGCGTGGTCACTTCCATTCTGACGGCGCCCATTACCGCGCTGCTGGGAAGGAATCCCGTGCTGATTGGCGGCACGGCCAGCGCGACCGTTCCGTTTATTGCCAACGCGGTCCGATCCCAGGGCATTGGCGGGGCCGCGAAGGTTTCCATTGTCGCGTCCGTCTTCATGATGGTGTTTTGCGTCATGCGGCTGGGACGTTATGTTTCGAAGGTGCCGCCCACCGTGGTGGCAGGCTTCTCCGCCGGCATCGGCGGCATCATGTTTATCTCGCAGCTAAACGTCTTACTGGGCGTGAAAGCGCCCGGCGGTGCCAACTCTCTGGTGCAACTGGCCACGGTTCTGGGGGAAATTCCCTCGCTCCGTTTCGCCCCGCTGCTTCTGGGCGGTATCGTGATTATCACGGCGGCGCTGGTGATGCGCTGGACGCCCCGGGTTCCCGCTCCCCTTGTCGGCGTTGCATTCGCGGGGCTAGCCGCTTATTTCTTCCGCCTGCATGAGCCCGAAGTCGGGTCGCTGCAGCTGACGCTCCCTCCCTTCATCGGTTTCTCCTGGACTCCTCAGGATGTTCTCAGCGTCATTCCCACCGGCCTGACTCTGGCCTTTGTCGCGTCGATCAATATTCTTCTGACTTCCCGGGCCGTGGAGCATTTCCGCGGCCGCCACAATCACCACAAGAGCGCCGACGCCGATGCGGAACTTGGCGCCTACGGGATTGCCAATCTGGCTGCCGGAATCTTCGGCGCGCCGATGAGTGTCGGCATCCCGGCCCGCAGCGTGGCGAACGTTCGTTGCGGCGGCACCACGCGGCTTTCCAACATCATGCACGCCGTCTTTCTTTTCGCGCTGGTCAGCCTCGGGTCGGGCGCTCTCGCCCACATTCCGCTGGCGGCACTGGCGGGCGTCACGGCCTGGATGGGACTTTGTCTCCTGGATGTCAGCACTTGGCGCCGCCTTCCGAAAATGCGCAACGTGGATGCGAGCGCCTTCCTGGTCACCGCCGTGAGCGTGCTGATGGTCAACGCGGTAGCGGCCGTTCTGGCGGGCTGCTCACTCTATGTGGTGCAGCACTTGTATGATCGGTATCTCAGTTCGCACTCCGGCCTGACCGGCGTTCCCAGCATCGCGAAATAAGCCCGATCGTTTCCCTTTCCTCGGTTGTCATCCTCGGTTATGATGAGGGTCCATGCGTCACTGGCTCATTCACTGGCTTCTGAAAGCGGTTTCCCTGTTGATCGTCGCGCAGATTCTGCCCGGTATTCAGGTGGACAGCTTCGGCTCCGCTTTCATTGCGGCTGCCGTGATCGGGCTCGTCAGCGCCGTTCTGGGCCTGATCCTGAAGATCATTCTGCTGCCCTTTATCTTCCTGACGCTGGGCCTTGTTTACTTCCTCATTAACGGCCTGATGCTGAAACTCGCTTCCGAAATGGTGTCCGGCTTTCGCGTGAACGGCTGTCTGCCCGCGGTGCTGGGCTCCATCCTGCTGACCGTCGTCGATTTCGTGCTGAACCGGCTCGCCGGACTATAAATTCCGCTTCAGAAAAGAACAGATCTGGTAGCCGGCGATGAACTTGAATGGCGACTCGCCCAGCGTGTAGTGCCCGCACGGCATCACCACCAGTTTCTGCGCGGCGCCCCGGCGCTGGATATGCTCCACAATGCGGCGCGACAACTCCAGGGGAAACGTCGTGTCGTACGTCGCGTACAGGAAAAAAGAACGCTTCCCGTGATCCGCGTACTTGTCCATGTAGTGCACCGGGCTCACGCAATCCCAAACCTTGCGAAGCCGTTCCAGGCTGATCTCGTCTTCGATGCCCTGCCGGATGTGCCGCGTGGAAAGCCCGCTCCAGACCACGTCTCCGAAATACGTGGAGCAGTGGTTGAAGACGTTCACCTTGATACGCTTGTCATGCGCGCTTGCGAGGAACGCATAGCAGGAACCGAGGCTCGTCCCCACCACGCCCAGATCTTCGTAACCCTTGCTCTGCAGCCAGTCGAAGCAGGAACGCACATCGATCACCGCCTGCCGGGTCGCGTCGATGGTGCGCCCGATATTGGCCGACACCGCGTAATCGGCCCGCGTGAGTTCCGGAGGCATGCGCCGGTCGTGGTAGGGCAGGCTCAGGCGCAGCACGGTAATGCCGAGTTCCGCGATTCCGCGGCACAACGCCACATGCTGCCCGGCGCTCGAATTCCAGTGCGGCAGCAGCACCACGGCCTTCTTCCCCCGCCGGAAACGCGGTTTGGCCGGGAAATACCGCGCATGAACCACATTATTTTCCGGATAAGGCGTCTCCACGGCGGACTTAAACTGCACCTCTTCCCCGTTGAACCGGAAATCGTCCGGCGCCCGGTAGGCGAAGAAGGCATCGCTGTCCGCCATCGCCAACCGGTTTAGTTCGATCAGCTTTGTTTCCGGATCCGTCTCCGCCGACTGGACCGGCCAGCGCTCCGCCCATTCCGTGCCCCAGTCGAACGGGCGAACCACGCGATCCGTCGAGCGGAACGCGAGTTCGTGCTCCCAGGCCTGCATGCGGCGTCCGTACCAGTTTTTAACTAATTCCATGTGATTCGAGCGGGCCTGCTGATTCCAGGTTATCAGAGCAGCGGCTGTTTGGCCCGGTCCGCGAGCGGCTGGTTGAGGAAATCGACGAACGGCGCCATTGCCTCGAACCGTTTGACGATCTCCGGCAGCAGCTTCGGCGTTGTGGCCAGAGCGGGATCCGCGCTCTTCATCAGCACGTAGTGCTTGCGCTTGAGCAGATCCATCGCCGGATGCTCCGGATCGAAGCCCTTCGGCGCCCGCGACGAACTCTCGCCATGCAGGTCGCCCATCAGTTTCCGCACCGCGGCTGTCTCGAAAGTCTTTCGGAAGTCCACAGCATGGTCCGCAATATGCCGCCGCACGGCCAGCAAAGCATCCGGTTCCGGACTGTACAAACCGCCGCCGATCTCCAGGGCTTCGGGCGAGATCGAAAAATAGTACCCGGAGCCGGTATTCTTGTCCGCGCCGCCGCGCCACATCGCCGCCGCGACGTGCGTCTTATACGGTGTTTTATCCTTCGCAAACCGCGTATCGCGATAGATGCGGAAGACGCATTTCTTCGGTTCGCCCACATAAGCCGGCGCGAAGCGCAGCATCTCCGCATGCACCGCGCTCACCAGTTCCAGCATGGGCTCCTGGACCTTTTCCTGGTAGACCGCCTTGCGCGGAGTGAACCATTCGCGGTCGTTATTTTCCTTCAAATCGCGCAGAAACTCCATGCCTTCCGGCGGAAACCCCTTGAACGTACTTTTGCTGGCCATATCCCTATAATGAGACCAATGCCTCTCGCCGGGAAGACCGTTGAAGCCGAGGTTTTCGAAACTCTGAACGCTCTTCCGGGCCTCACGGTGCTGCGGGATGCGCCGCTCTCCCGCTACACGCGTTTCGGCATCGGCGGACCGGCCGATCTCTTCGTCGAAGCCGGCGATCCCGAACGGTTCGCGCAGGCTCTGCAACTCGCCAAAGCCAGCGGTCTCGACACGGTCGTGATCGGCGGAGGCACCAATCTCATCGTGGCCGACGAAGGCTTCCGCGGAGTGGTCCTCAAGCTTATCAATCATGAAATCCACGCGGAGGGCGTCTCCATTTATGCCGAAAGCGGCGCCACCCTCCAGACCCTGGTCGATTTCACCGTTGACCTCGGCCTGCGCGGCCTCGAAACCATGACCGGCATCCCCGGTTCGGTTGGCGCGGCTATTTATGGCAATGCCGGCGCCTACGGGCACGCCATCGCGGAACGGATCCACACCGTTCGTTTCTTCGACGGCGCCGGCACCCGAACTTTCGACAACGCGGAGTGCGGCTTTCAGTACCGGGAAAGCGTCTTCAAGCGCCATAAGGACTGGATCATCATTTCCGCGGATCTGACGCTCGAAAACGGCGACGCGGCGGAGTTACGTTCCGCGGCGGACCGAATCCTCACCGTTCGGAACAAAAAATACCCGCCCACCATGAAGTGCGCCGGCAGCATCTTCAAGAACTACCTTTTCGCCGGTCTTCCCCGGAACGTCGCCGAACAGGTGCCGGCCAGCGTCGTGATCGAAGGGAAGGTTCCCTCCGCCTGGTTCCTCGAACAGGTGGGCGCCAAGGGCATGCAGCAGGGTGATATCCACGTCGCCGACTACCACGCCAACCTGATCTACAACGCCGGAAACGGCACCGCGCGCGAACTGACGGCCATCATTTCCGAACTGAAGCGGCGCGTCGAAGACCGCTGGGGCATGCCGCTCGAAGAAGAAGTGCAATACGTCGGGTTTTCGAAATAATTCCGGGAACTAACCCCGAGCCCGCCATCAATACCGGACAGAAGTACGCGGACCACCGGACGTTTCCGAGTCCCTCACACCCTCACGTCCGGTGGCCGCCACCAATTTGGAACTTCTCCCGCACGGGCGCCCGAATCAGGCGTTAAGATGAGGTTTCCGATGAGACTCCTTCCCGCCCTGTTTCTGACTGCGTTTTCGCTCACCGCCGCCAACCTGCCCTCCGGCGAGAGTATTCTGGCGCGCAGCCTCGCCAAAAGCGGTGGCGCCCAGGCGTTCGCCAGGGTCAAGAGCGCCATCATGACCGGCACTGTTGAAATGGTCGGCCACAACCTGAGCGGCCCGGTAGCCGTCTATCAGCAGGGCGAAAAGACGTACACGTCTATCGAGTTGCCGGGCATTGGCAAGGTGGAAGAGGGGTTCGACGGTGAAACCGCCTGGGAAGTGAACGCCCTGACCGGCGCGCGCATCAAAGAGGGCGAAGAAAAATCCGCCACCGTGCGCGCCTCGAAACTGGGCCTGCTGAACTCCTGGCGCGACGATTACAAAGAGGCCACCACCCTGGGCGAGGAAGACGTCGAAGGCAAGCCCGCCTGGAAGGTGCAAATGCTCCCGAAAGAAGGCAAGCCCGAGATCTTCTATTTCGACAAAACCACCAGCCTGCTGGTGCGTATGACCCAGACCATCGCCAGCGCGCTCGGCGAAATTCCCGTGGATGCGCTGCTGGGAGACTACCGGACCGTCGGAGGCGTCCTGGTCCCGTTCTCCATGACCCAAAAGGCCATGAGCCAGGTCATGACCATGCATTTCGACAAAGTCGAGTGGAATCCCGCCATTCCGGCCGGACGTTTCGACCTGCCCGAAGCCGTCCGGATTCTGGCCGCACGCGCCAAGCCCTGACGGGCTTTACACTTCTTCGAGGAAAGTCTTCAGCCGGAAACTGCGGCTGGGATGACGCAGCTTGCGCAGCGCCTTGGCCTCGATCTGCCGGATCCGCTCCCGCGTCACGCTGAAGTTCTGGCCCACTTCTTCGAGCGTGTGTTCGCTGCCGTCCTCCAGACCGAAACGCAACCGGATAATCTTTTCTTCACGCGGCGAAAGGCTCTTCAGCACTTCCGCGGTCTGCTCGTGCAGATTCACGTTAATCATCTGCTCGGACGCGGAAACATGCGCCTGGTCCACGATGAAGTCGCCCAGATGCGATTCGTCCTCTTCCCCGACCGGCGTCTCCAGCGAAACCGGCTCCTGCGCGATGAGCTTCACTTTGCGGACTTTCTGCACCGGCAGTTCCATCCGGTCCGCCAGTTCCTCATTCGTCGGCTCGCGGCCGAGTTCCTGCACCAGAGACCGTGAGGTCCGGATCAGCTTGTTGATGGTCTCGATCATGTGGACCGGAATCCGGATGATGCGCGCCTGATCCGCAATCGCGCGCGTAATCGCCTGCCGGACCCACCACGTGGCGTAAGTGGAAAACTTGTAACCGCGCCGGTATTCGAACTTCTCCACCGCCCGCATCAGGCCAATATTGCCTTCCTGAATCAGATCGAGGAACTGCAGTCCCCGGTTGTTGTAGCGCTTGGCGATGCTCACCACCAGCCGCAGGTTCGCCTCGATCAGCTCCTGCCGGGCGTATTCCGCCTGCGAGTCCCAGCGGCAGACCTGTTCGGAAGCGCGCCGCAGTTCCGCCGTGGTCGACCCGTACCGGATCTCCAGTTCCTGCAGCGTTTGCGCCAGTTGCCGTTGCTCCCGCCGGAGTTCCCGCATGGCGTCCACCGGGCAACCGCCCGCATCGATCGCTTTCTGATTCCGGGCAATCTGCTGGTCGAGCGCGCGCGCCTCATCCGCCGCCTGGCGCAGTTTTCCGATCAGGTCGCGAATCACTGCTGTCTGCAACCCCAGGCCACAGGAAATCCGGGAAATCTCCACCGCCAGCCGGCCCAGTTCCCACCGCAGGCGGCGGTTCTGCTTCGGCTTGCTCTGCCGCGGGACCGCAACCAGTTTCTGCTTCTGCTGCAAAAACCGCCGGCGCAGCAGCGAGAGTTCCTCGCACACGGAAAGCAACTGTTTCATCCCCGCGTCGAAGAGTTCATCGCTCGGAATCGGGTCGTTGAACTGGAGAATGTCCCGCACCGAGGCCGTGCCGCAACGGACCTCTTCGCCCAGGTCGATCAGGCGCTGCACGGCCACCGGGCAGCGGGACAGAATCCGCCGCACTTTCGTCTGGCCACGTTCGATACGGCGGGCGATTTCGACCTCTCCCTCCCGTTTGAGCAGCGGCACCGCGCCCATTTCCCGCAGGTACAAACGGACGGGATCGTGAGTCCGGTCGAACGGATCGGCGTCGTAGAGTTCTTCCACGTCGTCGAATCGCCGCTCGTCCGGCTTCTCCTCGACAACCCCGTCGAGAGGCAGTTCCTCCAACTCGGCCGTTATCAGATCCATCGAATCGTTAAAGAGAATGAAACCGTTCTCTTTGCTGACTCTGGCGAGTGGATCCACTACTTCGAATTGATCGTCCGGCACAGGAAGAAGCCCTCGTCTCTTACCACTAACTATCTACCTGGTGATGCGAAATATCGAGGCGTTACAGGACAGAAATTCTCAGAAAATTTTGTGGGGAGTGAACTTACTCACCGAGCTCGGACATGAGACGAAGCGCATCCTGCATGCGCCCCTCGCGCTCGGCCTGCCGGATCCGGACCTTCAGTTCGCGCCGGCGGGCCTCGCGTTCGTCGCGGAGCAGGGCATTGAGGCAGGCGCGCCCGTTCTCCAGCCCGGCGCCGTCTTCGCCGGAATCGGGGACCGCGGCGGGATCGAGAACAATCGAAGCCAGTCGTTCCTGATCTTCCGGAGCAAGCCGTTCATGCACGGAGTTAAAACCGATGGGATCTCCCGCTTCGTGCATCGCCATGAGCGTGGCGTAGATTTTCGCGGTGGGCCCCTGTTGCAGGGCGGCGATCTCGCGAAGCCCCCCGATCAGTTCCCCGCGCGCGTCCGCGTTGCTCAGCAGCAGAGGCAGCAGGATGCGGTCGGTGGCTTTGGCGGGATCGGCCTGCGCGGGCGCGATATTCCTCTCCACGCGGTCCGCCGCCATCTTGCGGAACTGCTCCAGCACGCTGCCCGAATCCACCCCGAGGTAGGACGCCAGATCGCTCGCCACCGCCGCCCGCTTCAGCTTGTCGTTCAGTGTCTGAATCGCGGGCAGCAGGAACTGAAAGACTTCGATTCGGCCCTGCGGCTCCCGCATGTTGTAGCGCGCCCGCGCGCGGTCGGCAAGCCAGTAGAAGTAGTCTTTCGCGCCGGCCACGCGGGCCCGGTACACGTCGGCGCCGTGCTCTTTACAGAACTCGTCGGGGTCGAGGCCGCCCTCCAGTTCCACCATCCGGACGTGCATGTTCTCATCGAGCAGCAGCGAAATCGAGCGCTCCGAAGCCTTCGCGCCCGCCGCGTCCGGATCGAAATTCAGGTGTAGATTCTGCGAATGCCGCTTCATCGCCCGGATCTGTTCCGTCGTCAGCGCCGTGCCGCAGGACGCGACCACTTCGGTCACCCCCGCCTGCGCCGCCCCGATCACGTCCATGTAGCCTTCCACCAGAACGATCCGGTCCTGCTTGCTCGCCGCCAGTTTCGCGCGGTTCAGATTATAAAGAACACTGCCTTTTTTGTAGATCTCCGTCTCGATAGAGTTGATGTACTTGGCTTTGTCCTCCGGATCGAGAGCGCGCCCGCCGAACGCAATGATCTTGCCCGATTCGCTGTGAATCGGAAACATCACGCGGTTGCGAAAACGATCATACAGAGACCCGTCTTCTCCCCGCCCGATCAGACCGGAGGGCACCATCTGATCCGGCTTGAAGCCCCGCTGTTCCAGCAATCGCAGCAGCGTCCGGCCGGTCTTATCGGAAAGACCCAGCTGAAACTGCTCCGCGGAATCCTGGGTCACGCCTCGCTGTTTCAGGTACGCGCGGACCGGCGCCGCGTTGTTGGCTCCCAGATTCGCCTGAAAATGCGCGGCGGCAATCTCATGGATCTCGTACAGCGCCGCGCGCAGCCGCGTCTTGTCGTCGCTCGCCTGGGACTGCTTCGGCAGCGGAATCCCGTGCTGCTCGGCGAGTTTTTTGAGCGCTTCCCAGAACGTCAGACCTTCGATGGTCATGACGAAGTTGAACACGTCGCCCTTCGCATCGCACCCGTAGCACTTGTAAAACTGGTGCTCGGCGTAGATGGAGAACGAAGGCGTCTTCTCGTTGTGGAACGGGCACAGTCCGGAGTAGCGGTTGCCGAAACGGCGCAGCCGGGGCACGTAGTCCGAGATCACCCGAACAATGTCGATCTGCGATTTCAGGTCCTGAGCGAAATCCATGGCGCCGCGCGGGCTCAGCTTCATTATCGCCGGAGTACCATAACGCTGTGCTCCCCGATGACCAGGATGTTTACTCGCTGATCGGCGAAGACGGCTTTCACCGTCTGATCGCCGCCTTTTACCGGCAAGTGCCGGGGGACGACATTCTCGGCCCCATGTACCCGCCGGCCGATATGCAGGGCGCCGAAGACCGCCTCCGGGAATTTCTGATCTTCCGCTTTGGCGGCCCGCCCCGCTATCTGGAACAACGGGGACATCCCCGGCTTCGCATGCGCCATGCGCCCTTTCCGGTCACTGCCGCCGCGCGCGACCGCTGGATGCAGATCATGAACAAAGCTCTCGAAGAGACCGCTCTGCCGGCCGGCGTCGATACCGTGCTGCGGACGTTCTTCGAATCCACCGCGACCTTCATGATCAATCGCGGGCCGCTGCCTTCTGCATAAAACGCCCGGCCATGCAGGAATACGATGTCACGCTGAAACTGATTCTGCAGGAACCCGCGGCGAAGGCGACGCAAGCTCTCACAGGAGTGAAGATCGAGCGCTGGCTCAACGTGGAACTGCCGGAGGTGCAGCAGACGCGCGTGGATTTGCTGGGTGAAACCGCGGAAGGCGGCCTTGTTCACATCGAACTACAGAGCAGCAACGACGCGAACATGGCGCTGCGAATGCTGGAGTACAGCGTTCGCGTCTGCCGGCGTTTCGGCCGTTTTCCGCGCCAGATTCTGGTGTACGTCGGTGAGCCCGCCATGCGGATGAGTTCCGCGCTGGAGGGAGAGCGTCTGCGGTTCAGCTATGATGCCATCGACATCCGGGACCTCGATGGCGAACCGCTGCTGGCCAGTCCGCATCTGAGCGATAATGTGATTGCGATCCTGACGCGGCTGCGGAACCGAAAGGCCGCGGTACAGCAGATTCTGACGAGAATCGCGGATTCCGAGCCCGAGCAGCGCGAGATCGCTCTGAAAGGGTTCCTCATCCTGGCGGGACTGCGGGGGATGGAAGAATATGCGGGGGAGAAGGCGAGTCAAGTGCCCGTTTTGAACGACATCATGAATCACCGGCTGTTCGGGCCTGCCATCCGGCAGGGTCTCGAGAGAGGCCGTGAAGAAGGCCGTGAAGAAGGCCGCGAACAGGAAGCACTGGCGATGCTGCGCCGGATGATGATCAAGAAGTTCGGTTCGGCGCCCGAGTGGGCGACCGCGCTCCTCGCAAACCGGTCCACCACCGAGTTGGAAGAGCTTAGTGAACGGCTGTTCGATGTGAAGAGTGTGGAAGAACTGTTCGGACAGTATTCGCCGGGAGCCTGAAAGGCCATCGGCATAGAATGGATCTCAATCCTATGAAATCCACTCTGCTGCTCCTGGTGCTGGAAACTCTTGCCGCCGCTCAGTCTCCGAACTGGACCGCCGAATTCGCGAACCACTACGCGACCCAGCCCAACATCACCTACCTGGTGGCGAACAATTACGAAAATAAGCTCGACCTGTACGAGCGTCGGGACGTGCCCGACGCGCAGCCGACCCTGATCTACATCCACGGCGGCGGCTGGACCGGCGGCACCAAAGAGGCCGGCTTCAATAAAGTCCTGCCTTATCTCGAAATGGGCTGGAATGTCGTGAATGTGGAATACCGGCTGGCGAGAGTATCCGAAGCGCCCGCCGCCGTGGAAGATTGTCTTTGCGCGCTGCGCTGGGTCGCGGCCAACGCCAAGGCTCACCACATCGATGTGAATCGTCTGGTGCTCACGGGCGACTCCGCCGGCGGCCACCTGGCGCTGACAACCGGCATGATTCCGGAAAGCGCCGGGCTGGACCGGGAGTGTCCCGGTGTGCCGCTCCCGAAAGTAGCCGCGATTGTCGACTGGTACGGGATCACCGACGTAAACGATCTGCTGGACGGCCCGAATCTCCGTAACTACGCCGTGCAGTGGCTGGGCTCTTCTCCCGCGCGCGCGGAAACCGCGAAACGCCTCTCGCCGCTCGAATACGTGCGTCCCGGCGTGCCGCCCGTCCTGATGATTCACGGCGATGCGGATCCCACCGTGCCCTACCAGCACAGCATCCGCCTGAAAGCGGCTCTGGACAAAGCCGGTGTGCCCAACGACTTCTTCACCGTGCCCGGCGGCAAACACGGCGGTTTCTCCGCCGAAGAAAACGTCAAAGTTTACGCCGCCATCAAGCAGTTCCTGAAGAAGCAAAATCTGCCCGTCCGGTAAACGTCCGCTAGAACGCAAAAAAGGCGGCCCGTGTCGAAGACACCGGCCGCCTTTTCCACTTACTTCGCCAATCTTAACCGACGATCTCGATCTCGATTTTCTTCTTTTCCGCGTCCAGCTTCGTGATTTTGAAGCTGCGTACCTGGCCGGTCTTCGGAACTTCCCGCCGCGGCCCGGGGTCTGCCCCCGCCTGCGCTCCGCCGCCGCCCGCGCCTTTCCACTTGCTGGCCAGCATGGAAGAAAGCGCCGAAACATCCACCGAAGCCACCCGCTGCTCCTGTTTCTGCTCCGCCTGCGCCATGTTGAAGTGCGCCGAAACGCCTTCGCCCAGTTCCACCGTCACGCGATTACCCTTCACGTCGGCCACGCGCCCGGTCACCACTTCGCCTTCCTTGTGCTCGGCGATGTACTCATCGAGCGAAGTCGGCTGCAGTTGCTTCAGACCCAGACGCAGACGGCGCTTCTCGCGATCGTTTTCGAGCACGACCGCGCGCACCACCTGGCCCACTTTCAGCTCATCCTGCGGATGGTTGATACGCTTCTCATGCACAATGTCGCCGACATGAATCATGCCTTCGACCTCTTCGGTCACCTGAACAAAAGCGCCGAACTGCTTGAGTTGCGTCACCGGACCTTCCACAATGGCCCCGACCGCGTACTTCTTCTCGACCTCTTCCCACGGATCGCCCAGCGCCTGCTTCAGGCCCAGCGAAATGCGCTTATCGGCCGGATTCACCGCCAGCACCACCACATCCACCGTATCGCCCGGTTTCAGCATGTCGCCCGGCTTGCGAACCTTCTTCGACCAGGACATCTCCGAAAGATGAATCAGCCCGTCGAGACCCGGCTCCAGTTCCACGAAGGCGCCGAAATCGGTCACCCGCGCCACTGTCCCTTTGACCCGGTCGCCCGTATTGTACTTCTCCGATGCCGTGGTCCAGGGATCCGGCGCCAGTTGCTTCAGACCCAGCGAAACGCGCTTCTTGCCCGCGTCCACCTTGAGGATCTTGACATCCAGTTCCTGACCGACCGTGAGTACGTCGCCCGGCTTGTTGACACGCCCGTGCGAAATATCCGCCACGTGCAGCATGCCATCCACGCCTCCGATATCGATAAAAGCGCCGTAATCCAGCAAACTCCGAACCGTGCCGTGCACCACCGTGCCCGCCTGCAGTTCGGAAAATCTGGATTCCTTGGCTTTCGCGCGTTCTTCTTCCAGAACCACGCGCCGATCGACGACAATATCTTCTTTTTCGGTATCGAGTTTGATAATCCGGCAGGAAATTTCCTGCCCGACCAGCGTCTGCATCTCCGGCACATCGCGCGCACCGCTGCGCGACGCCGGCATGAACGCTCTCATCCCGATATCGACGGAAAGGCCACCTTTGATTACCTGTGTAACGACACCGGCAATCGTCAGTTTCTCGTCAAACGCTTTCTGCAGGCCCGACCAGTCCTTCGGCCGTTCCACGCGGATCAGCGAAAGCTCGAAGTAGCCCTCTTCATTTCGCCCGTTGACAGCAACCTGCACGACATCTCCCGGCCTGACTTCGATGAGACCTTTCTCATCGCGCAGGACCGTAGCCGGCAAGACCCCTTCGGTCTTCTGGCCAATGTCGAAAAACACCTTATCGGCGCTTACTGTGACAACTGTGGCTTCGACACCCTTTTCGCCGGGTGCCTCGTGCGTGTGACTCTGTTCGAACTGGTTGAGGATGTCGCCGAAAGAACTCTCCGCTTCAGGCGGAGTCTGCCCTTCCTGTTCGCGTACGTCTTCCTCGCGAAGCGACGTAATGGAATTGGACATGGGGATTACGTTTCACTATTGTGGCACATGGCATGCGGCCCCACCGCGCTGCGTGCTCGCGCACACCGACCGGACGCCGGGAAGTTACAATTGAGGAAGTGATGCTCACTATTCAACCGTCAGCGCCGCAGCGTCCCTCCTGGCTCCGCGCGCCCGCTCCGGTGGGGCAAAATTACCGGGATCTCAAGACGTTAATCTCCGATCTCCGCCTCCACACGGTCTGTGAGAGTGCCGCCTGTCCGAACGTCGGCGAATGCTGGAACCGCCGCACCGCCACGTTCATGATTCTCGGGAACGTCTGCACCCGGCGCTGCGGCTTTTGCGCCGTGCAGAAAGGCGGCCCGCTGCCGGTCGATTACGATGAGCCTCGCCGCGTCGCCGAGGCCGTGTCGCTGATGGGCCTCGATTATGCCGTGGTCACCAGCGTCAATCGCGATGACCGCAAGGACGGTGGCGCCGAACTCTTCGCCAAAACCATTCGCGCGATCCGCGATCGCATCCCTGGCTGCAAAATCGAAGTTCTGGTGCCGGATTTCCAGGGCAATCGCGACGCCATGAAAATTGTGATGGATGCCGGCCCCGACGTCCTGAACCACAACACCGAAACCGTTCCGCGCCTTTATCGGCAGGTCCGGCTCGGCGCGCGTTACGAACGTTCGCTGGACATGCTGTCATGGGCGAAGGAACTCCGCCCCGAAACGCCGGTAAAGTCCGGACTCATGCTCGGCCTGGGAGAATTACAAGAAGAAGTGCTCCAGGTCATGCAGGATTTGCGCGACCACAAAGTGGATATCCTGACTCTCGGCCAGTACCTCCGCCCCTCTCCGAAGCACCTGCCGATTGTGCGTTATGTACCGCCCGCCGAGTTCGACGACCTGAAACGCGCCGGCATGCGGATGGGCTTCGCTCACGTGGAAGCCGGCCCGCTGGTGCGCAGTTCGTACCACGCCGACGACTCCCACGCCGCCGCCCGCTGCTGACCGCTTAACGACTTTTCCGTCGGCCCCGTGTTTGCTGGGTCAGAGGCGCCAATGCTCCGTCGCACACTTTTCCTTATCGGTATCATTTCGCTCGGCTCCGCCGCTCAACAGCCCGAAGTTGTCCTGAAATCCACCACGCGCCTTATCCAGATGAATGTCGTTGTCCACGACAAACATGGCCAGCCCGTCAGGGATCTGAAGAAAGAAGATTTCACCATCCTCGATAACGGCAAGCCGCGCCCCGTCTCGGTCTTTTCGATGGACTCCAACGCCGTCCTGCCGCAGGCCCCCAAACTTGCGCCCAACGTTTTCACCAACCGCCTTCAGCAGAAAAGCGAAGTGCCCGCGGGCGTGACCGTAATTCTGATTGACGAACTGAACACCAAATATCAGGACCAGGCATGGGCGAAACAGCAGGTAGTGAAATACCTGAAAACCATCCACGCGGAAGATCGTGTGGCCATTTACGTTTTGGGCCGCGGTCTGCGCGTCCTGCACGACTTCACCACGGATTCCTCCGATCTTCTCCGCAAACTCGCGAAATACACGGGCTCCGCGCTGCCCGAAACCACCGTGGCTGAAAACTCCTTCGACTCCGGCGACAACGGGCAACTCGATTCCTGGATGCGCGGCGCCGGTGGCGCCAGTGGCCAGGAGGCGGATTTCTACACGATCAACCGCGTGCAGGGCACGCTCCACGCCATCGAATTCATCGCCAATCACCTCACCAGCCTGCCCGGCCGCAAGAATCTGATCTGGGTGTCGGGCGGCTTTCCTCTCCAGATCGGTTTCGAAAGTATCGAGGCCATGCACGATCCCTCGCGCCAGCAGCGCACCTTCGGCCCCGAAGTGGAACGAACGGTGAATGCGCTGAACGACGGCAATGTCGCCATCTATCCGGTGGACGCGCGCGGCCTGGTCGCTCCCGCGCAGTTCAGCGCGGCAAACCGCAAGATCGATCTGGCGCCCAAACTCTCCATGGGCCCCATCGTCGAACACCAGCAAACCATGTCTCTGCTGGCGGACCGCACCGGCGGGCGCGCGTACTACAACACCAACGATCTGGCCAGCGCCATCCGTGACGCCGTGGACGACTCTTCTCTCACCTACACGCTCGGCTTTTATCCGTCGGACGGCGATCACGACGGGAAATTCCACAAGCTCCAGGTGAAGACAAGCGTGGCCGGTCTGAGTATTCGTTCCCGCAAAGGCTACTTCGATACCGAAGAGAAGCCGCAGGACGTGAAGGCCCGCCGCGTCGAACTGCGGGATGCCGTCTGGAGTCCGCTCGATTCCTCCGCACTCGGCTTGCTGGTGCAGGTAGCGCCTTCCGATGCCGCACACCCTGGCGATCTCAATGTTTACGTGAAAGTGGATCCCGCCGCAATCGGGCTGACTCTGAACGGAGAACTTCGCGATGGCCTCGTCGATTTTCTCTTCATTCAGCGAAACGAGCACGGCAAGCAGTTCAGTGGCGAAGACGACACCGTCACGCTCACGCTGAAGCCGGAATCCGCGCAGAAACTGCAGAAGGACGGCCTGACTTTCCACAAGTTCGTGAAAAAAGCGGCGCAGGCTACTCAGCTTCGCATCGTCGTGCGCGATGCGTCCTCCGGAACGCTGGGCTCGGTGACGGTGCCCTTTGACCAGTTGAAGCTGTAATATGTTCGGGTATGCAGCTGATCGCCGCGAAATCGGTAGACGAATATCTTGCGCAGGTTCCCGAACCGGGCCGCACCACATTGCTGAAGATCCGTTCGGTTATCCGTTCCGTGGTGCCGCCCGAAGCCACGGAGGCGATCAGTTACCAGATGCCCGCGTTCAAATACAAAGGCGGCCTGGTCTGCTACGCGGCATTCTCCGACCACTGCAGTTTCTTTCCGATGAATTCGACGCTTATCGCGGAATTCAGCCACGAACTCCGCAACTATTCCACGGATAAAGGAACCATCCGCTTCCCGCTCGACAAGCCTTTACCAGCCACTCTTGTGAAGAAGCTGGTAAAGGCCCGCGTGGCCGAGAACGAAGCGAGGCAGGCTTCCAAAAAAGCCGCGCCTTCCAAAAAGTCGGCGCCGAAAAAAGCCGCCGCCGGAAAAACTACGGGGTCTCGCCGGGGGGCGGCGCATTCGGATTGACCCGCTGCCCGTTGCGCGCCGGCGGCAGCCAGCCATCGTTTGACGGGCCGTTCTGGAAGAACTTCGCGTCGCCGCTCAGCCGGTGGCCCTTCGCATACAGCGCCGCATTGGCCTGGCCGAAAATCTTCCCCGCCTTCAGCACGTCGTCATGAACCTTCTGCATGAGCTGCTCGTACTTATCGTCGCTCTGCTTAAAGCCGGAAAACGAACTCAGATCGTTGTTGCCGATCAGCACCACATCCACGCCCGGCACGGATGCGATATCGAACGCGTTCGCCACGCCCGTGGGCGTTTCGATCATGATCGCCACCAGCATGTTGTCGTTGATGGTCTGGCGATACGGACCGAACCCGCCCCAGATGCTCATGGCCTGGCCGGAACCCGCGCTGCGGCGTCCGAACGGCGGATACTTCGCCCATTTCACGCCTTCCCGCGCGCGATCCACATCGTCCACCGTCGGGATGATCACCCCGAGCGCCCCGATATCCGTGGCGTGCTGAATATGCCATTCCTGCGCGTCCGGCAGCCGGATCATCGGCGTGGCGGCCACCTTCGGACAGGCCGCGATCATCGCCTCCACGTCTTTGAACTCCAGCGTGCTGTGCTGCATTTCGAACCAGGTGTAATCGTAGTGTTTCGCGGCTTCGCAGTACGCGGCGGGGTCGGCCTTCGACTGCGTGAAACTGAACACCTGCTTGCCTTCGAGTAACTTCTGTTTCGTCGTGTTATAAAGCTTAGGCTTTGCGGCGGACGGGCTTTGCGCGCCTGCCGGGCCGGACAAAGCGAGGCCGCACAGCAGCGCTGCGCCGGTTGCAAATCCAATGGTGATTTTGAGGGGGCTCATGCCCGCGAAGTATATACCAAATAACCCGGCCCCGAATCCGGAGCCATTGACTTTGGCGCTTCACCGGGATCTAATCACATCACCCGGCGCCTCAACGCCCGGGTTCCCGGAGGGTGTGATGCGCGTGACGACGTTTGTGCTTCTGTGTGTGCCGGTGGCCGCTTTCGCCGCGTCCGCCGACGGATCTGCCGATGCGCGGGTGGACTTCCAAAAGCAGATCCAGCCCCTCCTGGCTCAACGCTGCCACTCCTGCCACGGCGAGGACGTGCAGCAGTCCGGCCTGCGTCTCGATAAGCGGCAGAACGCCATGCTCGGCGGCGATTACGGCCCCGTCATCATCCCAGGCAAGAGCGCTGAGAGCAAGCTGATTCGCCGCGTCGTGAATGGCGATGGCGGCCTGCAAATGCCCCCAACAGGCCCTCTGTCGAAAGAGGAAATCGCGCTCCTGAAAGCCTGGATCGATCAGGGCGCCGACTTCCGCACCGAGATCAAAGAGGAAGCCCCGCCGCCTCCCGTCGACCCGAAAGTCACGGCCCTCATCTCCGCCGTTCGCTCCGGCGCCGCCGCTGACGTCGAGAAACTTCTGAAAGCCGACCCCGCTCTCGTCAACTCCAAAGACCGCGCGGGTTCCACGCCACTGCACCACGCCGCCGGCTTCGGCTCGCTCGCCACCATGAGACTTCTGCTCGACAAAGGCGCCGACGTGAACGCGAAAAACCGCCGCGCCTCCACGCCCCTGCACTGGGCGATTCGCGATGAGGCCAAGGTCCGGCTCTTACTCGATCGCGGCGCTTCTGTAAACGCCAAACAGGCCGATGGCCGCACGCCGCTCTACCAGGCCGCCTCGCTCGGCAACGGCGACGCCATCCTGCGGCTGCTTCTCGACAAGGGCGCCGATCCCGCCATCGCTACCGCGAACGGCCAGACCGCTCTGATGGCGGCCTCCGGACGCGGCAACGTCGACGCCATGCGCCTGCTGCTCGAAAAGAAAGCGGACGTGAACGCGAAGAGCGGCACCGGCGCGACGGCTCTGATGGGCGCGGCGGGAAGCCGCAATCCCGCGGCGGTCCGTCTTCTGCTCGACAAAGGCGCGGACGGGAACGCGCTCACGAAGAAGAACGAATCCGCCCTCGCCAATGCGGCCACCGCCGGCGTCGAGGAATCCGTGAAACTGCTGCTCGACAAAGGCGCGAACGTCAACGTTGCCGACGACCGCGGCTACACGCCCCTGATGTATGCAGCGGCCTCCGAACTGATGCCGGCCGGCATCGTGAAACTTCTTCTCGCCAAAGGCGCCGATACCAACGCCACCGGTGAAGGCGAAACACCCCGCACGCTCGCGGCGAAACGCGGTGACACCGAAGTCGCGCGCCTGATCGGCGTCTCCGCCGACGAACGCAAGCGCGGCGGCGTGGCTCCTCTTCCGGAAGTCGCGAGTCGCGAAACATCCATTCCGCACGCCGTGGAGAAAGCTCTCGCGCTTCTCGAAAAACAGAGTCACAACTTTATCCGCATCGGCGGCTGCAACTCCTGTCACGCGCAGGATCTGCCCTCTTCCGCCGCCGCCATCGCGCGCGATCGCGGCATTCCGGCGCCCAAAGAAATTCCCCAGCTCACCGAAGCCATGAACGGCGAGACGCCCGAACGCATTATGGATTTCGGCGCCGCCAACCCCACCAGCATGGGCTGGGAAATGTTTGATCGCATCGCGAACCACACCCCGCGAGACCAGTACACCGATGCGACCGTCTGGTATCTGAAAGCCAACCAGTCCGCCGAAGGCAACTGGAAGAGCCCCGAAGGCCGCCGCCCGCCCATGAACACGGGCGATCTGCAGACCACGGCGCTGGCCGTCTACGCCCTGAAGAATCTGGCGCCGCCCGCCGAAAAAGCCGAGACCGCGCGGGATCTGGCCCGCGCCGCCGCGTGGCTCGAAAAAGCGCAGCCCGCGAACACGCAGGAACGGGCTTTCCAGTTGCTCGGACTCGCCTGGGCCAACGCCTCGAAGTCCGCCACCGAACAGGCCGCCCGCGCCCTCGCCGCCTCGCAGCGCGAAGACGGCGGCTGGAATCAGTTGCCCGGCATGCTGTCCGACGCCTACGCGACCGGCCAGGCTCTGTTCGCGCTGAACACCGCCGGCAACATGCGCCCCGCCGACGCCGTTTATCAGAAAGGTATCCGCTACCTGCTCCGCGCCCAGGCGACCGACGGCTCCTGGCACGTGATGTCGCGCTCCATCTGGATCCAGCCCTACTTCGACAGCGGCTTCCCCTACGAGCACGACCAGTGGATCTCCGCCGCCGGCACTGCCTGGGCATCCATGGCCCTCTCGCTCGCAGTCGAGCCCACAGCTGTCCAGGCTCTGGCGAAACGCTGACAAATCGCCCGGCGTTCGTCCGCCCGGATCTATAATGGACCGCGTGAGCGGAATGCGAAAAACTCTGCTGATTGTCGCGGCGGCAGCCATTGTCATGGGAACTGCCCTCGCCCGCCAGATGCCCTGGCGCGAGTATCCCGGCCAGGACAACATCGAAGTCCCGCCCGACTACCAGGAAAAGACCGAGTGGGTTTTCGCGCGCCTCATGTACCCGCCCTACCCCGGCGCCATCAACGGCCGCGGCGGCTTCCGGCGCTTCGGCGGCAACTGGAAACAGGGCCGCTCCAGCTGGACCACCGACTACAGCGCGGCCGACCGCCACGTCGCCCAGGCCGTCCGCCGTCTCACGCGCCTCCACGTCCGTTCCGTCGAACAGCCTGTCGATCTCGACGACGAAGACGACGTCTTCAACTACCCGTGGCTCTACGCCGTCGAAGTCGGCCACTGGCAATTAACCGACTCACAGGTCAAACAGATGCGCGAATTCTTCGATCGCGGTGGCTTCTTCATGTGCGACGACTTTCACGGCACCCAGGAATGGGCCGTCTTCATGCAAACCATGCAGCGCGTTTTTCCCGACCGCCTGGTCGAAGACATCCCGAAGAACGATTCCATCTTCCACGTCCTCTACGATCTCGACGACAAATACCAGGTGCCCGGCGCGCAGTATCTCCGCAGCGGCCGCACTTACGAATTCGACGGCTACGATCCGCACTGGCGCGGCATCTACGATGACAAGCGCCGCTTAATGGTTGCCATCTGCCACGACATGGATCTGGGCGACGCCTGGGAGTACGCGGACTGGCCCACTTACGACGAAAAGTTCTCCGCCCTGGCGCTTAGAATCGCCACGAATTACATCATCTATTCGATGACGCACTGATTCATTTCCCCGCCGGCCGCAGCGTTCCCAGCCCGCCATCCACCCCGAACACCTGCCCGGTGACCCAGTCGTTCTCCGGATCCAGCAGCCAGGCAATCGCCGACGCCACATGCTCCGGCTTTCCCACGCGCCCCAGCGCATGCATTCCCAGGGAGGCTTTCATCGCCAGTTCATGCGACGTGATCTTCGCTGTCAGAGGCGTTTCCACCAGCCCCGGCGCCACGCAGTTGACCCGAATATTTCGCCCCGCATAGGACGCCGCCGCGGACAGCGTCAGCCCGATCACGCCCGCTTTCGCCGCCGCGATCGCTTCGTGATTCGCCAGACCCACCCGCGCCACCGCCCCCGAACACAACACGATGGAGCCGCCCGTCTCCATCATCAGCCGCACTCCGGCGCGAACCACGTGGAATGCCGTGGTGAGGTTCGCCTGGATGGTCGAGGCCCACTCGCTGTCACTGGTCAGATGCGCCGGTTTCAGCAGCACGCTGCCCACGCAATTCACCACGCCCTGCAGCGGACCCGCCCCGCGCAGCACCTGCTGCAGCGCCTCCGGTTGTGTCGCATCCGCCACCGCGAAGGCACAACTCAGCTCACTCGCAAGGGCCTGCAATCGCTCCGCCGACCGCCCCACCAGCAACACCTCATCGCCCCGCGCTCGTAACCTCCGGGCGAGCGCCGACCCGATCCCTCCGGCCCCGCCAACAATCGCAACATGACTCATAGACTCCTCCTGAAACTCTCTGCCTGCACCTGAATCAGCGCCTTCTGCTCCGGACGCAATCTATCCATATTCCGCACCTGCATGATCATGCGCGGATTCGCCCGCAGCCGTTCTTCATGGCGCATCAGAAAATCCCAGTACAACGTCGTGAACGGGCACGCCTTCGGCCCTGTCGAAAGCGCCGGATCATAACGGCATCCCGCGCAGTAGTTACTCATCCGCTGGATATACTTACCGCTCGCCACATACGGCTTGGACCCCATGATGCCGCCGTCCCCGAACTGCGACATGCCGATTGTGTTGGGCAGTTCCACCCACTCCACCGCGTCCACGTACACGGCCAGATACCACTCGTGCACCAGCCTCGGCCGCACGCCCAGCAACAGCGCGAACAACCCCGTTACCATCAGCCTCTGGATGTGGTGCGCGTACCCATACTCCAGCGTCTGCCCCACCACCTCCCGCAGGCACCGCATCTCCGTCTCGCCCGTCCAGTAAAACGCCGGCAGCTTTTCCTGGGCGCCCAGAGCATTCATTTCGAGATAGCCGGGCATGTGCAGCCAGTAAAGCCCGCGGACGAACTCCCGCCATCCCAGGATCTGCCGGATGAAGCCTTCCACCGCCGCGAGCGACGCCTTTCCGGCGCGGTAACGCTCCTCCGCCGCCGTGATCGCGCGGCGCGGATGCAGCAGCTTCAGATTCAGCGCCACAGACAGCCGCGAATGATAAAGCCACGGCTGGTCCGTCCACATGGCATCCTGAAACTCACCGAACATCGGCAGGCGGTGACTGAGAAAATCTTCCAGAACCTGTTCGGCCTCGGCGGGCGTCACCGGCAAGTCGAAGTGACGCAACTGACCCGGATGCCCGGGAAAAATCTCCTCCACCCGCGCGATCACTTGCCGCGTGAGAAGGTCGGGCGGGGGACCGGAAGCCGCCGGTATCAGCCCCGGCCCTTTCTTCCCGAAAGCCCCGCGATTCTCGGCGTCATAATTCCACTCGCCGCCTTCCGGTTTGCCGGTCATCACCGTGTCCATCAGCACGCCGTGCCGCTTCCGCATCTCGCGGTAGAAGAACTCGAGGCGCATCTGCCCGCGCCCTTTGGCGTACTCGCGAAACCCCTGCCGCGTGCAGAGAAAATGCGTGTCGGTCAGAACATCGAGCTCCGGGCACACCGCGCGCAGGCTCTGCTCCAAACGGTATTCGCCCGGTTCCACCACGCGCACCCGCTCCGGCCGCAACCTCCCGATCGCCCCGTGAAGCTCCTCCGCCAGGCTCGCCGGGCGCTCGTCCAGTTCCCGGTACTCCACCTTCCAGCCCTGCGCCCGCAGTTCGTCGCGAAAATGACGCATCGCGCTCAGAAACACCGCGATCCGCGCCTTATGGCTCCAGACATGGGTGGCTTCCTCGCGTACTTCCGCCATCCAGATGCAGTCGCGAGCCGGATCGGCGCCGCTGAACAAAGGCGACTCGCGGTCGAGCTGATCTCCGAGAATCACCAACAGGTCGCGTACAGCCACTGCTGTTACGATGACCGCCCGCCCCGCCCGAATCTAAATATCCGGTACCGTAGTCGGTATGGGTGTACTCGACGGAACCACGGCGCTGATTACCGGAGGCTCTCGCGGCATCGGACGCGCCATCTGCCTTCGTCTGGCGAAGTACGGCGCCGCGATTATCCTGCACTACCACCGGAACCGCGAAGCCGCCGAAGAGACCGCTGCCCTGATCGATGGCCCGGTGACCCTCGTCCAGGCCGATCTCGCCTCCGCCGCCGAAATCGAGGCCCTCTTCCAGTCCCTCGCCGGACGCCGTCTCGATCTCCTGATCAACAACGCCGGCGTCTGGAAAGGCTCGCCTGTCGGCTCGTCGCCCGTGGAACTGATCGACGAGCTTCTCGCCACGAACCTGAAAGGCCCGTTCCTCGTCACGCAGGCCGCCTTGCCGCTGCTGAACGACGGTGCCCGGATCGTCAACATCTCCTCGGTCGCCGGCCGGACGGGCGTGGCCGGCGGACGCAGCCTCTACGGGGCAACGAAAGCCGCCATGGACTCGCTGACCCGCAACTGGGCGCTCGAACTCGCCCCGCGCCGCATCCTCGTCAACGCCGTCGCGCCCGGCTACATCACCACCGACATGACCGCCGCCTACCTGGCCGACCCCGCCAATCTCGAACGCGCCCTCATCCGCCACCCTCTCGGCCGTCTCGGCACGCCGGAAGACATCGCGGACGTTGTCGCGTTCCTCTGCTCGCCCGACGCCCGCTTCATCACCGGCCAAAGCCTCAACGTGAGCGGCGGATTTGTGATTTAATTCAGCTTCTTTACCAGAATATTGCGCACGGAAACCTTCGTGGTCGCCTCGATTTCGATCCCGAACAGCCCGGACTGATTGTTCGACGACGCCGGATCGTCGTCCACCATCACCGCCATCAGCTGTCCGTTAACAATATGCATGCACGTCCCGCCCCGCGCGATCACCGTGTACTCGTTCCAGTCGTTCATGCGCACCACGCTGTTCAGCGCCTGCCGGTCGCCGATATTCCCCATCAGCTGTTTCCGCGCCAGCCCCGCGCCTTCCACCACCTGACCGCGCCACGCCAGGATCCGCATCGGCGTATTCTCCGAATAAAACTGCCCCGTCCAGTCCCGCGAACTCGGCCAGAAATCCGCCTGCGGACCCGTCATCATCCAGTTCAGATTCACCGGTCCCACGTTCGCCGTCACGTTGTCCGCGATATTCGCGAGCCACGGCAGCCCGGTCTTGCTGCGGTACTGAAATCCGCTGCCGCCGCTGCCTTCCACCTTGATCTCGAATTTCAGCGTGAAATCCTTCGCCTCCATATCGCGATACACGATATAGCTGTTTCCGCTGGGATTCTGCGGCGTCGATTCGCCGACAATCGCATGATCCTCCACGCGCCAGAACTTCGGATTGCCGTCCCAACCCTTCAGACTCACGCCGTCGAAGATCGGCACGAAGCCCTCGCGATCGGCGAACTGCATCGGGTCCGGCTGCGTGAACCCGATTCCCGCGAAACTCCCGCCCATTTCGAGAAATCTCTCCACCTGATTTCGCGCCAATTTCAAAGAAGACGCCTGGATTTTCGCGAATGCCGCCGCCCGCGTTTTCGCCACCGCCAGTTCCGCCGCCGCCACGGCATCCGCCTTCGCGCGCAACGCCGACGGATCCGGCGATTCCGTCAGTGCCGCCGCGCCCAGCGCCGTCCGCGCGCTCGCCACGTTTTTCGTCAACGGCATCACGTCCGTCGTCAGCCGGGTGAGCGCCGTCACCTGCGCCTCCGTGATGTTTGGAATGGAACCGTGCGCCAGCGCCGCGCCGCGTCCCCCGCCGCCAGCGGACGCCGCCAGCGCCGCCACCTGATTCGCGGCCAGTTTCCCGGGCGAAGCCTGCAATTTGGCGAACGCTTCCGCCCGAGCCTGCGCCAGCGCCAGTTCCGCTGCCCGCAAAGACTCCGCTTTCGCCGACAAATCCCGCGCATTTCCCGGCTCCGCGAACGCCGCCGCGATCATCGCCGTCCGCGCCGCGCCGGCAGCCTCCAGCGGTTTCGCGAGCTCGGCATTCGTTCGACCCAGCGCCGCCGTCTGCGCTTCCGTCGCGCCCGGCACTCCACCCCGGCCCGGACCCTGTCCATAAACGCCGGCGATGCAAAGGGCCGCGGCCAACAGGCCACCACGAAAATGTCTCATCCTGAGTCTCTTCCTTCTCCGGTTCGTTACTGCGGCCACTTGCCACCCCACCTTCGAACTAAGCTGGTCCGCGGGATCCGACGCCCCCAAACATCGAAGGCTCATTCGAGATCAAGGCTATCATCGAATCGCGCTCCGCACGCGTTCCAGAGCCTCTTTCGCCTGCACCGCTTCGGGCGCCAGCCGGACCGCCGCTTCGAACTGATCCGCCGCCTCCCGCAGCCGCCCCGCCTGCTCGGTCGCGATACCCAGTTCGAAGCGCGTCACGTAATCGTCCGGCGCCGCCGCCGCCACCCGCTGCAGTTCCGGAATCGCCTTCGCGAAATCTTTCCGCTCGATCAGCGCCACCCCCAGATCCCGCCGCGCCAGCAAATTCCCCGGATCCGCCCCCAGAATGCCGCGCAGCTTCACGATCGCCGCCTCCGGACGCTTCCGTGACAGCAGGTCCACCGCCTCTTCATAATCGAGCAGCAACGGCAGCCGGTCTTTCGGATCCGCCGAAGCCTGCTTCCCCACGCCTCGCGGACCCGGCGCCAGATACCCCAAAGACTCCAGCACCTCTTTCTTCCGCTGCGGATCGCCCGTGTTCGCCGCAGCACTCACCGGAGCAGTCGCCGGAGCCGCCGAAAACTTCGCCAGTTGCGCCCGCATCGTAGCCGCCTGGGCCGCATTCGCCGTCACCAGATTCCGGCGTTCCCCTGGGTCTTTCGACAGATCGTACAGTTCCGGCTTCGGCGCATCGATGAACTTCCAGCCGCCGGACCGCAGACTGCGCAGCGCCGCCCACCCGAAGCTGTCCCGCGCGTAAACGCTCTCCGAAAACACCACCCGCGCCGACCCGTCCAGCACGCTCTTTCCCTGAAAGCTCGCTGGCGCCGGAATCTTCAAAAAATCGAGGACGCTCGGCGCGATTTCCACCAGCCCCACCGGCTGCTCCACCCGCGCCGGAAGCTTTGCGGCGCCCTGCGGCCAGTGCACGATCAGCGGCACATGCAGTGTGCTCTCGTAGATGAAATACCCGTGGTCGGATTCGCCGTGATCCCCCAGCCCCTCGCCGTGATCCGACGTCAGCACCACCAGCGACCGGTCCCACCACCCCGCCTTCCGCAGCGTCTCCTGAAACGCCCCCAGCAGTTGATCGACAGCCCCCACCTGCGCGTCGTACGAGCCCAGCGTATACGGCTTATGCACATCGAACAGATGAATAAACACGAACACCGGCTGATTCGGATGCGCGACGAGCCACTGATTCGCCGCCCGCAGCACCAGCGCCCCGGGCCGCCGTTCCCGCGCCGAATAGCTGTTGCCGTTCCCGCCCGACAACATCTCCCCGGAGAGCCGCGAAAACGCGCCGAACCGGAACGGACTGTCGTAAGTATCGAACCCGCGATCGAGCCCCAGTTCCCGCTCCAGAAAAATACTGCCGATGAACGCCGCCGTCTGATAGCCGCGCGCCTTCAACACGGACGCCAGCGTCACCGCGCTCTTCGGTACGCTCCCCGCGTTTTCTTCCACGTGATTCGCATACGGATACGTGGACGTGAAAAGCACCGTGTGGGAAGGCAGCGTGAGCGGGATCTGCGACTCCGCCGCCGTGAATAGCGTCCCGCCCTGCGCCGCCCAGCTCATCAGATGCGGCGCTCGCCGCGTGTCCACATGATCGGCACGCAGCGTGTCCACCGAGATCACGAATACCGGCGTCTGCGCAGCACAAAACGCCGCCCCCGCGAAGAAGAGAGCGAGTCTCACTGCTTCTTGAACGCGGAAAGATCGGGGATATAGCAGCCCACCGACGGCACTTCCGGCTTCGCGACAGGCCGCCCGCTCAGCACGGCGTCCAGCGAATCCCGCAGATCGCGCTCCGTCACCACGCGCCGCGGCTTCCCCAGACGGGCGTAAAAATTGTCGATGCGCCCGCGATACGCAATCGACTCATCGTCCCGGATCACCACTGCCTGCGGCGTGATCGTCGCGCCCGCCGCCGCCACCAGCGCATGCGTGCGATCCACGATCTTCGGATACGCGCCGTGCCCGTAATCCGCCGCGTGCTTCCGCGCCTCGGCATCGGACAGCGTGGGGTCCGTGTAGACCAGCGCGCAACTCACGCCCCGCGAGCCGAACTCATCGCAGATGCGCCGGATCTCATGCGAGTAATAATTGGAAATCGGGCAGTCCTGCGTCACGAAAAACAACGCCTGGATGTGCCCCTTTTCCACCTGCAGCGGACGCCGCTCCACGCCCTCCACATCCGGCACCTGGATACCCGGATGCGCGATCCGCGAAAGAGCCGCCAGCGCGAGCGTAAGGAACCAGATCATTGCGCGAGCAGCGCCTGCACCTTCGCTGCCATCGACGGATCTTTCATGATCCGCTCACGTGCCCTGTCGGTCGTGTGCTTCCGGTAATCGCGCCGAACCGTGTTCAGATCCGCCTCCTCATGGGGCACCGCAATCAGGGTCAGGCTCCCCATTTCATCCTTCGACTGCTCGCCCCACGCCACCGGAATCGGCGGACTCGACGGATTTCGCGGATTTCCCGCCGAATTATCCCAATGAATTTCGGCCTCGAGTTTCGTCCCCTTCGGCAGCGACACGAAATCCTGGAAGAAATACCGGTCCTGCCACGCGAAATCCCAGTCCGTGATGTGCAGCAGCGTTTTCGTCTCGCCGGAAGGCAACGTCGCCGTCATCTGCATGACCTTGCCGATATAGTGCGCATGAGCCGAGATGCCGACCGCATCCACGGCCGCGGGCAGCGTATACGAATCCCGGATCACGAAATCCTTCTCGCCCGCCGGAATGTCCAGGCCGGAGAACAGGGAATACACCGGCGGCAACTGAATCGCCGTGAGTGTCCGCTTCGGGGCTTCCTTCGCGAAATACAGCCCGATCAGGGACTTCTCCGCCTCCGCCTTGCCGTCCGGATGGAAGTGATACTGAATTACCAGGTCGGAGCCTTTGGTCACGCTCATCGCCAGGCCTTCCGGAAAGAAATGCGGTTGCGCGCCCAGCGCCCAACCACCCAGCGGAACCGACGCGCCGCCCGCCCGCATGCCCGCGAATCCCGGTTCCGTGCCTTCCTGCTGCCGCTCGTGAACCTTCCCCACCGGATCCGCAAAGTACAGAACGTGGTGCACCACCGCCCGCGCCGTGAGCCGCATGTCGATCGCTGTGACCCACTTGTCTTCCGTCAGGCCGAGCGGAATCGCGATATTCCGGTAAATATCCGCTCCGTCCGCCGGAATATGATAAGCGGCCGGCATCTCGACCACCAGATCCGGTTCGCCCAGCCGCCAGCCCGACTTGAACTCCGGCGGCGCGGTCTTATCGGCAGGCGAGCCTTCCGGCATCCCCGCCTTCACCCACTCCTGCAACAGCGCGATCTCGCTGTCCGTCAGCCGCCGCTCGTCGCGGTACGGAAAGGAAGCCGGCACCGCCTTCCACGGCGGCATCTGCCGGCTCGCCGTCACCGCAGCGATCAGCTTCGCTTTCTTCGCAACGTCCTGATAGGAGAGCAGCGAAAACGGCGCCGCCTCGCCTGGCCGGTGGCAGGACGAGCAGTTCTGGTAAATGATGGGAGCGATCTGTTTATTGAAACTCACCCGCTGTGCGCCGAGCACGCCCGGCAGACACACCAACGCCAACACCAACCGAAGTTGCATATTTGTCTTTAGAATAACGTCGCTCAGAATACGAAAGCGAGTCCGCCCCGCAGGCTGCGTGGCGCGTTCACCAGCAGTAACTGTCGGCCGCCCGGCATATTCACCGGCAGATAGCCCTGCGCGAGCAGGTTCCGCATCTCCGCTGACGCCTCGATGCGCCACGGCACGCCTGGAATGGAAGGAATTTGCTGGCGAACCATGAAGTTCAGCCCCGGCCCCGGCCGCGTCGATTGCGTCAGGAACTGCGGGCCCGGCAGCGCCGACGAGTAATCCGCCCACTGGTAGCTGGCCACGAATCTTGAACCGGTTTCCTTCACCGTTCCGGATGCCCGCAGCGTCACGGCCGGGCGCTGCTGCGATTCCATGAACTGCCGCAGATCGTCCGCGCTCGACACCGCCGGACCACCCGTTCGGACCGCCATGACGCCGACCGTGCCGTAGGTCGCCGTCAGCTTGTAATTCTCGCCCAGATCTTGGGTCACCGAAGCCGTGTACCCGGTCGTTTCGAATCGCCCGGCGTTGAACAGCGCGCTGCCCGAGAACAGATCCGGCAGCAGGTCGCCCGGAAACAGACTCCCGTCGGGATGCGCGATCGTCAGCGTATTGTTGCTGACGCTCTCGTTATAGACCGAAACCCGGTACTCACGGGATCCGAACTTCTCCGTGACACCCACTTCATAATCGTCGCCGCGCTGCAGGCGTGTCCGTCCATTGTCGAGCGTGACCCGGGGGATGAGCGAAAGCGCCGTCACTTCGCGCTGCAGATCCGCATTCTGATCCGAGGCGTTCAGTCCCAGTTCCGGCCGCGCATTGCCGGATGTGTACGTGACATCGAGGAATCCGCGCGGCAGCGCATAGGTCAGCCGCGCATAAGGACTGAAATAATGAAGCCGTTCGAGGAACGAGACCATGTCGATCTGCGCTCCGTACTCCACGCTGAGCGAATCGCTGAGCTGTGTCTTGTCCGCCAGACTCACCGCGATCGAGCGAATTGCGGGCAGGGAACCGTCGGCTCCGCTGGCGCTTCCGGTCACCCCATGAAACGGCAGGAAAATCTGCCGCATCGTCACCGAAACCGCGGGGCTGGCACTGCCGATATCTCGCTGAAAAGTCGTCCGAATGGCCGCCGTGGGCGATCCCGACGCCGTTCCATACCCCACGTTGCCGCTGAACTTGAGATGCGTCCCGCCGTAGACCGAAGTCGCAAACGCGAACTGCGTACCCAGATCCGCTTCACCGATGCTGCCTGCCGTCTCCCCGCCGTCGCTGGCGGAAATCCGTACCAGACCGCGCGAGTCGCTGAATAAAGACGCCCGTTCCAGACTCCCGGCCGCCCGCGCTCGCTGCGAGTTCAGTTCCGGCAGCATGCGCAGAATCGGACGCAGTGCCGAATCGGCCCGCAACGTCCACTTCCAGTCGTCGCTCATCAATCCGGAAGGCGTGGGCGACGTCGCGACCAGCTGAATCGAACTGAAAACGCGGGAAAGATTGACCTCGAGCAGGCTCCGCATCCCTGGCCGGACTGCGACAAATTCTTTAACAGCGGGAACGAAACTGGCGAAGCTGACTCGGACGGAATACAGATCGGGAAGAAGATCGTCGAACGTGAAGTTGCCGGCAAAATCGGTGCCGGACCGCTGCAGCACCTTGTCCTGCTTGTTGTACAACATGACGATGGCGCCCACTTGTGGACGCCCCGCCGAATCGGTCACCAGGCCGCTGAGTTGTCCCGCGATCCGAACGGGTCCGCCAGCGAGCAGAGGGGACACGGGCAGCAGCGCCGTGGTCACCAGACCGACGATCATCGCCTTCGCGCCTCGCATCCTGCTCCTTTCCCCCGCCCGTGACTCCGCCGGACAGAAAGAGGTACCCGCTCTAGTTTACCGTAAAGTTGGTCTGCTGCTGCAGCGTCTGATTGCCCTTCTTATCGGTCGCTTTCACCTTGAGGGTGTACGCGCCGGGCGCCATGGCTTTCAGCGGCAGCAGTTTTTCAATGGTGACCTGGTTGGCCGAAGCGTTCGGAATCTTCGACAAATCTTCCGTAAAGTTCAGCACCGGCTCCGGCGTGCCTACCTTATTAATCTCGTAGGTGATCTCCCCGCTGGGCTTCTGCGTCTTCTCGTCCGGAGCGAAATTGTAGACCTGCAGATAGATCCCCATCTTTTCGTCGCGGTTGAACTTGTCGCCCAGCCGCGGCCGCACTTTCGTGTCGCCGATGGAGAACATCCCGCCGCCAATGCTTTTGGTCGGCAGCTTTTCAATCGTATCGGCCAGAATCAGGCTGCTCGACGCCAGTTTCTCTTCGTCGAAGTGCGGAACGTCCAGCGCCACTTCGTAGTTGTTCACGTTGCCGCCGACAATGTCCTTCGCCACGATGTTCAGGCGATACCGGCTCGGCGCCAGCGGAATCGACTGCTGATAAATCGAGCGCTGCGCCGTCAGTTTCTGCAGCATCTCCGGCGCGATGGTGATTTCGAGCGGCTTTTCGAACGTCGTCACCGGCCGGCGCGTCATCGTCGTCACGCGGCCGAACAGGTTAATGACGGATTTCTGCACGCCGTCTTTCTGCTGGAACTGCAGGTCCTTGTTCTCGAACTGCACCGTGACGTTCGCCAGCACGGACGATTCGGTCACGCGCACATAATCCACGCGAACCAGCATCGGCAGCACGTTGAACGTAATGCGCGTATTGACCAGCGCTTCCAGATCTTTGAACTTGACCGGCGGCGCTTTCTGCAATTTAGCGAACTGTTCGAGACGCGTGAACTCATCCATACTGGCCGGCGTTCCGCCCAGCGGCGTGCCGAGGTGCGTGCCGTCGGTGCGCTGGAAGCGGGCGGTCTTGGTGCTGAGACCCATCTGTTCGGACAGCGTCAGACCGGCGTTCGGAACATAAAGAAGGGCGTCTTTTTCCGACGGATCCATCGTCATGCGGTACTCGCCCGTCATCGTCGGATCGACGAACTCGATATTCACGTCGTTGCCGATGCCTTCGATATACCGGTAACGCCAGTCTTCGAACGGATACGTCGAGGTTTCACCGCCGCCTTCCGCCGAGGGGCGCTGATAGCTGCCGCCCGAGGGATGCGAATCGATTTCATCGGGCGGCCCGAAAGTAATATAGATACGGCCGCGGTCGCTCTTCCAGCCCGGAATACCGGACGCGTAATGCTCGTTGGCATACGCAATCCGGCGGTAATGCTCTTCTTTATACTCGTTTTCCACCGTGTCCGGCGTCGGGTCGCGGCGCAGCCAGAACTGCTCCACGAACTGCTCGCGCTCTTCGTCGGTGGCGAACTGCTTGAAGGCTTTGCGCTCTTCTTCCGTGATGATGTACGAGACGTCCTCGTTCAGCCACTTCTTCCACGGTGTCTCGAGTTCTTTCTTGAGACGCGCTTCCTTCTGTTTGCGCTGCTTATCGGTCAGCGGCTTCGCCACGGTTTCCCGGGGAGCCGCCGCCGCGGACTTCTTTTTTGAGTCCTGGGCAATGGAGGGCGCTACAGCAAGAAGGAGAGTCAGGCCAAGCGACGAGACCCAAAGACCCTTTGTACTCATTTAATTATGTGTCCTCGGGAAAACTTAAGTATCTTCCAGTGTAACTCAGACGCGAGGCACGGAAAAAGGGTTTCAGGCCGCCTTTCCCCGCGCGAGCGGAGCCGGAGCGGACCGCACCAGCCACGCGGCAACCCCCGCGCAAACCGTGATCAGCGCCGAAAAAGCCACCGGAGCGGCGAAAAAATAAACCCGGCTGAGCACCAGACAAGCCAGTTGCACCGCGAAGAAACTCCAGCCCAGACCCCCGATCGCTTCCGGCGCCCGCCGCGCCATTCCCGCCAGATGCCAGGCCACCAGCGCCGCGAACAGCAGATAGGCGCTCACAAACAGGCCGAAACCGGCGTAGAAGCCGTAGAAAGTAAAGTTGCCGCCGTTGGCGGAGAATCGGACGGTATGCATCGCATCCAGCACCGCCCGCGATTCCACGGTCGGCGGCGCGAAGGTCAGAAATCCCATGGTGTGACCCGCGGCGAAAAGAACCAGAAGCACGGCGGCGATTCGATAAAGATTACTTGCGTAAGTCATAGCTTACGGTAAGTCTATGCTTACGGATTGCCCGCCGTCAACTGGTTTCCAGAGCCCCGCCGCAACTCGACCCCGCCCCCGCCGTGCACCCGAAACAATGCGCCGCCGTCGCGATCCCCTCACCGGTCAGGCCGCTGAAATCCTGAAAATCCCACACCGTGCGCCTGCGCCCGCCCAGCCCGATCTCCAGCATCTGATTGAAATCGCAATCGTAGAGCGTCCCGTCCCAGCCCACGCTGACCAGGCTCCGGCACATCAGCCCCGGCACGGTCGCAGGATTGAAGTGCTCATCGAGCAGCTTCATGTAACCCGGCAGTTTGCCGCTCCGCTCCAGGTCGGAACGGAACCGGCTGATCGGCATATTGGTAATCGTGAACAGCCGGTTGAACTCGATGCCGAACCCGTCCCGCAGTTGCCTCTTGTAATCCGCCTCCAGCCTCCCCTGTTCCGGAGGCAGCGATCCGCCCAGCGGATTGTAGACCAGATTCAGTTCGAGCGACGACCCCGCCTTCCCGTACCCGAGCGCATTCAGTTCCCGCAACGCCCGGATGCTCTTGTCGAACACCCCGCGTCCGCGCTGCGCATCCACATTGTCCGCCGTGTAACAAGGCAGACTCGCCACCACCTGCACCCGATGCGCCGCCAGAAACTCGCCCAGGTCCTCACACCCGCGCTCGAACAGCACCGTCAGATTGCACCGGTCGATCACCGCCCGCCCCAGTTCCCGCGACCGCCCCACCAGCCGCCGAAAATTCGGATTCAGTTCCGGCGCCCCGCCCGTAATATCCACCTGCATAATCGAAGGCGTCGCCTCCAGCAACTCCAGCAGCCGCTCCGCCACCGCCTCCGTCATGATCTCCGTGCGCTTCGGACCCGCGTCCACGTGGCAATGGAGACAAGCCTGATTGCACAGCTTGCCGACGTTGATCTGCAGCGTCGCAGTCGCCCCGCGACGCAGCGGCTCCAATCCGTGCCGCAGCAGCGCGGCCTCAAAGTCGAAACTCATAACGCGGCCGACCCCTTCCTGGTCCCGCGATACCGCAGCACTTTCCCCAGCAGCCCGAGCAGCGGCGAATCCAGTTGGCGCGCGCCGAACTGATCCGCCACTCGCCGGTTCCCCAGCGTAAACGTTGGGTAGGGATGAACCGTATCCGAAATATTCTGCATGCGGATATGATTCCGCATCGCCAGCGCATAGTGCGAAATCATCTCGCCGGCCTGCGCCCCCACGATCGACGCCCCCAGAATCCGACCCGCCGGATCCCCAAAGACTTTAATCTCCCCCGCCGTCTCGCCTTCCGTGATCGCCCGGTCGAGACGGTCGAAAGGCAGCCGAAATACCCCATACTTCGCCCCGCGCCGCCGCAAGTCCTCTTCCGACTCGCCCAGCGTCGCCAGCTCCGGGTCCGTAAACGTGCACCAGACCACATGCTTCTCATCGAGACTCTTCGGCCACCGCAACAGCGCGTTCGTCACCGCGACTTTGGCCATATGCTCGGCCATATGCGTGAACTGGTGCCTCCCGGTCACATCCCCGGCGGCATAAATGTGCCGCTGCGAAGTCCGGCAGCGCGTGTCGATCCCGACCCCCTTCTCGCCAACCCGCACGCCCGCCTTCTCCAGTTGCAGCCCGTCAACGGAGGGCCGCCGCCCGGTGGCCGCCAGCACCGCATCGCACGCCAGCACCTCGCCGTTATCCAGCCGCGCCTTGCCTTGTTCCACCCCGGTCACCCGGCGCCCGAAACGAAACTTCACGCCTTCCCGGGCAAGACAGTCCCGCAAAATGGCGGCATGCGCCGGATCGTCCCGCCGCAAAATCCCCTCTCCCGGCGCGACCACCACCACTTCCGACCCCAGACGCCGGAACGCCTGCGCCATCTCGATCCCCACCGGACCCGCTCCCAGCACCAGCAGCCGCCGCGGCCGTTCCGTCAGCTCGAACAAACTCTCGTTCGTGAGCGCAGGCTCCGCAAATTCGGGCTTCTTCGGCCGGCTGCCCGTCGCAATCACAAAGAACCGCGAGCGCAACCGACGCGTCCCGCTCCCGTCCGTCACTTCCACCGTGTGCGGATCCAGGAACCGCGCGCTCCCCGGCACCACCTCCACGCCCAGCCGTTCCATGTTCGGCGGCGCATCTGCCTCTTCATAGACATGCTGCCGGACACTCCGCACGTGCTCCATCACCCGGGCGAAAACGATCTCCGGCTCGGTCGACGCCAGTCCGAACCGATCCGCGGTACGGATCTGCTGCGCCGCCCGCGCCGCTCCCAACAGCGCCTTACTCGGGATACACCCCGTCCACGTGCATTCGCCACCCAGCCGGCCCCGCTCGATCAGCGCCGTCTTCGCCCCTAAAAGGGCGGACATCCCGGCGCTCGTCAGCCCCGCCGCGCCCCCTCCGATCACCACCATGTCGTATTCCAGTCGCATCATGTCGGACAATCGGACTCGGTGCCCGATTCAGCTCCAATCCCCGTCTGTATCTTCGCAAAGCCCCCTGTCCCGGGCGAGGTGAAAACCCGCCTGATCCCGGCGCTCGGCCCCCAGGGCGCCGCCGGCCTCGCCCGCCGCATGCTGCTCAAAACCTGGCAAAGCGTCGAAGCCTGCCCAGGCGTCCGCCCGGTCCTCGCCACCACTCGCGCCGGCGATTTCCCCATGCTCGTGCCATTCGAAGATCTCTGGCTGCAGGGCGAAGGCGACCTCGGCAACCGCATCGAGCGGATCCTGACTCGCGGTTTGAGGGAAGCCAAGGTCGCCATCGCGCTCGGCGCGGACACCCCTTCACTCACCGTTGCTCACCTGCAAACGGCGGTCGAACTCACTCAAACCCATGACGCCGTCCTCGGCCCTTCTCCCGACGGCGGCTTCTATCTTCTCGCCCTGCGCCGTTGCCCTGTCGGCCTCTTCACAGCCCTCCCATGGAGCGCCCCGAACACCCGCGACGCTCTCCTCGAACGCCTGCGCCATCACCACATGACCGTCGCGCAGCTCGAATCCCTGCCTGACATCGACACGCCCGAAGACCTTCGCCACCTGAGACCTTCGCCACCTGCCATGCTGATCAGCATCATCGTTCCCGCCCTCAATGAAGCGACCGGCATCGCCTACACCCTGCGCGCCCTGCGTGCACTCGAAGGCGAGAAAGAACTGATCGTGGTGGATGGAGGCAGTGCCGACGCCACCATGGCCATTGCCGCCGCCGAAGGTGCCCGTGTTCTGCAGTCCGCCCCGGGCCGGGGTTCCCAGATGCATGCCGGTGCGCTCGTGGCCTCCGGCGACGTGCTTTGGTTCGTCCATGCCGACACCATCCCACCCCCGCACGCCACGCTCGAAATCCGCCGCACCCTCGAAGACTCGTCCGTCACCGGCGGGAACTTCGGCCTCGTCTTCGACGGCCGTAGCCGCGCCGCGCGCCAACTCACCGCCATTTATCCGGCCCTGCGCTGGCTCGGCCTCTGCTACGGCGATTCCGGCATCTTCATCCGCCACGCCGACTACCGGACTATCGGTGGATTCCGCCCGATTGCCCTTTTCGAAGACCTCGACATCCTCCGCCGGATGCGCAAGACCGGGCGCTTCGTCCACATTGAGGCGCGCATCCTGACCTCCTCTCGCCGCTTCGAACAACGCAACTTCGCCCTGGTCTGGCTCCACTGGACCACTCTCCAGATCCTCTATTGGTGCGGCGTCTCGCCCAACTGGCTCGCCCGCTGGTACCGCCACGTCCGCCGGACTACCGGCTGAACGGCAGCAGCAGCGCCCACCGGAGCGTCTGGTCCTCGTCCCCTCGCATCCCCTCAACCCCAAGGACCGGCGAGTCTTCCGGAAGTTCTGCCCGCCAGTCCGCCCGGAACGTCCCGTGCAGCCGGTCCCAAACGGTCAGCCCGCTCGACCAGTTCGAGTTCACTTCCTCCCGCACCACCGAATGGTGGATCCCGTGCAGCCGGGGCGTCACCAGCACCGCCGCCAGCCGCCGCTCCCAAACCAGCGGCAGCCGGATATTCGCGTGATGAAACAGGATGCACAACATTAAGAAGCCCTGCCACGCCGCGTACTCCCGCGGTTCCACCCCAATCACCCGGATCTGCGCCGCCCGATACCCCACCGACAGCGCAATCTCCCCGAAATGGAATCGCACCGCCGTCGATGCATCCATCTCCCGATCCAGATGATGCACCCGATGAAAGTTCCACAGGAACGGAACCCGGTGCGTCAGCCAGTGCCAGCCGTAGAGCGAGTAGTCGAGCAGCAGAATCGCCGCCACCGGTTTTGCCCACGGCGGCAGCGGCAAAATCCGCAGCAAACCCTGCCTCCTCTCGGCTCCCCGGCCCGCGATCGCAAGTGCCACCGGTACCTCCAGCACCTGCGTGACTGCCGCCGCCAGCCCGGCCACGGCCAGATTCCGCCGATCCCGCGTCCATTTGTCATCCACCACCGGCCGAAGGGCCCGCTTGCACTCCCAAAGCAATAGCCCGGCGACCCAGCCGACCACAAGTAGCGCCCTCATCGCGTTACTGACCTCCCGCTCCAAAATAGCAATTGCTGAAACTTTAGCCTCATACACTCATCTTTTATGATGAAAGCTGTATGATAAACACTGAGGAGCATATGAGCGAGCAACTTCACACCCTACCCGTACTACCCATCAAGAACACGGTTCTCTTCCCGAACCTCCTGATGCCGCTCTCCGTCGGAAGACCTCGGTCCATCGCCGCCATCCAGGCCGCCCTAGCCACCGAAGCCAAGGAAATCCTCGTTGTCACGCAACGCGACTCCTCCGTCGAAGTTCCTTCACCCGAAGACCTCTTTCCCACTGCAACCAAAGCAGTTATCAAGCGCTCCGCGCGCGGCGGAGAGAACAAATACGAACTCCTGGTCGTGGGCGTCGAACGCGCCACCCTGGTGAACTTCGAACAGGGCGAATACCTGACCGCGACCTACAAGTCGACCGCCGTTCCCGCCGAGAACACACCGGAGCTCGAAGCTCTGCATCTTGAAGTCGTCGAACTCGCCGGCCGCGTCCTGAAACACGCCAACATCGAGCTTCCCGCGGAATTCGCCCGCATGATCACCGACGCGGCCGATCCTCTACAGATGTCCTACCTGATTGCCAGCGTGCTCAGCATGGACGTGAATCTCGAACACACCCTGCTCGCCGCCGAAACCCGGGTCGACGCCCTCCGCGTGGTCCATGCGCACCTCTCGCACGAAGTGCAGATTCTCGAAATCCGCGGCAAAATCGCCAGCCAGGCCCAAAGCGAGATGGGCAAAGAGCAGCGCGAGTATTTCCTGCGCCAGCAACTGCGCGCCATCCAGCAGGAACTGGGCGGCAAGGAAGGCGAATCCGAACTCGAACTCCTGCGCGAACGCCTGAAAGCCGCCGCGCTCCCCGACGACGTCCGCAAAGAAGCGGATCGCGAAATGTCGCGTCTCGACCGGCTCTCCCCGCAGGCGCCCGACTACAACGTCGGCCGCACGTGGCTTGAACTGATCCTCGAACTTCCCTGGACCACCGCCAGCGAATCCGTCATCGACATCGCCGGCGCCCGCCAGATCCTGGCCGACGACCACTACGGTCTCAAAGAGGTCAAGGAGCGCATCCTTGAACATCTCGGCGTGCTGCGCCTCAACGCGAGCGCGAAAGCTCCCATCCTCTGCTTCGTCGGACCTCCCGGAGTCGGCAAAACTTCGCTAGGCCAGTCGATCGCCCGCGCCCTGGGCCGCAAATTCGAACGCCTTAGCCTCGGCGGCATGCATGACGAAGCGGAACTGCGCGGCCATCGCCGCACGTACATCGGCGCCATGGCCGGACGCGTCATCCAGGCGGTCCGCCGCGCCGGGGTCAACAACCCGGTGCTGATGCTCGACGAAGTCGATAAACTCGGCCGCGACTTCCGGGGCGATCCCGCCGCCGCGCTGCTCGAAATCCTCGATCCCGAACAGAACAAAACCTTCCGGGACAACTATCTCGACCTCCCGTTCGACATCTCGAAGGTCTTCTTCGTCATGACCGCGAACACGCTCGACACCATCCCGCAGCCTCTGCTGGACCGTATGGAAGTGGTGCGCCTCGCCGGCTACAGCGAGGAAGAAAAGCTGGAAATCGCGCGCCGCTACCAGGTTCCGAAGCAGCTCAAAGAAGCCGGCCTCTCCACCGACATCTGCGCCCTGAGCGACGACGTGCTGCGGGTCATCATCTCCCGCTACACCCGGGAAGCCGGGGTGCGCCAGCTGGAGCGCGCGATTGGACGCGTCATGCGCAAAATCGCGCTGAAAGTGGCCGAGGGCAACCACGGCGCCGTCGAGATTCGCCGCGAAGAACTGGCGGACCTGCTCGGTCCCGAACGCTTCTCCCCTGAGGAAGCCCGCAAAGATGTGCCCGCCGGCGTGGCGACCGGCCTCGCCTGGACCGAAGCCGGCGGCGATGTGCTCTACATCGAAGCGGCCCTTTTGAAAGATGGCAAAGGGCTCTCCCTCACCGGCCAGCTCGGCGACGTCATGCAGGAATCCGCCAAAACGGCCCAGAGCTACATCTGGTCACACGCGAGCGATTTCGGCATCGACCAGACCATGTTCCGCCGCTACGGCATCCACGTCCACGTGCCTGCGGGCGCTATTCCGAAGGACGGCCCGTCCGCCGGCGTCACCATGACCACCGCGCTGACCTCGCTCTACACCGGCCTGCCGGTCCGCAGCGACACCGCCATGACCGGCGAAGTGACGCTCTCCGGCCTGGTGCTCCCGGTCGGCGGCATTAAAGAAAAGATGCTGGCGGCCCGCCGCCTCGGCATCAAACGCGTCATCATCCCGAAGCAGAACGAGAAGGATCTGCGGGATCTCCCGGCCGACGCCCGTGCCGAGATGGAATTCATCTTCGCCGGACACGTGCACGAAGTCCTGCGGGCGGCCATCCCCGGCATCGGCGAGAACGGCCGTCTTCGCATCGCGGCCTGAACTGGATGTCGGCGTGCACCAAAAACAAATTCACATGAGGTAACACCGTAATGGATATCAATCGGCTCACAGAAAAGACACAAGAGGCGCTGCAGGCGGCTCAAAGCGAAGCCGTGCGCCGGAGCAATCAACAAATCGACGTCGAGCATCTGCTCGCGGCCCTGCTCGCTCAGGAGGGAGGCCTCGCCGCCTCCATCCTGAAGCGCGCGGGCATCAACACCGAAACACTCGCCGCGCGTCTCAATCAGGACCTCGACCGTTACCCGAAGGTCACCGGTTCGGCCGGCGCGCCGGACCAGATCTACGTCACCCAGCGGCTGAACAAAATGTTCACCCGCGCCGAAGACGAAGCGAAAAAGCTCAAAGACGACTTCATCTCCGTTGAACACTTTCTGCTCGCCGCCGCGGACGACTCGAAGGCCTTCCAGGAGTTCGGTGTCACCCGCGACCGCCTGATGCAGGCCCTGCGCGAGGTGCGTGGCAGCCAGCGCATAACGACTAAAAATCCCGAAGCCACCTACGAGGCGCTCGAAAAGTACGGCCGCGATCTCACGAAGGCCGCCGCCGCGGGCAAACTCGACCCGGTCATCGGCCGCGACGACGAAATCCGCCGCGTCATCCAGGTGCTCTCCCGCCGCACCAAAAACAATCCGATCCTCATCGGCGAACCCGGCGTCGGCAAGACCGCCATCGTGGAAGGCCTCGCCCAGCGCATCGTGCGCGGCGACGTCACCGAAGGTCTGAAAGAAAAGAAAATCGTCTCGCTCGACATGGGCGCGCTGATCGCCGGCGCGAAATTCCGCGGCGAATTCGAAGAGCGTCTCAAGGCCGTTCTCAAAGAAGTGCAGGACGCCAACGGCGAAATTATCCTCTTTATCGACGAAATTCACACCGTCGTCGGGGCAGGGAAGGCCGAGGGCTCCATGGACGCCGGCAACCTGCTGAAACCCATGCTGGCCCGCGGCGAACTGCACTGCATCGGCGCCACCACGCTCGACGAATTCCGCAAATATATCGAAAAAGACGCCGCTCTTGAACGCCGCTTCCAGCCCGTCATGGTGGACCAGCCCACCGTGGAAGACACTATTTCCATCCTGCGCGGCCTGAAAGACCGTTACGAACTCCACCACGGCGTGCGCATCAAAGACGCCGCTCTGGTGAGCGCCGCCGTCCTTTCCGATCGTTACATCTCCGACCGCTTCCTGCCCGACAAGGCCATCGACCTCGTCGACGAAGCGGCCGCCAAGCTCCGCGTGGAAATCGACTCCATGCCCGCCGAACTCGACGAAATTCTCCGCCGCACCATGCAGCTCGAAATCGAGCGCCAGGCCTTAAAGAAAGAAAAAGATTCGGCCTCGCGCGAGCGGCTGCAGAAGATCGAAGTCGAACTCGGCAATCTGCGCGCCGAAGGCGATGCCCTCAAAGCCCGCTGGCAGCTGGAGAAGGAATCCGTCCAGGGCGTTCGCACTCTGCGCGAGCAGATCGATCAGGTGAAAATCGAGATCGATAAAGCCGAGCGCGCCTACGATCTGAACCGCGCCGCCGAACTGAAATATGGCAAACTCCTCGAACTCAACCGGAAGCTCGCCGAGACCGAAACCGTTGCCGCGTCGCCCAACAAACTCCTCAAAGAGGAAGTCGGCGATGAGGATATCGCCGCTGTAGTGAGCCGTTGGACCGGCGTCCCCGTCTCGCGTCTGCTCGAAGGCGAGATGCAGAAACTCCTGCACCTCGAAGAAGACCTGCACCACCGCGTGATCGGTCAGGAGGAAGCGGTGACCGCCGTCTCCGAAGCCGTGATCCGCGCCCGTGCCGGCCTGAAAGATCCGAACCGCCCCATCGGCAGTTTCATCTTCCTCGGCCCCACCGGCGTCGGCAAAACCGAACTCGCCCGCGCGCTCGCCGAGTACATGTTCGACGACGAGCACAACATGATCCGCATCGACATGTCCGAGTATCAGGAGAAGCACACCGTCGCCCGGCTGCTCGGCGCGCCTCCCGGATACGTGGGCTTCGAAGAAGGCGGCCAGCTCACCGAAGCCGTGCGCCGCAAACCCTACTCCGTCATCCTGTTCGACGAGATCGAGAAAGCGCACCCCGACGTCTTCAACGTCATGCTGCAGATTCTCGACGACGGCCGCCTGACCGATGGCCAGGGCCGCACCGTGAACTTCCGCAACACCATCCTGATCATGACCTCCAACGTGGGCAGCCACCGCATTCTGGAGTTCAAGGGCAGTTACTCCGGTCCGGGATACGAACGGATGAAGGAAGCGGTGCTGGGCGAACTCCGCGCCGGCTTCCGCCCCGAGTTCCTGAACCGCATCGACGAGATCATCGTCTTCCACGCCCTCGGTGAAGAGCACCTCAAACAGATCGTGGAAATCCAGCTCGACCAGCTGCGCAAACGGCTCGCCGAACGCCACATCGGGCTCACTTTGACCGAAGCCGCGCGCGACTTCCTGGTGACAACCGGCTACGATCCGGTCTACGGAGCGCGCCCGCTGAAGCGCGCCATCCAGAAGCAGGTGGAAACCCGCCTTGGCCGCCTGATCATCGCCGGCAAGATACACGACGGCGACGACGTCACGGCGGACCTCGATCCCGAACGGGCCGAACTCACGTTCGGGCCCGTTCCGGTGGCCGCTTAACCGCTACCCCGGGCCGCAAAGGCTGGAGGGCTGACGGAACAGTCCGTTCACCGAATACCAGCCGTTCGCGGCGGGCGAAGGGCTGGTGTGCAGATACCACCAGAGGGTTGCGACATCCTGCAAATGGTAGGTCACGCCGCCAATTGTCTGCGCGAAACTGCCGCCCGCGACAGCCTCGGCCGGGTCGCCCGTCTCGAAGTTGATAATGCACGCGCCCTGTCCGGGCAGGACCGCGGGCGGAATCACGTTCAGCGTCGAGAAATCCCCCACGAAGGGATCGTTCGCCCATTCCGTGAGTTCATGACTCAATCCGACGGCATCGTCGAAAGACGCGCCGAACGTGTTGGTCCGCACCCACGCCGAGTAAACCCATGTCTGCGCGGTTGCGGGCGAACCGCTCTGAGAACTGTGGTAGCCGATGACGCAGCAGCCGGCGCTGTCATACTGCAATACGTTGTCCGTCACAATCAGCGGCAGTTGATTCGGCGCAAACGCCCCGCCGGTGGCAACCCCGTCGATAATCGCGGACAGGTACGCGTTGTCCACCAGGCCGATCAGAACGCCCGCGGACGAGGTGATTGCAAAGCCTTTATCGGCGGGCACGTTTACCGTGATCGCCGGATTCACGGTCGGGCTTCCCAGCAGCAGGTGATAGCCGGACTGCGAAAAACCGGTGAAATTCCAGAACTGAGCCCGCTGCATCGCGTCGAGATACTGGGTGGTCCCCACGTCGACGGCGCCAAACGTGTAATCGGCGGTGGCGAAGACGGGTGAACTGGCGACAGCGGCCACGACATCGGTTCCGTCGAGCACCGTGCCGTCGGAGAAAACCACCCGCAGCGGCTGGATCACGGCGGGAATCGTCGTGCTCGCCGCGCCCGCGCCCGGATCCGTCCCGATCAGCCGCAGGGTGACCGATTTCCCTTTTAACGAGGCAAATCCCTTCGAATAATACGGAATTCCGCTCGCCGAAGGCGCCGTCGGCCGGGAAGGTTGTCGGGGCCCCGCGCCGTATTTGTCGGCAAAGCGCGCGATGCCTTTGTTGCCGTTCGAGAAGACGACGGACTGCGCGCCCGCCCTGTTCTGCGCGAGCAAAGCCATGCACGCCGCCAGCGCGATCCTGCCAGGCGCCCACCGGTTGAAAATCATGCTGTGTTTCCTCCTCTGTCACCCGGAAAGAAGCTTTTACCCTTCCCCGATTCTTTGATAGTACTTTAGATAATAAATTTGAGGCATACTCAAATAGTTAGCGCCCCACTTATTCTTGATTTCGGGAGATTCCATGAGACTGTTCCTCGTTTTCGGCATGGCCGCCTTCGCGTTCGCCGTTTGTCCGCCCCCCGCCGCGGCAGGCCAGATTTCGACCTGCGACTCCAACACCTACGTCTGCCAGATTTACGAGGAAGAGAACATCGATATTTCGGCCATCGGAATCGCCATTTCCGGGGACGTGGTGCTGCTCGACGGCTCGATTGTCCGCAACGTCTTTCGCATCTTTAACGACATCGCCGACACCGGCGGCGGCACCGGTCTGGGCCAGACCGCTTCGTTTTACGGGATCGTCGAGGGAAATCTCCCGGACCCCTCTACTTACAGCGACAACGTGATCTACCTGCAGGAAGCCGCGGCCGTGGGCGGCGTGTCGCAAACCGTATACGACTCCCCCTTCGGCGACGACTACCAGTTCTTCGGTACGGCCCCGGAACCGGCGTCCTTCGGACTGCTGGCGTTTGGCTGCGCCGGTCTGGCGCTTGGGGTCCGTCGCGCCCGCGCGCGTCAGGGCTGCTGATACACCCGGATATAGTCGATTTCGAACAGGGCCGGAAACGCCGTGGAAGCGTCGGGCCACTTCGCCTGATTTCCGCCCACCGCCAGACTGGCCAGCAGATAAAGAGGTTGGTGCGGAACGCCGTCCCGCGACCGAAACCGCTCCTTTCCGTCGACGAACCAGACGATCTTCTCCGCATCCCACTCGACGGCGAAGACATGAAAGTCCTTCGAGAAATCCGCCCCTTTAAAAGAACCCGAGTACGATCGCTCCGTCTTTTCGTCTCCCCATCGGTTGGCAAACATCGCCACGCCCGGTTCACTGCCGATCGCGTCCAGAATATCGATTCCCGGAAGATCGCCGCTGGGTACCGGTAAGAGTGCGACCTTCGATTCCAACCCCTTCCCGGCCGCGATCCGGCAGCGAATCTCGAACCGCCCATACGTCTGCGCGAAAGATCCCAGCGTCGTCACAATCCCGGACGTGTACTCCCTCATCTGCCCGTCATACCGCGCCGATTCCCGCCGTGCCGTCAGTCGCAACATCCCGTCCTGCAACTGGACGCCGCCCGCCACCCACGCCTGCGACTCCCGGTTTTGCGCATGTCCCCATGGATCGTGCGCCGACCATTTCGGAAACTCCAGTTCCTTGCCCTCGAACTCGTCGGAAAACGTCAGCGCCCACCCATTCGGCGCGCTCTTCGGCACGCTCTTCGAAACGCCCTGCCCGGCCAGAACAGCCGTCAGCCCAAAAAACAGAATCGCCGCGCGCAGGGAAAAGGACACTACCTGTTCTACGGCCTCCCGCGGGTGAAAGGTTACGGAAATTGTAATGCGGTAATCTGGCAGCATGCGGATCCTGGTAGTCGAAGATGAGAAAAGAATCGCCGATTTTCTCGGGCGAGGCCTCCAGGGTGCCGGCTACGCCGTGGATGTCGCGCCCGATGGAGCCAGCGCCCTCCAGTTTACGCATGATACCGATTACGACCTCGTCATCCTCGATCTCATGCTCCCCGACATCGATGGACTCAAGGTTCTCGAACGCATCCGCGGCCGCCGCACCGGCCCGCCCGTCCTGATCCTCAGCGCCCGCGGCCACCTCGACGACCGCGTGAAAGGTCTGGAACAGGGCGCCGACGATTACCTCACCAAGCCCTTCGCCTTCGTGGAACTGCTCGCCCGCGTCCGCGCTCTGCTGCGCCGCGGACAGCCCGCGCCGGAACGCCTGCAGGTGGGCGACCTCGTTCTCGACTGCACCCGCCGCAAAGTGACCCGCGTCAATGAGGCCATCGAACTTGCGCCCAAAGAGTTCGGCATCCTGGAATACATGATGCGCAACAAAGGCCGCCCGCTCAGCCGCACCATGATCGTCGAACACGTCTGGGATATGGATTACGACGGCCTCACCAACATCGTCGACGTCTACATCCGCCATCTGCGCAGCAAGATCGACGACAAGTACCAGCACAAACTGATCCATACCGTGCGCGGCATCGGCTACATGATTGAAGCGCCGGAAAAGAGCCCGGTCCCCGCCCGGTCCGGCGACATGTCGTTTGAAGCTTAAGTCCGCCAGAGCGCTACGATAAGAATCGAGTGGCGCAACGTAAGCACATCGCACGCAGCCTGCGTTTCACCCTCTCGGCCGTCTACACCGGCCTCTTCACCCTCTTGCTGCTGGGTGTGATGCTGCTCTTCCGCAACAATCTGGCCACGAATCTCGACGTGCAGGCCCGCGACGACATCCAGCAAAGCTGGGACGTTCTCAAATCCAATCTGCGTATCGAGCACGACCCCGGCCAGCCGAACTACCACCCCGTCTGGTTCTTCGATACCGGCGATCCGGATGAGGCCAACGCCGAAGCGCGCATCCGCAGCGTCCTCGCCATCGCCGATGAGCAAGGCAAGCCGGTTCCCGAGAATCTTTCGTCTACCTATGAATCGCTCGGCATGGACAGCCCGGCGCAGGTGAAGCGCGTCCTCGCTTCGAATCAGGCCATCTGGCTCTCCAAGAAAGATCCCGAGGGGCTGCCGTATCTGATTCGCCAGAGCTACGTGACCAGCGAGGACCGCTCCCGCAAATACTTCGTCGCCATCGGCAAATCGTTCGCCGAATCGGCGGCCCTGCTGCGGCAGTTCGATTACCTGTGTCTGGCCCTGTTGCCGCTGGTCATCGTCCTCTGCTTCCTCACCGGCTGGATCTTCACCGGCCGCTCGCTCACGCCCGTTCTCCAGATCGCCCAGGCAGCCCAGCACATCAGCGGCTCCAATCTGAGTCTCCGCATCCCCTCCCGCCGCACCGGCGACGAACTGGACTATCTGGTCGATACCTTCAACCAGATGATCGAGCGCCTCGAAATCAACTTCAACCAGGTGCGCCAGTTTTCCACCGACGTTTCGCACGAACTCCGAACGCCCATCACCATCGTGCGCGGCCAACTCGAAGTCGCCCTGCTCACGGCCAACACCGCCGAGCAGTACCGGGACGCCATCGTCGATTCCCTCCAGGACATCGAGCGCCTCAGCCAGATCGTGCGCGCCCTGCTCCTGCTCTCGCAGGCCGAAACCGGGCAGGTGATTCTCCAGAAGCAGAGCCTCGATCTGGTGGAAGTCTCCGAAGGCATCGTCGACCAGTTCCAGATTCCCGCCGAAGGCGCCAGCCTGGACCTGAAATTCCTCCCGAAAGTGCTACGCTGCCCGGGCGAGTTCGACCGCATTCAGATCGAACGAATGCTGTCGAATCTGCTCTCCAACGCCATCAAATTCACCCCGGCGGGAGGCAGCATTTGCGTTACCCTGGGGCTCGACGGCGATAACGCCGAAATCGTGGTCGAGGACACCGGCCAGGGAATTCCCCCCGAGCATCTGCCGCTCATCTTCGACCGCTTTTACCGCGTCCGCGGGAAAGAGGAACAGGCTTCGCCCGAAAAAGGATTGGGGCTGGGGCTTAGTTTTGTCTCGTGGATCGTGCGCGCGCACGGCGGCACCGTGGAAGCCCGCAGCGAAAAAGGAAAGGGCACTTCATTCCGGATTTTGCTGCCGCGCCACGGGAATTCTGTGGACGAGCCGCGCGTCCACGAACTGCCGTCGGGCGAAGCGATGAGACAGCTTTAATTTGTCATTCCGAACAGTCCTGGCCGAAATCCGGCCAGAAAGTCTCGGCGTAGAAATCGTTTGATTCAGACAGATTCTGCGCGAAGTAATGATCTTCGAGCAATCGCGAATGATCGCCCGCCAGCCCTCTCAAACCTACTTCGGCCTGATCGCAATGCCGGCCGACCGTCTCGCCGGTGTTCAGCCAATCTCCACCAATTCGGCCAACGTGGTCGGTGCGGGCACGTGTTCGCCGTGCAGAAGCATCCCCTCAATATGAAATTCGATTGCTTCGTGGATCAATTTTAAAGTTTCGCCATAGCTCTCAGCTGCGGCAATGCAGCCGGGAAGATCGGGAACGTGCGCACTGTAGCCCGTGCCGGTCTTTTCAATTAACGCGACATATCTGCTCATGAATTCAGCCCCGCTTGTTTCAGGATAGATCGTTCGGTCTTCGGATCAAGGTCCATCGACGGGCGTCCTGCAATTGTTACAGTGCCCGGTTTCGATGTATGGTGATACTGGCGATGACTGCCCTTCTGTCGGACCTGAACCCACCCGTCCTGCTCGACCGTTCGGATCAAATCCTTGACCTTCACGGAACCAGTTTAGCGGGCGCGAAGCCGAACCGTTGAAAAGTTGGGCTCGACGGGGTGTAGCGCTCTCAGAAACTACTTGAGACTGAGGCCGGAATCAGGAATCTTCCTCTTAACTCCAACACTAAATACCAGGGTTGGCCTACTACACCGGACGAAAAGTCTTCAGTCGCCCGAAACCCGCTCCGGCGCCGGTCCCTGCGCCCCCAGCCACACTTTCACGGCAGCCCAGTTCGTCCGCGTCCACGACAACCCCAGCATCAGCAGGATCACCGCCACCGCCATCGCACAGGTCTGCGCCACGCTCAGGCTTTCCTTGAAATACCCCAACGCCCGGCCATACACCAGTTCCACGTGCACCCAGTACACCAGCAGGCTCGTCGTGCCGAACTGCCGCACCCAGTTCCAGCGCTCCGCCGAAACCTGCAGATTCCACACATACGAAAACGCCAGCATCATGAGCACCACGCCCAGCTTGATCAGAATCAGCGCCGGCCCGTTCAGCCAGAAGTCGGAATTCTGATAAATCGAGAGCGACATGTTCGAGACCGCCCAGCACCCGAACGACAACACCAGTCCGCCCCACCCGAACCACTGCATCGCCGGCATCACCTCATCCGGCTTCAGCCGGCGCAAAATGCTGCCCGCGCTCATGCCGAACGCCACGAACGCCGCCCACGGGAAAAAGCCGAAATTCAGATGATCCGGAATAATGTAATACCGCAGGAACGGGTGTACTCCCGACCAGTCCAGATTCGAAATCACCGGCGACGCCACGGCGATCGCCACACCCAGAATCGCGCAAAGCCGGATCCGCTCCACCGTGCGAAAAAATGCCATCAGACTTAGCACCAGCAGCGCGAGCCCCATCGCGTTCAGAATGTCCACCCGGAACAGATCCGTCCAGGGGCTCTTATCGATGGAAACAATCCAGAGTTGCAGCCGGAACACGAACGCCGCCGCGAACAGGAATCCCGAACGCCGCATGGACCCCAGCACCCGCTCCCGCGTGGAAAATCCCTTTCGCTCCTGACTATCCATCAGAAACGCGAACGTGACGCCCAGCAGAAAGAGGAAAACCGCCGGCGGCATTCCGCCCGCGAATTGCGACATTAAATACGGTCCGCCGGGACGCAGATCGTTCCTTAAGAAGGAATGAAAAACGTGGCCCTGCAGCATGATGATTGCAGCCACGCCCCGCAGCCAGTCGAGATAAGGAAGTCGTTGAGAAGCTCGGGAGCCGCCGGGCACGGCGCGGTGAGTCAGTGGAACCACCCTTTCAGCCGTGGCCGTCGGCTGCAACCTGAGCGGTTTTCAAAAAGCGGCTTCATGCTAACAGGAGAAGATCAGCAGGCGAGATGCCGTTATTTGCCCACCTGCTGTATCTGAACGCCCTTGGGCGTATTTAGTTTCAGATCTCTGTCGGAAAGTGACGGATTAATCTGAACCCCGGAATACGTCAGCTCCAGATAATCCCCGGATCCCGATGTCACAATGCGCTGCCGGATCGGATAGCCCGCCGCATTCGACAGCCACAAATCCGCCTGCCGCATATTCTGCAGCACCTCTTTGGAGCGGGGCACCATCTTCACATGCGACGCCGGCTGCCCGTCCAGAGTCTCCGCCCCCACATAAGTAATGTCGTACGACGCCTTCATCTCCGCGCTGGTGGCGCCAAACCCGAGCAGCAAGCCCTGCTGCACCGCATTGTGCCGGTTGCTCAGATCGTAGATCTGCACCGTCTTCGCCTTGGGCAGATAGATCTTCACCTGGTCGCCTTCCACGGCTACCGTCTTCTGATCCGGATTCGTCAGGTCCATCAGAATCCGCGTATCGCCAGGCTTCGGCCGCCGCAGTTTCACGGTCCCGTTCTCCGTCGTATCGTCGTTCACGATCGCCGTATGCACGGTCTGCCGGATGCTCGCCGTCATCCCCTTGAATCCGGTCGCAGCCTTATCCAGCCGCGCAAAGACATCGGCCAGCGGATCCGCGGCCTGCAGAGGCAGCACCAGCGCGGCGAAAACCATCAGATAACGCGTCACATTCGAAGGGACGCGTTCGACACGATGAACAGATACACTCGGCTTCGACATTTCAGGGACGCGCGAACGCCATGTAGCCCTTGATTTCCTGCTCGGAATCGAGGATCGGCTCGATGCGGGTGAGAACCTGCTTCTTCCCGGTCCGCGCCGTCAGAATCTTGCTGAGCTCGCTCAGCCGGCGCGATTCCGGCACCGACGCCACCAGTTCACTCTCGATCCAGAAGACCGACTCCCCGTGACTCGGCAGAGAGGTGACCTGGCTGGCATGCGGAATCCGCGGCTGGTCGCGAAACCAGTCGCGCGGAGCAAAAGCAATAAAAATGATGATGATGCCGCACATCACGTCGTATTGCCAAACACCCCGCTGGAAGTCCCAGAGGATGAAGCGCTTGAAACCCGCAGTCACTTACCTGAGTGTATCAGCCACTTCGGTCGCGGAATCGGAGTCGGCCCGGGTCGGCGACCCCGCGGTCCGGCCTCCTACGCGCGAAACCCGAACGGCACGCGCTCGCCCTGCTTCACATGCGCATGCACTGTGCCCACGCCTTCAATCCGTGCCCGCACGTGATCGCTCTCCTTAATCCGCGCCCCTTTCGGACAACCCGTCGAAATAATATCCCCGGGATGCAGCGTGAAAAAATCGCTGTGAAACGAAATCAGATTGAGCGGCCGGTGCTTCATATTCCGCACGAAATCCCGCGAGCAAACCGCCCCGTTATGCTCGGTAATCACTTCCAGCCCGTCGATATCCGGCACCTCGTCCGCCGTCACAATCACCGGCCCGAAGCTGAAAAACGTGTCGATGCTCTTCGCCCGCGTCAGATAACGCGGGTTCTTCTTCAACACGTCGAGCGCCGTCAGATCCAGCGTGGTCGTGAAGCCGTAAATCACCTCGCGCGCCTTCTCCACCGGCACGAACCGGCAGCTTCGGCCGATGATCACGCCCAGTTCGCCCTCGGCGTCCACATCGCCGGAAACCTCCGGCGGCGGCAGAAAAATGTTGCCGCCCGGCTGGAACATGCAACTCGCCGGCTTCATGAAACTCCCCGGCTCCTCGGGCTGCACCGCCGCGATATCTTCCGCGTGGGACTTATAATTCAGCCCGATGCACCAGATCTTCGGCGGCACCGCGTAAGGCAGCCGCGGCTCCACGTCCGCGAGCGGAATCGGCCGCACGCCTTTGGTGGGAATCTCCCGGATATCTTCCTGAATAATTTCCAGCAGGCTGTTCGGAATTCGCAGATCGTGCTTGCTGTTAATCTCGAGCACGGGCGCGACCCCGTCCTCTGTCAGAACTCCGGCATGATCCTGCCCGGCGTAGCGGAATGTCATCAATCGCATTACTCAGCAGCATATCGAATCGCCTCCCGCGGAAACTCTTTCCGGCCATGGCACAATAGGAGCAGACATGAGTGAACCGATCATCACGGCCAACGTTCCCGCTCCCATGGCGAGCACCGGCGCGGAGCTTTTCGCCCGTATCGATAACGAAACTCTCGACCAGCAGCTTCTGCAGTCGGGCGTGATGATGACCACCGTCGACAGCGTCATCAACTGGGGACGCAAGAACTCCATCTGGCCCATGGCGTTCGGCCTCGCCTGCTGCGCCATTGAGATGATGTCGATGAGCGCCTCGCGCTTCGATATCTCCCGCTTCGGCGCCGAAGTCTTCCGCGGCTCCCCCCGCCAGAGCGACCTCATGTTCATCGCCGGCCGCGTCTCGAACAAAATGGCCCCGGTCATCCGGCATCTCTACCAGCAAATGCCGGAACCGAAGTGGGTCATCTCGATGGGCGCCTGCGCGACCTCCACCGGTGTCTTCAACAACTACGCGCTGATTCCGGTCAACCAGGTGATCCCCGTCGACGTGTTCGTCCCGGGCTGCCCGCCCCGCCCGGAACAATTGATTCACGCCGTCATGATGCTGCAGGAGAAGATCGGCAATTCCCGCGGCGCGGGCCTGCAGGCGCTGAACCTCAGGTAGTTCAGGCGATCACGCCACCCGCCTTTTTCCCGAGTTCCTTTTTCTCTTTACGCGGCAGCCGAAGTTTATTCTTCTTCGGAAACCTGCCCGTCTTCTCGTCGCGCGCCGTCGACTCCGACGCCGGTTTCTTCTCCGGCTGCACGGTGCCTTTCGCCAGCGCGGCAATCTTACCCGCCGCGCCTCCGATTGCAGCAGCCGCCGTCTTCAGAATCCCGCCGTCCTGCGAACTTTTCTCGTTTTGATTGTCCATATGTGGCACCCGCCGGACTGCAGCGCAATCCGGCGGCCACACTCCGGCATTAATGCGAGTGCCGCGGCACCGTTTTCCGTAAATCCCGATATCCCACCGCGAAATCCAGCGTCGCGCCGGTCTCCAGTTGCCCCGTATTCGCCCGGTAAAGTTCCTGCCACGGCGACTCGTTCTTCAGCGTCGCGGAGGGCAGAGCCGCGCGCCGCCGCGCGATCTCCTCGTCGCTCACCAGCAGGTTCACGCGCCGGTTCTTCAGATCCACCTTCACCCGGTCCCCGGTCTCCAGAATCGCCAGATTCCCGCCCGCCGCCGATTCCGGCGACGCATGCAGAATCGACGGACTGTCCGACGTCCCGCTCTGCCGCCCGTCCCCCATGCACGGCAGCATCCGGAAACCCTTCCGCACCAAAGCCCCCGGAGGCGCCATATTCACCACTTCCGCCGCGCCCGGGTACCCGATTGGCCCCGTGCCCCGCACCACCAGCATGCAGGTCTCATCGATCTCCAGCGCCGGATCTTCAATGCGCCGCCGGTAATCCTCCGGCCCGTCGAAAACAATCACTCGGGACGTAAAACAATCTTCCTCGCCCGGCGTCGAAAGGAACCGCCGCCGGAAATCGGGACTGATTACCGACATTTTCACGATCGCCGAATCGAACAGATTCCCGCTCAGCACCAGGAACCCGGCCTTCTCCTTCACCGGCTCCTCGTACGTCCGGATGATGCTCGTGTCGTGGATCCGCGACCCCGTATGATTCTCCGCCACCGTCTTCCCGGTCACCGTGAGCGCGCCGCCGTGCACCTTGCCCACCCGCAGCAGTTCGCTCATCACCGCCGGAATCCCGCCCGCGCGATGGAACCCCTCGCCCAGATGCTCTCCCGCCGGCTGAATATTCGCCAGCAGCGGAATATCGTGTCCCACCGTCTCGAAATCCTGCAGTTCCACCGGGACGCCCATATGCCGCGCAATCGCGACGATATGCGGCGCGCAGTTCGTGGAGCCCCCGATCGCCGAATTCACCACAATCGCGTTCTCGAACGCCTCGCGCGTCATCACCCGGCTGGGCGTCAGATCTTCCTTCACCATCTCGACAATGCGCCGCCCCGTCTCATACGCCATCCGGCCGCGTTCCCCGTAAGGCGCGGGAATGGTGGCGCAGCCGGGCAGCGACATCCCCAGCGCCTCCGCCAGCGAATTCATCGAGAGCGCGGTGCCCATCGTGTTGCAGTGCCCTGGGCTCGGCGCCGAAGCGAGCGTGATATCGATCAGATCGTCTTCGGTGATATTCCCCGCCGCCAGTTGCCGCCGCGCCTCCCACAGCGCCATGCCGGACCCCGCCAGCTTGCCGTTGTGATAACTGTCCAGCATCGGGCCGCCGGAAAGCACGATCGCCGGCATGTTCACCGTCGCCGCCGCCATCAGACACGCCGGGGTGGTCTTGTCGCACGCCGTGGTCAGCACCACGCCGTCGAACGGATACCCCACCAGAATCTCCACCAGACCCAGATACGCCAGATTGCGATCCAGCGCAGCGGTCGGCCGCCGGCAGCTCTCCTGAATCGGATGAATCGGAAACTCGAAGGGAATCCCGCCCGCGTCCCGAATGCCGTCCTTCACGCGCGCCGCCAGCGACAGGTGAATCCGGTTGCACGGCGTCAGTTCACTGCCGGACTGCGCGATGCCGATCACCGGCTTGCCCGACTGCAGTTCGCCGCGCGTCATGCCCCACGTGGGATAGCGTTCCAGGTAAACGGCCGTCTCGCCGGGTTCCGCCTTATCGTTGAACCAGATCTCGCTGCGGCGCTGTTTGCTTGTTTCGTCACTCATAACGGTTTGAGAATCTTCCACTTTACTCTGTTCGCTCAACTCTGCCATATCATGGTGGGTACAAATCCGTGTCTATGACGAACCGCGCCTTCACGTCCCTGATCGCCGTGCTGCTGGCAGCCAGTCCCGCGTTCGCCGCGGCCGACCCCGGTCGGGCGGTCAGCCTGCTGCAACAGAGGTGCGCGCAGTGCCATGGCGATTCGAGCGGCATGTCGGGCCTGAAAGTCACCTCCCGCGAGAATCTGCTGAAAGGCGGCACTCGCGGCACGTCCCTGGTTCCCGGAAAGTCCTCCGAAAGCGCCCTGTATAAAGCGGTTGCCCACATCGGCGACGTGGCTATGCCCCCCGGCGGATCGCTCAAGCCCGAAGAGGTGCAGCTTCTCAAAGACTGGATCGACGCGGGCGCCGCCTGGTCCAGCGGCGCTGCGACCACCTCCGCCGCGAACACCTGGTGGGCATTCCGCAAGCCGGTCCGTCCGGCGGTGCCCTCGGCAACTGCCAATCCAATCGACGCCTTCATCGACCAGAAACTCCGCGCCGCCGGCATCCCCGCCGCGCCCGAAGCGGATCGCCTCACCCTGATCCGCCGCGCCTCCTACGACCTGCTCGGCCTGCCCCCCTCGAAAGAGCAGATCGAACAGTTCCTCGCCGACAAATCCCCCAACGCGTGGGAACACGTCATCGACAGCCTGCTCGCCTCCCCGCGCTATGGCGAAAAATGGGGCCGGCACTGGCTCGACCTCGCTCGCTACGGTGATACCGCCGGCTTCGAACAGGATCCCTACCTGCTGCTCGCCTGGCGCTACCGCGATTACGTGATCAAATCGTTCAACGACGACAAACCCTACGACCGCTTCACCAAAGAGCAGATCGCCGCCGACGAACTCTACCCCACCGATCCCGAAGCCCGCACCGGCACCGGCTTCTATCGCGTCGGCACCAACCGCGACATGCTCTTCAAAGTCGAAGATGTCAACCTGGTGGAAAAGCGCATCGACATGGTGGATACCACCGGTGCTGTTTTCCTCGGACTGACCGTCGGCTGCGCCCGCTGCCACGACCACAAATTCGATCCCATTCCGCAGAAGGATTACTACCGCATGCAGGCCATCTTCCAGCCTGCGGTAAGCGAGAAGGTCTTCCTCGACTACAACCCCGCCCGCAACTACGACATCGCGGAAAACACCCGCACCTTCAAGCTCTGGCAGATTGCCGACGATATCGCCCGGGTCAATAAGAAGTATCAGGACGAGCTGCGCGAAAAGAAGCTCGCCGCCCTGCCCGCCGAACTCCAGGCCGCCTTCCGCGCTCCCGAAGACAAGCGCACGCCCGCTCAGTTGCAACTCGTTTCGGAAAACCCCAACGCGATCAAAATCTCGCAAGGCGAAATCGACGCCATCATGAGCCAGGCCGATAAGGAACGCATGGACGCCATCGCCCGGCGTCTGCTCCAGACCTTCACCGGCTACGGCCCGCCGCCCATGTCGGCCGGCATCACCGACGTCGGCCGCGATGCCCCGAAAACCTTTATCGCCATCCGCGGCAATCCCGAAGCGTACGGAGAAGAGGTGCAGCCCGGTTTCCTCAGTTCCCTCGGCGGCGGTGACGTACCCGAAGCCCCCCTCCACGCCGGGTCCACCCTGCGCCGCAAGGCTCTTGCCGAATGGATCGCCAGCCCCGACAACCCGCTCTTCGCACGCGTCATGGTCAACCGCATCTGGCAGTTCCATTTCGGTTCCGGTCTCGCCCGGTCGTCGAGCGATTTCGGGATCCGCGGCGGCCTCCCCACCCACCCGGAACTGCTCGACTGGCTGGCCACCGAATTCGCGGCGAAGAACTGGTCCGTCAAATCGATGCACAAGCTGATCATGATGTCGGCGGCCTACCGTCGCGACGCCAATCCCGGCGACATCGCGCTCGCGAAGGATCCCGCCAATGAACTCCTCTCGCACATGAACCGGCGCCGCCTCGAAGCTGAAGAGATCCGCGATGCCTCGCTCCTGGTATCCGGCGAACTCAGCCTCAAAATGGGTGGCGTGCCCGTCGTCCCGCCGCTCTCGAAGGAAGAAATGTTCGGCATGATTGGCAACCCCGCCAGCGCCTGGATGGTCACCGCCGACCCCGCGGAGCACAAGCGCCGCTCCATCTACCTGCTGTCCCGCCGCACCTTTCAGCAGCCGATGGCGCAGGCCTTCGACGGCCCCGATGGCGTCCTCACCTGTCCGCGCCGTAATGAGAGCACGACCGCCCCGCAATCGCTCGCTCTGCTTAACAGCGGCTTCACCATGGACCGCGCCAAAGCTCTGGCCGCGAAAATCTCCGACCCGGTCGCGGCTTGGGAACGCATCTACGGCCGCGCCCCATCTGCCGAAGAGAAAGCCGCGGCCGAGCGCTTCTTAACGAAACAACAGTCGCTGCTCGGATCCCGCGAAGCGGCCATGGCCGAACTGGTCCGCGGTCTGATGAACACCAACGAATTCCTGTACGTGGATTGAGAGATAACGATGACACGACGTGAACTGCTCGCGCGCACTTCGAATGGTTTCGGCCTCGCTGCCCTGGCCGGCATCCTGCAGGCCGCGGAATCCTCCAATCCTCTCGCGCCCAAAGCGCCTCCGCTTCCCGCCAAAGCGAAGAGCGTCATCTTCCTCTTCATGCACGGCGGCGTCAGCCACGTGGACTCGTTCGACCCGAAGCCCCAGCTGACCCGCTACAGCGGCAAACCGCTCTCGGCCGAACTCGCCAAAACCATTAAAACCAGCTTCATCCACGACCCCTCGAAAGCCATCCTCCGCGGCAGCCCGTGGGAATTCCGGCCCGGCGGCACCTGCGGCACCCAGGTGTCCGACTTATTTCCCCACGTGCGCACCATGATGGACGACATCACGGTCATCCGGAGTTGCTACTCCGACCAGTTCGATCACGCCCCCGCCATCTACCTCCGCAGTACCGGCCACCAGTTACCGGGCCGCCCGAGTCTCGGCTCCTGGGTCACCTATGGACTGGGCACGGAAAACCAGAACCTGCCGGCGTTTGTCGTGATGTCCGACGGCTCCACCAAATCCGGACCACCCGCCTACGGAGCCGGCTTCCTTCCCGCCGTCTACCAGGGGACCGTTTTCCGCAGCGGCGAGAGCCCGATTCTCTACCTCAAGAATCCCGACGGCGTGAATCCCGACGTCCAGCGCCAGACGCTCGACTTCATCAATACAATCGACAAAATCCAGGAGCGCACCCGCCCGCACGATTCCACGCTCGACGCCCGCATCGCCTCCTACGAACTGGCGTGGCGCATGCAGAGTTCCGCGCCCGATGCCGTGGATCTCACCAAAGAAACCGAAGCGACTAAAAAGCTCTACGGCATCGGCGAACCGGTCACCGACGACTTCGGCCGTAAAGCTCTGCTCGCCCGCCGCCTCGTCGAACGGGGCGTGCGCTTTGTGGAACTGATCTCCGGCACCAACGTGGGCGCCGACTGGGACGAAGCGCATACCGATCTCACCGGCTCGCATCCCCGCATGGCCGCGAAATCCGACAAACCGATCGCCGGCCTGCTCAAAGATCTGAAGAGCCGCGGCCTGCTCGAATCCACCCTCGTGGTCTGGGGCGGCGAATTCGGCCGCACCCCGCTCTCCCAGGGCGATAACGGCCGCGACCATCATCCCTACGGCTTCTCCATCTGGATGGCGGGCGGCGGCGTCAAAGGCGGCAAAGTGCTCGGCTCCACCGACGAATTCGGCGTGCAGGCAGCCGAGATGCGTCTCGATGCGCACGACGTGAACGCGACCATCCTCCGCCTCCTCGGCATGGACCACAAAAAACTCACCTACCTCTATCAGGGCCGCGACATGCGGCTGACCGACGTCAAGGGTGAGGGCGAGTTCACGCCCCTGCTCCTTTCCTGAGAACCGGTGTCCGAAGCAGCGGCCACCGCACTGTGTAACGCGACCAGACTGGCCGCCCGGCGAGTTCCCGCGAAGCAGATCTGGTTGGCCCCGGTCCGCTTCGCTTCGTACATCGCGTGATCCGCCGCGCGAATCAGTTCATCCGCGTCGGGTGCGTCATCCGGGAAGAAGCTGATGCCGATGCTCGCCGTTGCCCGGCACTCGTGACCCTCGATCACGACGGGCTCCCGGATCGAGTCGAGAATTTGCTGCGCAATTCCCGCTGCCTCCGCCGCGTCCTCCGGCATCATCGTAAACTCATCGCCTCCCAGCCGCGCCACACCGTCGGAGGTCGGGCTTCCGGAGTCGCTCCCGCACCGGCGGAGCCGGTTAGCGACTTCGCACAGAAACAGATCGCCCACCCGATGCGAATACCCGTCGTTGATGGCCTTAAACCCGTCCAGATCGATGAACAGAAAGGCCACCCGGACGCCGGACCGGCGCGCCCTTTCGATCGCCAGATCCAGGCGTTTGCGCATCGCAAGGCGGTTGGGCAGACCCGTCAGCGCATCGGTGCTGGCGATCGCGGACAGGCCGATATGTTCCGCCAGCCGCCCCTGATAATCCGCGCACGCTTTCTGCGCGCTCACCGACAGATACCCGATATACGCCGCGAAGGCGAACAGCGGACTCCACCGATCAAAATCCGGCCGAAAACCATGAGCCAGCGATGGAGCCACGAACATCAGCACCAGGTATAACCGCGTCATCCGCACATCGTGAACCAGGGTCGGGGTTCCGATAACTCCCACCGCCGCATGGAATATAGCCAGCATCACTGTATTGGGGTGATGGAAGCCATAAGTCAGACACGACCAGGCCAGAAACAATCCCCACAGAGCCCCGCACAACAGCACGGAGAACAACATCCCCTGGCGCCAGTGCGGGGCGTGACACGATTGCCGCAGCAGCCGGTACCGAAACCCGGTCTGCGCGGCGAACACCATCACCAGAGCCGTCATCAGCCACGGGTGATCCCGAAAGTCCGTCGTCGTGCCGAAGACCAGAGCCAGACAGAACAGATGTCCCCAAAGACCATCGCGGGCCCGCCCCGCGATGTCCTCGTTGATCCGGAACTGCGTTGGTAAGTCCTCGGCGGACATGCGCTGATTGGTTATCGGCACATCCTCCGGAATCCTGTAGGAATCAAAAGCGCACAGGCCGCTTTCGGCGGCACCAAACGAAAGACGAATTCGACGGATCTGGCCGCGGGAAGCGAGTCCGTTGTGCGCGAGTTCTTCAAAAGTTATACTTCAGCGCAAACTGGATCTGCCTCATCCTCGTGGCCGTCGAGCGAATCTGTCCGAAGCTGGCCGAAGGCGCGGAAGGCGCCGGATTCGAGTTGCCCCAGCTCGCGTTCGGCGAGCCCAGTTCCACATGATTCACCGCATTGAACATCTCCATGCGGAACTGCAGCGCCTGCCGCTCCGTCACCCGGAAATCCTTGATGGTGGAAAAGTCGAAGTTCACCTGCTTCGGTCCCCGCAGATTATTGCGGCCGCAGTTCCCGTAAGTACCGGTCAGAGGATTCGCGAACGCCGCCGGATTCAGCCAGAAGTTCGCAGTCGGATTGGGCAGAACCTGACTCACTCCCGCCACGCAGTCCAGACGGTTGCTGGACGGATTGAAGTTCGTTCCGGCCGCATCCCAGCCGGTGGTGTCGATCGGCTGCCCGCTCTGCGCCGTGCCGATACCGCTCAGTTGCCAGCCGCCCACCACCTGATTGATCACACCGCCCTGATTGAGGAACCGCTGACCCTTGCCGAACGGCAGCGAGTACAACACCGACGCCACGAAGCGTTGCGGAATATTGAACGTCGACGGACCGTAGTCGCAATGCCGGCAAAGCGAGTTTTCCGGCGCGAACTCATTGCCCGGTCCGCGAATTGCGCTGGCATCGTCCAGAGCCCGCGACCACGTGTAGCTGAACAGCGTGGTCAGGCCGGTGCCGAAGCGCTGGCTCACCTTGGTCGTGAAATTGTTGTAGTTCCCCACGCCGTCGTCGGAGAGGAACTGCAGGCCGGAGATCTCCGGATACGGCGACCGCTTGATCACCGGTCCGTTGCCCGGCAGCGGCGCATCCTGATTGGTGAGCAGCGCGAGCTTTCGGCTTTGTGAGCCGTTGTAGCCCATCTCGATGGTGGTCGCCTTACCCAGCAGCCGCTGGACGTTGAACAGGTAGTTCATCGTGTAGGTGGTGGGCAGATTGTAACTCGCGCCCCAGAGCAGCCCGGCGGTCACATTGACGGGAAGCGCGCTGGCGCTCAGGAAGTTGGTGTACCCGATGGTCGGCGTATGAATCGTGTCGGAGGGAATCACCGAAGCGCGTCCGCCGAGGCCGCGGTTCAGATCGAAAATCGAGTTCTTGCTTTCCTGCGAGAAGAACACGCCGAAGCCGGTGCGGATGGACCACTTGTCGTTCGGGCTGAACGCGACGCCGAAACGCGGCGCGAAATTGTTGTAATCGCTCTTGATCAGCCGGTCTCCCAGACGTCCGTCCCGCGCCACCTGCAGCGGGGGCGCGCCCACCTGATTGGGCGTATAGCGGAAATCGAGTCCGTCGTAAAAGTTGCCGGATCCCGTGCGCACCACCACCGGATGCTTCGTCAGATCGGACACAAAACCCGTGGCCGGCAGCGACTGGTTCAGCTGCACGTTGACCTCGTGCCCGGAAACATCGAGGAAGGGAAGGTCCACTTCCCAGCGCAACCCGGCCGTGATGGTGAGATGCGGAAGAATTTTCCAGGTATCGTCCAGATAACCCGCCCATTCGTGGTTGCGGAAATCCCCCTGCGCCAGCGCCACCGCGATATCCACGCGGTTGGAATAGCCGAGCAACAGATCCGCGCCGGCGTACCCGCCGCTCTGCGAGTTCGTCGCGGAGTTGGTCGCCGTATAGTTTCCCTGGAAGAAGAACTGGCCGCGCGGGAATTCGTTGCCCTGCTGCGGGAACTTGTTATAGCGGTACTCGCCGCCCATCCGCAGGGAATGCTTGCCGATGATCCAGGAGAAATTGTCCACTCCCTGGAACGTCTTGTTGTTGATCGTGAAAGGGCTGCTGGTCGCATTGCCGAACCCGCTCAGATTGTTGTTGAGCGAGATATTCGGAATTCCCCAGGAACTCTTATCCGTGATCTTAAAAGGCACGCCGATTTCCGCGTCCACGTCCTCCACGCCCGCCAGCTGCTGGCCGATGACGTTGAATAGCGAGTTATAGCCGAAGCGGGCTTCGTTCACTTTGGTCGAGGACAGAATCCTCGTATTGGCGATTACCCACTGGCTGGCCCGTGTATAAAGAGTGCTGCCGTCCGTGGTCAATCCCGGCGAGATCTGCGATTCGTCCGTCCAGCTGTAGCGCCCGAACCATTGCGAATTCGACCGCTCATTGAAGTCGATACGCTCCGTCACCTGGTCCTTATCCACCGGCGAAGACGTTGCGTACTGGTAATTATTCAGCGGCAGGCCCTTGGTTTGCTGCGTAATATTCGGCAGCGGAAAGAACTTACTCATCAGGAAGACCGAGTTCTTGTCGAACCGGCTCGCCGGGATGATATTGCCGGGGAACGGCGTGGACGTGACCTGCCCGCTCGGCTGCGTGACCCGCGTCATGGCATCCTGCAGCGAGGTGGCAACTCCGATGCCCGTGACCGGATCCACCGAAAAATCGCCGTTCCGCATCCGGTCCGTCATCGTCGTCGCCGTATTGAAAGTCGTCGTGCGCGATTTAAACCCCTCGTAGTTCGACATGAAGAACAAGCGATTCTTACCGTCGAATACTTTAGGGATCTGTATCGGCCCGCCGAGTGTGTAGCCGTACTGGTTCTGGCGGAACGGCGACTTCGGGGGATGCGTGTTATTGAAGTCGTAATTCGCTGCGTCCAGTTTGTCGTTGCGCAGGAAATCGAACACGGTGCCGTGATAGCCATTGGTGCCGGGCTTCGTCGAGACGTTGACCTGGCCCGCTTCCCGTCCGAATTCCGCGGGATAAATGCCGGACTGCACCTTGAACTCCTGAATCGCATCCACCGACGGCAGAAGCACGTAAAGGTTGAAATTCACGTCGGTATTGGTAATGCCGTCGAGCGTGTAGTTGCTCCAGGTGGCGCGCGCACCGGCGAGCGACATGGTGAGACCCGCGCGCGTGCCTCCCTGCCGGTTGGCCGCCTGCGCGGCAGGCTGGAAGTTTGTTGTGACGCCCGGGCTCAGAGCGACAAGGCTGAAGAAGTTGCGGCCGTTCAGCGGCAGTTCCGTGATTCGTTTTTCTTCGATCACGGTGCCGACGGTAGCGTTCTCCGTGGTCAGCAGTTCCCCGGACGCGCTGACTTCGATGGTCTGCGTGGCCTGTCCGACCGCAAGCGTGAAATCGATACGCGCCGTCTGCTGCACCTGCAGTTCAATGCCTGTCTTCACCACGGTTTCAAAGCCAGGCACCGCGACCTTCACCTGATACGTTCCCGGCGAGAGATCGGGAAAACTGTAGATGCCCGCCGGATTTGTCACGGTGGCTCGCGCCACATTGGTGGCCGTGTTCGTCGCCGTGACAGGCGCATTGGCGGCTACGGCGCCGCTGGGGTCTTTCACTTCACCGGTGATCTCTCCCGAGGTCTGCGCCTCGAGAGCAACGGGAAGGCACAGCGCCATTACAAGCAGTAAACGTCGCATGGTCGATTCTTCACCTTTACGAAACAAGTGCCCATGAACCTATCACGACGGGATGTCGGGTGCAACGGGGTAGGAGGCGCGAATATGTTGAAAACAGGTTTGTTACAAGTGGCACGCGGGATGCTCCGAATCGCAGAGATGAGATTGCGACTCACACGAACAACCACTATTCTTTTCCTGTTCTTCCTCTTCCTGTTCCCCGCCTCTGCGCCGGCCCTGCCCGCGCAGCCGGAAGCGCCGGGCAAAAGCATGACGAAGCCCCACAATCACCGCTACACAATCGTCCTGCCCGATCCGCCGAAAGACCGGAATGCCGGCCAAAAGGTTTCCGGCGCTCTGGTCAGGAAACTGGCCCAGCGCCGGTTCCTTCGCGTCCGGCAACTCGACGTGCAGTGTTGCGCGCTGCAACTCGAGATTCTTAGCGCCACGCCTTCGTCGCTGAAAGCCCGGATCACGCTGCTCGACGTCGACAAGCAAAACGTCTTTTCGAAGGAGTTTGAAGGCGCTGCCTCCGGAAACGGACGCAACGCGATGACCAGCGCGGCCGAGGCTCTTGCGACTCAAGCCGTGGCCGACGGCGATTTCCTGAAAGCGCTGGCGGGCAGCTAAGCTAAAGCTTCCGCCGGAATCCGCGCCGAATCGACTGAATGCCCACGACACTCCGAAACTTCTCACTCGTCTTTGCCGCAGTGTTCTTCACGGGCGCCGGCTTCCTGCACTTCGTCCGGCCCGCGCCGTACCTGAAGATCATGCCGCCTTACCTGCCATGGCACCGCGCGCTGGTCTATCTCAGCGGAGCGGCGGAGATCGCCGGAGGCCTCGGCCTGCTGATTCCGGGGCTTCGGAAACCCGCGGCGTGGGGGCTGGTGGCGTTGCTGATCGCCGTTTTTCCGGCCAATGTCTACATGGCCACGGACCACATCCAGATGACGGTCCGTCCGATGCCGGCGTGGGTCGCGTGGGCGCGGCTTCCTCTGCAGGGTCTGCTGATCTGGTGGATTGCCTCTATCGCGCGATCCGCACGGTGAGGTCGAGTTTGCCCTGCAGCGTGTTGATCATGATGCAACCGCGGGCGGCGATTTCGACCAGTTTTTCGAGAACGTCCCGGTCCACATTTGCCGCGCCGACCGCGAGATCCAGACCGGTGAAGCGCGCCGGGGTGCCCTCAAGAGCGGCGGTGACTTCCAGTTGCAGGCCGTCGATCACCGTATCGCGCGCTTTCATGGCGGCGATGAGGTTACTCATCAAGCAACCGCCCACGGAGGCGAGGAACAGCTCTCCGCCCATGGGGCCGGTGTCGCCGCCGCCTTTTTCCACGGGACGATCGATGGTCACGCGGTGTTGCCGGATGGCCGCTTCGGTGGCGGAACCGCTTGTGTGTCGCAGTGCGATGGTCATTTCATTCCTTACGATATACCGTTAGAATTCCGATGGCTTCGCGGCTGCTGCGGCCGTTTTTTGAAGGGTCGCGGGAGCCGCCGCGCGCGAAACAGCGGCGGGCCATATGATGGTGGTCATCGCCGGACGTCATTCAACATGAAACTTAACCGAATCCTGCTTCCCGCACTGGCTTTCAGCGCGGCCCTGTGCACTGCGCAAACGAAAACGCTGGACATGTATTTCATCGATGTGGAGGGCGGTCACGCTTCCCTTTACGTCTCTCCTTCCGGGGAATCGATGCTGATCGATACGGGCAGTCCGGGGGCGCGCGACGTGGACCGCATGATGGAGGTGATCACGGGCGCCGGGCTGAAGCAGCTGGATTATATGGTGCTGAGCCACTATCACAGCGACCATGTGGGCGGGCTGGAAGAACTGGCGAAACGGATTCCGATCAAGCACTTTATCGATCATGGGGAGTCGGTGGAGCCGCGGGAGCAGGTGCCGGGTTTCCAGAAGATGTATGCGGAACTTTACAGTAAGATCCCGCGCACGGTGGTGAAGCCGGGGGACAAGATTCCGGTGGCGGGATTGAATGTGGTTGTGGCGACTTCCGCTGCGAAAGTGCTGAAGACGCCGATGGCCGGAGCGCCGGGGGCGGGGAAGCCGAATCCGGAGTGCGCGACGTTTACACCGCGGGATGAGTCGCGGGTGGATCCGGATAATCCGCAGTCGGTGGGGCTGGTGATTTCTCTGGGGAAATTCCGGCATGTGAATCTGGCGGATTTTACGTGGAATGTGGAAAAAGATCTGATGTGTCCTAATAATCCGATCGGGACGGTGGATCTGTATCTGACGTCGCATCACGGGATCGATCAGTCGGGGTCGCCGGCGCTGGTGCATGCGCTGCAGCCGCGGGTTGCGGTGATGCATAACTCGGCGCGGAAGGGCGGGGCGGTGCAGACGATGCAGACGCTGCGGACGTCGCCGGGGCTGGAGGATATCTGGCAGCTGCACTGGGCTTACGCGGCGGGAATCGAGCACAACGCGCCGGGGGTGTTCATCGCGAATCTGGAGGAACCAGCGGTGCTGGCGAATGCGCTGACGAATCCTCCGCCGACTTTTGGACAGGGCCGCGGGCCGGGCGGACCCCCTCCGGCTGGCGCGGCTCCTGGTGCAGGTGGCGCTGCAGGGGCGGGTGGACCTCCGGCCGGCGGGCCTCCTTCCGGCGCGCCACGGGGCGGTGGCGGCGGGCGCGGGCCGGGACATACGGGGCCCGCGTTCCTGATTCAGGTTTCGGCGGCGGCGGATGGTTCGTTTACGGTGACGAATACGCGGAACGGCTTCAGTAAGAAGTACGCGGCGCGGAAATAGAGTGTTGAAGGGCCAGGGTTTCGCGGGGGCGAAACCCTGGTTTGAGTTCGGGGGATGGGGCCGAAATATGCGAATTTCAAAGATCCGGCGGCTGGAGGCCCTTCCGGGCACAGCGGCTATGGATGAACTTCAGCGCGCCGCTTTATCGGGCGCCGCGAAGTAAAAACATCAAAAACATTGGAAAATCTGGGTTCCTTCGGCAGAATTGCATTTTTTTCGCCTCTTCCCCGGCGAACGAGCGCGGGGGGGCGGAAGCGGCGGTTTTCGGGAGCGCGATTCTGTTTGTTCATCGACGACCCGATTGTGGCGCAGGCGGGTTGTGGAAACACGCTGGCAGCCGGGGCAGTTGGGCGCGGAGCGGTTTATTTTCAGCGGGTTGGGCGGGAAAAATAAATCCGGATTCACTGTGAACGGCTTTGTGGATTTCAGGAGCAGAGCTATACGCAATTCTATTCGGTTAACGAATTGGCGGATTTGACTGACAGGCTGCGGGATTTCTGCGGGAGTCTGACTCCGCGACTTCCTTCTGGCTGCACCCGTCAGACTGCCAGGACAGTAGACTGCCAAAAAGCACTGGAGCCGGGGCGACGCGACCCCGATTCCGGATAACATGGGCCATGCGGCCCGGAGTTTCGCTCCGTGGCCGCTCCATCCTTCCACACCTTTACAGGAGAGAAGTGCCCATGCGAGTGTTGCTTTCGACGATCGGGTCCCGCGGCGATGTCCAGCCAATGGTTGCGCTGGCATTGAAGCTGAGAGAAATGGGGCAGGAGGCGCGGATCTGCGCTCCGCCGGACTTTCGCGAGTGGATCGGGGAACTCGGGATTTCGTTCGTGCCGGTCGGACCTGCGGTGCGGCAAACCGCGGCTCCGCAGCCCTCCGTCGCTCCGCCAGCGACCCCGCAGACTCCGCCAACGCCCGAACAGTTCCAAAAGCTGATGGAGGATACGGTCGCCGGGCAGTTCGAGGCGATCGCGCCGGCGGCACGGGACTGTGACGTGCTGGTGGCGGGCATGTCTCTGCAATTCGCCCTGCACTCGATTGCCGAGCAGATGGGAGTCCCCTACGTTTACACGGCGTGGTGTCCCGTCACGCTCCCTTCCCCGCACCATGCCCCGCCACCGTTGCCGGCGCGGGTCCAACCGGCGGCCGGCACGGCCGATAACCCGACACTCTGGGCGCAAGAGGCGAAACGCTGGAACGATTACTGGGCCGCGGCGATCAACTCGCATCGCGCGGCGGCGGGTCTGGCGCCGATCCCGGATGTCCGGAACCACATTATGACGGACCGGCCGTGGCTGGCCGCCGATGCGACGCTGGCACCCTGGGCCGAGACCACGGGCCTTGAAATCTTCCAGACGGGCGCCTGGCTGCCTTTGGACGAGAGGCCGCTTTCCGCAGAACTGGAGGCGTTTCTCGACGCGGGCGAGCCGCCGGTCTACTTCGGCTTCGGCAGCATGCGCGCTCCGCGGGATGTGAGCCAGGCCATTGTCGGCGCGGCGCGCGAGGTTGGCCGCCGGGCGATCATTTCGGGCGGGTGGGGCGGCGTGACCGTGCCGGACGAAGGCGGTTGCCTTTGCATCGGGGAGGCCAATCTGCAGTCGCTGTTCCGGCGGGTGGCCGCGGTGGTGCATCACGGCGGCGCGGGGACGACTACGGTGGCGGCATTGGCGGGAGCGCCGCAGGTTGTCGTGCCGCAGATTTACGATCAGCACTACTGGGCGGGGCGGGTCCGGCAGTTGGGGATCGGAAGAGCGCATGCGCCGGGCGCGCCCACGGCCGAATCGCTGACGGAGGCGCTTCAGCGCACGCTGCAGCCGGGGGTGGCCGTGCGCGCCCGCGAGGTGGGCGCGTTGGTGCGGACCGATGGCGCGGAGATGGCGGCGCGGCGGCTGATCGAGATCGCTGGTGCGGGGCGGAGCTAAAACGAACATGGCGCGCAGGAGACCGGCGCCTGAGCTGTCGCGGGAGCAGATCCTGGGCTTCCGGCGCCGGGTGGGTTTGCTGGAGGAGCGTGTCCCGGTGAGCGGGGAGTCGCTGCGGCGGGCGGCGTGGGCGGGTTTGCAGGATTCGGCGCCGCGGGCTGCGCTGCTGTCGCTTCATGCGCGGGTCCAGGGGACCGGTGAGGGGCGTTGGGAAGATCCGTCTTTGCTTCAACTCTGTCTGGTTCAACTCTGTCTGGTTCAACTCTGGGGGCCGCGCTTCAGCGACTACGTGGTGGCGGCGGAAGACCTGCCGGTCTTCTCGCTGGGGCGGATGCCGGAGGACGCGCGCCGCCGGGCCCGGGCGGAGGATACGGCAGCGCGTCTGCAGGCGTTTCTCGCGGGGCGGCGGATGCCGTTCGGTCTGGCCGGTCGCGGGATGGGCGTGGCGCCGAACAGCCTGCGGTACGCGGCGCCGACGGGGACTGTCCTGATCCGCTGGGATGGCGCGCGGCAGCCCGTGGTGTGGAGTGTGCCTGCGCCGGGGATGGACCCGCGGGAAGCGCGGTGGGAACTGGCGCGGCGCTACCTGCATGTTTTCGGACCGGCCACTCCGGCGGGGTTTGCGCGCTGGGCGGGGGTCGGGCGGACGGAAGCGAGGCTGGCCTTCGAGGGACTGGCCAGTGAAGTAATGCCGGTGCGGACGCCGGTGGGCGAGGCATGGATCTTGTCGGACGACGAGCCGCTGTTGCGCCGGCGGCCGGGGAATAGTTCGGGGACGCGGTTGCTGCCGAGCGGCGATGCGTATTTCCTGCTGTGGGGCGCGGACCGGGAACTGCTTGTGCCGGATGCAGCACGGCGGGCGGAGTTGTGGACGACCCGGGTGTGGCCCGGGGCGGTGCTGGTGAACGGGGAGGTGGCCGGGGTGTGGCGGCGGGCGGGAGCCGAGGTTTCGATCGGACTTTGGCGGGGGCTGTCCGCCAGGGAGTGGGAGGCGGTGGAGGCAGAGGCTTTGGCGCTGCCGCTGCCTGGGGTGAAGGGTTCGATTTCGGTGCGGCGGAAGCAGGATTAGCGGAATCGTAACCGAATACTGCGGTCATGATTTTACGTCGAATTCTTTGTCAGCCACATATCAGAAGACCACAACCCACGAAGCCTGTGATCGTCGATCGTAAAATCGGTTGTGTCTCCACGTTCGGGACTGGCGCGCGGTCCCGCCAAAGCTCGTTCATTCGTGATTGTCCGACAGACGCAGCCTCCAGGGGATGAACCTCCTGGTTTTCATGACCGACCAGGAGCGGGCCATCCAGCATTTTCCGCCCGGCTGGGCCGAACAGAACCTGCCCGGCGAACAGCGCCTCAAAAAACATGGAATCTCCTTCGAGCGGGCTTTCTGCAGCGCCTGCATGTGTTCCCCCAGCCGCGCCACCTTTCTGACCGGCTATTTCCCCGCCCAGCATGGTGTGAAATACACGCTGGAGACTTACCTGAACGACCCGCAGCAGTGGCCGCAGGTCGATCTGCCGCTCGACCTTCCGAACCTCGCCACGGTGATGGCTTCGGCGGGTTATTCGACTCCGTACCGGGGCAAGTGGCACGTGTCGAAGCCTCCGGCGCCCGCCGGAGTCAGTGACACGAAGGATCTGTGGACGCCCGAAGACGTGGACAAGTACGGCTTTCAGGGCTGGGGTCCGCCGGACGCCGGCCAGAGCCTGGAGCCCGGTGAGTTCGGTGGCGGCACGGCGAACAACGATGGACGCTTCATGGAATCGACAGTTTCGGATTCGCAGCCGGGCGACCCGTCGAGCGACACCGCCACGGTGCACGGTCAGCAGGGCGCCATCGCGTATCTGACTTCCCCGGAAGCCAAAGCAAAACCCTTCTCGCTTTTCCTCTCTCTCGTGAATCCGCACGATGTTCTCGCCTACCCCAAGGAAGCGGCGGATCCGGCGAACGGCTACAGCGATGCCTCGTGGACCGCGGGAAACCTTGGCCTGCCCGCAACGGTTGACGAAGATCTCGCCACCAAGCCGAAAGTGCAGGAAGAGTTTCGCGTGATGATGCCCGAGCGTCCTGGCGCGCTTCCCACGCCCGAAGACAAGCGCAACTACCGGAACTTTTGAGAAACCGCTCGGGTTGCAGCCGTCGGGCGCGGCTGAACGGGTGGTTGCTCGGCCTTACGGCGCCGCGCCCGACGGCTCCCGAGCTTCTATGGCAACC
>CAINNJ010000011.1 GCA_903851195.1 uncultured Acidobacteriia bacterium
GCGGAGATCGCCCGCCGCCTCGGGATCGGCCGTACTTCCGTGCGCCGTATCCTAAAGACCTATTTCCCGGAGAAATAGGCCCCGCCCAAAACGCTTACGCACCCTCACCGAAAGCACACGGAGCAATATAGATTCTGTCTCGCCTTCCTTCAGCAACGGTTGCTAGAAGTTGCGCACCCATTCTTCCCCCTGCGCCCTCATCCTTGATGTATTGGTCGGGGCAAGTTTCGCGGCAGACCAAGCAGCGGAACTTGGCTCCTCTTCCGATCTTTGGTGACTCGGGCGGAGCGCCTTCGCCCGTCTTGACCGTAAACTCTACAGTCTTGCACTCGTTGTCGATGAGGGGTTCAATCCAGGCCTTCTTCCCCGTTTTGCTGCATAGCACAAATGAACGCAACAGGGGCATGCGAGCACCGCAGGCTGGATTGGGGCAGACAACAGTACGTGCCCACAACCACGCTACAACCGTGCTTTCGCCTCCGCCGTGCTCCTTCGGAATCTTCACCTTTGGGTATAGGTACCCTATCCGTTCGAAAGCCCGGTCGCGCATCCACTGGCCGTAGTAGCGCACGTCATCCGCCAGACCACGGGCACCCGTCCACATACCCTTGCCGCTCATCTTTGACTTTGCTGCGGGATTCACCGGTGGCTGCCCCGCAAACTTGGGTGGAATTTCGATCAGAGCCCTCGTAATGAGGACTGCGACCGGGTTCAGGTCGCTGCCGTATGCCTCCAATCCCAACCGCTGGGCTTCCAGCGGAATCGATCCGCCACCGCAGAACGGATCGTAGATCGGGGGCGGGTGCCCCCCGGTGGATTTTAGAATCTCGGCATGCGCTTCATCCAGCACGGTCCGGTTGTTCGCGTTCTCCCAAAGGACAAGCTTCTCAATCAATCGAAACAAACGTTGCCGCTCCTGATCCTGATCGGCCTCCGTCGGAAACCGTTCGGGAAGGCTGGAAGGGTCATCCACCAGCGACGCAAACAAGACCGCCCGGCACGCCGCCAAGGGACGCCGCGCCCACCAAAGGTGCAAAGTGGAAGGGTGCCCGTGCCGGATCGACTTTTCCCTTGCAGACTCTTTGTTGATCGCCTCCAAAGGCAATGCCACTTCGATCAGCTTTTTTTTCACAGCGTGCGGTTTCCTTGGGCTTTCGCCGCGTCAAACTCATCGTGAAAGATCTCAAGTATGGAGTTCATTTTGTGGCTGGGTGAGCAAGGTCACGCTGGTGAAGTCCCGCCTGCACCCTTTTGCTCCCAGGCGCATACTATTGAGGGATAAGCCGGCGCATATAAACTGATGAAAACAAGCACCCTGCAGGTTTTCATTTGCTCCGGTTTGCGCCAGTGGAGTTTATTTAGGTGCATAACTTTGCTCGTCGGGAATCCACCTGCCACCCCTCCTCGAACCGGTTAACCGAACCCGGCCTTCCGATCTCAGTTCCTGAAGAAGTTTCTGCACTTGGCTGCGTGAGAGCGCCGGCAAGACCTGCTCCAGGTCGCGGAAGGCGCTGCCGCTCTGTTCATTCTCCTGTATGTGCTTGCAAAGAAGAGCCTTATTCGTTTCGCGGTCCAGTCCCTTCCGCCGAGTGTAGGCTCCGCCCTGCCCGAGGAAGGAATGAAACTTGCGCGAGAGGATGAACCGCACGCCGCGGCCGCGACCGATCCGCTCGATGATCCCCTCATCGAGAAGGTGGGGAATCCGCTCTTTGAGATCGTCGGGCAGCGCCTCTTCACGATGCACTGCGTCGAGCACCAGGATGTCCCGGGTGCCAAAGGTCGCCAGGCGTTCGGCGCCGATTTTTTGCAGGAAGGCAAGAAAGGCGGGATTCTGAATCTCCCCCCGCAATGTCAGTTCGACCTGGTAATCATCGGTTCCGCCGAAATCAGGTTTTGGCTTTCCCTCCTTGATGGATTCTTCGAACATGCGGTTTGCGCCCTGCCCTGAGCGTTCCACCAGACCGCACTTCGCGCATGCATCTGCGATTCTCCGGTTCCGGGGCGATTGCCTCCAGAGCAGGTTCGCGGCGTTGATACCGGGAGGGAAGCCGCCAGGACTGACGATTTCCAGCCGGCGCGGAAACTGCCGGACGAAGACAGAACCCGGCATACGGTAATCGCGGTGAGCGAGGGCGTTGAGAACGGCTTCACGAACTACGGCTTCGTTGAACGCGGGAATGTCACCCACGAAGAATCCTTCCCGGTAGTGAAGCACTTCGTTGCGAAGATTGATCGTGTTCCACAGCTCGTCAAGGTAGCCGAGAAACCCGGCGCGAAACTCGATCCGCTGTTGAAAGGGAATTGACGCTTCGCTGCTCCGATATTCAAAAACCAGTTCCGCCTGCGCGAGATGTCTCCCGAGCGCGCCGCGGGTCCCCAACAGGACCAGCGCGGCGTTCGTGAGCTTGTCGCCGACCATCAGTTCCGCATCTTCCACTAACTGCCGGGGAGTCATGCCTGCCAGTGCCGTGTTGCCAGACTTGCGTATCCACATGTCACGGAAACGTGCGACCAGTGCGGGGTCCAGATCGTCGAGACTGGCGTTGGAATTCAATTCAGCAGAGTAATCCGGTCCCGATTCCTGAAACACCCGACGAAGCCGATCCGGCGAGAGTGCGCGCAACTCGTCACCGGCGCGAGACCAGTAAACGCCGTCGTATTGGATGGGCACACCAACCGGTCGCGGCGGGACGTGGAACACCAGCACTCGACCGTTGGCATGGTTGAACTCCTCGGACGTAATCTGAATCCCCAGCCCGTTGATCAGGCCTGCAACCGTTCTGCCGGGTTCCGCAAACGCGGCTGAGCCTACGACGTGCCTGGGTCGCTTGTCGGTAACGCCGAGAATGATCTTGCCGCCACCTTCATTGGCGAGCGCGGCGCAGTACTTCGCCAACGTCTCGAACTGAAAGTTTTTCTTGGCTTCCTTGAATTCCAACCGTTCCGCTTCCGGCTCAGCGAGCCAGCCGTCCAGTTCGTCGAGTGTGGCGCTCACGCGGGTATTTCTCCCCGGCTGAGAATTTCCGCAAGATTGTAGTTGATGCTCTCCACCGCAAACTCGGGCTCCAACTGGAAGGGCTGACGAACATAGACAAGCTGCTCCTTCCCGTTTTCCACCTGCCCGATGGCGAGTATGAAATCGTCCGGCTTATTCAGGGCCGTAAGTATCTCGTTGCGCGTGACGGTGACGGTGAGCGCGCCGGAGACACGGCCCTTCACCTCGATAAACCGAAGCCTTCCATCGGCCTGAACTCTCGACTCGATGTCGTATCCGCACTTCTTATCGCTCACGTCTGTCGGCAAGTTGCCGAGAGACTTCTCGGCTTCCATGACCATCCGCATCGCGAGCAGTTCCATTTCCTTGCGAGCTGCCGCGGTGGCGGCCTCGTCGGCTCTCTCTCGCGGAACGGAGCACGGCACAACTTTTCTGATGAGTCCCAGCGGCACTACCAGAGCCCCCCCGATTGCGACCGGCGGCAGCGGCGAAATCTGACGTTCGAGTTCAAGGTCCAGCATCCGCCGCTCCAGGCGCGACTGTAGTTCGTCAGCGCGCTGGCGCGCTTTGCCCGAATTGATCTTGGCGTTGACCTTGCCGGCGAGTTCCTGGTCCTTAAGCTGGTTGGCGCGCTGGTCCCAAAAGGTGATTTCCTTGGTCAACCTGTCTTTTACGGCGGACATTGTCCGCGTCACCAGGTCTTCGCGCCGCTTGCGAACTTCGTTCAGGTGCGCGGGCACAAGCTCCGCAATAGCGTAGCCGATAATCGCGGATTCGAGGTCACCGTTGAGCCACACCTGGGATGCGAGCGTCTTGTCTAATCCCGCCCGTTCTTCCGGTGTAATCGGCCTGTAGTCCAGATATGGGGCGTATCCGGCGTTTCTGGTGGTACCGGTGGAATCGGTTTCGACGAACTGGAGTTGCCGGGAAACCAGTCGATGATTTCCGGATTTGTCGGAACGGCCGTCCTGAATGGTGTGCTCAAGGTAGAAGAGCCCGCGGACTTCCTCACCCGGATCGTCGGGGTCGACAAGAACCGTACCACGTTTCAGAAGGTCGCGATTGCGTTCGAGTATGAGATCGATGGTTGCGCTCAGGAGCGGCTGTCCAGGACAGACGAAAGTCGCCAGGGGCTGCCCGGGGACCGCGCGGAGAGTTTTGTCAAACGTGATTCGCTCGTACCTGGACAAAACCGGCGCCATCGTGCCGATCAGGCGATCGCGCTGTCGAATCAGGGCCGGAACGTGAGTTATCTCGTAACGGCGCGGTTCCCGTTCCCGGATCGTGCCACCCAGAAGGCGGAACGCCTCAAGGAAGAAGGATTCGATGAAGTGGGGCTGCAGCCTGCGCGCTTCAGCGCGCTCCATGTCCTCGCGGATCTTCTGAACCTCCGAGGCATCCATGCTGTCCCGTGCAAGGGCACGCTGTTCGAGAAGTTCCTGACAGTGCTTTCTGTCAGTCAGGTTGTCCACCACCTGATGGAGTCGAGCCTTGACCTCGGGTTTTTCGCCGTACCGGATTGCCTCGATCAGCAGGTCGCGGAGTCGCTGCTCGCGGAACAGCTGTCCCAAAATATCGAATACGCCGCCGCCAAGAGCCTCCCGCTCCAGTTCGATCTTTTCGAGGAGGCGTTTGTAAACGCCGCCCTCGCGGGTCTCTTCCGCCAGCAGGTTCCAAAGATGGCACACCTCGGTCTGACCGATCCGGTGAATTCTCCCGAACCTTTGTTCCAGCCGGTTCGGGTTCCACGGAAGATCGTAATTGACCATCAGGTGGGCGCGTTGCAGATTGATGCCTTCGCCCGCTGCATCCGTGGCGAGCAGGATCAGGACGTCCTTATCTTGCTTAAAGGCCTCCTGGGCTTTGCTGCGTTCTTCCCTTCCCATGCCGCCGTGAACGATGGTCAGAGCTTCAGGCACACCCAGAAGCGCGCGGAGTCGCTCGGTCAGGTAATTCAGGGTGTCGCGGTGCTCGCTGAAAATCACCATCTTGCGGCGGTGGCCGTGCGCGTCAAACATCTCGGCCTGGTTTTGGAGGATGGACGACAGTTCCTCCCATTTCCTGTCCGTGCCGATTCGGCGGACCTTCAGGGCCAGGCTTTCCAGACCTCTCAGGATGTCGATTTCGGCCGAAAGTTCAACGATGTTTCGCGCCGCGGTCGCCTGATCGACGACCGTCTCCTCGGTTTCCTCAAGCTCCGTTTCCGGGGCGTCGTCGAGTTCGTCAATGTCATCGTCGGTGAGGATGGGAAGACCTTGAAGGCCGCGGTCCTGAAGACTTCCGCCACGTTTGAGGATCTGCTCCTCGCGGAGGCGGCGCTCCAACCGCTCCCTTCGGCGCTTGAGCGATTGGTAAATTGCTTCCGGCGAGGACGCCAGTCGCCGCTGCAGGATGGTCAGCGCGAAACCCACCGTGCCCTTGCGGCCCTCGCCCAGCGAGTCCGCCCGGTTAAATTCCTCGCGAACATAGTCGGTGACCGCTTTGTAAAGTGACGCTTCGGCGTCGGAGAGTTTGTAGCCCACGGTGTACGCGCGCCGCTCGGGAAACAGCGGCTTGCCATCGAACTTCAGCAACTGCTCTTTCACCAGCCGCCGCATCAGGTCCGAGGCATCCACGGTATGCACGCCGTCGCGTGCGCGTCCTTCGAAACGATCGCTGTCCAAGAGCGCCATGAAGAGCTGGAAGTCTTCCGGCTTGCCGTTGTGGGGCGTCGCGGTCATGAGAAGGAGGTGCCTCGTGATCGATCCCAACAGTTGGCCCAATCGATAACGTTTTGTGTACTTGACCTCGTTTCCGAAGAACGTAGCCGACATCTTGTGGGCTTCGTCGCAAACGATGAGGTCCCAATCGGAGTTGGCTAGCTTCGCCTGGACATCTTCATTGCGGCTCAGCTTGTCCAGACGGCAGATAGCCATCGAGTTCTCGGCGAACCAGTTCCCTGTCCGCGCGGATTCGAGCTTGTCATTCGTCAGAATCTCAAAGGGAAGCTGGAATCGCTGGAAAAGTTCGTCCTGCCACTGCTCGGCGAGATTGCCCGGACATACGATCATGCAGCGGTGCAGGTCGCCGCGGATGGCCAGCTCCTTGATGAGCAGACCCGCCATGATGGTTTTCCCGGCGCCGGGGTCGTCCGCCAGGAGGAACCTAAGCGGTTGCCTTGCCAGCATTTCCCCGTAAACCGCGGTGATCTGGTGCGGCAGGGGATCGACCATTGAGGTGTGGATCGCGAGGAGAGGATCGAAAAGGTGAGCCAGATTGATCCGGTGGGCCTCCGAAACCAGACGGAAAAGCTTGCCATCGGCATCGAAGCTCCAGGGACGGCCAGCTTCCCCGATTTCGAGCGTGGGCTCCCGATCCCGATAAAGAAGGACGACACTGGGCTTTCCGCCGGTATCTTTGTACGTAAGTTCGACTGCGGCCGATCCGTACCACTTAACGTCAACTACCGTTACGAGGCAGTCCGGCAGGATGCCCTTGATTGAAGCGCCGCGTTTGAGGTCCTCGAGTTTGGCCATTCTGCCACTTGGTGTCCGAAGGGACAGTCTATCGTAGCTCCCCGAACATGCCGCCCTTTGTTCGAATTTTTACTATCCGGCACACTGCAACGGAAGATACATCCAGAGGAAGACATATCTGGCTTGTTTTTAGGGGTTTAGACCACGAGCCATATGGCTCGGCGCGCCTCGATCTGACAGGAAGGCCAGCAATGGATTTCTGCAGTGCGGCATACTGCTTGGCCCAATTTGCCTGAATCTGTGTGAGCCAACGTGAAATGAACGTGGGTTTACACCGGTTTCCGTTAGAATGAACCCAGTAGCTGGATGAATCGATGAAAAAGACAATTAGGCTTTCCGTTTCCCACCCGGAAATTGCAGACGGGCCGATACAGGGGTTTCGATTCTTCTGGGCGTACTACGTCAGCGGCTTCAACCAGAGCAAACACTGTCAGCCGTGTTTTAGGGGAAGACTGGCAACTCAATTCTGCTCTCCCGCCGCCAGCAGTGGCGCGTCTTATGAACTGGACGCGATGGACCGGTATCCGTATGTGTACGTGTGCGGCGTCGGATCCGGAACGAAAGACAGCCTCAGCGAAAAGAACTTCCATTTGCCCATGCAGTACTCGGCTGGCGATGTCTTAACGATGGTCACGTATAACGGCTACCAGATCTCAGCCGAGAACGCCATCGCGCTGCCGAGAGACGACGCAGTGCAAGAATTTCCAGTTCGCGGTCGCCCATTTCGGGTATGACGAACGTGCTTCGGAATGAGGAGCGGCTTACGCCGCTCCCCTTTTCTGCGCTGCGGATTTGCGGGTTGTCTTGCTTCTGTCGGCGTAACGCGCCGCCGTGGTGACCAGGATGTCGGTTGGAGGGAGTTCTTCGTCGGAGTTGCCGGAGGGCAGCAGGGCAATCTCGATCAACATCCGGATGAGCTGTGATTCGGTCGCCTTCTGCACTTTCTTGTTCAGCTCGAAACGCGCGGCGTCCGGTTCGCTGCTCTCGTCGGTCTGGATGCCGTGGCGCTCGGTGATTGCCTCCCAATCATCACAGTCGAGACGCTCGATACTTGCCAGTACCAGCAACCGGTAATCGTCGCGGGTCAGCGAGGCGGGCGCATTTTTCAGAACGCTGTCGAGCAGGCGGCGGTTGTTCGCCCGGTTCTTCTTCGCTAGCCGTTCGCGGCGGTCCCATTCGTCCTGTCGGGCCTTCGCCGCGGCTTCCTGCTCGGCGCGATGGTCCGGCTTGCCGTGCACTTCGCATTCCGGGTCCGCACAGATCTGTACCACTTCGCCGCGCTTGCCGGGGCCTTCGACCACAATTGCGCTGGTTCCGTTCGGGCATGGCTTGTTCGGCGGAACGATGGTGTACTCGCTTTGCGTCAGCACCTTCTCGCCGGACTTCCCATCGCTGTAGCAAGCGCGGGTGATCTGCACCAGACCTTCCACGTTCTGCTTCTGGCGGGCGATGTGCGCGGTCAATTTGGAATGGAAGCATTTTCCGTCGAGGCAATCGTCCTGCGGGTCGTCATCGAACAGGAACGCGTTGGCTCCCGTTCGTTTTGCGCATGTGACGCAAGAGCCGGCGGCGGGCACCAGTTCGGCGTCTTCCCGGTCAAAGACGGCGTTGGCGAGGGAGAGCATCAGATTCTCGCGTATCCACTGGCTCAACTCCCGGACGGAAACGGCGTGCTTCTCCTTCGTCCGCCAGTCTTCCCGGAACGCGGCATCGAGAGCCTGTTCCTGTTGCTCCGGCGGCAATCGGGCGATCAGGGCGGCGTGACCCGCCGTGAACCGATCCGCCTGGAATGCTTCGGCGGCGGCTGGAATCAGTTCCGCCATTCGCAGGCGTCCATGGATATGGTTCACGCTGCGGCCCGTCTTTAGAGCCAGGGAAGCCACGTCGTAGCGCGGTTCGGAGGACTGCAGTAAAGCGGCGTATGCCATCGCCTCTTCGTAAGGATGAACGTCTGCGCGGATCGCGTTTTCGACGAGCTGAAGCGTAAGTGCCTCGGAGTCTGTCAGTTCGACCACGCGCACCGGAACCGCGAACAGTTCCGCCCGTTGCGCCGCCCGGAAGCGCCGTGCACCGGCGACTACTTCGAACGATTCCGGCGCGGTCGGCCGAACGATGAGCGGGACCAGAACGCCCTGTGACCGGATGCTCTGCGCAAGCTCCTGCAGCTTGCTTTCGTCGAAGGTCCGGCGCGGGTTGGTGGGGGACTCCCGCAACTGATCGATGGCGAGAGTCCGGAAGTCGGCTGTTGAGTTTTGCTGAAACATGATCGTCTGTTTTCCTTTCGTGATTGGGTGGGGTTAAAGGGTTTCTGACTGCCGCGTCCCGTCCTCACCGGCCCCGATGGCGGTGAGGATCAGAGTCGCGGTGGACTGAATGAACTGCAGGGATTCGAGTAGTGTGGCCTTCTCTCCGCGATAGAGATTTATGTAGTCCGCTGCCGCGCTGCCCGTTTCGAGACCGATGGCGTGGCAGACCACAAATGCGACCGCTTCGGCTTCGGTCTCGCGAACTGTCCTGGTGGTTTCGGAACGGCGGGCGCCCTTGTGCAGGAGTTCGTGAGCCGTTTCATGGGCCAGTACGCTGAGGGTTTCAGCCGGGGACATGCCGGGCAAAATGACTATGGCTCCGTCCTGAGAGCAGCCCTTCGCCGGTGCGATGCGGTCGGAATATTCAAGAGTGATGCCGCGGGCGGCGATGAACTGCGATAGGCGTTCCGTGTAGTCGCGCGGATCGCCGGAGACGGTGGCGAACTGCGGCAGGTCCGCGCCTTCCGTGTCCTCTTCGGCGAACACGTAGGCGGTACGGAAACCAAAGACCCGCGTCTGTTCGTCTTCCGAATCGGAGTCCGCTGCGGCCTTTTTGCAGACCATGGGAGCCAGGATCGCGATTCCCTTGGCGCCCTTACGGACGTGGCGTCCGAGTTTCTTCCAGGAATGAAAGCCTGCCACGCGCGAAGCGTTCGGACGCTGCAGGGCGATCAGCAGGCAGTTGTTCGCGGAATAGCTCCTGAAGCGGGCCATGACGGCGAGGTAATTAGTGAGCGCTTCGCTCTGGCCGTTCTCGAGTGCGGCGGCGAGCTTAGCGAGTGCGTCTTCCGCCAACTGCTTGGCGTGGTTGTTGACGGCGTTCTTCCCTTCCGCGGCAGTGGTTTCACGTGAAACAACTTGTTCTGTTTCAATGGTTTGCATTGGTTTTTGCCTTTCTCTCAGCGCGATGTTCGCGCGCGCCTGTGCCCAATCACCGGAGCAACAGCGTCGGGGGGCCTCGGTCAAGGCCGCGGCGAATGCCGCGCCCGGAGGGTCGGAGCTTTAGCGGAGAGCCTTTACCGGGGTACGCGCTGTTGTCTGTTCAGGGCGAAGCAAGAAGGCGCTGCTGATCGATGGAATGCAAGCGTGTCGGGGTGCTCTGTTACCGGCCTCGAAAACGCGTGTCCGCCGGGCGAGACGGACACGCTGCCAGCGTCAGAGGTCGGATTCGTCGACGCTCTCGGGGTCTTCGCGCCGAGCCGCGCGATCCAGTTTCAGGATCGTCTCGACGCGGCACTCGGAGATCCTGTGCCTCGCGCCGTCCTTTTCGTATTCGCGGCTGCGGAGTTCACCCTCGACCTGCAAATGAGCGCCCTTCTTCAGGCTGGCCGCGAATTCGGCAAGCTTCCCGAACGCAAGGCA
>CAINNJ010000012.1 GCA_903851195.1 uncultured Acidobacteriia bacterium
ACGCCCAAAACAGGAGAGAGGTCCGGCTGCGAAAAAGAAACGAAAAGAGCGTCACGCTCGGGTAGTGGCGTAACTACTACCGCCGTTTCGGCTCTTCCCAAAAAATCGGTAACAAAAATCTTTAACCTCTAACTCCATTCCCCTCAACAAAATCCCCGCCACCGCCCCCCATCCCGCCTCGCCCCACCCCACATCCTGACCACGGAGAGACACACCAAAAACCAAAAACCATGGCCACCGAAAAACAAATCAACGCCAATCGCGAAAACGCGAAAAAATCCACCGGTCCCCGCACTCCGGAAGGCAAAGCGATCGCCTCCCAAAACTCCCGCCGGCACCACAACCTCGCCCGGTCCATCCTCCTCGCCACCGAAAACGGCAAGCGTTTCTGCAACCACGTCGAACGCTTCCACCGCGAATTCCGCCCCGAAGGCCCCACCGAACGCGCCCTCGTCGACATGATGGCCGTCGCCCGCTGGCGCATGCTCCGCATGGCCAACCTCGAAGCCGCCGGCGTCGACCACGAATTTAAACAGTTGCGCGATCAAACCGCCTGCGACCTCGACGCTCCCACCCGCGCCACCCTCGCCTACCGCAGCCTCGTCGACGCCTCCCGCACCCTCGACGTCCTCGGCCGCGCCGAAGCCCGCCTCCAGCGCCAGTTCGACAGCGCCTTCGACCGCCTCGCCCGCCTCCGCGCCGAAGCCGCCCGCCAGTCCAGCCCGGACGACCTCCTTCCGCCTCGCCACAATCCCGCCACGAACCCAATTCCGGAGCCCCTAAACTCATGAAAAACCAGGCCCCACACCGCGCCGGACTCACCGGAAAATCGGCTTTGCAAGGCTTCGCAACGGCTCCGCAATCGGTCCGCTTTCGCTTCGCACTGCTTCACTTCGCAAAGCCGCTGCCATGCCTGCCGGCGCAAACGTTGCCAACCCCCGCGAGGGCAACCCGCGCGCACGGATCAAAAGCGGGGTTCCCCCCACGGACCGCCGAAAGTACCCTCCGCGCTAGACTTCTACCAATGAGACGGGCCTGGTTCCTTTTAATCCTCCTTTCCGCGGCGTTCGCACAGCAGACTGACCTTCTGAAAGACCTCAAATTCCGGCTGATCGGCCCCTTCCGCGGAGGCCGCTCCATCGCGGTTTCCGGCGTGGCCTCCGATCCGCGCACCTACTACTTCGGTTCCGTCGGCGGCGGCGTCTGGAAAACCACCGATGCCGGCCTGTCCTGGCGTTCCGTCTCCGACGGGCAGTTCAAAACCTCCTCCGTCGGCGCCATCGAAGTCTCGCAGTCCGATCCCAACGTGGTCTACGCAGGCATGGGCGAGGCCTGCGTGCGCGGCAACGCCTCGAACGGCGACGGTGTTTATAAGTCGATGGATGGCGGGCGCACCTGGAAGAACGTCGGCCTCCAGCAGACCTATCACATCGGCGCGGTGCGCGTGCATCCGAAGAATCCGGACGTGGTCTACGTGGCCGCCCTCGGCCACCTCTGGGGACCGAATCCGGAACGCGGCGTCTACCGTTCCACGGACGGTGGCGCAACCTGGAAACAGGTCCTGACCAAAGGCCCCGAGGCCGGCGCCGTGGACCTCGCGATGGATGCCACCAACCCCCGCACCATCTACGCCGCGTTCTGGCAGGTCGGCCGCAAACCCTGGCGCTTCGACAGCGGCGGCGCGGGCAGCGGTCTCTGGAAAACCACCGATGGCGGCGACACGTGGACCGATATCACCCACGCGCCCGGGCTGCCCCGCGGCGTGCAGGGCCGCGTCGCCGTGACCGTCTCCCCCGCCAATCCGGACCGTGTCTGGGCCATGGTCGAAGCCTCCGATGGCGGCCTCTTCCGCTCCGATAACGCCGGTAAAAACTGGACGCGCGTGAATCAGGAAAACGACCTCCGCCAGCGCGCCTGGTACTTCTCCCACATCTTTGCCGACCCCAAGAATGCCGATGTCGTCTACGCCCTGAACGTCGGCGCCTACCGCTCGGCCGATGGGGGACGCACCTTCACCGCCTTCGCCACGCCCCACAGCGACAACCACGACCTCTGGATCTCCCCCGAAAATCCGCAGCGCATGATCGAGGCCAACGACGGCGGCGCGGCCGTCTCGCAGGATGGCGGCAAAACGTGGTCGTCCGTCGAGAACCAGCCCACCGCGCAGTTCTATCGCGTCGCGCTCGACCAGGACTTCCCCTATCACGCCTACGGCGCGCAGCAGGACAACAGCACCGTCCGCATCGCCACCCGCACCTCCACCGGCGCCATTACGGACCGCGACTGGTATGACGTGGGCGGCGGCGAGAGCGGCTGGATTGCGCCCGATCCGCGCGACTCCGAAATCGTCTACGCCGGCTCCTACGGCAACCTCATCACGCGGCAGGACCACCACACCGGTCAAACGCGCAACATCAACGCCTGGCCGGACAATCCGATGGGCTACGGCGCCGAGAGCCTGAAATACCGCTTCCAGTGGAGCTTCCCCATCGTCTTCTCCCCGCACGACCCGAAGACGCTCTACATCGGCTCCAACGTGCTGATGAAGACCACGAACGAAGGCCAGAGCTGGCAGAACATCAGCCCCGATCTCACGCGCGACGACAAAGCGAAGCAGAAGTCGTCGGGCGGCCCCATCACGCAGGACAACACCTCGATCGAGTATTACGACACCATCTTCACCGTGGCCGAATCGCCGCTCGCGCAGGGGCAGATTTGGGCGGGCACCGATGACGGCCTGGTCCAGCTCACCCGCGATGGCGGCAAGACCTGGACCAACGTAACGCCGAAGGGCATGCCGGACTGGATCCGCATCAACGCCATCGAGCCCTCTCCCTTCGAAGCCGGCGCGGCCTATGTGGCCGCCACGAACTACCAGCAGGACGATTTCCACCCCTATCTCTACAAGACCGCCGACTACGGCAAAACCTGGAAGAAGATCGTCAACGGCATCCCCGAAACGCACTTCACACGGGCCATCCGCGAGGATCCGAACCACCGCGGGCTGCTGGTCGCGGGCACCGAGTTCGGCCTCTACCTGTCGTTCGATGAAGGTGAAAACTGGAAGTCCTTCCAACTGAACCTGCCGGTCACGCCGGTTGCGGACCTCATGTTCCACAAGCGCGAGAAGGATCTGGTGGTCGCGACCCAGGGGCGGGCCTTCTGGGTCTTCGACGATCTGCCGCTGCTCTACCAGCTGGAGCCGAAGACGCTGAGCGCGGTGACCGGCGAAGATATGCACCTGTTCCAGCCGAAGGACGCGTATCGCGGTGGCGGCGGGCGCGGCGGACGTGGCGGCGCGGGCGCCGTCGGCGAGAATCCGGCGGCCGGCGCGGTCATCTACTACTCGCTGAAAGACCGTCCCAAGGGCGACGTGAAGCTGGCCTTTCTCGACAGTGCCGGCAAGGTGGTTCGCGAGTTCTCGAGTAAAGAAGCGGCTCCGGCGCGTCCCGCCGCGGGTGGTCAGGGGCCGGCCGACGAAGACACGGAGCAGGCGGGCCCCGGACGTGGCGCCCCACCCGCGCGTGTGACGGCGCAGCCAGGCCTGAACAAGTTCATCTGGAACCTGCGCTATCCGGATGCGACCACGTTCCCCGGCCTCATCATGTGGGCGGCCAGTGTGCAGGGCCCGCGCATCTCGCCGGGCAAGTATCAGGTGCGCATCACGGTGGATGGCAAGCAGCAGACGCAGAGCTTTGAGGTGAAGGCCGATCCCCGCCTGAAGACCACCACCGAGGAGTATGCGAAGCAACTGTCGCTCGCTCTGCAGGTGCGCGACAAGCTCTCGGAGACCAATGCCGGCGTCCTCCGGATTCGTGAGGTCCGCAAGCAACTGGAGGAGTTCACGAAGCGCGACGATAAGAAGGTTGCCGATGCCGCGAAAGCGCTCGTCGCGAAGCTGACCGCCGTGGAGGAGGAACTGTACCAGACGAAGAACCGGGCCAGTGAGGATCCGCTGAACTTCCCCATCAAGCTGAACAACAAGCTGGCTTACATACTGGGCACGGTCTCGAACTCGGAGACGGAGCCGACCTCGGCGTCTTACATGGTCTACGAGGACCTCGCGACGCAGGTGAACGGCAAACTGCGCGCGCTGACCGGGCTGCTGACGGACGACGTAGCGGCGTTCAACAAGACCGTAAAGGACTCGGCGACGCCGGTGATCGTGGTGCCGGCGAAGGTGGGAGCGGAGCAGTAGGGGCTAAAGCCGGGCCAGAGTAAGGTCGGCGACGAGAGCGCGCGTCAGCTCGGTTCTGGTTCCGGCGTCCGGCGCGCGCAGGATGGCCGAGGGGTGGTATGTGACCACGATCTCGGCTCCGGAGCCATGCGGCAGCAGGTGTCCGCGTTCGGCTCCGATCTGGACCGTGCGGCCGAGAACGGACTGGGCGGCTGTAGCGCCCAGACAGACGATACGCCGTGGTTTGACGGCGTCGAGTTCGGCTTCGAGCCAGGGCCGGCACACGGCGATGTGGGCGGCGCGCGGTGTCTTGTGGATACGCCGCTTGCCGCGTTCCTCGAAGCGAAACGCCTTGACGGCGTTGGTGAGGTAGACAACGTCGCGGTCGAGTCCGGCTTCGCTCAGGGCGGCGTCGAGCACCCGGCCCGCCGGCCCGACGAACGGGTGACCCGTGTGGTCTTCTTCGTCGCCGGGCTGTTCGCCGACCACGAGGATCCGGGCGTCCGGCGGGCCCTCGCCGAAGACGGGCTGCGTGGCGAGGGCGCAGAGTTCGCAGGCCCGGCAGTGGTGGACGGCCTCGCGAAGTAGCGGCAGATCGGCGTCGCGCGGGATGAACTCCGAGGCGGAGGCCGGACGGGCGTCGATCATCGACTCGACGCGCCCGGGCGAGAGGCGGACCAGTTCGGGGATCAGCCGGCTCTCCGGCAGGTCCTGCCAGCGGCGGACCGGAAGTTGCGCGCGCATGGCGTCGAGATTGCGCCGGGCGGGGTTGTAGATCGAGGCGTAATAAGCGCGCCAGAGGTCTTCGAGTTCGTCCTCGGCGGGTGCCTCCGAACGCGGAACGCCGGGGCCGTAGCGGACCTGTTGGGTGTCCCAGACGAGGCTGCCGTCCGGTGTGAGGATCGCCCAGTGCATGGCGCCGAAGCGCTCCACGAAGAAGCGCTCGTTGGCGCCGAGGATGTAGTGGTCGGGCCGGTACCAGGCGACATATTGTTCAATGTCGTCCTGCATCACCCGGCGGAAGCGGACGAAGGCCCGCATTTTGTGGATGTCGTTCCGGATAGCCTTGCGCATCAGGGCGACTTTGCGGACGTCGTCGTCCGTTTCGATGTGGAGCAGGTGCGGGTTCTCGTTTTGAATCCGCCAGGCGATTCGGTAGAGGATCGCCCAGCGCCGCGGGTCGCGATGGAGGGCGACGACCTGGGCAACTTCGACGAAGGCTCGCGGTAACCGGACCGACCGCGAGGCGGCGGGCGCCGGTTGGGCGACCGGGTCAGGAGAGAAGAGGTGCTGCTGTTCGTCGCCTGCCGCCTGCCAGATCAGGGCGTCCGGAGGAGTCCTGAGCAGCAGATGGCGACGGGCCGCCGTGCGCCAGACGTCGAAGTCGGCTACTCGCTCGGTCAGAACTCCCCCGTGCGGGCGAGGGCCGGGGCGTCGAAGAGCGAAAGCTGCTCCACCCGTCCGGAGAACTGTGCCGGCAGGTGGAGCGAGTCGAGCTTCCGCGCGCTGCCCGGGTCGAGCGCGATGAAGGGCTCGGCGCGGCGGATCGGGATGCGGAGTTTGGCGAGGTCCATCGTATCGAGGCGATGGAAGCGGCGGATGCTCAGGATCCGCTTCACGTTGCGAACGCCGAAGCCCGGCACGCGCAACAGGGCCTCTTTGGGCGCCGTGTTTACGTCGACGGGGAAAAACTCGCGGTGCCGGAGGGCCCAGGCGAGTTTCGGATCCATGCCGAGGGCGAGGTTGGCGTCCGGCGCGGGCGTGAGTTCGCCGGCCGCAAAGCCGTAGAAGCGCATCAGCCAGTCGGCTTGATAAAGCCGGTTCTCCCGCACGGCGGGTGGCGCCTCGGAAGGGAGCTCCGAGTGGGCGTGCGGGATGGGACTGAAGGCGGAGTAGTAGACGCGGCGGAGACCGCGGCCGCGATAGAGATCCGAGGCCCGGGTGAGGATTTCGGCATCGCTTCCCGGGGTGGCGCCGACGATCAGTTGGGTGGACTGGCCGGCGGGGAGGAAGCGGGAACTGCGTCCGGTGCCGTGCTCCTGGGCGGCGTCGCGAACCTGATCCATCGACCGTTCGATGGAGACGTGGGACTTGGCCGGGGCGAGGCGGTCGAGGTCCTTTTGGGTGGGCAGTTCGATGTTGACGCTGAGCCGGTCGGCCAAGGCGCCGGCCTCGACCAGCAGTTCACGGGAGACGCCCGGGATGCCCTTGAGGTGGATGTAGCCGCCGAATCGGTGTTCGGTGCGGAGCTTGCGGGCGACGGCGATCAGTTGCTCCATGGTGTATTCCGGGGTCTGGATGATGCCGGAACTGAGGAAGAGGCCCTCGATGTAGTTGCGTTTATAGAAGTCGAGGGTCAGGTTGACGACTTCGTCGACGGTGAAGCGGGCGCGGGGCGTGTCGCTCGAAACGCGGTTGACGCAGTACATGCAGTCGAAGATGCAGAAGTTGGTGAGGAGGATCTTGAGCAGCGAGACGCAGCGGCCATCGGGCGTGTAGCTGTGGCAGATGCCGTTCGAGCCGTTGCCGATGCCGCCGTCGGGGCGCTTGCGGGCGGAGCCGGAACTGGCACAGGAGGTGTCGTATTTCGCGGCGTCGGCAAGGATGCGGAGTTTACTCTCGACATTCATCGGGTCTTCCCATTGGATGTCCCGAATGAGCGAAGAGGTGGCGAAAGGAGAGTGTGAGTGGTGCTATCGATTACGGTAGGCTTCGTCCCGCCAGCGGATGAAGCCGTAAAGCGCGGCGGCCAGGAGGGCGGCGCCACCGAGGAAGTACCCGATGTGCGACTTCAGGAAGCCGGTGGATTCGGCTCCGAGGCGGATGCCCAGCCAGGCTTCGCCGAAGTAGCGCAGGAAGCGGGCGAGGACGACGACGCCGAGGAATTCCGTCAGCGCGGTGCCCATGACGCCGGCACTGATCACGAAGACCTTGAGCGGCATCGGTATGGGAAGGAGGGCGGGTATGAAAACTGTCACCATACCGTAGCGGCGGAACCATTCACGGAAGCGTGCGGAGCGTCCTTCCGGAGCGGCCTTCTCCATGAAGCGGCGGCCGCCTTTGTGTGCCGCCCAGAACAACATCGCGTTGCCGGTGGTGGAGCCGATCACGGCGAGGCCCGCGCAGAGCCAGGCGACGGACGGACTTTTCACCGCAATCAGGATCAATACGGCATCGAAAACGCCCGCGACCGGCACTCCGGAGGAATCGAGAATGGAGAGAATCAGAATACCGACCGGTCCCCAGGCGATCAGAATATCGGTCAGGTTGCGTAACAATTTTCAATCTTATCGCGTGACAATAGAGATTATGCGTTGTGCGGCGATAGTTCTGCTTGCGTCCGGTTTTCTGCTGCAAAACCGCCTTCCGGCTCAAACAATTTCGGTATTCGAAACGCATCTGTTGTCCGGCAAAGCGGCGGCGCAGCAGAGCCGCTATGCGGAGGCGGACCGGATTCTGCGGCTGGCGATTCAGGATTCCGAGTCGCTGGACGAGGCGGATCCGGCGACTCCGGGACATCTGGCGGATGCGCTCGAAGCCTTGTGCGATCTGGATCTGCTGACCGGCAAGTACGAGGAGGCGATCGCGTTTCAGGAGCGCGCGGTGGCGGCTCTCGAAAAGCCGCTGGGGGCGGAGAGCCACGATCTGGTGCCGCATCTGGTGCGGCTGGCGGGGGCGTATCGGGCGGGGAGTCAGACGCCGAAGGCGGTGCCGGTGCTGCAGCGGGCGCTGGCGCTGGACATCCGGGCATTGGGGCCGAACGACGCGAAGGTGTCGGTGGACTACGACAGCATCGCGAGCGCCGATATGGAGATGAAGCAGTTCGGCGAGGCGCGCACGGCGTTCGAGCAGGCTCTGCGGACGCGGATCGAAAGGGTAGGGCCCGATCATCTGGATGTCGCCAACAACTATCTGAATCTGGCGCTGCTCGAAGAGCGCGACGGCAAGCCCAAGGTGGCTCGAGTCAATTTCGAACAGGCCCTTTCCATTTCCGAGAAGAAGCTGGGCGACGAGAGTTATTCACTCACCGGGATTCTGGACCGGCTGGGGCTGATGCTGCGAAAGGAGAAGAACTTCGGGGAGGCGGAGCCGGTGCTGCAGAGGTCGCTCTCGATCCGGGAGAAGACGCTCGGTTCGCGGCACAGCGACGTGGCTCCGGCGCTGGATAACCTGGCGCTCACCTATTTCTACGACAATAAGTTCGCCGAGGCGGAGCCGCTGTTCACGCGTTCGCTGTCGATCTGGCTTTCGACGCAGGGTCAATACAGTCCGCTGGTGGCGCAGGCGCTGGACAATCTGGGGGCGCTGTATTCGGCGCAGCAGAAGTTCGATCAGGCGGAGCCGCTGTTCCGGCGCGCGTTGTCGATCCGGGAGCGGCAGGATGTGGAGAGTCTGGGAAATCTGGCGCTGATTTATCAGGCGAAGAACGATCCGAAGAACGCGGACCTGTATTTCCAGAGGGCGCTGCTGATCGGGGAGAAGTCGCTGGGGAGCGATCAGCTGGAGATGGGCGAGACGCTGGAGGAGTACGCGACTTTTCTGCGGGGCGCGGGCCGGATGGCGGACGCGAGGAAGATTTCGGCGCATATTCAGGAACTGAAGGACCGCCCGCGGAAAGAACCGTAGGGTCATTTAACTGACTGCCGGGTTCGTTTTGCTCCTCTATACTTGTGCGTGATGACGTTATGGCTCCGGAACTGACCCCTGTGGACGGAACGTTTCTCGCGGCATTGCGAAAGATCAATGTGCTGGCGGATCTGCCGGAAGACGACCTGCTGTGGTTCGCGTCGCGGTGCGCGGAGATCCGGCTGAATACGGGCGAGTGCTACATCAAAGAAGGCGATGAGGCGCGCGATATGTTCGTGATTCTGGAAGGCGAACTGATCGCGAGGACCGAAAGCGTGATGCGGAACGAGGCGCTATTTATCGCGCGCGCCGGCACGGTGACGGGTCTGCTGCCGTATTCGCGGCTGAAGAAGTTTGCGCGCACGGTGCGGGCGAGCATGCCCACGTGGGCGGCGCGGTATCCGAAGAGCGGTTTTCCGGAACTGATGACGCACCTGCCGGAACTGGGGGCGCGGCTGGTGGGCGTGATGCTGGACCGTGTGCGGGATCTTACGGTCGCCGAACAGCAGCATGAAAAGATGCTGGCGCTGGGGAGGCTCTCGGCGGGGTTCGCGCATGAGCTGAATAATCCGGTGTCGGCGACGGAGCGGGCATCGGAGGAGATGCAGGGGGCGCTGCATCGATTGCTGGAAGCGAATATCAGGCTGGACGAGCAGTCGTTGCGGGCGGAGCAGCGGAAGTACATTGCGTGCGCGGAGCGGGAGTTCGCGGAGTGCATGGATAAGCGGCCGGCGATGGATCCGATGGAGAGAAGCGACCGGGAAGACGCGGTGAGCGCGTGGCTGGAGAAGCAGGGACTGAAGCGGACGTGGGAGATTGCGCCGACTCTGGTGGAGATGAACTGGAGCGACGGGGATCTGGAGGATCTGGCGTCGCGGTTCGAGCGGGAGACACTGCCCTGCGTGCTGGCGCGGCTGACGGCGACGGTGACGGTCGGCAAACTGCTGGGGGAGATCCGGCAGGCTTCGTCGCGGATATCGGGGCTGGTGCGGACGCTGAAGGATTACTCGTATATGGACCAGGCGCCGGAGCAGGAAGTGGATCTGCACAGCGGTCTGAACACGACGCTCGATCTGCTGCACCACCGGCTGGACGGCGGGGTGCGGGTGGAGAAGGATTACGACCTGCGGATTCCGTGCATTCCCTGCGATCCGCGCGCGCTGAATCAGGCGTGGATGAATCTGATGGAGAATGCGCTGGATGCGATGCGGGACGAGGGGCGGCTGGGGATTCGCACGCGGCTGGAGCAGGACCGGGCGATGGTGGAGGTGATCGACAGCGGGCCGGGGGTGGCGGAGAAGATCCGGAACCGGGTGTTCGAGCCGTTTTTCACGACGAAACCGCCGGGGCAGGGGACGGGGCTGGGGCTGGATACGGTGTACCGGATTGTGCGGCAGCATAACGGGGATGTGACGTTCGATTCGATGCCGGGGGAGACGCGGTTTCGGGTGCGGCTGCCGGTGCACCGGCAGTTCGGGATTTAGGGCAAATTCGGCGCAATTTGGGCGCGCGGGCGGGGAAAGGGGATATTCGGTTGCCAAGGATCGGGCGGCCGGTGTCCTTCTCAGGTACGGCCACGGTGTTCGCGGACAGTTCAGGCGGCGGCTGCGGCAGTTGCCGCGGCGGTCTGGTACAGGACGGGGGGCGCGTCGACACCGCAGCAGCGTTTGAATTTCAGGCCGGAACCACAATTACAAGTGGCGTTGCGGGGCGTTTGGGTTGGTTTTGTTTCGGGCGCGGCAGGCGGGTCGAGCCGCTGCATGAGCTTTTCGATGTTAATGGGGGGAAAGGCCTGCAGGGCTGCGGCGTGGACGGCGTTTTCCTGTTTAATCTGTTCGATTTTCGCGAGATCGAGCTGGGCATTTACGGCGGCGGTGATGCCGGTGGTGATTTGTTTCGTGTCGGAGATGCCGAGGTAACTGGGTTCGAATTGCGCCGGGAGGGTTTCTACGCGGACGCGGCGTTCGGTTTGCAGGCGGCGGAGTTCGGCGGTGGCCCGGTTGAGGATGCCGAGGGCTTGGGTGCGGGCTCGGTCGACGGCGGTCTGGATTTCGTTGAGGCTGGTGTGGAGGGCGGCGTCGGTGGGCTCTTTTTCTTCTTTTTCCGCGCGGGCGAGGGATTTAGTGCCCAGGGTATCTTCGGCAGCGGCACAGCGGCGGAGACGCCAGGTGGCGCGGAGGATTTCGATGGCGTAGGCGCCTTCGAGGGGGTCCTGGGGGTTGAGGCGGTCCCAGAGCTGGCCGGTTAGTTTGCTGTATTCGGCTTCGTCCTGCGGGAGGACGAAGTTGCCGGTGTAGAAGAGGTCGAGGCTGTCGGTTTGCGGTGTGGTCATGGTGGTGCTCCTGGGGTGAGGATGGCACCAAGGGGTGAGGTGTTTGGGTGTGGATCCAGGTAAATCGTTGATTTTGAAAGGGAAGTAGGCCGGAGATTTGCGGTATCGAGTTTTGCCAGCGGATGAGCTGCCCCTTCAAACTACGGCTTCAGCTCTGGCCGCGGGTCCACGCCGGTTCTGCGGCGGGAGCGCCGCGCAACAGTCCGGCGGTGCTCAGGTCTTCATCGATATCCGGCCAGTGGAGACCGTATCCCGCACTGCTGACCAGCCAGTTTTGGCGCTGCGCCTCCGTCGCGTCGAGGAGCCTCGGGTACCACGTGAGGGGAACGATAATCGTCCTGCCGTCGATCAGGTCGACGGCAAGCGTGTCATCCGTAAAGTGAACGCTCTTCACGCGCTCCCCTGGCTTAAGCTCCGAAGTGTGCATTCCATTTCTCCAACAGGATCATTTCATTTTCCTTCAGCAGTTGTTGTATGCGCCTGAGTTCGACGGGGCTGAACCCGAGGTTCAGCGCAAGGCGGATTGGGCACAACCAGAACTTCGCGGACTGGTCGTCCCTGTCCACGTGCACATGCGGTGGTTCGTCAGGCTCATGGCTGAAGAAATACACGCGGTACGGACCCGACCGCAAAACCGTCGGCACAGAATTCAGTTTCGCACCGGTGAGCTCTGGCTGCCAATGCCTGTCATTCCCGGGGATAACGGTCGGTCAATTCAATACCAGGCGACGATCCTGGCGCCAGGTTTCATCAACCGGGGACGAGCGCAAGAGCACGATGGGTGTTTTGCGGTCGCGAGTTCCCGCTTCAGAACCTCGTTCACCAGGTCGTTCACAACAATTCTTTTGCGGGCCGCGATCTCCGTGAGGGTATCGAGTACAGCCGGGTCCAGGAAAACGCGGAAACGCGAGCCTCCGAAAACAAACTTACCTCTGATTGCCCGAGCGAGTTGGCTGTCAGTCAGAGGCGGGATATCGGAATAGTCGATATCGGAGTCGGCGCAGGCCGATTGCTTTGTTGCCATCCCGGCGAGAACCGCTTTCTGGTCGTTACTCAACGGACTGGAGCGCATAGAGGCGGCGCTCACGCGAGTCAGCCCTTCGCGCTGAGATAAGCCGGATGATTTGTCTGGCATGTTCGTCCTCACCCGGCACACGTGCACAACCAGCAGAAGGGCGATGTCTTCCGCTGTTCCGATGGCATGCCGTCGTTGCGCTCCCGTTTCATTGGTCCGAGCCTCAATCAGGAGGAAATTCGGATCGTCAAATACCCTCGTGGCGGTCTCGAAACCGATCCTGTGTTTGCTCAGGTTGGCTTCGGCCTTTGCCAAGTCCCATTCGTATTGGCCTTCGAAACACCCGAAGTTGCAATTATACCGGCGCGGCAGAATCGAGACATTCGCCGGCTGGAGAATGACCGGAGGCATCGCGTCCAGCAAACTGACAATTGACGGTTGGAACTTACGGGAGGGCACGCGGTCACGCTGCCGAGCAACAGAGAACCCGGAGTCGGCGGCATTGCGGAACGTTACCGGGCACTAAGAATCGGCATGTTCGGGAAGCATGACTTGTTCTCGCCATACATCCAGGCTGGCATAGATGTCGTGCGACGGCCAAGGCGGCCGTTCTGTTTTTCTGCTCAAAGTAAGGTGGACATCGGCGACGCGTTCATCGTCCAGCCGAAAAAGCACATCGTCGGCCCGATGAGAGCAGGCAAGTGCGGCAAGCGTGACGCCGTGTAACGGGTGCCCGGGCGAAAGCTCGCGTTGCAACTCGGCCTCGAAAGCGGCTGCGCGGTCCGGAGGCAACTGCTCCCAGGGTTCGAGAAACTGATTTGTCTGAGATCCCATAACATATCTTTGGTCACAGGGAGGTTCCTGTGACCAATTTACGAAAAATGATGCTGGAGGAACTCCAGTGTCGCAATTACGCTCAGAATACCGTGAGGACCTACATCAGGATCGTCGAGAGGTTCGGGCGGCATTTCGGCCGTTCGCCCGAACGACTGGGCCCGGCTCAGATTCGCGAATATCAGGTGCACCTGTTCCGCGATTGTCACCTGTCACCTGTCACCGAGCACCGTTGAACAACATGTGTCAGCCCTTCGGTTCCTGTATGTGAAGACTCTCAGGCGCCACGACATGCACTAGCATCTGCCGATTCCCAAGCGGCAGCGACCTTTGCCTTGACGTGCTCAGTCTGGCCGAGGTGGAACGTCTCCTTGACTCTGCCGGCAACCTCTACCACCGCGCTATGCTTATGACGCTATACGCGACCGGCATGCGCAGGGCGGAGATGTGCCGGCTGAAGGTCCCGGACGTCGACAGCGAACGGATGGTCCATATCACAAAAGGCAAAGGCGGACGGAACCGCGACGTGCCTCTCAGCGAAAAGCTGCTGGAAACGCTGCGCGAGTACTGGCGATGGATGAAGCCGAAGACATGGCTTTTCAAGGAACGGTCGATCATCGGCGCGCCGACGTCCCGATTACGGAAAAGATGGCGTGGGCAGCGGCCCGAAAAGCTGCAGAGAAGGCCGGTCTATTCGTTACCGTAAAATCGCCCCACACGCTGGCGCGGCGGCAAAGGTATCTCGTTCGGAAACCTGCCTTCAACGCTGGCCAGAATTCGCTCCGCCCTTTGAATCTGGCCGCGAATCGTCTTCGCGATATCTCCCAGCATGTCGCGCCCCTGCGCTTCCGCGTCGGCAAGCTCCTGCCGCAACCGGAAAATCTCCGTGCTCCGCAGCCGCTCCTGTTCACGATCGAGCGCCGCCAGGCGCTCCCTGCCGTCGCGCAGTTGCTCCATCACTCGCAGCAGTTCCGCCCCGGTCGTGGAGCCGGGCTCTCTGCCATCGGCATAGTGGAAATCTTCCAGAATCCGCTGCAGAGCCTCCGCATCCCCTGCCTGATACGCACGGTTCGCCTCCGCCATGAACCTGGTGCGGCGCTCCTGCTCCTCCGGACGTTCGGCCAGATCCGGGTGCAGCCGAGGCGCGGCGTTCCGATACAGCGATTTCAGCTCGCCCGAAGGCGGCGCGGCGGAACCACCGCACCCGCCCTGCGCCTGATCACCGCACTGCTCCTGTTCCTCCGCCAGCGACGGGTTTATCAGTATCCGAAGCTCGAAGATCCTTTTGTTGATCGCATCCAGTTGCTCGTAGAGCGAACCCACGTCGCGGATGTAACGCACCTCAAGCGCCGTCAAATCCTCCCGAAGCGTGGACACCTCAAGCTCCCGTTCCGAAAGCTTCGTCAGAAGCTCCGCGAACTCTTCGCGCCTCGCGGCAAGCTCGTCCGTGTCCGGTCTGTGGCGAAGCGTAATCTGGCCCGACATAGAGGTGTTTTCCCAAGGTATCAGGAACCAGACGCGCCCTTTCCGCGCAGAAACACTGGTGGATGCTTCTTCGCGCCTGTCCACCGCATTCGCCCCGTTCCGCCTTGCTGTAAGCGCCCCCGCGCGGATCAGGGCCGCACTAAGCTGGACGCGGTTGACCTGGCCGACCAGCGCCTGTCATGTCCCGTTGCCGGAAAGTGTCTGGCGGAATTTGCGAACCTGACGAACTCCGTGGCCGATGCGTTCCCGCGGCGCTGCACCGATCATGAGGGCGAACGGGTCCATTCGCGGCGGAGGCGTTCGAGGAAGGCTTCGGGATCGCGGACTTCCAGAAGCACGGGTGAGCCGCCGGCTTTCGGTGGAAGCAGCACGAGGCGCTTCGCGTCGGCGCGGTAGAGGCGAACGGTCTGGCCTCCGGCGACGCGGTACCAGCCGGAGTGGTAGCGGGCGTTGGAGAAGCCGTTGGTGCGGAGGGTGGGACGCCATTCGGAGGGCGGGTCGAGGTCCACGATTCGCGCTTTGTCGAGATCGACTTCGGCGGGTTGCAGGGTGACGGGGTAGAAGCGGTCCTGAATGCGGAGGGAGTCGGCGGTCAGGGTGTAGACGGGCGGGCCGGGGGAGTAGGACAGGGCGAGTCCGACGACGACGAGGGCCAGCGCGACAAGGGAAAGGGCGAAGGCGCGGGCTCGCCAGAATGGGGTGCGGGCGGGCGCGGCGAGGCCGGACCGGGTTGCGCCGGATTTCGCGAGGGGACCGAGCGCGGCGAGAAAGGTTTCGGCGTTGTCCGGGCTGAGGGCGTACGCCTTTTGGCTGGTGATCAGGAGCATGACCTGGCTTCGGTTGGTGACGTACCAGGTGCAGGTGCCGAGCTTCGAGGTGGAGAAGAGGCCGTAGTAGCCGAAGAGGCCGCCGCTTCCCCAGAGGCGGATGGCTCCGCTGAGGTCGGACGGGGTGGCGGGGCGGGCTTCGATCAGGTCCTGCGTGGGGATGACGGCGTCGTAGAGGAGGCGTTTGACGCGGAGGTTTTCGCCGGTAAGGACGTAGCGGCGCGGGGAGTACGCGAAGGCCAGCAAGACGGTGACGGCGATGAGAATGCCGACCGGGAGGCTGCGGGTGGCCGCGACGACGCCGAGGAGAAGGAGGCAGACCAGGGTGGAGATGAGCTTCGTGGTGCGGTCGTAAGGCGCGGACCAGGTTTGCATGGGTTTACGGGAATTGTAGCGGCAGGCCTGGTGGATTTCCACCGGGTGTCGATTGCAATGCACCGGGTTTCGGGTAGATCGGCGCTGCAGGCGGTTGAGAATAATGGACTTCCGGTTTGGCACCGGGACTGCTCTAATGGAGGCATGAAACCATTCCCGGCAGCACTGGCATTCGTTCTTTCGGCAGGAGTTGGGAGCTCGCCGATGATGTGGGCTCAAAACTATCCCGCGCAGCAGCAACAGTATCCTGCGCAGCAACAGCAGTATCCACAACAACAGCAGTATCCGCAGCAGGCGCCGCAGTACCCGGCGCAGCAGCAACAGCAGTATCCGCAGCAACCGCAGTATCCGCAGCAGCAGGCACCGCCGTATTACGGGCAGCAGCAACAGTATCCGCAACAGCAGCCGTCGTTCGCGCCGCAGCAACTGGATGCGCTGACGGGGCGGGTGGCGCTGTATCCGGATCCGCTGCTGGCGCAGGTGCTAACGGCATCGACGTATTCGAACGATATCCCTGACGCGGCGGGCTGGGCGCGGGCGCACAGCTACCTGACGGGAGATCAACTGGCGCGGTCGATCCAGGACGACCGGTTGCCGTGGGATCCGAGCGTGCTGGCGCTGCTGCCTTTTCCTTCGGTGCTGGACATGATGTCGGGGGACATGGGGTGGACGCAGCAGCTGGGGAATGCCGTGCTGGCGGATCGAGGGGCGGTAATGGACGCGGTGCAGCGGCAACGTTCGCTGGCGATGAGCTATGGATATTTGCGGTCGAATCCGCAGTACCGGGTGGTGAATGCGCCGGGGGATATTGAGATTTTGCCGGCGGATCCGGGCGTGGTGTATGTGCCGTATTACGATCCGTATCTGGTGTATGTGCGGCCCCGGCCGGGGTTCTATGTGGGCGGGGCGATTTCGTTCGGACCGCGGATTGTGATCGGGGCGTTTCTGCCGTGGGGCTGGGGTGGTTCGGCGTTCGCGTGGCGGGAGCACAGGATCCTGATTAACAACCGTCCGTGGGAACGGCGATGGGACAACCGGCAGGCTTATGTGCATGCTTATCCGGCCCCGCGTGTGGTGCAGGAAGACCGGCGGCTGGAGCGGCATGAGCTGCGGCCTTATCGGGCTCCGGAGCGAACCGAGGGACGGCGGGAAGAGCGGCGGGACGAGAAGAAGGACGACCGGCGGGAGCGGCGGTAGGGCTCGCGCGCCTGGTTTTGAGCGGGACGGTGCGGAGCCGACGATAGAGACCGGATCGAACGGCTCCGCAGCTTTGAAAACAAGGGGAAATAGCCGAAAGGAACTCTGGAGGCCACGGCTTTCCGTTTCGACTTTGCTATAGGCTGGAGAAAAGCGCTGGACGAAGGAATCGGCTATGACATTGAATATTGATATTTCCGGCGAACTGGCAGCGGCTTTGCAGGCCCGAGCCCAACAGCAGGGACTTCCCGCTGAAAGGATTGCGCGCCGGCTACTCGCGGAGGCGTTAACGCCTGCCGTGAAGGATGAGGCAGAAGAAAGCGGAGAAGAAATGGCGAAGGCATTTGTTGAGTGGGCGAGAAGTCATCGTGATACTCCGCCACTTTCCGACGAAGCTGTCAGCCGCGCCGGCATGTACCCGGATCGCTGGTAGATGCCGTTTTTGATCGACACAAACGTCTTGCTGCGTTCCGTGCAGCCGTCACATCCTCATCACGCGAGCGCGGTCGCTGCTCTGGAGATCCTGATGAAACGACGGGAGGCTTTAGTTGTCGCGTTTCAAAACGTCGCGGAGTTCTGGAACGTAGTGACTCGACCGACGGATAAGAATGGTCTCGGTTTCACTACTGAAGAAGCCTTTTTTGAGCTTACGAAGATGGAACGGTTCTTCCGGATCCTCTGCGAAAGCGCCACGTCATACGAAGCCTGGAAAACACTTCTCAAAGCCAACCGAGTGGTGGGTGTTCAGGCTCATGACACGCGACTGGTTGCCGTCATGAAATCTTACGGTGTTTTCAGGATTGTGACTTTCAACGTGAATGATTTTGCCCGTTTCACTAACATTGAAGTTCTTCACCCGGACAGGATCGCTGCCGCAGGTTCACTTGAGCCGGATACTGCCTGAAGATCTCAGGGCATCAGCATCCTAACTCAGCACTTCGGTGACGGCGCGGCCTTTCACATCCGTCAGTCGGAAGTGGCGGCCCTGGAACTTGAAGGTCAGCTTGGTGTGATCGATGCCCAGGGTGCGGAGGATCGTCGCGTGGAGATCGTGCACGTCGACGGGGTCGCGGACGATGTTGTAGCTGAAGTCGTCGGACTCGCCGTGGGTGAGGCCGGGTTTGACGCCGCCGCCGGATAGCCAGATTGTGAAGGCCCTGGGGTGGTGGTCACGGCCGTAGTCGTCGGCGGTGAGTTTGCCCTGTGAGTAGACGGTGCGACCGAATTCGCCTCCCCAGACGACAAGCGTGTCCTTGAGAAGGCCGCGCTGTTTCAGGTCGGTGATGAGGGCGGCGGAGGCCTGGTCGGTGTCCTTCGCCTGACCGCGGATCTGTTTGGGGAGGTTGGTGTGCTGGTCCCAGCCGCGGTGGAAAAGCTGGATGAAGCGGACGCCGCGTTCGGCGAGACGGCGGGCGAGCAGGCAGTTGGCGGCGAAGGTGCCGGGGCGGCGCGCGTCGGGCCCGTAGAGGTTGAAAGTCTGCTCGGATTCCTTCGAAAGGTCGGTCAGTTCGGGGACGGAGGTTTGCATCTTGTACGCCATTTCGTACTGGGAGATGCGGGTGGAGATTTCGGGGTCGTTGAACTCGCGGAGGTTGACGTCGTTGAGCTGGGCGAGGTCGTCGAGGTAGCGGCGGCGCATGGCGGGGTCGACGCCGGGCGGGTTGGAGAGATAGAGCACCGGGTCGTTGCCGGCGCGGAACTTGACGCCCTGGTATTTGCTGGGGAGGAAGCCGCTGCCCCAGAGACGGTCGTAGAGGGGCTGGTCGCTCATGTTGCCGGAACCCTGGGAGATCATGACGACGAAGGCGGGCAGCTCCTTGTTTTCGCTGCCGAGGCCGTAGGCGAGCCAGGAGCCGATGCTGGGCCGGCCGGCGAGCTGGAAGCCGGTCTGGCAGAAGGTCACGGCGGGGTCGTGATTGATCTGCTCGGTGTTCATCGATTTGATGAAGCAGAGGTCGTCGACGACGCGCGCGGTGTGCGGCATGAGTTCGGAGACGGGCGCGCCGGACTGGCCGTACTGCGCAAAGGTGAAGAGCGAGGGCGCGACGGGGAAGCTGGCCTGGGTGGCGGTCATGCCGGTGAGGCGCTGGCCCTGGCGGACGGAGTCGGGCAGTTCTTTGGCGCGGAGGGCGGCGAGGGCGGGCTTGTGATCGAAGAGGTCGATTTGAGAAGGCGCGCCGGACTGGAAGAGGTAGATGACGCGTTTGGCGGTGGGGGCGAAGTGGGGGATGCCCGGGAGCGCGGTGTCGCTGTCGGCCTGGAGAAGCGAGGCGAGGGCGGCGGTTCCGGCGGCGGATTTGAGGAGGTCGCGTCTGGTCATTACTGTCGGGTCACCGTTTCGTCCAGGTTGAGAATCAGGCTGGCGACGTTGGTCCAGGCGGCGAGCTGCTTTGTGTCGAGCGACGGGTCGCGCGGGCTTTCGCCCTGGCCGAGGAGTTTGAGGGCGGCATCGGGATCGGTCTGGAAGCGGTCCAGATTGTAGTTGTAGGCGCTCATGAGGATGGCGCGTTCGCGGTCGGTGGGCAGGCGCGAGGTGGCGGCGCGGAAGCCGTAGTCGAGGCCGCCGTTCTGCATGATCTTTTGGGCCTTCATGATTTTTTGGGCGAGACCGCGGGAGGCTTCGACGAAAGTCACGTCGTTCATGAGGTCGAGGGCCTGGAGCGGCGTGTTGGTGCGGGTTTCGCGGACGGTGCAGGCTTCGCGTCCGGCGGCGTCGAAACCGGCCATCATGGGCGGCGGGGAGGCACGTTTCCAGAAAGTGTAGAGGCTGCGGCGGTAGAGGGCGTCGCCGTGGTCCTGTTTGTAGTCTTCGGCGCCGGAGAGTTCTTTCCAGAGGCCGGCGGGCTGGTAGGGTTTCACGCTGGGGCCACCGACCTTTTCCACAAGCAGGCCGGAGACGGCGAGGGCCTGGTCGCGGACGGCTTCGGCGGGGAGGCGGAAGCGCGGGCCGCGGGCGAGGAGGCGATTCTCGGGGTCGCGCTGGAGGAGTTCCGGAGTCGCTTTGGAGGTTTGCCGGTAGGTGGCGCTCATGACGATGGTCTTCTGCATCGCCTTGACGTTCCAGCCGGTGCGGATGAATTCGGTGGCGAGCCAGTCGAGAAGTTCGGGGTTGACGGGCCACTCGCCCTGGGAGCCGAAGTCTTCGACGGTTTTGACGATGCCGGCGCCGAAATACATCTGCCAGTAGCGGTTCACGGCGACGCGGGCGGTGAGCGGGTTTTGCGGGTCGACGATCCAGCGTGCAAGGCCGAGGCGGTTGTTGGGTGCGTCCGGGGGCAGCGGGGGCAGGGCGGCGGGGACGCCTCGGGTGACCTTTTCGCCGGGGTGGTCGTAAGCGCCGCGCTGCAGCAGGAAGGTCTCGCGCGGGGCGGGCTGTTCCTGCATCACCATCACGGTGGAGATGCCGTCGTAGAACCGTTCGCGCTGTTCTCGGAGGTCGAGGATGGAGATCCACTCGGGGAAGCCGTCGAGCCAGGCGCGGTGGATTTTGTCGCGTTGGGCCGGGGTTCGTTGGGCGGGCGGCAGGGCGGCGATGCGGTTCAGGTTTTCGGGGACGGCGAGTACCTGGATTTCAGCGGGCGGGAGGTTGGTCTTGTAGACGCGAACGTCGGTGACCTGGCCTTTGAGGCCGACGCCGATGCGGAGGGGCTCCGGCACGGCGAAGTTCTGGTTCATCTGGTCGAGGTTGACCTTCATCGGCTGCGGGGCGCCGTCGATGTAGACGCGAACGCCTTCGGCGTAGCGGGAGCCGTCCCAAGTGACGGCGATGTGGTGGGGGCGATTCAGTTCGAGAGCATCGCGGGTTTCCACGCGGATGGCGTCGTCAAGCCAGCGGAGCACCAGGTTGACGTGGATTTTGCCGTCTTTGAGGAGGACCTGATAGCCAGGGCCATCGGTGTCGTCCTTCATGCGGGTGAAGATGCCGCCATCGGGGGCAGAGGCGTTCACGCGCGCGGCGAGGGTGAAGCGGTCGAGAAAGCCGAAGTCGCCGGTGTTGGCGGGGTCGAGTTGGCGATGGCTGAACCAGTCGGTATCGGGCGGGAGTTTGGCTTCCCAGGCGGGCTGGCCGGCGCCGGGGGAGAACTTCTTTTCGGCGGCCGCGATGGCGGTGTCAAGGCGCAGCAGTCCGGCCTGTTCGGCGGACGTGGGGGCTTTGATCAGAGGTGGGGAGTTGCCGTATTTCTGGGCGTTGCCGCGCTCGGGGATGTTGTTGAAGTAGGCGAAGAGCTGGTAGTACTCGCGCTGTTTGATGGGATCGTATTTGTGATCGTGACAGCGGGCACAGCCGACGGTGAGACCGAGGAAGACGGTGGAGGTGGTATCGACGCGGTCCATCACGTATTCGGCGGCGTACTCTTCGGGGACGATGCCGCCTTCGCCGTTGCCGCGGTGGTTGCGGTTGAAGCCGGTGGCGATGCGCTGTTCGAGGGTGGCGTTGGGCAGGAGGTCGCCGGCGAGTTGCTCGACCGCGAACTGGTCATAGGGCTTGTTGTTGTTGAACGCGTCGATTACCCAGTCGCGCCAGCGCCACATGTAGCGTTCGCCGTCGGTCTGGTAGCCGTTGGTGTCGGCGTAGCGGGCGGCGTCGAGCCAGCGGGCGGCCATGCGCTCGCCGTAACGAGGCGAGGCGAGCAGGCGGTTGACGACCTTTTCATAGGCGGCGGGGGAGGAGTCGGCGAGGAACGCGTCGAGTTCCTCTGGAGTGGGCGGCAGGCCGGTGAGGTCGAAGGTAACGCGGCGGAGCAGGGCGGGTTTGTCGGCCTGCGGAGAGGGGTGAAGGCCTTCGCGCTGCAGGCGGGCGTTGACGAAGAAATCGATGGCGTTGGCGCCGGAGGGCACGGGCTGGCGCTTTGGCGGGTTGAAGGACCAGTGCTTTTCCCAGACGGCGCCCTGGTCGAGCCAGGTTTTGATGAGGTTGATTTCGCGGTCGGTGAGGGGCGGGCCGACGGCTGGCATGTGGCCGGGTTTGTCGCCGAGGGAGATGCGGCGGAGGATCTCGGCGCGGGCGGACGCGGGCGGTTCGAGATCGAGGCGGAGTTTCGACTGGCGGGTGGTGGAAGAGGGGCCGTGGCAGGTGTAGCAGCGGTCGGAGAGGATGGGGCGGATGTCCTGATTGAAGCCGACGGTCTGGCCGGATGCGGCGCAGGTGAGCAGCCATGCCGATGCTGCCAGGACGATGCCGTTGCTCATTGCTGACAACATATCATGCTATGGCCGGGTCGGTTTTTTCCAATGGAGCCAAGGAAGGCGACAGGTCCACGCCGACGACGTGCGCGAGGATGGCGTGGAGCTGGCGGACTCCTTCGGTGAGGGCTGCGGGGCCGGGCTGGAGAATGTAGGTGGATTTGATTTCGTAGAGATGGCGGTTGCGCACGGCGCAGATGGCGTCCCAGCCGGGGCGGGCGGCGATCGCTGTTTTGTTGACCTTCATGCCGCACCAGGAGGCGATGATGACTTCGGGGTCGCGGGGGATGACGGCGGCGGGGTCGAGGACGCGGTTTTTGGCGGATTGTTCGAGGCGCAGTTCAGGGAAGACGGGGTCGCCGCCGGCGATTTCGATGAGCTCTTCCACCCAGCGAATGCCGCTGATGAGGGGGTCTCTCCATTCCTCGAAGAGGACGCGCGGGCGGGCGGGGAAGCGGGCGGCGGACGCGGCGATGGCGTCGAGTTCGGCGCGGAAACGCGCAACCAGCGCTTCGCCTTTTTCGGGGACGCCGACGATTCTCGCGATGACGAGAATCATGTCGAGGATTTCTTCGACGCCGCGCTGGTTGAAGGCGAAGACGGTAACGCCGCGGAGGAGGAGTTCGCGGACAATATCGGCCTGGAGATCGGAAAATGCCAGCACGAGATCCGGGCGGGTATCGAGTATTTTGTCGAATTTCGCGGTAATAAACGCGGAGATTTTTGGCTTGCGGCGCGCTTCGGGAGGGCGGGCGGTGTAGCCGGAGACGCCGACGATGCGGTCCTGTTCGCCGAGCAGGTACAGAGTTTCGACGGTCTCCTCGGTGAGACACGCGATGCGGCGGGGGAAGGCGGGCGCGGGCACTACGGCTATGGTACGCGGGAGGGTGGTTTCAGGCTGATATCATAGCGGTCGAAACCTCTATTCCATGCATCGAAAATCAATGCCAATACCCGCGGGTGGGCTGCAGGCCCCGCCGCGTTCCGTACCCCTTCTGGGGGTGTTTCTGGCCATGGCGGCTTTGCCGCTGACGGCGCAGTTGCCGACGACTCCGGGCACGAAGGCGACGATCGTGGGAAGCCCGGCGGCGATTGCCGCGTCGAAGCAGGATCCGCAGGCGGTGGAGCGCGGTCAGGCCGTGTTCGTCGCCAAGTGCGGCGGGTGCCACGGGAATACCGCGAAGGGCACGAATAAAGCGCCGGATCTGGTGCGATCGCTGCTGATGCTGGACGACGAGAAGGGTCTGCTGGTGGGGCCGGTGATCCGGAACGGGCGGCCCGAGAAGGGCATGCCGAAGCTGAACCTCACGGAAGAGCAGATCTCGGATGTGGTGGCGTGGCTGCATGTGCAGACTTACGCAGCGGACCATCGCGGCACCTATCTGTTTCTGGATGCGCTGACGGGCGATGCGAAGAAGGGCGAGGCCTATTTCAACAGCGCGGGCACTTGCAATAAGTGCCATTCCGCGACGGGCGATCTGAAGGGCATCGGCGCGAAGTACGACGCGCACGAGATGCAGGGCCGGTGGCTGCAGCCCCGGTCGTTCGGACGCGGCGGGCGTGGTGGACGGGCGGGCGCTCCGGCGCGCGGCGCGACTACCGTAACGGTGACCACGGCCGACAGCAAGACGGTGAGCGGCACACTGGAACGGATCGACGATTTCAACGTGGCGCTGCGGGATGAAGCGGGCGATTACCACTCTTTCGATCTCAGCGGCGGCAAGCTGAAGGTAGAAGTGCACGATCCGCTGCGCGCCCATATCGATCTGCTGCGCAAATACACCGACGCCGATATTCACAATGTGACGGCTTATCTGGAGACACTGAAATGATGAAGCGTGAACTGCTGACTGTCGCGTTGGCACTGCTGCCCGGGCTGGTTTCGGGGCAGATGCTCGATCCGAAGAAACTGGGCGCGCCGCCGACCGATACATGGCCCACTTATAACGGCGATTATTCGGGCCGCCGGCACAGCACGCTGAAGCAGATCAACGCTTCGAACGTGCATGGGCTGTCGCTGGCGTGGGTGACGAAGTACGGGTCGGGGCCCGGAATTGCGATCAAGTCGACGCCGCTGCTGGTGAACGGGATTCTGTATTTCACGGCGCCAAATCATGTGTGGGCGGCGGACGCGCACACGGGCCGGGAACTTTGGCACTATCAGTATCCGGCGAATACGGGCAGCACGATCGGGAACCGCGGGCTGGGGATGTACAACAACTGGCTGTTCTTCGAATCGCCGGACAGCCATCTGGTGAGTCTGGACGCGAAGACGGGCAAAGAGCGCTGGAAGGTGGAGATCGCGGATCCGAAGCTGGATTACACGTCCACGGTGGCGCCGGTGATTATCGGGAACCACGTAGTGCTGGGGATCGGCGGGGATCATATCGACAATCCGGGATTCGTGCAGTCGCGGGATCCGGAGACGGGCGCGCTGCAGTGGAAGTGGTACACGACGCCGCGCAAGGGCGAGCCGGGGATCGAGACGTGGCCGGACGAGTACGCGTCGGCCCACGGCACGGGGCAGGCGTGGATTCCGGGGAGCTACGATCCGGAACTGAATCTGTATTACGTGGGCACGGGAAATCCGAATCCGGTAATGGCGGATCAGAGCCGGAAGGGCGACAACCTGTTCACCTGCTCGATTGTGGCGCTGAATCCGGACACGGGGAAGATGGTCTGGTATTACCAGGTGTCGCCGCACGACACGCATGACTGGGATGCGTCGGTGCCGCTGATTCTGATCGATGGCGAGTACAAGGGCAAGCAGCGGAAGATGATCGCGCAGGCGAGCCGCAACGGGTATTACTTCCTGCTGGACCGGGCGACGGGCGAGCATCTGGTGACCACTCCGTTTATCGAAACGGCGAACTGGGCGAAGGGATTGAATGCCAAGGGGCAGCCGGTATACGATCCGGCCAAGACACCGACGGCGGACGGCGTGCTGGTATCGCCGGCGTCCGGCGGCGCGACCAACTGGCCGGCGCAGACGTTCGATCCGGCGACGGGGTTATTGTTCGTGGGCACGAACCGTTCTTACAGCATGTTCTATCTGACGGATTCGGACGATCATCCGGAAGGCTGGGCGGGACTGGATACGCAGGCGGGGTCGGACGGGGCGGCGCTGCTGGCGCTCGACTACAAGACCGGGAAGCCGGTGTGGAAACATGAGTGGCCGAGCGGCGGCGGACCTTCGCACATGCTCTCCACGGACGGCAATGTGATGTTCACGGCTAACGGGAACAATTTCATGGCGTTCGCGCCCGCTACGGGGAAGATCCTGTGGCACACCGGACTGATGGGGCCGCTGACGGCGGGACCGATCAGTTACATGCTCGACGGCAAGCAGTATCTGGTGATCTGTTCGGCGGACACACTGTATTCGTTCACGATCAATGAGCCGGTGAAGTAGAGCGGCGGGTTCGGGAGGTTCGGCAAAAAGGGCGCGCCAGTAGTTCGGCGCGCCCTTCTTGCGTTTTAGCGGCGATAGCCGTTGCGGTAGTCGCCATGGTCGCGGAAGGAGCGGTAGTCGCGCATTTCGCGAATGTCGTTTTCGAGGGCTCCGCGGTCGCGGGGATCGAGCGAGTTGTGGCTCACCACTCGCTGGAGCCGGTCGATCGCCTCATTGAGTTCACGTTTTTCGTAGCGGCCCTGATCGAAGCGCGATTCGAAGTCGAAGAGTTCGCGGCGGGCTTCGTCAAAGCGCTTGCGGTCGGCGCGGGAGGCGTAGGCGTAGCGGCTGGCGCGGTCGAGATCGGCGCGGGCACGATCGAAAAGCGCGCGGTCGCGGCGCCCGTCGTAATCGCGATCGCGGTATTGCGCGCTGGCGAGACCGACCGTCGTGAAGCCGGCGTCCGTCAAGCCAATCGCCAGCAGAGAGAGAAAGAGAGCGTTCTTAAAAGACCGGATCATTTGAGGACCTCTGAGCTGTTGGACGAGGCCAGACGCCGGACGTTGCCCGCTTAATCTGCCATTAATCCGGCCCGTTTGTAGACGGGAACACCGGATTTGACGGCGAGCAGGACGTCGTTATGACCGACGCGGCGGAACAGATCGCGGTAGTCGGGAACGTCCAGCATGAGCAGGTCGGCGGATTTGCCGGGTTCGAGCGAGCCGGTGACGTGCGAGAGACGCAGGGAACAGGCGGCGTTGTACGTGGCGGCGACGATGGCTTCGGCGGGTTCCATGCCGTGTCGGGTGGCGAGATAGAGCAGGTACTGGGGATTCATGGTGGTGACTCCGCCGGGGTTGAAGCCGGACGCGAGTGCGACGGGGATGCCCGCGTCGAGTTCCGCCCGGACGGTGGCACCGGGCCAGGCTTTGTTATGGACCGCCGGATCCTGGAGGGAGGAACTGAGGGGAAGGATGTGGACAGAGCCGAGGTCAGCCAAAGCACGCAGGCGGTCACACGGCGGGAGCGGGGGCGCGAGGAGGGCGACCGCGCCGGTGGCCAGAGAGAGGTTCAACAGTTCCCAGGACTCGCGCCATGTGCCTCGGAGGCGAACGGCGTAACCGAGGGTGGTGGCGGCGACGGCCACTTCGCGAAGCTGGGCCGGCGTGAGACCGTCCGGCTCGAGGAGCAACTCGACAATGGTGGCGAGTTTGCGTTTCCGCACGGAGTCCAGCCATTTTGTCGTGAGATTGTCGATGAGCGCCCGGGCGGAGTCTTGGACGCGCGGGGCGAAGATGGATCGGATGCGAAGGGGCCTGGCCTGGAGCGACTGGTGGGCGCGGAGGATCCGGACGGTGTCGCGGAGGTCTTCGGCGTAGGCGGTGTGGGAGCCGACGGAGAGGACTCCGGCGCGAACCCAGTCGCGCGCGGCGGCTGTGGCCGAGGCGAAGAGGCGGTGTTTGGCGAGGACGCGGAGGCGGGTGGGCGCGGCGTTCTCAGGGCTGTTGAGACCGGCGGGGCGCGGGTAAAGCAGCACGGCGTCGGGATCGAGGAACGCCGGCATGACGAGGCGGCCGGCGGCATCGATCTCTCTCGCGCGGCGGGATTGCGCGAGGTTTTCCACGCGGCGGGACGTGCCCACCTCCTGGATGATGCCGTTGCGAAGCAGTAAGGCGCCATCGCGGATGGCGCCGAGCTCTTTGTGTGCTGATCCGCGGCGCGGTCCGCTGGGTCCGTGCAACGTCAGCAGTTGCCGTGCCCTCCGGATCAACGTCCAGGTTTCCCTGGGCGTTTCCTCCGGTGTGGGAGTGATCAATAGCGTTCATTCGGATTGTAACGTTTTCCGCTACTCGTTGCGAATCAGCTTCTTCAGCCCTTTGACCTTATCCTTTAATTCCTGGGTAGCGTCGGCCACCTGGTTTGTATCGTAGATCACACGCGGGGTAAGAAAGATGATCAGTTCAGTGCGTTTTTTCGTGGAGCTTTTGGTGCCGAAGGCCGCGCCGAGGTAGGGAATGCGGTCGAGGATCGGGATGCCGGCGGAGGTGTCCGTGGTGGATTCGTTGATGATGCCGCCGATGGCGATGGTGTCGCCATCCTGCACGGTGACCTGGGTGCTGACGTTGCGCTGCGAGAAGGAGGGCGAGTTGATGCTGGTGCCGGTAGGATTGGGCTCCGGCGCGGTGACGTTCTGGTTGATGACCATGGTGACGATGCCGCTGGAGTTGACCCGCGCGAGGATATTCAGGCCGATGCCGGTGCTGGTATTCGAGATGGTTTGGGTGAAGAGCGAGTTGCCGCCCGTGGTGACGCCGGGATTGACGGCCTGCGAGGAAAGCGTGGGCACGGAATCGCCGACGGTGATGGAGGCGGGAATGCTGTCGGTGGCGATGACGCTGGGCGCGGAGAGCACTTTGGCGCGGGTTTTGGTCTCCTGCAGTTGCAGGAGGGCCAGCAACTGGCGGCTCTGGCCGACGAGAGTCCCGGCGGAAAGGATGGTCATGGCGTTGCCGGCGGCGTTGTTGGTGCCGGCGAGCTGGCGGCCCGGGATGCCGGCGGGAAGGGCGGCGTTCTTGCTCTGGAGGAAGGCCTGGACACCGCCTTCGAAGCTGCCCTGGAGATCCACTTCGTAGATTTTGGCGTCGATGAGGACCTGGCGGGGGGAGATGTCGAGCTGGTCGAGGAGGTCTTTGATCTGCTCCCATTGCTCGGGGGTGCTCTGGATGAGCAAGGTGTTGTCGAAGGGGTTGGGGATGATGCGGGGCATCATGGCGAAAGACTGGGCGTTCGGATCGGCGGAGGAGCCGAGGTAGGTGCCGGACTGGTCGGTGCGGGGCGCGGTGGATCCGGCGGCCGCGGGCGTTTGCGCGGGGGAGGTCACGGGCGCGGTGAAGGCGCCGACGGGGCTGCCGGCGTTGTAACCACCGCCATATCCGCCACCGTAACCGCCAGCGCAATTGCCTCCGCCATAACCGCCTCCGCCGTAGCCTCCTCCCCCGTAGCCCCCGCCACCATAACCGCCGCCACCGTAGCCCCCGCCACCGTAGCCCCCACCGCCGTAGCCACCACCACCGTAAGCGCCACCACCACCGTAAGCGCCGCCGCCACCGTAAGCACCGCCACCACCATAGCCGCCGCCACCGTAAGGCGAACCGCCGAACTGGCCGCCGACACCGGCGTAGCTCTGCGAAGGGTAGGAGGAGTTTCCGGGGATGTTGTAGCCGCCGCCATAACCGCCGCCGGGGGCACAGCCGCCGTAGAGTTGCGTGATGACACCGCCGAGGATTTCGGCCCGGCCATATTTAAGCCGGTAGACTTTATTCTGCAGCGAACCCGCCGTGACTTTCGGGGAAATGTCGAGCTTTTCGAGCCATTTTTCCACTTCGGCGAAGACGCCGGGATTGGGCGCCACGGCGAGGATGGTGGCGATCCGGTCGATGGGCAGGAACTGGATGGAGCCGTGGTCTTTGCCGCCGGTGAGGGAGTAGGCTTTGAAGACCTGTTCCAGCTCTTTGGCGACATCGGTGGGCCGTCCGTGCTTCACTTCGTAGGAGCGCACGCGCTGGCCGGCGAAGGTGTCGCTGTCGAACATGGTCACCAGTTCCAGGGTGCGCCGCATGTTGCGGCTGTTGTCGAGAATGATCAGCAGATTGGCGGGGTCGTAGCTGGTGATCTGGCCGCCGTCACCGACAAAAGGCGTGAGCACTTTGGCCATTTCGGCGGAAGTGGAGTATTTGAGGAAGATCAGGTTCAGGACCATGTGCTCGTCCTCGGCCAGTTTCGAGGGATCTGACTGAGAGAGCGGGCTCAGGGGCTGGCGCGAGATGTTCGCGACCGGCACGATGCGATAGAGATTGCCGGCCTGCACCATGACCAGATTGTTCATGCGGAGAATGGTTTCGAGCAGGGGACGGATGTCGGTATCGCGGACGGCGCCGAAGGTGTTGACGGTGACGCTGCCGCCTTTGATACTGGCGTCGAGGACGTAGTTGATTTTCAGTTCGCGGGCGAGCGTGTCGATGACTTCGAGCAGGGAGGCGTTATTGAGATTGAAGCCCCCCACGGGATTGCCCGTCGCCTGCGCCGGCTGGGTCTGGACCGATGGCGCCTGGAACGGTGGCGCCTGAACCGGAGGCGTTTGGGGCGGGGGCGGGGCCTGTCCAAAGGCGCTGGTCAGCGTAAAAACGCAGAGGGCCGATGTGACGCGCGTGAAAGCTCTAGTCATCTGTCGTTCGATTCCTTATTCTGGCTGCGCGGCCGGCGGAGCGGGCTGCGGTTGCGGGGATTGCTGCTGCAGGAGAGCCTTTTCGTCGTCGGTCAGATCGGACTTCTTCTTTTCCCATTTGGCGGGCCCGAACGGGGACTGGCGTTCAAACTTCACGGTGTCGCCCGCGTCGGTGACTTTGACGGACTGGCCGCTGAATTCCGAAGCCTTTGCCGCGGCCGGGGACTCGCCGGCGTCGGGCTTGCGGACGACGCCGAAAGGAGTCTGGCGATAGAGCCACTTTTTCCCCTGCTTGTCGGTAAACGCGTAGTTGCCGTCGGCGTCCTGGACGGCGCCTTTCGGGATGGTGAGAAACGGAGAGGCGGGGGCGGTTTTCGCGGGGGCGGTTTTCTTTTTGGTGTCCGCCGGCGTGGCCAAAGCCAGGCCTGCGAACGTCAGGATGACGAGTAGTTTTTTCACGGTTGGTTTCCTTTCTGTCGCTGCGCTGCTTGCTGCTTTGTCTGCTGTTTACTGCTTAATCCAGCGAACAATGTTGCCGAAGGGGCTCGGGGTCACCACTTTTTTGTAGCCATCGACGACCGTGCCGGCGGGCGTGGTGTCGCCTGGCCGGACGGCGCGCATGGTCGGAGTCAGTTCTTCGCCGCGCGGGTCTCCGCTCACCTGCGCGAGGGCCTGCTGCGGGGGCGGCGGCGCGGCGGGTCCGCTGTTTTGCGGAGAGGGAGCGGCGGCGTGGCCCGTCATGCCTTCGGGATTGGAGCGATCGATGAGATCTTCGAGCGCCCTTTCGATCTGTTTGCCGTCCCACTCGAAGGTGACCCTTTTCGTATCGAGGGCCAGCACTTTGAAATCGCCGATGGTGTCGCCGGCGCGGACGGAGCGACTGGGGTCGCCGGGCTTCACGGCCATGATGGCGCGGGTGCCGCTGGGCAGACCCATGGCTCCGAAGACCACCGGCAGGCGGGGCATTTTCTTCTCTTCCGGCGGCTTGGGCGGGTCGATGACAACGGTCGGGTTGCGGTCGACGGAGAAGAGATTTTTCTCGGCGACCTCGGCGTATTTCGTGGCGGCCGGCGGCTCCGGTTTCGGAACGGGAGGCACGGCCGGCGGCTTCACGGAGCGGACCGGGATATTCAGCGTGGCGCGGCGTTCGGCCTGCGCCTGCAGCCAGTGCACGCGGGCCTGCCAGGCGGTGGCTCCGACGGCTGCTGTCAAAGCCAGATTCAGGGCGATCAGTTTCGGTTTCAAAATGCCCCCAGACCTTTCTTTTCGGGCACGAGTTTTTTGGGCACCACGCCTGCCAGCAGCATGCGCACGTTCAGCGTTTTCAGTTTGGGCTGGGCGGACGAGGTGATGCGCTCTTCGGAGGGGACGACCAGTTCGGGCTGTTTCTGGAGATCGGCAAGGAAGTTGACGAGTTGCTCGATGTGGCACTCGAACGTGATGGTGGCGTAGACCAGAGCGTAATCGCCGAAGGGTTTGGGAGCGCCGAAGTCGCCGCCGCGAACGTCGATCTGTTCCAGTTTCGCCACGCGGCGGGCGATTTCGAGCAGCCCCGCCTGGGCCTGCGCCGCGGTATCGGCCTGCAGGATGCCGCGTTCGCGGTCGCTGAGATCGAGCGCGGTTTGTTTGAAGATGGCGTCGCGGGCCGGCGTGGTCGCGATGATCTGGCGGAGGCGCGCGGCGCGCTGTTGGGCCATGCCGATGTCGGCGGCTCCGGCGGCCGGGGCGGGCGCCGTGTCGTCGAGGACGGTAAAGCGCAGGACCAGCACGATGAGAATGGCGGGCACGAGCAGCGCGAGGGAGCGGCGGTCGCGGGGCGAGAGTTTGTCGAAGAAATTCACGGTGTGGGCGCTCAAGGTGTGGACCTGCCGGTTCGCCCGCGCCGCATGGTTTTGATGCGGAACTGTTCGTTTTGGGCGTTGTGGGTGACGGAGAGCGCGAATTCCGAGTTCTGAAAGAGCGGGGAGGAGTCGAGCAGTTTCAGCAGCGGCGCGGCCTGTTCGGCTTCGCCGGCGATGACCACGGAATCGGTATAGATCTCGATGGAACTGGTCCAGACTTTGGCGGGCAGCAGCCGGGTGAGTTCATTGAGGACGTCGAGATCGGCCTGGGGGCGGCGGCGGATTTCATCGAGCGCGGCGATGCGTCCGCGGTTCACGGCGGCGCGCTTTTCGAGATCCTGGGCGTGCAGCGCGCGGGGTTCCAGCTGGTGGACTTCCGCGTTCATGGCCGCGAGATAGTTGCGCTGCTCCATGGCGGGAAACACGACGAAGGCGCCGAGCAGGCCGAGGATCAGCAGAGTCGCGAGAATGCCGGGCAGCAGGTACTGCCGGCGCGCGCTGGAGGCCCGGCGTTCGGCGGGGAGCAGGTTGGCGAAGCGGTTGGTGAGGCGCGCGGAGCCGGCCAGCGCGGCGACCCACGCCACGCCGGTCGCGCCCGGCAGCGCTTCGCTGAGCGCGATGGCGCGGTAATCCTGCGGCAGGCGGAGTTCGCCGCGGGAGATGTTCAGCGCTCTGTCCGAGGGAACGGTGAAGGCCGAGGAGTAGAACGGACGCGCTTCGCTTTCCCCGTAGATCTCGGTAAGGCCCCGATCGTCCGTGGAAGCGATGAGGACCGGCAGGGCGGGGGTGTTGCGGATGCGCAACGCGGAGTAAATGGCCGCGGCCGAGAACGTGAAGGCGGACACCGGTATGCCGGCCTCGCCGAAGAGGGTTTCCCAACCATCCAGAACGGCCTTTCGGATTAGGCCGACGACGCAGGCGCTGCCCGCCCGCATAAAGGCCCAGGCGACTTCTTCATCGCCGAACGGATGCAGCATGTCGATCTGCAGTTCGATAGCGGAGGCCAGGTCTTTTTCGGCGACGCCCGGCAGATTGACGGCGCGAACGATGACTTCGTCGCGAGGCAGCAGGACGGTGGCGGTAAGATGCGGTTCGCCCGCCTTTTCGAGCAGGCGGAGCAGTTCAGCGCCCCACTCGGCGGCGGGCCGGAGGCGGAAACCGCGGAGGGTGGTTTCGGCCAGGAGAACGGCGCCGGACGGGCGGGAGCGAACGATGGCGACATCGAGATTGGCGGGTCCGATGGCGATGCCGAGGCCGGAGCCGAAGGTCAGCAACAGACGCAGCGGGGAGGCAGCGCCGCCGCGGGTCCGGGCCGGAGTTGCGATGGGTTGGGCCGTCACTGTTTGCGGGGCGGTCATGATTTTCGGGTGCGGGCGTTCAAGTGCGGTCGTACCAGCGAACTACCTCAAAACCGGGCGGCTTGCCCTGATTGTTGCCGGGCGGGAACAGTTTCACGAGAGCAGCCACGGTGCGATGCATATCGGAGAGCCGGCCATCGGGCTGGCGCAGCTGCGCGGTGGCGCGCAGGGTATACATGGTGCTGCCGCCGAAGCGCAAACGCGTGCCGGCGGGGCCGAGGGACTGCTGGATATCGGCGAGTTGTTTGTAATCCACGACAGGGTGCTCAGCGCGGCTTTTCACGATGGCGGCCGCATCCGCCGCGTCGATGCCGACGGCGATCATGGTTTCCGCGCGCGCTGTATTGATGTCCAGAGTTCCGCCGGCGGCGTAGGCCGAAAGACAGTCCCGCAGGCCCGCGCGGGAGTTGTCGAGCGACGCTCCGAAATAGAGATCCGGTGTAATACCCTTCACCTGCAGCATTTCCTCGTTCTCTGTGAAAGACGAGTGCCGGGGCAGAAAAGACGGAGACTGCGCCAAATAAAAGGCGTCGAAGGGGCTGGGGTGTTCGGGGGTGACGGGTCGGCGCCAGTCGGCAATGGCTTCGGTGATTTCAAGGGCGCGATCTTCGGGCACCGCGAGCGCGACGAGCAGGCGGAGAAGTTCTTCGGGCCGGGTCTGGTTCAGGCTGAGTTTGGAGGTTTCCGGAACGATCTCGACGCGCACGACGGCGTGGGGGAAGGGGAGGTCCATGACCGGGTTGCCGAAACGGTAGTAATCGGGACCCCAAGACATGTGGAGGGCCGCGCGTTCGATGGCGCCGCGGGCAATGAAGTAGGCCTTCGCGTCGTCGACGTTGGTGGCGGCGCGCTCGGTTTCGCCCCGCACGTTGCTGGCGACGGCGAGGCCGATGGCGGAGAGCGCGGCGGTGAGCCAGAGGACGGTGAGGAGGGCTGAGCCGGATTGTTTATTGCGCGGCATCGGAGTAAAAGTTCAGGTCGCGATTCACGTGGAACGGCATGGTGACGGTGGTGACGTGGAGTTCGGAAGGCGCGTTGTCGAGAGGCGCCATTTCGATGCGGACGCCCAGGGGCAGGCGCTGCTGATTTTCCCAATCGGGCCGCCAGAGGCGCAGAGGCGGCACGTTGCGGGGCTCCAGATAGGTGAAGCGGCAGTACGAGAGCTTGTCGGCGAGAAGGAACGATTGCGCGCCGGACGTGACAGGGGCGAAGCGGGTGGCGGCGATGCCGGTTTTCGGGTCCGGCTCGATGCCGGTGACCGATTCGCCGGCCTGCGCCGCGCCAGTCCATGGCACTTCGTTCGCGATGAGTCGCACGCCGCGGTTTTGTTCACCGGGAATTACCTGAAGGGCCAGCATCTGCGGACGTCCGCGCCAGGCGTCCTGCAGGGAATAGGCGGTCACGAAGCGCATGGTCTGCGGTTCCCACTGCACGAAGGGGACGGTGATGAGCACGTCCGGCTTCGGACGCCAGTCGGCACGGGTGAAGATGAAACCGGCGAGCTGGTTCTCGATGATCTTCCGCGCGTTGGCGACGCGGCGATTCTGTACCAGGTGAGCGTCGGTTTTTTCCATGGTGTTGAAGCCAATGCGCATGGCCATAAGGATGCCCACGGAGAGCATGCTGAGCAGGGTCACGGCGATGAGGATTTCGATGAGCGTGACGCCCGCGCGCGGATTTTTGGCTCTTGCGGTGAGGTGGGATTGGTTCATTGGTTTTCGGGCAGGGGAATGCGGGCCGGGCGGTAGCTTTCGACTTCGATATTGCGGCGCGTGCCGGTGGGCGGCTGCCACCAGACCTGGAGGGCAACCTGCTGCAGGACCACGGTGCCGGGGCCGGCGGCGGGCGGGATGTCGAAGGGTTTGAGGACCGCTTTCCAGCCGCTCGGCACGCCGGACTGATCGGCATCGAAAGTGCCTTCGACAGCGCCGTCGAAGGGCAGGGAGATGTCGAGCAGAAGGTCGTTCATTTTGGTGCGGGCGAGCATGGCGGCGCGGTCGTAGTCGGCCAGGCGCGCGGCGTTTTTGACGGACTGCGAGAGGCCGACGATGAGACCGGTAACCGCGATGCCCATGACGACGGTGGCGACCAGGACTTCGAGGAGGCTGAAGCCGGCGCGCGATTTCACGAGTGGGCTCCTTCGTTCACCGGGCCGCTGACCCGTTCGATTTTCGGTACGGCGGTGACGGGATCGATGCGGACGGAGCGCCGGGAACCTTTCTCGTTGTGCAGGATGACGACGATGCGGGGGCAGGCGCCGCCCGGGAAGAGGAGGAAGCGGCGGGGCTCGTCGCCTTCGATGGCGATGCCGGCGGGCATGGCCAGTTTGTTCGCCGGCTTGTCGCCCGAGGCCGCGGTGAAGATCGAGAGAGCGTTGTCAGCCGGCGAGATCAGCACGGAGGCGGGCTGTTCGCGGCGGTCCACGTTATTCAGGGCGGTGGTGAGAAAGCTGGCGACGGATCCGGCGGCGGAGGTGAGGCGAATGCCGGCGAGACCCGAGGTGAGAGAGGGAAACGAGACGCTGACGATCGCCGCGATGATGGAGACGACGATCAGCATTTCGAGCAGGGTGACGCCTGCGCGATGTCTGTTTCCAGCTGGCCTATTTCCAGCTGGCCTATTTCCAGCTGGCCTATTTCCAGCTGACGACATCAGCGTTCAGTTCCGTGCCGCCGGGCTGACCGTCGGCGCCATAGCTCATGACGTCCGGTTCGTCGCCGTGATCGCCGGGATATTTGTAGACGTAGGGGTGGCCCCAGGGGTCGTTACCGAGGTCCTTGACGAGGTACGGGCCGTGCCACTGGTCCATGCCGGCGGGTTGCTGGCGCAGGGCGGCGAGGCCGAGTTCCTGGGTGGGGAAGACGCCCGTATCGAGCTTGTACTGGCCAAGGGCGAGCTGAATATTCGAGATCTCCTGTTTGGCGGCGACGACGCGGGCCTGATCGCCGCGGTGCAGCAGGCGGGGTCCGACGATGGCGGCGAAGAGGGCGATGATGGTGACCACCACCAGCATTTCGATCAGGGTGACGCCGGCGCGGGCCGAGCGGGAGTGTTTTCTGCGGTTCCTGTTTAGCGAACTCATGTTTAACGACCTCATTTTCAATTGCAATGTCTTTCCATTGCGACGTCAGATTGCGACATCGTTGATGCTGGTGATGGCGATCAGCATGCTAAGTACCAGCGCGCCCACGATAATCCCCATGATGAGGATGACCAGCGGCTCAAAGATGGACGTGAAGCGGCGGATGGCGGCGCGGGTTTCTTCCTCATAGATCTGGGCCATGCGGGCGAACATCAGATCGAGTTTGCCGGTCTCCTCGCCCACGGTGAGAAGGTGCGAGGCGAGCGGCGGGAACATCTTCGTGCGCGCGAGGGGCTGGGAGATACCTTCGCCGCGCTTCACGCCCTGCGCGACTTCCCTGAGCGAGTTCGCCATACGCTTATTGTTGAGAATGCCGGCGGCGATGCCGAGCGACTGCACGAGCGGCACGGTGTTGCCGACGAGTGTGGACATGGCGCGGGCGAAGCGGGAGGTTTCGGCTTTGCGGAGCGCGTCGCCGAGGATCGGGATTCTCAGGCGCGCGTCGTCCCACCAGAGGCGGCCCGCGACGGTTCTGGTGTAGGTGCGGAACAGGATCGCGCCGCCGACGACGACAAGCGCGACCAGCCACGTCCAGTCCTGCACGATTTTGCTGGCCTGGAGCATGATGAGCGTGGGCGTGGGGATTTTCATGCGTCCATCGTCAAAGACGCTGGCGAAGCGGGGAACGACGAAATCGAGGAGCACGAAAATCGAGCCCGCGCCCACCAGTGCGAGCAGGGCCGGATAAACCATGGACGAAATGATGTAGCTGCGGAGCTCGTCGCGGGAGCGTTCGAATTCCGAGAGGCGTTCGAAGATCTGGCCGAGGTTGCCGGAGGCTTCGCCGGCGCGCACCATGTTGATGAAGAGATCGGAGAAGTAGAGCGGGTGCACCGAGAGGGCGTCGGCGAGCGATTTTCCACCTTTGATGGCGCGCAGGATTTCCGCGATCAGGGCGCGGAACTGCGGCTTGGTGGTGAGCTCATTGGCGATGGACAGAGCGCGATCGAGCGGCACGCCCGAGTTGAGCAGGGTGGAGAGTTCCTGGGTGAAAAAGAGAACGTCTTTGCGGCGGCCGCCACCGAAGGACGGGAGTTCGAACTCGAAGCTCTTCTTCTTTTCCTCCGTGCCGACGTAGACCGGCGTGAGGCCCTGGCGCTGCAGTTCGCGTGCGACGGAGCGCTGGTTTTCGGCGCTGATGATGCCGGTGCGCAGTTTGCCGTCGGAGCCGACGGCGCGGTAGTGGAACGTGGCGGCTGCCATGTCAGAATTCCTGGGTGACGCGGGTCACTTCGGAAGCGGTGGTCAGGCCCTGGCGGACTTTCATCCAGCCATCTTCGCGCAGGCTCTTCATGCCGTTGCGGCGGGCGGCATCGGTGAGGCGGCTGGCATCGGCATTCGCGACGATCATCTGGCGAATCTCGTCGTTCAGTTCCATGAGTTCGAAAATGCCGGCGCGGCCGCGGAAGCCCGAGCCGCCACATTCGTCGCAGCCGCGCCCTTTGAACGTCTCCACTTCGTCGCCGAAGGGAGTGAAGGCTCGTCCGGCTGATTCGCGGCATTTGCGGCAGATCATGCGCACCAGGCGCTGGGCCAGAACCGCGACGACCGAGGACGAGATCAGGTAGTTTTCGACGCCCATGTCGGTGAGGCGGGTGACGGCGCTGGGCGCATCGTTGGTGTGCAGCGTGGAGAAGACGAAGTGGCCGGTGAGGGCGGAGCGGATGGCGATGTCGGCCGTCTCGCGATCGCGGATTTCGCCGATCATGATGACGTCGGGATCCTGACGGACGATGTGGCGAATGCCGGCGGCGAAGGTGAGTCCGATGGCGGGGTTGACGTGGATCTGGTTGATGCCGTCCATCTGGTATTCGACGGGGTCTTCGATGGTGATGATTTTCTTGTCCGGCAGATTGATGCGTTTGAGCGCGGAGTAGAGCGTGGTGGATTTGCCGCTGCCGGTGGGTCCGGTGACGAGGAAGATGCCGTGGGGCAGGGAAGTGTAATGCTCCATGCGGTCGAGCATGTGGTCGTCGAAACCCAGACGGCGGAGATCGTAGAAATCGCCGGCGGAACGGTCGAGAAGGCGCATGACGACGCTTTCGCCGAAGAGGGTGGGGAGGGTGGAGACGCGGAGATCCACCTCGCGGCCGAGGATGCGGAGTTTGATGCGGCCGTCCTGGGGGAGGCGGCGTTCGGCGATGTTGAGTTTGGCCATCAGCTTCAGGCGGGAGATGATGGCGGCTTTTAATTCGCGGGGAGGCTGCTCCTGATTGAAGAGCACGCCATCGATGCGGAAGCGGATGCGGAATTCTTTTTCGAACGGCTCGATGTGGATGTCGCTGGCGCGGCGTTCGACGGCCTGGGCGATCATCGCGTTGACGAGGCGGATGACGGGCGCTTCGCTCGCCATGTCGCGGAGGTGTTCGAGATCGTCTTCGTCGGCTCCGGCGAAATCGGCCGAGGAGGTCTGGCGCTCGCCTTCGGTGTAATAGCGGTCGATGGCGTCGAGGATGTCCTGCTCGGTGGCGAGTTGGGGAGTGACTTCGAGTTTCGAGAAGGCGCGGACGGCGTTGATGGTTTCGAAATCGAGAGGGTCGGCCATCGCGAGGGTCAGGGTGCCCTCGTCGATGGCCAACGGAAACGCCAGAGCCTGGCGGAGGAAACGCGGCGACATCGCCTCGGCTTCGGGACCGGACGGTGGCGCCGCTATCTGAGCAATGGCAAGGCCCAGTTGCCCGGAAAGTGCGTGGAGCAGGTCGCGCTGGGCGAGGAAGCCCATGTCGACCAGAATTTTTCCCAGTTTGTCGCCGCGTTCGCGCTGCAGGTCGAGACCGCGTTCCAGGTCTTCGGGACCGATGAGGCCGCGCTCGATGAGCAACTGGCCGAGGCGCGGAGGAGCGGCGGCTGGTGAAGCGGAAGAGAGGGCGGGGGACTGCGCGGGAGTGGGGTTCACAGCTCCTCTTGCGTGAAGACGGCGGCCAGTTCCGCGCCCGTGAGGTGGAGGGCGGAAGCGTCCAGCAGCTTCTGTTTTTCGGCGGTCAGAACCAGGCGATGCGGAAGGCCGCGCGAGTTCTCCCAGTGATAGTTGAAGAGAAACGTCTCCATCACGATGCGTTCGCCGGCGGGCAGACCGGTGAGCGTTTTGCTTGCGCCGAGCATCAGGCCGCGCATGGAATCCCGCAGCAGGTCCATCTTGCGGAGTTTACGCTCCCGCATGGCAGCGATCTCGGTCTCGGTGATTTTCTGGTTGAAGGGGAGCAGATTCGGCGCCGAGACCAGAAGGAGGTTCAGTTCGACGGAAAAGATCGCGCCGTAACCTTCAAGATAGGTGCCGCGGGCGGTGCCGAGCAGATCGTACGGGTCATTGATACTGGAACGTAGCTTGTCGTTGATGGAGGCTTCGACGGCCTTCAGGGAATTGAAGGAAACGACCGGCTCGGACGAGGCCGAACACAGGGAGGCGATCCCGGCGACGAGCAGGAAAAGCGATTTCATTGTCCGGCTCCGTTTTGCGAGGCGATCTGGGGAACGTCGAGCGAGGCCAGCGAAGTGAAGGTTCCGAGGCGCTTCTGCAGCACTTCCATGTTCTGTTCCATGCTTGCCAGGAGAAAGCGGTGTTCGCGTTCGTAGCGGAGTTCGGCGGCGGCCAGAGTCTCTTTCGCGGTTTTGGCATCCTCGGCGCGGACCTGCCGGACGGCGTCGGCTACCGCGGTGGCGACGGCCGCGTCGATCCTCCGGTTGACATCCGCGGCGGAGGCGGTCTGCACGACGGTGCGGATTTCGGCTGGCCGGTGGAAAGCCGTAAACAGGAGCGCCACCGCCATGATGGCGGCGGAGGCAAAGCCTGCCCACGCGGAACTGAAGAAGCCGGAGCGGAAGAAGCGGGCGGCCGGCGAGGGCTCGAAAATTTTGTCGGAGACGAAAGCGATGCGTTGCGGAATTTCCCGATCGGGAAGGATGCGCAGCGCCGCCGTGGTGAGCCGGAGCTGATCCAGTTCGGCGGCGCAGTCTGTGCAGGCGGTCAGGTGCCGTTCCATTTCCCTGCGCTCGCCGGCGGCGAGTTCATCGAAGGCGTAGTCGCGAAGGGCTTCGGCGCGGTCGCACGTTGTCATCGGATACCTCTTTGTCGGGCTTGCGGAGTGGCGGGCGCCAGTTCGGTTTTCATCAGATCGAGAGCGGTGTAAAGGCGCGATTTGATGGTGGAGACCGGGCAGCCGAGAATTTCGGACATTTCGTCGAATTTGAATCCCTGATAGACCTTGAGAACCACCGCCTCGCGCTGCTCCGGGGTGAGCCGGTTCAGCGCGGCGTTGACGGAGAGCGTCAGTTCGGGGGAGGCGCCGGGAGCCGGTTCCCGTTCGGCAGAGGCGGGGTCGTCCGTATCCGCTTCGGGTTTGCGTTTGCGGAAGAGCGAAAATGCCTCATTGTGGGCGATACGGAACAGCCAGGGGCCGAACCGCGCGGCGTCGTCGAGTTTGCGGATGTTCTGGTAAGCCTTCAGAAAAACGTCCTGACTCAGGTCGAGAGAATCTTCGGGGTTCGAGGTGAGACGCAGCAGATAGTTGTAGACGCGCTTCTCCCAGCGCGACACGAGGTGGTTGAAGGCCTCGACATCGCCCTTTCGGACACGCGCTATCAGGTCCGCGTCTTCAACGGCCCGAAAGATCAAATTCTCTCTCCTGTGTGGAAGACGCGCCGGGCGGGCAAAAAGTCGGAACGAGTCTGAAATCCGGTTGACATCCGATTTCAGACTACCCGATCGGGTTCCGGGGCGGAATTTTCGGACGGGATTGGGAACAAACGGCGGAATCGTTCGTCCATACGGGAAGTGGTAACGGGAAGGCGGGCGTCCGAGACACCCCCGTGGGGCGCCCGCGCACAAATCCGGCGTTTTCCGCCGCTCTGAATCCCGTTCAGCGATGTTTGGCGGGTGGACGCCCGCGTTTGCGAGCGACCGGCTGCGGAACTTCCCCGGAAGGAGCGCCGTCGGGCAGCGATGGCGACGACCCGGATTCCAGAGCGACGCTGCGGGCCGATGCAATCCAGTTCGGCGGCCGCCCGCGGCGCGGCTTTTGCGCTTCGAGACGCTCCAGCGCGACGATGCACTCCAGCACGCGGTCCCGCTGCGCCTTTAAATTCTCCAGAATTACCGATATATCCATGATTGCAATTGCCGGAAAGCGACGGAGACATCCGGCGACCGGCATCCAGAGCAATAATGCCACAAAACATTCCGCTTTTCTAAAGATATCGGCCGAAGTTAACCAAAGAGAACGTGCTGAATTCCGGAGTTTCGGGCGGCGCAGACAGGCAAAGGCTCTTTTACAGGTTTTTTTACAAGGTAAGTTTTCATCCGTTGCCGGCTTTTCTCCCGAAGCGCCATCCAGTACAATCCGAGGCATGTCAGCCTCCCTGTCCGCGAAAACCGCTTCCTCAGCCGACAGCACCTCCCGCGCGGCGCGCCGGGAAACGGCGGGGATTTCCCCGAACTGTCCGGATTGCAGGCGGCTGAGCGAGAGATTCGAGAGGCTGGAAGACGAGTATTCGGTGGCTTCCCGCGCGGTGTCGATGCCCGGCGCTCCGGAGTCCGGCGAAGAGCACATCAGGCTGGAGGCGGTGGCGCTCGAAGCCCGGCAGAACACCCGAAAAGCGCTGCTGGAGCTGCAGCGGCACTGGGGTATTCACCGGAAAACGGCGATGATGGCGCGAGCTACTATCTAAGATCAGATACCCAGGCGACATCGTAAGCGGGCCGGTCTTTCAGCGAAAATCCGCGTTCAGAGACAAACTTCGATCAAGGCAGGTCCAGGTTCGCGCGCCGAATTGCGCATGGCGTCATAAAAAGCCCGGGCATTCCCGACGCGGACCGAGGGAACGCCCATGCTCTTTCCCATGGCCAGCCAGTCGATTCGCGGCTTGTCGATATCGATGAGGCCAAGCGCCCGCGGGCCAGGGGCGCCGAAACCCATGTTGCCGAATTCCACCTTAAGAATCTGGTAGGAATTGTTGGCGAAGATGATCGTCGTGACGTTCAGGCTTTCGCGGGCCTGGGTCCACAGCGACTGGATGGTGTACATGGCGCTGCCGTCGCCGACCATGCAGAAGGTGCGGCGGTCCGGGCAGGCGAGGGCGGCGCCGGTGGCGACCGGGGTGCCGAAACCGATGGAACCGCCCATGTTCTGCAGGGTGTCATGCGGGAGAGCGCAGGCGGTGAGGCCCATGGATTCGCGGCCGGTGGTGAGCGATTCGTCGACCAGGATGGCATTTTCCGGCAGTGCCGCCGCGAGCGCGCGGGCGATGCTCCTGGGGTCGAGAGCCCCTTCGGGGATGCCGGTATCAATGCGGTCCTGGAGCAAGGGCCGGGTGGCGGTGGCGCCGAGTTCGTCGAGCAACATTTCGAGGCCCGCTACGCTGTCTTCGTCGGTGGCGGAAAGTGCGTGGACGAGGCAGCCGGGAGGCTTCATCTGGCTGGGCTTGCCGGGGTAGTTGAAGAAGGCGATCGGCTCACCGGTTTCGAGGGTGACGAGGTGTTTCAGGTCCTTCAGGAAGGCCAGCGCGGCCGGGATGTAGTAGGGGATTCGTTCGAGGGGAACGCGGCCGGCGCCACGCTCGATGCGGGCGGTGAAGAACTGCGTGGCGAGGCGGCAGCCGGTGTGCGCGCCGACGCGGCCGGCCAGTTCGAGAGCGCGGCCGCGCGTGGCGTGTCCGCCGAGCAGGAGAAAAGCCGGTTCTCCGGAGCGAAGCACTTGAGCGACGTGCGCGATGCGCGCGGGTTCGGGAGTTTTGGGGGCTGGTGCCGGCGGCCGCGAAGGGGGCGTTTCCACTGGGCGTGCCTCATCCCAGGAGGTCTCTCCGGGCAGAATCAGCGTGGCGATGCGGCCGGGTTTCAGGCGGGCCTGGGCGATGGCGGCTGCGGCATCGGCAGCGACGGAGTGGGAGGAATCGGCGCGGCGCACCCAATGGCTGAGCGGGCGGGCAAGGCCTTCGATATCGGACGTGAGAGGCGCGTCATATTTCAGGTGGGCGGTGGCGTGTTCGCCCACGATATTGACCATGCCGGAACCCGCGCGGCGGGCGTTGTGGATGTTGGCGAGACCGTTGGCCAGCCCGGGGCCGAGATGCAGCAGCGTGGAGGCCGGGTGGTTCTTCATGCGGTACCAGCCGTCGGCCGCGCCGGTGGCCACGCCTTCAAACAGACAGAGGACGCTGCGCAGGCGCGGGTTTTCCAGCGCGGCGAGGAAGTGCATTTCCGAAGTGCCGGGATTGGCGAAACAGATTTCCACGCCCTCGCGGACCAGAGTGGCGGCGAGGCTTTCGGCTCCGTTCACATGCCCCGTCCCGCGGGCCGGACCGTCTTCAGCGCTTTTTCGAGGAACGCCTGTTTAGCGGCGTCGCCGGCTACGGGAATCGGCTGGTATTTATCGCCGATTTCGAAGGAAGTGGCGGGCTTTTCCTTTTCGGAGGGCCAGTGCGGGAGGCCTTTGCCGTTCGGGCTGCCGGTGCGGATGAAGTTCGCCCAGTAGGTTGACAGCGTGTCGGCGATTTTGTAGTCGGCGGCGGTGAGCGTCCGGTCGACGCAACGGTCGATCGCATTCATGACGTAGGGGACCTCGGAGGTATGGAAGGCGCCGTAGGTGGCGGCGTCCGGACCCGGCAATGCGTGATCCCACATGTAGACGAAGACGTCGGTTTTCGCGGTTTTGGCGCGGTTCATGGCCCATAGGTAGGTGGAGACGCGCATAGTGTCCTGCAGGGAGGCGTTGTAAGAGAGGCGCGCCTGCTCGTCGTTATCGGCGGGGTAGAGTTTGAGAAATTCGTCGGCCAGATCGCCATATCTTTGCTTCGCCTGCTGCCGAAAGGCGGCTGCGGTGATGGTGGGATGGGGGCTGGATCCATTGTTGTCGTGGAGATTGCCGCCGGTCAGTGTCGGCACGTCGTTCTGTTTGCCCTGGGCGAAGATCTCGGCGGGGGAGGCGGGGAGCACGTAGCCATCGACGACCGGTCCGAAGCGCGGCAGGTCCAGAGCGGGCGCGAAGATATCCTGCCAGGACATTTTCCGGAGATCCGCCAGGGAGTGCGCGCCTTTGGCTGCGGCAAATTTCAGACCGGCCTGTTCGGCGTCCCGCAGGGTGCGGGCGTTGCCCGGGCCATAGCTGGAACCGCTTTCCGCGATGGCGCCGCGGAAGAGGCCTTTGGCCAGGGGCGACGCGACCATGCTGTGGGTGTTGGAAGCTCCGGCGGACTGGCCTCCGATGGTCACCTTCGAGGGGTCGCCGCCGAAGGCCGCGATGTTGTCCTGCACCCAGTGGAGAACGGCGATGAGGTCGAGAAGGGCGTAGTTGCCGGAGGCGTGGATGTCCGACTCCTGCGTCAGTTCGGGGTGGGCGAAGAAGCCGAAGACACCGAGGCGATAGTTGACGGTCACGACGACGATGCCTTTTTTCGCGAGGCCCTCGCCGTCGTAAGTCTGGATGGCGCCTGAGCCTTCCACATTGCCGCCGCCGTGGATGAAGACGTACACGGGACGCTTCTCGCTGGCCGCTTTGGCGGCGGTCCAGACGTTGAGGTAGAGGCAGTCCTCACTCACGTCGTTGTGGACCATGAATTCGAAGGTCCAGGGCTTGCGCTCTTTGACGACGGACTGGATGCAGCTGTTGCCGAACTGGTCGGCCTTCCTGACGCCCTGCCAGGGGATGACGGGCTTCGGGGCGCGCCAGCGCAGATCTCCCACAGGCGGGGCTGCGTAGGCGAGGCCTTTGAACACGGAGACGGAGGCGTTCTTTCCGGCGACTCCGGAGACCATGCCGCCGGTGATTTTCACGGGCTGCGAGAGGGCGGCGCTCAGTTGCGCGCCACCCGCGCTCCAGGCGGCCAGCGCCGCGCAGATTTTCAGAATTGTTCTCACTATGTGGTTCCTCCCGGACATGTCGCCTGGCTGCCGGCAGGCAGCGAGATTATCGTATATCAGTTGAGTGATCCGGAGGGTTACGATCAGAACGGATGTACACGTTCACGGAGGCGAAGTAACAGGTGCCCCATGTTCGACTGGAGGTTCCGGTGGAGTGGCTGCGCGAAGAGTTCCGGATCGCCACGGGATTCGACGCGGAGAAGTTGCTGGATTTACTGGTGCGGACGGTGGCGGAGTTGCGGATGGAGAATCCGGCTGCCGGGAAGGACGCGCCGCAGATATCGATGATCAATCTTCGTAACCTCAAACACGCCATCGTTCCGGTGCAGTATGCATTCGTCGGCGGCGACCGGGAGAAGCGGTTTTTGCATGTGACGCTGGCGGCGGGGAATGACACGCCGGGGCGCAGCGCGGAAGTCCGCGTCCGTGCCGCGGAAGTTCTGGGCAGGGTTGTCGATGACTTCACCGCCGGGCTGCCGGGTCTTGCGTCCGTGACGGTGCATGTGCTGGATATCGATCGAAGCCGGGGTTATTCGACGACGGCGGAGCGAAAGCGCTGACGCCTATTCCGGTGGATCAGTGAGCGGCGGGCCGGGCTGCCGGCTTCACGTGACCCCAGCGAATCAGGTCGGCGACGGATTCCAGAACGCTGGTTTTGGCGTCGCGAAAGCGGAGGCCGAGGTCGCGCTGAATTTTCCCGTTGTCATAGTTCGGGACCCGGCCGACGTGGGAACGAAGATAGTCGCCGACGCCTTTGGGCTGCATGTAGGAACTGAGCTTGACGATGAAGTCGCCGGTGGCGCAGTCGAGTCCGATTTTCGGTAGTTTGTAGCCTTCGCCGTAGCCGTTGGCGCGCAGCAGTTCGGTGAGTTCACGCATGGCCACGCGGTCGCCGGCGCAGATGTAGCGGCCGTTCGCGGCAGGCGTGGTCATGGCCAGAACGTGCGCGCGGGCGACGTCGCGGACGTCCACGAAGCCCCAGACGATGTTCATGATGCCCGGATAAACACCGCTCAGCATGTCGGCGAAGACCTGGTTGGAGGGGTTCAGGGCTTTGGTGAGGGCGGGGCCGATGACGAGGAACGGGTTGATCACCACCAGGTCCCAGGCCGGCCGGAGGCGTTCCACGATGGCCCAGGCTTCGCGCTCGGCGAGGGTTTTCGAGTAGTAGTAAGGATTGCGGTCGAGGGAAGATTTGGTGTTCCAGTCCGCCTCGGTCAGAACGTGATTTTCGTCGGGCTCGTCCGTGATGGCGGCCATCGAGGAGGTGAGCACAACGCGTTTGACCGTGCTGCTCCTGGCGACGGCTTCCAGGACGTTTTGAGTGCCCAGGAGCGCGGGTTCCACGAGATCCTTTTGCGGGTCTTTCACGTCCATTTTATAGGGACTTGCGGTATGCATCACCGTGGCGCAGCCGGACATGTGGGGATCGAAGGCTCCGGGCGTCAGCAGGTCCGCGGCCACGAGTTCCAGACGCTCCGGCGCGCCCGGCATGGCGCGCAGGTGAGCCAGTTCCGCGACCTTATTCGGATCGCGCACCGTTCCCCGGACGGTGTAGCCCTCCGCGAGCAGGTCGCGCACGATGTAGGAGGCGATGTAGCCGCTGGCGCCGGTGACCAGGACCCGTTCGTTTTCACTTGGCATATTGGTGTGGTGCGTCCCCCGAGCTATTGTATGCCGAAGCACGGGAAAAGCGAGTGTGCCGGCGCGACGTTACCATGAAATTGCCATCGAGAGCATTCTGAACAGGGTGTCGAATGTTGTCTTCCTGGCGCTGTTGGTATTCAGCATTACGACGGGACTGCGGGCATTAACGGGTAAATCGGCCGGAGTCAATCGTCAATTCGAACTGCCGCTGTTTGGCGCGGGGTGGATTCTGCTCGTGGCGGCCGGTTTTTTTGCCCGCGACGTGATGCTGGTCGCGGTGACTTTCCCGTCGATGGTCATCATTTGCTCCGTGGCCGCTGTTTTGTGGAGAGCTTCCGCGCCAGGGTGGAGCCGGCGGGCCACTGCGTGTTACTGGATCGGGGTGTTGCTGGCGATTGCCGGCGCCGTGCACTTCGGATTGATCGCTTACGATATCCAGTGCATTGAAAGGACATGCCATGGTCCTTATGGCCCGCCACAACCGCATGTCGTCCGGGACCTGGTTTTGTGGTCGCTTCCGGCGGCGGTCATTTGTGCCGGTCTGCGACTTAGCGGGCAATTCAGCGCGACGGGAGTTGTACTCGCGGGAGCCGCTCTGCTGCTGCTGAATCCGGCGATACTGTTCCTGGTGGCCTGGCTGCAGCCTCCGCTGGGAATGTAGCAGGGTGAGAATTCCCCGGTCCTATATACTTTCGGAGTGAACGGGGTTCTCGCGAGGCCAGCCGTCAGTGTCATCATGGCGACGTATAACGTGGCGCCGTTCTTATCCCAGGCGATACGTTCCGTGCTGGGCCAGACGCTGCAGAATTTCGAAATTCTGGTGGTGGACGACGGATCCACCGACGGCACTGTCGACATTGTCCGCGGATTTTCCGACAGCCGCATATGCCTTTCCGCCTTTCCACATCGCGGTCCGGCCTGGGTGCTTAACGACGGCCTGGAGAAAGCTCGGGGACGCTATCTGGCGCTGCTCGACGGGGACGACGTCTGGGCGCGCGAACGGCTGGGGAAGCATGTCGAGTATATGGACCGCCATCCGGACACCGACCTGACCTTTTCGCTGTCGCGCTTCATCGATCAGAACGGGGCGGATCTGGGCGTGACTTCGCGCCGCAGCGCGAATCCCGTTTCGTTTCGCGGCCTGCTGGAAGACAATGTCATCGCCAACGGTTCGGCCGTGCTTTTTCGTCGCGAGGCGGCGCGGCAGGCAGGCCCTTTCGACACCGCGATGGCGGCCTGTTACGACCATGACTTCTGGCTGCGAATCGCGTTGCAGCGGCCGGACAATATTCACTGCATTCCGGAAATTCTGACGTTTTATCGCCGCCGGCCGGGTCAGATCACGAAGGACTGCCGGCTGATGCAGGAGATGTCGTCCCGCCTGGCGGAGAAGTTTCGGGCGATCAGGCCGGAGGACGTGGCGGCCACGGACGCACGCCGAAACTGCAATCTGAGCCGGTTTCTGGCGGCGGTTTCGTTCGATAACGGCGACTACCGGGCGGGGATACGCTATCTGCGGGAGGGGATGCGGCGTTCTCCGCTTGCATTTCTGAATAACCGGCGGACCTATCGTGTGGCCGCCGCGCTGGCTGCCGGCATGCTGCTCCCGCCGTTTCTGCTGGAGCGCGTGCGGCACTGGGACGCAGGAAGAGCTTCTCCCGTCGACATCCCCGTTTGAACATCCGGTTTGAAGGCGGAGCGGCATGTCATTCCGACTTCCGGCGCGCGCGCAGCCGGTCGAGCCACCTGTCGGCCAGCGCGGAGTGCCATATCGATGGCCGCGGCCGCTCGTCATCTTCCGGCAGGTAGCCCAGTTCCAGCAGCAGCGGCTTCACGATATCCATGACCGGCTGGAGTTCGCGACGCGAATGACGACGGTATTTGCCCACCGATGCCGACCGGATTTTCGGTTGCATACGGGATATTGCACTGCCGGGATCCGGGACGCCGGCGAATTCGAGAATTCGGCGGGCGGCGGCGGGAAAGTCGGCGCATAAGCGCTCATACCGGACGTCGAGGTATCGCTCCCGCAGCATCTGGCCGAAGTTGTTTCCCACCGTGACGCTGTTGGCCCAGTGGAGCGCATTGAAGACGGCGCTGCGGCGGCGATATGACGGCCCGGTCAGCCGCATTCCGTGGAATGTCCGGATACGGTCTGTATTGAAGTAGATCTTGCGCCAGAAGGGGTCGGACGGCCCGTGGTGATCGCAGAAGGCAACGTCCCGGCCGTCGCGGATAAGGTGGATGTAGCGCGCGTTCGGGAAGATGAAGTCGAGGACCGGCAGAATGTAGGTGGTTTCGCAGAGTTTCCAGCCCCAGAGCCTGCCGTCGCCCGGCTGAAAGCCTTCCAGGTGGCGCTGAAACATCCGGCGGGCGATGTCCTGTAGCTGATCGTCCGGCTCGCGATGCGGATCCCAGAGCGGGCCATAGTCGGGGTAATAGCGGCGCACCAGAAAGTCGACGAGTTCGAACATATCGAGGGAGTCGCCGGATTCGTTGCAGTGCGCGCCCATGAATACGCCGGCGGACTGCAGCAATTCGGTCAGAATCCGGCTGCCGGAATGCGATTTATTGAAAACGATGACCGGATGGGGCTGAAGGGCGAAGCCGGCGCGGAGCGAACTCAGGGTTGTCCCGGGGGCTTCGGTCAAAAAGCTAATTCCTTTCCCCGGCGTTTGCAGGAAACAAACGTTGCCATGAAACAATTGTCGCTTAATCCAGGGTTGAGGCCCGCCTGATGCACCAGAAGGTTTTTGAGGAGTTCGATCGGGTTTGCCGGGAGCGCGGGGCGGGCGGCGACGTTCTGGAGATTGGCGCGGTGCCGGCGGAAGACAGCCTGCTTTTTCTGCCGGCATTGCGCGGAGCCCGAAGCCGGGTGGGACTGAATCTGGCCGCACCGGTTGTTTTTCCGGGTTGCCGGATCATCCAGGCGGACGCTAACGAGATGCGCTGTTTCGCGGACGCCTCGTTCGATACGGTGCTCTCCAACGCGGTCCACGAGCATGATCGTTTCTTCTGGAAGTCGCTGGCGGAGATCCGGCGCGTTACACGGCCGGGAGGTCTGATTGCGATCGGCGTTCCGGGGTTCGACAAACTCAAGGCGGAGCGCTGGTTCGGGCGGATGAACCGAGTGCCGCTGCTTCGCCGGCTGACCGGCGCGCTGGCGGCGTCCACGCTATGTCTGCAGATCCACCGGTTTCCGTCGGATTATTATCGCTTCAGCCCGGAGGCGGTGCGGGAAGTTTTTCTGGAAGGTTTGCTGGAGGTCGAAGTGCGGACGATGCTGTTGCCACCCAGAATCATCGGCGCCGGCGTGAAGGGCCATTAGCCACTTTCTCCAGGATGTCCAGCAGGACCGGAAACCAGGCGGATCGTGAGAACTCCCGCTCCACGAACGCCCTGCCCCGCGCGCCCATGCGGAGGCGCAGTTCGCGGTCCGCGATCAGTTCCGCGAAGGCCTTCGACCAGTCCGCTTCCGTCTCGGCCAGATGGCCGCGCTCGCCAGTTGCGACCAGGTAACTGTTGATACCGACCGGGGAGGCGACGACAGGCAAGCCCGCGGCCATGTACTGCAACAGCTTGCAGCCACACTTGCCGCGGTGGAATTCGGTGTCGGTCAGCGGCATGATGCCGATGTCGATCACGTCGCCGATGCGCGTCTCCACGGCCGGGCTCCATTCGACGAAGGACCAGCGGAGGGCAGGCTCGGGGACCGCTGGTTCGGGCTTCGAAACGATGACGAAGTCGAAGCCCAGTTGTTGTTGCAGCCGGGCGAAAAGGGGCAGGAAGGGAAACAAGGTTTCCTGAATGGAGCGGTCCGAGCCCAGCCAGCCGATCCGAACCGGACGCCCGCGGGAGTCTTGTCGCGACACGGCGCAGGCGTCGGTATCGACGACGGTGGGCAGGACTGTCACGCGATCCGTGAATTGCCGCGCGAAGCTCGCCAGCCGCTCGTTCCCGGCCGTCACCCAGGCCGCGCGACGGCAGATCCATTCGGTGTGGGCGGCTTTTTCGCCGAGGAAAATGGCATCGTCGAAATCGAAGATTACGCGGGGATTTTCGCGCAACAGCAGCTGTTCATACTCGATGCGCCCCTGCAGCAGATCGCGGTTCAGCAGGACCGCGTCAAAGGCGGCGGCGGCCCGGATGTCCCATCGCCGCCAGAGTTGCCGGACGGCGACGCGGCAGCGCTGGTGCGCGGTGCGCAGAAGAGGATTGCGGTACGGACTGTCCCGCGGACGCTCGGGATGGTTGGTGCTCAGACGAACGTCCCAACCGGCTTGCTCCAGACACGGAACATACTGGCGGATGCGAAAGCGGCAGGCCGGATCGTCAATGCCATGGGCGAAGGCGATCAGCCTGCGCCGTTGGGCGGCTCCGGTCAAATGTCCCCCCGCGCCGCCAGGATGCGCCGGATGCCGTCTTCGAGGGTGATGCGCGGCGCCCAGCCGAGAACGCGGCCGGCTTTGCGAATGTCCGCGACGATGTCGGCGATTTCCCTCGGCCTGGTTTGACCGTCGTATTCGACCGAGGCCGCGCGGCCACTGAGGCGCAGCACCAAATCTGCCAGTTCCGCCACCGAGACGCTTCGGCCCGAGCCGATGTTGAAGATTTCGAAGTTCGAGTCGCGAAAGGAGAGCGCGGAAAGAAAGGCATCCACGACGTCATCGATATAAACGAAGTCACGGCGCGGCGCGGGATCGCGGAGACAGATCCGTCCTTCGGCGAGACCATTGAGAATGCGCGGGAGCAGAAAGTCTCCGCGTTGCCCGGGTCCGAAGACATTAAACAACCGGAGCACCACCACGGGCAGTCCGAAGTCGCGCCGATAGCCGGCGCACAACTGCTCCGCGATGATCTTGCCCGCCATGTAAGGATTTGCGGGCGCGGTGGGGTGGAGTTCATCGACCGGCAGATATTGCGGTGTGCCAGAGACAGGAGTTCCGGCCAGGACGAAGCGCGCCTGACGACGCCTGGCGAGTTCGAGAGCGTTCAGAGTGGAAAGAAAGTTATTCCGACAAAATGCCCGGGGATCGTTGTAAGACTCGGGCACAAAGGTTCGCGCCGCGAGGTGGATGACGGTATCGACGGGGAGGGTGGCGCCCGCGTTTTGCACCTGTTCCCAATCGGACAGGTCGAGGTCGCGGCCGAGTCCGATAGCGGAGTAGCCATGGGCCAGGAGGCGCGCCATCAGTGCGGAGCCGATGAACCCGTCCGACCCGGTTACCAGAATACGGCCCGGATTCGCGGTCATACGCTGTACTCCCGTGGACGAAAGCGTTCGCCATTGCGGGCGATCCAGTCGACCGTCCGGCGGAGGCCTTCCGGGAGCGTGGTCCAAGGCCGCCATGCGGTTCGCGAACAGAGCTTCCGGTTGTCGCAAAGCAGTTCGTTGACCTCGCTGGCCGGTGGCCGGCAACGTTCCATTTCCTGCGAAACCGAAATTTCCCGGCCGGTCACGGAGCCGAGCATTTCGATCAACTCTCCCACGGAGACACTGTGCCCGCTGCCGATGTGGACAGCTTCGCCGACGAAGTCGCCCTCGGCAATCGCGACAAAGCCGCGAACCACGTCATCCACAAAGGTCAGGTCTCTGCGCGGGTAGAGGTTGCCCAGGCGCAACGGGCCCGCTGCGTCCAGAAGCTGGCTTGCGATGGTGGGAATCAAAGCCCGCGCGGACTGGCGCGGTCCATAGGTGTTGAACGGGCGGGCAAGGGCCACGTTGAGTCCGAAGGCGCGGTGATAGCTGAGGGCCAGCTGGTCGGCGGAGACCTTGGTGGCGGCGTAGGGGGAACCGGAGTTCACCGGGTGATTCTCGTCCATGGGTGTGTACCGGGCGGAACCGTAGATTTCGCTGGTGGAGGTGAGCACCACTCGCTCCACTCCCCGAAGGCGCGCCGACTCCACGATGTTGTAAGCCCCGTCGATATTGGTTCGCAGATAGGCCTGCGGCGAGATGTAGGAGTACGGGATGCCGATGAGCGCGGCCAGATGGAAAACCGCGGAGCAGCCGTCCATGGCGCGGTGCACGGAATCGAAGTCCCTGATATCGCCGCTGAAGAATTCGAGGTCCGCCGCGCAGTCGCTGTTTTCCAGCCAGCCGCGCGAGCCGGCCGAGTTGTAGTGGACGAAGGCCTTGACGCGACATCCCTGTTGCACCAGGTGCTCCGTGAGATGCGAGCCGATAAAACCGCCGGCTCCGGTTACCAGTATCGTGGCGCTCCGCAGATTCATGCTTCGGTTCTCCCGGTGCGGCGGGCGGCGCATTCGCGGTAAAGGTTTTCGATGGCGTCTATGTTCTTGTCCATTCCGTTTTGTACGGCCATTTCCCTGGCGGCTTTGGCCATTGTCAGCCGAGCCGCCGGCTCCGCGCAGCGCGCCATCGCGACGGCGAGCGCATGGCTGTCTTGCGGGTCGTCGAGCACGAAGCCTTCCTTTCGGGTCATCAGTTCCGACGCCCCGTTGTGTGTGGTGGTGATGGCCGGCAAGCCACAGGCGAGCGCTTCGAGCACGGTCAGGCTGCAGGCATCGTAGTAGGTGGGCAGCACAAACGCGTCGGCCGCCGCGTAGTACGGAAGGACGTTGTCGACGAAGCCTTCGAACAAAACGAAGTCCGCGACACCCAGGCGGGCGGCCGCCCGGCGCTGTTCCGGATCCGCCGTCTTGCCGATCATTGCGAGCCGGGCTTCCGGATGACCGGAGCGCAATTGCGCGAAGGCTTCGAGCAGCGGCCTGAAGCCCTTCAGGCGCGGGTTGTGGGCGGCGAAGAGATACAGGGTGTGGCGCGGTTCCAGTTTCAGCCGGGTGCGCATTTCCTGCCGGTATTCCGCGCAAACCGACGGGGAGAATCTCGCGGTGTCGACTCCGTTCGGGATCCGGCGAATCCGATCGGCAGCCACGCCGTGCAGTTCGCGCAGATCCCGTTCCACCATGCGGGAGACGGCGATGATGGCGCCGCGGCTCCGCGCATATTGCCGCCGTTCGAATTCACGATACTCCAGCAACCATCGCCAATAAGACGGGCGCAGTCTTTGCTCCCAGCGCTCGCGGGGCGTGCGGCTCGAGTTGTCCAGACGGCGATTTGCCACGCCGGAACCGGCCTGCGGGTGCAGGATCCCGGCACTCCAACAGGCCCCGAGATCGTGCACGACGTCGGCTTTCAGGCCGGCGAGGGCCACCTGGACCGCCCGCGCCCGCCGGAGGCGACTGCCGGACCACGGGAGCAGGTGGAGCAAGGGCCGCTCCGATTGCCTGGCTTTGCCCGGCTGACTGGCTGGGCCCGCGTGAAAGGCGACGACGTGGACTTCGTGCCCGCGTTCCGCAAGCCCGCGAACCAGTTGGCATGTCCAGTGTTCGAGTCCTCCGGCGGCGGAATCGAAACGCTGGCAGGCGATGGCGATCCTCATGCGACGCACCTGGCAGGCAGGGCGCGAAGAACAGCCTCAAAGACCTGGTCGACGGACAGATCGCGCATGCAGCGATGATGGCCTTCGGGACAGGCGCGCTGTCCGCAGGGACCGCAGTCCACTTTCAGCTGCAGGCGGATCTCCTGGTGGTAGCCGGTGTCGGTCCAGCCGATGTGCGTGGGGCCGAAGAGCGCGACCACCGGGACACCGAACGCGGCTGCAAAATGTCGCGGGCCGCTGTCGGTGGTTACCAGACAGCGGGCGCGCCGCACGCAGGCTTTGCTCAGGCCCGGAGAGAGAGGCTGGCCAGCCAGAGTGAAGACGCGCGGATGGGAGGCCAGGGCGGCAATCCGCGCGGACCGCTCCCGTTCGGCGGGTCCGCTCAGAACGATCACGGCCATGTCCGTTTGCGCGGCCAGGCGGACTGCGAGAGCCGCGAAATACTCGTCTGGCCAGAGCTTCGCGGGGCCGTACGCGCCGCTCTGGTTCAGCAGGATAACGGGTTCTTCCGGCCTCAGCCCGAAGGACTGCCAGGCGCGGTCGGCAGCGGCCTCGTCCTCCGGCGACGCGTGCAACTGCATGTGTTTCGGTTGCTCCGGGCAGCCCAGAGAACCGGCAATTCTGAGGTAGTAGTCGAGCGCCGGGATGGGGAGGAAAACGTTGCCGTCATGTGGGGGCTGGAGTGCCCGGGTGAGGAGCCAGCCGCGCCGGTAGCGATCATAGCCCGCGCGGTCCGGGATTCCGCTCAGGGTGGCCAGGAACGCCGTCAGAAAGTCGTTGGTGAGGTGCACCGAGGCGTGGAACCTTCCGCGCACCAAACGCCACCAAAGCGCCGGCGGCCGCTGTCGCCAATCGCGGGACTGGCGGTCATAGAGCCAGAACTCCGTCAGCCATTCGGTTCCGTGAAGGACCTGGGCAATGGTCGGTTTCATGATGCCGACGATTTCGGCGTCCGGTCCGAAATGAAGCCGGAGTGCCCGCAGGGTGGGAGTCGCCATCACGGCGTCACCCACCCAGTTTGGCACGAACACGGCGATCCTGCGGGGCATTTACCGGTTTCCAGCGATTGCGCGATTCCGCGACAACAGCGCTTCCGCCGCGCTGAAAATCTCCTGAGCGTCGAGCGCCTGCATGTGCCGGGACTCCGCGGGATTCCTGTAGGCGTGGTGTTCCGGCGCGCGCGACGCCTGCAGTACGCGATGGCCATCGCCCCAAGGACCTGTATGCTCCGGGTGCGTGGGACCGAAGAGCGCCACCAACGGTGTGCCGAGTGCCGCGGCCGCGTGCATGGGGCCGGAATCGCAACTGAGCATCAGAGACGCCCGGCGATAAAGACACAACGCCTGCCCGAGAGTCAGGGCGCCGGCCAGGCTGACAGCGGTGCCACCATCCATGCGGCGAACCAGTTCGTCGCCGCGTTGGCGCTGGTCGGCGTCGCCCGACACAACCACAGGCAGGCGCCATTGCCGCGAGAGCCGGCCGGCGACTTCGGCTGCCTGCGCGGCTGGCCAGTCCTTGGCCGGCCAGCGGCTGAACGGGTTGCAGACGACGAAACCCGAGGGTGGCAGGCCTGAGTTCCGGAGGACGATGTCGAGCGTCCCTTCGTCCGCCGGATCGGGGAAGATCTCGGGCTGCAGGGAGGACACCGGAATTCCCAGGCCCCGGCAGATCCCGGCGCAAATGACGACCGCGTGCGTCTTGTTATCCGGAGCCACCGCGCTCTTCCAGCCAGGCCGCGTCTGGCCACGGCCCGCCTTGATCCGTGCGCCGCTCAGATAAACCCAGGCCGCGCTGCGGCGCGTTCCCTGCAAGTCGAGCGCGAGATCGAAAGGGCCGAACCTGGCGAGTTGACGGCGAATCCGCAGCAGATGCGAGGGCGAGGGCCGCACGTCGGAAGAACATTCAATGAGCCCGGTCAGGTGAACGTTCCCCTTCACCACTGGCCTCCAGCGGCTCTCCACGGCCATGAAGATCTCCGCTTCGGGGAACGATTGACGCACCGCGCGCACGCAGGGGGTGGCGTGAATAATGTCTCCGAACGAGCTGAGCTTCACCAGAAGAATGCGCTTCGGCGGTGAAGGCAAACGGCGAACATCAAAGGGCAAGTCCCGCTCCTCCGGCCCTGAACCGTTCCAGAGACTCGCGCAGGATATCGCTCAGAATGATGGTCTCGCCGCGATATTCGCAGAGGGCCGCGTCGACGATCGCGAGCTCGGTATCCGGCGTGTGCACCGAGGCGTAGACATTGTGCGAGCGGAGGTCGCCGGCATAGCGGCCGTCGGGGTGCCGGAACAGATCCATGCCGGCGATGATGAGACGCTCCGGGTTGAGCGCGGCGGCCGCCGCAACCATGAGCGCTCCGTTGCTGGGGCGCGCCGGCCAGGAACGATCGCGGATCAGGGGGGAGATTCGCTCCATGGTCAGGTAGTCCATCAGTTTGAGGCCGCGGGTGGCGGCGTGCCGGAGCAAGAGGGCATATTCCAGCCGGATATTCCAGATCCCAAAGATACACGGCGGGACTTTGTGAAGGGTAGTCGGGTTACCGACAAACACCAGGTCCGGGCGGTTCAGGAAATCCCGGCTGATCCATCGCCAGTTGACCCGCATCAGGCAATCGTGCGAGTACGTTGGAATGCGGGGATCTTCGGAAGACGGTCCGTTGCCGAGACAGAGGATGGAGCGCGGGTGCCGCAGGCGCTCCCGCAGGGTGGGCCAATCGTCGATGCGATGCCGCGTGAAGACTTGCGCGGTTTGCCTCCAGATTTTGTTGTGGCCCACCTTGTCACGGAAGGTCGGCACCCGGGCCTGGTCTTCCGGTCCGGAGACCGGGCGAGACGGAGGGAGAGAGGGCGCAAGAGCCTCCAGGGTTCGGCGGGTTGCGTCACCGGCGGCACCTGGCGCTGAAGCCGGAGAGACACGCTTTCCGGAGCGAAGAATTTCCGCAAGGGCGGCCTCCAGTTGGTTCGGGACGAACGGAACGACGGGGCAGCCCGCGGCGGTCGCGGCGGCTTCTTTGTCCCGCTTCGTTTCCGGCGTCCCCTGTTCGCCGAACACCGCGGCGCCGGCGACCGTAAACAGGGCGGGGAGTTCGCCTGGTAAATCCTCAACCACCACGTCGCAGGCGGACTGGCGCCCGCGGCTTCTCCGGCAGGCCGACCAACCCATCGCCTGAATGCTTCGCAGGACAGCGGCGGCGCGGGCGCGATGCAACGGTTCGAGCACCAGACAGGTGTCCGGCCGGATTTTTCGCAGGGCGGCGAAGACATGGAGAATAAGGGGCTCTTCCTCGCGGCAGATTTCGGCGGCAATCACGATCGGCGATTTCGAATCGACCGCGAGAAACTTTCGAACCGCTTCCGGATTCGACTGAATCGAGGGGCGCAGGGGGTCGAAATCGAGCGTACCGGTGACGACGAGCCCTTCCCGGGGCGCGCCCTGTTCGAGCAACCGGTCCGCGGCTTGGTGGTCCTGCAAGCAGAGGACGATGCCGGGATGCCCGTTTCGGACCGCCTGGAGGAGCGGGGCAGCCAGGTTCCCGGGCCGATCGAGATTGACCACTGTCACCGGTATGCCGGCGTGCAGAGCCTGTGAAAGCGTTCGGCTGCCGAGACTTCGTCCACCATCCAGCAGCACGAGGGCGGACGGGTTCACGCGGTTGGCGAAACGGCGGAAGGAGGTGCCCGCGTTCCAGGGCGCCGGACACGCGAGATCGTTGGGGAACGCGTGCCGAAGGTAATCGACCGTTGCGGGAGAAGTTGAAGTGAGCACCAAGCAAAGGTGGGCCCGGTCCCGCATGACGTCGCGGATCAGGTTGCGGGCGGCGTCGAACGAGACGGGGTTGTCGCCGTGAATCCAGACCGAAGAGACGCAGCCGGGAAGCAGCAGGGCCGTGCTTTGTGCCAGGTACAGCAGGGTTCCCGCGGCCCCGACTCCGTCGGCGATGAGCAGCGAGGCGCGTGAGCGCGGCGCGACGCTCAGAAAATGCGGAAATCGCATGGCGGATTATCGGATTGCATGATAGCAGTTCCCGACAATCTACCGAAGAACGCCTGAAGTCGAAACGGACCTGCTTATTATTCCAGCGCCAGCGTGCGCAGCCGGGCGAAGATGTCCAGAATCGACATCTCCGGCAGTCGCGCCGCTTTGATCCCGGGGCCCCAGAGCAGGAATACGGAGCGGTAGTCGGGCCGGCCCGGCCACAGCCCGTGGGTGCCGATCTCGTAGGGCTTCCCGTACGGAGTGTCCAGCGGCTTGGGGGAAAACGCGAACCGGTCCGCCGGTTCCCAGGCCGCGACGGGTTGCGGCTTACCCGGCATGAACCGGCGCCACTCGGTCGCGGGAATCTGCCGGCCGATTCCGTTGGCCGGGTCCTTGCTCAGCCGTTCCAGTTCCGCCGCTTCGGATGCGTTGGCCGCCGTCACCCAGAACGGAGTCACCGTTCCGGTGGCCGGATGCACCGTCTTTTCCACGGCAACGAAGCCGTGATCGGAAACCAGGGCCAGCGCCGCGCCTTTCGGCAAGGCCGCCACGATGCGCCCGATCCTCTCATCGGTTAGTTCGAGAATTGCTTTCGACGCCGCGGAAAACGGCTCGGTATCGTGCTCTTCGGAATCCAGATCCACAAAGTGGACGGCGAGGAAATCCGGATGCTTCTCCCCGATCAGATAGAGCGTCGCCAGCAGGCGGGTTCGGTCATCCACCCACTGCTGGGGAAACGACGGGTACTTCGCCGAGATTTCCCCGATCACGCCCGGCGAGGATTTCTTCGCGATGGCCGCCAGATCCATGGACCCGCCCTGCCGTTTGTCGAAAACCTCCGGCAGATTCCAGGTAATCGGCGCATTGACCGTGACCGGCCATGTCACCGCGGCTGAGGTGAGCTTCGCTTCGCCCAGCGCGTCCCATAGTGTCTTGACTTTGACCAGGCTGTAGTCCCACATCTGGTTCCGCTCGATGCCGTGGACAGCGGGCGGCACACCGGTCAGCATGGTGGTGTGTTCCGGCCAGGTGATTGTGGGAACTTCGCCCACCACGCCGTCCGCCCACGCGCCTTCTTTCATGAGCCGTCGCAGATTGGGAATTCGCAGACCGAGTTTGTCGGCGTCCCGCAAATACCGGTGATCGAGGCCGTCCACCGAGACGACGACCAGAGGCTGCCGCGCACTCAACGCGGCGGCGAATATGAGGAGCAATAAGATCTTCTTCACCGGATCAGAACCGTATCCTTCCGCCTAACTGGATTTGCCGCGAATCCGTCGCGCTGGTGATGCGCTTGAAATCCACCGCATTGTAAGTATTGATCACCGCGCCGGTGCAACCCGCGGTGGAGCAGGCCGCGTTCAGACTGTTGAGCAGATTTTCCGCCTCACCGATCAGTTCCAGTCGGAAGCGCTCGCGAATCCGGAACTCACGGCTGATTCGCAGATTCACTTCCTTAAAACCATATCCAGGCGTATCGTTGCGGCCGCGATACAGAGGCCGGTCGTTGTTGATGCCGTCACCGTTCAGGTCGCTGCCCTGCGTCACATTAATCGGGAACGCGGAGGTCAGCGTTACGTTCGGCGACACCATCCAACCGTCGAGCAGCACGTTCCGGCGGACGCGCGGTTGCCATGTGCCCTGAAGGACGAACCGGTGCCGCTGGTCGCTCGAGGAGTGGGCATAGTCGCGCCGCAGGTTGGTGGAATCCGTGACGTTACTGCCCGCGTCGCCCGTGGAATCGTTGGCATTGAACGCATACCCCAGCGTGTATGAGGCGGTGAACTGGAAGTCTTTCGAGAAGCGTTTCGTTAACGCCAGGAAGCCGCCGTAGTAGACGGAATTGGCTACAGACGAAAGCTGCAGCACCTGCGCGAAGTTCGGATTCGGCCGGTTCGAGTTCGAGAATACCGGACGGCCGTCCGCCAGATAACTGAGCGGCGCGCCGAGGTTGGTATCGAGCAGCAGCGGAATGTGGCGACCGCCGTAATACTGCAGCCCCAGCGTGACCGAGAAATCCGAGCCGATCGCCCGCTCGGCCTGTACGTTGCCCTGCAGCATGTGGAGCTGTTTATAATCCGGCGAGAAGGTGGTCACGCTCGGTTTGGTCAGGGTTCCGGCCGGACTGGCCAGCAGGTTCGGATAGACGGGAGCACCCGCCGTAGCCGGCGTAATCGTGTAACTGAGCACGTTCGAACCGTTCTGCCGGATTACCTGGGAGAGCAGCCGCAGATTCGTCGTGTCGTAGAAGATGCCGAAGCCACCGCGGATGACGGTCTGCGGGTCCATCTGCCAGGAAAAACCAACGCGCGGCGCGAAGTTGGCGGGGTCGCTGCGCACGGAACGCGAATTCACCAGAGGCGCGTTCTGGTCGAGTGCGGGGTACTTCAGGAACTCATAGCGCAGGCCATAAGACAGCGTCAGGTTGCGGCTGATCTGGAAGGTGTCCTGCGCGTAGAAATTATAGGACTGCGTGTTGTGGTCCGCCACATTGTTTCCGAACGCCTGGACCAGCTGGGTATACCAGTTGGTCGAGCCCGTCACCGGATTGACCACTTTGTTCACGGTATTCAGGTAATTGGTCAGACTGGAGAACGAGAACGTCTGCGTCAGCCTGTCCTTCGAGATGACGTGGATCGTGGCGATGTCGAAACCGAACTTCAGCTGATGCCGGCCGCTGCGGTGGCTCAGCCCGTCGACGAAATCGTACTGGTGTTCCAGATAATACTGCGTCGCGGAGGAATCGGAACCCAGCGTCGCGACACCGGAAATTGTGGTGGTCGGCAGCAGAGTGGTGGCTACGGGCGGACGGTAGAACTCGCGCTGCAGGGAACCGAAGCGAAACTCGTTCACGGTATCGGGTGAGATCACGCTGGTCAGTTGAGAGGCCCAGGTTACATTCCGGTCGTCGAAGTTAATCGAGGCGCTGTTAACCTCAAGACCGGCGCCCGAGTTGTTCTTTGATGGATCCCAGTAGCTGTTGTAGCGGACGTAGAAAGAGTTTCTGTCGTTGATCTGGTAATCGGCGCGGCCCAGAAACGTCTGGAAGCGCTGTTTGAAAGCCAGCGAGCCCAGATCCGACGCGGGCAGCTTCAGAGCGGCCGCGTTGGCCGGAGTAATGGTTACGGCGCGCGGGTAATCGTACGGCTCATATTCGCCGCTCGCGTAATACAGCAGCTTGTTCTTCATAATCGGTCCGCCAACGTTGCCCGAATAGGTTGCCCACTCTTCAAAGGACTTGACGGCCGCGAGCGACGGCCGCGCCACGGTCCCCGGCCGGCGCAATAATACAAGGCCCTCGCCATGGATGTCATTCGTGCCGCCGCGCGTGATCATGCTGATCATGCCGCCCACGGTGCGTCCATATTCGGCGTCCATGGCGTTGGAAATCACCCGCACTTCCTTCACCGTTTCCGGGGCGAAAATTCCGAGCCGTCCGGGGCCGCCGCGCTGCGAATTGTCGATTCCGTCGATCAGGAAGGCTTTGCGCTGCAGACCGCCGAACGCGAACGTCGGGTTGCCGAATTCGTCGTCCCGGCGGCCGTTGAACCCGGGCGCGAACAGCGCGAGGTTGAACGTGTTCCGCGTGGTGAGGGGCAGATTTTCCATCGCGCGGGAATTCAGGTCGCCTCCGACATCCGCGCCGCTCGTCGTGAGAACCGAGGCGTCGCCCTCCACGGTAACGCTTTGTGTGGACGCAGCCAATCCCAGCTGAACGTTCAGCAGACTGGCTTTCGAAAGCAGAACCACCACGCCTGTCTGGGCGAACGAGGCAAATCCGGCGGCCTCCACTTTTACTTCGTAGCGGCCTGGCAGCAGGAGCGGCACTTCATACTCTCCGGCCGGGTCGGACGTGGCTTTTCGTTCAAAACCGGTATCCAGATTGCGTGCCGTGACGCCCGCGCCGGTCACCGCGCCACCCGAGGGGTCCAGAACCGTACCGCGAATACTGCCCGACGCGGCGCCCGTCTGGGCCGCCAGAGGAATACATGAAAACAGGGTGAGGGCGAGTAGTGTCCGCATGCACTCCAGCCTAGTGAAGTGTTGTGAGAAGGCCGTGACAGTGCGGTAACGACTCGATGAGCGGGACGCGCGCGGGCTGACTAACAGTACAGGGTGTTTTCGACATCTTATTGTCACCTTGGTGGCGCATAATGACCATGGAACGGGCCCCTCAGCCGTTTCACAAATCCCCGATTCGCTTCCAAGGAGTGCCATGCATCCCGATCTCGCTGAATACGGCCCGGTTACTTTCCACGGCGATCCGAACTCCCTTTATGACCGACATCTGGTCTTCGATTATGCGATCGATCCGGATCGGGCAACTCCGCGCGAGCGGTACGAAGCGGTGGCGCGATCTCTGCGCGACGTGCTGGCTTTGCGCTGGCTGAAAACGAGACAGTCTTACGACCGGGTGGATCCGAAACGCGTGTACTACCTGTCGATGGAATTCCTCATCGGGCGGTCGCTGGCGAATAATGTGACCAACCTGCTGCTCGATCCCGCCATGAGGAAAGCCAGCAGGGAAAACAACGTCGACTGGTACGAATTGCTGGAACAGGAACCCGACGCGGGGCTCGGCAACGGCGGCCTGGGCCGTCTGGCCGCGTGCTTTATCGAATCGATGGCGACGATGCAGATTCCCGCCATGGGTTATGGCCTGCGGTATGAGGACGGCATCTTCCGGCAGGCAATTCGCGATGGCTGGCAGGACGAACAGCCCGACAACTGGCTGCGAAGGCCCGATCCCTGGGAGATTGTGCGGCTCGACCATGTGATCGAGGTTGGTCTGAACTGCACCTTTCAGATGCGCGGCGGTCTGCTGATTCCGGTGCCGGGAAAACCTTCGAAGCTGCTCGGTATCCCGTTTGACCGGCCGGTGATCGGCTATGGCGCCCATACCATCAACACCCTTCGTCTGTGGGCCGCCGGGGCGCCGGATTTCTTCGACTTCGGCGAATTCAGCCACGGGGATTTTGTCGGCGCGGTTACCGAAACGCTCGCGGCCGAATCGATCACGCGGGTTTTGTATCCGGACGACTCGACCGTGGTGGGGCAGCAACTGCGTTTCCTGCAGGAGTATTTTCTTTCAGCGTGCTCCGTCAGAGATATGACACGGCGCTTTCGCGAGGCTCATTCCGACTGGAGTCTGCTGCCCGAAAAGGCGGCGGTGCAGCTGAACGATACGCATCCGACAATGGCCATCGCCGAACTGATGCGGATCCTGCTGGACGAGGCGGAACTGGGATGGGACCAGGCCTGGTCCATCACGCAGCGAACGTTCGCCTATACGAATCACACGCTGTTGCCGGAGGCGCTGGAGAAGTGGCCCGTTTCCTGGTTCGAGGACATTATTCCGCGGCACCTCGAAATTATTTATGAGGTAAATCGCCGTTTTCTGGATCAGGTTCGCGGGCGTTATCAGGGGGACAGCGGCCGGGTTCAGCGGATGAGTCTGATCGAGGAGGGCGCCACGAAAAAGGTGCGCATGGCGAACCTCGCTATCGTGGGCTCGCACAGCACGAACGGCGTGGCGGCGATCCATTCCGAGTTGCTGCGCACCAAACTGGTTTCCGACTTCGCGGAAATGTATCCGGAGCGGTTCAATAACAAGACCAATGGCGTGACGCCGCGCCGCTGGCTGCTGGTGGCGAATCCGTTTCTCTCGTCCCTTGTGACGGAGGCGATCGGCGACGGGTGGATCGCGGACTTCAGCCAGATCTCGAGGGTAAAGCCGATGGCGGAAGATCCGGAGTTCCGGCGGCTGTTCCGGAACGCGAAGCGGGCGGCGAAGCTGCGCTTTGTCGACTGGCTGGGGGTCTCAACCGGGATCCGCGTGGACCCGGAGGCCATTTTCGACAGTCAGATCAAGCGGATACACGAGTACAAACGGCAACTGCTGAACGCGTTGCATATTGTTATCCTTTACAACCGGCTCCGTGAGAATCCCGGCGCGGAGATGCCGAAACGGACGTTCTTTTTTGCGGGAAAAGCCGCGCCCGCTTATCGGCTGGCCAAACTGATCATCAAATTCATCAACAATCTGGCGGAGGTGATCGACAACGACCCGATCGCGCGCGACCGCCTGCAGGTGGTGTTTCTCCCCGATTACAGCGTTTCGATCGCCGAACGGCTCATCCCGGCGAGCGACGTTTCCGAGCAGATTTCGACCGCCGGTTACGAGGCGAGCGGCACCAGCAATATGAAGCTCATGATGAACGGCGCTCTGACGATCGGGACGCGGGACGGCGCCACCATCGAGATGGCCGAGGAGTGCGGCGAAGAGAACTTCTTCCTGTTCGGCCTGACCGCCGCGCAGGTGGCCAACACACGCCCCTGGTACAACCCGCGCTGGCATTACGAGAACGAACCGGAGACCCGCGCCGCGCTGGACCTGATCTTTTCGGGACACTTCAGCCAGGGCGATGCGGGCGTCTTCGACCCGCTGCGAGCGACCCTTCTCGATAAGGGCGATTTCTACATGCATCTGGCCGACCTGCGCGCTTATTCGGACGCCCAGGCGAGAATCGGGCAACTCCATGCGGATCCGGAACAGTTCGCGCGGAAGGCGATCCTGAACGTGGGGAGTTCGGGCAAGTTTTCGAGCGACCGGACGATCGCACAGTATGCAAAGGAAATCTGGGGTGTGAACCCCTGTCCGACGATCTGAGGCTTCTCCGGATTCGAGTGCGCTAAGATACAAGATCGTTTGCAGGCTACTGACGGGCGCTCTCGCATTCTCTATTACGTACCGTGCCTCGAAGTGGGTGGCACCGAAAAAAACGTCCACGATCTCGCGATGCATCTGCCGCGCGACCGTTTCGATCCCGTCGTGATCTGGTCTTGCTACTGGGGGCCGCTCGGCGACAGCCTGCTGCGCGCCGGCGTTCCGGTTCACCACCTGCCGCTCAACCAAGCGCGGCGGCTGCCCGAGGTGGTGAGCGGCATTCGCGAAATCCGTCCCGATATTTTCCATTCCTTCAGCTATCGCAGAGATGACAATGATGTCCGCGCGGGGGCCGAAGCGGCTGTTCCTTCGATTATCACGTCGCGCGGCGACCTCCGTTTTTGGGACCCGGCGCAGACGGCGCAGCCCTGGGAGCGTTACCGCAACGCAGGTACCGGGAAAATTACGGTGTGCAGCGAAGCCATTGCCGCGACGGTCCGGGAGGTGGAAGGCGTTCCGGACGAGAAGATCCGGGTAATTCACAACGGCGTGGCGCTTCCCTGGCCGGGGCGGGAAGCGAGAGGAGACAGGGAAACCTGCGGCATTCGTCAGGAACTGGGCGTCGGCGCGGGGGCTCCGCTGGTCGGGTACGTAGGGAACTATCGGCCGGAAAAGGGCCATCAGACGCTGCTGCGCGCTTTCCGCATGCTGCTGGAGGCGGAGCCTTCGGCCCGTCTGATTTGTTGCGGCGGCAGTAAGCCCGGCTGGAAGCCCGTGGTTGAGGCGCTCGCCCGCGAACAGGGTTTGGACGGGCGCGTGTTCCTGCTCGATTTGCAACTCGACGTGGGCCACGTTTTGCGCGGCCTCGATCTGTATGTGCAGCCATCCGATACGGAGGGCTTTTCCAATGCGCTGCTGGAGGCAATGGCTCACGGAGTTCCCGTGGTGGCCACCCGTGCGGGGGGAAATCCGGAAGCCGTGACGGACGGCGAGACGGGCCTGCTGGTTCCGCCGGGAGATCCGGAAGCACTTTGCGCGGCGATGCTGCGAATGCTCCGTAATCGTGAAATGGCCGACCGGCTGGGCCGTGCCGCACGCCAAACGGTGCGCGAGCGATTTCAGTTCCACCACATGCTGAGTGGCTACGCGGGGCTTTATGAGGAGGAGTTGCAGGGTACCAGGACCCTGCTGACGTCCAGACAGGCTGTAGTAAAATTTACATAAGTGAAATCTGTTGCACTTGCGTCGGAATCCGGCGAATCCGACGGCCAAAGCGGTTTTTCGCCGTCCCGAACCAGAAGCTTCAATGTATACGGTTATCGGTTCAACGTGCGCAGTTCGGTGGAAGAACCCCTGCGCGGGATCGCGGAGGATTTTGGTTTTTTCGCGGCGGAAGCCACGACCGAAGGGGTGACGATCGAGCTTTTCGCCGAAGCGCCGCCTCCGGAAATGCGGCCCACCACAACGGCCATTGCCTACACTCCGCGCAATGTGGCGTACCGGGAGCGGGGCCAGCGTTTCATCGATTATCACGGCCGCGCGCTCGGGATTCAGGACGAGGCGACCGCGAACTTTCGGCTCTACAGTCTTGACGAAGGACTGCTCTACGAGGCTACGTATCTCTATTTGCTCTCGCAGATCGGACAGAATCTGGACGAGGCGGGCCTGCACCGGATGCATGCGGTTGGAGTGGTGATATCGGGCCGGGCCGTTCTGGTGATGCTGCCGATGGGTGGCGGCAAGAGCACCGTCGGGCTGCACCTTCTGCGGCACCCCGAGGTCAAGATCCTTTCCGACGATTCTCCCTTTATCGACCGGCGCGGGCGGGCGCTGGCCTTCCCGCTGCGACTGGGCCTGCTGCCCGGATCCGAACATGCCGTGCCGCCGGAGAGCCGGCGCACCATTCAGCGCATGGAGTTCGGCCCGAAACATCTGGTGAACTACAGCTATTTCCGGGATCGGGTTTGCGCGTCCGCGGAACCGGGCATTCTGTTCGTGGGGGCGCGGACGATGGCGGAGGGCTGCCGGATTGAAAAGATCAGCCGGCTGGAGGGCATGCGCAGCTGCATCACGAACTGCGTGGTGGGCGTGGGTCTTTTTCAGGGCCTCGAGTTCATTTTGCAGTCGAGCCCGTGGGAATTATTCTCGAAGGGCAAGCTGGGAATCTCCAGGGCCTGGAACTGCTGGCAGTTGTTGCGGCGCGCACAGGTCTGCCGTATTTATCTGGGTCGCGACCCGGAACGTAATGCGCTCACGCTGCTGCGGTATGCGGAGAAAACGTTCGCGTCGGGCCTCGCGAACGGAAATTGACCGCAGGAACCGACCCTATGCTTCGGCAGGATGCCACCTGGGCAATCACGACGTATTTCGATCCTTCCGGAACGCGCAAGCGCCTCGAAACGTACCGTACGTTTCGCCGCAACCTGAGTATTCCTCTGGTCGCCGTGGAGCTTTCCTTTCAGGAGCGCTTCCAACTCGGGGAGGCTGACGCGGATATCCTGATTCAGTTGCGTGGCGAAGACGTGCTGTGGCAGAAGGAACGGCTGGTGAACATCGCGCTCCAGGCGCTGCCCGACCACTGCGATGCCGTCGCCTGGCTGGATTGCGACATTATTTTCCTTCGCGAAGACTGGGCGGCGGCGGCCCGCGGTCAGCTGGAGCATTACGCTCTGGTGCAGCCTTTCGAGCGTGTCCACTACATGGAGAGGCTGGATCCGCCGAAATTTCCGGACTGGCGTCCACCGGACTATTTCGAGTCCTTTGGCGCCCGCTATGCCAGGGGCGAACTGCGCGACGAGATGTTTGCGACGACGGGCGCCAGCCGCCTGCTCCGCTATGCTCCGGGCATGGCCTGGATGGCGCGGCGCTGCACGCTGGCCGAGCACGGCCTCTACGACGCCGGGGTGGTGGGCGGAGGCGACGCGCTTCTGGTGGCTGCCGCCTGCGGACGCGGCGATGAGAAAGCCAGCGCTTTTCAGATGAGCGGGCAGCAGCGCCGTCACTACAACGCCTGGGCGAGCCGTTTCCACGGGGACGTGCGGGGGCGAATTTCGTTTGTGGAGGGCGATCTTCTGCACCTCTGGCACGGCGATCCGACCCAGAGGCGTTACACGGAACGGTTCAAAGACTTCCACCGCTTCGAGTTCGATCCGCAGGCGGATCTTGCCCATGCGGCGGAAGGTGTCTACCGCTGGAACAGCCACAAACCGGAACTGCACGATTACGTCCGCGGGCATTTCGAACTGCAGGATCGGGCCTGGCAGATCAGCCTGACCTGTGCGAACGACTGAGCGGATGCGTACTCTGCATCTTCTGACGCCCGGCGTCTTTCCGATGCGCGGGGGACTTGAGGAGACCGTGCTGCGCATTGCCCGCGCTCTCAATAGTGCAGGGGATCATCGGGTGATTGTCTATACCAGGCGGCAGGCGGCGGACGGTATGGCTCCGGTCGCGGCGCATGGTTCGCTGGAAGTCGTCCATCTGGGCCGGGACAAGGCGTTCCTGCTGGAGCCGCTGAGCGCGGACGCGGCCAACACGGAAGGCGTGCCGAGCGGCTGGCTGGCGGAAAGTCTGCGTCTCGATTATCTGCTGCTGGTTTCCGAGCTGGAGGCGCGGATCGCGGCGGAGCCCGGGAGCCGGCATATCCTGATTTCGTTTCTGATGACCACCAACGGGTTCATCGCGCAGCAGGCGGCTTTTACGCTGGGAATTCCGCACATCGCTTCCGTGCAGGGATCGGATTTCTCCCGGGATTTCCGAAGTCCTTATCATCTGCAGGCGATTCGGTTCGTGGTGGAAAACGCGCGCTGCATCGTCACCAACAATCGCGAACAGGCGCGAACTCTGGGCGCGGCGTTCCCCGCGGCGCGCGCTTTCCGCACGGTTCACAACGCGCTGCCGGAAGGCGTCACCGTTGCCCCCTGGGCGCCCACGCCGTCCCCCGTCTGGCGTCTGGCGGCCGATTGCGGATTCTCGTTCAAGAAGGGAACGCATGTTCTGCTTCGCGCCGTGGCCGAACTCCGCCGGGAGGGACATCCGGTTTGCCTCACCGTGGCCGGCGAGATTGCCCCGAAGGAAAAGGCCTATTGGGAAGAATGCCGGCGCAATTCCCCGGAGCATTTTCCCGGCTGGCTGGATTCGGCCAGCCTGGACGCGCTCTTTCTATCCTCGGATCTTTACGTTTCCGCTTCGCTCGGCGAGGGGTGTTCACTCAGCCATAACCGCGCGATGGCGCTGGGCATGCCGATGGCCGCCACGCGCACCGGGGCGCTGCCGGAACTGGCCGGCGACGCCCCGCACATCCGTCTTTGCGCGCCGGCGAATGTGGAGGCTCTGGTTTCGGCGATTCGAACGTCGATGCAAAGCCTGCGCGCCGGAACGCTGGCGATTGACCCGGACCGGGTGCGGCGGTGGCGGCAATACTTTGCGCCCGAGCGGGAGAGCCGCGAATGGGCCGAAATGGTGGCGGAGATCTAAGGAGCAGAATCAAGGCCCTAATGTCGGGGTTTCGAATTCCGGCTCCGCGGGATCACGCGAAGCAGATGCCGGGGTCGCGCCGGTGTTACGAGTTCACCCCGGCAGGGAGACGATGGGGGTTAGCCCGGATGATCCCAAGCAACAGTTCTTCATAAGCATCCGCCATCTGGCCGGTAGAATTCCGAAGTGCCCGGGAACGAGCGTTGCGGCCGAGAGTGGCGCGAAGTTCTTCATCGGCCGCCAGCCGGACGATACTGCGGGCGAGTTCCGCGCGGTCATGAACGGGGACGAGCAGACCGTTCTTCTCGTGCTCGACAAGGCCGCGGCTCGCGGGAATATCGGTCGTGACGAGCGCCCTGCCGCTGGCCAGTGCCTCGAGACACGCGAGAGAGCGCGCCTCTGTCTCGGAGGGCATAACGACGATGTCGGCGAGCCGCATGTATTTCGGCACTTGCACGTGATCGACCCAGCCTGAGAAACGGACGCGGCCGGCGATGCCCAGCGCGCTGGCGGTGGCCTGCATCTCCTGCCTGCACTCTCCATCTCCGACAACAAGAAACATCAGGTCGGGTCGGCTCCGCAAGGACAGAGCCGCCGCGTGGATAAAGTCGAGCGGCGCTTTCACACGCTTCAGATTGGAGACGTGTGCCACAACGATATCTTCCGGGCGGATAGCGAGGAAGGCGGCGAGGTCGGCGTCGCGAGGGCCCGGCCGGAACGAAATGGTGCTGGAAGCGTTCGGGATGACGTGGCACCGGGTGAGACCCAGCGGTTCGATCACTTCCTCAACCATGTTCGGCGACACAGGCACGACAAACGCGCTGGCTTGCAGCGTCCGTTTCTGCGCGGTTGCCAGAGGTTCCCCTGTACGGCCCGAGGCCAGAGACCTGATGATCCCTCCGTGAAGAATGGTGATGAACGGAATTTTTCGGCTGGTGAGTTCGTTCATGGGACCGCAAGTGCCGGGTTCCCGTCCGAGGATCACGGCGTCCGGTTCCGACCTGTCCAGTTCCTCAATAAGGAGCGGCTGTAACTTCTCCGACTCCGTTTTCAGTGCAACTTCGTCGGGCTTCTCATTGACCAGCAGGTAATTGGGCACGGAAACCCGTCGGACGACAATGGCGGGATGCTGCAAATCGAATCGTTCGGCGTCGCCGCGTGTCTGTTCGGTGCAGGAACTCAGGATGCGGATGGAATGGCCGCGATCCGCGAGATTCTGCGCCAGCACGGCATTGAGGATGGCCGCGCCGCCCTGGAATGGCGGATACGGCCCTGCCAGAATGATGTTCATCTTCAAACTTTCATCCCGGCCGGCGCGAGCGCCGCATTTGCGGGGCCGAAACGGCGCCTGAGCAGGGAGTCGTAGACAGCGGCCCGGTGGCGCCATGTGTGGTTCCGGAGAATATAGTTCCGGGCGCGCTGGCCGTCCCACTGCATGGTTGAAGCGGTGACGATTCGGTTCGCCATTTCGTCTAAATCATCCGCCGCGACCACGAAGCCATGGCCCGTCTTACTGACCAGAGACTCATTGGGGAAGCCCGACTCGGTAACCACGGGGAGTCCGACCCGCAGATAGCTGTAAATCTTGGTGCTCTCGTTATTGTGGTGGACCCGGCCGGCGGCGACCACAATACCCACATCGGCATGGCGCAGGTAATCCCAGCTGCGGTGGCAAGGCACCGCACCGAGCCACGTCACGTGCCGGCCGTCGAGAGCGCTGATATCGCCGTCGCCCATGAGAAACAGACGGCACCCGCGTGAACCAATCATTTGCCCCAGAGCATTCAGTTTCCGGACGAGCGTTCGGTTCGCTTCCGGTTGCTGCGCATCGGAGTAGACGGTTCCGGCGAAGAGAACCCGTGCCACGCCACCCGATTCAGGATAGGGGTCCGGCCCGACAGACGGGAGGGTGGAGTCCACCGCGCCAGGTATGCACAGAATATTGGTGGCGCGGCCATGAGATTCGGCGAACAGTTGCCGGCCCTGCTCATTGAGCACCGTCACGAATTGCGATACGGCCGCGATACGGGCCTGGGTTTCGTACAACCGTTTGCGAACGTCGCCGTAGAAGTAAATTCCCTCTCTGTCCTGTTCGGCGACGACCGAACCCAGCTTTGAGATTAAGAACGGGTGTCCCGCGCCGCCGTATCTGGAGAGCGTATCGAATCCGCGGTGCATGTAGGTCTTTACCACGTCATACTCGTCCCACCTGGCCGCCGAAAGAGAGACGTATTTCAGGCGGCTGGAAACTCCGGCGGGCGCACGAAGAGGAACGCCATCCGGCAAAGCCATGGTGACCGAGTGGCCGAAGGCGGCCAATTCGCCAGCCATTCGAAACCAGCGAATGTATGCCATGTTGACCAGGCTGGGCGGTTCGCCGGGTAGATCGCCCACCCGAGGATCAGGCCGGTAAACAAAAATGATGGAAGCCAATGTGTTCCTCTTCCGCCGCAATCAGCGGCGTCAGGCATGTCCGGAGCGCGCCAATCTCAACGGCTGTCCGAAGGTGTTTTGAGGACGGGAAAACGCTGCAAGCACGCTGGAATGGGTCGAACAATATATCCACTGTAATATACCTTCACCGCATCTCCGATACAGCCAGAGCGGGTGTCCGGGTCGACCCCGTCGCGACGTTCTTCCTGGCGGCAGCCCTGCGCCGGCGCCCGTTCGGCGAGCCGACACCGGAATTTTCCGGATGAGATTTGGTCTGTAATGTTCCGTGGTTATTTCCCACTAATTCATGGATGCCGACATTGATTTTCAGCGCTTGCCCGCATCCTTGCCTTTAGGAGGGCTTCGTCATGAGCTGTAAATGTTTCATTATTCCGCAAGACGTACTCGACCGATTTGCCGCGGACCCCGAACTGTCCGACGCAATCCGTCAGAATTTCCACCACAGCGCGGCGATCAGCCGCGAGGTGCGCGCATTGCGCGAACAGAACGCCCGGCTGACCCTGACCGCGATCAGCCTGCCGTTTCCCGTTCCGCCGATTCCGCTTCCGGTGCCGCACGTCCTGCCGGTGGGCCAGGTGTTCGACTGCCATACCGGCATGACTCTGCCCGGAACGGCCGTGGCGAACCCCGGCAGTTCGGCCGACGCGACCGTGAAACGCGCCTATAATGAGGAGGAGTCGGTCGCAAAATTCTACTGGGACCTGTTCCATCGCGATTCGATCGACGGCAACCACATGACCCTTATCTCGTCCGTCCATTACGGGGTGAAATACAACAACGCCTTCTGGAACGGCGCGCAGATGACTTACGGCGACGGGGACGGTCAGGTGTTCGCCGATTTCACTCTGGGCGACGACGTGATTGGCCACGAACTCACCCACGGCGTTACGCAGCACAGCCTCGGGCTGAACTATTCGGGTGAGGCCGGCGGGCTCAACGAGAGTTTGTCGGACGTGTTTGGTTCGATGTTCCGCCAGTGGGAAAAGAACCAGACCGCGGCGCAGGCCGACTGGCTGATCGGAGCCGACATCATGGGGCCGGTTTCCAAACAGAAAGGCTACACATGCCTCCGCAACATGGCGAATCCCAAGGATACGCACGCGCTGGCGCCGCAACCCGATCACTACTATCCCGGCATCGGCAATCTCGATCCGCATTATTCGAGTGGCGTTCCCAATCTGGCTTTTACAAAAGCCAGCAAGCAGATTGGCGGACACAGCTGGGAAAAGGCAGGCCAGATCTGGTACAAAGCCCTGACGGGATTCGGCCCCAGCCCCAACATGACCATGTCCCAGTTCGCCGCGCGGACCCGGTCGCTGTCCACCAGCATGTATCCCAATGACGCTTCAATCCATACCGCCGTTGATAGCGCTTGGACTGCTGTCGGCCTGTAATCACTTGCCGCCTGCGACTGGCATGTCGCAGGCGGCAAGCCGCAACGCGGGGGAGAGGAGCACGTCCGGAATGAGCGATGTGACGATCGAAGAAGTTGGCGGATTCGTGGGCGCGGGCACTCCCGGCGGGCATATCCACATGCGCGGCACCGTCACGTGGTCCAGCCTGTCCGAAGGCGACCGCGCGGCGGTCGACCGGCTGTTCGCGGCGAAAACGCCCGTCAATGCCAACCATTACTACCGGCTGACGCGCACCGGACCGAAGGGCGCGGAGACCATTGATGCGGCCGATGGAACGGTGCCGGCGGCGCTGCTGGCAAGTGTGCGGACCACGCTCGACTGAATCGGCTTTTCCGGAAAATTCGTGCGCAGCGGGATAATGCTGTATGGCACCGAAGCTTCCCGGCATTCTGATCCGGCTCGCCGCTGTCGGACTGGCGCTGGCGCTCCCCAAACCGCTGCAGACGGATGACGTGCCGGCCGGCAGCAGGATCGACCCGGTGCCGGAGTGGCGGCTGAGCCTGTATCCCGACGCGCATCCGTTTGCGTTCACCATCGTCAGCGATGCCGATTCGTCCTACAGCCGGCGTCTGGCCCCCCTTTTCGAAGAATTCGACTCCGATCGGCTGAAAATCACCGTTACTGCGTTCGTCTTTTGGGCGGACTGGGCGAAGAAGGGCAAAATCTGGTCGGACTGGGCCGCTCCGGCGGGTTCCGAGCGGGCTTTTTTCGCTCCGGTCGCGGTTCCTCTGGAGGATGCCGCCGAGCGGGCGTTTTACCTGGGGCTGGCCGCCCGGGGACACGAAGTGGGCATGCATACGCCGAGCGACAATTCGGACACCACCGAAGATCTGGCGCGCGCGTTCGTCCGGTTTGAAGAGATATTCGGGCATCCTCCCTCGGTTTACGTGGAACATTCCGGTCAATCCAACAAAGAAACTCTGGAAAACGAAGGCTCAGATCCGCGCAGCCGCTATTACAGCCTGGGGATTCTGAACCGTTACCGCCCGTGGGTCTGGGTGGATGGCTCGATGGCTTTGCCTCGGCGTTCCAACCCGCGATATTTCGACCTGGCCGCGGTAAAAGGCCCGCCGTTCACCGACGATGCCGTCCGGCACTACGGAATCCCCAAGGTGTTCATGCGGACTGGTAAGTGGAAATCCGCGGATGGTGACGGTTTTCTGGAGTGGTATTCCAAGGCCAACATCGACGCGCTCGAGGCGCATCGCGGGCTGGCGATTGTCTATACGCACCTGAATGAGAAGTGGCTGGACAGGAAAACACGGAAAATGCGCGATCCGCTGCGCGCGCGACTCGGCTATCTGGCGTCGAAGGACGGATGGTTTGTTCCGGCGGGAACGATTCTGGACCGCATTGCGCTGATGAAGAAGGTAGTCCTGCGCCGGGAGGACCTGCGCGTGATCGTTGAGAACCGGAACACATCCGCGGTGGCGTCGGTAAGCGTGATTTCGCCGAAAGGCAGAAGCCTGTGCAACGAAACGGGTGTTTTTCGGCCGCGCGCCACCGGAGATATCCTGCTTGGCGAATTGCAGGCGGGAGAAACGCGCCGGTTCGGGATTTGCCGCTGAGAAGTTCCCCGCGGGCTGTCCGCGGCTTCGCGCACCGCGGAATACCGCCGGTTCCTCACAACGCGTCTTTCGACGCGTGACGCGGGTATTGCGCCATTCCGACGCGTGACGCGCGCGTTGCCACCGATTAAACCCGCACGCGGCGCCGCTGCGCGAGTTCGGCCATCCCCCTGCACTGTATAAATCAGGACGCGGAAGGATCTATCACAAAATGAGCGAAAAAAACGCGGTGGTCGCCGTTTATGCCACCCACGCCGAAGCGGAAGAAGCGGTCAAAGAACTTCAGCGAGGGGGAATCGATATGGCTTCTCTTTCCATCGTGGGCAGGGGCACTCACACCGACGAGCAGGTGGTCGGGTATTACAACACCGGGGACCGCGTGAAGTACTGGGGCGGAGCCGGCGCGGCGTGGGGCGGTTTTTGGGGTCTCCTGTTCGGCTCGGCTCTCTTTGCGATACCGGGTTTCGGCCCGCTGCTGCTGGCCGGGCCAATCGTCGCCTGGGTAGTGGGCGCGCTCGAGAGAGCTGCCTTACTGGGAGGCCTCAGTGCGCTGGGCGCGGCACTGTACAGCATCGGCATTCCGAAAAACAGCGTCGTCGAATATGAACTGGCTCTCAAGACGGATCAGTACCTTCTCCTGGTGAACGGCTCGGAGTCGCAGGTGGAAAAAGCGCGGGACGCCATCGTAAACACCGGCCCGGTGACCGTCGCCGTGCACCTGAACGAGCAGGCCGCGGCGCTGGCCATTTAGCCCCGACCTCTCAGGACAATCACGATGCTGATCAATCTGAAGCAGTTCAAAGGCTTTGCCATCCACGCGCTGGACGGCAATCTGGGTGTTGCGCAGCAGTTTTACTTCGACGATGTCAGCTGGGCTATCCGGTATTTGACCGTCGATACCGGCGGCTGGCTCAGTGGCAAGCGGGTTCTGATCTCACCCTATTCGGTCACCGGTATCGACTGGCAGGCCAGGCGGATCAACGTGTCGCTCACGAAAAGCCAGGTGGCCGGCAGTCCCGAGGTCGATACGCACCTGCCCGTTTCGAGACAACATGAAGCCGCATTCCTCGGGTACTACGCGTATCCCTATTACTGGGGCGGTCCGTCGTTATGGGGACCGGAGTTCTTTCCCGTCGTTCTGACGGCGCCGATCGCGGCGGCTCCGGCAGTGGCGGATACAAACAAAAAAGAGGAATCGCCCGATTCGCACCTGCGAAGCTGCGACGTCGTCACCGGGTATTTCATGGAGGCGACCGACGGTGAAATTGGCCATCTCGCCGGTTTTCTGATGGACAGTGAAACGTGGGCGATTCGTTATCTCGAGGTCGCGACGCGAAACTGGTGGCCGGGAAAAAAGGTGCTGGTTTCCCCGTCGTGGATTGAAAGCCTGAGCTGGATGGATTCGGAAATACGCACCGGACTTTCCCGCACGGTCATTAAATCCGCTCCGGAATATGACGAAAGTCTGCCGGTTACGCGCGAATATGAATCGGAATTGCACCGGCACTACGGGCGGCCGCCGTGGTGGCTGCACGAACCTTCCCACAGTTCGCCGTTCGCCGCGGTTCTGGCGGTTGCCCGATGAGCATCGCTCTGATGGAAAGGCCCGTTGCCGGCCCCAGGGACGCATCCACCATGCGCGCGCTGGTCTATCACGGTCCGGGTAAGCCGAGTTGGGAAACGCATGCCCGGCCCGCGCTGCTGGCGCCCTCCGACGCTATCGTCCGCATCACCACTTCCACCATTTGCGGATCCGACCTGCACATTCTGAGGGGCGACGTTCCCACCGTCGCGGACGGCCGGATTCTGGGGCACGAAGGCATTGGATTTGTAGAGGACGCGGGCTCCGCCGTCTCGGCCTTTCGCAAGGGCGACAAGGTGCTGATTTCCTGCATCACGAGTTGCGGGAAGTGCGATTTCTGCAGGAAACAGATGTACTCGCATTGTCGCGACGGAGGCTGGATTCTGGGCAATACGATCGACGGGACGCAGGCCGAGTACGTGCGCATCCCGCATGCCGATACCAGCCTGTATCCACTGCCTGCCGGCGCCGACGAGGAGGCCGCGGTGATGCTCAGCGACATTCTGCCGACCGGCTTTGAATGCGGTGTGCTGAACGGCCACGTTCAGCCAGGCGACACCATCGCGATTGTCGGCGCGGGCCCGGTTGGACTGGCGGCGATGATGACAGCCCGTTTCTATTCACCGGCGGTGATCATCTCCATCGATCTCGACGACAACCGTCTGCAGGTGGCGAAAACGTTCGGGGCAACTGTCCTGATCAACAGCGCCGATGGCAAAGCCGTGCAGCGCGTCATGGAGACAACCGGGGGACGGGGCGCAGATGTCGCCATTGAAGCCGTCGGCATGCCGGCCACCTTCGACATCTGCCAGAACATTCTCGCGGCGGGCGGCCACCTCGCCAATATCGGGGTTCACGGGAAGCCCGTGATGCTCCACATGGAAAAGCTTTGGGATCGCAACGCCACGCTGACAACGCGGCTGGTGGACACGGTGACAACGCCCCTGCTGATCCGGTCTCTGGAGTCCGGTTATCTGGAGCCGGGCCGACTGGTAACGCACCGGTTTACCCTGGACAACATTCTGCAGGCCTACGAAACGTTCGGCAATGCAGCCCGACACAAAGCGCTGAAAGTGCTTCTGACGGCGCGCTGACGGCCTTTCTCAGGGCTTGACTCAACCGTAATCCGGACATTCGGCGAAAGCAGAGGCTTGCCCTGTCCACACGGCACGAAACGAATCGAAGGAGCGGAATGCATCGGGAACATAACGGGACGTTAAGTGAAAAGCAAGGTTTCTGTTCAGAAGCCGCACGACAGCCGGCGGCGCAGCAATGAGGGGCACGCTTCGGCACTTCGGGAAGGGTGCGCTGTTCTGCGCGGCGTTATTCGCGGCGTTATTCGCCACCATGCAGGCGGGACGGTTGCGGGCACAGCAATCGCCCCAGCCTCCTCCACCGGGCCAGTACCTGGCACCGAATCAGCTGGACGATCTGACAGCGCCGATTGCGCTTTATCCGGATCCCCTGCTCAGTCAGATCCTGGTGGCGAGCACGTATCCGCTGGAACTCGTCCAGGTTTCGCAGTGGCTGCAGCGAAATCCGGGTCTCTCCGGCGCGGCCGTCACGCAGGCGGCGCAGCAACAGAACTGGGATCCGAGTGTTCAGGCACTGGCGGTCTTTCCGGATCTTGTCAAACGGCTGAATCAGGACATCACCTGGACAACGGATCTGGGCAACGCCTTCCTGAATCAGCAGGGCGATGTGATGGATGCCGTGCAGCGCATGCGGCTGAAAGCGCAGCGGGCGGGTCGGCTGGCCTCTACGGCCCAGCAAACGGTAACGGTGCAGGATGGCTCCGGAACGACTGTCATTGAAATCGAGCCGGCCAATCCGCAGGTCATCTACGTGCCCGAATACGATCCCGGATCGATCTGGGGCCCGCCTCTCTATTATCCGTACGCGAGCTGGTATTATCCGCGATTCGGCGCCGGCGCGTACTTTGGATGGGGACCCGGAATTCCGATCGGCGTCTATTTTGGCGGCGGCTGGGGCGGGTGGGGTGGCTGGGGATGGCATCCCGGCTGGGGAGATCACCGCATCGTGGTGAATAACAATTTCATCCACCGTTACAACTTCAACGCGGGACGCGCGGGCGCTTTAAGCGGAAACAGCAACTGGGCGCATGACGGCTCCCATCGTCAGGGCGTGCCGTATCCGACGGCAGGCTTGTCGAACCGTTTCGGGGCCGGCCCGCGCCAGAATCTGCAGACCCGCCCGGGAGCCGGTCAGCAACAGAACCGGCCGCCGCAACCGCAGGCAGCGAATCCGCAGCGAAACGTCAGTCCTCAGCCAGGCACGCAGCGGATGGGAAACCGGCAGATTGCGCCTTCCGCGCCCGCCGCGAACCGCAGCGCTTTTGGCGGCGTTCGCGAGGGCGGAGCGGCAAACTCGCACAGCGATCACGGGTTCTCAAGCCTGGGCGCGGCGCGGAGCGGTGGCAGCAGGGCGGGCGGTGGAGGAGCGCCTCGTGGTGGCAGCGGGGCGGGCGGTGGAGGAGCACCTCGTAGTGGCGGTGGCGGGGCAGGCGGCGGGCACGGCGGAGGGCGAGGGAAATGAGCAGGTATTTGAATAATCGTGTTTTTTGTGTGCTGGCCGGTGGTCTTCTGATCGGCGCGGCAGCCCGGCCTGGCACCGGCACTAACGCCCAGCGGACATTCGCGACGCCCGAGGAAGCCGTGCAGGCTACTGTCGACGCGGCTGCGCGTGACGATCGCGAGGCGCTCCTCCTGATCTTCGGCCCCGGCGGAAAGGACATCGTGGAATCCGGCAATGCAGCGGAGGACAAAGACCTCCGGGCTGAGTTTGCCCGCTCCGCGAGAGAGAAACTGCAGTTCGATAAGGACCCGCTCCGGCCCGACAAGGTGTCCTTCACGGTGGGAGACCGGGAGTGGCCGTTTCCCGTTCCCGTTGTTCTCAGGAACGGAAAATGGCAACTGGATTCGGCCAGCGGAAGGCTCGAAATTCTGGCACGCCGGATCGGGAGAAACGAACTGAACGCGATGGAAGTCTGCCGCGGCTACGCCGAGGCGCAGTTCGAGTATGCGTCCGAAGCGAGGGACGGGGATCACGTGTTGAAATATGCGCGGAAAGTTGCGAGCACACCGGGCAAACACGATGGTTTGTATTGGGAGGGCGCTCCGGAGAGCCTTGTGGCGCAGGTCTTCGCCACCGCCGTGCCCACCGCTTCGACGGCGTTGGCGGGCGGCAAGGCAGAACCTTACCACGGCTACTATTTTCGGATCCTGACGGCCCAGGGTCCGGACGCCGCCGGAGGCCAATCCGACTATGTGGTGAACGGCCGCATGGTCGGTGGCTTCGCTCTGATCGCCTGGCCCGCCGAATATGGCGTATCCGGAATTCAGACTCTGATGATCAGCCATGAAGGCGTGGTGTACGAGCGGGACCTCGGACCGGCGACAGCATTGCAGGCGCGCCAGACGACGCGCTTTAATCCCGGTAAGTTGTGGCGGCCGGTGGTGCTGGAATAACCACGTGCCGAAAAGGGTGCATCACTTCAGGCAGTAAGACCTGAGAATTCTGCCGCCGCTGCTCCCTGTCTTAGCCATACAACCACGAGGGAAATCGACTCACCGGCAGATCCTCTTTTCTTCCAACGGCAAAAATGCACTCCCCGCGGAGTTCCCGCGGGAAGCCCCCTCGGCCGAGCGCTTGTTCGGCCGAGGAGAACCGATCCGCCGTTCCCTCATACGGTCCGGTTTCGATACGCAGCGGGACGAAACCGCATTCCGATAAAAGCAGACGAATTTCATCCGGCGTGTATTCGCGGGAATGTGCGGGCGCCATCGGGTCCCTTGAATACCGGTGGAACGATTCGGGATGTTCGCCTCGCAGGACTTTCGCGACTGCGCGCAAAGACGCAATGTTCGGCGTTGTAAGAACAAAAATCCCACCGGTCCGGAGAATCCGGTGAATTTCCGCCATCATGAAAACCGGATCGCTCTCCAGATGCTCCAGTACTTCCCCGCAGATCACCGTGGCGAAATGTCCGTCGGGATAAGGAAAGCGGTCGCGTTCGACATTGAACAGATCGATCTCGCATTCGAATATTTTCCCGCCGGCGGCAAATGCGGAGCGTCTTTCCGTGGCGCCCGCACTGCCGAGATAGCTTCCGCGCACTTCGGCGTAGCCCAGCGATGTGCCCAGCACGGGCGCGATCTGCAGGTAGCATCCGAGTTCCAGAACGCGGTCGCCCGGATTGGCCTCCGGCGTCAATTCGAGTGTCCGCAGCAGGCGGGCCCGGTGCATGCGGAAATATTCGGCCGCGTCCGCGTCGGCGGACTGGTTCCAGAGCGACAGGGTTTTGTTCAGGTCCCGGTGAACGGACGGTTCGGCGGCAAGCGATTCCGCGAAGTCCCGGTACATGCGAGCCGCATGAGACCAGGTCCAGTTCGCCGTCACCCGCTCGCGGGCGCGCTGCCCGATCTCCCGGGCGCGCGAGAGGTCTTCAAACAGCCAGTCGAGACACTTCGCCAGGACGGCCTCCTCGTACGGATCCACGCCGATTTTGAGGCAGATGTCGTCCGGCATCTCTTGAAACGAGCCGGCGTCGGAAACGATCACGGCGCGCCCGAGACCGAACGCGCGCAGCATCGTCCCGGAGGTCTCGCCACAGGTCGGGTGCCGCAGGTTCAGCACGACGTCGCAGGCGGCGATGCAGTTGTCGAGCGACTCCGCGCTGTCCTGAAATCCGAGCATGCGAATTCGGTCATCCGTCGCGCGCGACAACGGCACATCCGGATGAGGCTCGCCGGCGACCACCAGCAGCGCACCCGGATGTTTGCCGGAGATCCGGCGAAACGCGCTCACGCAGACCGCGGCGCGTTTGTCGGGGCGCTGGAAGCCGAAAAGACCCGCAACCGGTCCCGCGATATCCAGCCCCAGCGCCCGGCGGCAGTCTTCCGCGGACAAGTTTCCCGCGACCGCCCCGTGAGGGATCACGGCAACGGGGCAGCGGCCGTTCTTCACCCGGACTTCGCGCGCCGCATAACGGCTATGGACAATACAGCCGCGGCTTGCGTCGAGTAGTCTCCGGATCATCGGAAACGTGCGGGGTTGTGGGGTGCCGATGGCCTCATGGCGGGGGTCGGCGCCGGGCGTATCGTGTCCGAAGATTTCGTACATCACCTCGTGAAGGTAGGCGGCCTCGTCTCCCCGGTTGAGCGTCATGCCGCGGATCAGATCGTGAAGACTGGTTTCGTGAAGCACCACAATACCCGGCTGTTGGAGCGCCAGGCGGTAAAACTCTTCATGCCATGGATTGTTCGCGATCTGGTAGATGACGGTGTCGAACTCACTCGCCCGGAAGCCTCGCGGTACCGAGGTGAAGACGCTCAGGCTTACGAGATTCCGCAGTTCCCGAATCAGGGCTTCGGCATAATCGGCCGTGCCGGTTTTCGCCGGCGGCAACGGCGTGAACATTGCGACGCGGGCGAGACTCATGGCCGACGAGCCAGCAGGAAGTACTCTCCCCTTGGAAGGTATCTGACGTCCGGATTGCGGAATCCGGCATGCTCCAGCATCGCTCGCAGGACCGGAAGCGGCGCGGGGCTCACGCGGCAGGGATCCTTGGGTATGTCGCTTCCGCCCTCCGCGCCTGTCAGCAGCAAGGTTCCGCCGGGCGCCAGACACCGGGCGCATTGCCGGATCAGGTCCAGATTCCAGGGCATCGGGTGACGCTCCGCGACCCGCAAAGCCGTGATCACCGCGAAGCTGCCGGCCGGTTCGCCGGAGAGAAAACGGAGAGGATCCATGACGTTCGGTTTGAGACCAGAGGCTTCGCAGAGCGCCGCTTCCGCGCTGTTGGGCTCCACGGCCCGGATATCCGGGCAGAGGTCTGTCCGGATAAACTGCAGCCACTGGCCCGAGCCGCATTCGATGTCGAGCCAGAGCCCGGGGGCGATTCCGCTCTGCATCAGCGCCTCGCGGAGTTCAGCAAACACCAGATCGCGATCCGGAAGGGGATGATTCTGCCGGTACTCCGAGACGAAAACATCGAACGCCGTGTCGTCCTGGGGGGCCGAAAGCTTCTCCAGCGTGACGCAGGTCTGTGCCGCGAATGCCGTAGCCGCCTCGTTGAACCGGACAATCTGCGGCGTGTACCAGAACAGCATCCGCCGCACGAGGCGCACCAGGTATGCGCCCGCCTTCCCGCGCGGAGTGCCGGGATTCGGCGGCATTCTCCCGATGCCTGCGCTGCTCGACCGCATGTCGCCGGCGGCTACCCGAAGACGAACCAGATCCTGATTGGACCCGCCCCGCCTCGACTCCTCTATCGCCTCACGCCGAAATGCACTCACCACTTCCCGCAGGTTCATGGACTACTGGTGTACGGGAAGGATAGCAGGATTGCTGGCCATATCGGCCTGGGAGACGACCACCGGCAAGTTGCCGTCCGGCGCGTCCGGCGGGACCTGGAAGTTCATCTGGTAGAGGCCGACCAGACCGGGCGTCAGGCCCGCGAACGCAACGGGCGACGGATTTCCCCCGATGGTCAACACCGGCGCAATCGCGGGACGAGCGAGCGGATCGCCCGGAGAAGCCGAGCCCGAAGGTACCGGCGTATCGGTAGCGCCCATGCCCAGGAGGTAGGCGACGACGAACTCACCGGGACGGGCGGGCGACGACGGCGAGACCAGCGATCCATCCCCGTGCTGCGCGAGAAGCGTGCCATCGCCCAGCACGGCCAGTGAGGGCGCAGCGGGGGTAAGCTGGATCGACTCCGGAGTTGTCAGTGCTCCGCCGGACTGCACCACCACCTGGTAGTTTTTCGCCGGATCGAGCTCGAACGGAACCTGCGCGTTGATCTGTCCGGGACTTACGTAGAAGAGAGGCGCCGGCAGGCCAGCGATCAGAACGCTCGAACCGGCAAGAGCGGCTGGTAAGGGGATGGAGTCCGGCTGAGCCGTGCCGGAACTGAGATTGGTGCCGTAGATGGCGATGATTGTGCCGGGCGCCAGCCCGCCTCCCACCTGCGGGTTGAACGCGTTGACCGTTCCGTGGGGCGCGAGTTGCGGGCCGGTCCCCGCAGTGACGGACCCGCTGACCAGTACGGAGGCCGCCGACAGGCCGACGGCGGTGGCGCGGGTGGTGACGGTGACCTGGGACGCCGCGTTTCGGGGCACCCAGGTTCCGGCGTAAATTCCGGAAGCGGTATCGACCGCGGCCAGCACCAGGGGCGCGTCGCCGTTCGAGAAAGTCGCCGTGACCCCGCCGCCCGCGACCGCGGCGCCGCAATCATTCACCAGGCGTACCAGCATCGGAGCGGGCCGGCCGGTGACGGCCGTGAAGTTGCCGGGCAGACCGGTCTGCGCGGGCGCCAGCAGGGAAGGCCCACAGGCGACGTTCGCCCTGTCAAGCGATTGTGCTGCCGAACCGGAAGCCGCCGCGGAAGTGCCGGAGACCACCAGCATCACGCTCACGGTGCGGACGGTGGCGCCGCCGAGAGCGTAACTGACACCTCCGCGATAAATACCTGGCGCGAGACCCTGCGCGTTCACGGCAACGGTGGACCCGCCGGCGGACGCCGCCGAGGCGAAGCCTGTCGACGGCGTTACCGACAGCCAGGGGGACCCGTCCGTGGCCGCCGTCCAGGCGAGCGCGGTTCTCGAAGCCACGTACACGCTTACCGGTTGAGAAGAGGGCGAGGCTCCGCCAGCCGTCAAGAAGACGAGGCCGGCGGGCTGCGGATCGGGCCGAACGGGATCTTCCGGCGCGTGCACCGTCAGAATCACCTGGAAGTCCTGCGGGGCGTTCACCACTCCCGCCGCGTCGATTCGGATAACGCCATAGTACGTCCGCGCGGCCAGCGAGGACGCGACTGCGGGGTTGATGGAGAAGCTCAACGTTCCCGGCTGTGCGGGCGTGGACGCGCCAGAGAGCGTGCCCAGCGTCAGCCAGTCGGCGCCCGGCTGGACGGTTGCCGTCCAACTGATGGCGGAGCCTGCTGTGCCGATCAGAACGGAACCGGAGAGGTTCCCCGTAGCGGTCCCTTGCTGCATGGGGAACTGCGCGCCGGAGGACGAGAGCGTCATGCCGGAAATCCTGGACACCAGGAATGTGGCGGGGACAATCGCGTGCCCGCCCGAGGTGGAGACATCGATGGAAGTCCGGTAGAATCCGGAGGCGAGCCGGGAGGGGTCAGCAGTGACCGTAACGGCTGCGCTCGCGCCGCCGGTGAGCGCGGAAGGCAGTCCGGATACGGAGCACCAGGGCGCGCCGCAGGAGACTGCGTTGACCGTGAGCCTGCCACCGCCAATGTTCTGCAGCGTAAGATCCTGACTCTGTGACTGCGGCGAGGCTGCCGTGGAGGAGAACGAGAGAACCGTTGCCGGAACGTTCAGCAGCGCCGGCGAAGCGGTCACCGTGAGGCTCACCGCGACCGTTTGCGTTTTGCCCGAGCAGGTTGTCGACATGCACGTCAGGACGACATTGGCCTGATAGCTGCCGATGGGGAGCGCGAGCGCCGGATTCGCGAGGCCGACGCTCAGCACGCCGGGAGTGGTGCCGGTCTGCGAAAAGCTCAGCCACGGAGACGCGGGGCTGACGGCCGCCGTCCACGCGAGATTTTGGGAGACGACCGTCGATTGAACAGCGACGTTCTGCGATGGCGGCACGGAACCCGCACCTGCAGCCACGGAGAGCGAGAGATTGCCGGTGCTCAGGGTCAGGTCTGGCCCGCCGACACGAACATTCAGAGAAAGGTTCGCCACGGCTGTCGCGGCGGGAGTGGCCGAGTCCGATACGGTGACCGTGATGGGGAAGTCGCCCGGCGCGCCGGGAGTACCGCTGATCAAGCCGCCGGTGAGACTCATTCCGGAGGGCAGGCTTCCGCTGGTCAGGACAAACGTGTATGGGGGCGTGCCGCCACTCGCCCCAAGTGTCTGGGACGGGAACTCCAGCCCGGTGACGCCCGAGGGCAGGGGCGACCGCGTCGTGAAGGTCAGAGGCGCTGGTCTGATGGTCAGAGTCGCCATGACGGTGGCGACACCGCCGGAACTGTCCGCAGCTTGCACCGTGAAAGCGGCCGGGCCCGGTGCTGCCGGCATTCCGGCAATGGTGCCTGAAGCGCTCAGCGATAACCCGGCGGGCACGGCGCCGCCCGTCACGGACCACATGTAGGGAGGGTTGCCGCCGCTCGCCGTGAACGTCTGCGAGTACGGAGTGTTGACGACCCCGTCCGGCAGAACGCCGAAGGAGATGACGATCGGAACGGGCGCGCTGAAGGTCATCGTATAGGTCGCGGAAGAGATCTGGCCCTTGCTGTCCGTTACGGTGACGGTGACCGAAATCGGCGCGGCGGGCGCGGTTCTCAGCGATCCGCTCAGCACGCCGGAGCCGCTGAGCGAAAGACCGGTGGGCAGCCCGGCCGCGGCGAACAGGTAGGGCGGTGATCCGCCGGCGGCGGCAATCGTCGTGGAATAGTTCTGGAATATCGCGCCCGGTGGGAGCGAGGACGTGATCAGTCCGAGGACGTTTACCGTCACGGAGGCGACACCCGTTGCACCCAGGGAGTCGGTCGCCGTCACCGTCGCAGTCGCGCTTCCGGCCTGGGTGGGGGAGCCGCTCACGGAACAATCCGTGTTGAGCGAAACTCCCGCCGGCAGGGAACCGGTTTTGATGGCGCACTTATAGGGACCCGTTCCGCCGCCGGGCGCGAGCGCTCCGGAGACCGGCTTTCCGGCCGATGTGGAAAGAACCAGATCCGGGACTCGCAAAACAGCCGGGATCACATTCATCAGGACGGATACGGGAGCGGCCAGGCCGCCCGCAACGATGGTTACCGTCCCCGGGTAGTTGCTCCCCGCAGCGATTCCGGCAGGGTTGACTAACACGTTCACTGTCGCCTGATAGGTATAGACCGAACTGACAGAAGAGACCTGAACCATGCTTCCGGACGGGGGCGAAGTGTAGAGCCATCCGGAGCCCAGCACCGTGCTGAGGTTCAGCGAGTAGGTGGGGATAACGGGCGAGGCACTCTGGTAAGTGAAGGTGAGCGACTGTGTGGCGGGCGTGCTCCCGGCCGGCACATTAAACGTAAGACTGGTCGAGGCCGCTGTCAGGGTGCTGGTGAAGCCGCCTCCCGGTATCCCTCCCCCGCCACCGCCCCCCGTCGGAGGAGTTACCGGCTGGATCGAAAGTGACGAGGCCGCGGAGGTTGTGCCGTTCGGATTCAATACCGTCACGGCGGCACTCCCCTGCGACGTAAGGAGATTCGCGGGAACGGTCGCGGTGAGCTGCGAAGGACTGACGAAAATAGTCGCAAGGGCGGCGCCGTTCCAGCGAACCGCGGCGCCGAGCGCAAACCCTTGTCCGTAGACGCTTAGCGTGAAAAGGGATCCGCCGACAGTCGCCGTGGAGGGCGAAAGGCTGCTGATGGTGACGGCGGCATTGGGGTCGCTCAGGGCCCAGACATCGCTGAATGTGTTCGCCTGGTCCGTGCCACCGAACACGAGCATCCGGTTGGCGGTTGCGTCGTACACCGAGGAATGGCTGTTTCGGGGGGCCGGAGGGGTTCCCGCCGGCGCCAGTCTGGACCATGACGGTGACGCCGACCCGTTCGCGGCCGTCAACATCCAGGTATCCGCCAGGGCATTCGATGCGTCACGGCCGCCGAAGACGGTCATCCGGTTCGTCCCGGAATCGAGGATGGCCGTATGGCCCGACAGCGCGGGCGCGGCCGTTCCTCCGGGGGCTTCCGCAGCCCACGTTGGCACTCCGCCCAAGCCATTGGCATTCGAGAGCACCCATACGTCATTCGAAGACGAGGCCGGGCCTGCGCCCGCGTAAACGATGAGCTGATTTGCCGCTGCGTCGAAAACAGCGCTGAAGTTCGCACGCGCGGAGGGTGCCGTGCCGCCGGGCGCCAATTGCGTCCACGACGGGGTTCCACCCGACCCATTCGCATTCGAGAGCACCCACACATCGTTCAGGAGGCCGTTGCCGCAACCGTTGCCGCCGAAGACGATGAGGCGGTTCGAGGCTGCATCATACGCTGCCTGATGGAAAACGCGAGGGGCCGGGGCAGTCCCGACGGGATTCAGCGGAGTCCAGGACGGGGTTCCGCCTGAACCGCCGGCGTTGTTCAGCACCCAGACATCGTTGTTGCAGGGCGCGAGCGCCGTACCGCCACCGAAGATCATGAGATGCGATCCGGCACTGTCGTAAGCGGCGGACATCCCGGTACGCGCCGCCGGCGCGGTTCCGCCCGGAGTTCCCTGCGACCACTGATTCGTCGCGGTCTTCAGGGTCCAAAGGTCGTTGAAGAGCGCGCCGGAGCCCGCGCTTCCGCCGAATACAAGCATTTGGCCCGCAGAGGCGTCGTAGACGGACGCATGGCCGTATCGGGGAGACGGCGGGCCTCCCGTTGGGTTGAGTTGTGTCCAGATCTGGCCGGTGGGAGCATCGACTGGCAGGGTGAAAGGCACGGGCCCGGTTGACAGCACGCCATCGGTCAACGTCACGATGAAGTTGACCGTGGTCGCCGAGGCCGGCGTTCCGGAAAGAAGACCTGCGGCGGAGAGCGTCAGCCCGGCGGGCAGTCCCGTGGCACTCCAGCGGTAGGAGGCGGTTCCGGCGCCGCCGATTCCGGCCAGGTTCAGCGAATAGAGTTGGGTCGCGAGCGCCGGACGAAGCGGTGAGGTCGTCGTGATGGTGAGCCCGGAATAGATATTCAGAGTCAGTTGGCGGGTGGCGGTATTGCCTGCCAGATCGGTCACCTGCACGGTGAATGTGTACGAGCCCGCGTTGGCCGGCAGGAATGAGGCGCCCGCCGCCGGCGTCAGCGCGCCACCGGGCGAGAGGGCGAGGAACGAGGGTGGCGGCGAAACAAACTGCCAGGTATACGGCCCGAGAGCACTCCCGCCGGCGGCGCTTAGAGTCGCGCTGTACGGGGTGCCCGTCAGCGCGGGAGCCAGCGACGTGGTCCGGATGGAAAGCGGGTCCAGCGGAGCGATGGTGAAGGGCAGTGCGTTCGAGCGCCCCGCCGAGTTCGAGATCGAGAGCAGCGCGGTGCCGGGAGTGGCAAGCAGCGTTGCCGGCACGGTCACCAGCACTTGCGCGGTCCCCTGCTGAGTCAGTGGCACATTGGTACTGGAGCCATCGGGCCCGGTCCAGTTCAGTGTGTATGCGGTGCCGAGGTTGGAACCGTTGATGGCGATCTGAACCGAGGGATCACTGGTGGAGGCGCTGTTCGGCGTCACGGACGTGATGGTGAACGGGGAGATGCTGAACGGCAGCAGATTCGAAAGCGCCCCCGCGCCGTTCATTACGGACACCTGTGCGGTTCCGGCGGAGGTAAGCAGCGAAGCCGGCAGAGTCGCGGCAATCTGCGCCGCCTGAATCAGCGTGGGGCTGATGGAAGCGTTTTGGCCGTCCGGACCAGACCACTTCACGACCGAGCCGGGCGTGAAGGCCGATCCGGTTATGGTGACCGGCGTATTGCCGCTGCCGATCAGAGTCTGGCTCGGCGCGATTGCGGTAACGGGAACACTGCTGGAGACGATGAACGGCAGAGTGTTCGAGAGCGTGCCGTTGGCGCTCACCGCGATTTGGGCGGTGCCGGCCGACGTCAAAAGCGACGGCGGCAGCGTTGCGGCAATCTGTGCCGCCTGCACCAGGGTTGGCGTAATGGGCGCATTGCCGCCGTATGGCGCCGTCCAGAGGAGCGTCGATCCGGCGGCGAAACCCGATCCGTTGATGGTCAGCGAGGTTGCGGGGCTGCCATAGGGAACGCTGGCCGGTGTGACGGAAAGGGCGACCCGCTGGATCAGAATCTTTCCCGGGTTCGAGCTGTTCCCGGAAGGATCCACGACCCGTACCAGCGCGGTACCAGTGGAAGGCAGACTTGCCGGACCGGTCGCGGTAATGAGGCCGGGCTGCACCAGGGTTGGAATCAGGGGGGTGATCGTGCCACCCGGGCTAGTCCAGGAAAGCGTGGAACCAGGCAGGAAATTCCGGCCCGTTACGGTAATTGTCGCCGGGGCGCTGCCCGCGGAGAGCACGCTCGGCGTTACCGACGTGATCCATTGGGAGGAGGTCACGGTGAACACGGCAGTGTTCGAGGTCTGCCTGCCGATAACTCTGACCTGAACGGGACCGGCGTCGGCGAGGAACCGGAGCGGAATGGTCGCCGTCAGCTGGTTCGCCGTAATCGTGTCAGGCTGAAAATAGGTCCCGGATCCATTGGGGAGCGTCAGGTAGATGTAGTCGGTCGGCGTGAAATTTCTGCCGCTCACCCTGACCTGGGTATCCGGGCTGCCCACTGGCGCCAGGGCCGGGTCTAACGAGGTAATAACGGGTGGCGGGGCGGCACTTTCCGATGCCTGCACGTAAAGCAGTTGCGATGCGCCGGCCACGCCGTTTGCGGTAATGACAAGCGGGTAGACTCCTGTGGGCAGAGCGGGAACCCTGATCTGCACGATTCCCCAGCCGGGGGGATTTGTGGGATACGCTCCGGCGAACGATACGGGAGCATCGACGGCGCCCACTGTGGCGGTCGCCGTCACCACTGCCCGGAGATACGCGGGCGCACTTACTCCGTCAGCCGCAGCAGGGGTCACAGAGCCGAGACCGGTAACGAGTATCGCAATCCGGATTCCGGCATCGGCAGGTCTCGCGAGGCTTGTTTCCGTGGCGTGACCCGCGCCGTCGTTGAAGATTCCCACCGCGGCGGGGACTACCTGGAACTGCAGGGTATTGCTCAATATGCCCAGATTACTCACCACCACGGAGGCAGTCCCGAGGCCGGTTGCGTAGGGGATCTGGATGAGCAACTGGCTGGCACTCGTGGACGAGATCGGGGTCGGTATCCCGTTCACCGTGACGGTGACACCGCCAAGGGTGAACGGGAGGTTACCGGCGGCGACACCGGTCGTGCCGGTCGCGAGTCCCGTGCCATTGAGATATGCGAGCGAACCGGGCGCCAGCGGGGCCGGCGTGGAATCCGCGCCGTTCGTGATGCCGGTAAGAATGACCTGCGGGAGCACCTGCAACGTCAGTGCCTTCGCGACGCTTCCGCCAAGCTGATCGGTTACCGTGACGCTGAAAGACAGCGTACCCGAGGTGGCCGGAGTGCCACTCAACACTCCTGTGGCGCTGTTGAGCGCCAGTCCGGTGCCCGCGAGCGAGCCGCTCGTAACCGCCCAGGTATAGGGAGCAAGGCCGCCCTGTACGTTGATGGGTTGACCATAGGACGTGGTCACACCGCCTGCCGGGAGGGTGGTGGTGAGAATATTCAGTGGTGCCGCGGCGAGAACCTGAAGCGTCACGGGCAGATGCTCGGTGAGGGCGCCGTTATCGGTCACCGTCACGGAGCCGGAGAAACTGGTGCTCGCCATGGTGGGAATGCCCGTAATCAGGCCGCCGGGGCTGATGGAAAGACCAGCCGGAAGGACGGCCGCCCCGAACGTATAAGGCGGGGTTCCGCCGGAAGGCGTGACGCTCGCGCTGTACGGAACTCCCACCTGAGCGGCGGGAAGTGTCGAACTGACGAGGCAGTAGCTGAAGGAACTCCCCGTAAGTGGTGTGGTGGACGAGGTGACGGCGAAGTCGGGAAAGTTGGACGCCGCGCCGAGCGGAGCCAGGCTCGTGGACACGGTCATCGGCAAATGGAGCGCCACGACTCCGGCGGTGGTTCCCACATAGACGGGAACTGAGTAGCTGTCGATCGCGGTGAAGTCCTGCGCGGTCACTTCGTAAATCGCGGTCCCCGTGCCGCCGGACACCGCCAGGCGGCCCAGTTGCAGCGAGGCGGGAAGGGAATCATCGGTCGAGGCTGCCACGGCAGAGAATTGTCCCGATTGCGACGCGGTCAGCGTAATGACTCCGGCCCCGTTAGCCGACCCCGCCGTGAGCGGAACGTACAGGTTCAGGCCTGCCGGGATGTTCTGGAAGAGAATCCGCAGCCGGGTGCCTGCGTTGGCCGTATTGTCCTGGGTGCCATTGTTGATCGGCGTCCCCGTTTCTCCGGCCTTCGTTTTGAACGCGCTCTGAAAACTTTCCGTAATCCCGAGAGTAAAGGCCGGGCTTCCGGATGCAAGGATGGGTGCGCATACGGAGTAGTTGGCGACTCCGGATATCGATTGCGTTCCCAGTCCGCTGAACGCGAAGGCAACGTTGGCCGAAGGCAGGCCAGCCGCTACGACGCCCGGGCCGGTGACAAATACCTGCTCGCTGACCTGCTGCGGCGCCGAGCCCGGCGCACCGGCCAAGGCGGAAGCATTCACACGAACGTTTGTGATCGTAATGGTGGAAGTACCGGGTGGCACCAGAACACCGGAGAAAACAACGTTGGAACCGTTCACTATACCCGGAACGGAGCCCGCGCTGGTGGTGGCCAGAGCCTCCGTCGCGCCCGTCACGACGTTCAGCACCCTGCTGGTCACATTCAGACTCGGACTGATATAAACGGTGATATCGGCGGCTCCGCCATTTCCCGTGCAGGTCAGTTGCAGATCGGGCAGCAGTTCCGTTACGCCCTCGCTGCGGATGAACGCTGCGTATGCGGAAGGATTGCTGCAGACGGAACCGCCCGCCGCGTAAACCGCGAGCTGAACCGGGACCTGTCCGGTGACACCGGTGCTGTCCGTGGCGGTGACGGACCCGGTGAAGGAGACGGCGGCAGTTGTCGGTGTTCCGGTGATTTGGCCCGCGGCGGAGATGCTCAGCCCGGGCGGCAGCACGGCGGTAGTCGAGAAGGTATAAGGGGTTGTCCCGCCGGAGGGAACGACAGCGGCGCTGTATGGCACGCCCACCTTGGATGGCGGCAGGTTGACGGTGGTCTGGCAGAAAGCGCGAAACGAACTGGCGTAGATCACCCAGGGAGTGGAGACAAAGTTGGGCAGGTTTCCGGGAGTATTAAGGGGGGCAAGATCTGCCGCCACGCTCATGGGAACGCTGAGCGGGACGACCGATCCGGTGGTTGTGCCCACGAACACCGTAACGGAGAAGTTCGCGGCGGTCAGGTCCAGCAGGTTCCGCACCGTCAATTCGTAAAAAACCGCGCCGCTGCCCGCTGATACCGGTACGGAAGCGAGGGCGGGACCAGCGGGGAGCGAATTCACCGAATCTGGCGTCAGGGCCGGAACCGCGGCGAAAGGTCCGGTTTCGGATGCGGTCAGCGTGAGGACTCCGTTCACTGCGCCACTGGTAGCTGAAACGGAAGTCGGCACGTACACGTTGAGGCCCGCGGGGACGTTCCGGAACAGAAGCCGGAGCCTGGTGCCGGCGCTCGCCTGGTTGTTTACGCCGCCTGAAGAAGTGAAATAGCCGGTTTCGGTATCGTTGTTCAGCCAGGACAGCAGCGTGGAATTCGCCGGGCCGCCCCGTAGTTTCAGAGCGCCCCGAAAGTTTTCGCTGATTGTCACCTGGAACGCGGGGCCACTCGCGGGAGTGATGGGATCGCACACCGAGTAGTTCTTTGTTGCCGTGACAGTTTCGGAGATTGCCAAAACGACCGGCGTAGCGCCGGAGGAAGCGAGTGTCGCCGCAGTGATCCCGGTTCCGGACACACTGACTACTTCCTGGACGGCGCCGGTCGCCTGCGAAGCGTTCACACGGATGTTCGTGACGGTTACGGTGGAAGTACCGGACGGAATCGTCAGGCCGGAGAACATCATGGTGGTGCCGGTGAGAATACCGGAAACCGTGCCCGAAGAACTGATAGCGAGTGCTTCCGTTCCGCCTGTAACGGCGTTCAGCAACTTACTGGTAATCGGAATTCCGCCGGCAATGTCGATCGAGATGTTGGCTACGCCTCCGCTGCCGGTGCAGGTGAACGTCAGGTCGCCCAGTTGTTCGGCAAGCCCCTGACTCCGAATGAGATTCGCGATGATGGTGGGCGACGCGCAACTGGTCGTATTCGCCGGGATCACCTGGATCGCGATCGGGACGGACCCGGTTACGCCATTGTTGTCCGTCACCGTGACCGAACCGGAAAAGCTGCCGCTCGGCGATGTCGGCGTGCCGGTGATCAGACCCGCGGTATTGACAGCGAGTCCTTGCGGCAGGGTCGCCGTCGGCGAGAAAACATAGGGTGGCGTGCCGCCGGAGAGAGACACGGTCGCATTGTAGGCAACCCCAACCTGCGCAATGGGCAGAGCTGAAGAAACGAAACAACCGCTCAAGGCGCTTCCGGTGTAGGACAGCGAGATCGGCGAGAAATTCGGAACGTTCCCTTGCACGCCCACTGGCGCCAGGTCCAGCGTGGCGGTGATGGGGACGTTAAGGGGCACCACACCACTGGTCGTCGAAATGTAGACCGGAAGCGAGTAACTTTCCAGCGCGAGGGGGTTCTGGAGTGTCACCTCGTAGAAGGCCTGGCCGCTGCCCGATGTAATTGCCACCTGAGCCAGGGCGGGCGAGGCCGGCAGCGTGTTGCCTGCAGTCGGCGTCAAAGCCGGAACGGCGGAGAAGGCGCCTGCCTCGGAAGCCGTCAGCGTGAGAACTCCGTTTACCGCTCCCTGTACGGCAGAGACGGACGTCGGAATATACACGCTTACTCCCGCCGGCACGTTCTGGAAAAGGATCCGCAGTCGAGTGCCCGAGTTCGCCTGATTGTTCACGGCGCCGCCGACATAAAATCCGGTCTCCGTGTTCGCGGAGAACTCCCAGCCGAGCGTGGAATTGGACGGTCCGCCTTGCGTCTTGAATGCGGAGGCGAACGCCTCGGAGAAGCCCAGCCTGAAAGCAGGGCCCCCGGACGCGGTGACGGGCGAGCAGAGTATGTAGTTGGTCGCGCTCTCACCGGCTTCGACCACACCGGCGGACACGCTGGCCAGGACGGTACTCAACGTTGTCGCGACTACTCCGGCCCCGCTGATGCCGACGGCCGCCGTGAGGCTGACACCGCTTGCCAGGGTGGTGGCGTTGACCCGGATGTTCGTGATGGTCACGGTCGCCGCGCCGGACGGGATCTGCACCCCGGTGAAGGTCATCGCGGATCCGGTTACAATTCCTGCCACCGAACCCGAGGAGGTGATGGCCAGAGCCTCGGTCGCTCTCGTCGTCGTGTTCAGGACTTTGCTCGCGAAGGCGGGCGTGGGGGCCAGGGCGACCTGCAGGTTCGCGGCGCCTCCGGACCCCGTGCAGGTGAATTGCAGGTCGGCCAGTTGCTCACTCCCGCCGGTGTTCCTGATGTAGACCGGAGTGGCGGTCGCATTTGTGCAGGTTGACGGGCCATTGGGAAACACGGCGATGGAGATGCCGAAACTCTGCGTAACACCGGCTGAATCCGTTACAGTTACCAAACCAGGGAAGCCGGTCGCGGCCGCGGTGGGAGTTCCGCTGATCGCGCCCGAGGCGGAAATGTGCAGCCCCGCCGGCAGCACCGCAACCGTCGAGAAGGTGTAAGGCGCAGTGCCGCCCGAGGGTGACAACGTAGCGTTGTAGGCGGTTCCCACCTGTGCGGCCGGAGGCAGGTAACTTGTAAGGCAGTAGCTAAAGCGGCTCCCGGTGAGAGCCGAGGAAGAAACCGTGAAGTTCGGGATCTGCGCGGATCCGATCGGGGCGAAATCAACCTGGGCGGTGATCGGGAGTGCCAGGGGCACGATGCCCGCCGAGGTCCCCAGGTACACCGGCACCGAGTAGTTCTCGATGGAATTGGGATTTTGTACGGTGACTTCGTAAACCGCTTCCGCGATGCCCGAGGCAACTGTCAACTGCGCGAGGCCCGAGGCTGAAGGCGTTACAGCCGAAAACGCGCCGGTCTCAAGCGCGGTCAAAGCCATCACGCCGTTTACGGTGCCCTGTACGGCCGACACCGATGTCGGGACATAGATATTCAGTCCCGCCGGGATATTCCGGAAAAGCAGCCGGAGTCTCGTGCCGGCGGCTGCCTGATTCGAGATTCCGTTTGCGGATACGAAATAGCCGGTTTCCGTGTTGGCGGTGAACTCCGACCCGAGCGTGGAATTCGAAGAGCCGCCCTGAGTTTTGAACGAAGTCGGAGTGTTCTCCGCGAAATTTACCGAAAAGGCCGGACCGTCCGATGTCTGGATTGGACTGCATGTGGAGAAGGTGCGAATTCGGGAGGTGGATTGTACCCCCAGTCCAGTGGTGGAGTAGGCGACGGTTGTGGCCGGCAGAACGGTGGTTATCACGCCGCTTCCGCTGATGTAGGTCGTCTCCTGTATTCCCACCGGCACGCCGGTGAGAGACAACGAACTCGGGTCGACGCGGACATTGGTCAGGGTAACAGTCGAATTGCCGGCAGGAATCTGTACCGGGAAATTCAGCGAACGTCCGGAGACAATGCCCTGCACGGTCACGCCGCCGATAACGGCTGTTGCTTCCGTAGTTCCGGTGGAAAGGTCGAGAACTTTACTCGTGAAGGTGAGGGCGGGCGACACGAATAACTGAATGGTGGCCGGCCCGCCTCCCCCCGTGCAGGTGAACACGAGATCGGCGACCTGCTCCGACGTGCCTTGCCCGCGAATAAAATTGGCAGTGGCGGAAGGCGACGAACAGACGGAGGGATTGACGATGGCCGGCAGTGGCGCGTTCACCTGTAGCGTGAACTGACGGGAGGCTGTGCCGGTCAGTGTGTCGGTAACGTTGGCCGTGAAGGTGAAATTGCCGGCGACGTTGGGAGTGCCGCTGATCATCCCGGTGGAAGCGCTGATCGATAAGCCTGAGGGCAACCCGGTGGTCACACTCCATGTCCGCGTTCCGGCATCGGGACCGGCGGTGAGCTGTTGTGTATAAAATCCACCCTGGGTGGCGGAAGGCAGCGTGCCGGGGCTGATTGAGAGGGGAAAGGGACAACCGGAAGATGCCGTCGCGGTGAACGTGCGGGAGCCCGCGAGCGCGAAATCGGGAATGTTCGCCGGCGCCGCGACGGGGGCAAGGTTGACGATGGCGGTGATTGGTGAAGTCGTCAGAGCCGCCGCGGTTCCGGCGAGGTAAACCGGGATAGAGAACGAGTCGAGCCCCTGGGGATTTTGCGCGGTCACTTCGAAAACCGCGGTTCCGGACCCGCCGGAAAGAGCCACTTGCGCCATAGCCGGAGAAGCCGGAATGCCGGCGCCGGTAGCGGCCGTAACCGGCACGAACGCGCCGGTTTCCGAAGCCGTCAACTGGAGCGACGGCGCGGTGGCCGATTGACTGCTGCCCGTGACGATGAGGGGAACATAAACCGATACGCCGGCCGGCACGTTGGTAAACAGAACACGCAGGCGCGTGCCGGAATTCGCGAGATTCGTCGTGCCAAGGGCGTCGTAATCGCCGGTCTCGGTGTTGGCGGTGAGCGCGGAACCCGGCGTGGAGTTGGATGCGCCGCCCCGGGTTTTGAAGGCAGCGGCAAAGCCTTCGGCGAAGCGGAGTGAAAAGGCCGGTCCGGACGAGGGCGCCAGCGTGGAACAGCCGGGGTAGGTAGTGCTCAACCCGGCCTGTTGGGCCAGTGCGGCAGAGACGAAGGCAACAGTCACGGCCGGTGTCGCTCCAGGGGTAATATTGGTGCCAGAGATAAATGCCTGTTCGGTGACTGAAACCGGAATTCCCGCGCTGACCGACATAGCCGTTGCGTCCACGCGGACATTCGTCACGGTGATGGTGCTGGTTCCGGCAGGTACCGGAATTGCGGTGAACTGCATACTGCTTCCGCCTGTCAGCACGCCGCGGACGCTTCCGCCGCTGGTAATGGCCTTTGCTTCAGTCGCGCCTGTAGTCGCGTCGAGGAGTTTGCTGGTCAGGGGAACGGTCGGTGAGAAGTAGAGCTGGAGGTTTGCCGATCCACCGGAACCCGCACAGACGATCTGAAGGTCGGCGACCAGCTCGGTAACGCCTTCGCCGCGGATCATCGCCGGGGAGGCGGAGGCCTGATAGCAGGTGGTTTGTGCATTCAGCAGGCCCGGAATGCACAACAGCCCGAGGAGCGCCAGGGGCAAGCGCGCAGCCCGGGAGATGTGACCGGAACATCCGGGAATTCTTCTCATATTGTGATATTTGTGACGCCCGATTATGGCAGATCTTTTCGTTTCTGAAAAGCAAAAAATGCGGAGCCGGCATACCGTGGAAAAATCCGTCTATCTTTTCCATCCCCGGTCGATGCTGGCCTGAAATTCGGCGGCGGCTTCCTGATTTCTGTTGACGGATTGCATGATTTGTGCAAGGAGGAGGTGTGGCTTGTGCCAGTTCGGGGCGAGACGAATAGCTTCACGCGTCTCCCGTTCGCCCTTTACAAGATCGCCGGAGGCGATGCCCAGAATTGCGTTTTGCCAGGCGGCGTTGAAGCGCTCTTCGCCGCGTGCCTCGGCAAGCGCCGCGGCTTCCGAAGCTTTACTCCAGGCAATGGCGGCATCCGGTGTATTGGCGAGCGCGCGGCCCAGCGTGGCGAATTTTCTGGAAGCCCACAACTCATAACCCGGCATATTAAGGCTGTACCCGACGGCCGAGGAGTAGGCTTTGACAGCGCCCGGCAGGTTATTGTGGTCCGCCGCGAAGCCCAGTTCCGCCCACGCGGCGTCCTGCATGCCGAGGGAACTCGCTGTCAGCAGAAATACGGTCCCGAGAAGAATTGCAGGGAAATGCAGCCGGGCGGGGCGCCAGGCTGGTTCCGGTGTTGCGATCGGTTGGCGAATAAGCGTTGTGAGGCCGGCAAGAAACCAAAGGTACAGAAGAGTAACCGGGGTCAGCGAGGCAAACGAAGACGTGATAAAAAGGCCCAGCAGTGCGGCGTCCAGCCCTGCCTGCAGCGCAGATTCCGCGTATCGATCAGTGGAGCCGCGAGTCCAGCCGAGCACAAATAATCCCAGCAGAATCAGCATTCCGGGAATGCCCTGGGCTGACCCGGCATCCAGCAGCGCGTTGTGCGGAGTCTCGTGATAGAAATCCGGATAAGCGCGGGAAAGGCTGAGAGACTCGGCCTTCCGGAACTCCCCGGCGAAGGTGTCCGGGCCCGTACCGAGCCAGGGATGCTGCAGGATGAGAGCCGGACATTCGCTCCACATCTGCAGACGGGGTCCCCCGCCTTCGTTCTTCCACTGGTGCATGCGGTCGCGAAAATTCCGGCCCGCGGGCGACAGGATAAAGAGCAGAGCCGTGAGGAGGAAACCGGCGGGAAGCAGGGCGGTTCGCAGGGACGGCACTTTGCCTTTAGCGGCGTAAATGCGCCAGGCGAACAGCAGGGAACCGGCAATTCCGGCGAGGATGGCGCTGCGCGTGGCGGAAAGCACAATCGCGGTGGCTGCGAATACGGCGGCGGCCGCATGCAATCTTTTCCAGAACGGAGAGGAATCCCGCCGCGCCGCCGCCATGGCGAGAAACAGTACGGGAACAAGATAGGCGGAGAAATAGAGCGCGTGCCCCATGGTGGCCGGAGGCCGCGCGATACCGCCGAAATATTCGATCGCGTAAAGTTTCCGATCGAGAAACGGATCGACGCCGAAATACTGAAAAATTCCGTAGAGCGATGCGGTGGCGCCGCAGCAGACAATGCCGCGGAGCAGCGCACCGATCCAGCGGGGCGTGGCCGCGGCGGCGCAGACGATGGCTGTAGCGAGAACAAGAACGGCGGTCTGCTCGACCAGTCCGAAGCGGCGCCACGTGACTCCGCTGAAGGCAAGAGCGAACTCGCGGGAGGCGGCGGTTGAGAGCAGCAGAGAAACGCACTGCGCGGCGACGAGAATCAGAAAGAGCCGCCCGCGGCGATTGTTCCACAGAATTGCGGGGCCGGCGCCCCAGTGCGGCAGGAGGAACAAGGCAGCGGCAGCGCCGGTGAGGAGGAGGATCGCCTTCGGAATCACGTCGTGGCTGATAAAGACACCCGTTACGAGAGCTAAAGGCACGGCGGCGGCTACGAATGCGAGAAGGGTCCGCAAAAGGGCGGGGCCGCGGGTCGCCTCCGGCGGGCCGGAGCGGACGGCATCTGTCATGGATTTCGGGCGATAAGAATTTCGGCGGGCCGGCACAGTTCATTTATTGTGGCCTGGAAAAGCGTTTCCCGTGCTAGCATTTAACCTGTCTTGAACGTAAAGGCCGTTATTTCCCAGATTCACGAGAAGGTCCGGCGCGGGAAATCGGCGGCAATCTCACCTCTTCCCCCGGATCACCCGACGACTTCGCTGCAGCAAGCCTGCCGCCGTCTTTACGAAATCCGGAACCAGGTGGGAGAAATGCCGCCTTCTCCGGCTACCTGGAGGGCGCGGGTCGGCGCGAAGCTCATCGCCGTAGTCCAGCGGATGTTGTTCTGGTACACGCCGCAGATTCGCCAGTTTCACTGCGAAACCGCCGCAATACTCGGAAAAACGAGCGAACTGCTGGAACAGCAGTCCCGCCAGATCGCGGACTTACAAAGAGAAATACGGACTTTGCGTGCCGGGACACCCGTGATTGCGGCCACGCCTGGCGATGGCGCGGGGCTGCCGGCCTCGTTCGAGTTTGCCCTGCAGGATCACTTTCGGGGTACCGAGTGCGACACCTCGGCGAAGCTCGCCGTGTGGTTCGATGCGATCGGCAAAGCCGATGGGCCGTGGCTCGACGTGGGTTGCGGGCGGGGTGAATGGCTGGCGATGGCTGCGCGGCGAAAGCAACCCGTGAAAGGGATCGACCCGAGCGGCATTGCCATCGGGTATTGCCGGGAACAGGGACTTGATGTGGAACAGACCGGGGCGCTCGAATATCTTGAGAAGCTGGAAGACGGATCCCTGGCCGTCGTCACGGCGTTTCAGGTCGCGGAACATTTTCCCATTCATTATTTGCTCGCTTTCGTGCAAATGGCCGCGCGAAAGCTGCGTCCCGGCGGAATGCTTGCTATCGAGACTCCCGACCCCGCGAATATTCTGATGGGCTCGCACTTATTCTGGAACGATCCGACTCATCAGCGTCCTGTTCCGCTGCCTTTGATGGAATTTATCTTCGGCCACTACGGGCTGAAAGTTGTCAGAAGCCTGCATCTGAATCCTTTTCCGGCGGCGCAGCACCTCCCCTATACCGAAATCGGGCTGATTAAAAGCGTGGACGAGTTGCTTTACGGGGCCCGGGATTACGGGCTGATCGGGCGGCGGGATGGGTAAGAACAGCGCGGGCACGTTTGCCGTTTTCACCGCGTCCACGTCCGGGCTAATCCCTGAACTGAGCAGACTCCTCTCGCTGCGGATATTCGATCACGCTCCCCCGCGGTTCAAACCGGAGGAATTTGCCGGGATTGTTTACGAAATCGGAAACGAGCCGTCGCAGGCATGGATTTACGATCTGGCAATTCGATTTCCCGGCACGGTCGTTTTGGACGACGCAGATCTTCACGAGATCATCCGCGAGCGGACGAAGGGGCAGCCGCGCGAATATCTGCGGGAAATCGCCTACGAGATTTTTGGCCGGGACGATGAACGGTTCGCCAATCCCGCTCTTGACTTCGGCGGGCAGCAGCCGCGCCGGTTTACGATGATGCGCCGTTTGCTCGATCGCAGCCTGGCGTGTGTCGTGCCGGATCGTCACACCGAATCGTCCGTGCGGATGAAGGGATTTCGGGGCAGGGTAGCGCGAATACCCCGGGGCGCGCATCTGCGCCATTTGGATCCTGCGCCGTTCCGCGCGCGGCTGGGAATTGACGAGAGCCGGTTCGCCGCCGGAATATTCGCCGATACCTGGCCGGGCGTGGCCGCTACGATACTTGCACGCTTTCCGGACGCCCGAATTGTCTGCAAAGGCGATCTTACGAAAGCCGATGACCTGGACGGGTTGCTCGCCGCCTGCGATATCGTGATCAGCGACAGGCCCGCTCTGACAGTGCGGGCGTTCGGGCTCGGAATGACCGTGGTGCTTCCTGCGGAAGGCGCCGCGAATGAATATCCCGCCGATATCTGCGTCCCGATTCCGGTGGACGAGTTTCGGGACGAAGTTCTTTTGCAAATTCTGGAATGGCTGCTGACGGATCGCGCGGTCCTTGCGGAAATCGGAGCGAGCGCGGCGCGATGGATTTCGGAATCCTGCGCGTGGCCGCGAATTGCCCGTGAGTATGCCGGGTTTCTTGCGGAGTCTGCGGGCGTCAGGTCGCCGGTCCACATGGACGCAGAGACTCTCCGGACCTGTCTGCTGCGCTGGGCCACGCCTGGAACGCCGAATGCGCGATACCTGACGGAGCATACGGATCGTCTGGTGCGGACTCTGCAGCTGATTCCGCCAGGCGGTTCCGAAGACCGGATTCTGGAGATGGGCTGTTATCTGCAAATTACCCCGGCTCTCCGGAATCTGCTCGGGTACGGAGAAATTCGGGGCAGTTATCACGGTTCCGGCGGCTGTGACCGGAAGATGGCGGAATCCACGGAGGGAGACTTCTTCGAGTGCGCCATCGATCTTTTTAACTGTGAACTCGACCGGTTTCCCTATCCGGACGGCTATTTCTCAACGGTATTGTGTTGTGAACTGCTCGAACATCTGGAACGGGATCCCATGTTTATGATGAGTGAGATCGGCCGGGTGCTTCGGCCCGGCGGCGTGCTGCTGCTGACGACGCCCAATACCGCATCGCTGCGATCGGTCGCCGCTATCCTTGCAGGTCGTCACCCGGGATTTTATAACCTGTATCCGAACCCGGGCGCCGGAATTCCCGCCGACTCACGACACCAGCGAGAGTATACGCCCGAAGAAATCGCCGCGCTGTTTTCCGCCGCGGGCTTTACGGCGCTGCACCTCGAAACCGGTCCGTACGGCGCGACGGGCGAAGCGGACGCAACAGCGGTCCGGGCGCTTGAAGCGACAGGCAACGACACCGCGCTCCGGGGCGATTGCATTTTCGCGCTGGGACGCAAAGAAGCGAATATCCTCGATCGCTATCCGTTTTGGTTGTACGATTTTGAACAAACCGGGTTAGAATAGCTAAGCCCTATATGCCCGCGGTCTCCGTCATTATCCCGACGTTGCTGGGAGGTCAACTGCTGGAGGACTGCCTGCGCGCTCTGGATCGCCAGAACTATCGCGATTTTGAAGTCCTGATCGTCAATAACGGCCGGACGTCCGTACAGCCGGAAGCGGAGGCTTTCGGTTTTCCGGTGCGCGTTCTTCTGCCCGGGGCAAATATTGGCTTTGGGGCAGCCGTGAATCTCGCGGTGCGGTCCAGCAGTGCCGCGGTCATAGTCACTCTGAACGACGATACGGAACCGGACGCCGGGTGGCTTGGCGCGCTGGTGCAGGAACTGCTCGCGGATCCCCGGACCGGCATGTGTGCGTCGAAGGTCCGGTTCTTCGACACCGAGAAACTCGACTCCGCCGGCATGCTGGTCTGCCTCGACGGAAGCAGCAAGCAGCGCGGCGGCTCCATGGCAGGGAAACTGTTCGACGAGCCGGGAGACGTGTTGTTGCCCAGCGGGTGCGCGGCGGCATACCGGCGAACGTTGCTTGACGAGATCGGCCTGTTTGACGAGGACTTTTTCCTTTATTGCGAAGACACCGATCTTGGCCTGCGTGCGCGCTGGGCCGGCTGGCGGTGCCGCTATGTGCCGGGGGCGTCGGTCCGGCATCATTACTCACGCAGCGCCCAGCCGTATTCGCCGCTGAAGGCGCGGTTTGTGGAGCGGAACCGCATGTGGGTGGCGATTAAGAATTTTCCCGTCGCGCTGCTGCCTGCCGTGGCTTTCGTTGCGGTTGCCAGATACATCTGGCAGGCCGTGGCGGTCAATCGAAAAGCAGGCGCTGCCGGAAAATTTATAGAATCGGGTGAGTCCCTGAGCGGCGCGCTGCGGATTGTGATTCAGGCGCACGGGGAGACGGTGGCGCAATTGCCGGTGCTGCTCCAAAAGCGTGCCGCTATCTTTCGCGCGCGGAAGCTGCGTTCCGGTGAATTTATCGGACTTCTGCGCCGGCATCGAATCAGCGCGAAAGATCTGGCTTTCGCATGAAGCAGGTCCGGGTGATGGTCATTGTCCCCGCGTTCAACGAAGAGGCGGCGATTGGCGGCGTGGTTCGCTCCGTGAGAAGAATACTGCCGGGCGCTCCGATTTTTGTGATCGACGATTTCTCCTCCGATGCCACGGCGCGGCTGGCGCAGGAAGCGGGCGCGAAAGTCGTTCGGCTTCCGGCTCACCGGGGTTTAGGGGAGTGCCTGCGAACGGGCTACCGGCTCGCCTACGAGGCGGGCTGTGATTATGCCATACGGCTTGACGGGGACGGCCAGCACGAAGCGGCCGATATCCCGCTGATGCTGGAAGCGCTCACTTCAAACGGGACTGATGCGGTGATCGGCTCGCGCTTCCTGACCCCTGGCAACTGGGAATCGCCGTTTGCGCGCGCGGTCGGAATTGCCCTGTTTCGCCGCCTCCTCAAACCCGTCCTTGGCAAGACGGTGCATGATCCCACGTCGGGCTTCATCGGCGTGAATCGCCGGGCACTGGAGGTCTTCTCCCGGGACTTGCCACTGCATTACCCGGAGATTGGAGGGCTGATGATGCTGAAGCGAAATCGCTTTCGGTTTCATGAGATCTCTTGCAGGATGCACCCGCGCCGGACAGGGTGTTCTTCGTTTACGTTCACGAAATCGTTTCATTACACTCTGCACGTTTTGCTGGGTATTTTTGTGAATTCTGTCCGGTTCGGCATCCCGATCGGGCCCGTTGCGCGGCATGGCTTCGAGGGCGAGTAAGCGCGCGGCCCGACCGGTGCCCGCGGTTTCGACTGCCACCGGCCTTGCCTCGTGGCCCCTGTTATTGGCTGGCATGGCGCTCGCTGTGTTCGTGTATGCGCCTTCCCTGCAAGGTCCGTTTGTTTTCGACGATTTTCACTTGCCTTTTGCGGATCCGAAAGCGTCCCTGATGCCCGCGCAGTTCTGGATCGGCGGGGTAAGACCGGTTCTGATGGGAAGCTATTGGGCTAATTATCTTTATTCAGGGCCGGGCACTTACTCCTACCATGCGGTCAACATAGCTTTGCATTTAATCGCGGCCGCACTGGTCTGGCGGATTCTCGGGCGTCTGCTCAGGATGGCTTTTCCCTCCGAAGAGACAAGATGGACCGCTTTTCTCGGGGCCGGGATTTTCCTGCTGCATCCATTGCAAACCGAGTCCGTGGATTATATTGCGGGGCGCTCTGAAGTATTCTGTGCGTTCTTTGTTCTCTCCGCGTGGCTGGTCTTCTTGCGCCGGTTTGGGGAAAACACGGGACCCGGAAAGGCAGCCCTGATTCTGGCCTGCACGATGGCCGCGGTGCTCACGAAAGAAAGCGGGATTTGTGTGGTGGCCCTGCTCGTTGCCACGGACATTTACTGGAACGAGGGGGGCATCGCGGTGCAGCTTCGGAAGCGGCGGGTACTGTATGTTCCGGTAATGCTTGCATCCTGCGGCGCTGTGTTCCTGATTTTGCGCCGCCTGGCCGATTCCCGGTCAGCGGGCTTTGGGATCGGGGCGAGTCCGGCCGCTTATGCGCTGACGCAGTGCCGCGTTGTGCTGCTTTATGGCCGGCTTTTCCTCGCGCCCGCGGGGCAGAACGTCGACTGGCAGATCCCGTTGTCGTCCTTCCGGGATCCGCAGGCCTGGGTGTGCGTCGCGGGTTTCGCGATGCTGATTGCCGCAATCGTGTGGTCGTACAAACGCGCCCGGGAGGTTTCTTTCGGTCTTGTAATTTTCCTGATCGGGCTGGCGCCCAGTTCTTCGGTTATTCCGCTGCAGGACGCGATGGCGGAGCGACGGATGTACCTGCCGATCATCGGGCTGAGTCTGGCCCTCGCCGGTGTGGCGCACAGGATCCGGATTCCCGCAGGATTCGCCGTGCCTTCGGGCGTTGCCGTGCTGCTCGCGCTCGCGGCGGTGACGCATGCGCGGAGTTTGGTTTGGTCCGGCGGGGTGTCGCTTTGGGAAGATGCAGTTGCAAAGAATCCGCGGAACTCCCGCGCCCATGCCAGTCTCGGCACGGCACGGATGTTACTCCACGACTGTGGCGGCGCCGCGCGGGATTATAAGGCTGTGATCGCGATCGAAGGGCTGAACGATATGGATGGACGAAATCTCGCCTCCGCTTATGAGTGTGGTTCGCAGCCGGATCTGGCGCTGGAGATCTACCGCCGGCTGGCGGACAGCAAACCAGCTTCGGACCTTTATACCCGTATCGGGTATCTGGAGGCGCTCCATGAAAATCTGGAGGGTTCGCTGACTGCGTTCGGGAAGGCACTGCGGCTGGATCCGAACAATGCCGCTGCGTATGCGTTTCGCGGAGTCGCCCGCCTGGCAACCAACGATGTTGCGGCAGCGCGAGCGGATTTCCGGCACTCACTTGCGATCGACCCTTCCAATGCCGTCGCGACTGCGTGGCTGGCGAAACTGCCTCCCGAAAACTGACGCCAGTGCGTATCGGCGTGAACGCGTTATTTTTAATTCCGGGCGGGGTGGGGGGCACGGAGATCTACCTGCGCAGCCTGCTGGCCGCTCTTGCATCGGTGGATACGGTCAACGAGTATTTTGTCTTCGCGAATCGGGAGACCGGCCGCGACCTGATGCCTGTCTCGCCGCGATTCCATTTCGTCCCGTGCAATGTGCTGGCAAGGTTTCGGCCGTGGCGGATCGTGTATGAGCAGGTGTGTCTGCCGTGGCGCCTGTACGCCCATCGGATCGATGTCGTTTTCAATCCCGGGTATACCGGTCCACTTGCGGCGCTGTGTCCGTCGGTAACGGTGTTCCATGACCTGCAGCACAGACGGCATCCGGAGTTCTTCCGGCGGCATGAGTTGCCATTCTGGAAGCTCATGCTATGGGCCGCTGTGAGACGTTCGCGGCGGTTGATCGCGGTGTCGGCAAATACCGCGAGCGATCTGGATTTCTATTTTCCCGGCTCCGCGGCGAAGACATGCGTGGTTCGGCACGGTGTGGACCGTGAGTTCTTCCGAACGGAAGAACGGGAACCGGTGGAGGACCGCTATGTTCTGACGGTGTCGACGCTTCATCCGCATAAGAACATTGAGCGACTGCTGGAGGCGTTTCAGGTGTTCCGGGAGTCACGGCCGTCATACCGGCTGGTAATAATCGGGCTGCGGGGCTTCGCGGCGGTAACGATCGAACGGCGAGTCCGTGAACCTGGCATCGCCGACTGTGTGGTTCTCACCGGCTGGATTCCCCGAACCGAGGTTCACAAACTCTTCGCGAATGCCGACGCGTTCGTGGCGCCGAGCCTGTTCGAGGGTTTTGGATTGCCACTGATGGAGGCACTGGCGTCCGGCCTTCCCTCCGCGTGTTCGGATATCGCTGTTTTCCGGGAGTTGTCCGGGGACGCCGCGATCCGGTTCGATCCCGGATCCGTTCCCGCGATCGCGGGCGCACTGGAACGAATTACCGGCGACGCGGAGTTCCGGGCGCGCGCGGCGATCGCGGGACCGGCGCAGGCGCGGCTTTTCGATTGGAATCATGCAGCTACGCTAACCCTGGCGGAACTGGCGCGCGCGGCGGGCGTCAACCCGCGAGATCGTTGAAGTACTGAAAGGACAACTCCGCCGCCTTCCTCCACGTGAAGGCTTGTGCGCGCTTGCGTCCGGCATCCACAAGGCGCTCCCGCAGGGAGGCCGACTCGCGGACGTTGCGGATGGCGAAGGCCAGGTCCGACTCACTCGCGGGATCAATCAACAGGGCCGCGCCGCCGGCAACCTCGGGCAGACAGGAAACGTGGGAAGTGACGACCGGGCACCCCGCGGCCATCGCCTGGGCCACGGGCAACCCGAATCCTTCGTAGTAGCTGGGATAAAGCAGCGCCTGGGCACCTGCGGTGAGGCCCGGAAGAAGACCTTCGGGGACGTAGCCCAGGTATCGAACACCGGAACGTTCACGTGCCAGTTGCGCCAGCCGCCGCATCGTGCCGCCAGAATTCCAGCCGGGCATTCCAGCCAGCACGAGTTGGTTGTCGCGGTGGAAGGCGGGCGGCAACGACGCCCAGGCGTCAAGCAACGTGTCCACGTTTTTTCTCGGTTCTATGGTCGAGGTGAAGAGAAAGTACGGAGTGGTCAGCCCGAGGGTCTGCGAGGCGCGCGAAGCTTCGGCCGGGTTCGGGGAGAAGTAGGAGTCGGGCACTCCCGGGTAAATGACGCGAATCGACTGCTCAGCGGTACCGAGCAGGCGGATTGCATCCTGCCGTGTATTTTCCGAAACTGCGATCAGGCCGCGCGCATGGCGCCCCACACGACTCGCAAAGGCCTTGTCCGCAGTGACCTGCGCTGTGCGATGGAACTGCGGCGTAATCCACGCCGTCAGGTCGTGAATGGTCGCGGACACGATGGGAGCCTGCAGACAGTTGCGCAGAAGATTCGATATGTGCAGGATTTCGGGCTTCTGCATGAAGAGAGCGGTGCAGGCAGACGGAAGGCGATTCACCAGCTGGAGAGCTGCCAGGCGGGCCGGATGAACACCCGGTCCGCCACCGTGGTCAAGTGTTTTGCCGGGCGGTTCGAGAAAGGTTTGTATGCGTTCGGGATGCATGGCGCGCAGGGCTGCGAGCCAGTGGTGGAGATACGTTTTTACTCCGGCGCTCCGCACAAGGAGGGGCGAGCAATCGATGCAGATGCGCGGGGGCAAGGATAATGATCCCCTGGGACGGGCTTCGCAGGGAGATACCGCTTGTTCCGCACGCTGAATGCGACCGTTGAGCAGAGGGCGACCCGACTCCACGTTGTGTGGAACCCCCACCCGCGTTGGGTGCGCGCAGCGCTCCGGCTCAGGCTGTGAACTCCGCGCTGTGGAAATTGGCGGCTTTGTTGATGGTTGGTGCGCGGCGCGCCTTCACTGGCGCGCCGGGTTGAGCGCCGTCTCCATCGCCCTTACAATCGACGCATGCGAGAACGGCTTCTCGACAAACCCGCGGATCGAGCCCCGCGCCAGAGCGGCCTGGATAACGGGGTCGTCCTTATAAAAGTAGCCGGAAACCACCAGAACCCTCACCAGAGGCGCGGCGTTGCGGATGGTTTCTCCCAGATCGAGCCCGTTCATGTCGGGCAGCTTGGCGTCCACCAGCACCAGGTCGAAGTCGTACAGGCGCACCGCCTCCAGCGCGCTGCGTCCATCGTGCGTCTGGACGCAGCGCGCCCCCAGCTTTTCCAGCAGATGTTGCAGCGCCCAGCAGATATCGGAATCGTCGTCGACCACAAGAATCATGCGGTCCGCCAGACTCATCCCGGCGCGTCCCCGGCGGTGTAAGGCCCGGCAGTGTGCAGCAGAGGCAGTCTCATCGTGACGATGGTACCTTTTCCGCTCCGGCTTTCCACGCTGATGGCGCCCCGGTGCTGGTCCACGATCGAATAGCAGATCGACAGGCCAAGCCCGATGCCCTTGCCTGGCGGCGCTTTGGTGTAGAAAGGATCGAAGATCTTGTCCTGATCCTCCGGCGAGATGCCCACCCCGGTGTCGGAGACGTGAATCAGTACATCGCCCCCGCTCTCCTCGGCGGAGATGCCGATCGCCCCACCCTCCGGCATGGCGTTCATTGCGTTCAGAAACAGGTTGACGAACACCTGCTCGAGCAGGCTCGGCACGCCAAGCACGCGAAGGGATTTGTCGGGAAAGCAGGTGCGGATATCGACCTTCTGAATCTTTGCCTGGTTGTCCAGAAACGTGACGGCCTCGTTCACGACATCCTCGATACGCACCGGCGTCTTGTTTCTGTCCGGCGAGGGATGCGCGAACCGGAGCAGGTTTTCGATGATCGAACTGGCTTTGTGAATGCCGCGATGGATTTTCTCCGCGCATTCGGAGCGGAACTCGGGACTGACGTCGTCTTCCTGCAGGAACTGCGCGGCCGAGGAGGCCACCGCCAGAGGAGTCCGGATCTCATGCGCGATTCCCCTCGCCATCACGCCCAGCGACGCCAGTTTCTGCGACTCCAGCAACTGCAGTTCGAACTTGCGCTGCTCGGTGAGATCCCGCCCCACCGCCACGAAGCCGACGGTGCGCATGTTGTCGTCGATCATTCGCGAGACCACCCAGGAGACCGGCCGCCAGCCCCCGTTCCGGGTCTTGACGTCGCTTTCGATGCGCCCCGATCTTTCGCGGTCCGCGCCCACGCAGAACAACTGACGCAGACGGTCCGCGGCGGCGGGATCGCAGGAATCGAAAAAGGGCCGTCCCTTCACTTCGGCGATCGCATAACCGGTAATCGACTGCGCCGCTCGGTTCCAGGTCAGAATATCGCCGTGGATATCGGTGGAAACCACCATGTCGCTGGCGCTTTCCACAATGCTCGCCAGGTGACGTTCCATCAGCCGGATCTCTTCGCCCAGACGCGTCCGCTCCGTAACGTCGTCGAGAACGAACAGCACATTGTCCACCTTGTCTCCCCAGTCGACCGGGAGCACGCTGTAACGGTAGACCCGAATGGGCACGCCGGGAGCGCGATAAGTCAGGTGCTGGCCCCTGGTGGGATGGCTGCTGGCGAACACGTTTCGGATCTGCTGTTCCAGCCCCATCTCCGAAAGGATGATCTCGGGAAAGACTTCGCTCAGCCGCTTTCCCACCGTCGTCTCCACGGTGCGGCGGGATTTCTCCAGAAAATTCCGGTTCGCGAAAACCACGCGCAGTTTCTGGTCGATCAGCAGAACCGACGTCGGAATCGCATCCGTCAGGAACCGATAAAGCCCTTCCGGTGAGTTTCTCGCGCCCGCGCCGGTGGCGATGGTCAGACAGGCGGCTTCCTCGCCGAGGCGAACGAGGGAACGGACCGCCTCGACGCACACGAGGCTGCCGTCCTTCTTCCGGTGTTGCCAGACTTCTCTCGCTTCGGAAGCCGAGGGGATGCGGGCGAGGCCGGACAAGCCGGCCGAATCGCCCTCCGCATGCAGTTGTCTGACCGTCATGGCCAGCAGTTCTTCACGCGTGTAGCCATAAAACGCGGCGGTGGCTTCATTCACCGCGAGGATGGCGAATGTCCGCAAACTCCAGATCCACATCGGCAGCGGGTTGTCATGGAACAAGCCCAGCCCGACGGCCGGTTGTGGACCGCCGTCTTTTCCGGGGACGACTTCTTCGGGGACAACCGGCATTGCGTGTTCCTCCCGGGATGCTGTCCGCGCCGGCCGGCATAACATGAAAAGCCCTGACTAAATCGGGCGTATTTACGGCTATGTCGGGGCGCCGGGCAGACACTTGTCAGTGTGACCGCAAAGTTCAGACAAAGTAAAGCCCAAACCAGGCAAAAAAGACAAGTCTTTGTCCCGGATGTCTACACTAAAATGCTGATTTTGGATAGTATTTGCCGTTGCGGGCCATTTCGCGTGGTAATGGCCGCTCCGATGTTATATAATCCGGTTTTGGAGTGCTGAAACAAACGGGCGGCAGTTGTCACGGGCAGGGCGGAATGTCCCTGTTTTGCCCGTAAATAAAGGCAGGATCTGAATGATATATGGAGACATCTCCGGGCGCGATCGGGAGTTGCTCTATCTTCCGATCGTGCATACGCAGGTGGACATGGGCAGCCTCGGCACCTCCATTGCCGGAGCGAAGGCCTCGGCGATCGGCCAGTCCGGCGCCGCCCGTGCCGCTGCCCGCGTGCAGCGTTTGTGGGATGAAATCGAGTCTTTCCTGAATAAGCTGCCGGATAATCTTCAATCTGTCCGCGTTTACCAGGATGGCCTCGCGGTGTGCGGCCGGGAAACCGAGATTGTCACGGAACTGGCCGAAGCGGGAAGCCGGAACTATGCGCTGCTTCTGAAACTCCAGGCGCGCGGGGCGGTGCTGATGGGCACCGAGTCGCCCGAACTGCTGGTCGAGGAGTACCGGCTCGCGCTCGCCGCGTTCGCTCCCGGAGCGGTCGCCGGAAGAGGCAAGGACCGATTGCGCGACAGCCTGCTCGACCGCCGCGACCGGTTTATCGCGGAACGTATCGACCAGACTCTCCTTGCGGGAGAAACAGCCATCCTGCTGATCGGGATGTTACACAAAATCGGGCGGTGGCTCCCTCCGGGGATCGCCGTGCACTACCCGCTGGCAGGCAGCAGCGGCAAATAGGGGGCAAGGTACGCCGAACGAAGGCAAGGTTCTAATTGCGGACGACGATCCGGAAATCGTCAGAATGCTGGCCCACCTGTTATCGCGCAGAGGTCTGAGTCCCATCCAGGCCGGGGGCGGGCGCGAGGCGCTCGAACTGGTGCGAAAAGTCAGGCCGGACGTACTGCTGGTGGACTTCCGAATGCCGGAAATGGACGGCATCGAGGTGATGCGGAGGGCACGTGAAATCGAGCCGGATCTGCCCGCCATCCTGATCTCCGCTTATGCGGACGTGCCCGGCGCGGTCCAGGCGATCCGGGCCGGCGCGCACGACTACCTGCGCAAACCCTTCGATCATGAGGACGTGATCCGCGTCGTGCAGCGAGCTCTGCAGGAGCGCCGTTCCACGCGGGCCGCTCCCTCCCCGAATCGCGCGGATTCCTCCTGCGCGGGCTCGCTTTCTCTGCGCGAGACTTTCGGGCCCGGCGAGGCGATCTCCAAAGTAATCGCCGCCATCGAACTGGTGGCGAAGGCGAACTTCAGCGTCATCATTCTCGGCGAGACCGGGTCGGGAAAAGAGGTGGTCGCACAGGCGATCCACCGGGAGAGTCTGCGCCACGCGGCCCCCTTTGTCGCGGTGGATTGCGGCGCCATTCCCGACGCGCTGATCGAGAGCGAACTGTTCGGTCACGAGCGCGGGGCTTTTACCGGCGCCGACCAGCAGATGGCAGGGAAACTGGAGATCGCCCGCGGGGGCACACTGTTCCTCGACGAGATCGCGAACCTGTCGATGGGCGCGCAGGCGAAACTGTTGCGCGTGCTGCAGGAGCGAACGATGCATCGCCTGGGAGGCGGGAAGTCCATCGGCGTCGACATCCGCGTGCTGGCCGCCGGCAACCGCGATATCGAAGAGCTTTGCCGGAGGGGCTCGTTTCGCAGCGATCTCTACTTCCGGCTCAACGACTTCACGATTTCGATTCCACCGCTGCGCCGCCGGAAGGACGACATTCCGTTTCTTTCCGCCCGGTTCCTCGCCATGACCAACGCCGAACTCGGCAAGAATGTGCAGGGTTTCTCGTCCGCCGCGGAGGACGCCCTGCTGGCCTATGAATGGCCCGGCAATGTGCGGCAGCTTCGCTCGGTCATTCGCCGCGCCGTTCTGCTCAGCCACGACCTGATCGGGGAAGAACAACTTTGCCTGCCGCACGATGGCGCGGAGACTTCGTCCGCTCACGGCGCCGTGCCCGGGCGGAGCGCCTGTACGGACTGGGAGGGGCTGCCGCTGCGCGATGTCCTGCGCCGCAGTACGGCCTGCCTGGAGCGCAGGGTGCTCGTCCAGGCGCTGCAGCGCAGCGGCGGCAACAAAGCCAAGGCCGCGCGTCTGCTGCATGTCGATTACAAGACGATGCACTCGAAGGTCAAGGAATACGGAATCGATTTCGTGCACGACGAATCGGGAGAGGGAGTTCATGAGTAAAAAGCGCACTGACGGCAATTCCTCCGGCGGCTTTGAAAGCGGAGCCGGCGGCATCCTCAAAGGACTGGGAGAGCTGATCGAAAAGCTGGGACACCTGGCCGAAACCGGCGAACAGCTCTCGCAGACCGGCGAGCTTACCGGATCGGGCAAGGACGTGAAAGGCATTTACGGCTTCACCGTCAAGGTGGGCCTCGGCGGCGACAAACCGCGCGTCGAACCGTTCGGCAACATCCGGCAGGACCGCGAATCCGGCCGCACGGTGGTGCAGGAAGTGCGCGAGCCGGCCGTCGATATTTTCGAGGAAGACGATCACGTGCTGGTGGTGGCGGAAATGCCCGGCATCGCGGCCGCGGATGTGCAGATTACGGTCGAGGGCGACGTGCTGACCATCGTCGCCGAGCACGGCGATAAGAAGTACCGCAAAGAGGTCCTTCTGCCCGCGAGCTCCGCTCCGGAAAAGATCCAGGTGACCTGCAACAACGGCGTTGTCGAGATCCGGTGCGGAAATTAGCATATGCCTGCCGAACGACCGGAAGTTCCCGCGCTGAAACTCAAAGTCACCGAAGCGCTCAGTAAAGACGTGGGCCGGGGTATCGCCCGGATGGGTCCCGCCGATCTCGAAACGCTGCAGATTGCGGTCGGCGATATCGTCGAGATCTCCGGCAAGCGCGCGGCCGTGTGCAAGGCGATGCCGGTCCATAAGGACCTGCGAGGCCAGTCCCGCATTCAGATCGACGGTCTGTTGCGCGAAAACGCGGGCGCCGCGCTCGATGAACTGGTGACGGTGCGCAGGATCGCCTGCCGTCCGGCCGAGCGCGTGGTGCTGGCGCCCGTCAACACCCGGCCCTCCGACCGCGACCTCGATTACATCGGCAGCCTGCTGGACGGCCTGCCCGTGCGCGCGGGCAGCCGCATCCGCGCCACGCTCTTCGGCAGCCGCTGGGCCGATTTTCAGGTGGAAAGCACCACGCCGCCGGGCGCGGTGATGATCAATCCCACCACGCAGCTGGTGATCGGCAGCCCGCAAAAAAGCGAAGGCCGGACCGCGCGCTCCACCAGCTACGAAGACATCGGGGGACTCAAACCGCAGCTCCACCGCATCCGCGAGATGATCGAGCTGCCGCTGCGCTATCCCGAGGTGTTCGAGCGGCTCGGCATCGATGCGCCGAAAGGCGTGCTGCTGCACGGTCCTCCAGGCTGCGGGAAAACGCTGATCGCGCGTGCCATCGCACACGAAACCGACGCCAATTTCTTCTCGGTGAGCGGACCCGAGATCATCCATAAATTCTACGGGGAAAGCGAAGCGCATCTCCGCAAGATCTTCGAAGAGGCCGCCCGCAAAGGCCCCAGCATCATCTTTCTCGATGAGATCGACGCCATCGCGCCGCGCCGTGAATCCACCGTGGGCGAGGTGGAAAAACGTGTGGTGGCACAGTTGCTCGCGCTGATGGACGGCCTCTCGAAACGCGGGCAACTGATCGTGATCGCTGCCACCAATCTGCCGGACGCGATCGACCCCGCGCTGCGCCGGCCCGGCCGCTTCGACCGCGAAATCACGATCCCCGTGCCCGACCGCAACGGGCGCGAAGAGATCCTTTCCATCCACAGCCGCGGCATGCCGCTCGCCGAAAACGTGCATGCCGGCCAGCTGGCCGAGATCACGCACGGCTTCGTCGGCGCCGATCTGGAAGCGCTCTGCCGCGAAGCCGCCATGATCTGCCTGCGCCGCATCATGCCGATGATCGACTTCGCGGTGGCGCGCATTCCTTACGAACTGCTGGCCACCATCGAAGTTACCAAAGAGGACTTCCTGGAGGCTCTTCGCGAGGTGGAGCCTTCCGCCATGCGGGAGGTCTTCGTGGAAGTGCCGGATGTCCGCTGGGACGACGTCGGGGGCCTGCTGCAGGTCAAACAGAAGCTGCGGGAGGCCGTGGAATGGCCGCTGCAGTACGCCGCGCTGTTTTCCAGCGCGGGTGTGCGCCCGCCGAAAGGGATCCTGCTCACCGGGCCTCCGGGCTGCGGCAAGACGCTGCTCGCGAAAGCCATTGCCACCGAGAGCCGGGTGAATTTTATCTCCGTTAAAGGGCCGGCGCTGCTTTCCAAGTACGTCGGCGAATCGGAGAGGAGTCTGCGCGACATCTTCCGCAAAGCCCGGCAGGCGGCGCCCTGCATCATCTTCTTCGATGAGATCGATGGGCTCGCCCCGGCGCGCAGCGAAGGCGGCTCGGACGGGCATGTGGCCGAGCGGGTGCTCAGTCAGTTTCTTACCGAGTTCGACGGGGTGGAGGAGTTGAAGGGCGTGCTCGTGCTGGGCGCGACCAATCGCCGCGACATGCTCGACGATGCCATTCTGCGTCCCGGGCGCTTCGATGAGATTGTTGAGATCCCGCTGCCGGACATGGAGAGCCGCCGCCAGATCTTCGAAGTCCATATGCGGAACAAGCCGCTCGCCCCCGGCATCTCGGCCGCCGGTCTGGCTGCGCAGGCCGAAGGTTTCAGCGGCGCGGACGTCCAAAGCGCCTGCACCCGGGCCGCGTTGTGCGCGGTGCGCCGCGCGGTGGCCGCAAGGGTGGCGGACTCCGAGTCCCTGGCGCCGGCGCTGATCGGCCCGGCCGATTTCCAGCTCGCGCTCGAAGAAGTGCGCGCGCGTCATGACTGAGGCGGGGGCCGGGACCGCCTGTTATCTCTACTGCCTGACGCCGGCGACAACGGCCGGCGTCGCGGTTCCCGGCGCCGGAGTTTGTGAGTGCGGCGACTTTGCCGCTGTGTTCAGCGAGGTCCGTCTCGCGGATTTTTGCGGAGAAGAGGCAGAGGCGCGCCAGCAGGATCTCGCCTGGCTCGCACCCCGCGTGCTCTCCCATGAGGCCGTCATCGAAGCCGTGATGCGCGAGGGGCCGGTGTTGCCGGCCCCCTTCGCGACACTGTTCTCCGATGCGGCCAGTCTGCGGCGCTTCGTCCTCGAACACCAGCAGGCGATCGGCGGGTTTCTCAACGGGCTCGGCGACCGGCGGGAGTGGGCCGTTAAAGGCCTCTTCAAATCCGCCGAGTCGCGATTGCAGGCGCCATCCGGAGCGCTGCCGGAGCCATCCTCTCCCGGCCTTCGTTATTTCGAACAGAAGCGCATTCAGCTGCAGTTCGAACGGGACTCGAAGGCGCGGCTCAGAGAGTTCTGCGCGCGCGCCGCCCGCACCCTCGGGGCCCTTTCTTCCGCGTCCCGCGAACGGCGCTGCCCGGCCCCGGCCGACCCCGGCGCGGAAGTTCTCTTTAACTGGGCCTTCCTTCTCTCTCCCTCTTCTCTGACGGCCTTCCGCGCCGCCGTGGATGCCCTGAACGGCGAAGGTCCCGTCGCGGGTCTTGCTCTTGTGCTGACGGGTCCGTGGCCCCCCTATAGTTTCGCCCCGGCGCTGCCTCGCGCTTCGGGTACATGAAGCCACTTCTCTGCTGCATTCTCGACGGCGGCATTCTCGACGGCCGCGCGGGGAAGCCGCCCGCGCCGCCCGGAACTTACCGGGTCGCGGCCCCGAACGGCCTCATCGCGATCGCGCTCGATACTCCGCCCGCTGACGAAACTTCACCGAATACTGCTGAATTACTTGCATTCGCGGAAGTTATCCGAACATTCCATGCATCCCATGATGTAATTCCCCTGCGTTACGGATGCGTCATGGCGAGCGAGGAAGCCGTCGTGCGGTTGCTCGAGGAAAACGGCCCGCATTACGCGGCGCTGCTGCGGACTCTGCACGGAATGACGGAGATGGGAATTCGCCTGTTGGTCCCCGTTGCGGAGCCCGCCGCGTCCGCCGCGCCGCTGTCCCCAGGCGCGGGCTATCTGGCGTCCGCGCGCGCACGGCATGGTTCCGGCGCGGCGCCCTCTCCCCGGCATGTAAAAGCGGCGGACGCGGTTAGCGCTCTGCTCGAAGGCGCCTTCATCGCGGAGCGCCGGGAGTATTCGTCCACCGCCGGCGGCGCGCTCGTTTCCCTGTATTATCTGGTTCCCCGATCGGGCGCCGGCCAATTCATGGAGAAAGCCCGCGCGATTTCCCTGCCGGAAGTGAAGATACTCCTGAGCGGACCCTGGCCTCCTTATAATTTCGCCGATTTAAGCTGATGCGGGAATGCATTCTATGGATTCATTTCCATATATCCCGGGCGTTCCGATCTTACTCGTCCGGTTTTTCTCATCTCTCCTTAGCCATATTCCTTTAAAATCAACGAGATCCGAAGTCCGGAAAGGAGCCGGAAATTATGGCCGCCAGCGTGCTAGAGAGTACAGCGAGGGCACAAGGAAAAGGCCCTTGGACTGACAAAGGAGAAACAAAACAATGGCAAAGGTAAATAAATCCACTGATTCGTCGAGCCTGGCGGAAGTGGTCGACCGCATCCTGGACAAAGGCATCGTCATCGACGCCTGGGTCAAAGTTTCACTCGTTGGCATTGAACTGCTCTCGGTGGAAGCGCGTGTTGTTATCGCCTCGGTGGAAACGTATCTGAAGTACGCCGAAGCGATTGGCCTGACCGCCAGCGCCGCTGCTCCGGCATAGACCTCGCTTCTCCGGCTTACCGCCGGAGCTCAGGCAGGTTGAATGCATTTCCTCCTCCCTCCCGAATGGCGAAACCGGCTAAACGGCCCCGGCCATTCGGGAGTTTGGGGCTTCGAAACTTCAATCGTAAGGAAAAGGAGAATTGGCTCTTATGCTGGCAGATGACATGACGCGGCTGTGCGGCGAGATCGTCGGACTGCGCAGATCGCGCGAGGGCATGGTGAAACAGTTGCGCCGTGATACCGAAGGCCGGAGGACTGCTGTGTCCGACCTTTGTGCTCACTTCAACCGCTCACGGATGGAACTCGCCAAACAGAACGCCGCTGAACGGAGGGCGAATCTGAACGAACTCAGGCGCTCGGTTCAGCGGCAGTGCCTGGATGTTCGCAATGATCTTGCGGGCGCCCGAAGAGGCTGGGCGGGCAGAGGTTCCTAGTGTGAGGCGGCGCGGGCGCCCTGCAGTACTCCCGCGCCGCCTCTGCATTGTTGAATGACTAAGTTCACGGTTGATTGACTAAGTTCACGGATAAAGTCGCCGCGGGGAGGACACAAAAATGGGCATATTAACGGATTCAATGGGGCGGCTGCGGGAAGAGATTGACGCGCTGCGCCGGAAACGTTCGCTTGCCGGGACGGAGTTGCAGCGTCAGTCGGCCGAGAGGCGCGCGGCTGTGATGGCCCTGCGAACGTCGTTTTCTCGGGACCGGGCACGGGCGCATCGTTCCTGGTTCGGTCCCACCGCGAGTGAGCGCCGCGCGGCGGAGATGCATCGCCTGGCCGCGCAGGAACTCGAACGCAGGCGCGCCGAAGAAGCTTACGCGCTGGCGAAAGCCGAGCAGGAGCGCAGGCAGGCGGAAGAAGCGCAGGCGCTCGCGAAGGCCGAGCAGGAGCGCAGGCAGGCGGAAGAAGCCCAGGCGCTGGCGAAGGCCGAGCAGGAGCGCAGACAGGCCGAAGAAGCCGAGGCTCTGGAGAAGGCCGAGCAGGCTCGCCGGCTCGCCGAAGAAGCCAGGGCTGAAGAAGAAGCGCGCCTGGACGCCGAAGCGCCCGAAGCTTCGGAACACGAACCGGATTCACCCGCCGGTCAGCCGGGACCAGAGCCCGACAGGTCCGGAGCCCGCCATCACAGGAAACACAAAAGACAAGGCTCGAACTAGCCGCGTCAAGCGTTCTTACCGACCGTCACAAGAAAGAGTCATCCGGATGATACAGACAGAGAACAAAGAAGCGGGCGGAGTGGTCAGAGTGCAAGCGGAAGGCGACAATGTAACGCCCGAAGCCAGCGCGGAGTTTGTGGCGACCGTCCACATACAGACGCTGACCGAACGCGCCATGGCCTATCTCGAGGCCGGTTATGCGGTTCACTTCGCGGGCCCCGCCGGCACCGGAAAAACGACGCTCGCCTTTCACGTCGCCTCCCGCCTTGGCCGCCCCGTGACGCTGGTCCACGGCGACGACGAGTTCGGCAGCTCCGATCTGATCGGCAAGGATGCCGGCTACCGGCGCTCCAAGGTGGTCGACAACTATATTCACTCCGTGCTCAAGACGGAAGAGAATATGAATTCGCTCTGGGTGGACAACCGTCTCACAACGGCGTGCGCGCAGGGCAACACGCTCATCTACGACGAGTTCAACCGGTCCCGGCCGGAAGCCAACAATGCCCTGCTGAGCGTGCTCGAGGAAAAGATCCTCAACCTGCCCGAACTCGGCCGCAGCGGCCAGGGATATCTTGAAGTGCATCCGGAATTCCGCGCCATCTTCACTTCCAATCCGGAAGAGTACGCCGGCGTGCACAAAACGCAGGACGCGCTGATGGACCGGATGATCACGCTGAATCTCGGGAACTTCGACAAAGAGACCGAAATCCGGATCGGCATGGCGAAGTCCGGTCTGCCGCGCGAGGACATGGAGATCGTGGTCGATCTGGTCCGTGAGTTGCGCGGCACCGGCGTCAACAACCACCGTCCGACGGTCCGCGCCACCATCGCGATCGCCCGCATTCTAGCGGGACAGCACGCGCATGCCAGTCTGGGAGACCCCGTTTTCCACTGGGTCTGCCGCGACGTGCTCAACTCGGACACGGCGAAGGTCACGCGGGACGGCGAGTCGCTGATGCCCGACAAGATCGAGGAAGCCATGGCGAAAGTCTGCGTCCCGGTCCTCGGCGCCCGCAAGACGTCGGCCCGCCATTCCGGCCGGGTCAAGGAGTAACGCGATGGCAACGCCGACAAGAGGACTGACGGGAATTCGGACGCTCTCCGGCCGGGTGGACAAAGGCTCGCTCGCGTACCGAAGCTACATGCAGATCACCTGCCTTGAAATGGAGAAGGCGCGCCGGGACGCCGAACGCAGAAGCGCCAGCCAGCGGATCGCGATGATCGACGCGCGGCTGCGCGAAATCGAGGCCGCGAAGGCGGAGCTGCTGCAGACCGTGTCCGGCGAACCCGCCCCGCCGTCGCGAACTCCGGCCCGAGGCGCCTCGTCCGGAATGGCGCGGCTCGAAGTAAAACCCACGCCGAAACGAAACGGCGGCGGGTTCAAAATCCGCTACTGATCCGGAATGCGGGAGGAGACCCCATGCTGACCATCAGAACGTGCCCGCACATCCGCACCAGCCGGCATCGCAACAACTTCCGCGCCTGCGCGGCTTCGACCGGAGTGCCGCTCCGGCACGTGGCCGCGTCGGCCGCGCTGCGCGAAGAGATTCGCCTGTCGAACGCGCTGGAGCGCCGGGCGTGGATCGAAGAAATGTGGCGGCGTCACGGCGCCAGAATCCAAATCTCGTCGGGAAGGAAAGTCTTATGAAAGTCGAACTCAGCGGGACGGCCGTAACCGACACGCCCGCCGAAAAAAACGCCACCCCGGTTGCCGCGGGACGGAAGTATCTTTACGCCATCGTATCGAGCGGCGAGGCCCGGGGTTACTCCGCGCTCGGCATCGACGCCGGCGACGTTTATACCATCGACGACGGCAACATCGCCGCCGTGGTCAGCGACTGCGACCGCACCAAAATAAGGCCGGAACGCGCCCACCTGGCCGCTCATCAGGCCGTGCTGCGCTCGCTGATGCAGGCCACGTCGCCGCTGCCGATGGCGTTTGCCACGCTCGCGGCGGGCCCGCGTGAAATTCACCGGATCCTCTCGAAGAACCGCCGCGTTTTCGAACAGCAACTGCACCGGGTCGAGGGCAAGGTGGAGATGGGACTTCGCGTCGGATGGGACGTGCCGAATATCTTCGAGTATTTCGTGAACGTTCATCCGGAGCTTCGGGTGGCCCGCGACCGCCTGGTCGGCGCGCGCGTCGGCTTCACGCAGGAAGAAAAGATTGAGCTGGGCCGGATGTTCGACCGCCTGCTGACCAGCGACCGGGAAGAACATGCGCGCCGCGTGAAGCGCGCGCTGATGCCGGTCTGCGCGGAAATCAAAGCCAGCCCCTGCCGCGGCGAGCGGGAAGTGATGAATCTGGCCTGTCTGATAAAAAGGGACGCCCAGAACGTATTTTCCGACGCCGTCTTCGAAGCCGCCAAGCTGTTCGACAACAACTTCACCTTCGACTACAACGGGCCGTGGGCGCCTCACAATTTCGTTGAGATCGACATGGCGAGGTAATGCTCCTTATCGACGACCTGCTGCTTTCACCCGTCAACGGAATTCTCTGGGTTTTCCGCGAAATCAACAAGGTGGCGCACGAGGAACTGGCGAACGAAGCCCAGTCCGTCACGGAAAGTCTGCGGCAGTTGTACATGGAACTCGAAACCGGGCGCATCGCGGAAGACGAATTCGATGCGCGGGAAAAGCTGCTGCTCGATCGACTGGAAGCCCTCGAAAGCGGCGACGACGCGGATTCTGACGAAGCTGATACTGACGAAGAAAGCTCCGACGAAGCGGAGGAGGAGGACGAATGAGCCTGCCCTCGTTCTTCACACAACCCGGCCTGCAGGTCCTGCTGTTCGGCGGCAAGGGCGGCGTAGGTAAAACGACCTGCGCCACCGCCGCGGCGCTGCGCCTCGCGGCGGCGAACCCCGAACGCCCGATCCTCCTGGTCTCCACCGATCCCGCCCACTCCCTGCGCGACAGCCTCGCGGGACACATCCCGCCGGCCAACCTCGAAGTTCTGGAACTGGACGCCGCGCAATGCCTGGCACGCTTCCACGAACAGAACGACGAAATGCTCCGCGAGATCGCCTCGGCCGGCACCTTCCTCGACGACGAAGACGTCAGCCGGTTCCTCAATCTTTCCATCCCCGGCATGGACGAGCTGATGGCGTTTCTGACTCTCGCGGAACGCGCCGACGCCCGCCGGCAGGAATGCATCGTGGTCGATACCGCCCCCGGAGGGCACACCCTTCGCCTGCTGGCTCTCCCGGAAACGATCCGCCGCTGGCTCGGTATGCTCGATGCCCTGCTGGCGAAACGCCGCTACATGCGGAAAGTCTTCAGCCGGGCCGCCGTCCCGGACCGGCTCGACAACTTCGTCTCCGACTGGAAGGCCTCCGTCACGCGTATGGAGCGCCTGCTGCATGACGCCTCCCGCTGCCGGTTCGTGCCCGTCGCCATCGCGGAACCGCTCGCCTTCGAAGTCACCGCCGGTATGCTTTGCCGGCTGAAAAGCCGCGGCATTCCGGTGACCGACATCGTCTTCAACCGCTTGCACAGCACGGGCGCCTGCCCGTCCTGTTCCGCGTCCGCGAGGGCAGAGAAGGCGCTGATCCGGCAAATGGCCGGGACGTCCGGCCGCTCCGCCGCCGTCTGGGGCATCGAGCTGTTCGCCGAGGAGGTTCGTGGAGGCGGCCCGCTGACCCACTTCTGGGACGCGTGCCGGCCGATCCAGATGCAGGAAGTCGCTCAAGAATCCGTCCCCGTGGCGCTTCCGGAACCGCTGGTTCCTCAGCCCATGGTGGTGGACGCTCCGCCACTGCCCGGCCACCAATATCGACTGCTCCTGATGGCCGGCAAAGGCGGCGTCGGCAAGACCACGCTCTCCTGCGCGACGGCGCTCCGTCTCGCGCGCCAGTTCCCTCAGAAGAGGATTCTGCTCTTCTCCACGGACCCGGCGCACTCGCTCAGCGCCTGCCTGCATATCGAAATCGGGAACCGCATGAGGCACCTGCTGCCCAATCTGACGGCAACCGAAATCGACGCAACAGCGGAATTCGAGAAACTGAAAGCCCGCTACGCCGCGGACGTGGCCCGCTTTCTCGAGGCCATCTCAAAGAACTTCGACCTCACCTTCGACCGTATCGTCTTCGAGAAGCTGATGGATCTGGCGCCCCCCGGACTCGACGAGATCATGGCTCTCACCCGGATCGTCGACCTGACCGCCGGCGACAGCTTCGACCTGTTCATTCTCGATTGCGCCCCGACCGGTCACCTGATCCGGCTGCTGGAACTGCCTGAAATCCTCAACGAGTGGCTGAAGAATTTCTTCAATCTCTTCCTGAAATACGAGGGCCTTCTCCGCCTGCCCCACTTCGCCGACGAACTGGTGAGCATTTCGCGCAATCTGAAGAAACTTCGCGCGCTGCTCGTCGATCCGGAGCGTTCGGCGCTTTACGCCGTGGGAATTCCCACCCGGATGGCGCTGGAGGAAACGCGCGATCTGCTGGCCTCCTGCGACCGGATGAGTCTGTCGGTGCCCGTGGTCTTCCTGAATCTGATGACGACGCCCGGCGCCTGCCCGCTCTGCGCGCGCGTGGCGCAAAGAGAAGCGCTGCAGGCCGGCGAGTATCGCCGGAGCTTTCCGGATCGCCATCTGACTCTGGTGTGCCGCCAGTCCGACGCCGAACTTCCGGATCTGCCGGACCGGCTCGGCTGGCAGCTCTACGCAAGCGAATCCCACGCGGGAAAAGGGGCCGCGGCCTGACATGGAAAACGCATTTACACCGGAACTGGCGGAACTCGGGGCGGACCAGCGCGCCTCCGTCTGTGAGGTGCTCGACCGCGTGCTGAACAAGGGCGCCGTCGTGGTCGGCGAAATCACCATCTCGGTGGCGAATGTCGACCTCCTGTACCTTGGCCTGCAACTGGTGCTGACCTCGGTGCAGACCGCGCGCGATAACTTCACCGACCCGGTGAGCCACGCGCCCGGCGGCGCGGGACTGAAACTCGATCTCGCGAGAAAAGGAAAAACGAGATGAACGCGGTTCTCACGACCCCGATTGAATCGGACTCGATTCGCGACTTCGCTCTGGTCATGCAGCAGGAGGAAGGGCTGCGCCCGCGGCGAAATCCGCTCGGCGGCGGGGCCCGTCTCGAGCTCGATCCCGACAGCGTCAAAAACGGGCTGGGCCAGCTGGTGCTCACCGTCGTCAAGCTGCTGCACGAGGTGCTGGAGCGCCAGGCGATTCGCCGCATCGACGCCGGCGCCCTTACCGAGGAACAGATCGAGCAACTGGGCCTGACTCTGATGCGCCAGGCCGAGGAAATCGAACGCCTGCGACAGCAGTTCGGACTCGGCGAGGACGATCTGAACCTCGACCTCGGACCGCTCGGCAAGCTTTTTTGAGAATTGAAGAAAGAACATCATGCCCCAACAATCGGTTACACATTCGATGCAGAGTTCCACCTTGTCCGACGTTCTCGAGCGTGTGCTGGACAAGGGCGTCGTCATCGCGGGAGACATCAAAGTCAAGCTGGTGGATATCGAGTTGCTCTCGATCCAGATTCGCCTCGTGATCTGCTCCGTGGACAAAGCCAAAGAGATGGGGATGGACTGGTGGGTGAATAACCCCGTCTTCTCCAGCCAGGCGGCTCAGCCGCAGCTCGAATCGACCCTCTCGCGCATCGACGCGCGTCTGGCGAAGCTGGAAGCGGCGCTGCCGGCCGAACGGGCCTGACCGGAGCGAAGACACCGGCCGCTCCAGCCGTATCCGCCGCATCGGTACAATGAACGTTCGCGAGACCGCGTCCGTGACGACGCAGAGACCACTCCCTCCGCCGGGCCTTTCGATTTGAGGAGGTTTTGTGCTTTCCAGACGTTCTTTCCTGCTTACCTCAGGCGCCGCTTCGGCGGGTCTCGCGCCCTTCGCCCGGGCGCAACGGGGCCGCGGCCGGGGCGAAACCGGGCTCGCCGGCCCTTTGCCGCCTTCCATCGCCGCGCTGCAGCCCATGACCGGCCTGGCCCGGCCCATCACCGATGCCGAGCGCGAGGGGCGAATTGAACGAGCCCGCGCCCTGATGGCGGCGGAGAAGATCGACGCCATCGTGCTCTCGGGCGGCGCCTCGCCGGACTACTTCACGGGCCTGCAACTGGGCGGCGGGGAGCGTCTGTGGGCTCTGGTCATTCCCGCAAAATCGAACCCGTTCATCGTCTGCCCGGCTTTCGAAGAAGATCGCGCCACGGAACTGATCGCCGGATCGCCGCTGGCGAAAGAAGGCAGCATCCTCACGTGGCAGGAGGATGAGAGTCCCTACCGGCTGCTGATTCAGACGCTCCGGGACCGCAGGATTGGCGGGGGCCGCATCGGTATTGAAGAGACCGTCAAGTTCGTGTTTGCCGACGGGATCGCGCGGGCGGGCGCCCCGTCGTTCCAGTCCGTCAGCGCCACGCCCGTCACGGCCGGATGCCGGATGATCAAGGACGCGCATGAGGTGGAATGCCTCCGCCTCGCCGGACAGGCCACCATTCGCGTTTATGAAGCCGTCTACAAGGCGCTTGCCGAAGGCATGACGCAGCGTGATGTGAGCGCGCTCGTCCAGGCAGCCTACGGCCGCGTCGGCTTCGCCGGCAACGCCAGCCTGAACATCGGCGAATATACCGCGTCGCCCCACGGCTCGCGCACGCCGCAGACCATCCGCGAAGGCACGATTCTGATGCTGGACGACGGCTGCCGCGTGGAAGGCTACACCTCCGACATCACGCGCACGTTCGTGCTGGGAAAACCAACCGACAAAATGCTCCGCGTGTTCGCGCTGGTGCAGCGCGCGCAGAAGGCGGCGCTGGATGCCTCGAAACCCGGCGTGCCCAATGACGCGGTGGATGCCGCCGCCCGCAAGGTGATCGTGGATGGCGGCTACGGGCCTGGCTTCAAATATTTCACGCATCGCGTCGGTCACGGACTGGGAATGGAGATGCACGAGTGGAGTTACCTCGTGAAGAACGATATGTACGGGTGGCCTCCGCACCCGGTGCTGAAATCCGGCATGGTGTTCAGCGATGAACCCGGCATTTATATAAAAGGCGAGTTCGGAATTCGTCTGGAAGACGATCTTCATGTGACGGCGGATGGCGCGGAACTGCTGACCGAGCCAAGCCCTTCTCTGGAACATCCTTTCGGATAGGCGAGTGAAATTCGGATAGGCGAGTGAAATGAGTTATCCTGGACGAAACCCCATGAGCTACAAGAAATTGCTTTGCGCCGCAGCCCTGCTGGTCTCCGCGTCCCTGTTTCCCGCGGCCGCGCAAATCACGCCGCCCGATAAATTCTTCGGTTTCCAGCTGGGCGCCGACCGCAAGATGGCGCGCTGGGACAAAATCGTCGAATATTTCGGCGTGCTCGAGAAGGAAAGCGGCGGACGGATGAAGGTGGTGAACATGGGGCCCACATCGGAGGGCAACCCGTTCCTGATGGTCATCATCACCTCGCCCGCCAACATGGCCAGGCTCGACCGCATCAAACAGATCAACGCGCAGATCTGCGACTCGCGCGGCATTGCGGAAGCGGAAATTAAAAAGCTGATGGCCGAGGGCCGACCCATCGTGGTGCAGTCGATGAGCATGCATGCCACCGAAATCGGAGGCAGCCAGATGGCGCCCGAACTCGCCTATGACGAGCTGGCGCGCAAGGACGAAGAGTCGCAGCGCATCCTCGACAACGTTATCTCCATTCTGGTTCCGTCGTTCAATCCGGATGGTCAGATCATGGTGACGGACTGGTATCGCAAGTACGTCGACACCGAGTATGAGGGCAGCAACCCGCCCTGGCTTTATCAGAAATACGCCGGGCACGATAACAACCGCGACGCGTTCCAGCTGAACATCCCGGATTCGCGGTACATGGCGAAGATCCTCTTCACCGACTGGAAGCCCGAAGCCTATGTGGATCACCACGGCATGGGCCCTTACGGCGCGCGCATCTTCCTGCCGCCCTATGCCGAGCCCGTGCGTCCCATGGCCGATCCCCTGCTTTGGCGCGAGCTGAGCTGGTACGGCGCTCACCAGGCTTACAAGGAAGAAGAGCAGGGTCTCTCCGGCGTGCTGAACATGGGACAGTATTCGGGTTGGGGACATTTCGGATTTCACTGGATCACGCCGTTCCACAACATTGTGGGAATGCTGACCGAGTCCGCCGCGGCGCAGCTGGCGACGCCTCTTTTCCTGCATCCGGAGCAGCTGCAGGGCGGCGCGCGCAACCTGCCGAAGTACGAGGAAGAGACGATCTTCCCGAATCCATGGAAGGGCGGCTGGTGGCATCTGCGGGATATCGTGGAGCGGCAGAAGGTCTCCGCCTGGGCCACGCTCGATCTCACCGCCCGCAACAAAGATACGGTGCTTTGGAACGCTTACCTGAAAGGCAAGCGGCAGACGGAGCGTGGCGCGGCCGGCAAACCGGGGGCCTACGTCATCCCCGCGACGCAGCACGATTCGCTGACCTCCGATTTGATGATCAACAAGCTGCTGGCGCAGGGCATTGAGGTCAAACAGGCCTCGAAGCCTTTCAGCCTGCAAAACGGCATGACGTATGCGGCCGGCAGTTATGTGGTCTCGATGGCCCAGCCCAAAATGGGTCTGATCCGATACCTGCTGGGACGCACCTTCTTTCCCGACAACGACTGGACGCGTGAAAAAGATGGTTCGCCGATCCGGCCGTACGACATGTCGACCGACACGATGTACGAATACATGGGCGTGCGGGTCGATCCCGTCGACGAGAAGTTCGAGGCGGATCTCAAAATCGTCAAAGAGCCGCTGCACCCCGTCGGCAAAGTCTCCAAAGGCGCGGCCGGATACACCATCAGCGGCGCGACCAACGAAAGCTTCCACGCGGTGAATCTGCTGCTCGCCGCGGGCATTGCCGTGAAGCGGGTGGACCAGCCGTCCGGGTCGCTGAAGCCGGGCGATTTTCTGATCGCCTCCGCTCCGGAATCTTCGCTGGCCACGATCGCGAACGAGACCGGCGTCGATTTCGGCCCATTGAAATCGGCGCCCTCCGAAGGCGTTCATCAGGTAAGGAAGCTGCGGATCGGCATGTACCAGCGTTACGGCGGCGGCAATATCGACGAAGGCTGGACTCGGTGGATCATGGAGCAGTTTCAATTCCCCGCCGTTCCGCTGCTCGATGCCGAGATCAAAAAAGGCGATCTGGGGAGTAAGTTCGATGTCATCCTCTTCCCTGAGGATTCCACCGCCACAATCACTGGTGAGACCGGAGCGGCAGGCGCTGCCGGTGGCCGGGGCGGACGTGGTGGCGGTGCGGCGGGCGCAGGCGCTGAGGAAGCGGGCGGACGCGGCGGCGGCGGACGTGGCGGCGCGATTCCTCCGGAGTACCGCACGGGCATCGGAGCCGAGGGCGTCGCGTCTTTGCGCGCCTTCGTGCAGCAGGGCGGAACCATGGTCACGCTCGGCGGCGCCAGCAACTTCGCGATCGAACGGTTCGGCCTGAGTATTCGCAACCCGGCGGCGGGCAAGAGCAATAAAGAATTCTGGTGCCCCGGCTCGACGCTCCGGATTAAGGTGGACAACACCAATCCGATCGGCTACGGCATGCCGTCCGACGCGCTCGCCGTGTACCTGATGGGCAGCCCCGCTTTCGTGCTCACGCCGACGGCGCACAACGAACGCTATGAAGTGATCGTCCGGTACGCCGACCGGGACCTTCTGCAGAGCGGCTGGCTGGTCGGAGAAGAGACGCTCGCCCGAACCGGCGGCGTGGTGGCCGCGCATATGGGCTCGGGCAAATTCGTGCTGATCGGGTTCCGCGCGCAACATCGCGCCCAGACTTACGGGACGTTCAAGCTGCTCTTTAATACACTGATTGGCTGAACCCCGCCCCGAACCATGGAACGCCGCGTGCGGTAGTCTGGCCAGAGACGGGGATATTCAACATGCGTTACATTATTCGCGAAAAATTCTTTCGCCTTACCGAAGATTCCGAGATCCGGGACGAGCAGGGGAACGCTATCTACCGGGTCAAAGGAAAGCTGTTTTCTCTGCACCACACTCTGGTCCTGATGGATCTCTCCGGGAATGAACTGGCGACGGTGAACAAACAGATCATCTCCCTGACCCCCAAATTCCACATCACGCGCCACGGCGAGGAGGCGGCGACGGTTCGCAAGAAGCTGATCAGTCCCTTCGTGGATCGCTTCACGGTGGACATCCCCGGGCCGGACGACCTGCACGTAACCGGCAGTATTTTCGAGCACAGCTTTACGATGGAGCGAACAGGGAAAGTTGTGGCGACGGTATCCAAGCGCTGGGTTGCGATGACCGACACGTACGGGGTAGATATCGCGGAAGGAGAGGATGACATCCTGATCCTCGCGGTCGTCCTGGCGATCGACCTGACCGAAGATGCGGACAGGCAAAAGACGAGCGACTGACGCGAACGAACAATGGCGGAACCGCAGCAACAACGAGGCTCGCTGTAGCTCTGGCGCCGGAGGGTGTGCAACCAGAGGCTCCTGCCGATTCGGGAGAGCGGTGCGCCGGATTGTATTTGTTGTTTGCTGCAGCCGGGTTGGCGCTGCAGGCGCAGTCCCGGGACCAGTGCAAAGACCTCATCAGCTTTTAGGAAGGCCCGGAAACAGACCAATGGCGTCATTGATCACCGGACACGACCGGACGGAAAGACGCACGGCATTCGATTCGCGATCGCATACGGCTCGGTATCGCTTCACATGAGCGGTGTAGTCCTTGTTTAATGAACGGGATGAGATTGTGGCCGGTAACGATGTGTAACAGCCGTTCTCTGCACGGGGCGGGCACAAGGACGGGCACAATACAGGTGTATGCGCAGTTCCCGTCCATTCGGGTCTCCCGATTTTCGAAAGCCGGGGAAACTCTCTGCTCTCTTGGCATGAACCACGCCTCGGGACTCCTGTGTAATCCCCGATTTTGCCATTACGGCATGGTGCCTGGGCCAGTCCCGGTTGCAGGCACCGCCGATAGGGTCTTGACTTCCGATTCAGCCACAGCTATGGCTCGCTGGTCGCCGGCCGGTGGATTTCTTCAGCGGCGGGTTGGGTGGCCGGAGTGCCGCCGGAGATTGTCACGATGCCTCCCGCCGACGCCAGCGTGTTGTTCAGACGGTCCGTTTCGGTAATGGCCCCGGCGCGGTCCGCAACGGCGAACAGGTAGTAAGTTCCGGAGGGAATGGAAGGCACCCCGATAGAGCCGCTGCAGGTCGACGATCTGCCTGCCGCAAGGGACTTAATCTCGCATGACCAGCCGGTACTGATAGCCCCCGACGTACCGGCGTTGATAGCGTCGATTGAAAGGGACGCGGTGCGGGCGAACCAGAACTCCACAAAAAAATCGTCCGCCGCGGCGTTGCCCAGGTTCGAAACGGTCATTGAATTGACGTTGATTGTGCTGCCGCTCACGGCGGCATTCCCGGCCGAGAAAGCCGCGACGGTCAGGTCGGGCGCGACCAGCGGCCGCGCATCCTGCCGAACGCCGATGGTTTGGCCCTGAATCGTGACGGTTGCCGAACGCGCCCCACCGGAACTGTTCGAGGACGCCGAAAGAATCAGGCGGCCGCTGCCGGTTCCCGTTGAGCCCTGGAGCGTAACCCAGGTGTCGCTGACGCGTGCCGTCCAGGGGCAACCGCTCTGGGTGGCGACTGTCAGGTTCACGGATCCACCTGCTGCGTTGATTTGAACCGCGAACGGTGTAAACGTGAACGTGCAGGAGTAGGGCAACATCTGGATCGGGCCGGTGTCCGAGACGCGGCTGTTGTTGCTTCTGTCCAATTCCGCCAGCACGTTGTTGAAATCGGCCACGGCCAGCAGAAACCAGTTTCCTCCCGTCAGCGAAGAGGGCACTCCAATGTCACCGCTGCAGTTCCATGAACCACCGGGGGCAAGGCTCGTGACGTCGCAGTACCAGCCGGAGTCCACCGAGAGCGATGTGACGGATGGGGTCGGGGAGAACAGGAACTCAATCCGGAAGGCCCCGGCGGAAGCAGTCCCCTGGTTTCGGGCCGACAGCGTTACTGGCAGGCGACCGCCGGGGAAGCTGACCGATGAAGAGGTAAGGCTTGAGACAACGATGTCGGGCGCGCTGAGAGGCCGCCCGTCCTGCGTAATCGTTACAGAGGCAGTGCCGACTGTAATAACGCCGGAGCGCGCCGCGGTGGCGGAATTCGAGGCAACGACGATGTTGAGGTTGCCGGGTCCGGTCCCCGTTGCGTTGACCAGCGTGATCCAGGAGGCCGTGCTTGATGCTCTCCACGAACAACCGCCACTGGTCGTGACCGCGATCGTCCCGGTGTCGCCGGCCGCGCGGAAATTCAGCTGAGCGGGCGAGAGTGACTGCGAGCACCCGGGCGCAGTAATGGCCACCGATCCGGTATCGGCGGCCCGCCAATTATTGGAACGGCTGGCTTCGGTGAGAACCTTCGCGTCGTCCGCGTTGGCGATGAGGTACCAGACACCCGGCGCCAGAGAAAGGGGGATCCCGATGTTACCGCTGCAAGTGGAGGAGGCGCCGGCATTGATAGCCGCCATATCGCAACCCCAGGAGGTGTTTACCGCACTTGAATCGAATGAGGGCCCGCGCGAGAAGTAGAATTCGAGTCTTGAGGGCGCGGCCGCGCTTCCGCCCTGATTCCTGATCGTTGCGGACACGGACAGCGTGCCGCCGCTGACACCGGTGGCGGCCGCCGTGGTTGACGTAACAACCAGATCGGGCAGTGAAGCTGCAAGCGTGGTCTGGTTGATCGCGAAGTCGCTCCCGCCCGAAAGGTGAATAGTGCCGGAGCGGGGTGATGATCCCGCATTGGGGGATACCGAATAATTGATTTGTCCCGGACCCGCTCCCGAGGCCGGAGAGGTGATGCCGATCCAGGCGTCGGATGGCGTCACCGACCACCTGCAACCGACAGTGGTGTTGATTTGAAAGACACCGCTTCCCCCCGCGCCGGATATGTCGGCGCTCGCCGGGCTTGCGTGGAAGGCGCAGACGGTGTCCGGCGTGACGGTCAGGTGAAGCTGAAAATCCGCGTCCGAGCCATCCCACGAAGTCACTTCGATCAGATAAGTTTGCCCCGCTACTGCGTCGAACGAGGCGGACGACTGTTTGACCGTGTTGTCGACATCGTCGTTGCACGCGATTTCGTTACCGCTGTCCGGATTCCCGGAATAGACGCTGAGCACCGTATCATAGTCGCTGCCCAGTGTGCTTGCCCGCAGTCGGCCACTGGAGGCCGGGGTCAGGCTGTACCAGACACTGTTCGTGCCGGTTCCGCCTGAGCAACTCTGCACGGGGTCGTCTGTTGAGAATGTTGCAGCCGCCGCATATTGAGCGGTTTCGAAAGGCAGTCCGGCGATCGGCGTGGCGCGGGGCGCATCGTCGTTGCCGAAGACGTTCAGCGAGAGCGATCCACCCCGGGTGTCGGAGCCGTATGCGGAAGTCTGGATCAGATAGCTATGGCCGGCAATAACCGGAACTGATGCCGCCGAGAATACATTGAGCAGAATGTCGTCGTTGCAACCTATTTCGCTGCCGGGGTCCCCGTCGTAAATTGCCAGCACGGTGTCGTAAGAGGAACCGAACGTATCGATCAGCAGATTGCCGGTGAAAGTTGCAGTCCAGGAAAACCAGGCGCTGTTTGAGTCCGCTCCGCCCGTGCAGGAGTGCACGGGGTCGGAGGCGGAGGGTCTTGCGGGACGAATGTCCTGCGACCATGTGTACGGAAGTCCGTCCACAACGGTTGCGCCGGTATTCTGGCGGTTGGCGCTGAACCTCAGTTTCAGGTTGCCGCCCTTGCCGTTGTCTCCCCACGCGCTCACTTCAATCAGGTACGTGTTACCTGCCTGCACATCGAAGGAAACAGCGGACTGCGGATTATAGTCGGAGATATCGTCGTTGCACGCTATCTCGCTCGATGAACTGCCACCGGAATAGGCGCTTATGACGGTATCGTAATCGGTGCCCGTTGTGTTGACCTGGAGGGGACCGCTGAAATCCGGAGTGATCAGGTACCAGACGGTCGCGGAGTCCCGGCTGTTCGTGCAGGAATGGACGGGGTCGGAAGTGTTCGACGTGGCGAAGCCGGTGTCGGAGCGCTGCAGAAACGAGGCGGAAGGAATCGCGATCGCCCCGGTAATTTCGTCGTTGAGTGTCCCCGAGGCGCGACCCGCCTGAACGACCGTGACGTTCGTGCCCGCAACAGCGATAGAGCCCGTACGGGATACCGTAGACGTATTCGGCGCCGCCACGATATTGAACGAACCATTTCCGCTGCCCGAGCGTGTGTCCGCCGTCAGCCAGGGAGCGGATCCGGTGGTCTGCCACGAGCATCCCGCGCCGGCCGTAACGGATATTTTCGTGGTATCGCCGGTGGCGGGAGATGTGTGGGAGACGGGGCTCACCTGGTAAGCGCAGGAGGGCGTAGCCTGCGTTATGGTATACACCTGATCCGCCACGGTAATGTGACCCGTTCGGGAGAGTTGGCTGGTGTTCGCGAGAATTCCAAAGGTAACCGTCGCACTACCCGAGACACGGGAGCCGGAGTTCAGGACGATCCAGGGCTGATCCGACGCGGGCTGCCACGAACACCCTTGTCCCGTCGTCACGCCCAGGGACAAGTTGGTTACCGCGGCAGCACCGAAAGACTGGGAAAGCGACGAAAGAGCGTAGGTGCAGCCGCTGGCGCCCAGTGGTACGCGCCACGCTCCGCGGCCATGCGTGAACGCAAACAGAACGGCGTTGCCGTTCGTTACATCGACAGACAGACTTGCGACCGGAACGTTGGCGAAGCCGGTGTTTTCGCGCGACCAGACGGCTCCGCCGTTGAGCGTGACGTAAACCCCTGAATCGGTGCCGACATAAAGTCGCATCGGGTTCGAGGGATCGACAACGATAGCCGTCGCGGGCGTATCCGGAAGGCCGTCGGACCCACTGCCATCGATGGTGGCCCAGCTGACTCCCGCATTGAGGGTTTTATAAACGTGGCTCCCGAAAAGCGTGGAAACGGTGGCATAAGCGACGCTCGGGTCTTTCGGATCGAACGCGAGCCCGCTGACGTAAGTGCCGGGGCGGGGCTGTGCCTGCGCGGCCCAGTTCGTGGCGGCGGTGGACGAGCCCCCATTTTTCAGGAGTTGGATCCAGCCTGCGTCGGTCCCGATCAGCACGTAGTCGGGATTTGACGGGGCGACGGCCAGAGCCGAAACAATTCCCGCCACGGGAGGGACGGAAGCTTCCGTCCACGATGCGGCTCCGTCGTCGGTCCGCCATACGTGGGCGCCACCGGTCCAGAGGCGATTTGAATTCGCGGGATCCAGGAGAAAGGGCATCGCCCACGCCACGGATTTGGAGGTCTCGACGATACCGTTCACGGCTTTCTGCCATGTCGCTCCGCCATTGGTGGATTTGGAGAGGCTCAGCAGGTAATGTTCGCTGTACAGGGTATTCGTATTTTTGGGATCTACCGCGACGAAACCGCCGTCGCCGTTGTTTGCGCTTCTCCATTGGCCCGGTCCGGTCGCGTCCGCTCCGCGCACCGTTCCGTTGTCCTGTGTTCCCCCGATGTATGCAGTACCGCCGGGGAAAGGCAGTCCCTGATAAAACTGCGTAATTCCGAGACCATTGTTCAGATTTCTCCAGAGCATAGAGGCTGAGTCCGCAGAGGAGCGGATCACCCCGGCGCGCGCATTCGAAGTTGAGAATACGCCACCGTCGTTGCCTGCGTACAGAGTCTGATTGGAGGATCCGTCGTATCCTGGGTGAAACACCAGGAAATGATGATCGGCGTGAACGTAATCGGCTCTGGAAGGGTCACTCCAGTGCGACGCCTGACCGAAGCTGATTCCGCCATCATCGGAGCGGAACAGATCGAGCCCTCCGGCCCAGACCGAGTCCGGATTGAGCGGGTCCACCGCCAGCGTATTTGCATACCACCCCTGCGTGCCCAGAATCGTTGCGCTGAGGGAGTCGGGAGATTTGCCGGTGAGGCGAGTCTCCCAGGCCCCATTTTCACCCCCGGAAGTGCTTCTATAAAGCGCACCAAGGGCATCGGGATTCGAATTGGAATCCGACATGGCGTAAATTACGTCCTGGTTCGAGTGCGCCAGAGCGAGTGAGGTAACCCCGGTGGTCCGGAGAACCTGATACCAGCTCGAGCCGTCAGTGGTTTTAAAAACATAAAATCCGTTCGCCTGAATACCGGCGGCGAAGAGGGTATCGCTGGCGGAGTCCGATCTGACAACCATGTCCAAAACGTTCGAAGCGATGAGCACGAGGGTCCAACTGGAGCCGCCGTCCGTGCTTCGGAGGACGCCCTGGTTGGTGGCCGCGTACAGGGTACCCGAGTTGTGGGTGCTGACCGCGATCTTATTGACGAAGGTGAACTTGGGATCGGTCGAGGTGCTGCCAACGGGAGACCACGTGTCGCCGGAATCGGTGGTGCGGAAAATGCCCGCGCCCTGCCTTCCATCGATATTTCCGGTTCCCTCACCCGTGCCGGCATAGATGATACGGGGGTCGGCAGGATCCATTGCCAGAGAACTGACTGCGATATTCGCGACCAGATCGGCCAGCGGCGTCCAGGAGTTGCCGCCATCCTCGGTCCTCCAGACGCCGCCTGCAACTCCGGCGGTGAACATTTCGGATGGCCTGGTCGGGTTGATAACGAGCGCCCGGACACGCCCCCCTATATTTCCCGGGCCGAGGTACGACCATGCGCCCAGACTTCCGGCGGCGCGGGCATCCGCGTGGAACATGGCGCGTGTCGCGGACGATTCCAGTTCGGAAGGAAAGGACCGACGAATGGCGCTTGAATATACCCGCATGCCGAGATTGTGCTGCCAGGCGCGGAGATAGAGCGAGCCCGGGAGATCCCGCAGGCCGGCCGGAAGCCGTTGTCTCAGAAAGAACTGCTCTGCCTCGGCGGGCCCGTCTTCCTGTTCCGTCCGTTCTTCGTCTGTACCGATGCCCGAATGGAGCAGCGATACCAGCGCCAGAAGTATGAAGCCGGCGGCGTTACGGCGCAATGCCATCTCAGTGACTCTCCTTTTCCCCGGGGTTCAACAATTATGCCGGATTAAGTGATTAATGACGAATGATGCCCGAGAGTTACATCGATTTAAACAAATATTGCGCGTGCGAAACCGCCAGCCTGCCGGGTTGCCGGCCCGGCGTTTCGGCCTCCTTCAGAAAGATCCGCGGGATTCCCGAAACGGGGCCGCAATCGAGGAGGGGGCAGGAGGCCCGAGTCTCCCTCAGCTGATTCCCCGCCGCTTTCATGCGGTTCCGGCTTCGAATCACATGCGGACACTATTGGGTGGTAAAGGGATCGTTCACCGAGCCGTAATAATAATGATGTTGATTGCCCGCCAAATCCCCGATGTTCGTGTGGTAACCAATCTGGAAACGTTACCGGGTCGCGGCCGCCAGAGAGCCGGATTGCAGGGTGAGCCGTTCGCTCGGGCGGTCCATTTGCGGTCCGATCCGGCTTTGGCTATGGCAGGAACCTCGCTCCAGTCACGAACCGCCGCCGCCGGATCGATCTCCCCATCGACGTCCCCCTTGATCGTCAGACATAGAAACTTCAAATTCCGGTCCTGCTGAGCCGCGTCCGCAAGCTGATGTTCGAGAAACTCCGACAACTCGGGCAGCCAAGCGCTTTCCATGTTGCTTCTGAGGCGGCCCACCCGGCAAACAGCGCGTTCCGGTCTTGCCCGAGTTTTCTGAGAAGGTGCTCGGCGTCTTCGTATTTTGGACCCGCATCGGACCAGTTATACGAATCCGCAAGATATTCCGTTTTCTCCAGCAGAACAATTGCCGGGAGGGGTTGGCCCGATAAAAGTTGGGAAAGCCACGTTCCAGCCAACGAGATCAAAACCGAACTTCGTTTTTGATTTATCACCCTCAGATACTCCTGCGGAAAACGCGCTTATCCAGAGGCTACGAAACGTGTCCAACGACTTCAAATCGTGATAGTGCGTTTTATGTCGGCGTAATGGCAACGCCGATCGGGTTTCAGCGGCGCCGCCGCGCTCCTGTGATTTTCCACATTTGCAACGGACGACGTCTGGTCTGTTATTCAGGGTAAGAGATTCAGGACGGCACGGTAATTAATTGAGGGAAAACAGGATAACGTGGCGGTCCGCGACAGGAGTAACGTATTCCCGCGGCAAAAATGACGTACTTACCTCGCTAAGTGCTTGATTCCTCGCTGGCGCGCCGCGACAAAAATAACGTGGAAAAGGTCAGAAAGCGAGGCGTTCCTGATGAGAACTAGAAGTGGGCCGGCTCAAAAGGTAAGTGCCGTCCGGCGAAATCTCGACCGGACACTCCGGCCACAAGTTCCGCACGGTAAGCGATCCAAGGGGCGGCGGTTGGCCGGAAATCCCGTTCCCGCAGGCACTCTCCCGTGCCCAGTTGTGCGGCCAGTGCTCTTTCGCCGAACAGCGGGATCCGCAGGGGACGATTGGTTCCGTATGTCCGCCACGACAGCCACATACAAAAGTCGAGTGCGCCCGGCGCGTGGAGCAAAGCATTCCCACACATCGGCAGTTTCGGGCATCTCGTCGGTGCCGAAGAAGATGGTGCTCCCGAAGATTCTTTTGAACCCGGCGATCAGGCGGCGGTAATGCGGGCCGTCGGGCGGAAGACCAAATTCGTTCAGGATTTCGGCCCCGGAGGAAAACGTGATTTCGCGGCTCTTCTGCCGGACTGCCTTGGTGGCCACCCACACTGGAATCAGCCGGTCCTGCCCGAAGGGAAGACC
>CAINNJ010000013.1 GCA_903851195.1 uncultured Acidobacteriia bacterium
GATGACCAACATCACATTGTTGGGAACGCTCACTGTCCCCGGCGTGGCGGTGGCGGCGATTACCTCGACGGGGACGTTCACCAGTGGCGCAGGCGCGAGCCTCGGCACGCTCACGAACGCGCCAGCGGCAGGCAACCCAACATCGTGGATCAAGATCGTCGATAACGGCGTCACTCGCTACATCCCGGCTTGGTGAGAAATGAGCCGCGCCCTCAAGATCACCTTCGCCTAATTTCGTAACGGAGCAGATCGCATGTCCCTCCCGCTCTTTCAGTCGTTCTTCCCGACCGCCCGCAAGTGGATCAACACCGGCTGGCGGGACACGTTCAAGGTGATCGTCGACAACGCGACCGGCGCACCGATTGGGCTCACGAGCCAGAACGCCAACGGGCCGCAGGGCATCTGGGCACCGACTCCGCTCAGCGCCGCGCAGATCGCCGCTCCTTCGGCTGCGATGCTGGCCGACCTCAACGCGACCTACCAACTCGATAGCGCGCCCTATGGCCGCTACTACTCGGACGGCGTGCAGCTTGTCCCGCTGGGCAGCGAGGGCGGCACGATTATCCCGCCAGGCCAGAACGTGATGATGGTCTCGCCGCTGGCGATCTTCGCCAACAATCCTCTGACCATCGAGGGCGGCATCGTCCTCGTCTCCGGCGCGTAGCGTAGCGTAAGCGTTTATCAGGCCCACCCCGCTCGCGTCGTGAGACGCCAGCCAGCCCATTGAAGGAACTCTCATGGCCTCGACTCCTCAGATCGACCTCACGGTAGTAGGCACGACCCTCACAATCACTGGCGGCAACGGTTCCGGCGATGCCGGGCAGGCGTTGACTGTCAAAGGCGGCCTCGCGGGCTCGTCCAACTTCGCGGGCGGTGCGATCACTGTCGTCGGCGGAGCGGGTGACGGAACCGGCGCGGGTGGTGCCGCAACCCTGACAGGCGGTGCCTCGGGTGCCGGTGCGACGGGTGCCGGTGGTGCCGCGACCGTCACGGGTGGCGCTGCGCTTTCGACCAACAACGTGGGCGGCGTTGCCTCTCTGATCGGTGGCGCGGGCGCTGGCACGGGCAACGGCGCGGCAGCCGTCATCACGGGCGGCTTGGGCGGCGCGACCTCGGGTGTTGGCGGTGCTGTCACGGTGACAGGCGGTGCCGGTGGCACGGCGGCTGGTGCCGGTGGTGCCATCACCATCGTTTCCGGTGCGGCCACGGCAGCGGCCACGGCGGCGGGTGCGGTCACGATCAATCCCGGTCTCTCGACGACCTCTGCGACTGCTCCGGCTGTCACGATCACGGGCGGCGCGGTTGGCACCACGGGCGTCGGCGGCGCGGTCAATATCGCAGGCGGCGTCGGTGGCACGACCTCTGGCAACGGTGGCGCTGTCACTCACAACGGCGGTGCAGGCGGCACGGGCGGCACGGGCAACGGCGGCGCGACCAGCATAGTGGGCGGCGCGTCGGGCACGGGCGCGACCGGCGCAGGCGGCGCGGCTGCGGTGACGGGCGGCGCGGCGCTGTCGACCAATGGCGCGGGTGGCGCTGTCACGGTCTCGGGTGGTGCGGGCGTCGGCACTGGCAACGGTGGCGCGGTCACGATCACCACGGGCGCTGCTGGCGCGACGGGTGTGGCGGGCGCGCTCGCTCTGACGGTTGGCGCGGCGACGGCGGGCAACGGCTCCGCCATGACGCTCACTGCCGGTAACGGCGCGGGCGGCACGGCCTCGGGCGGCAACATCAACCTCGTCCCCGGCACGGCGGTCTCGACCGGCACGCCGGGCGAAATCCAGGTCAACAGCGCGTCGGGCCTGTTCTCGGTCAACTGGCAGCAGTACCTTGCGGCCAGCGTCCCGGTGACGGGCACGTCCTACACGATGTTCATCGCGGATCGCGCCTATCGCGTGAAGGGGGCCCGCACGGTGGCGTCCAGCACGGGCGCGGTGCCGACCATCGACATCACCAAGGACACCGGCACGACGGCCCCAGGCGCGGGCTCGTCGGTCCTGTCGAGCGCGACGTCGATCAACACCACGGCCAACACGGTCAACACGGCTACGGCCAACTCGACCATCGCAACCGTCACCTTGGCCGCTGGCGACCGGCTGGCGATCAAGTGGGGCGGCACGGTCGGCTCGCTGACCGGGGCCTGTGTGTCTGTCCTTCTCGTTCCGGTGTAAGATAGGGGCGGTCGCAACCATTCCGGTTGCGACCGCAACTCCAAGGGGATACCGACCCAATGCTGCTCAAGGTCTCGCACGTTTTTCAGGCTACTCCGGTGGTTACGCAGATCATCAACGAGGGCCGCTCGCTCCCGACGAAGGGGGCCTACCGCATGGCGCGGCTCTACGCCAAGCTGAAGCCGGAGTACGACATCATCCTGGCGCGGCGTAACGCCATGATCGAAGCCTACGGGCACAAGGAAATGCTGACGGCCAAGGACATGACGACCGGCGAGGACGTCCAGACCGAGGCCGAGAACTTCTCGGTCCCGCTCGACCGGATGCCGGAGTTCACTGCCGCGTGGAACGAGGTGGCCGCCGAGGAGATCGAGGTGGACGTGCAGCCGATTCCGCTCGCACAGTTGGACAACGGCGGGGCCAGCGCGATCAGCGCGGGCGAGCTTGTTGTGCTCGATACGCTGGTGACGGAGTAGGCCATGAAATCCATGGGATTTGTCTCAAGGTTCATGGCGGTTGGCGGCACATGGGCGACACCGGGATTGCGACGGGCGATTATCATCAGGACGGTCTCGCCCATTTTGCTGAACGCCGGTCACGCCGTAACGCCCGACTTCATCGAGAGCCTGATGGTTGGATCGGATGGGCTCAGTCCGGTGGAGACCGGCAAAAAGGTAAATCTGCTGCTGTGCGCAGAAATGGACAGGCTGTCGCCCGCGTCAAAGCTGGCGAGCGCCTAAGACAATGCCCATCGCCCTCTCCGACCTCACGCCAGATGTTCAGAAATATCTGAAAGAGGGCGACCAAAATGCTGACGGGACGGTGGCAAGCGAAGCCGTCCTGTCAGCTATCGGCGTTACGATTTCCAAGCTCCGTGACGAGGCTAAAGAGGCCCGTATATCGAGCGGCATCGAGGATCGTTGGAGAGAAGCCGAGGAAGCCTACGCCGGTATCGACGATGTGAACCGGGGCGACGTGCACGGCGGCAATCAGTGGACGAAATCGCAGTCCAAGGACGGGCCGATCTCGTCCAACGAGGAGCCCGACACCAACAATCGCAGCACGCTCTATGTCCGCATGACGCAGCGCTACGTCGATGCGGGAACGGCCAAGCTGGGCGAAATCCTGTTGGCCCCTGGTGCCAAGTCCTTCAGCTTCAGCGCGACACCTGTGCCGGACCTGATCGACGCCAAGAACGACAATCGCCCGGTTCATCTCGACCATCTGCCTGGCGCACCGATGGCGATGCGGTCCCTCAATCCCGGAGAAGCGCCGCCTGCCGCCACGACTGCCCTTACCCCTCCGCCCGCCATCGGTGCGCCCGCCCCCCTTGCCGGGCCGCAGCCGGTCCCGGCCCCAGCGGGGGCGGTATCTCCTGCTGGGGCCGCTGGGCCGCCGCCGATGGTGCCGCTTACGGTGGCCGACCTTGCGAATGAGAAGCAGGAGAAGGCCGACGACGCCGCCAAGAAGGCGGAGAAGCGCATCTACGACTGGCACGTTGAATGCCGCCGCACGGCGGAGGTGCGCAAGGTCATCTTCGACGCGGGGCGGCTGGGCGTTGGCGTGCTCAAGGGCCCGTTCCCCAAAGCCTCGCGCCAGATCGCCACCAAGCGCGGCCCCGATGGCGTGGTGATGGGCATCCGCAAGGTGATCCAACCCGGATCGAAGTGGGTCAATGCGTGGAACTTTTATCCCGACCCGACATGCGGCGAGAACATCCAGGACGGCGATCACTGCTTTGAGCGGGAGTGGATGGGCGGTCGCGCGGTGCGCAAGCTCAAGGGCCTGCCGGGCTACATCAGCAGCCAGATCGACAAGGTGATCGTCGAGGGGCCGCAGAAGGTCAACGTCCGCGACGACGGCCAGCCGCCGACCGACGAGTCGAGCCAACTCAAGAAGGGCAAGTACGAGACGTGGTACTTCCACGGCACGCTGACGCGCGAGGAGATGGGCTGCATCTGCGAGATGGCCGGGACGAAGGAGACCTTCGACCAGGCGGTGCCTGCCGATCAGGAGCAGGTCTACGGCATCGTGACGATGATCAACGACAGCGTGGTGAAGGCCAGCGTCAACCCGCTCGACAGCGGCGAATTCCCGTACCACACGATGCCATGGCAGCGCCGCACCGGATCATGGGCGGGCGCGGGCATTGCCGAGCAGATCGCCACGCCGCAGAAGATGGTCACGGCGTCGGTGCGCGCCATGCTCGACAATGCGGGCATTTCCGCAGGCGGCCAGATCGTGATCGACACCAGCGTTGTCACCCCGGCTGACGGCGACATGGGCATGAGCCCGCACAAGATTTGGTACATGAACGGCGAGGGCGAAAGGCTCAACGTCAACGAGGCTTTCGGCCTGTTCAAGATCGACAACGTGACGAACGAACTGCTGCTGGTGGTCAACCTCGCGATGCGCTTGGGCGAGGAGTCGACCTCGATCCCGCTCATCACGCAGGGCCAGAGCGGGCCGACCACGCCCGACACCTTCGGGGCGACGCAGCTTCAGAACAACAATGCCAACCAGCTATTGCGCTCCATCGGCTACGCCTTCGACGACCACATCACCGAGCCGGAGACGCAGCAGTATTACGAATGGCTGTTGCTTGATCCCAGCGTGCCGGACGACGAGAAGGGCGACTGGACGATTGACGCCCGTGGCTCCTCCACCCTCGTCGAGCGCAGCCTGCAAGACCAGACCATCGCCCAACTTCTGCCGTTGTCGGCCACGCAGCCCGCGTACAAGCTCGACCCGGCGCGCACGATGGAAATGTACCTGCGCTCCAAGAACATGGAGCCGAAGGACTTCAAGTATACCGAGGCGGAGCAGGCCAAGATCGACGCCCAGCCCGCGCCTGGCGCACCCGCTATCGAGGTGGCCAAGATCAACACCGCCAGCCGGGAGAAGATTGCCGGTGCCGAAGCCCAGCTTGAGGCGAAGCAGCAGGAGATCGACCATCAGGCGATCCTGTCGGATGCGACGGTCGAACTGCATACGCTGGAACTCAAAAAGGAACTGGCGCTGCTTCAGTACGCGCACGAAAACCAGATCAGCCTTCAGCAGTCGAAGACCGACCTCGCCAAGACGGCCATGCAGTTGCAGACCGAGGAGAAGTTGAACGCGATCAACAACGCCGTCGACATCCACAAGCACAAGAATCCGCCCGCCGCGCCGAAGGGCGCACGTCCGCAGCGCCCCGCCGTGCAGGTTCCCGGACGGGCCGCGCCAGGGCAGGCCGCGTCACAGGTGAATTCGTGAACCGGCCCCCTAATGGCAGGGCGCGGGCTTCCGTGGTATATGGGCAGCCATTATGAGCGACGTGGACACCGCCTTTGCCCAAGGTTTCGAGGGGAATCGCGCGCTACCGTATGGCGAGGAAAGAGCCGCGCCTGTCGCTGACGCCAAGAAGCCGACCGACATGCCGGACATGACGAACTTCAATGCGGCCCATGCCGAACTGAAGATGACGCCCGAGGAACAGGCGCTCTATCAGCGCCACCTCGACAACCTCAAGGCGGGGGGCGTCAAGAACGCGGACGGCTCGACCTCGACGCTGTTCCAGACGTCCTTTGAGCAGAACGGCAAGGTCTACAATATCCCGACCGTGTGGCAGACCGAAAGCGGCAAGCCGGTGATCGTGCCGCCGCAGCAGGCCATCAAGCTCGCCAACATGGAAGGCATCGACAAGTTCCCGAGCTACCCCGATACCGATACCGCCGAGGCGCGCTACGACGCCATGCATAAGCACATGGAGCGCGACATCCGATGAGCGCGCCCGTGAAACTCATCATCGAGTCGTTCCTCTCCGACGAGGAGCGCAAGTCCGGCGTGTGGCGCAAGGTGCAGGAGCATCTTGAAGCGATGCTGGCGAAGAAGCGCCTGGAGAACGACAACCCGAAATTGACCGACGTTGAGACGGCAACGCTCCGTGGTCACATTAATTGCCTGAAGGCGTTCCTCGCCCTCGGCAAGACGCCGCCAGAGATGACGGCAACCAACGCTCGCCCCGGTGCGCGCGTCGATTGGAGTAAGCAATATGGCTGAAGTGAACACTGCTGAAGTCGAAGCAAGCGTCGAGGCGGCTTTCCTCGCGGGCGGCGGCACCCCTCCGGTTGAACCCGTGAAGGTTGTCGAGGAGCCCGTTGTCGATCCCGTCAAGACCGAGACTGTGGCCCCGGCCCCTGTGCCGGAAAGGCCGCAGTATATTCGCGTGACCAAGCAGGAGTGGGACAATACCAAGGCTGGCCTTGGCAAAGTCGCCACCCTCGAAAGTCAGGTTGCGAAGCTGACGGGCGCGATCCCGAAGGCGGAGCAGATCGTTCAGCAGGCGATAGAGGCGATCCGTGGGCAGACGCCTGCGGGAGCCAAGGTCACGATCACCCCGGAAGACTTTGCCGAGTTGGGCGAGAATTTCGAGGAAGTCTCGGGCATGACGATTAAGGGGCTTCAGCGCGTGCTGGACCGCTTCAACGTCACCGGGACCTCGGGTGCCGTCGACCCCGATGCAATCGCGAAGGCTGTCGATGCCCGTCTCAAGGCGCGAGACGACGCAGCGCTGGCCGCGACCCGAGAGAAGGAAATGGCGGGCCTGTCCGAGGCTTTCCCCGACTGGGGCAAGATCGTGGGCCAGCCCGCCGCCATGGGTGCGACCGAACCCGTGGAGACCGACTGGCGCAAGTGGGCGAAGGTCCACGACGTTGCCGCTCTGTCGACCGACTCTCCGGCTGAAGTCAAAGCCTCGATTGCCAAGTTCACGGCAAGCCAGAAAGGAACGGCCAGGCCCGACAAGGGCGCGGCTCGCCGTGCCGTCATCGCGGATGCGGTTACTCCCCGTGCAGACGGGGGAACGCCTCCTATCGCCCACCGAGAGGACGCCGAGGACGCCTTTGCGAAGGCTTTCAAGGCGAAGAAACGAACGTAACCATTAACGCCAGCGCGCGATGTGACATCGCCCGCCAGCCCTCAGAAGGAACTCAGCAATGGCTATTCAGAGCTACGCAACAGACACCCCGCGTATCGGCAAGTTCAAGGGCATGATTCTCGCCCATGCCGAAGCGAAGGAGCGTCTGGGCAAGACGGGCCGCCAGGTCCCGATGCCGAAGAACAACTCCGACACCTACGTTGCCCGCCGCTTCCTGCCGTATGGCGCGACGGCGACCAACGCGACCACGCAGAACCAGTTCTTCCAGACTGGCAACGGCGACCGTTCGTCCGCGATGATCCAGGCCAACCAGATCGCGGAAGGCGTCACGCCGTCCCCGGACTCGCTGATCGCCGTCGACATCACCGTGGTCCTCATCCAGTACGGTTGCTTGTACGGCTTCACCGACAAGACCTTCCTGCTGTACGAAGACGACATTCCCGCCGAAATGGTAAAGCAGGTTGGCGAGCGCGTCGTGCTCGTGAACGAGCAGATCATCTACGGCGCGCTGAAGTCGTGCACGAACCAGTATTACGGCGGCACGGGCACGTCGCTCACCACCGTCAACGGTGCGATCACGCTCGGCATGGTTCGCAAGATCGTCAAGAGCTTGCAGGCCAACCACGCGGAACCGATCACCAGCGTTCTCAGCGCGTCGCAGAACTTCGACACCTCGGCGGTGCCGGAGGGCTACATGGTCTATGTCAACTCCGACATGAACCCCGACATCCGCGACCTGCCGAACTTCACCCCAGCGGAGAAGTACGCTTCCGGCAAGCCGATGCCCTACGAGTTGGGCATGTGCGAGAACTTCCGCTTCATCTGGTCGCCGGACCTGCCGTCGATCCAGAACGGCGGTGCTGCGGTCGGTGCCACCGGCCTCTACTCGACCACCGGCTCGCTCATCGACGTGTACCAGTTCATCGTCGCTGCCGAGAATGCCTGGTCGCAGATCGCCGTGCGCGGTCGCCAGTCGCTCGAAACGACGTACCTGGAGCCCGGCAAGAAGGACAAGGCCGATCCGCTCGGCCAGCGCGGCTATGCCGGAACGGCGTGGTGGAAGGCTGTCATGGTCGAGAACCCCGGCTGGATGGCTGTCGGCAACGTCGGCGTCAAGAACCTCACCTAACGGGCAACCCCTGAAAGGGAGCAATCAATGACGCAGGCAACAGCGACACTCCAGCAGTGGCTTGAAAGCGTAGCGGTCGGGCGTACCCGATTCTCTTTGCTTGAAGCCCTCGGCCCCGTCTTTGATCGTTTCAGTTCCTGCGCCGTCTCGGGTGCAGGATTGGCGATCACGGGCGGCGGCTCAACCACGGCCTCGACCGGCTCGGCCACGACCAACCTCGTTGCCAACGGAACCCTCGTGGCGATTGCGGGGAGCACGGCAATGCCCGCGCTCGTCGGCTCGATCACGGCGGGCAGCTTCAATGTCTTCTGCTTCTTCGTCGACTCTGCGGGCACCCGCACCGTCGCGATGGGCACCGAAGGCACGACGCTGGCCAAGGTGGTCTTTCCGCCGTTCCCGGCAGGCAAGGCCCTCATCGGCTTCCTGACAGTCACCTACGCGAGCCAGTTTGTCGGGGGCACCACGCCGCTCGACACGGCCACCACGACCTACAACAGCCCGACCGGCGCATGGGACCCTTCCGTGCTCGTGGGCGCAACCAGCTACTAGAAACCAGCTACGTTCAACGGAGATCAAACCATGGATAACACCGCACTCGGTTCACTGACGATGAGCTTCGCCAAGGCGGGCTTGTCTGCCGGAACCACGACCACGATCAGCACCACCACCACCGTCCCGTACTGCATCGAGGGCGTGTGGCAGACGTCGAAAACCGCGATCACCAACGGTGCCACGCCGACGACCGACTGGTCGACCGGCAACGCCTTCGTCCCGATCCCAATCCCGCTCACCTCGACGGGTCTTCCGTTCGGTGTGCCGGGCGCGTGCGCGGGCTATGCCTGCGCCTACGCTGTCGGTCTCGACAACACCGGAGCCATCCGCGTCATCCAGGGTCCGATTGTCGGCCTCGACGCGAACGGCAATTTCATCAGCGCCGCGCCCTCGCTCAATCCGTCGTTCGGCCCCAACGGTCCGAACCCCGGCACGATTGCGGGCGGCGTCGGTGCCGACAACAACTTCTGCATCATCGGCGCTATCACGGTGAAGCTGGGGTCCGCTGCGGTCGCGACTTGGACTTTCGGCACCAACAACCTGTCCGGCGTGACGGGCGTTACCTACAACTTCACCGACCTCGCGACTGTGCCGAACGGCTCGCTCTATAGCCTGACCTACAGCTAAGCTGCCTGACCATGCGGGGAGGCTTCGGCCTCCCCGTTTCTTCTCCGCGTCGCGAGACGCCACCATTTGCCCCTTAGACGGAGATACCAATGCCACGCGCTGCCGTTGCCGCCCCGACCGTGGGCACCCGAGGCCGGAAAGAAGTTCACTCCGGCGACTTTCAGATTGCCGACCAGAAGCCGATCACCGACAAGATGGATCGCAATGACGTGAGCCGAGAGAAGGACGCGAGCCAGCGCCTGTTCGGTCGCCGCCTGAAGCAAACCGGCGAAGTCATCATGCTCGATGGCATCGAAGTCGACGCGGCCTACCTCGCGGAACTGGCCTTCTACGAGGAGCCGGTCACGATTGTCATCAATGCCAGCACGCACAAGAACGCGGCCAGCATTTTCGAGAACTGGTCAAACGGCCTCGGGGCCGAGATGCTGGTGAACGGCAAGTGGCTGGTGGTGCGAGACCTGCCCATCAGCAAGCCGATCACGATCAAGCGCAAGGTGGTCGAGCAGATCATCCGGGCGCGCATCACGAACGTGAACACGGCCCATCAGGAGCCGCCCGTCGAGCAGCCGCGCAACGAGATCATCCGTACCTCGTCGCAGGTTCACTCCTTCTCGATCCTGCGGGACGAGTCGCCGCGCTCACAGGATTGGCTCACCATGGCATATGCCAGACCTATATAATCGCTCCATGATCACGCACGGAATGTCCCGAACGCCGACGTATCTATCATGGATAGAGATGCGTCGGCGTTGCAACGACCCCCGAAATATTGGCTATGCCAATTACGGCGGGCGCGGCATCAAAGTCTGCGCGCGCTGGCAGGATTCTTTTGAGAACTTTCTTGCGGATATGGGCGTGAAGCCGACGTCTGAACATTCCGTTGAGCGCCGAGACAACGATCTCGGGTACGAACCTGATAATTGCTGCTGGTTGCTCACAAGCAGGCAATCCGAGAATCGCCGTTCTAACGTCTATCTTCGGGTCGGGGGAGAAACCGTTTCGTCGAAGGAAGCCGCCCGGCGTGTCGGCTTGTCGTACTACAAACTTCGCTACTGGCTTCGGAAGGGGCGCTCTCTTGATGAGATCATGGCCCAAGTTGAGCACGGCCGTTACATTGATGTAGATGGCGAGCGCGTGCGTTTGGCTGAGGCAGCGCGCCGTCTTGGCATGAGTCCGAATGGCTTGAGTGATCGCATAAGGAAGGGGCAAGACATTCATGCGCCCAAAGGCCATGCGGTTTACCTCACGTTCAAAGGGGAAACTCTTAATCTGAAGGAGTGGGCCAAGAAAGTTGGCATTCCGCACCCCACCGTTTGGTATCGGCACAACAAAGGCTGGCCCGTCGAGCGCATTCTCGGGAGGCCGTCATAGACTATCTCTCCCTATGCCAGCGCATGTGCCTTGAGTGCGCAATCTCGGGGACCATGACCACGACGGTCAACCAGACTGGCGAGTTTCAGCGCGTCACGACATGGATCAATCAGGCGTGGATCGACATCCAGACCGAGCGTTCGACGTGGACGTTCATGCGGTCGAGCCAGTTGAGCGGCGGCGGCGTGTCGTTTGCCACCGTCTCCGGGCAGGCGATCTATCCGCTGGGCACCGGGCCGGGCACCGTGGGCGTGGCGGAGGCGGATTTCGATAGCTGGCTGCCGACCACCTTCCGCGACCAGACCACGACCAGCGGCGTGCGGGATCAATTCCCGCTGGCGTGGATTTCCTACGATGCATGGCGCGACTCCTATGCCATGGGCGCGCAGCAGACCGTGACGACGCGGCCTGCCGCCATCGCGGTCGGTCCCGAGAACGAGATTTGCGTCGGTCCCTATCCCACATCGACCTACACGCTGACGGGCGACTACTATCGCGCGCCCGCGATGATGACGGCGGATGCCGACACGCCGACCAACCTCCCGGCCCAGTACCAGATGATGATCGTGTGGCGCGCGCTGCGGGACGCCTACGGCCAGTACGACGCCGCGCCGGATGTCTACAATCGTGGCGTCAAGAACTACCGCACCATGGACCGCAGCTTCGCCAACCGTCGCGGGGGCACGGTGACGGCGGGGCGGGCGCTATGCTGACCACCGAACAGCGGTTCTGGGCAAAGGTTCAGAAGACGGAAAGCTGCTGGCTGTGGACGGGCGCATAAATGCCTCGTGATGTTGCCAACCAATTGCCGCCGATCAAGGACAGCACGACCTATTTCGGGCCGAAGTTCGGCAGCGGCTTCCAGTCCGGCTCGATCTCCGTGGGTGGCCTTGATCTCCTGACGCCGCCGCTTAGCCTGCATCCTGGTGCCTGCCGGGACATCCTGAACTTCGAGGTCGCCCGGAACGGCGGCTATGCCCGCATCGGCGGCTACGAGCGCTACAACGGCCTGCCCGCTCCGAGCAGCGCGGCGTTTGTCATCGTTCAAGTTGATACTTACGTCACGGTGCCCAGTGTGGGCGATCAGGTTTCGCAAGCAAGCTCCGGCGCGACCGGGACGATTGCGTTCGTGAGCAACGCGCCGGGGGCCTATTACATGGTCCTCACCAAGACGGCGGGGGCGTTCGATATCTCCGGCGTCGTGACCAAGATCAACGCGACCTATACGATCACGGCGGCCAATCCGCTCACCGTGACGTCGGTCAATAGCCCGTTCACGGTGCCGCAGGCGGCGAGTACCATCGGCACGGCTATCACGATGACGGTCCAGCTTACCTCGCAGTTGAACGCGCAGTATCTGGCCGCCGCCGCCGACATCTACCGCGCCGACATCAGCCCCGTGCCGGGCTCCGGGCCGGTGCTGGGGGTGGCGCATATGATCTTCGGCGGTCGGGATTTCGTCTATGCTTTCCGCGCGAACGCCTTGGGGACCGCCGTTGCAATCTGGCAGTCCAGCGCGGCGGGCTGGGTGAACATCCCGCTCTACAACACGATTGCCTTCACCGCCGCAGGCACGGCCGCGCCGCAGGACGGCGATACGCTGACGCAGGGCGGATCGACGGCCACGATCAAGCGCGTGATGATCACGGACGGCACGATTGCGGGCAACTCGGCGGTCGGGACGTTCGTGGTGACGACGCCGGGCGTGAGCTTTGCGGCGGGGGCCGCCACGACGTCGAGCGGCACGACCCTGACGCTCTCCGGCGCGCAGACGCCCATCGTTCTCCAGCCGGGCGGCAAGTATCAGTTCAGCAAGTACAACTTCTCGGGCCAGTTGATCACGCGCCGCCTCTATGGCTGCGACGGGGTGAACTTGGGCTTTGAATTCGACGGCACGACCTACGCGCCGATCACCACGGGCGCGGAGCCGCTGGTGCCGTCGCACATCTGGGGCCACCAGCAGCATTTGTTCCTGTCCTATCAAAGCTCGCTGACCTTCTCGGGGCCGGGCACGCCCTTCCGGTACAGCGCGGTGGACGGTGGCGGCGAGATCGCGACCGGCGACACCATCACGGACCTCCTCACGCTGCCCGGCCAGCAGAGCACGGCGGCGCTGGGCGTGTGGATGCTGTCCACGACCGCCATCGTCTACGGCACCGGCCTCGCGGACTTCGCGCTCAAGGTCTACAACTTCGGCACGGGCTCGAATGCGGGCAGCGCGCAGAACCTGTACGACAGCTTCGTGTTTGCCGACATCGGCGTGGTCGGGCTCCAGACCTCGCTCAATTACGGCAACTTCACCTCGCAGACGCTGACCAAAAACATCCAGCCGTTCATCGACCTTCAGAGCACCAAGATCACGACATCGAGCGTGCAGCGCAGCAAGGGGCAATACCGGGTTTTCTTCCGCGACGGCTATGGGCTATGGCTCACATTCGCCAACCAGTCCTATCTCGGGGCGGCGCTCGTGCAGTTCCCCAACCCCGTGGGCTGCATCGACGACGACACCAATTCTGCCGGGGCCGAGGTCGGCTACTTCGGCGCGACCGACTCGCTGGGCTACGTCTATCAGATCGACAGCGGCCCGTCGTTCGATGGCGGCACGCTGACGGCCTATTTCGTGGGAGCCTTCGATTATCTCAAGACGCCGCGTTGGTTGAAGCGCTTCTACCGCGCGTCCATCGAGATCGAAGGCAGCACCTACGCCGCCATAGGATTCAACTACGCGCTGGGCGACAACAGCCCGCTCATCGGGCAGCCCACATCAAACACCTATGCCTCGTCGTTCTCGCCCGCTCTGTGGGATGCCGCAACGTGGGACAATTTCTATTGGGACGGCACGACGACGACGCCGACTTATGCCGACATGACGGGCACGGCGAACGACGTGCAGCCCCGCTTGAGCAGCGGAACCAACTACATCCAGCCGTTCACCATCAGTTCGATAATTTACGAATACAGCGTGCGCCGTCGACTGCGAGGAATGTGAGATGTCCAATCCGTACTTTACAGCCTCCGGCGAGCCTGGCACGGGCGCTTTCGCGGCCTCGGCTCCGATGCGCAGCGAGTTCCAGTCGATCCAGAGCGGCTTCGACCTGCTGCCCAACCTGACGCCCAACACGGCGGTCGTGGTGAACAGCGCGGGCACGGCGCTTTCCAACACCGTGGGCACGCTGTCGCTGGCGGGCAACTTCGCCACGACGGGACCGTTCGCGGTCACGCTGGCGGCTTTGGCTACGGTGACGCTCACGCTGCCTGCCGTCTCGGGAACGCTGGCCACGCTGGCGGGCACCGAAACGCTGTCGAACAAGACGCTGGTATCTCCGGCCTTGGGCACGCCGGTCTCGGGTGTTGCCACGAACCTCACCGGCACGGCGGCGGGGCTCACCGCAGGCAGCGTCACCACGAACGCCAACCTTACCGGCGTCATCACGTCGGTTGGCAACGCGACTTCGATTGCATCGCAGACCGGCACCGGCACCACCTTTGCGATGAGCGTGTCCCCGGTATTCACGACGCCCTCGCTGGGCGTGGCTTCGGCCACCTCGATCAACGGCGTCACCATCCCGATGGCGAGCGATACCGCCGTCCTGCTGGCAGCCGTTCAGACTCTCACGAACAAGACGCTGACGGCGGCGATCCTCGGTTCGTCGACGGCCACGACCCAGAGCGCCAACGACAACAGCACGAAGGTCGCGACGACCGCGTACCTCGACAGCAAGCTCGGGGCGGCCAACGGCATCGCCACCCTCGACAGCGGCGGCACGCTCACGACGGCCCAGATTCCGCCGTCGCTGGTGGGAGCCGTGGTGTTCAAGGGCACTTGGAACGCCAGCACCAATAGCCCGGCGCTGGCCTCCGGCGTCGGCGTGAACGGCAACTATTACATTGTCAGCGTCGCGGGCAGCACCACCCTCGACGGCATCAGTTCGTGGGCGGTGGGCGACACGGCGATCTTCAACACCACTTGGCAGAAAGTCCCGGCGTCGACAAGCGCGGTTGTCAGCGTGGCAGGCAAGACCGGCACGGTGACGCTGGCGGCCTCCGACCTCACCAACGGCACGTCGGGCTCCGGCGCGGTGGCCTTGGTCAACTCCCCGACGTTCATCAATCCGGCGCTGGGGACTCCGGCCTCGGGCGTCCTCACGAATGCCACCGGCCTGCCGATCAGCACGGGCGTCAGCGGACTTGCCGCGAATGTGGCGACGTTCCTGGCGGTCCCATCGTCGGTGAATCTTGCGGCGGCGCTCACCACTTCCACAGGAACGGGCAACAACGTCTTTGCGACGACGCCCACGCTGGTCACGCCGGTCCTTGGCGTAGCCACTGGCACGTCTTTGGCTCTCGGCGGCGCGACCCTCGGCAGCAATGCCTTGGCCGTCACAGGCACGACGCTACTCAGCGGTGCGCTGACCTATGGCGGCGTGACTCTGTCGAACAGCGTCACTGGCACTGGTTCCATGGTGCTGAGTGCGAGCCCGACGATCACCGGAACCGCGGCTATGGCGAACGCCACGTATTCCGGAAATCTGATCCTCACGCAGATCACGGAAACCTACACCGCGCCTGCCATCAGCGCCGGAACACTGGCGATCAATCTCGCCAACGGCACCGTGTTCAACGTCGCCAACAACGCGAACATCACGACGTTCACGATCTCGGGCGCGACCGCGTCGATGGCGGCGTCGTTCACCCTGATCCTGACCGCCAACGGAACCGGCTACACGCAGGCTTGGGACGCGAGCGTGAAGTGGCCCGGAGGCACCGCCCCCACTCTCACGACCACGAACGCCAAGCGCGACGTCATCTCCTTCGTGAGCAACGATGGTGGCACGACGTGGTTCGGTTTCGTCGGTGGGCAGAACTTCTAATGCCGTTCGGTGTTGCCCGCGCTTCGCTCGATGCTTCCAAAGGATTTGCGGCGTTCATTACGTCGTCACAGTCCAATGTGAACTTGCGCACGATTGCCAATGCACAAGGGTACACAGGCGGCAATTGCACCGTGTTTGTAAATGCAGGCGTCGACGTTTATTCAACGACAACCAGTACGGCAGCATGCGTTCCCGGCTCATGGCCCGCTGGCGTGATCGTCACGTTCATCAACAAGGGCACGGTCAGCGGGTGCGCTGGTGCTGGTGGTTCTGGATCGGGATCGCCCGGTGGTGGTCCCGGTGGTGCGGGCTCCGCTGGTGGTACCGCGCTCGACGCTTCGGGCATCTCCGGCTTCACGTTCAAAGTCGATAACACTTCCGGCACTTTCCGTGGCGGCGGTGGTGGTGGCGGTGGTGGTGGCTATGGACAGTCGTTCTACGGCGGCGGCTGTTGCGGGCCTGTCGTGGACGTTGTCGGTTCGGGTGGCGGTGGCGGTGGTGGTCAAGGCCACAACGGCGGCTCTGGCGGCGGCCATGCTAACGACTACACCGACAATGGTTGCTCCTATCCGATTACGCGCGGTGTTGCGAGCGGCAGTGCCGGTACGACAGGTGCAGCCGGTGCCGGTGGGCTAGGCGGCGTCATTGGCGGTTCAGGTACCAGCACTGGCGGCACTGGCGGAAACGGCGGCGCGTGGGGTACGGCGGGAAGCACGGGCGGCTCCGGCAGCGCGGGTAATTTCACTAATACCGCCGGTGGCGCTGGTGGCGCTGCTGGTAAGTCCGTCAACGGCAACTCGAACATCACTTGGATTGCGACTGGAACTCGCACTGGACCGGTAACATGACCTATCGAATCATCGATCACGATTCCGATCAGCATGTGGTCGGTCAGAACGAACAGGGCGAGCGGCTGAACTTCAACGTGGGCCACGTATTGAATCCGGTCCCGGTGGTCCCCGTGGTTCCCGCACATCATACCGGAACTGGAATGCGCGCGGGCGGCACCGCTTACGTGTTCGACAAGGATGGGATACTTGCCGCGCACTCTCACGACGCCGCCACGCTTCACAACATCGAAGTCACCGAAGGACGTCTCCTCGTGCGCCGCTCCATCAGCGGTGATATTGAAGCGAAGACGGGGGATGTCGTGAGCCTCGTCGCAGGAGAAGTTCATTCCGTGGAGGCGCTTACGTTCTGCCGCACGGTTCATTGGCAACTTGCCTCCTTGGAACAGAAATCGGGGGACACATGAACTCGTGGCGGACCTTCTTCGAAGAAAACACGTCGACGCTGAGCGGCACCATCTCGGGCACCGCCACGGGTGGCGGTGGCTCCCACAACAATATGCAGCCCTCGTCCTTCTGGAATGTCATGGTGAAATTGTAATGGCCGATCCAGTTATCTCCCCCATCAGCGATCCGAACGGGGCCGGTGGCCCGGTGCCAACGCCGATTCCTTTCGGGCCGAACATCAATCCTCCGGCTGGCGGCCTCACCGGCAATCCGTATGGCACGCCAGCAAACCCGCTGCCGGGGTCTCCGACCGGCCTCGTGAACACCACGGCCAACCAGCCGACGACCCAGCCCGGTACATCCGGGGTGACAGGCACGCCGGGCGCGGTGACGACCTACGACCCAAATACCGCGACGCCGGGCAAGGCAGATGCCTCGACCTACACGGCGACGCCGTTCAACGTCGCGCCAAACGCTACGGTGGCCAGCCAACTCAAGGACATCATCGACGCGGGCTCGCCGCTGATGCAGCAGGCCGAGGCAAACGCGCGCACCCAGATCAACCAGCGCGGCCTCGTGAATTCCAGCCTCGGGATCACGGCGGGACAGAGCGCAGTTTTGGCGGCGGCGACGCCTATCGCGACGGCGGACGCGGCGACCTACAATCAGGCAGCGACCAACACCGCAAATGCGCAGAATCAGGCGGCGGCGGCAGGCGCAGCAGCGCAGACGCAGGTTTCGACGTCCAATGCCCAGAACGAGACCTCGACGGGGCAGTTCAACGCCGGGCAATTCAACGCGGCACTGTCGAGCGCAGCTACGGCGTCCAACGCTGTGGCAACGCTTTCGCAGCAGATCGCTGGCTCCAAGGATGTCGCCAAGCTTCAGGCCGATACCTCGACGGCCATCGCCGCCCTGCAATCGAATACGCAGCTTTCGATCCAGGACAAGGCATCGGCTACCTCGACGCTGATTGCGGGCATTCAGGCCAACACCAGCCTGACCAACCAGCAGCAGCAGGACTTGACCACGCTGGCGGTCCAGCAGCAGCAGGTCGGGCTTCAGACCTACCTCGGGCAGTTGCAGTCCAACACGCAGCTTTCGGTGCAGGACAGGGCGGCTCAGGCAACGGCGGCGCTGGCGGCGGTCAATAACACCTCGGCACAGGTCATCGCAGGCATCCAGTCGAACACGTCGCTGACGGTGGCGCAGCAGCAGACGCAATCGGCGCAGATCATCGCCGGGATGAACAACGACAACGCCCGTGCCGTGCAGCAGCTTCAGAACGCGGGCAACCTCGCCAACATCCAGGCGAATGGCGCGATCAACACCCAGATCACGCAGCTTACGAACGACAACAAAGCGATCCTCCAGACATCGCAGGGCGCAGCCACGGTCTACAATCAGGCGCTTAACAATCTGGCGAACATCGCGATCAACCCGAACCTCAACGAAACGCAGAAGACCACGGCGCTCAACAATGGCGTCCAGCAGCTTAACGATGCGCTGGCGGCGATGACGGCGATTGCCGGGCTGCCCAACGTGCAGTCGACGCTGGTGTTCGGAGACGCGACCGGGAATACGCCCGCACCACCGCCACCGCCTCCCCCGCCGCCGCCGCCGCCTCCGCCACCACCCCCGCCCCCCTCCATGGGGGGAGCAGATAGCGGTGGCGGTTCGACGGGCGGCGGCGGCGGGGGAGGCGGCGGCGCGTCGCCATGATCGTCGCTCCAACCCTTGTCCGGCGCTGCTCGGTGGCCGACATCATGGAAGACCCGCAGTTTCCGGCTCTGATCGCAGAGTATGCGCGCGAAAGCGCTGTGGAAGGACTGCCGCCACCGGACGCCAAGATGGCAACCTATCTGGCGATGGACGGGACCGGGATGCTGCATCCCCTCGGCGTGTGGCGAGATGGCTGGCTTGTGGGCTTCCTGTCCGTGCTGACGCCAATACTGCCGCATTACGGTGCCCTGGTGGCGGTGGCGGAGAGTTTCTTTGTGAGCGCTCCGCATCGCAAGGGGGGTGCCGGTCTTCGCCTGCTGAAGGAGGCGGAGCGCATCGCAGAGGAGGCCGGTTCGCCCGGTATTTTCGTCAGCGCACCGATCAGCGGTATCTTGATCGAAATTCTGCCCCGGCGCGGGTATACTGAAACAAGCCGAGTTTTCTTCAAGAAGGTGCCGTAATGCAGATCGCCGCGATGTCGCCTGCCTCTATCGCGCACGTTGCGGCGGTCGAGGCGGAGTTGCGTCAGAGCAACCACCAGATCGGGCTGAAGACGCAGCACTTCTTTCACGGCGGCATCTATCGCCGCGTGGTGCTGCTGCCCGAAGGCAAGGAGATGGTCGGCGTTCTCATCAAACTGCCGACGACCTTGATCGTGATCGGGGATGCCTTCATGTGGGTCGAGGGCGGCTGGCGGCACGTCGGCAACGAAGTCCTGACGGCCAGTGCCCAGCGCAAGCAGCATTTCATCGCCAACGAAGACACCGAAATCCACATGCTGTTTCCGACGCAGGCCAAGACGGTCGACGAGGCCGAGCGCGAGTTCACGGATGCTTTCAGCGATCTTCTCTCCCGGCGCATCGACGCGGGCGAGGAAACCATCTTCACGGGAGAGTAGGATGTCAGGAGTTGCCGTCGCTTCCGCTGTCGTTGCCACCGCTGTTGCGGTCGATGTCGGCACCACCTTTGCCATCGTAGCGGCGGTCGGAGCCGTGGTTGGGGCCGTGGGCGTCGTGGCGAATATCCCGGCACTCAAGATCGCGGGCGGCATCATCGGCGCGGTTGGCGCGGTCGGCGGCCTGGCGAGTGCCGCTGGCGTATTCGGGGAGGGCGGCCTGTTTGGGTCGGCGGCTTCGGGGGCGCAAACCATTGGGTCGGATGCAACCGATGTCGGCACGATTAACGCAAACGCGGGAGCGCCCGGCGCGCTCAGTCCGCAGGCCCAGGCGCTGGTCGATGCGGGCCTGGACCGCGGTATTCAGTCGGCGGGTATCTCAAGTTCCGTCGCAGGCGGCGCTACATCTGCCACCCCGGACATTATCGGCGCGGCGGGCGGCAATGTTTCGTTGCAGCCGAATGGCGCTCCTACTGCACAGCAGGTAGAAGATGCGTTCAACAATCCGGGTTCCATCAACACTCAGAGCCCCACTCTTGCCGCAGCCACGAACACAGGGCCGGTTACTGTCGAGGGCCGCCAAGAAGCCGTGCTGGCATCGTCGGGGCAGGCGGTGCCAAATTCTGCGGCCCCCAGCGCCCCGACATCCAATGCCCCGGCAGCGCCGGGCACGACTACCACCAACAGCATCCTGAACGGCGGCACGGGAACATCAGTCCCGGCCACGCCGTCCAGCGCGCCGATAACGGGCGTTAATTCGTCCGGGCAGGTGGCTGGCACGGCCTCGGTTCTCAGCCCCGAGAGCTTGCAGGCGTCGCAGAACGCCGTCAGCAATTACGGCACTGTCGTACAGGACCTCAACGCTCCTGTTTCGGGTTCAGCGCCAAACGCTTTCGGGAGTGTCTGGAATTTCCTTAAGAACAACCAGACGCTCGTGGGCATGACGGTGCAGGGCGGCGCGGCTTTGATCGCGGGCGCGACGGACAGTCTGAAGCCCGCGCAAGTCAAGGCGCTGGAGGCGCAGGCCAACGCCAACCAAGCCGCCGCCAATCTGTCGGCCAACCAGCTTGCCAACCTCAACGCGCCCATCCCGGTCGCGCGCCGGACGGGCTTGGTCAATCAGGCGGGGGCATAAATGGCTATCGTCGACCTCAAGAACAGCCTTCTCAAGACAGCCGAGCAGCGCATCGAGTCGCAGCTTTTGCCCGACGTGCGCGCGGCATACATGAAGATCGTCGTTACCGGAATGCAGGCAGCGCTGAGCGGCGGCCCCAACGGCATGGCCGCGAAGCTGCGGCACAGCAAGGACCCCATCGGGGACGCGGCGCGCGGCGCGGTGAACCTCGTGATCCTGATGTCGCATCAGGCCAAGGGGGTCATGCCGCCCAAGGCGATCCCGCCTGCTGCGGCGACGCTGATGTTCCAGGCGCTCGACTTCCTCGAAAAGTCCGGCATCGTGAAGATCGGCCCGCAGGAACTGGGGCAGGCCACGCACACGCAGGCGAATTACCTGCTGGCCAAGTTCAAGGTCACGCCGCAGTCGCTGGCATCCATGGCCCAGCGGGTGCACGGCGTCATGCAGGACCCGACTGCGATGGAGAAGATCAACCGCAAGGCGGGCGTGGTACAAGCTCCGGGCACGAGCGCGCCGACTCCGCTGCCACAGGGAGACGAGAATGGCGTTTGATCTTTCCAACGGCCTTTCCGCAGCGGGCACGGCGGTTGCCGCCACGGCGGGAGCCTACACGCTGGAAGCCCAGAAGGCCGACGCTCAGAAGGAAATGGTGATGCTGGCCGATCAGCTCGCCGGAGCGCGCGAGGAGAAGGGCCGCGCCTTCACCACGAGCGAGCGTGTGGCGGCGCAGGGCTTCACCAGCGGCGAGAAGGGGCTTGATCGAGCTTCCGAGTTGGAGCGCACGAAACTGATGAACGCCACTTCGATCACGACTGCTGGGATCAGCGCCGGAGCCAGCCTCACCGCTGCGCGCGAACACATCGCCGCACAGTTGGCGGTGGCGGGGGCGACGCCGCATATTGGCGACGATGGAACGGCCTTCACCATCGACCCGACAACGAAAAAGGTGAAGCCAATGACGCTGGAGGACGGCACGCCGCTCAAGCTGCCGGACCCCATCGAAGCCAAGTCTCGACTGGAAGCCCTGCAGAGCTATTCCAAGGACAAGACCCAGCGTTTGAACGAATACAAGACGGACCTTGCACCGATTGCGACCGAGTTGGCGAAGATTACTCTCAATCCCCTGGCTGCTTCCGATCCACAGTTGAAGGCGCAGGCCGACGCTTTGCGTGCCCGTGCCGCTACTCTCGGGGAGCAATTCAAGACCGACATCACGCCGATCCAGACCAAGATCGACACGCTGACCAACTACCTGTTGCAGAAGGGTCGCGTGACAAAGGCAGGGGGATCAAGAAAAGACGCGGAAAAGCTATTGTACCCCACCGGAGCGCCCGGCTCGTCGCCCGCAGCGCCGGGCGGCTTGGTCAACACCCCGGCGCGCGAGGAGTAGATGGCCGATCAAGTTCCAGACATCGCGGCAGCCAGAGCGGCGGGTTATTCGGACCGGGAAATTTTGGATATTGTCGGCCCGCGCATGGGTGCCGACGTCAACGCCGGTTTGAAGGGGGGATATTCAGCAACCGAATTGCTGGATGTTCTCGTGCCGCCCAAGCCTCCGCAGGAAAAGCCCGCGCCAGCCCCAGCGCCAGAACCCGAAGCGCTGCCCGTGTCGGGACCGATGCTGGGCGTGACGAAGGGCGTAAAGCAGACCCTAGCCAAGACGCCGGGCGAGATGGAAACCGCCGTTGGCGCGATGGTCAAATCTGCCGGTCAAGCCGAGGGCGTCGAGTCGAAGCGCGACGTGAGCTTGATGCAGCGTTTGGATGAAGGCGAAGATTTTGGCGCGTTGATGAAATCCGCGCCGAACGATCTTGCCCGACTGGCGCTGTCTCAGTATCGCCGCGCGTCGCCGGAAGAACGAGCGAAGATCAAGCAGACCGCGATCAACGAAATCGCATCGCCTCCAGGAGCCGTGGAGCGGGCCGGTCAGAACATCCTCGGCAAAGGTGCCGAGCGCACCGAGCAAGCGGAGAAGGATTTCCCGCTGACGGCAGAGGAGCAGAGCCGTCCCACGGTGCGGATCGCGCAGATGGTGGCCGGTATGATTCCCTATGTGGCGGCGGGTGCCACGGGAGGCGTGCCCGGCCTCGTGGCCTACGGCGGAGTCCAGAGTTTCGGCAAGACCTACGAGGAGGCGAAGAAGGCTGGCGCTTCCGACGAAGATGCAGCGGGAGCAGCAGCAATCAGCGGCGTCGTGCAAGGCGGACTAAACGCGGTGCCGATGCACAAGGCGCTCGACATCATCAAGCAGGTGCCCAATTCGGCAAAGGGCGAGTTCCTGAAAAACCTCGGGATTGAAGTCGCAAAATCAGGCGGCACGCTGCTGGCGTTCTCTCAGGTCTCGCAGCTTGCCGACAACTACATTGCAAAGCAGACCTTCGACCCAACGCGCGAGGTAACGCAGGGCGTCGGTGATCTACAGAGCATGGCGGAGACCGCCATCGCAGGCGGGTTGCTGCCCGTGGTTCCCACTCTCGCCGCCCGCGCCTTCCGTCCGCGCACGCCAGCCGAAGTGGCAAAGCCTGTCCTCGACGCGACGACGAGAGACGATGCTATCGCGGCGGCGCGTCGCGTCGTGGCCGAGGGCACGCCAGTCGATATTAGCGAGATCACGCAGGCGGCTGAATACGGCACCCGAGGGGAGCAGGATCAGGCGCAGGCCGTTAAACTGTTCGACACGGCCTATGGCCGCAGCGGCAACATCGAGGAAGTCGACGGCGGCTATCAATTCCGAGGCAAGATTGATGGCCGTGATCGCGTCGTCCCTCTTGATGTCTGGGACGGCACGACCGAATTGCCGCAGCCCGAGGGTGCGCCGCCGTCGATCACGCCAGCAATGGCGAAAGCGCAGCGCGCGGTTTACGAAAAGCTGGGCGCAAACATCGTCTATCTGCACGACCCGCATGGAGAGATTCCGTTCGATGGCGTCTACGACCCGACCCAGCCGGACACGATATTCCTGTCCACCAATACCCAGCGTAACGCCGCGCAGGTCTTCACCCACGAGACGACCCACCTTCTCGACAATATCACGGTAGGCGAGGGCGAAAACCGCAAGAGCCTGTCAGACCTGTTCCGCGACAAGATCGCGGAGGGCATGACGAACGAGGGATTACGTCACGCCTACGAAACCTTCGGCAAGAGTGCCCCGGAAAGATCGGCTTACGGCACGGGACCGGAAGGTGACGCCGCGCACGTCGATGCGGTTTGGGGGCACCTGATCGACGAATTCGGCGCGGACGTTGGCGGCGAGGCCCCCAAGTTCCAGACATTCCTTCCGAAGGTCATCGACGAAGTTCAGGCCCGCTACGGCGTCGATGCGGCGAAAGCCGTCGTGGCGAAGTTGCTTGATGGCATTCGCGATGTGATGCGGCGACTGCGAGAGTTCTATTCGCGCCCCGACGAACACGCAGAGTATGGCCAGCCGCCGACCGTCTCGCAGCACTGGCTGACAAACCTCGACGAGGTGCATGGCGTCGTGGCGAAGATGTGGGCAGAGAAGTTCGGCACGCAGGCGGAGAAGGAACAATCCGCCCTGCTGGATATGCGAAACAAGACCCAGCGCGACCGCTTCCTAGCCAACTTCGACCGGCCCGGTGCCGAGGTCCCGCCGCCGACCGCGCCGGAGGGCTTTGTCGGCCAGCGTCCGCCCGAGACCCCGGCCAGGGCCGCTGAAGCCCCGGCTCCTGTCATTGCCCCCGAGGCTCCCCGCCCTCCCGGCCCGATGAGCGACCCCGCCGCCTATGCCGAGGCTGCCAGCAGGGCGGCGACCTTCCGGCGCTGGCTGGGAGAGCTTGACGAACAACGCCGCTCAGCGGCCCCCGCAGGGCCACAGGCGACGTTTCTACGGCAGACCGAGGCTGCAATATTGTCGAAGGTCAACGGGATCGAGGACCGGCTGACGAAAACGCAGGCCGACCGGCTTGCTGCGGTGCGGTCTCAGTTGGATGCGCTGCACAATCCGGCTGGCGACAGTGCAGACATGGTGAAGGTGCGTCAGGCGCTGGCCGTCGAGCAAGAGCGCATGGCGCGCGCCGCGTCCATCGGCTCGCCTGCGGCCCCGATCCCCCGAGACGTGAACGCAGGCCCCGCGCCGCGCGAGACGCAGATGCGTGGCCGGGCGGTCATGCCGGAGGCCCCTGTTAAGATTTCCGCCCAGGAAAGAGGGGCTGAGGCGACCCCTGTTGCCGAAAGTCCACAGCCGGTTGTTTCACTTGAAACCCCGGTCGCGCCGCCGCGCGCCGCCGCGCGCTCCGAGATTGCCCCCATTCCCGTCTCTCCGTTCCAAGCCAAGGTCCGCGCCGAGCGCGAGCGCCTGTGGGCAGAGGAAATGCCCGGTCGGAAGCGCGAAGGCGGCACGACCCGGCAGGGCCTAGCCAGCGCATCGGCGGCGAACGAACGGATGGTGACGGAATCGGCCCGCGACAAGGTGATGCGCGAGGAGGTCGGTGAAGACGCGATCATGGACGCCATCGAGCGCGGCCTGACGGATGACCAGATTTTCGCCGTCGCCCGGTTCTACCGGCCCGAGGAGGGCAAGACCCCGCAGCAGTCGTTCCGCGATGCCGTCGACCGCTACGCCGCCCTTGAACACGAGCAGGCTTTACGCGAAGAAGCGGCTGGCCTTTTCGATCCCGACTACGACGCGCTGAAGGTCAGCAATCCCGAGCTTGCCGGGATGGAACGCGCGTACCGCCTGATGGAGGAAGCCAATGCCCGCGAGCGTGAAGCCAGCGAAGCCCCTTTCGAGTCCAGCCAAGATGATGGAAACCGCCGCGCGGATACGCCGGAAGTTCCCGAACGATCCGGTGGCGAAGAAGCGGGCGGACAATCTGGCGGGCGCGGCGAGGTTTCTGGCGAAGAAGTAGGGCCGAGCAATACGCTTGGCCGCACCGCAAGCTGGGTCATCAAGAACAAGGCCACGGGCGAAATCCTATTCGAGACCTACGACCGCAAGAAGGTCGATGCGCTCAACACCGACAAGTACGTGGCCGTTCCGATCCTTGAGCACCTTCAGGATTACAATCGGCGCGTTAAGGAGAACGGCGGCGAGGAGCCAAAATTCTCGCCTCGCGACGAGAAGAAGCCTGAGCTAATCATTCAGCACAACACGACAGCCGCCAACCTGCTGCACGCTGACAGGATGGGCGGACTGGCCGCGCCGTCTCTCGCGATCACGAAGGCCGCGCACGGCAACACGAACTTTGGCGAGATTACGCTGATCGGTCCGAAGGACATGGCGAACCCGCGCGCGTCGGGTGCGAGGGTGTTCGGCGCGGACATCTACTCGCCCCGCTATCCCGAGGTCGTCTACAAGCACGACAGGGCATCGCTGAAGAAGATCAACGACATCCTCGAACCCTATCGCGAGGAAGGCGAACGTCCGCTTTATAGCGACGAGGGATCGACGCCGCGCGACCTTGAGGGCAACAAGGCTTTCAAGCGCTATGCCGAGGCGAACTTCAAAGAGGGCAGCTACGTCGACTGGAGCGCAGCGGGTCACGCTATCCTGCAAGAGGCCGGAGCAGCCGAGCGCATCTTCCGTGGCTTCTCCGACATGGGGAATCGGCGCTACACCCCGCACACGCTGGAGAACGTCGTCCGCATCCTGAAGAAGGACATCCGTGGCGGCGAAAACTTCAACTACGGCGTCGGCTCGCTGCGCGCTCAGTTCACGCCTGAGTTCCGCACTGTTGAGCAGATCAAGAAGAATTCAGACCGTCTCGTGACGAAGGAAGATTTCGACCGGATCAAGAAGGAGATCGACGCCGAGTTCTGGGAAGTGGCAGGCGAGCTACAGCCGTATTCTAATCGCGGCAAGGAATTCGGCTTTGGCGATGCGGTCATCAATGCCATGTCCGAAGCCCCGAAGCTGGGGCTGAAACGCGCGCTCGATGAGTACAACATCAAGGACGTGCCCGATGATGTTCTGAAGAGGGGCGCAGAGTTCCTGGAGAAACTTCGCAACCTGCCGACAGAGTATTTCGAGACGAAACTACTGCGTGGCGTTGGCGTGCAGGAGTTCAACGTCGCCGTCGTGCCGGATAATGCAAACCCTCGCGTGCGCCAGATGCTTGAAAAGCGCGGCATCGACGTGCTCGAATACAAGTACGGTGACGAGGCGGATCGCAGGCGCGTGATCGCTGAAGCGGCGCAAGAGCGCCAGAGCCAAGTCATGTTCTCCCCGCGCCAGACCGAGACGCCGGAGTTCAGGCGCTGGTTCGGTGACAGCAAGGTCACTGACAGCAAGGGCAAGCCGGAGGTCGTCTATCACGGCACTTCGGATAGCGTGTCGGCGTTCCAATTAGATCATCCCAATCGCAAGGATTCTGGATGGCTGGGGACCGGCGTGTACGCCACGTCTGACCCAGAGGTTGCAAACTCCTATGCTAGACTGAAGGGCGGAAGTGCTGCGCCAAATGTAATGCCGCTTTATGCCAAACTTGAAAATCCGTATTACGCGACCTTGCAGGAGAAGCAACGCTTCCAGATGCTGTCTCATGCGCGTGGGGGCGACGCGGGACGGGAAGCAGCCGACCGTTGGACTGCCGAACTGAAGGCGGCAGGCCATGATGGCGTGATTCTTCAGTATCTCGCGAAAGATGTTGGCGAGGCGAACGCTGCCCGCGAGATTGTTGTCTTCGATCCTGCTGGCGTTAAATCCGCCATCGGCAACAGCGGCGCGTTCGACCCGTCCAACCCCGACATCCGCATGTCGCCCAAGGAGGAGAAGCCGTTCTACTCCGCGCTGACCCGAGGGGTAGAAGGGCTGAAGCTCGACAAGGCAACGCCAGGCCAGTGGGAAGCCACGATCAAGAACATGCCGGGCGTTAAGGCCGAGGAGCGCGCGTGGTCGGGGGTTGAGGACTGGCTGCGCACGCAGACCAAGAGCGTTACGAAAGCCGAGGTGCTGGAACATCTGCGGCAGAACGAGGTGCAGGTTCAGGAGGTAATGCACGGCGCACTACGCGACAACGTGGTGCCGGACGCCAAGGCGGAGGCGGATCATCTGGCGGCATGGAATGAGTTGAACGAGCAGATTCGCCCGTTGCGGGAGAAGCGAGACGCGCACGACTACTACCCGGACAATTTCAGCTATGAGATTGAGGAAAAACTGAGTCGACTGGAGGAGGAACGCGAGAAGCTACACGCGCGCATGGTCGGCGAAACTGTTGCGCGGCAAGGGCTTTCGGGACAGCAGACCAAGTTCGACCAGTACACGCTTCCGGGCGGTCAAAATTATCGAGAGTTGCTGCTGACGCTGCCGGAGAAGGAAAATGAAAATCGGCTGGCGCTCAGTGAAGCGCGCCGCACACAGACCGACGCAGTGGTGGCTTACAAGCGGCTGATCGAAGAAGTTGGCCCCGGCGATCCGCGCACGAAAGAATCGCAGCAGAAATGGATTGACGCGGCCAAGGCGGTTGACGCGCTACAGGCCAAGGTCGATCAGGAGCCAAAGACTTTCACCGGCTCGCACTGGGACGAGCCCAACGTGCTGGCGCATGTCCGCTTCGACGACCGCACCGGGCCGAACGGGGAGAAGGTGCTGCACGTCGCGGAGGTGCAGAGCGACTGGCACCAGAAGGGGCGGAAGCTCGGCTACACCGATGGTCGCGGCGAGGAGATGAACCTTGAGGCCAAGCCTGTCCTCAAAGATGCTGGGCTTTCGCTCGATCCCAACGATCTGCAATGGCTGCTGATGCACCCCGTCGATGGGCAGAACCAAGCACGGCTGCGCGTCCTCAAAGAACACTTCGGACAAGACTGGATTGATGAGGCGCACGCAACGATGGGAGCGGGCAAGGTCCCCGACGCGCCCTTCAAAACCACATGGCCCGAACTCGCCCTGAAGCGGATGATTCGTTACGCGGCTGAGAACGGATACGACCGCCTGTCGTGGGATACCGGCGAGACGAATGCTGACCGTTACGATTTGAGCAAGAAGATCAGCCGTGTGCAGTGGCGCACGCGCGAGGGCGACGAAGGCGGCCAACTGATCGCCTACGACACCAATGGCCATGGCGTGCTCGACAAGAGAATGGCGACAGAGGAAGTGGCCGACCACATCGGCAAAGACGTGGCGGAAAAGTTGGTCAACGCCGACGTCAATCACTCAACTGTCAGCGGTCGCGAAGTGCGGGAGTTGAGCGGTCTCGACCTGAAGGTGGGTGGAAGCGGAATGACCGCTTTCTACGACAAGCAGTTGCCGCTGGTCGCCAACAAGATCGGCAAGAAGTTCGGGGCGAAGGTCGAGGAGACGCGCCTCGACGTTGACGACGGCAAAGGGCCGATAGCTAAAACGCCGGAAGAAGCCATCAACCTGATTGCCGAGCGAACGAACCAGACCCCGGAGCAAGTTGTGGAGGCGTACGGCTACGCCAATGACCGAGACTATATGCGGCTGGCAAATGGGGAGGGTCGCGAAGGAGAGGTGTCGGCCCACAGCATTGAGATCACCCCGGCGATGCGCGACAGCGTGATGCAGGGCCAGCCGCTGTTCAGCCCGAAGATCACGGGCGAGAACAAGGCGCGCGTCTATACGCCGGAGCAGCGAGCGGCGTTCAAGGAGATGGGCGCGGAGACCGATCCCCCGGATGCGCGGGAATGGCTGCGCGAGCGCACCCGCAACCTGCCGGAAAAGGCGATCATCGCGACCCTCGACCGTTTCTATGGCATCAAGGCGGACGACGGCCTTGGATACATGGGCCTGCGCCTGTCCAACACGGCGGCAGGAGCCATCGAGGGCTTCCGCACGGCGGCCACGCTGAAGTTCGACGGCGCGGCCTATGCGGTCAAGGAGCGCACGGGCGGCGTGAAGGCGTTGATCGAAGGGCTGGGCGTGGAGGCGCACGACTTCGCGCGCTGGATCGCGGGCCATCGTGCGGGCATCCTGAAGGCAGAGGGCCGCGAGAACCTACTAGATGACAAGGCCATTGCCGGGCTGAAGTCGCTCAATCAGGGGCAACTTGCCGAGCCGTACACCTTGGCGAACGGCAAGACCACGTTGAGCCGGGAGGCTGCCTATCTGGATGCGCTGAAGAAATACCACGAGATCAACAAGAACGTGCTCCTTGATCTTGTCGTGCCGAGCGGCCTGATGAAGAAGGCCGATGCCGAAAAGCTGCTCGCCAATCCGTATTACATCCCGTTCTACCGTGTCGATCCCGCTGCCGGGGATCAGTTCGTGGCCCCAGGTTCACGCTCCGCTTCGGTCGGGCAGAAGGCATTCGAGAAACTGAAGGGCGGCAAGGAGAAGCTGAATAGCGACCTCTGGGAGAATGCCGACAGCAACTGGTCGCACCTCATCGAAGCGGCGATCAAAAACCGTAACGCGATCCCGGTTCTGAAGACCGCGACGCAGCAGGGCGCGGCGATCAAGATCACCGAGCAGCAGTACAAGCATCTCAGCGACAAAGAGCAGAAGGCCAACACCGTCTGGGTGATGGAGAACGGCGAGAAGCAGTATTACCGGATCGAGGACGAGGGCTTGATGGCGGCAGTGTCGGTGCTGTCGCCGGTAAGCAACAACGCCATTGTGCGGACAGGCAAGGCGTTCAAGGAGTTGCAGCAGGCCGGCGTCACCATCAGCCCATTTTTCGCGATCAAGAACCTCATCCGGGACACGCAGCAAGTCTTGGCCACCACGCCGATTAGCTGGAACGTGGCCAAGAACCTTTACACCGGCTTCAAGGAAAACAACCTTGGGCGCGCGCTGGAGAACGTCGTGCGCACGGCGGTCGGGCAAGAGTCGCTACCCGCCAATATGAGCGACGCCGCGCTGAACGCCATGGTCGGTGGCGGCCTGATGCGCTTTGGCGACATGGTGGATACCGGCATCCGGCAGACCAAGATCGACAGCATTCTCGTGAACACGCCCGAGGGCGCGCGCACCTTCTGGGAGGGCCTAAAGGCCGCCGCAAATGCCTCCCGGAAGCTGCTCAATCAGAGCGAGGACGTAAGCCGAATTGCGCTCTACAAACAGCTTGTCGACCAGGGGCTGCCGCACGACTTTGCGTCCTTTTCCGCCAAGGACATTGCCGACTTCACCTTGACCGGCGCATCGACCATCGTGCGCACCCTCACCTCGATGTCGGCGTTCACCAACCCGCGCGCACAGGGTCTCTACAAGGTGGCGCGCTCGGCGGCGGATGCGGAAAAAAACGTGGCGCTGGCAGTGGGCACGCGGGTCGGCATCGGCATCGGCATCCGGGCAGCGAAGGTGATCGCGGCGGGAATGCTGCTCAGCATGGCGCTCGATGCCATCTACGCCGACGACCCAGACTACAAGAAGCGTGACGAAATGGATCGCAATACGAATTACTGGTTCAAGATCGGGGGCACCCAGTTTCGTATGCCAAAGGGTTTTGAGGTCGGCGCGCTGTCGCAGATGTCGGCGCTGTTTGCCGAGTCCTTCTACGACAAGCAAATGACCGCTGGCCGCGTCGTGAAGAACTGGGGTTCGATCCTCGCCAACAATCTCAACCTCGACCCGACCCCGACCGCGCTCAAGCCGGTGGTCGACGTTCTCCTGAACAAGAGCAGCGCGAGCGGCAGCCCGATTGTGGGCCGAGGCATGGAGCGGCTTCAGCCCGACCAGCGCTACACCATCAACAGCAGTTTGGCGGCGCGTGGCCTGAGCGGGGCGATGAACGCGGCCCTGCGGCTGACGCCCTTCAACATCGACGGCCTATCTCCGCTGCAAATCGACTACATGGCGCGGGCTTATACCGGATGGCTGGGCACGACGGCGATGCAGATGGGCGATGCCGTGGCGCGCTCCTTCACCAGCGAGCCTGCGCGCCCGGCTGGTGATCTCCTGTCTACCTTGACGGGCGGCATGGCCAGCAACACCTCGCGCCCGTCCAGCCTCTATGTGAACATGCTGTACGAGCAGGGCGACGGCATCGAGAAGGCGTACAACACCTATCGCGAGATGATCGGGCGTGGCGCGGTGGCGGACGCGCAAAAGTTCTTTGCCGCCAACAAGGACACCATCCAGAAGCACGGCGTTGTCAGCAGCCTGATGCGTCTGGAGGGCAATTTGAACCGGCAGATGCGCCTGATCGAGAATAACCCGACCGCGACGCCGGAGCAGAAGAAGCTGCAACTGATGCAATTGAACGCGGCCAAGAACCGCGCGGCACAGCAGGCATTCGAGGTGCGGTAGATAGTTTTCCAGCACAACTTGAAGTAAGATGCCGCAGAGGCAGTGACAGAAGTTCTTGCAACGCCGGATGGCGTCGCGACCCGAAGATGGAGAGAGCGAGTGAAGCGGTTCCCCTACCTCACGCGCGCCAGGATCGGCGGGACGGTGTTCGTCGTCGGCCTGCTGTTCTCTCTCATTCCCGCGTTGGGCGGCTGATCGTGGCTGATCCCGCCGACATAACCTCCGTTCGCACGATCCTGACCAATTCGGATTATGTGTCGAACTGGATCACCACCGTCGTTATGGCTGGGAGCTTTTCGGCGCTGATCTCGTTTAAGGACAAGATGACGGGCGCGGCGCTAATGGTGTCGTTCCTGGCATCGTCGCTGCTGGCCATCGCTGGTTGGCCGCTGCTTCTCCAATACGGTTTTGCCGGGCTGGGCTTCAGCATCGCCTATGGCGTTATCTGCGGCCTGGCGGGCATGACAATCCTGATGACGCTCGTCGGCGTGATGAAGCGTTTCTACACGCGCAAAAACGACATAGCCGATTCGATCCTGCGGCGTGGGGGAGTTGACCCGAGTAGCACTGGAGAGACGAAATGACGTCCGCGAACGACCTTTGGCTGCATGTCGACAACGCGCGGTGGTTTTGGTCTGTGCCAGCGGGGATCATGGCCACTACGGGGCTCTACTACATGAGCCAGCTTTCAGCGCCGCAGACGGTCTCCGGTATCTTGGGCCGCGTGCTGTTCATGGTGGGCTTCACGCTGATGCTGGGAAGCGCGGTCTACGATGTCTGTGGCTGGGGCCGCAACGGACTCGGGCGCTTCGGAGTGCTGTTTGTCATGGCTGGCTCCGTGACCCTGATCCGCCAGGTGGCGCTATCGTGCATCCGCCAGCGCAAGAACACGAAAGAACCGCACGCCACCTTTGGGCGGCGCGTGCTGGCGTCGCTGATCGAGGGGCACTGATACATGATCGACAGACAGAAATTCTTTGCGGTCGCCCGGCTCAATCCCTTCAATGGGGCCATGACGCAGGGCCAAGTCGACGGCTGCAACTTCATTCTCGACTCGTGGGAAGCATCGAACATCAGCAGCGATCTGCGCTGGCTGGCCTACATGCTGGCGACCGCCAAGTGGGAGACCGCCCACACCATGCACCCGGTCGAGGAATACGGCCATGGCGCGGGGCATCCCTACGGCCAGCCCGATCCCGAAACGGGGAAAATCTATTACGGGCGCGGCTACGTCCAGCTTACCTGGAAAACCAACTATCAGAAGATGGCGGCGCTCACCGGCTGCGACCTGGTGCACCAGCCCGAACTCGCGCTCGACCCCAAGATTGCGGCCCTCATCATGTTCGACGGCATGAAGGGCGGCATGTTCACGGGCGTTGGGCTGCCCCGGTATTTCAGCGCCACGGCGGACGATCCGACTGACGCCCGGCGCATCATCAACGGCACCGACCACGCCGAGGACATCGCCAGCATCCACCGCACTTTCTTGGAGGCCCGGAGATGAACGACCAAATCCGCGCCGTGTTCGATGACGCAGGCAAGTGGCTGATGCTGCCGTGCCCGCGCTGGCTGGTGCTGGCGGGGTTCATGCTGGGCATCGTTCTGACGGTGCTGGCGTAATGCCGATCCTAGGGTGGCTCCTGCTGGGCTCAGTGGCCCTCGGGGTGTTGGGTGGGGGCATCCAGACCATCCGGCTGGATCACGCTCAGGAGGCCCTCCTGGCCTTGGAAAAGGCCAATGCCGTGGAGGCCGCCCGGTCGGCTCAGGAAGTGGCCTCCAAGAAGGAAGCCGATGCGGAGAAAACACAGGCCCTCGCCCAGCAGGCCAGCGCCATCAAGGAGGCTGTCCGTGGGCAAATTGCCGAAAGCGTCTCGACCTTCGCCAGGGTGGCGAGCAATCCCGCGTGC
>CAINNJ010000014.1 GCA_903851195.1 uncultured Acidobacteriia bacterium
TCTTCGCGCGTACCCGGCGCTCCAGTTCGGCGCGCTCTTCCGGCTTCAATTCGAGCCTTGAAATCGGTCTGGCCATATATCCAGACCCAGGTTCTCACGTCACGTCCGTTATTGCAACCCATTTCTCGTACATGACACTAGTGAGCGCGAGGAGATCGACATGAAACCCATGAACCGGGGAAACTCCGTTTCCCTCCTGAAACGCATGCATGCCGGGGGCATTCTGATGGCCGCCGCAATGCTGCTGACCGTACCGGCAATTTCCCAGGCTGGTTCTCTTACCGTTACCGTGAGCGGGACTGGCTACTACAATGGCACGTACACGTTCGACACCACGACCGGCGCTGTTACCCTGGGCTCATTTCCCGGGACTTTAGCGAGTTCGACCAACGACGGGGGATTCTACTTCACGGAGACCGACCATCCGTCGGGTCAATGGCAGCTGGAGACCTGGGCCGCGGGCACCTTTGGCACTGTCCAAACCCCCACTGACGGAGCAAGCGGGAAAATCTTTGAATTTAACAACAATTATGGAAATTCCTACGGGACGTGGTCCGCGGCCACCACGGTCGCGGCTACGCCCGAGCCGGGTTCCGCGATCCTTCTGGCCGCGGCTGCGCTTGCGGCGGGATTGATGGCGCGAAAGAGAATGCGGATGGCCGGCGCCGCTGCAGTAAACAGCTAACGACCCGCAGGCCAGGACTGTTTTCCTGAATCCCGTTCCAAACCCGGCGAATTGCCGCCGGGGGCGGTGCGGGATTTTTTTCGGAGGCCGGGATGCCGCGGTTCCTTTGCGTGCTCGCGAGGACAGACTCCAATCCAACTCAGGGGATCAGCGAGGCGGCGTCTTTATAGACGGGGGCGACGAGGAGTCGGGCGGGCTGACCCCAGCGGACGCCCGGCGGGTAGAGCAGGGCGGCGTCCCAGAGGACGTCTTTCATGCGGAATTTGACGTTTTGCGTGGCGGCGAGGGCGGTGATGCGGGCGGGTCCGCCATAGAGGGCGGAGAGGCGGCGGTCGTGGTCCCAGAAGTGGCTGGCGCGGGCGTCGGGAATCATGGAGGTGATGGAGTCGGCGGGGCGGGTCCAGTCGGTTTCGAGCACGGGCTCCCAGACGACGAAAACGCGGAGGTGTCGATCGGGATTTTTCGCTAACAGATCGGCGACTGCGGAGGCCCCCCGCAGACAGGTGCTTCAAGTGGGGGAGAGGAGGACGACGAGGCGCGACTCGCCGGCTGCGGCGTTGAATTCGGCGATGAAGGCGCGTTCGTCGAAGTCGCGGAAACTGCCGGTGACGAGGGAGGACGGCAGGTGTCCGGCGAGCAGGGTGGAGGTGTACCGAGGGAAGGCCAGCATCGAGGTCACGACGAGGGCGGAGAACCAGAGGAGCACGGTGCGGAAGCGGCGGTGGCGGAAGTCGCAGCGGCGCCGGAAGTACGTCTGGACGAAGGAGAAGACGAGCGATGCGACGGACAGGGCTAGGAGCCAGGGGCGGAGTTTTTCCGAAAGCAGGGAAGCGGTGGCAGAGCCGGCGGACAGGAGAAGCGTACCGAGTGGCAGGCAGCAGCTGAGGGCCGCGATCAGGCTCGCGAGGGAGGCCAAGGTGGAGAGCAGTCCCGCGCGCGGGGTCGTGTTCGTTGCGCTGTCAGGCACTCCCGGCATGGTAGCAGAGCGGGTGCATTAATCTGAGAGTCTTATGAACCTCGAAGGGAAAGTTTGTCTGGTGACCGGGGGCGTGCGCGGAATCGGCGCGGCGACGGCGTTGCGGCTGGCGCGGGCCGGGGCGGATGTGGCGGTGCAGAGCCGGGATGCGGAGTCGGAGGCGGCGCGGGAAACGAAGGCGGCGATTGAGGCTCTGGGCCGGCGGTGTATTTCGATCGCGGCGGATATGGCCGTGGCGGCTGATGCGGCGCGCACGGTGGAAGAGACGGTGGCGGGGCTGGGCGGGATCGATGTGCTGGTCCACAACGCCGGGGCGGCGGCTCCGGGCAGCGTGATGACGGTTTCGGAAGAGGTCTGGTACCACGCGTTCAACGTGCACGTGCACGCGGTGTTTCATCTGTGCCGGGCGGCGATTCCGCATATGATTCCGAAGAAGGAAGGCGCGATTGTGCTGCTGGGGTCGTCGGCGGGGCATCGCGGGGTGCTGGGGGCGGCGGCTTACGCGACGGTGAAGGGGGCGATTCCGCAGTTCACGCGGGTGCTGGCGCGGGAGATGGCGGACCACAACATCCGCGTGAACTGTATTTCGCCGGGCGTGGTGCGGACGCGGTTTCAGGACATGCTGACGCCGGCGCAGGTGAAGAATAATCTGGAGAACCGGATTCCGCTGCATCGGGAAGGCACGCCGGAGGAGATTGCGCAGGTGATCGAAGTGCTGGCCACGAACGACTTCATGACGGGGTCGGATGTGGTGATCGACGGCGGCCTGACGATGCGTATCGCGTGATGGAGAATTTCAATGCACGGCCTGTCGCGCTGATTACGGGGGCTTCGAGCGGGATTGGGGAGACGTTCGCGCGTCAGTTGGCGGGGCGGGGTTACGACCTGATACTGGTGGCGCGGCGGGCGGAGCGGCTGGAAGCGCTGGCCGAGCAACTGCCAACGGCGGCGCGGGTGCTGGCTGCGGACCTGGTGACGGAGGAAGGACTGGCCGCGGTAGAGGCGGCGATTCGCGAGTGTCCGCGGCTGGAAATCCTGGTGAACAATGCCGGATTCGGGACGCTGGGGCGGTTCTGGGAAGCGAATATCGGCGGCCAGGAGAAGATGCATCAGCTGCATGTGCTGGCGACGGTCCGGCTGACGCATGCGGCGCTTCGCGGGATGACGGCACGGGGGAAGGGCGCGGTGGTGAACGTGTCGTCGGTGGCGGCGTTTTCGATTAATCCGGGGAATGTGAGTTACTGTTCCACGAAGGCTTGGATGAACAGCTTCACGGAGGGGCTGGCGATTGAACTGAGGAGTATTCAGTCGCCGGTGCGGGTGCAGGCGCTCTGCCCGGGGTTCACGATTACGGAGTTTCACGACATGGTGGGGGTGGATCGGAGGAACATTCCGGCGTGGTTGTGGATGAAGGCGGAGGACGTTGTGGCGGCGTCGCTGCGCGGGGTGGATCGCGGGGATGTGATTGTGGTGCCGGGGTTGAAGTACAAGGCGGTGGTGACGTTCCTTCGCTATCTGCCGCCGGGCGTGCGGCGGAGGATGGGGCGTCCGTTCAAGGACAAGCGGGTATGACCGCCGAGTGTGTCCCGAATTTTTCGGAGGGGCGCAGGCGCGGGGTGGTGTCCGCTCTGGAAGAGGCGGTGCGCGGGACGGCGGGGGCGCGGCTGCTGGACAGCACGTCGGATGAGGATCATAACCGGTCCGTGCTGACGTTTATCGGGCGGCCGGAGGCGGTGGCGGACGCGGCTGTGGCGGCGGTGCGGGTGGCGGTGGAGAGGATCGATCTGCGGGAGCAGAGCGGGGTGCATCCGAGGATCGGGGCGGCGGACGTGGTTCCGTTTGTGCCGGTGGACGGGGTGACGCTGGCGAAGTGCGCGGATGTGGCGCGGGCGGTGGGGACGCGGATCTGGGAAGAGCTGCGGGTGCCGGTGTACTTTTACGAGGCGGCGGCGTTGCGTCCGGAGTGCGCGCGGCTGGAGAGCGTGCGGCGGCTGGCGCGCGGTGAACTGGCGCCGGATGTGGGTTCGGGGCGGCATGTGACGGCGGGGGCGTGCGTGGTGGGCGCGCGGAAATTTCTGATTGCCTGGAACATCAATTTGCGGTCGCGGGATCTGGCGGCGGCGCGGGCGATTGCGGGGGAGATTCGGGAGTCGGGCGGTGGCTTGCGTGCGGTGAAGGCGCTGGGACTGGAACTGGGGTCGCGGGGACAGGTGCAGGTTTCGATTAATCTGACGGATTATGAGACTACGCCGCTGCATGTGGTGTTCGCTGCCGTGGCGGAGCGGTGCCGGGGGCGGGGAATCGAGATCGCGGGGAGTGAACTGATCGGGATGGCTCCGGAGGCGGCGCTGGCGGCTTCGGCGGGGCACGATCTGCGGTGGGAAAATCTGACGGCGGACAGGATCCTGCGGACAGCCGGGTCGGGAAGGGACGAATAACGTGGGATTCTGGAGCGGTTTCTGGACCGTGAATTTTATTGTCGCGGGGAGCGCGTTCGCGGGCATTGCGGCGGTGGTGGCAGTGCGCGGCGTGAAAGACCTGCGCAACATGCTGGCCGATCTGCGGGCGGCGCAGGCGGCAAGGAGAGCGCGATGAATTTCGGGGCGATCGACTGGATTATTGTCGTCGTTTACCTGGCGATTACGCTGGCGGCGGGGCTGGCGGGTAAGAAGTATATTTCCGACGCCACGGATTTTCTGCTGGCCGGGCGGCATCTGGGCAAGTTCATCGGGATCGCGACGCTGGCGGCGACGGAGATCGGGACCATTACGTTCATGTATTATGCGGAGCTCGGTTATAAGACCGGGTTTTCGTCATTTGTGAACGGGCTGATCGCGGGCGGCGTGATGATTTTCCTGGGCGCGACGGGCTTCATGATTTTCAAGCTGCGCGATCTGGGTCTGACCACGGTGCCGGAGTTTTTCGAGGTGAAGTACAGCCGGCGGCTGCGGCTGATCGCGGGCATTCTGGTGGCGGTGGGCGGGCTGCTGAATATGGGCGTGTTCCTGAAGGTGGAGGGGACGTTCCTGACGATTATCGCGGGGCTGCCGCTGTCGAATCTCAAGTGGACGATGACCGTCATTCTGTTCCTGGAACTGTTTTATACGGTGCTGGGCGGCATGGTGTCCGTGGTGATTACCGATTTTATTCAGTTCGTGATGCTGAGTATCGGGACGGTGCTGGTGACCGGGTATGTGATTTATTCGGTCGGCTGGAACCATATGCAGCAGGCGGTGCTGACGAATATGGGCGATAAGGGGTTCAATCCTCTTACCAATGCCGATTATGGCTGGGCCTATATTCTGTTTCAGATTCTGCTCTGGATGGCGGTGGATACGTGTTGGCAGACGACGGCGATGCGGACGTTCGCGACGAAGGATCCGGAGACGAGTAAGAAGGTATTTTTCTGGACCGGCTTTATCTTCCTGGGGCGCGGGATGATGCCGATGCTGTGGGGGATCGGGGCGCTGGCTTATTTCGGGCCGGGGCACGATTCGCTGCAGGCGATGCCGGATATGATTTCGCGCATTCTGCCGACCGGGGTGCTGGGAATCGTGGTGGCGGGGATGCTGGCGGCGACGATGTCGGTGAACAGTTCTTATCTGCTGGGGTGGAGTTCGGTGATTTCGCAGGATATTATTCTGCCGCTGCGGCGGAAGCCCTTATCGCAGGATTCGCAGGTGGTGCTGAACCGGGTGGTGAATATTTTTGTCAGTCTGTTCGTGCTGTTCTGGGGTGTCTGGTATGTGCTGCCGGGGCCGGTTTATTTTTATCTGAATATTACCGGGACGCTGTTTCTGGCGGGCGCGTTTTCGGCGTTTATCGGCGGGTTGTTCTGGAAGCGGGCGAGCACGTTTGGCGGGTATTGCGCGCTGTTCGGCGGGGCGATCGGGTCGGTGACTTACTTTTTTAAGATTCCGGCGGCTTATGCGGGGATGAGCGCTTTCGGGCTGGCGGCTTTGGGGATGGTGGTGGGATCTTTGTTGGTTCCGAAGAAGACGTGAGGGTTGTGCCGGGATTATCGGAACGTGGGACAGCTTGTTAAGCTGGGCGCCGGTTGGTAACCTGGGCTTTTGGCGGGTTTCCAACCCGCCGCCGGATATCATCCGGCCCCACAGGCGAGGGTGTCGAGCGGGATCAGCGCTCGACTTCCCAGGCCTCTTCTTCTACGGGATCGAAAGGTCGGTCGTAGGAAAGCACGGAGCCACGGAGGTCATTGGGTCACCGGGGTTCATCTTGAGGATCGACCGTTGTTTCCGTGATGTGAACGCTCATGGAACCAATGTAGAACTTTGTAACGGGCCGATCAGCGGGGGCCGCCCAGCAGTTGCATGTCGTGCATGGTGTGAATAATGGCGGGCACCAGGGTAATCACGAACAGGACCGGCAGAATAAAGAGCACAATCGGGAACAGCATCTTAATGCCGGCCTTGCCGACGGCTTCTTCCGCGCGCAGGCGACGGCGGGTGCGGAGATCTTCGGCGTAGGCGTTCAGGGCGGACGACAGGCTGGTGCCGAAGCGCTCGCTCTGGATGATCATGGCGGAGAGCGATTTGATGTCTTCGAGGCCGGTGCGGCGGACCATGCCCTGAAAGGCTTTGGCGCGCTCCTGTCCGGCGCGGACCTGCATGGTGACGGTGTAGAACTCGTTGGCGAGTTCCGGGTAGATGTGCTGCATCTCGTCGCTGACGCGGGTCATGGCCTGGTCGAGCGCGAGGCCGGTTCCGAGCACGATGCCGAGGAGATCGATGGTGTCCGGGAGGCCTTCCTGCATGCGTTTCCGGTAGCCCGTGGCGAGTTTGCCGAGGACGAACTGCGGGAGCATGAAGCCCAGGATGCCGGCCGCGATGAGGGCACCGAAAGCGTTCGAAAGGTCGTTGTTGCGCTGCGCGAAGATCATGCCGCCGAGGCAGAGAACGAACCAGGCGACGGCGATCACCATATAATTGCCGAGGGCTTTTTCGCCCCGGTAGCCCGCCTGTCGCAGACGCTTGTCGCTGCCTTTGATCCAATCGTTGCCGCCGGGAAGGGCGGCGATGGTGTTGAGGAAGCGGCCCGCGAAGCCGCGACCGTTGCGCCGCTCGGACGCGCCGCCGAGCATGCCGGCGCTGCGGAGTTCCACGAGGCGTTCGCCCAGAGGATCTTCTTCGGGCTGCAGTAACCGCGCGCCGGACCACACCAGCGCCACGAGGGTGGCGAACGCGACGACGAAGAACAGGAGCGCGGTCAGCATGGTTTAAACCTTCACCTTCGAAATGTGACGGATCACCAGGATCCCGACGATTTCCGAGATGATCCCGTACGTGAAGAACTTGATGCCCAGAGGGTCGGTCCAGAGCAGGCGCAGGTAGTCCGGTTTGACGAACCAGAAGCCGATGCCGACGACGAAGGGGAGCGCGCAGAGCAGGCCGGCGGAGAAGCGCTGCGAGGCCGTGTGGGCCTTCAGTTTGCCTGCCATATTGAGGCGCTCGCGGATCAGGGTGGCGAGGTTTTCCAGCACCGCGACCATGTTCGCGCCGGTCTGCCGCTGCAGGATGAGGCCGGTGATGAAGAACTTCAGATCGATGATAGGCACGCGGTCGCCGAGTTTGTGCAGCGCGGCTTCGATGGCGGAGCCGAGGGCGAGTTCTTCAGTCACTTTGCGGAACTCCATGCGGATGGGATCGGAGGTCTCTTCCGCGATGGTTTCGAGGCCGGAGTGGATGTTGTGGCCGGCGCGCATGGTGCGGGTGAAGAGATCGATGGCGTCCGGCAACTGGTCTTCGAACTTCTTCATGCGGGCATTGCGCTGCCGCACGATCCACGCGACGGGCAGGGATCCGAACAGCAGGGCGAGCACGAGACGGAGGGCGGGGATGGGCACGAAGAGAAGCAGAAATAAGTAAGTCACGACCGCGATGGCCACGCAGATGCCGGCCACGTCCGCGGCGCGGTATTTGAGATTGCCCTGGTTGATCATGGCCTGCAGGCGGCCGAGGATGGCGAGTTTGCTGAAGAGGTCGCCCAGGGCGGCGAAGGAACCGCGGCTTTCGCGCTGGATCAGGTCGGCGGCGCTGCGTTCCCGCGGGCCGCCGCCATTCGAACGGACGCCGCGCAGCCTGGACTGCAGGGCGCGCGCGGCCTTTTGCTGTGGCACGATCCAGACGTAATGCGCGACTCCGTAGAGCGCGCCGGCAAACAGCAGGAACGACAGCAGGGTGAACAGCATTTACTTGTCCCCTATTTCCACCACTTCGTCGAAGATGCCCTTCGAGAGATGAATGCCATAGCCGCGCAGTTTGTCGAGGCAGTGCGGCAGGACGCCGAAGCCCCGGAAGCGGCCGACCACTTTGCCGCGGGAACTGATGCCGGCGCGGTCGAATTCGAAGATGTCCTGCATCTCCACCTGGTCGCCGTTGACGCCGACGACTTCGGAGATGGCGGTGACTTTGCGCGCGCCGTCGCTCAGGCGCGCGCACTGCACCACGAGGTGAATGGCCGAGGCCAGTTGCTGCCGGATGACGCGGTCGGGCACGTTCTGGCTGGCCATCATGACCATGGTTTCGAGGCGGGAGAAGGCGTCGCGCGGGGTGTTGGCGTGGATGGTGGTCATGGAGCCGTCATGACCGGTGTTCATGGCCTGCAGCATGTCGAGCGCTTCGGGGCCGCGCGATTCGCCCACGATGATGCGGTCGGGCCGCATACGCAGGGTGTTGATAACCAGGTCGCGGGCGGTCACCGCGCCGGCGCCTTCGATGTTGGAGGGGCGCGTTTCAAGGCGAACGACGTGCGGCTGCTGCATCTGCAGTTCGGCGGTGTCTTCAATGGTGACCACGCGCTCGTCTTCCGGAATGAAGCGCGACATGGTGTTGAGCATGGTGGTCTTGCCGGAGCCCGAGCCGCCCGCGATCACGATGTTGAGGCGCGCTTCCACGCAGCCGCTGAGGAAGTCGAGAATGCCGTGCGTGAAGGTCTGATTCTTCAGCAGATCTTCGGTGGAAAGCAGCTTCTTGCCGTAGCGCCGGATGGACATCACGGGGCCGATGAGCGAGAGCGGGGGGATGACGGCGCAGACGCGCGAGCCGTCGTCGAGACGGGCGTCGACGATGGGCGAGGAATCGTCGATGCGGCGGCCCACGTTCGAGACGATGCGGTCGATGATCATGCGCAGGTGCGCCTGATCCTTGAAGCGCACGTTGGTCTCGACGAGGCGGCCGGCGCGTTCGACATAGACGTTGTCGAAACCGTTTACCAGGATGTCGGAGATCGTGTTGTCTTTGAGCAGTTGCTCGAGCGGGCCGAGGCCGAAGACCTCGTCCTGAATCTCTTCGATGACGCGGTCGCGTTCCGGCATCGTCATCGGGATGCCTTCTTCGACGACGAGGCGTTCGACCAGCATGCCGATCTGGGCGCGCACGCCTTCTTTGTTCAGCGCTTTAAGCTGCTCGGGGGAGAGCGTGTTGAGCAGCTTGAGGTGAACCTGGCTCTTGATCTGGAACCAGCGATCGGCGCCGGCGGCGGGACGGACCAAAGGACGGCTGCTCATGTTTTAAGCACCCGCCGCGGCCGTCGCGGCCTGTGGTTTTGTCGCCTTATCCACGAAGCTGCGGAAGGTTTTGTCGATCTCCGGCGCGAACTGCCGGTCGGCCACCAGCGGACGTGCTTTGTTGACCGCGCCCAGGAACGAGGCCGATTCCGGAATGCCGTAGAAGACGGGCTGGTTCAGGGTCTGTTTGATCTGGTCGAGGGAGGCGAGATGCGAGTTCACCTTCTTCGTGTATTTGCTGACGACGACTTTGATCTGGTCCTGCGTGTAGCCGGTGCGCACCAGCATGGCGAGATAGCGCTGGGCGTTGCGGATGGAGGCGAACTCCTGATTGACGACGAGGAAGATGGTGGTCGAGACCTGGCAGGCGCTGGCGACGACTTCGTCGTTGATGTTCTTGCCGGCGTCGATGACGGCGCTGTCGTATTTCTCGACTAAGAACGTGGCGAACTCGCGGAACATCGGCTCGGTGAAGTAAGAGCGCTGTTCCAGGGTGTCGCTGGGGCCGATGAGATAGAAGCCGAGGGGGTCGCGGGTGACGAAGCTTTCAAAGAGCGCCTGGTCCATGCGGCTGAGGTTTTCGGCCACTTCGGAGAGCGTGTATTGCGGGGAGGCGCCGACCTGCATGGCGACGTCGTTGGCGGTCCAATCGAGATCGACCGCGACGACGGACTGTTTGCGCTGGGCGAGCACGGAGGCGAAGTTGACGGCGAGGGTGGTGGTTCCGATGCCGCCCTTGGTGCCAAGGAAAGTGTAGACCTTGCCGAGTTTGCTCTCGGTGGTCATGACGCGCTTGGGGGCGCGTTCGAAGCGGGCCATGGCTTCGCGGAAATCGGTGCGTTTGATCGGCTGGGTGAGGAAGTCGTTGGCGCCCATGCGCATGGCCTGGATGACGGTTTCGCCATCGGCGTGGTAGTGGGAGACGATGACGTAGAGATCGGGCACGGCCTGCTTGAGGCGCTCGAGGGATTTGAGGCCGGATTCGGTATCTTCCGACAGATCGATGATGACCGCCGAGTTGGGATGCCGCTCGATGTCCTGCATGACGCGGACATAGAGGTTGGAGGAGACCTCCTGGTACTCGGAGCCGACCTTCGAGTTCGGGATGTTGAGCAGGTTGTCCCGCACCATCTCGCGGAAGTGTTCGTCGCTCGAAGCGATCATCAGGACAAAGGGAACCGACATAGATTAAGAGGCCTTTCCGCTACTCACGGCACACATGTATTCTGCTCCGGGTCGCAGCCGTTGCTCTGGATCGGCATGGATGCGGGAAATGACGGCATGACGACCGGCTGCAGGTGGATGAAACTGACGAACCGCCGGAACTCGTAGTTTGTCACGCTCACGGTGACCGTATCGGGGACGCAGCCGGCGCTGCAGTCGCCGTCGCAGGAGAACGGGTTGAGGACGCCGGTATCGGGGTCGCGCTGGAAGTAGGCGACGTTGATCTGGGCGGAGCCGCCGGAGCGAAACTCGCTGGCGTCGATATTGACGGGCACGTGGGCCTGCATGTAATTGACGACGTTCTGGCCGTCGGCCTGCCAGCAGTGCGTGGCGGCGTAGCGCGCGCCTTCGCGGGTGAACTCGGCGGCGCTGTGCCAGACCCAGTACATTTCGGCGACGTAGACGATGCCGAACGTCAGAGGCAGGATGATGGCGCTGTAGAGCAGGGCGAATTCGATGGCGGCCTGCCCGTTGCGCCGGCCGGATTTACGTGCCGCCATAGGGCACCTTCACGGTCGGTTTGAGGAGGATGGGATCCATGGTTGGCAGCATGGGGATGCGCACCGGGATCTGGTAGCCGTTGGGGATGGAGACGGTGATGTAGTCGGGCGCGGTGCCGCCGGCGGCGAGGTCGCAGCCGGTGATGGAGCAACTGCACTGGCCCACGGTCTGCGCGACGGGATCGAAGCGGAGGGCGGAGACCTGGATCATGTCCGGCGTCAGGCCGGTGACGAAGACGGGCTGGGAGTTGTCGGTGGTGCCGGTAAGGCCGAAGGTGATGGCTTCGGTGACGGTGGGGTCGCCGGCGTCGCAGAAGTTCACGCCCTGCCGGGAACTCAGGTAGGTCGCGACCGAGTAGACGGTTTTGCGGAGGGTGAAATAGGTGTACGTGATCTTCGCGATCTGCGACATGCCGACCAGCAGCAGGACGATCAGCGGTATCAGCAGGGAGGCTTCGAGGATGATGTTGCCGCGCTGGCTGAAGGGCTTCCTCATTGGTGCAGAACCACCTTTCCGGGGCCGCTGGTGACGCCGCAGGCGGGTCCGATGGAGCCTTGTTTCACGGGGGCGACGACGCCGAGGTACATGGCGACGAAACGGGAATCGCCGTCGGACGGGTTGTTGGAAGAGGCGGTGGCGAAGTTGGTGGTCGGCTGGAGGAGAAACTGGCGGAAGCCGAGGACCGTCATGGTGCCGGCGGTCGAGAGGGCATCGACGATGGGCAGCGTCAGGACGCGACGGTTGTTGCCGGTGTAGACGGTGTAGTCGGTCTCGGTCTGGACGTCGGTATCGGCCGTGTAAGCCGTGGCGAGAGTGGCGATATCGGTGACCAGGTTGCAGTTGTTGAACTGGGTGGGATCGGTCATGCGGGCACTGAGGCCGCACATGGCGTTCTGTACGGAGGGATTCGGCGTTCCCGCGGCGCAATTGAGGGTCGGTGTGATGGTGGTGGCCCAGACGGCTTCCATGTTGCCGATGGTGGAGCAGGCGAGGCCGGGCGTGGTGGAGGGGAGCAGGCCCTGAGAGCCGGTGCGGAAGAGTTGCTGGGTTTCGTCGAAGGGGATGCCGGTGTTGTAGCGGTCGATGATCAGATATTTCAGGGCGGGCGCGGTGGTGCCGGGCAAAAGGGCGGGATTGCCGTTGCAGTTGAAGCCCAGAGTGTAGAGATTGCCTGGGGTGAAACCGAAGTTGATGGGCTCGGTGGAATCCACGGCCGCGATGGCGTAGGGATCGATGCCGCACGCCGTGCAAACCGGGGCGCTCACGCCGGCCACGGCGGCTGCGGCGATGCTGGTCTTGCGGCTCTGGCCCAGGGTGAGCAGGGACCAGAACAGGAGAGGCGCATCCGCCGAGAGATTCATGGTCACGTGCCGCGCGGTGGTGCCGTCCGCCGTGGAGGCCGGGGTGGTTTGTCCCACCGCCGCCAGAGCGTTGGCTACGGTATCGAAGAACGCCGGAGATGGAGCGGTGCTTTCGAGCAACGCGGTGCCCTGGCCGATGGTGACACTGCCGAAGTTGTACTGGTTCGTGTCGAGCGTGGAGTTCGCGGCGGTGGTCGCCAGATCGGTAGCGCCAATGGTGCCGTTCAGTTGGGAGGCGGCGGCCATCGCCATGGCGCTGGCGGCCTGGTTGAGTTCGCCGCGGATCAGGTACAAACGCCCAAGGTCCACGGCGAAGCCCATCATGCCCAGCACCACGGGAACCATGATGACGAGGAACTGGACCGACATGCTGCCGCGACGGCGGCCCGGCCTATTTCTTCGGTTCCTGTTCCCCACGGGGCCCCACAAACTGCGCTGCTTTCTTGCCGTCTTTTTTCGCCTTTTCGTCCTGCGAACCGGGCAGAAATGCGATCGGGTATTCGGGCAGCTTCGCCTTTTCCTCCGGCGAGAGAGGCTTCACGAAGTGCGGTGTGATCAGGACGAGCAGTTCCGAGTTGGTTTTCTTCGTCGAGCGGCTGCTGAAGAGCTGTCCGAGGATCGGGATGCTGCCGAGACCCGGGAATTTCACGACTTCCTGCTCGACGCGGTTGTCGATGAGGCCGGCGATGACGAAGCTCTCGCCGTCCTTCAGGATCACTTCGGTATCGGCGCGGCGCTGGGAGAGCGCGGGAATCAGAAAGCCCTGGAGGGTCACGGCGTTGGAGAAATCGAGCGAACTGACTTCGGGCGAGACCTGGAGGTTGATGGAACCGTTCGGGGTGACGGTCGGCGTGAAGTCGAGTTTGACGCCGAAGGGCTTGAACTGGACGGTGATGACGGGGGAGACGGAGCCGCCGGTGGACGTGGTGGTGAGAATCGGGAAGGGGAAGGAGCCGCCGGCCAGGAAGCTGGCGGTTTTGCCTTCCACAGTGACCAGGTTGGGTTCGGCCAGAACCTGCAGGATGTCTTTTTCCTGGAGCGCTTTGATGGTGGCGCCGATGTTGAGGTCGGGGCGGTAGACGAAGAGATTGAGCAGGTCGGCGAAGTTGACGGTTTGGGTGCCGGTGGGCTGCAACTGGCTCAGGCGGGGGGACTGAAACTGTTCGGTGCTAAGCACGCCGGTGAGCTTCTGGTTGGTGCTGAAAAGGTTGAAGCCGACCTGGCTCAGGGCGGTGCGGTCGATGGCGCAGAACTTGACCTGGAGAACGATCTGGCGCGGTTCGGGGTCGAGCGCGAGCGCGGTGACCAGATTCACGACTGCTTTGGAACGGGTCTGGGCGAGGGCTCCGGCCTGTTTCACCTGTGCGGAGTTCTTCGCGGTGCCGGTGAGGACGATGGTCTCGCCTTTGCCGGTGACTTCGATGGCGCTGCCGGGTAACTGGTCGGCGAAGGCGCGCTTGAAGTTATCGAAATCGGTGGTGTCGGCGACGACGTCCACGTCGTAGCGGAACGGCGTGGCTCCTTCCCAGATGACGACGGTGGTCTTGCCGGCTTCCTTGGCGTTCACCATCACTTCGTGTGGGGAAATGACGACGACGTCGGCGATTTTGGGCTCGGCGGCGGCGACCTGTTTGACGTCGGAGGCGAACTGGAGGAGTTCGCCGCGTCCGGTGGTGAGCGTCAGGGTGCGACGGACCGGCGCGGTTTGAGCGTGGGCGAAGACGGCGATGACGAGGGCAAAGCCCAATGCCTTAGTCATGAAACACTTCCTGAACATGTTTGTCGCCGCGGAAAACATCGACCACCGCGCGCGGCGGCGGGGGTGGCGCGGGCTTCTCTTTCACCACCGGAACGGGCACGGGATTCTTCGGCTTTTCACCGGCGAGTTCGGCCCAGGCTTTGGGATCGCTGAGGTCGGGGGAGTTGCGCAAACGCTGCGAGATGGCGACTTTGGCGCGCATGGCGGGATCCAGAACGTCGGTATTGACGGGGCGGCCGTCCACGCCTTCGGTCTTGTCGAGCGGGTTGCGGAGGGAGAGGCTGATACGGCCCTGGTTCTTGGCCAGTTCGAGTTTCTGCGCCTGCTCGGGCGTGACGACGAGGGTGGCGACGGGGATTTTGGGGGCTCGGGCGTCCACCACCTGATTGACCTGGACGCTGCGGCCGATGGCCAGCACTTTCACGTTCTGCAGGATGGTGGAGGTGATGGCTTCGGCCATGGTGCCGGGGCGGGTGAACAGGACGTCCACGTGAGCGCCCGGCTGGACCAGACCGGCGACGCCGCTGACGTCCGTGATGGTGACGGCGACGGCGCGGTAGCCGGGTTCGATGGTAGCCGGGATGCCGTCGGCTCCGGTGAGTTTCGCAAGGCTGGTGGAGATGATGGGCTCATTCGCGCTGATGGGGAAGAGCACGGCGCGGTCGAGCGCGGCGGTTTCCGTCGAGACGGCGCCCTTCGGCAGATCGCGCGGGAGGACGGCGACCTTCTTCAGATCGCCCTTGCGGACGATTTCTCCGATTGCCAGGTCGTGCACGGCGGCCAGCACCGTACTGCGTTGCTCTTTTTGAGGCGCAATGGTTTGGGCGTAGAGGAACCAGCTCAGCAGGGCAGCCATGATGGCGGCGGCGCCGAACAAGATGACGATTCGTTGACGATCCATCAGGCTTTCGGGTCTCCCAGAAGTACGGTGGTGCGATCGCGGTAAAGCTCCGTCCAGCCTTTGGCTTCCAGAGCGGGAATCAGTGAGTAGTCGGCGGGCAGCAGGGCGTGGGTGAAGTGCCACTTCGCGAACTCGTCGTTCCAGCCGGGGCGGACCTGGACGAGGCGTGAGTAGCGGCGCAGGAAGTCGGCGCCGTAGAAGTCGCTGCGGCCGTCGAAGAAGACTTTGCGTTCGCCGTGAAAACGGTAGATCAGATAGCCGCCGAACTTGTCGGGCGCGAAGATCCGGGCTTTGGCGGGCAGTTGCGCTACGGTGGCGGAGGCGGCGACGGGAAACTGGTCGGCGGGGAAGCCGGGATGGCTGACGCGCAGAAGGCTGAAGGCCGCCAAGGCGATCAGCGGGGTGAGGGCGAGGCCGTGCAGTCCGGAATCGAGGGCGCGGAGGTTTTTGCCGTATTGCAGGAAGGCGTCGAGGGCTTTGCGGAGGCGCGGGGCGAAGTCCGCTTCGGCCAGAACGGTGGTGAGGGATGCGTTGGCGAGAGGCAGCAGCAGCAGCGCGGCGACGGGGAGAAGGCGGGCGGAGCGGAGAGCGCCGGCGGTCAGGAGGAGGGCGAGCAGGAAGCGTTCGGGGCGGCGGATGGCCAGCGCGGCGCAGCCTCCGGCAATGCCAAGCAGGAGGGCGAGGATGATCTGGAAGCTGCCCTCGGCGTGGAAGTTGAAGCTCTGGAATTCGCCGATGCGGTCGAGGAGGGCGGAATCGGCGAGGTAGGTCAGGACGTGGGCGTGGAGATTCCAGCCGTTTGGATTCAGCAGAGATCCGGCAAACGCAGCGGCGGCGGTCACGAGGTAGGGGAGCGGCGTGGTCTGGCGGTCTTCCCAGAGGAAGTTTTTCAGGAGCGAGCCGGCGGCATAGGTCAGCGCGATTACGGGCGCCAGGAAGAAACTGCCGTGCAGGTTTGCCCATAGAGAGGACAGCGCCGTGACTGCGATCAGGTGTTCGGGCGCGAGCTTTGCGGGGGCGCGCTCACAGAACCAGACAGCGCCCAGCAGGAAGAGCCAGCTCAGAACATGCGGGCGGGCGAGCCAGTGCAGATTGACAGTGGAGAGCAGGGGGGAAGCGAACAGGCAGGCAAGCAGAAAGTTGCCGCCGGCGGCCCAGGTGAGGCGGAACCACATCCAGACCGAAGCGGCGATGGCGAGCGCGTAGAGGCAGGCGACGCCTGTCAGTCCGGCGGTTTGATGGGCGGAAGCGGTCAGAACGTCGGCCAGCCATTCCCAGGCGATCCAGACCTCGCCGGCTTTCGAGAAGGAAAACGGATCGGTATGGGGCAGGGAACCGGCGGCGAGCATGCGTTCCCCGGCGCGGATATGCCAGCCGGCGTCGGAATCGCGGAACAGCGCGGTGGCGCCGCCGAAGAAAGCGATTAAATACAGAATCGACACCATGGCCGCGGTGAGAGCCAGATCCGGCGTGAGCCAGCGGGCGAGGGCGCGGTTTCGCGACGACGCGACGGTGACACCGGTGCGTCCCGTGAGCGCGAGACCGGGCGGGGAGCCCGGTCCTCCCGCGGGAATAGGGTCGAAAGAATGCAAAGACGGCTCTTACTGCTGGGTCGCGCCGATGCTGGAAAGGTCTGCCGTGATGCTGGAATAGAGACTCGCGATGCCCTGCGAGAGCGTGTTCACGGTGGTGATGAGAGCCAGACCGACAGCGGCGACGATCAACGCATATTCCACGAGATCCTGGCCCTGTTCATCGCGCAAGAACTTCAAAATGGCTTGTTTCATAAGAAAAGCAGATTTTCCTTTTTATTGGACGCAAATTTAGCGGGAAGCAACGGTGCTCCCGGTGTCGGCGGTGCGGCCGGCCGCCGCGCTTCCCCACAGGTGGCGCCACGCGAGAACGAGGCGTGTCCACGCTCCTCCGGCGCCGGGCCGGGCGGGCGCCTGCACTTCCGCCGGATGCCCATCCAGTTCGGACAGAAGACGAAGATTGTTCAGCGCCGCGGAGTGTGTCCGATTATATCGCAAAGCGGTCTCGATCTCCCGGCGCGCGTCGGCGTACTTGCCCGCTTCGATAAAGGCGACGGCCATGTTGTTATGCGCGGTGGCGGGGTCGGCGACGGATTGCAGCCGGGCAACGGCTTCCTGGGTTCCGGCGGTGTCCCTGGGCAGGCTGAGCGCGAGGTTGTTTTCAGCGATGACGGAGTGCGGATGGAGGCGGAGGGCGGCGCGGAATTCCGCGGCGGCTTCCCCGGCCCGGCCCTGACGGAGCAGGCAGTAGCCCAGGTTGTTATGGAGATCGTCGCGTTCGGAATCGAGGGCGAGGGCTTTGCGGTGCGCGGCTTCACCGCCTTTCCAGTCTTCGGTATCGTCCCGCAGGAGGCCGAGCCAGGCCCAGACGCCGGAGCCGGCCGCGGGATTCGTGGACGTGTAGGCCGTGAGCATGGCGGCGGCTTCGGCGGGGCGGGCGGATTCCCGCAGGATCCGCGCGAGCGCAATGTGGGCGTCGTCGGAAAGAGGGGCGCGTTCGCAGGCCAGTCGGCCGTGTTCGACGGCGACTTCCGGGAAGCCCAGCTTTTGATACCGGCGGGCCAGTTCGAGGCGGACTTCGAGATTCGCGGGATTCGCGTCGAGACGGGCGCGCAGGGTGTTCAGTTCGTAGTCGCCGTCGCCGGCGTCGATGGCGTTGAGGATTTGCCGGTCAAGCGGCTGCTGCTTCTGGGCGACGGGAGCGGGAGTCCGCGTGGGATTGAAGGCCGCGACATGATGCTGCGCGCAGCCGCCGGAGAGGAGAGCGCAGGCCGAGGAGAAGCCCGCGAGGGCGCCGCGTTTCCACAAGTAACTCAAGCCGGAGTAACTCAAGCCGCCACGAACTCCAGTTGGTCGCCCGGTTGCGTAAGGGATTCGTCAACAGCGCCGGCTGACAATTCGATGACCGAGTGCGCGGAAAGGCAGAGGGAGAGCCGCCAGGGCGTTACCTGGCGCACCACTTTGCGCACCCGCTTCTTCCGGTCTATGTACACCAAATCAATGGCGAACTTCATGAAAAACGTGTGAATTCCTTCGCAGGGAACCAGCCACAGACCGTGTCCAGCGGCCAGTCCGGACTGCTTTAGCAAACCCTTATTCCGCGCCGCACTGGTGTTCGCGACGGCGATCGCATGACCCAGCAGTGTATTGCGCGTAACGTTGCGCACGCGAAAAATCAAGAACCTTTTTATAACATGTCCGGGGGCGAAATGTCAGAGAAAATCCCGGTGGAACCTTTTGACGTTATAATTGCAATTCACGTTTGACCCCTCTTTCCGTTCAGGAGCATTTCTGTTGAAGAATCGGTTGGCCATCGGGTTCCGGACTCTCGTTTTTGGGTTGTCCTTTCTTTGCTTTGGATTGTCCGCTTTGCAGGCGCAGAACCTGGCGGCGACGTTCGGCAAGGTCATTACTCTTGGAGGGACACCGTCGGACGTGGTTTCCGACGAATCCAGACATCTTCTTTATCTGGTCAACACGGCGGCGAACCGGATCGATTTATTCAGTACCAGTACCAACAGCGTCATCAGCAGTATTACGGTTGGCGCCGGTCCGCTGTCGGCTGCGATGTCGATGGATAATGCGTACCTTTACGTGACGAACGGGAGCGGGTTGAGCGTGAGCGTGATCGACCTGAATGGCCGGTTCGTGACGCAGACGGTGACGGTTCCGGCGGCTCCGCAAGGGGTGGAAGTGGGCGCGGACGGAACGGCTCTGATAACTACCGCCGGCACGACGGGCGGGGCGAACACACTGCTGGCGTACGACCAGACGCAGGCGACGACGGCGCAGCTCACGGCGATTGTCACGCCGCCGCCTCCGACGACGCCTCCGCCATTGACCGCGACGACTCTGACGCGTCCGGACACCACCTTTTTCAGCAAGCTGATCCGCACGCCGAACGGCCAGTACATTGTCGGCCTGACGCTGCCGACCACCACCCAGACGTATCTGTTTGTATACGAGGTCTCGTCGCACACGATTTTGCGCAGCCGTACCGTTACGGGACAGTCCACGGTGCTGTCGATGTCGCCGGACGGGTCGCGATTCATGGCGGGCTTCACGCTTTACGATGTCGCCACCCTTTCCGTGCTGGGGCAGATGAACAACGCGAATGCGAATTTTCCGCTGACGCAGGTTTTCAGCACGCGGCAGAATATCGGCGGCAGCGTGTTCGCGCCGGACGGCAAGACGATTTACGGCGCGTTCAACGTGGCGGCGTTCACGAATCCGCCGGCGGCGACGAACTCTTCCACGCTGCTGATTTCGGATCCGAATAACCTGGGTATCCGGCTGGGAATCCGCATGCCGGAGAGTATTGTCGCGAAGATGGTGATCAGTTCGGACGGCGCGAATGCGTGGAGTCTTTCGGTGTCGGGGCTGATTTATCTGCCGCTCTCCACGCTGTATAACTATCCGATTCTGATGCCGTCGAGCACGCAGGTGTTTTTGTCGCAGAATCCGTGCAACCCGGGGCTGGCGCAGGGCAGCCTGCAGATGACGAATCTGGGGGCGGGGAAGCTGACGTTCGCGTCCACCACGACCGTGCCGACGCTGATTGTGAGTGTGACGAGCGGCGTGGCGCCTTCCACGGTGACGCTGACGATGGAGCCGGGACGCATTGGGGCGGGCACGGCGGGAACGTACACGCGGCTGGCGGGAACCAATCTGGTGTCGAGCAATACGGGGTCGGCACAGTTGACCGGGCAGTCGCTCGATCTGACGTTCGCGTCGCCGGAAGCGATCAATATTCCGCCGGTGGTTCGGGTCTACATGAATTACCGGAATTCGGACCAGCGCGGGGTGATCTTTCCGGTGCCGGTGACGCCGAACGACTCGCCCTCCGCCAATACGATTCAGGCGACGACCAGTCTGATTCTGGGCGACCAGGGGCTGGAAGATATTGTGCTCGACCAGCCGCGCAACCGGGTTTATCTGACCAACGCGGGATACAACCGGGTGGAGGTCTTCGACACCGTGAATCAGGTGTTTCTGAATCCGATTCCGGTGGGCCAACTGCCGCACCAGATGGCGCTAAGCACGGACGGCAACACCCTGTATGTCGCCAGCAGCGGCGGCGAACTGGTGGACATTGTGGATCTGACGATCGGCCGGGACGTGGGCCATGTCAACTTTCCGCCGATTCCGCGGCAGGCGGGCGGCGTGACGGCGGCGCTGCTGTTTCCGCAGGCGATGGCGATCGGGAACGCGGGGCTGCAGTTCGTGATGTCGAACGGGACGCAGTGGAAGGTGGTGGGCGGGAATGCGGTGCCTCGTCCGGCGGATACGCTGACCAAGACGGGCGCGACCAACAGCTTCACGACGCCGGTGACCATGCTGGCGTCGCCGGACAATACGCGGATTCTGACGCTGGCCGGGAACGGGTACGGTTATCTCTACGACGCGGGCTCGGACGCGTATATTGCGGCTTCGGCGCTGTTTACGGGGACGATCCAGAGCTACTTTGGACCGCTGGCGTCGGGTCCTTCGCAGAGCTGGTACTCGCTGGGAGGCCTGTATACGAATCCGGCGCTGACCTTGCTGGGTGGCGCGGCGAATCCTTCCGCGTCCACGGGGGCGCAACGGAATGTGGTGGCGACCGCGCCGTTCGATCAGAGCAGCTTCGTGCGGCTGACGACGCCGGTGAAGGCGAACATCAACGCGACCACGACGACGGATCCGCGGCCGACGCTCGATCTGGTGAATATTACGAACGGGTCCACGCGGCTGCTGGCGGTGGCTCCGGATAATCCGCGGTTCACGCTGTTTGGGACCACGAGGTTCAATATTCCGGCGCGTTCCATGGTGATCGACAACAACAACGTGGCGTACATCATCACGCTGGCCGGACTGAGCGTGGTGCCGCTGACGCCGAATGGCGTGGCGGTGCCGCAGATCGCGACGACGGCGCGCAATATCGTGAGCGCGACGGATGGTTCGGCGACGCTGAAGATCGGCGGCGTGATCAATATCAACGGCACGAATCTGGCGACGACTTCGACGGCGAGTCAGGTGCCGCCGCCGACAGTACTGGGCGGGAGTTGCGTGACGTTCAACGACGTGGCGCTGCCGCTGCTGCAGACGTCGCCCGGGCAGATTCAGGCGCAGTTGCCGACGACGGTGACGCCGGGGAACAACGTGGTGCAGGTGCGGTCGCTGGCGACGGGGCAACAGAGCACGTCGGTGCTGGTGACGGTGCAATCGGCGGCGGGTGCGGGCGGGTCCACGAACAGCGGTTCGCCTTCGGTGGGCACGGGGCGCGGGAACAACCGAATCGTTCCGAAATAATTCGCCGAAATAATTGGCGACCGTCGTGCAATCCCGATCTTCCGCGTTCGATGAGCAGAGGGAGAAGCGTATGCAACGGTTTCAAAAGATCTTATTTCCGGTGGATTTCTCGGAGCGCTCGCAGGCGGCTGCGCCGTTTGTGCTGTCACTGGCACAGCGTTATGGCGCAAAGGTTGCGCTTTTGCACGCGATTCAGCCCTCGCCTCCGCTTTACGCGGGCATGAATACGGTGTATCCGGAAACGATCGACTATTCGGGTATTCAGACCGATATGGAGATCCGGCTGCGGCAGTTTGCGGCGGATGAACTGCCGAAGGTGGAGTGCACCTGCGCGGTGGAACTGGGCGACCCGGCTACGGTGATCACGGAATTCGCCGAGGCCGGAAAGTTTGAGCTGATCGCCATGCCCACGCACGGCTACGGGGCTTTTCGGCGGTTCCTGCTGGGATCCGTGACCGCCAAAGTTCTGCACGATTCGAAGGCGGTGGTCTGGACGAGCGCGCATGCGCCGGAGCCCGACCACCGGGCGCATCCGAAACCCCGGCGGATCGTGACGGCTCTCGACCTGAAGCCGGAGAGTCTGCATACGCTGGAAGCGGCGCTGGAGATCGCGGCGGAAAGCGAGGCCACGCTGGAGATTCTGCACGTGGCGCCGGAGGGCGAGATCACGCCCTACAAGCCCGAGGGCCGCATCCAGGAACTGCTGCAGCAGGCCGCGCGCGAGGTGCCGCTGCGGGTGTCGCAAACGCCTTTGGCCGATGTGGAGGTGGTGACGGACGGGAACGATGTCCCGAAGCTGATTCGCGAACTGGTGCTGCGGCAAAGGGCCGATCTGGTGGTGATCGGGCGCGGCGTGATGCAGGGGGCGCTGGGCGGCTTCCGGACCGAAGCCTTCAATATTATTCGGGAAGCGCCGTGTCCGGTGCTGAGTGTGCCGTAACGCGGCCGGACGCGAGTTCAGCGAGTTGCATGACGTGGCGGCGCGGATGGGCCGCCATGATCAGCAGCATTTCGTAACCGTTCACGGGACCGGCGAAGGGGTGCTGCACGACCACGGAGAACAGGTCTTTGTCGGTTTCGCGGGCGAACCGAATGGTGTTTTGTCTGGCGGCGTCGAACTGATCGAGGGCCTGCCGGGTGTCGGGGAAGCGGCCCGCGGGTTTGGCGCGGTCGGGCGACTCCACGCGCGTGCGGCGGGATGCGATCCGGTCGAAAATGGCGGCTTCGCGCTGCGCGTTGCCGGGCATAGGCTCGCAGGGGGCGGCGGCGTTCAGCATCCGGAACATACCGTTTTCGGCGAGGGCGACATGTTCGACGATCTGGAGAACGCACCAGCGGTCCGGCGACGGGCTGGACTGGTGGGATATTTCGGGTACGGCGTCCACGGCGGTATGAAAGGCCAGGGCGCTTTCTTCCAGAATTCGGAGGATATTTTCGCGTCGTTCAGGGTCCATGCGTTATAAGCTTAGCTTGTTCTAATCCCTTATGAATTTGACAGGCGTCTGCATGGCTCTGGCGGCGGTTGCCGCGACGGGTGTTTTCGCGGCGGAGACGGCCGCTGAAAAGATCACGACTGGCTCTCCGAAGCTGGTGGCGGAAGCCGGGGCGCGCGAGGGTCCTTCGTGGGATCCGGCGAGCGGAATCCTCTATTTTGTCTCCGGAAATTTCGTGAACCGGTTGACGGCGGAGGGCAGGGTGGAACATTTCCGCACGAATGCGCCGGGCGCGAACGGAACGCTGGTGGATCCACAGGGGCGCGTGCTGGTGTGCGAGGCGGGCGGGCGGCGGGTGACGCGCACGGAGAAGGACGGGACGTTGACCGTGCTGGCGGAGACGTTCGAGGGGAAGAAGTTCAACTCGCCGAACGATCTGGCGCTCGATTCCAAAGGCCGCATTTACTTCACCGACCCGAGGTATGGCCGTACGGACACGATGGAGCTTCGCGATGGCGCGGGAAAGCTGGTGGAGGGCGTGTACCGGATCGATGCGCCGGGGAAGATTACGCGGATTCTGGCGGGTCAGATCGGGGCGGCGATCGAGAGGCCGAACGGGATTCTGGTGTCGCCCGACGACCGCTATCTTTACATCGCGGACAACTGCAACAACCGGGCGGACGGGGCGCGGAAGCTGTATCGATTCGACCTGAAGAAAGACGGGACGGTGGACGCGGCAAGCCGCCGGCTGATCTTCGACTGGAAGACGGCGCGGGGACCGGACGGGTTCAAGATGGATCGGAAGGGCCGGTTGTATGTGGCGGCCGGGTTGAATAAGGCGAGCGCGTTCGAGACGGTGGACGAGTTCAAGGGCGGTGTTTATATCCTGTCGCCCGAGGGGAAGTTGCTGGAGTTCGTGGCGCTGCCGGCGAAGGACGAGACGACGAACTGCGCGTTCGGGGGGAAGGATTTGCGGACGTTGTTCGTGACGTCGGGCGATCAGTTGTGGAGCGTGCGGGTGAAGACGCCGGGGCGGATCAGCGCGCGGCGGTGAGGCGCGGTTGACAGGGCAGGTAGTACGTCCTACGATATTACGTGAGGCGTAATATTGAATGACGGATCCGACGTTGCTGGTGCTGACCAGTCTTGCCGAGGGGGATAAGCACGGCTACGCCATGATGGAGGACATCCAGCGTTTCGCCGACGTGCGGCTGGGGCCGGGCACGCTGTATGGCGCGATTACGCGACTGGAGCAGCGGGGGTGGATCCGGCCGGTGGCGTCGGAGGACCGGCGGCAGCCCTATGCGATTACCGGCGCGGGGCGGGAATATCTCGAAGAGGAACTGGGGCGGATGAATCGCGTCGCGAAGGCGGCGGCCCAGAGGCTGAAGCCCGCGTGAGGGGGCTGATTCGGCTGGCGGCGAGGTTGTATCCGCGGGCGTGGCGGCGGCGGTACGGGGTGGAGTTCGCGGCGCTGATCGAGGACTCGGGCTTTGGGTGGCGGGTGCTGTTGGATGTGGTGAAGGAGGGGATGGCGATGCGGTTCCGGGCTGTGGATTTTCGGATCGTCGCGGCGTGTGTGCTGGCGGGGGCTGCGGTGGCGGGGGTGGTGGCGTGGAAGACACCGGACCGGTTTTGGTCGACGGCGGTGGGCGAGTTCGGTGCGGAAGCGGGGCCGGCGGCGCTGGAGGGAGCGTTGGGCCGGGCCGGTTTGGCGGATCGGAAGGATGTGCATATTGTTCGGCTGCCGGTGGCGGGGAAGACGGTATTCAGTCTGCGGACGGAAGGAACCGATGCCGGGGAAACACAGAAAGTCGCGGCGTCGATGATAGCGAGACTGAACGCCAGGGTGTTGGACCCGGCGAGTCTGCCGGACGGGCCGTTCTATCCAAACCGGCCAGTGATGATCGCGACGGGCATGGCGGGCGGTTTGGTGTTGGGCGGAGGTGTGGCGCTTTTCAGGAACGCTCGGGTTGCAGCCGCCGGACACGGCTGAACGGGTAGTTCCACGGACTCACGGCGCCGCGCCCGGCGGCTCCCGAGCTTTTCAGGAACGCTCGGGTTGCAGCCGCCGGACACGGCTGAACGGGTAGTTCCACGGACTCACGGCGCCGCGCCCGGCGGCTCCCGAGCTTTTCAGGCGGCGCGGAAGGCGTTCCGAATTCTGAGAAGAATTCCCGCTCGCGGCACTTTGTCAGTGAGCGGGCATGCACGAGTACGACATTGCGCTGAAAAGTATTCTGAGGGGGTGCGGGGGCAGCGTTCTGGCCGGGATTGCCGGGTCGCCGATCACGCAATGGCACAATGTCGAACTGCCGCTGGTGCGGGGTTTGCGCGCCGATCTGCTGGGGGAGACGGAGGCGGGAGCCTTGATCCACATTGAGCTGCAGAGTTCGAACGATTCCGAAATGGTCTGGCGGATGCTGGAGTATGGTGCTGCGATTTGGCGGAGTTTCGGCTCCTGGCCATCTCAGTGTGTTCTGTATTCCGGATTCGAACCGCTCGGTATGGCGGATAAGATCCGGACTCCGTCGCTTTCCTACGATTGCCGGATGATTGACTTCCGGGAGTTTGACGCGGAGCCGTTACTTTCGAGTCCTTGTCTGGAAGACAATATCATCGCCGTTCTGGCTCGTTTGCGCGATGAACGTGAGGCGGTGAGGAGGATTCCGGAGAGCATCGAGGCGAGCCCTCCGGAGAGGCGCCCGTCCGCTCTGCAGGAGTTGATGTTTCCGGGAGGATTGCGGAAACTGGAGACAGTTATTGAAGAGGAAACTGCGAAGATGCCTATTCTAAACGACATTATGGATCACGACCTGTTTGGACCCGCGATCCGGCGGGGACGCGCCGAAGGGGAACGCTGCGTTATCGAATGGCTGATCACGGAGCGTTTTGGGGAAGTTCCGGTGTGGGCCCGGGAACGTCTGGCGGGCCTCTCGGACCCGGAACTGAA
>CAINNJ010000015.1 GCA_903851195.1 uncultured Acidobacteriia bacterium
CGCATCATGTCACGAGAAGAATCCTTGTACCTCGGTCTCTGGCGTCTCGGAACGCGGGTGCGAAAGATCAAGGGCGCGTCGTGGCAAGGCCGCGTCGTGGGCTATTACTCGACGACGCTCACGCCGCATGGTTACTGCGTCGAAAGTGAGCGAGAGGCGGGGTCCGTACAGATTTATCCTGCGGCGGCGCTTGAGATAATCGTCACATAAGGAGCCAAGCCGTGGACGTAATCGAATTGGATTGGAGCGCCCCATTTGACGTCGATGGCGTCGCGTGCTGCGTTGCTCAACATGATGGCCGATGGCTGATCGTCAGCAACAAAGCGCCGCGCTTCGGGCTCGATGCAGAAACCAAGAGCGATGCGGAAGATAAAGCGCGCCGCGCTATCGCGTTCTGGCGCGAACATTCTTGAGGAGCGCATCATGTCACGAGAAGAATCCTTGTACCTCGATCTCTGGCGTCTCGGAACGCGGGTGCGAAAGATCAAGGGCGCGTCGTGGCAAGGCCGCGTCGTGGGCTATTACTCGACGACGCTCACGCCGCATGGTTATTGCGTCGAAAGTGAGCGCGAGCCGGGGTCCGTACAGATTTATCCTGCGGCGGCGCTTGAGATAATCGTCACATAAGGAGGGCCGCCTGTCTTCCGCCGCACGTAGCAAAGCCGCCGGATCCACACGCCGCATAAAGCTGGGGCCGATGGCTGACCTAGCGCGCGTCAGGAAACAGGCCGGCGTCTCACTGCGCACGCTGGAAAGCCTCAGCGGCGTCTCAAGAACCACGATCCACTACGCGGAGAAGGGCGTCAATTCCCCGCAGCTGGACACGTTCGTCGCAATGGCGAACGCGCTCGGCTACGATGTGGCGCTTGTGCCTCTACCGACGTAGCGGCCGGGGTGCGGAGGTCTGCGCCCGTGGTGGCATATAGGCCAGTTGCATGTGGCCCGCGCAATATGGTTTCTTTCCCACCGCATCGCCGCCACAGAAACCGAAGTCGCCCGTCAGCGGGTCGCCGTGCGGCCAGTGGCATTGCCCCCGGCGCATCTCAGCCAACGACGTGCGGGCGAAGGACAGCGGCGGGGCTTCGACGATCGGCGTGGGCGGCAGGATGTCGCGGTGAACGGACGCCAGCTGCATGTGGCGGCCCTGCTGGCGCGCCTCGTAGGTGCGTGGCTTCTTTGGCGCGGCTGGCTGCTTTGCCGGGCGGCCGCCTTTCGGACGCGGCGTCGCGTCGGCGGCGCGGTAACGCTTGCCGATCACCATGTTGCGGGTGCAGCCGTCGCCAATCAGTTTCGCAATCGCCGTCGAACTCAGCCCCTGCGCGGACCCAGCGTTGAACGCCGCAAGGTGCGCCGGATCGGTCCAGAAGCTCGGTCCGGGGTTGCGCCAGATGGTTTCCGGCACCGGGACGCCGAGTGTGATGGCGCGTCGCCTGATCTCGTCCGGTGGGAGGCGTAACGCCTTTGCCATCGATGAGACCGACGATCTGCCACCGGCCATCATCACCTTGAATTTTTCCTCTTGAGAATCGCCCCATTGGTAGCTCATGTTTGCCCCCATGCTTGTGAAAACTACTGACCTTCCCAACGTCGCGCCGGACTAAGTTTCATGATCCACTACCACGGCACACCAATCACCCCGCGAAGTGAGTTGCTCAAACTTGCGGGCCTGCGTGGTCAATCTCCTTGGAGGGGTGGGGATTATGCACTATCCGGCGGCGGGTCGCAAATCAGGCGGGGCTGGCAACGGCATCCAGTGGGTTGGGATTATCCATTCCGAAGTAACTTTGAAATCCTTATC
>CAINNJ010000016.1 GCA_903851195.1 uncultured Acidobacteriia bacterium
CAGGCGCGCAGAAGGGGTTTTGGAAGGGTATCAGAGGTTAGATGAGGTGGACGAGCGGGGTAGCTTCTGGAAGGAGGTTTTTCTGTCGCTGCCTGAGCCTTTGGAAGTGCATCGCACAAACCTCCTTAAGCACGCGGCTCGCCAAACTTCCTTCCGCAAATCACCGACTCGCCGGCGGATTTCCGGGTAACGCCGCGGGCAGGGAAGACGGCTGCGCCACCTTCCCGGACTGCGCTTCCCCGATCGAGATATGGTTGTTTTCGAGGATCGCCCCCGTCACCTGATCGATGTTCGTCCGCGCATTCTGGTATGTGACCAAGGCCGCCAGTTCGGAGGCCTGCGCGTTCGTGAAGTCCCGCAACTGCTGGGTCACGTTGTAGGTGGTGGATTCCCCGGCCGCATACTTCTTCTGCTCGGCATCGTACAGCTTTTCCTGCAGAATGCGGTTCTGCGCGGCCGCATCGTACCGGGCGCGCGCCTGGCGGATGGCGACCACTGCGTTCATCACGTCCACCTGCGCCTGATTCATGTCTTTGGTGGTGGTGAGCTGCTGCTGCCGGAGCGAGAGCTGATCGATGCCGTAATCGGCCTGCGCCTGCCGGTTCTGCACGGAGAATCGCCCGCCGCCGCCAATGGTTTCCGTGGGAAAATTCTGCGCAAACACCTGTTCGAGGCCCGTCCCGATGCCTCCCGCGAAGCGCGGGTCGGCAGTGACGCCGCGCACCAGACGAGGCGCGCCGGCCAGACCGGAGGTGCTGCGGCTGGCCTGCAGCTGAATGGTGGGCAGCACGCCGTTGCGGGTGCCCAGACTACTGACCTCGGCGGTTTTCAGGCTGGTCTGCTCGGAAAGCAGATCCGTCCGTGTGGTGAGGGTCCGCTTGACCAGGTCCTGCAGGGGAGGAAGGTTGTCGGAATCCGGTATCGTAATGCGGTCGAGAGGAACGATGTGGACGGATTCGAGGGCTTTGTCCCCCAAACCGGTGCGGCTGATCAGATTTTTCAGTTGCACTTCCTGCTGCGCCAGCGTCACTTGGGAGTTCACCAGCGCCTGCGTCGCGATGGCCGCCTGATTCCGCGCCGTGGTGACGTCGAGTTGCGCGCTGGAGCCGAGGTCGAGCCGGCGCTGGGTTTCGGAAAGGAACTTCTGTGCGGTTTCGAGAGCCGTCTGTTTCGATTTGACGTCGTCGAAATCGCCCGCCAGCGAGTAGTAGGCGTTCAGAACGTTCGCCACCACCCGGATGACCTGCGTGCGGAACGTGAGGTCGGAGGTGTTGAAGTTGATCTTCGCGATCTCGATATTGCGGCCGCCCACTTTCGATCCGAAGCCGTTCAGCAGATTCTGCGTGAGGTTAAACGCAAGACTGGGGGCCACCGACGGATTCAGCACGTCCGTGGGCGCGTTTTCATTCAGATAACGGTCGTTGTAGCTGACCGTGATGGCGCCGCCGAATACGAAACCATACTGCAGCGAACCGGAGTAAGACCGCTGATTCTGCACAATCACCTGCACCGCGCTGCCCGTGGCATTCGATTGCGGCAGACTGCGATGGCTGAACGTGGTGGATTCCTGGAAAATAGGATCGAGCGTCTGCGTCACCGGGCCGATCTGCGTGACGGTCGCGTTGGTGGAAGACCGGACCACGCCGTTGTTGCCGCCCGTGATGCCCGCCGCCTGCTGGCTGCCCAGCACGCCCTGTCCGGCTGTGTTCGAACTGGCCTGCGAACTGGCGCTGGGGACGCCAGGGAGCGCGCCGCCCGCCTCGCTGCGTTCCAGACGCCATGCCAGCATCACCGGGTTGTAACGCGCCACTTCGATATCGATGTTGTTTTCGAGCGCCAAACTGACGGCATCGTTCGCCGTGAGGTAGAGATTGCCGCCGCGGATCAGGTCCGCCAGCCGCCCCGAGTTGTTCAGCCGGACCGGCGGCACCTCGGGCGCGAGATAAGGACGCCGGAAGATGTCTGCCTGAGGCCGAACCGGGTCGATGCTCATCTGCTGCTGCGCCCAAACCGGCGTACAGCTAATGAAACTGAGCGCGACGGCCAGAGCCTTTCGTAACGTGTCCGTCATTTCTGCCCCGCTGCGGGACCCGCCGCCGGAACAGTCGATGGTGGCGCCTGGATCTTGCCGCTCATCGCCTCGTCCAGGGAAATATGGTTCACTTCAAGCGTGGTTCCCAGCGCCAGATCCAGAGCGATCCGCGCATGGCTGTAATTCGCCATCGCCTGCACTTCCGAACTCTGCGCGGAAGCCAGATCGCGCTGGTCCTGCACCACCTGATAAGCGGTGGACGCGCCCAGTTCGTACTTGCGCTTATCGCCGTCGAAGGTCTGCTGCGAAAGCAGCCGCGCCTGCACCGCGGCATCGTAGCGAGCGCGCGCCTGCTGAATGCCGATCACCGCGTTCTGCACATCCACGCGGACCTGATTGCTCTGCTTCTGCAGCGAGAGCTCGTTCTGGCGCATTTCGATCACGCTGGTGACGTAATCCGCCTGCGCGGCGCGGTTGCGCAGCGGGATGTTCAGCGAGAAGCCGGCCGAGTAGTTCGGATAATTGCGCCGGAAAATCTGCGCCAGCGCGCTGCCGTAGCCGCCAGCGAACACCGGCACGCCGCCCTGGGCCAGCGCGAACGGCGTGGCGTCACCGCTCAGACCGTTGTTCGTCACTTCCGCGAAGGCCTGCAGCGTGGGGCGAAGAGAGTTCTTGATGCCCACCAGGTTGACGCGGTTGCTTTCGAGGTTGATCTTATCGGTCTCGATTTCGATGCGGTTCATCAGCGCCTGCGAGACCAGCTCGTCCACGGGCCGGAACTCGTCTTTCGCCGGAATCTCCATGCGGTCGAGGGGAATGATGTGGACGTCCGCAAGATCGGAAGTCGCCACGCCTTTGCGGCTCAGCACGTTCTTGAGAATGGTTTCCTGCTGCAGCAGGTTGGTCTGTGAGATCAGCTGGTCCTGTTTCGCCGCGTAGAGCTGCGACTGGGCCCGCGTCACTTCGATTTCCGCGAGCGTCCCGATCTGCACCTGCTTCTGGTTGTTCTCGAACAGCTGCTGGGCGGTGGCCACTTCGTCCTGCCGGGCTTTCAGATCCTGCGTGAAGCTGACCAGATCCCAGTAAAGATTCAGCGCCGCCGTCACGGTGGTGATCACCTGCTGTTTGAACTGCAGGTCCGTGACCTTCAGGCTGTTTTTCTGTACCCGGATATTGCGGTCGTTCACGGCCCGTCCGAACCCGTTCAGCAGGTTCTGCGTGACGGTGAGATCGACGTTCGCCGTGGTAAACGGGTTCAGGCTGTAAAAGGTGCTGTTGACGCGCTGGTACTGGCTGGTATAGCTCAGCGTTGCCGACGTGCCGAAGTGCGAGTTCTGGGAGTAAGAAGCGACCAGCGTGCGCGTGTCGAACACCAGGCTCTGGGTGCCGCTGAAACTCGTGTTGCTCTGCGGCGTGGTGGTGTGCGCGAAGTTCGTGAATGCCGTGATGGAGCCGTCGAAGGTGGGGATGGCCGGCCCCAGCTGCGTCAGGACGCTGGAGTTTACGCCCGCGCTGGTCACGGGCGGCGATCCGTTGGTGTTGATGCTGACGCCCGCCAGGCTGACGCTGGTCGGCCCGGAAGCGACTCCCTGTCCGACGCTGCGGAGCAAGCCGCCGCCCAGAGCGCGCCGCAGCACTTCCCGGGCCAGCAGCGGCGCATAGCGCTGCACTTCGATATCGAGATTGTTTTCGAGCACCAGCGCCACCACGTCCTGCGCCGAAAGATAGAGGTTACCCGCTTTGATCAGCGAATCGAGACGGGACGTGTTGGCCAGATTGACGGGCGGCACGCTCCTGGTTTCGTAGGCGTGCGTGAAGAAAGAGAGCGTGTGCGCAGGCGCGGGATCGATTCGGACAGCGGTCTGGGCGAGGGCCGAACTCACCGTGACCGTTAGCGTGAGAATCACCGCTGCCGTGCGTCGCAGACCCGAACCGCGCAAACTCAAACCGCGCAACCTCAAACCGCGCAAACAATCGTTATGGGCGTTCATCTACTAAATACCTAACGGGATTCCCCGACCTTTGGTTCAAAATGTTTCTCAGATGACCAGGACATTACGCGCGAGAGCCGCCTGCCGTTCGCAAAACCGGTCGGCGCCGGAAGGTATCTGAGGCGCGGCTGAGCTTGTTCCTTCAATGGTATAGTAGCCGTTTGTGACGCTGCAAGCGCCGACCGAATCACCCGTGGAAAACCAGGAAACAGGCCATATTCTCGAGATCTTTCAGCAGACCGGAGCGTATCTCACCGGTCATTTTCGGCTCACCAGCGGCCTGCACAGCCCCAATTATCTGCAGTCCGCCATCGTGCTCCAGTATCCTCAACATGCCGAGACGCTCGGCAGGGAACTGGCGGCCCGGGTTTTCGAACTTTTCGGCGGAAAAAAGATCGATGTGGTGATCTCCCCGGCCCTGGGCGGCCTGGTGATCGGCCATGAAGTGGCGCGTTCGCTCGGCGTGCGCTTCCTCTTTACAGAGCGGGACGCGGAACGAACGATGTCGCTGCGCCGGGGTTTCGCGCTTCAAAAGGGCGAACGGGCGGTGGTGGTGGAAGACGTGATCACCACGGGCGGCAGCACCAGGGAAGTGATCGACATTGTCCGCGCGGCGGGCGCCGTGCCCGTGGCGGCCGGTTCCATCATCGACCGGAGCGGCGGCGCGGTTGACCTGGGAATTCCCCGGGCCGCGCTGGAAACTCTCCACGTCGTGGCCTACAAGCCGGAGGACTGTCCGATGTGCCGCGCCGGCGAACCCGTGGTCAAGCCGGGATCGAGGCCCGCGTAGCAGCCGAGTGTCGCGGAAGATCCGAATCACCCTCGCCTACGACGGGACAGATTTCCACGGCTGGCAGTTTCAGCCAGGTCTGCTGACCATCCAGGGCATCCTCGAAAAAATCATCAGTGAAATCGAGGGCAAACACGTTCACGTGGCCGGATCGGGACGCACGGACGCGGGCGTCCACGCGCTGGCCCAGGTCGCGTCTTTTTCTCTCGATAACCCCCTGCCGGTGGACAATCTGCGCCGCGCCGTCAATCGCCTGCTGCCTCCCGCGGTCCGCATCACCGAAGCCGCGGAGGCCCATCCAGACTTTCACGCGCGCTTTCACGCCGTGGCGAAAACGTATCGATATACGCTGTATCGCGGCGAAACCTGCCTGCCCTTCGAGTGGCCATTCGTGCATCACCACCCGTATCCGCTGAATGAGGAATGGATGAAGCGGGGCGCCGCACTGTTCGTTGGCACACACGACTTCTCGAAGTACGCGGCGAAAGACGATCGCGCGGCGGACCGGTCGAAGGTGCGCACCATTTACAGCTCCGAACTGGAACGTTCGGGCGATCGCCTCATCTATACCGTGCGCGGCGGCGGGTTCCTGAAACACATGGTGCGCAATCTGGTGGGCACCCTGATCGAGATGGGCCGGGGCAATCTGGCGCACACGCAAATACCTCGCAAGTCCGGAGCCACCGTCCCCGCCAAGGGATTGACAATGGTCTCGGTGGAATACCCGCATGCTACTCTGAATCCGTGAAACGCCTATACGACATCGACCCCGGCCCCGATTCGCCGGAGATTGTTCGAGTCATCGTGGAGATCCCGCAGAACTCCGCGAATAAATATGAGTACGACGGAAACCTGGGCGTGTTCCGCCTGGACCGCGCGCTCTATTCGCCCCTGCACTATCCGGGCGATTACGGCTTCATTCCCGGCACTCTGGCGGACGATAACGATCCCCTCGACTGCCTGGTTCTGGTGCAGCAGCCCAGCTATCCCGGCGTGATGATCGAAGTGCGGCCCGTGGGCGTGCTCAACATGGTGGACAGCGATCAGCAGGATCAGAAAATCCTCGCGGTGCCGACCCGCAATCCCCGCTACGACCAGATCCATACGATGGACCAGATCTTTCCGCACGTGCGGCGCGAGATGGAGCACTTCTTTTCCATTTATAAGGAACTGGAAGGCAAGGTCACGATGATGGAAGGCTGGGGTGGTCCGCGCGAGGCCCGCAAGGCAATCACGAAATGCCGCGAACGGTATCTTGAGCTGCACAAGAACGACGATGTTCCGAAGGACGCGTCCGTTCCGGTTGTCGAAGCTTAGCTTCAGGAAGCTTCCCCTCAACAAACACCGTCTTCGTCCACGAATGGACACGCGCTTGCTTCAACGTCACCGCTGGGAATTTTCAACCCGTTCCGGCAGACGTGATGATGGCACGATACCAGAACTGGCGCACATTTACCCGAGCACTGCAGACCTTCGTCTGCTGCGCGACTGCAGTTTCCGCCGCCGATCCTCCCATCCGGGCGCTCGCTGACCTCGTTCTCGTTCCGGTCACCGTGACCGATCGAAACGGCGCCGCGATCTCCGGCCTGCTGAAACAACAGATCCGGATCCTCGATAACGACGAACCGCGCTCCGTTCTCTCCTTTGAACGGGATCGAAGTCCTTCGTCCATCGTAGTGGTCGCGGACTGCAGTGCCAGTATGCGTTCCAAAAGACAGGCCCTGCGGCAGGCGCTCGAAGTCATCGCCGCTTCCGCGGGCCCGGCGGACGAAGCGGCACTGGTCACGTTCTCCGACAAGGCACGCGTCCGGAGCGGATTCACCAAGGACATTACGGATGTGACGGAGCGTGCCGCCTTCGAGCCGCCTGCCGGCGAAACGGCACTGCTGGATGCGGTCTGGGCGGGCTTCGGGCTGGCGAAACAGGGTCATCATGCGCGCCGGTCTCTGATCGTCATCACCGACGGCGGGGATAACCACAGCCGCCGGACCGCCGCGGAACTGCGCGCCGCCGCCCTCGAAGCCGATGTGCAGGTTTACGCGATTTCCGTGCATGAGCAGACGTTCAGCATGGCAGAGCGCTCCGGCAGCGCGCTGCTGAAACGGCTGGCGGAATCGACCGGCGGGCTTCATTTCGAAATCGGCAGTTCCCGGCAGCTTCCGGAGGCCGCCCGGCGAATCGCGGATGCCACGCGCAATCTCTATATCGCCGGCTTTCGTCCGCCGGAAGGCCGCGACCGGACACAGTGGCGACGCATTCGAGTGCTGCCTGCGGACCGGTCCGGAAAGAACTGGCGCATGAACGCGCGCAGCGCGTATCGCGGAAGCTCCACGGAATAAGGCCTCTTTGATGAAGATCTCTCTTCTGTTTTTTCTAACCGTTCTTACTCTGTATGTTCCCGCGACCTTCGCCCAATCGGCCGGGGCCGCGAAACTCACCACCGGCAAAGAGATCTATGAAGGTGGTTGTTCCGGTTGTCATGGCGGGGACGGCAAAGGCGCGCCGCAATCCACCATAGGTTTCGAGAAACCGGAAAGCTTTCCGGATTTCACCAAATGCGACCAGACCACGCCCGAAGATAACTGGGCGTGGAAATCCGTGATCCGCGATGGCGGGCCGTCGCGCGCCTTCAGCCAGATCATGCCTTCGTTCAGCGGCGCCCTGACCTCGCGCCAGATGGACGAAGTGATCGGCTACATGCGCGGCTTCTGCAAGGAGAAAGGCTGGGCGCGCGGGGAACTGAATCTGCCGCGCGCGCTCGGCACAGAGAAAGCGTTTCCGGAAGACGAGGTGGTGATCACCACCACTCTGAACGCCAACGGGACGCCGTCGGTATCGAATGAAATTGTGCATGAACAGCGCTTCGGCGTGAAGAACCAGATCGAGGTTTCCGTGCCGGTGAGTTTCGAACGTCCCGAGCGCGGCAAATGGTACGGCGGCGTTGGCGATGTCGGCCTCGGGGTGAAACGCGTGCTGTTTTCGAGTCTGGGCAGCGGGTCGATTGTGAGCGCGCAGGGTGAGGTTATCCTGCCGGTTGGCAACCGGGCACACGGACTGGGCAGCGGTGTCACCACCTTCGAAAACTTTGTTGCTTATGGGCAGTTGCTGCCGTGGAAAACGTTTTTCCAGTTCCAGGCGGGCGCCGATCTGCCTGTCGACCGCGCAAAAGCTCCGGATACCGCGTTCGTGCGCACCGCCATCGGCAAGAGTTTTAATCAGAACGAAGGTTTAGGGCGGATGTGGTCCCCCATGGTGGAATTTCTGGGCGATCGCGATCTGGTGGCCGGCATGAGAACCAATGTGGATGTGATGCCGGAGATGCAGGTCACCATCAGCAAGCGCCAGCATATTCGCTTCGACGTGGGATTGCGCATCCCCGCCACCAACACGGCCGGGCGGCAGAAACAGGTGATGTTCTATCTGCTGTGGGACTGGCAGGACGGCAAACTTCTGGAGGGCTGGAAATGACGCAGCGGCTGGTGATTTTTTTCGCGATCGCCGCGGCGGCGTCCCGGGCCGCGAAGCACAAATGGGAACCGGAGTTTCAGACCTCCGATCGCTGTATCGGCTGTCACAACGAACTGACCACTGTGTCGGGACAGGACGTTTCCATTGGGTTTAACTGGCGTTCCAGTATCATGGCGAATTCTTCGCGCGATCCTTACTGGCAGGCCAGTTCACGGCGTGAAACCCTGGATCATCGGACGAAGAAGGAGCACATCGAAGACGAATGTTCCGTCTGCCACATGCCCATTCCGCGCTACAACGCGAAGCTGGCCGGCAAGGACGGAACGATCTTCGATCATCTGCCCTTCGGTGACGACAAGAAACACGGCAAGGAAGCGGCCGACGGGGTCGATTGTTCCGTTTGCCACCAGATCAGCGCGGCGAAACTGGGCACGCCGGAGAGTTACAACGGCGGTTTCGTGATCGACCCGCCGGATTCGCCAGACAGTCGGCCCGAATACGGTCCTTTCGAGATCGACCGCGGCCAGTTGCGCATCATGAAGACCTCGACAGCCGGCTATCAACCCGTCAAGAACACGGATCATATCCAGAAGTCGGAACTCTGCGCGACCTGCCATACGCTCATTACGACCGCCTTCGGTCCCGACGGGAAAGAGGTAGGCACCCTGCCCGAACAGATGCCCTACGAAGAGTGGCGGAACAGCGACTACCGCACGAAGCAGACCTGTCAGGACTGCCACATGCCGACCGTGCCGGAACCCGTCCCGATCACCCGCGTCTTCGGCGTGCCGCGCGACGGCATGAAGCGCCATGTGTTCGTGGCCGCGAATTTCTTCATGCAGCGCATGCTCAATAAGTACCGGGACGATCTGGACACCGGCGCGCTGCCCCGTGAACTCGAGAGCGCCGCGACTTACACGATTTCGTTTCTCAAGGAGAAATCCGCGCGGGTTTCGATTGAGAACGTTCAGGTCAGCGGAGCGCAACTGCGGGCGGACGTGCTGGTGGATAATCTGAGCGGCCACAAACTGCCGAGCGCCTTCCCGTCGCGGCGCTGCTGGCTGCACGTGGTGGTGCGCGACCGGAATAACCGCGTGCTGTTCGAATCCGGAGCGCTGCGTCCGGATGGATCGATCGTCGGGAACGACAACGATGCGGACGCGACACGGTATGAGCCGCACTACACGGAGATCACCAGTTCCGACCAGGTTCAGATTTACGAAGACATCATCGGCGACATGAAGGACCAGGTGACCACGGGCCTGCTGGCCGGCGTGCGGTTTCTCAAGGACAACCGGCTGCTGCCGCACGGCTTCGACAAATCGACGCCGAATAAAAATATTTCGGTGGTGGGCGGCGCGGCGCGGGATCCGAATTTTACCGGGGCGGGGAATCGCGTGCGCTACTCCGTCACGCTGCCGTCCGATGCCGCGGGCGAGACCTTGCGCGTTGAGGCGGAACTCTGGTACCAGCCGATCGGTTATCGCTGGGCGAATAATCTGAAGCCGTACAGTTCCGCTCCCGAACCCCGGCAATTCACGAAGTACTATGAATCGATGTCACAGGGTTCGGCGGAAATTCTTGCGCAGGCGTCCGTAAATCGGTGAGGCAACAGGGCGCGGCTGGCCGGGCTCACGCGCTTGAGGCTCTGCTGCCGGAGCCGTCCACGTCGATCGCGCCGCTGCGAGACGCGTTTACTCGAATGATCGCGGAACAGTGGGAGATCCACGTGCCGGCCGCGCTCTCCGGGTCTCTGCCCACCGGCAAAGCGCGCATCATCGGTGAAATGTACGCAAGGGCCTGCTATTCGATCCTCCTGCTAAGCCCCGCCGGACCAGCCCTCGTGAGGCTTCCGGTACGCGCGGCCGGAGTGCTGCCTTTATCCGGAGAAACCGCTCTTCGGCTCGCCGTGGTTCTGCTCAAAAACCTGAACCGACTGATTCCGGAAGCCGTACACAGGCAAGTGCTGCTGGTCTCCGCGCTGATGGGATTGCTGGATATCGTGCTCGACGCCGCTGCGTCTGCTGGTGAATCCGCCGTCCTGCGGGTCGCGTCGCTGGTCACCCGCCAGCCTCCCGCCTGTCAGCGCCCTGCCGAACAAACACTCACGACTCTGACGCGCGCGATGCACCTTCATGAAAGCGCATGGCAGGCCGAATACTGGGAGGAAGTTGTGCAACCCGCCGTGCGCAAGTACTGTCTCGCGGAGGCCCTGGCCGTCGCCCACGCGCCGGACCCGGCCGGCATGGCTCATCGCGGCGCCGGAATCGCCGCGGCCCTCAGCGGCATGTGGTACGCCCTGGGGCCCCGGCTGCTCTCCGCGTCGTGTCAGCGTGAGCGGCGCTGGATGCAATCCACGGGTCTGTTCATGCAGATGATCGACGACTGGGTGGATCAGGACGAGGATCGCGGCTTCCGGAGCACGCCAGTGGTCGCGGGCGACTGGACCCTGCAAACAGTGGACACTCTCTATCGCGAAACGCTCCGCGATTTGACCGCCATGCTGACGGCAAACGGGATCGCGAACCCGGCACTGCAGTGCTTGTTTGTCGGGATGTACAACGACTATCTGCAAACCACCCTGTACGCGATGCTCACGGGAGTGGCTGCCTGACCAAAAGCCTTAGACCCGAACGACCCAGCCTCGCCGATACATTACCCACGCCACCAGAAACATCAGCGCAGTATAAGCCAGCGCCCACAGCAGCGACGCATTGATCGGGGAAGCCAGCGGCGCGAACACGGCGTTGTAAATCGTATGGTGCAGGCCGCTGATTCCCAGCGCCTCGTCCAGCAGTTCGGAAATCATGTAAATCGTGATCGGATTCAGGCCCATGATCACCAGCGGCTTCACGATTTTTTTGTGGTTCAGGCCGTCCACCAGCCACAGAAACGCGCCCAGGATTACAAAATCCATCCCCGCCATGAACAATGAGAAGGAAGTGGTCCAGAGTTTCTTGTTAATCGGCAGCCAGATATTGCAGATTTCTCCCGCGGCAATCAGAATCACTCCGAGGATCAGCATCCGCGCCACGCGCTCCGCCAGCGTCTTCTTCATCCGCAGCAACTGTCCGCAGAGGATTCCGAACAGCGCCGTGGCGATCGCGGGCAACGTACTCACCACGCCTTCCGGATCCCACGTTTTCGTGCTGTGGTAGTTGTGCGCGCCCAGCAGCAAGCGGTCCACATAATGGGCTAAATTGCCTTCCACGTCCAGCCGCCCCGCGCCGTAGCCGGGCACCGGCGCAAACGCCATCAGGATCCAGTAACCCGCCAGTAAACCGATTAACCAGAGGATCTGCCCGCGCAGTTTCGTCGTGAGGTAAATCGCCACGGCCGCCAGGTAGCAGATGGCGATGCGCTGCAACACGCCCAACAACCGCTGCGTGGAGGGATTGAACGCCGGCGCCGCGTAGACCGCGAGGCCCAGCAGATACAGAATCACGGCGCGCCGGAACGCCTGGCGGAACAGCACTCCGCGCGATACGCCGGCCGCGAGGCGGCGCGCCAGAGACAGCGTGAGCGCCACGCCGACGATCCACACGAACGACGGAAACACCATGTCGGTGGGCGTCCAGCCGTTCCACTCCGCATGTTGCAGCGGCGCATAGACGTGGCGGCCGTCGCCTGGATCGTTCACCAGCACCATCAGCGCCATGGTGGCGCCGCGGAACGCATCGAGCGCGACCAGGCGGTCCTGCGTGGCGAAACGTTTTTGCCCCACCGGGGCGGCGACGGAGGCGGGGGTAGCCATAGTGTTCCTTACATGGTATTACCAAAAGCTCCATTGACTCCTCGCGAGCACCTCGAACGCGAGCAGCGCGTTCGTCGTGGCATGAGCGCCTACCGCGTCGCCCACTCGCCCCCGCCGCAACAGCGCGAGGCCGTAGGCCGCGCCCGCCAGCGTCCCGGCGATCCAGCGCGACCCGTGCAGCAGGCCGAAGATGAGGGAACTCGCCAGCAGAGCCGGCCACGCAAACCGGCGCAGCGGCACGGTCTCGAATTCCGCAGCCTGGAACCGGCGATAGAGGAATCCCCGAAACGCCAGTTCTTCGGCGATCGGCACGGTCACCACGGCCGCCGCCACCCGAAACAGCAACCACAAGTTTCGAGCCAGAGGCGCCGCCGCCGCGAGTGCCGCGGGCATGGCTTGCGGCGCGGTCCCGTGGAGCCGGTCGAGCCCGATCCAGAGCAGAAATACACCGACGCCCATGGCCGGGCCAAACCAATCGAAACACCAGTTCATCTCTGCGTAACTGCGCCGGTAGTACAACAGCACCCCTGCCGCCGCGAAGAAGCGCAGCGGATACGTCCACTCGAAATCGCCCGTTAAGGCGCGCGACAGCATCCCCGCCGCGAGAATGGCGACAAACGGCAGGAGCCAAGCAGCCACGGGGTTGTGCGCAGCCTCGCGCGTGTCCTGCTGTCGCGCGACCCACGGCAGCCGGCCCGACGCGGTCGTGAAACCCAGCGCCACGAGGTTAAAGAGAATCCAGCCCGCCTGCGAGTGAAATCCGCCCGCCGCGATTCGCTCCGCCCCGGCGTTCCCGATCAGAATCAGCGCCGCGATGCGCACGCTGTTCAGCAGAAAAATCAGCACCGCGCCGGCCGGCAGCAACAGCAGCGCCTGCGGGAACCGGCACTGTTTCCGGTACAAAATCAGCCACGTGACTCCGAAGGCCAAAATCAGACCGATGCCTTCCAGCCCGGAACACTCCGGCGCTACCTGCACCAGAAAGCCTGGCGTCCCGATCATCTTCTTCGCCGGGTCGACGATCAGTTCAGGAATAAACCAGCTCACCAGCCAGTGGGTGAGCTGAAACGTAACCGTGGCCGTCCGGGGCCAGAGAGACCGGCTTGCGTTGCCCGTTATGCAGGCCAGCAGCACCGCGGTCGAAGCAATCAGCCACAAATAACCCGTGCTGAAGAACATTCCGACCCATGCACCGGGCGGTATCACGGTGAACGCGCCACAAACCACCGCGCCCAGCCCCGCCGCCACCCACGCCGCGGCCAAAACATCGGAATGCGCGCTGTTTCCGGCTCCGTAGAATACCGATGACAGTGCCGCGAACAGAGCCAGACAGCTCACGTGCGCGGCGAGGAAACGCCGGTTCGGACGTACCTCGAACCGGGCTTTTCCGGAGATCCCCAGAAAGGTAAAGAAGAAAACCGCCAGGGCGACCGAGGCACGCAAAATCCAGGCTCCCCAACTGCCTATCCAGGCACTGAACCCGTGCCTTCCGATCAGGACAGAGTTGTCCAGCCACAGCGTAACCGCAAGCACTTCGAGAGAAAACGCGGCGCCCGGCATGACCAGGCGCCGCAGTGAGCTTCCCTGAGGCAGAATGAAGAACTACTTTCCGCGCCGGCCGCGAATCACCAGCACAGCGCCGGACAGCAGCGCGATTGCGCTCGCGCCGGACGCCGGATCGATCTCCGGACTCACCACAACCGCCGCCATGCCGGCCACGCTCGCTCCGATACCCAACAACACTAATGCGACTGCTTTTTTCATGTAAACTGCTTCCTCCTGATGCCACTCTACAGAGGTTGCCGTTTGTGTGAAATACAACCGGTACGGGATAGAAATCGAGTGAAAGGGGAGTAAAGCCGCGGCTAAGCCCGGTTTTTAAGGTTTGGGTTCCGCAGGCTTCTCGCCGGGCCTGTAGAGCGTTGGTGGCTTGCGCTTCGGCGTGCCGTCTTCCACCTTCGCTTCTTCTTTTTTCTTTTCTTTCAGTTGTTCCGGCGTGCTCAGGCTCTCGATCTTTTTCTTCTCTTCTTCGGCCTTCGCGGTCACCGTTGCGGTCCTCTTGCCCAGATCTTCGCCCGCCGCCAGAATGCTGTCGCTGGTGGTCTCGATCGCGTCTTTCAGCGAGACTTCGTACATGTCCAGATCGTGCGGATGACTGTCTTCGATCTTCCGCAACTGCGCGAGGAACGTTTTCTCCGTGGTGGCCACTTCGCCCACTCCGAGAGTGACATCCACCTTGCGTTTCAGCGCGTCGTCGGACACTGTGTCGATGGCATCGATAATCTGCTGGTAATCCTCCAGCAGTTGCCGAACCGCGAGCGAACGGCCCTTCTTGTCTTTCGCGATCTGCTGCTGCAACTGATCGAGCCGCTGCTTCGCGAAGAAGAGATACGTTTTCAGGCGCAGATTCGGATCCTGCGCCTCCCGGATCTTCTCGATCTCGTCGTTGGTAAGAAACTCCCGCTGCGCCCGCGCCGGGCCGGCGCTCATCGCCACCAGGGAAAGAACCGAGGCGAGAAGTGCGAGTCCGTGTTTCATCTCTTTTTGCCCATGATGCCTTCGAACCAGGCATCGTGAATCTCCTGCACCTTTGTCCGCGGACCCTCCATCACGGCCCGCTCATCCGCGTCCATGCGCTTTTCCAGATCGCCCAGGCGGACCAGCATTTCCTCGGTCCGCAGTTCGGCGCTTTTGTACGGCCCGGGGTGCCGCTGTGGCGTTCGCCCGGTCTGCAGGAACGCCTGTTGCGCGATCTCGACGCCCGTTTGCATGTTCTTCAGTTCCGCCGTTACGGTTGCGAGGTCGTTCTTCGAATACGCGGCCTCTGCCGCGCGTTCGGCGGCCTGCGCGTACTCGATGGCCAGCTTTGCCCGGTGCTCCGGGTTCGGATCGGCGCGCAACTGTTCGAGTCCCGGCGGCCCGGGCTGCGAGAGCAACAAAAGCAGGGTAAAAAGCGCCGTCATTTTTTCTTCAACTCATTTTCGATCATACGCATTCGCTGCCGCGATTGAAACTCCTGATCCGGATGCGCCCCGTTATCCGCCGCCAAAAACTGCTGGTAAGCCGCGAGGGCCTGCGGCTTCATCTTCAATCGATCGAGCGTGATGGCGCGCAGGAAGTAATCGCCCGGAATTTCTTTCCCCATCGCTCTGATGCGGTCCAGCGCGGCCAGGCCTTCTGCGTAGTTCTCATTCACGATCAGCGCCGACGCCAGTTCGTTCCACGCCGCCACCGAATCGGGCTGCAGTTTCGTGGCCGCGAGGAACTGCTGCGCCGCCGGAATCAGCTTGTGCTCATCGCGCAGACTCCGCCCGTAGGCCATTCGCAGGTCCGCATTGTTCGGATCGGCCGCCGTTGCCAGTTGCAACTGCTCCAGCATCTTCGTGTTTTCCTTCGCGAGCTTGTAGGCATCCGCCAGCGCCAGCCGGTTGGCCGTGGAAGGGGCCGCGCGGACCGCCGCTTCCAGATTCGCAATCGCTCCGGCAGCGTCTTTGTTGTCGACCAGCAACTGCCCCAGGCGCTGCCGCACCGCGGCATTCTCCGGAAACTCTTTGTAGATCGCGATGGCCTCGGCCTTCATGCCGGCCTTTTCGTACGCCGACGCGACTTCGAGCAGCCCGTCTTTCGCACCGCCTGCGCGAAAGTGTTCGGCGGCTTCCGGCAGTTTGTTGTCCCGCAGCAGTGCCCGTGCCAGACCCACCTGGGCCGGCGCCGATTTCGGATCGGCTTCCAGCAAAGCCGCGTATCGCGCCGCCGCCCCCGCCGCGTCGCCGGAATGGAACAGAGCCTGTGCGTAGTAGAGGTTGGGGCGGGCTTCTTTGGGACGAGCCTCGGCCGCTTCTTTGAGTACCGGCAGCGCTTCGGCGGGGAGATGGTCGCGCACCAGCAGGATGCCGAGATTGAGATTCGCCTCGTAAAGCCCGGGCTTCAGTTGCAGGGTCCTGCGCAGTTCGGCCACTGCCTCGGCGTCTTTGTTCTGCAGGCTGAGAGCCAGCGCGAGATTGAAATGCGCTGCGAAATCACCGGGTTCCGCTTCCACGGCCTTTCGCAGCAAGGGCTCTGCGGCCGCGGGCTGCTTCGCTTCCAGCGCCTTCAGCCCCTCCGCCAGATAATCGGGCGCGGGCGCCTGCAGCAGCATCAGGAAGAGCCACGCGCCGGGAGCGGTCATACAACTATCTTAGTGCCGCGTCTCAGTGCCGGAAATGCCGGACTCCGGTGAACACCATCGCCACGCCGAGCCGGTTCGCCGCCGCGATCACGTCCGCGTCTTTGACCGATCCGCCCGGCTGAATAAACGCCGTCGCGCCATGCTTCACCGCCTGCTCCAGCCCGTCCGGAAACGGGAAGAAGGCGTCGGACGCCACCACGCTGCCCGCCACCGGCAGATGCGCCTTCATGGCCGCGATATTCACCGAATCCACCCGGCTCATCTGCCCCGCGCCTACTGCCACCGTCTGGCCCGCGCGCGTGTAAACGATGGCGTTGGACTTCACGTGCTTAACCACCTTCCAGCCGAACTCCAGCGCCACCCATTCCTCGGCCGTGGGCTGCCGTTCCGTTTGCACCAGCGCCGTGGCGCGATCAAACGTCGCCGTGTCCACCGACTGCGCCAGATACCCGCCCGAAATGCTCTTCACCACCAGCGCATCCGCCGGCTTCGTCGCCACCACCAGCCGCAGGTTCTTCTTCGCCTTCAGGATCTTCAGGGCGCCTTCCGAGTACGACGGCGCCGCCACGGCTTCGGCGAAGAGCTTCGCTACCTCGGCAGCGGTCTCCTCGTCCACTTCCGTGTTGAACCCGATCACGCCGCCGAACGCCGAGACCGGATCGCATTCCAGCGCCTTGCGGTACGCCTCCACCAGCGTGGGCTGCTCCGCGCACCCGGCCGGATTCGTGTGTTTGATAATCGCCGCCGCCGGACCGGAAAACTCACAGACCAGCTGCCAGCAGGCATCCAGATCCACCAGGTTGTTGTAGGAGAGTTCTTTGCCGTTGAGCTGTTCCGCCCCGGCAATTCCCGGCGCGCCGGTCGCGTAAAGAGCCGCGTGCTGGTGCGGATTCTCGCCGTAGCGCAGGCTCATCCGCCGGGCGGCACGGATATCCAGCGTGGAGGGCAGTTCTTCGGTGGCCGGCGCGGGGCCGCCGAGCGAAATCAGCGCCAGCCGGTTGCTGATGGCCCGGTCATATTCCGCGGTGGTTTTGAACGCCGCCTGCGCCAGACGCCACTTCGTCTCCCGGGAGAGCGCCCCGGCCGTTCGCAGTTCGTCGAGCAACGGTGCGTAGTCGGAGGCCGAAGTCACAATCGCGACATCCTGCCAGTTCTTCGCCGCGGACCGGATCATGGTCGGGCCGCCGATGTCGATGTTCTCGATCAGGTCTTCGAGCTTCGCGTCCGCCCTGGCCGCAATCTTCTCAAAGGCGTAGAGATTGACTACCACCACGTCGATGGGCTCGATGCCATGCTCCGCCAGCGCGGCCGCATGTTCCGGGTTATCCCGAAGGGCCAGAATGGCGCCCGTGATTTTCGGATGCATGGTTTTCACGCGGCCGTCGAGCATCTCCGGGAAGCCGGTGACTTCGCTGACGTCCCGCACGGGGATACCGGACTCTCGCAGCAGACGGGCAGTGCCTCCGGTGGAGATCAATTCCGCGCCCAGAGCGGCCAGGCCGCGCGCGAAATCGGCCACACCGGTTTTATCGGTGACGCTGATCAGAACTTTCATAAGGGGAACTTCCAGAATACCAGGGGAGGGGCGGCATTGCGTGTTGCCCTGCAAAATGCACGCGATTTGGTTGCGTTTGTTCCGGCATTCATGCTACTATCAATCCGGAAGCAGGAAACCCACATGGCAGTTGTCGAAACGCTCGCCCGTCCGGATCTCGCGGCCCACCGGCGCGCGGTCACGGCGGACTTCCCGGCCGTAACGCGTGAACTGACGGATGTGATTGGCAAGAAGCTGACCGCTTACGTCGGCGGCGCGAAGGACGTGCGGTCGGTGGATCGCTGGATCGCGGGCAATCTTCCTTACAGAGATGCGGAGGACCGCATCCGGTTCGCCTACCGCGTGGCGAGTTCCCTGAACAGCCGGGAGCACCGGAATGTCGTGCAGGCCTGGCTGACGGGTCTGAATCCGGAACTGAACGATCGCTCGCCCATCCGGATGATGCGGGAAGGCGTGCTCGAAGAGGTGGGTCCGCAGATTCTCGGCGCGGCCCGGGCCTTTCTGGCGGGGGCGTAGCAATTCGCGCTACCGTTTGTCCTTCCGGAACGCTGTTCCGCGTGGGACGTCTGCCCGACCCGTGGCAGATACCGGATTGGGCGCTCGCGGGCAAAGACGGCACGTTCGGCGGCCGTTTCGACGATCCGGCGGGCGAGTACCGCGTTCTTTATGCGTCATCGCAGCGCCTGGGTTGTTTCCTGGAAACTCTGGCAAGATTCCGCCCCGATCTCAGTCTCGTCGCCGAACTTGCTGAAATCGGCGGCGACGACGATTTCGTGCCTGCCGGCATTGTGCCGCGGGAATGGCTGAACGATCGTCTGATTGGCTCCGCGCTGATTCCGGGAACCTACGCGGACATTGGCTCGAGCGACTGGATCGCGTTCCTGCGTCACACGCTGGCCAGGGATGTCCTCGCCGCCGGCTTTTCCGATTTCGACGCCGCCGTGCTGCAAACGTCGGCCCCCCGCAGCCTTACGCAGGCGGCGTCGCGGATCGCGAACCGTCAGGGACTCGACGGCCTTCGTTACCTGTCCCGCTATGGGCATGATTTGGAGAACTGGGCCGTGTTCGAACCGTTTCGAATCGATGCGAGGGGCGCGAGTCGAATTTCAGCGGAGGATGCCGATCTGCAGACGGCGCTGCGGATCCATGCACTGCACCTCGGCCAGGAAGCGGCCTGCGCGGCAATGTCTCGCTCGTGAGGCCGGTGACCCGACGACTCTCGACGAATTGCGCGCTCAAAAACGGGACGCCATCCTGACCATCGCCGCCCGTCACGGCGTCACGGATGTGAGGGTTTTCGGCTCCTTCGCGCGCAACGAAGCAGGCCCGGCCAGCGACCTGGATCTTCTGATTGAGCGCGGCCCACGCACGCCATTTTTCCCCGGCGGTCTCATCGCCGATCTGGAAGACGAATTGGGCCGACGAGTGGACATCACTTCGACGTCCGCGCTTCACCCCGCGCTTCGCGATCGCATCCTGCGCGAGGCCGTGGCTCTCTGAACGCCAGGAAGTTCCCTTAAGCCGCAACGGAACAGTCTTGGGGTCTCCCGAAACCACCCCCGCGCCATAATTGCATCCATGGCGCCCAAACTCCTCCGCACCCTCCTGCTCCTCCTCCCCCTCCTCCCGAACGCACCCGCCCAAACCCTGCCCCCTACTCTCCTCAACAACCTCCACTGGCGCAACATCGGTCCCTTCCGCGGCGGCCGTACCCGCGCCGCAGCGGGCGTCCCCTCCCAGCCCAACGTCTTCTACGCCGGCCAGGTTAACGGCGGCGTCTGGAAATCCGACGACTACGGCCGCACCTGGCTCCCCATCTTCGACGACCAGCCCACCCAGTCCATCGGCGCCATCGCCGTCGCCCCCTCCGATCCCAACTTTGTCTACGTCGCCAGCGGCGAAGGCCTCCAGCGCCCCGACCTCTCCGTCGGCAACGGCATCTACAAGTCCACCGACGCCGGCAAATCCTGGACCCAACTCGGCCTCCGCGACGGCCAGCAGATCCCCGCCCTCGCCATCGACCCCCGCGATAAGAACCGCCTCTTCGCAGCCGTCCTCGGACACCCCTACGGCGCTAATCCCGAACGCGGCGTCTTCCGCTCCACCGATGGCGGCGTCACCTGGGACAAAGTCCTCTATATCGACGAAAACACCGGCGCTTCCGACGTCGCCATCGACCCCGCCAACCCCAACACCATCTACGCAGGACTCTGGGAAGGCCGCCAGGCGCCTTGGGAATTCGGCAACGCCTACAACGGCGCCCACGGCGGACTCTACAGATCCACCGACGGCGGTCGCACCTGGAACAAGCTGACCCGCGGCCTCCCCGCCGACGCCGGCCAGACCTACATCGCCATCGCCCCCGGCGACTCCAAACGCCTCTACGCCTCCGTCGCCGCGGCCGGCAGCGTGCAGATCTACCGCAGTGCCGACGCCGGCGCCACCTGGACCTCCGTCACCACCGACGCCCGCCCCATCGGCCGCATCGGCGGCGGCGACCTCCCCGTCGTCCGCGTCGACCCCAAAAACGCCGACATCGTCTACAGCACCAGCACCGTCGCCTGGCGCTCCACCGACGCCGGCAAATCGTGGACCGGCATCAAGGGTGCGCCCGGCGGCGACGATTACCAGAACCTCTGGATCAACCCCAATAATCCCGACATCATCCTGCTCGTCAGCGATCAGGGCGCGGCGGTCAGCGTCAACGGCGCGCGGACCTGGAGCTCTTGGTACAACCAGCCCACAGCCCAGCTCTATCACGCCGCCACCACCTGGGACTTCCCCTATAAGGTCTGCGGCGGCCAGCAGGAAAGCGGTTCCGTCTGCATATCCAGCCGCGGTAATGACGGCGCGCTCACCTTCCGCGAGTGGCATCCCGTCGGCATCATCGAATACGGCTACGCCGCGCCGGACCCGCTCAATCCCGATATCGTCTATGGCTCCGGCCGCGGCCAGGTCTCGAAGTTCCGCTGGAGCACCGCGCAGGTCCAGATGGTCACGCCCTCCCCCCTGCGGGAGCCGAAATACCGCGCCGACCGCACCCAGCCCATCATCTTCTCGCCCGTCGATCCCCACGTCCTCTATTACGCCGCGAACTACGTCTTTAAGACGCTGGACGGCGGCAACTCCTGGCAGACCATCAGTCCGGACCTCACCCGCGAAAAGCCCGGCATCCCGGCCAGCATTGGCTCCATGGCCGCGAAGGACGAAGCGGCCGCGAAGCAGCGCGGCGTCGTCTACTCCCTGGCGCCGTCCTTCAAGAACGTGAACACCCTCTGGGCCGGCACCGACGAAGGGCTCCTGTGGATCACCCGCGACGGCGGCGCGCACTGGAAAGACATCACGCCACCGGAGATCACCGCCTGGAGCAAGATCACCCAGCTCGAAGCCGGGCACTTTGACGACCTCACTGCGTACGCGTCCGTCAGCCGCTTCCGTGTCGACGATCTGCACCCGCGCATCTTCCGCACGCATGACGGTGGCAAGACCTGGCAATCCATCGCCGCCGGTCTGCCCGACGACGCGCCGGTCGACACCATCCGCGAAGATCCCACCCGCAAGGGCCTGCTCTTCGCCGGCACCGAGAAGAGCGTCTGGGTCTCCTTCGACGATGGCGACCACTGGCAGTCCCTGCAGCTGAACCTGCCGCACACCTCCATGCGCGACCTCTGGATCAAAGACAGTGACCTGATCGTCGCCACCCATGGCCGGTCTTTCTGGATCCTCGACGACATCACACCGCTCCGTCAGCTCAGCGAAAAGGCTCTGGCCGAATCCGCCTGGCTCGCGAAGCCCGCCAAAGCCTGGCGCGTACGCGATAACAACAATACGGATACCCCCCTGCCGCGCGATGAGCCGTTCGCCGAAAATCCGCCGGATGGCGCCGTGATCGACTACTACCTCCGCGATAAGGCGGATCTGGTCCAACTGGAAATCCTGGACGCCGCCGGAAAAGTGGTCCGAAAGTACACCAGCAAAGATGAACCGGAGCTGAACGCCGAGGGCATCAGGAAACTCGCCATTCCCGATTTCTGGGTGGAGCGTCCGCGCGTGCTCTCGAATGAGCCTGGCATGCACCGCTGGATTTGGGACCTCCACTACACCGGCCCCGATACCGAGCGGCACAGCTACCCCATCGCCGCCGTTCCGTTCAAAACGCCCCGCCTTCCGCAGGGCGCCCGCGCTCTTCCCGGCGGCTACACCGTGAAGCTCACCGTCGGCGACAAGAGCCTGACCGCGCCGCTCACCGTCCGCATGGACCCACGCGTCAAATCCGGCCCGGCGGCTCTGCAGCAGCTTTTCCAGGCGGAAACGCGCCTCGTTTCGCTCATGACGCAGACCACGGACGCCATCCGCGAAGCCCGCTCCGTCGTGAAGCAGACCGGCGGCCTGAAAACGCCTCTCGCCGAGGCCGCCGACAAACAGGCGCGCGCCGCTCTCGCCGAACTGGCCAAATCGAGCGACCAGATTGCCACCCTGTACACCGATATCGACAGCGCCGATGTTGCCCTGACCGCCGCCCAGTCCGCCGCCATGGCGAAGGTCGGTCCGGATCTCAACGGCGCGCTCGGCCGCTGGCAAAACTTCACCAAAACCGAAATCCCGGCCCTGAATCAGAAACTCGCCGCGGCCGGGTTCGCCGCCATCAAAGTGGATAAGGACGAGAAAGAGGACATCGTCGAATGATGATAGAATTCGGGCAAAACATGACGCGCCGAACCTTCGTCTCCGCTGCCGTTTCCGCTGCCGGGTCCAGCCTTCTGGCCGCGCCCCCGAAGAGCAAAATGGGCCTCGCGACCACGTCCTTCATGACGTACGCGAAATACCGCGAGCCGCTCGATTTTCTGGAACGCTGCCACGCGCTCGGAGCCACCGGCGTGCAGGTGCAGTTGCCGCCGGACGCCGCCACGCTGAAGAAGGTGCGCGCGCGTTCCGAAGAACTCGGCATGTACGTCGAAGCCATGGCGACATTCCCGAAATCGAACGACACATCGGAGTTCGAGCAGACCCTGAAGAACGCGAAGGAAGCGGGCGCGGTGGCCGTCCGGACCGGCACCAGCGGCGGCCGCCGCTACGAAAAGTGGAACTCCCTCACGGACTGGAAAGCCTTCGTCGAAGAGAGCACGTCCGCGGTGAAGAAGATCCCCGCCCTTGCGGACCGCCTCAAGATTCCGGTCGGCATGGAGAACCATAAGGACTGGACCATTGAAGAGCAACTTCGCCTGATGAAGCAATACGGCAGCGAATACTTCGGCTCGCTGCTCGATTTCGGCAACAATATCGCCCTGCTCGATTCGCCGGAATCCATCATGGAACTGATTCCGTACGCGAAGATGTGCCACGTGAAAGACATGGCCGTGCAGCCGTATTTCAAAGGCTTCCTGCTCTCGGAAATGCCGCTGGGCGAAGGCTTCCTCGATCTGAAGAAGATTGTGGACGGCGTGCGCAAAGCGAATCCCCGGGCGAAGTTCTCGCTCGAAATGATCACGCGGGATCCGCTCGAAGTCCCCTGCCTGACCGACAAATACTGGATCACGTTCCCGGAGCGGAACGGCCTCTATCTGGCGCGCACCCTGACGATGGTGGAAAAGCAGTCGAACCGGCTGCAGCCGCTGCCCGTCTACAGCAAAATGTCGAAAGACTCGCAGTTGCGCGCGGAAGAAGACAATGTCAAGACCTGTCTGAACTACGCGCGCGAAAAGCTGGACCTCTGATCGGGATTTTCCATTCCGAAGCGCGGTCTGTCCTGACGCCGGTGTCCGGGTTCCTCCGCGAAGCGGGCTTCACGCACTCCCTGACTCCGGCGCGCAACTGCACCTTCGGCTGCAGTTACTGCTACGTGCCCACCATGCGCGTGCAGGGCGGCCTGAAGCCGGAGGACTGGACCCACTGGGGCCACCACACCACCTTCAAAAGTAACGCCGCCGCGCTGTTGCGCAAAGCGCTCCGCCCCGGCCAGATCATTTACTGCTCGCCGCTGACGGATCCCTACCAGCCTGCCGAAGCGACGGAACGCCTGATGCCGGGCATTCTCGAAGCGCTGGCGGAAAGTCCGGTGACGCCCGCCGCGTTCGTGATCCAGACCCGCGGGCCGCTGATCCTCAACGATCTGGAACTGCTGCAACGAGCCGCGCGGCGTACCCGGCTGGCGGTCAGCTTCTCCGTGACGACCGATCGCGAAGACGTGCGGCGGATCTTCGAGCCGCACTGCGCGCCCGTCGAAGAGCGCTGGAGCGCCATCGCCAGCCTGCGCGCCGCCGGAATCGACGTCTTCGCCACGCTCGCCCCGATTCTGCCCTGCGACCCGGAAGCGCTGGTCCGCCGGGCTCTCGATGCCACGGCCGGCCCCGTAATCGCCGACCCGTTTCACGTCCGCGAAGTGAAGCGCTCCGGCGCCACCACCCGTCCGGCGGCTGTATCCATCTGCCGCCACCACAACTGGCTGGAATGGCTGGAGCCCGCCTTCCAGCGCGGCGTCCTCGCCCGCATGCGTGCCATCGCGGCGGAACAGGGCAGAGCGTTTGCTCACGGTCCGGAGGGTTTCGGACTACTTACCGGCCCCCGGGAACATACTTCGCTTCCGGGGAGTCTACTATCATGGAAGGCAGTTTCCGAGGTTTCCTTTTGAACGGCGCCCTCTCACTCAACCTCAATTCGAGCCTGACCCCCGAACAGGAAGCGGCTCTCGAAGACCAGCGGCTCATCTCCGGCCTGCAGGTCGGCGACGAAGAAGCCTACGAACGTCTGATCGAACGCTTCCAGACGCCGGTTTACAACCTGGCCTGGCGGCTGCTGACCGATCCGGCCGATGCCTCCGACGTCGTGCAGGAAGTATTTCTGAAGATTTTCCGGAATGTCGGCAGTTTCCGGGGCGATAGTACGCTGCGAACGTGGGTTTACCGGATCGCCGTCAACGAATCGCACAACCGGCGGCGCTGGCTGGTCCGGCACCGGCGCGGCGAGACCGGCCTCGAAGAGGAATACGAGGACTCGGAAAGCCGTGAGCGGCCCCTGACGGACGGCGGCGAAACGCCGTTCGATTTCACGATGAACCGCGAGGCGCAGTTCCTTCTGGAAGAAGGGCTCGCTTCGATCAATCCGGTCTTCCGCGCGGCCTTGGTGCTGCGCGAGATGGAAGACATGAGTTATGAAGAGATTTCCGAGATCCTGCAGGTCTCCATGGGCACGGTGAAATCCCGTATCCTGCGGGGCCGGGAGGCTCTTCGGCGGTATCTGGCCAACCGGCTGGATCCGGTGCCCTCGATGGAGCTGGTACCAAGGCTTCTGAAGTAAGAAACCGATGGCCTGAAGTAGAAACGATGGCCTGAAGTAACAAACGATGGAAAGACATGTCATGGACGACCTGAGTTGCAAAACCGTGCGCGAGTCCTTGTGGAGCTTCACCGCTCACCGATCCGGAGGCGACCGCCAGGACATCGCGTTGCATTTGAAAGTCTGCCGAGACTGCGAATCGCATTACGGAGAAGTGAAATCTCTGCGTACCGGACTGAAACATCTGCCGGTGCGTCCCGTGCCGGCCCTGCTCAAAACGCAACTGAGCGTCCTCGCCTCGCGTGAGCGGGTGCGCCGGATCAACCGCCTCAACTTCAGCGTCTGGGCGAAAAATCAGGCGTCCCGCGCCAAACTGTTCTTCGACAACCTGCTGAAACCGCTGGCGGTGCCCGCCGCGGGCGGCTTACTCGCCTCGTTCCTGTGTTTCGGCGTGATCGTCGACACCCTGCATTACGTGCCGGACTGGCAGGACGATATCCCGCTGAACTTTTCTTCGGAAATCGCGATCGATGAGCTTTCCCCGTTTTCGGTGAAGGGCAAGGATCTGATGGTGCAACTGACCATCGATTCCCAGGGGAACGTCACGGATTACTCGCTGCCGCATACCAACAACCCGTCGTCGGAAGAGTTGCAGCAGATCGGGAACCTGGTTCTTTTCAGCACGTTCACTCCGGCGATGCGGCTGGGCCGGCCCATCTCCAGCAAACGCTACATCTACCTGGGACACATCAGCGTCAAGGGCTGAGTATCTCTGCGGTAGACGACAATAGTAATATTGTCCCGTCAAAAGCTCGGTCAACATTTTCTTGCCAGTACCAAGGCTCTGCAGCGAATCGTCAAGGCCGCCAGCACGGGCGGTTCGGGTCTTGCCGTGGAAATCGGCCCGGGCAAGGGCGCGCTGACGCAATACCTGCTCCCGGCTTTCGAACGCGTGATTGCGATTGAACTGGACCGTGATCTGGTGCAGTTTCTGCGGGACCGCTGGTCGCACGAGCCACGTCTGGAAATCCTGGAACGGAACGCCCTGCAGGTGGATTGGGAGCCTTTCGGAGCCGGCGTGGTGGTGGGAAATCTGCCGTATTACGTCGCCACGGCGATCATTTCGTCGTTCGTTCAGAAGCCCGGTCTGCTGGGTCCAGGTATTTTTCTGATCCAGAAGGAAGTCGCCGAACGAATCACCGCGACGCCCGGCCATCGCGAGTACGGCTATTTATCGGTCGAGTGTCAGTTGCTGTGCAAAACGGAGTTGCTGTTCAGCGTTCCGCCCGGCGCGTTTCAGCCCCCGCCGCAGGTGGATTCCGCGGTCATCCGGCTTACGCCGGTTACGCCGCCCGCCGATTTGGATGTGCCGTCGTTTCTGCAGTTTGCATCCGCTTGTTTCCGCCAGAAACGGAAGACGCTGCGCAATAATCTGATATCCCGGTACGACCGCGAGGTTCTCGAGCCGTTCCCGGAAATGGGACAGAGAGCCGAACAGCTCAGCGTCGCGGAGTTCGTGAAGCTTTACCGGGCTTTGGAACCGCGCATCCCGCCGATAGCCGAAAGGGACGCCAGTGCCAGTCCCGAAACCAGCAGCAGCCCGGCGCCTGGTTCCGGAACCACCGTCGGCGCATCCGCCGAAGCGCTGTTAACCGGCTCCGGGCTTACCGGCTCCGGCGAAATGTCCAGTTCGAAGATCGCCAGCGTCGGATCTCCCGCGAAGTTGTAGAAAGTATTCCCCGTAACCAGAAAAGAAGAAGGCGCGGCGCCCAGGTTATCGGGCGGAGCGAACGGCCCGAAATACAGTGGCGTGAGACTGAACGAGAAGCCCTGCAGCGGAGAACCGGGAAAATTCAGTGCGGCGGCATCGCTGTTGTAAACCAGCGCGTTGGGCTTGCCGCTTTGGTCGATGGTTGATCCCCATGCCGAAGCCATCGGGAGAACGTTCAGCGCGAACAGCGTCGCAGCCAGACTGAAAGCCCTTCGTCTCATACCAGGTTGCCCGATCTGGTTCTGGCGGACATCATGGCCGCCATTGTATTGAGGGCAGCGGGTTTTCGCAATACCTCCACTTTCAGGCGGAGGTACCTCGTACAATAAAAGACCGAATGCCGCAAACCCTTTCTATCCTGATTCCCCTCTACAACGAAGAAGAGTTCGTAGGTGAACTCCTCTCGCGGGTAGCGGCCGTTCCTCTGCCTGGCGGTCTGGAACGTGAAATCGTGATCGTGAACGACTGCTCCCGGGACGGGTCGGTGGCGGCGGTCGAGGCGTTTATCGCGTCCCGTCCCGACCTGGTGGTTCGCCTGATCCATCACGAGAAAAACAGCGGAAAAGGGGCGGCGATCCGAACCGCCATCGCAGCCGCCACCGGAGAATTCAGCATCATCCAGGATGCCGATCTGGAGTACGACCCCGCGGAGTATCCGAGAATGCTCATGCCGCTTCTCGACGGCCGCGCGGACGTGGTCTACGGCTCCCGCTTTCTGGCGGCGGGAGAGCGGCGGATTCTCTACTACTGGCACTCCCTCGCCAACCACGCGCTGACCACGCTGTGCAACGTCGCGTCCGATCTGAACCTGACCGACATGGAAACCTGCTACAAGGCGTTCCGGTCGTCTCTGGCCAAGTCGATCCCGATTCAGAACGACCGGTTCGGCATCGAACCCGAACTGACGATCAAGTTTGCCCGCCGCAAAGCCCGCATTTTCGAGGTGCCGATCAGCTACAACGGGCGGACCTACGACGAGGGCAAAAAGATCGGCCTGAAAGACGCTTTCGAGGCTTTGTTCGTCATCGGCAAAGCGACCATGACCAGCAAGCTGTACACGGACGAGGGTCATCAGGTGCTGGACGCAATGGGCGAGGCGCCGAAGTTCAATCGCTGGATTGCCGACACCATCGCGCCGTTCGTCGGGAAAAGGATTCTGGAGATCGGGGCGGGCGCGGGCAATATGACGCGGCAGATCTGTCCGAAGCGCAAACGTTATGTCGCGACGGATCTGGATACCGAGCACCTGGTGCAGTTGCATGCGATGTTTCGGCACCGTCCGGCCGTCGAAGTGGCCAAGCTCGACGCGACGAAGGCGGAGGACTTTATCCCGTTCGAAGGTCAGGTGGACACGGTGGTCTGTCTGAACGTGCTGGAGCACATTGAGGACGACAAGAACACGCTGAAGCGCATCCGGACATTGCTGGAGCCGGGCGGCCGGCTCATTCTGCTGGTTCCGAACGGGCCCGATGCCTACGGCAGCATCGATAAGGCGATCGGACATTTCCGCCGCTACACGCAGCCGGGCCTGCGGGCTTTACTGCTCGATTCCGGATTTGAGTTCGAGCAAATGCTGGAATTTAACCGGATTTCGAAGCCGGCGTGGGTTTTTGCCGGGAAAGTGGTCAAAGCGACGTCCGTTTCGCCCACCAGCATGCGGATTTTCGACCGCATGGTCTGGCTTTCCCGGAAAGTCGACCGCAGTTTGCCGTGGGAGCCCACGTCGATCATCGCGATCGCGCGCCGTCCGGCTTAAGTAATACCGTCGAAACGGAGGCGGCAGCGGGCGGGACATCTTCTGCCGGTCCCATGCGAATCACCCTGTCCGGCAACCTGCGGGTCAGTAGTGCCGGGGACCCGGCAGCCGCGCGAGCGCCTCGCGTTCTTGCTGTGGCGGGAATCGGAGGAGTCCCGGGCGCGCACGAATCTGCGGCGACTCCTGCACCATCTGCGGCGCGCGCTCGCGCCGGGACCATTTCAGCGTGCAATGGCGCGAGGAGGAACACGCGAAATCGTGCGGCTCTGATGCCGGCCTGCCGGTCGGGCATGCACCTGTACCCGGTCAATGGGAAGGCGAACCGCGTGGGGGCGGACGAGACGGCGTTCGGGCACAGGGATGCCGTGTTCAGTCAGGTGATTGTGGGCGTGGATCCGGATCGTATCTGAACTTCATGATGAAGGACGGGGAAGACCGGATCGGCGGCAGTTATCGGGGGAATCATGACCGGTTGGCGGCGACTAAAGCGAAGTACGATCCGGAGAATTTTTTCCGGGTAAACCAGAATATTAGGCCGGCGGGTGGGGAGCGCGCGGCGGCGTAAGTTCAACACGGACTGATTAGCACGTCCGCAGGGGGTGCGCTAATCGGTTTCCGCCGGGAGATCCCGATCCAGTTTCAGTTCCTCGGCAGTGCGCCAAAACTGTACCCTACCCCGAAGCGCGCGGAGTTGGGCATAAGGGTACGCGGCAGCAGTCGGTTCAAGACCGGCCCGTTCCGTTTCGGTGGTTTCCATCGCGTTCTCCGGCAGTTTGGCCGGAGCTTCGATGGGGATTTTGCGACGGGTACTCACGCCCGGAGAATAACACGAATTAAGCGGCTTCGAAACTGACCGGGCATCGCACCGGAGATACGGAATCAGGCGGCTGAGATGACCTCAATATCCATCGCAACTGTAGACGGCGCGGGAATCGGATCGCCGAAATCGCGCAGCGCCTGCAGGTGTCCCCCGATCGCTTCGCGGATATTTCGTTCAGTGTCGGCGAGCGTAGCGCCGGTGCTGACGCAGCCCGGCAGATCCGGCACGTAAGCTGCCCAATTCTCCGGCGCCTTCTCGAATACAACAGCGTATTTGAAACTCATCCTTGTGTTCTCCAATCCTGCAGCCTTTAGAATGCTTCGCAGCGTTCCCAATCGGGAGGTCATCAACCGGATGTCCCGGGATGGTAACCACATTCGGTTTTGAGGGATGTTTGGAACGCCGATGGCTGCCCGCTGCTCGGACATGCTTCCAACCGTCAGCCTCCAGCAATCGCACCACATCCCTGACCCTCACTGAGTCCAGTTGAATCCCGGTTCGGTTAGCCGGGCATCCGGTGCGGGCAACCGAAATTTCCAGGCTTCCGCGAGGCGCTACGGTTTTGAAACCACTTCAATACACGCCAAAGCAAACGCCGGCAAATCATCCGGTTTCCGCGAAGTAACCAGATTCCCGTCCACCACCACTTCCGAATCCTCCCAAAGCGCCCCCGCGTTCACGACATCGTCTTTAATGGCGAAAAACGAAGTCGCCCGCTTGCCCCGCAGGACGCCCGCCGAACAAAGCACCCACGGCCCGTGGCAGATCGCCGCTGTCAACTTCCCCTGTGCCGCCACGTGGCGCACGAAGTCGATCGCAACCGGATGCCGCCGAATAAAATCCGGGGCGAACCCGCCGGGCGCAATCACGCCGTGAAAATCGTCGGCGCGCGCCACATCGTACGAAATATCCGCCTTGCACGGGTACCCCAGCTTGCTCTTGTAAACCTCGCCGGCGGTCGCGCCGACGGTCACCACTTCCGCGCCCGCCTCGCGCAGACGGTAGAGCGGATACCAGATCTCCATCTCCTGATACAGCTGATCCACGAGCATCGCGATTCGTTTGCCTTTGAGACTCATGGCTTCAGTCTATGACCTGCGCGCATTTGTTGCAGGCCCGAAATGTTATTCTGCGGTCGAGTGAACACGGCGGATTCCCAGGCACTTCTCGACCTTCTGGCGCGGCGGCCTTCCGATATCGAACTGGATCACGCCGCTCTGGAACTGGCGCGGGTGGAATACCCGGATCTCGACACCGGCCACTACATCCGGGAACTGGATCGCCACGCCTTTGCCATCGCGGACCGGGCCAGCGATCTTTCCGATGGCCGGCAGTTCGTCACCGCCGCCAACGAGTATCTGTTCGGTGAACTCGGCCTCGCGGGCAATCAGGACGATTACTACAACGCCGATAACAGCATGCTCAATCGCGTGCTGGAGACGAAGCTCGGCCTGCCCATCAGCCTTTCCGTGATCTACATGGAAATCGCACGGCGCCTGGCCAAACCGGTATCCGGAATCGGACTGCCCGGCCACTTCGTGGTGTATTACGACGACGGCGACTTCTCCACCTACATCGATCCGTACAACGGCGGGAACCTGATCGATATCGCCGGTTGCTGCGAACTGGCGCAGATCGACGCGCTGGAGCCCGGCATGCTGGAACCGGTCGACCGGCGCTCGGTGGTCATGCGGATGATCAACAATCTCCGCAATGTCTACTTTTCCCGGCGCGAATCGGCGAAAGCGGAACGGGTCCTGGAACTGCTGATCACGGCGAATCCGCAGAGTCCGGAAGAGCACAAGCAGATGGGCGTGGTCCTGCTGCAGCAGGAACGCATGGCCGATTCCCTCCAGGCCTTCCAGCGTTATCTGGAACTCTGGCCGAATGCGCCCGACCGCGAACGCGTCAAGGAACAGGTGCAGAATCTCGGCTTCTGGCTCGCGGCGCGGAACTGAAGAATACGATTGGACGATGGCTCTTTCTTCCGACTCGCTCCGGCTCACCGGCGTTATCCCGATTCTTGCGACCCCCTTTTACGACGATGAAACTCTCGACCACGCCTCCCTGACCCGCACGATTCAGTTCTTCGCGGCCACCGGGGTGAGCGCGGTGACGCTGCTGGGCGTACTGGGCGAATCGAACCGCATGACGGATGCCGAGCGTTCGGCGCTGATCCGCACGGCCGTCGCGGCGGCGGGAACGCTGCCCGTGGTGGTGGGCTGCAGCCATACCGGAACCTCCGCAACGGTGGCTCTGGCGCAGGAAGCGGAGGCGCTCGGCGCCGCGGCCGTGATGATCGCGCCGTCGAAGCAGCCGGTCCCGAACGACGACGCGATCTTCGCGTACTACCGCCGGGTGGCGGAAAAAGCGAAACTGCCCATCGTGCTGCAGGATCACCCGGCTTCCACCGAGGTCCACATGGCGACGCCCCTGATTCTCCGCCTCGTGCGTGAGATCCCGTCCATCGCCTGCATCAAGGCGGAGGCGGTGCCGAGTCCAGGCAAAATCGCCGCGCTGCGGAAGGGGCTCGACGGCCGGCCGATGCCGATTCTGACCGGCTTGGGCGGATTGTACGGCTTCTTCGATCTGGAGCGGGGTTCGGACGGCTTCAATACCGGATTCGCCTTCCCCGAAGTGCTGCTGGCGATCACGGAACGGGCCAGGGCCGGCGACTTCGATTCGGCCTACGCGATCTACCGCCAGTATCTGCCGCTCATGGTGTTCGAGCAGCAGCCGGGGCTCGCGGTGCGGAAAGAGATTCTGCGCCGTCGCGGCCTGCTGACCAGCCCGCGCGTGCGCCATCCGGGCGGGAATATCGACCCCGCGACGGCGGCTCAGGTGGGCAGCCTGCTGGAACGCAGCTTTCCGGGGCAGGACCTGACCATGCCGGTTCGCGTGTAGTCGCTGCTATCCTGAGAGTTTTGGAGTTCACCTCATTTTGAACCGCATCTTACTTGCTTTCCGCGCATTTTTCGCGATTCTGTTCACCGGCGCTCTGCCGGCCGACATCCTGGCGGCGATGAACGCCATCCTGAAGTCCGACATTCCGGCCCTGCCGCCGCCCAAACCGGAAGTGAAGCCGGAGGACGGCGCCCTGCAGGTTTTAGGGATGCTGCAGCGCGACGCGCGCATCCTCGACTTCTTCATGGAAGACATCACGCCCTACTCGGATGACCAGGTGGGCGCGGCGGCGCGGGATATCCACGCCAACACCCGCGAGATCCTGATTCGCCACTTCGCGCCGGTCCCGGTGATCGACGCGGTGGAAGGCACGCCGGTGAATTCGGACGGCAACCCGGCGCTGGTGAAATTCATCGGCAACGTCCCGGCCACCGGCAAAGCTGTTGGCGGCATGCTGCGGCATCGCGGATGGCGCGCCGGCACGGCGTCGCTGCCCAGGGTCAATACGCGGCAGGATCTGGCGATTCTGGCGCCAGCCGAGATCGAGGTCGAGTAGTCTTGCCGCGGTCGGGCGCCCAGTACAGCATCGGGATCGACTTAGGCACCACGAATTCGGCGCTGGCATATACCCGTTTGGGCGCGGGAGGGGATCAAGCCCATGCGGAACTGGCGCGGATTCCCCAGCTGACGGCGGCGAACGAAGTGGGGTCGGAGCAATTGCTCCCGTCGTTCCTGTACATCCCCGGCGCGACGGAATTCCCGGCCGGTTCGGTTGCGCTGCCGTGGAATGCACAGCCGCCTTTTGTCGTGGGAAAACTGGCGCAGCGGCGCGGGGCGGAGGTTTCCAGCCGCCTGGTGTCTTCGGCAAAAAGCTGGCTGTCCTACTCGGCGGTGGACCGCACGGCGGCGATGCTGCCCTGGAAAGCGGCCGAAGGCCTGCACCGGATTTCGCCGGTCGATGCCTCGGCCGAATATCTGAAGCACCTGCGATCCGCCTGGGACAACGAGCATCCGGAAGCGCCGTTCGCGGACCAGGATGTCCTGGTCACCGTGCCGGCGTCGTTCGACGCAATTGCGCGGGAACTGACGCAGCGGGCGGCGGAAACCGCCGGCTTCCGGAATCTCACGCTGCTCGAAGAGCCCCAGGCGGCGTTCTATGCCTGGATCGACCGGCATCCGGACTGGCGTCGCCGGGTCGCCAAAGGCGATCTGGTGCTGGTGGTGGACATCGGCGGCGGCACCACGGATTTCACGCTGATCTCGGTTACCGAACGCGCGGGCGAACTGGAACTGGAGCGCGTCGCGGTCGGCGAACACATTCTGCTGGGCGGCGACAATATCGATCTGGCGCTGGCGCATACCGTGGCGGGCGATCTGGCGTCGCGCGGGACAAAGATCGACGGTTTCCAGCTGCAGGCGCTGTGGAGCAACTGCCGGCTGGCGAAAGAGCGGCTGCTCGATCCGGAATCGAACACGGACGAGACGCCGGTCACCATCCTCGGCAAGGGCAGCAGCCTGATCGGCGGGACCATCAAAGCGAAGCTGCGGCGGGAGCAGATCGAACAGGTTCTGGAAGGGTTTTTGCCGCGGGTCCCGAGTACGGAAATGCCCACCGGCGGTCGCCGGGCTGCTCTGCAGGAAATGGGCCTGCCCTACGCACAGGACGCCGCGATCACGCGTCATCTGGCGAAGTTCCTGCGGCAGCAGATCACCGGCGCGCGGCAGGGCGCGAGCGGCCTGGCCTGCCCGACGCATATTCTGTTCAACGGCGGCGTGCTGCATGCCCCGTTCGTGCGCGAGCGGCTTCTGGAAGTGCTGAACGGCTGGCTGGCCGAAGAAGGCTTCGGCGCCGTGCAGCCGCTGGCGGGCGAGGATCTGATGCATGCGGTGGCGCGCGGCGCGGCTTACTACGGCGCGGCGCGGCAGGGCAGGGGAGTGCGCATCCGGGGCGGTGTGTCGCGCTCGTATTATGTCGGGATCGAATCCGCCATGCCCGCCGTGCCGGGATTTCCCGCGCCGGTCAAAGCGCTGGCCGTCGCGCAGTTCGGCATGGAAGAGGGTTCCTCCGCGCGCATTCCGAATCGCGAGTTCGGTCTGATCGTCGGCCAGCCGGCCGAGTTCCGCTTTTACTGTTCGGCATCCCGCAAGAGTGACGCGCCCGGCGAACTGATCGAAGATTTCGGGGACGAGCTTGAAGAACTCTCGCCGGTGGAAGTCCGGCTGGCCGCGGAAGGGCAGACGCAGGACATTGTGCCCGTCTCGTTCGAAACCCAGATCACCGAAACCGGCATGCTGCAGTTGTGGTGCGTGGCCCGCGACGGACAGCGCTGGAAGCTGGAGTTCAACGTTCGGGAAACCGTTTAAAACATGAAAGTCGGCATCGATTTAGGCACCACCAACTCCGCGCTCGCCTGGATTGATCCGGCCGAGGCGGAAGACACCAGTTTCCCGCCCATCCACGTTTTCGATATCAAACAGCCGGTGGCGGCGGGGCGCGTGGAACCCCGCCGCACGCTGCCCTCGTTCCTGTTCCTCGACGAAGGGCAGCCGGTGGGCACCTGGGCGCGCGAACTCGGCGCCATTGTGCCGACGCGGCTGGTGCACAGCGCGAAGTCCTGGCTGTCGAATCCGGACGTGGACCGGAACGCGAAAATCCTGCCCTGGGATGCGGGCGAGGGCGGGCGCGTCATGTCGCCCGTGGAAGTTTCGGCGAAACTGATCGGCACCATTCGCGAAGCGTGGGACGCGTCGGGCAAGTTCCCGCCGCTCGCGGAACTGGACGTGGTGCTCACGGTGCCGGCGTCCTTCGACGAAGAGGCGCGCGAACTCACCGTCAAGGCCGCGGAAGAAGCCGGGCTGGGCAAGCTGACGCTGCTCGAAGAGCCGGCCGCGGCGTTCTATTCGTGGATCGCGAACAACCTGGCGCGCTCCCGGCGGCTGCTGTTCGATGGCCAGGTGGTGCTGATTTGCGACGTCGGCGGCGGCACCAGCGATTTCTCGCTGATCAAAGTCTCGCGTGACGGCGACAAGATCGATTTCACGCGCACGGCGGTGGGGAAACACCTGCTGCTCGGCGGCGACAACCTGGATCTGACGCTCGCGTGGCTGGCGGAAACGAAGCTGGGCAAGCAGCTTTCCATCCGCCAGAGAAGCGCTTTGCGGCGCCAGTGTTCGGCGGCCAAAGAGATTCTGCTGGGCGAGGAAAACCGCGAGCAGGTGGAGATCACCATCGCCGGCACGGGCTCTTCGCTGATCGGCGGAACGCTTAAGACCGTGCTCACCCGCAAAGAAGCGCTGGAACTGGCGCTGGACGGATTTCTGCCGGTCACGCCGCGCGGCGAAAAGCCGAAGGAAGACAAGCGCAGTCTCTTCCGGGAACTCGGTCTGCCGTACGTGTCGGATCCGGCTATCAGCCGGCATCTGGCGGCGTTTCTGGAATCGGCGGGGCAGGTGCCCGACGCGATCCTGTTCAATGGCGGGTTCTTCATCCCGGAGATCCTGCGGCAGCGCGTGGCGGACGTGCTGGAGAACTGGTATGGACGGCGTCCGGAGATCTTCGAGAACCGCGACCTGGATCTGGCCGTGGCCAGCGGTGCCGCGTATTATTCGTACGTCCGTTCGACGGGGTCCGGCGTGCTGGTGCGCGGCGGCCTGCCGCGGGCCTATTACGTGGGCCTGAATGACGATTCCGCCGTGTGTCTGGTGCCGCGCGGCGCCGAAGAGGGCGACAGTGTCGAGGTGGACCGGGAAGATCTGCAACTTGTTGCCAACAAGCCGGTGGCGTTCCGGTTGTGGAGTTCACTGACACGGACGGACGACAAGCCCGGTGAGGTGGTGCAGTTCGCGCCCGGCGAAGAACTGCATCTGCATGCTCCGCTGGAAGCCGTGATCCGCTTCGGCAAGGGCGGGGAGCGGCTGGTGCCCGTGAAACTGGGCGCGCGCCTCACCGAGACCGGCACGCTCGAAACGTGGTGCGATTCCAAGATCAGCGACAACCGCTGGCGGCTGCAGTTCCAGTTGCGCAAGGCCGCGGCGGGCGCGGCGAAAACGGCGGCCAGACGGCCTGCGGCGGTGGTCAGCCAGGAGACGGTGGATGGCGCGGTGGCGCTGCTCCGGGCGGCGTTCGTGCGGGGCGAGGTGGCGCCCGAAGAGTTGCCGGCCAAGCTGGAAGGCGCGCTGGGACTGGGCCGGAATTCGTGGCCGGTGGACGTGGCGCGCAAGCTCGCCGACGTGTTCATCGAGCTCACGGAGCAGCGGAAACGCGGCGCGGCTTACGAAGTGCGTTGGCTGAACCTCGCGGGATTCTGTCTGCGGCCCGGGTTCGGCTATATCGGCGACGAGTTCCGCATCGAGCAGGTGCGCCGCATGTATGCGGGCGGGCCGCAGTTCGCCAATCAGGTGCAGAATGAGATCGACTGGTGGATCTTCTGGGGCCGCGTGGCCGGTGGTCTGAACCGGAATCAGCAGACCGACATCATGCAGCGGCTGCTGCCGCAACTCATGCCGAAGCCGGGCAAGAAGCCGGTGCGGCTGAACAACAGCCTGCTGCGGGAAATGTGGCGGACGGCGGCCAGCATGGAACTGATTCCGTCCTCGAACCGGGCGCAGTTGGGCGATGCGCTGCTGAAGCAGGGCCGCGAGTCGGGCTTTAACGACGTCGTGCTGTGGTGCCTGTCGCGGCTGGGCGCGCGGCAATTATTTTACGGGCCGATTAACCAGGTGATGTCCCCGGCGGTGGCGACGCGCTGGATCGAGGCTCTGATTGCGGTGCCGAAGGCCGACGACGCGCTGGTGTCCATGGCGCGGCGCACCGGGGATCCCGTGCGGGATGTGTCGGCGGCGACTTTCGCGGCGGTTCGCGGCCGCTTGCAGGACGCCGGGCTCATCGCGCAACTGGACGGCGAATCCGAGCGCGACGAACGGGCGCTGGGACGGATTTTCGGGGAAGACTTGCCTTCCGGCCTGGTGCTCGCCTCTACCGTTTCTGCCTGAGCAGCGCGGCGACGGCGGGCTTCTTGCAGTTGACGGCGCGGCCGAGTGGGGTGACGCCCTGCGAGTCGCGGGCTTCCGCGTTCGCGCCGTGGTTCAGCAGCGCCTGGGCGATGGCCACATTCCCGCGCCGCGCGGCCATGTGCAGAGCGGTGCAGCGTTTCACGCCATCGGCGGCGTCGACCTTCGCGCCGGCCCGAATCAGGATTCGCACCAGTTCGGCGCCGTCGGACTTGTACTCGTTCGCCAGGCAGTAGAGCGGTGTGTGGCCGAGATCGGTCTTCACGGCGGCGTCCGCGCCGGCGTCGAGCAGGACTTTCGCGATGGCGGCATTGCCCGCCCCGGCCGCCTGGTGGAGCAGCGTGCGGCCGTTGTAGCGCGTGTGGGCGAGCGCGGGATCGGCGGCGATTTTCTCCGTGACGTAAGCGTGCAGGGCGCGTTCGCGGCTGTCGATCATCAGGGCCAGCAGAAATGCGAAGACGGCGCGGTTGTGCCGGAACTTTTCCGCCTGCCCGGTCTGGCCGCTCCGAATCGCGGCAACCGTTTGGTCGAGAGTGAGTTGGTGATTCCAGCGTTGGGCGATGTCCGGATCGAGAGGGAAATCGGCCGGCGCAGGAGTCTGCCCCGTATTGACCACATAGGCGGACGAGTGTTCGAACAGCGTCCCTAAAGCGCTGCGTTCGGGCTCTTCGATCGGCGCTTCCCGCAGCGCCTGCCGCATGTTGGCCATCCAGGCATCCCGTTGCTCCGCGCCGATCTCAAACCGCAGGTGCGATTCGCGAAGGCTCACCCACCAGCGCCGCTGCGTGTCTTCGGGCGGTCCATCGAAGAACTGTACGAGAAACGCGGTGAGTTCCTCAATGGCGCAGTGCTGCGTCTTGCCCGGAAACAAAGGGCGAAGCACGGGGTCGCGCGCGACCCGGGCGTAGAACGCCGTCGAGAGTTGGTGGAACTGATCCGTTCTTAAAACGCCCACAACAGGCTAGTGTAGCCCGTATTCGAAAGAGAGATCATCGGGGCTTCTCTCTAAGCGCATCGGACCTTGCGTGATATCCAAACCCCGAGAGTGCGCAGCGCGTACAGCACCAAGGCGATCCAGAAAAGGAAGCTCAACAAACGAACGAGGCGGCTCAAGGGGCCGGGGATGACGGAGAGCCTTAGTGCGAGACAAGCAATCAGGGTCTGTCTGAATTTTCCCGACGAAAGCTCCGCCCAAAAACCCACGAAAAACCAGATCAGAAATGACAAGCACTCATGAAGTATGAACCACTGCGGATCCAGAGCCGGGCACGAGTTTGAATTGTTGCGTCGGGCATTAGCGAAAGGGAAATCGCCGCAGCTGGAAGGTTCCCCGAGATTATGAATACGATCTCATCGGATGGCGGAAGCTGTCGAGGTCGCCATGCGCCATCCTCCTGAATTTTCACGATCACCTGTGATTTCGGCGGCCGCATCCTCGTGATTTCTTTTCCAACTGTAAGGTGAGCATGCCAGAGCCAGAACCCAAGCACAGCTCCATCCGCGAGCAGGTGACCGAAAGGCAACGCCCATCGCAAGCGTGTCAGCATCTTGCCGTTGGACACTCACCAACAGCTGCTTGTTCCCGGAACTGATCCGTTCTTAGAACGCCCACAACAGGCTAGTGTAGCCCGTATGAGCGCGGTAGTTCTGGTTGTACAGGAACAGGCCGAAATCCTCTTTATACCCGTAATACTGGTAGCCCAGATTCCACCGCAGCTTTTCATTGAGGCGCACGGAGACGCGGGCCAGCGGCGTCTGGAAGGTGAGCGGGAACGTCTGCGCGCTCGCCAGAGTCCCGGCCACCGCGGTTGCCGGGGCCGCGAAGGTAATGGCGGAAGTGAACGGGCTGCCGCGACCGTCCCCGGTGTCCTTCGTCAGGTTATAGCCGACATAAAGGTCCGCGTACTTCTTCAGCGCGAAGCGCAGGCCGATATTCGCAGCGTGAATATTGCTGATATAGACGGATTGCTGCCCCGTGATCTCGACACTCCGCGGCGAGCCCGCGAAGAAGTCGATGCCGCCGATGGTATCGAGATGAAGCTTCGAGTAGGAAGTATCCAGCGAAACCCACGACTTCGCATTCCACGACGCTTCCGCCGAATAGCTGCGGGCGCGCGAACTGTAAGCCGTAATCTGAATCGAATTGTTGTTATAGTTTTCCTGATAACCCGCGCCGGCGCTCATGGTTTTCGTCCGGTACTGCAGTTTGCCGCGAAGCGCGTGATAATTGCGCAGGCTGACCGGCGTGAACGGATTGTCATTCCGTCCGATCTCGCCTTCCAGATGGGCGCGCAGGTTCTTCAGCGGGATCCAGTTGACGCCCGCCACACCGGCCTTGGTGTGGTTCGATTGCTGTCCCGTGACGCCATCGAGCGGGAAGCCGGGAGAGCCCTGGTCTTCAATCGAGCGGATCTCGCGATCGGCATAGCGGAAGCCGGCGAAAACATCGAAGCGCTTCGTAAAGCGGTAGTGCGCATCCGTCGCGTTGGTCACCAGCCTCACCCCGAGGAACTGAAAATTCAGCGAGTTAAAAGTAAAGGTCGAATTATCGAACTGCTGCAGGAAATTGTTGCCGATAATGCGCGTGTTCGAGGCCGCCGTCTGGTTGATGATCGTGAGGCGGCCCGTCGGGAACAGGGTCACGTTGAAGTCGCCGGCCACCACCGGGCGGTCGCCATTGCCCGTCACCAGCACCTGGCGGTTCTGAGCGGAGCCGAACCGATCCGTGCCGATGGCGATCTCGTTCTGCACGAAGTCGCCGCGTCCGCCGGCGTACGTGGCACGGGCGTTGATCGCGATCCATTTCCGTTCACCGTAAAGGTTGCCCATCCAGCCCGGCGTATTGCCGCGATAGGGCTGCGAGCGGGCGAACTGCGTCAGTCCCGTGGCGGCGGTGAGCCGGTCGGACGTGTCTTCCTTGAAGTATTCCCAGCGGCGCTGCACGGTAAAGCGGAAGCCTTTCCACTCGCCGTCGCCGCCCAGGCGGTACTCGTTGTACTGTCGGCGGATATTGCGGAAAACCGTGGTCGCGTCGCTGCGGGAATCGAACTCCTGCACGGTGGTGAGCGCGGGCCCGTTGTCGGCCACGTGGCTGTAACCGGCGCGCAGGCGGAAATGCGATTGCGGGAACAAAGTCAGGTCGTGGTCCTGCCAGCCGTGCGTGGTGGTTTCGCGGTGCTGGCCGTTGGCGACCGTCAGGCCGGGGTTGAAGTAATCGTTGCGGCGCCAGAGCAAATCGTACCGGTAAAGCTGGTTTTTCTGAACGCGGAACGTCGCGGATTCATACGGATCGTTGCCCAGGCCCTGCGTCGCAAACGTGATTTCGTCGAACCACCGGCCGTGGCCGTCCTTCGAATTCACCGTGAGATTGCTGTTCAGCAGGCGGATGCCGTCGTGATAATTCACATCGCTGCGGTATTTGTCCGAATTGCCGCCCAGGCTGGCGAAACGATAGCCGAACTCCCAGGACTGCACGATGTTGTAATCGCCCCTGTTCTCGCCGCGCAGCGGGCCGACCTTCTCGTCAACACTGGGCGCCACCGTGTCCTGCGCCAGCAGGAAAGCGGGGGCGAGAAGAATCGTGAGGAAGTTTCTTGTCATGTCGATTCTCCTCATCGCAGGAACGTCGGGTCCGTGTTCGACCCGTGGATGCGCACGTGACAAACCGTGCACTTCTGGTATTTCGGATCCAGCATGTTGTGGCTGGGCGACTGCGTCACCACGCCGGCGTTGGTGCGCCCGAACGTGCCCGCGCCGTTGTGGCACTCGAGGCAGACAGTGAAAACCACCGGCCGGCGCAGCAGCTTGGCGTTGGTGGAGCCATGCGGCATGTGGCAGCTGTCGCAGCCTTCCACCCGGACCGGGGCGTGCTCGAACACGAACGGCCCGCGCTTGTCGATGTGGCACTTCAGGCACGGCTGTTCGTTATCGTGCGCGGGCGCCAGCATGGCCGAACTGACGCCGGTGCGCCACGTCGGGGCCACGGAGCCGTGCGGATTGTGGCAATCCGTGCACTGCACCACGCCTTCGTTCACGCGGTGTTTCACGGGCATCTCGAACTGCGCCCGAATCGTCGCGTGGCAGGTGTAGCAGAGTTGCGTCTGTTGTTTCGCGAGCAGGAACTTCGGCGTCGGCGACTTGTGAATCGAGTGGCAGCTGGAACAAACGACGTCCGCTTCGGTATGCGCGGAGCGGCGGATATTCGCGCGCGAAATGTCCTTCGAATGGCACTCGAGGCACGTGTTGAGCGCCTGATCGGGCGTCATTTGAGAAAACGCGCCGATCGTGGGCTTGCCGCCGCCCGCCGCGACGTGATTGCCGCCCGCGCCGTGGCAGCCTTCGCAGCCGGTCTTGTCAGGCGCCTCTTTTCCGGACGCGATGGACCTGTAGTGCGGGTTCTTATTGAAATTCAGCCAGACATCCGGGTGACAGGTCTTGCAAACCAGGCTGCCGACGAACTTGTTTTCCGGCTTCGGCGCGGTTTGGGCAAGCGCACACAGAGGAACGGCGAGCAGAATTATGCGCAGGGGTGTCATGAGTCGCCTACAGGCATCTAACCAGATCGGGGCGGTTTTGTTGTTCGGGTTTTGTGAAATTCCTGTATCGCCTGCGCAGGGCGGGGCATCGGGTATCTTGAAATTGAACAAATGTCGACTGCACTTTTGGAAGTGGCTCCGCCGGAACTGATTGCGAAGTACGAGGTCGTGATCGGTTTGGAGGTCCACGTCCAGCTTGCCACACGCACGAAAATTTTTTGCGGCTGCCCCACCAGTTTCGGCGCCGCGCCCAACTCGAACGTCTGTCCCGTCTGCCTGGGACTGCCGGGAGCGCTGCCCGTCCTGAGCCGAGAAGCCGTGGAACTGGGCATGAAAGGCGCGATGGCGCTGAACTGCGCGGTGCGGCCGGTCTCGCGTTTCGCGCGTAAAAACTACTTCTATCCGGACCTGCCCAAGGGCTACCAGATCTCGCAGTACGACGAACCACTGGCCGAGCACGGCTGGGTCGATATCGTGGTGGACGGCATTGCGAAGCGCGTGGGCGTAACGCGCGTTCACATGGAAGACGACGCGGGCAAGAGCCAGCACGAAGGCTTCCGCGACTCCGACCAGTACACGTACGTGGATCTGAATCGCAGCGGCACGCCGCTGATCGAGATTGTGAGCGAGCCGGACATGCGGTCGTCCGATGAGGCGTTTGCCTACGTGACCGAACTGAAGCAGAGCATCCAGTTCATGGACGTCTCGACCTGCGACATGGAAAAAGGGCATTTGCGCTGCGACGCGAATGTGTCCGTGCGGCTCTGGGGCGCGCCGGAGTTCGGCACCAAGGTGGAAATCAAGAACCTGAATTCGTTCCGGTTCCTGAAACTCGCTATCGATTATGAGGTCGCCCGCCAGGTGGCCGTGATCGAAAACGGCGGGAAGATTCATCAGGAAACGCGGCTTTACAACCCCGACACCGGCGTGACGGTGGGCATGCGCAGCAAAGAGCAGGCGCACGACTACCGCTACTTCCCCGAGCCGGACTTGGCCCCTTTGCGCATCAGTGAAGCCTGGCAGGCGGAGATCCGCGCGACCATGCCCGAGTTGCCGGCGGCGAAACGGGCGCGGTTCATCGCGAGCCACGGGCTGCGCGAGTACGACGCGGGCGTGCTGACGTCCACACGGGCCATTGCCGAGTATTACGAAGAGGTGGCCGAGGTTTCCGGCGACCCGAAGATCGCGGCCAATTGGGTCATGGGCGATCTGGCGGGAATGCTGAAGGCGATGGGCAAAGAGATCGGCGACTCGCCGGTGCGCGCCCGGCATCTGGGCGAACTGGTCGGCCTGATCGTCAAGGGCGAACTCACCGGGAAACTGGCCAAGGAAGTTCTGCCGAAAATGTTCGACACCGGCGAAGCCCCGTCCGTGATTGTGGAGCGCGAGGGGCTGAAGACGATCAGCGACTCGGGCGCGATCGAAAAGATTGTCGATGAAGTGATCGCGGCCAATCCGAAGCAGGTGGAGCAGTACCGCGGCGGCAAGCTCACGGTGATCGGATTTCTGGTGGGCCAGGTGATGAAACTGTCGAAGGGACAGGCGAATCCGGCGTCCGTCAATGAGCTGATGAAGTCGAAGCTGGGATAGATTTTTCTAAGGTCAGGAGAAAACGAATGGTGCAGGAAGGCGATAAGGCTCCGGTTTTTAAGGTTCTCACGGATTCCGGCGAGGAATTCGATCTGGCGGCGCATCAGAATGAGCGGATTTTGCTGTATTTCTATCCGCGGGCGGATACGCCGGGCTGCACCATCGAATCCTGCGAATTTCGCGACGCCGTGACGAAATTCACAAAAAAGGGCGTGACGGTTCTGGGCGTTTCGCCGGACACCACGAAGGCGCAGGCGAAATTCAAGGAAAAGTTCGATCTGAATTTCACCCTGCTGGCGGATGACTCGAAAGAGATCGCGAATCTGTACGGCGTGATGAAAGAGAAGAACATGTACGGGAAGAAAGTGATGGGCGTGGCCCGGACCACTTTCGTGATCGACAACGGAATGATTGTGAAAGTGTTCACCGGGGTGAAACCGGAGGGACACGCGGAGCAGGTTCTCGCGGTCTTGTGACGAGGGTTTTATGAGGAAACGTTGCGTTATCCTGTTGCTGGCGCTGAGTAGTTGGGCCGGGATGGCGCCGGCGCGGGACAACGTTTCCTCGTCATGGGAGAGTCTGAACGCGCTGAGCGCAGGGGCGCGAATTGAGATAATGCGGCGCGGGGCGGACGCGGTGAGCGGAAAGTTCACCGTGCTCACCGCGGATTCCATCGGGGTGCAGATGAAGGCACGGCAGATTGCCGTGCCCCGTGCGGATGTGTTGCGGGTCAGGCTGCGCGGGAAGGGCCGCGGGAAGTGGATCGGTCTCGCGATCGGCGCTGGCGCGGGTGCCGGGACCGGCGCGGGTTTAGGCACCCGGCTGGCCAATGAGAGCGCGGGAGACATCAATATCAGGGCCGCGAGCACAGTTGGTGTGGCCGCGGCCGGGGCGCTGATCGGACTGGCGATCGGGGCGACTCTGGACGGTCGGAATTCGACGCTTTACAATCTCAAATAATCACTTCGCCGCCCGCGCCTCAATATTCCGCACCGCCGTTCCCGCCGCTCTCGAAATACTGATCGCCGGCATCAGGCCGAAGCCCCGGCTCCCCGCACTCAGCGCTGTGTCGTCCTTCGCGAGTTCGCGCAGTTTTGGCAAATCTGTGCGGTCGCCCGTCTGACCGATCACCCGGATCGCAATCAGTTGATCGCCGGGATCCTTGTGGGCGATCAGCTTCCGGGCAATTTCCAGTACTTCGGGATCCTGCCATTCGAGCAGCGCATCCACCGCCATGGATGTCAGCACGCCGCCAGGCGCCGCGATCTCGCGCAATTGCGGCGCGGACGAATGATCCTCATAGCGAACCAAACCCTCCACCGCGTTGCTCGATACCAGCAGATCCCGGTCTTCCGCGGCCTTGCGCAGCGCCGCGAGGAATTCCGGTTTCTGCAGCGCTCCCAGCTCCCGCGCGGCCAGCGCACGCGCCGTCGGATCTTTCTCATCGAGCGCGCTCAGCAGTTCGTCGGTCGCGCCCGCGACTCGCAAATTGACGCCCGCGCAGGATTGGAGCCTGGTGTTATCAAGAGCCGCGCGCATAGCCGCAATCACTTCCGGCGCTTTGTTGCCCCGCAGAGCGACGCAAGCCGTGTTGCGCTGCGTGGCGTTGAGCGAGTTGTCGGTAAAAGTCTCTAAATCACCGCCCAGAAGCGGCAGCGCGGCGAAAAGGCAAACGGCGAGTTTCATGAAAGCTCCTGTAATGCATCGTGCGCCAATAAAGCCTGTTTGGCGTCGAAGTGCGGATTCAGCGCGAGAGCCTTCTTCAGCATCTCGCGGGCTTCATCCTTCCTGCCCAGCGCGCTGTCGATCAGTCCCGCATGATAATAAAACGCGGGTTCCGGCGTTCCGAGCCGCAACGCCTTCTTCATGGCGACACCGGCTTCCGCATACTGTTTGTTCTTATAGAGCGCCCACGCGAGTGCATCGTAAGTATAGATATCGCCGCGCACGTCGAGTTCGTTCTTCGCCAGTTCCAGAACGCGGTCCAGGAGCCAGTCGTGATCCGCATAAATCAGGGCGATGTTGCGGTTCGCTTTCTCCTGCGCCGCCTGGCCGATCTGATCGATCACCTGAATGATTTCCTTTTGCTGGAAAGCTTCTTTGATGTCGCCGGCGGCAGTGTAGTAGTCGTAGAGGGCGGCCGAGTAATCGGGAAGCGGCGTGGCCGCCCGGGCGCGCTGCATATAAGAGATGGCGGTTTTCCAGTCGCTTTGCGCGGCCGCTGTCTGCGCCACTCCGGCGAGTGCCGGGTGGTAATTGGGGAAGCGGCGCAGCGCGGCCTGGAAAGCGTCCGCGGCTTCCCTGACCTGCCCCGTCTTCAGATAGATTTTCCCGAGTTCCACTTCACACCACGCGGTGTTCTCCGCCATCGGGCTGCCGGCGCTGATGGCCATTTTCATGATCTTCACGGCACTCTCGACATCGCCATAAAGGAACCGAAAGTAAGCGGCGCGGTTATAGCTGGAAAGGTCGGGCCGCAGGGTAACCATCTTCTGATAAGCGTCGGCGGCGTTGTCATAATCCCCCAGTTCGGTAAGAGCGTCGCCGAGAGTGCCCCAGTTCCAGGAGTCATTCGCGGACCATTCAATCAGCTTGCGGGAGTAGTCGGCGGCGGTTTTGAAATCGTGCCGTTCCAGCGCGATCTCCGTGCGCAGACGGGCTGCCTCGTAGTTCTTCACATCCGCGCCGATGACGCTATTGACGATCTGCGAGGCGCGTTCCAGATAGCTGTAATCCATCGACTCGCGGACCTTTTGAATGTAAGCGCCCGCCAGCAGGTTTTGATAATGCAGCACCTCGGGCTGGACTTTCACGAGAGTCTCGTACATCGAGATATGCTCGTCCGTCTTCAGCATGGAAGTGGATTCCGTCAGGATGCGGTCCTGATAAGCCTGCGCCAGCCGGTCAGCCGCTCCGGGCTGCTGGGCGAAGGCGGGCCGCGCAATGAAAAGAAGAAATATGAGTCTCATAGTCAGCTCGTCGAAAACCGGGGCAGGCTTTCAGGTCTGCCCCGATAAGAGTACGCTTAATTCCCGGTTACCATCCCCTTGCCATTCGTGCCGTCAATCTGGCTGTGTTTGAATCCAGCGTGCGGCGGCGCATGGAAGGGGAAGTGATCCATCAAAGGCACGTCGTTCGAATTCACGCCGTCGCCCAGCTGGTTATTCGGGGCTCCGCCGTAGCCCGGCACCAGCACGCCGGCCAGAGCGCGGAAGCCGATATCCACCACATCGTCGATCGGCCGCCGTCCGCCAAACGGCCAGCCACTGTTGTCACCGGCCAGTGGTCCCAGGCGGTTCTGATTGGCGAAGGCCGTAGGCGGAATCGTCAGATCCACGCGATTAATATCGGGGACGAATACGCCCAGCAGATCGGTGCGCGGCGCAGGCGGAACCTTCAGGCCAAAGACGCCGTTCAGGATTCCGCTGGCGAAGAACGGAGCCCCGATGAACTGGGCAAACTGCTGGTCGTTCGAAGGATCGTTGCGGTTCCAGTAGTCCTTCATCGGCAGGGGGATCAGCGCTTCCACGGTAAGCGGATTGCCGACGCGGTCGACCTGCACGTAGTTGCCATAGTTGATGGGGTCCTGCGGGCTGGGCCGCACCGTGACAATCTGGCGAAGCGTGGCGGCCCAGACGCCGATCTTCGCGTTCGGGGCCTTCGGATCCGTGGGGATGGAGCCATCGGCGGTCAGCATGCTGATGGGCACTTCGACAGCAATCAGGCTGACGTTGTAGCCGGCAAAACCATCCACCGCGGCGGGCGCAGCCGATCCCGGAGCGGTGTCGGCCGCGCCCGTCAGAACCGGAGCCGGCGAGCGGAAGTTGAGCGTGTCGAAGGTGGCGCCGCTGTCGAAGTAAAACGCGTCGTCGCGGGGTCCGGCAAACACGCGCATGCCGTTGGCAAGCGTGAACACCGAGGGCGCGCCGAGTGTCTGTTCGTAGGCCGGTGTGCTCTTCGGGCCCATATTGGGCGGCGCGACGGAGAGCGGGTGGCCATTGGCATCGTTGTAAATGTAAGTGCCCTGGCCCGTCTTCAGATTGCGGATGACGATGCTGTAAGTCTGGTACAGGAAAATCCCCGGATCGTCGATGCCTTTCAGCTGACCGAAATAAGAGACGAAGGTCGGGTTGGGACGCAGTTGCGTGCTGAACAGGAAATCGATCTGGAGGTCGGGATTGCCATCCAGACCGCGGGCGTTGTTGATGTTGAAACGGTACAGAACGCTGTCCGAGAACTTGTAATAACTCGGCCCGTTGTCGGGGTTCTGGAATCCCTGGACGCTCATGCTCATCACCACGCGGTCCGAACGGCCTGCTTCGTAGCTGCGGAAGACATAAAGGTCGTTCAGATTCGCGGTTTGATCTTCGAGCAGGAGGGGTCCGTTTCGGTGACTGGCGGCGAAGGTGGATGCGCACGCCATGGCGGCGAGCGCGACAGTGCGCCTTGCGGTAAGGAACATAGGCTCTTCTCCTTGAATTACAGCGATTGCCTCGGGCAATCGGCAGGGAAGGCGTTGCCTTGCAGGAACGTCTTCAGCATCGAATACGGAGCCTTTGTGCAAATGGATTTAAGCTGACAAAATTTCCCCGCCTCTTGCGGCGCGCCCCCGAACTGTCAGAGACTCAATTCTGATGAGTTCACGCGCGGTCACCGACACAACCAGGCGAAGCTTTCTGCGGACCGCGGCGGGAGGCGCCCTCGCCACTTCGGGCCTTGCGGCAACTTCCTCCAGACCGAACATCCTCCTGATCCTTGCCGACGACATGGGCTTTTCCGACGCCCGTTGCTACGGCGGCGATATCGACACGCCGAATCTCGACCGCATGGCAGCCAACGGGCTGCGCTTCACGCAGGCGTACTCCACGGCCCGCTGCGGCCCCTCGCGCAGTTGTCTGCTGACCGGACAGTACGCGCAGCAGACCGCCAGCGACATCATGACGCCGGGCAAGATCCCGGACTACACGCGCTTCCTGCCCGAGTATCTGAAGCCGCTCGGGTACCGCAGTTATCACTCCGGCAAGTGGCACATGAAGCAAGTGACCGGCGAAAACGGCGTCGGCTTCGACCATTCGTACACCATGATGGACGAGCTTCGCTTCTTTACCCAGAAAAGCCATCTGCTCGATGGTGAGCGCCTGCCCGCGCCGGAGCCCGGCTATTACAGCACCACCGCGATCGCCGACTACGGTGTTCGTTTCCTCCGCGAACATGCGCGCGACCACGCCGCCGAACCCTTCTTTCTCTACACCGCGTTTCACGCCCCGCACTTTCCCCTGCAGGCCCCGCAGGAGGATATCGACCGCTACAAAGACCGCTTCAGCGAAGGCTGGGATACGGCGCGCGAGCGCAAATGGCAGCGCATGGTGAAAATGGGCCTGATCTCCGGCGCCATGGCTCCGCTCGAGCCCGCGATGTTCACGGACTGGAATACGCCGGACAATGAGTTGACCGCAAAAATCGGGCCGGGCGAAGTGACCCGCGCGGTGCCGTGGTCCACCCTGACGCCGGAGCAGAAGAAGCTCCAGCGGACCAAGATGGCGATTCATGCGGCGATGATCACGCGCATGGACACGGAGATCGGAAAACTGCTGCAGCAGGTGGAGGCGATGGGCGCCCTGCGGAACACGGTGGTCCTGTTTCTGTCCGACAATGGCGCGAGTTCCGAACAGTTGATCCGCGGCGACGGGCACGATGCGAACGCGCCCCTCGGTTCGGCCCGAACGCATCTGGGCCTCGGGCCCGGCTGGGCGAGTTGTTCGAACGCTCCGTTCCGCCTGCACAAGTCCTGGGTGAATGAAGGCGGCATTGCGTCGCCACTGATCGTGCAGTGGCCGCAGGGGATCCAGGCGAAGAATCAGCTGCGGCACGATCCCTGCCACTTTGTGGATCTGCTGCCGACCATGGTCGACCTCGCGGGCGGCAAACCGGCGTCCGAGAAAGGGCCGGCGCTGGCGGGCAAGAGCATCGCGCCGGCCTTCGCCAAAGACGGCGCCGTGACGCGCGAGTATTTGTACTTCAACCACAACCACAACCGGGCGATCCGGGAAGGCGATCTGAAGCTGATCGCGACCGGGGACAGCGGACCGTGGGAACTCTACGATCTGTCGAAGGACCGGGCGGAGCAGCAGAACCTGGCGTCGTCACAACCGGATCGCGCCCGTCAAATGGCTGATAAGTGGAAGGCGGTGGACAGTGAGTTCACCAGGGTCCGCGAGAGCGCGCCGGCGAGCACGAAAAAACTGATCGGCGCCGGGTAGCGAGGAATCCAAATCGACCGGCCCACCGTATAGACTGGTGTTACGAACGTAAAGTTCGTGCTACAGCCTATGAAACTCGCCTGGTTCGTCACATTGCTGTTGAGCGCGCAGCCAGGGCAGTTTAACGGGCGGATCACGGACCCGCAGGGCCGGGCCGTCCCGGGGGCTGTGGTGCACCTGCGGGACGCGCAGGCCGAGATCGGGGTCGCCACCTCCGATGCGTCCGGCGCCTATTCCTTCCGCGGCGTCTCCCCCGGTGTTTACAGCCTTTCCGCCGAGGCCCCCGGCTTCATCGCCGTCTCTCGCGAAATTCATTTTCCCGATGTCGACACTACCGCCGACCTGCAGTTCCAGCGAATCTCCGTACGCAACCAGAGCGTGGTGATTGCCGCCAAAGTCCTTGAGCCAGGCGTGGATCTTCGCAATGCCGAAGTTTTCAACCGCACCCTGTTCACGCGCGACGATCAGGTGCTGCAGCAATTGAACGCAGGCATCGATGCCGGGCAGCATGAGGGCGGCGGGAAATCGCTCGAGATCCGACGTTTCGGATTCAATCTCGATCACGGCGGCGTCAACGGCGGCCTCAAGATCCTTGTCGACGATGTCCAGCAAAATCAGGGCACGCAGGGCCACGGCCAGGGTTACCTTGGCGCACTGAAGGCGCTCAGCCCCGAACTGATCCAGGAAGTGTCCATGATCAACGGCCCCTTCAGCGCGGAGTACGGCGATTTCAGCGGCCTGGGCGTGGTGCATATCCGCCAGCGCGAAAGTCTGCCCGATGCCTTCACCGCGCGCCTGCAGGGCGGTAATTTCGATACCGGGCGCGGCTTCCTGGCGTTCAGTCCGGACGTCACCCGCGTGGATTCCTATCTGGCTTACGAAGGCTCCTACACCGACGGGCCCTTCCGCAGCCCGGGCCGCTACCGCCGCGATAACGTCAACGCGAATTACACGCGAACCCTCGGCGCGAATCAGAAGGCCGGCGTGCGCTTTATATTCGGGCGCAATAACTTTTATTCCTCCGGGCAGATCCCGCTCGATCTGGTGGCCTCCGGTCAACTGGACCGGTTCGGCTATATCGATCCCTCGGATGGCGGCCGCGTGAAACTCGGAACCCTGTCCGGTTATTACAGCCGCGCGTTCACGAATGGCGACACCTTGCGGGCGGATGGTTTTCTCGGGCGTTCGCTGTTCGATCTGTACTCGAATTTCACTTACTACCTCAACGATCCGGCGAACGGCGACGCTTTCCAGCAGCACGATTCGCGGCTTCAGCAGGGCGCCAACGCGCAATACATGCATCCGCAGCATTTCGGCGCGGTTCTGGCGAATTTCACGGCGGGCGCGAACTTCCACGACAACCAGATCAACGTCGGTCTGTACGCCCGCCAGGCCCGCGTGCCGATCGAGGTGACCACCCGTGCTCACGCGCACGTCACGAACGAAGCGGGTTATGCGCAGGAGAGCCTGAGCCTCTTCAATGGCCGGTTGCTGGCGGGCGCCGGCGTGCGGTTCGATGAGTTCCGCTACGGCGTTTTGGACCAGGTGTTTCCCGCCCGGAGTGGCGTGCAGTGGGCGGGGCGCTGGCAGGGCAAAGGCAATCTGGCTCTTACGCCGGCCAGGCGCCTGCCCCTCACGCTGCACGTGAATTACGGGCGGGGGATCAACAGCGTGGATGCGCGCGGCGTGGTGCAGATGCCAGGCCAGCCAAGACTCGCCACCACCGACTTTTATCAGGCGGGAACGTCGTCGAACTTCGGGCGTCTGTCGATCAGCACGGACCTGTTTCTGATCGATCATTCGAATGAACAGGTTTATATCCCCGACGACGGAAGCTTCGAGTTCAAGGGGCCCAGCCGGGCTTACGGCTTCGAGGCAAAGTCGTCCGTGGAACTGACGCAGCACCTCTCGCTGAACGGCGGCATCACCAAAATCTCGAATGCGTTCTTCCTCGGCGGGGATCACCGAATCTACGTGGACAGCGCGCCGCATTTTGTGGCGAATGCGGCGCTGACGCTGGCGTCGTGGAACAGGTGGAGCGGGTCTCTGCGAATGCGCGCGATCAATCACTATCGCCTGGATGGGGAGGATCCGTCGATTGTGGCCTCCGGGCACACGGTCTTCGATCTGGGCATTGCGCGCCAGATCAATCGCCGCCTTGAGCTGAACCTGAGTTTCGATAACCTGACGAACCGGGATTACTATGAGACGCAGAATTATTTCGAGTCGCGCGTCACGCCGGACGCGCCCGTGCTGGCGCGGATTCACGGCACTCCAGGTTACCCGTTGAGTGCCGTGGCCGGTATAACGATGCGGTTTGGAGCGCGCTAAGAGCGCTCTCAAAGATAACTAAGAAGGGGATGCTTGTATCGGCGTTTAATACCGGCAAACCAGCTGCAGAGCGGATACAGCAGAATCACGGCGCCGGCCCAAACCAAATAAACCACCCCGAGACCATAACCGTATCCCGCCGGCAACGGATGCGCCGACCCCCGAAGCGCGAACGAATCCTGAAACAGCCAGTCCGCACGCCCATACCGCACCAGGGAGAACACCACCGCCAGACCGTGCAGCAGCGGCAGGTGCAGCAGGTAGTAGAAAAGCGGCACCCGGCCGAACGTCGCGAGTGGCCTGGTAATGACCTGAGGCAGCCGGTCCGCATAAGCCAGAAAACACAAGGCGGCGCCCAGCGTAGTCAGCAGATACAACAGCGACGGCGGATATTTCGTGAAATTCACGAAAGACATCGCCGTGCGCGACAAGTCGGCCTGCACCGACCAGGGTTTCGGTTCACCGTAGAAATTCCCGGCTCTTAGAATCGCGAATAAGGCGAGCGAAGAAAGTCCCGTCGCAAGGAAAATCCGGCTTCGCCGCTTCGGTTCCAGCAGCGCGAACTCACCCGCGCCGTAACCGAGCGCCATCACCCCCGCCCAGGGAATCAGCGGATAAAGCGAGGCCACTATTGTGTGCGGGAAAGGCGTGAAGAAGCTGAGGTTATGCAGAACCTTCCACGTGGACGTGAAACCTCCCAGCCATGCGGCGTGGTCTCCGTCGAACAGGTTGTGGCCCGCAATCAGGATGAGTCCGATCACCGCGATCCGGCGCGGCGGAAAAGCAAACACCAGCGCCGCCAGAATCACCATGGACGCCCCGATTACCCAGATCACCTGCAGTCTCGTGAAGCCGAAGCCGAAGCTGAAGGCCCAGCCCAGCGGCGAAACCACCGCAATCTCCAGCACCATCAGCCAGATTCCTCGCTTGAGTAAATACACCGGCAGATCGCAATGGTCTTTGCTGCCGTTCGCAAGAGACAAAAACGCGCCGGCCCCGGCCAGCAGCACGAAGATCGGCGCGCAGAAGTGCGTAATCCAGCGCGTCATGAATAGAAGCGGCGTGGTCTGCGTAAGATCCGTCGGATCGAACAGCGCCGAAGAGAAAAAATCGCGTGTATGGTCAAGCGCCATGATCACCATGACCAGGCCGCGAAGAATATCGATGGAAAGCAGCCGGTGCGTCGACGTGGACGCCCGCCCGACCGCGGTGATGGGAAGTGTGGAGGCGGCCATCACCGCCTCCCTTTCACATTGATGGAATGCATTGGAAGGGCTCTTTCCGATTTCCCGTGCAGCCGTTCAGGCCGGCATTTCATCGGCTGAAGGACCAAAGGAGTAGGGAACCGGAACGTCCAGCATCCGCAGGTACACGCCGAGTTGTGCCCGGTGATGAATCAGATGGTTGACGGCGATGTTCCGATACGCCGAATATCGCGTCCCGGAGAACATGACATTCCCCTGTCGCGTCGCCTTCCACGGCTCGCCGAACGCCTCTTCGGTGGTCACCCGTAATTGGGCGACGCTGCTCGCCGCCAGCTTTTCGAACTCACTAAGAACGGCAGCCCCGGTCTGCTCCTTAACAATCTGACGAGGATCGTTGGGGCCGCCCAGATCGACGCCGGGATAAAGAAGAATCGCGCCCGCGAGTCCCGATACCGTCGCCAGATGGTTGGCGAGATCGATCAGACTCATCGATTTCGGATGCGGACGGAAATCGTTATGTCCCTCCGGAACCCGCTCCAGCATGCGGCGCGCTTTATTCAGTTCCGCCTGCAACTCCGGAAGCAGCAGTTCGGAAAGGGGTGTCGTTTTCACTTCTGTGGTTGTGGTCATGGCTGTTTAGTCTCCTGTCTTGTACTGCATGGGAATGGTGTCCGTCGCCGGCATGTTCCGATTTCCAGCGCTCGTCCTGCATGGCAAAACGCGGGTTGCCAATTTGCGGCAGCCCCAGTTCGCGCTCATAGCGTTTCGCGTTTAGGCCGGGCGCGAAGGGCGTCCGGAGAAATTTCGCGGCTTCGCGAATCGTGTTGGCCAGTGATCGTTGCGCCTCCGGCAACGCGGCATAACGCCGTACGGTCGTTTCGAAGTCCTCGGCGGGCCGGCCGGTTACTTGCAAAACGTCGTTGGTCGGCGCGTTCCACTCGAAAGCGCCCTGGATGTGGTCCTCAATGTAATAACGAAGGCTCGCCATGGCGAATTTCGACTCGCCCTGCATGATTCCCGCCTTATAAAGCAGCCACAGCGGCATCGGCACGGGAACGACGTTTCGCCGCAGAACCGCGCGCAGCACCGCGATCATGTCGTGTGCCGAGAGCAGCTTCGGACCCGTAGGCCGATACCGCTTCCCCGCGTGTCTGACGGGATCCTGCAGCACCGCCACCGCGACTCTCGCGATATCTTCGTTCGACGGCGGCGCATTGCGGCTGTCCCCGGTCAGCACGGGAAAAATGCCGAGATGCGCCGCGAAGCCGATGACGCGCAGATTGTTGTCCGCGAACCAGCCCGGGTTCAGGATCGTGTAAGAGACATCGGGAATCGTCGCAAAGAGCCTGTCGGCGAGCCAGGTCTGTCGCGTCATAGGAGACGGATGCGTGGGACTCGAAAGCCACTGGCTCATGTGAACAATCGATTCCAGCCCCGCATCGCGGGCAGCCACCGCGAACGCCGTCGCCGCCTGGATCATGTGCGGCTGAATCGGAGGACAGTAATAAACGCGCGCCACTCCCCGCAGGGCTTCGGCCATCTGATCGGGGTCGTACATGTCGGCCACGAAGATTTCCGCTCCCACGCGATGGAGCCGCTCACTTCTTGCGTCGCGCCGGTGAACGAGCGCTCTTACCGGCCAGTTCTGTTCGAGTAACTGCGCAACGATGGCGGATCCGGTTTTGCCGGTTGCGCCGGTGACCAGAATGAGAGGTTTCCGCATGCCGGGCTCCTTTGTGTGTTTAGAGGACGGTTGACATCTAATTAGAGTACGCATACACTCTAAGTGTCAAGAGGAATTTTCGGGGGGAGTTCGCGATTTATGCGGGTATCGCAGCAGGAGATGGAAAAGAGCCACCGGAGGATACTCCACGGAGCCGCGCGTCTGGTGCGCGAACGGGGCATCGAAAACACCAGCGTCAATGACGTGATGGGCGACGCCGGCATGAAAAACGGCGGCTTTTACCGGCATTTCGAAAGTAAAGAAGCGCTGATCGACGCGTCGCTGCAGGCGGCCTTCGACCAGGTCATTGAATATGTGGAAGCGCATCTGAATAAGCACGGCCCGGAAGGGTTGCTCGCCGGTTATCGTTCTTATTACCTCTCACCCGGGCACGTGGAGCACCCCGGCACGGGTTGCCCGGTCGCGGCCCTCGCTGGCGACGTCGGACGGGGGCCGGATTCGCTGAAGGCGTCGTTTGGCGCCGGGTTGAAGCGCATGGTGGAGACCCTTTCGAAGGCCATGCCCGGCTCCGCGCGGGAGAAAAAGGAGCGCGCCATGCGGGAGTTCGCTTCGCTGGTCGGCGCGGTGGTGATCGCGCGCGCTTCGGATCCCGAGACGGCGCGGGCCGTGCTTGCCGCCTGCCGCAGAGTTCCGAAGGAGGGGTAGATTGCGTCGCGCTGTTGCCGTTTGGGCTTTGGTGCAAACGGAACGCCACGAAGCGCGAACTGTTAACTCTGTGAGCCCTGAGAATTGGATGCGACGCCGACTCAGGATCGTCGCGCCGCAGCAGGTGGAGCACCGTGCGCGGGGCGTTTATGGGGCAAGCCCGACCACTTCTCGTCCGACACCGGGGGGCGTTTGAGCGATCAGCGGTACGCTTCGCGCCGGTTGCGGATATGCAGAACCCGAATCGCGTCAGGGTGCTCATAAACGAAGCGGATTCGCCAGTCTCCGGCGCGCAGCCGCAAATCTTTCTCGCGGCCTTTCAGCTTCTTCACATCTCCTTGCCCCGTTTGCGCGAACCGCTCGATCGCGTCTTCCACCAGATCGCGGTCACGGTCCTCCAGCGCTTCCAGTTCCTTCACCGCCGCGGGCCGGAAGTAGACTTTCTTCACCGCCGCGTCCGGCGGAGCCGTTCGAACGGAACGTCAGCCCCGGAACCCGCCAGTGCCGCCTCTGCGGCATCCCGTTCGCCTTCGCTTTCCGGTTCGTCGTCTTCCCCGGCCAGCAGAATAGCAAGCTCCACCGGATCCACCAGCGCGCGCAGCAGTTTCCGCGTCGTGCGCACGTCGTTCTCCGGAATGTGATCGACCAGATGGTGCAACTCTTCGCGTGCCGTCATAGGCCCTCTGTTCCGATCATAAATCCTCTTCCTCGCGCCGGGCGCTGCCCTCGCTCAACAGTTCGATACCAAAGCGCAACTCCGCCAGCGTCACTGCGCCAATGTAAAGCTCATCCAGCGGATTGCTGGCTATAAACACCGGCACCTTCGGCTCCGGCCTCAACCGCCGCACTTCCGAGAGGACGTTCGTATCGGGAAGCCACGCCATCAGAGCACGACGTCGCGGACGGTCGTCGGCAGAACCTTGGGCGGTTCTATCTCGAAATCCCGGTAGGGTGACGCCTGCAAAGCTGCGAGGAGGTCGGCTCCCGTCCGTTTCTCGTGCAGGGGTTCCTCAATCGGCGGCGACATCTTCAGCGCCTCGAAAAGAGCGTCCTCGACGTCGTGGAATCCACCGCTTTTCATGCGTTGGATGATGAGGGCTTCCAGTTCCGGTCTGTGAATCTCAATGGTCATCGCCGCGGCCTCCTCCTCTCAGGTTACCGTGATTTCTTCACCGTATACCTCGACGGGAACGCGCTTCATGACGCGCACCCGCAACGGGCCGGCATGGGACAACGGCTCCCTTCTGCGAAACATTGGGGCAGGGAAGGAGCTTCACATGGGTGGACCAGGTGGTATGAAGGGCGGGGGCGCCAAAACCAGGGGCATTCAATTTGCGGTCGCCGAAGCGATTGCGTCCGGATTTCGAGGTGATACTTGGGGTCAGTTATGAGGGGCCACTCAATCGGCTCTCTCTGGTGGGCGTCTGCGTATGCAGATTGTCCCTGACGAGCTGCGCCAGTTTCGATGAATCCCCACGAAAAGATTCAATCGAGGCCTCCAGCATGTTCGGCTGGCTCACGTTTTCCCACGCGATGTAATAGCCGCTTTCCTGCGCCAGATGGCTGATGAATTCACGCTGTGCCCGCCCATTCCCTTCGCGGAAAGGATGCAGGGCGTTCAACTCTCCGAGGTAATGTCCGGCGCGTTCGCTGAACTGTTCGGGCCCAAGCTCCGCCAGGTAGTTTTCCTCTGCGAGTTGGGCAAAGATCTGCTGTGCGCCGCTTTCGATGTAACCGTGATGAGAGAACCGGTTCCCGCCTTTGCTTATGTCCGTGGTGCGAAGCTCCCCGGCCCATTCGTACACATCGCCGAATAGATGCCTGTGGATCGCCCGCAAATGAGCCAGATCGAAATTTCCCTTCAACGGAGCTTTCGACAGTTCGAAAGAGCGGGCCGCTGCCAGATCCGCTTCAGTCCTTTCGAGGATCGCTTCGTCGGTGATGCCAAGGCGGTTTTTTAATACGCCGGTCGCCGGATCGAGGTAAGGATCATTGCCGGAGTAACGGGACATGCGGAATGCGGCTGTGGATGTTCCGGACTACTTCATCCGTGCCGATTTCGCCGCGGGCGGCGCGATGCAGATCGGCCACGGTTGCTTCCGAGACCGTCAGGCCTTCGAGCTCCTGCTGCGCGATCGCGTGTGCAACGGCCCGCATGTTGCGCTGAATTTCCTGCTCCGTGAGAGTAGTCATTGCCTCGGCTCCCTGTTTTAAGAATACCGCAGCGCAGGGAAGGACTGGTTAACACGCATATCGTGTCTTGCGGGGCCTGCTCTGGGCTTCCCAACGCGCATTCAGGCATTCAGATTGATGCAGGCCGTCGTGTAATTCCGGGCGCTGGCTCCCTTCATCGCGGCCAGTTCGGCGGGACCGCGACCGCCGAAGCTCGTCAAGCGAGATCGTCCGGCCGCGGCGGCGATCCTCCGAAGCCTTCTCGACTGCGGTCAGGATTTCCGCGCTCACGGAGCTCTTCCGGTTCCCGCGCGGTTCCATCAGATAATCGGGCGCAATCTCAAGCCGCCCGCCCGGCAGCGTATCGACAAGCTCCATCATGCTCCCATCGACGACGGATTCTATCGCCTGCAAGCACCGCGGGGCAAATCGCGGGTCGCGCGCCGGGGCACGCAAGGACCGAGTCGCCGGACATAAAGGAGGTTATGCTTGGCTATTTCGGGCCACTCAGCGCCGACGAGAATCGCCGAGTTCCGGAGTGAAACTCTGAGTTACGAAACCCGTTATGACCGCAACTCTGCTGGTGTTCACTGTTTTGGCGCTCGCCACTGGCCAGCAGACGACTTTTTGAGCGAGTCCGTGGGTTTTGAGGGGGTCTCCGATGCAGGGAAGAACGCCATAGCGAAGTACGTGACAGATGGTTTAGAAACGAGGTCAAATGCATGACCCAGCAGCATACCGACGGGAGCGCGACGAACGGCGGGCTGAAATCGATGCCAATCGTACCCCTGAGCAAAAGGCAGAGGCCGCGCGGATTCGAGCGGATCGAGCCGCTTACGACGCGTTACCGAACCACGCCAAAAATGCGCTCGAAGAATTGGAAGTCTTTAAGGCGTTTGCGGAGGTGTCGCACCTTGGCGTAGACGACGGCTCGTCCGCGAACGCTTCGCCACCCGCGCCAGATATTCGCTGCACGATCAATGGAGCCGAGCGTTATTTCGAGTTAGGAGAAATCACAGACGAACCCACAGCGCGGGCCGTTGCCGCCGCGCTGAAGCACGATGAGCCGCGCGGAACTGCCTTCTCTCAAAATAGACCGTTCGCGTCCATCATCCGAAAAAAAGCCTCCAGGACATACTCAAGCGGAGCACCTGCCGAACTGGTGCTTTACTACCGAACGCAGGCCGCTCCTTGCCCGGAATATTTCGACGACATGGTGAAGCTGAACATGCCAGACATGCAGGCGCTAGTTAGCAACGGCCAATTTAAGCGTGTCTGGATTTTTGATTTCGCTCACAGGACGATCCTCTGGAATTCGGAGGCACGACTCACTCCTTAGAAGGGCACGGTCACGGGTGCCTGAAGATGAGCGCAGGAGGTAATTTCTACGGAACAATTTCTCGCCACCGTCACCGTAATCGAGACCGCCTTCCTGTGTACCGGTTCAGATGAAAGATGAGAAAGGCCCTAATGGATCTCGGAAGTCCCGCCGATAGAGGAGTGTGGAGCGAGACACTTGACGAGAGAACGCCGACACTGGAGCGCACAGGAAAAGGTTAAGCTGCTGCGCCGACA
>CAINNJ010000017.1 GCA_903851195.1 uncultured Acidobacteriia bacterium
GATCACGGAGCGTTTTGGGGAAGTTCCGGTGTGGGCCCGGGAACGTCTGGCGGGCCTCTCGGACCCGGAACTGAAGCAAATGGCGATTCGTCTGTTGAAACCGTGCACGCTGGAAGAGTTGCTGGGCTAACCTGAGGCCTGCGGATGCCGATTCCAAACGACATTATGGATCACGACCTGTTTGGACCCGCGATCCGGCGGGGCCGGGCCGAAGGGGAACGCTGCGTTATCGAATGGCAGATCACGGAGCGTTTTGGGGAAGTTCCGGTGTGGGCCCGGGAACGTCTGGCGGGCCTCTCGGACCCGGAACTGAAACAGATGGCGATTCGTCTGTTGAAACCGGGCACGCTGGAAGAGTTGCTGGGCTAACCTGAGGCCTGCGGATGCCGATTCCAAACGACATTGTGGATCATGACCTGTTTGGACCCGCGATCCGGCGGGGCGGCCGTCGTAGGCGGCCGCCCTTGCAGGGATTTAGTTCGCGGGGTAGCGAAGCACCGTGTAACTCGTGAGTGCGATGCTGCCGGTGCCTTCGGTGGAAACCGCGCCCAACAGATTAAGTTTGACGCCCGCTTGTGCCGGGGAACTGACGATTCCCGGCAGGAAACTGAGCACCGTCCCCCAGCTCTGCACGGTCACCTGAGCGCCGGTGGCGCCGATGGAGGCTTCGGCCTGACCGGCAAACGCAACGTCCTGCGCGCCGCCGTGGCGGGCGAGAACGGTGGTGCCGCCCCAGTTGACACTGATGTCGAAGCCGGATCCCGAGCCGGTATGGGCGAAGGTGAAGCGGACCTCGATGCGGTCGCCCGGCTTCAGGTACGCCGCGGCGATGTCGCAGGCGCCCAGCGAGGAGAGCGCGGCATGGCTGCTGCTTTTTCCGTTGGCATTGCAGAGCACTTGCGCGACGGTGGAAGCGTTCGGGGCGGGGCTGTGGAGATTGCCGATGTTGGAGGACGGGTCGATGCGGTAACTGGCGACCAGGGTGTCCAGAGGAACCGGCACGCCGCCCGGCGCGAACTGGATAGTGGAGCCCGTCAGCGCGTAGTCGAAACCGGGTTTCATGTACAGCCCGTTGCGGAACAGCAGGAGGCTCGAGCCGCTGGGGGCGTTGGCGAGGGTGAAGGTTGCGTTCGAGCCATCGACGAGTCCGCCTGGAGTCTCGGCGTCGAAGAAGCTGGAACTCTGGCCGCCACAGGGGCCGGCGGTGCCATCGGTATAGACGCAGTCGCCGATGTTGCCGACCACGGTTTCGATCTGGCCGTTCTGGTTGATGACGGCGACGCTGCCGGTACCGAAGCCGGCGCCCTTCACGGGACGATTGGCGAGGTCCGCGAGGAGGCCGACGACGGCCGATTCGACGATCGGGGTCGAGTTACCGGTGGAGGAACTGCTGGTGACCATGCCGGTCCGGACGTCGGCGACGCGGAGGGGTGTGGCGCTGACGGGCACGGTCCAGGTTTCGGCGAACTGTTCGAGCCCGTCGCTCTGGTAGTTCACGGTGTAGGTGTTGGCCGGCGGCTGCGCCCCGGCGTTCGGCGAAAGCTGCACCTGCAGATTGCCGTTCTGGACCTGCACGACTTTGGACTGCTGCACGACGACGCCGGTGTTCGTGACGTCGAAAGTGCTCCAGTGGATGGTGACGGTACCGGTGAAGCGCGTGCCGTCGGCCCGGAAGAGAGTGTCCTGAATGGTGGTGAGGCTGGTCTGCGCGAAGGCGGCGCCGAGACTCAGCCAGCCAAAAACAAGGTATCTCAGGATGTGTTTCTGTGTAAGAGTTTGCATGCTGCTCCCGGCCACATCAGTAGCACCGGGAGCCGCGAGAAACGGCGGGCGGGGGGTCGGAAAGTACCGCTAAGTGCAGGAATCCGGGAGGCTTAACTTTATTTGCTCCGGCTGTCACCGGAATTTTTTACAGCCGGAGTCGTTTGACTTTGATCTTGTCGTCGTCAAAGACGCCCAGACCCAGCATGCCGGCGATCTCGATGTGCTCGATCTGGGAGTTGAGATAGTGGCTGTCGTCGTCCGGCTTGGCGAGCGACAGCGGCAGCATGCCCATCTGTTTGCGTTTCGCGTCGATGACCTGGAGGCCGGTCTTATCGAGCGCGACCGGGTCCGTGGCGAAGTACATGGTCTTGTGTTCCCAGATATATTTCTCCTTGCCGCCGGGGCCGCCGTGGAAAGACGCTTTCACGGCATCGCAGATTTGCAGCGTGGCTTTCTCACGGATGACCGGCAGACTGACCACGCTGGGGATGAAAATGCCGCAGGCGTTGAGGGTGGGCGTGGTGTGGCTGCGGTTCACGTTGTTCACCATGCCGTGGGACATGTTCTTCAGGCAGATGGTGACGCCGGCCGACTGGTGGTGTTTCAGCACGGGCAGATTGATGAACTTGTTGATGCGCTTCGTGACCACGCGGGCGACGTAGCTGCGGCGCATGTGGACGTCGTTGAAATCCTCGCCGGGCTTGATGAGGGCCATTTCCATGTAGTGGTCGGGATCGTAGCCGCCCATGTCGTGCTGCCATTCGTCGTACTTTTCCGAAGCGGCTTCCCAACGGATTCCCGGCGGCAGCCATTTGTCGATACCGGCCGCGATGGTCTCTTCTTTATAGCGGTTGAAGACCAGAATGTCGCTGGTGGGCACGCCCGCTTCTTTGAGGCCCGCCAGAATCTCCCGGAGCACCAGCGCGTCCGAACTCAGATTCTGGCCGCCCACCGGGCTGACCTTGATACCCACCACGTCGCCCTTTTCGAAGAGCGAACGCCAGCCGTCGATCCAGGAGGGCGCGCCGGTCAGTTCCTGGAGGCCGCGGCGCATCATCTGTTGCACGGGTTCGGCCTGGTAGGCGTTTCCGACGATGCTGCCGGGGTGTTCGACGGCAATGACGCGGCCGGGGAACGGGCCGGGCATGCCAGGTTTGGAGACGGCGGCACGGGACTGGGATTGCAGCACCGCGGCGGTGGCGGCGGTGAGCGAATTCGCGAGAAGCTGGCGGCGCGTCAGACTCATGGAATCATTCTAGGGCAAGTCGAGGCGGATGATGGTGCGCGTGCCGAGAGAGTCAGGCAGGTCGTAAGTCACGGCCACCTCGGCGCGCAGGCGGAACTTCTTCAGTTCGCGTTCGGCATCGGCGATTTCCTGCTGCGTGTCAGGCCCTTTGTAGAGCAGTGCGCGCATGCCTTTCTTCAGGGCCGGGCCGAAGAGATCGAGCGCTTTCGGGAGGGGGGCGAGGGCGCGGGCGGTCAGAATGTCGATGGGCGCGGATTTCGTGAGTTCTTCGGCCCGCTGTGACGAAACCGTGACGTTGGGCAGTTCGAGTTTCGCGAGGGCGCCTTCCACGAAGCGCGCTTTTTTCTGGATGGATTCGGAGAGTGTGAAGCGGATGTCGGGCAGCACCAGGGCAAGCGGGATGCCGGGGAAGCCGGCACCGGTTCCGGCGTCGAGAACGCGGCGGGCGCCGAGGAAGAGTCGCCAGGGCAGCACGGAATCGAGAACGTGTTTGATGGCGGCCTCGCGGGGGGAAACGATGCGGGTCAGGTTCAGGTATTCATTGGCTTCCACGATGAGGGCCAGATGGAGGGCACACTTCTGTATGACGGCATCGCGGTTGGGCAGGTCGGCGGGCAGGACCTGTTGCAGTTCGTCGGCGAATTCAGGGGCTGTGGTCACGAAGCTTTATGATGGCATCCGTGTCAGTATCGTAACTGGATGAACGCAGGGCTGAAACGCAGAATTCTGGAAGAGGCGTGGGTGGGGGACGCGGTGCTGAGTCTTTACGCGCGGCGGCGCATTTTGCGGGAGAGTTGCGGAGTGGACAGCGAGAGTTTCGTGCGAATGACGTCGAACCGGTTTCTGGCGGCGTTCGGGGATCCGGCGGAAGTGGAAGCGAGTATCGGGCGGGTGTTTGAAGCGGAAGGGCTGGAAGCGGCGTTCGGGTGGATTGAGGAAAAGCTGATGCCGCTTTACGCGCGGCAGGAGGAAAAGCGCCTGCGGGGCCGGATGCCCCGCAGGCCTGGAGCGGTTTAGCGGCCCGTGCCGAAACGGCGTTTCTTCGGTTTGAAGGACTGCGTGGGGCGGGCATTGGCCGGGCGGGAACTGAAGTTCTTCGAGTAGGAATCGCCGTGGCGCGGCATTTCGATCACGGGGGCGACGTTTTTCGCTTCGCGCTCGATACCGGCGGGCAGTTCTTTCTTCGTGAGTTTCAGCTTCAGGATGCGTTCGATGTTGCGGATGTCGCCCCGTTCGGCGCTGGTGGCGAAGGTGGTTGCGACACCCTCGGCTCCGGCGCGGCCGGTGCGGCCCACGCGGTGGATGAAGTCATCGGCGGCCTGCGGCAGATCGAAGTTCACGACATGCGCGATGCCATCCACATGGATGCCGCGGGCGGCCACGTCGGTGGCTACCAGAACGCGATAGAAACCTTCCTGGAAGCCTTTGAGGGCCATGTTGCGCTGGTTCTGCGACCGATCGCCATGGATGGCGGTCGCTTTGAAGCCGTGCGCGGAGATTTTCTTGGCCAGCCGTTCGCAGCCGTGCTTGGTGCGGGCGAAGACCAGGAAAGAACCTTCCTCGGCTTCGAGCAGGCCTTTCAGCAGCCCGAGCTTGCGGTCGGTATCCACTTCATAAAGAACCATTTCGATCTTGTCCGCGGGCCGCGTGGTGGAGCCGACGGTGATGCGAACGGGGTTCTTCATGTACTTGCTGATCAGACGTTCGGCGCCGCCTTCGAAGGTGGCGGAGAAGAACAGGGTCTGGCGCTCCGGAGCGGTTTTGCGGAGAATCGCTTCCACGGCGGGCTGAAAGCCCATGTCGAGCATGCGGTCGGCTTCATCGAGAACGACGATGCGCACGGCTTCGAGGGTGACGAGGCGGCGGTCCAGAAAATCCTGCAGCCGGCCGGGCGTCGCGATGAGAACCTGCGCGCCTTTCCGGATGGTCTGTAACTGTCTTGCTTCGCTCATGCCGCCAACCACGACGGCGGAGCGGATTCCTGTACCGAGGGCGACGCGCTGAAAAGCTTCGTCGATTTGAATGGCGAGTTCACGGGTGGGGCTGAGGATCAGCGCCTGGGGCTTGGTGCTCAACGGCTTTTGGCCCAGCAATTCCAGTACGGGAAGTGCGAATGCCAGGGTCTTGCCGGTGCCTGTTTGCGCAGTGGCAACCAGATCGTGGCCGAGCATGGCGGGGGGGATGGCCTGCTCCTGAACGGGAGTCGGCGTTTTGAAGGAGTGCCGCGCGAGGTTGTTGCGCAGAACGGGAGATGTAACCAGATCGGAAAAAGTAATCATTCAGAATTGTTTGTTGTTGAAAAAAAGGAAATCTGCGAGGGCCAACAAGCTACATGGCGGGCATTAGCGGATCTACTTCTGCTTACTTTTGTATTGTAGCGCGTTTGGTGCGATTAGAATACAGAGACATGCGAATCGCGCTCGCCGCCTGTACCATTACCGTGCTTCTGTGCATGGCGGTGCGCACTGACGGGCAGGGCAAACAGGAGTCCCCGGCGCAGGCGCTGTTCAACCTCTTGCGGGAGAACGTGCGGGCCGACCTGCAGCGCGCGCCCCGATACACCTGTGTCCAGACGATTACCCGCACGCAGTATCTTCCCCAATATGGGGGTAAGCCTTCCGCCTGCGCGGCCATCATTGCCGCTCGCGGGACGCTCACGAACACCGGGACGTTGTTGTGGCACGACCGTTTGCGGCTGGATGTGGCGGTCGGCGAGAACTCGGAGATGTTTTCGTGGGCGGGCGCGCGGCAGTTCGAGAGCAACAGCCTGGACGACCTGACACTGAGCGGTTCCACGGGGAGCGGGGATTTCAGCGGGTTTCTGGGCAGCGTGTTCGGGCCGGACGCCGAGGGTTTCCGGTATAACGGCGAGCAGGAAACTTCCCTGGGCAGGCTGGCCGCCTACAGCTTTGTGGTGCCGTTCGCGAAAAGCCATTACAGTTACCGAACGAATAACGGGATCAGCCGGATTGTGCCGTATCACGGCTCGTTTTACGCGGCGCCCGCGACGGCGCAGCTGAAGCGGCTGGTGGTGGAAGCGACGGAGTTTCCTTCGCAGGATATCTGCCGCGTGACGGACACGATGGATTACTCGCGGCTGAAGATCGGCTCGGGCGAGTTTCTGTTGCCGCAGGTCTCGAAGATGGTGGTTTTGTACCGGAGCGGGGAAGAGACGCTGAATGAAACGAAGTACTCCGGGTGTCATGAATTCACGGGGCAATCCACGTTGCGCTTCGACGATCCGGAGGAGCCGAACTCGGCCGCGAACGAAGCGAAAGCCGCGCTGCGGGCGCTGCCGGCGAAGACGCATATCCGGGTGAAGGTCGATCCGCCGGTGAATTCGGATGTGGCGGCGGCGGGCGACCCGATCACCGGCGTGGTAGAGCGCGAGGTGAAGGAGAAGGGCGCCGTGGTGGTGCGGACGACGGACAAACTGCACGGGCGGGTGCTGCGGCTGGAGCAGACGATGGTGCCGGAACCGCGGTGGACCGTGGCGATCCGGTTCGATTCGATCGAGCGGGACGGCGTGGAACAGCCGATTGTGCTGAAGCCGGTGGACGACGGCGACCGGTCACCGCAGGCTCTGCGTATGGTGGGGCGGCGGATGCAGACGCCCACTCCGCGGGCCACGCCGTCGCGTCCGCCGGGAGCGGGATTGTTCATTCTGGGCGACGCGGGGCGGCTGGTGCTCGACGGCAGATTTCATACGGAGTGGGAAGTGCTTCCCGCCGCCGGGACGTCGCGTTGAAGCGGGCCCGGTTCTACCTCTTCCTGCTGTGTTTGCTGGCGGTGATCACGTATCTGGACCGCGTCTGTATTTCGGTGGCGGGTCCGCGCATGCAGGACGCGCTGCATATTTCGCCGGAACAGTGGGGCTGGGTGGGGACGGTGTTTCTGCTCGGCTATGCGCTGTTTGAAGTGCCGAGCGGGCATTTGGGGGACCGGCTGGGCGCGCGGCGGATCCTGACGCGGATTGTGCTCTGGTGGTCGGTGTTCACGGCTGCCACCGGGGCGGTTTCGGGACTGCCGATGCTGCTCGGCGCGCGGTTTCTGTTCGGCGCGGGGGAAGCGGGCTCGTTTCCGAACGCTTCGGTCGCGATTTCGAACTGGTTCGCGCCGGCCACGCGCGGGCGTGCGTTCGGGATCTTCACGATGTGCAGCCAACTGGGCGGGGCGCTTTCGCCGCTGCTGGTGATTCCGATTCAGCAGGCTTTCGGGTGGCGCGCGTCATTTTTCGTTTTCGGCAGCCTTGGAGTGGTGTGGTGCGGGGTCTGGTACTGGCAATTCCGGGATTATCCGGCGGGCCCGCCGCGGGGAACGGCAGTTCGGGAACGAACGGCCTGGGCGCCTTTGCTGCGGGACCGGAATCTGCGGGCCATCATGGGCCTGACGTTCGGCTATGTCTACACGATGAGTTTTTATCAGACCTGGTTCCATACCTATCTGGTGCGGGGCCGGGGATTCAGTGAAGACGCGCTGGCGCTTTCGTCGCTGCCTTACGTGCTGGGCGCGGTGGCGAATATTCTGGGCGGTTTTTCGTGTGACTGGCTGGCGCGGCGAGCGGGCGTGAAGTGGTCGCGGCGGGGAGTCGGGATGGCTGGGCTGGCTCTGGCGGCGGCGGGGATCCTTTCGACGGTATTCGTCACCAGCCACGTCGCGGTGATCCTCTGTATCAGCCTGGCGTACGCGGGGATCACGTTTCAGCAGCCGGTGGTGTGGACGGCTTGTCTCGATATCGGCGGGAACCGGGGCGGCGCGGTTTCCGGGTTCATGAATACGGCGGGACAGCTGGGCGGGGCGCTGTCTTCGGTGCTTTTCGGCTATATCGTGAAGTCGGGCGGGGGCTACGATGCGCCGCTGATTCCCATGGGAATTTTCCTTGCCGGCGGGATGCTGCTGTGGGGCCGCGTGGACGTGACGCAAAAGATCGCGCTGTGCGAAACTAGCGGAAATAATGAAACACAGCCGGTGGCCGAGCGTCTTCGTTAGTCTTCTAGCGGTCTGCGCGTTGTTGCCCGCGCAGCAGGCCGAAATCGCCGCGCGAATCCGGAGCGAAGCACTGGAGCATTCGCAGGTGAATCCCGTGTTCGACATGCTGACGGTGACGATCGGGCCGCGGCTAACGGCGTCGCCCGCACATAAGCGCGCCGCGGAGTACGTGCGCGACCGGCTAACGTCTTATGGTCTGGAGAACGCGCGGCTGGAGCCCTGGAAGTTCGGGCGCGGCTGGGAACTGACGAAACTTACCGTGGAGATGACGGAGCCTCGTTACCAGCCGCTGATCGGGTACGCGGATGGCTGGTCGGCATCGACGGCGGGCGAGATTGTCGCGGCGCCGGTGTGGCTGGGCGGCAAGACGCCGGAGCAGGTGGCGGCGATGGCGGCGCAGCTGAAGGGGTCCATCGTGATGACGGATCCGATGATGACGAACTTTGTAAGGAAGGACCGTCCGCAGCCGACCGATCCGGATTATGCGCCGAACTCCGCGGCGTATGCGACGAGCGTGGGCCGCGGCGGAGCGGGGCGTGGCAATACGATGTCGGCTGCGGCGACGATCGCGCAGAGCCTGCGCGCGGTGGGCGCGGGGGTGATCCTGCGGCCCAGCCGGGGCGAGCACGGGACGGTGTTCGTGACCGGCCGCGATGGCGGCGAAGGCGCGGTGCCCGCGGTGACGCTGAGCGCGGAGCATTACGACATGATCGTGGAGATGCTGCAGCGCAATATTCCGGTGAAACTGCGCGTGAATGTGCAGACGAAGTTCTACGATTCCGACAACGGCAACGCTTATAACGTGCTGGCGGAACTGCCCGGTTCGGATCCGGCGCTGCGGGATGAAGTGGTGATGATCGGCGGGCACCTGGACAGCTGGCATACCAGCGTGGGCGCCACGGATAACGCGGACGGCGTCACGACGGTGATGGAGGCGATGCGGATCCTGAAGGCGATCGGCGCGCGGCCGCGGCGGACGATTCGGGTGGCGTTGTGGGGCGGGGAAGAGCAGGGGCTGCTGGGGTCACGAGCGTGGGTGCAGCAGCATCTGGCGGGCGATGCGAATGCGGCGGCGCGGGCGAAGTTCGACGTGTACTTCAATATCGACAACGGGACAGGCAAGATCTATGGCTGGTATCTGCAGAATGCCGAGGCCGTGCGCACGCTGTTCGACAGCTGGCTGGAGCCGATGAAGAGTATGGGCGCGAGGCGGAATACGATCGAGCCGGTGGGGTCCACGGATCATCTCAGTTTTATCGACGCGGGTGTGCCTGGATTTAACCCGGTGCAGGATTACGTGAATTACGATATACGTACACACCACACGAACATGGACACACGGGAACGGCTGGATGTGAACGATATCCGGCAGGCATCGGCGATGATGGCGTGGTTCGCTTACAGCGCGGCCATGCAGGACGGGAAGATCGCCAGGCCCGCGGGAGCGAAATGAAGACGCCGCGGAAACCGGGCGGGAAGGTCGCGAACAGCCTTGTGGCGGTGAGTTCCGCGGCTGTGATGGCGGTGTATTCGGCGGGGTATGTGCGGACGCGGTCCGCGGCCGCGCAGATGGAAGGGCAGAGCGAGGAACGGCGGAGGCCGGTGGTGCCGGTTGCGCCAGTGGCTATTGCGCCCGTTGTCCCTGTGGCGGAGTTGAAGGCGGAGGCTCCGCAGGCGGAGGCTGCCGTAGCGGGGCCGACGCCGGTGCCTGTCGCGAAGAAGGACGAGATGCTGGTCGCGAAGGCGCGGGTTCCGGAGAGCTCGGCTGTGGTCACTCCGGTGCCGGAGCCTGTGGAAGCCGCGCCGTCACCGGTGCCTGTCCCGGTTGTGGAGAAAAAGCCCGAACCTGCTCCGCCTCCGCCGCCGCCCCCTCCCGCCGCGCCGGTCTGGAAGGACGGCACTTACACGGGTTGGGGGACGTCGCGGCATGGCGATATTCAGGCGCAGGTGGTGATCGAAGGGGGGCGCATCGCCTCGGCGACGATTGCGCAGTGCCTCACGCGGTATTCGTGTTCGGTGATTGAGAAACTGCCGCCGCAGGTGGCGCAGAGGCAGAGTCCGGAAGTCGATTATGTGTCGGGCGCGACGCAGAGCACGAATGCGTTTTATTACGGCGTGGTCGAAGCGTTGAATAAAGCCAAATGAGGCGGACGGAAGCGGCGATGGGGACGCTCGTGAGCATTCACGTGGTCCCTGGCGAGGCCGATTCGGCGGCGCTCGAAGCGGCCGTGGACCGGGCGTTTCGCTGGTTCCATGTGATTGAGACGTGCTGCACACGGTTCGACGCGCGGAGTGAACTGCGGCAGTTGTGCGCGCATGCGGGCAGAGCGGTGCAGGTTTCGCCGATGCTGTTCGAGGCGGTCCGGTTCGCGGTGCTGGTGGCGGAAGAGACGGACGGGGCGTTCGATCCTACTGTGGGGCATCGCATGGAGGAACGGGGTTTCAACCGGGAGTACCATACGGGCCAGATTCTTTCCGCACCGGTCAGCCAGGATGCGGGCGCGACGTTTCGCGATGTGGAACTCGATCCCGCGGGCCACACGATTACGCTGCGGCGGGCGCTGATGCTCGATCTGGGCGCGGTCGCGAAGGGGCTGGCGGTGGATACGGCGGCGAAGGAACTGGAGCCGTTCGTGAATTTCGCGATCGACGCGGGCGGAGACCTGTATCTGGGGGGCGCGAATGAGCACGGGATGCCGTGGTCGGTGGGCGTGCGTCATCCGCGTCGCGACCGGGAGTTGATCGACTGGCTGCGGGTTTCGAATCAGGCGGTTTGTACGTCGGGCGATTACGAGAAAGACGCCCCGCATATTTTGGATCCGCGAAACGGGGCGGCCGCGGCGAGTGTGGCGAGCGCTACGGTGGTGGCTCCGGGCGCGCTGCTGGCCGATGCGCTGGCCACGGCGGCGTTCGTGCTGGGTCCGGCGGAGGGCATCCGGCTGCTGGAGCGCATGGGCGTGCAGGGGCTGATGATTACGCCGTCACTGGAGCGGTTCGAGACCGAAGGGTTGTGCCATGCTGCGTAAACTCCGGAATTTCTTCAAGACGCCGAAGGGGCTGCTGCTGGTGATCCTGGCGATTCTGATCGCGATCGCCGCGCCCGGCGAAGGGCTTCGCACGGTGGCGCCGGGGTTGTTGAGCGCGGTGGTTGCGGCGGGGCTGGCGGATCTTGCGATCCTGCGGGTGAGGAAGAACGTCTGGGAGTTTCCGAGCGGCGCGGTACTGACGGCGATGATTGCCGCGATGGTGTTGCGCGCGCAGGAGCCCTGGTACGTGGTCTGTGTGATTTCCGTGATCGCGGTGGTGAGTAAGTGTGTGATCCGGACGCGCATGGCGAATGTTTTTAATCCCGCGGCGCTGGCGATTGTCGGCACATTTTATGTGTTTCATACGGGCCAGAGCTGGTGGGGCGCGCTGACGGAAGTGCCGCTCGCGTTGCAACTGGTGCTGGTGGTTGCGGGTGTGTTCATTACGGACCGGATTAATAAGATGCCGCTGGTGCTGGCGTTTCTGGGCGCTTACTTCCTGCTGTTTACAGCCACGGCCTTTGTGACGGATCCGCGGCGGGTGGCGGAGATTTATCGCTCGCCCGATATCGAGGCGGTGCTGTTTTTCGCGTTTATTATTCTTACCGACCCTCCTACGTCGCCGGCTAAGTATCCCGATCAGATTGTGTGCGGCGTGATTGTGGCGGTGGTTAGTTATGTGTTGTTCGAGTGGGCGGGCGTGGTTTATTACTTACTCGCGGGGGTGCTGGCGGGAAATGTTTGGGAGGCGTGGCGGCGCGTGAATCGGCGGTCCGATTTTACATTCACGAACGGCATGAAGAACTTCCTGCGGGAGATTCTGATGCCGGGGTGGCAGCGGGCTTAAGCCGTGAACGGCTTCGTGCGCGCGCAGGGACGCGGGTTTGCGGTGGACGGCCGGCCTTTTCGGGTCGCCGGAGCGAATAATTATTATCTGAGTTACGGGTCCGATGAGATGGTGGCGGCAGTGTTCGATGCGGCCGCGCGGATGGGCCTGAATACGCTGCGCACGTGGGCTTTTCTGGAGCGCGGCCCGAAGTACAACGATACTTACTTTCAGTATCTGGATCCGGCGACGAAGCAGCCCGCTTATAACGATGGCGAGAACGGTTTGCAGCTTCTGGACCGCACCATTGCGGTGGCGGAACAGCGCGGTATCCGGCTGATTCTGCCGCTGGTGAATTACTGGGACGATTTCGGTGGCATTAGTCAGTATCTGAGCTGGTTCGGGTTGAAGGAGAAGGCGGAGTTTTATACCCATCCCGGTCTGCGCGCGGCTTATCGAAATTACGTGGAACATGTGCTGCTGCGGGTGAATCCGCGCACGGGCCGGCAGTATCGCGATGAGCCCGCGATCCTCGCGTGGGAATTGTGCAATGAGCCGCGGGATATTGAATTGGCCTGGGTGGCGGAGATGACGGGGTTTCTGCGCTCGCTCGATTCCAATCATCTGATCGGTGTGGGGGACGAGGGGCTGGCGGATTCCGAGCGGCTGCTCGCGATTTCTACGGTCGATTTCGGCACTTGTCATTTGTATCCGGGCTATTCGCCGAAGGAAGACGCGGTGGGTTTCGGGAAACGCTGGATTCGGGAACGTATCGAGGCCGGCCAGCGCGCGAATAAGCCGATGGTCGTGGAAGAGTTCGGGGTCAAAGCCGAGGCCGGACGGGCCGCTCGCGATGCGGCTTACGCGGCCTGGCTGGGGCAGGTGGAGGCGTCCGGCGGGGCGGGTGCGCTGATCTGGATGCTGGCGGCGGCGCCGTATCCGGATTACGATCACTACACGGTGTATGCGCCGGAGGATGCGCCTGCGCTGTGCCGGTTCGCGGCGAGTTAGTGCGGCGGATGGATCATCCGCGGAGTGGGAGTGGGCGGGTTTCCAACCCGCCGCAGGATTCCATCCCGCCCCACATCGAGAGAATCCTTTCACCAGTTGTAAGTTGGTTTGACTCAGGACCTTAGCGCGCGCGGATGCGGCGGGCCTGCTCGACTACCCAGCGGGACATGCGGAAATTCGCGGCGTCGATCATTTTGCCGTCGAGGGTCGCGGCGCCACGGCCTTCGCAGGCCTGCACGATGCGCTCGGCGTAGGCGACTTCTTCGGCACTCGGGGAGAAGACCTCGTTCGCCTTCGCGAGTTGCTTCGGATGGATGCACTGCTTGCCGTCGAAGCCCAGGACGCGGGCCATCCGGCAGGAGCGTTCGAAACCGGCTTCGTCGTTGAAGCCCGCGTAGGGGCCGTCCATGCAGCGCAGGTTGTTGGCGCGTCCGGCCGCGACGATGGCGTGCATGACGGCGTGCCAGCGGTGTGCACCGTAGAGGGCGTCGTTCCCGTCGGGTTCACCGATGGAAGTTTGCGGCATGCGGAGAGAGGCGGCGTAGTCGCCGGGTCCGAAGATGATGGCTTCGAGGCGGGGGGAGGCGGAGGCGATCTCGCGGATGTTCAGGAAGCCGGCGGCGCTTTCGATTTGGACTTCAATGCCGATGGGACGTTCGAGGCCGCGATGCATTTCGAGCTGGCTGAGCAGCCGGTCCACGAAGCAGACGTCTTCCCGCGCGCCCGCTTTCGGCAGCATGATGAGGTCGATGTTTTGGCCCGCGCCTTCGACGACTTCGATGAGATCACGATAGGCGAAGGGCGTGTCGAGGCCGTTGATGCGGAGGATACGCAGGCGCGGGCCGAAATCGAGGTCGAGGAAGGCGCGGATGGCGTGGGCGCGCGCGGCGGGTTTGTCGTCGACGGCAACGGCGTCTTCGAGGTCGATGCAAACGGCGTCGGCTGCGCTGGCAACAGCCTTTGCGATGCGGTCCGGGCGCGACGCGGGAACGAAGAGCATGCTGCGGGCGGGGGCGGGGCCGTTGACGGTCAGGGACATAGGTCTATTTTGCCCGATGCAGTAATCTCAAAGGACAGCCGCCATGGATCACGACCTGATTGTTTTGTATGAGCACCCGGAGTGGCAGAAACCGCTGCTTGCCGCACTGGAACGGAGAGGAGTTTCGTACGGAGCGTTCGATCTGAAGCGCGCGGCATTCGATCCGGACGGCGTGCCGGCAGCGCGGGTGTATTTCAATCAGGCGAGCCCGAGCGCGTATGTGCGGGGGAACGCGCGGGCGGTGCCGCTGGCGATGTCCCTGATGCGCACGCTGGAACTGTCGGGGGCGCGGGTGCTGAACGGATCGCGGGCGTTCGCGCTGGAACTGAGCAAGACGGCGCAGGCGGCGCTGATGCAGCAGTTGGGCGTGGCGCATCCCCGCACGCTGGCGTTCAACGATGCGGATGCGGCACTGGCGGCGTGGGAGAAGTCGGGGGGATGCTGGCCGGCGCTGGTGAAGCCGGAGCAGGGCGGGAGTGGGGCGCGCATGTACCTGCTGCAGGCGCCGGAGGAACTGCCGCGTTTGCTCCGGGACCGGCCGGAGATCTGGCTGCCGGATAATCTGCTGATGCTGCAGGAGTATTTCGAAGTGGATCCGGCGCGCGGCATTGTCCGGATGGAGTTTTTGAATGGCGAACTGCTCTATGCGATGCGCGTGATTTCGCATGGCGCGTTCAATCTGTGTCCGTCGGAAGTATGCAATCCGGAGGATGGCGCGTCGATGTGCGAGATTCCGGAGAGTAAGCCCGCTGCGCCGGTGGAGTTCCACGCGTATCAGGAAGTCCCCGAGGCGGCGGTGCAGGCCGGATTGAAACTGATGGCGGCGGGCGGGCTGGACGTGGGGGGAATCGAGTATCTGGAAGCCGCGGACGGGCGGCTGATTTTCTATGACGTGAACGCCAATTCGAATCTGCGCGCGCCGATTGCGAGGGAGTTTGGTTTCGATCCGTTCGAGCGGGTGGTGGATTATCTGGTTTCGCAGCTGACCGTGTAAAGGCGGCGCCCACGCGCCGCCTTTATTGCACAGGTGTTCAGAATGACAGGCGCAGGCCGAACTGCACGTCGCGATTGTCGGTGGTGGTGCCGGTGATGTTCCCGAAAGAACTGGTGTTGAAGGTCGAGGACGGGTTCCCGAAGTTGGGGTGGTTCAGGAGGTTGAACATCTCGGCGCGGAACTGCAGCTTCAGACGCTCTTTCAGCGGGATGTTGCGGAAGAAAGAGAAGTCCATGTTCACGAGGCCGGGCCCGTGCAGCAGGTTGCGTCCGGCATTGCCGTAGCGATAGATGCCGGTGGGGACCAGCGCGAAGGCGGAACTGGCGATGCAGCCGGTGAGGTGGGCGTCGCCGCAGTTGGAAGAAGGCGTCGCGACCAGGTCCGGGCGGGCGGTGCCGCCGCTGCTGGTATTGGCGGGGTCGTTGGGCGAACTGACGTTAAAGGGCAGGCCGGTCTGCTCGGTGTAGATGGCGTTCATCTGCCAGTTGCTGAAGACGGCCTTCAGCACCGGGTTGGTGGTGGGGAAGACCGGGATGTCATAGACGAAGCTGGCGACCAGGCGATGCCGGATGTCCCAATTCGAATTGCCGTAGTCGGCTCTCCAGTTATAGGGGTTCATGGGCGCGCCGCCGTTGTTGGAATCGCTGGAGACATCGAGGGTGTGGGCCCAGGTGTAGTTCGCGAGGAAGGTCAGGCGATGGGAGAGCCGCTGCCGCACCACGACGCTGAGGGCTTCGTAGTTCGCGATCTCGTCGTTCTGGATGGTCCGGATGCTCACGAACAGGGGGTTGGGGCGGCGCGGATTGACGGCTCCGGGTCCCGGCTGGGGCGTGTTGTTGTAGAAGCTGCGGTCGAGGTGGTACTGGTGGGAGCCGAGGTAAGAGACTTCGAGGCCCGCGCCCTTCCACAGCTCGCGGTCAATGCCCGCGCTCCACTGGTTCATGCGTGGCGTGGCGAGGTTCGGATTCACGGTGAACGCGTTGGTGGGGCCGGCCGGTCCGGCGGTGCCCAGCGGATTCGCGTAGGTGAACTGCGGCACGGTGGGTGACGACGTAAAGCTGGTCTGCGTGGCGAACGGCGGGTTGGTGTTAGCCAGCGTGAAGGAGTTGGTGTGGTTGGGATTGTAGTAGATTCCAACGCCGGCGCGGAAAACGGTCTTCTCCGTGATGCGGTAGGCGAGGCCGAGGCGCGGCGCGAAATCTTTGTGCTGCGGTCCGGTGAACTGGAAGCCCTTTACCGGCGCGTTGCCGGGGATCAGGGCGGTCTGGGCGGCGTTCAGGATGGTCGCGTTGCCGTTCACGGTGTAGGGCACGGTCGGCAGTTCGTAGCGGAGGCCGACGTTCAGGGTGAGCTTGCGGGAGACCTGCCATTTATCGGTGACGAAGAAGCCATCGCGCCATTCGGCGACCAGGCCGCGGACCTGCAGGCTGTCGGTGGTGTCGGACTGGATGAAGCCCATCAGGAAGTCGGCCGGAGCATAGCCGGAATACTGGCCGTTGAAGGTGAAGGCGCCGCGCGGGCTGTTCTGCGCGGCGCGGCCGGTTTCGAGCTTGCGGAATTCGGCGCCGCCGATGATGGTATGCGCGCCGTGGCTCCAGCTGAGCTGGTCGGAACCCTGCCAGGTGGAGTCGTCCTGAAACCAGTTCGAGCCGCTGTTGCCCCAGCCGGAGAAGCCGGTGACGTTGAACTCGGGAATGCCGGGGTTGTTGAAGGCGACATCGCCATCGAAGCCCGGGATGCCCAGATCTTTGCCGGCGTGGGTGAGGCCCTTGACGTAGAAATCGTTCAGCGTGGAAGTGATGAACCACTGTTTGCCCAGGCGCAGGTCGTTCACGAGCACGGGCGAAAGGGTCTGGGTGTAGCCGAAGCCGTAGTTGCGCGTGGTCACGGTGCCGGTGCTGGCACTGGAGGGCACGGCCGCGCCCTGCAGCAGATCCTGCTTCTGCACCTGGAAACGGAAGTAGACGCGGGCGTTGGTGCCGAAGTTCTGGTCCACGCGGTCCACGCTCTGGTCCGTATTGTTGTTGTTGGCGGCGCTGTAAGAGAGGTTGTTGCTGAGGCCGGGCAGATTGGGCGCGACGTAATACTGCTGCAGCTTTTGCGAGATGGGCGCGAGGCGGTTGGCCGGAATTTTATTCCCCGGGAAAGGCGCGTTGCCGTTCAGAGGATCTTTCACGATGGTGGTGGTTTCCGAGAAATCGCCCGCGAACATGAGGGGCGTGAGGACGGAGGCGCGGCCGGACGACTGCCGGATCTGCCGGAGGCCTTCGTAAGAGCCCATGAAGAAGGTTTTGTTTTTCCCGTTGTAGAGTTTGGGAATGGTCACGGGGCCGTCGAACTCGAAGCCGAACTGATTCTGGCGCAGCGGCGTTTTTGCCGCGGTGGGGCTTAGAAAATAGTTGCGCGCGTCGAATTTGTCGTTGCGGACGAACTCGGCGAGGCTGCCGTGAATGTCGTTGGTGCCGGACTTGGTGACCACGTCGATATGGACGCCCATGTACGCGCCGTACTGCGCCGAGTAGGTGCCGGTCTGCACCTGCACTTCCTGCACGGCGTCGACGGAAGGCCGCGTGGGCGTGGTGGTGATCAGGTTGTTCACGATGCTGATGCCGTCGAGCGAGACGCTGTTGGTGATTTCGCGCGTGCCGGCGCCGATGAAGTCCTGCCCGGGCGGCACGCCGTTGGGATTCTTGAGACCCGTGATGGTGCCGGCCGTGATGGCTGCGAGTTTCAGGGGATCGCGACCGTTCAGGGGCAGTTCGGAGACGTTGCGGACGCTGATGGTTTCCGAAACGCTGGCGTCGTCGGTCTTGATGGCGGCGGCGGTGCTTTCCACGTTGATGGTCTGGGTAACGTCGCCGATGCGCAGTGTGGCATCGTTGCGGACCACCTGGTTGAGATCGATATGGACGTTCTTAATTTCGGAGGTCTGGAAGCCGGCCTGCCGGATGGTGATGGTATAGTCGCCGATGCGCACGAACTGGATATTGTAGTAACCCTGTTCGTTGGTGGTGGCGTTATATGTATCGCGAGTGTTGTTTTCAATCGCGGACACGGCGGCGCCACGGATGACGCTGCCGGCCGGATCGGTAACGGTTCCTACCAGTGCCGTTGTGGTTGCTATCTGCGCCTGGAGGGACACACAGGCAAGCAGCAGACAACCCGCTGAATGTGAAAGACGCATGAATCGTTGACACCCCTAACAGGATTCTAAGCGTCGCGGCTGTGAGTTTCAACCCGTCTTACGGAGAAAGGCTGTTTCGGTCAGTATAAGATGCGGGTCCGGATGGTGCCGCAGACACCATCGAGAAGACGCTTCAGGTTTTGCGAGACTTCGCGCTGCTCGGTTTCGATATCGATCACGACGTAGCCGATCGCCGGATTCGTCTGCAAATACTGCGCGGCGATGTTGATTTTCTCTTCCGAGAAGATCGCGTTGATGCAGGAGAGAACGCCCGGCTGGTTGTGATGGATGTGCAGCAGGCGGTGGTGACCCGGATGTTCCGGGAGGGAGACTTCGGGAAAGTTCACGGCCGCAAGCGTGGAGCCGTTGTTGCTGTATTTGATCAGCTTTTCGGCGACTTCGCGCCCGATGTTGGTCTGCGCCTCTTCGGTGCTGCCGGCGATGTGCGGGGTCAGCAGGACGTTTTCGCGGCCGCGCAGGGGGGAGACAAATTCATCGCCCGCGCCTTTGGGTTCTTTGGGGAAGACGTCGAGCGCGGCGGCGGCGATATGGCCGGAATCGAGGGCAGTGGCAAGGGCGTCGATATCCACGACCGTGCCGCGGGCGGCGTTGATCAGCATGGCGCCGGGCTTCATCTGGGCCAGTTCCGGTTCGCCGATCATGTTCTTCGTCTGCGGTGTTTCCGGCACGTGGAGCGTGACGACATCGGCGCGTTCGAACAGCGTCTGCGAGGAGACCTGGGTGGCATTGCCGAGGGCCAGTTTCGATTCGGTGTCGTAGAAGATCACGCGCATGCCGAGCGATTCGGCCAGCACACCCACCTGGGTGCCGATGTGGCCATAGCCGACGATGCCAAGCGTTTTGCCGCGCACTTCGTGCGAACCGGTGGCCGTCTTGATCCACTTGCCGGCGTGGGTCTGCGCGTTCCGCCAGGGGATGCCGCGCATCAGCATGATGGTTTCGGCGAGCACCAGTTCGGCGACGCTGCGGGTATTGGAGAACGGCGCGTTGAACACCGGGATGCCGCGTTCCTGGGCGACCTGCAGATCCACCTGATTGGTGCCGATGCAGAAGCAGCCGACGCCGATCAGACGATGCGCGGCCTCGAAGACCCGTGCAGTGAGATGCGTGGCGGAGCGAATGCCGACGAAGGAGGCGTCGTGGATCGATTCGATCAGCTGCTCTTCCGGCAGGGATTTCCTGTGATATTCAATCTCGCTGTAGCCGTCGTCGCGAAACGCCGAGACGGCGCTGGGATCGATGCCTTCCAGCAGGAGAATTTTGATCTTGTTTTTATCGAGAGAGGTGGGACTCAAATCTAACCTATTATCGCATTCGGGCGAATGGAGCTGAAAAAAAGGGCGGGGATCGCGATCATTGACAGATCGCGATCCCCGCCCGGGTGACAACGGAGCGAGGGGTGTAATTACCCCTTTATTTGGGGCAACCCTTGGCCTGAATGTCCTTCGCGGGAGCTTCCTTCAGACCGGTGAGACCGGCCGGCATGGCAGCGCCGCTCGGAACGATGTAGACTTCCACGCGGCGATACTGCGCGCGCTTGTCGGAGTCTTTGATCGACGCGCCGCCCTTTTCCTTCACGTTGGTGGAGGAACCGCAAAGAGCCGGACGCGTTTCGGAACCCTGTTCGGTGCCGACGGAGTTGATCATGATGCGGCTGAGGTCGAGCGAGGGGCAGATACCCTTGCCGGCGCTGAGCACAGCGGCGCTGTTGATGACACGGGCCTGATCGAGAACGGAACCCGCTTTGCCTTTTTCGGAGGCGTCGCGATGGCCGATGAGGATCACTTTGGCGCCGGGATCGGAGCGCAGCAGCGGGGTCAGTTCTTCGAGCAGCAGGCGCTTGGCGCAGTTGTTGACGCGGGCGCTCATCTGCGGGAAGACCAGGTCGTCGAGGCGACGGGCTTCCGCGTTCAGCGTGACGGTGACGTCGGCGCCGGCGGAGGCAGTCTGGTTGTGGGCGTCGGTTGCGGTGGCGGTCAGGTGGACCGTCTTCGACTGCGCTTTCAGGCGGTTGGCCGTATCGAAGCTGAGCGCCTTGGAATCGAAGGTGCTGCCCGAGACGCCTTCGCCGGAGTAACGAACCGTCGCCGGGCCGCCGCATTCGGAGCCGTTGGCCGTGGCCGACAGCGGAATGGTGCCGCCAAACGGAATGCTGGAGGGCGATACCGCGAAGCGGATGGTGGGCGGCGTGAGCGGCTTGATCATGACGGTAACGGGGTTCGAGGTGGCGGAACTGTCGCCCGCGCTCACCTTCACCGTGATGCTCTTGCTGCCGGAAGTGCCGGCCGTGGGAACGTTGAACGAAGACGATGTCGCGCCGGAGACCGGGGAGCCATCCACCATCCACTGGTAGGAAGGCGTCTGGTCAGGCAGCCAGCCGGTGGCGTTCGCGGTCAGGCGGACGTCGGAACCCGCGCAGACATCCTGCGCGCCGGTGATGCCGGAGATCTGGATGTTCGCCTTGGGAGCTGGCGGCGGGGGCGGCGGCGGCGCCGGGGCTGGCGGAGGCGGCGGCTCGTGATAGCGCAGGCGGAAGACCAGACCGACGCTGGCCGTCAGAGAGCTTTCGTGCTGGTCGGTGCCGGGGAGCCAGTAGGAACCGGCGGCGCCGGGGATGCCGGGCAGGCCGAAGTGCGGCGTGCCGGAGCGCATGCCGCGGAGGTCGAAGCGAACGCCCCAGCGCGGCGATTCATTGATCTTCAGGCCGACGCCATAGACGAGGGCGGTGCGGTTGCCGCCGCTGTTCTGCACGCCCGGGAGAGGCGTGCCGCCGGCGTGATACCAGATGTAGCCCGGGCCAACGAGCATGAAGGGGCGGTACTTGGCTTCGCGCGGCGTGAAATGCACGACGCCGGCGCCGTAGAGAAGGGAGCTTGAGGAAGTTTCCGAGCTGAAACTGTTGCCGCCAACGGGCAGCAGGCGCAGCCGGTTGTAGCCCAGCTGGATTCCTTCTTCGAGTGAGATGTACTTGTGAACGTCCTCGGTGAGGCGCTCTCCCCATGTGCCGGCGGGGCCGAACTGGTGGATGGCGGCGTTATGACCTTGTCCGAACTGGAACCACTGCCAGCCGGCGAAAATGCTCATGTCCAGCGTGGAATAGCCAGCCGCGACGTTACTGTCGGCCTTTTTGGTGTCGGCCTTGGTGTCCTGCGCGGCCGCCACCCCGGTCATCAGCAGCGATGCGGTGATGGCCAGAACGGCGGTACGCCAGGGATGGGTACTTGAGTCAGACCTCTTGTTCATTGAAACATCTTCTCCTTGAAAGTAGTGGTGCACGCTGAAGACCTTCCGGCCTGAGCGCAGATGCGATTAAAAGATCCACCCGTTTCAGACCCTGAAACAGACAGGTCTGTTGCCGGATAGCTGGAACCAGTGCCCTTCGAGCCTGAAAGCGGAGCACTTGAAGCACCGTAACCGGACCGTACTGCCGCCGCCCCGGCCAGCGAAGAAGCTTCGAAGGATGGAATTGCCGCGGAAAATATCCCCCGGCGCGGGAACAGCGCGAACAATTTGTCGGGAACGGAAGGCAGGACGAACAAAGAGGAAGGGCCGTTATTACCCTGGGTCTCCTCGTCGAGCGGAGTCCACTGCAGTCCGCCGTTGCCGGAAACATAAACCCGGCCGCCCTGCGACACGAAGGCCTCGGAGGGGCGGGTGGGGTGGAAGAGGACCAGACTGGCCGTCTCCGCCCGCAGGCCGTTGCGCACCGGAGTCCAGGTGCGGCATTCATCGACGGAGCGAAAGAGGCCTGCGGAAGTCGCCGCAAGGGCGATGTTGCGGGATGCCACATCGAAAGCCAGACCGTACCAGGTGACGGCGGACTGCGGTTCGCCGCATTTCTTCCAGTCGCTGCCATCGTCGCTGTGCAGGGCACCGGAACCGGTGAGCGCGAAGATCCGCGCGGCGCCGGACCGGTTGAGGGAATCCACTGTCGCATCGGAGACTTTCGTCCACGTGGTGCCGTCCGCGGTTCGGAAAAGGCCCTGCTCGGTGCCGGCGAGGAGGGCGGTGGAAGAGACCGGCAGCAACGCGGTGATCCGGGTTCCGGGCGGCGGCGTTTTGTAGGTCGTCCACGTTTTGCCGGCATCCGCCGATTTCAGAAGCCCGTGATAGCCTGCGCCAAACAGAATTTTTGCGTTATCCGGCGCAGCCGCCATTAATAAAAGTTGTTCGGAGGGCGCATCGCCGGCGTGAGTCCAGCGAAGGCCGAGGTTGTCGGTGCGGTAGACGCCGCCGGAGACCGGTTCGTAGACGCTGCTCGAATAGAGCTGGCCGCCCGCGCCGGTCAGGGTGGTGAAATTGCGGTTCGTGAAGCCGTAGTTGATTTCGTGGAGGCTGTTGCCGCTGTCGGTGCTGACCAGCAGTCCGGCGGTGGTCGACGCGAAGAAGACCCGGCCTGGCACGAACGGATCGAACGCAACGGACTTAATCGCCTCCGTGCTGACGGAACGCCAGGCGTGCCCGCCATCGCCCGATTTCATGAGGCCCTGGGTGGTGCCGGCGAAAACCACCTGATCGTTTTTCGGATCGATGGCGACGAAGTAAGTCCGGAAGGCGCCGCCGGGGAGAGCTAATTTGTTCCATCGTTCGGCCGCGTTCACACTGCCGTAGACACCGCTGCAGGCGCTGGCGAACACGCGGGAAGGCTTCAACGGATCGACCTGAATGCTGAACACATCCGAATCGTCGATCATGCCGTCGTGAATCGACTGCCAGGTCTGGCCGCCGTTGGTGGTTCTCCACGGCAGGTGAGTGGTTCCCGCGTAGATGGTCGAACTGTCGTCGGGATGAAAGGCCAGCGAGACAACGGGCCGCAACTCGGAATCGCCGGCGGTCGAAATATGCGACCAGGCGGCGCCGGTATCCCTGCTCAGCCAGACGCCGGACGAAGTGCCGGCTGCCACCACGTCCGGGTTCTTCGCCCAGATGGCCAGAGACCAGACGCCCAGGCCCTTGGTGGCGGGCAGTAGGGTCCAGGTGTTTCCGCCGTCGGTCGTCTTATAAACGCCCGAAGTCCAGGCGTTTTCGGATTCCACGCCCGCGTACCAGACGGCTCCGGAGCGCGGATCGATTTCGAGCGCATGCAGCACGCCCGCGAACTGTGCGGGAAAGGGAACGTGCGACCACCAGGCGCCGCCGTTGCGCGAAACATAAAGCAGGCCGTTATGCGCGCCCGCCAGCACGAGATTTCTGGCCGCGGGGCTTGTGCGGATTAATTCGGCCGCGCCACCGAAGGGGCCGGTGCCTTTCCAGGTGGCGGCGGAGAGAGGGGCAAGAACAAGAAGAGCGAGCGCCGACGCGGTCAGCGTCGCGCGCAAACTCCCGACCTGGCTCTGCCTGTCTTCCATGCTCCTTCTACTTTCTCACGAATAAGCCGCATAGTGAAGGGTTTAGAACTTTCTAATGTTGTATTTAGCGATGATTTTGCGGCGCGGGTGCGGCATAATTCGATCAGCAGGCCGACACGATGTCCACATTGGTACTCTTCTTCGCACTCATGCAATCCCCGACGCCCAACGCTCCTACGAATGTAATTGAAAGCACCCGCTCGGAACGCGACTGGAAACCGGCGGCGGATCCGGACTCTCCCGCCTGGGCCGGACAGAAAAGCGTGCTGGCGACGCGGGATTTCTTCGGCCAGCCGGTGCCGCTCTCGCCGACGGAGATCCGCTCGCGCTGGACAAATGATTATTTGTATTTGTTCTACGTATGTCCCTATAAGAATCTGAATTTAAAACCAAATCCTGTAACCACCGCGGAAACGGACAAGTTATGGGACTGGGATGTCGCGGAGGCGTTTCTCGGTTCGGACTTCAGTCATATCGGACTCTACAAGGAGTTTCAGGTTTCCCCGCGGGGCGAGTATGTGGATCTGGATATTAATCGCGAGGACCCGAAAGCCGCGCTGGGCGTCGGGTGGCAGTCGGGCTTTCTGGTAGCGGCCCGGATCGACGAGCAGGCACACCTCTGGTACGGGGAGATGAGAATCCCGTTCGCCAGTCTGGGGCTGCCCGCGCCAAAACCAGGCGACCAATTGCGCGCCGGACTGTACCGGATCGAGGGCGCGGAACCGAACCGCATTTATGTGACCTGGCAGCCTACCGGGAAAAAGTCGTTCCATGAACCGGCGGCGTTTGGGTTGCTGGTTCTGCGGTAGAGAGGCTGGTGCTGCGGTAGAGCTGCTGGTTCTTCGGTAGGGAAGCCGCTAGCCGGCCAGCTGAATAACTTTGCGATCGTCGGTGTCTTCGGTATCCACGTTCTTCAGCCGCTTCTCGATGGCGCGTGTGCGGATGGCCGCGTCGTCCACGGTCTGGGTGGCCTGATCGAGTCGTTTGCGGATGAGTTCGAGCACTTGCGAGTATTTGCCGAACTGCGTTTTCACGTCGCCCAACAGCTTCCAGACTTCGCCCGAGCGCTGCTGAATCGCCAGCGTGCGGAAACCCATCTGCAGACTGTTCAGGAGGGCGGCGAAGGTGGTGGGGCCCGCCAGCACCACGCGAAAATCGCGCTGCAGCGTTTCGGCGAGACCGGGACGGCGGAGCGCTTCGGCATACAGGCCTTCGGTGGCCAGAAACAGAATGCCGAAGTCGGTGGTGTGGGGCGGCGCAAGGTATTTGCCGCTGAAGGTTTTCGCGCAGGCCCGGATGACGGTTTCCAGTTCGCGGGAGCAGGATTCGACGGCTTCCACGTCGCAGCGTTCGGCTGCCGCGGCGAGCCGCTGGTAGGTTTCCGAGGGGAACTTGGCGTCCACCGGGAGCCAGACGGGGGTGCCGGCATCCGGCCCGGGCAGTTTGATGGCGAATTCCACCCGTTCGCCGGAGCCTGTGGGCGAGACATTGCGCGCGAACTGCTCGGGCGAGAGGAGTTGCGTGAGCAGGTTTTCGAGCTGCACTTCGCCCCAGGCGCCGCGGGTGGTCACGTTGGTGAGGACGCGTTTCAGGTCGCCCACTCCCGAGGCCAGATTCTGCATCTCGCCCAGGCCTTTGTGGACCTGTTCCAGACGCTCACTCACGAGGCGGAACGATTCGCCGAGGCGTGTTTCGAGGGTGGTCTGGAGTTTTTCATCCACCGTCTGCCGCATCTGCTCCAGCTTCTTCTCGTTGCCGGTCTGGAGGGCGAGAAGGCGCTGGTCCATGGCGACGCGGATGCCGTCGAGTTCGCGCCGCTGGTCGCGCTGCATCTCGAGAAGCTGCTGGGTGACGGACATGCGCAGGGCTTCGGACCGCTGGTCCGTCTGGACGGCGAAGCGCTGCAGACCCACGGAGAGTTCCTCGCGCAGAGCGCGGCTTTCGTCCGCCTGTTGCTGGCGGCTGCGGCCGATGTCGTCCCGGAGACGGGCTTCGAGTTGACGCGAGGCGTCCTGGCGGCTGGCTTCGTCCGCCGTCTGATTGCGGAGCCGGAAGAGCAGCAGCAGGTTCAGCGCGAGGATGGCGGCCAACAGAACGACGAGAGCGACGGAAAACATTTCAGCACTATCCTGTTTCCAGGATAACACCGAATGGCGAACAGCGGGCGAAGAGCTTCGTTCCAAAAGAGCTTAGAGTGCCCGGACAGCCGCCTCGATTTTCGCGGCCAGGGCGGCGTAATCGTCGCCTTCGGGGTACAGGGCCGGGCCGAATTTTACCCGCGCTCTTCCCGGCGTCGCCATCTTCGCGTCTTTGTGCAGCACCTTTTCCAGATTCTCCAGACGCACGGGAATGACCGGCACGCGGAGGCGGGACGCCAGCATGCCGACGCCTGGCTGGAAACGAAGAATCTCGCCATGGTCGGTGCGCTTGCCTTCGGGGAAGATCAGGATCGAGATGCCGTCGGAGAGCAGTTCTCCCGCGTAGCGAAGCGCCTCCCGCGTTCCGGCTTCGCGCTGGGGCAGGGGGAAGGCCTGGAAGACCAGGGAAGCGAGCACGAAGTTCAGGCCGCTGGTGAAGCGCTCCGTCTTCGTGTGGCGTTCGGGGTGGAAGTGCGCGTCGAAGAACTCGCGCGCCATGGCGGGCGCGACCCGGTAGCGCCACTTTGCCGGGAGGGACCAGAAGATCGCGGGCACGTCGAAATGGCTCTGGTGATTGGCGGCGAAGATCACGGGACCGTCGATGGTGGCGAGGTTTTCGAGACCTTCGGTCCGGATCCACGCAAAGGCGCGGGCGAGCGGAAGGATGAAGCCGGGCAGGGCGACGCGGCGCACCAATCGCGCCGGTGCGGTGCGGTTCCACTCGGGGAATTCGAAAGTTTCCGCCGTGACGGGCGCGCCGGAAGGCGGCACGCGGGTGAGGTCCGCGACGGTGCGGGCCTGGGCGAATTGTGTTTCGCCGATGCGGTTGCCGGTGCGCTGCTCGAGTTCCATGAGCAGTTGAATACGGTCGAGCGAACTCAGGCCGAGATCGTCGAGCGAACTGTCGGCGGTGATCTGGCGGGCACCGGCATACTTGCGCAGGATGTCTTCCACGGAATCGGATTTGGCCGCGGCGGAAGGCACGGCGATGCCCGCCAGCCAGTTCGAGACCTCGGTCCGCTTCAGCTTCTTTGTGCCGGAGGTGCGCGGCAGCGTGGCATGCGGCCAGAGGGAGAAGCCGCGCACTCTCTGGTGCGATTCGAGGGACGCGTTGGCCGCGGCGATGACGGACTCGGGATCGGTGCCCGCATCGAGCACCAGCACCGCGTGTACCTGTTCGCGCGCGCCCTGCTTTGCGGCCACGACGGCGGATTCCCGGACACCCGGCTGGGCGTTGAGCGCGCGCTCCACGTCTTCGGGGAACACGTTCAGGCCATCCGGCGAAACGATCATTTCCTTGCGGCGGCCGAGGATGCGCAGACGTTTGTCGGCATCGAGTTCGCCGATGTCGCCGGTGTGGAGCCAGCCCTCGGCGTCGAGAATGCCGGCATCGGTCTGGCCGTAATAGCCGGGCGTGACGTTTTCGCCGCGCAGCAGGACTTCGCCTTCGGGTGAGATGCGGATTTCGACGCCGGAAATGGCTTTGCCGACGGTGCCCTTTTTCGTCTCGAACGGATGATTCAGCGTGGCGACGGGGGCGGTCTCGGTAAGCCCGTAGCCCTGGATGACCACGTAGCCGAGCTTGCGCCAGAACTCCTCCAGTTCCGGATCGAGAGGGGCGGCGCCCACGACGAAGCTCCAGAATTTCCAGCCGAAGCGTTGGTGCACGCGCCGGTACTGCCACCAGCGGCCATACCATTTGGAACCGCGGGGCGGCTCCTTCGATTCCGGCACGGCCTGCTGGATTTCATAACGCAGCAGTTCCAGCATTTGCGGCACGCAGACCAGCACGGAGATGCGGCGGCGGTGGATCAGATGGATGACGTCGCGCGGGCCGTAGCCGGAGGTGAAGTAGACGTCGCCTTCCAGCATGGCGGGAATGAACGCGGCCATCGCCTGGCCGAACATGTGGCTCAGGGGCAGAAGATTCAGGAAACGAATGGGCTTGAACGGGCCCATGTATTTGCGGTATTTATCAATGCCGTGGTCGATGGGCTTCAGGTTTGCGAGGATGTTGCGGTGCGTGATGGTGACGCCTTTGGGGTCGCCGGTGGCGCCGGAGGTGAACAGGATCTCGGCCAGTTCGGCGGGTTCGGCGGGCGCGAAAGGTTGGGTATCGCCGGTGCCTTCGAGGGCGCTGCGCAGCGGCCAGACCGGGCAGGGCAGGGCGGCAGGAGGCTGCAGGCCCTCGCCCAGCAGCAGCGCTTTCGCCGCTACGATTCCGGCGATCCGTTCCACCACGCTGCCGGAAGAGCGGAAATCGATGGGCACCGCGACCACGCCTTCGAGCAGGCAGCCCCAGAGCGCGACGATCCACTCCGGGCGGTTCTCGCCCCAGAAGAGGACGCGGTCGCCCTTCGCGATGTCCGCCGTTCGCAGGCGCGCGGCGAAGGCCGAGGCCAGGCGCGCGGTTTCCGCATAGGTGAGGCGTCCGGCGGCCAGATCGCCTTCGTAATGCAGGTAGTCGCCGCGGTTGTTACTCCAGAGGGCGAAGAAGGCGGCGAGGGATGGAGGGTTGCCGATCAATCCACGTGCCGGGTACTGAGGAAGTGATGCACACCAGCAAGTATAATCGGCCATTGGTTGTTTCGAAGGCTGTTGCCGCACCCCTGCTGGAAGCTCACGGAATCGGAAAACGCTATGGCGGCGTGCGCGCGCTGCGGCAGGTCTCGTTCGATCTGCGCGCGGGCGAAGTGCATGCGCTGGTGGGCGAAAACGGGGCGGGGAAAAGCACGCTGATTCGTGTGCTGACGGGGGCCGTGCAGCCGGATGAAGGCGTGGTGCGACTGGATGGCCGCGTGATCGAACACAACAGCCCGCACCGTTCGCGCGCGCTGGGCATCGCGGCCATTTATCAGCAGCCGGCGATTTTTCCGGATCTCACGGTGGCGGAGAATATCGCGCTGGTGAATGAGCCGGGCGGGCTGGCGAGGCGCATCGACCGGGGGGCGCGGCGCGCGCAGGCGAAGGAACTGCTGCGGGCGATCGGCGCGGAGATCGATCCCGAACGCGAGGCGGGCCGCCTGAGCATGCCCGAACAGCAACTGGTGGAGATTGCCAAAGCGCTGGGCGGCAATGTGCGCGTGCTGGTGCTGGATGAGCCGACTGCGTCGCTGACGGAGCGGGAGACCGAGAAGCTGTTCGGCATTCTTCAGCAACTGCGGGAGCGCGGCGCGGGCATCATTTACATTTCTCATCGTCTGGAAGAACTGGGCCGGATCGCGGACCGGATCACGGTGCTGCGCGACGGTGAAACCATGGGGACGCGACAGGCGGCGGACACGGATGTGCGCACGCTGATCCGGCTGATGGCGGGGCGGGAACTCTCGGCGGTGTTTCCGAAACGCGCGGTGAAGATCGGCGAGACGGTGCTGGACGTTCGCGGGCTGACGAGCGCGGCGGCGGGTATTCGCGATGTTTCCCTGCAGGTGCGCGCGGGCGAGATTCTGGGCGTGGCGGGACTGGTGGGCGCGGGCCGGACGCAACTGGCGGAAACGCTGTTCGGTTTGACTCCCGCGGACAGCGGCAGCATCCGCGTGGCGGGCAGTGAGGCAAGGATTCAGAAGCCGGAAGACGCCATTCGGGCCGGTATCGCGTATGTGCCGGAGGATCGCAGGCGGCATGGCGTGGTGGCCGAACTGCCGGTTCGCGCCAATGCGACGCTGGCGATTCTGCAGCGCATCGCGAAGGGCGGGTTGCTGCAGAGCGCGGCGGAGAACGCGCTGGCCGAGACGTGGGTCTCCCGGCTGGGCGTGAAGACGGACGGGATCGATGCGCCGGTGTCGTCGTTATCGGGCGGCAATCAGCAGAAGGTCGCGATCGCCCGCTGGATCGCCACCGAGCCACGGGTGCTGATTCTGGACGAGCCCACGCAGGGGATCGACGTGGGCGCAAAGGCGGAATGCCATCGCATCATGTGCGATCTGGCGGAGGCGGGGCTGGCGATCGTGATGATTTCGTCGGAACTGGCGGAGATTCTGGGGATGAGCGACCGGGTGGCGGTGATGCGCGGCGGGCGTGTCACGGGCGTGATGGACCGCGCGGCGGCGACGGCGGAATCGATTCTGGAACTGGCGCTGGGGTGACCATGAACGCCATGAGACAGCGCGCCGTTGCGATCGCGATTTTCTGGGCTGTTTTGCTGGCCGTGCTGGCCTGGCGCGCGCCGGGCTTTTTCGCGGGTTCGAATATCCGGGATATTGCCGTGATCAATGCTCCCGCGCTGATTATTGCGCTGGGGATGACGGTGGTGATTCTCGCGGGTGAGATCGATGTGTCGGTGGGTTCGCAGTTCGCGGTGGCGAGCGTGGTGGCGGGTTTGCTGGCGAAAGCGGGAGTGCCTTTGCCTTTCGTCGCGCTGCTGACGGCTGGGGCGGGCGCGGTGATGGGCGGGATCAATGGCGCGCTGGTGACCTGGCTGGGCGTGCCTTCGATTGTGGCGACGCTGGCGGCCATGGCGTTCTGGCGCGAGTTGCTGCGCTGGTTCACGCAGGGAGCGTGGGTGCAGGGTCTGCCGGCCGGGTTCCAGTGGATGGGGTTCGGGCAAGCGCAGGGCGAACTGGCGATTCTGGTCTGTGCGGCGCTGCTGTTCGGCGTCATGGTCTGGGCGCTGCGCAATGTGCAGGCGGGACGCGCGGTGTATGCGGTGGGTTCGCAGCGGGAATCGGCGCGGCTGGCGGGAATTCCGGTTTCCGCTGTGTCGTTCGGCGTGTTCACGTTGCTGGGCGCGCTGACGGGGATCGCGGCACTGCTCGATTCGGTGCGGTTTTCGGAGATTCAGAGCGGCGCGGGCGCGGGGCTGGAACTGAAGGCGATCTCGGCGGTGGTGATCGGCGGGACGTCAATTACGGGCGGACGAGGGAACACCTGGGGCACGCTGCTGGGGGCGAGCGTGCTCGCGGTGATCGCCCCGGCGCTGACGTTTTTGGGGATCAATGCGTTCTGGGAGAAGGCGATTCAGGGCGCGATTATTCTGGGCGCTATCGTGCTGGAGCGCGTGACCACGTCGCGGAAGATGAAGGCCCATGCGCGTTGAAAACCGGGCCGGGAGCGAACGGGCGCTTGCATTTTTGATCGTGCTCGAAGTGGCGGTCTTCGCGTTCACGGGGCCGAACTTTTTTTCCGCCGCGAATGCGTTCGAAGTCGTCCGGCTTGGCGTCGAACTCGGCCTGCTCGCGCTGGCGCTGACGCCGGTGATCGTGAGTGGCGGCATCGATCTTTCGGTGGGCAGCATGATGGGCCTCTGCGCCGTGGTGTTCGGTTATCTCTGGCGGGATCTGCATCTGCCCATCGCGGCCGCGGCGGCTTGTACCTTGTTGGCCGGACTGCTGGGCGGAGCGCTCAACGCTCTGGTGATCACACGTTTCGGCGGCGCGCCGCTCATTGTCACGCTGGGCACGTACTCGCTTTTTCGCGGCATCGCGGAAGGGCTGACGCGCGGGGTGGATAATTTCTCGCAGTTTCCGCCGGGATTTCTGTATTTGGGGCAGGGCTATCTGGGCGGCCTAGTGCCCGCGCAGACACCACTGTTCCTGCTGTTCGCGGCGTTCTACTGGCTGCTGCTGCACCGCAGCATCTATGGCCGCGCGCTGCGGGCGATCGGCTTTGCGTCCGACGGCGCGCGTTGGGCGGGCATTCCGGTGAACCGCCGGCTGGCGCTGGTGTACACGCTTTCCGGTTTCACGGCCGCGGTGGCGTCGCTGATCTATGTCGCGCATCTGGGGCAGGCGCGGTCCGACGCGGGCACCGGTTATGAACTGCTGGCGATCACGGCCGTGGTGCTGGGCGGGACGGAGATCATGGGCGGCCGGGGCAGCATCTGGGGCACGCTGCTCGGTCTGGGCGCCATTGTGGTGCTGCAAAACGGACTCCGCGTTTCCGCGTTTCCGGCGGAACTGGCGGGCATTCTGACCAGCGCGATTCTGGTGTCGACAATCGCCATCGGACGGCGGTCGGTCGGACGCGCGGCAGCGGGTACCGCTGTTACACAGGAAGATGGCACGGAGGAAGAGGAAATGAAGAATTCACAACTGGCGGTGCTGAGCGCCGTGATCCTCGCGGGCTCGCTGATTGTGGCGGGCAGCAACTGGTGGCTGGTGCAGTCGGTGCGGCCCGCGGCTTCGGGAGGCGCGGGATCGGCCGTTCCGGCGAAGCGCCTGACACTCGCGGTGATGCCGAAGGCCAAGGGCGATCCGTATTTCGTCAGTTGCCGCGCGGGGGCTGAAGAGGCCGCGAAACAGATCGGGGCGGACCTGATCTGGGACGGTCCCACCGACCTCGATCCGGCCAAGCAGAACGAAGTGGTGGAGGCCTGGATCACGCGCGGGGTGGATGCGATTTCCGTGGCGGTGGTGAATGCGCCGGGGCTTTCCACGGTGCTGCGTAAAGCGCGCGCGAAGGGAATCAAAGTGCTGACGTGGGACGCCGACGCGCAGCCGGACGCGCGCGATTTCTTCGTCAACCAGGCGACTCCGCAGGGGATCGGCGATACGCTCGCCGACGAGGCCAACCGCATTATGGGTGGCGAGGGCGATTTCGCCATCATCACCGGCGCGCTGACGGCGGCGAATCAGAACGAGTGGATTAAGTTCATTAAAGCCCGCGTGGCCGCGAAGTACCCGAAGCTGAATCTCATCACCATCCGCCCCAGTGACGACGACCGGAACCGGGCGTTTTCCGAAGCGCAGACGCTGATGAAGGTGTATCCGAAGATGAAGCTGATTATGGCGATTTCCGCGCCTGCCGTGCCCGGGGCGGCCGAAGCCGTGAAGCAGTCCGGACGCCAGGATGTGAAGGTCACCGGCCTCTCGCTGCCGAATATGTGCAAGCCGTATGTGAAAGCGGGGATCGCGGAATCCGTGGTGTTGTGGAACACGGGGAATCTGGGGTATCTGGTGGTGCAGGCGTCGAAGATGGCAGTGGACGGCACGCTGAGGCCGGGCGCGACGTCGATCGACGCCGGGCGTTTGGGCAGGATCGGGATCGATGGCGATCAGGTGGTGCTCGGCAAGCCGCTGGTGTTCACGAAGGCCAATATCGACCAGTACGATTTCTGAAGCTCAGGCGGGCCGGCCGCCCCTGGCCCGCTTCACAATCGCCTGAAAACGATGCGTCAGTTCGCCGATCCACTGGCGGTCGCGATTGGCCACCGCCTCCGGGGGAATGAGTTCTTCCCGAATTCCCAGCGCCACGGCGCCGGCGCGGATAAAATCCCCCGCGGTCTGCTGGTTGACGCCGCCCGAAGCGATCATCGGGACATTCGGGAACGGCGCTTTCAAGGCGCGGATATAGCTGGGGCCGCCCACGGGAGCGCACGGAAACACCTTCACGAAATCGGCGCCGGCCTTCCAGGACATCATGACTTCGGTGGGTGTGAGCGCGCCGGGGATCACCGTGACGTTGCGCTTCACGCCGAACTCCAGCACGGAAGGCTCGAAGCCGGGGCTGGTGAGGAACGCCGCGCCGGCATCGAGGCAAGCAGCGGCGGTATCAACATCAAGGACGGTACCCGCCCCGACCAGCAGGTCCGGATGGCTCTTCCGCAGTTGTTTGATGACGTCGGTGGCGCCGGGCACGGTCATCGTCAGTTCGAGAACGTGCAGCCCGCCTTTGAAGACGGTCTCCGCCGCGAATAAAGCTTCTTCCGCGGAATGAACGCGGATCGCCGGCACAATTCCGGTCAGTTCTATCGCCGCCCGAACGGCCTCGCGGGTCATCTTTACTCGTGCTCTCCTTCGGGCGCGGGCAGGACGTCTTTGTCGCTCGCCACCCAGACATACAGGGTGGGCAGCAGGAACACACCGAGGATCAGCGCCGCCATCAGGCCACCCACAATCACAATAGCGAAGGGACGCTGCGAATCCGAACCGATGCCGCGCGAGAGCGCCGCCGGCAGCAGCCCGACGCTCGCCACCAGCATGGTCATCATGATGGGGCGGAGACGTTTCACGGAGCCATCGATGGCGGCTTCCAGAATCGGCTCGCCGCGCGCGCGGAGCTGGTTGATGTATTCGAGCATGATGACGCCGGTCTGCACGGAAACGCCGAAGAGCGCGAGGAATCCGACGCCCGAAGACACGCTCATGTGGACGCCGGTGAAGAGCAGCGCGAGCAGTCCGCCCAGCGGCGCCATCGCCACGTTGGCGATGATCAGCAGCACCCACTTGACGGAGTTGAACATGGTGTAGAGAATCAGGCAGATCACCATGAGCGTGATGGGCACCACGATCATCAGGCGGCGCTGGGAGCGCTTGGCGCTCTCATACTCGCCGGCCCAGTCCACGTGATAACCGACCGGCAGCTTCACCTGCCTGGTGACCTTGGCGATCGCCTCTTCCACGGTGCTGCCCAGATCCCGGCCTTCCACGCTGTATTTCAGCGCGACGTAGCGGGAGTTCCCCTCGCGATAGATTTCCGAAGCGCCATCGAGCACACGGACCTTGCAAAGCTGGGCCAGGGAAACGCGCTCTCCGGACGGGGAGACGAGCCGAATGTTTTCGATTTCTTCCTTCGTGCTGCGGTACGGGGTGTCGTAGCGAACCACCAGGTCGTAACGTTGTTCGCCCTGCAGCACCTGCGTCACGGCCTTGCCGCCGACGGCGGTTTCGATGGCATCCTGCACGTCCGCGACGTTCATCGCGTAGCGGGCGGCCTGCGCGCGGTCGACCTCGAACTGCAGGTTGGGCTGGCCGATCACGCGGAACAGACCGAGATCCGCCACGCCTTTGATGGTGCGCATCACGTTGACGATTTCGCCGCCTTTCGCTTCCAGCGTGCTGAGATCGTCCCCGTAGATCTTGATGGCGAGCTGGCCTTTGACGCCGCTGACTGCTTCTTCCATGTTGTCGGCGATGGGCTGCGAGAAGTTCCACAAGGCGCCGGGAATCTTTTCGAGCTCCCGGTTCAGCGCCGCAATCAGCTCTTCTTTGTTCTCGGCGAAGACGGGACGCCACTGTTCCTTGGGCTTGAGGTCGATGAAGTATTCGGTGTTGAAGAAACCGGTGGTGTCGGTGCCGTCGTCCGGCCGCCCGATCTGCGAAACCACCTGGCGGACTTCGGGGAACGAGGCGATGATCAGCCTGGCGCGGTCCATCAGGGCGATGCCGGACTGCGGGCCGGTGCTGGGCGCCAGTGTGGCGCGGGCCCAGATGGCGCCTTCGTCGAGATGCGGCAGGAATTCCGAGCCGATGGCGCCGCTGGTCAGGAGCCACACCGAGACACCGAAGGATCCGGCGGCGATGGCGAGCGTAATCCAGCGTAGCCGGATGGCGTGCTGCAGAAGCCATCGGTAGCCGGCTGTCATCGCGGTCACCAGCGGATTTTTCCACTCCTTCACATCGCCGCGAAACAAGAAGCTGCTCAATACCGGCGCGATCAGCATGGCGAAGAGCAGTGCGCCGATCAGCGCGAATGACACCGTCCAAGCCATTGGCTTGAACAAGCGCCCTTCCACGCGTTGCAGCGTGAAGATCGGGATGTAAGCCGTAATGATAATACCGATGGAATAAAACACGGGCCGCTGCACTTCATGCGCGGCTTCGCGGATGGAACGGATCGCCGGGCCGGAACCGCTGCGGCGGTGCGCCATGTGGCCGATGATGTTTTCCACCATCACGACCGCGCCTTCCACCACCATGCCGAAATCGAGCGCGCCGAGCGACAGCAGGTTCGCGGGAATTTTATTCAGGTCGAGACAGATGGCCGCGAACAAGAGCGAGAAGGGAATCGTCAGCGCCACAATCAGCGCGCCGCGGATGTTCCCCAGAAAGATAAACAGGATCACCGCGACTAAGATGATGCCCTCGGTCAGGTTATGCAGCACCGTGTGGGTGGTGTACGCCAGGAGTTCGCTGCGGTCCAGATGCGAGACGATCTTCACGCCGGGGGGCAGAATGTGATCGTTCAGTTCCTTGACTTTGTCATGGATGCCGATCAGCGTGGAATCCGAGTCCGCGCCTTTGCGCAGCAGCACCAGGCCCTGGACCACGTCGTTGTTGTCGAGAATATGACCGTCTTCGTGGTGGATTGCCTTGCCCACCTTGCCGAGGCGGATGCGGGGCCCCTGTTCAACGGTGGCGATATCGCGAACGTGAATCGCGGTGCCGTTCTGGGCCTTGATGACGGTGTCTCCGATGTCTTTGACATCCTTCACCAGACCCACGGCGCGGATGTTGATCTGCTGCAGGCCCTGCTCGATGAAACTGCCGCCGGCGTTGATGTTATTGTTCGCCAGTTGCTGTTCCACCTGGCCGATATTCAGGCCGTAGGCGATCAGTTTGTCGGGATTGACTTTGACCTGATACTCGCGGGTGGTGCCGCCGAAACTCGACACGTCCACCACGTTCGGCACGGACTTGAACTGCTTCACGATTACCCAGTCCTGCAGGGACTTGAGGCTCATCAGATCGACGTTCGGATTGGTGCTCTTCAGCGTATAGAAATAAATCTGGCCCACCGGGCTGTAATCCGAACCGATCTGCGGCTGCAGTCCGGCCGGCAGGTTCACCTGGGTGAGGCGCTCCAGCACTTTCTGGCGATTCTCGGCGTTCAGGGATTCGTCGTCGAAGATCAGGTTCAGGCTGGAGAGGCCAAAGATGGAGACCGAACGCAGATGGTCCAGATGCGGGATGCCGTTCATCACGGTTTCAAGCGGCGTGGTGACCTGCTGTTCCACTTCCTCGGCAGCGCGGCCAGGCCACTGCGTGATGATCTGGACATAGTTATTGGCCACGTCCGGATAGGCTTCCACCGGCAGATTGTGGAACGAAATGCCGCCCCAGATCAGCAGGAGCAGGGTGGCCAGCACAATCAGAAAACGATTGTTCAGAGCGAAATCTACAAGGGCTCGGATCATGATTCGCTTCGCTTTTCGAACTACTGGTCCGTCGTGTTCTGCAGCACCAGGGCGTTGGTGACCACTTTGTCGCCCGGCGCCAGACCGGAGAGGATTTCCTGCATGTTCTGCGGCAGCATTTTGCCGCCCGTCACTTCCACCTGTTTGTAGGTGTTGGCTCCGGTGGGGGCATAGACCCAGTCGCGATCGTGCAGATGCAGCACGGCGGTGGCGGGCACCACGGCGTGGACCTGACTGGCCGAGCCCCGGAAGGTGGCCGTGACGAACATTCCCATCCGCATATTGCCCGGATTTTTCATCTCCAGCCGGACCTTGGCGGTGCGCAGACTGGGATCGAGGACCGGGCCGATGTTGCTGATCCGGCCGGAGTACACCTGATCCGGATAGGCGTTGAGGCGTACGGTGGCGGATTCGCCGAGGCGCACATTCTTCAGATCGTTCTCGAAAACGTCGCAGACGATCCAGACGCTGGTGAGGTCGGAAATAGTGAACGGATTCGGCGAGGCCAAGCCCTGCGTGCCGGCCGCCGTGGTGACCTGCTGATCGGTGATCACACCGGAGATGGGCGCGAGAATATCCACGATGGAAGACGGCTTGTTCAGGTCGGCGCCGAGCACGCGGATACGTTCCTGAATGCTTTCGACGGTCACCGCCGCCTTTTCGGCGACGTTCGCGGCGACGTCGTAATCTTTTTGCGCGATGGCGCCTTTATCGAGCAGGATTTTCGCGCGGTCGAGTTGCGATTTGGCCAGCGTGAGGTCGGCTTGTGCCTGGCGGTAATCGGAGAAAGCGCCCGAGATATCGGCGCTCTGCACGCGCATGAGCAACTGGCCTTTGGTCACGGTGTCGCCCAGTTTCGCGTGGACTTCGAGGATGCGTCCGCTGGCGATGGAGATCACGGGAATGGCGCGCGAGACATCCGGCATCACGGACCCGGTCACATTCAGTTCCGCGGGCGCAGTGTACTTGCCGGCTTCCACGACCGGGAAGTGTTCCGGATGGTCTACCTTCACGCTGCCGGTGTCGCCCACGTGTTCGACGACCGGATTGGCGGGCGGCGCTTCGGCAGCCGCGTCCGCCTTTTTCTCTTTGCCGCAGCCCGCCGCGGCGAGCGCCAATCCACCACACAGCAAAAACTGCAAATACGTTTTCCGGCTCACTGAATCACCTCCCGGCCCACCGCGAGATTCAGTTGGCTCGCCGCCGTCATATAAGCGCCCACAAGATTGAGATAGTTCAGACGAATGCTGCGGTAATCGTTTTCCGCGTTGAGAAAATCGAGCAGCGACGCGCCGCCGCGCTGGTAAGCGAAAGCAATGGTGTCGCGCACGCGCGCCGCCTGTTCGAGATAGCGGGTTTTGTAAGGCCGCAACAACTCGAGATTGCCGTTCAGCGTGGCGTACGCGGTATCGACATCGCTGAAGACCTGCGCCGCCGCGGCTTCCTGGAGCCGCTGGTTGCGCCGGATGTCGATCGCCGTGCGCTCCTTCTCGCCCTGGTTCTTATCGAAGATGCGCAGCGGTATGGTGACGCTGGCGCCGATTGTGTTGTTGTCGAAGGGATTGTTGAATGACGGGTTGTGCGTCACCCAGCCGCTGAAGGTCGGGTCGGTGGAGCCGTTCGCCACCGCCAGGGCATGATCCGTACGGGCTTTTTCCAGCGTCTGCAAGGCCGCTTTGAGATCCGGGCGCGCTTCGAGCGCGATATTGCGGAACTCTTCAAGCGCGCGGGCGTTTTCCTCGAAGTCGAACGGTCCGGTGACGTCGAACTGGTCCACCGGGACGCGGTCGGCGAGTAACTGCTGCAACTGAATTTTCGCGGTGCGCAGATTGACCAGTGAGGTCTGGATATCCGATTCATACTGAATCCGTTGCAGCTCCAGGCGGTCGAGATCCACGCGCGAAATGTCGCCGGCGTTCAGACGGTCGCGGCTGACTTTCAGGAAGTTGTCGTAGTAACTCAGGTTTTCCTGGGCGAGAGCCAGCACGGCACGCGCGCGCAACACCTGATTGAAAGCGCCGCGGAGGGTAAACAGGAGATTCCGAACCATGTCTTCCTGTTCCGAGCGGGCGATCGCGGTGCCTTTGACGGCGCTTTCGAGCCGCAGTTCGCGTTTGCGTTCACGCTCATGCAGGTAACTGACGCTGCTGCCGTACTGCGTTCCGGCGAGGGGCCGATAAACGCCTTTGTAGGGGAGAAGCTGGGTGCCGTCGGTCGAGACCGTGAGATCCGGATTCGGCCGCAGAAACGCCGTGATTTCCAGGCTGCGGGCTTCGTCGATGGAAAGCTGGCCGGCCCGCAGGTTGGGATTGGAGGCTTCAAATCTGGCCCGGAGCTGCTGCCAGGTGAGCGGTTGCTGCGCGAAGAGAGTGTTGGTGAGACAACCCGCCAGTACGACCCACGCGCCAGGCCAGGCGGATCTGCGGGGCTGATTCAGGAGCAACTTTCAATGTAGCCGCCGGGCGGGTCCTGTTGCGGCAATCTTTCGATGTTAAGATCCATCTTTCGGCCAATCTCTTGACATCTTTCGGATTATCGATTAATGTTTTCGGCCGCACGGCATAAGATGGAGAATCGGGCAGGCGGGTTCCTCCCTTCCACTCCGTTTCCCATGCTGTCATTTCTGGTCCGAGGTAGCCGTACTGCTGTGCTGTTACGCGCTGCGTTCATGGTAGCCGTAATCGCAGTGGTCGACTGGCGCATCGAGGGCAACGTGCCGCTCGGCTTCCTGTATCTTTTTCCCATGCTGCTGTTCGGCAGCGTGCTGAACCGGGGGGCGATCGCGTTTGCGGCAGCGGTTTGCGCCCTGCTGACGGAGCTGTTCGACAGTTACGACTGGGTTTCGCTGGTCGCCATTCCGCGCGACATTCTGATTTTCGCCGCTTTTCTCTGCATGGGGCTGTTCGTGTATGAAGCGGGCCGCAGCCGGCAGCTGGCCCAGCGTCATCTGGAAGATATCGAGCGCGAGGCTAAGGCGCGCGCGGAAGCCGAGGAGCAGTTAAAAGTGCTGGTGGAAAGCAGCCCGGCGGCCGTTTTCACCTCCACTTCGGACGGCCGGATTCTGCTGGCCAACGAAGCGGCGCATCGTTTGTTCGGAGTGCCGCAGGGGAGTCTGGCGGGGCGTTCGGTTCACGAATTTCTGCCGTCGCTGGGCAACGTGCCGGCGCCCGACAAAGACCATGCTCCTTTCCGCACCGCCATGCAGTGCCGGGGGCATCGCGCCTCCGGCGAAGTCTTTCTGGCCGACCTCTGGTTTTCCACCTACCAGACAAGCGCCGGCGCGCGTCTGGCGGCTATGGTGGTGGACACATCGGAAGATTTGCGGAACCGGGAGGAAATCGGGCTCAATCAGCTGCTGGCCGGATCGCGGATTCTGGTGGCGGCCGTGTCGCACGAGATCCGGAACGTCTGCGGCGCCATTGCGATGGCCCACAGCAATCTGGCCCGCGGCGGTTCGCTGAACGGCAGCAAGGATTTCGAAGCGCTGGGCAGTCTGATTCTCGCTCTGGAACAGATCGCGGCCATGGAACTGCGCCATACGACGGATCAGGTCGCCAGCGTGGATCTGTCTTCGCTGCTCGAAGAACTTCGAATCGTGGTCGAATCGGCGCTGAGCGAACAGGATGTGCGGCTGAACTGGAATGTCGCGGCTTCGCTGCCGAGCGTGCAGGCGGACCGCCAGAGCCTGATGCAGGTGTTCCTGAATCTGACGCGCAACAGTGAGCGCGCGATGCGCGGGAGGGAGCTTCGGGAACTCACCATCACGACCGAGACCGGCGCGCGCCGCGTGTCCGTTCGATTTCGCGATACGGGCTGCGGCGTGAGCTATCCGGACCGCCTTTTCCGGCCGTTTCAGCAGCAGGCGGCCGCCACGGGTCTGGGGCTCTATCTGTCGAGGGCTTTCATGCGATCGTTTCGCGGCGATTTGAAATTCGAGCCGGAGCCGGACGGGGCCAGTTTTGTGGTGGAACTGGCGCGTTCCGGTCTCGGGAAAGAAGCTTATGACACAGATCCGGATTCTGCTCGTGGACGATCACAGTCTGTTCCGCGAGAGTCTGAGCCGGTTGCTTGAGGCCGAACCGGAATTCGTCATTGCGGCGACGTGCGCGCGGGTTTCCGAAGCGCTGGATGTGCTGGAGCGGGAGCCGATCGACGTGGTGCTGCTCGATTACGATCTGGGCGATGAGCAGGGCACGGCGCTGCTCGGCGAGGCGAAACGGCGCGGGTATGCCGCGCGCATTCTCATGGTGACGGCGGGGCTGAGCGACGCCGGCACGCTGCGGGCTTTCGAGCAGGGCTCGGCGGGCGTTTTTCTCAAGCACAGTCCGCCCGCTCAGCTGGTGGAAGCGATTCGCAAGGTGGCCGCGGGGGGGATGTGGCTGGATTCGCGCGCCGTTCAGTCCCTGGTGACAGGGGCCACCACGCGCGCCGAAGAGCAGCAATCGGCCGAACTGCTGACGGCGCGCGAACGGTCGGTTCTCAAAGCCGTGTTCGAAGGGCTCTCGAATAAAGAGATCGGGGGGCGTTTGCAGCTATCGGAAAGTTCGGTGAAGACGGTGTTGCAGCAGTTGTTCGACAAAACCGGGGTGAGAACCCGCAGCCAGCTGGTGCGAATCGCGCTCGAGAAACATTCGCACGACTGGCTGCGGGATTAATTCGCTACGCTTCCAGAAGTTTGCGGCAATACTGGTAGCACTTCGCGACTTCGGTCTGAGGATCCGCGGCGCCCTTGTACTCGTACTCGATGTTCGCCGGAATTGCGTATTTTTTGTCGCGCAGCACCTTGAGCACGGGCCCGATCGGCGTATCGCCGTCGCCGAACGGCATGTTATCGCCCTGATCCTTTTTACGGTCTTTGACGTGGATGGTGACAATGTCGGCGTGGTGTTTATCGAGGAACTCCACCGGGTCGAAGCCCGCCGCCCAGAAGTGGCCGATATCGAGATTGATCTTGATCCACTTCGAGCGGCCTTCCATGGCTTTGGCGAAGCTTTCGGGAGAGGCGAACTCGCCTTCGGTCATGCGGGAGTGGCCGTGGAAGGCGACCGCGATGCCGTTCTTTTCGCAGTAGGGAAACATCTTTTCGCCCATGGGAACCGTGGAAGAGGCGGTGATGTTCTTTACTCCCAGAGCCTTGGCCATGTCGAAGCCGCGCTGCAGTTCGGCGTCGGAAAAATCCGGGCGGAAACTGTAGTTATACGCGTAGAGTTTCACGCCGGCCTGTTTGAATTGCGCGGCGATTTTATGGAAATGGTCGAGGTCAACCGTCTCGCGCCATTTGCGCAACTCGTCTCGCTTCATGCCGGCCGGTTCGGCGTGGCCCTGATAGAGTTCACACTCGCTCAGCCCGATGTCGGCCATGGCTTTAATGGCGCCTTCGAGGGGCATGGTGCGAAAGCTGTACGACTGCGCGCCGATCTGCACCCCGCGCACCACGGAATTGGGCTTGGCCAAAAGCAGGCTGGAGGCGGGCAGCGTGGCGGCGAGCGCGCCGCCCACCATCTTGTGAAAGTCTCTTCTTGTCGGCATACTGTTGCCGAGTTTATCGCATCCGGTCACGGCGCCGGGTTGCAATGGGGAGATTACAGCACGGGGGAAATGCAAAAGGGAAACGCCTCCGGACGTCTCCCTTTCGTCACCGACAAAAAACCGCCGGAACCTCCGAGAATCCAGCGGTGACGTGAAAAGTCACGTCAAACCTGAGCGCGCGGCTGCCTCCTCCAGGCTGGCCGTGAACCGGAAAGAAGTTCAAACGCCTCTTTTCGTATACAGAGTGCGGCTGCCCTGCCTGCTGTTTCAGGAGGTTGAAAAAAATCAGTACGCGAGGAGTTCGCCGATGGTGCGGACCAGATCGTCCGTCTGCGGCAGAATCCGGGCTTCGAGCTGCGGATGGTAGCCGACCCAGGTATCGAGGGCGGCCACGCGCCGCACCGGCGCGTCGAGGCAGGAAAAGAGTTCGTCGGAAATGCGCGCGGCGATCTCGGCGCCATAGCCGAAACTCAGCGTGTCTTCGTGCGCCACGATGACGCGGCTGGTCTTGCGGACGCTGGCGGCAATCGCTTCCCAGTCATAGGGATTCAGCGTGCGCAGATCGATCACTTCCACGCTCACCTTCTGCTCGTGCGATTTCTCCACGTCGAGCGCGGCCTGCAGCGCTTTTTGGACCACGGCGCCGTACGTGAGAACGGTCAGGGATTTCCCCGCTTTCGCCACGCGCGCTTTGCCGAAGGGAATCAGGAAATCCGGGCCGCGCCAGAGTCCGCGGTTGTACATCTCCCGGTAGAGCTTTTTGTGCTCCAGAAAGAGCACGGGATCGTCACAGCGGATTGCGGTGCGAAGAAGACCCGCGGCATCTTCCGCGTTGGACGGGAAGACGACACGGAGTCCTGGAATGTGAGTGAAAGTGCTCTCGCCACACTGGCTGTGATAAATCGCGCCGCCGTTCAGGTAGCCGCCGATCGGCACGCGGATGACCATGGGAGCGGAGAAGCCCCCGTTGGAGCGCCAACGGAGAGACGCGAGTTCGTCGCGGATCTGCATCATGGCGGGCCAGATGTAATCGAAGAACTGGATCTCGACCACCGGCTTCAGGCCCACCGCGGCCATGCCGGACGCGCGGCCCACGATGGAGGCCTCGGCGATGGGGGAATTGAAGCAGCGGTGGCTGCCGAATTCCAGCTGGAGTCCCGCCGTTAGCTTGAAAACGCCGCCCTTGCCCTTGACCTCCGGCAGATTGCCTTCGTGGCTGCAGTCGGCCACATCCTCGCCGAAGACGATGACCCGGTCATTGCGGCGCATTTCCTCTTTCAGCGTCGTATTGATCAGGTCCGCCATGGTTTTTGGCTCGCCCTCGGGAGTGCCCGGATCGTCAAACGCGGCGGAGGCCGGGTCCACGGTTTCCGAGTAGAGGTTCACCAGGGCGGTTTCGGGCTCAGGGGCGGCGGCCTGCAGCGCGCGCTTGCTGTCCTCGTATACTTCGTGCTGGATTTCGCGGACCATGCGGTCCATATCTTCGCGATACAGCAGTTCGTCGTCGAGCAGGAACTGAGGGAAAGTGACCAGAGGATCGCGGGCGGCTTCGTCCTGCCGCTCGCGCGCGGTCTTATATAGCCGTTCGTCGTCGCTGAGGGAGTGCGAGTAGGGGCGGGTGCAGTGCGCGTGCACCAGGGCGGGGCCGTGGCCTTCACGGCAGTAAGCGGCCGCGGTTCCCATCGCGCGGTAGGAAGAAATGAAATCCGTGCCGTCGACGTCAATGGTCAGCAGGCCCGGGAAGTTGCTCACGAGTTTCGAGATGGAGCCGCCCGGCGTCTGGTTCTCCACCGGCACGGAGATCGCGTAACCGTTGTCCTGAATCAGGAAGACGACCGGCGCGTGGCTCAAACAGGCGTGATTGATGGATTCCCAGAACTCGCCTTCGCTGGTGGCGCCTTCGCCAGAGCAGGCGAGGACGATACGGTTCTCATTGGGATAGAGCATCCGCAGCCCTTCGGCGCAGCCGACGGCCTGGGTGAACTGCGTGCCCGTCGCGGAGGAACTCGAGACGATGTTCTTCGCCGCGTCGCTCCAGTGGGAAGGCATCTGGCGTCCGCCGGAACTCGGGTCGGAGGCGGCGCCCACGGCCTGCAGCAGCATGTCGAGGGGCGTCATTCCGAGGGTCAGCGCGAGCGCGCGGTCGCGGTAATAGGGATAAAACCAGTCGAAACCCGGTTTGCAGACCATGCCGGCGGCAATCTGGATGGCTTCGTGGCCGGCGGCGCTGATCTGAAAAAAGATCTTATTCTGACGCTTCAGCAGGATTTCGCGGTCGTCGATGAAGCGCGATGTCTGCATCAGGCGGAAGGCTTGAATCAGGGTCTCGGGTTCGAGTCCCAGGGCGCGCGCCGCCTTGAGCCGTTCGGTGCTGGTGGGCGTTGTGAACGACATCGTCATATGAAAATACCTTCAGAATAGCAAGTGCGAATAACCGGAGGAATGCACCGGAATGCGAACCCGCCGGAAATTCCGCCGGTGCTTCAGAAGCTCGGGAGCCGCCGGGCGCGGCGCCGTCAGACCGGGGAACCACCCGTTCAGCCGAGTCCGGCGGCTACAACCCGAGCGGTTTCTCAAAAGCTGATTTTGGCCCCCAGTTGCACCACTCGTCCGCCGCCCGTGCCGTTCACGCCGGTGCCGGTCGAGAGCGTGCCGGTGATGAAGCCGAAATTTGAATTGGTGTGGGAAAGCTGCGGATTTGCAAACTGAGCGGTGTTTGTCAGATTCAGCGTCTCGAGGCGCAGGTCCAGGGTGTAGCGGCGCGCTTCGCCGAGCGTGATGGAACGGGACACCTTGCCGTTGATGCTGAACAGCCCTGGTCCGCTGATCACGTTGCGGCCCAGGGTCCCGAATACCGCGCCGACCGGCGTCTGGAAACTGGTGGTGCTGAACCACGGATTCCCGACGTTGATGCCGTGCAGAATTTCGATGGGCGCGATCTGGTTCGGGGTCTGGGTGCTGCCCGGTAAACTGAGGGAGCCGCCATCGGTGAAGGTGAGCGGCGTCCCGGTCCGGGCCGAAAGGATGCCCGAGACCTGCCAGCCGCCGACGATTTTTCCGGCCATGCCCCGCGCCAGCCACGTTTTGCCCTTGCCGAAGGGCAATTCATAGATGTAACTCTGGACGTAGTTCAGGGTCCGGTCGAAATCGGCTCTCGCCCAGTTCCGTTGCTGTCCCACGTAGAAAAGCAAGCCGCCGTCGTCGCCGGTCTGAAAGTCCATGGCCTTGCTCCAGGTGAATGCCGTGGTGATGCGGAGTCCTTTGCTGTAGCCCCTGTCGAGCTTGATCTGCAGACCGTTGTACATGGACGAAAGACCGCGGAAGTACTGGATTGAATTCGCCGTCCGCGGGTACTGCGGCTGCCCTTTGGAGCCCGCGCCCAGCACCTGGCCCGCATTCAGATTCGTCGCGGCCGGCGTGCCCACGCCATGATTGCCGACGTACGCGACATCCAGCGTGAAGTGGTACGGCAGGGCCTGGCCGACCGCGAAATTCCACTGTTCCACGTACGGATTGCGGTAATTCAGCGGAATAATGTTGTAGGCCGACGTGGGATCCGGATTCGTGATAATGCCATTCGAGGGCACGGCGATGGGCGGGACCGCCGGGAAGCCGCGCTCGAACGTAGCGAGCGAGCCATCCGGAAAAGCCGCCGGAGCATAGCTGTTGCCTCCCAGGGTGTTGTATTGATTGTTGGCGCGGACCGGGAAGTTGTAGGCCCAGTTATTATCCGGAAACGGCGTGAAACTCAGTCCGAAAGCGGCGCGCATCACGGTGGTATTGGTCAGCCGGTAGGCCGCCCCGAAGCGCGGCGAGAAATATTTGTAGCGCGTCTTCACGCCCAGGTCGTTCGGCACGCCGCCCACTCCCGCGATGGTCAGGGTGTTGTCCACGAAGTTGTAGTTGGAGAAGCCGCCCGCGAACTGCGGCGGCGTCGGCGGGTAGAACTCCCAGCGCACGCCGGGATTGATGGTGAGGCGCGGAGTCGCCTGCCAGCTATCGGCCACGTACGAGAAGACCTGCCAGGCGCGCAGGGCGGGGAAGTAGGTATTGACGTCGCGCGCCACCTGGCTGGGCACGTCCAGCAGGAAACTCGCCATGTCGTTGGCCACGCCGGTGCCGCCCGGCGCTCCCGGCGCGAAAGTCTGGTTGGTGCCGAAGGTGATCAGACCGCGGGGGCTGAAGGTCTGATCCTGTAAAAGATCGTCGCGGATGCGGCGCACGTCCGCGCCCCACTTGATGGTGTGGTTGCGAAGGATCTTCGTCCAGGAGTTCACCAGATCGATGTTCGCTTCGGCGCGAATCCAGGGGAGGCTGGCCGAGTAACCCACGAGCGGGCTGGTGAAATTGCCGATGCTGATACCGACGAAACCGCTGGTGAACTCATTGACGTTCACGCCGTTCACGCCGATGGCGGTGGAATCGTTCTTGCCGTAATCGGACTGGCGCGCTTCGTTATGATAATGCGCCACGCCGATGCGGAATTCCGTCAGCAGCGTGGCGCTCAGCACATGGTTGTAGTTCAGTCCGGAGCTGTAGGTCTTCTGGAAACCGGAGCCCTGGAAGGCGCTCTGCGCGGGGCCGCCGGCGTCGCCAAAGATCGGGGCCTGAAACGTCACGGGATGGGAGAAGCTGAAGCGGCCGGAAAGCCGGTTTTTATCGCCGATGTTGTAGTCGACTTTCGCGTCCACCGAGTCGTTCGTCTTTTGCGCGGGCAGCAGCGCGAAGTAATTGTTGCTGGGGCGCGACGGGTCGAACGTTTCATTGGTGGCGGGCAGGTAGGTCAGGATTTTGGCCGAGACCGGATTGATCCGGCTGGGCGGAATGATATTGCCGGCGAAAGGCAGGCGTCCGATGCCGGTTGCGATGTCGCCGGTGGCGGGGTCATAAACCTGATTCTTGCCCGCGCTCAGATCGCCCTTCCGGAATTCCACCGACGGAATGGTGGTCTGGTTGGTATTGGCCTCGTGGTCCATGGTGCGAAGGTAATCGGTGAAGTAGAAAACCTTGTTGCGTTTGATGGCCCCGCCCACGTTGCCGCCGACGTAGTTATACGCGAGGTGCCCCACCACGGGATTGAAGAAACTGCGGGCGTCGAAAGCGCTGTTCTGCAGAAATTCGTAAATCGCGGCATGCAGTTTATTGGTGCCGGATTTCAGAATCACGTTGGTGATCGCGCCGCTGCCGCGACCCAGTTCGGGATCGTGGTTGCTGGTGGAACTGTTCACCACCTGGATGGCTTCCATGGGGGGAATCAGAATCTGCAGCAGGCCGGTGCGCTGGTTGTCGTCGATGCCTTCGATTTGCAGGCTGTTGCCCATTCGGGGCTGACCGTTGACCTGCGTCTGCAGCGAACTCGACGCGTTGAAAAACTGCGAGTGCTGAAAGGTCGCCGGCGTGGTGCCGGGCACCAGATCCAGCAGACTCTGGAAATTGCGGTTTACGCCGACGGGCATGGATTCGAGAAGCTGCGTGTCCATGGTTACCGTGACGTCCGCACGGTCCGTCTGCAGCGGCGGCGGCGCGCCGGTGATCTCGATCGCCTCGCTGACGCTGCCGGGATGCAGTTGCAGATCCACGCGGACGGAACTGTTGACGAGGAGGGAGATGCCCTGCTTCTCTTCGCGCCGGAAGCCGGTTTGTTCGGCGCTGACCGAATAGGTGCCGGGAGGCAGATCGGGCAGCGTGTAATTTCCGCTGTCGTTGGTTTTCAGGGAATGGGAGACGCCCGTCGCGGTCTCCGTAACAACCACGGACGTTCGCGGCATCAAACCGCCCGCGGAATCCGTCACAGTGCCCACGATGGTGGCGTTCACGGCCTGGGCGAACACAGGAAAAGCCGGCAGGCAGACCCCGGCCAGGAGCAACACAAACTGTCTGATCAACGCAAAATCCCCCCGATGAAAAATACGGCTCAGAGGATTATACAGGAAAAGAACGATTTAGTGGCGAACGGTGGGAAGAATTACGACCATTCCGCCCTCGACGCCGAGCACCGGCAACCCGGGCTGCCGCTGTTCCCAGCGCTGCGGGCGCAGCACGCGGAGCACGGCGATTTCGTCGCAGGAGTGGAATTTGGGACACCGCAGGCAGTCTTTCCAGGCTTTCAGCGGCAGTTCGCCCCGCTCCACTTCGTTGAATCCGACCTTGCCGAAAAAGCCCGGCACGTAGGTGAAGGCGAATACGGCATCGAGGCCGTACATCTTCGCTTCGTAAACCAGGGCTTCCACGATCAGACGCCCGATGCCGTGGGTCTTATGCGTTTCCGCAACGGCCAGGGAACGCACTTCTCCAATGGCGGGCGAATAAAAATGCAGCGCGCCGCAGCCGGCCAGACGATTGCCGTCGTAGGCCACGGTGAAATCGCGCATGTTTTCGGACAGTTCGAACTCGGTGCGCGGCAGCATGATGCCTTTGGCCGCGTAGCCGTTGATCAGCGCCAGCAGATTCGGAATATCCTGCATGGAGGCTTTTCTTACTTCGATATTTTTGTGCGACGTGGTCGCGTGCGAAACCGCGTCTTCCGTGAGGGCGCTGATCATGCCTTTATCCCCATCATGCCTTTACTACCTTCGTCCCGAGTTCTTCACCGGCGAACACACGGTTCACAATATCAGGTTCCGAACCCTTCACAATCCGCACTTCGCGGACGCCGCCGCTCACCGCTTCGATGGCCGCGTTGAGCTTAGCCTGCATCCCGCCGGCCGCCACTCCGGTCCGGATGAGATCGAGGCAATCCTCGGCGGTCAGCAGCGGAATGCGCTGTTTGTCCGCGTCGAGCACACCGGCGACATCCGTCATGAAGACCAGCCGATCCACTCCCCAGCCGGATGCCACCGCCACCGCCATGGAGTCGCCGTTCACGTTGTAAACTTCGCCTTGCAGTCCGCCTGCCACACACGCTACCACCGGGAGGAAGCCGGCCGCTGTCAGTGTGTTCAGCAACCCTGAATCGGAAGTTATGACGCGGCCGACGAAGCCCAGTTCCGCGTCGAGTTGTTCGGCCGTGGCAAGGCCCGCGTCGATTCCGGTGAGCCCGACCGCGCGTGTTCCCGCAAGGCCGAGAGCTGCCACCAGCTGAGAATTCACGGTGCCGGCCAGAACCTTCAGCACGGCGTCGATGGTTTCTTCTGTGGTTACCCGCAGGCCGCGCACGAAGGTACTTTGGATTCCGCGCTCTTCGAGGAACCGGGTCATCTGTTTGCCGCCGCCGTGCACCACCGTGACCTGCGCGCCCGTGGCGGACAGCATCGCGATCTGGCGGGCGATATCGTGACGCGAATCCGCGTTATCGAGAAGCGTTCCGCCAATTTTAATCAGCGCTTTCACAGCAGGCCCGCCGTCTCGGGCAGACCCAGAGTCAGGTTCAGATTCTGAATCGCCTGACCCGCCGCGCCTTTCCCCAGATTGTCGATCGCGCTCACCACCACGCAGCGGCAGGTCGCCGGATCGGCCACCACGCCGATATCGCAGAAATTCGTGCGCCGCACCGCGTGCAGATCCGGCACGTGGCCCGCCTCGTAGAGGCGAACGAAAGGCTCCGCGGCATACTGGCGCTCATAAACCGCGAGGATTTCGGCCGCCGTCATGGGTTGCGCCGTGCGGAAATAGATGGTCTCCAGAATTCCCCGGTCGAGGGGAATCAGCTGCGCGGTGAAACTGAAATCCCGTTCTTCCAGACCGCTGGTCTGCAGCACTTCCGGCACGTGGCGGTGGCCAAGAATCGAGTACGCGGAAAAGTTTTCCGTCACCTCGCAAAAGCTGGTCTTGAGAGACGCTTTCCGGCCGGCTCCGCTCACGCCGCTTTTGGCGTCGCAGATGACGCCCGCGCGCGGATCGAGAATACCCGCTTCCACCAGCGGACGAATGGCGAGATTGGCCGCGGTCGGATAGCAGCCCGGATTCGAGATCAGCCGGGCGCCCTTTACCTGTTCGCGCGTGTATTCGGGCAGTCCGTAGACAGCCTCGCCGAACAGTTCCGGCGCGGTGTGCTCCTCTTTATACCAGTGCCGGTAACGCTCGGCGGTGCGCAACCGGAACGCTCCGCTCAGATCGATAACGATGGCACCCGCGCCGAGGAACTTCGGGGTCAGATCCATGGAGACTTCCGGGGGGGTGGCCAGCAGAACGGCGCGGATGCCTTCGTTTCGCACTGCTTCGGCGCTAGCCGGCGCGCGCCGCACTCCGGATTTTTTCAGTAGTTTGGCGCCGCCGCCGGTATCGGCCCGGTGTTCCAGCAGGACGGGTTCGAGATCGGGGTGTCCGGCAAGGATTCGAACGGCTTCGGCGCCGCTGTAGCCGGTGAATCCGGCGATTCCAACAGGGAAGGGCATGGGTGGTTATTTATGCAGCAGACTGAATAAATATACCATGTTGCCGCGACACCGAAAAATGCTTCGCCCGGGAATCCGTCCGGGCGCGGGAGTAAACGGTTACGTCATCGCGCCGCGCGTCCTGTTATCCTTCAAAACAGGATTAATACAGATGTCATTAAATATTATCCGGCAGGACTTTCGCTTTGCTTCCCGCATTTTAGTCGTTAATCCCTGGCTAAGCGCGGTCGTCGTGATTTCGCTCGCCATCGGAATCGGCGCGAACACGGCGGTTTTCAGCGTTGCGGACGCCATCCTGCTGCGCCCGCTCCCCTATCCGCAACCGGAACGTCTGGCGGCTCTCTGGGTCCGGGCGCCCGGCGCCGGCATACCGGAAGACTGGATCTCGCCCGGTGAATATCTGGATATCCGGAATCGGAATCACGTGTTCTCCGATATGACCATTGCGCGGGGCCGCGATTTCAACCTGACGGGGCGGGCGGAACCGGAGCGCGTGGAAGGGATGAGCGCGTCGTCGTCCCTTTTCCGCATGCTGGGCGCGAAACCTCTGCTGGGCCGGCTTTTTGGTGATGCGGAAGACGCTCCCGGCGGGCCGCTCCTGCTGGTTCTGACTTACAACGCCTGGAAGGACCGATTCGGCGCGGACCGGAATATCGCCGGAAAGGCGGTTACTTTAAACGGCCGGGCCGTCACCGTAATCGGCGTGCTGACGCAGGATTTTTCCCTGAGCGCGGACGTGATGCGCGTGCCGGGCGGCACCGAAGGGCCGGAGATGTTCATCCCGCTTGCCTTCGGCGCCGATGCGGCGGATAACCGCCAGGACGAAAGCTATAACGTCATGGCGCGGCTGCGGCCCGGTGTATCCCTGTTGCAGGCGCAGAACGAAGTGGCCGCGATCGCCGCCGGCATTCGGCAGCAGGATCACCGCGACCCGACTTTCACCATCGCGGTGGTCGGACTCAATGAACAGGTAGTCGGCCCGACACGGGGCGCACTTTTGGCGGTGATCGCCGCCGTCTGTCTTGTGCTGCTCGCGGCGTGCGTCAACGTAGCCAACCTGCTGTTGTCCCGGGCCATCTCGCGCGCCCGGGAGGCCGCCGTCCGCTCGGCGCTGGGGGCTTCGCGCGCGGATCTGATCCGACCGGTTCTGCTGGAAAGCCTGTTGCTCAGCGCGGCGGGCGCACTGGCGGGACTGCTGCTGGCTTCTCTGCTGATTCGGACGGTTCGCGGCGCGGCGGGCGCATTCCTGCCCCGTGCCGATGAGATCGGAATGAACGGGGCCGTATTCGTTTTTGCCGGCTTTGTTTCTTTGTTGACCGGTTTGTTTTTCGGCATCGCGCCGGCGCTCCAGGTGGCCCGCACGGACCTGAATCGCTATCTGAAGGCCGGCGGCCGGTCGGTTCGGACCACGGCGGGAGCGGTTCGTTTTCGCGGTGTCCTCGTGGTCACGGAAATTGCTCTTTCTCTGACTCTGCTGGCGGGCGCAGGGCTTCTGATCCGGAGTTTCGACCGGCTTCGGCATGTGCCGCCGGGTTTTAATCCGGACCACGTGCTGTCGTTCCGTGTCGCGCTCCGCTGGCCCCGTTACCAGGGTCCGGCAAACGTCAACAGTTTCGTCGATATGGCGGGAGATCGCATCGCCCGGGCCCCCGGCGTACTGACGGCGGGTCTCACTTCCTCACTGCCGATGGCAGCAAGTTCCGGGTGGGGCCCCATCGAGGTGGAAGGCTACACTCCGTCGCCGGGCGAGCCCGAGGCGTCGGCGGACGTGCGCAGCGTCACCGCCGATTATTTTCGCGCTTTGCAAATCCCCCTCCTTGCGGGCAGGGTGTTCAGCCCGGTTGAGGGAACGAGTGAAAATCCCGCCGTGATGGTGGACGAAAAGGTGGTCCGCCGCTTCTGGCCCGACGGAAGCGCTCTTGGCAAACGAATCCGACTCAGCGGCGACCGGGAATTTTCCACGGTGGTGGGCGTTTGCGGCTCCGTGAAGCAGGAAGGACTCGGTCAGGACGGCCGCATGGCGGTGTATTTCCCGGTACGTCAAATGACGGTGCCCACCTTGTATCTGGTCGCGCGCACCCGTTCGGACCCTGCGGGAATGTCGAGAGCCCTGACCCGTGAAATCCACGCCATCGATCCGGAAGTGCCGGTCTTCAGCGTCAGTTCCATGGACGATCTCGTGGCCCGCTCCCTGGCCCGCCCGCGATTCGCTGTGATGGTGTTCGGCGCCTTCGCGGTTTTCGCGCTTATTCTGGCCGCGATCGGAGTGTACGGAGTGGTGTCGTACTCGGTGGCACAGTCGGCCGGCGAGATCGGGATTCGCATGGCACTGGGCGCGCACCCTAAGGCCATTCTCGGGATGGTGCTGATGAAAGCGCTTCGCCTTGCTTTGGCAGGAACGGCCGCCGGCCTTTGCGGGGCGTGGTTTCTCACGCGAACGATGCAGAGCCTGTTATTCGGAATCAGCGCCACGGACCCTCTCACGTTCCTGGCCGTCCCGGCGTTTCTGGTGCTGTTGGCGCTGGCGGCGGGGCTGATTCCCGCGTTGCGAGCCGCGCGGCTCAACCCCATGACGGCTCTGCGCGAGGAGTAGGAACTCAGCCGGCCAGGCTGGTCCACACCATCACGACGGTCAGCGCCACCATGACGACGCTGGTGCCCCCGGCTATGGCGTTCCCCCAGAAGCCGTTGCGATACTCGCCCATCAGGTGCTCGCGGTTGATCAGTTTGAGCATGAACACCAGCACGAAGGGCAGGAGCACGCCATTGGCGACCTGGGAGACGAGAATCACCTTGAGCAGCGGCAGGCGGGGAATCAGCACAAACCCCGCGCCGAACAGAATCAGCGCTGAATAGAGGGTGTAGAAGATTTTCGCTTCGCTGAACTTCCGGTCGATGCCCGATTCGAACCCCAGTCCTTCGCAGATGTTGTAGGAGGTGGCGAGGGGCAGAATCGCGGCCGACATCAGAGACGCGTTGATGAGCCCCACGGCGAACAGGACGGAAGCGAACTTGCCGGCAAAAGGGGCCAGGGCGCGGGCGGCGTCCGCCACGTCGTTGATTTCCCGGTGCTGGGAATGGAAGATGGTGGCCGCGCAGGCCACCACGATGAAGAACGCGACGATGTCGGTGACGACGCAGCCGAAGATCACGTCGATCCGCGTGAGACCGTAATCGCGCTTCGAAACGCCCTTTTCCACGACCGAAGCCTGCAGGTAGAACTGCATCCAGGGCGTGATGGTGGTGCCGATCAGGCCCACGATCATGATCAGATAGCCGGGATCGGAGTTGAACTGCGGAATCAGCGTGCTGGTCAAGGCGAGTTTCCAGTCGGGCTTGGCCAGAAAAGCCGAAAAGGGGTACGCGAAATAGATCAGAGAGAGCAGCAGCAGGATGCGTTCGACCGGTTTGTAGGAGCCTTTGACGATCACGGTCCACACGAGGATGGCGCCGGCCGGCACCGCGATATATTTGCTGACGCCGAAGATTCCCGCGCCGGAGGCAAGGCCCGCGAACTCCGCCGCGATATTGCCGAAATCGGCGAGGCCGAGCACGATCATGGTGAAAAAGGTCATGCGCAGGCCGAATTCTTCGCGAATGAGATCGGAAAGACCTTTGCCGGTGATAGCGCCCATGCGCGCGGCCATTTCCTGCACCACAATCAGCGCGATGGTGGTGGGGACCAGCGTCCAGAGCAGGGTGTAGCCGTACTTCGCGCCGGCCTGGGAATAGGTGAGGATACCGCCCGGATCGTTATCGACGTTCGCGGTGATGAACCCGGGTCCGACCACCGCCAGCAGCGCCAGCAGGCGGTAGCGCATCATCTTCCACGTCCGGATGACGGGGTGCCGGGGGCGGGTTGGCCCGTGATAGTCGTGTCTTGTTGTTTCGGCTGCCTTCATGAAGGTGGGGGAGGTCCGGGGTGGGCGGGCAGACTTTCAGGATAAAACAGCCGGGGTGAACCAGTGCCCTCCCGGTTTTTCAGACCGGGAGGGCGTTCGGATTACACAAGTTTGTGTTTCGAGAACGGCAGTTCGCGCACCCGTTTGCCGGTCGCCGCGAATACCGCATTGGCGAAAGCCGGCACGAACGGCGGAACACCGGGTTCGCCGACACCGCCGGGAAGCGCCGAGCTTTCCACAATGTGCACATCCGTCCGCAGCGGCGCTTGGTTCATGCGCGCCACCGGATAGGTGTTGAAGTTCGACTGCTTCACGCGGCCATCGGAAAGGCTGATCTCGCCGGAGAGCGCAATGCTCGCGCCCATCACCGCCGCGCCCTCGAACTGCGAGCGCACCCGGTCCGGATTGATCACCATGCCGACGTCCGCTACCTGCCAGGTCCGGGGAATGTGAATCTTCCCGTTCTTATCGACTTCCACTTCCACGACGGAAGCCACGTAAGACGTGAAACTGCGCGACGCCGCGACGCCGATGCCCCAGCCATTGCCGGGTTTCCGCTTGCCCCAGCCGGATTTTTCGCCTGCAATCTCGAGGACTTTCCGCAAACGCGCCGTATCGAAGGGGAATTTCTCGTACGATTCGCCGTAATTCCAGTAATCCGCCACGCCCTGCGACTTAAAGTCGATAATCCGGCCGTTGCCGATCAGTTCCAGCTGATACTCCAGCGGATCCCGACCGGCCGCGTGGGCCAGTTCATCCGCGAAACTCAGCCCGGAAAACACGTGGTAGATGTTTGCCACCGAACGCAGCCAGCCGATGCGGACGTGCGCCTTCGCGGGCCCGTTCTCCGCGCGATGGTTCGGGATATCGAACGGCATGTCGTTCAGGCCCATGCCGTATTCCACGTTGAAGCCGTACATGGAACTCGCGTCGTTCATGGAAGAGATGGAGGGGAACACGGACCGGTGCAGCCAGGCCGTGGTCTTGCCTTTGTCGTCCATCGCCGCCTTGTGATACATGCCGGCGACCGCGTGATAATAATCGAACCGCAGATCGTCTTCGCGACTCCAGACCAGCTTGATCGGCTTGCCGGTTTTTTTCGACAGGATCGCGGCCTCGGCCACGTAATCCGGCTTGGATTTGCGTCCGAAGCCGCCGCCCAGCAGCGTCACGTGACAGGTCACGTCTTCCGGCTTAATCCCCAGCGCGCCCGCTACCGTATCCTGCACGGCCTGCGGATTCTGAGTGGGCACCCAGGCTTCGACTTTGCCGTCGCGGAACTCGGCCAGAGCGACGGGCGGCTCCATGGTGGCATGCGCCAGCAGCGGGACATAATACTCGGCATCGACGATCTTGCCGCCCTTCGCGAAGGCCGCGTCCACGTCGCCGATATTGCGCACCACCTTGCCGGGTTTGCGCGCGGTTTCGAGCAGTTCCTTTTTGTACTGCTCGGAATCGTGGCTCGCGTTGGCGCCATTGTTCCACTCGATTTTGAGCTTTTTGCGGCCCTGAAATGCGGCCCAGGTGCTGTCCGCGATCACCGCCACGCCGCCCAAAGGCTGGAAAGTGTACGGCGGCTTGAAGGGATCGATGGACGCGGTCTGTTTCACTCCGCGCACCTGGAGCGCGGCCTTGTCATCCATGGACTGGACCGATCCGCCCATGACGGGGGGACGTTCCACCGAGGCATACAGCATGCCAGGGCGTTTCACGTCCATCCCGAAAACGGCTTTGCCGGTGCAGATGTCCGCCAGGTCGGCGATCTGCGATTCCTTGCCGATATAGCGCCACTCGCTCTTCGGCTTGAACTGGAGGGCTTCCGGTTTGGGCACCGGCAGTTTGCCCGCGGCCTGCGCCAGTTCGCCGTAACTCAGTTTCCGTCCGCTCGGTGTGTGCGTGACAACATGCAACTGCGCTTTGCACTCGGAGGCCGAAACGCCCCACTGCGCAGCCGCTGCCTGCACCAGCATCGTGCGCGCGGAAGCGCCCGCTTCCCGGAACGCCACGAAGAAGCCGCGAATCGATTTCGACCCGTCCGTGTTCTGATCGCCGTAGCGCTTATCGCCGATGCCCTGCTCGATTTTGACCTTGCTCCAGTCGGCGTCGAGTTCGTCGGCGGCCACCAGCGGCAGCGTGGTGCGGATGCCCGTGCCCATCTCCGACCGGTGCGTGACGATGTAAACGGTTCCGTCCGGTTCCACGCCCAGATAGATGCTGGGGCGCAGCGCGGCCGAGGCCGCTTTACCGTGATACTCATTGGTATCGGCCAGCGCCTCTTCGGGAAGAATGCGCGCGGCCAGCACCAGAGCGCCCGCCGAGAAGACGCCGCCCAGAAAATTCCGGCGGCTCACATTTTCGATACTCATGCCATCTCCTTTGCGGCGGTCTTAATGGCGGCGCGAATCCGCTGGTAGGTGCCGCAGCGGCAGATATTGCCCGACATCGCCGCGTCGATTTCGTCGTCCGTCGGATGGTGATTTTTCTTCAGGAATGCCGCCGCGTGCATGATCTGCCCGGTCTGGCAGTACCCGCACTGGGGCACGTTCGCCTGCATCCACGCTTTCTGCAGCGGATGGTCGCCATTCGCGCTCAGCCCTTCGACGGTGGTGATGGTCTTGCCGGCCACGTCTTTCATCGCCGTGGTGCAGGACCGGATGGCCTCGCCGTTCCGGTGCACCGTGCAGGCGCCGCACAATCCCGCGCCGCAGCCGAACTTGGTGCCGGTCATGTCGAGTTCGTCACGGAGAAACCACAACAGCGGCATTTCGGGATCGCCGTCGAACGTTCGTTCGCGCCCGTTAATTTTGACCTTGATCATTTTCTGCTCCCTTTACTGAACGGCGAAGGTGAAAATCGCCCCGCCCGCGGCCATGGCAACCATCTGCCGGCCGTTCACCATATACGTCATCGGATTGGCCGCCATCGTGCCACCGAGGTTGATGCGCCAGAGTTCCTTCCCATTATCCGCATCGAGCGCGAAAAAGTAAGCCTCCATGTCTTCACGCCCCCGGCTGAGCCAGCCCCCGTTGCTGCCGAAGAGCAGATGGCCCGCGGTCGTCATCACGCCGGACCACGGTTTGGTCTGCATTTTGTACTCCCACTTCATCTCGCCGGTTTTCGGATTCAGCGCACGAATCGCGCCGTAGCCAGGATCTTCCGCGACGTCGATGTCGGGCACGCTGCCCACGTAGCGGTTGCCCGGCGTGTACTTCGGCTCGCCCTTCAGATACAGACCTTTATTCTCCCAGACCGTGAGATAAAAAAGCCCGCTCAGCGGACTGTACGACGGTGAGTACCAGTTGGTGGCTCCCTGCACGCCGGGCCAGATAATGGCGCCTTCCTCGGTGGGCACGGAGTTGGGCAGACGCTCCGGGCGCCCTTTCGCGTCCATGCCCTTCGCCCACGTCTGTTTCGCGAAGGCCTTGCCCAGCAGGAACTCGCCGGTCCGGCGGTCGAGCACGTAGTAGAAGCCGCCGCGGTGCGCCCAGTAGATCAGCTTGCGCGGTTTGCCCTGCCAGTCGCTGTCGACCAGCACGGGCACCTGCACGGCATCCCAGTCGTTGGAATCGTGCGGCACGAACTGGTAATGCCACTTAAGCGTGCCGGTGTCGGCATCGAGGGCGATGGCGGAATCCGAGTAGAGATTGTCGCCGGGGCGCACATCGGCGTTCCAGTCCGGCGAGGGATTTCCCACGCCCCAGATGATGTAGTTCAGTTCGGGATCGTAAGAGCCCGTGACCCAGGTGGGACCGCCGCCCTGCTTCCACGCGTCGCCGCCGCCCCAGGTCTCATGACCCTTTTCGCCCGGCCCCGGGATGGTGTTGAAGCGCCACCGCCGCTTGCCGGTTTTGATGTCGTAGGCGTCGAGGAAGCCGCGGATGCCGTACTCGCCGCCGGCCACGCCCGTGATTACCATGTCCTTGACGATCAGCGGCGCGCCGGTCACGCTGTAGCCGGTTTTGGAATCGGCCACCTCGACGTCCCAGACCACCGCGCCGGTTTTGGCGTCGAGAGCGACCAGATGCGCGTCCACCGTGCCGACGAAGACGCGATCTCCCAGCACCGCCACGCCGCGATTCACGGCGTCGCAGCAGACATTGATCTTCGCGGGAAGAATGCGCTTGTAATGCCAGTAGGGCCGTCCGGTCGCGGCGTCGAGCGCGAAGACGTTCGAGGGCGGCTCGCTCACGTACATCACGCCATCGACGACAATCGGGGTCGCCTCAACGCGGTGGCTGGTGGGCATCTGGTGCACCCAGGCGACCTTCAGATTGGCGGCATTCTGCCGGTTGATCTGGTCGAGCGTGCTGTAGCGCCAGCTCTTATAGGAGCCGGAGTAGGTCAGCCAGTTATTCGGCTCGCTCTCGGCTTTCAGCAGCCGCTCGTTGGTTACCTGGGCGTGGAGCGCGCCCGTCAGCGTCAACAGCAGGAGATACTTTTTCATTCCGATCCGCCCTTCCGGCGCTTCAGTGAAGCCAGATATGCCACGATATCGTTCAGTTCGGAGTCGCTCAGTTTGCCTTTGTAAGAGGGCATCACGGAACCGCGGTCGATGCCGAAATCTTTGAAATCCGAACGGGATATCGACGTTAATCCCCGGGAGAAATCGAGGATCTGCACGGTGTAGGTATCCTGATTCATGACGAATCCGGTGTACGATTTGCCGTCTTTCGCGAGCACCTTCGCCACCCAGTATTCTTTCGCGACCTTGTCATCCGGATTCAGGATGGAATCGCGCAGATATTCGACCGAGCGCTGGGAGCCGATCAGCGATAAATCGGGCCCTTTCGCGCCGCCTTCGCCGCGGATCAGATGACAGCCCGTGCAGCCTTTGGCGCGGGCCAGTTGTTCGCCGTGCGAGGCATCGCCCGGAGGCGTGGCGGGCGTGGCGCGCTCGCTCAGGGAGCGGACATAAGCGACCAGTTGCCACACCTGCGTGCCATCGAAGAAGACGTCCGGCATGGCGGTTCCGGCGATGCCGTTGCTGATGTTGCGGTAGAGGTCCGCGTCGGTGCCGCCGTGATAGAAAATGCCGGTGGTCAGGTCCGGACCGGTGCCGCCGGTGGCCCGGGTGCCGTGGCAGGGGCCGCAGTGCGAGCGGAACATCTTCGCTCCGGCGGCGCGGTCGGCCGCGGTGTTGTGGGGATTCTTCTCTTCAGGAACGACGGGGGGGCTTTGCGCGAAGGCGCAGAGGGACAGAAACGAGGACAGCGACAGGGCCAGAACCGTTCTCACAGGCAGTCTCCGGGGAAAAAATGGACTGTGGAAGAGTATATATCGGTTCAGGTGGTCGCGCGATCACGCGCGCTTCGACCGACACAATCTCACCCCAGGTTGCAACTTTACGGGGCGCACCTGCTCAAACAGTTTCCCGTATGAACTGGGTTGTCGAGAACCTTCCCCAGGCTGTTTCATGAGCTCCACCGACTCGCGGAAAATTGTACCAGGCAGGATTACCGGGCGGGCAACGGACAAGCCCGCGCCCGCTTAAACCGGTACTCCCGCAAGCCGTCGATCGCGGTCCACGTGCTGTGATAGCGCGTATAGGTGTCCGTTCCCTTCGGATCGCCCCAGCTTCCATCCGCATTTTGCGCCGACAGCAAGAACTCCACTCCCGCCCGCACTGACGGATCTGTTTCCGTCATCCCGAACGACCGCAGGGTATCCAGAAACTCGCCCGTCGTCTCGGGATCCTGCAACCGGATCACATCCGGCAGATGCCCCGTCAGCCAGGCGAATTCCGGCCCGAGACACGCGCGGTCCACCGCATACACGTTGTAATGGTTCAGCGTGTAAATCGCGTGGGTGATGGAGTAGGTCACGGCATCGAATTCGCTCTGCATCACCGGCAGCGGATACGGCCGCATGGCGGGGAGCCACCGGATCACCTGCGCATAGGCCGCGCCGAAGCGGGCGCCGATCAGATCCCCTGTGTACGCGGTGATCAGGGCATCGCACCACATGTCGTACCTTGCCTTTACCGACAGGCCGGGCGGAGGCGGACCGAGCGCGGGATCGAAACCCAGAAAATCCTTCGCCGAATAGGCCGGAGCCGCGCGCCGGATGGCCTTCCGCAACCCGCCCGCGGGAACTCCGAACCGTTCGGATACCCAGGCACCGCCCGCCAGCATGAGCAAAGCGTCCGGCGAAGCGCCTGCGGGCACCACCGGATGCAAACCGCACCAGCGCAACGCCAGTTCGTGCCCTCTTGCGGCGGCCAAACGCCGCAGCGACGCATCCGCCGAAGTCACCGACATTTCGTAATAAAAGAGCAGCAGATCTTCGCCGTCCGCCGCGAAAGCGCGCGGGTCGTCCGCGATGCCGCCCATGAACGCGAGCCCTCGCCGAATTGCCTCGTCCTTTTGTGCGCTCTGCGAAGCCGCGAGTCCTCCGCAGCACAAAAGCAACAGAAGCCAGGTCTTACCCTTCGCTGGCAACTCCGCCCAGCCCCTTGCGGAACGGATCGTTCTCCGCCATGCCCGTGCCCCGAATCACCTTGTCCAGTTCCAGAAAATCCTGTACATCCGGATCGTTCGATTTGTACAGATCCCCCGGCGGGCCGAAGAACGCGATCTTGCCCTTGCTCAGAAACACCACGCTGTCCGCGACGCGGTGCAGCAGATCCAGATCGTGCGTCACCACCACCGAAGTCAGATTCATCTCCTTCTTCAGCCGCAGCATGAGTTCCGTCAGGTGGTCGCTCATGATGGGATCCACCATGGTGGTCGGCTCGTCGTAGAGGATGCACTGCGGCTCGGCGGCCAGGGCGCGGGCAATGGCCACGGCGCGCCGGAAGCCGGTGGGCAGATCCGCCGGATAGGCGTCCGCAGAATCGGGAATGCCGACCATCTGCAGCAGGCCCGCCACGATGTCTTCCTTGTTTTTCTCGTCGAAGTCTTCGCGCAGTTCCAGCGAGAAGAGAATGTTCTCCGCCACGGTCAGCGAATCGAACAGCGCGCCCGACTGGAAGACCATGGTGACCTTCCGGCGTACCCGGTTCATTTCGGCCTCGCTGAGGTCCGTAATGTCTTCGTGGGCGACGATGACCCGGCCCTGGTCCGGCTTGAGAAATCCCATGATATGTCCCAGGGAAACCGACTTGCCCACGCCCGAGCGGCCGATGATCGCGACCGTCTTGCCCGGATCCACGTAAAAGTTCGAATCGACTAAAACGGGCTTGTCGAACGTCTTATAAACATGGCGAAATTCGATGTAGTGCGGGTACTCTTCAGCCATCCTTGTATGTACGCAGTTCCTCAGGGGTGTTCAGATTGGCGAAGGGAGCCCGCGAAGGCACCCGTAAATATCGTAGCCGAACCGGTTCCCGGAGTGCGTCCGTGACCTTCCGGATCCCCGATTCGAGAGCCGCGCGGATGGCCGCATGGCAGCGCCGGTGGTACACGGCACACAAGGGTTCCACCTGCTCGTCGTCGTATTGGGGCAGTGTGCAGTCGGCCTCGTCGTCGGAAGTGCCGCCGAATAAGGATTCGAGCAGCGTTGTGTCGAGTGCGGGCATGTCGCAGGCGACTACCAGATTCCAGTCGGACGCCGCACAGCGCAGCGCGGTCTCGATGCCGGAAAGCGGGCCCGCGCCGGCATACTCATCCGCCACGACGGGCAGGCCGAGTTGCGCGTACCTTTCCGGATCGCCGACCAGTGTGACCGGGCCGCAGACCCGCGCGATCTGGTCGGCCACGCGCAGCGCCAGCGGCCGCCCGTCGATCTCCAGCAGCGCTTTGTCGCGGCCCATCCGGACGCTCCGGCCGCCCACCAGAATCCATCCGGCCCTGTTCAGCTCTCTCATCGCGGGCGCGTGTTCCCTCCGGATGTTACCATCAGGCTGTTACGTCCCGAACGGTCGCCGGAACAATATTGTGCGCTTTTGTTCTATAATGTTGCTGGTCATGCCTGCAATTGCAGCGCCGGGGAGTCGTGCGCCACAAGCGGACTCTGCCGCGCACGCGGAAACGGTTGTCCGGGCGGACAGCAAGACGGGCCGTTTGGTTCGCACCACGGTTCCGGTGATGAGCGTACCGGTGTCCTCGGGGGAAGTTTCCGGCGAAGCTCCCGTTGAGTATGTTTCCATGGCAGCACTGGTCAACCGGATCGCGCTGGAACAGGGCGTCGAAGATGCACTGGTGCACTCCGTGATCCGTGCGGAGAGTAACTACAACGCCCGCGCGGTTTCTCCCAAGGGTGCTTTGGGGATCATGCAGTTGATCCCTTCGACGGCGCGCCGCTTCGGCGTGGTGAACGTTTTCGACCCGAAAGAGAACATCGAAGGCGGCGTTCGCTATCTGCGATTCCTGCTCGATTACTACCAGAACGATTATGTCCGCGCCATTGCTGCGTACAACGCGGGCGAGGGCGCTGTGGACAAATACCACGGTATCCCGCCGTATCCGGAGACACAGAATTATGTCGTGCGGGTCGCGAAAAACCTGAAGACCGCGCGGCAGGTGCGCGCGCGCCAGGCTGCGAGTGAGCCCGCCACGGTCGAGGTCGCCGCGGCGATGACCGAAACACACAACCCGATCCGAACGTCTATTGGCGAAGACGGACTGGTCTATTACCGGACCCCTTAGAGACGCACCATGCACAGGCGTTGGCACCAGTCGGCAGCGGTTCTTCTTCTCCTGCCCTCCTTCGCCGCCGCAAATTCCGGCTTAATTCGGGTGACAGGCATGCGGTCCTGGTCGCATGCGGATTCCACACGCGTCATCGTGGAAACCACCGGAAAAGCTGAGTTTCGCGCCGACCGGGCCGTCAACCCGGATCGCCTGTTCTTCGATGTTCTGCACGCCAGTCCGTGGATCGACGGCAAACGCTACGCGTCGCGACAGGTGAACGATCGCCTGGTTCGCCGGATCCGGATTGCCGAGACTTCCCCCGGGACCACCCGGATTGTTTTCGACCTCACGGGACCGGGCACGTTCCGCATCTCGCGCCTCGAAGCGCCGAACCGTCTGGTAATCGAGATTCGGCCGCCCGAGTCCGCTCCTCCGATTGAACCGCCGGCGCCGTTTGTGTCGTCCGTGTCTTCCGTGCCTGCCGCGACTGCCGGAACCAGACCGGCGTTCCGGTATCCGCCGGCGCGACCCGCCAGCCGTTCGCGCTCGATTCTGATTGCGTCGAACCCGCCTGGCTTCGAACCGTCGCTGCTATGGCCGCCTTACCTGCCGGATATGTCGCAGTTGATCGCTTCGTTGCGCCCCCCGAGGCCGGCGTATCCGGTGGCGGTGGCAACGAATACGGCGAGGCCGATTCCGGTGCCGAAACCGGTCAGCTACGACCCGCCGGTGCCCGTGCTGCATGACGACGCTACCGCCCGCGCCTCGGAAAACGCGTCCCGTTCTTTGACGCGCGCGCTGGGCCTGAAAGTCAACCGGATCGTGATCGATGCCGGTCATGGCGGCCACGATGAAGGGACGCGCGGCCCGAACGGCGTCCTTGAGAAGGACGTGGTTCTGGACGTCGCCCTGCGCCTTTCCAAACTTGTGCAGAGCCGCATGGGCGCCGAAGTGGTGCTGACCCGGTCCGACGACACCTTTATTCCGCTGCAGGCCCGGACGGCGACAGCCAACAACCGGCGCGCCGACCTGTTTCTTTCGATCCACGCCAACTCGTCGCCCTCCAGCGTGGTGGCCGGCACCGAGACGTTTTTCCTGAATTTCACGAATTCCACGACGGCGCTCGACGTGGCTGCCCGCGAAAATGCCGGGGCGGAGAAGAGCGTCGGCGAACTGAAAGACCTGATTCAGTCGATCACGCTGAACGACAAGATCGCCGAGTCGCAGACCCTCGCCCAGGCGATTCAGAGCTCTATTTTTACCCAGGCGGCAAAATCCAATCTCGCGGCGCGGAACCGTGGTGTGAAGCGCGCGCCTTTCGTGGTGCTGATCGGGGCGTCGATGCCCTCGGTACTGGCCGAAATCGGTTTCCTCACCAACACGCGCGACGAGGCGAACCTGGCGAAACCCGAGTACCGGCAGAAGATCGCCGAGGCGCTTTACAAAGGCGTCTCGCAGTACTCGCAGTCGCTGAGTCATTTCGAAGTCGTGAATGCGGCTCCGAAAACGGATCGCCCGGTGATGATCGGGTCGAATTAAATCGCGTGAGCAGAATTCTCTTTGTTGCGCTCGCTGGTCTGTCGGTCCTCACGGCGCAGGACGTCAAAGCGCCCACGGACGTGAAACCTGGCAGCATCACGTACGAAGACATTGCCTATCCGTACCCGGTCTACTACCTGCCGCTGACTGTCTACGGTCAGGACGTCCGGATGGCCTACATGAACATTCCGCCGGCAGGCCAGCCGAATGGGCGAACCGTCGTCTTGTTCCATGGCATGAATTTCGGCGGGTTCTACTTCAAGGGCCCGATCGAGGTTCTCCGCAACGCCGGATTCCGCGTGGTGGTGCCGGATCAGATCGGTTTCGGCCGCTCCTCCAAACCGGTGATCCCTTATAACTTTCACGACATGGCGCTGAATTCGCGGGCCTTGCTGCAGTCGCTCGGCATCGCGAAGGTGTCCATCGTCGGCCACTCGATGGGCGGCATGCTGACCGCGCGCTTCGCGGCTTCCTACCCGGACATGGTGGACCGCATCATCCTCTGCAATCCCATCGGCCTCACCGATGTCCGCTGGCAGCAGCCGTGGCACAGCGCGCAGGAGGCTTATCAGGCCGCTCTGGCGCGCACGCCCGACCAGAACTGGCAGGCCGCGCTCGGCACCATCCAGCGCTATTTTCCGAACGCCTGGAAGCCCGAATACGAGTTGTATGTCCGCATCTTATACGCGCCGACGCTCAGCAGCGACTGGCCCCGTCTCGCCATGGTGAAGTCGATTTACCAGCAGATGCCGTATCTCGACCCCGTGGTTTACGACTGGCAGCACATTCGCGCGAAGGCTCTGGTTCTGGGCGGTGAGAAGGACGGCAACAATTTTCCGGCGCTCGCCAAACATATCGCCGAAACGATTCCGGGCGCGGAACTCGCGCTGATTCCGAATGTGGGCCACGTGCCGCACATTCAGGCGCCGGAAATCTTCAATGAGCAGATGTTAAAATTTCTTCTGCCGTAGTTATTCGGGCCCGAAGGCCAGCAGCACATTTCCCGCCGCGCCGCCCCACTGCGCGTAGCCGGATCCCGCGAACACCATCCCGCCCGCTACGGCCGCGCCCGCCGTGTCGAACGCCCCGCCCGTGGCTTTCACGCCGTTCACGGTCGTGAACTCCCTCGCGGCATCGAAGTCCCAGACGATCTTTCCGCCCTGCGTGTCATACGCCCGCAGGTGTCCGTCCATCGACCCCGAAAAGACCACCCCCGGAATCGCCGTCACCGCGGCGGATTGCGCCGGACTGCAGCCGCTGCGCCCGCCGCAATCCGGGTTCGGCGTCCGCCAGACGATCTCGCCGTTCGTGACGTTCAGCGCGAACAGTCCGCCGCCCTTCGCGGGATCGGGCTCGAACCCACCGCCACCGGGCTTGCCCCGAAACGCGATATCCGACAGCGGCACATAAACCTGCCGTCCATCCGTGGCCGGACCCCACTGAATCCCGCCCAGAGGCCCGCCCTTGCCGATTCGTGTATCCCAGATCGCCTCGCCTTTCCGGTCGGGATCGAGCGCATGCATCACACCGGATTTCTGCCCAACCAGCAGCGCGCGGCGCCCGCCCGCCAGATTCACCAGCATGGCCGATCCGCCCAGATCGTGATCCGGACCCGCCGAATCCGGGCAGTTCGGGCCCGCCGCGCAGGAGCTGTTGTAGGCGTCTCCGGTGGTCAGTTGTTTCTTCCATGCCAACTGCCCGTCGCCCAGCGACAAAGCCAGCACCGCGTCGCTCGTGTCCGTCGGCGGATCCGAGTAGTTATCGCCCGTGGGCACATAGAGCAGGCCACGCGCGGCGTCCACCGTTACCGCGGCCCAGACGCCCGCTCCGGACGGACCCATCACTTTCTTCCCGCGCTTGTTATCCGGCTGCGCCGCAGCCTGCTTCGGGATGGTGTACGTCTTCCAGACCACCGTGCCGTCTTCGAGGCGCAGAGCCGAAACACTACCGCGAAACGTGCAGCAGGCATAATCGGGACGGGTCGGCAGGGTCTCTTCGTAAGAGGCGGTGCCGACATAAACGAGGCCCTCGTGGATCACCGGAGTGGCGGTCACCATCGCCGCCGGATGCTCATCGAGACGCCGCTTCCAGAGCAGTTTCCCGTTCGCGGCGTCGAGCGCGTAAACCGACCCGGTGACATCTCCGACCACCGCCAGCGTCTGCCCGCCCGCCACGCCCAGCGCGATCCCGGTCCGCATCATCGCGCCGACCTTCGTCGCCCAGTAGGTGCAGCCGGAAGCCGCGTTCAAGGCGTAAACCGTGCCGTCTCCGCCGCCGATGAAGACGCGTCCCCGATACACGGCGGGCTGCGACCGCATGTTCACGGTGCCGGGCAGTCCGAAGGCCCAGCGCAGCTTGAGCCGGGGCACCGCCGACGCGCTTAGACCCGCGGCCTCCGAGCTCTGAAACCGCCAGTTCGCCGCGCCCGCGCCCCACCCGGTCCAGTCGGCTTTTCCTTCCGGCGCAGGCCACGCGTTGGGTTCGGCACAGCGGCCCTGCGTCACCGCAACCGCGCCCACGGGAGCGACGCCCAAAAATGCCGCGACCTGGCTTTTTTCCGCCGCCGTCAGCGTGGCTCCCTGGCTCCGCATCACGCCCGTTTCGAGCGCGGCCTGGATCGCCGCGGGAGTCAGCTTCCTGAGCGCCGAAGTAGGGGGAATGCGCCCCTGCGGGTGCTCATGGCAGACCGCGCAGTTCTTCCCGAACACCACCGAACCCGCCGGCTCATCCGCCGCCATCAGGCGCAGCGTCAGTCCCAGAGTCAGGCTCAGCGCGAGCCCCGCCGCGCGCTTCACTTCTTCCCCTCGGTTTCCGCCTTGCGCGCTCCGCCCAGGATGTCTGCCATCGAGTAGTTTCCTTCGTGGCAGGCATACTCATAAATCGGTCCGGGCGCGGCGACGAACGGATACTCGATTATCCAAGGCCTGGCGAACGTGGAAGGATCCTCGATGGTCGCCCGGTAGAGAATGCTGTCCGCCGCCGTGCGCGTGAACCGCTCGATTACGTGCAGATTCTCCGACGCTCCGCGGAACCGCGTCTTATCCGTAAAATTCGTCGTATCCACCACGAGCGTGTCGCCTTCCCAGTGGCCGATCGAATCGCCCAGCAACTGCCGCACAGCCGGGCCGGCGTGCGTGCCATTCATGCGCACAATGCGGGCGTCGTGGACCATTTCCACCAGGATCATCACGTGATCCGGAGTCTGGACAATCTGGTAGTTGTTGTTGTAAAGCACCGGCAGCATGGGCGGCCCGGAAGTGGACCCGAAACCCACCAGGCAGCGTTCCGCCAGAGGCCTCTCCTTGACGGAGTCGAAATCCTTCCCGCCTCGCGAGAGCGCCGCGTTCCTCTGCCGCGCTTCCGTGGTAATCGGCGGCACACGGCCATTCGGCGGATCGATCACCAGCGACGTGCGCTTCACACCGTCCACCCGCGCAAACTCCGAGCCGCGATCGATGAACAGCACGTTGTACCCGCCGGTCCCCGCCGAGCCCGCCGCGGCCAGCAACGGCCCGTCGGACGCGCCATCCACCTTGGCCAGCTCTTCCGCGGCTTTCTTTTCGAACACCTTCGCTTCGGCATCCGTGAGGGTTGGCTTGTTCTCCAGCCCCGCCGGGCGCTCCAGCGGCGTAATGGTCGCGTTCGTCCAGATACCCTGCAGGTCGGGATGGCCGTCCGGCGTCCGCGGCACGCTCCAGTTCTTCCCTTTCGGCGCCTGGCCCCAGAGCAGCGCCGAAACCGCGACAAAAACGACGAGCAGACGTTTCATGACTCTCATTTCTTCTGTTCGTAAGGCGCGCCGGTGTCTCCCGACGAGCCGAGGAAGAGCTTCCGGCCGTCCGGCAGCGAAATGTCCCGCCCGTTCGCCCGGTTCGACCCGTCTTTCGACTGATAGCCTTCCACCACCACCGTGGTTCCCGGTGCGATGGTGGTCTTCGTGAAGCCACGCCGCAGCAGCACGTTCGGACTTCCCGCCTCCACCATCCAGCTGGTCACCTTGCCGTTCGCGTCTTTTACATCGACGTGGATCCAGGCATGCGGATTGATCAGCTCCACCCTCGTCAGCACGCCTTCCAGATGGACCGGCTTATGGGCGTCGAACTCCGCCGCGAACGCATGGTGCGCCCACGCCGGCGCCGCCGTCAGCACAATCCCCGCCAGCGCGGTGCAGACCTTATTTCGACGTTTTATTGAATTCCCCATACAAGAGATCCTCCACGAATTCCACGCACTTAAACTCGGACAATCGGGCATTTTTCTCCACATGCCGGTAGAGCGGCATGCGGATTTTCCACGGGCGGGAGAAAACCTTCGCGTCCTCAATGGTCGCTTCGTAATTGATGGTCTCCGGCCCGGTGCGCGTGTAGCGTTCCACCACATGCAGGGCGTCGCTGTGGAAATCGCCGGCGCGGTCGAACCAGGTGCGCTCGTCGAGGCCCGTTACATCGAGCACCAGGGTGTCGCCTTCCCAACGCCCTACCGATTGCCCCATCCACGCGTCCGCCGGCGCCGGTCCCGGGTCTTTCAGGAAGACGTTGCGCACCGCTCCCGCGAACTCATAGGCGAAAAAGATCGCTTTGTCGCTCTGCAAGATCTGAAACGGATGTTCCTGATAGGTGGCCCGCGGCACACCGGGCAGATAGCAGCGGATTTCCGGATCCAGCTGCAGCCGCTGCGCGAAATTGGCCTGCTTCTTTTTCAGGGCCTCCGGCAGGTAGGGGATCTCGACGCCTTCCACCACACCCGGTCCGCCTGGTTCCGCCCCGGCTGCGCCCAGCTGCAAGACCAGACCAGGCCGCGAGGGATGCTCCCGCAAATCCCAGTTGGCGGTATTCAGGGCCTGCCAGATGCCGTTGAGATCGGGCTTGCCGTTGGCCAGACGCGGCGGTTTGTAGGCGGTCTGTCCCGCCAGAAACCCGGGCGCGATCAGGCAAAACAGAACTGCCGGAAACCGAAGCTGCATCTGCTGAATTCTATCCGATTTACCTCATGACGCGCGGCAGGGTGAAGAAACAGGTGGTCCCGCGCCCCGGTTCCGATTCCATCCAGATCCGCCCCCCGTAGCGTTCCACCACTTTCTGGCAGATCGCGAGGCCGATTCCCGTGCCGGGGTATTCACTCCGTTTGTGCAGCCGCCGGAACATGCCGAAAATCTGCGTCTGAAACTCTTTGGCGATGCCGATGCCGTTATCCGCCACCGAGAGCAGCCAGTGCCCGTCTTCCGCGCGAGACTCGATCCGCACCCGGGGCACGCCTTGCCGGTATTTCAGCGCGTTCGACAACAGATTCTGAAACACCAGCACCAGCGGCACGGGATCGCCGAAGATGACCGGCAGTTCTCCGGTGGTAACGTCGGCGCCGGTCTCCTCGATTGCCGCCGCCAGATTCTGCCGCACGGTCGCGATCACCTCGTCCAGCCGGACCGGTTCCGGCGGCGCTTCCGACTTCCGCGCCGCCTGGGAGAAGGCCAGCAGCCCGCTGATCAGCATCTCCATGCGGTGCGCGCCCTCGATGCAATAGCCCAGATACTCCGCCGCCTTGCCGTCCAGCTTGTCCCCGTAAAGCTTCCCGAGCAACTGGCTGTACACGGCCACCTGCCGCAGCGGTTCCTGCAGATCATGGCTGGCCGAGTAGGCGAACTGCTCCAGATCGACATTCGCGCGGCGCAGTTCGTTGTTCGATTGCTGCAGCTCCGCGTCTTTCCGTTTCCGCTCTGTCGCATCCTCCGCAATGTAGCTGAAACGCGGCCAACCGGTGGGACCATCGCCCAGATAATTCACACAGGCACTCATCCAGAAATTGCCGTTCCGGCCGGGGTGTTCGTACTCAAAGCGGACGGCTTGCCCTTCGGTCTGGCTCTGGCGGTAATAGCGCAGCCAGATTTCATCGACGTCGCGCGAAATGCCCAGCTGGGAACTGGAAGAGCCTTCAATGGATCCCTGTGGCGCTCCGAAGAATTCCGCCGTTGCCTGGTTACAGTAAACCGCCTCGATCCGGTCGTTCACCACCTCCGCGACTCCCATCAGAAACGGGCTGCTGTCGTAGAAACTCTGCAGCGTCACCTGCATGTCCCGGAGGGCCTGATCGGCTTCCCGCGTGCGGCGGCGCATGGCCAGATGGGCGCCCACGCGCGCCAGCAGTTCCTTAGCGGTAAACGGTTTGATCAGGTAATCGTCGGCTCCCGCGTCCAGGCCTTCCACGCGGCTTTCCTCGCCCGCGCGGGCCGAGAGCATCACCACCGGAATGGTCCTGGTCTCCGGGTGGCTCCGCAGGTTTTTCAGCAGTTCGAAACCGTTCAGCCCGGGCATCATGACGTCGCTCAGAATCAGGTCCGGCGAATTTGTCAGGGCGGTCCGCAGCGCCGTTTCGCCGTCGGCCACCGCCACCACGCGGTAACGCCCGCTCAGCAGCCGTGTCACGTAGTCGCGCATGTCCGGGTTGTCATCCGCCAGCAGGATGGTTTCGGCGCCGGCGGGCATGTTGTCCCCGGTGGGGGCGCCATCCCGCGGCAGCCACCGGAGGGCCTCTTCAAGGAAGGGCGCGGAAGCCGGTCCGGGGCGGGAAATGGCGGGTGCTTCTGTTGCATCCCGAAGCTTGTCTTTTGACAGAAGCTTGTCTTTCGGCAAATGCTCCGTGCCGAACGGAATCGTCACCGTGAATGCCGTGCCCTCGCCCGGTCTGCTCTCCGCCACCACGGTTCCGCCATGCAGATGCACCAGTTCCTGCACCAGCGCGAGCCCGATCCCGGTCCCTTCGATCGACCGGCCCGTCGCCCGCTGGCCGCGGTGGAAGCGCTCGAACACATGCGGCAGTTCTTCTTCCGGAATGCCGATGCCCGTGTCGCGCACCCGCAACTCGGCCACCGGTCCGCGATGGCGCACCGTCACGCTCACACTGCCGGCGATGGTGAACTTGACCGCGTTCGAGAGCAGATTCAGCACGATCTTCTCCCACATCTCCGGATCCACAATGACGGGCTCCGGCAGCGGCTGGCAATCGATGTGGAAACCGAGGCCCGCCCGCGCCATGGCGGATTCGAAATTGGCGGCCAGTTCCGCCGTTGAGCGGCTCAGGTCCACCGGTTCGTATACCGCCTCGATGCGTCCCGCTTCCAGCCGGGTAAAGTCCAGCAGCGTGTTGACGAGCTTCTGCAGCCTCAGACCGTTGCGGTGCACAAACTCCAGCAGATCCCGATCCGCCGGACTTTGCCGTTCCTCGCTTCTCGCCAGCAACTCCTCAACCGGACTCAGCATCAATGTCAGCGGCGTGCGCAACTCATGGCTGACGTTGGAAAAGAAGGTGGTCTTCGCCCGGTTGATCTCGGCAAGCGCCTCCGCCCGCAGGCGCTCCGCTTCATACGCCCGCGCGTTGCTGAGGGCGGCGGCGATCTGACCGGCCAGCAGGTTCACGAACCCGCTGTAATCGGTATCGTAGCGCCGGTAGGGATTCGTGCCGACCACGAAGAATCCGGCGGGTCGCTCCTGCCCCTGCCCGCGGACCGGGACGAGGGCGGCCTGGGTCACGCGTTCGGCCCATGTCCCCGAAGACACCGGCGCGACGATTCGCGGTTCCATCAGGTTCCCGATCAGGCGCGCGGAAAAATCGGCGTACACGGACTGCGCCGGCCATGGCCAATCATTCCCCGCTTCGATGCGTTCCTGCGCCAGCGGATGCCCTTCCGGCAGACCGGTGGAACACGCCCGCCGCGCTCCGCCCTTTTCATCGAACACATACAGCAGTGTGAACGGCAGATCTTTCCGGTTCAGCTTGAGCTGGTCGCAAAGTTCCGTCTCCACTTCCGCCTCGGTTCGCGTGTTGGCCAGAGCCGACGCCACATCGCGCAGCGTCTCCACCCGCCGTTCCCCGATCAGGCGTTCGGTCTCCTCGGTGACGACGCAAAGCATTCCGCTGATCGCGCCGTGGTCATCGCGCAGCGGACTGTAGGAAAACGTGTGGTAGGTTTCCTCGGGAAAGCCGCTTCGTTCGAGGAACAGCAGCAGCCCCTCGTCGTAGGTGGAATGCCCCGTCGTCAGAACCGTTTCGATGCGGGGCCCGATTTCGGGCCAGATCTCCGCCCAGACCTCTTTCGCCGGCATGCCCAGTGCCCGCGGGTGCTTGATGCCGAGCGTGGGCTGGTAGGCATCGTTATAAATCATGGTTTTCGCCTCGCCCCAGCACATCCACATGGCATAGCGGGACGAGAGCAGAATATCGACGACCGTGCGAAGGCTCTGCGGCCACTCGCCGATGGGGCCGAGTGGAGTCGCGGACCAGTTAAAATCGCGTATGCGCTCGTCCATTTCCCGCCTGCGAGGGGTGTCGCCGGGAGCGCCCGCCGATCTTTCGCCCGCGTTGGTTTCTTCTCCTGAAGTTTTTCCGGACCGCGCATTCAACATAGCAGCCTGGTCCAAACTTAACATTTTTTGGACGCGGCCCTCGACAGGCACGGACTCGGATGTTTACTGAATTGTAGGGTTGTTGCGTGTGATTTCGCACGCTGGATAATCCGGATCGGATCGGATGAGGAGTGGTTCGAAATTCGCGTGCGGCGGAGCCCGACCCATGGCCCGCGTGTTCCGCGAGAATGGGCCGGGCGCCGAGTGGCCGCGCTCCGAATCAGAAAATAATTTTCAGAGCCAACTGCACATTGAAGGGTTCGCCCGCGCCAATACCGGTCGCGCCGTTCGCATCGCCGATGGTATCGCTGATGCGCCCGAAACTACCCGACGTGAACGTCGTGCCCGGGTTCGGCAGATTCGTCCGGTTAAACAGATTGAACATCTCGACGCGGAACTGCGAGGAAATTTTCTCCGTAATCGGCGTGTTCTTGAAAACCGAGAAATCCACCGACGCGAATTTCGGTCCGTAGAACTGGTTTCTCTTTTCGTTGCCGTAGGATCCCGGTGTGGGAAGCGCGAACGCCGCCGGATTGAGCCACTGGATGTAGCCGTTGGTCAGCGAATGGTTCACGCCGCTGGTCGGATCTCCGACGACGTTGACCCGGTCTTTGTTCTCGAACGTGCCGCTGATGTTCTGGCCCGCATACACCGTAAAGGGCAGGCCGCTGAACGATGAGATCAGCGAATTCAGCTGCCATCCTTTGACCAGACGCGACGGTCCCCGCGACGGCGCCGGAAGTTCATAGGTGATGTAGCTGGAGAACGTGCTGCGCACGTCGAAGGAAGAATTACCGTAGTCGAACCGCAGGTCCTTGCTGTTGGTCGGCGTCAGGCCGCGCACCGCCGAAGCATCGTCCAGGGAGTGTCCGAGCGTGTAGGAAAATTTCGAGGTCAGCCCGTGCCACGCGCTGGTCCGGATGCTGGCGATCAGCCCGTTATAGTGCGAGTTCGCGCCGCTCGAAACCTGGTTGATGGTCGCGTAATTCGGGTACTGCGCATAGTAAGGCCGCAGGGTGTTCTGCACCGAGCGCACGGCGGAGGTGCCGAGAGTGGAAAGCGGCGCCTGGTTCACGTCCACCACATTCAGCAGGTGATGTCCCAGACTGCCCGCATAGCCGACCTCCGCGATGATCGTGCTGTTGACCTGATACTGCGTGTTCAGGGAAATATTCTGGATCGAAGCGTTCTTGAAGCCCTGATCCACGGAGAACACACCGTAGGGCGGCGGCGGCAGCGTGGGATTTCCGAATACCGGCTGTCCGGAAACGATGGTGTAATTGCTCCGGGTTGTGGAGAAGATCGGGCTCGGCCCGGCGGGATTGTAGATAATGCCGGTCGCGCCGCTGTTGGGCGGACGGTTGTCGCCGAACGCGTTCAGACTCGGCTGATCGTAATAAATCCCGTAGCTGCCCCGGATCACGAACTTCTGGGTCGGCGTGTAAGCGAATCCGAACCGCGGCGCGATGTTGCCGTATCGCCTCGGGTACAACGTGTCGATTCCCTTGCCGACGAAAACAATTCCGCCCTGGTTCGGGATAAACGTGGAGAAGCGCTGGTTGTGGTCGTAAAACGGTCCGAAGAACTCGTACCGAAGGCCCACGTTGATGGTGAGGTTGGGCTTCATCCGGTAGCTGTCCTGCGCGAAACCGGACAGGCTGTTCATGTAATAAACGTCCTGCATCTGGCCGACCTGCAGCGAGGAGGACGACACATCGCCCGCCAGGAAATCCGCCAGGCTCTTCAGATTCGAAGAAACCGAGGGGTCGCTCGCCCAGGGTCCCTGGGTGCCGTCGAAGGAGAACGTGCCGCGCGCGTTGCGCTGGTAGAACACGTCCATTTGAGCGCGCCGGTACTCGCCACCGAAACGGATCTGGTGCGCGCCCGTGTTGTAGCTCAGCGTTTCCGTGATGTGCCCGGTGGTGTCGATGCGTCCCAGCGGGGGCGTCAGTCCGATCTCGTCGAAGCCGCTGATGGCGATGTCCGGCGATCCCAGCAGTCCGGGATTCGTCACGCCCGTGTTCAGTCCCGCCGCCACCGGATTGAAGCCCGTATTGAAATCGTTGAACGTCTGCTTGAAATAGTTCACGCCCAACAGCGTCTGCGCTACCAGCCGGGGCGTGATCACGTTATTCACCACCACCGAAAAATTGTGCATCCGGCTCGGCGCCACCTGGTAATAATCTTTGAACGGCGAGCCCACCGGGGCGGTCTGCGCGCCCGTGCCCACGAAATAACGGAACGCCAGGTTGTTCTTCGAGTTGATGACGTAATCGATCTTGCCGATGGCGTTGTCGCTGAAGTTATCGCTGTTGTCGCTGCTGAAGAAGTTGTTCGTGGTCGCGGCGCCGGTGCGGCCCCGCGCCGGCCAGAAGGACAGGAGATTGGTGGAGACCGGATTCACCGGAATGCCGTACTTCGTCAGCACCGCCGTCGCGCCCGTTACCCACGCCGCCGAAGGCTCCGTGGCGCTGCTGCCGTTGCCGACAATGAATTTCTGGCGTTCATACGTCAGAAAGTAAAACAGCTTATCTTTAATGACGGGACCGCCCACGGATCCGCCAAACTGGTTATTCTTCAGCTTTGGTTTGGCCGAACCCGCCGGGGCGAACGGCGTGTTGGCCGCCAGCGCATCGTTGCGGTTGAAGTAATAGAGCGAACCGTGAATATTGTTGCCGCCCGACTTGATCACCATGTTGATGGAGCCGCCGCCATTGCGACCGGCTTCCGCGTTCGCGTTGGTCTGCACGGAGAACTGGTCGATCGCGTCGATCGGCAGCAGCGTCCCGGCCACGCCGGAAACGCCTCCCTGATTGACCGCCGCCGCATTGTGCCAGGCGTCGTTGTTATCCGCGCCATCGATCTGCCAGTTGTTCTGCATGGTGCGCGCGCCGTTGATGGAGCCCGCTCCGTTCACGCCCGGGGCGAGTTTAATGAGCTGCGTGAAATCCCGCCCGTTTAAGGGCATGTCCTGCACCGCTTTGTTCGGAATCACCTCGTTGGTCGTCGAAGTGTCGGTATCGAGCGACACCGCGGTGCTCGCCACTTCCACGGTCTGCGACTGCGAGGCCACCTTCAGAACCAGCCGAAGGGCGGTCACTTTACCGACTTCCACGGGCACCTTATCGATAATCGTTTTGTCGAACCCCGGCTGGATCACGATCACCTGGTATTCGCCCAAAGGCAGATCGGGAAACGTGAATTCGCCGGTATTCGAGGTCGTCGTCTGCCGCCTGAGCCCATTGGTCGAATTGGTCGCTTCGACCGAGGCGCCGGAGATGGCGGCCGCGGTGGGATCGTTCACACTGCCGGTAATGCCGCCGCGGAAGGTCTGAGAAAAAGCGGGAAGCGCGAGAGCCAGGAGGCTCATTAGCAAAACAGGTCGGGTAGTCATAGAGGTCTCCTCAGGAAGTACGTGAAACGAAAAATGCAAACGATATTGTGCGCGGACCTGGCGCGGAATGTTTCAACAACCTTACTATTTGGGCTGATGATAGCACGCGTGCGGTTCGTTCGCCGTCCCCGCCGGCCATGGGTATAGAATCGACCGGAAAGGTACTTCGCCATGCCATCGCCTCCACTCGATCGCCGGTCGTTTATCCGGACCTCCCTCGCTGCCGGGTCCCTGCTCGGTCTCGACGCGCTCTTCACGACGGAGCGCACCAGCGCCGCCGCGATCGGGCCCAACGACAAGATCAAGGTCACGAAACTCGAAACTTTCGTCCTGAAGAATTCGTGGGTCTTCGTCAAGATCTCCACGGATGCCGGCATCGTCGGCTGGGGCGAGATGCTCAAAGACGATGCCAAGGCATGCGCCGCCGGCGCCATGGAAGTGGGCCGTTACCTGATCGGGCAGGATCCCAACCGCGTGGTTTACCACTGGCAGGCGATCGAGCGCGGGGCGTTCTATCGGGGCGGCCCCATCAAGACCGCCATCCTCAGCGGCATCGATCAGGCGCTTTGGGATATCAAGGGCAAAGTGTACGGGGTGCCGGTCTACAAACTCCTGGGCGGCCCCACCCGCGACCGCATCCGCGTCTATGGACAGGTCAGCGCTACCACCGGCGTCAACGCCATGAAGGTCTCGCCCGCCGGTTCGCGCGCGGCTTTCAAATACATCGAAGGCCAGAAGTTCGTGGATGAGGTGGTAGAGCGCTTCAAAGCGCTGCGGCAGCGGCAGGGCTCCGGCGTGGATATTGCGATCGATTTCCACGGCGCCGTGGAACCGCCCACCGCCTCGCTGCTGATCAAGGCGCTGGAGCCCTATCAGCCCTGGTTCTACGAAGAGATCGTGCAGCCTCTCAACGTGGACACCATGGCCGAACTGGCGAAGAAGACTCACATCCCGCTCGCCACCGGCGAACGTATCTTCACGAAGTGGGGCTTCCGCGAGATCCTGGAAAAACGCGCGGCCATGATCCTGCAGCCGGATGTCTGTTATGCCGGCGGCATCACCGAACTCCGCCTGATTGCGGGCATGGCCGAGGCTTATTATCTGCCCATCGCGCCGCACAATCCGCAGGGTCCCTGTTCGCTGGCCGCCAGCCTCCAGGTGGCGGCTTCCATCCCCAATTTCCTCATTCAGGAGCGGGGCGATGCCGAGCACGCCAACCTGCTCGCGAAGCCTCTGCCGCCCGTCAAAAACGGGCATCGCGAACTTCCCACCGAGCCCGGCCTGGGCATTACGATCGACGAGGATAAGCTGCGCGCGGAAGTCGGCGAACCGGCGGAATACAAGACGCGTTTCGATCCGGACGACGGCTCCGTCATCGACTGGTAGACCGCGATGACGAGGCGTGAACTGGCACAAAGAGCGTCGCTCGCGTTGAGCGTCGCTCCCCACATCGCACGCGCGGCGGGCCCGCCCGAAGCTACCGGCTACGTGGCGGGTTTTATTGTCGACACACGCTTTGCCGATATCCCCGCGGCAGTCCTCGAACTCGCGCGCAAATCGATTCTGGACGGCCTCGGGCTGGCCTTGTCCGGCTCGGTCGCGCGCACCGGAGAACTGGTCCGGAAATATCTGGAATCCACCGGCGTGGCGCTCACGAAGGGCGCTACCGTGATCGGCTCCGCGGACAAGGCGCCGGCCCGGTTTGCCGCGTTCGCCAACGGCGTGGGCATTCACGCGGACGATTACGACGACACCCAACTCGCCGTGGCCAAAGACCGTGTCTATGGTCTGCTCACGCATCCCACCGCGCCTGCTCTCCCCGCGGCTTTGGCCGTGGGCGAACTGCGTGGCGCCTCCGGCCGCGACCTGCTGCTCGCCTACAACATCGGCGTGGAAGTGGAAACCAAAATCAGCGAGGCCATTGCGCCCCGGCATTACGAAGAGGGTTTTCACTCCACCGGCACCGCGGGCGTGTTCGGAGGCGCCGCGGCCGCTGTCAAGCTGATGGCGCTCGACCGTCCCCGCGTGCTTCGCGCCCTGGGCATCGCGGCCAGTGAGGCGGCCGGCCTGCGCGAGAACTTCGGCACCATGACCAAGCCTTTCCATGCCGGGCGCGCGGCGGAAAGCGGTGTGGTCGCCGCCGAGTTCGCCGCGCTCGGCTGGACCGCCAACGAGCAGATTCTCGAAGCGCCCCGCGGCTTCTTCCAGGCCGCGGGCGGCGGCTGGGACCCCGCGGCCATCATGAACCGGCTGGGCCACCCGTGGACTTTTCTTTCGCCCGGCATTTCGATTAAACCGTCGCCTTCCGGATCCCTCACGCACCCCGGCATCGGCGAGATGCTGCGCCTCATCCGCGAGCATAAAATCACCGCTGAGCAGGTGGAGAGCGTGGATGTGGGCACGAACAAGAACATGCCCAATGCGCTGATTTACCACCTGCCGAAGGACAATCTGCAGGGGAAGTTCAGCATGGAGTTCTGTCTGGCCGCGGCGCTGCTGTATGGCAAGGTGGGGCTGGCGGAATTTACCGATGACGTGGTGAACCGTCCCGCCGTGCAGCAGATGATCCGGCGCATTCATTTCGGCGTGAACCCCGTTGCCGAAGCGGCCGGCTACGACAAGATGACCACGATTATCGATATCCATCTGAAAGACGGGCGCACCGTCTCCGGCCGCGCCGATTACGCGAAGGGCAGCCCGGCCAACCCGATGTCATTCGACGAGGTTGCCGCGAAGTTCATGGACTGCGCCGGCGCCGCGCACTGGCCGGAAAGCAGATCGAAGGCGATTGTGGCGATGGTGAGGCGACTCGAGGAGGTTCGGAATGTGCGCGAACTGACCGCCCATTGCGCTATCGGCTGAGTTTTAACCGCCGGACTGCCCTTCGTCTTCAAGCCGCGGCGGATTCGCATGTTCCGTGGTCTGTCCCTTCAACTGATCCCGCAGGGCATCGGAATCATTGGGATCTTTCGGAGCTTTGTCGGGCGCGTCGTCCGGTGTCATGGTTTTGATAATAAGCGCAAAACGCTCCGGATCGGCGCCGCGTGGAGTGCTGGATGGTACGGTGGTAATAATGGGCCTTCTTTCCTCGAAGGCATAGAATCAAAAACAGGTGCGTGATGACGGTAACCCTGCCGGATGAACTGCTTCGATCTGTAAACCTTACGGAAGACGAACTGAAAACGGAATTCGCAGTGGCTCTTTTCCAGCGGGAAATTCTTACGCTGGGACAAGCTGCGCTGTTGGCGGATCTGCCTCAATTGGATTTTCAGCGTGCTCTGGCGAGCCGGCAAATCGCCCTGCATTATGACGTTGAGGATCTTGAATACGATCTGGAGAGAGTAAGCAGGCTCTCTGTCGCTTGATCGTTGTTGCGGATACGTCCCCTTTGCTGAACCTTGCAGCGGTGGACAAGCTGTCACTGTTGAAGTTGCTCTATTCCGAAATTGTGATCCCGCCTGCCGTAAGCGAGGAACTGTGTCGCAACGGCATTCGTCCTGACCTGTCGTTCATGCGTGTCGTGACTGCGGATGACCGGAACATGGTTACCGTTCTTCAGGACCAACTCGATCCGGGCGAAGCCGAGGCTATCGCCGTGGCTCTGGAGCTACACGCCGATTTGCTGCTGGTGGATGAAAAGCGAGGCCGTCGCCTCGCAACCGCACACGGGCTTGAAATAACTGGTCTTCTCGGCGTTTTGGCAGAAGCAAAATCGCGTGGCTTGCTGGTGGAATGCCGGTCCGTGCTGGACGACATCATCAAAGTAGCGGGCTTCTGGATCAGTCGGGACCTGAGAACTCGTTACCTGCGCAGCCTGAACGAGTATGAATAGGAGCCTTGGCTAAGGGTTATCCATAACCGGCAATTCTGCCGACACGTGAAGGGCTGATCGAATCAGCGGCGCCAGGGGGTGTTGCTGTCCTCAACGGCTGTTGAGGAGGGAATGAAGATTTTACTTTGGAGCGGGCGACGGGAATCGAATCCGATTGGAACCGTTTTAAGTGGGGATATCCGATGTTAAGTTGCTGATTTTAAACGCATCCGATGTTTCGGATTTTGATCCCGTTTCAGCCTGTTTCGGCAGGATGTTAGCGCGATGTTAGCGCGAAGGGGTCACGGGCTTTTTGCCCGTTGCCCCTGTTTTGAACTATGGGATCGGAGTGTCGAGCCTTGTCTAGCGATACACTTCTTCTGATGAATAAACTGCATCACGGGTACCACGCGCAGTACGGAAGGCTGAAGATGTTTGTGCTGCTGATTTCGATACTCTGAATTGGCCCACTTCGATACTGCAAACTGGCCCACTTTGATAGTCAGAGTTGGCCCACTTTGATGGTCTGGTCTGGCCCCCCTGTAAAGCGCGGGACGGCTATCCTGTGTCGGGCAAGAAGC
>CAINNJ010000018.1 GCA_903851195.1 uncultured Acidobacteriia bacterium
TAACCGGTCAGGCCAGACGAAAGTCGTAACCGGTCAGGCCAGACGAAAGTCGTAACCGGTCAGGCCAGACGAAAGTCGTAACCGGTCAGGCCAGACGAAAGTCGTAACCGGTCAGGAATGTTGCGAACGCCGTGCCTCGCTTTTGGCGCGCAGACGGGCGATGACGTCTTCGCCGGGAATCAGCTTCACCCTGCCGCTCTTGAGGTCATCGTAACGGTTCTCGAGCAGTTCCCGCACCCGGGTGAGATCGTGAAAATACCCGGCCATGGCGTCCTTCACGAACTCGCTCTGAGGGCGTCCGGTTTCGTTCGCGAGTTGGTCAAGCCGTGCCTGAATGTCGGGGGTGAACTGGACTTCCATGCCCCAACACTAGGGGGTTTTGCGGCTTTCTGTCAATAGAAGGCGCGCCGGACGGCGTCTGCTCTGCCGGCAAGCGTCGGCGCTGCCCATAAACTTTACGGAACTTTCCGGCCGCACTTTACGGAATAATGGTTTACACGCCGGAGGTTTGCCTCAGGAGGTTTCCCTCAGGAGATTTGCCCTATGACCAAAGCCATCCTCGCGACCCTGTGTTTTGTCGTCGCCGGCTTCGCGATGCAGGAGCCAGCAGCGCTTCCGCCTGCCTTCGAAGTGGCCTCGGTGAAACCCGCCGCGCCGGGCGGACGCGGCATGTCCATCGGACGCCGGCCCGGCGGACGCTTTACCGCCGAGAACGTCCCGCTCCGCTTCCTGATCACCTTCGCTTATGACATCCGCGACCACCAGTTGACCGGCGGACCCGCCTGGATCAACGCCGATCGCTGGGACATCGTCGCCAAACCCGCCGTGGACGTCCCCAACGGCCCCGAAGGCAGCGCCGCGATCCATGCCATGGTGCGGGCCCTGCTCGCCGATCGGTTCCAGCTGAAAATCCACAAAGAAACCAAAGAGATGCCGGTTTACGCCCTCGTGGTGGCGAAGGGCGGGCCGAAACTGACGCCCTCGCCGGCGGACGCGAAAGGCCCCTCCATTCGGATGGGACGCGGCAAGTCGACCTTTACCAGGGTGTCTCTGACCGAACTCGCGCAGGTCCTGGCAGGCAACCTCGGACGGAATGTCATCGACGAAACAGGCATCCAGGGCAACTATGACTTCACCCTCGAATTTCTCGACGAGCCGGTCCGCGTTCCAGGCGCAAAAGAAGGCCCGGACTCGAAAGAAGCCCCCGTCGATTCCGACCTGCCGTCCCTTTTCACCGCCGTGCAGGAACAGTTAGGCCTCAAACTGGTGTCCAAACGAGGACCGGTCGAAATTGTCGTCATCGAACAGGCAGAGAAGGCAACCGAAAATTAATGCGAGCTCTCTTTTTAACAGGTCTTCTCACCGCGTGGAGTCTGGTCGCCGCGGAACATAAAGGCGTCGTGAAGTTCGGCGGACTGCCCGTGCCCGGCGCCACCGTGCTCGCCAGTCAGGGCGAGAAGAAATCCATCGCGGTCTCCGGCCCTGATGGAGCCTATGCCTTCCCGGACCTCGCGGACGGCGTCTGGACCATCCAGGTCGAGATGCTCTGCTTCGCGCCGGTCACACAGGAGGTGACTATTGCCGCCGCGGCGCCCCCTGTGGAGTGGGACCTGAAGCTGCTCCCCTTCGACGAGATCAAAGCCAGCGCCCCTGCCGCCGCGCCGCCGCCGCCCGCTCTGTCCGTCCAGGCGCCGGTCCTGACCTCCGACAACAAACCTCCCGCCAAAGGCAAAAAGAACGCGAAAGGCGCCGCGCCCACTGCCAAAGAAGGCGGCTTTCAGCGGGCCGACGTGAACGCTTCCGCCTCCGCCGCCCCGGCCCCTGCCGATTCCGGCGGATCGCCCGCACCCGCCGAAGCCAGCCAGTCCTCCTCCGACTCCTTCGCCATCAACGGCAGCGCGAACAACGGCGCCGCCTCGCCCTTCGGCATGTCCGGCGCCTTCGGCAACAACCGGCGCGGCCCCGGCTCGCTCTATAACGGCAACGTCGGCTTCGTCCTCGGCAACGCCGCGCTCGACGCCCGGAACTACTCGCTGACCGGCCAGAACACGCCCAAGCCCGCCTACAACCACCTCCAGTTCGTCGGTGCGGTCGGCGGACCGCTGCGCATCCCGCACATCTTTACCGGAACCTCCGTGCCCACCTTCTTCGTCGCCTACCAACTCGGACGCAACCGCAACGCCAGCACCATCTCCGCGCTGGTTCCCACCCAGGCGCAGCGCGACGGCCTGATCGGCGCCACCGCCATCCCGCCGAGCCTCATCAGCCCGCAGGCGCAGGCGCTCCTCAAGTTCTATCCGCTCCCGAACTTTGACAGCAACGCCCGCTACAACTACCAGACCGCGCTCACCGGCACCACCGACCAGGACAGCCTCCAGACCCGCATCTCGAAGAACGTCGGCCGCAGCAACCAGTACTTCGGCTCCTTCGGCTACCAGAACACCCGCGCCCAAACCACCAGCCTTTTCGGCTTCCTCGACACCACCGATTCCGCCGGTATCGACACCACGTTGAACTGGTCCCACCGCTTCAGCCAGCGGCTCTTCACCACTTACAAGCTCCAGTTCAACCGCCTTGCGACGCGCACCACGCCCTACTTCGCCAACCGGAAGAACGTCTCGGGCGACGCCGGCATCACGGGCAACAACCAGGAAGCGCTCAACTGGGGCCCGCCCTCCCTCAACTTCGCCAGCGGTCTCTATCCGCTCACCGACACCCAACAGTCCTACAACCGGTTCCAGACCACGGCCGTCTCGTTCAACGGCTACTTCAACCGGTCTCCCCACAACTTCACCTTCGGCGGCGACTACAAGAAGCAAAACTTCAACTACCTCGGCCAGCAGGACGCCCGGGGCGCCTTCACCTTCACCGGCGCCGCCGCCGGCTCCGATTTCGCCGACTTTCTGCTCGGCACCCCCGACACCAGTTCCATCGCCTTCGGCAACGCCGACAAGTACTTCCAGTCGTCCGTCTACGACCTCTACCTCACGGACGACTGGCGTCTCACCCCGTCCTTCACGCTGAACGCCGGCGCGCGCTGGGAGTACACCGCGCCCATCACCGAGAAGTACGGACGGCTCGTGAACCTCGACATCGCGCCTGGCTTCGCCACCGAAGCGCCCCTCGTCGCCAATAAGCCGACCGGCGCGGTGACCGGCCGGAACTACCCCGACTCGCTGGTCCGGCCCGACAAGCACGCCATCCAGCCGCGCATCGGCATCGCCTGGCGGCCCATCTCCGGCTCGTCGCTCGTCGTCCGCTCCGGCTACGGCATCACCTACAACACGTCCGTCTACCAGGCGATCGCGGTCCAGATGGCGCAACAGTCGCCGCTCTCGAAGAGCCTGAACGTACAGAACACCGCGGCCAATCCGCTCACGCTGGCGAATGGCTTCAACGCGTCGCCGGTCACCACGCCGAACACCTTCGCCATCGACCCGAACTTCCGCATCGGCTACGCCCAAAGCTGGCAGGTGCAGGTGCAGCGCGACCTGCCCGGCTCGCTGGTGGCGACCGCCACCTACCTGGGCATCAAAGGGACGCGCTCCCAGCAGGCGTTCCTGCCCAACACCTATCCGGCGGGCGCCGTCAATCCGTGCCCCTCGTGTCAGGCGGGTTACGTCTATCTCGCCTCCAACGGGAACTCCACCCGCGAAGCCGGACAGTTCCAGTTGCGCCGCCGCCTCCACAACGGCATCACGGCCACCGCGCAGTACATCTACTCCAGGTCGATCGACGACGGCGCGCTCGGCGGACGTGGCCAGAACGGCTCGCTGATCGCCCAGAACTGGCTGAACCTGAGCGCCGAGCGCGGGCTCTCCAACTTCGACCAGCGCCACGTCCTCACGCTCCAGACTCAATACAGCACCGGCGCCGGCATACGCGGCGGGACGCTCATGAGCGGCTGGCGCGGGGCGGCTTTCAAGGAGTGGACTCTCACCACCCAGCTCAACGCCGGCACTGGTACGCCTCTGAGCCCCGTGCTGATCTCGGCGGTCACCGGCACCGGCGTCACGGGCAGCCAGCGGCCGGACTACACGGGCGCGCCGCTCTACTCGTCGCCCGCCGGTCTGTCGCTGAACCCGGCGGCCTATCGTCTGCCCGCGCCGGGACAGTGGGGCAACGCCGGACGGAACTCCATCACGGGCCCCAACCAGTTCACGCTCGGAGCGTCCTTCGCGCGCAACTTCCCGCTGCGCGACCGGATCGCCATGGACGTGCGTATCGACGCCCAGAACGTCCTCAACCACGTGACGTTCACCAGCTGGAACACCACGTTCAACAACGCGCAGTTCGGTTTGCCCGTCGCGGCGAACCCGATGCGCTCCGTACAGGCCAACGTCAGGGTGAGGTTCTAAGAATGATCCGGCAGTCGACGACACTGATTCTGCTCTTCCTGCTGCCGCTCGGCGCCCAGCAGCAGCCCGCCGCGCCCCCCGCCAACGACGGCGTGGTCAAGTTCACCACCAACACGCAACTCGTTGTCGAGACCGTCATCGTCAAGGACAAGAACGGCAAGCCCATCGAGGGCCTGACCGCCAGGGACTTCGTCATCACCGAGGACGGCGCGCCCCAGACCATCCAGTTCTGCGAGTTCCAGAAGCTCGACGCGCCTCCCGATGCCACTCCGGTCCCGGCCCCTGCGACACCGGCGCCCGCCGTGACGCGCGGCCAGATCATGCCGGAGCCGCCGGGCGATATCCGCTATCGCGACAAGCGGATGCTCGCCATCTACTTCGACATGACGTCCATGCCGGTGCCGGACCAGATCCGCGCGCTCAACTCGGCCACGAAGTTCATCAAGAGCCAGATGAAGCCGGCCGACATGATGTCGCTCATGGTCTACTCGGGCGCGGCCGTCAAGATCCTGAACGACTTCACCAGCGACAAGCTCGAGCTGCTCAAGTCCATCGACACCCTGGCGGTGGGCGATGGCCAGGGCTTCGACGAGAACGCGGCGGACGACAGCACCGCCGACAGCGGCACCGCCTTCGGCCAGGACGACTCCGAGTTCAACATCTTCAACACCGACCGCCAGCTGGCCGCGCTCCAGACCGCCGTGAAGATGCTGGGCACGCTCAACGAGAAGAAGAGCCTGATCTACTTCGCCAGCGGCCTGCGCCTCAACGGCACCAACAACCAGGCGCAGCTGCAGGCCACCACGAACTCCGCGGTGCGCGCCAACGTGTCCTTCTATCCGATCGATGCGCGCGGTCTGGTGGCCGGTGCGCCGCTGGGCGACGCGACCGTCGGCTCACCGGGCGGAACGGGGATGTACTCGGGCTCCTCCGCGCTTGCCATGGCCGCCAACTTCCAGCGCTCCCAGGACACGCTCTACGCCCTCGCCGCCGACACGGGCGGGAAGGCGCTGCTCGACTACAACGACCTCGCCGCCGGCATCGTGCAGGCCCAGCAGGCGATCACCAGCTACTACATCATCGGCTACTACACCACCAAGCCGGCGCTCGACGGCAAGTTCCGGCGGGTCAAGATCACGCTGGCCAGCGACACGACCGCGAAGCTCGATTTCCGCCAGGGCTACTTCGCCGGGAAGACGTTCAGTAAGTTCACCACGGCCGATAAAGAGCGGCAGCTCGAAGACGCCCTCATGCTCGGCGACCCCATCACCGAACTGACCATCGCGATGGAGGTCGATTATTTCCAGCTCAACCGGGCCGAGTACTTCGTGCCGGTCGCCATGAAGATCCCGGGCAGCGAACTCGCGCTGGCCCGGCGCGGGGGCGCGGAACATACCGTGGTCGACTTCATCGGCGAGGTGAAGGACGAGTACGGCACCACGGTGAGCAACGTGCGCGACAAGGTCGACATCAAGCTGAGCGGCGAGACGGCGGCGGAACTTTCCCGGCGGCCCATCCAGTACGACACAGGCTTTACGCTGCTGCCCGGAAGCTACACGATCAAGGTGCTGGCCCGCGACGACGAGACGGGGCGCATCGGGACCTACATCAACAAGTTCGTGATCCCGAACCTCAACAAGGAGGACAAGCGGATCCCCATCAGCTCCGTGGTGCTGAGCAGCCAGCTGGTCGACATGCGCGACGCCCTGTTCACCGCCAAAGACAAGGACAAGGGGCTGGTGGCCAATCCTCTGGTGCAGGGCGGACAGAAGCTGCTGCCCAACGTGACGCGCGTCTTCAGCCGCCAGAAGGACATGTACGTCTACCTGCAGGCCTATGAGCCCAACGCGACGGCGATGCAGCCGCTGGTCGCGTTCGTGACGTTCTATCGGGGCCAGACGAAGGCGTTCGAGACGCCGCCACTGCCGGTGACCGAGGGGCAGGCGAACCGGCTCCGGACGGTGCCGCTCAAGTTCGTGGTCTCGCTCGGGAAGCTGCAGCCGGGGCGCTATAACTGCCAGGTGACGGTGCTGGATCCGGCGGGTCAGAAGGCGGCTTTCTGGCAGGCGCCGGTGATGCTGGCCCCATAACGGTGATAGGATTGGCAGCGTGTTGAGACTGGTGGTCTTCCTTTGCGCGGCGTTCGTCGCCATGGCTCAGCCCCCGGCGGGCAAGCCTCTGCGGGAGCGGCTGCTCGAACGCGCGCTCAAGGGCGATGCCGACGCTCAGTTCGATCTGGGCAAGAACTACGAGGCGGGCCGCATCGGGCTCAAGAAGGACTTCGTCCAGGCCGAGCACTGGTACCGGGAAGCGGCCAATCAGGGCGAGCCGTTCGCCCAGGCGAGTCTGGCCATCCTCTACGGATTCGGGAAGGGCGTGCCCCAGGATCTGATTCAGGCCTATATGTGGTACGAACTGGCGGCGAGTGGCACGACCGGCGGCGACCGCGTGAGTATCGTCGAGATGCGCGACGATCTGGCGGGGAAGATGACGCCGCAGCAACTTGACGAAGCGCGAAAACTGGCCCGGGAGTGGAAGCCGAAGCGTTAGCTCTTTTTCATAAGCCGGTGGTCTTTGAGGATGCACCGGTCCATGACGACTGCGAGGCCGGCGTCGCGGGCCTTTTGGGCGGCTTCTTCGTGGACGACGTCCTCCTGCATCCAGACCGCCTTCGCGCCGATCCGAATGGCGGCATCGACGATCTCCGGGACGAAGTGCGACTGGCGGAAGACGTTGACGATGTCGACGGGCACCGGGATGTCATCGAGCGTCGGGTAGCACTTCTCGCCCAGCACTTCGGACTCCTTCGGATTCACCGGGATGATGCGGTAGCCCATCGCCTGCATGTACTCGCTGACGCCGTAACTGGGGCGGAAGGGGTTACCGGAGAGGCCCACGACCGCGATCGTCTTTGCGCTTTTTAGAATTTTGTCCACGCTTATTTGAAGTTGGTCCATTTTTCTTTGCCGGCCTCTGTTTGGTTGTCGCCGGCGCCTTTCGTGGCGGCGCGAACTCTCTTGGGTCCACCGTTTCGCGGTGCGCCATCTTCATCAGTTTCGAGACTTCTTCCGAGCTCAGGTGCCGGAACTCACCCGGCTTGAGCTTGCCCAGTTCCACTGTGCCGATGCGCACGCGGCGGAGCTTTTCGACCAGATGTCCGAGGTGCTTGAACATGATGCGGATCTGCTGATTGCGGCCCTCGATCAGCTTCACCTCGTACCAGGGATTGTCGCCTTTGCGGATGAGTTTGAGGCCGGCGGGGGCGGTCCGTTTGCCGGAGAGCGGGATGCCGGTGCGGAACTCCTCTTCAGCTTCGGGAGTGAGCGGGTTCTTGACCTTCACGTAGTAGGTCTTGGGGATGTGGGACTTGGCCGAGATGATGGTGTTGGCGAAGTCGCCGTCGTTCGTCAGGAGCAGGAGGCCGTCGCTGTGATAGTCGAGGCGGCCGACCGGGTAGACGCGGACTTTCAGGCCCTGGAGAAGGTCCATCACGGTGGTGCGGCGCTGCGGGTCGTTGGCGGTGGTGACGACGGAATCCGGCTTGTTGAGCGCGATGTAGACGTGGTTGGCGACGGGGCGGAGGAGGCGGCCATCCACTTTGATGTGGTCGGTTTCGATGTCGGCTTTGGTGCCGAGTTCGGTGATGACTTTGCCGTTGACGGTGACTCGGCCTTCGGTGATGAGCTCTTCGGCTTTGCGGCGGGAGGCGACACCGACACCGGCTAGTATTTTCTGGAGACGTTCTTCGGGCACTTATTGGACCTCATTATTTTCTGGGGCTGCGGGGTGTTCCGTGACTTCGGGCGGGGCCGGTTCTTCGTCGAGATGGCGCTGGAACAGGAGCGGTTCCGACGGGGACGGGGTGTGCTGGGCTTCGGCGGGGGCGCCGGGGTCGCTATCCATGCGGCCGATGTCCTGAAACTCTTTCAGGGTGGGGAGTTCGGCGAGATCGCGCAGGCCGAACTGGACGAGGAATTCTCGGGTGGTCTTGTACAGAATCGGCTTGCCGACAACGGCTTTGCGGCCCGCGGTGGCGATGAGTTTGCGGTCGATGAGGGTCTTGAGGACGCCGGCGCCCTGGACGCCGCGGATCTCCATGATTTCGGGGGCCGTGATGGGTTGTTTGTAGGCGATAACGGCGAGCGTTTCGAGGGCCGGCAGGGAGAGCTTCAACGGCGGATTCAGGTTCTTGACGAACTGGCGGACGGCTTCGTGGTGTTCCGGCTTGGTGGCCATTTTGAAGCCGCCGGCGATCTCTTTAATGGTGAGGCCGCGGGAGGTTTGTTCGTAATCCGAGGCGAGTTCTTCGAGGAGTGAAATGACTCGTTCCGGAGGCTGCTGAATGCCGGCGCAGATCTGTTCGATGGTCAGCGGTTCGTCGGTGACGTAGACGATGGCCTCGAGGACGGCTTTGAGTTCGGCGTCCGCGACGGGCATGGTGAAGGCGGGTTCCTCTTCGGGGAGCAGGTCTTCCGCTTCGATTGTCTCGGGTTCGGGGGCGGGAGTGGCGGTTTCGGGCTCGGGCGGCGCCGTGTCTTCCGTCGGGAGACCCTCTTCTGTTTCGGGAAATGCCATTCGTTACTTGTAATCCTCTTCGGGGGAGATGGCGGCGAGTTCGGCGGATTCTTCGAACCGCGCGCCTTTGCCCAGCGCAATCTCTCCAAAAAGCTCTTTCTGCAGAATCTCGACGGCGTGCATTTTGACCATTTCCAGCACGGCCAGAAACAGACAGATCATGGCGCGCCGGCTGCGCTGCTTCTCCATGAGCTGGAGGATGAACAGCGGCTTGTCGCTACGGGTGTCACCGAGCAGTTTGCGGACATGGTTCACCATGTCGCTGACGGAGATCTCCTCATCCCGGACTTCGTAGATGGGCCGGGTTTTGATCCGTTCGAGGACTTCGCCGAAGGCTTTGACGAGGTCGAAGAGGCCGACGGCGAGACCGATGTCCTCGACATCGACGGCGAACTCCTTCATCTGGGGATTGGACCAGACGTTCTCCTCGATCATGCGCTTCTGCTGGAGCATCTCGGCGGCGTCTTTAAAGCGCTGGTGCTCGAGGAGGCGCTGGACGAGTTCCTCGCGGGGATCTTCCTCTTTTTCGCCTTCCTTGCGCAGGGCCGGGTCGGTGGGGAGGAGCATGCGCGACTTGATGTGGATGAGGGTCGCGGCCATGAAGACGAACTCGGCGCCGATGTCGAGGTCGGTTTCGCGGGCCTTTTCGAGATAGAGCAGGTACTGGGAGGTGATGGTCGCGATGGGGATGTTGCGGATGTCGATCTGCTGGCGCCGGATCAGGTCGAGGAGCAGGTCGAGGGGCCCGTCGTAGTGATCGAGGTGGACGTTGAGCGGCGATTGTGGGGACGTTTCCGGCACAGCAGACAATTTTTCATTATCGCTTGTTTGCCAGTGCTGCCGCCGCGAGGCCCGCCGCTTCGTTGACGAGGAGGCCCATTTTGGGGTGGCTGGGCTCGAAATCGGCTTTGAGGCCGCAGTCTTCGAGGGTCTCGCTGGTGGTGGGGCCGATGGAGCCGATGAAGGCGGACTGGAGGGCTTCGCGGACCTGTTGGGCGATGCCTTCCTCCTCGGCGATGCGGAGGAGGTTGATGAGTTGCATGGAGGTGGTGAGGAGGACGACGTCGACCTGGCCGGCGATGAGGCGGGCGGCGGCCTGGCGGAGGGGGGCGGTGTCTTCGGGGAGGTCCCAGCCGTAGATGCGGACGGGGGTGACGGCGCGGCCCTGAACGCGAAGGCCGTCGATGAGGTCCGGATTGGATTTGCCGTATTCCTGGAGGGCGAGGCGGGTTTCGGGGCGGGGTCGCATGGTTTCGAGGAGTTCGCGCCAGGTGTTGGGCTCGGGGACCTGGACGTTGGGAACGAGGCCGAGTTCGCGGACGGCGGCGGAGGGTTTGGGGCCGCGGACGACGAGGGTGAGGCGACGGAGGGCGTCTTTCAGGTCGGCTTCGGCGTGGCGGGTGAGGATGGTTTTCCAGAGGAGGCGGAAGCCGACGCCGGTGAGGAGGATGACGGCATCGAAGTCGCCGGCGAGGAGGCGGGTGGCGAAGAGGAAGGCTTCGTCGTGCTGTTGGAGATCGACCTCGCGCATGGAGGGGGCGACGAAGGGTTCGCCGGATTGTTTGCGGATGAGGGTGGCCATTTCCTCGGCGCGGCGGGATTCGAGAGAGAGGACGCGGAGGCCGTCGAAGGGCATATTCCATTGTAGTGACGGCGGGGCCGGAGGGGTATGGCCGGGCGGGCGCCGCCTGTTTTTCGTGCTGCAAACAGGCGGCGCGGGAGGGCCCGGTTTGGCGTGTTTTTCAATTGTCAAAGAACAAAAAACATCAAAAACATTGGGAAATTTAGGTTCGTTCGGCAGTTTACTGTTTTTGGGGACGCAGTTCACGGAGCGTTCTGAGTGCCCTTGTGTACTGGCGATCGAAGCGGGTTTCGTAGCGATTCATGAGATCGAGAATGTTGGATTTTTTCATGATTTCCCGCATGGCCCACCAGGCGCGCTCGGCGGGATCCTTGGACGCCATTTCGGGCGAATCGGCGATGAGGCGGCGGATTTCTTCGGAATGTCCGACATTTTCGAGCGCCCAGATGCGGAGTTGCCTCCACTTACAGACGGCCATGTTTTCGACGAGCATCATTTCGGTTTCGTTTTCCGGCTGGAACTCGGCGACGTGGCTGGCGAGGAGCGTTTCGAAGCGCTCCGGCAGTTCGCCATCGATGAGGATGGTGCTGGACATGAGTCCGTGGCGGACTGCGTTGCGGGAGGAGACGGCTTTGCCCTCCGGAGTGATGGGGCCGCGGGATTTCGCGCCGTTGGCCCGGGAAGATTCGATGCGTGCTTCAGTACTCATGCCAGGAGTTTGGCGCAGGGCGGGGCGACGAATGGGGAGGCGCCGGGGATGGCGCGAGGGGGATGTGGTTTGGTTTGTTGGGGTTGGGGAAATCGAAAAAAGCCGGAAATTGTGGTTACCGGGTTTTGGGGTGGCGGGCGGGTTGGGCGGTGACGCGCGGGGGAAATATTTTTAAAGATCGTGAATTGTGCGGGTTAGGCGGGATTTTGGCGGAATCGGCGGGATGTTTTTCGGGAACGGCGCGGTAGAGGTGGGGTGTGTGACGAAACATTTACGTTTGGCCCGCGCGGGACGGGCGCGGCTTTGCCGGCAGAGGCCGCGCCGCCACCTTTATTAGATGTCCTGGATGCCGCGGCATTCGCGCGGGAGCGGCTGGGGTTCGAACCGGATGCGCAGCAGGAGCGCGTGCTGCGGTCCGAAGCGAAGCTGGGAATCCTGAATTGCTCGCGGCAGTGGGGGAAGTCGACGACGGCGGCCGCGAAGGCGGTGCACCGGGCGTTTACGAGGCCGGGATGCGTGGTGCTGGTGGCGAGTCCGTCACAGAGACAGAGCGGGGAGTTCGTGCGGAAGTCGGGGGAGATGATGCGGCGGCTGGGAATAGTGCCGCGCGGGGACGGGGATAACGAGTGTTCGCTGTTGTTTCCGAACGGGTCGAGAATTATCGGGCTGCCGGGGACGGAGGCGACGCTGCGGGGGTTTTCGGCGTCGTTGCTGCTGATCGACGAGGCTTCGCGGGTGGAAGACGCGATGTATGAGGCGCTGACGCCGATGCTGGCGGCGAGCGGGGGCGATTTGTGGCTGCTGAGCACGCCGTTCGGGAAGCGCGGGTTCTTTTATGAAACGTGGGAGTTGGGGGGCGCGGCGTGGGAGCGGGTGAGTGGTCCGGCGACGGAGTGTCCGCGGATTCCGAAGGAGTTTCTGGAGCAGGAGCGGGCGCGGAAGGGGGAGCAGATGTTCCGGCGGGAGTATATGTGCGAGTTCATGGACAGCGGGGCGGGGAGTTTCGATCGGGATCTGGTGGAGCGGATGTTGAAGGATACGGTGCGGCCGATGAATCTGGGGTGGCGGCTGAGTAATTTTTGAGCAACGGTGTTGGCGGGTTTCCAACCACGCCGCCGGATTCCATCCGGCCCCACATATGAGAACGCTTTCAGGAAGAAGGGAGATTTTGTGTTTTATCTGGGACTGGATCTGGGGCAGCGGGTGGATCATACGGCGCTGGCTTTGGTGGAGAAGATCGAGCGGTGGCGTCCTTATGGGGAGCCGGAGTTCGAGGCGCTGCATGTGCGGTACGTGGAGCGGATGCCGCTGGGCACGCCGTATCCGGCGGTGGTGGAGTATGTGCGGCGGGTGCTGTCGCATGCGGAGTTGTGGAAGCAGACGCAACTGGTGGTGGATGCGACGGGTTTGGGGGCTCCGGTGGTGGAGATGCTGCGGCAGGCGGGGCTGGAGTGTCAGATGTGGGCGGTGACGATCACGTCGGGGGAGAAGGAGACGCAGGGGGCGTATGGGTCGTGGAATGTGCCGAAGCTGGATCTGATTGCGGGGTTGCAGGTGCTGATGGAGCAGGATCAGTTGCATGTGGCGAAGGATTTGCCGGAGGTGGGGGCGCTGGTGCGGGAGTTGATGGATGTGCGGGTGACGGCGCGGGAGGGTGGCCGGAGCCGGGTGGGGGCGGATGGGCGGGGTCAGCATGACGATCTGGTGATGGCTTTGGCGCTGGCTTGCTGGAAGGGGCGGAAGGTGGTGAAGAAGATTGGTTTGGGTGGGGGGCGGATTTTGAGGATGTAGATGGGGGGGAGAGCGCGCTGTCCCCGAACATGTTTGTTAGACTTTGTTGTAAGAAACAGGTCGAGCGCGTCGCGCGAATCGGGAAGTGATTTGGCCATTCAGTACGAGAACGCACCCATCACCGAGGCCGTGATCGATATCCGGGTCGAGTTGCCAGCCGGAGTGAAGAAAGAGTACTGATATGCCGTGCCTGGCGCCGCCGCAAGCCAGATCCGCTCTATCCGTAACGGGCCTACTCAGCCGCAGTGTTGAGACGATGGTGTCTCAGCCTTACACTGACGATCTGGACGCCGCGCTGAATGAGCTGATGAGGAGCTCTTTCTGGCAGACCAAGGCCGGCTTTGAACAGGCGCGCGCCCGCCTGCAGGGCACATCGACGCTCCGCCACGATTGGGACACCTACGGCGCGGACGCTCCGAACGACGCTGCGCGTCAATCCGCCGGCAGGGTTCTTGACCTGCTGGAAGAATATCTCTTGCCGCCCTCGCGGGTTGCACCTTCGGCTGAAGGCGGCATTGCACTGCTGTTCCTTGGAGGCAACAGCGATGGCGAAAAGCGGGCGGGAATCGAACTCTACAATATGGGCGAGGCAGTGGCCGCGACGTGGTCCGGACAGGATGCGAAGTCGGTCTGGGACCTGGACGGTTCCGAGTCTCTGATTAGGAAGGCCATCGAACAGCTACGTTTACATCTCGCCGCCTGATCGGCCGGACCGCCTTCGACGGAACTGCGATGCTATACCTGCTTTATGGCGCGGAAGACTTTCTCGGGGACCAGCTTGAGCCTTCTGCGATTCATTTTCCCCGGAGATCCGTAAAACGCGGCTTACTGAGCGAACCGAACTTCCGTCGGAACGTTGAATGCAAGACTGGTCGGCGGCGACAATACCCTACCGGGCAACCGGATTTCGTCGGGGCATCGCGTTCAGCAACGGTGGCAATCTGTGACCGGGCACTTCGCAGCCTAGCCGGTAAAGTGGACGAAAGTGCGTGAAAGCAATGTAGCGAACCCACGTCACAATGGAGTCGTTCCCCTGGGAGCCGTTCGCCAGCTTAGACCCCGCGAGGAATCTCCGCAGATGGACGGCTCAACATTGCCTATTACCGGTTAACACCGACCAAAGTCACAGCGTTACACTGGGAGGACTATGCGTTTAAGAAGCGTGGCCGTCACGAAGCTTTACGGAATTTTTGATCATCAGATTTCGATGGAGAAACCGCAGGGCGTGACAATTATCCATGGCCCGAACGGGTATGGCAAGACCGTGATGCTGAAAATGATTGCGGCCGCTCTCGAAGGCGATGTTGAGATCTTTAAAAATACACCATTTAAGGAATTCAAAATCGAGTTTGAAGATGGTAGCACGTGGCGCGCAGTCCGAGACTTGGAGAAATCAGGAGATAACGGCGGCGGGATCAACGTCCGGATAGTGACAACGAGCGCCGAGGGCGCAGTTACTGAAGTCCAACCCGATCTCGAAGAAGAAATAGCTGGGCCTTACCTCGACGCGATGGACTCAGCCGTACCCGGACCATACAACCGATCCGGTAAAGGTTGGCGCGACGACGAGGGACGCTATTTCTCCGCTCAGCAAATTTTTCGAATGTTCCCCAATGCGGGAGATCACCTTCCGCTCGCCGCCCGTCGCCAACTAAAATCCCGACCGTCTTGGGATCTGAAGTTAGACGTCTTCGTCGTGGAGGCCAATCGCCTAGAGTCTTCCCGGCATTCCGAGAGCGAGGCCCCCCGCATTAGACGTCAATTGCTAGTCTCCGGGGGCAGCGAGCCTCTTGGGCCGTTACGGGTCCAGCAGTATTCACGCGATGTAGTGCAACGCATCAGGTCGGTTTTGGCAGACTATGCCAAATCCTCTCAAGAGCGGGATCGAACTTTTCCCGAACGACTGGTTCAATTTGTGAGACAAGAGAAACAGATGCTAGGCGAACGAGAAATTCTCGAACAGATGCAGGATCTGAAAAAAAACGCCAGCGCTTGATCACTCTTGGCTTCCTCGACCCAGAGACCGGGCTTCGCGATCTGACAGAAGAAGACGTGCGTAAAGCCCAAGAAGCTCTCACAATCTATGTCGGCGACGTTCACCAGAAGCTTGGCGCTTTTGACGAAATGGCCGAAAGGGTTGGAAAGTTGATTGACATTATAAACGCGCGCTTTGAATACAAAAGACTAAAAATTCATCGCGAACGTGGTTTTTGCGTTGTTAGTCACAAAGGTGCGCCTATTCAACTTAGTGACCTCTCCTCAGGCGAACAGCATGAGTTAGTAGTCTTGTATGAATTGCTTTTCCGTACGCCAAAGCATGGCCTAATACTTGTCGACGAGCCAGAAATATCCCTGCACGTGGCATGGCAATCTCGATTCTTGGCCGACCTGATCGATATCGTAAAGCTGAACAAAGCTTATGCTGTAGTTGCCACTCACTCGCCTGTAGTAATCGGAACGCAATGGAGTCTAACCGAGCAACTTAAAGGGCCCGCTGTTGAAGAGGATGCCGGATACCAAGAAACGCACGCGGGGGTCTCTTAGTGTTGGGTTTTATTAACCAAGACATAGTGGTCAACATGATCTCGATGCTGCGAGCGAACCTCGACGGCGCGATATTGATTGCAAACGAATCCGATGACGCTCGCTTTTACGAGTCTAGATGCACCAACGACGACTCTTATGTAGTACCCGCATACAGCTATGCTCTCCAAGTGCTGCATGCTGTCGAAGCGCGAGGAATAAAGGGAGTTGTCGCGACAGTCAACCGGGATGTGACTCCTCGCCGTGCGAACGTTTTCAGACCCGGCGTTGGGGACATTGCTTCAATGTTGGTAGCTTCGGAAAGTTGCGCGCCCGTGTTGGGCGAGATCGCAGGCAGATCTTGGATCAACGCTGCGGACAGACTCGGAAAGCCGCCCCGTGAACAAGCGGCGCACGTTACGCGAGTTATTGGTGCCATCAGGAACATTTTCATCGCCCATGGGAAGAGCGCGCCCGACACCAAAGCGATGCTTGAGAGAATTGTAAACTGGAATTTGTTTGAGGTTGATTGGGATGTTGTCTCAGACCTTGCGGAAGAATTTTGCTTGAGTGCTGAAAAAGTAAAAAGCTTGCGAGTTCAATTTCGCGAAAGAGACGACTTAAGATCTGATTTACTTAGATGTGACGGCGCTGACGTTATCGAAACTCTAGCATTAGCAACTCAGCGGTTTCGGCCGCGTGGCATTCAGCCCAGCAAGAGTGTAGACGGCAACTACATCCTTTCGATGCTTCATGTCGCGTTTGATATCCGAGAGTTCGAGTCGGATGAGATGTTTTGGCGGATACGACTTTGGGAAGTCGAGAACGGGTATGTGCTGTTACGGGATTGGCGAGATCTCGATCCTTTGGGGGTTCTTTGGGATCAGAGATATTGGGAGAAGGACCTCTTGTCATTGATGCGCCTGGCAAAGGATAACCAGAAATCGATCGTTGTCTTCAAGGCTGACCTTGACAACTTTAAGGCGGTGAATACTGCATTAGGTCATTCGGGAGGCGATGACGCGATCAGACTTTATTGTCAGGTACTAAAAGCTACGATGGGCGGGTTTGCAAACGTGTACCGGCGGGGAGGTGACGAGACCCTCGCAATCTGCATTGGCCTAGATGCAGTTTCTGCGAGAGACCTCGCGGAGCGATTTAGACAGGCGGTCGAGACCAAGTTCAAACATTTTGCCGCAGAGAAGGCGATGAGCGAACATCCCACCGCGAGCGTAGGTATTGTTGTAGCCCCCCCTGGGGAGGCCGTGGAGATGATTAAGAAAACCCTCGACGAGACTCAGCAGCGAGCGAAAGACGAGGGAAAGAATCGTGTCGTTGTTGCCGACCTCTTTCCTCGGAGGAATGCAAAATGAGCTTCTGCTGCGTCGGCATAGGGTGCAGCAGGCCGTAGGCCTTCAATATTTCGTCACTTACCCGGACGTCAGAAGGTCCTCTTCAGCCTGTTGCCAGAATCGTTGACACTATAGATTTGCCTCACCATATGCGTGCTGGTCTGGCCTGATCAATCGAATTGCGCTGTGACTCGTGTCGCATAATGGCGTAAGTGCGGCGGATCCATACAATGCCGCTTCTCCTCTGATACCGAGTTAAGAAGTCATCAAAACGAAAAGTTTTGTCTAGAGTACTGATCAATAGCATCATTTTTCCCGTTCTTCCTCCTCCAAGCTGTCATCTTCGCCTCTCGAACTCGTTCGGTTCGGCCCTTGGTTGCCGCGGCTTTTTTCAAGATGATGTCGGCCTCAAGTCATCGCGTTTCGGCTGTTGTAACTTCCTCGTATAGGTTTAGACTACGTCGACATGCCGGCGAAGTTAAAGACAACCCAATGCCCGATAGGCGGGTTATGGAGAGGACCGCTAATGATTCGTCTGTGCCGAATCGAATGACCTACGGCCTCCTGTGCAAGGCCCGGCAAGAACATTCAGACGAGTACTAAGCGCTGCTTGCGTTGATGAGAACGTTCGCATCGAACAGGTATAACGGTATAACACTGACTTAGAGAGCGCCTCGCGTCGAGAGAAGTGGTTCCACGCTCCGTGGCTTTTCACCGAGGACCCGGCCGGCTTTGGTGTATGTGATGGCTCCTTCATCCAGGGCGCGGCGCACGAACCGCAGTAAGCCGCGGCCAACACGGTACCGCCGGATCGTGTAGTAGTTCGGGCCGCCTTCGGCTTTCCTGTTCTTCTCCGCGTCGAGCCGGCGCGATTTCAGGTACTCTTCTCTGAAGCGCTGCTCGAGCGCTGTCCACAGGGTCTTGCCGATTGTGCCCGCCCGGTAGAGCCGGTACGCGACCATGGCTCGGCTCAGGCGAAGCGTTTGCGCGAACTCTCCAAGCTGTGCGGCGATGGCAGCGAAGCTTTGCTTCGGGTCTGGCGCGAATCTTTGCAGGTCGCTGAGGGGGAGGAGGAATTCCCCCGCGACGTCGTTACAGTACCGCTCGATCTTATTGCCGTTGTCCGTGCCGCTGATGCCGGTTTGTCCCAGCCAAAGGTGCGCGAGTTCGTGCACGGCGGTGAACGACCATGCCGCCCTGGCGTCCTGATCGTTGATGACGATCAAGGGCGCGACGTTGTCGGCGAACGCGAGCCCTCGGAAGGATTCCACGGGTATGTTCGTGTGGTGGCTGCCCAGGTTGCCGAGGAGGAGGACGTAGACGCCGGTCGACTCGATTGTCTCCCGGAGATACATGAAAGCTTCATCGGCGGTTTTTGCGGCGCGGTATTGCCGAAGGGAGAAGCCGAGCCGTTCCGTCATGCGCGCGGCCAGCCGGGGTGCGGGAAGTTCCATGGTGGCCGAACCGACAAAATCCGGCGGTTCGGCCTGTTCGTCTTCAAGAACCGACCGGATGAGGCCCTGACGCGCTTTGATATCGCGCACGAGCGCGTCGAGGTCCGGGTCGAATTTCGCGGCGCCGGGCAGAGTGCGGAAGTCCTGCCCGCGATCACCCTGCCTGGGCGGTTCGGCAAGGTAGAAGACGAGCGGCGGACGGCGGTAGGTTTTCGCCATTTTCAGCAGAACCGGGCGTGTTGGTTCGTGTTCTCCAAGTTCGAGGGCTTCGAGGCGCAGGGGGCCGCTAAGTCCGTGGGCCTCGTAGAGGCCGAGCGCGCGTGCGGCTTCGTCGAGCGACAGGCCGGCGGTCTCTCGTGCCCATGTCAGGATTTTTGGCTGAATCGCGCTCATCGGGAAGAGCCTGTGTTTCTATTAGATCGTAGTGGCTTCGGGGAGGTTATGGCCCGTGCGGCGTTCGCATCCGCGAAGCGAAGGCGAGGATTTTCAGGAGGGTGTCGACCGGGACCACGGGGAAACCGGCGTGCGTCTGCCCGGGCGTCCGGCCGTATTTAATGACCGGTCTGCCACCCACCTTGCCGGGGACGACCTCGATGTCGCTGCAATCCCGCCAGTCCATAACCGATGCTACGGTCAGTTTAGCCCGAATTACGCCTTAGCCGCGCGGTTGACGCGCCCCGTCGTCATCAATCGGCCACAGGGTGCGAGGTGGCGGGTTTCGCATCGGCTGGTGAGCGGATTCGCCGGTTTCCAGAGAGCACCCACAGGGCCGGACTCCGTCCGGTTTTCGGACGTTGCGGGCGTCCGGGAATCTCCGGGCGCGCGGGTGAAAGGACGCAAGGTCACGACGGCGAGGTGATCGCGGAAGTCCGCTAAAATCAGAGTTATGAACGCCCATTCGTCGGTGATCGTAAGGGAACCTGAGATCCTGGGCGGAACACCGTGCTTTCGCGGTACTCGCGTTCCGCTCAAGAATCTGATCGACTACATCGAGGGGGGATATCCACTGGCGGAGTTCCTGGAGGATTTTCCCAGCGTTAGCCTCGCGATAGCGATACAGGCACTTGAAGGGAAATGGCGAACGCTGAAGTCTCCCGGACAGATTGTGGATGAGGTCGGCCGTGACAGGGCACAGGAGGAAGCGGGGCCGGAGTTCCCGATTCCCCTGGCGCGGTGCTGTCCGGGGCGCTGGCCATCGCCGCAATGAGCTTCCGTCCGAGGTAATCGGCGGTATACGTATCGTGACGACGAAGGAATGCCCGCGGGCTGTGCGGGGCGTTCGCGTCAGGGAGAACCTTCAAGGCTGCAGTTCGTGCCGGTGCGCGAAGGCGAGGATTTTCAGGATGGTGTCGACCGGGACGCCGGGGAAGCCGGCGTGCGTCTGCTCGGGCGTCCGGCCGTATTCTTCGTCGACCAGAATGACGTCTGGTTCCACCCGTGTTCCTTTGATGACGGGCCGGCCGCCCACCTTGCCGGGGACGACCTCGATCTCGCTGCAATCCCGCCAGTCCATAACCGTTGCTACGGTCAGTTTAGCCCGGATTTAGCGGGATAGGCCTGAATTCGACCTCGTACGATTGCAGTATGGATCTGGTCTTCGAAGCGGTACAGGACGGCGACAGCGGCTATTGCGCGGAATGCCTGACGGAGAACATCTTCACGCAGGGCGACACGTGGGATGAACTACGCCGCAACGTGATCGAGGCTACCGCGGCTTACTTTTTCGATCAGCCGCAGCCGGAAAGAATTCGGCTGCACTTTGTTCGGAACGAACTACTGTCGCCAATGTCACGAATTCCTGAGTAGTACGGTCCCATCCAGCAGCGCGGTTGCCCAGACCGGGATGCTGTCGGCTTTGGTCAGCAGTTGTCCGTCACGTATCTCGAAAACCGAACTGGACGTGGCACCGGAGTTGTCGATCACAACTGCCTGATGCACGATGGGCAATATCTGGCGGGCGTTGGTGAGGCTCCTTGTGTAGCGGCGGCGAACATCGGCATCAGGCACATGGTGGCCGCCCTGAGCTACGCGCTCGCGGACTCGCTGAATGCTCCGCTCGGGACTGTCGACACAGATATAGAACAGTCTGGTGTAGAAGGACATTGTCAGCGCCTGTCTTATGGCATGATTTGTCCAGTTGCCTGCGAGGGTGGTTTCGATGGCGAAGCTATTCCCGCGGCGAAGATACCCGGCAGACCGGCGAAGAACTTCCCTGCCGGCTGAAACGCCGGCAAGTTGCGGACGGTCCGGGCTGATGCGTCTGGCGATCGCGTCAGGCTCCAGCAGATTTTCGCTGCCTTCGAACTGGATTTGCCGGATCAGGCTGGTCTTTCCGGAACTGGGGTGGCCCGGAGCCATTCGGCCCGGCGAAAACGGTGAGAACCGGCACCTCTCAGGCTTCGGTCCGATCCAGTTCGCGGATTATGCGGTAGTTGCTCTCGCCCGGAGCGCCCGGGATAAAGCAAATTTCAAATTTCCGGCCATCCGGGTACTCCATCAGGTCGAGATTGTTTTCCCGGTCCAGATAGAAGACGGGGACACCAGCTTGCAGCGTCTCCAGGCGAGCACGAGCGCCTGCGGAGAGGATCGCGGCGGTGAAGGAGTCGGGAAGGAAATCGTTCTTCTCCATTCCTCGATTGTAGATCCGCCGGTGGTTCCCGTTCGGCTAAACTCTCGAATGGAAGCGTCAGATGGAAACGATTCACGTCGTTGTCGGTAAGGAATTGCTGGAGGCGACCGACCGGGCTGCTCTGCGGACACAACGGAATCGGTCCGCGCTGGTACGGGACGCGCTTCGTGAATATCTCCGGCGGTTAACGATTCAGGCTATGGAAGAGCGCGATCGGGCGGGTTATTCGGAGCGGCCGGAGGCGCGGGACGAGTCGGCCCGTTGGGAGTCCGAGGCAGCTCTTTCCAAACAGCTCCGCTGAGGGCCTGACCCTTCGGAAGGCATCACCGTCAGCTTCAGAACTTCGCCTTCCGACTGGATATTCACATCGCGGAAATCGCGGATGAGCGGATGGTGTCGCAAATGGTTTGCCGGAACCGTCGTCAGGAGGCCCACGACCTGCATGCCGGCGTTCAGGCCGGCGTCGATGCCGGGGCGGGTGTCTTCGAAGACGAGGCAGTCGGCAGGGGCGATGCCGAGTTGGGCGGCGGCGCGGAGGAAGCCTTCGGGGTGCGGCTTGCCCTGGCGGATCTCGTCGACCGGCACGAGCACTTTCGGGAGGGGCAGGCCGGCGGCGACGACGCGGGTCTGGGCCAGCGACCTCCAGGCGGAGGTCACGATCGCCCAGGGGTGGTTTTGGACCGCCTGCACGGCCTGCGCGGCTCCGGGAATGGCGGCGATGCCGTCGAGCTGGGCTTCCTCGTAACGCTCCATCTCGGCCAGTTCTTCGGCGTGGTCGCGGGCGGGGAAAAAGTGCTCCATGGTGGCCAGGGTGGGGCGTCCGTGGGAGAAGGCGAGGACGGCTTCGAGGGGGAGGTTGTGGCGGACGGCCCACCAGCCCCAGGCGCGTTCCACGATGGGGGTGGAATCGACGAGGGTGCCGTCCATGTCGAAGAGGATGGCTTTGCAGGTGAGGTGGAGGAGGCCGGGCATTTTCCTTTTCATGATTTCATGCGGGCGTAGGAGAATGGAGCGGGAGAAACGCACCACACATGAAAAAGAACCGCAGAACCCACGTTTGTTTTGCCGCCACGCTGCTGGCGGGTTCGATGGCCGCGACGGCTTTCGGAGCGGATCCGGCGGCGGAGATGACGATCCGCGCCGATCAGCCGGGGGCGCAGGTCAATAAAGAGCTATTCGGGCAGTTCGCCGAGCATCTGGGGCACGGAATTTACGGGGGCATCTGGGTGGGGGAGAAGTCGCCGATTCCGAATACGCGCGGGTATCGGAACGATGTGCTGGAGGCGCTGCGGAATCTGAAAGTGCCGGTGATCCGGTGGCCGGGCGGGTGTTTCGCGGACGAGTACAACTGGCGGGAGGGGGTGGGTCCGCGGGAGAAAAGGCCGGTGAAGATCAACACGCACTGGGGCAAGGTGGAGGAGCCGAACAGCTTCGGCACGCACGAGTTTATGGACTTCGCGGAACTGGTGGGCGCGCAGGCGTATATCAGCGGGAACGTGGGGGACGGGTCGCCGAGGGAGATGGCGGAGTGGGTGGAGTACATGACGTGGGATGCGGGGTCGCTGGCGCAGGAGCGGGCGGCGAACGGGCGCAAGGAGCCGTGGAAGGTGGCGTTTTTCGGGCTGGGGAATGAGTTGTGGGGATGCGGGGGGTCGATGCGGCCGGAGTATGCGGCGGATGTGACGCGGCGGTATTCGACGTTCGTGAAGGCTCCGGCGGGGGTGAAGATCATGAAGATGGCGAGCGGGCCGTCGGACGCGGATTACAACTGGACGGAGGTAATGATGCGGGAGGCGGGGAGCCGGATCGACGGGATCGGGCTGCATTATTACACGATTCCGGGGAACTGGCAGCAGAAGGGGTCGGCGGTGGAGTTCGATGAGAGCGCGTGGGCGAAGACGCTGGCGGCGACGCTGAGAATGGACCAGTACATTACGCGGCACAGCGAAATCATGGACAAGTACGATCCGAAGAAGCGCGTGTGGCTGGGGGTGGATGAGTGGGGGACCTGGTACGACGTGGAACCGGGGACGAATCCGGGGTTCCTGTACCAGCAGAATTCCTTGCGGGACGCGCTGGTGGCGGCGATTAATTTCAATATTTTCGTGAAGCATGCGGACCGGGTGAAGATGGCGAATATCGCGCAAATGATTAATGTGCTGCAGGCGATGATTCTGACGAAGGACGAGAAGATGCTGCTGACGCCGACTTACCATGTGTTCGATTTGTATAAGAGCTATCAGGACGCGAAGAGTTTGCCGGTGGAGCTGAAGTCGCCGTGGTACAGCAAGGATGGCGTGGCGATTCCGGCGGTGAGCGCGTCGGCGGTGCGGGATACGGCGGGGAAGATTCATATCGGACTGGTGAATCTGGATCCGAATAACGCGGTGGCGGTGACGGCGAAGATTTCGGGGATAGGGGCGGGCGGGGTGAGCGGGCGTGTGATCACGGCGGGGGCGATGAATGCGGTGAATACGTTCGAGCAGCCGGGGGTGGTGAAGGCGGCGGCGTTCGGGGGCGCGCGGATGGAGGGTGAGGTGTTGAAGGTGACGCTGCCGGCGAAATCGGTGGTGATGCTGGACGGGAAGTAAGGGGCAGGGGTTTTCTTCACCTTTTCGGGGAGGCGGCTCGCGCGACAGAGGTTATAACTGGCGTATGAGCCGCGTCTCTTCGATCGTTTTTTGCTGTTTTTTCAGCCTTATTTGTTGCGGGAGCGCGGTGGCGGCCGATACGCTTCTGGGCTTCACTTACGACAGCTGGCTGGTTACGCTGCTGCCCGGAACGGGCGCCGTCACGGAATATCACGTGCAGTTGCCGGTTTACGGCGGCAGGGTGGCCGCTTACGATCCGCTGTCCGGAACGATTTATGCCGGCGGGAATGCGTATGGCACGGGCGAATCCGTTCTTTTCCGGATTGATCCGAAGACGCTTGCTGTCGGCAGCGTTGAGCTGACGGGACGGCCGAACAGTGGCTACGTCGATTCGTTCGCGGCGGATCCGCGCTCGGGCAGGCTGTACGCGGCCCTTTATGACTTCACCGACAGCGAGGTTGTCGGGATCGACCCGGCAACGGGCGTGGAGACGCTGGTCAGGAGGTTTCCCGGCATTTCGCTCGCGGCGCTGACGTTCGACGTTTCGACGGGGGCTTTGTACGGGATTGCCAATCCGGGGGGCACGCAGAATCCGCCTCAGGTGGTGCGGATCGATCTGGCGTCGGGCGTACTGACGACTGTTTACCGGGCGAAGGCGGCTTATGCATTTCGCTCGCTGGCGGTGATACCGGGGACGATGTCGTTTTACACGGAGACGGGGGAGACGTTCGCGAGGATCGACGCGGCGGCGGGAACGGTTACTCCGCTGGGCCACAATGATTCGATTACCGATCAGATCGCCTGGCAGGATTTTGCGGTGTCGCCAAGGCCCGTGCCGGAGGGGAGTAACGGCAATCTGCGTTACACCGCGGAGGACGCGTGTTTTCCGGTGGTTTGCCTGGCGAGCGTGCTGAACGACGAGGGCACGCTGGCGGGTCCGGCGAGCGCCGCGGCGAACGCGATTTTCATCCAGCCACACGGGAGCGGGATTCGATACGTGTCCGGGACCGACGTGCAGGATATTCCGCTGTCGATGAATAATCGCGGGGACATCGTCGGTTATACGTGGGGCATCGACCCGGGCGCGACCAGGGCTTTTCTTTATTCCGCGGCAGCCGATCGTTTCTACCCGCTGGACCTGTTCGATGGGCAATACGGGAAGGCGAACTACATCAACAACCATGGACAGATTATCGGGAATAAGACGTATTTCACCCAGTATGCGTTTGGCTTAAACGCCGATTATTTGTCCGGCCTGACGGATTCCGGAATTCTGCTGGGCCATTCCAGGGGTGCCGGCTTCGTCATCGATCACTTCAGCACGGTGTTCACGGAGAACGCTTATCCGGAGGTATTTAATAACGCGGGAGAGTTTCTGAGTTCCGGCGGCGGCGGACTTACGGGGGATGCGGTGTTTTATCGGCCGGGGACGGGGCTGCGGGTTCTGCCGGGCAACACGGGTCAGTTCCGTGTGCCGGTGGGGCTGAACGATGCCGGGCTGGCGCTTTTTCGCAGTCAGGAGGGGCCGGGGGCGAGGCTTTTCGATACCAGCGGAACGATACCGGAGTTGAGCGCTGCGTTTCTGAATGTGGAGGATCTGGTGGCGCCGAAGGCGACGTGGTCGGATTTTCGGGCGGTGGCGATCAATAACGCGGGGCAGATGGCGGTGCTGGCGACGAATGTGAGCACGGGAAGACGAACGACGCTGCTGCTCACGCCGCAGGCGGCGACAGGTTTGCGGATGGCGGGGCGGTCCGTCGGCCGCATGAGTTTGAAGAAGGGGACTGCGGCGGATTTTACGTTCAATGGCGCGGGGCTGGGCTCGCGGGGTCCCGCGGTTCGGCAGCAGGGACGGTGAGAGTGAGCGGGCCTGACCGACGAGGATAAACGCGCCGGGTTACAGGGTGCGAGCCCGAATGGCGAGTCCGGCGAACAGTGACTCTTTGGCTTCTTCGAGCGCCTGGATGGCGGCTTCCCTGGATACGGTCGGGAACTGGCGGAGGAAGTCGGCGAGGGACTGGCCACCTTCCAGGTAGTCGATGAGGTTCTTGAAGGGCACCCGCGTGCCGCGAAAGCAGGGGATGCCGTTCAGGACGTCGGGGTCCTTCAGGATGACGGATTCGGCCATACGCTGTTATGGTAACTTCCGGGCATTTCGGGTCGTGCGGATCGCGGTCCGGTCAGGTGGTCTCCTGTTTCTGAAGTTTCCTGATATCCACCCGAAGCGCGATCCCCTTCGGTATGTTCCTCCGTCTTCTGGGCGCCTGCAGTTTCCTTTCGGGCCAAGGCTTACCAGGGCCTGATCAGTTCACCGGTAAACGTGAACGTTCCGATTTTCGTTCCGCCGCTGCCCAGGGGATTCCCGCTCGCCGGAAAGCTTGTCAGTGTGATGGTGCCGGTCACCTGTCCCGGCGTCGAGGCGGAGAGTTTGATCGTATAGTCCAAACGCGCCACCGATGCGTTGGGCGGGTAATCGAAATCAATGGTTCGGGCCAGCAACCCGCCTCTTCCGTCCGCCGACCAGGAGCCGAGTTGGCTGCTGAAGAAGAAGGACGGGCCGCCTTGTCCGGAATCGGTTACCGACATCGTGCCGCCCAGATGCAGGGTGATCACCCCGCGGGAAGCGATATGTCCCTGCGAGTCCATAACGGTGGTGAGGTAAGATGCTCCGCCAAAAAGCAGTTCAGAGACGTTGTTCTGAGCGTGCAGGGGCGCAATTGAGCCCGCGGCTGCAATCAAACCGAGTGTCATCAGAAAACGAGCGCGTTTCATTTGGTTCTCCTCAGCTGGAAGTTATATCGGTTCCGGATGACTTCGGAGTTGCTGTCTCGTTACGGCGGGGTAAAAAACCGGTGTGCTGTCAAGACAACCGGACTCAATGTCACTCCGACTAAGCCCGAGAATCTTATTCAGCGAGGAGTAGAGTGATTGCATGAGTGAGATTCCTGGAGCTTCCGACTGGGCCGCGGCGCGCGGCGAGAAATGGCGGGACCACCTGACCGGGATGGAAGGAATGCTGGCGCCGGTGAGTGAACCGCTGCTGGGCGCGCTGCGGCTGGATGCGCCGTACCGGATCGCGGATATCGGGTGCGGCGGCGGGGGGACGACGGTGGAGATCCTGCGGCGGATGCCGGCGGGGAGCGTGGTCCACGGTTTCGATATCTCGCCGGCGCTGGTGGAACGGGCACGGGGGCGCGTGGGCGACGGGGATGAAGGGATCGCCTTCAACGTTGCGGATATGGGGACGGCGGGGCCGGAAGCGCCCTATGACCGGATTGTTTCGCGGTTCGGCGTGATGTTCTTTGCCGAGCCGGCGACGGCCTTCGGCAACATCGCGAGGTGGGTGGCGCCGGGCGGGCGGTTTGCGTTCGCGGTGTGGGGTCGTCCGGCGGAGAACCGGTGGATGAGCAGTTTGCGGGAGGCGGCGGGGGCGTTCGTGGAGGTGCCCACGCCGGATCCGGAAGCGCCCGGGCCGTTTCGCTATGCCGAGGTGGGGAAGCTGCTGGATTTACTCAGCGGGGCGGGCTTTGGCGCGCTTCAGGTGGAAGACTGGCGCGGCACGTTGCCGGTGGGTGGCGGACTTCCGGCGGCGGAAGCGGCGGCATTCGCGCTCGCGGCGTATGGCTCGTTCGGCGAACTGCTGGCGGAAGCGGGCGAACCGGCGGTGCGCGGGGCAAGGGAAGCGCTGGCGGCCGAATTTGCGAAGTTCGAGGAAGGCGGGAGCGTGCGGATGGCGGCGGCGGTCCACATCGTGACGGGTGAGCGGCCGGCGACGGCTTCCCGGTAGAGCCACCAGCAGGCGGCGAGATAGAGGACGGCGAACGCGATGACGCTGCCGGACTGCAGGGATTTCGGCAGGCTGGTGCGGGAGATGAGGAAGCCCAGCAGAAGGAAAGCCTGGAGGGCGTGGAGCGCGAAGAAGTGGGCGATGCGGAGGTCGCCATGGGTGGTGCTCCAGTTGACGAAGGGCAGGCCGTCGCCGCTGTCCGGTGCGCCGACGGTGTGCTGTTTGTTGTTCACGATGGCGACGCCTTCGAGGCTGCCCCAGATGAGGACGGCGAGGCCGAGGCGGGTGGCGAGGACGACGGGGGCGGGCCAGGTCCAGTCGGCGGCCGGGCGGAAGCTGAGCAGGAGGAGGGCGGCAAGGGCGAGCGTGTTCACGCCGATGCCGACCCCCATGAAGGAGAAGATGACGCCGTCGAACGCGCTGGTGTAATTCATGTGCGAGCGCACGCCGCGGGCGGACTGGAAGACGATCAGCGTGTTTTCCAGGATCATGGCGATACCGATGATCCAGCCGATGAGGTTGACGGCCTTCGGCGAGGAGTTCAGCTGGCGCATCACAAAGCCGATGGTGAGCAGGAAAATGGCGACGGAGATCTCGAATTTGAGGGGCTTGATCCAGGGATTCAGGCCGAGGATTTTGCGGCGGTCGAACGGCAGGGCGAGCAGGGACGGGAGGAAGAGGCCCAACTGCCACCAGAGGGAGAACTGGATGCCGCTGTTCAGGGATCGGAACTGTTGGATGAGGTTCATGATCTTGCGATGACGATCAGCACGTAAAGCAGGGTCAGCGGGCCAAAGAACAGGCCGCCGAGGAACCAGGGCAGGAAGCGGCGTCCGGAGCGGGAAGCGATGAAGCCGGACAACAGAGCGCAGACCACGAGGATCACGGGGAGCGCGAGGTTCGTGGCGTAGGTTCCGGAAAACACGCTGGTCCTCAACATAGCACTTCGAGGCCAAGGAAGGCGCGCAGGCGGTCGAGTTCGGCGGCGAGTTCGCGGCGGAAGGCGCGGTCGCGCGGGGCGGATTTGATATAGCCCAGATCGGCGGCGAGTTTGCCCTCCTGCACGGAGAGGTTGCCCCAGCCGATGACCTGGTCGCGCCAGAGCAGGGGCAGAGCGTAATAGCCGCGCTTCCGTTTGGCGGCAGGGGTGTAGGCTTCGAAGCGATAGTCCCAGCCCCAGAGGAGTTCGAAGCGTTTGCGGTCCCAGACGACGGGATCGAAGGGCGCGAGGAAACGCACGGCTTCGGGGGGCTCAAGGGTGGCGGATTTTTTCTCTTTACCGGGTAGCCAGTACCAGTCGGTGCCTTCGACATGCGCCTGGGCCAGACGCTCTTTGGCGCGGCGCAGGGCGGCGGGAAGTTCGTCCTGCCATTGCGGCGCGGCATGGCGGAGACGCCGCACGAGGAGAGCGAGACCGGCGGCGGGCACGGGGGCGTAAATGTCGACGACGGTATCGACCAAGGCGTCGAGCCGCTGCTGGCGAAGGGCGTCGTCGATTAACTCAGAGGCGTGTTGGTGCGCGGTGTAGATGCGGATGCCGCGCTCGCGGCGGGCGATGCGCAGCAGGCCGCGGTAATGCATGGAGTCGAGCAGGTGGGTGGTGGCGCTGGAGGAGCCGCCCCAGTAGTTCCTGACGACGCCCTGGGCGAAGTGGGCGTCGACTTCGCGGGGGTGCACGGCGCCGCGGGCGATGACGAAATCGAGCAGGATTTGGGCCTGTTCGCGGCTCTCGGCCGGCCAGGCGGCCCAGGGATGCCAGATATCGGAACGCGGGTGCATGAGGATCTGGAGCGATTGGGTGACGAAGCCGTAGTTGATGAAGAAGTCTTCGGCGATGCCGAGGGAGGGGTAGCGGCGTTCGAGGTCGCCGGCGCGGTAGTTGCGGACGCGGTGACGAAGGGCGAGGTCCTGGGCGCGGGCGGGGGCGCGGATGGGGTCGGCCTGGACGAAGGCGAGTTTATGGAGGGCCCGTTTGAGCGTGGTGGGCGGGAAGAGGCTGTGGTTGATGGCGAAGCGGCGCAGGTGGTCGGCGGTCATTGCGAAGGCTGGTACCGGTTGCTGGTATTAGTTTCGCAGCGACCGCCGGAAGGCGCGCGTCAGCCTCTGGGGAACTGGGCCCAGGGGTCGAAGGCGGACACGTTCTGCTGGCTGTGGAACAGGTTGGCGCTGGCCGTGATGACGTCGACCAGGGTGGTGGCTCCGGGGGAGGCGGCGACGCTGGTGAACACGTCGGGCGGAGGCAGCGGCAGGGGACGCCAGGCATTCCAGACGTTGCTGTCCGGGGCATATTGCTGTGCCGTAAACACGGCGCCGTTCTGCGCGGTGACGAACACGGTGAGCAGGGGCAGGGATCCGGAACCGAGGACGCGGGCGAGGGCGAGGGAGTTGCTGGTGGCGGCGGAACTGACGACGGGCTGATTCAGGGCGGGCAGCGGGTGCCAGTCGAGGAAGGCGGGCGCGCTGCCCTGCACGGTCTGGTGGGCGTGCAGAATGCGTCCGTCGTTGGCGAGTATCACGGCATCCACCAGATTGTTGCCGTTCGGCAGGACGGCGATGCCGCGGGCGGGAACGGGGGTGTTCAGGGTGGTGAAAGGAGCCCAGACGCCGGCGGTGTTCGCGGTGCTGTGGAGCACGGCAGTGTTCGTGAGAACGAAGGCTTCGGGGACGGCTCCGAAGAGTTTTGAGGTCGACAGGGCGAGCGCGCGGACGGTGACGCCGGAGGGCAGGCCGACCGGCGCCCAGGAGGAGGCCGTGATGCCCGCAGTATTGTGGACGGCGAAGACATGGGACGCATTGGCCACCATCGTCTGATTGCCTGCTCCCAGTGCCAACATGGACGGGGTGAAGCCGGACGGCGCCGGGACACTGGACTGGGTGAACTGGGGCTGGTTGGTGGCGGCGGCGGTGCCGGTGTTCGTCATAAGAGTCAGCGCGGCCGGAATTCCCGGCGCGGTGACGACCACGCCGAAGACCGGCTGGCCACTGTTGTCCCCGAAGGCGAGAGTGGACGGCACGAAGTGGCCGCCGGCGCTCAGGGTGATCGCGGGGTTGAGATGGCTCCAGGTTCCGGGGACGGGCTGGAAGGCCATGGAGAGGGTGGAGGCGCTCTCTTCAAAAAAGGCGACCAGGCCGCCGGAGAGGGATTTGGTGACTACGATACGTGCCATTGTGTTTTGTCCTTTTGAACAGCCTGTCCGGCTTTCATTGACGAGAGCGTGAGGGGGCGGAAAAGTCCGCCAACTATTTTGGGATGCAATATTCGCGTCCGCCAATCGTCTGCAGGATCAGATGAGTGAGACGCCGGGCGTCGCGATGCTGACGGAACAGGACCGGAGAATTGCCGAGGTGGTGGCGGCGGTACGGCTGCAGCTGCGCAACTTTATCCGGCGGCGCGTGCCGGATCCGGCGGACACCGAAGATATCGTCCAGGAAGTGTTCTATGAACTGGTGGAAGCCAACCGGCTGCTGATGCCGATTGAACACGTGACGGGCTGGCTGTTTCGGGTGGCGCGGAACCGGATCACGGATCTGTTTCGGCGCAAGAAGGCGGAGACGTTCAGCGATATGGCGGTGGAGGGGCAGGACGGCGAGATGTTGCGGCTTGAAGAGCTGCTGCCGTCGCCCGAGGCGGGTCCGGAGGCGGTGTATGCGCGGCAGGTACTGATCGAAGAACTGGAAGACGCGCTGGAGGAACTGCCCGACGAACAACGCGAGGTGTTCGTGGCGCACGAACTGGAAGGGCGGAGTTTCCGGGAAATGGCCGAGGAGAGCGGCGTCAATATCAACACGCTGCTCTCTCGCAAGCGGTATGCGGTGCTGCATCTGCGGGAGCGGCTGCAGGGCATTTACGACGAATACACGAAAAGGTAGATGACATGAGAAAGAAATGGTTTGTTCTGGCGCCGCTGATTCTGGCGTTCTTCGTTTTTGTGGGCGGCGAGGTGGTGATGCAGCTCTGGAACTGGCTGGCTCCGGCGCTGTTCGGCTGGCGGGAGGTAACGTTCTGGCAGGCGCTGGGGCTGCTGGCGCTTTGCCGGATTCTGTTTGGCGGGCACGGCGGGCATGGGTGGCGGGGGCGTCGATCGCGGGGCGGCATTGAGGATCGGGAGAAGTTCCGGGAAGCGTTGCGGCGGCGGTGTGGCGGTGCGCCGCAAGCGCCTGAAAACGCGGTCTGATAGAGTTCGTCGTGATGGAACTTTCTGGTCGTCGGGTCCAGGTGGCGCTGGTCGTTCTGGCGTTTTGCGCGGGTCCGCGGGCATTGCCCGGGCAGACGCCGCCGGTGATTCCGGATTGGGCGCTGCCTGGCTCGCCAACGCATAAGCAGGTGCCGCCGCCGGCGGATTTTCATCGGGAGAGCAGGACCGTGGAAGCGCCGATCGGGGTGTTCGCGGGGCAGTCCGATATCGGCGGGGCGGTGGTGCCGGGAAGCGCAGTTTACGATGCCGCGGCGAAGCAGTACACGATCACTTCGGCCGGGTACAACATCTGGTATCAGCGCGACGAGTTCCGGTATTTGTGGAAGAAGATGTCGGGCGACGTTTCGCTGGCGCTCGACGCGCGGTTTCCGGATGAGAAGGGTTACGGGGACCGCAAGGTGGTGCTGGTAATCCGGCAGAATCTGGAAGACGATTCGAAAGAAGCGATGCTCGGGGAGCATGGTGTGGGGATGATTCATCTGGCGCAGCGGGCGGAAAAAGGCGCGCAGATGAAAGATCTGCAGTACCGGTTCGGTGGCGGGCTGACGGGGGTGAAGGCGAAGCGGATCGGGATCGAGAAGCGGGGCGATTCGATCGCGATTTATGTGAGTCTGACGGGGGAGCCGATGCACCAGCTGGGTCCGCCGATCACGCTGCGTTTCGAGGAGCCGTTTTATGTGGGGGTGGGCTTTTGCTCGCACCTGCCGGATCAGTTGGATTCGGTGGTGGTTTCGGATTTGATTCTGGAGAATGCGGCGGGGAAGGTGCAGTAGTCACGGCGCCATATAGACCTGGAACGGCGCGGCTGCGATGCCGGAGGCCTGCAGGTAGAGAGTCACGGGGCCGTTGCCTGAATAGTCGGCGGGGAACTTCGCGTTGATCTGAAAGACTCCACCGATTACGGCGGGCGCGACTCCCGCGTACAGCACGGCGAGAGGCTGGTTTCCATAGGGGTCCGCGCTGAGTGTGACGAGGCCGCGAGAACTCTGGTTATCAGCCTCCGGCGGCACGTCGCCCCCGGTATTGCCCCCTGCGCCATTGATCAGCGCCGGAATTCCGGTTCCCCAGAAAGCGACGATGCTGCCCCGGAGGGCGGGATTGGCCGGTGAGTTCAGAGTGCCGTCCTGATTCAGGGCAGCCGCGCTGCCATCGGCGTTGCGGAAGATGCCGGGCTGCGGCGCCGTGCCGGCTGCGGCGATCGCAAAGGGACCAAGGACGACGCCATTATTCGTAATCGTCATCGAGACGGGCGAGGAGAGGCGGTATGGCATCCCAAGGTTGATCTGGTTGGAGGACACGTACAGCAGTGCCGCGGGCTGGCCGTTGAACGAAACCTGCACGCCCCCGAGAATCACGGGGTACGAAGCCGGGATCACTGAATTCGAGTGGGTCAGCGGCTGTCCGACGACCGGCGTGACGGGTCCGATGCCCGCGCCGTACAGGGTGACAACTTCATTTGGGGTCAGGGCGCCGTCGATGGTCCCGGTGGCCGAGTTGCCGGCGCCGAGAAACGTGGGCAGCGAAGCGGCGGTGAAGGGATCGAGGCGCATGATGTGGCCGGACGCTCCGGCTGCGAGGACCGCGCCGCCGGCGGGCGACAGGAGCGCGAGGTCCTGCGAGGCGAGACCGCCGGGCAGGCGCGCGCTGACCAGGATGCGGGAAGCGTCCGGACTCAGTTCGCTGAGGAAATCGGAACCGGCGGGATAGAGGCCCCAGGTATCAGGAAAGTCTTGGGATGTAGTGACGCCTGCGAGGTAGATGTCGCCGGCGGTATCGAGGGCCAGGGCGGTGACCCGGTCGTCTCCGCTGCCGCCGAGGGTGCGGGAAAGCCGGAGGTCGGTGCCGGCGGGGTTCAGGCCGAGGATCCGGATGTGATTGTTTGCCACGTTGGCGCCGGTGGTCGCGAATGCGACGTACACATCTCCCGCGGCGTCGAGAGCCAGGCTTTTATTGAAGCCGTCGCCGGGCGGAACGGAGCCGGGTCCCAGTGTGCCGAGAAAAGTGGAATAAACAAGACCGGTGCCATCTGGATTCAGTTTGGTAAGAAAGGCGTTGAAGTACTCGTTGAAAGCGGGGCAGAAAGTGGAGGCGCAGCCTCCGGGCGTTTGGGTCAGGAAGGCGCCGGGCGTGGTGGGGAAGTCGAGGGAGTCGGTGTAACCCGCAACATAGGCGTTGCCCGTTTTATCGACGGCGATCGCGGTGCCCGCATCGAGGCGGAAACCCATATAGAAGCAGCCCTGGTAATTGCAGTCGATCAGTTTGCCGCCAAGCCAGGTGGACCAGACAAGCTGGCCCGCCGGGCTGAGTTTGGCCACAAAGGCATTGCTGATCCGGTAGGTCACGGTGCCGAAGTTGCCGGTTGGCTGGAAAGCGCCGGGGGTGGTGCGCAGGTTCGGAAGGTCCGAGGTGCCGGTGATGTAAGTGTTGCCGGCCGCGTCCACCGCGAGAGCTTTGACGGAACTGCCGGAACTGCCGTGGGACAGGCCGGAGCCGCCGAAATAGGTGGACCAGAGCAGATCGCCGGAAGCGTCGAGAGCGAAGACGAAGCCGGTGGTTCCCGCGGCGGCGGTTTCGGTCTGGATGGGGTGGAGCAGCGGGAAGTCCGGAGAAGTGGTGTAGCCCGCGCCGAAGACACGGCCCGAGGCGTCGATGCCAATGGCGAGCGCAACATCGTCGCCTTTGCCGCCGAGGCGGGTGGTGTAGACGGTAGCCCCGGAGGGGTCCGTTTTTGTCACGAAAACGGTGCGGGCCGTATAAGCGCCAATCGTGACGATCCGGGCTCCGATGGAATACACGTTGCCGGAAGCGTCAATTGCGGTTTTCGAGAGCGAAACGTCGAATTCCCCGCCAAGGTAGAGCGGCGCTTTGGGAGCGGGGGCGGCGAAGGCGACCGTCGCGGCCAGCAGGAATAGCGGGGTAAAGCGCATGGGCTTTTCAAAGCACCTGGATAGCCAGGAATGTCCGGCAGATTACTCTGGTAGGGAATGGCAGAATCACCGATTACACCGCGCGAGAAGGATTTCGCCGCCTGGTATCAGGACGTCGTCCTGCAGGGAGATATGGCGGAACCCGCCGAGATCGTCAAGGGCTGCATGGTCATCAAGGCCAACGGCTACGCGGTTTGGGAGAACCTGCAGCGTGAACTCGACGGCCGCTTCAAAGCTCTGGGGCACCAGAACGTTTACTTCCCTCTGCTGATTCCGGAGAGTTTCCTGAAAAAAGAGGCCGAGCACGTGGAAGGGTTCGCGCCGGAACTGGCCGTGGTGACCATCGCGGGCGGCAAGGAACTGGAAGAGCCGTACGTGATCCGGCCGACTTCGGAGACCATCATCGGCCATTTCTTCTCGAAGTGGATTCAGAGCTGGCGCGATCTGCCGATCCTGATGAACCAGTGGGCCAACGTCGTGCGCTGGGAACTGCGCACGCGCATGTTCCTGCGAACCACGGAGTTCCTCTGGCAGGAAGGGCATACGGCGCATTCGAACCACGCCGAGGCCGTGGAGGAAGTGCTGCGGATCCTGGATGTCTACGCCGAAGTGGCGGAAGACATCATGGCGATGCCGGTGATCAAGGGCGTGAAGTCGCGGGCGGAGAAGTTTGCCGGGGCGCTGCGCAGCTACTCGATCGAAAGCATGATGCAGAACGGCCTGGCGCTGCAGGCGGGCACCAGTCACGATCTGGGGCAGAACTTCGGCAAGGCGTTCGACGTGACGTTCCAGAACAAGGAAGGGCAGCGGGAGCATGTCTGGCAGACCAGCTGGGGCGTAAGCACACGGCTGATCGGCGGGCTGATCATGAGCCATTCCGACGATAGGGGTCTGGTGCTGCCGCCGAAACTGGCTCCGGTAAAGGGCGTGGTGGTGCCGATTTACCGCAAGGAAGAAGAGAAGGGCAAGGTGCTGGAGGCCGCGCACCGGATCGCGAAGGAACTGGGCGCGAAGGTGGACGATCGCGAAGGGCAGTCGCCCGGGGCGAAGTTCTTCCACTGGGAACGGCGCGGGGTGCCGGTGGTGCTCGAACTGGGGCCGCGCGATCTGGCGTCGGAGAACATCGTGCTGAAGCGTCGGGATACGGGGACGAAGGAAGTGATCCCGCAGGCGGCGGTGGCGGGGCGGTTCGCCGAGGTGCTGGACGCGATGCAGAAGGACCTGTTCAATGCGGCGAAAGCGCGGCTGCAGGCGAACACGGTGACGGCCAATTCGCTGGGTGAAGTGGAAGAGATTCTGAAGGACGTGACGGCGGAGCGCGGCGGCGGGAAGTTCGTGATGGCGCACGTGAAGGACGACCCGATCTGCGATGCGCGGCTGAAGGAGTTCAAGGCGACGGTGCGCAATATTCCGCTGGTGGACGAGTACGACGGGGCGGGCAAGTGCATCGTGACGGGCGAGGAAGTCGACCGGCGCGTGGTGATCGCGAAATCGTATTAAGGAAGGGGGAAGCCGCGCCCCTTTGGACTCAGGGGCGCGGCCGGTCGGACGATTACTTTCCCTGGGTGGCTGCCCGGTGGGCTAAACGGCTGCAGGCTTCATCGGTCGCGGTCGGGTCGATCGCGGTATTGCCGATGTCGACAAACGCGATTTTTCCTTCCTTATCGACCACATAGGTGACGCGATTGCACATGCCGTCCGGACGGAGGACGCCATAGGCTTTCGCGGTGGAACGCGTGCTGAAATCGCTGAGGAGCGGGAACGCCAGCTTCAGCTGTTCCGCGAAGACTTTCTGGGAGGGAGTGTTATCGGTGCTGACGCCAAATACTTTTGTTTCGTTGCCTTCGAATTTTGCAATACCAGCCTGGTATGCTGTCATTTCCTTCGTTCAACCACCGGTGAAGGCGGCCGGGAAGAACGCCAGAACCACGGGGCTCTTTCCCTTGAAATCGGCCAGCGTCACTTTGCCGCCCATGGTGGAACTCAGCGTGAAGTTCGGCGCCACGTCCCCGATTTTCAGGGGTTGCGGATCGCCGGGCTGCTGCGCCATGAGCCCCACGCCGGCTGCGAGAGCGAGCGTGGCAATTGAAAATATTCTCATAGAAACACCTCTCGAACAGGCTACCACTTGACCGCAACACGCGCACTGTGCAAAATGAAGTTGCGTGGAGTGATTTAGGTTCGCGGACTCGCGGGCCATCTACTTGCCACCACGTTAAAAAAGGGCTAAAGGATACCCGTGCATCTTGCCGATTTGTTGTTCGTGACCGTTTCCGTTCCGCCTCGTGAGATCGAGCGTTTTCTCGACGCGCTGGGCACGCTTCCCTACCCTGTGAATTTCCGTCTGCGCTATGAAGAATGGCAGACGCATGTCGAGTTTCCGGCTTACCGAAGCTGGCTTGGCGATCTGCAGAAAATGCTGGTCCGGCATGGCTTCGAGCCGGCCAGCCTCCGTTACCGGCCCGCCGTGGCAGCCGCCTGAGCGGCTTCCACCAGGAACGAAAATGACAGACGAAACCGCCCGCGCGCTGGGCCGCGCGGTGCACCATACGCTTACTTATCTGGAGACTCTCGACGACGGCCCGGTGGGCGCCACGGCGGAGCTGGCAACCATGCGGCGGCGTTTGCTGAAGCCGCTGGGCGACGGGCCGCTTCCCGCCGAACAGGTGGTGGATGAACTGGTCGCCGATTCGCAGGGAGGAATTGTCAACTGTGCCGGAGGGCGGTTTTTCGCGTGGGTGGTGGGCGGTTCGTTGCCGGCCTCGCTGGCGGCGGACTGGTTGACATCCGCCTGGGACCAGAATGCCGGGCTGTACGCGTCCGGCCCGGCGGCCGGGGTGGCGGAGGAAGCTTGCGGGGTTTGGCTGAAAGATCTGCTCGGACTTCCGGAAGAAGCAAGTTTCGCTTTGGTGACGGGCTGCCAGATGGCGCATGTCACCTGTCTCGCCGCGGCGCGCCATGCGGTGCTGCGCGCGAAGGGCTGGGACGTGGAGGAGCAGGGGCTGTTCGGCGCGCCGGCGATCCGCATCCTTTCCGGCAATCAGCGGCATGGCTCGACGACACGGGCGATTCGGCTGCTCGGCTTCGGGAAGAACAGCGTGCAGGATCTCGCGGTGGACGAATCGGGCTGCCTGCGCGCGGCGGATCTGGAAGCCGCACTACGGGCCGAACCGGAACGGCCGACCATCGTGCTGCTGCAGGCGGGCGACCTGAATATGGGCGCGTACGACCACTTCGCGGAGCTGATTCCGCTGGCGAAGCGTTACAACGCGTGGGTCCACGTGGATGGAGCGTTCGGGCTGTGGGCGGCGGCGTGCCCCCGGCTGCGTCGTCTGCTCGAAGGCGTGAATGGGGCGGATTCGTGGGCCACCGACGGGCACAAGTGGCTCAACGTGCCGTATGACAGCGGCTATGCGTTCGTGCGGGACCGGGCGGCGCACCGGGCGAGCATGTCCCACCGGGAGAGCTATCTGATTCACGACGCCGAGGCGCGGGATCAGATGGACTGGAACCCGGAATGGTCGCGTCGGGCGCGCGGTTTCGCGACGTATGCGGCGCTGCGGCAACTGGGCCGGTCGGGCGTGGCGGAACTGGTGGACCGGTGCTGCCGGCTGGCACGGGCTCTGGTGCTGGGCATCGGGTCTCTGGAGGGCGCGGAGGTGGCGTGGGAGCCACAGATCAATCAGGGTCTGGTGCGCTTTCGGGATCCGGCGGGGCTGGACGACGATGCGCATACGGACCGGGTAATCGCGAAAGTGATGGCGTCGGGCGAGGCGTTTTTCGGCGGCACGATGTGGCGCGGAAAGCGCTGCATGCGGGTGAGCGTGTGCAACTGGCGGACGTCGGAGGCCGATGTGGAGCGGGTGATCGGGGCGTTTGCGCGGGTTCTGGCAGAGGCCCGGTAGAGGGGTGCGTCCGGCGCACACGAGGTCAGAGCCATTCCCGAAGTGCCCGCAGACGCGCGCATACCTCGTCCCATGACGGAGCCGTGCCGTAGCAGAGCATCTCGCATTGGGTTTCGAATTCCGGCGCGATGACGGCAGCCAGTGCGGCAGGAGGGAACAGCGCGTCACTTACCGCAAACCGCATGGCCTCGGGACAAAAGTAGCTGTTCGCGAATGAGGTCCGGCTGATGCGGTCGTAGTCGACTCTGATCTGCTCATATTCGGCCGACTGCAGCATGGCCACCACCTCCGGCCGGCCTGCAAGCTGAAACAAGTCATAGTAATGCCGTGCGTAGCTTCCAAGGCGTCGGCCATCGCGCTTGAGCAACTCCACTTTGCCGTGGATGGCAAACAATTTCTCGACGAACGTGCGCCGGAAGTGGAGAAGGCGCATTGGGAACGGGCCTTCGTCTTCCGTGTGAAGCGTCGCGCCGGTTTCCCGGAGGAACTGGCCGAGATACGAACTCAGCGCAACGACCGTGGTCGGCTCGCGCCCACTGGCGGTTCCGGCCTCGAGGAGAACGCGATTAACGACTTCGCCTGGACCGCCAAAATGCTGCGTGTAGGCGAAACGGTCGTTGCGGCCAAAGCCTCCTATCGTTTGACTCTCGCCCGGAACGAACGTCAGACCCGGGTGCGTGCCCACCAGGTCGCGAATGGCTTTGAGTTTGCGGTCGATAGCGTTTTTGCCGAGCGGCGGCTCAAAGGCAAGCGGATCGAGGAAGAGGTCGATGTCTTCAGAGAAACGCTGAATCAGATTCCAGCCTTTTGAAAGACTGGTGCCGCCTTTGAAAATGACACGGTCGCCCATCGCAACGGCTATGGCACGCAGCGCTTCCGTGACGTAATAGTCCTTCTCGATGATGCCTGGCCGCAAACGCGGGCGGAAATGCTCTGCCGCCCGGAGCACGGCCTGTTCAAAGTCAGGGTGCTGAAACAGTTTCATGCGACGCTTTGGCTTGCCAGCGGCGGGCGTGTTCCAATCCCGATAGCAGCCCGAAATCGAAACGGGAATACGGGTTGAGTGAGTTCCGGAGTTCCCGGAGCTGCGTTGGATCCCGGCCGAGTTGTTCGCCGATGGCGCCCAGCATCGCGCGAACACGGGGCGGCTCGGATCGGGCGATTTTGAGTATTCGTTCGTAGCGTTCCGGCTGGGCGAAGTGCTTCAGCGCCCGGCGGACGGTTTCTTCCGGCGAAAGTTCGCTCGTTCGTCCGCGCCGCCGCAGGAAATCGAGCAGAGCGGTGTCTTCCTGAGGAAGACCAGTCCAGGCTTCCGGACGGCGGGTGTGGATGAGGGTGTCACTACCGACCAGTTTCCGCGGCAGGCTCAGACTGCTGGTGGCGATCTCGCTCTGTTTGGCGAGCTGTGTGGTGAAGCCGAGAAGATTCGCGGCTGAGAGACCGGCAGGATATAGCGACTTCTGTTTCGCCGCCAGATTCCGGATACTGGCGGGATTAGGGCGACTCTTGCCGAAAGCGGTATCGCGGGGCCGGTAATAGACGCCCTTGCTCAACCGTTCGAGCACGCCCGAGCGTTTCAGGCGCGAGAATGCCTGCGCCACAGCCATGAAGGAAAATTCCTGGAAATCCTGGGGACGCCACAGGGCCTCGCCGCCGTTCTCGATCCGCCGGCGAACAGAGGCCATCACGCGGGAGGGTGCGTTCTGGCGTTTGTGGTCCCACATATCCCGAGTATGCGTCGTCGGAGCGATAAGGTCAAGTTTTTCTGCGGAAAAACTTGACAGATTCGGCGGGCGACACGGGTCGCGAACGAACGCCCGTCCTACTTTTGGCCGGTCCCGAGTTTCTCCGATTCCTTCGTATGCAGTGCGGCGCGCGCCGGGTCTCCCTTGAGCAGATAGATCTCCGCCAGACGCCGGTGAACAGCGGCGCGGCGCGGATCGAAATCGAGCGCGCGGGCATACTCGTCGATCGCCGGCGCGTACATTTTCTTGTCCGTGTAAGCGGCGGCGCGCTCCACGGCGATATCCGCCTGCAGTTGCTGATAGTATTCGGACGGGGTGAACGACCTGCCTTCCGGCAGCGCGGCGCGAAGAGCCTCCAGCGCTTTGTCGCTCGCGTGCCGGGCGTTGTAGATTCGCGCCATGTTCAGGTAGGCCTCGGGCCGCGAAGGGTCCAACGCGATCGCTTTCCGGCTGAATCCTTCCGCTTCGGTGAACTGCTGTTTTCCGATGTACAGCGACGCCAGCGCGTTGTACATCTCCGGCGTGACGGCGGGCGATTGAATGGCCTTCTGAAACTCGGCAATGGCGGTCTGGTCCTGTTTCAGGTCCTGATAAGCGAGAGCAAGGAAATAGTGGGCCGGGGTCATGGTGGGGTCCGCCTCGATCGCCTTGCGATTCAGTTCCAGCGATGCGGCGGGATCTCCGAGTTTGCGCCGGACTTCACCCAGCAGAGAAAGAAAATGGGGCAACCCCGGGCTTTGCTTCAGACCGCGCTCCAGTTGAACCTGGGCCTTTTCGGTCAAGCCCTGGTCGAGATAGAGCCGGGCCAGGTAGAAGCGCGCCCACAGAAGCTCGGGATCGAGATCGAGCGCCTGCTGCAGTTCCGCTTTGGCGTCGGCCATCATCGCCGGCGACCCCTTCGCGAGATAGGCAAGCGCCAGGAGCATGTGCGCGGGCGCGGAGCGCGGATCGGCCGTCAGCACGGCCTTGCACTCGCGAATGGTCTGGTCGGGTTTTCCCTGCTGCAGGTGTTGCGCGGCGGCGCCCAGTTGCGCGCCCTGCGTGGCGGCGGGAGTTTGCGCCCGCGTCGTGACCGAGGCCAAAAGGAAAATGCAGATGGGGAGCAGTTTCTCAACGCTTCGCATCGGCCTCGTCCAGAAGCAAAATCTGGCCGGCGTGAACGCCGTCGATCGCCTGCTTCTTCCCGCCTGGCCATTCGATCTCGATGCGGGCGAGCGTTGTGGCTCCCAGCCCGAAATACAGACTCGTATCGCTGGTGCTGAGGTAGCTTCCATAGGGATTGATTTCCCGCATCTGGGTGCGGCCGGCGGCGGTCACCCGAACTTTCGCGCCGATCCCGAACCGATTGCTCTCTCGGCCGCGGGCGCGGAGCGCGATCCAGTGATTGCGATTCCCGCCGTCATTGCGCAGCAGCAGCGGGCTGCCGCCGGAATCGCTCACCACGATGTCGAGGTCGCCATCGTTATCGAAATCCGCCACCGCCAGCCCGCGGCCCACGTGCCGGATCCGAAACGCCGGACCGCTTTCCGCCGAGACTTCGCGAAAACGTCCGCCGCCCAGGTTCCGGTAAAGCAGGTCGGTCTGGCGGTAAGCAAGCTGCCGGTCGTAGAGCGCGACGTTGTCGGTGACGTGTCCGTTGGTGACATAGATGTCCGGAAAACCGTCGTTGTCGAAATCGAAGACCTTGGCGCCGAAGCCAAGTGTCTTTAGGCTGGATGGCAGGCCGGCTTTGACGGTGACGTCTTCGAAGGACAGCTTTCCCAGGTTGCGGAAGAGCGGGTTATATTGGCCCGAAAAGGCCGTAAAAAAGATGTCGGGCAGGCCGTCGCCATCCAGATCCACGATCTCCGTGCCCATGCCGGCCAGCGCTTTGCCGTTCATGTCGAAACCCACGCCGGCGCCGTAAGTGATGTCGTCGAAAGTGCCGTCGCCTTTGTTGTGGTAGAGAAAATTGCGGACACCATCGTTGGCTACAAAGATATCGGGCCATCCGTCGCCATCGATATCGCCGATGGCCACACCCAGGCTCTTCCCCGCGGGATTCGCCACGCCGGCTTTGCGGGAGACCTCCGTGAACGTGCCGTCGCGATTGTTGTGGTAGAGCAGTGACGGCGTACCGTCGAACTGCTGCGGATCGCAATACATGCGGTAGCCCGGCTTTTGATAGCCGCAATGCGGCGCGGTGCGCATGTCGAAATCGATGTAGCGGCCGACGAACAGATCGAGGTAGCCGTCGCGATCGTAGTCCACCCAGGCGGCGCTGCTGCTCCACCCGCCGCCGCCCACGCCGGCTTTGGCGGTCACTTCACTGAAGGTCCCGTCGCCGTTGTTGCGAAAGAGCTGATTCGCGCCGTATCCCGTGAGGTAGATGTCCAGGTAGCCGTCGTTATCGTAGTCGCCCACGGTCACGCCGGTGGCGAACATGCCATTGCCGGTCAGCCCTGCTTTGGCGGTTACATCCACGAATTTGCCGTTGCCGGTGTTGCGATAGAGCGCGTTGCCGGGCGATGGCTTGCCGTGGGCCAGGTCGGCTCCGTTGGCGAAGAACAGGTCGGGCAGGCCGTCGTTATCGAAATCGATCACACCCACGCCGGAGCCGAAGGTCTCGAACATGTGCTTCTCGTCCGACGCTCCGTTTTCATGGCGGAAGGTAATGCCGGAGGCGGCCGCGATTTCGTTGAACTGAACCCGGCTGAGAGGCGCGGGGCTTGTTGCGCGGGGCGCCGGTCCGGCGGCCTGCTCGCTGTTGAGAGGCGAAGTCGCGGCGAGCAGCAGCAGATTAGCGACGAGGATGCGGATGAATTTGCGGAGGAACTGCACGGCTCGGGGTCTCATTCTGGAGGTTCGGAATTCGGGTTAGCGGTAGGTGCGCGCCGGCTCGTTATGCCAGATGCCGTCTTTCGAATAGGACGGGGTAAAGGTCCAGGCGTCAGCAGTAATGCGTATGGTGGAGCGGGTGCGGTCGAGCTGGTTGGCGTCGCCCTGGTTCTGGCCCTCGATCACGATCGTGCCGTCAGCGCCGATGGACGCGGTTCCTTCAACAAAGCCACCCGAGACGTTCCAGTACCACCAGACAATGCGGCCGGCGCGGGCATCCCAGGCATAGACGGTTTCGCCTTCATACACGACTTCGCCTTTTGCGGTTTTGACCGCATGCGTGTTGCGGATGAATTTCCTGCCGTACATCCACTCGAAGCGCTGTGTGTCGGTCACGTCGCCCTTGGGCAGAGGCGCCGTCCAGTCGCGACCGATGAGCGGGGCAAACGCCTCGAACTTACCCGGGGCGGTGGCGGCGGGAGTCGCCGGTTTGTCCTGCGCCGACAGGGCGACACCAAACAGAAGAATTATCCAGATGCGTTCGATCATTTTGTCAGTTCCTTGCCCCGGAGATCAGCACTTCCACATAATCTCCCAATTGCCGCCCTGTGAATTGGTTGCCCGCGAAGTCGGCTGCCAGGCGGCCCTCGCGATCAATTACCAGAGTATGCAGCGAGTGAGTGAAATAGCCTTCGTCGGGCCAGAAATTCACGCCGAACCGGCGCGAGACGGCTTTCACTTCCTCGGGCGGCCCGGTGAGGAAGTGCCACGATTCCGGATCGGCTTTCCAGGTTGCGGCGTATTTCGCCAGCACCTGGGGCTGGTCATGCGCCGGATCGATCGTGACGCTGAGCAGCACCAGGTCGCGGCCCATGCGGGTGGCGAAGCGCTGATTGAGCTGGCTGAAGTTAGTGGAAAGCCGGAAGCAGTAGTCGGGCAGCGGGCAACTGGTGTAGATGAAGGTCATCGCCACCACTTTTCCGGCCCATTGCGACAGCGCTACACGGCGACCGGTCTGGTCGGTCAGAGTGAAATCGGGCACCGAGTCGCCGGGTTTCACGGTCGCCCGCGGTGCTTCCAGCAGTTGCAGACGGCGCGCGAGCATCGGCTCCCGCTCAGTGGACTCGTAACGATGGATGCGAATGCGCTCGGCGTAGGAGCGGTTCTTCTCTACCACGAGGGTGAAGTCCACATAAGCGCCTGGTTTGAGATCGGCCAGTTCGCGATTATCGAGAACGGAATACGACATCGCCATCGCTTCCATATATCCGGGAATGGCGGCACAGGAGGCATCGAAAGTGCGATGCGGCCGGTCGACATTCAGAATAATTCCGGTGACGGGGTAACGCGTCGCGGCACTTAGACTGACGGCTGCTACCAGCAAGGTGAGTTCACGAAGACGCCTTGTAGTGCAGGTTGGAAACCTGCGGCCGATTGGCAATCGGCCATGCACTCGACCATCGAAACTGCGCGGGTTCCGTGACGAGACCGGCGTCGACTGGATTGCGTTCAATATACTTCGCAATCCTGTCGAATTCCAGTTGGCTGCGGACCAATCTGTCATAACTTTCCTCCTGCCAGAAGGGCTGGCCTGTCGTTCCCAGCGTCCGATTCGCCGCGCAGGCGGTAAATCGCTTCAGCGAATGCATGAAGGCGGAGACAGGCTGGAAGGGGGTCACCAGAATATGGACATGATTCGGCATCACCACGAATCGGTGAAGATCGTATTCGATCAGGTGCCGATACTGGATGGATTCGACCACCTGCGAGGCGATTTCGGGTATTCGCAGGCAGGTAGGGCCCACGCGGGCGTCGGCCAGAAGGCGATCCATGGCCAGGAAAGCCCGGCCGGCCGTGGTCTCCGGTGGAAAGCTGCGGCTTCGTGGCAGGCTGCCATGAAGACGCCAGGTGATGAACAGGGGCCGGCCAATTGCATGGATGTGTGGGAGGCGACGAGCGTGGAATCCGGTCATGCCGGATAAGTGGCTTCGGATGGCGGGAATTCTCAAAAAGATGAGAGTTGGCCGATTGCCAATCGGCCGCAGGTTTCCAACCTGCCCCACATTGAAAAAGTGAAGATTGGTGAATTGATGAGGGGTGAATGGGAACTGGGTGAATTGATGATGAGTTCTTAGTTAGTTTGGCGGGCATGATTGCCTCCCAACCGATACTTTGGCCGTTCAATCACGCGGTAATAACTGGCGGCCTGCCGGATTTCGATCGCCTGGTTTTTCGGCACGGACGAGAAACGCTGTGGCTGCGCATCTCCGGGCCACTGAATCTCCAGCCCCACAATCTCCGCCGACTTACCCAGCCCCAGATGCTGTTCCAGAGGTGAGGCGCCGAAGGATCCGCCGCTTCCCACAGTCCGATAAACCGAGCGCGTTTCCGCTCCGTTCTTCACCTTCACCTGAATTCTGGCGCCGATGGCCGCGCGATTCGCTTTCACGCCCACCAGGCGCACGCTGAGCCAGTCGTTGCCATGTCCCGGGTTTTCGAAAAGCCGGAACGCATGCCGATCGCCCGGAACCGCCCCGCCCACCACTTCCAGCAGATCCTCGTCGCCATCGTTGTCGATATCCGCAAACGCCACGCCGTGCCCTTTGTGCAACTCGCCGGTGCCGGAGGAAGCCGTGATATCCACGAACGTTTTTCCCGCTTTGTTATGCAGCAGCACATTGGGCAGCAGAGCGGCATAGGACGGTTCTCCGGTGCCGAAATAAATATCGGGATAGCCGTCGTTATCCACATCGCCGAAATTCGCACCCATTGGCATGAAGACTTTGTTCAGCCCGGTTTCCTGCGTCACATCGCGAAAGGAGCCGTTACCCAGATTGTGATACAGCTTCATGGTGGGGGCGTTGTGGGGCAGTCCCAGATACGTGCGCGCGCTTTCCTCGATCGACATCGCGTAGCCGGTCGCCAGAAGATCCGGCCTGCCGTCGTTGTCGTAGTCGAAAAACCAGGCGGCAAAGCCATGGCCTGAGGCCTCGACGCCGGCCTGACGCGCCACGTCCGTGAACGTGCCGTTGTGGTTGTTGTGCAGCAGCGCGCTGGGGCCGCGGTAGTTGGAGACGAACAGGTCAGCATAGCCGTCGTTGTCGTAATCGGCCGCCACCACCGCCTTGGTAAACACCGCGAGATCGGCTCCGGAAGAACGGGAGATGTCCTGAAATGTGCCGTTGCCGTTGTTCAGGAAAAGCTGATTCGGCTCGTTTTCATTGCCGACGTAGAGATCCAGGTAGCCGTCGTTATTGATATCCACCCACACGGCGGTTTGCGTCGTGGTTGGCTCGGCGAGGCCGGCTTCCGCCGTGACATCAGTGAAGACGCCGTGGCAGTCGTTGCGAAGCAGCGATTTCCGCTGTGCCGTTTCCCAGCCACCGCGCAGCACCAGGATATCCAGGCAGCCGTCATTGTTGTAATCGGTCTGGATGATGTTGAGCCCGCCCAGCTGGGAGGCCAGCCCCGATTGCGCGCTGCGGTCGGTAAACGTGCCGTCCCCGTTGTTGTGGAAGAAATGCATGGGCGCGCAAAAATCCCAGTCGGAGGTGACGATGTCGAACAGACCGTCGTTATCGAAGTCGTCGACGATCAGGCCGCCGGCTTCCGAGAAGATGGTGTCGAGTCCGGCGCGCGGCGCCGCGTCGGTAAAGCGGCCAATGTCTTCAGAGGATGCGAATCGCGAAGGCGCCAGCAGGTGCTCTTTGGGGACACCGGCAGGATACTTCCCCAGCGTCATATAAGCAAGGTTCAGTAGCCACGTGGTCTCAATGTCGTTCGGCCGCAGTTTCAGCGATGCGAGGAAGTGCTGCACGGCTTTTTGCGAATCCGCCTGTCTGGGGTACTTCGCTTCGGGACGCATCGGAAAGAGGCAGAGCTCCGCGGGATGGCGGTAGGCGTCGTTGACGATTCCCGCCCGGTGCAGATAGGCGACCCCCAGCATCTCTTCCACCTCGGGCAGCATTTTCGGCACGGCGGCCGAAGCGATGCGGAGCGCGGCCTCGAACCGGGCAATGGCCGGATCCATCTCTCCCCGATACGCGTAGACCTGCGCCGTGCCGAGGTGGAGCGCGACGGCATCGGCACGCGTGTGGCTGACGTCGTCGGCGGTTGCGGCCAGTTTCTCCGCCCGCGCCTTCAAATCGGTGAACGATTGCTGCCGCAGCGCGCAGGACAGGCTCGGATCGGCATTCCATCCGGCGGGTTTGGGATAGTTCGAGAGAGCCGCGCCGGCTTCGATGAAACCGGCGACGTTCACGTCGAAACGGATGCCGCTTTCGGCGCGCAGGGCCTCCTGGCGGGCACGCCGGGACTCCTCGATTCCGGCGAGTTCGTCCCGCGTCAGCACCTTGACGATCGCGAAGCCGGAGGGAAGCCGGAACACCGGAGAAATCTGCCCGGGGGTGAGCCCTCGCAGCGCGTTGCGGATCTCCTCGCGCAGTGTGGAGGGATCGAGAGTGCCCAACAAGCCGCCATCGAGCGATGTGGCATCCACGGATTTCTCGCGAGCAAGCACGGCGAAATCGGCGCCCTGCTCGAGTTCCGCCCTCGCGCGAGCCATCTCCCCGGCGGAGTTCAGAACGAGGATGCGCAACGGGACAGCAGTGGAATTCGGTTCCTGGCCAGGAGCGAAGAGGACAACGGCCGGCAGAAGACAGAAGAGTACGGGAAACAGCGATACTCGCAAAGCTCTGCGATGGTATCACAAGGCGAAACAGCTGCTTCCCGTAAGCCCCGCGCTAAGATCAGCAGAATGGAATCCGTCGCGGTAAGCGGCTCGACGAGCCTGCGCTCCATCACGAAGCAACAGTGGATCACGGTGTTTGCCGCGCAGGCGGGGTACATGCTCGACGCGATGGACGTCCTGCTGTTCGTCTTCGCGGTGAACGTGCTGCGCGACGAGTTTCACCTGAGCGCCACGCAGGCGGGCCTGGCGAGTTCGTTCACGCTGGCGTTTTCCGCGATCGGCGGCATTGCGTTCGGTGTGCTTTCCGACCGTATCGGGCGGGCGCGCGCGCTCATCTGGTCGATCCTGATTTACAGCTTTGCCTCGGCCGGCACCGCGCTGAGCTGGAACCTGGCTTCGCTGCTGTTCTGGCGGGCAATGATCGGGATCGGGCTGGGCGCGGAATGGTCGGCGGGTGCGGTGCTGGTGGCCGAGACTTGGCCGGCGGAACATCGAGCAAAGGCCGTGGGGATCATGCAGTCCGGCTGGGCTTTGGGGTATCTGCTCGCGGCGGGCGTCACGGCGCTGGTGCTGCCGCGCTGGGGCTGGAAGGTCCTGTTCCTGACGGGGCTGCTGCCGGCGATTCTGGCGCTGGCGCTGCGCAATCAGCTTGAAGAACCCGAGATCTGGAAGCAAAGTCTGAAGCGGCCGCGCGTGAGCCCGGTGGAGATTTTCCGGGGCGAACTGCTGGGCCGCACGGTGCTGGCCTCCGCGCTGGCGACCTCGGTTTTGTTCGCTTACTGGGGCCTGTTTACGTGGATTCCGGGCTTTCTCTCGGCATCGCCGGCGCGCGGCGGAGCGGGGCTGAGTATTGTCCGGACCAGCGCGTTCATTGTGCCGATGCAGATCGGCGCGTTCGCCGGTTATGTCGGCTTCGGCTGGCTGTCGGACCGGATCGGGCGTCGCTTCGCGTTTTTGATTTATGTGGTGGGAGCGGCCATTGCGACCCCGATTTATGGGGCTTCACACGAGGAACGCACGCTGCTGATCCTGGGGCCGGTGATCGGATTTCTGGGGACGGGGTTCTTCAGTTTATTCGGCGCGATGCTGGCGGAACTCTATCCCACGGCGCTGCGCGGCGCGGGACAGGGCTTTGTGTATAACATCGGGCGCGGGCTCAGTTCGCTGGCGCCGTGGGTGGTGGGCTTCTGCGCGGACCGGTACGGGATTGGCGCCTCGCTGGCGCTGAATTCGGCGTTCTTTCTGCTCGGGGCGGCGCTGATCTTTACGCTGCCGGAGACGAAGAAGGTGGCGCTGCGTTAGGCGCCGATCAGGACGGCAAAACACATGACACAAACAACGGGGAGGCTGGTCTTATGGATCCTGTGCCTGGCGAGCGTTCTGCCGGGACAGCCCGTATTTCGCGGATCCGAGATCTTTCCGGCCGAGGAATTCGCGGCTCGCCGCGCGCGGGTTCTGGAGAAGATTGGTGACGGCGTGGCCGTCGTCCTCGGCACAACCGAGCCGCCGGGCGAGGTTTCGTTCCGGCAAAACAGCCAGTTCTTCTATCTAACGGGCGTCGCCGAGCCGCGCGCGAGCGTGATTCTCGACGGCCGCACGAAAAAGACGACGGTCTTCCTGCAGCCGAAGACCGTGCGGCAGGAAACCAGCCGCGACGGGCCGGGGCTGGGACCCGGAGCGGAAACGGCCCGTATGATCGGCGCGGATGCAGCCCTGCCGGCCGCGGAACTTACGGCTGCGGTGAAGGCCATTGCGGCGGAGCGCCGAACCGTATTCACGCCCTTTGCCGCTGAGGTCCTGGGCAGCCAGTCGCAGGGCGATCCAACGAGGATGTGGAAAGCGAACAAGCAGGATCCCTGGGATGGACGCGATTCGCGCGAGGCCACGTTCCTCGCCAAACTCCGGGAGGCAGCGCCCCGGTCGGAGATTCAAAACCTCGATCCGATTCTGAACGGTCTCCGCGCCGTGAAGAGCGCGCGGGAGATTGCGGTGATTCGCGAAGCCACGCGCATTGCCGGCCTCGGCATCATGGAGGCTATGCGCGACGCGAAACCCGGAATGCGCGAGTACGAGTTACAGGCGGACGCCGAGTTTGTCTTCAAGAAACACGGCGCGTTCGGCGGCGCTTATTTCGCCCTCATCGCGACGGGCCGCAACACCTATTACACGCACTACAACCGCAACACGGCGACACTGGCGGATGGCGATCTGGTGCAGTTCGATTATGCGCCGGACTTTCAGTATTACCAGTCGGACGTCACGCGCGTGTTCCCGGCAAACGGGGTGTTCACGGCGCGGCAACGGGAGATGTATGAAATTTATCTGCGGCTCTACCGGGCCGTGATGTCGTCGATTCGTCCGCATCTCACGGCGGCGGCGGTTATTCAGGCCGCGGTGGTGAAAATGGACGCGATTCTGGAGTCTTTTCCGTTCACCGATCCGGCAATTCAAAACGCCGCAAAACAATTTGTCGGGAATTACCGGCGGCAGGCGGCAAGCGGACGTTCTCTCGGGCACTCGGTCGGACTCGAGGTTCACGACCCCGGCGAGGAAGGCGGCACTGTTCTGGAACCGGGCCACATTTTCACTATCGAGCCGGCGATGCGGTTCGAAGAAGAACACACCGGCATCCGGCTTGAAGACATGATTCTCATCACGGAAAACGGCTACGAGAACCTGTCCGCTTTCGTGCCGATTGAAGTGAAAGACATCGAGAAACTGATGGCGGAAAAGGGCCTCAGCGACGCGATGCGGAAGCCCGAATAGCTACGCCTTGAACAGTTCGTTAATCGGCCCGTAGACGTCCATATCCGAACTGGGCACATAATAGAACCTGCGGCCCAGCGGATCGTCGTACCGGACATTCGTCCAGTTGATGCCCATCGCCGAGTAGATGGTCGCTTCCACATCTTCCGGCTTGATATCGCGATTACGGGACCAGCCGGGATCCACCGTAAACGCGCCCTGAGCGTCAGTAGAGCCGATGCCCCGGCCGCCCTTCACGCCGCCGCCCGCGAAAAGCGCGAACTGCTGCGGATAGTGGTCGCGGCCTCCCGCGCCGGTGACCTTGCCGACGGTGCGGCCGAACTCCCCGGCCATCACGATCATGGTCTCCGCGAGCAGGCCGTCCGCTTTGAGATCGGCAATCAGCTGACCCAGTCCGTTGTCCAGCGTCTTCGTAAGCGAAGGCAACTGGTTCGCCGCATAGATGTTCGTATGCATGTCCCAGCCGCCCAGCGTAATCTCGATATAACGGGTGCCCTGGTTGGCGGCCAGCGTCTGCTTCGCCATCAGACAGGCGTTGCCGAAGGCCGTGTTGCCGTAGAGGGCGGAATCCGCGGTGGTGAAGCTGAACGCCTTCGTCACCACCGGGTTATACATAAGCCCTTTAGCCGCCGAGTAGAACTCGTCGAAATCTTCCATCGCCGTGCCGTCGGGCGAGTTGACGCGCAGCGGGTCGTCCAGATGGTGCAGAAAATCCCAGCGCTGATTGAAGCGTGTCTGGCCGTCCGCGTTCGTCGTATTCTTCAGGCCGGCATTGGATGGCGTGACCTTGAACGGCGCATAGGCGGAAGGCAGATAGCCCGGCCCGATGCCGCCGCCCGAATTGAGCGCAAGGAAGGTGGGGAACACCTGGCCGGGCGTGCGCTCGGCCGCCTTTTCCACCGCCACCACACTGCCGATATTCGGCGAGACATTGCCCAGCACACCGGCGGGATTGCGCCCGATCTGCGTCCAGGTCTGCGACAGCGAGTGCACCAGCGCCCAGGAGCGCATGGAGCGCACGATCGCGATCTGATCCATCTGCGCCGCGATCTTCGGCATCAGTCCGGTGGGGAACAGCATCCCGTTCACGGTCGCCGGATTAAACGTAGCGGGCGTGGTTCCGTTTACCACCTTTAGATCGAAGGTGTCGGTATGGCTGGGCGCGCCGGCCAGAAGAATGAAGATCACATTCTTCGCGGTGTTCAGCGTGGTGACCGGCGAGGATTTGATGACGGGCGCGGCGTGCAGACTGGGGGCCAGCCAGGACGCCGTAACACCGGCCCCGGCCAGACTCAGAAAGCTGCGGCGCGAAAGGTGCGGTTTTTCGGAAAATCCCCTTACCGGGTGAGGATATTTGCGGAACTGTTTTTCGAATTTTTCCTGTTCGTTCATGGCATCCTCACCTAGTAGTTGAAAACGAAATCGACTTTGTTAAACAACGTCCACAGCAGATCTTCGGCGTTGGTCTTCCGGGCGGCCGCTCCGCCGGCGCCCAACATCAGTTCGGCGTCGAGTTTCTCCTGCCGGGTGGGATTGCGCGAGAGCACGTTCAGGAACAGGCTGGTCACAAGCGCATCGTCGGTCGTATAGGTCGCGAGTTGTTTCGCGAGGAAAGTCGCGGTGGGGCCGGTGCCCGTGGCGTGAATGCGGTTCTGGACAAACGGGTCGTTCATCAGGCCGAGCGCCTGCAGAATGGAACCTTCGGTTTTGCGGGGCTGGTCGTCGCGGTTGCCGCGCAGAAACACGTCGAGGAACTGACTCACCGCGCCGCCGTTGTCCGGCATGTTGACCACGTCGGGCGCCTGCATGGCGAAGCTGATCTTGCCGAAACCGGGCGAATCCACGCCGTAGACGGTGGAAGCGTTGGTAAAGCCGTTGACCGTGTAGCTGGGCAGGGTGTTGATGGCGGTCACGATGGAGTCGTGGATCTCTTCGCCCATCAGCCGCCGCACGAAATGCCGCGCGAAATACTGCTCATACTCCGGGCTCCAGTCGCCGTTGTATTCCGAAGAAAGCTGGTAGGCGTCGGAACTGACGATCAGACGCTGCAGCGCCTTCAGATCGTAGCCGCTGTCGATGAACGACTGCGCCAGCGCATTCAGCAGCCGCGGGTTGGAAGGCTGCAGCGTCCACGGGGCGGGCGGAGGCTTGTCGGGATCGAGGCGGGCGGGGTCGAACTGATCGGGCGGATCCACCAGACCGCGGCCGAAGAACGCCGCCCACATATAGTTCACGGTGGCGCGGGCGAACTGGAAGTCGCCGGTCACGTAGCGGGCGAGCGCAATGCGGTAATCCTCACCCTTATCCGGCGTCTGACCGCCGAACAGGTAGGCCGGCGTAATGGTTTTGACACTGCCGATGGGCTGCCGCGCGGGGCGATTTCCCGTGGTGGTGTTCAGGCTGTAATCCGTGGTGTATTTATCGAGCGAGAAGTAGTTATAGCGGGCATTCGGATTATTCGGATCCTGCGCGGTGTTGATGCTGCGCGTCCAGGTGTGTGACAGAAAGGCCGCGAGCCCCCAGGCCTGCGCGCGGGTGGTCTGGCCACCCCAAAGGCTCAGACTGTCCAGATGCCCTCGTCCACTGTGGCAGAGCAGGCAGTTCACGTGCGCGATGCCCAGGAACTGATCCGCAACATTAGCCGCCTGGCTGTCGAAGATGTCCTGGGTGGGCCCGCCGCCCACCACGCCGAGCACGTTGTAATTCAGTTGCCCGTTCGTCTGGTCGAAACTGTTGTTGCCCTGCGCGCCAATCATCTCGGCGGCCATCTTGTTATAAGGCTTGTTGTTCGCAAGCGAATCGTGGAGGTATTTGTAAAATGCGTTACGGCCTTCAGGCTGAATCCGGACCTGCACGGCGCTGGCGGTGTTCTTATAAAGGTCGCCGAAGTACATGGTCCACTTATCGGTCCACTCGGGCTTCGCGAGCAGTTCGTCGATCAGGGCGGCGCGCTTATTCTGGTCCCCGCTCTGCACGAACATCTGGACGCGGCTAACGGTGGGAATGCGACCGGTCAGGTCGAGCGTGACACGGCGGATGAACTCGTAGTCCGTGGTTTTGTCGGCGGGCGTGATGTTGTGCGCTTCGAGGTCGGCGCGGATGTAGCGGTCGATCAGATTGCCGCCGACGCCGGTTGCTTCGGCGAACGGTTTTTGGCGCGCGGTGGTATTCAGATGCATCGCCGACGCCATGAACTGCCGCGTCAGACGGCCGGGGATGGATTCCGCGCGGTTGTTGATGCGGGGGAGAAACCGGTCACGCGTGGCGCCGAAAAAGCTGCATTCGGCGTGTTCGGTGGTAAGTTGTTCCTCACTGCCGGACGGCGGAGCGGGTTCCTGCGCCAAAGCTTCCTGCGCCCGGACAGGCGTCAAACCCCAGACACCCAGAGCGAACAGCCCCAGTGCGGCCCATTTGAACTTCTTCATCCTTCACCCCTCCCCGAACCCGGTTCCGTCGCGGAGCACCCTTCCGCCGCGAATCGGACCGTATACCTTCTACGTGAACCCAAACCCGGGAAAGTTGCAGGAGTTTCTTTGGTTAGGAGTTTTTAAGCCGCAACTCGAAGCAGAGCGCCCCGGCGGGGTTCTCGCCATAGGGGAGAATCGGCTGAAAACCCATAGCGCTGTAGAGGCCGATGGCGGATTCCATGCGGGGCAGCGTGTCGAGAACCAGGCGTTCGTAGCCGAGCGCCCGCGCTTCATCTACGACGGCTTCCACCAGATCGCGGCCGGCTCCCTGACCCCGGACACCGGCGCGAACGTAAAGCCGCTTCATCTCACCGGTGCCGCCGTCCAGTTGCCGCAGCGCGGCGCAGCCGGCCAGTTCGGCCCCGGAAAACGCCAGCAGCAGGGTGCCTCCCGGAGGGGCGTAGCGGCCAGGCAACTCCACGAGTTCCCGTTCAAAAGCGGTGAAGCAGATGGCGTCGCCGACCCATGCCGCGTACTCGCGGAAGATCTCGCGAACAGCCGCCAGATCTTCCGTTCGTGCGGGGCGGATGGTCATCAGGCCGGCAGGCGGGACGTGCCCATCAGGTATTCGTCGATGCCGCGGGCGGCCTTGCGGCCTTCGGCGATGGCCCACACCACGAGGGACTGGCCGCGCCGCACGTCACCCGCCGCGAAGATACCAGATACCGAGGACATGTAATTGGCGTCCGCCTGGATATTGCCGCGGGAATCGAGCGCCACGCCCAGGTCTTCGATGAGACCGTTGCGCACCGGGCCCGTGAAGCCCATGGCGAGCAGCACCAGATCGGCCTCGAGTTCGAACTCCGTGCCCGGGATCGCTTCGAACTTCGGCGGCGCGGACACGCGGACGCCGTGCAGTTTCTTCACGTTGCCCTGCTCGTCGCCGCTGAAGCGCAGGGTGGAAACGCTCCAGTCGCGCATACCGCCTTCTTCATGCGCGCTTTCGGTGCGCAACTGCATGGGCCAGAGCGGCCACGGCGTCTGCGGCGCGCGGGATTCCGGCGGTTTGGGCATCAGTTCGAACTGCGTGATGTGGCTGGCCAGTTGCCGGTGGGAGGTGCCGAGGCAGTCCGCGCCGGTGTCGCCGCCGCCGATGATCACCACGCGTTTGCCGGTGGCGAGTATCTGTTCGGGCACCGTGTCGCCCTCGCAGACTTTGTTTGCCTGCGGCAGGAATTCCATCGCGAAATGGATGCCGTTGAGTTCGCGGCCGGGAACTTTGAGATCGCGTGGTTGCTCGGCGCCGCCGGCCAGCAGAATCGCGTTGAAGTCGCGCCGCAGCTCGCTGATTGCCACGTCGACACCCACGTGGGAGTTGACGACAAATTCCACGCCCTCGGCGCTCATCTGCGCGATCCGGCGATCGATCAGATGCTTTTCCATCTTGAAGTTCGGAATGCCGTAGCGCAGCAGACCGCCGATGCGGTCGGCCTTCTCGAAGACGGTAACAGAGTGGCCCGCGCGCGCCAGTTGTTGCGCGGCTGCCAGTCCGGCCGGGCCGGAACCCACCACCGCGATGCGCTTTCCGGTGCGGAACGGGGGAAGTTCAGGAACGATCCAGCCTTCGTCCCAGGCGCGGTCGACGATGGTCTTCTCGATGTTCTTGATCGTGACGGCCGGCTCATTGATGCCGAGCACGCAGGCCGCTTCGCACGGGGCCGGACAGATGCGCCCGGTGAACTCCGGGAAATTATTGGTGGCGTGCAGCACGCGCATGGCTTCGCGCCAGCGGCCGCGCCATACCAGATCGTTCCAGTCGGGGATGATGTTGGTGACCGGGCAGCCGGTGTGGCAGAACGGCACCCCGCAATCCATGCAGCGGGCGCCCTGCTGCTTGATTTTGTCTTCCGCGAACGGCTGGTAGATTTCGAACCAGTCGTGGATACGCTCGGCCGGCGGGCGGCGCGTTGGCGTTTCGCGCTGATATTCGAGGAACCCTGTTACTTTACCCATGAAAGACCCCTTGTCACCTTCGATTTCTCGCCGCGGTTAACCATGCGTGGCCTGCCGTTCGGGAACGACAGCCACCTGCGCGAGCAATGCCGCCTGTCCGGCAGCCTGAGCCGCTTCCTGGCGCTTTTTCATCACGCGTTTGAATTCGTGCGGGTAGACCTTCACGAACTTCGGCAGCGTTTCCGACCAGTGTTCCAGAATCCGCCTGGCCCGCGGGCTTCCGGTAGCTTCGAAATGCTTCAGAATCCGGTCTTTCAGCAGATGCTGGTCTTCCGGATCGAACACCTGCTCCAGATCCACCGAGGCTTTGTTGCAGCGGAACGCCGCGAACTGCCCTTCTTCGTCCAGCACGAAGGCGAGACCGCCCGACATGCCGGCCGCGAAGTTCCGGCCCACCTTGCCGAGCACGATCACCAGACCGTTGGTCATGTACTCGCAGCCGTGATCGCCCAGGCCTTCCACCACCGCGCTGGCTCCGGAGTTACGAACGGCGAACCGCTCGCCCGCCTTGCCGTTAAAGAACGCTTCGCCGCTGGTGGCGCCATAGAGCACCACGTTGCCAACCAGAATATTGTCTTCCGGCACGAACGTGGAATTCTTCGGCGGGTAGACAATTAGCCGTCCGCCCGAGAGCCCCTTGCCGACGTAGTCGTTCGATTCGCCTTCCAGTTCCAGCGTGACGCCGTTGGCCAGAAACGCGCCGAAACTCTGTCCGGCCGAACCGTTAAATTTGAACTTGATGGTGTCGGTCGGCAGCCCGGCCGAGCCGTACTTCCGGGCAATCTCGCCCGAGAGCATCGCGCCCACCGTGCGGTGAACGTTGCGGATCGGCAGGCGGATCTCGATGGGCGTCAGCGACTCGATCGCCTCTTTCGCGTGGTCGATCAGTTTGTAATCGAGAGCTTCGTCGAGGCCATGATCCTGGCTGATCTTGCAGCGGCGCGCCACGCGCGAGGGCGTCGGCGGGTTGTAAAGCAGTTCGGAGAAATCGAGGCCCTTCGCCTTCCAGTGATCGACCGCCTTACGGGTATCGAGCAGGTCGACGCGGCCCACCATGTCGTCCATTTTGCGGAAGCCGAGTTTCGCCATGATCTCGCGAACCTGTTCGGCGATGAAGAAGAAAAAGTTGATGGCGTCTTCCGGCTGGCCTGTGAACTTCGCGCGCAGCACGGGATCCTGCGTCGCGATGCCGACCGGGCAGGTATTCAGATGGCACTTGCGCATCATGATGCAGCCGAGGGCGACCAGAGGCAGGGTGGAGAAACCGAACTCCTCGGCGCCCAGCAGCGTGGCAATCGCGACATCGCGGCCGGTGCCGAGCTTGCCGTCGGTTTGCACGCGAATGCGGCTCCGCAGGTCGTTCATGACGAGCACCTGCTGCGTTTCGGCCAGGCCGAGTTCCCAGGGAGCGCCGGCGTGTTTAATCGAAGTCAGCGGCGAAGCGCCGGTGCCCCCGTCATGGCCGCTGATCAGCACCACGTCCGCGTGCGCCTTCGAGACACCCGCGGCCACCGTGCCGACGCCCACTTCCGCGACCAGTTTGACGGAAATGCGCGCCTTCGGATTGACGTTCTTCAGATCGTAAATCAGCTGCGCCAGATCTTCGATGGAATAGATATCGTGGTGCGGCGGCGGCGAGATGAGACCGACGCCCGGCACCGAATGCCGTACGCGCGCGATCACTTCGTCCACCTTGTGGCCGGGCAACTGACCGCCCTCGCCGGGCTTCGCGCCCTGTGCCATCTTGATCTGCAGTTCGTCCGCGTTCACCAGGTAGTTGGTGGTCACGCCGAAGCGGCCGCTCGCCACCTGTTTGATGGAACTGCGGCGCAGGTCGCCGTTGGCATCCGGCTTGAAGCGGGCTTCGTCTTCCCCGCCCTCTCCGGTATTGGAACGGCCTCCGATGCGGTTCATGGCGATCGCCAGCGTCTCGTGCGCTTCGGCCGAAATGGAGCCGAAGGACATCGCGCCCGTGGCGAAGCGCTTCACGATTTCGCTGGCGGGCTCCACGTCCTCGATCGGGATCGGATTGCCCTCTTTGAACTCGAACAGCCCGCGCAGCGTGCAGAGTTCCCGGCTCCGCGCGTCGATGGTATCGGTGTAATCGCGGAACGTCGCGTAGCTTTTCTGTCGCACCGCGTGCTGCATCTTGCTGATGGTGTCCGGATTCAGCAGGTGGTTCTCTCCGCGCACGCGCCATGCGTAACTGCCGCCCACCGGCAGTTCGGTATCGGCGTCCGTCACCGGCTGGAAGGCCAGCGCGTGTTTCATGGTGGCCTCGCGGGCCAGCACATCCAGCCCCACGCCTTCAATCCGCGAAGCCGTGCCCGTGAAGTACTTGCCCACCAGCGCGCTGTTCAGGCCGATGGCCTCGAAAACCTGCGCGCCCCGGTAGCTTTGCAGCGTCGAGATGCCCATCTTCGAGAAGACCTTCAGAAGGCCTTTGTTCACCGCTTTGATGTAGTGATAGAGGGCTTTGTCGAACGACGTGCCTTCCGGCAGATAACCGCGTATCGCCAGATCTTCCAGCGTCTCGATGGCGAGGTAGGGATTGATGGCGCTCGCGCCGTAGCCGATCAGCAGCGCGTAGTGCATCACCTCGCGCGGCTCGCCGGATTCGATAATCAGCGCCACCTGCGTGCGGCTGCCTTCGCGGATCAGATGGTTGTGCACGGCCGTCAGCGCCAGCAGGCTGGGAATCGGCGCGTAATTGGCATCCACGCCGCGGTCGGAGAGGATCAGAATCGTGTAGCCGGAATCGATGGCGAGCGAAGCGCGGCGGCAGACGCCGTCGAGCGCCCGTTCGAGGCCCAGTTCGCCATCGGCCGCCGGAAACAGCGTAGGCAGCGTGGTGGCCAGGAAGTCGCCGCGGGAGACGCGCCGCAGTTTCTCCAGATCCCGGTTGGTCAGGATCGGATGCGGCAGCTTCATGGTGTGGCAGTGCTGCGGCGTTTCCGCCAGAATGTTTTGCTCGCGGCCGATGTAGCTGACCAGCGACATCACCATCTCTTCCCGGATGGGATCGATGGGCGGATTGGTGACCTGCGCGAACAGCTGCTTGAAGTAGTTGAACAGCGGCTGCGGCTTGTCCGAAAGACAGGCGAGCGGCGTGTCCACGCCCATGGACCCGAGCGGCTCTTCGCCATTGGCGGCCATCGGCGTCATCAGCATGCGCACGTCTTCGTCCGTGTAACCGAATGCGCGCTGCCGGGCGATGATGGTCGAATGATCGGACCCGTGCACGCGTGCCGGCTCCGGCAGTTTGTCCAGCGTGACCTGGTACTCCTTCAGCCAGTCGCCGTACGGCTGCCGGCCAGCCAGTTGCGCCTTCAGTTCGTCGTCGGAGACGATCCGGCCCTGCTCCAGATCGATCAGGAACATCTTGCCGGGCTGCAGACGGCCCTTCATCTTGACCGATTCCGGCTTCACGGGCAGCACGCCCGCTTCCGACGAGAGAACCACCATGTCATCGTGCGTGACGACGAAACGCGCCGGACGCAGACCGTTGCGGTCGAGGGTGGCGCCGATGACGCGCCCGTCGGTGAACGTGATGGCGGCGGGACCGTCCCACGGTTCCATCAAAGAGCAATGGTACTCGTAGAAAGCCTTCTTCTTCTCATCCATGTAAGGATGGCCGTCCCAGGCTTCCGGGATGAGCATCGCCACCGCGTGCGGCAGGCTGCGGCCGGACTGCACCAGCAGCTCCAGCGCGTTGTCGAACGCCGCCGAATCGCTGCCGTTGGGCTGGATGATGGGGCGCAGCTTTTTGATATCCGCGCCGAACTTGTCCGATTCCAGAATGGTTTCCCGGGCGTGCATCCAGTTCACGTTGCCTTTGACGGTGTTGATTTCGCCGTTGTGGGCCACGTAGCGGAAAGGATGCGCCAGCTGCCAGGTGGGGAACGTGTTGGTGGAAAAGCGCTGGTGCACCAGACAAAGCGCGCTCATCACGTCCGGATCGGAAAGCTCAATGTAGAACTTCGCGATTTGCGGGGCAAGCAGCAGACCTTTATAGATGATGGTGCGGGAGGAGAGCGACGGAATGTAGAACATGCCGCGATTGGGCAGTTCCTCATCCTCGGCGGCCACCTGAGCCTCGGCCCGCTTGCGGACCATATAGAGTTTGGCTTCGAACTGATCCGGCGTGAGACCGGACGGCCGGCCGACGAAAATCTGCTGAATATAAGGTTGCGAAGCGCGCGCCACCCGGCCGATCGCATTGCCTTCGATGGGAGTATCCCGCCACCCGAGTACGGTGAGTCCTTCTTCGCGAACGATCCGCTCCAGGATGCCTTCGGTCACCAGCCGCTCGTGCCGTTCCACCGGCATGAAGACCATGCCGACGCCGTACTCCCCGGCCTCAGGAAGCGTAAAGCCGAGCGCGGCCGTTTCGCGCGCAAAAAACCGGTGCGGAATCTGGATGAGCAATCCGGCGCCGTCACCCGTCTCCGGATCGCAGCCGCAAGCGCCGCGATGGGTCAGATTGATCAGAATCTGAATGCCCTTTTCGATAATGTCGTGCGACTTGACGCCTTTAATGTTCGCGATAAAGCCGATACCGCACGCATCGTGCTCGTTGGCGGGACTGTAAAGCCCCTGCGCTTCGGGCAAACCGTTCGGCATCAGCCCGTGCCGAGGCAGTGACCGGCCTTCGGAATCGCTTGTCTGGATCTCGGATCGGTGGCTCATATATAGCTGGCCCTTCGTAACCTGCTTGGGGATTTCCCAATATTAGCAGGAAGACATACTATCACGCAAACGAAATTTAGCTTAGCAACAATATCAGAAATACTTATGCTATTCTGAGCAGTGTGATCTTCGGGGAATGTAAACTGTTCCGTGACGTGGTGTATGCCAAGAGCCTCAGCAGGGCGGCTCAGCTCAATGGAATCAGTCAGTCAGCCGCGACACAGCAGATTCAGGATCTGGAGAAACGCCTCGGCACGGAGCTGTTCGACCGCTCCACGCGTCCCCTGGGCCTCACGCCGGCGGGAAAGCTCTACGCGGATTTGTGCCGGGACGTACTCCGGCGCGCCGAGGATTTCACCGCAGCACTCGAAGAAATCCGGGATACCTCTGAGAGTACGATCCGGATAGCTTCCATCTACTCGATCGGCCTTTCCGAAATGGGCCGTCTGCGCGAGGAGTTCGGGCAGGTTTTGCCGGCGGCCGCGATCCATGTGGAGTTACTGCGGCCCGACCGCGTTTACGATGCCGTGCTCACCGACCAGGCCGATCTGGGCTTCATCAGCTACCCCGAACATCGCCGCGAACTGACCGTCATTCCCTGGCGGGAGGAGCGCATGACGGTAGCGGCCTACCCGACGCACCCGTTCGCCTCGCGCGGGATGGTCCAGCCGGCTGATCTGGACGGACAGGCGTTTATTGCGTTCGACGAGGAAGTCATCATCCGGCGCGAACTGGATCGCTTCTTCCGGGACAGTGGCGTCGAGATCTCCATCTCGATGCAGCTGGATAATATTCAGTCGATTAAGGAAGCCGTCGCGCTCGGGTCGGGAATCAGCATTCTGCCGGAGCGCACCATGCAGGCGGAGGTGGAACAGAAACGGCTGGTTTCGATTCCGCTGAACGCCCCGGAACTTCGCCGCCCGGTGGCGATTATCCACCGGAAGAAGAAAAAACTCACCCGCGCCGTGCGGGAGTTCCTGAACTTCGTTACAGGTTAGAGAGCGACCAGACGGCGTCAACACCGCGCCCAAAATGGGATAGCATACCGGAATGAGCACCTTCCGACGCTTCGCCCTTTTGACTGCCTCGCTCGCCCTTTGCGCCGTCATCGCTACGGCGCAGCGCGGCCGCTATACCAGCCCGGAGGCGCACACCACCGCCACCATCGGCGGCAGGGAATTCACGGTCGATTACTACGCTCCTTCCGCCCACGGCCGGAAGATCATGGGCGCGCTGGTCCCCTATGGCGAGGTGTGGTGCACCGGCGCGAATATCGCGACGGGCTTCACCCTTGGCGCGGACATTCGCATCGGCGATCTGAAACTGCCCAAAGGCGCTTACAGCATCTGGACGCTGCCCAAAGACAACGACTGGACGCTCATTATCAACAAAGAAACCGGCCAGTTCCACCTGAACTACAACGCTTCGCTCGATTTCGGGCGAACCAAAATGAACGTGAAGAGGCTGGACACGCCGGTGGAAACCTTCCGCGTGGATCTGCGCAACGACGGCGGCAACAAAGGCACTCTGGCGCTCGTCTGGGAGAATACCGAGGCTTCGATTCCGTTCACCGTCCTGCCGTGAAGCGGCGGACCCGTCATAGGCAGCGCCGGCAAGAATTCCGAAAAGCGGTGAGCAGTCCGGCTTGCCTGGCGCCAGGCTCGCGGAAGGCCGCCGCACACCGCCTGTCGAGGGAGCTGCGATTATCGGGACTTTGTGCGAAATATCCAGGAGTTTGTACGAAAGATCCAGGCGAAAAGATAAATTCTTACATTTTTGTGTTTCTTCGTACCTTCCGGCGTTATAAACTCCTGAGTCATGGACACTCCTACACCTCTTCTCAGACGTTGTTCCGCCGAATTTATCGGCACTTTCTGGCTGGTTCTCGGCGGCTGCGGCAGCGCCGTCCTCTCGGCCGCCTTTCCGAACGTAGGCATCGGTCTGCTCGGCGTGTCCTTCGCGTTTGGCCTCACCGTGCTCACCATGGCCTACATGATCGGCCACATCTCCGGCTGCCACCTGAACCCGGCGGTCTCGGTCGGGCTTGCGGTTGCCAAACGTTTTCCTTTTGCCGAGTTGCCCGGCTATATTGCGGCGCAGGTGCTCGGGGGCATTGCCGGAGCCGGCGTTCTGTACGTCATTGCAAGCGGCAAAGCGGGTTTCGACCTGACCGGCGGCTTCGCTTCAAACGGCTATGGACTGCACTCGCCGGGCGAATACGCGTTGCCCGCCTGCATCGTCGCCGAAGTGGTTCTCACGTTCATGTTTCTCATGATTATTCTGGGCGCGACCGACCGGCGCGCGCCACAGGGCTTCGCTCCGATCGCCATCGGACTGGGGCTGACGCTCATCCACCTGATCGGTATTCCCGTCACGAATCTGTCGGTGAATCCGGCTCGCAGCACCGGTCCGGCGGTCTTTGTCGGCGGCTGGGCGCTCGAACAGCTCTGGATGTTCTGGGTGGCTCCGATCGTCGGCGCCGCGATTGCCGGCATCGTTTACCCGGCGCTGGCCCGCGAACCTGAGCCAACTGCCTCACGCGCCGCCGCGGCCGGCCGTTCCTGAAGAATTCAGTCCGGTCTTAACGGTATATATATATCGGGCTGCTAACCTTCGGACGGTAGTGTGCGCGGGCGCGAACAGCGGATGCTGGGTCCTGCGCGCATTTTTTCCGATTTTCAAGGAGCAGCCCGGCTTGACTACACGAATTCGCCCGATTTTCCGTTCGATATTAATTTTGGCCGCCTCCTGTGCGACCGCGTTCAGCCAGGTCGTCATCAGCCAGGTGTATGGCGGCGGCGGCGCAACGACAGGCACCCCCACCTTCCACGACGATTACGTGGAGTTGTTCAACAGGGGCGCTGCCACCGCCACCATTGGCGGCTGGAGCATCCAGTACGGGTCGGCCAGCGGAACCGGAAGCTGGAGCGTCTATTCGGTTCCGGCGAACACTTCGATTCAGTCCGGTCGCTATTTGCTGGTGCAGTTTACCCAGACCGGAAGCACCGTTATCGGCTCGATGATTTCCCCCGCGGCGGACCTTTCTTCTGCCTCCCTTTCCCTGTCGGCATCCGCGGGAAAAGTAGCGCTCGTCAACACCACTACGGCCTTAAGTGGCGCCTGCCCCACCTCGTCCGCCATTCAGGATTTGCTCGGTTATGGGTCGGCAAACTGCTCGGAAGGCACGGCGGCATCCGCACTGACGAACATCCTGGCGGCTTTCCGCGCCGGCGGCGGCTGTACGGACACGAACGCGAACAACTCGGATTTTTCTAGTGCCACGCCCGCGCCGCGCAACAGTTCCAGCACGGCCAACACCTGCATCGTGTCGCTCGGCGGCACCGGTTCGGCCAGTCCGGCCTCGGTCGCGGCCGGCAGCAGTTCCACGCTGACGGCCAGCATCACACCGGCGGCCAACTCTACCGGTATCGCGGTTTCCTGCAATCTGACCGGCATCGGCGGCAGCGCGACCTTCAGCCTGCCCGTTTCCTCCGGCAACACCTACTCGGCTTCTTACACCGTGCCCGCGGCGACCGCGGCGCAGGCTTACTCGCTGCCGTGTTCCGTTACGGACGCGCAGTCGCACAGCGCTTCGTTCAACATTGGGCTGACCGTGACCGGCTCTTCCACCCCGCCGACCGCCACCGGTTCGGCCAGCCCGAACCCCGTGACCGCCGGCAACTCGATCTCACTCAGCGCGACGCCGGTGTCGGGCTCCAACCCGGCTTCGACCAGCTATACCAGCGTTTGCAGTCTGGCACTCATCGGTGGAGGCTCGTCCGTGACGCTCCCGGCCAGCTACACAGTGCCCGCGGCAACCTCCGCGACCAGTTATTCGCTGCCGTGCACGGTTACCGACAATGTCTCGCGCTCCTCGTCCTTCAGCATCGGTCTGACCGTACAGGCTCCCCCGCCCACCACCCATCTGATTTCCGAGATCAACGGCTCCGGAACCACCTCCCCGCTCGCCGGCACTTCGGTGACCACCCGCGGCGTGGTCACGGCCATTCGCGGCACCACCGGCACCACCCAGGGCTTCTATCTCGAGAGCGTCACGGCGGATCGCGACAACGACCCGAACACGTCGGAAGGTCTGCTGGTCTTCACCGGCAGCACCGCCGTGCCGTCCTGCGCCGTGGTCGGCAACAACATCCAGATTCAGGGCACCGTTTCCGATTTCGTGCCGAGCACGGCCCCCGTCGGAACCGTGCCGCTGACCGAACTGGCCTCCACCAGCAACTGCCAGGTGCTGGGGACCAACGCTTTGGGCAGCCTGCCCGCCGCCGTCACCATCGACAGCACGGTGGTCGCGGCAGGCGGTTCCGCCACCCAATCGCGCAAGTTTCTCGGCATGCGCGTCTCGATTCCGAACGCTGTGGCCGTCGGTCCCAGTCTGGGAAATCTCGACGAACCCTCCGCGCAGGCCACGCCCTCCGGCCAGTTCTTCGTCACCGTGCAGGGCGTCAGCCGTCCGTTCCACACAGCCCCGGGCATTCAGGGGACGCGGCGTCCATCGGATGCGGCAAGCACAGTACCCACCTGGAACGGCAATCCCGAAGCCTTCCGCGTCGACACCACCGGACTCACCGGCGGCAGTACCTTCGAGGTGGCAACCGGCACGACGTTCACCGGCCTGACCGGCATCATGGACTACAACACCAGCCAGAGCCAGTACCAGATCTACACCAATACGGCCGGAGTGGGTACACGCAGTCCTTCGTCCCCGACGCTCTCCGCCACGGCGATTCCGACGCCACTCGCGACCGACCTGCTCATCGTCAACGCCAATATCGAGAGGTTCTTCAACGATCTGAACGATTCCAACGGCAACAGCGTGCTGCTCACCAGCGCCGCCTATCAGGGTCGGCTGAACAAGCTCTCGCTCGGCATTCGGAACGTGCTGCATATGCCGGATATCATCACCATGGAAGAGTTGGAAGGCCCCGGCCCCACGGACCCCGCCAACTACCCGGTGCCGCAGGACATCGTCAACAAGATCAATGCGGACGCCGCCGCGGCCGGTCAGGGCAGCCCGAACTACAACTGGTGCGAGTATCCGACGAACGATCCCAGTCAGATTTCGGTCGCCGTTCTGTATCGCCGCGACCGCGTCAGCCTGATCGACTGCACGCAGTTTGGACTCGCCACAACCTACGCGACTCCCGGCGGCGGGTCTTCGCTGCTCAACGACCGGCCGCCGGTCACACTGCGCGCTACCGTGAAAGCCGATGGCTCCGATTCCGGCCTGCAGGTGCGTGTCGTTGTGAACCACTTGCGCTCGCTGGGCTCCATCGACCAGCCCGGTTCCGCCAACGGCGAACGCGTCCGCACCAAGCGCAATGAGCAGGCGATTTACCTCGCGAAGCTGATCACCGGGAATCTCTCCGAACAGAGCACCAACTGGAATCTCACCGACAATCTGCTGGTCGCCGGCGACATGAACGCCTTCGACGTAAGCGATGGTTATGCGGACTCGGTGAACTGCATTGCCGGCTCGCCCGCTCCCGCGAACCAGCTCTACTTCACAGCCCTGCAGCTCACGGTCACCACCCCGTGCAGCGCGATTTCCACGCTCGCCCTGACGAATCTCACGACAACGGACACGGCGCAGCGTTATTCGTACAGCTTCTCCGGCGCCGCGCAGCGCATCGACCACATCCTGGTGAACGGCAAGCTGAACGCCCGCGTGCGCCAGTTCGCGTATGCCCGCAACAACGCGGATTTCCCGGAAGGCTCCACCTACCGGAACGACTTTACCCGTCCCGAGCGCTATTCCGATCACGACGCGCCCGCCGTCTACATCCGCCTGCCTCTCGAAGTCACCAGCCGCACCCGGGTCAATGCTTCGCCGCTGGTGCTGAATCGCGCCACGGGCCGCAGCAACGGTACCGTGACCGTGACCAATACGGGATCGACCTCGCTCACCGGCCCGGTTTATGTGTTCTTCAACGGACTGCCGGCGGGCGTGACGTTGCCGGATCTGCCGCAGTCGAACGGCGTCCCGTACGCCACCATCAATGTCCCCTCCGGCCTCGCGCCGGGGGCGACCAGCCCGGCTGTCACCATCAGCTTCGCCAATCCAGCTAATGCGCGCATCGGCTACACGACACAGCGCTATGACGTGCAGTTCTGACCGGAGGATTTTCAACTATATGAATCGCAGGTTTGCTGGCAATTTCAGGCTCCTTGGAGTCTTCTTTCTGGTTGGTTCCGCGGCCAGCGCGGGCACCGTCCAGTACCTGGTGTCGGTGGACAGCTCGGGCATCGGCAGCGGCACGCCGGGCATTATCGAAATCCAGTTCAACCAGGCCAACTCCACGACTTCGCTTTCCGCCCTGGCTTCCGTCACGGTGCTCTCGGTGTCCGGGTACACGGGCGATTCCACGGCGGACCAGGTCTCCCCCGGAGTCACCGGAAATCTGGCAAATCCGCCGCTGCTGATCCCCAACGACGCGTCGGGAACGAACTATGCCGACCAGGGCGTTGGCGTGTTCGGCAGTGGCTTCAGCTTCACCGTCACGTTTACAGGTGCCGCGATCGGTGGCTCGGCGACCGATGGCAGCGGCTTCTACCTGTTCCTGCTGGACCGTTCCCTGAATCCGCTGGTGGGACCGCTCGGCAGCGGCGAGATCGCCAACGTAATCGTAAATGGCGACGGCAGCACGACCGGCACGGGCAGCACCTTTACGGGCGGGTCCGCGACCGTTTCGCTGTACACGCCGACTCCCGAGCCTTCGACGCTCTTCACGGGATTCGGGTTGACCTTGTTCGGCGCTGCTTTTCCGATCTGGCGGCGCAATCGCCGTCAGTCTGTTTAGGACAGGACGGTCATTTTGCGCAAAGGGCGGCGGAGTTTGATCCGCCGCCATCCGCTTCGGTGAGGGACGCGGAGCCCTCTTCTCAGGAAGCAGATGGCGCCCGCGAAGAGGAGTCCCGTCCCCATACTCAGCACCGAGGGCGGCTCCGCAAGCAGCAGCAGCGTCTTCGCGAGCGGACCTGGGGGACCCGGCAGTTCAGCAAGCCGGTCAAACCCATCCCGGGTAAAGCGAGGCTTCGCGAGCCCTCCCGGTTCCTCCTCCGCCAAATCCATGACTGCATCCTGATTCCATTGCAGGTCCGATCCGACTCGCGCGGCCCAATCGACGGGCAATGCACTACGTTGAGACAAAGCGATCGGTATAGCGGCGATCGGCATCTCCCCGGCCCCCGCCAGAAGGGCGGCCAGAGCGACAGCGAAGGGTATGGTGCGCACAGTTGAGCTTCGCCAAGATAGTGCGGCGAAGCCCGCGAATTCGCACAAATAGTTTGAAGTGTGCCAAAACGAGAAAAAGCCCAACCCTGAGGGGTTGGGCTTTATTAAATTAACCGGGCGACTTCCTAGTCTCCCACACACCTGCGCGTGCAGTACAATCGGGGCTGAGAGGCTTAACTTCCGTGTTCGGGATGGGAACGGGTGGGA
>CAINNJ010000019.1 GCA_903851195.1 uncultured Acidobacteriia bacterium
TCACGCGGCGTCGCTGCATCAGGGTTTCCCCCATTGTGCAAGATTCCCCACTGCTGCCTCCCGTAGGAGTCTGGCCCGTGTTTCAGTGCCAGTGTGGCCGTGTGCCCTCTCAGGCCGGCTATCGATCACAGTCTTGGTAGGCCTTTACCCTGCCAACTAACTAATCGACCGCGGACTCCTCTTTCAGCGCCTTGCGGCTTTCCCCTCTCGGGATTATGCGGTATTGTCGTCGGTTTCCCAACGGTATTCCCCACTAAAAGGTAGATCATCCACGTGTTACTCACCCGTACGCCACTTTACTTGCCTTGCGGCTTTCTCGTTCGACTTGCATGTGTTAGGCGCGCCGCCAGCGTTGATTCTGAGCCGGGATCAAACTCTCATTTTTATAATGTGAGATGATTGTCGCCCCGGTTGAACTCAAATTCTGACGAAGTTATTAGTGCATCCAATCAGATTGTCAAAGATCTTTACCGACCTTCCATTACCCCCTCTCGGGCGCAACAGAGAACGGCAGGCCTCGAAACTTGTTGATCCGCTCTCGTCCACGTGAACGTGACGCAAGGACTTTTTACATCCTCAGGCAGATCGTCTGTTTTTCGCTTCTTGAAAGAACTACCAGGAAGGCTGTTAACCACATCGAACAGATCCGGCCTTTGGTGACCTCGTCCGCTCTACAGCTTGTTACCAATCCTTAGTTACTCAAAACTGCCGTGATCGTTGAATTGTAATTCCATCGTTGCTGAACACTTCAAGAAAGTGTTGCTGGCGATGATTCAAATCCCGACTTGTTACTGCCTTAACGAATCTACCACACCGAATCGGCTTTAGCAACTTTCACTTCGCTTTCGCGTCGTGTCCGTTTCTTTCTGCTCTCGGCCCGGTTTCGCTCCGACAAAACTAGAATAGCAACGCTTCCAACCCGTTTGCAAGGAATTCCGGAAATAATTTCCGGAATTTCTTCAGGCCGCCGCGACCTGCTTTTTGCGGCTGACCGGGACCGGCTTCACACCCGACTTTACCGGGAAGTGATCGCGCAGCCAGTTATGGATACTTTCCTTTTGGCTCGCGTTGACCACACGCTGCCAGCGAATGTCACCCGATCTTTCGTCGTACTCGGCCACTACATACTGTGTGGTCGTGATGACGGAGATAGGGCCTTCCGCCCTGAATCGACAACAGTAGTATGAGTCGTTGATAACACGGCGATCTTCCATATTGTTTCGATTGTATCACTTTTTTCGGGGGATCCCGGCGTGCAACTCCTGCCGATATCACGTTACAACCGCCCGATTTGTGCGTTTTCAAGCCCAAAATCCGGTGACAGGCTTGCCTTTGACTAATTCCCGAGGTTGATTCAGGTGATTCAGCACCTGCGTGTCCGGATCAATCCCCAACGCGTAGTAAACCGTCGCCAGCAGATCATTGGGATGCACCGGCTTGTCTTTGGGCGACGAGGCGGTCTGGTCGGATTCCCCATACTGCATCCCGTTCGCGATCCCGCAACCCGCCACAATCCCGCTGTAACAGTAAGGCCAGTGGTCCCTCCCGTCCGGCGCGTTGGAATTCCCCGAAGTACTCACGCCAATCCGCGGCGAGCGCCCGAACTCCCCGATCGCCACCACCAGCGTGTCTTTTAACATCCCCCGTTGCGACATATCTTCCAGCAGCGCGGAGAGTCCCCGGTCCAGCACTGGACAGTGAATGTTTTTCAACGGTCCGAAATTCGCCGCATGTGTGTCCCACGAATCCACTTCGGGATTTCCGTTCGCCACCGCCGGCCAGTTCATCTGTACAAACCGCGTCCCGGCCTCGATCAGACGCCGCGACAGCAGCAGTCCCTGCCCGAACGTGGTTCTCCCGTATCGATCCCGGGTCTTATCCGCTTCTTTACTGAGGTCGAACGCATCCCGGGCCTTCCCGGAAAGCACCAGATCGAACGCTTTCCCGTAGTACTCATCGATGGCGTACGAGTTCAGCGCCTTCTCCAGGTCGGGCATCGATCCGTTGATCCCTTTCAGCAGATCGAAACGGTCTTTGAGACGCTGCGGCGGAATCTCCTTGCGCAGGGTCAGGTCGTCGAGCTGAATCGGCTTGTTCGGATCCTGGTAGAGGCGATACGGATCGTAAGCCTTCCCGAGGAACCCGGCCGCGCCCCCCTTGCCGATCACGCTCGATTCCTGCAGCGGCCGCGGCATCTCCACAAACGGCAGCACGGGCTGCGTCGGCGGCTTCCGCTTGGCGATGTGGCTGCCGGCGGTGGGGAAGTCGGCCGGGGAAGGCGGCTCCAGCTGGCCCGAGGGCGAGACCTTGTCCGGCGGATACCCGGTCAGCATCTGGTAGATCGCGGCCGTGTGGTTGAACAACCCGTTCGGCGTATAACTCATCGACCGGATGAGCGTGCACTTGTCCAGTTGTTCCGCCATCATCGGCATGGTCTCGCTGATGTGCGTGCCCGGGATCTTCGTTTTGATCGGCTTGAACTCGCCCCGAATATTCGCGGCGGCATCCGGCTTCGGATCCCAGATATCGATATGGCTGGGGCCGCCCTGCAGGAACACCATGATCACGGACTTCGCCGTATCGAAGCCCCGGCTGCCGGCCAGCGGACTCACGCCCGTCGCCGCTGCCGCCTGAGCCTTCTGCCACTCAAGAAAGTTCGCCAGGTTTAACCCCAGCATCCCCGCCGAACCGACCCGCATCAGTTCGCGGCGCGTGACGCCTTCACAATTCCGTCCGTTGCGGCCTGGAATGACGAGCATAATTTTCTCCTACCGGTTGTACAGAAACGCTTTGCTGTTGACCAGCGCCCACAGCAGATCCTGGGCGCGGGCCGCGCGGCTCTCGCCGCCACGCAGATACGTAATTCCCCTGTCGAGTTCCGTCGGGGTGGGCGTCCGGCTCAACGTCGCCAGGTACAACTCCTGCAGCAGGGCGCGATCGTCCGCCCCCGCAATGAGCACCTTCGCGATCCGCCCCGCCGGATCCGCAATGGCATCCGAGATGGTCCGCCCGTTCACCAGATTCAGCGCCTGCGGGAGGCTCAGGTCCGTCTTCCGCTCACACTCACAGGCGGATTCCCGCTGCGGACGCCCGAACAGGTCGAGAAAACCGTCCTTGCCGACATGCGGATCGGGAAACTCCTCCGCCTTCGTATCCGCCGGAACTTCCGGGAACGCCGGCCGCACGCCCGTCGCCTGGGTAAGCGCGTCCATCAACTGCTCGGCATTCAGACGCCGGGGCACCGCATGGGAAAAATTCGTGTTGTCGGACTCGTTCCACTCGTTCGTTTCGATACCGGCCTGATAGATCCGCGAATTCACGATGGTTCGGATCAGGTGCTTCAGATCGTAATTGTGATCTTTGAAGTCTTTCGTCAGCGCATCGAGCAGGGCTTCATTGGCGGGCGGATTCGACGCCCGGATGTCATCCACGGGATCGATAATTCCCTTCCCCAGAAAATAGCTCCACATCCGGTTCGCCATGGATTTGGCAAAAAACGGGTTCTCTTTCGACGTGATCCATTCCGCGAAGGCTTTGCGGCGGTCGGCGCCGTCGGGCAGCGCCATGGGCGCGAGACTCACCGTGGTGGCGGCGACCAGAAACTTCGGCCGCATCACACGGTCGTCTTTGGGATGCCGCACATCGTAATCGTCCCGCTTGTCATATACGATCTCTTCCCCGCTCTCGAAACCCGGCCGCAGCCCGACGGTGGAGAAGAACGACGTCATTTCGTAATACTGATTCTGCGTCCAGCGCTCGAAGGGATGATCGTGACACTGCGTGCAGACCATGCGGACGCCGAGAAACACCTGCGTCGTCTTCTCCATGGTGGGCTTGGCGTCCCGGGTCACGCGGAAATAGTTGGTCGCGGGATTCTCATTGGTGCTGCCGCGTGCCGTCAGCATTTCGCGCACGAACTGGTCATAAGGCTTGTTGCTCGCGATCGATTCGCGGATCCACTCGCGGAACTCCCAGGCGGCCTTGTCGCCCAGGTACTTGCGGCTGTTCTGCAGCAGGTCGCCCCATTTCAGCGTGAAATGGTCCACGTAGCTCTTGCGCGCCAGCAGGGTGTCGATCATCCGGCTGCGCTTCAGTCGGGATGGCGTACCGTCCGCCAGAAATGCCCGCGCCTCTTCCGCGGTGGGAAGCTGCCCCGTCAAATCCTCGGAAACGCGGCGCAGGAAGGTCGCGTCGTCCGCCGCGGCGGCGGGCTGGATCCGGAGCCGCTGCAGTTTCGCGTCGATCAGCTGATCGATGTAGTTGTTCTGTGGCAGGGCTTTCCAGACGAAACCCGGCTTCGGATTCAGCACCGTGACCGGCACCGTCCCGAACTTGCCCTCATAGCGGACCAGCATGGTGGCCTCGCCGATGCGCGCGCCTTTCACGACAGCGTCGGCCGAAACGTCCGCCGTGTCCGGAATGTTGCTCGCGATCACCGCCTCCTTCGTGACATCCCGAACCGCGCCGTCCAGATAGTGGGCCACCACGCGGACCTGCTGTTCCAGCCCCGGCTTCGCCATTTCCACGGCCGGCGGCTGCATCTCGATGCGCTCCACCTTGTCTTTCGCGGGGTCGCCGAACGGCACGCCCTGCGCAATCCAGTTGAAAACGGTCTGATAATACTTCGAGCCCGGCTCGATGCGCAGCCCGCCCCCGTGCGCCACTTCCTGGGTGGGCTTGGCGAGCATCAGGCTGCGGCCAGGATCGGACCGGTTGAAGCGGCGTCCGGAAAGATCGTAGAGCAGCGCCTGGTAGTCGAATTCCGGGTCGTAACCGCGCAGCGAGAGCTTGAAGCCGTTCTTGCCTTTGGCCGCTCCGTGACAGGGGCCCGACGTGCAGCCGACCTTGTTGAGGATCGGCGCGACATCGCGCAGGAATGTGACCTGTTCCGCCGCCTGGGCAAACGGAAAGCTGAACGCGGTAAAGCTAATTGCTGCCAGAAGTCTTGTTCGAAGCATCGCTCTTGGTTTCCTCTGTCACTTCCCACGGAATCGCCCGGGCCACCACGGTTTCGCGCTGCCCGTCTACGGTCAGATTGGCGGTGATCACCAGATCGTAAGTCGCCGGAGCCGTTGACCGGGTTGTGGTGACCCGGAACGTCCCGGTCGGCGCGCCCTTCTCCGCCACTTTCATATCGATGATGCGGAGGTCACGCGCCCCCGGCGCATCCACGCTTACCGTCGCCGGCAGGGCAATTGTTTTGTCTTTCGTACTGAACGACCACTCGAAATCGAACGCGTCGCCCTCGTCCATGCGGATGCGGCGGAGCGGCTTCAGTGCCAGAGTCGCGGACGGCTCTTTTCCCATCGCCACCGGCATCGCGATATTCAGCCACGGCGCCGTGAAAGGCTTCTGTCGGTCCGTGGAAGCGCCATCGGGCAGACCGGTTCCGGCAGCCACGTCGATTACGGCCCCGGCGCCGGACGCCTGCCTTCGCAGGATGGACCCGTCCGCCAGTTTTGCTTCGGCGATCACGATCAGGTCGGCGGCGGGCATTTCCGCGTCCGGAGCCACGGTCACGGTCAGAGTGCCGCGGCGGCTCACTGCCCGCGCGCCGCTCGCGTCCATCGTTTCGGCGGCGATGTAGCCCCCTTCTGCCGTCCAGCCCTTCGGCAATCCAGGGATGCTCGCGCGGATGGGCCCGTCGTAACCGCGACGATCGGCCGCGACGCTGATCAGCGCAGTACCGCCGCGCGGGACGTTCAGATACGCAGGACTGGCCGAAAGCAGAAACTCTTCCGCTTGCTTCCTGACGGACAAACGGTAGCCGAAATCGTTGCCGCCACGGCCCGCAAGGTCCTCGATCGCGACGGTGATTTCGTTCGTCTCCGCCGGAACCTTGAAGTTCAGAAAAGGATCGCCCTGCGTTCGGCCCACAATCAGCGCGGATGTCACATCGGTCGACGGAATCGGATCTCCGGCGGAGGCCAGTTTCTTGCCCTGCGCATCATAGACAGTCAACAGGGCGTCCAGCCGGGAAGTGCCCAGTTCCCGGGACTGCAACTCGAAGAGCAGCGCGTCGCCGGGCGTGACTTTGAGTGGATAGCGGTCCACCTCGCCCGGCCGTGCGATTCGCCCGTTCATGACTCCGGGTACCGCAAGAGTTCCGGCGCTCTCCGTTTGCTCGGCGGCATCGCTCAGCGCCACCGTGAACGGCAGCGTCGGCGAACCCGGCATCGCGACCGTCGCGAAATTGCCGGTATCCGGAAGTTTGACGACTGCCTTGCTCGCGCCGGCCTTGCTCGTGAACCCGAACGTGACCGTTTCCCCGTGCCGGCCGCCCAGCGGGAAGACAGACTCCGGGTAGTTGTACGTCCCGATTTTCAGGCGATAAAAATTCTGCTCCTGCTTACTGAACCGCGCGTCGTGGACCTCAATGTAGTAATTTCCATCGCGCGCGAACGTGTAGTCGATACGGGAATCCACGCCGATACCGGGGGCATCCTCATTGCGGGTGAGCAGATTGCCCTTCTCGTCATAGAGTTCCAGCGCGGGATCGATGGCGGACCCGCAGCGGCGCGCTTCCACTTCGAAAACCCGCCGCTCGCCGGCCTTCGCGGTCACGCGGAAGAAGTCCCGATCGGCGCCGTTCAGCTTGCCGTTGATGGTGACTGGCATGACTTTGACCGGTTCCGCGGTCTGGATCGTATTGTTCGCCGGCTCGGCGGACTCCTGTTCCGCCACTTCCGGAAATGTGCCGACTGTGAACAGCAGAATATTCGACAACCCGCTCGCGTTCTGAATCCGAACCGGATACGTGCCGACCGGAGCGTCCGCGCGCAGTTCCACCAGAAACGGGAAGCCCTTCATGGTGGGGGTCAGGGGCGTGACGATCGCCGGGAGGGTGGTGATCAGCTTCGAGCCTTCCAGCAATTCCCGGCCGGTGAGCGTCAGCGTAAACGTCTTGCCTTGCTGCGCCCCGCGCGGCTGCAGTTCAACCAGCGCCGGCGCGGCTGCCCAGACGGCCTGCGCCGCCAGCAGGAATCCCAACAGAACCTTAGTCATTGCGGCTCACCAGTAACGGCACGGGAACGAAATCTTTCAGCAGTTCACCGGACGCGCTGTTGTAGATTCGCACATGCCCGTCGAAGCCGCCGGTAGCCACGCGATCCCCCGCGGGATTAAAGGCGACCGCGTAGATACCGGCTTTGTGCCCGGTGCAACTGGCCACCGGCTTACCGGTATCCGCATCATAAATATTGACCTGCGGACTCAAACCCGCCACGGCGATCTTCTTCCCGTCACCCGACCAGGCCAGCGCCGCGATCACCCCGTCCTGCCTCGGAAACTTGCGGACCAGCGTGGTGTCGTCCGCAATCTTCATCACCTTGGGCCGGTCCATCACATACATATAAGGAATCCGCTCTTCCCCGCCGATCACGACAATGTCCTTCGAAGGGTGCCGCGCAATCGCCTGCAGTTCGCCGCGCAAAAGGTTCACGTTCTCCAGAAAGCCGCCCGAGGCCGTATCGGACAGCTTCGCCGCCCGGTCTTTGCTGACTGAAACCACCCGCTTCCCGTCGACGCCGAACACTGTAGACAGCACCCAGTTTTCATGGTTGCCGATTTTCTGCAGTTCCTTGCCGGTGGAAGTCTCGATCAGCCGGACGGAGTTGTCGGTGGCGCCCGCCGCGATCATCTTTCCATCCGGCGAGACCGATCCGCCGAAAACCGTGTCGCCTGTCAGCGTTACGGACCGCTTCAGCTTGCCGGTCGCGGTATCCCAAATCTGGATCTCGCCGAACCGGGCCGGAGTCCCGCCCGCCGTGACCAGCAGTTTGCCGTCGCTCGAGTAGGTTACGCTGTTCAGCCGTTCAGAGAGACCGACCAGCCGTGAAATCAGACCGCTGCCATCGGCCTTGTGAAGCAGCACCTCGCGGTAGCCGGAGACCGCGAGCGTCTGTCCGTCCGGAGAAAAGGCCAGCGCACTGATGACAGGCGGTTGGGAGTAGCTGGGCGGATTCGCGGCGGAGATTGTGTCTGTCGCTTCTTTGGGCGTGTCGTTCTTCGCGCCTGCCGCGATCCACGCGGAAATAGCCTCGATCTGGTCTTTGGGAACCGCCGTTCCGCCCAGCGGCATCAGCGGCTGCATCTCTCCCCGCATGTATTTCACGACCAGGCTTTCGGCCGGACTTCCCGCCCGAAACGCCGGACCGCGCTTGCCGCCTTTCGCGAAGCCTTCGAAGGTGGTGAGATCGAGACCGGAACTGAGAGAGTTCGGCTGGTGACAGCCCTGGCACTGCCTCTGCAGCACGGGCCGCACATCGCGGAAGTAGCCGGGACTTCCGTCCGCCGCGGCGCGGGCGGACCAGCTGATCAGACACAAACTTGTCCACAGAAAGACGCGCATGGCTGTGGATGCGATTCTATCACTGAAAATGCCAAGCCATTTCGCGCCGGGCAGGCAGTCTATCATCAGACTCATATGAAGAGAATGCTCCTCGCTCTCACGGCTCTGACCCTGGGACTTTCCCTGGCCGGAACCTCGCAAACTCCCCCGCCCCGCAAGCACCAGGTGGTTCTTCAGATGAACACGGATGTCGGCGATTCCTGGTCGCAGTTGCTGGGGAACGTGGGCAATATCCAGAATGCGTTCGGCGCCGGCAATATCCAGATCGAAGTGGTGACCTACGGCAAAGGAATCGCCCTGCTGCTGAAATCCAACGCGGCGTATGAGGAGCGGATCCGCAAAGCCGTGGACTCCGGCGTGGTGTTTGCCGTCTGCAAAAATTCGATGCGGTCGCGGAACGTCAAACCGGAAGATCTCTTTGCGTTCGCCACGCCGGTGGATTCGGGCGTCGCGGAGCTGATCCGGAAACAGGAAGCGGGTTGGTCTTATGTACGGGCAGGTGAGTAAGAGGCTGTAGTAGAAACCAGGTATTGCGCCGGCAGGGCTCCTCGCGGTCAAATGACGATGTCAATGCGCAGGATCGCAGCCCGGACAGCCCTGGCCCTCGTGGCGCTCTACAGCGTCGCGTTGGCCTTTATCGCAGTCGCGATGCGCCAACCGCCGGAGCGCTTTGCCGGCGCCATGAAGTACGCAGGCCCGGTTCCCTTCCTGCTCTTCCCCTTCGAGACGCTCTGGAAATCGGCGCGCGCGGGCCGGATTCATCCCGGCGACTCCGCACCCGATTTCACCCTGCCCGTGCTGGACGGCCAAGGCAACGTCACGCTGTCGTCGTTCCGGGGCAAAAGACCCGTCGTGCTGGTCTTCGGCAGCTATACCTGACCGCCCTTTCGCCGGGAGGTTCCCGCGCTCGCCAAACTTTACGAGCAGTACAGGAATGACGTGGAATTCTTCGTCGTCTACATCACGGAGGCGCACTCCACGGACCTCTGGCAGATGGCGAGCAACGTAAAAGACGGCGTGCTCTTCGGGAATCCGACCACGGTCGCCGAGCGGGAGCAGGTCGCCGAGTCCTGCGTCCGCAAACTGCACATCCCGTTCCCGGCGCTGATCGACGGCATTGAAAACCGCGTGGAAAAGGCCTATACGGGCTGGCCGGACCGGCTTTATCTGATCGGAAAAGATGGCGTGGTCCGGTTCAAAACGGAGCCAGGACCGTTCGGCTTTTCCGCGGCGGACCTTGCCGCCGCGCTGGCGCGCCTGTAGAATTCCGGGCATGGAACAGAGCCCGGCCGAAGATCACCTGGCGCGCGTAAGGCGTCTCTGTCTGGCGCTGCCGGACACGTCGGAGAAGCTTTCGCACGGCGAGCCAACATTCTTTGTCCGCAAGAAAGTCTTCGTGATGTTCGCCAATAATCACCACAACGATGGCCATGTTGCGGTCTGGATTCCCGCTGCGCCTGGCGAGCAGGCCGCACTCATCCACCAGGCTCCGGACGTTTACTACAAGCCACCCTATGTCGGCGTGCGCGGGTGGGTCGGGATCGAACTGGCCCGGGTCGGGGACGACGAACTCGCCGCTCACATCGGCGAAGCGTGGCGGCTTACGGGAGCGCAAAAGCCACGAGCGCGTCGCTAGGCTCGTTGCCGGGAACTTCATGGCCGCCCGCGGCGATCACGACATACTGCTTCCCGTTCGCGGCCCGGAAAGTCATCGGCGTGGCGCGGGCGGAGGCGGGCAGTTTTCCACGCCAGAGTTCTTTCCCGGTCGAGAGATCGTAGGCCTTCAGATACGGGTCGAAGGTGGCGCCCAGAAACAATAGTCCGCCTGCCGTGGCGATCGGCCCGCCCAGCGAAGGCGAGCCCCAATCCGGGTGATCGCCCACCCAGGGCACATAGCCGGTCGGAACCTCCCATTTCAGTTTGCCGGTGTTGGCGTCGATGGCCGCGAGCATCCCGTACGGCGGGGCCGTGCACGGCGTGCCTTTCGGCGTCAGAAGAAAGACGCGCTGCATGCCGTACGGAGTGCCGCGCTGCCAGGCGGTTTCCCAATCCGGCCGTGCTTTCTCCGCCTGATCGAGTTGCGCGCGCGGAACCAGACGAACCACGGCTGCCAGGCTGTTGTACGGAACCAACAAGGTCGCGCTCTTCGGCTCGAAGGCCAACCCGCCCCACGCCATCCCGCCGATATTGCCTGGATAGACAAGCGAACCCTGCAGACTGGGCGGCGTGAACATGCCGTCGTAGCGCAGTTTGGAAAGCGCTTCCGAACACCACTTCCGGTCTTCCTCGGTTTGTCCGCCAGGCCGGAATGTGGTTGAGCCCAGATGCGCCGGCAGCAGCGGAAACGGCTGCGTGGGCGAGGCTGCTTCGCCGGGGACATCGCTCTTGGGCACGGGACGCTCTTCCACGCCGAACAGCGGCTTGCCGGTCAGGCGATCCAGCAGAAACAGATTGCCGGTCTTCGAGCCCACGGCCACGGCGGGCTTGCCTTGCACAGTGATAAGCGCCGGTTGCGAGGCCACGTCGTAATCCCACAGATCGTGATGCACGGTTTGGAAAGACCACACCACTTTGCCGGTTTTCGCCTGCAGCGCCACCACCGAGTTGGCGTATTGATTGTTGCCCTTCCGCTCCCCGCCAAAGTAGTCCGGACTGGCGCTGCCCGTCGGAACAAAGACCAGGCCGTTGGCTGGATCCGGCGTAATCGCGGACCACGCGTTGGCGGCGCCCGTTTTCGTGCCTGGCATGGGATCGAAGCTCCAGAGTAGCTTGCCCGAGCGGACATCGAACGCGCGAACCTCCCCGCTCGGCATATCGGTCCGCTGGTTGTCGGCAATGGCGGACCCCACCACAATAACGTCGCCGATGACCGCGGGCGCGGAGGTCTCTTCGTACTCCCAGGCCGCTTTGACCGGCAAGCGAAGCCCCTGTTTGAGATCGAGATGGCCGTCATTGGCGAAGTCCGGAAGGGGCTGGCCCGTGGCGGCGTCCAGCGCGAAGAGGCGCGCGTCGATGGTCGCCACAAAGACGCGCCGCTTGCCTTCGGGACTGACCCAGGTGGCAACGCCGCGATTCGCGAAATCGCCCCAGCCGGCCTGCTGATCGATGTGGGGATCGAAGGCCCACTTCTGCTTGCCGGTTTCCGGTTCGAGCGCAATCACACGGCCGAACGGAGTCGTGATGAACAGCGTGTTGTCCGCATACAGAGGCGTAGTCTCAAAAGCCGACTGCTTGCCGCGCAGGCCACCTTTCGCTCCCACATAAAGATCGCCCGTGTGAAACGTCCAGGCCACCGTGAGCCGGTCCACATTAGAGCGGTTAATCGTGTCGAGAGGAGAGTACTTCGCGCCGTCGTTAACCTGACCGGTCAGCGGGGCGCAGAACAGGGACAAAAACAAAACCGCACGCAACAGGCGCATAACGGGATTGTGATGCCTGGCGGAAATTTCGGCAACTCCCGCGGTTCGGGCCATGGAATCGCGTTGCGAAGACATCGCGTTTGCGACAATTCGAACGTGATTCAGTATCGCAGGATAGCCGCCCTCCTCCTGGGTGTTTGGCTAGGCGCGGGAATTTTCGCCGACATCGCGGTCACCCAGAATTTTCAGACGGTCGACCGTTTTCTTTCCTCTCCGGGAAGCGTGGGCGCGTCGGTGGAACTGAACCGGATCGGGCGCGAACGCGAACGCGTCATTTTGCGGCGCAACGCCGGCGAGGAAAATAATTTCCTGTTTGAAAACTGGGAACGCGCCGAACTGCTTCTCGGGGTGGCGTTGTTCGCGACGCTGTTTTTCGGTGAGCGGCCCAACAAACCCATGCTCGGAGCGGCGGTGGCCATGTGGATCTTCGTTCTGGTGCAGCGATTTTTTCTGACGCCCGAGGTCACGGAAATAGGGCGCAAAATAGCGGACCTGCCGGGTAACGATCCGCTGGTCAATACATTCTGGATGTACCACGGGATTTATTCGGGTTCGGAAATCCTCAAGCTCCTCGTCGGATTTGGCCTCGCCCTGCGCCTGAGCGTGCGCGGCAAGCCGGACCGGGACCGCTTCGCCAGAGAGTACGAAGCACAACAGGCGCTTGCCGCTAAGAACGCGGCAAGGCTAACCCGGGAAACCCGCGCCTGAACGGCCAAACCGTGAAAGTGAAGCAACGGCGAAAAAATGGATAATCGCAGAATGTGCCCGAACTGCCGGGCGTTCATCACGACGAGCGACCGTGTTTGTCCTTATTGCAATGAGCACGTGGGACCGCGCTACGTGGAGCGCCAGCCGGATCTGAAGATCGGCGGCCTGATTCCGCAGGCGCAGTTCACCACCGTGCTCATTCTGCTCATCAATGCGGGCCTGTTCATCGCGACAGAATGGCTGTCCGGCAGCATGGGCCCGAACATCGCGCTCTGGGCTTTCGGCGGCAAGTTCGGCCCCAGCATCTGGCAGGAACACCAGTGGTGGCGGCTGGTCACGGCCGGTTTTCTCCACGGGGGCATGATGCACATCCTGATGAACAGCTGGGCGCTGTTTCAGCTCGGCGCGCAGGTGGAAGAACTTTTCGGCACGGCGCGCTATCTGGCGATCTATTTCTGCAGCACGGTGGGCGGCTTTTACCTGAGCGCGAAGATGAACCCGGGTCTGTCCATCGGCTCTTCGGCCGGGATCGCCGGTCTGATCGGGGCGATGATCGCGTTTGGCGTGATTAATCGTTCCACCGTGGGACGGATGATTCGGAATTTCTACCTGCAGTCGGTCGTCTACATGATCGCGATCGGACTTCTGCCCGGCATCGATAACTGGGCGCATCTGGGTGGTATTACAGCAGGTTTTGTGGTGGCCTACCTCGCGGGCACGCCCATCCATTCCACAAGGCCGAAGGAGGCGATGTGGAGAGTGCTCGCCACCGCGTGCGTACTGGTAACGGCGTTCTGCTTTTTCATGGTTTACACGCACTATCCGTCGCCGGATCAGTTAAGATAGTTCACACATGCGCTTTATCGTCCTGGCACTCGCTTTCGGTCTCGCCCTCGCGCCCCTCGCTTCAACGATGGAGGCAAAGACGGCGGCGAAGACGAAGAGGAACGTCCCCCACGCCGTAAAGGCAAAGCGGAGCAAGACTCCCAAAGCGCGGAAAGCCAAACGCACGGCGAAGCGCAGCCGCAACACGGCAAACTAATCCGCTCGCCGGGTCTTCCGCGCACGCGGCAAGACTCTCTAAAGCCCTTGCGCTCTCTAAAGCCCTTGCAAGGATTGGCCGATAGACCCCGCAGGGTCACTTGCGGCGCAGTCTCTCCAGTTTCGTCCGATTCCAGCGGAATCCCGGTTTCCAGTCCCTGCTGCTCTGGCGCTTGCTGGCGCTGACACTGACTTCTGTCGCGACGGTCTCGTTCTTCGGGGCGAGATTTTTCGGGGAACGGTTGCGTGAGAGCGACGCCCGGCAACTTCGGGACGCGGCCTTGCGGGTTCGCGCCAGTCTGAGCGACTACATGGATCTGCACCTGAGCGCGGTACTCGCCCTCAGCGAGTCTCTTTCCCCCGCTGGCCGGCCCGAAGCCATGTCTCCAACTGTGGCAGTTGCCTGCCGCGGACTCGAAAAGGCCGAGAAGATTTATCCTGGTTTTCTCACCATGCTGGTGGCGGACGCTCGGGGTCGCATTATCTGCGCCATCCGCCGGGGTGAAGCCGGGTTCGCCGGGTCCGGAGCGTCCGTCGGCGACCGGGAATACTTCCGGATCCCGCGCACTACGGGGCGCACCTTTGTCTCCGGAGTTTTTCTCGGCCGAAACCTTGGTCATGACGCGATCGTGGCGCTGAGTGCGCCTGTCCGGAACGGCGCCGGGGGTGTAATCGGCGTGGTGGAAGGCTCAATCGATATCCGGCGCTTGCCGCTGGAGGTGGATGGAGCTATCGGAAAGCCGGTCGTTCTGGTTCAGGATGGCACGGGCGCAGTCGTTTACTCCACCCATCCCGAAGCGCATGCCGCTTTGGAAAAATGGACGCCTTTGCAAGGGGAGAGCGGAGGAGGGTGGTTTCCCGCGGAATCGAGACGTTCCGCGCCAACGAAACCTGGGCAGCCCTACGATCTCGTTGAGCGCAGCCATGGCGCGGCATCCGATAAAACCGTACGCATGACGGCCGTGCGTTTCCCGCTGCGGGTCCCGAACTGGCAGGTGACCGCCATGCTCCCGGCCGACGTGATCGCGGGGGATGTCCGGCAGTTTTATTGGACCGTCGGAGGCTGGCTTACCCTGGTTTTGATCGTGGCCTGGTTCATGGCGTGGCTGATGGCTCGGCGGGTGGCCCAACCGGTGCAGTTCATCGCCGCGGCCATGCGGGCTTTCCGGTTCGACTCCCCGGCGATTGCCCCGCTGCCGGCAAGTTCCGCGGGCCGGGAGATAGCCCAGATCCAGAGCGAGTTCTTCCGGCTGGCGCGCCGCCTGAAAGAGTCGTGGCTGGAACTTCGGGCGGCGCTGCGCGAGCGCGACGACAAAAACCGCCAACTGCAGCAGTTACTGGCGGAACTGGACCGGAAGGTGGCGGAGCGAACGGCCCAACTGGCATCGAGCGAAACCCGTTATCGGCAGGTGGTCGAACACGCCGGGGACATCATCTACCGATGCGATCTCAGAGGTCGCGTGACTTTCCATAACGCGGCTTTCGCGTTGTTATTCGGCGACGACCCGAGCGTTAGTCACAACGGCAAAAGGGTGCAGGATCTGTTGCATCCGGGCGATAAGGAAAAATGTATGGCGGCCGCGCGGCGTCAGGTCAAAAAGCTGATTCCGGCAATCTACCTCGAGGTCGCGATTCGCACGGCCTGGGGCTCCTGCCGCTGGCTGGGCCAGAGCACGCAACTTCTGCTGGAGAACGGCAAACCGGTCGGATTCCAGGCAATCTCTCGCGATATTACCGAACAGAAAGCGGCGCAGCAGGCGCTTCGCATCGCCGAGGAACGCTATGCGCTCGCCGTGCGCGGCAGCAATGACGGAATCTGGGACTGGGATCTGGCAAAAGGGACCGTGTATTACTCGCCCCGCTGGAAGCAGATTATCGGATTGACCGAAGACGTGGACTGCCGGAATCTCGACGCCTGGCTATCGCGGGTTCATCCCGACGATGCGGCGTCGCTCAAAAAGGAACTCGATGCCTACGCGGCAACCGGAACCGGTTTGTTCGAAAACGAGCACCGGATCCGCCATACCGACGGCACGTGGCGGTGGGTCTCGACCTGTGGCGCCGCGGTGCGAAACCCGGACCGCCGGGCACTGCGCATCGCGGGTTCCCAGACCGATATCACGCCCGGAAAACTGGCCGATCCGCTGAGCGGTCTGCCCAACCGCCTCGCCGTGCTCGACCGGCTGGAGAGACTCTTTGAACGCTACCAGGAAAAGCCCGGCCGCGACTTCGCGCTGCTTTTTCTGGATCTGGACCGTTTCAAGCTGGTGAACGACAGTCTGGGGCATCAGGTTGGTGACGAACTGTTGCTCGGAGTATCCCGGCGCATTTCCGTCGCCGTGCGGGCCAGCGCCGCCGGGAACAGTTGCGTGGGGAGACTGGGCGGCGACGAGTTCGTGGTGCTGCTCGACGATCTGCCGGAGCCCGAAACCGCCCGGCAGGTCGCAACGGCTATTTTAAGGGAAATGGAAGCGCCGTTTCATCTCGCCGGCACGTTCGTGTTCGCCAGCGCCAGTATTGGCATTGCCTATGGGAGCGGCCCCGGCTCCAACGCGGAAGACGCTCTGCAGAACGCGGACGCGGCCATGTACCACGCCAAATCGGCGGGTCGAGGGCAGTTTGCCGTTTTCGACGGGAGCATGCACGCGCGATCCATCGAGAGACTCCGGCTCGAGACCGATTTGCGGAACGCCCTTGAGCGGCAGGAATTCCTGCTTTACTACCAGCCGCAGGTCTGCCTGCGCACCGGCAGGCTGACCGGTTTCGAGGCCCTCCTGCGCTGGCAGCGGAACGGCCGGCTGGTTGGACCTTCCGAGTTCGTGCCGGTGGCGGAAGAAACCGGGCTGGTGATCCTTCTGGGGCGCTGGGTGCTGGAGCAGGCCTGCCGACAGATGGCGGAGTGGCGAACTGACTTCGCGCTGCACCAGGGGAATTTCGATACCGTCACGATCAGTGTGAACCTCTCCTGCCGGCAGTTCTCCGATCCCGAATTGACCAGTCTGATTCGGGAAGTGCTTTCCCGGACCCGGCTCCCCTCCCGCGCTTTGCGGCTGGAAGTGACCGAAACGATCCTGGCGGACGATCCCGCGTCGGCCCACCTGATTCTGAATGAACTGGCCCAAATGGGAGTCGGCCTCGAAATTGACGACTTCGGCACCGGTTATTCCTCGCTCAGCCAGTTGCACCGTCTGCCTTTCGACACCCTGAAAGTGGACCGCAGTTTCGTCCAGGCAATGGACAAAGCGAGCGAAGGCCGAAAGATCATCGACTCCATCGCCAGTCTGGCCGGGAGTCTCGGCATCAGCGTGGTCGCGGAGGGGATTGAGACGCCGGAGCATTGGACGCAACTGGAAAGCATGGGATGCCATGTCGGCCAGGGTTACTTTTTTGGGGTGCCGTCCGACGCCGAAGAGACCGCCAAAACGATTCGGCTGCGCTGCCGCCAAACCTGGGAGAAGCCGGACGGGTCCCTTCGTTTCGCGAACGATCTGCAGGCGATTGGCATGGCGGCCGCCCTCGGCGAGAAGATGGCGGAGCCGCGGGGCATGCCCCTTCAGCCGGGCTGACCCTGGTCCACCTGGTAAGTTGGAATCAGATTGCAAAAGCCGGCGTTCTCTTTCATCGACCTTTTTGCCGGCATCGGCGGTTTTCGGCTCGGCCTCGAAAAGCTCGGCGGAGAGTGCGTCTTCTCCTGCGAATGGGACAAATACTCCCGCAAGACTTACGAAGCCTGGTACGGGGATGTCCCTTTCGGCGATATTCGCTCGCTCGACGCCGAGCAGGTGCCGGATCACGACATCCTGGCGGGCGGCTTTCCCTGCCAGCCGTTCTCGCTCGCGGGAGTGTCGAAGAAAAACAGTCTGGGCCGCCAGCACGGTTTCCTTTGCGAAGCCCAGGGAACGCTGTTCTTCGAAGTCGCGAAGATCATCGACGCCAAACGCCCGGCCGTTATCTTCCTGGAGAACGTCAAGAACCTGCGCTCCCACGATGGCGGAAAAACGTGGGAGGTCATCCGCGGGACTCTGGAAGAACTCGGCTACTGGGTGTTCTTCCGCGTTATCGATGCCGCCGGCTGGGTTCCCCAGCACCGCGAACGGGTCTACATCGTTGGCTTCGATCAGGGCCGATACCCGTTGCGCCCGGATTTCCGCTTCCCTGAACCCGGCCCGCGAACGGTTCGGTTCGGTGATATCCTGGATCCGGATCCGGAGCCCAAGTACACCCTTTCACCGAAGCTCTGGCAGTATCTCCAGGACTACGCGGCAAAACACAGGGCCGCGGGCAATGGCTTCGGTTTTGGAATTGCAGACCGGCAGGGCGTGGCGAGAACCCTCAGCGCCCGTTATTTCAAGGACGGTTCGGAGATCCTGATCGACCAGGGCGCGGATCGCCCTCCCCGCCGCCTGACTCCCCCGGAGTGCGCCCGCCTCATGGGCTTCGACTCCTGGTGCGAGGAGAAGATCGTCGTCTCCGACACGCAGGCCTACCGGCAGTTCGGCAACGCCGTGGTGCCGAAGGTCATCTCCGCCGTGGGCCGGCAGATCCTGCAGGTTCTATGACGGACGTTCACTCGCCCGAACAGCGCAGCTTTAATATGTCGCGGATCCGGGGCCGCGATACGAAACCCGAACTGCGCGTGCGCAGCCTCCTCCACGCGGCGGGTCTCCGCTACAGGCTCCACGGCAAGAAGCTTCCCGGAAAGCCGGATCTCGTGTTTGCCGGCGCGAGGACCGTCGTATTCGTCCACGGTTGTTTCTGGCACATGCACCGCTGTAAGTTCGGCAAACCCGCGCCGGAAACCAACAAGAATTTCTGGGCCGAGAAACGTCGCGGCAATGCCGATCGCGACAAACGAAACCGAGCGGCGCTGCGGGCCGAAGGCTGGAAGGTGTTCGAAATCTGGGAGTGCGACACGAAAGACGAAGCGAAGCTGCTGAAAAAGCTGGCCCCCGTGATCGATTTCGTCAAGGCCGCCCGGCAAACCTAGCGGTTCAGAACCTCTTCGTAGTACCTCTCGTACTGCGGAATAATTCTCTCGGTGCAGAACCGTGTCAGCGCGGTTTGGCGTGCGGCAGCGGCCAGTCTTGTGTGCAGCGGCTCATCGGTCAGCGCCTCCACCACTCGCGCCGCCTGGCTCGCGACGTTCCCGACCTCTTCCAAAAAGCCGTCGACGCCGTGCGTGATTAACTCCGGCACGCCTCCCACCCGCGTCGCCACCGCGGGAACGCCGCAGGCCATCCCCTCCAGCGCCGCCAGACCGAACGATTCCATTTCGCTTGGCATCAGCAGCACGTCGGCAAGGCGGATCAGGCTTTCCACGTTGTTCCTCTTGCCGAGAAAATCCACGTATTTCTGCACGCCGAGCTGACCGGCGAGGTGCTCGGCCGGCCCGCGGTCGGGCCCATCGCCCACCATCAGCAACCGCGCGTCGGTGTGGCGGCGAACTTCGGCCAGAATCCGGATACAATCGTTCACCCGCTTGACCGGCCGGAAGTTGGAAAGGTGGATCAGCAGCTTTTCGCCGTTCGGCGCATGGAGTTCGCGCCCCTTTCGCTTCGGATCAGGCGAGTACGTGGAACAGTTCACGAAATTGTGGATCACCCGGACTTCGTTCGAGACACCGAAGACCTCCTCCGTGTGCCGCCGCAGATCCTCACTGATCGAGGTCACGCCGTCGGACTCTTCGATGGAAAATTTCGTGATGGCGAAGTAGGACGGATCCAGCCCGACCAGCGTGATGTCCGTGCCATGCAGCGTGGTGATGAACGGCAACTTCCGGCGGCTCTGCGTCATCTGCCGTGCCAGCATCGCGGAGATGGAGTGGGGAATCGCGTAATGCACGTGCAGCAGATCGAGCTGATAACTCTCCGCCACGTCCGCCATCCGCGAGGCCAGCGCAAGGCAGTACGGAGGGTACTGGAACAGGGGATAGTTCGAGACTTCCACTTCATGGTAGTGAATCCGCGGGATGTTCGGATCCAGCCGGATCGGGTTCGCGTAGGTGATGAAGTGAATGTCGTGGCCGCGTGTCGCGAGTTCGAGGCCGAGTTCGGTGGCCACGATGCCGCTGCCGCCGTAAGTGGGATAGCACGTAATGCCGATGCGCATACCGCTATCGGATGTAAAGGAAGAGGGTGTGGCTTCGCCCTTCGCCATCGTCCGGGATCGTCAAGGTCTTTACCGGAGTCCAGCCGCCGATGCCGAAATCGTGCGCGACGATGCGCGTGCCCTTCTTCAACTGCGCTTCCAGCATCGGCCGGGCCTTCAGATTCGATTCCGGCAAGAGGTACACGGTGATCAGATCGGCTGAGGAATAGTCCTGTTTGAGGATGTCTCCATAGACGATCCGCGCCGTTTTCTGCAGTCCCAGTTTCTGCAGCTTCGCCCCGCTCGAAAGGTAGAGATCGTGGTCGAGTTCGATACCGGTGGCATCCGCGTGATACTTCTGCGCGGCCATGATGACGATGCGGCCATCGCCACTGCCCAGGTCGAACATCTTTTCCCCGGCCCTGAGTTGCCCGAATTCCAGCATCTTGTCGACGATCGACTCGGGCGTGGGATAGTACGGCGCGAGTTTCTCGCCCGTGGGCTGTCCGGACGGGGCGGATGGCGAGGGCTGCTGTTGAGCCGAGAGCACAACCGCAAAGCAACAGACAAAGGCGCGGGCAAATGAGGAAGTCATCGGTGCACTCCTGATCTTAAACTGAGGGCCGGAACGTCCGAAAGAGGATCCATCGGGAAACAGTGTGGAGCAAATGGAAACAGTCCGGCGCCGCGGAGTTCGCGGTCCCATAACGTTTCGAAATGGGACGGATCGAAAGGTTAATCGCCCGCTTATCAACGCACGATGTGAAAAAGCCTGTGGAAAACCGCCCTTCAATCCCCCCAACGCGCCGTTTTGAAACGGAGATGTAACGATATGCACCCCGTTTGAGCAATCCCTTCGCATAACCGGTAAACCATTTTGTTTAGGAAGCTTGCGGGGAACAAACCCGCGAATTACTCTCTCACAGCCAGACGCTGGTGAGAGGTTCGCCACTCCTGCATAAATCGCAGCTATCGGCGTTCGCATAATAGCTTGCTTTCAGGTGCGCCAGATAGTAAAGAGGCAACGCACCAAAGTCGTGCGTTCTGGGTGTGGGCTGATAAACGATCACCGCAATCCCGATCACGATGGCGCCAAATCCCTCCAGCGTCGTTTTCAGATCGGCGAGATTGGCGCCGGAATGGAGGATGTCGTCGGTCAGGATGATCTGCTCGCCGGGTTGCGGTTCCAGAAACGGCCGCATCCGGTAAGGCTGGCCCGGCGCTTCCCGCTCTGCCCAATACGCCTTCTTCGCCTGCAAAGCTTCGCAAATGCCGTACGCCACAGGCAGACCGCCGGTGGCGGGCGAAACGATCGACATGTCTTTGATGGAGGTGCGGATTTCGGTGCGTTCGCGAAGCAGCCGGCTCAAGCCCACGGTTAGGACTTTGGCGTGCTGATAGTGCTGCATGGCGAGCGGAACCTGCAGGTATTCGTCGGAATGCGAACCGTTGGGATAGGCGAAATGTCCTTTGCGCAATGCTCCGGTACTCCGCAGAATGTCGACGACATCGTCCTGATCGGGCACGAATTTCAAGGGGGCCTCAGCTTTCGATTCCAGCATACAGCCGCGACCCCCAAAACGTGTTCCACGCGTGTTCGTAACGGAAATGACAGCGAATAGAAAGCGCCTATGTGGACCATCAGGAATGCCGATCAAAAAAAAAGAAACTATCTTCGGGTCTGCCGCACTAAGACTATAGATGCTGCGTACTGAAGATATGGGGATGACAATGCCAAACGTGGAAACTCTTCGGAGTGAAGCGCTCTTCGCGGGCGCCATGGATCCGATGACACTCCGGTTTCAAATCGTTGAGTACGACAAGTTTTCGGGGGAATTGCTGGGTGTTCCGGGGGGAAACCTGGGCTTTGAAGAAGCCATCGAAACCACCGCGGGCCTGATTGAGAAGCGCCGCGATTCGCACTTCTGCCTGGAGCCCGTGGGCTTCCTTCAATAGCGTTTGTGTTGCGTGCGCGCCTTGATCTTGGCTTAATTTTTAATCACCTTGTCAAGCGTTCTTAGTCCAGTACTAACTCGTTCACAGCCTTCTCCGGTTATGCGATCCGGTCGGTTCGCAGGCCGCGCCGGTACTCTGAAATGATACTCTGAGATTTCAACGTCCAACGCTCGTTTCCCCTGCCCTCCGGGCCTCGATGAAACCCCGTCTGTAGCGTTTCGGAACGACACAGGAGAGAGACACTTTGCAACAGAGTGCCGGGGAACTGATCCGCTACATTAATCTGAAGCTGGCTGCGCTGGGGCAGCCCGTCAGCGCCAGAACGGCCGAGCCCTTTTTTCTCGAATTGGCCGGACCACTGCTCCGAAATTACCACCAGAAGGACCTGCTGCTTGGCGCGCGTCTTTGTCCGGTGGATTCGCGGATTCAGGAGTTTCTCGAATCTTATCTTTCGCCGGGCCCGGCACCGCGACTTCCGTCCGATACATTCGTCCTCGACAGGCCCGGACTCGCACGGACCATGTCCCTGCCGGCCGGCGAAGACTTCTTCTCCTCGCCCTACCTCAAGTCGTACCGCATTGCGCAAGGCATCCTGCACAATCCGAAAAGCGATCGACGAACCACCAAAGGGATCTTTCACGTGGTGGAGGGCGGACTGCCGGTACCCGCCGACAAAATCACCGTCCCGAAACAGGCTTTTCAGGCGCTGCTTAACGCGGCGCTGCACCCACCGGACGACGTGCTCGCCCTGCCGTTCACGGCGGCCCAACCGGAACAGGTGCGCCTCTTCGTCTCGCTCCTGCTGCGTCCCGTGATCTGCCCGGCGACGGGCACGGAACCCGAGAAACGCATGGAGACCAGATTCTTCGCGCCCGCGAGTCTGGTCAGCAATCTCGATTTCGTGGAAGGCATCTTCGGCAACGGGGGCGATCCCGATCTTCCGGAGAACGATGCCGCGCTCGATCCCGATCACTGGAGCGGGCACACCGGATGCGTGATCCTCGCGCCGCATCTGGTGGGCCTGAAAAAGAAAGACCTCGGCCTGCCGCATTTCGACGACGCAACCGAACTGCAGCGCCGCGACGGCATGTGCTGGCGCGATGCGGACGAAGCCTATAACGGCGGCGAGGCCTTTAAAGTGACCTGCCGCGACATGCGGGGCGTGATCGTCACGGTCATCGCCGACAACTACTACGGTTATTGCAAGAAAGAAGTCAAGACGCAGATCAGCTACGCGGCCAACCTCTTCGGCCTCTGCGAGGAGGAACACGCGGGCGGAGCCATCGCGTTTCCCGCGTACGTGCTCGGGCAGGAATTCTACGCGGGCCGCACCGTGCTGACGAAGAAAGTGGTCTACGAAGAAGCCATGCAGTTCCTTGGCGATCGCGTGGAACTGATGCCGCAGCGTTACGCGGTGGACCGCACGTATCCCGATATCTTTTATGTCCCGGAGAACGCGGATTTTCTGGTTCGCGAAGGTGTCGTCCGGTGGCCGCTGGGCGAGTCCACGCATCACCTGGTATTGCGCGCCGGCGAGACCTACGTATTGCCCTGGGGCACCAAGATCCGCCTCGAAAAACAGACCGGCGGCAACTCCTGGCGGCTGATCGCGTCGCGCGCGGACGGCATCCTCTGTCACAAGCCCTGCACGGTTTCCGGAGGCGGTAAATCGGAAATTTCGAAGTCCCTGAGCAGTATCGTGCTGAAAGGGCCGGTCTTCGTCAGCGATTATTACCGGGAAATCGAACAGGTCTCCGCAATTCTGAAGAAGGATTTCTCGGCGATTTACAGGAATCCGCACGAGAGCGCGCGGGCGAAGCGGCCCATCCTGAGTCCCGAACGGTCGCTCGGCTCCGTGATCAAGCTGCTGACGCCGTCCGCCGGCTACACCGACGAGCACAACGAATGGATCCGGAAACTGCCGCAGACCATCCGGCAGTTACTCGTTACGGTCAAAAGATATTACCGGCCGGAGTGGGGTGATAACTGGCAGCATTACTTCACGGTGGACCACATCAACGGTTATCTGGGCAATGAATTAAAGTTCGATAACCAGAAACTCGTGGGGAATTACCTGCGGATGGGTTACGATCCCGACGGCTCCTGGCGCATTTATAAGCTGCGCCCGGATTTCAACGCCGCCGATAAGGTGCAGGTGGAAGACGACATCACGGCCTCCGCCGTCGTGCCCGCGGACAGCCTGAACAATCTGGATCCGGATTACCCGAACCGGAGCGTCAAGCTGCTGCTGAACTGCGAAGCGCTGCTTTTCCAGAGGCCGGACGACGCCATTTACCGCGGCTTCGACAAGGATGCCGAGGCCGACCTCGCGGCGCCGGGCAACTTCATCTCGAACTTCGAGCCGCTCACCGTATTGGAAGCCCGTCGACTGGTCGATCAGGTGGTCGACTTCGATCAGTACTCCGAGCCGATGAAAAACCTGATCGCCGACTTCGTCAAAGCGCCGGAAACGAAGTTCGTGGTCTCTTCCGCGCACCCCCGCATCGTGGATGGCAAGCCCTCCAAAAACCCCCGCTACCTGCAGAAACGCCCGGACCATGCGCGTCCCCGCGATGGCTATCTCGCGGAAATCGGCACGCGTTTAGCGCGCGAAATACCGTCCGGCAATCGGGTTCACTTTCCCGTGAACGCGGTTCTGGCGGGACGCCGCAATAACCCGCCGGACCTCAAAGCGGGCATTCCGCCGCTGGCCGTTTACAGCCCGATCCATTATCAGGAACTGCCCGAGCTGTTCATGGACTTCATCTGCAGCCTGACGGGCAAATCGCCGTCGACGACGGGCTTCGGGAGTGAAGGCGCACTGACCAAGGGACCGTTCAACGCTTTGTGGCCGGTGGTGGATGTCAATAACGCTTTGGTTTCCGCCATCGTGACCGGCTACGGGGGCTTCACCACGGCCGCCGGACATATCGGGCCCAAATACCGGGTGGATCACGACAACAGCATGCTGGTGCCGGAACTCTGGTGCCGCATGCGCGTTTTTGAACGCGAACCGGCATTCCTGATCGAAAAGGGCTATCTCGAAAAGGTGGAAGACTTCGACTACGAAGGCCGGAAAGTGCTGGCGAGCCGGCTGGGCTACCGCATCACCTCTACGTTCGTCGATCGTTTCCTCGGCCGCATCTTCGAAATGCCCGGCGCCGTCTTCCCCGAAGACCTGCTGCGTCCGGAGAAGCAGGATCTGGCGGTGTTCGTGGCGGGCGTGGAAGCCATCTGCGAGGCGCAGCGCGGCGTCGCCCTGAACTACTTCGAAGACGGCAGCGTGGAAGCGGCCTGCCCGCCCGTGAAGGCGTTGCTGCACATCATGGCGTACGGCGAATACCAAGGCAAACCGGTGACCGATCCCGCCATCCGCGGCCTGTTCACGCGGGAAGCGTTGCTGGCCAGCGACTGGTACGCGGAGCGGCTCCGGGTCAAACAGCAGCGTGATGTCGCGCTGTGGACCCGCCATGTGGCCGCGTCGAAATCGGAAGCCGCGCGGGAGCGGCTGCGGCACCTGAGTTCGCCCGAGTATCTCGCCGAACTCGTGGGCACCATCGGGGCGGATCCGTTCACGCTCCAGACCGCCTGAACCCTTTGCTGACACAATAGTGGGCGATGGCAGACCAACAACCCACGCAACGCCGGGAATTTCTGGCCGGCATGGCCGGTGCGCTTGCGGCAACAACCCTCGCGGGCGCGGCCGGGCGCCCCTCCGGCCCTCTTGTCGACAGCCACGTCCACCTGTTCTCGAACGATCTGAAGCGCTTTCCGCTGGCGCCCAACGCAACCTACAAACCGGCGCCACTGCCAGTGGAAGAGTACGTCCGGTTCGCGAAGGCCGCGGGGATCGACCACGCCGTCATCGTGCATCCCGAACCCTATCAGGACGATTACCGCTATCTCGAGTACTGCTTCACCCAGGAGCCCTCGCCAGGCTTCTTTAAAGGCACCTGCCTGTTCGATCCCACGGCGCACGACACCCCGGACCGGATTGCCGCGCTGGTGGGCATCAATCCCAGGCGCATTGTGGCCCTGCGGATTCATGAGACGCACAAAGCCGGAACACCGTCGCTCTCCGAAGGCCCCATCAAGGATCGCGACATGCAGTCTCCGGCCATGAAAGCCACCTGGCGCCGCTGCCGCCAGCTCGGCCTCGCGATCCAGATGCACTTCCTGCCCTGGATCGCCCCGCAGATCGCGGAACTGGCCGGGCAGTTTCCGGAAATGCCGGTGATTCTGGATCATCTGGGCCGCATGGGCGAAGGCACCTCGGCCGAAGCCGCCGGAGTTCTGAAACTGGCCAAACTGCCCGGCACTTGGATGAAGTTCGCGAATATCGGTAGCTCGTCGAAAGAGAAGTATCCGTTCGACGATGTGAAGCCGATGGTGCGGCGCGCCTACGATGCGTTCGGGCCGGACCGCATGATCTGGGGCTACTTCGGACACGACATGGCGAGCTTCAACCGTGAGGTGGAACTGTTCGACCGGATGTTCGATTTTGCGAAGGAAGAAGAGCGGGAGAAAATTCGGGGGAAGAACGCGCTGCGATTGTACCAGTGGACGAGATAACCGGCGGCGACCCGAAGGGATCGCCGCCGGCCGGAAGAGAACTGCTGTTTACTTCAGCGGTCCGAGCAGAGCGACGATTCCGAGAGTGAGCGTGTTCTGGCTCTTGTTCGGGGCCAGCTTGCCGCGATCGAAGAACGCGTGGTCGGACGAGTCGTGCCGGAATTCCAGGCGACCCACCAGATGATCGTTAAGCTTTGCTTCGCCTGTCGCGGTGCCTTCTTTCAGCGTCTGCTTGACGCCGGTTGAGAAACCGTTGGCGTCGTTGAAGAACTCCGTGCGGGCGGCTACCGCGAAGATTTTGGTCAGCTGATAGCGCGCCGCGCCGGCCAAACCGTACCACTGGTCGTAACCGCCGCCGAAGCGGTTGTTGCGGGCCCAGTCGCCATTGATATACGCGTTGAATTTGCTGTTCGGGGTCAGCAGGATGGTGCTGTCCACCAGGTTCCTCTTGCCCACGTTCTTGCCGAAATCGGAGGCGCCTTCGTAGTAGTTGGTGCTCCAGGTGTACTTCGCTTTCGTGAGTGCCGCGGTCAGGCCGATGTTGGAGAGCGTGTGGCTGCCCCAGACCGTGTTCCAGGCATTCACCACCTGCACGCCGACCGTGAGTTCCTTGGTCACCGGTGTGGTGACTTTGAAGCCCGAGTGGTAGTAGGGAATGGCCCAGGCAAAGAGCAGCGAGCGGGTGTAGTTCCAGTTCGAGCTGCTCTCAATGACTTCCGCGCCGGCCGAGGTGACGAACTGGCCGAAATCGATTTCGGTGCCGTGCGCGTGGTTCGGTTTGAAGATCGCGTACATCTGTTCGAAGTAGCGCAGACCCTTGTGCTCCTGCGCGGCGACATCGGTCGCGTGGATCAGGCGCATGGTTTCACCCACGCCAACGTCCACGTGGATACCCAGGACTTTGTCCGACTTATCAATGGTGAACTTACCCAGACTGAAGCGCGGCGCTCCCGAGTGCAGGTCGAAATTCTGCAACCCGTTCAGATCGCCCGTGGGCTTGTTGCCGTTTCGCGTCACATAAGCGTCCGCAAGACCGCTGAATACCCAACCGCCGTATTTCGCCGGAGGAGCGGGCGGAGGAGCGTCCGCGGGCTTGGCCGGTTCAGCGGGAGCTTGCGGAGCCTGTTCGGTCGTTTCCGCCGCGGGTGCGGGAACGTCGGCGGGGCTGACCACGTCGGCCGCAGTCGCGGACCAGGAAGACACTACGAGGGCAAGAATACAGATGGGTATTCGCATAACTTTCTCCTTGAGTTTTTGCTGAAAGCGGGCACTGACAGGGTGCGCGATCGGTTTTGGAAACTCCAGTTTACGGTTCTGTGAAGAAGAGGAGGAAATAGATTTTTTGAATCGGGGAGATAGAGGGGCTTCCGCCGCCGCGCAAGCCGCACAAGTCTTTATTTTCTTATGATTTGTGCGGCCGCGAAAAGGCGCAATTAAATGTCGTAGTAAAGCGAAAACTCGTAGGGGTGAGGGCGCAAACGCACCGCTTCCGCCTCGTTCCGGCGCTTGTAATCGATAAAGGTTTCGATCAGTTCTTCGGTGAAGACATCGCCCTTCAGCAGGAACTGGTGGTCTTCTTCGAGACAGCTCAGCGCTTCGTCGAGCGAGGCCGGCATGGAGGGCACCGACTTCATTTCCTCGGGCGACAAATCGTAGATGTCTTTATCCAGCGGCTCACCCGGCTCATACTTGTTGAGCACGCCGTCGAGGCCCGCCATCAGCATCGCGGAGAACGCGAGATACGGATTCGCGGACGGATCCGGCGGACGGAACTCCACGCGCTTCGCCTTCGGGCTCGCCGAGTACATCGGAATGCGCACCGCGGCCGATCGGTTACGCCGCGAATAGGCCAGATTCACCGGCGCTTCATAGCCAGGCACCAGACGCTTGTAGCTGTTCGTGGTGGGCGCGATGATCGCGGAAAGAGCCCGCGCGTGCTTCAGCAGGCCCGCGATGTAGTGCAGCGCCATCGTGCTCATGCCCGCGTAGCCGTCGCCCGCAAACAAAGGCTTGTTGTCGCGCCAGATGGACTGGTGCACATGCATGCCGCTGCCGTTGTCGCCGAACAGAGGCTTCGGCATGAACGTGACCGTCTTGCCGTACTGATTGGCCACATTGCGCACGATGTACTTGTACGTCATCATGTTGTCGGCCGATTTCACCAGCGTGTCGTAGCGCTGGTCGATCTCGCACTGGCCCGCCGTCGCCACTTCATGGTGATGACACTCGATCACCAGCCCGCAACGCTCCATCACGTTGACCATTTCCGACCGGAGATCCTGATAGTGATCGGTCGGCGGCACCGGGAAATAGCCTTCCTTGTAACGCGGCCGGTAGCCGAGGTTGTCCCGCTCGCGGCCGGAATTCCAGCGCCCTTCCTCGGCATCGATGAAATAGAAGCCGGAGTGCGCGTTCTGGTCGAAGCGAATATTGTCGAAAATGAAAAATTCCGCTTCCGCGCCGATGAATGCCGTGTCGCCGACGCCGGAATTCTGCAGATACAGTTCGGCTTTTTTCGCGATCCAGCGCGGGTCGCGCTCGTAATTCTGCCGCGTCAGCGGATCCCGCACATCGCCGATCATCACCAGCGTCGGCGTTTCCATAAACGGATCCATGAACGCCGTCGTGGGGTCGGGAATCAACAGCATGTCGCTTTCGTTAATGGCCGCCCAGCCGCGAATACTGGAACCGTCGATGCCGAAGCCGTCCGTAAAGGACGCTTCCGTGAGTTCCCCGATCGGATACGAAATATGGTGTTGCAGACCGGGGATGTCGGCAAACCGCACATCCACCTGGCGTGCGCCGTTCTCATTGGCAATCTGCAGAACTTCACTGGGTGTCATAAGAGTCCGTCGATGGAAAGAACCACCAGTTTACTCCGTTTGCTTCCTCTTCCTGTACTATCGTGATTCGATATGCCTGTCAATCTGCCGCTATGGACCCTCCTGTTGCTGTTGCAGGACGCGGGAACCTCGCCGAAGCAGTACGAATGTCATCGCGCGAGCAGCGCCATCACGGTGGATGGAATGCCGGATGACGCGGCGTGGAAGATCGCTCCGTGGACGGATGACTTCGTCGACATCGAGGGCGCCGCGCGTCCCCGCCCCCGCTTCCGCACGCGCGCGAAAATGCTTTGGGACACGCAGTATCTTTATGTACTCGCGGAACTGGAAGAGCCGGATATCCAGGCGACGCTTACCGAGCACGATTCCGTCATCTTCCACGACAACGATTTCGAGGTGTTTCTCAACCCGTCGGGCGACAGCAGGAATTACTTCGAATTCGAGATCAATGCGCTGAACACGTCCTGGGATCTCTTCCTTCCCAAACCATACCGGGAGCAAGGCAAGGCGGACAACAGCTGGGAGATTCCCGGCCTGAAGACCGCGGTGCATGTCGACGGGACATTGAACCGGCCCGGCGACCGCGACGGGCGCTGGGTGGTGGAAATGGCCTTTCCCTGGAACGCGTTCACCGCGCGCAGCGGCTACGGAACGCCCCGGCCGGGCGACCAGTGGCGGGTAAACTTCTCGCGCGTGGAATGGCGCACGGAGGCGGTGGAGGGCAAGTATCGAAAGCTGCCGGGTCGCGAGGACAACTGGGTCTGGTCACCCCAGGGAGTGATCGATATGCATCGTCCGGAGCGCTGGGGTGTGCTGCGCTTTCTGGATAAATAGCTATTTCACTGCGGCGAAACAGGACGAGAGCGGCTGCCGGGCCGGGCCCGGCATGTCGCCGAAAGGAAACTCGACCTTTCCGCCCGGAAACAGGCCACTCACCGTCAGAGTCCGCGCCGGCAGGGGCAGCGGCCGGTCCGCGTTGAGAATCAGCGCGCCCGGCCCGGACATAACGGTCCCGCCATTCCCCATCTTTTCCATGCCTTCCACGCGGTACTCGAGCCGCTGTCCCCCGTCGATGACGGCGCTGAGAGGCTGCCCCTGCGGCGGAACACCCGGCGACCAGGCCAACTGGATTTCCCCGTCGTGCGAGCCGGGGTGGCAGGTGAGCGTCAGGCGGTAAAGGTCCGGTTCGCCTTCGCTGGCAACCGATGCCGCAGCCCTCACGATGCTGGAGCTCAGCAGGGGACGCGGACCGGTCGTCAGCGTGACGTACCATTCCCCGGCGCGGGCGCCCTCGGCCGTGAGGGCTTCGAGCAGAGCATCCTGCGTGGCGCGGTCCGGAAGAGGCTTTCCCGAAGCGCCCATGGCTTTGCCTTTCAGCTTGCTGGCCAGCATCGCCGCCACGCCGGGATCCGGGTTCGCCGCATCGAAATGCTCCAGAGAAAGGCCGCCGTTCCTCGCGGCATCGGTATGGCAGACCGTGCAGTAGGTCCGCACCAGTTCATTCTGCCGCGAAGCGGGCATCGTGGCGCAGGCCAGCGCAGGCACGAACACGAAAAGGAGCAGTTGCTGAGCATTCATTGTCGCTCTCCTCAAACCAGCGCTTCCGGCATCGTTTCCGCAGGTCCCACGGTCGCGAAATATCCGGCGGTCACCTTCGACCGCGCCGGGATCCACCGATACCCGGGGGTATTGTACATCGATCCGCGCTCGATCATCTTCCGTCGCGGCTCCGGAAACGGCGAGACGCCGAACTCCATGCCCCGGGTCATCGTGCGTCCCAGCCACGGCGTGTGGGTCCGGCTATGGTTCTCCTCCCAGATACCGAGCCAGGGAAAATCTTCTCGTTTCCACACGTAACCGATCAGGACCTTGTGCGTTGGCGACCACGCAAGAAAAAACGAAGCCGCGCTCGCCGGATCCATCAGGTGGGCAGTGTAACCAGAGGAAGATAGCGCGTCCGGATAAACCTGGAGGTCCCGGTCCCCGTAAAACGGCCAGTCGAAATCCGCCGTCTCGCCGATCGCGCGGGACCGCGTCGCGTTGGCGAGAAACCGCGTACGGCCGCGTTCCAGAAAAGGCGGACCCAAAGTCACATGTTGCGTCCAGCCGACGGGACGATCGAGCGGCGCCAGATTTTCCACGGTTTCCTCAATCCGGGCGCGCCGGCCCTCCAGCGTGATCACCCGCTCGAACGACAACTGCGACCCTTGCAGAACGCACCGGCACCGCAAGCCGTCAGGCGACGCTTCGAAATCATAGGGGATTACTCCCGCCTCACCGTGCGCCACGATTCCGGCCCGCTCTTCTTCCGGCGAAGGCGGCCCGAAAATATCGAGGCAGAGATTGTGACCCATGATGCCCGCCAGCAGACTGCTCTCGGAATCGTTGCCGTAAATCGGGTACTTTTCCGCGGACCATTCGCTGTTTTCAATCGACGGCCACGGCGGCAGCCACAACGGATTCACACCCGTGGATTTATCGAGAATTTCCGCAATGTGCCCCCCCTCGGCGAGCACAGTCACGCGGATTTCTCCGTTTTCGATCTGAAAGGCGCGGCGGCCATGGAAAATGGTCTGTAGCATGGGTCCAGATCCATTACACACGGTGCCGCCGCCGCTTGTCGATGTGTTGTCGATACGTGTTGTCGATACGTTTGACAACTCACCTGCAGTGATATACGCTCATCGGAGCTTGAGACGTTTCAACAACTTCCTATGAGCACTCATAAATACCCGGCTCTGCACAACGCCATGTGGCCCGGACTCGTGGGCAAAGGCCCCGATTCCGAACCGCCCATCGACCTCGACACCATGCTGAACATGACCGCCGCCGCGGACGTGGACGGCGTGAAGTTCGACGGCGTGGATCTCTTCCTTTCCCTGCCCCACACGGATATCGATTCTTCCGACGACGACCTGAAGGCTCTGGCCGACAAACTGGCCGCGAAGAACCTCAAGGCCGGTTCGCTGGTCGCGCCCGTCTGGCCCCCGACCGGCGGCGGTTCCGCCATGGGCGGCGCGGAGGACGTGGCGAAGTTCCTTACGCAGGTCCGCAAAGCCTGCAGTATCGGCAGCAGGCTGAAAGGCCTGGGCATCCGCCAGTACGGCGTGATCCGCATCGATTCGGCCACGGGCGTGGAAGACTGGGCGAAAGATCCCGCCGGCAACACGAAGAAAATCGCGGACACTTTCCGCGAAGCCGGCAAAATCGCCGAGGGTTTCGGCGAACGCCTCGCGGCGGAAGGCGAAATCTGCTGGGGCGGCATGCAAAGCTGGCGCCGCAACGTGGAACTGCTCGAACAGGTCGGCCTGCCCGGCACCGTCGGCTTCCAGGCGGACATGGCGCACACCATGCTCTTCACCATGGGTTTCAACGCCCCGGAAGACAGACTGCTGCCCGAGGATTTCGACTGGTCGCAGGGTGAAGAACTCGCCGCGGCTTACAAGAAGATGGCGAGCGCGCTGCGTCCCTGGACGTTCGACTTCCATGTGGCCCAGAACGACGGCACCGTGAAGGGCACGGGCTCGCACGACAAGACCGGCCGCCACTGTCAGGCCACCGATCCGAACGGCAAGCTGGACGTGGTCCGCGACGCCGGCGCCTGGATGCGCGACGACAGCGGCGCCGTCACCAAGGCGTTTCAGCACATCTGCTGGGACGGCTGCATGTTCCCCAACGAAGTGATGATGACGCAGCAGACCTGGAACGACATTCTGGGAACCATGATCAAAGTGCGCGACGCGCACGGCTGGGATTAACTCAGATATATGAAGAAAAAACTGAATATCGGGATGATTGGCTACGGCTTCATGGGCCGTACGCATTCCAATGCCTTTCGCACGGCGCCGAACTTTTTCGACCTCCCTTATGAACCGGTCCTGAAGACCGTCTGCGCCAGGAACGCCGAAAAGGCGCAGGGGTTCGCGAACCAGTGGGGTTATGAATCGGTCGAGACCGACTGGCGCAAGGTGGTCGAGTCGAAAGAGATCGACCTGATCGATATCGCCAGCCCGAACGACACGCACCATGAAATCGCCATCGCGGCGGCGCAGGCCGGAAAGATGGTCATGTGCGAGAAGCCGCTGGGTCGCAATCCGGCGGAATCGGAAGCCATGACGGCGGCCGTGGAAGCGGCCGGCGTGCCCAACATGGTCTGGTACAACTACCGGCGCGTTCCGGCGGTCACGCTCGCGAAACAACTGATCGACGAAGGCCGCCTGGGCCGGATCTTTCACTACCGCACCGTTTTCCTGCAGGACTGGACCATTTCCGCCGACCTTCCGCAGGGCGGCGCGGGCCTCTGGCGCCTGGACGCCAGCGTCTCCGGCAGCGGCGTCACCGGCGATCTGCTCGCGCACAACATCGATACCGCCATGTGGCTCAATGGTCAGATCGACGAAGTGACGGCCATGACCGAGACCTTCATCAAATCGCGCACGCACACGCTGACCGGCAAGGAAGAGCCGGTCAACATCGACGACGCGAGCCTGTTTTTGGCGCGTTTTTCCAACGGCTCACTGGCTACGTTTGAGGCCACCCGTTATGCGCGCGGCCACAAGGCGCTCTACACGTTCGAAATCAACGGCGAGAAGGGTTCCATTAAGTGGGACCTGCACGATCTGCATCGCCTCGAATACTTTGAGTACAGCCCGGAAGGCAAGCTGCGCGGTTGGAAGAGCATCCACATCACCGATGGCGACCATCCCTATATGAGCCACTGGTGGGTGCCTGGGCTGCAGATTGGTTACGAGCATACCTTTGTCCATCAGGCGGCGGATTTCCTCACCGCTGTCGGCGAGGGCAAGAGCGCCGCGCCCACCTTCCGCGACGCCCTGAAGACGGATTACGTGACCGACGCGGTGTTGAAATCCGCAAAATCCCGGCAGTGGGAAAAGGCGAAACTCGCAGGAGAGCAGAAGCAATGATGAAGCTACGCCGTTTTCTGATCGTTCTGCCCCTCGCGGCAGTGGGCCTGCTGGCCCAGCGCGGCGGCCCGCCTGTGCCCGTGCTGGAAGAAACCGGCTTCCAGCCCATCTTCGACGGCACGTCGATGAAGGGCTGGGACTGCGACCCGAACTTCTGGAAAGTGGCGGGAGGCGAGATCATTGGCGAAACAACCGCAACTCACCAGCCGCCGCAGAATATTTTCTGCATCTGGCGCGGCGACCAGCCCGCCGATTTCGAACTCAAACTGCAGTACAAACTCACCGGCGCCGATACCGGCAATTCCGGAATCCAGTACCGCAGCGTGGAACTCCCGGATGTCGCGAAGTGGGTGCTGAAGGGCTACCAGTTCGATATCGACGCGCGGCAGACCTACACGGGCCAGCTTTACGAAGAACGCAACCGCGGCTTCCTCGCGCTGCGCGGACAGATCTCGTATATTCCGAACGGGAAGAAAGTGGGCTCCATCGGTTCCACCGGCGACGGCGATCAGCTGAAGAGCTACATTAAAGCCGGTGACTGGAATGACGTCCATATCATCGCCCGCGGCAACGTCCTGACCCACATGCTGAACGGCCACGTGATGAGCGTGACCATCGACGACGATCTGCCGAATCGCCGCCTCAGCGGAGCCATCGGCATCCAGTTGCACAAGACCCCGAACGACATGAAAATCGAGACCCGCAATATTCGCCTGAAAACGTTCTAAGCCGTTTCCATGCCGACCATCAAAGAGGTCGCGGAGCGCGCCGGCGTCTCCGTGGGAACCGTTTCTCACGTGATCACCGGTTCCGTGCCGGTCAGTGAGGATCTGCGCGTCCGCGTGCAGACGGCCATCCGCGACCTCGATTACCATCCCAACCATGTCGCGCGCAGTCTGAAGACCAGCCGCACGCGGACTCTTGGGATTATCGTCCCCGACATGACGATTTCGTTCTTCCCCCAGATCATCCGGGGCGCGGAATTCGCGGCGCGGGAACGCGGCTACTCGCTCATCGCCGTCAACTCGATTGAAAGCGCGGAACGGCAGACGGAACTGCTGTCTCTCCTGCGCTCCCAACAGGTGGAAGGTATTCTTCTGGTGATTGCCGCCGGATCCACCACGGCCTCGGAAATGATGCGGCTGATCGACGCCGGGGTTCCCGTCGTGTGCCTCGACCGCGTGCCCGAGGGCGTGCCCGTCGATTCCGTTTCCGTGGAAAACGTGACCGCCGGCGCGATGGGCACCGATCACCTGCTGCAGATGGGATATCGGCGAATTGCGATCGTCACCGGTCCTCTCGACCTGAAGAATGAACAGCGGCGGCTGGAGGGTTATCAGCAGAGTCTGCGGCGCGCGGGTATCGCGCTGGACGACGATCTGGTGTGGCAGGGAAACCTGCGGACGGAAGATCTGGAATCGATGTGCCGCGAGCGTCTGAGCGATCTGTCCAGACGCCCGGACGCCATCTTCTGCACCAACGGGCCCACGGCCTTGGGTGCATTGCGGGCCGTGCGAAGTTGCGGCCTCAGCACGCCGGACGACCTGGCGTTCTTAACGTTCGACGAATTGACCGTGGACGATTTGTTTCGTCCGGCCATTACGACGATCGTGCAACCGGCCTACGAGATCGGGCACAAAGCATCCGAGCTTTTGCTGGAGCGCATCGAGCAGGGAAAAAGCAGGAAGGACGTGCAGACCGTGCGTCTGCCCGCCAAACTTCGGGTACGGGAATCGACGCGGAAAAAGCCGGCGCACGACGCGGTGAACTGACCCGCGCCGTGCGTCGATCCGGATAGCGGCTTAAGAAATACCCAGCACCCGGCGGTTTCGTTCACTGTCCGAACCCGCGCCCGCGAAATCGTCGAACGCTTTGGTCGGGACCTCGATCAGGTGTTTGGCGATGAACGACGCGCCTTCAGCCGCGCCCTGCAGTCCGTCTTTGTAGCAGCATTCCCACTCCAGCACCGCCCACGACTTGTAGCCGATCGCCGTCATGCGGGTGAAGACCTGCCCGAAATCCACCGTGCCGTCGCCCAGCGAGCGGAAACGGCCCGGACGTTCCTTCCAGCCCTGGAAGCCGCCGTAAACGCCCGCGCGGGCCGAAGGACGGAACTCCGCGTCCTTCACATGGAATGCTTTGATGCGCGAGCCATACAGGTCAATGAAACCTACGTAATCCATGCACTGCAGCACGAAGTGCGAAGGATCGTAGTTGATGGCCACGCGCGGATGATTGCCGGTCGCTTCGAGGAACTGCTCGAAGCTGGCGCCATCGTGCGTGTCTTCACCGGGATGCAACTCATACGCGAGATCGACGTTGTTCTCGTCGGCGTAATTCAGAATCGGCATCCAGCGCTTCGCCAGTTCTTTGAATGCCTCTTCCACGATCCCCGCCGGACGCTGCGGCCACGGGTACATATAGGGCCACAACAGGGCTCCCGTGAACGAAGGCGAAACCGTCAGACCCAGATTGGCCGACGCCTTGATCACATACCGCATTTGCTGCGTCGCCCACTCGTTGCGCGCCTTGATGTGGCCGCGCACGGAGGGGTCCGCGAAACCATCGAAGAGCTCATCGTAAGCCGGGTGCGAGGCGACCAGTTGCCCCTGCAGATGGGAGGCAAGCTCGGTGATTTCCAGACCGTTGGTCTGGCCTTTCAGGTCATCGCAATACGTCTTCGATTCCGCGGCTTTCTGAATATCGATCACCCGGCTGTCCCATGAAGGGATCTGCACGCCGGCATAACCCAGACTCTTCACCCAGGCGGTGATGTTGGGCAGCGTATTGAATGGCTCTGTATCCGCCATGAACTGCGCGAGAAAAATTGCAGGACCTTTAATCTGTGGCATTTTTGATAATCTCTCAGCTCTTTGACGGCATTGGCACCCAGACGGCGCCCTTTTCAGCCGATTCCACGGCTGTATAGATAAACTGCATGCCCCGCAGACCGTCATGGACGGTGGGGAAACGATACTCCGCGGGCGTCATCGGGTTGCCCGCGACATAACGCCGGATCGCCTCGGCGGCGTCAACATAGATGTTCGCGAACGCTTCCAGATAGCCTTCCGGATGGCCGGTGGGAATCCGCGTTGCCGCGGTTGCTTCCGGCGAAAGATAACCGGCGTTGCCCCGGCTGAGCGTCTGGCGCGGCTGGCCGTGACGGTACAGGTGCAGGTAATTCGGATTTTCCTGCTCCCAGGAGATAGCGCCTTCGGAACCATAAACGCGCAGGCGCAGATTATTCTCTTCGCCGCACGCGACCTGGCTGACGGTCAGAACGCCTTTGCCACCGCCCTGGAAGCGCAGCAGCGCGTTGACGTCTTCATCAAGCCTGCGATCCGGCAGGAAGATGCTGGTGTCGGCACAAAGGGAAGCGACTGGATCGCCCGTGACATACTCCACCAGGTTCAGGGCATGCGTGCCGATATCGCCCAACGCGCCGCCGATTCCCGACTCCGCGGGGTTGGTTCGCCAGGAAGCCTGCTTCGAGCCCAGTTTCTCCTGCGGCGTCATCAGCCAGTCCTGCAGATACTCCACGAGCACTTTGCGCACAGTGCCCATCTGTCCGGTCCGGAACAGATGCCGCGCGTGACGGACCATGGGATGGCCGGTGTAATTGTGCGTGAGCGCGAAGATTAGTTTCGACCGATCCACAATGCCGACCAGTTCCTCCGCTTCGGTCAGCGTGAGACACAGTGGCTTGTCGCACACGACGTGGATGCCCGCTTCGAGGAACGTCTTCGCCGGTCCGAAATGGGCGTTGTTCGGCGTGACGATGCTGGCAAAATCGATGCGCTGATCGGCCGGCAGAGCGGCTTCGGCGGCCGCCATCTGCGCGTAGCTGCTGTAAGCGCGCGCCGGATCGATGTGCAGGCGCGCGGCAGTGGCGCGCGAATTCGCTTCGTCGCGGGAGAAGACGCCCGCGGTCAGGTCTATTTGCTGGTCAAGCGCCGCGGCGATCCGGTGGACGGCTCCGATGAAGGAACCCTGGCCGCCGCCGACCATGCCCATGCGCAGTTTGCGGTCTGGTTGCATAAGGGGCGATTTTATCACCAGGCGAGAGGATTTTCCGCCCGCGACCGCGCCCGGCGGCTCCCGAGCTTTATTCGAACTGAATCTGGGCAATAATCAGGGTCGGCAGAGCCTGATTCCACGTCTCCGGAATGGTGTCGAAAGGCAGCCGGAAAGACTTGGTCTCACCGGGCGCCAGCGAACCGCTCCGCCCCCCGACAACCAGCGCGCGCTCGCGCGCAATCTCGATGCCCGAGTAATTGCTGAACACACAGGTCACCTCCGCCAGTTTCACGGTCCGGTTGCCTTTATTCGAAATCTGCCCGAGAATTTCGATCAGCCGCGCGTTCACATAGCTCTCGGACGCCTGCATATGGACGTCGGCCAGCGCCAGTTGTCCCAGATACGCGCGGGCTTCCTGCGTCAGTTTCGGCGGCGCGGCCTGCTGTTCCTTCTGGCCAAAGGTGAGCCAGCCAAAAACACCCATGATCAAAATACCCGCCAGGCCAATCACAATGCCCGCGGGCGAGATTTTAACGTCCGGCAACAGTCATCTCTCCGATCATCACGGTTGGCGCCGAAATCGAGCCGCGGAAATCCAGATCGTTCCCGATCTCCGCAATGCCGTTCAGCATCTCCTGGAGCGTGCTCGCGATCGTCACTTCGGACACCGGAAAGGCCAGTTCGCCGTCTTTGATCCAGATCCCCACGGCGCCGCGCGAGTAATCTCCCGTTACGGTATTGACACCGCTGCCGATCAGTTCGGTCACGAAAAAACCGTTCTTCACGCCGCGCAGAATCTCGTCGGGCGATTTTTCTCCGGCTTCGAGGAAGAAATTGTGGTGGCCGATGCCGGCATTGCCCGTGATCCCGCGCGCCGCATTGCCCGTCGTCTTCATCCCGAGCTTCCGCGCCGTATAGGTGTTCAGCAGGTAGTTCTTAAAAACGCCGCGCTCGATCACCGGCGTGCGGCGCGACGGCACGCCTTCGTCGTCGAAAGGTTCCGACCCGAACAGCCCGGGAATGGTGCCGTCGTCGATCAGGGTAATGCGTTCGTCGGCGACTTTTTCGCCCAGTTTGCCGGCGAGGAAAGAAGCCTGACGATAGATCGCCCGGCCCTCCACGGCGTCGAACAGATTGCCCAGCAGACTCCTCGCGACCCGCGGTTCGAAGATCACCGAAACCTTCTGCGTGTCCACCTTCACGGCGCCCAAGCGTCTCACCGCCCGTTCCGCCGCCTTCCGCCCCACCGACTCCGCATCCTCCAGCCCCGCGAAGTTGCGCGCCATCGTATACCAGAAGTCGCGCTCCATACTCTCCCCGGAGGTGGCGACCGGTACCGCCGAGAGCGAGCAGTACGTCCACCGATAGGAACCCGCGAACCCGCGCGAATTGGCGAACACGCGGCCGCCGATATTCGAGTCGAAAGCCCCGCCTTCGGAGTTCGTGATCCGCGGATCGAAAGCAAGCGCCGCCGCCTCCGCGCGTTTGGCCGCGTCGATCTTCAGTTCCGTCGGCAACCCGGCAACATCGTTAGAGAACAGGCGCAGATCCGTCTGCAGCGAGCCCAGTTCGTCGGCATCCGGCAGCGAAGCATGTGGATCTTCCGTGGTGACCGCCGCCAGATCGATGGCCGAGGACACCATGTACCGGATGCCTTCCGGTGTCAGGTCCGACGTATACGACGACCCCATGCGCCGCCCGATCAGAACGCGCACACCAGCGCCCCGCGAGCCTGCCTCTTTCAGCGTTTCGAGTTCGCCCATCCGCACAGTGGCCGAGAACTCCTCGCCGTTGGAGATGGTGCACTCCGCATCCGTGGCGCCCGCCTCGCGCGCCTGCCGGATCACGGATTCTGCAATTTCAGGTAAAGCGTCAAACGTCAAGCGGTGCCCCCGACAGTCATACGATCAATGCGCACGGTGGGAATGCCGACGCCGACAGGAACGCTCTGGCCTTCCTTGCCGCATACTCCGATACCTTCGTCCAGCTTCAGGTCGTTGCCCACCATGCTGACATGCTTCATGGCCTCCGGACCGTTGCCGATCAGCGTGGCGTTCTTCACCGGCCGCGTCAGCTTGCCGTTCTCGATGAGATAGCTTTCCGAAGCGGAAAACACGAAGTTCCCGCTCGTAATGTCCACCTGCCCGCCCGCGAAATTGGCGCAATAAAGCCCGCGCGGCACGGAGCGGATGATCTCTTCCGGATCGCTCTCACCCGCCAGCATGAACGTGTTCGTCATGCGCGGCATGGGGATGTGTTCGTAGCTCTCACGCCGGCCGCTGCCGGTCGGCGTCGCGCCCAGGATTCGGCTCGAAAGATTGTCCTGCAGATAGCCCCGCAGCACGCCATTTTCGATCAGCACGTTGCGCTGCGTCTGGTTGCCTTCGTCGTCCACGTTGAGCGAGCCGCGCCGCCCGCCGATGGTGCCATCGTCAATGATGGTGCAGAGGGGACTGGCGACCTGCTGCCCGATGCGCCCGCTGAACGCCGACACGCCTTTCCGGTTGAAATCCGCTTCGAGGCCGTGACCCACCGCCTCATGCAGCAGCACACCCGGCCACCCCGGCCCGAGCACCACGATCTGTTCGCCCGCCGGCGCATCCGCCGCGCCCAACTGCACAATCGCCTGACGCGCCGCTTCGGTGGCGAAATACTCGGGCGGCCGCTCCTTCTGGAACCACTCGAGCTCATAGCGCCCGCCGCCGCCCGCGTGGCCCTGCTGCGGCACGCCGTCGGCCTCTTTGGCGAGCGCGAGGACGCTCATGCGCGCCAGCGGCTGCCGGTCATAATTGAGGACGCCGTCGCTGGTGGCCACCAGCACTTGCCGCAGGTTGTCGGCATACGTGACCTGCACCTGAAAGATGCGCGAATCGTAACCGCGCGCGGCCCGGTCGGCCCGCTGCGCCAGTTCCACGCGCTCTTTGAAACCGGTCTCATTCGGCGCGGTCAGCACCGGATACAGATTTCGCTTCTGCCCCTCTTCGAGAGGCGTTTTCTCCACTTTGGCGGGCCCGGCCGCAATCATGGCGGCAACCTGCGCGGCGTGCCGGATCTTCTCCGGGCTCAGGTCGTCGGAATAGGCGTAGCCCGTTCGTTCCCCCGCAATCACACGCACTCCCACGCCGAGCGACACGCCCTGCGTGGCACTTTTCACGATCGATTCGTCGATGCTGATCGAACTCGTCGCGAGATATTCGAAGTACAGGTCGGCGTAGTCGCCACCACGCGACAACGCATCACCCAGGTAGTTTTCCAGATCCCGCCGCGTGATCCCGAACTTTACGGCGAAAAAGGAATCGGAAAAGCTCATATCTATATTCAATGTAGCAACATGTCCGGACGGCCTGCCGGATGAGAGAATATCGCTTTGAACCCTTTTTCACTGCAAGGAAAGACTGCGCTGATCACCGGCGCCAGCCGCGGAATCGGCCTGGCCATCGCGCGAGGCATGCATGCCGCCGGGGCGAACGTCGTGCTCGCCGCACGCTCGAAGGACAAGCTGGAAGCTCTCGCGAAAGAGCTGAACGGCCGCGCCATCGAACTCGATATGACGAGTTCGGCGTCCATTCAGAATGCCGCGCGGGAAGCCGGCGACGTGGATATTCTGGCCAATGTCGCGGGCATGAATATCCGCAAGCGCTTCGAGGATTACACGCCGGAGCAGTACTCGCTCATCATGCAGACCAACCTGCATGGCCTGTCGGAACTGACCCAGCTTGTCGGCAAAGCGATGATTACGCGCGGCAAAGGCGGCAAGATCGTGAACATCGGCAGCTTCACCACCTTCACCGGCCTGCCGTACGTCTCGGTTTACGCCATGACCAAGGGCGCGGTAGGCCAGTTGACGAAAGTGCTCGCCGCCGAATGGGCGCCCTACGACATTCAGGTGAACTGCATCGCGCCGGGCTTCATTCTGACCGATCTGAACCGCGCGATGTGGCAATCGGAAGCCATGGATGAATGGCGCAAGGGCATGCAAGCCATCGACCGGCTCGGGACGCCGGAAGATATCGCGCCCGTCGCCGTGTTCCTCGCCTCGCCGGCCGCGAACTACATCAACGGACAGGTAATTGCGGTGGATGGCGGCGCAACGACAACCGCGAAATGGCCCGTGCCCCCGCCGTCAGCCTAGATGCGCGGGGCGTGGCTCATCCCGGTGATGGTGGTGGTGGCGGGCGCCCAGCAAGGCGCGCCTGCTGTCGAATACACCTGCCCCATGGATCCGGATGTGCGTTCGAAGACGCCCGGGAAGTGCCCGCGCTGCGGCATGGCGCTGGAAGCGGGAATTCAGCAGCCGATGGAATACGGTCTGAATCTGACCGTCAACCCACCCCAGGTGCCCGCCGGGGAGCCGGTCGAGCTGAGCTTCGAACTGATCGACCCGCGAACTCATCGGCGCGCCACAAAGTTTGAAGTGGTGCACGAAAAGTTCTTCCATCTGTTCCTGGTGAGCGCGGATCTGGAAACATTCGTTCATGACCATCCGGTGCTCGGCGTGGACGGCGTCTTCCGTTACCGGACCACCCTGCCGAAACCGGGCATCTATCGCCTGCTGGCGGATTGCTATCCGGCCGGCGGCACGCCGCAGTTGCTGCCGCGTTATCTCACGACGGCAGGCTACGACAAGTCGATTGCGGAATCGGTCGGCAATCCTGCCCCGGATCTGGCTCCCAAAACCGCCACGAATCTGACGATTGCGCTGAAAATGGACCCGCCGGACCCGGTCCCCGGCCGTAAGACGATGCTCTTCTTCACCTTGTCACCGGGCGAAGGGCTCGAACCGTACCTCGGCGCCTGGGGGCATCTGCTGGCCGCCGGCAGCGATCTGGTCGAGGGCATCCACGAGCACCCCATCTACGCGGACGGTAAGCCGGAAGTGCAGTTCAACGTTTTCTTCCCGCGCGCCGGCATGTACCGCGTCTGGGTGCAGTTTCAACGGAATGGCGTGGTCAATACGGCCGCTTTCACCATTCCGGTGAAGGAACTTCGGTAGCTGCGAACCCTGCCCCGTTCGCTTGAGATAGTCGCACTTGTTTTGTGCCGCACACTCGACACAGATGTTCCATTACTATCAATTCGGCCCGCGCGGCCGTTCTCTACTTAATCTTAAATGTGTGGATTTTGCCGGTTTAGGGGTCAAAATCTCGATATCGGGAGTCTCAGTTGGCTTTGAATATCTTACTAATGTAAACTGGTCTGGCGCTCAGGAGGCCGCGAGATGTCGAGTTTTGACGGGTGGGAACCAATACAAGATTCAGGTGATCCACCTCGGGAAAAGATCCTCGGCCGCGGGGGCCAAGGAACGGTCTATTTGGTCCGCAGCCCCGAACGGGTTCAGCAGAGACGAAGAGCAGCAGAAGAACTGAGAAAACAGCTGAGCGAGGCAACCGCCAAAATCCAGCATAGAGACGTAGACTTTTCGAGGTTCGCGCAGACAATTACGTCCCTCGGAGCGACGGATCCGAGTACTTCCTTGGGCGCGTTAAAGCATTTCAACATTAAATCTGGCGATCAACAGGAGGACGAGCAGGCAATCGGAAGGTTGAAGGCAGAAGTACAGGCACTATCAGCCCTCAGGAACAATCGGTCGGTTCTTAAATTGCTACACGCAAACGTTTCCGAACGTTTCATCGTGACTGAATATCATCCGTCGGGAACCCTGGACAAACACTTGAATCGTTATCGGGGGAATGCGTTGGCGGCACTCGAGGCGTTCAGCCCTTTGGTGGACGCGGTTTGGGAGATTCATAAACAACAGATTATCCACCGCGACATAAAGCCCGAGAATATTTTCGTCGCAGAGTCAGGTGAGCTTGTACTTGGTGATTTCGGGATCGTATTCTTCCAGGAGTCGTCTGGAGACCGCTTGACCAGAACCGTGGAGCGGGTGGGAAGCCACGAATGGATGCCCCCTTGGGCTTATCCCCGTGTACGTTTAGAAGCAGGCGAAGTGGGGGCTGCACTCGACCTCTTTCCCCTCGCCAAGATCTTGTGGTCAATGATTGCCGGACGGAACGGCTTTCCTTTTTGGGAGCACAGACGAGACGAAACCAATCTGGAGCGGCTTTTCCCGAGAGATCCAGCAATGCCGCTTGTCAATAGAATCCTGGATAAATACGTTGTTAGGGAGCAGGTGGAATGCGACCTCTCCGCTTATACCTTTCGGGCACGCGTTGACGATTTGATCAGACAGCTTAAAGGCAATGCGGGAGGTTCACGGCTTATCGAATCGTCGACCTGGCCTTGTGGAGTATGCGCTGCCGGGGTCTACAAACAGATCTCGGCATCAATCCCAGGTATAATTCCAGGCCCGGGTGCCGAGCGCATCCCCTTTTCCGTATATAAATGCGACAATTGCGGAAATGCTCAACTCTTCGGATAGACAACGCTGAGAGTATTTTAGACACAGGCCGCGAACGAGTTCGGAACGAGCGGGACAGGTTGCTCGGCCCCGCAGCTCGGGTCCGGCTAACCGGGTTAAACCAGAAAGACCTTCGCAAGCGCAAGGGTCAGCTCATGCTTTTCTAAGCCCGCCTACCCCGCCAGCCCCGGCACGCCGCCCGCGCTTTTCGCCGCACGCACCGCCCGAATCACCGCCATCGCGAGTACCTCAGCCGCCGCGACGCCCACCGCATCCACGTTCGCGCTCTCTTTCCCCAGCGAAATCGCAAACGTCATATCGCCATCCGCCATCGTGTTCACCGGCGAAATGGTCCGCGCGACGCCCAGACTCGCCAGCGCCGCTACTTTATTCACCTGCACCTTGTCCAGCCGCGCATTCGTCGCAATCACCGCCAGCGTGGTGTTGCCCCGGAACGGAGCGGCCTCCGGCAATCCGTGCCGCATCGCGGCCGCCGAGTTGACGAACTCCCGGCTCCCTGGCGCCTTCCGTGCCCCGGCGAGAATCCGGCCATTCTGCGGATCGATCACGTCGCCCAGAGCGTTGACCGCCACCAGCGCCGCCACCATCACGCCCGAACCCAGCGTCAGCGACGCACTGCCGATGCCGCTCTTCATGGCCTGTTTCATCCCAAAGATCTTGCCGACCGTCGCGCCCGTGCCCGCGCCCACATTCCCTTCCGCGACCGCCGCGTCGCTGGCCGCCAGCGCCGCCTTCTCGCCCATCTCCCGCCCTGGCCGCACATCGGCCCGCCCGATCGCGAGATCGTACAGAATCGCCCCCGGCACAATCGGCACACGCGCGACGCCTGTGTCGAAACCGATCCCGCGTTTTTCCAGCACCCGGCGCACGCCGGAAGACGCTTCCAGACCGAACGCACTGCCCCCCGAAAGTACGATGGCATGCACATGCGGCGCAACATGACCGGGATTCAAAGCTTCCAGTTCGCACGACCCCGTGGCGGAACCCCGCACATCCACGCCACCCACCGCGTCAACGCCGCACAGGATTACCGTACAGCCCGTCAGCGCTTCGCCGTCCGTGGCATGACCGACCAGAATTCCCGGGATGTCCGTTAAACCCTTCATGGGATCACTCGTATGCTAGCATCGGTTTCGTAGACACAGGCATCGAAAGAACAGCAAACCACTTACAACAGTGTTCGACTTTCTGAAGGGCCCGATACTGGCGATCCAGGACTTCTACCTGCTCACGGGCCGGGCGCTTCGTAACGTCACCCGTAAACCGCACTATCTCGACGACATCAAGCTGCAGATGGACTCTCTCGGAGTCGGCAGTATGCCCATCGTGCTGCTCACCGGATTCTTCTCCGGCGCGGTGATGGCGCTCCAGATGGGCCGTGCGCTCCAGCAATACGGGCAGACCGGCCGCACCGGCACCGTCGTGTCCATCATCCTCGTGCGGGAACTCGGCCCGGTGCTGACCTCCCTGATGGTCGCGGGGCGCAACGCGTCCGGCATCGCCAGCGAACTCGGCTCCATGAAAGTGACCGAGCAGATCGATGCCATGCGCGCGCTCGGCACGGACCCGGTACAGAAACTCGTCACTCCCCGTATGATCGCCATCGCCATCATGCTGCCCTGCCTGACGGTGATTGACGATGCAGTCGGCATGCTGGGCGGCTGGATCATCGGAAAACTGATCTACGATCTCGACTGGGCCCAATACTGGTCGCAATGCTGGCGCGCTCTGCTGTGGAGCGACGTGGTCCAGGGTCTGCTCAAGCCCTTCGTCTATTCGTTCGTCATTTCGCTGATCGGCTGCTTTTATGGCCTGCGCGCGTCGGGCGGCACCCAGGGCGTCGGCAAAGCGACCACCCAGGCCATGGTTGCGGCCTCCGTCGCCATTCTGGTTCTGAACCTCTTCATGGGCCTGATCTTCGTCAAGTATTCGGGGAACTGATGAGCGAAGCTTCTTCTCCGTCGGCTTCCCAGTCTCCCGGCCAAAGCCTGCTTCGCTTCGAAGGCGTCAGCGTCGTCTTTGACGACGATACTCGCGCGCTCGACAAACTTTCGTTCGACGTCAAAGAAGGCGAAACACGCATCATCCTCGGCGCGGCCGGCAGCGGCAAAACCGTGCTCCTCAAGACCGCCATGGGCCTGAATCGCGCCTCGGAGGGGCGGGTTTTTCTCTTTGGCGAAGACGTCACCAGGAAGCCCGAACAGGAGTTGTTCGCCCTGCGCGCCCGCCTCGGCATGCTGTTTCAGGACAGCGCCCTGTTCGATTCCATGACGATCGCGCAGAATGTCGCCTATCCCCTGCTGAATCAGACGGCGAACCGCATGCCGCGCGACAGGATGGAACCCGCCGTGCGGGATTCCCTGCGCTTCGTGGAGCTCGAACATACTCTCGATAAGTACCCGAGCGAACTTTCAGGCGGCATGCGCCGTCGCGTGGCCATCGCCCGCGCGGTGGTCACCAAACCGCCGCTGCTCCTTTACGATTCGCCCACCGCGGGTCTCGACCCGATCACGGCCCACACCATCATGGCCCTCATCATCAAGGAACGCGATGTGGACAATACGACGGCTTTGGTGGTGACGCACCGCTATCAGGACGGCAACCTGGTGACGAACTTCCGGTACAATCCGGAAAGTGGCCGGCTCGACCCGGCCGGCGATTCGGGCACCAATACCATCTATATGGTCCTGCGTGAGGGCCGTCTGGTTTTTGAGGGAAAACAACAGGCGCTGGAAGCCTGCACGGACCCGTATATTTCGAAATTCGTCAAGCGTCCGGAAAAGGAGTCCGCGGCGTAAGAACCGGCGGCGCAAGAGAGACTATGGCATCGCAAAAAAAAGTCAGCTGGGCGCAGTTGCGCGTGGGCATTCTGGCCGCCGTGGCGATGGTGATCGCGGGCGCGCTGATCTTCCTTCTGACCTCGCAGAGCAATTTTCTGTCGGGCGAGTTCGAACTCCGCACCTACATGCAGGATTCCGCGGGCATGGCGGAAAACGCCCAGGTGCGCCTGAACGGCATCTTCGTCGGTCACATCGCCAAAGTGCAGCTTTCCGGCTCGCATGAGCCGCAGCGCACCGTCGAGATCCGGATGAAACTGCAGCGCAAGTATCTGGAACTGATTCCCGACGATTCCCGCGCCGCCATCAGCGCCTCTAACCTGCTGGGCGACAAGTACATCAATATCACCAAGGGCACTCATCCGAAGCACGTCGCGCCGGGCGGCGAAATCGCCTCCGTCACCAATCAGGACATCCCGGAAATCCTCACGCAGGCTGCCGGACTGCTTGCCCAGTTCCAGACCATTCTCGGCCGCGTGGATGGCTTGCTGGCCGTGGTGGACGCCGGCCAGGGCAACCTGGGCAAACTGCTGAAAGACGATTCCCTCTACGACCGCCTGAATTCCGTGGCCGGCGAAGTGGGGCAACTGGTCAAGGACGTCAAGAACAGCAACGGGACCATCAGTAAGGTGCTTTACAGCGATGAGCTGTACAACGATTTCCGCCGCCTGATGCAGCGCACCGACGACATGATGGCCCAGGTGCAGCAGGGCAAGGGCACCGCCGGCAAGCTGCTGTACGATCCCGCCATCGCCGACGAAACCCGCGCCACCATTCAGGAAGCGAAGAAGATGCTCGACAACCTGAATGCCGGCAAGGGCACCGCGGGCAAACTGCTGACCGACGACGAGATTTCCAAACAGCTCTCCGCGATTCTGCAAAAGGTCGGCACCACCGTCGATCGCCTGAACGCCGGCCAGGGCACGCTGGGACAGCTGATGGTCAACCCGCAGCTCTATGATTCCGCCACGGGCGTTTCCCGCGAACTGAACAGCCTGCTGGCGGACGTCCACAAGAATCCGAAGAAGTTTCTCACCATCCGGCTGACCCTGTTCTGATGGGCGGCGATATCCGGCTGAGCGATGTCCGGCTGAGCAAGATCCGGCTGATCGTGAACGCCGACGATTTCGGTTTCACGCGGGACGTGAATGCCGGCATCGTGGAAGCGCATCGCCGTGGCATCCTCACGGCGACCACGCTCATGGCCAATGGCGACGGCTTCGAGGACGCCGTCCGTCTCGCGGGCGAGACGCCGTCGCTCGACATCGGCGTTCACCTTGTTCTGGTGCAGGGCCGCAGCGTGCTGGATCCCCGGCGCGAATTGCCCGCAACCCTGCAGGCCCTCATGGGCGCGCTCTGGCGCCGGGAATTGCGCGTGTACGACGAACTCGCCGCGCAGGTCCGGAAGATCGTCGCAGCGGGCATCCGCCCCAGCCACCTCGATACCCACAAGCACACCCACCTGTTACCGCCGGTGCTCAGCGCCGTCGCCCGCATCGCACGCGAGTTCAATATCCCCTGGGTTCGCCGGCCTTTCGATTTCGGTATCGATCCCGGTACGCGCCTGACCAAACGCGGCGTCTCCGTGGCCATGCGGCTCATGCGCCCCCGCTTCGCGTCGACGCTCGACGGACTGCGGTTCACCGACCACTTCACGGGCTTCCAGATCACCGGCACCCTCAATGAAGGAAGCCTCGCGGCCACGCTCGAAAAGCTGCCTCCCGGCCTGACCGAATTCATGTGTCACCCCGGCCACCTGGGCCCGGAGTTGCGCGGCGCGGCGACGCGGCTCAAGGAAAGCCGCGCAGCCGAGTTGGCCGCGCTGCTCTCTCCGCGGACGCGGACGGTACTGGAGCAGCGCGGCATACAGCTAATGAACTATCGGCAGATCGGAGTCACTGACTTAGGGTGAAGTTCACGTCGATTTCCGTGATCACCTCCACCGGGCTGCCGTTCAGCATGGTCGCCTGATATCGCCACTGCTGCACCGCATCCAGCGCGGCCTTGACCAGCAGCGAGGGCCCGTTGATCAGCTGGAGGTTTCGGATTGTTCCGTCCGTGCCGATCACCGCGGTAATCCGCACCGTCCCCTGCACCCGCGCGGCTTTCGCCAGCGCCGGATAGGGCGGCTTCGGCCCGAACAGCAGCCTCGCCGCCTGCACCCCGGTGCCGACGCGCATCGGGCCCTTCGGGGTCTCCGGCTTGACTACCGGTGCGGCAGGCTGGGGTGGCGAAGGCCTGCGCTCCGGCAGAATGCCGGTAGCGCCAGGAATCACGGCATAAGACCCGGACATCGAGCCCGGAAAAGCCGGCCCCGCGATTTCCGGCGCATCCGCCAGAGTCGCGGCATGTTCAGGAATTCTGGTTGGCACCATAATCATGGGTCGGAACTCCGGCCGCGGCGAACTGGTCGCGGCCCGTTGCGTCACCACCTGTTCGGGTTGGACCGGCTGCGGCTTCGGCCGCATCGGCAAATACAAAGGCACTTCGAGCTTCGGGCGAAGAATTTCCGGATGGAGCATCGGCAGGATAATGGCCACAGCCACCAGTCCTGTTTGCAAAGTCAGCGAGGCCACGACAGTCCACGGTCTCCGGGCGTGCGCCTGCGTATTGACGAAAGTCTGATCGAACATAAAGTTCTCCCTTTCGCAGCGGCTTTAAATTTTAAATTTTTCGAAATGGACCGGTCGCTCGAATGAGCTGCGTGCGTGTGTTGTTAATGGGATAGACACCACTTGTGGAAAGAAGTTCCACAAGGTGAAAGTAAAAAACTAGCCGCCGATGGCGTACATCGGCCGCGGCGGCGGCACGAACTTAACCGAATTAATTTCGTGCCCGAGCCACTTCTCCGCGACATTCTGCCGGATCACCGCCGCGATCTCTTCGTCGCTCGCGTTGCTTCGCAGCAGACCCTTCACATCCGTCTCGTCGATGGCAAACAGGCAGTAGCGAAGTTTCCCGTCGGACGTCAGGCGGATCCGGTTGCAGTTCAGGCAGAACGGCTTGCTGACGGAGGCGATGAAGCCCACGCGTCCGCCGCCATCGGCATAACGGTATTCGGTAGCGGGCGCGCGCGGATCCGCGTCGGGCACGGCTTCCAGCGGACCGATCTCTTCCGAGATCATGGCGATCATCTCATCCGCCGTCAGCACGCGCTTGCGGCCCCACAGGGCCTGCGAGTCGAGCGGCATGAACTCGATGTACCGGGGCTCGAAGCCACGCTCCCTGCAAAACCGCGCCATCGGCACAATATCCGGCTCAATCAGCCCTTTGACGGCCACCACATTGAACTTGATCTTCTCGAATCCGACCCGCACGGCTTCGTCGATCCCCGCCAGCACGCGGGGCAAGTCGTCGCGCCGCGTGATCTGCAGAAAACGTGCCCGGTCGAGCGTATCCAGATGAATATTCAGCCGGCGCAGCCCCGCGCTGTATAAATCGCTGGCGTATTTCCCCAGCAGCACGGCGTTGGTGGTCAGCGCGATGTCGCGAATCCCGGGAATTACCACTAACCGCTCGATCAGCCGCGGCAGATCCCGGCGCACCAGAGGCTCTCCGCCGGTCAGCCGCAGCTTCGTGACACCCAGCGGCACGGCGGCGCGCACGAACCGCTCGATCTCTTCGAAACTCAGAATCTCCGCACGGTCGGTAAACTGGACGCCTTCTTCCGGCATGCAGTAGAAACAGCGGATATTGCACCGGTCCGTGACACTGATCCGGAGATTGTCGTGGATGCGTCCGAATTTGTCGGTGAGTGGCACGTAATGGTCTTGGCCGAAATCCTTACCGGATCGCCAGCATGCGTTCGAGGGGCACCAGCGCCCGCGCCATCAGGTCCCCGGGAATCTCAACCCGCGGCTCCAGATGCAGCAGACAGTCGCGCACTTTCTCCATCGTATTCAGCCGCATGAACGGGCATTCGCTGCAGTTGCAGTTCTCGTTGGCCACGTAATGGAACTTCTTACCGGGCGCCACGCGCTCCAGTGAGAAATTCACGCCGCTCTCCGTCATCACGATGAACTCGCGGGCCGGGCTCGACCCGCAATAGTCGATGATTGCGGAAGTGGACCCGATGAAATCCGAGTTCCGCAGCACGTCCGCCGGGCATTCGGGATGCGATACGACAACGGCATCGGGATACGCCGCCTTCGCGTCAAGCAACCGCCGCACGGGAAACGTATTGTGCACAATACAGGATCCCTGCCAGATCTTCATGTTTTTCCGGCCGGTCTGCTGCTGCACGTAAGCCCCGAGATTGCGATCCGGCAGGAACAGCACCGTCTTCTCTTCGGGGATCGAGTTGACCACCTGCACGGCGTTGCGTGACGTGCACAGAATGTCGGACTCCGCCTTCACTTCGATGGAAGTGTTGATGTAGCTGACGATGACATGTTCCGGATTGCGCCGCCGGTACTCCCGGATCGGTTCCACCGGACACCCCTCCACCAGACTGCAGCTCGCGTCCTTGTCCGGAACCACCACGATCCGCGAAGGATTCAGCACCTTGGCCGTCTCCGCCATGAACCAGACGCCGCAGAACGCGATCACGTCGCCTTCCGCCTCGCGCGCTTTCCGCGCCAGTTCCAGACTGTCGCCGACATAATCGGCCAGTTCCTGTATTTCGGCTTCCTGGTAGTGGTGAGCGAGCAGAATGGCCCTGCGGTCCCGCTTCAGGTCCAGAATCTCTTCAGCGACGGTGCTGGTGGCAAGCATGGCTTTGGAACGCTATTTCGTATCGGAAGCCGAACTTTTGGTTTCCGTTTTCGCGGTTGTCGAAGAAGAATCCGGGGAACTGCTTCCCGAATCGCTCTTCGTTTCCGCTTTCTTCTCAGACGACCCGCCGTCGCCTTTGGATTCGCCGGAAGCGGAATCGCCCGATTTCGTATCCGCGGGTTTCGGCATCGACTGGCCGTTCCCTTTCGCATAATCCGTGGCGTACCACCCGGATCCCTTGAGATGGAAGGCAGGCGCCGACAACAACCGCTCCGTCGCGCCGCCGCATTCTTCATGGACCGTCAGGGGCAGATCGGAAAACTTCTGGATCACTTCGAAAACTTTGCCACAGGAGTGGCACTTATATTCATACAGAGGCATACTGCACCCTCATCTTAACAACCGCGCGGACCGATGTGGGAAAGGGGACGGAAGGAGGGGAATGCGAACGGGACGAAACGGGGAGGAAAAGCGAACCCTCGCCGCCGGACCCTGTCTGGAGCAGACAAGGCAGGAAGACCGGACCGGGGCCCGGCGGCGAGGGTGGGCGAACTACTTCTTCTTCGGTGCGGCCTTCTTCGGCGCGGCCTTTTTGGTCGGCGCGGCCGAGGAGAACGCGTTGTCGGGCAGGCCCTTGATCGCTTCCTTCGGGTCGTCCACCGAGAGAGTCAGCATGTAAGGCTCTTTGGTGAACGATTCCACCACGGCTTTGAACTCCAGCGAGTCGCCGGCATTGATCGCCTTCTGGTTCAGCGCGTGCTCGAACTTCAGCGTCGCGTCACCCCCGGCGTTGTCGACGTTCACCACCAGATCCTTATCGTTGACGGACACCACCTTACCTTTGAACGTGCCGATGTTCTCGGGCGGGATCTGCGAACCCTTCACGGTGCCGAAGTACGTATCGCCCTGCTCACCCTTCAGAGCGTCGCGAATCTGACGCCAGAGCGCGATATCGGGATGCGCTTTGTTGAACGCTTCGATATCGCCGAACTTCTTCGCTTCCAGTTCCGCAACGCTGTCGATATGGAAACCGGCGGGAGGCAGAGCGGCCCCGGCAGCCTGTTTCTTCAAATCGTCCAGCCCGGAATCGTCGCCGTGATAGCCGACGTACGCGCGCTTCAGATAATCCGCCGCCGGACCCGCCGCGGCGGGAGGCAGTGCATTCGCGCCCGTCACCGTGAGCGACCGCGCCAGATCGTACAGCGCTTCGGAGTACCGCGCCACATTCTTCTGGCGGATGATCACGCTGCCCAACCAGTAAGAAACCTGCGCGGAATCCGGAGCCAGTTCGAGAATCTTTTTGAACTCCGTTTCGGCTTCGGGGTCGCTCTTCTTCGCGAACGCGATCCAGCCCAGCACGGAATGCGACTGCAGTTCAAACGTCTTGCGCGCGTCCGCCCACTGCTGATCGGTGGCTCCCGCGGGTTTCGCGCCGGCGGCGAAATAGTTGTCCAGATTGTCGAGAATCTGTTTGGCCGCTTTCTGACCGGAATCCAGCAGTTCCGGAGGCGTGGTCTTGCCATAGGCAGCCATGGCGCTGCCGAGGAGAGCCTGAGCCTGCATCAGGGTACGAGCGCTCTTCAGCTTGCTGTCGGGATACTTCTGCTCCCATTCCTTCAGCTTGTCGAGCTTCTTGCCAGGATCCGTTTCTTTGCCTGCGGCATTGGCGAGATCGTATTCGCCCTGATCCTTATAAGGCGATTCCTGCTGTGCCTGGGGTGCGGGTTCAGGCGCCGGGGCCGGATACGCCCACGCGCCGGTGGGTGCCGTTGCTGCGACTGCCACCAGCCCAAGTGTGATTTTGATTAAACGATGATGCACTTCTGTTGCCTCCCGCCTCTTTGTCGAATTGCCGGTCCGCTTCTGGCCGTCTTAAGAGAATATCCCAAGAGGAACGGCAAAAGCGGAGTATACCGAACCCGTGCCGTTCCAGCAATCAAATGCCCGCAGTTGCAGTTGACGCGCGTGCTGGTCCGCTTGTTCCCACTTCCGCATTTTTGCTCGCCCGAACTGTTACAATCGCCCAAGTCTTATGGGAATTCCGCTTGCGAACCATTGATCTCGCTGTCATCCTCGCCTATCTCGCCGCGGTCACCTGGTTCGGCGCGCGCTTCCGCCAGTCGCAGAAATCGCTGAAAGATTACTTCCTCGGCGGCCGGTCCGCCCCGTGGTGGGCTATCGCGCTCTCCATCGTATCGGCGGAAACCAGCACGCTGACCATCATCGGCACGCCGCCGCTCGCCTACCGCGGAAGCCTCGTGTTCCTCCAGGTAGTCTTCGGCTACCTGCTGGCCCGCATCGTGATCTCGGCAATTTTTCTTCCGCAGTACTTCGAGGGACAGCTTCTCACTGCCTACGCCCTCATGGAGCGCCGTTTCGGCCCGCACATCCGGAAGGTCACGGCGGGAATCTTCCTGATCACCCGGGCGCTCGCCGAAGGAGTGCGGGTATTCGCCGTCTCGATCGTGATCTCCATCATTCTGCATACCGGCGGCATGGCATCGATATTTCTGATCATTTTCCTGACACTTTTTTACACTTTCGAAGGCGGCATGACGGCCGTCATCTGGACCGACGTGATCCAGATGATCATGTATGTGCTGGGCGCCGGCGTCAGCTTCGTTATCCTGGCGGGAAAGATCCCCGGCGGTTTGCCGCATGTGCTCGACGCCGCAGGCGCCGCGGGAAAACTGCAGGTCTTCGATTTCCACTGGTCCTGGACAGCGCCCTACACGTTTTGGGCGGGGCTGATCGGCGGCTGCTTCCTGACCACCGCCAGCCATGGCACCGACCAGCTTGTAGTCCAGCGGCTGCTCAGCGCGAAAAACGAACGCCAGAGCCGGCTCGCCCTGCTCTCCAGCTGGCTCGTCATATTTGTACAGTTTTCTCTTTTTCTGACAATCGGCATCATGCTGTGGGTTCTGCGGGAGGGAAAACCGATTCAGGGCGCGCCCGACCGGCTCTACCCCGCCTTCATCTGGGAAGCCCTTCCGGTCGGCATCGCCGGTCTCGCCATGGCCGCGATTCTGGCCGCGGCCATGGCCAACCTTTCGGCGGCGCTGAACTCGCTCGCCTCCGCCACCGTGGTGGATTTCTACCAGCCACTCACGCAATCCCGGCACTCCCCGGAACATTACCTGCGGGTTTCCCGCCTTTCCACGGTGTTCTGGGGAGCGGTTCTCGCCGCCATCGCGCTCCTGGCCAGCCAGTGGGGTTCGGTGCTCGAGTCCGGTCTGTCCATTGCGTCCGTGACTCTCGGGATCCTGCTGGGCGTCTTTCTCCTGGGCGTTTTGACGAAACGGCCGGGGGAGCGCGCCGCCATTACAGGCGTGGTGGCCGGGGCCATTGTCATGGTTTTCGTTAAGTTCGCGACCAAAATTCCCTTTACCTGGTGGGTTCTGATCGGCAGTTCAGCGACTTTCAGCGTGGGATATCTGGCTTCATTTGCGGTGCAGGAAAGGAAACGGAATTCATGACAGAGCTTCGCAGGGATTTGGGTCTGGCGGCGGCCCTCGCCATTGTCGTCGGCACGGTAATCGGGAGCGGTATTTTCCGGGTTCCGCAGGCGATGATTCAGAGCGTCGGCACCGTGCAGATGGTGTTCGTCGTCTGGGTGGTGGGCGGCGCGCTCTCCATGGCGGGCGCTCTCACCTACGCGGAACTTGCCGCGGCGATGCCCGGCGCCGGAGGCGAATACGTTTATCTCACGGAGGCATACGGGCCAATGTGGGGCTATTTGTACAGCTGGACACAACTGTCCGTGGCGAAAAGTGGTTCTATCGCTACACTGGCCACCGCTTTTTTCGAGTACACCGCGCACTTCATCCCCGAATTCGAGAGGGTCTGGTTCTCGCTCGGCCCGGTGCCCATAAAATTTGGCCAGATATTTGCTCTGGTTTTGATCCTGGTTCTGGGAATGATTAACTACTTCGGTGTCCGCATCGGGGGCAACGTCCAGATTGCCGTCACCGTGGTCAAAGTCGCCCTGATTGCCTTCGTCATTATTGCCGGACTTTTTTATTCCCATCCGGCCGCGCATGCAGTCCCACTCTCTGTTCCGCCTCTTCAAACCGGGTTTATCGCCGCTCTGGTGGCCGCCCTTTGGGCGTACGACGGGTGGAATAACGTCGGCATGGTTGCTTCCGAGGTCCAGAACCCGAAGCGAAATCTCCCGCTCGCCCTGATTGGGGGGACGGCCGTCGTAATTGCGATATATATGCTCGCCAATTGGGCCTACTTCCGTGTGCTGACTCCCCAGGAGGTGGCGGACCACAAACTCGTCGCCGCCGAGATGATGCAGCGCGTCCAGGGACCGGCCGGCGCCGCGGCCGTCTCCGTAGCCGCCATGATCTCCATTTTCGCGGCCCTGAACGGGTCCATCCTGTCGGGCGCCAGAGTGCCGTACGCCGCCGCCCGCGACGGCCTGTTCTTCAAATCCGCGGCCCGCGTTCATCCCGCGTTTCACACCCCGGGCGTGTCCATCATGATGCTCACCGGCTGGTCCTGCGTGCTGGTGCTCTCCGGCAAATACGACGACCTGTTTAATTTCGTGATATTCGGCAGCTGGATCCTCTACGCGATGGCCGCCGCGTCGGTCTTTGTTCTGAGAAGGAAACGGCCCGAGCTCCCCCGTCCGTATAAAACCCTGGGATACCCGGTGGTGCCCGCGCTTTTTCTGGCCGGCGCATTCGTGCTCGAACTGCGCACGCTCATCGACAAACCGCGCCAGGCAATCACCGGAATCGTGTTGATTTTAATCGGTCTTCCCTTTTATTTTTATTGGCGGCGGGGTGCGAAAAAGGCCGTTTTTGATCCGTCCAATTAGCCCCGGGGAGGGTGCTGGTACTGAACTAAACAAAATTCGTTCCAAAAATAGAACAAAACTCTTGCGCGGGCTAGGGGAAATGGGTTACAAAATTAACTAGGCACTGCACCAAGTATTTACGCTCTCGTTCCGGTTACGGAACAGTAATGCGAACTACAGGTGCTACTTCGAAACAGATATACAGGAGTCACCAAAATGGACGTATCGAAAATCCTGGCCGAGCTTCGTCAGGAAAGAGAGCAGCTGGAAGAAGCGATATTGAGTCTGGAGCGTCTGGCCGCCGGTCGCGGAAGGCGCCGGGGCAGACCGCCGGCATGGATGTCGGAAGCCAAAAAACGCGGCCGCCCGCCGGGCAGCAAGAACAAGAACACCGTTGCCAGAACGGCGCCGCAAAAAACCACGGCCGCCGCAGCCGCTTAACAGCATCCTTGCGTCCACGTTTCCATCTATAGCAAAAAAGGCAGCCCGTAAGGCTGCCTTTTTTTGTGCAATTTCAAACTTTTACAGAGCGTCAATACAGTCAGCGATACAGAAGGTACTTCTCCCGAACCGCGGCGAACTCCGGCATCCCTTTCGTGGCCGCGCCCTGGGCATCTCCGCCGTCCCGCAGCGCTTTCAGCACCGCCTCATTACCGATCAGCTTCCGGTTGACCTCAAACTCCATTTTCCCCGGATAGAGCTTCCCGAGTGCCGCCGCCAGTTCCAAACCAAGACGCGAACTGTTGAAGATGTCCCGATTTGTCACCACAAATCCGATTCCCTGCACTTCCTTCCCCGCGTAATGGGACGACGCGGGCGTAAATTTCACCGGATAAAAACGCACCCCCGGAACGGCACGGGAACTCAGGTAATCCGCCAGCCGGTTGCCGTCGATCCAGTCCGCGCCGATTCTTTGAAACGGCTCATCCGTTCCTCTCCCGACGGAATAGTTGAGGGAATATTCCAGCATGCCCAACCCGGGATAGAGGAGCGCCGCCTCCGGATTCCGGATGTTCGGAGACGGGTTAATCCACGGTAATCCCGTCGCGTCAAACCAGTCCGCACGGTTCCAGCCCGCCATTTCGATCACATGGACCTCCGCATTCAGGTGACGTTCGCCGTTCTCCAGCATCGCGAGTTCTCCGATCGTCAACCCGTGTCGCAGCGGCAGCGGATACGCTCCCACAAACGACAGGTTCGACGCATCCAGCATCGGCCCCTCGACGTGAATGCCGGTCAAAGGGTTCGGCCGATCCAGGACATAAACCGGAATTCGCGCCTTTGCCGCCTCTTCCATCGCATAAAGCAGCGTCGATTCGAAAGTATAGAAGCGTACTCCGATATCCTGGATATCGAACACCAAAGCACTTAAACCCTTCAGCATTTCCGGTGTGGGTCGCAAAGTCTTTCCATAAAGGCTGAAGATTGGGATTCCGGTCGAAGGATCCGTGGAATTCCCGATGTTCTCCCTGTCCTCCACCCCCGCAAATCCGTGCTCCGGCGAGAAAATCGCTTCCACTTTAACGCCCGCCCGCCGCATCAGGTCGATATTCCGCCGGCCCTGCCGGTCCACGCCGCTCTGATTTGTGATCACTCCCACCCGTTTTCCCTGCAAAGGAGCGAAATGGTTCGCGACGAGAACCTCCAGCCCCGTCTGCACCTTCGGAAGGGCCGCGGAAAGCACCTGTGGCTCATATCCGATACCCGCCGCGGTGATGGTGGCGATCTGCCGCCGGAGCGGCGTAATCGCCTTGCGCAGATGCGGATGCCCCGAATTGGCCAGCAGAATCACATAACTGCGGGAAGCCGGATCAATCCAGATGGAAGTCCCGGTAAATCCCGTATGCCCAAACGACCCCACGGGGAACAAATCCCCCCGGTTTCCCGAGTAAGGGGAGTCGATATCCCAGCCCAACCCGCGCTGAACCGGCTGATTGACCGGCGTATGCGGTGAACTGAACTTGCGAATCGTTGCCGGGGAAAACAGGCCGCCTCCGTCGAGCAGCATCTGACAGAATTTCGCCAGATCGCTCGCGGTTGAAAAAAGACCCGCGTGACCCGCCACCCCGCCCATGTACCTGGCCGTCGGATCGTGCACCACCCCGCGCAATATCGTGCCGTCTTTCTGCATTTCGGTGGGCGCAATCAGGGCGCGGCGCGAGGCGGAGGGCAGGTAGCCGCTGTCCGTCATGCCCAGCGGGTCGAGCAGAATCTGCCGCACATACTCGTTCTCCGGAACCCCGCTCACCCGCCGGATGATCTCTCCCAGCAGAATGAAATTGATGTCGCTGTAGACGAATTTGGCATTCGGCGGATTCACCGGTTTATCCTGCAGCGCGCGCTGAATCCCCGTGTCGTAGCCGCTCCATGCCGGTTCGAGGTCCAGATCCGGCCGGAATCCAGAAAAATGGGTCATCAGTTGCCGCACCGTGATGGCGCTTTGGCCCCCCTGAAACTCCGGCAAATAGGCGGTCACCGGGTCGTCGATATTGACCTTCCCCCGTTCGAACAGGCTCATCATGCAGGAGGTCGTCGCAACTACCTTTGTCAGTGAGGCGACATCGAAAACGGTATCGACGGTCATCGGTTCTTTGGCCGGCAGCAAGGCGCGATACCCATAGGCCTTGCGAAAGACCACCTGGCCGTCATGTCCCACCAGCACCACCGCGCCCGGAATTTTGTCCTCCCGGATCGCCAGATTGATGGCGGCATCGATCGCGGCCGCTCCCTGGAAAGTCTGTCCCGATGCCAGGGCGGGTACAAGGCCGGCGGCAGCGGTCAAAATTGGCACAAAAAGCGGCAGTCTCATCAGAATTAGTATGAGGTTAACAGTTTGGCCGGGCGCCGGGTCGTACGCTTTCCACCAGGCTCTGGTCTCGGGCCGGCCGTCCGGCTTGCAGTCCGCGCGCGGGTCTGTTAAAACTCAACGTGAACGACGGCCCCGTGCGCCGCGCCTATGACACCCCCCAAAAAATCGTTAACCCTCCACACCAGCGCGATCACCCACAGCGGATCTGGCACCGCGGTCTCGCAGGAACCCCTTCGCCCGGCCGACCAGCAACTCAAGACCTGGGACGCCGCGGTCCGGCTCTTTTCCCGGCGGAAATACGAAGACGCCCTGCACCTCTTCCGGGAAGCCGCCCGAGGACCCGCCGCCCACGTCGCCGACAAAGCCCGTTCGTACGGGCAAATCTGCGAACGCAAAATGTCCGGTCCAGAAATGGAATTCCGCAACGCCGAAGACCATTTCTATTTCGGAGTGGAACGAATGAACGCCCGGGATCTCGATCAGGCGCATTATCACCTGTCCCGCGCCCTGCGCCTGCAACCCGAGGGCGATAACATTCTTTACGCGCTCGCCCTTTGTCGCGGCTTCGCGGGAGACATAGCCGGGGCGTATGAGAACCTGAAACGTGCGATTGATCTCGACCCGCGGAACCGGATCATGGCCAGACAGGACTCCGATTTCAGAAATCTCGCCGGAAAATCCTCCGCTCTGCGCGCCTTGCTTGGCGCCGACGGGAGCCCGGAAGCTTAGCGGCCGGTGGCAAAAGTCCGGAAGACCCAATCTTCCCCACCAAAGCCTGCCATGAACTCGCCCCTGCGCGTGGTTTCCATCGGCGGCGGTACCGGTCTTTCGTCGCTGCTCAACGGGCTCAAGACCCACGTCCGGCCCCACGGCGACTTCCCCGGAGTCGACATCACCGCCATCGTGGCCGTGTCCGATGACGGCGGAAGTTCCGGCCGCCTCCGCCGTGAGTTCGACGTCCTGCCGCCGGGTGACATCCGGAACTGCATGGTGGCGCTTTCCGAAGACGGCGCGCTGCTTTCCCGGCTCTTCCAGTACCGGTTCGCCGCCGGCCACGGGCTGAAAGGCCATAGCTTCGGAAATCTGTTTCTGACCGCCCTCACGGACATCACGGGCGACTTCCCCGAGGCCGTGCTTCGCTCCTGCGAAGTCCTCAACATTGCCGGGCGTATCTTTCCTGCCACCGCAGCAAACGTGACGCTCGAAGCCGTTCTCGAAGGCGGCCGCGTGGTCTCGGGCGAGTCCCGCATCAGCCGCAGCAAACGCAGAATCCGCGAGATCCGGATGAAGCCAGCCGACGCGCGGCCCCTCAAAGAAGCGCTGGATGCCATCGCGCGCGCCGACCTCATCACCCTCGGCCCCGGTTCCCTCTTCACCAGCGTCATCCCGAATCTGCTGGTCAAGGGTATTCCCAAAGCCATCTGCAAATCTCCGGCGCTGAAAGCCTATTTCGTGAATCTGATGTCGCAACCGGGCGAAACCACCAACTTTCGCGCGTCCGACCACGTGGAAGCCATCCGCGTGCACGCGAAAGACCGGTTGCTCGATTGCGCGGTCGTGAGCACCACCCGCATCTCTCCCGCGCTGCGGCGTAAATATGCGGAACAGGACGCCGCACCCATCGAAATCGATACCGACCGTCTGCACGAGATGGGGCTGGGCATCATCGAAGCGGATCTGCTGCAAAAGGGTGGCAAGGTACGACACAATCCGGAAGCGATCGGCGCGGTGATTGTAAAACTGGCGAAACACGGCCGGGCCCGCCGTTCCGCCTTGCGAGAATAGTAGCGATGATTACCGACGCAGCAGTTGTAATTCTGGCGGGTGGCCAGGGCACCCGCATGAAGTCCCGCATGGCGAAGGTGTTGCATCGCGCGGGCGGCAAAGCTCTGGTGGAGCATGCCATCGATACGGCGCGCCAGGTGGCGCCTCCCGATCGGGTCTTCGTGGTTGTCGGTCACCAGGCCGATGCCGTGCGCGCTGTCGCCGAAGCCGCCGGAGTGGGCGCCATTCATCAGAAAGAACAGCTCGGCACGGGCCACGCCGTGATGTGCGGCGAAAACCAACTCGCAAGCCTGGGCGGCATTCTGATCGTCCTGAATGGCGATTGCCCCATGATTCGCCCGGAAACCGTGCAGCAATTGGTTGAGCTCTATCGCCAAACCGGTTCCGCCGCGACCATGATCACGACCGACCTGGCGGATGCCACCGGTTACGGCCGCATTATTCGCGAACCGAACGGCGACGTCCTGGCCATTGTGGAGCACAAAGCCGCTACGCCCGAGCAACTGGCCGTGCGCGAGATCAACGCCGGGTTCTACTGTTTCGACGCGGCTGCGTTCTGGAAGCACGTTCACGAAATCCGCACCGATAACCCGGCGGGCGAGTACTACCTCACCGACATGGTGGCGATTCTGCTCCAGGCGGGCCACCGCGTCACAGCCCTGAAGATCGAGGATTCCAGCGAACTGCTCGGCATCAATAACCGCTTGGAACTCGCCGCTGTGGATCGTTTGATGCGGGATCGCAAAGTCCGCCAGTTGATGCTGGAAGGCGTGACCATCGAGCGCCCGGAGACCGTCACGGTAGATAAGGATGTCGAGGTCGGCATGGATACGGTCATCGGGCCGTTTGCCCAACTGACCGGAAAGACCGTGATCGGCGAGAACTGCCGCATTGGCGCGTCCTCGATCCTTCACGACGCCACTCTGGCCGACGACGTGGAAGTGTTCCCGTTTTCCCTGATCTCCGCCTCGACCATCGACGCACGCGCGCACATCGGGCCCTTCGCGCGGATGCGGATGGGAGCCCACCTGAAGGAAGGCGCGCACGTGGGAAACTTCGTGGAACTGAAGAAATCGACCCTGGGCGAGGGCTCGAAGTCGATGCACTTCGCCTACCTGGGCGACTCCACCATCGGCTCCAAAGTCAACATCGGCGCCGGCACCATCACCTGCAACTACGACGGCAAGCACAAGCACCAGACCCACATCGCGGACGGCGTGTTCGTCGGCAGCAACTCCACGCTGGTCGCGCCTCTGCGGATCGGCGAGGGCGCTTACATCGCGGCGGGAAGCGTGATTACCGACGCAGTCCCGGCAAAGGCTCTGGCCCTCGGGCGCGCCCGCCAGGTCGTCAAAGAAGGCTGGTCGCGGAAGCCTAAAGCCGATTGATCAGGCTCGACACGTAACCCGCGCCAAACCCGTTATCGATATTCACGACCGTTACGTTGCTGGAGCAGCTGTTCAGCATGCCCAGCAGCGCCGCCAGCCCGTGAAAGCTGGCTCCGTATCCGACACTGGTGGGGACGGCAATCACGGGCACCGAAACCAGCCCGCCGACCGCGCTCGGCAGCGCGCCTTCCATACCGGCGCAGACCACAATCACGCGCGCTTCCGCCAGCCGCGCCCGATTGCTGATCAGGCGATGAATCCCCGCCACGCCGACGTCGTGAATGGAGTCCACCTCGTTCCCCATCACCTCCGCCGTAACCCGCGCCTCTTCCGCCACGGGAATGTCGCTGGTGCCCGCGCACACCACGGCGATCTTGCCCTTGCCCGTCAACGTTTGGTTGCGCCAGAAGCGAATCGCGCCCGAAAGGGGGAAGTGCTCGGCATCCGGCAGTTCGCGTATTACCCGCTCCGCAATCGCCGGCGAAGCGCGCGTGATCAGAACGTTATCCGCCCGTTCGAGCAGCTTTCCGGCAATCATCACCACCTGCTCGGGCGTCTTCCCCAGTCCAAATACGACCTCCGGCATTCCGTGCCGCAGCGCACGGTGATGGTCCACCTTGGCGAAACCGAGATCTTCAAACGGCAGGTGGCGCACACGTTCCAGAGCGGCTTCCACGTCGGTTGCGCCGGTCTTTACGTCTTCGAGCAGAGCCCGGAGTTGATCTTCCGTCATCCTTGCCCACCTTACCAGAAAAGAAGGAGGCGGAGCGCTGTGCGGCTTCATCCGATAAAATAAGGAATTCCCTCACGGCATGTTCATTAAACGCCTTCGCCTGACGCTCGAAATGATCCGCTTTGAGCATTCCGTGTTCGCGCTGCCCTTCGCGCTGACGGGGGCGATGCTGGCGTTCCGGGAAAGCGGCGGGCTCACCTCCCGGGGCTGGTGGACGCTGCTCTGGATCGTGCTGGCGATGGTGGGCGCCCGTTCCGCGGCCATGGCGTTCAACCGTCTGGTGGACGCCGAAATCGACGCGCGCAACCCCCGCACGAAGGGCCGCCACATCCCCGCCGGATTGCTCTCCCGCGGCTTCTGCTGGGGCTTCACGATCGCCTCCTGCATCCTGTTTTTCGCTTCCGCCTGGGCGCTGAACACGTTGTGTTTCCGTCTGGCCCCGATCGCACTGGCGGTCGTGCTGTCCTACTCCTACACGAAACGCTTCACCCACCTTTCTCATGTGGTGCTGGGCTTTGCGCTCGGCATCGCACCCGCCGCCGCGTGGATCGCGGTGCGGGGCTCGCTCGACCCGCGCATCCTCTGGCTCACCGCGGCCGTGATGTTCTGGACCGCCGGCTTTGACGTGATTTACTCCTGTCAGGATTATGAGTTCGACTGCGCGTCCGAACTCTTCAGCATTCCGCGCGTATTCGGAATTGCCCGGGCCTTACTGATCGCCCGCGCGCTGCACGTCCTTATGATCGTCTCGCTTTTGATGCTGATCGCGCAGCTTCACCTGGGTGCGCTGGCGGCCACCGGCGTCGCCGCTGTTTCGGCACTCCTGATTTACGAGCACGGCATCGTGAAGCCGGACGATCTGTCGCAAGTGAACGCGGCTTTTTTTACCATGAACGGTTGGGTCAGCGTGCTGTTTTTCGTCTTCTGGGCCGCCGACATTTTTCTGCATCCACAATATTTCTGATCGGAAACGGACGAACTGTATGAACGTTTATTTTGAAGACCGGCGGCTGTTGCCCATTCGGGAAAAAGTGGAAGCGGGCGAAAGGCTTTCCTATGAGGATGGCCTGGCCCTTTATCGCACCAACGACCTTCTCGCGCTCGGCTACCTGGCCAATATTCCCCGCGAGCGGATGCACGGTGACGTGACGTATTTCAACGTCAACCGCCATATCAATCCCACCGATGTCTGCGTCGCCAGTTGCCGTCTCTGCGCGTTCGGCAAGCAGCGCCGCGACCCGAACTCGTACACCATGACGCTCGAGCAGGTCTGGGAGACCGCCGGCAAAGGCTGGACCGAGCAGATCACCGAATTCCACATCGTGGGCGGCCTGCACCCGGAACTGAATCTGGACTGGTTCTGCCAGATGCTGCGGGGGCTCAAAGAGCGCTATCCGATGATCCACCTCAAAGCGTTCACCATGGTGGAAATCGGCTATTTCGCGCGGCGCGAGAAGATGAGCATCCACGACGTGCTGGTGCAACTCCGCGATGCCGGCATGGATTCGCTGCCCGGCGGCGGCGCCGAGGTATTTTCCGAGCGTGTGCGCCGCATCATCTGCGACCACAAGCTGACCGGCGACGAATGGCTGGCCACCGCCCGCACCGCGCATGAACTGGGTCTGAACTCGAACTGCACCATGCTTTACGGGCACATCGAAAACGAAGAGGACCGCGTGGATCACCTGGTGAAACTGCGCGGTCTGCAGGACGAGACGAACGGTTTCGTGACCTTTATTCCGCTGGCTTTTCACCCGCAGAACACGGCGCTGTCGCACATCCCGTCCACCACGGGTTTTGACGATCTGAAGAACATCGCCGTGGCGCGCCTGATGCTGGATAACATTCCGCACATCAAAGCCTACTGGGTCATGATGACCCCCCGGATCGCCCAGACCGCGCTGCGCTTCGGCGCGAACGATATCGACGGGACGGTTGTGGAGGAGAAGATCTACCACGAAGCCGGTTCCACCGTGAGCCAGTCGTTGCGCCGCGGCGAACTTCTCCGGCTGATCAAACTCGCGGGGCGTACCCCGGTGGAGCGCGACACGCGCTACCGCCCGGTACAGCGCACGGAGACCGCTTTCACAGTTCTGGTCTGAAGCGGATGTTGACGCGCGTCTTCATCGACAACTTTCGCTGCTTCGTTAATTTCGAGTTCCGCCCCGGCAGCCACCAACTGATCCTGGGCGGAAACGGATCAGGGAAATCTTCGTTGATGGACGTGCTGCTGTTACTGCGACGTTTCTCTGTCGATGGGGACAGCACCGCCGGAGACGCAATCAGTCGCCAAAGAACGCGTTGGCTGGATAAAAGAGAACAGGTTTTTGAACTCGAAACGAGCCTCGCCGCGAGCACTTATCGCTACCGTCTCGTTCTTGATACGACAGGAACTCTCATCCGCGTAATTGAAGAGATCGTCCACCTAAATGGGAAGAGGCTGTTTGCATTCAGATTGGGCAAAGTTTTCCTCCTGGACGATCGGTTTGAGGCAAAGAAGCCGTACGAGTTGGACTTGCACCGCTCCGCTCTCGCCACCGTTCCGGCGAAGGGGAACACGAAGCTGATTCGATTCCGGAACTGGCTTGGTGAACTTCTCGGTTTTCGCCTCAACCCGTTCGCGATAGGCGCTCGGGCCGAGAACGAAGATGCAACCCCCGCCACTGACCTCTCAAACCTTCCCGGTTGGTACCGACATCTGGTTCAAAGCAATCCCGGCGCGAACAATGCTTTTTTTGAAAGTCTCCGCACTTCTTTTGCGGGGTTCGATTCTCTCCAACTGGTCACGGTTGGCGAGAATATGCGGATACTTACAGCGGAATTCCAGCAGGAAGCCGGAATCCGGTCCCGCTTCAATTTCGCCGAGCTTTCCGAAGGTCAGCGTTGTCTCATCGCCCTCTACATGATTCTGCATTTCGTGGTCGCCAAAGGCCGGACCGTCATCATCGACGAACCGGAAAACTTTATCTCGCTGAGAGAACTGCAACCGTGGCTGCTGGCCGCTTCCGACGCGATCGAAGACACCGGCGGCCAACTCCTCATCGTTTCTCACCACCCCGAATTCATCAATCAGTGGGCTCCCGATTTCGGAATCCGGTTCGTCCGGGACGAGAGCGGAGCGGCTCGCGTCGAACCCTTCTATGGCGATCCCGGAAGCGAACTCTCTCCAGCCGAACTGATCGCTCGCGGCTGGGAGAATGGCTAATCCATCCCTGGTTGTGGTTCTTGCCGAAGACCGCCGCCAGCAGCGCTTTATCCGGGAATATCTTCGCCACTTCTGCGAACCGCACCAGATCCGCCTCGCACCTTTGCCCGCCGGAGGTTCCGGCGAACAGTTTGTCCGGAAGCATTACGCGTCCGAGGTGAAAGCTTACCGATCCCGGGCCGCCCGCGCCGGAACCGCGCTGTTCATCGCAATCGACGCCGATACCGGGACTGTCGCGGCGCGGCGCACTCAACTCGCGGCAATACTGGCCGAAGCAGCGCTTCCGCCTCGCACGGCAACAGAAGCCGTCGTTCACATCATTCCGAAGCGCAACATCGAAACCTGGCTGTTTTGCCTGACAGGAACGGCGGTTAACGAGGAAACAGACTACAAAAGCCAGGATCCTCGCGTTGACAACCTCGTGAAGCCGGCCGCGGTTACTTTCATGGAGTGGAACAGGCCGAATGCCGCCGTCCCGCCACACGGCATCGCCTCACTGACAGAGGCCTTTATCGAACTCCGGCGCCTCGTCTAAGCCTCCAGCGGCAGCCCCAGCAACGCCGTCCGGTACTTTCGCAGAATCGGAATCACCACCGACATAGTCGGCTCGCGCTCGCCTTCGCCGGCTTCCGCAAGTTCCTCGAACAGATCTTCCAGCCCGGCGGGCTGCACGATCACCAGCATCCTGCCCGGGGCGTTCCCGTTATTCCGAAACGCATGCGCGGTCCCTCGCGGCACGTAAACCGCCGAACCCGGTCCTGCCGGAATCCGTTTCCCGTCCAATTCGAACCGGTACTGCCCTTCCAACACGTAAAAGGTTTGGTCTTCCCTCTCGTGCAGGTGCATCGGAGGCCCGCTCCTGGCCGGAGTGACCAGTTCCATAATTGCATGCGTGCCGCCGGAAGCCGCGCCCGAAAGCTTTACCGAGATCTGCGTGCCGAAGATCATCCCGTCACCTCTTGCCGGTAACGCGCAAACCGGCGCCAAACCGGCTCAGGAATCTTTCAACCCGCGGCGGACGCCGAATCGACCACCCGAAACTGCCGCGCCAAAAGCCCCAGCCCGCCAAACCAGTCGCGCTCGATCTCGAAAGCCATGTCGACCACCCCGCCAGCCTCCAGTTCGCCCGCCCGCTCGCCCATCCCGAACCCCTTCAGCACCACCGTCCGCCCGCCCTGCTTCAGCGCGATCTTCAGGTGCTTCTCTTTCCATAGTTGCGGCGGACTCGCCAGCCGCCCGCCCCGCAGCGCGAACAGCGGCTTCGGATTATCCATCCCGAACGGCGCGATTTGCTCGAGCGCGCTCCACAACGCCTCATTCACCTCGGGAAGTTCCAGCACCGCATCGATCTCCACCACCGGCTGCATGTCTTCCGCCGTCAGCCGCTCCGAAGCATACGCCTGCAGCCGCGCGCGAAAGCTCTCCAGAGCCTCGGCCGGCAGCGTCAGCCCGGCCGCATGCGCATGGCCGCCGAACTTCGTGAACAGGTCGCGCATGCTCTCCAGCGCGTCCAGCAGATGAAACGCTTCGATGCTGCGCCCCGACCCCTGCGCCACTCCGTTTTCCACGCCCATCACGATCGCCGGCCGGTGATAACGCTGCATCACCCGGCTGGCCACAATTCCCACCACCCCGCGATGCCAGCCCTCTCCCCAAAACACCAGCGCGGCTTCCGAATCGCCCACCGGAGCCGCCTCGCAGCGCTCCAGAATCTCCTGCACAATCGCCCGCTCCGCCTGCTGCCGCTCCTGATTCAGGGCGAACAACTCCCGGGCAATCCCTTCGGCCTCCGCGGCGTCGGTAGTCAGAAACATCCTGACGGCCTGCCCGGCGCTGTCCATCCGGCCCGACGCAGTAATTGCAGGAGCGATCCGAAAACCAACCTCGGTCGCATTGGGGATCTTGTCTTTAAACCCGGCCACGTCCAGCAGCGCCCGCAAACCCGGATTCTTCACGTTCCCGAGGCCGTTCAGCCCGTGCTTCACGATCACCCGGTTCTCGCCCGTCAACGGCACGATGTCCGCAACCGTCGCGATCGCCACCAGCTTCAGGAACGAATCGAGAACGCGGTAGAGCTTCGCCTCCGGCCATCCGGCGCCCAGCAGTAAAGCGTGCGCCAGCTTCAGCGCCACCCCCGCGCCGCACAGATTCGGATTCGGATAGCTGCAATCTGCCCGGCTCGGATTGATGATCGCCAGCGCCGGCGGCAGTTCCGTCTCGGGCAGGTGATGGTCCGTGACGATGACGTCGATCCCCAGTTCCCGCGCCCGCGCGATCGCCGCCCCGGCCCGAATCCCGTTATCCACGCTGATCAGCAGCCGCACGCCCCGGCGCGCCGCCTCGTCCACGGCCGCAGGCTGCATCCCGTAGCCATCGTGCAACCGGTGCGGAATGTGCCAGCCGGCATCCGCGCCGATAATCTCAAGCGCTTTCTTCAGCACCACCGTGGAGGTGACGCCGTCCACGTCGTAGTCGCCGTGGATTTCGATCTGCTCACGCTCGGCCAGCGCCGCCCGGATGCGGGCGACGGCCCTGTCCATATCCCGCAGCAGAAAAGGATCGTGCAGATCTTCGAGCCGCGGATTCAGGAAGTGCGTGGCGCGATCCGCCTCCCGGTACCCGCGCCGCCAGAGCAGCTGCGCGGCGGCGAAAGGCACGCCCAAATCACGCGCCAGACCCGCAATCGCGTCGTGGTCCGAATGCCCGGGAAACGCCCAGCGGCTAGTTGTTCGAATAGTAGCCGCCGAGTCCGTCGTTACCTTCGTCCGGAATGTCGTCAGCCACCGGAATCAGCCCGGACAGCTCGTCGCAGGTTTCGAGAAACTCTTCGTACCAGTCGGGCTGCAGTTCGTATACGTAAAGATGCGAGTTGTAATCGAAAGCCAGTTCGATGGAGCAGGTGGTGCCCGCATAACGCCGCGCGTCGCGCAGCCTCTTTTCGAACTCGCGCGACTCTTCCCGCGTCAGTTCCGCGTCCTGCAGTTCTTCAACCGCTTCATCCACTTCCGCTTCGTCGAACTCGCGGTCGGCGAACAGAATCAGCTTCTGCCCCGCCTTGTGCGCGGTTTCGAGGAACATCCGGTAATCCGGAAATCGCTCGGTGTCCCACGTAATGATCGGCAGCGTATCCAGACCGCCGGAGTGGCTTCGGAAAACAGCAAACTCCGAGGCCGCAAGGAAGTCGAGAATTTCGCTCTTCAGAGTTTCAAGGTTCAGATCCACGCAGAGGCTCCGTTTCGCAAGACCAGAATAGCACCGGGCGAAAGCCTGCCGGACGGAGTCGTCCTGATTCAGCCGGTTGGCCAACCCACCTTTGGACAGGCGCGGAACGGCCGCCTGTTATGTTAGCCTCCGAGCAGTAAGCATTCATGAAGCCATTGCTTTGCAGTCTGGCCATTCTGTCGTTCCTGAACGCCGCCCCGCCCGCCGAAAACGAAAAGATCGCGCCGCTCGGCACCTACAAACCTACAGAGCGCGCGTACTGGGCCTTCACGCCCCGCAAGAGTACCGCGCCGCCCGCTTTAGTCCTTCCCGCCGACAAGGCTTGGGTGAAAACGCCCATCGACTCGTTCATCCTCGCCAACCTGAAAAAGAACGGCCTCAAGCCCGCTCCCATGGCCGACCGCGTCACGCTGATCCGTCGGGTGACCTACGATCTTCATGGTGTTCCCCCCACTCCCGAAGAAATCGATGCGTTCTTGAAGGACACCTCGCCCAAAGCGTGGGAGAACGTTGTCGAACGCCTGCTCGCTTCGCCCCGGTATGGCGAACAGTGGGGCCGGCACTGGCTGGATGTGGTCCGTTTCGCGGAGTCCGACGGCTACGAATACGACACCCATCGCCCGGACGCGTACCGTTTCCGCGATTACGTGGTGCAGAGCTTCAACGAAGATAAACCGTACAACCAGTTCCTGAAAGAGCAACTCGCCGGGGATGAGATGAACCCCAACAATGAAACCTTCATGGTCGCGAGCGGCTTCAACCGTCTGGGACCGCTGCGCAAGAACGCCGGCAACCAGAACGTCGCCAGTTCCCGCAATGAAGTTCTGACCGAAATGACGAACGTGGTCGGCGCGGCCTTTCTCGGCGTTACCGTGGGATGCGCCCGCTGCCACGACCATAAGTTCGACCCCTTCCGTCAGTCCGATTACTACCGCCTGCAGGGCTTTTTCGCGCAGGCGCAGGCCAACGATCTGATTCGTGCCAGCGCCGAAGAACAGGCCGCGTGGAAGGCCACCGTCGATCCCATCCAGACCGAGATGCGCCAGCTGCAGTTCAAAATGCGGCGCGCGCCCGAGGAAGAAAAAGGCAAGCTGCAGATGCAGCTCGACGCACTCGATGAAAAGATGCCGCTGCCCATGACGGCTATCTATGCGGTGAAGGACGATCCCAAACAGGTCTCGCCGATTCATCTCCTCTTTAAGGGCGATTATCTGCAACCCCTCGACTCCGTGGGCGCGCGCCCGCTCGGCATTCTGCTGCCGGAAGGCACGCCCGAAGAGCCCGTCAGCACCGACCATCCCCGGCTCAAGCTCGCCAACTGGCTGATCGATCCGGCCAATCCCCTGCCCTCACGGGTCATGGTCAACCGGATCTGGCAGTATCACTTCGGCCGCGGCATCGTCTCCACGGCCAACGATTTCGGCCGGATGGGTGGCAAGCCCTCCAACCCCGAGCTGCTCGACTACCTCGCCAACCGTTTCATCGAGGGCGGCTGGCAGATGAAACCGATTCACCGCATGATCCTGCTCTCCAGCGCCTACCGCCAGGCGAGTGAGTCGCCCCTCGAAAAAGTCGCGATGGAGAAGGATGCCGAGAATTCGCTGGTCTGGAAGTTCACACGCCGCCGTCTGGAAGCCGAAGAAATCCGCGATTCCATGCTGACCGTCTCAGGCCGTCTCAACCCCGCGATCGGCGGGCCGAGCGTGATGCAGCCCATCGACCAGGATCTGGTGAAAATGCTGAAGCGGCCGCAGTATTGGGTGGCCACGAAAGACAAATCGCAGTACGATCGCCGCACCCTCTACATGATCTACAAGCGCAATCTGGTGCTGCCCTTCATGGGCGTGTTCGATGCGCCGGACATGCAGCTTTCCTGTCCGCGCCGCGAGGAATCCACACACGCTCCGCAGGCGCTCGAACTGCTGAACGGGCAGATCTCCAATAATCTCGCAAAGTTCTTCGCCGATCGCCTGGCGGAATCCCGCAAGACCGATGCCGAACGCATCGACCTCGCGTGGCGCCTCGCGACCGGCCATTCTCCGACTCTAAAAGAAAAGCAACTCGCGGCGCAGTACCTGGCGGAAAAGCCCGGCGACCCGGTCCGGCTCAAGGAACTGGCCCTGGACGTCTTCAATCTCAACTCGTTTCTGTACGTGAACTGACATGCGTGAACACATCCGGTACAACAAGAATCGCCGCGAGTTCCTGACCAACTGCTTCTGCGGCTTCGGCTCGCTCGCGTTCGCTTCCATGACGGCGCAGGAACAGGCGCGCGCCGCCACGGCATTGAAGTTCAATCCGCTGGCGCCCAAACCGCCGCACATGCCGGAACACGCGAAAGCGAAGTCGATCATCTTCCTCTTCATGGCCGGCGGTCCGTCGCATCTGGAGACCTTCGACCCGAAACCGCTCCTGAACAAGCTGGATGGCCAGAAGCGCCCCGCCGAGTTCGGCGACGTGCAGTACCAGAACGTCAATACGCAGTCGCGCATTCTGGGCACCAAGCGGACGTTCAAAAAGTACGGGCAGTCCGGCATCGAAATCTCCGATCTCTTCCCGCACCAGGCCGAAATTGCCGACGATCTCTGCGTCATTCGCTCCATGCATGGCGATATGGTGGTGCACTCGGCGGCGCAGTACCAGATGATGACCGGGCGCGTGATCCCGGGCTTCCCCGCCATGGGCAGCTGGGTCGTGTATGGCCTCGGTTCGGAAGCCGAGAATCTCCCCGCGTACGTCGTGATGCCCGATTCCCACGGCGCGCAGGAAGCCGGCGTCCCCATGTATACGAACGGCTTTCTGCCGTCCGTCTACCAGCCGACCATGTTCCGCCCGGGCGCGAAACCCGTTCTGAATCTCGATCTGCCGCAAGGCATCACGCTCGACGAACGCAAGCGCTCCATCAAACTGCTGCACGATCTGAATGCGGCGACCATGGGCGAGAACCTGGAATTCGCCGCCCGCATGTCCGCCTACGACACTGCGTTCAAAATGCAGACCGAAGCCCCGAAAGTCTTCGATCTCGCCAACGAGCCCAAAGAAACCCTCGACATGTACGGCGTGGGCGATCCGAAGACCGATGACTACGGCCGGCGCTGTTTGATGGCGCGCCGCATGGTCGAAAACGGCGTGCGTTTCGTCTGCGTGGTATCCGGCGGCGGCGGTCCCGAGGCCGAGTGGGATGCCCACAACGACATCGAAGACAACCACCTCCGGATGGCCAGCTGGACCGATAAACCGGTCGCCGCCTTAATCAAAGATCTGAAGCGGCGCGGTCTGCTCGATTCGACCATCGTCCTGTGGGGCGGCGAGTTCGGCCGCTCACCGGAATCGGAAAAGAGCAAGGGCCGCGACCACCACAACACCGGCTTCTCCATGTGGGTGGCCGGCGGCGGCTTCAAGGGAGGCACGGTGTACGGCGCCACCGACGACATCGGCCTGAAAGCCACCGTGAACCCCGTGCACTTCCGCGACCTGCACACGACCCTGCTCTACCAGATGGGCCTCAACCAGGACGCCCTCAGCTACATGCACCTGGGACGCAAGGAACGCCTGACCGAAGTCCGCGGTGAAGTCATCAAAGACATCATCACGTAGGCGTCCCCGTCCAGGCGCTTACCGTTTTTCCGGATGCCGGTCGTCGCCGTCGTGGTGTTCATCCGGATGCTGGTGCCGCCACTTGAAATACGCTTCCTGATCGCGTTTCGACGCCTTGCTGAATTCCCGCTCCTGGCGGTGATTTTCCTGCTGATACCGCTGCCAGTTCTTATTCTCGTCGGCGTTCCAGTCGTGCCAGTCTTTCGTGCCCCGGTCGTAATAACGCTGCTGTTCCTGTTTCTGCTTCTCCCGTTCATGCTGCTGAATCTCCCCTTCCTGCGCGGGCAAGGTGACGGGAACCAACAGGGCACAACCAAGAATTGCGGAACCGATTAAGAATTTCATCTTCTGTAAAACTCCTTCGCGGGTATGGAGTGCAGTTCAGTGGCCGTTTACCGCGCCTGTCCACCGCTACCATGAAGACAGCATGACTTCACGCGGCTATCCGCCCACCCGGGACCAGGTTCGCAAAAATCTCGAAACCCTCCGCACCCTCCCGGTCGACGCTCCCGAATGGATCCCGTTCATGCGGGATGTGATGCGCATGCCTCTGTGGCTTCTTCCCGCCGTCCACGCCGCCATTCAACAGGGGGGCTGGATCCCTGCCACCGACCCCATCATCGCCCTCCGCGGCTCGGTGCGCCGACTCGCCATCGAGATGAAACTGAGCAACAGCGAAAAGCCCGGCATGGCCGAACTGCTGCACGCCGCCGCCGAAGACGAATCCGACTCCTGATATATAGTGGCTGATTCCGGATGAGTGCTCTGCGCTGGCTCGACCCGCTGATCATCGTTCTGTACATGGTGGGGCTGGTCTCCATCGGCCTCGTTTTTTCCCGCCGCCAGACCTCCACCGAACGTTACTTCGTCGCCAAACGCAGCATCCCCGGCTGGGCCATGGGCCTCTCCCTGTTGGCCACGCTGATCAGCAGCGTCACGTTCATCGCCTACCCTGGCTCCGCCTATGCGGGCGACTGGTCCAACCTGGTCCCCGGTCTGATGGTCGTGCCGGTGCTCGCCCTCACCGCAACCGTCATCATTCCGTTCTTCCGCCACGCCGTCCGCATGTCCGCCTACGAGTATTTCGGCCGCCGCTTCGGGTACGCCGCGCGCATCTACGGCTCGCTCGCCTACGCCCTCGGACACTTCTCGAAGATGGGCTTCGTCTTCTATCTGCTCGCGCTCACAATCACCAGCATGACCGGCTGGAATACCGACCGCGTCATCATCCTGGTCGGCGTCATCACCGTGCTCTACACCCTGATCGGCGGCATCGAAGCGGTGATCTGGGCGGACGTCGTGCAGGGTTTCCTGCTCTGGTTCGGGATCGCCATCTGCCTCGGTTATCTGCTCTGGCTTCCCGCGGGCGGACCCTCGGCGCAACTGGCCACCGCCTGGAACAGCCACAAGATCAGCCTCGGCAGCCTGGCCCCCGTGCTCACCAGGCCCACCATCCTGGTGCTCGCGCTTTACGGCTTCTTTTACTACCTGCAGCGTTACACCGCCGACCAGACCGTGGTGCAGCGCTACCTGGTCGCGCGCAGCGATAAGGCCGCCATCCGCGGCATCGCGCTCGGCACGCTGCTCTGCATCCCGGTGTGGTCCCTCTTCATGCTGATGGGAACCCTCTGCTGGGCCTTCTATAAGAACACCGGCGAAAAGCTGCCCGCCTACATCACGAAGGCCGATCAGGTCTTCCCCTACTTCATCACCACCCACGTCCCTCCTGGCCTCGCCGGCCTCTTCATGGCCGCGCTTTTCGGAGCCGCCATGGCCAACCTCTCCTCGGACTTCAACAGCCTCGCGGCCGTCGGCGTCACCGACTACTACCGCGTTCTCCGCCCCCACGCCTCGGACCGCGCGCGCCTGCTCGCCGGACGCCTCATCGTCGCCGTCTGCGGAGCGCTCTGCGTTGTCGTCGCGACGGTCCTCGCCCACACGAACGGCAACGCGCTGTCGCTCTGGTACACCGTTTCCGCCATCGTCGGCGGAGGCCTGGTCGGTCTGTTCCTTCTCGCGTTTCTCTCCGAACGGGCCAGCCGCGCCGGCGCTTATATCGGCATCGCGGTGAGCCTTTTATTCACCGCCTGGGCCACACTCACCGTTGACGGCGGCAAACTCTGGAACCTGGGCCGCTTCAACTTCACGCTGCACAGCTACATGATCGGCGTCATCGCGCACCTGATCATCGTGGTGGTGGGCTATCTGGCCAGTCTGCTCTTTCCCGATCCCGACCGCGCCAAACGGGAACTCACCGTTTGGGGATGGTGGCGGCAGCAGCGGCAACAATCCCCGCAGGAAATCTCCCGATGAATCGTCTCCAACAGGCAATCGAAAAGAATCCCGGCCGCCCCATCCTCGGCGCCGCCGCCTACATGTACAATCCGGCCTTCTTCGAGATGGCCGCCATGATGGGCTACACCGCCGCGTGGATCGAGATGGAGCACACCTTCCTCACCTTCCCCCAGGCGATCGATCTGTGCCGCATCGCTTCCGGACTCGGCATGCTGACCATGATCCGCATTCCCGATCTGACCCGCGGCACCGTCCTCAAAGCCCTTGAATGTGGCCCCGACATCCTCGACCTCCCGATGGCCAACACGCCCGAAATGCTGGAAGAACTGGTCTCCCAGGCGCGCTTTCCGCCCGTCGGCGTGCGCGGCTTCTTCGGCGTGTCCCGCGCCGTTCAATACGGCATCCCGGCACCCGTCGCCGGGCAGCAAAAGAAGCTCAATGACGAGCTTTGCCTGATGATCCAGATCGAGACCAAAGAAGCCGTGGACCGTATCGACGAACTCTGCGCCGTCCCCGGCATCGACGCCATTTTCCTCGGCCCGGCGGATCTTTCGGCGAGCCTGGGCGTCCCCGGCCAGACCGGCCACCCCACCGTCTACGCCGCCGCCGAGCGCACCATCAAAGCCGCCCGCGCGCATGGGAAACAAGTCGCCGTGGGCGCCGCCGTGCAGGATTTCCCCTTCTGGATCGATCAGGGCGTTGACATCCTGTACGGCATCAACGATATGACCGCCATGAAACAGGGCGCGCAATGGGCGCTCGACGCGGCGCGTAAGCTGCTGAAGTAATGACCCGCCGCACGCTGCTACAGGTCGCGCCCGCCCTGCTCGCCGCCGCTCCCGCGAAGCACATCGTGCTGGTCAGCGGCGACGAGGAGTATCGTTCCGAAGAGTTGCTGCCGCAACTGGCGAAGATCCTCTCGCGACGCCACGGCTTCCGCACCACCGTGCTGTTCGCGATCGACAAAACCGACGGCACCGTCAATCCCCAACAAAACGACAACATCCCCGGTCTGGAAGCGCTCGACTCCGCCCATCTGCTGGTGCTTCACACGCGCTATCGCGATCTGCCCGACCACCAGATGCGCCACATCGTGAACTATGTGGAATCGGGCCGGCCGATCTTCGGCCTGCGCACCGCCACCCACGCCTTCGAGCTGAAGTCGAGTCCGACGTACGCGGACTATTCTTCGACTCGCCCGGACGGCGGCTTCGGCCGCAGGGTTCTCGGCGAAACCTGGATCCGGCACCACGGCGAGCATGGCAAACAGAGCAGCCTGGGCGTCATCAATCCCGCGCAGGCAAAACATCCGGTTCTTCGCGGTATCCGAACAGGCGATCTCTGGAGCCCCACCGACGTTTATGAAACGCGCCTGCCCCTGCCCGGCGACAGCCAAACCCTGGTCTTCGGTCAGGTTCTCGCCGGCATGGCGTCGTCCGATCCCCCCGTTAGCGGCCCGGTGAACAATCCCATGATGCCGGTGGTCTGGACCCGCCACTACCGCCAGTCGCGCGTTGTCACCACCACGTTCGGAACGTCCGCAGAACTCCTTCTTCCCGGCATGCGGCGCCTTTACGTAAATGCCTGTTACTGGGCTCTCGGACTCGACCACCGCATTCACGCAAAGTCGAATGTCGACCTGGTCGGCGACTACAAGCCCCTGCCCTTTCTCGCCGGCGGCCATGCCAAAGGATTGAAGCCGGAAGCTCTCACCCGTTAGAATTGACGCCATGCCACAAACGCTGAGCCGGCGAGCGCTCCTCGCCGGAACCGCGCTTCTCGCGCCGGCCGCGGCGGTCTCGCTGCCGCGCCGCATCCGCCTCGCCATCCTCGGCCTCGAAGGACACACGGGCGAACTGCTCGATCCCCTGCCCCTGCTGCCCGACGTGGAACTGGTCGCCGTATCGGACGCCGACCCCGCGCGCCGCGCGAAGTTCGCCAAACCGGGCGTCCGCCCCTACGCCGATCACCTCGAACTGCTGAACGCCGAAAAGCCCGACGTCGCCGCCCTCTGCGGCAACCACGCCGAACGCGCCACGCTGCTGCTCGCCTGCGCGCAGCGGAAAATCAACGTCATCTCCGAGAAACCCCTCGCCATCACGACGGCCGACCTCGCGAAGGTGCGCCGCGCCGTCACCGAAAGCGGCATTCATCTTTCCATGCTGATTTCCATGCGCTTCCTGCCCGAATTTCAGGCTCTGCACGAAGTGGTGGCATCCGGCGATATCGGCGACGTCGTCCAGATCTCGGCCCAGAAATCTTACAAACTCGGCGCCCGCCCCGCGTGGATGAAAAAGCGCGCCACCTACGGCGGCACCATCCCGTATATCGGCATTCACCTGGTGGATCTCATGCGCTTCACCACCGGGCGCGACCTGCTCCACCTCGCCTCTCACGAAACGCGCGTGGGCCATCCGGAACTGGCCGACATGGAGAACACCGCCGTGAGCCTCTTCCGGCTCGACAACGGCGGCAACGCCTCATTCCATCTGGATTACTGCAGACCCGAATCCGCCTCGTCCCATGGCGACGACCGCCTCCGCATCGCCGGCACGAAGGGCGTCGTCGAGTACCAGGAAAACGTCGGCGTGACCCTGATCGCCGAAGGCAGACCAGCCCGGAAAATCGATCCCCTGCCGCCCGCCAAATGGCTCCTGGTCGACTTTCTGGAACACGTGTATTCCGGCAAGCCTTCGGGCCTTCCGCTCGCCGATATCTATCGCGCGAATGAGATTGTGCTCGAAGCCCGCGACGCCGCCGATCGCATTAAAAAAACCTGAGCACGCGCACCAGAGCATCGGGATCGCCGAACGCGCCGGACTTCGTCGCCACCGGCATCCCTTCGTACCGCCCGCCCACCAGACGACCCCACGGCAAGCCGGTCACGATTTCGCCCTCGAGCGTAATCGCCGTGGCGCCGATGGCCCGGCAGACCAGTGCCGCCGTCTCCCCGCCCGTAATCAGCAGTGCGCGGAAGGTTTCACGCTCCAACGCCGCGCGCACGCCGGCCTCATCCATCACACCCCACGGCACCCGCACAATCCCATACCCCTCGCCGCCCTGCGCCCGCAAAGCCGCCGCCTGCGCCGCCGTCACCTCGTGCTCGGACCCGATGCAGAACAGCACCGCGCGCGGATACAACTCACGCGCCAATGCACCGGCCAGCCCTGCTGACCCTGCCCAAAGTACGCGCTTCCCCGACGCCAGACCCGCCCGCACAATCGCCCGCAGATCCTCGTCCGTGGAAGCGTCCAGAGCCTCGATCTCGATCGCCTCCCAGGCGGCCAGCGTGTCAACCAGGAGACGCCCGTTCACCACCCGCCGCCCCATCGCCGGAAAGGCCGGCGTGACGATCGTTTCCTCGCACCCGAACGCCCTCTGACAAGCCCGGATTTCCGCTGCCTGATCCCCGCGCCAAAGCGAATCGATTTTCTTGAAAACCACTTCCGGAGCCCAGTCCCGAGCCCGCGCCGCAACCGCCTCGATGCGCGCCGCCGCCACCTCGGCCGCCAGTCCCCGGCTGTCCGTGCTCACCGCCAGCACTTCGCACGGCCCGGCCTCCGCGCACAGCGCCACGTTCGTCCGCGCGCCGCGCATCCGGAACTGCACCGCCGCATCGCAGGCCCCGGTCAGATCATCGGCAATCAGCAGGCATTTCATATTTCAATATACGGGTGTGACAAAATTGGCATTGCGGAACAGGATATTCTCCACCGACCACCGCACCATCGCACGGCAATACTTTTTCCTCTCGCTGATCGCCGTGATTTTCGGCGTGGTCCTTTCGATCCTCATGCGCTTCCACCTGGTGTATCCGGCGGCGCAGGTGAAGTGGTTCGAATGGCTCTGGCCGGTGAAAGCCTCGGGCGGCGTGATGACGCCCGAACTCTACCTCTCACTCATGACTCTGCACGGCACCATCATGGTGTTCTTCGTGCTCACGCTGGCGCCGTTGAACGCCTTTGGCAACCTGGTCCTTCCGCAGCAACTCGGCGCCACCCAAATGGCCTTCCCGCGCCTGAACATGCTGTCTTTCTGGACCACCGTCGTCTCCTTCCTGCTCCTCATCGCCTCCTTCACCTGCCAGGACGGCGGCCCGCTCTCCGGCTGGACCGCGTACCCGCCCCTCAGCGCCCTCGGAGCCATCGCGGGACCCGGCCAGGGACTCGGCCAGACGCTCTGGTTCTTCAGCATCGGCGTCTTCTGCATCGCCGCCACGCTCACGTCCATCAACTTCATCGCGACGGTCATCGAACTGCGCGACCCCGCCATGCGCATGATGCAGATGCCGCTGCCCTGCTGGAACTGGTTCGTCACCGCGATCCTCAGCCTGCTTTCGTTTCCCGTGCTGCTCGCCGCGGGAATTCTGATCCTGCTCGACCGCCTCGCCGGCACCGGCTTTTTCCTCCCCTCCGGCGGCGGCTCTCCCCTGCTCTGGCAGCATCTCTTCTGGTTCTTCGGCCACCCGGAAGTCTACATCGCCATCCTGCCCGGCATGGGCATCGTCTCGCACATCGTTTCGGTCTTTTCGCGCCGGCCGATCTTCGGCTACCGGGCCATGGTCTACTCGACCATCGCCATCGCGGTTCTCGGCTTGCTGGTCTGGGGACATCACATGTTCATCAGCGGCCTGAGCCCGTACTCCGCCATCGCGTTCTCCGTACTCACCATGGCCATTGGCGCTCCTTCCGCCGTCAAGACGCTGAACTGGATCGCCACGCTTTGGGGCAGCCGGCCCGAACTCAATACCGCCATGCTCTTCTGCCTCGGTTTCGTTTCCATCTTCGTCACCGGCGGCCTCTCCGGCCTCTTCCTCGGCCAACCGCAGATCGACGCGTACTTCCACGACACCTACTTCGTGGTCGCGCACTTCCACATGATCATGGGCATCGCCGCGCTGTTCGGCATCTTCGCGGCGACGTTCTACTGGTTCCCGCTGATGTTCGGGCGCAAGCTGAATGAACGACTCGGCAAACTGCACTTCTATCTGACCTTCATCCTTGCCTACGGGACCTTCGTCCCCATGCACTTCGCGGGCTTCGCCGGCAACCCGCGCCGCTACGCCGACTTCACCACCTTCGAGTTCCTCGCCCCCGTTCTGCCCCTGCAAAAAGGCATCACCCACTCGGCCTTCACGCTCGCCGCCGTCCAGGTGATCTTTCTCGCCAATCTCTTTTGGAGCATGCGCCGCGGCGAGGTCATCGTATGGACAGGCGATACTGAAACATGGCAACGCTCACACACCCCGACTCGCTGAAGAGCGACGGCGCGCCGCCTCCGTTCTTTCCGGAGCCGCCCACCGGTGGCGGGGGTGACGACAGCGACCGCAACCGCCCGGAGCGAGGCAACTCCCGCAGCGCAGCTTTCATCGGCATCGTCGTCATGATGTGCGCCAGCGTCATGACCTTCAGCGCTCTGCTGAGCGCCATGGTCGTCCGGCGCGGCCTGAACGGCACGGACTGGCATCACCTGACGCTGCCCTCCATTCTCTGGTGGAACACCGGCATCCTGATTCTGTCGAGTGTTGCGATCGACGTCGCACGCCGGCTTCTCCGCCGCGGTCGCCGCCAGGAGTTCAACTACTGGTGGACCGCCGGCACCCTGATGGGTACGTGGTTCCTGATCGGTCAGATCGTGGCGTGGAAGCAGTTGGCCGAGCACGGCTTCACCCTGATCGGCAACCAGCACAGCGCTTTCTTTTACGTCCTGACCTGGGCGCACGCCGCGCACGTGGTCGGCGCGCTGGTCGGCGTGTTCTATGTCGAATACCGGGCGCTCCGATTCCGCCTCGGACCTGCCGGCCGCACCTGGGTGGATGTCAGCGCGCTGTTCTGGCACTTCCTCGACGTGCTCTGGCTGTTCCTGATGGCTATATTCGTTTTCTGGGCATGACGGCACTGATCGCCAGCTACGCATCCACCTATATCGCCACGCGACCGCGGCGGCTCACCGGACTCTTCATCATCGGCAACTTCGCCTTCTTCTCGGCGCTGCTTGCCGCGATGTTCTATCTCCGGATGAAGTCGGACGACTGGCCCGTGCCCTTCCACTTCGCCTCGCTCCTGATGGTGTGCGCCCTCACCATGTTCGCGCTCTGCGCCAGCGTCACGGCCATCATCGGCGAACGCGCGGCGCGCACGGAACCCACCGCCGAACCCGCCGTCCGCTGGCTGGCCATTGCCATCACCAGTTGGTTCATTTTCCTTTTCCTGGAAATCGTGGAATGGGTGCGGCTGGTCTTCATCGAGCGCCTGGGTCCGCACACCGCCTTCGGAGCCACGTTCCTCGTGCTGACCGGCACCCACTGGATCGCCGCCACCGGCTGCGCCGGCTGGTTCTGCTACGCCGCGGCGGACGTGAAGAAGCGCGACGTTCTGGCCGCCGCGCTGTACTCGCACTTCCTTTGTTTCTGGTGGATCGTATTAGTCGTAACGCTGTACTTCTTCAACGCCGATATTCAGGGCATATGACGCCGTTTTTCGCCCAGTGCGTGATGTGCTACCGCACGGCCGCGGCACAGCAGGCGGCGCGCTCCGGCGTTCTGAATACCGGCATCCTGATTCTGCTGATCCCGCCGATGTGCGTCATCGGCGGGCTCCTGTTACTCGCTTACCTCAGATCGCGTCGGAGATCGACGGCAGCGGGAAATCCGTAGCCACCAGAGCCGGCGCAATCATCATCCCGCCCTCCAGCCCTCTTACCCGGATCGCCTGCCCCACGGTCTTCGTGTTCTTCAGCAACCGAACCGGACTTTCCAGAAAACGGAAATTCACCACCGGCGTCGTAATTTTCCCGTTCTCAATCAGGAACACCCCGTCGCGCGTCAGCCCCGTCTGCTGCAGCGTCTGGTTATTCACCCCGCGGATGTACCAGAAATGCGTGATCAGCAGTCCGCGCTCCACCGAAGCGATCAGCGACTCCAGCGGCGTCTCCGAACCTTCCATCTGGATGCTGCCGCCACCGCCACCACCGCCACCCCGGCCTCCCCCGCCACCACCGAAGCCACCCGGCCCCGGAGTCGGCTGCTTACCCGTCTTCGTGGCCCAGTAGCGGTCGTAGGAAAGATTCGCGACCACGCCCTTATCCACCCACGTGATCGGCCGGGTCGGCAGCAGATCGCCCGTCCACGGCGATGACGGCTGCCGCGGATCGAACGGATCGCTCTTCAGCGTGATGAACTCCGGGAACATCTTCTCGCCCAGCAGCGTCCCGCCCCCGCGCTTGCTCAGGAACGTGCGCCCCTCTTCGGTATTGCGCCCCGAAAAGCCCGCCGCAATCAGCCGGACCAGATCGCCCGCCGCCGTCGGCTCCAGCACCACCGTGAAATTACCCGGATCGATCTTCTGCGGATTCTTCCAGCGCGCGCACTTCTCGCTCGCCACATTGCCCAGCTTCACGCTGTCCAGTTCCGCGATCTTCGTCGACGGCTGCCCGGCCCACCCGGAACTCGAGCCGTCGCCCATCCGGATCGTCGTCGTCAGCTGCGAATCCGCCGACTCGTGAAAGCCGAACAGCCCCGCCTTATTGGCGATCGCGACCACGCTATGCTGCCGCTCGATTAACCCCGCCGCCACCAACTTCTTCTTCAGGGCGATATCGATGATCGTCTTGATATGCGGAATCATCTCCGGCGCGCGCGCCTTCGCCGTGCGGTCGTCGTAATCGAAGGTTCGCGGATACTGCTGCGGCCCCAGCGCGGGCAGCCGCTCCGAATTCGGAGGCGCGATCGCCGCCAGTTCCTCGGCCTTCTTCACCGCCTCCCGAAGCGAAGCGTCGTCCAGATCGTCCGCCCCGTAAACCCCGGTGCGCGAATCCCGCGTCACCGTGATCGACACGCTCTGCCGCAGCGCCATGGACGCCGTGGTGATGCCGTTATTGGCAAACCGCGTGTACGCCTGTTCGGAGGACGAGACGCTCACCTGGCACTCCGGGAACGTCGAAAATCCAATTACCTTCTGCGCTAACTTCTGTGCTTCGTCGCGGGTAAACATTAGTCCGTCACCAGAACATTGATTTGGCGGAAGCGCGTCGGGGAGCATCCATGAGAGATCGAATTGATTTGCGTGGGTTCACCCTTGGCGTCCCCGGTGGTTCCGTACTGTCGCCAGTAGGAAGGCCCGGCTGTGCCGTCGCACGCCTGCCAGAAATCCGGCGTCCGGCCCTGGTACGCCACCTTGGAAATCATGCCGCCCTTCTTGCCGCCTTTAATTTCCCAGAACGCGTCGCCGCCGAACTGAAAGTTGTACCGTTGCTGATCGATCGAGTAACTGCCCCGCCCGTCGATCAGCACGCCGTCTTCGATGCCGGCAATCAGGCTTTCCAGTGTCGTGTCCGACGGGCCTGCTTTGAGATACACATTCGGCATGCGCTGGAAGGGCACCGTCGCCCACGAATCCGCCTGGCTGCAGCCATGCGACTCTTTGTCGCCCACCAGATGCGCCTGTTCGCGCGTGGTCTGGTAATTCCGGAAAATCCCCTTGTCGATAATCGTGAATTCCGAGGCCTTCACGCCCTCGTCGTCATAACCCACCGTGCCCAGCGCGCGCGGCGAGGTCCGGTCACCCACGAACGTGCAGTGCTCGCTCGCGATGCGCTTGCCGATCTTATCCGGCGTAATGTAACTGGTGCCCGCGTAGTTCGCCTCGTAGCCCAATGCCCGGTCCAGTTCCGTCGGATGCGCCACGCTCTCGTGAATCGTGAGCATCAGGTGATTCGGCATCAGGATCAGGTCTTTCTTGCCCGGCTTCACCGCGGGCGCCGAAAGGTGCTCCACTACTTCCTCGCGAATGCGTTGCGCGTTCTCGCCGAGGTTCATCTCCGGCACATACTCCCAGCCCGCCGAAGCCTGCGTCGGCACGTAACTGCGGCTGCGCGAAATGCCCGCCTGCCGGTCCACCGCCGTCGCGTCCAGATTGCCGTAAATCTGCAGGATCAGCTGCTGAATCGACGAGCCTTCCGAAGACGCGAAATACTTGTCCTCGCTCCGGATGTTCAGACTCGCCGTGCTGCCGAAAACCTTGTTGTTCTTCTTGATTTCTTCCGCGGCGTTGCGCAGCAGATCCAGTTTCTCCGGCACGCCGATGGCGAACGGATCCTTTTCGTGCGGCGTCTCCCAGCGCACCCGGTACGCTTTCACGGGCGCCAGTTCAATTGGCTTGGGCTGGATGGTCGCGTTCGCCTTCGCGATAATCGCCGCTTCGCCGGTGACCCGCGCGATCTCCTCTTTCGTGACCAGCGGCGAGGAAGCGAAGCCCCACGCGCCGTTGACGATCACCCGGACGCCGAACCCGAAACTCGAGTCCTCCCCCACATTCGGCACGGAGAGCGTCTTGCCCGTACCGCGATCCGGCGACAGGCGCAGCCCGATGCGCTGATCCCGCAGACGCACGATGCGGATATCGCAGTAAGTCGCCTTCAGTTTTTTCGCTTCGGCGAGCGCGACAGCGCCGAGCTTTTCCAGATCGGGCGAAGGCGTGGTGGAGTCTTTGGGAGCCGCGAAGAGTTTTCCGGCCAGCGTGGCGGCGGTTGCCGCTAGAAAGTGCCGTCGGTTCAACATAAGGATTTGGTTATTGTAGCCTGGCGGTACTCCGGCTTTCCATACGGTGGCCCGGCAAGTGCTCCTCCGGCCCTTGTTGCCGCCGGACAAGTCCCGCGGCGCGCGGCGAATTCAAAACAAGAGGGTAAAAAAGAATGTCGGTTCTGGCATGGATCGTACTGGGCTTGCTGGCCGGTTTCATCGGCAGCAAAATCGTCAACAAGCGGGGGGAAGGCATGCTCCTCGACATCATTCTCGGGATTGTCGGCGCCGTGATCGGCGGCTGGATCTTCAACGCCATGGGCGCATCGGGAGTAACGGGAGTCAATCTCTACAGTCTTTTTGTGGCGGTAATCGGCTCCATTCTCTTCCTGGTCGTTTATCACGCGGCCTTCCGCCGGACCTGAAACCGGAAGCACCCCGGAGGGGGAAGCCGCACACCTCCTCCGGGGCTCACTATACTTACGGAATAATCAGTTCCTGCCCCGCCCGCACGTGATCCGGATCCTTCAAAAGCGACCGGTTCGCCTCGAAAATCCGGTTGTACTCGCTCGCTTTTCCGTAAAACTGCTCCGCAATGGCCGACAGCGAATCCCCCGGCTTCACGGTGTACTTTCGCTCCGAACCGCCCTGCGAACCGGCGGCCGCGCCCGCCGCTGCTGTCGCCGGCGCGGGCACCGACGAATCGATGATAATGTCGGCCGTCAGGTCCGTATATTGCGGATCGATCTTTTTGATCTCATTCCAGACTGCATTTTTCACGTCCTGATTGGCCACGGAAGCGCGAACGAGGAGCTTCTCGCCCTCCATGTTGACGTTCTGCAGATGACCTGTATTCTGCGCCAGCGAAATAGCGCTCTGGTACTTCTGCTTCAGTTGCTCGAGTGTTTGACTCATACCCGTAAAAGGGGCAATCGCCGAACCAGTGTTGCAAAACACTCTTTGGATATCCGGTCGCCAAAACGGTCGCGGCGCAGTGCATGACACAGTGCGCCGCGGCCGTTCCTGCATTCGTTACCGAAGCGCTGCCGTTACTGCGCGGCCGCCCCGAGTCCGTTGGTGCGGCAGGAAGCGCAAACGCCCGAACCGCTTCCCTGCGCCAGAATGAACGAGCACAGCTGACGCAAACGGCTCAGTTCGCTCGCGCTCAGTGAACTCGAAGTAAATGGCACTTCGGTCACCGCGTAAGTGGCGCCGCCACCGCCTTGAGTTCCACCCCCGGTCGCGGAAGCCGTGTGGAGCTTCGTCCCCCACGCAACCATCCCCGCCGCCAGCGGAGCCGGAGCCGCCGCCGAGTTGACGCACGTTCCGCCCACCGGCGCCGTGGCCAGCAGTTTCACCACGGTCGAAGTCGGAATGGCGCCGGTAAGCCGGTTCGCCACGATATCGTTCTTGAGCGAGAACGAGGCGAGGCCGTTCGGCGTCACCGGGCAGGAGCAGCACGAAACCACCTGTTCATCCGGCGTGAACGAATAGACATTCGCGCAGATCGCACCGCCAACCGCGGCTGAAGTGCCGGATTGCAGCGTCACGCCGCCACTGGAGCCGGCGTTGCTGATGTCGATAACCGAATCGCCCACTCCCAGGTTCGGGAAGTAGCTGATCTGATACGGATCGCCCAGGAACAGCGTGGCGGTCGCGGGATCTCCGGGAGGCGCCTGGGTCGAAGTGATGGTGCTGGTGGTATTGACCAGTTGGCCGACAATCGACAGGTCCCCGGTAACGTTCAGAATAATCGTGCAGGAAGTTCCGGCTGCCAGGCTGACGGCGTTCACCGTGATCAGATTCGATCCAGGAGGCGCCGTGATGCCGCCCACGCAGGTTCCCGCCAGCCCATTCGGACTCGAAACCGTCAGACCCGCCGGCAGTGTGTCGGTGAACGCGAGCCCGGTCAGGCTCACGGTCGAGTTCGGATTCGCCACAACAAACGTCAGACTGGTGCTGCCGCCCGGCAGGATGCTCACCGAGCCGAACGTCTTGGTCAGCGTCGCCGGCGACGCGACACTCAGAGTCGCCGTTGCGGTGTTCCCGGGGCCGAACGCGGACGTCACGGCATTCGTCGTGTTGACTTTCACGCCTTCGGTCGACGTCACATTCACCGAAATCGTGCAGGTCGCATTCGCCGCAAGAGTTCCGCCGACAAGCGTCACGGAACCCGCGGCAGTGGTGGTCACGCCGCCGCAAGTGCTGGCCAGGCCGGTCGGAGAGGCGGTCGTAACGCCGGCCGGGTAATTATCCACCAGACCCACGCCGGCGGCTGCAATCGCGTTGGGATTTTTGATCGAGAGTGTCAGAGTCGATGTTCCGCCGGGAATAATTTTCGCCGGATTGAAGGCCTTTGACACCTGCAGAGGCGCGGCCACCGCGATATTGTCGGTTTCGGTCGCCACGATGGCGCCATCCACCAGCGCGTTGATCGCGAACGGATACAGTCCAGGCACCGTTCCCGTGAAGGTCACCGTAAACGGGAAGGTCCGTGTCGTGGTGCGATTGAAAGAGCCGGTGATCGATGCGGGCGTAATCGTCACAGTCACCCCGGCCGGCACCGGCGCAACGGCCAGACTGACGGTCGAGTAAGTGCCGATCGCGTTCGTGATGGCCGCCTCGATCGCCGCCGCGATCGCGTTCGTGGCGAACATTCCGAGATCCTGACCGCCGGTGGCCGCGGTGATGCGCTGCGCCTGGTTGTTGGCCGGCGTGCCGCAGGGAGCCGAAGCGCACGCCGCGTCGAGACCGGGCCCGGAACTGGCGCTGGCCGCATAAACCTTTACACCCGCCCCGAGCAGCGCCTGAATCGCCTGCGCTTCGGTCGTTGTTCCGGCGGGATCGTGACCCGGAGCGTCACCTACCCAGACGATAATCCGCGCCGATCCGGCACGCCAGGATGTCGTCGTGGCGCCTTGCTGCAGGCCGTACAGGTTGGATTCCGGAGTATCGCAGCCATAGCCATTGCTCGGTATGGCAGCGACAGCATTCAGCGCGTTCTGGATTAATGACATGTTCGACGTGAGATTCTGATTCAGGGTGTAAGCATAAGGATCCGAACCGCACTGGAACTTATCCAGATAATTGGCGACGGCAAACTGCACATTCGGAGCAAATCCGCTGATGGTGTTCTGGATGGAATTGAATCCGGAACTTACGTTGGCGATTGCAGGTCCCATGCTGCCCGTCGCATCCACCAGAAACAGGATGTCGATAGGCTTCTGGATCTGACCTACGGTGACCACCTTGTTGACGGAAGTGGATCCGCCCACCGCCAAAGTGGCGGAGAAGGTTGTGGGTGCAATGGAATCCTGACTGAAACCCGGAACCGCGAGGGCGGTCAGGATAGTAAGTGTGGACGCGAGACGCTTCATAGATTTCACCTTCCGTTAGCTCCTTGTCAAAGTACTTCAAACTCCGCCTGTTAACAATCATGCGAAGTAATTAACTTAAACGGGTTAGGATCGCCCGGAATCGCCGGAAACGTTCCTGAGATACGACGAAACACACCGCTGAAAACCCGGCTGCGGCTTACTGTTTAACAGCTCCCAGCCCGTTATTGCGGCAGGCCGAGCAGACGCCGGAGCCGCTCCCCTCGCTCAGCACGAAACTGCACGACGCCCTGACGCGGTTGAGTTCACCGGCGGTCAGCGTGCTCGAAGTAAACGGCGTTTCCGTGACGGAATAGCGGGGCGAGGGATTATTCGCGCTGATCGTCCCCACGCCCAGATGCAGCTTGGTCCCCCATGCCACCATCCCGGTCGCCAGGGGAACGTCCGAAGCGGCCGAGTTGACGCAGGTGCCCCCGACCGGCGCGGTCGCCAGTAACTTGATCACTACCGCGCCAGGAACCACGCCAATCAGCCGGTTGGCGATAATATCGTCGCGGACCGAATAACCCACCAGCCCGTTCGGCGTTACGGGACAGGAACAGCACGAAACAATCTGCTCGTCCGGAGAAAACGCATAAACGTTCGCGCACAAAGCCCCCGTGACCGATGCCGTGATTCCGGTCTGATTCGTGACCGGCATACTCGCCGCGTTACTGACTGCCACGGAGGAATCGCCAATATTCAGATTCGCGAAGGAACTCACCTGGAACGTGTCGCCAAGAAACAGACCGGCCGTTGCCGTGGTTCCCGAAAGTGTTTCGTTGGCCGTCACCGGACCGGTGGTATTTGCGATGGCGCCGGTGGCCGTGCCATCCGCGGTCACACTCACGGTGATGCTGCATGAAGCGCCCGGCGCCAGCGCCACTCCCGACACGGAGATCAGACGACTGCCAGGCGGCGCGGTGGCCGCGGGTACGCAGGTGCCGCCCAACCCGTTCGGCGAAGACACCGCCAGACCAGGAGGGAGACTATCGGAAAAGGAGATGCCCGTGATTGCCACGCCAGGATCCGGATTGCTCAGCACGAACGTCAGGACCGCGGACGCCTGTGGCGGAATACTCGCCGCGCTGAACATCGCACTTAACGCCGGAGGAAGCGCGACGGTCAGCGACGCTTGCGCCGCATTTCCGGCGCCGGCGTTCGAAGTCACCGGGTCCGTGACGTTGGCCGCCACGCCGCTCGCGCCCGCCGTCACACTCACCGTGATGAAGCACGACGCTCCCGCCGCCAGAGACGCTCCGGTCAGAGTAATCGCACTGCTGCCCGGGACCGCCCCGAGTGTTCCGCCGCAACTGTTCACCACGCCGGCCGGTTGTGCCACCGCCAGAATCACAGGCAGGTGGTCGGTGAATCCAATCCCCGTCAGCGCGGCCACCGCATTCGGATTCGCAATCGTGAACGTGAGCGATACCGTTCCGCCCACGCCGGTCTTCCCTGGCGAGAACGACATCGAAAGCACCGGCGGCATCGCCGCGAGCACGGTCAGCGTAGCCGAAGAGGCCGCGCCGGGCTGGCCCGGCATACCTGCCGGACCCGTGGACGAAATGCCGCTGCTCACGCTGTTATAAGTCCCTGCTGCATCGCCGGAAACGGGAAGACTGAAGGAGCAGGTGGCGTTGATCGGCGGCGTCCCCGCGGGCAGCGCGCCACCCGAAAACGTCAGTTGTTGCGCTGTCCAGGACACGGAACCACCGCAGACGCTGATGGTATTCGGCGCGACCGCGAACCGTATCCCCGCCGGCAAATTGTCGTTGAAACCGATCAGACTGAGAGCGACCGCATTGGGGTTCGCGATCGTGAACGTCAGCGTGGAAGTGCCGCCGGAATTGATGGAACCCGGCGAGAAACTCTGGCTGAGACCCGCTGCCGCCACCACGCTCACCGTCGCCGGACCAGCCAGACTGAAATAGCCGGTTCCGCCCGCGGGAATGCCTGGCGAAAAGTTGATCGTACCGGTATCGAGCGCCGCGTTCACACCCGTGTAACTGATCGCGCTCCCCGCGTAATTCGACGCTCCCGCGGAATCCGGGTAACACGGCTGAGAATTAGAAGGGAACGGCGTATAGGCGCAGATGCCGTTGTTGTCGAGCGCGAAAATGGCCGGCGATGCCCCCGGCGCGGTGACCTGAAAATGCGTCAGCACCGCGGCGGTGTTGTTGACCACCCCAATCAACGTTCCCTTCGAGCCCGCAAACGGATAGGGGTTCCCGGCTACGATCCTGACCGTGCCGTCCGCATTAAATACGAATGCCTGATTACACGTGCCGCTGGCCGCGACCGCGCCTTCATACGCAGTATTCAGAGTCCCGCTGCGAGAGGACGGCGCAGCCTGCGGACAGACATTCGCTTCCGGAGCCGGATCGGCCCATGCCGTGGCGCTGAGAACAGCCAGTAAAAGCCCGGACCGAACAACCCGACTCCGCACATATCCTCCGTAAAGAAACGTCGTAAAGAAGCTTCGTAGAGAAGTGTCCTGAACGATCGCTAAAGGATGATCTTAGAGGAGGTAGTACTTTGGAGGTAATCGAACAAAAAGGCTATGTGAGTTGTGTTCCACACACATTAGTCAGGAATTTGTGCTGTTAACCCCCGACTAATCGTAAACGAAGTGCAGGGTCTTCTTCAGATCCTCCCAGGCTTCGCGCTTGGCTTCCTGGTTATAGGGGCGGAGCAAATACGAAGGATGCCAGGTAACCATTAAAGGAATGTCCCGCCACTTATGCCACTTCCCGCGCATTTTGGTGACGCCATCCTTCCCGCCGAGCAGCGCCTTCGCCGCCGTGGAACCCAGCGCGCAGATCGCCTTCGGCCGGATGGCCAGCAGTTGCCGATAAAGAAACTGCCCGCAGATCTCCATCTCATCCGGTTCCGGAGTCCGGTTTTCCGGCGGACGGCACTTCACGACGTTGCAGATATACACGTCGGCGCGCTTCAGCGGAATGCCCTCTTTTGCCGAAGTGCCCTCAATCATCTGGGTGAGAAGCTGCCCCGCCCGGCCCACGAAGGGAATCCCTTGTGCATCCTCATCCGCGCCCGGCCCTTCGCCAACGAACACCAGCTTCGTGCCCGGATCGCCCACGCCGAACACAATCTTGTTGCGGCCCAGGTGCAGCTTACAGCGGGTGCAGTCCCCGATATCGGAACAGATCCGTTCCAGCGTGTCGTTTTCCGGCGCAAGACCAGGCAAAGGGATATCGATTTTGGGAGGCATCGGGGTGGAAGGCACGGGGGTGGAAGGCACGGGAACGGCAGCCGGCGGAACCGTCACCGTCGGCTCGGACGCGGGCTGCCGCACGTAGAGCTGCTTCACGCCCAGATCCTGAAAGTATTCCAGCTGTCGCCGCAGTTCGTCGGAATTCATCTCTTCAACTTCAGGATATGATCCAGAATCTGTCCGGCGATCTCGCGCTTCGAAGCCCTTGCCAGCGGCGCCAATTCGCCCGTCCGCAGTGCCAGCAAAACCTCGTTCGAATCGGAATCGAAAACCGGCTCTTCACCGCTCACCAGATTCGCGACCACCATGTCGCACTTCTTGGTTTCCAGTTTGAGACGGGCATAGTGGGCCAGATTCTCCGTCTCGGCCGCGAACCCCACCAGCACGCGCGAGCCCCGCTTCTGCCCCAGTTCAGCCAGAATATCCGCCGTGGGTTCGAGCTCCAATGAAACCGATGCGCCGGTTTTCTTGATCTTCTGCGCCGCCTCGGACGCCGGACGGAAATCCGCCACCGCGGCGCATTTCACAATCACCGTGGCCGGTTCCAGATTCGCGAACACCGCATCCCGCATCTCCCGTGCGGTGCGAATCCGTATCACGGATGCGCCAGCGGGAGCAACGATATTCACGGGCCCGGAAACCAGAATCACCCGCGCGCCTCGCTCCAGCGCCGCCGCGGCGATCGCGTAACCCATCTTGCCGCTGGACCGGTTGGTCAGATAGCGAACCGGATCCAGTGGTTCCTGCGTGGGCCCGGCCGTGATCAGCACCGTTTCGCCCGCGAAATCCTGCGCCGGACGAAGTCCCGCCCGCTCCACTGCCGCAACAATCTTTTCGTTTTCCGCCAGACGCCCCGGCCCGTAAGTTCCGCAGGCCAAAAACCCGTCGTCCGGATCCACCACCAAATGCCCGCGCTGTTTCAGAATTTCGAGATTCGCGCGCGTGGCCGGATGCTCCCACATGTTGTTGTTCATGGCCGGAGCCAGAACAACCGGCCCCCGGAAAGCCAGATACATGGTGGAAAGAAAATCGTCCGCCATCCCGTGCGCGAATTTCGCGAGAGTGTTCGCGGTCGCCGGCGCCACCAGGAGCAGATCGTGCTCCTGCGCCACGCCGATATGCTCCACCGCGCTCGAAAGCGTGGCGTCTGGGCTTGCCGACGAGAAAATATCGGTGATAACTTTGCGGCCTGTCAGAGAAGCAAAGGTGAGCGGACGGACGAACTCCTCCGCCGCTCGCGTCATCACGGCCTGTACCTCATGGCCGTTGCGGATCAGCAGGCGGGCAAGCTCCGCGGCTTTGTACGCCGCGATTCCGCCGCTGATCCCGAGCACGATTCGCATTTTCGGTCGCGCCCCCGGCCAGGAGGCCTAGAATTCGCCTTCGAGCGGCAACTCTTCCGGAATCAGAATTTCGGCGGGCAGGTCGTACTTCACCAGGCCGCGACGGGCTTCTTCCATCGCGATGACGGTGGGCTTCTTCGAAGACGTGGGCAGCACGGGCCGATGGCCGCTCTGCAGTTGCCGGGCGCGTTTCGCCGCGACAATGATAAAGCGGTAGGTGCTCTGATCCGGATCGTCCGGAATCGAGCAGTGCAGGTTGTTGCGAACGGGGGTATCGGACATAGTCTTTACTTTTAAACTCCTAGTGCCTGACCGAACGTGGCCAGAATCGGCCGGATCTTCTCTTCCACGCGAATTCGTTTGACGCGCTCGGCCCGAACGATCGATTTCAGCGTTTCCGCCGCCAACTCCAGGTTCTCGTTGACCAGCACGTAATCGTACAGGCGGTAATCCCGAATCTCCCGGGCCGCATCCGCCAGCCGCCGGCTGATCACCGCATCGCTGTCCTGGCTCCGCGACCGCAGACGCTGCTCCAGAATTTCCAGCGAAGGCGCGAGGATGAAAATCGTCACGGCGTCGGGAATCCGCTGCTTCAATTGTGCCGCACCCTGCACGTCAATGTCGAGCACCAGATCTTTGCCTTTGTTTTCAGCAATTTGCAACTCGTTCTGGTGTGTCCCGTAGTAGTTGCCGAAAACGTCGGCGTATTCGAGGAACTCCTTGCGCTCGATTCGCGCCTCGAACTCGTCCCGCCCGATGAAGTGATAGGCCTCGCCATCCACCTCCGCGCCGCGCGGCCTGCGCGTCGTGTAAGAGACCGAAAATGTCAGGTTCTCAACCTCGTTCATCAGACGAGAGACAAGGGTGGATTTGCCCGAACCGGAAGGCGCGGAAATAATAAAGACGCTGGTCATTCGATATTGAGGGATTGTTCCCGGATGCGGTCGATTTCGGCTTTCGCGGCGAGGCCCAGATCCGTCAGAGTCAGCCCCTGCTCGCCCAGACCGCCGGTCTTGGACAGGATCGTGTTGGTCTCCCGGTTCATTTCCTGCAGCAGAAAGTCGAGCTTCTTGCCCGTTTCGCCGTCGGCCGCAAGCAGCGCGTCGGTCTGGTCGGCATGCGTCCGCAGGCGCACCAGTTCTTCGCTGATATCGGATCGCTCCGCCAGCAGCGCCGCCTCCTGCGCCAGCCGCGCCGGATCGAGTTGCGCCCCCGCCAGCAGATCCCCCAGCCGGTCGCGCAGCCGGTTCTGAAAATACGGCAGCGCGCGCGTGCGGATATCTTCCATCTTCACAACGATTTCCCGGATCGACGCCGCCCGCATCCGAATCTCGGTCTCAATCGACGCGCCCTCGCGCAAACGAAACCGGTCCAGTTCCTCGATCGCCTCGGCCGCCGCTTCCAGTGCGGCTTTCTCCATGCCGCTGCCCGGATCGCTCCCGTTCGCCAGCCCACCCCGCGCTTCCATCATGCCCGGCAGCCGCAGCGCCTGGTTCAGATCGGGCTTCGCATCCAGGCCGTAACGGGCCGAAATTTCCAGAAAGGAATCGAGCCACGCTTTCAACAGCGGTTCGTTGATGATTGCAGGCCCCGCCGTCGAGCTTTCCCGCCTGAAGAAAACCTGCACCTGCACATGGCCCCGGGAAACGCGTTTTCGCAGCGCCGACCGCAGCGCCGGCTCCACCGCATCGAATTCCATCGGCATATGGAAGTGGATGTCGAGCCCGCGATGGTTCACCGTCTTGATCGAGAGCGTGAGTTCGCCCGATGCTGTGGGACGTGAAACCCGCGCAAAACCGGTCATACTCCTGATGGGCATGAAGTGAAGTTCCGATTATGACATTCCGTGGAATGGGCCGCACGAAGTATGCGGCATTCGAAACTCCTTCCAGCGCTCAGGCGGGTGCCACAGTGACGGCTATTTCTTCTCGTCCTTTTTTTCTTCCTTGCGGGGCTCGGGCCTCGGCTCACGGACCGGAGGCGCTTCCCGGCGGACTTCCGGCTGAGGCCTGACGGAAGGTTGTGGCCGTTCGACAGGCCGTTCCAGAGGCCGTTCCACTGGCCTCTGGAACGGAGCGGCAGGACGCGCCATCGGTGTCTCCGGACGCACCGGCTGTGGAGCCGGGCGGACTTCCGGCCGAAATTCCGGACGCCGCTCCGCCGGTCTCTCCGCAGGCCGTGGCGCAGGCTCAACCCGCTCGGGTGCCGGCCGCCCGACATCCGGCCGTGTGGCATCCGGCCGCCCGGACAGCACCCCGGGTGTCATTGGCCGGACGTTCCCGGGCCGGACATCCTCGATTCTTCCGGCGGGCCTGTCCACGGGAACCGGCCGCGACGGAGCTGCCGGGCTCGCCGCCGGCGAAATCCGCACCGGAGCCCGGTTCACCACCGCCGCCGGCTGCTGCTGCCGGATCTGCGCCACCTGCTCCGGAGCCAGCGGCCGACCCGCATTCTGCCGCAACATCTGCTGCCGGGCCTCGAACGAAACCGCTGGCGCGGGCGGGGCGGACTTCGCCACCACCTGCCGGGCCACCAACGCCCTCGGCTGTCTTCCACCCCCCTGACCGCCCATTACACTCTCCCGTAGCGGCACTACCCCTGGCGACGTCCCGATCACCGCCCCCTGGGCTGCCGACTGTGCTGTCGACTGCGACGGAAAGCCCCGGCCCGCATCCCGAACCGTCCGCGAACCCGCGAAACCCCGCTCCGGAATCGCCGTGATCGCCCCCGGCGCCTGCTGGTTCACATACCGAACGTTGACATTATTCGTCACATTGATGTTCGTCACATGCGTGATGTTCACCTGGCGCACGTAATTGCTCGACACGTGGTACGCCGGATAATACGGCTCGCGCGGCCCCAGCGGAAACCACGCGACCGTCCCGCCGCCCAGTCGTGGCCCGCCGACGAATACCACCAGTGCCGGCGCATAAACCGGCCTGTGCGTCACCGCCCCCGGCACCCAAACCCATCCCGACCGCCAGTACGCCCACCGTCCATAGTGAAAAGGCGCAAATCCCCACGGCGCCTCGTCGATCCACGTCCAGCCCCACGGTTCCACCCACGCCCAACGCCCCTGGTGATAAGGCGCCCAACCGGCATTCACCCGCGGAGCCCAGATCCAGCCGTAGTCCGGCGTCTCGCTCCAGGTGCCGTACTCATCCAGATCCTCATACCCGGCCATCGTCTGCGACACATGCACCGGATTCGGCACCCGGTCGTCCCGCAGATTCCGGTCCGCCGTAAAGTGGTCGAAATCGTCCACCGGATTCGCCGAGCGGATGTCCCCCTCGGCGCCCTCCGCGAAATACCCGGTCTGCCGCGCATGCACAATGTACGACCGCCCGTTCGCCAGCACCTCCGCCTCCCCGGACCACGCCGTCACCATCACGGCATTCCGCCCCGGATCTGCGTCCACCCGGTAATCGCCCGTCCGCAGCAGCGAGACCGCCCCCTGTGGCGTGTCGATCTCGTAGATGTCGTCGTCCTCCAGCAGCCGCAGCCGGATCTCCATCGCGCCCTGCGTGAACCGGGCCTGCACGGTCCGATCGTCCACATTCAGGAATCCGAACGCGCTCTCCCCGTTCAGCCGGATCGCGTTCGGCCCCACGTGAATCTCGGCCCGAGCCCCCGCGTCGGCGTAAAGCTGATCACCCGTGGTGAGAGGGTAGTTGAGCGTGGCGGCGGCCCAGTCATCCACGCCGGACGGCTGGAAAGACACATTGCCGATCAGCCAGTTCAGCCGCGCCACCCGCGATGGCGGATCCTGCGCGAACAGCGAACCCGCCAGCAGCACTCCGAAAATCAGCACGGACCCGATCTTCATGGCTCCATTCTCCTGATTTAGAAACACGGACAGCGCGCGAAAAGCGGTGCATCCTGAAGTAAAAATAATGTGTGGCCGTCAGCTCACGCCTGCTGCAGCTGTTGCCGGGTGCGCACAATCTGCTTGCGTTCCTTCAGATAATCGAAAAACTCCCCGCCTTCCCGCAGGCGCCGCACCAGCATCTGGCGGTCGGTTGCCATTTCCCGCAAAAACCGCAGAATCGGCTTGTGCCGGAAGTAGAACCGCCGGTACATCCGTTCCACCGCATCCTCGATCTCGTCCGACGACAGGTGGTCGTACCGCAGCGTGGAGACCTGCAGGCCGTTCCCCGAGATCAGCGCGTTCGAATCGATCCACCCCTGCTCCGTCGCCTGCCGGTACAGTTCCGTTCCCGGATACGGCGCGGCGATCGACACCTGAATGGAAAACGGATCGATCTCCTGCGCGAACCGGATCGTCTCCTCGATCGTCTCCTGCGTCTCGATCGGCAGCCCGATCATGAACGTCCCATGCACCCGGATTCCCAGCTTCCGGCAGTTGCGCATGAACTCCCGCGCGGTATCGAGCACCAGACCTTTCTTGATCCGGTTCAGAATCTGCTGATTGCCGCTTTCGAAACCCACCAGCAGCAGCCGCAGCCCGTTGTCGCGCAAGGCCTTCAGCGTCGCGTAGTCCAGATGCGCCCGCGCATTGCAACTCCAAGTCAGCTTGAGCTTCTTCATCCCCTTCGCGATTTCCACCGCGCGCTCTTTGTCGATGGTGAAGGTGTCGTCGTCGAACATCCATTCGCGCACCGTCTTGCCGAACAGTTCCTTGCCCACTTCCATCTCACGGATCACCGCCGCGGGCGACTTCGTCCGGTAAGCATGACCGCCGATCGTCTGCGGCCACAAACAGAAGCTGCACTTCGCCGGACAGCCCCGTCCCGTATAGAACGACACGTAAGGATGCTGCAGGTACCCAATGAAGTAGTTCTCAATCCGCAGATCGCGATGATAAACCGGCAGCACACTCGGCATCGCATCCCAGTCGTGAATCAGATCCCGTTCCGGATTGTGGTGGATCCGCGCCTCGGCATCCCGCCAGCTCAGCCCCTTCACATCCGCCAGAGGCAGGCCCTTCGCGACATCGAGACACGTATAGTCGAACTCGTTGCGGCAGACGAAATCGATCACTGGAGCCTGCTTCAGCGTCTGCCCCGGCAACACGGCCACATGCGCCCCGATCAGACCGACCTGCGCATGCGGGTTCTTCTCCTTAATCGCCTCCGCGCAGGCCACATCGTTTTCGAGCGACGGCGTGCTCGTGTGCAGCACGAACAGTTCGTAATCGTTGGCGATCGCCAGCACGTCCGCCATCGTCTGATGGTGCGGCGGCGCGTCCATCAGTTTGCTGCCCGGAACCAGCGCCGCCGGCTGCGCCAGCCATGTCGGAAACCAGTATGACGTGATTTCCCGCTTTGCCTGATAACGGGCGCCTGCTCCGCCATCGAACCCGTTGAACGACGGGGGGCTGAGAAAGAGTGTTTTCTTCACAAAAGTTGAGCTCCCGGGCCACCGCGCGCCCCCGGAGGTTTCCTCCTGAATCCCTTATTCTGCCATCATGTGCGGCCCTCCGGGAAACCAGAGGTCTTGCGTTTCACAATCGGTACGGTGTTACCCTTCAGGTGCAAGTGGCGAACGAACTGAAGATTGAAAAACTGGTATATGGCGGCGACGGATTGAGCCGCGTGGATGGAGAGGTCGTCTTCGTTCCGTTTGTCCTCCCCGGTGAAACGGTCACGGCAGAGCGCATCGGATCGAAAAAGCACGTGCAGCGCGCGCAGCTGACCGGAATCGCCGAGCCCTCGCCCGAACGCGTCGAGCCGCCCTGCCCCATCTTCGGTTTTTGCGGCGGCTGCCAGTACCAGCACGCGGATTACCCCGCCCAGCTTCGCCTGAAACGGGAAATCCTCTCGGAAACGCTGCGCCGCACCGGAAAAATCGAGTTCGATATCGAAAAGATCGCCACGGTCGCGGGTGACCCCTACGGCTACCGCAATCGCGCGCAGTTCCACTTCGCCGAAGGCAAAGTCGGCTTCCGCGAGATGGGCACCCGCAACCTGGTGGAAGTGCACCAATGCCCCATCTCGTCGCCCAAACTGAACGAAGCGCTGGCTGCCCTCAACCGCATGGTTCGCGACCGCCGCTGGCCGAACTTCCTGCTCTCGCTCGAAGCCTTCACGGACGAGCGGCACGTCCAGTGGAACGTCATGGAGTCCGATCGTCCGGTCGCCAAAGTCTTCTTCGACTGGCTGGCCGAAGAAATCCCCGGCACCGTGCAAGGCCCGCTCGACTATCTGGTCAATAACGACGAATTTCACGTCAGCGGCAAATCCTTCTTTCAGGTGAACCGCTTCCTGCTTCCCACCATGGACGAATGGGCCATCGGTCCCGCCCGTGGCGACAAAGCCTGGGACCTCTACGCGGGCGTCGGTCTTTTCTCTCTGCCGCTGGCCCGGCGTTTCCGCAAAGTGACCGCCGTGGAATCCGGACGCGCCGCCGCGGCCGATCTGGAACGAAACGCCAAACGCGCCAACCTGCGCATCGACGTGACGCAACTGCAAACCGAGGAATTCCTCGCCGAAGAAGACACCGCGCCCGATTTCGTCCTCGCCGACCCGCCGCGTTCAGGCCTCGACAAAGCCGTCGTCGGACACCTTCTGCGCCTCCAGCCGAAGGAAATCGTCATCGTCTCCTGCGACCCCGCCACCCTGGCGCGCGACCTGCAGTCCCTCAGCGCCCAATACGCCGTCGACAGCCTGACCATGCTCGACCTCTTCCCGCAGACTTTTCACATCGAGACGATGGCGCGGCTGCTAAGCAAGTAATCGGCTGCGAATGTGGGGCAGATTGGTAATCTGCGCGCCGGTTGGTAACCGGCGCTATCCTGTTTCCAACCCGCACCAGGATGACATTCTGCCTTCACCCGGTCAAAGAAATAGCTCACTGCAATATAGGCAGTTCCAGATAATCGCTCTTCACGAACAAACTGCCCTGCGTGGTCCCGCCCGGCGCGACCGCCTTCAGCTCTTTCCCCAACTGCGCCCCGCCGATCTCGCCGGCCAGCGCCCGCCGGAATGCCGCGGTCACGCCCCGCACCTGCGCCGCGCTCTCATGCACGAACTCCAGCCGGAAATGCCGGATCCCGGCCGTCACCCAGCCCTCCAGGTGCGCGCTCGCCTCCTGCGCTTCCGCGCCGAACACCGTATTCCGGCAGCCCACATCCGCCATCACAGGGTGCGACCGCCCCGCCTGATCCCGCAACTCCACCCGGTGCTTCTCACAGGGCCGTCCGCAATCGCGGTAGCTGGTCCCCGTTGACATAAACCGGCAGAACACGCAGTGCTCTGTGTGAAAGACCGGCAGATGCTGATAAGCCACCACCTCCAGCCGTTCCCCGCCCACGGACCGCGCCAGATCCGCCACCTGCGCCGCGTTCAGATCGTGCGTCGGCGTAATCCGGGACACCCCGCGCTCCAGATACTCCCGCGCCGCCACGGAATTCGCCGCGTTCAGACTGAAATCCCCCACGCGCTCTCCCGGCAACTGATGCAGCATCCCGGCCGCCCGTACGACAACACAGCACTGCAGGCTCGCCAGGAAATTCACGATCCGCGCCTCGCCCGGCTTCAGCACCCGGGGACTCGCTACCCGCACCACAATCCCGGCCGCCCGCACCTGCTCCACCGAAGGCCGCAGTCCATATAGATCCAGATAATCGAGGGTGATACTCTCCGGACGCAAAGCGACGGCCGCTTCCAGTTGCTCCGCGGTTCGCACCAGCAAATGCAGTTGTGGCCCGGCGAAATCCGGCACAACCGGCGCGATCTCCCCGCTCTCCATCCGCACCGGCCGGATTTCCCGTACCGGAACCTCGACCTGCAGCGCCTGGAGCTTTTCCACCGCCTCCCGGCGCATCGAATTCAGCAGCGAAGCCGGAGCGAACGGAGCCCCCTCACTCTCCAGCGAAACCTCGGCCAGTTCATAAGCCGTCCCGCCCAGACGCCCCAACTGCTCCCGCAACGTTTCCACGGACAGAGCCCGATCCCGCGCGGCGCCGAGAATCGCCCCCGAACTCACCGTCACCGCGATCTCCGGCCGCCCCGCCAGCCACCACTCCATCGTGACCGCCGAACCTTCTCGCGCCGTCACCTGCACCGAAACCGGCTGCCGACGCACCGGGCTCACCGCTTCCACAAAGGGTTTCACCAGCCCGGCCAGCGTCGGATCCTGCGTGCGCCACACCAGATCCCCCGCCCGGATCCGCCCGAACCGCACCGCCCCGTTCCCGAACCGCAGTTCCGGATTCCGCCCGCGCCCCGCAGCCGACACCTCATAAACCCGGCCGCCCTCTTCCGGCTCCCCGGGGCTCCGCCAGTCCGCCGCGTCGAACACTACCCCGTCGCCCGCCCGCAGCGGCAGCACCGCGTGCGCCTCGGCAGGAGCCATCGTGACCGAATCGAAATCCACGCTGACCACGCGCCCCATCAGCACACCCCGGTGCCGCGGCGCCCGCCCGTTCACCACCGCCTGATGATTCGTCCCTGTCGCGAAATGCGCCCCGAGGCCGCGCGAGTACACCTGCTCCAGCCGCAGTTCGTCTTCCCGCCGGATCTCCGGCGTGCGCCCTTCCCACGCTTCATCTACCGCCTTCCGGTACGCACTGGTCGTGAGCGCCACGTAGTCGGAATCCTTATAACGCCCTTCGATCTTCAGCGCACCCACCCCGGCCCGGAGAATCTCCGGAACCTGATGCAGTGTATACAGATCCCCCGGCGACAAAAGGTACCGCGCATCCGCCAGCGGCTTCCGCTCGCCATCCACCATCAGGTCATAAGGAAGCCGGCAGGCCTGCGCGCACTGCCCCCGGTTCGCACTCCGCCCGCCCCAGGCTTCCGACGAAAAGCACTGCCCCGAATACGCCACGCACAGCGCGCCATGGACGAACATCTCCAGCTCACAGTCCGTCTGCTCATGGATCTTCCGCACTTCCTCCAGCGACAACTCGCGCGCCAGCGTCACCCGTGCCACGCCCAGGCTCTGCGCGAACCGAACACCCTCGGCGTCGGTAATGCTCATCTGCGTGCTCGCGTGCAGTTCCATCCCGGGCGCCAGTTGCCGCACCAACTTCAGCACCCCGACGTCCTGAATAATCAGCGCGTCCACGCCGGCGCGCACCACCGCCTCCAGCGTCCGCGTAGCCTCCCTCAGTTCGTGCTCGAAAACCAGCGTGTTGAACGTCAGGTAGCCGCGAACCCCGCGCGCATGCAGCGTGCGCATCACCTCCGGCAGTTCCTCCAGCGAAAACCCGACCTTTGCCCGCGCCGTGAAATGCTTGAGCCCGAAATAAACCGAATCGGCGCCCGCCTCGATCGCCGTCCGCAACTGCGGCCAGTAACCGGCCGGACTCATGATTTCGGGCTTACGGGCACTGCGAAGCGGTTCCAAACTACCAGCGTAGCGCGGATTCCGCCCGAAACCGGATCCGCCTCCGCCGCATCTTTCAATAGCCCCGGCCCCGCGAACCTGCCTCCCGGGAAACCCTGGCCAACCAACGTGTTATCGTCGAATCTTGTGAAAATACTGCGAATATCGGCGCTCCTTGCCTGCTCGGCAGCCGCCTTCGGTGCCGGAGAAAACACCCTCCTCGACACCATGAATCAGGAACTTCTGCGCAATTACCAGGCTCTGAAAAAGGCGGAAACCCCGCCCTATTTCCTCGCCTATGAAGTCACGGATCTGGAAACTCACGAGGTTGGCGCCACGCTCGGCGTCCTGAACTCGCAGTCCAATTCACACAACCGCTATCTCGACACCACCATTCGCGTCGGCGACCAGAAGCTCGACAACTACCGGCGCGTCCGCGGCGACCGTATTCAGTTCACCTCCGGCACTCCCATCTCGATCGAGGACGTCCCCTCCGCCATCAAACCGCGCATGTGGCTCGAAACCGACCGCGTCTACCGCGCCGCCGCCGATCGCCTCATCCGCATCCGCACCAACCAGCAGGTGAAGGCCGCCGACCGTGACCAGTCCGCCGACTTCTCTTCCGAAGAGGCGTATGCCCACACCGAAGCGGTCTACAAGACCAACTTCGATGCCGCGCACTGGTCCGAACAGGCCCGCGAGTGGTCCCGCGATTTCCGCGCCTTCCCCGATCTGCTCTCCTCCGCCGTCACCGTTTCCACCCAGGCTGACAACCGTTACCTGGTGAACACCGAAGGCACCCGCGTGGAACATGGCCGCGGCTTCGCCCGCATCGTCATCTCCGCCTCGGCCAAAGCGAAGGACGGCATGGACGTTTCCGATTTCGAAACCTTCGAAGCTTTCGAACCCTCCGGTCTCCCCTCCGCCGAAGCGATCCACACCGCCGTCAGGAAGGTGGGCCAGAACGTCGAACGCCTCCTCGCCGCCAAACCCGCCGAGCCCTTCGTCGGCCCCGCCATCTTCTCCGGCCGCGCCTCCGGCGTCTTCTTCCACGAAATCTTCGGCCATCGCATCGAAGGCCACCGCCAGAAAGATGAGGCGGAAGGCCAGACCTTCACCACCAAAGTCGGCGAAAAAATTCTGCCGGACTTCCTCTCCGTCACCTTCGACCCCACCCAAAAACAGGCCGCCGGCATCGACCTCAACGGCTGGTACGAATACGACGACGAGGGCGTGCTCGGCAAACCCGTCAAAGCCGTCGAAAACGGCGTGCTCCGCAGCTTTCTGATGTCCCGCTCGCCGATTCAGGGTTTCGACCACTCGAACGGTCACGGCCGCCGTCAACCCGGCCTCGAAGTCGTCTCCCGCCAGTCGAATCTCATCGTCAGCAGTTCCCGCGCCGTCCCCTTCGACGAACTGCGCCAGATGCTGATCGCCGAAATCAAGCGCCAGAACAAACCGTACGGACTCTTCTTCGACAACATCACCGGCGGCTTCACCACCACCCAGCGCGGCGGCTCGCAGAGCTTCAAGGTCATTCCGCTCATCGTCTACAAGATCTACCCGGACGGACGCCCCGACGAACTGATCCGCGGCGCCGACCTCGTCGGCACGCCTCTCGCCAGCTTCGCCAAAATCATGGCGACATCCGACAAACAGGAAGTCTTCAACGGCTACTGCGGCGCCGAATCCGGCAGCGTGCCCGTTTCGGCCGTCTCCCCCGCCATCCTGATCTCCGAAATGGAAATCGAAAAGAAGGATTCCGGCCAGGACCTGCCGCCGCTGCTGCCTTCTCCCCTGAGCGCGAAAGCGGACGGCGCCAAAGGAGACACCAATTGAAAACCTCCCGCCTTACCGCCGCCTTCGTAACCGCCTTCCTCTCCGGCCTGGCCAGCCTGACCGCGTTCGCGGCGCAACCCGACCCCGTGTTCGACGCCATGCGCGCCGAACTGAAACGCGCCACCACGCTCACCCTCAACCAGCTCGAAAAGCCCTATTTCGTGAGCTACGGAATCGACGAGGGCCGCACCTTCTCCGCCACTGCGACCAACGGCGGCCTCATCTCCTCCAGCGCGACCAATTTCCGGGTCCCCGAGGTCCACATCCGCGTCGGCGACTACAAATTCGACAACACCAACTACGCAGGCGGCGGAGGCGGAGGCGGCGCGCGCTATGACCTGCGCAACTTCCCGCTCGAAAACGATCCCCTGGTGATCCGCCAGTACCTCTGGCTCGCCACCGATTCCGCCTACAAAAGCGCCCTGCAGCAGATCGCCCGCAAACGCTCCGCCCTCCGCAGCGTCACCATCAACGAGCAACTGGCCGACCTCGCGCCCGCCCCGAAATACACGCTGATCGAAGACTGGAAACCCCTCAGCTTCGACAACCAGGCCTGGAACGACCGCACCCGCAAAATTTCCTCGATTTTCAACGACTTCCCGACTCTTCGCACCTCTCTGGTCGAGTACACCGCCGTCGACGGCCTGCACCGCTTCGTCAACTCCGAGGGCACCGAGATCCGCAAGGGCGAAACCATGGGTTCCGTGCAGATTCGCGCCTCCGCCCAGGCGGCGGACGGCATGATCGTGCGCGACTGGGCCATCTTCTACACCAACGACGCCTCGAAGATGTTCCCCGAGGCCGACCTGGCCAAAGCCGCCCGCGAAGTCGGCGCGCAGGTCACGAAGATCGCGGCCGCCCCCGCCGGGGAGAACTACTCCGGCCCCATCCTGTTCGAAGGCGAGGCCGGCGCGCAACTCATGGCCGAAATCCTCGGCCGCAATCTCCACATCGCCCGCAAACCGGTGACGGCTCCCGGCGCGCCCAGCCAGGCGGCAGCCACCGAACTCGAAGGACGCCGCGGCGTTCGCATCATGCCGGAATCCTTCGACGTCACCGACGACCCCACGAAAAACCTCTTCGGCAAAGAGGAAGTGGACGACGAAGGCGTTCCGGACAAGACTCTGAAGCTGGTCGAAAAAGGCGTTCTGAAAGATTTCCTCCGCACCCGCGAACCCGTTCGCGGCTATGCCGAATCGAACGGTCATGCGCGCCTTTCCGGCAGCCAGCCGGCTCCGACCAACCTCATCGTTACAGCCCGCGAAACCAGTTCTCTTGCCGACATCAAAAAGAAGATGATCGACCTCTGCCAGCAGCGTGGCCTGCCCTACGCCATCATCGTGCGCAAGATGGATTTCCCCTCCACCGCCCCGCTCGACGAAGCGCGCAAAATGCTCGCGGGCGCCGGAGCCGGACGCAGCGCCGTCAGCCAGCCGCTTCACATCTACCGCCTCTACATCGATGGCCACGAAGAGATGATCCGCGGCGTTCGCCTCCGGGGTCTCAACGCGCGGAGCCTCAAAGATATTCTGGTAGCGGGGAACGACAGCGTGACCTTCAACTATCTGGAAAACAACGCGCCCTTCGCTCTGCTCGGTCTGGGCTCCAGTTCCGCCGCGGTTTCCGTGGTGGCGCCCTCTCTGCTGATCGACGATCTGGAACTGACCAAAATCGACGACGAACTGCCCAAACTGCCCGTTGCGCCCTCCCCGCTTTCGGCGGCCAAATGAGCGCCCGCGGCGGACAACTGAAGGAAATGACCCGGGCGGCCCGCGCTCAGTAGACGATGAAAATCCTTTCGCGCTACGTCTTCCGGGAGATCCTCGTCAGCTCCTTTCTCGCGACCGCGCTCTCTACATTTGTCATCTTCCTGAAGTTCCTCTCGCCGCTGGTGGAACTTCTGGTTCGGACCGGCAACATCCCGGTCTTCCTCGAACTCTGCGTCTTCGCCCTGCCGCCCGTCCTGCTGCTGAGCATTCCGTTCGGAGTCCTGGTCGGCATCCTCGTGGGTCTGGGACGCATGTCGGGCGACAACGAACTGATCGCGATGCGCTCGAGCGGCATCTCCTCCCGCGTCGTCGCGCCGCCCGTTCTCACCTTCGCGACGCTCGCGATGCTGATCTCCGGCGCGTGCGGAGTCTGGCTCAATCCCCTGGCCCTGCGCGCCCAGTACAAACTCCTCAACAAATCCGCCACCACGCAGGTCACAGCGGACGTGGTCCCGCAGGTCTTCCAGGAACAGTTCACCAACGACACGACGGTGCTTTACGTCAGTGACGTTCTTTCCGGCGTCGGCCCCACCGTCTGGCGTGGCGTCTTCATCGCCGATCTGACACCGCCCTCCGAACGCAAAACCGGCCTCAAGACCCAGCCCGTCGGCCCCAAGATCACCCTGGCCCGCGAGGCCATCGCGGTGCCGGACCCGGCCAACAACCGCGTCCAGCTCACCATGCTGGACCAAAGCCAGCACGACGCGCCCATCCACACCCGCGCCCCTCGGGCCACCACCGCCCTGCAGCAGAATCCGCAACAGGAACAGCGCGCCAAGCCTTACCGCGAAATGCTGACCAAAGAGTTGCTGGTCTTCATCCGCGCACACCCGAAAGGCTCGCAGGAAAACATCGACGCGCGCGTGGAATTCCACGGCCGTTTCGCCCTGCCCGTCGCCTGCCTGATGCTCGCCCTCGTCGGCATCCCGCTCGGCGCTTCTTCACGCCGCGGCGGACGCTCCGCCGGCTACGTCTGGGCTATCCTCCTCGCCTTCTTCTGCTACTACCTCGCCTACGCCAGCCTCACCAACGCCGCCTCGCGTTCGCACGCCATCTCGCCTGAACTCGCTTCGTGGCTGCCCGATCTCGTCTTCGGCATCGCCGGCCTCGCACTGATCGCACGCATGGAAACGCCCGGCGACCGCGATCTCATCGGCGAAGTCCGCATGGCGTTCAATGCCTGGTTCGCCCGCCTCTCCGGCCACTTTTCGCGCAAACGGGAGTCCTCCGGTTCCGCCGGCATGCCGTTCGTGGTTTTCCAGCTGATGGACAGCTACGTCCTCTCCAACTTTCTCTTCTACTTCTTCCTCTGGCTGGCCGCCTTCGTGACCATGACCCAGATCTACAACTTCTTCGAAATGGTGGGGGACAGCGTCAAGAACCACATCGCGCTCTCCCGCGTCCTCACCTTCCACCTCTTCCTCACGCCGCTGCTGATCTACGACACGCTGCCCGTGGCCGTCCTGCTCGCCGTCCTGGTGACTTTCGGCGTGATGACCAAGAACAACGAAGTCATCGCGTTCAAAGCCTGCGGAGTCAGCGTCCGCCGCCTCGGCGTCCCCGTCCTGCTGATGAGCGGCATCCTCAGCGCCGCCCTCTTCGCCGCCGACTACTCCTGGATCCCGCAGGCAAACCAGATTCAGGACGCCATCCACAACGAAATCAAGGGCCGTCCCGTCCAGACCTACCTGCACCCCGGTCGCAAATGGGTGATCCACAACTCCCGCATCTTCTACTTCCGCGGCTTCGACGCCAACGAAAAGCTGATGATCGAGCCTTACGTCTACGAGATCGACCCGAAGACCTTCCGCCTCGTCCGCCAGATCTCCGCCAACCGCGCCCGCTGGCAGTCCAACATCAAACAATGGGTCTGGGAACAGGGCACAGCCTTCAACATCTGCAACGGCGTCGACGAGTGCAACCTGCAGAACTTCACCGTGACCTCTTTCCCCGAGATCACCGAAGTTCCCGACGACTTCCTCATCGCCGCCAAACAGAACCAGCAGATGAACTACGAGGAACTCGGGCAGTACGTCAGCTACCTCCAGGAACGCGGCTTCGACACCGTCCGCCTGCGCGTGCAGTACCACAAGAAATTCGCCGTGCCGGTCTTCGCCCTCATCATGGCGCTGATTTCCGTACCTTTCGGCTTTCTGGTGGGAAATCGCGGAGCGATGGCCGGAATCGGCGTCAGCATCGCCATTGCCATGGCTTATCTCGGCGTCGATCGCCTCTTCGAGCAGATGGGAAATGTGAACTATCTCCCCGCCTCGGTAGCGGCGTGGACACCCGACGCACTTTTTGCGCTCGCCGGTCTTTATCTTTTGTTAAGAATGAGAAGTTAGCAGTACACGGGAACCGAAACGGGGTCGCCCGCCACCCCGTCCAAAGGATGCCCCAAAGGAATCTTCATGCGCCTCAAGACAGCTGTCCTCTTCGCCTGCGTCGCCGTTGTTGGAATAGCCGCGCCTCCGAAACCTCGCGAACTCGTCCTCCTCCTCGAAGACGAGCCCGTCTCTCTCAAATTCGCCGGGCAAACCTCCCGGAATGGCGTCGCCGCCCTCTCCTGGCGCACCCAACTCCGCGCCAAACAGGCCCTCCTGAAACAGCGTCTGGCGACCATGAAAGTTCCGGTCACCGGCTCCGCCGACACCTTCCTGAACGCCCTCTTCGTCACCGCGCCCGTCGACCAGATCGCCGCGCTTCGGGCCATCCCCGGCGTCAGCGGCGTTGCCCTCGCGCCGCGCCTGAAACGCAAACTCGACAAAGCGCTCGACCTGCAAAATGTCAAACAGGCCTGGAACGCCGTCGGCGGCCAGAGCCAGGCCGGCGCGGGCGTGAAAATCGCCATCCTCGACAGCGGCATCGACCAGACCCATCCCGGTCTGCAGGATTCCACTCTCACCGCCCCCGCCGGTTTCCCCAAAGGCGACAGCGGCTTCACCACCCCGAAAGTGATCGCGGCCCGCAGCTACGTCGCCTCTCTTTCTTACCCCGATATCCGCTATTCCAGTCCCGACGACATCTCCCCGCGCGATCACGTCGGCCACGGCACGGCCCTCGCCATGATCGCCGCCGGCATCACCGTGAAATCCCCGGCCACTGGCTCCATGACCGGAGTCGCCCCGAAAGCCTTCCTCGGCAATTACAAGATCTTCGGTTCCCCCGGCATCAACGAATACACCTCGACCGCCGTCCTCGTCCAGGCTCTGGAAGACGCTTATAACGACGGGATGGATATCGCCGTCCTGAGCCTCGGCGACCCCGCCTTCTACGCCCCTCTCGACCAGAGCACCGGCTGCGCCAGCACCCCCCTGCGATCCTGGCTTCCCGCCAATACCTGCGACATCAACGCGTACGCCGTGGAACACGCGGCCCAATCCGGCATGGTGATGGTCGTCGCCGCCGGGAACGACGGCTGCGCGGGCGACATTTGTCCCACCCTCGGGACAATCAACACTCCCGGCACCGCCCCCTCCGCCATCACCGTCGGCTCCACCACCAACTCACACGTGCTCTTCTCCCAGATCCGCACCAACGGCCAGACCTACAACGGTTTCCTCGGCAACGGTCCCAAGCTGAACGCCCCCCTGACAGCGCCCGTGGTCGACGTCATCGGTCTCGGCAATGACGGCAATGCCTGCGTGAGCCTCCCGGCCAACTCGCTCACCGGCGCCATCGCGCTGGTCTCGCGCGGAACCTGCGAGTTCTTCGTGAAGGCGAATAACGCGCAGGCCGCCGGTGCGATCGGCGTGATCGTGTACGACACGCAGTCGGATAACATCTTCCGTCCGGACACTCTGCTGCAGGATTCCGCCCTGCCGCTCGAATACGTCGGCGTCACCGCCGGCAATGCCATCAAAGCCGCCATCAAAGCGAACTCCGGCCTCACCGCCACCCTGGACCCCACTCTCACCGCCTTCGACAACCCCGGCTTCGATCAGATCGCCTACAATTCCTCCCGCGGACCCACCGTGGGAAACTCCCAGCTCAAGCCCGAGATCGCGGCCGTCGGCGCCAACGTCTACACCGCGGCACAGAATTACGATCCCAATGGCGATGCCTACGACGTCAGCCGCTTCACCAGCGTCAACGGCACCAGCTTCGCGGCCGCCATGGTCGGCGGCGCCGCCGCGCTGGTCAAACAGGCGCATCCCGGCTACACCGCCGCCCAGATCAAGAGCGCTCTGGTCAACACCGCCACCGCGAATGTCGTGATGGACCCGGCCACCGGAACCCTCGCCCGCACCACCGCAGTCGGCGCCGGCAAGCTGGACGCGAACGCCGCCGTGACCTCCAACGTCACCGCCAACCCGCAGGTCATTTCCTTCGGTCAGCTCAGCGCTCTGGCCAAAGCCGTTCCGGTCACCCTCACCAATACCAGCGCCTCCAGCCAGAACCTCACGCTCTCGGTCGCCCGACGCGACAACGACGGCAACGCCACCGTGACCGTCTCGCCGTCCTCCCTCACACTCGCCGCGGGACAGAGTCAAACCGTGAGTGTAACGATGACGGGCAAAGCGCCTACCTTCGGCACCTACGAAGGCCAGATCAACATCACCGGGGGCAGCGCCCCGCTGCATCTGCCCTACCTCTACATCGTCACCGACAACAAAATCGCCAACGCCTACCCGGTCTCCGGCGACTACTACTTCGCCGGCGTCACCGAGTACCCCGATTACATTTTCATGCGCATCACCGATCAGTTCGGCGGCCCCATTATCAACGCGCCCGTGCAGTGGACCGCCCTCAACGGCGGTACCGTCGACCTCCGCAACTCCGATTCCGGCACCGACAACTACGGCATCGCCGGAGCCACCATCCTGCAGTCCTCCACCGATGGTTACAACACGTTCGAAGGCGTCACGCTGGGAGGCTACGGCTGGGATTTCACGGAAATCGTGAACTTCGCCCCGTCCATCTCGAACGGCATCTTCAACGCCGCCACGCAGGTGGGCGGATCTCTCGCCCCCGGCTCCTACGCTTCCATCTCCGGCAGCGATTTCGCCTCGGTCCCGATCCTGCCCAACACCGTCTGCCAGGCCAACACGCCGTGCCTGCCCATCTCCCTCGGCGAAGTCTTCGTCAGCTTCGACGCCGGCGGCATCAGCGTCCCCGCGCCGGTCTCCTACATGAGCTTCAACTTCATCAATATCCAGATCCCGTGGGAGATGGCCGGCCAATCCTCCGCCAGCGTGAAGGTCACGTACCGCGGAATCGCCGGACCTCCGGTGACCCTGCAGCTCGCGCCCACCTCCCCGGCGTACTTCGAATACACCGATTCCACCAACAGCCAGCTCTCGGCCGTCGCGCAGGATCTGAACTACCAGCTCATCACCAGCCAGAATCCGGCTGTCCGCGGCAAAGTCATCACCCTCTACGCCAACGGACTCGGTCCGGTGGATAACACGCCTCCCACCGGCGCGCAGTCGAGCGCCACCACGCTGTCCCGGACCACTTCCCTGCCGGTGGTGACGATCGGCGGCCAGCAGGCGACCGTGCTGTTCAGCGGGCTCACGCCGCAAACGGTCGGACTCTACCAGATCAACGTCACCGTGCCCTCCGGCGCCCCGACCGGCCTGCAGCCGCTCACCGTCAGCATCGGCGGCGTGACCAGCAAGTCCTCGCAGATCGTCGTGCAGTAAAGGTGGTGCAATAAGCGAGGAGCTACGCCCGTTTCAGGCGCAAGCTGTTCAGCACCACCGAAACGCTCGACATCGCCATCGCCGCCGAGGCAATCATCGGCGACAGCGTCCACCCGGTCAGGGGAAACAGCACCCCGGCCGCGATCGGAATCCCCAGCGCGTTATACGCCAGCGCCCAGAACAGGTTCTGGCGGATAACGCGCAGAGTTTTCCGGGCCACCAGCAAAGCCTCCGGCACACTCCTCGGATCGCCCCGCATCAAAATGATCCCGGCCGCGTCAATCGCCACATCCGTCCCGCTGCCGATCGCGATGCCGACATTGGCCCGCGCCAGCGCCGGCGCGTCGTTGATCCCGTCGCCCACCATCGCCACCCGCTGCCCGCCGTCGCGCAGCCGCGCCACCTCGCGTTCCTTGTTCTCCGGCAGCACCTCCGCCAGCACGCGCGCCTCGTCGATCCCCGCTTCCCGGGCCACTTCCAACGCCACGCTCCGGTGGTCGCCGGTGATCATCCAGACATCGATCCCCAGCTCACGCAGTTGACTGACCGCCTCGCGGGCGCCCGGCCGGATCTCGTCCGCGATCCCGAACTCCCCGGCGTAAATGCCGTCTACTTCCACCGTGCGGCCCACGAAAACCCGCCGCCCTTCCACCACCGCCTCGGCGCCGCGCCCGGGCAGCGCCCGAAAATCCGAAGCCACGGGCAGCACCGTGCCGGCGGCCCGATCTACAATCGCCCGCGCGACCGGATGCTCGCTCCACCGGTCCACCGCCGCCGCCAGCCGGACCACCTCCGCCTCCGCGAACCCGTTCGCCGCCGTCACCCGGGTCACCCGCGGCTTCCCGTTGGTCAGCGTCCCGGTCTTATCGAAGACCACCGTGTCGATCCGCGCCGCCGTCTCCAGCGCTTCCCCGCCCTTGATCAGAATCCCGCGCTCCGCGCCCCGGCCCGTACCCACCATCACCGCGGTCGGAACCGCCAGACCCATCGCGCACGGACACGCGATAATCAGTACCGCCACCGCATTCACCAGAGCCACACCCACCGGCGCGAACACCAGCCAGACGCCGAACGTCACCATCGCAATCGCCAGCACCGTGATCGTGAAATAGCCGCTGACCACATCCGCCAGCCGCGCCACCGGAGCCTTCGACCCCTGCGCCTTCCGCACCAGTTCCACAATCCGGGCCAGCGCCGTCTGATTCCCCGTCTTCGTCGCCACGAACCGGAACGCCCCGGTGCCGTTCACGGTCCCGCCGAATACCGCCGCGCCACCGGCCTTCGACACCGGCAGACTTTCGCCGGTCAGCATCGATTCGTCCACCTCACTGGCGCCCTCGCGCACCTCGCCGTCCACGGGAACCCGCTCGCCAGGCCGCACCGCCACCACGTCGCCGGGAACCACACTGGCGAGCGGAATCTCCACTTCCGCATCATCCCGGATCACCCGTGCTGTCGCAGGCGTCAGACGCATCAGCCGCCGCACCGCGTCGGACGCGTGGCCTCTAGCCCGCGCCTCCAGCGTCCGTCCCAGCAGGATCAGCACGACAATCACCGCCGCCGCTTCGAAGTACACGTCCTGCCCGCCCCGGCCCACCACCCACGCCGAATAGCTGAACGCCGCCCCGGTCCCCACCGCGATCAGCGTGTTCATGTTGGCCGACCCGTGTCGCGCCCCCACCCACGCCGCCCGGAAGAACGGCAGCCCCGCATACAACAGCACCGGCAGCGTCAGCACAAGCTGCACGAGCGGCAACTTTTCCAGCATCCCCAGCACGAACACCGGCGCCGCGAACACTGCCCCAACCAGCAACCGCCGCCGCAGATCCTTTGCTTCGGCCTCCGCCGCCGCTTCCTGCGACTCCCGCGGCACCTCGTAGCCGACGTCTTCCACCGCGGCGATCAGGCTTTCCACCCGCGTCCGCCCGCTGTCGAAGCGCACCGATGCCGTGTGCGTCGCGAAGTTGACGCTCGCGGACTCCACGCCTTCAGTGCCGGCCAGTTGCCGCTCCACCGTCCGCACACAGGCCGCGCAGGTCATCCCGCCAATCGGCAGTTCGACCTCTTCAACGGTCTTCATGCCCCGTCAGATCCGGCTGGCCTGGAAACCAATCTGCTCCACCGCCCCGATCAGCTTCGCTTCATCCGCCCTCGCCGGGTCGTAAGAAACCGATGCTCTGCCTGCCCCCAGATCCACCTTCGCGGACTCCACGCCCGCCACGCCCGAGAGCTTCTTCTCCACGCTGCGGACGCAGCCCTGACACGTCATGCCGTCCACTTTCAACTCAATCGTCTGTGCCATATGTACCTTGATGATGCACCCTCAAGCCCCTACGACTCCCGCAGCCGGATTCGCAGGAACACCGATACCGCTGCCGGATGCTGCCCATAAGCCTGATGAACCGCCTGCGGCATGCTGTACAGCGTAAAATTCGCCCCCAGCCCGGTCGCCAGACGCGGGATAAAATTCAAATCCCGCGTGTACCCCGCCGTATATGCCCCGATCCGGAACGGCTGCCCTTCGAGCGAACTGCCCGGCGAACAGTTCGTCCTTATCCACCAGTTCCACCCGCCCCGTCAAATAGTTCACGTCGCCGAAACGCGCCACCGATTCCACCCCGTAGCCGTTCAGCTTGTGCCCGTCCGCCAACTTGTGGACGCGCCCCCACAACACGCTGCTCGCCCACTCCCCCCGGGCATAGGGACGCACATAGGTCACCGAAGCCGTGGTCCGCACCTGGTCGCCCGGCTCCAGCGCCTCGGGCCGCGTCAGCCGACCCGCGGAAACCTGCCCGCTCCAGTTCTTATTGGGAGAAACGGTCAGCCGCCCGGAGTACGAATCCATCGCCCCATGGTCGATATTCCAGCGATTCTCGTCGGGCTCGCCGCCGTGAAAACCACTCGCCTCCAGCCCGAAAATACCCCAGCCGACGCCGCCCGTCACCACCTCATCGGAGATATGCGTCGAATCCTGTAAGTGGTGTCCCAGGGTGGCTTGCGGCAGTTCCGCCGCGGACACCCGGTGCGGAAACGCCACCGGACCGAGCGCCGGATCCCCCACCGGCGCCGCGTATAGCCAGAACCGCTTGTTTTCTCCGAGCGGATGCGTATACCGGACCGCCAGTTCCATGAAGAGATCGTGCGGATGCTGCCCGTCCGTGATCGGACGCCCCTGCGCCGTCTCACCCGTCTGGAAAAGCTCGGGATACCTCTTGTTCGTCACGGTAGCCGGATCCACACTCAGCATCGACCGGACCGCGAACGTGCCGCCCCACACCGAGTGCGACGCCTCCCCCATAAACCAGTTCATCGACGCAAACTTATCTCCGCCGCGCGGCCCCGATTGTTGCGTATCACCCACGAAAACCTGCCCGTGCAGCATCAGGCGCCAACTGCCAGCGCTCAGGTGCAGCATGTCGTTCATCGGCGATGCCGCCGGATTGAAGCTGGTCCCCGAAGCCTCCATGACCATGCCGCCCAACATGTCATGACCCGACATCTCATGACCCGACAAGTCGTGCTGCATGGACGAATGATCCATCTGGGCGCAAAGCGGCCCTGTCACCAAAATCAGCGTTAGAAATTTCCGCACCAGAACTCCTCAAATCCGTAAATCCGCACATAGCTGTGCCAGGAAGAACCGAATCAGAGGAAAATCAGATCCGCAGAATGGAGAGTTGCCGGGGGGAAGGAGGTTTCAACGGCCGCGGCGCGGGAGGCAAAGTCACCGAAGCGCGAAGCAAAGCAGCGGCGCCGGAGAACGATTTGGACAGCCAGGCATCGGAAGGGAGAGCCACAACCGGAGCCTGACTGGCGGAAACTACCTGATGGCAGGGATATGAAGCCGGCGGCTTGCCCTGATCCTGCTGGTCGCCCGGCTGCTGCGGACAGCACGCATGCCGGTTAACGGCTCGTTCCTGGGCAACACAGAATCCCGGGCACAGCACGGCGTACACCAAAAACAAGCTGAATACTGTCGCCGCGAACCGTCGCATGAATACCTGTTTTGACGCTACCACAACTAAAAACGATAGGTCTTCCCCTCCGGGCGTTATCGATGTATGACAACAGACCCCGTCCACAGGCCGGCGCCGCTTCCCGCAGCCGGCCGCTGTACCGGAAGTGGTTCCGGTCTCCGCATCAGATCCTCCGCCCGTTTCACCGCCGCCTCGCCTGCCGCCGGCGGCAACTCCGTCACGCCGGTTTCCGGACCTCTCGGCTCCGCCCGCCGCATCTCCAGCAGCGACCGGATCGCCCTCCCGCGCACCCGCGGGTGCTCATCCCGAATCATCTCGGTCAGCCGGTCGAAGAACGGAGGTAAACCCATCTTGCCCATCGCCCATGCCGCCGTGGACCGCAGCTCTTCCTTCCCGCTGCGCGACATCGTCATCACTTCCCGATCGATTCCCGGCTTCCCGGCGAGATGCAGTCCCACAATGGAATTTCCGACCACGCGGTTGTTCCGGTCGAACAAACACCTTTCCATCAGCCGGACCGCCGGCACCGTGTTCAGGCCCCACAGCGCTTCCACCGCATTCGCCCGAATCCGCTGATCCGGCCGCGCCAGTTGCCTCGCCGTCCAGTCCGGATTCTGCACGCGCCGCCCCACGAACAAGGTCGCCTTTTCCGAAACTTTTCTGTCCGCGCTCTCGGGCAGGTGGCTCAGAATCGGCAGCAACCGCCGGCCGCGCGAGGTCTCATCCAGAATGTCCAGAGCCCGCGCCGAAAGGTCGCTGTCGAAGGCTTCATCCTGCGCCCAATAACTCCGCCCCGGCAGCTTCCGCGCCAGCTTCACATCGAACGAGGGATCGATCTTCAGAAAACGCCGGAACAGGTTGACCGCGGACGTCTTGCTGGTATGCGCCGGACTGGAAATTCGCCGCAGCAACTCCTCCCGCCGCAGCACCAGAATGGAGAGCATCCGGTAAGCGTCGGACTGCTCGCTCGTCTCAAGGCGCTTCAACGCCGCCGTAAGAAACAAATCCGGACTCTCCGAGGCCAGACGGCGCAGGAACTGCGTCGCCAGAGGAGTGGTATCGAACTGCTCGATCGCCCGCTCCAGATAGCCTTCCATTACGGCCAGACTCAGTTCCATGCGTTCCCGGCAGGCGGTTACACATGTATCGGCGAGTTCCCGCCGAACCTTTAGCTTGGTGGATTAACTGCCGTGCTACTCCGGCACGTACTGCCGCAGATACTTGTGCGCCATTTTGAAACCGAGCGCGTAATCGGCCGTAAAATCCGGCCCCGGCCGGTTCGGCGACCCGTACAGCGGATCCTCATGCTCCAGACTCATCGCGCCCTGATACCCCGCCCGCTGCAGCACCGTGAAGAACGCCGCCCAGTCGACCGACCCCAGCCCCGGCAGCCGGTACAGCCACCATTGCGCCCTGTTCACCGGATTGATGCCCACCTTGCGCAGCACATCCCAGCGCACTTCCGTGTCTTTGAGATGCACGTCGTAGATCTTGTCCACGAAATCCCGCGCCGTCTGGATCGGATCCATCATCTGCCACACCAGGTGCGACGGGTCATACTGCAGGCCCACATACGGCGAGTTCCCGAACCCTTTGAACAGCGCCTCGAAGCCCACCGGGCTGATGGCCACATTCGCCCCGCCGGGATACGGCTCCCAAAGAATCCGTACTTTATTCGCCTGGCACGCCGGGAAATACCGCTCCGTGTAAACGCGGACAATATCGTCCACCTGCTGCTCGAACGGCTTGGCTGTATTCCTTCCCGAAGAGGTGCCGATGTACGGGATCCCGAGCTTGCCCGCCATCTCGATCAGCTTCACGAAATAATCGTTATCGGCCTTGCGCTTGTCCGGATCCGCCGCGATATGGTCCTGCGACGCCTGCAGCGCCGACACGTTCATCTGGTGCCGCGTCAGCGACGCCTTGACCGTCTCGATCTGCGCGTCCGTGACTTTATTCGCGTCGAGGGTCGAACCCCGCGTCGCTCCCAGAATCATGTTCGTGAAGCCTTCCTGCTTCGCGAACGCGACGTTGCCTTCCGTGAACGGAGCCAGAATGCCGAGCTTCGGTTTCCACACCGCGGCCCGCGCCAGCTGAGGCAACTGCGTGGAGACGGCAATCCCGCCAAGAACCGTGCGTCGGGTCATCGGTCGGTCTCTACGCCGCGTGGCTCTTGAGCCACTCGTCTTCCCAGGCCTTCACCTGCTTGTCGAACTGCGCAATCTCTTTCGGCGACACCGCAATATACTCTTTATCGATATCTTCCGCCGTCTCGATCGCGTATTTCAGCTTGCACACCGCCAGCCGCGAACACCACGTATCCGTCAGTTCCCGCGACGCGCTCTTGCAGTAAGCCTTCAGCTCCGGATGCTGCAGCACCACCACGCGCTTCATGGTCTGTTCACCGTCGTTGAGCAGGAAACACACATCGACCGAGTCGCTGTGGCGGATCGAAATACCCGTCTGCAGATACTTGAACAGTGCGTGCCAGGTGCGTCCGAACGGATCGGGTCCAATCTCGAAGTCGCGGAAGTTTTCCATCAACGGTATTTTAACAGCGGCCTCCGGATCGGCAACCCGGCATCGCAAGTGTAGTCTGGTAACAGACCCGCAAAATCCGAAATGGCATACGAAAAAGAACTCACCCTGGGAGCCGCCATCGCGCGCAAAGCCGGCGATCTGGCCCTCAAAATCCGCGAAGGCAACATCGGAATCGAGATTAAATCCGACGAATCCCCCGTCACCGTCGCCGATAAAGCCTGCGAAAAACTGATCGTGGAAGAACTGACCGCCGCTTTCCCGGGCGACGGCATGCTCGGCGAAGAAGGCGCGACGCAGGAGTCCGGCAACGGCCGCCGCTGGATCATCGACCCCATCGACGGCACGCGCGACTTCATCCGCGGCACCGGCGCCTGGAGCGTCCTCATCGGCCTTGAAGAAGATGGCAAGATTGTCGCCGGCCACGCCTATTTCCCCGCCCGCGGCGAGATGTACTCGGCCGCCAAAGGCCAGGGCGCGTTTCAGGACGGCACCCGCATCCACGCGTCCAACGTGCAGACCAAAAGCGAAGCTCTCATCTGCTGCAACGGCCTCGGCTTCATGCACCGCTTCGGCTTCGCGAACGAACTGGTGGACTGGCTCAGCGGCTTCTGGACCGTCCGCAGCATGGGCGGCTGCCTCGACGCCATGCTCCTCGCCCGCGGTTCCGCCGACGTCTGGCTCGAAGCGCAGGCCAAACCGTGGGACCTCGCGCCGCTCAAAATCATCGCCGACGAAGCCGGCCTGGTGACTTTCGATTTCAAGGGCGAAGACACCATCTACGGCGGCAATTACGTTATCTGCGTCCCGGCCCTCGCCGAGGAACTGAAACGCTTCACGGCCAAGGCATAAATCCCCATGAAAGCAGCGGAATTAATCGGCATCAGAGAGTTCCGGATCGTCGATCAGGATCTTCCCGATCCCGGCCCCGGCCAGGTGCAGGTCCGCGTTGCCGCCGTCGGCATCTGCGGCTCCGACCTGCACAACTTCACCGAGGGCGGCATTGGCGATTCGCCCTGTAAGTACCCCATGATCTTGGGCCATGAGCCCTCCGGCGTCGTCCTCAAGACCGGCGCGGGAGTCTCCGGCCTGGCTGCCGGCGACCAGTTCGCCCTCGAACCCGCCATCGCCTGTGGCGAGTGCCGCCTGTGCCGGATGGGCCGCGAAAATCTCTGCGACAACATGCGTTTCATGAGTTCGGGCGGCATCCCCGGCTTCTTCCGCGAGCGCGTGAACGTACCCGCGCACAATCTCATTCCCGTTCCGAAACACGTCGGCCTGCGCGAAGCCACCCTCATCGAGCCCATCGCCGTCGCGCTCCACTCTCTTTCGTTCGCCTCTCTGAAAGCCGGCGAGACGGCAGTCGTCTTCGGCGCCGGGCCGATCGGCCTGTTGACCATCGCGGCCCTGAAACTCGCCGGCGCCGGACGCGTCTGGGCCGTGGAACCGGTGGCCCACCGCCGCGAAATGGCGAAAGCGATGGGCGCGGATGTCGTTCTCGACGCCGCCGAACCCGTCGCCACTATCTGGCACGACACCGGCAACCGCGGTGTCGACCTCGCCTTCGACTGCGCTGCCGGCGTGGACACCGTGAACCAGTGCATCGGCGCGCTTACCAAGACCGGACGCCTCATCTACACGGCCATTCCCGCAGCCGTCCATGTGCCGTTCCACGCTCCCGGTCTGCGCAAGAAGGAGATCAGCTTCTTTAACGTCTACCGGTCGAATCACCAGACCGAACAGGCCCGCGACATCCTGGCGGATCACGTTGCCCTCTTCGCGCCGATGCTCACGCACGCCAAACCGCTCGACCAGATCCAGCAGGCTTTCGACCTCGTCACCCGTTACGAAGACGGTGTGGGCAAAATGCTCGTGACCCCGGCGTAGCCGCTATTTCCTCGCGCCGCGATACACCGCGGCTTCCTTCGCATCGCTCCAGCCGGGCCGCTCCGCCCGGTTGGCGATCCCGATCACGCCCGCCGCCACGCCGCAGTCCACCTTCGCCATATTCGGATAATCGATCTTCTGCCACTCGTCCCCCGCGGCGTGATAGTCGGGGAACTCATACGCCACCACGATCGTGTGCGCCACCACCCCCGCCAGCGCGAACGCGTAGTTGTCGCTCCGGTCGAAGTAGGCGTCCGCGCCGCGCTTCGCGTAGACTTTCACGCCCTCCTGTTTCGCGGCGTCTTCCATCAAAGCCGGCAGATTCGAATAGGAAGGCCCGGTGAAGGAAAATGACCCCACCTGCGCCCCGCTCTGCTCGTCGGTCCGCCCCAGCTGCTCCAGATTGATATCCGCCACGGTGTCGCGCAGAGGTTCCACCGGATGCCGCGTGTAGTAGAACGCGCCCAGCAGCCCTTCCTCTTCCCCATACAGCGCCAGAAACATCACGCTGCGGCGCGGATGCACCGGCAACGTCGCCAGTGCGGCCGCAATCTCGACCACCGAAACCGTGCCGCTGCCATTGTCGTTCGCGCCGTTATAAACCCGGTCGGGAGAACCCTCCGGCAGCAATCCCAGATGATCGTAATGCGCCGTCACGAGCACGTACTGGTCGCGCAGCGCCGCGTCCGCCCCCCGCAGAATCCCGCCTACGTTACGCGCCACCACGGCTTCCGTCCGGGGAGCCGCCACATGCACGGACACCCGCAACTCCCGGTGCTCACCGAGTGCATCCGCCACCGCCTCGCTGGTCACGCGGATCACCGGCGCGTTCGCCGCATCCCGCTCCTCCAGCCAGGACTCTTCCGCGCGCTCGCGGCTCCGCCCGATCAGCAGAATCAGCGCCGGCCGTTCGGCCTGGAGTTTGAACAGAGCCGCTTCCGTGCCGTACCGGCGCATGCTGCCCGCCACAACCTTGTCGCGGATCGCCGGCACCCCGCCGCCCTCGCTGGCCTCCGGCAGCCGGACCACCGCAGCATCCCGAAAATCCACCGCCGCCACCGACCGTACCCGGATATCCCCTGCGGGAAGTTCCAGTTCGTCGCCGCCATCCCGCAGCGTCAGTTGAAACCCCTCCAGGTTCGGCGTCACCCGGAGCAGCTTCGCCGTCTGGAAATAGCTGCCGTCCTTGCCGATCGGCTCCAGCCCCGCCTTCCGGAACTGCGCCGCGATGAACTCCGCCGCCACATCCAGACCGCGCGACGGCGTGCCCCTGCCCTCCAGCGCGTCGGACGCCAGAAACGATAGATTCCCGCGCAGCGAATCGGCCGAAATTCGTTCGAGTGCGGCCTGTTCCGGCGCCGAAAGCCCCGCCGAGTGGGTGGCTGCGCCCGCCGTAAACAGGACCGCGCACAACCAGACCGTCCCGCAGCCGAGCGTTGCTTTCACGTCACTCCGCCAGCAGCGCGCTCGCCGTTTCCTTCGCTTTTTCGAACATGAAGCCGATCTCGCTCCCGCAGCCCAGAAACCGCATCCCGCGCTCTTTCCAGAACCGCGCCTGCGGAATCGCACGCGTCTGCGTGCCCGGCGCAATTCCCTTCCGCTCGCACGTTTCGCGAATCGCTTCCATCGCCGCCACCATGACGGGATGCTGGAATTCCCCCGGCACGCCCATCGAAATCGACAGATCCGCCGGCCCGATCATCACCGCGTCGATCCCCGGCACCGAAAGAATCTCCTCCCGCGCCTCCACCGCCCGCTTGCTTTCGATCTGCAGCACCGTCAGCGTGTTGTCGTTCGTGTGCTCAATCGCGCCCGTGAACGTGTGCGGTTCGTAATCCGTCTGCGGCGCCATCAGCCCGTACCCGCGCACGCCAACCGGCGGGAATTTCGTCCAGCTCAGCGCCGTCTCGAGCAGCTTCGGATCTTCCATGCGCGGAAAAATAATCCCCTGCGCGCCGCAGTCGAGAGCGCGCGCCACCAGCGAATACTGCAGGTCCGCCACCCGAACCACCGGGCACAGCCCCACGGTGTTCGCGACGCGGCAGATATCGTTCACGGTTTCAAAATCGAAGTTGCCGTGCTCCAGATCGATGAAGGCCCAGTGAAACCCTGCCGCCACCAGCAATCGGGGGATTTCCGCGGAACGCAGCGTTCCGAAATTCAGGCCGAGTTGTACCTGTCCGGCTTTCAGGGCGTGTCTGACGGCGTTTAAACGCATATGTCAAAACACTTTATAACGCAGATACTTTTTCGGGTCCCGTTCGATATCCGCCAGCAGTTCCTGCATGCTTTTCAAGGACCCCGCCAGCGACTCGTACAGTTGCGGATTCCGCAGCAACTGCCCGATGTTCCCCTCGCCCGCCTGCAGCGAGTTCAGCGTCGCATCCGTCCGCGCCAGCAGTTTCCGCACGTTGCGATACCCCGCATCGTCCTGCAGCAGTGGCCCGATCTTGCCCTTCCCGGCGTTGACCTCCGCCAGCGCCGCCCGCAAATCCCGCAGCTTTTTCACGAAATCGTTGTACTGGGCGTCGCTCGCGAACAGCCGCCCGCCCGCGCCTTCTCCGCGCTGTATGGCCGCGAGCGACTCGTCCACCCGCAGCAGCGGTTCCCGGAACTGCGCGTACATCCGGTCGCTGAACAACGCGTCGCCCAGCGGGCTCTTCGGGCTGACGAACGCGTTCATGGCCCGTTCCAGGTCGCTGACCTGCCGGAGCACGTTCCGGTACTCCTGATCGCCCATCACGAAATGGCCGATCTTCGTGTTGCCCGAAGAAATCTGGATCAGCATCTGGTCCGCCTGCTGCAACTCGGTCTGGAACGTGCGGATCAAATTCGCCCGGTCTTCCGCGTTTTTGAGCGGTTCACTGCGCAGCAGACCGCCATCCGCCAGATACGCCGGATTCTTCCCCGGCGCGATGTCGACAAATTTAAAGCCAACCAGCGTGTCGGCCCCCACGCTCGTCTGCGAATCCTGCGGGATCGACCGCAGGAAACGGCTCGTGATCTTCATGTCCACCCGCACGGCGCGCTGCGGATCGAGTGAGGGCGTAATGTCCACCCCGGTCACGTTGCCGATCCGGATTCCGCCCAGCCGCACCTCGGAGTTCCTCGCCAGCCCCGTCGTATCCGGCATGTAGGTAGTAACGGCAGCTTTCGCGGAAAACGAGTCCGGCCCGCCGCCCGAAAGCAGGAAAGCCAATAACCCGGTCAGGGCCACCGCGCACAGCATCACCGCCGCAACCCGTGCCTGCGCCGCCGCGGTCGGTTTGATTTCCAGTTCGGCCATTTCGCGAGGTCGCCCTCAGCCGCCAGTTTAACAGCGCGGAACGGAGCCTGTTTGCTGATAGACTGCCTTTCAATCATGAAAGCCTTGCTGGAAGTCTTCTATCAGCCCGGAAAAGTCTTCGCCGCCCTGCCGGAACGCCGTGGCGCCTGGCTGATCCCGCTGATCCTGAACACGCTGCTGCTCCTGGCGGCTGCCTGGCTGGTTCCCCACTACATCGGCCGCGAGAACATGGTGCGCCAGCAGATGGAAACCATGAGGCTGAGCCCGGAACAAACGCAGATTGCGATGGCGAGAGCAAACTCGCCCGCCAGCATCTACAGCGGTTATGTCGCCACCGTCCTCTTCGGCCCCCTGATTCACGCCGCCATCGCCGGCATGCTTTTTGCCTTTGGCATGATGACCGGCAAGCCGCCGAAGTTCGCCACCATGCTCGCCATGGTCGCCATCGCTTTCTTTCCTTACTGGCTCGTCACCACGCTCATGACGGCACTGGTATTGGCAGTCACGCCGGACCCCGCCACCCTCAACATCCGGAATCTGATTGCCACCAACGTCGGCGCCTTCATGGATAAGAACACCATGGCGAAAGGTCTTTATAGTCTTCTCACCTCTCTCGATATTCTGAGTTTTATCGAGATCGGGCTCCTGTCTCTCGGCTTTTCGAAAGTCACCAGATCGGGGCTGTTTTTCGGCATCGCGGCCGTCGGCGGCATCTGGATTCTCTACGTTTCCACCAAAATGGCCATCAGTCTGCTGTTTTAGGCGGCGGAAAGGGAATAGATGATACCGAGTTTATGCCTGCGAAACTGGCACCGTTCTTGCTCAATCCCAGTTCCCGCTCGATTTCAACGGTAGTTGGAAGAATTTTACGGCGCCACCGCCTTGACTGCGAAATGCACTCCTTCCCGCTCCTGAAGGGCTGCGATTACGCCGAACAGGTTCCTGGCTGAAGGGTTCCCCTTTGGTCCAAACATGCGCATCAGGCTTTCGGCCGGCGTGTCGACAGTCAACGCGAGAGCTGGAAAGCCGACTGTGGCGTTGATGTAATTGCGGATCATACTCTTGCCGGTGTCGACGTCGCCTCCAAGCATCTGCTCGATCGCTTCCTGCAACAGGGCTCGACGGAAAGCCGGTTCGCGCTGCGCCCGGTCCCGGATCGTCTCGCGGAAATTTCTTGTCAGTGGCATTTTCACTTCTCCCCTTTCTTCTTGCGCTTCTTATACTCGGCCCAGCAGGCCTTTGCCGCCGTGATATCCCCCGGCTGTCGCTTCTTAGTACCGCCGCCGAGGAGGATTACCAACTTCTCCCCGTCCCTGCCGAAATAGATTCGGTAGCCCGGGCCCCAATCGAGCTTGTACTCGTAAACACCCGCGCCAACACTTTCAACATTCGACAGGTTCCCCCTGGCAAGCTTTTCCAGGACCGCCGTGATTTTCGCGGCCGCAGTGACGTTAAGGCTGGCAAACCACTTCCCGAATGGGCTTTTGCCGGACGGGTCGATGTATTCCTGAACGTCGATCACCAACCCATACAATAACATATATGTTATCAACAAGGTATGTAGCGGGTTCCTGACGCTGCCGGAATACCATTGCAGCCCACGAGCCGGGCGGATGTGGAGCGCAAGGTCCATCCTGCCGCCGCCATCCATGCATGAGGCCATCACCTCCGGCGGCATCTGGATTCTCTACGTTTCCACCAAAATGGCCATCCGTCTGCTGTTTTAGGCGGCATACAGCCGGATTTGACAATCCGACACTGGCGTCTCTACACTAGGGGCAATAAGCCCTATGGCGCTTACTCACACTCCCGATGCGGCGGAAATCGCAACTGGATGTGTGCGCCAGCCGGCTAAGGCTGGATTCACCGGGTGTAAGGCTGGATGTAAGAGTGACGAGCGTTGTCGTCTCATCCGCCGGCAGGAGGTGAGCCTTCTCGGGTAGTTCGCTCACGAGAACGGCTTCCTCAATACTTCGCGGGGTCCCCCACGGCCTTTTTTCGCTCCTCTATCCCGATAATTGTCGGCTTTGTAACACTCCTCTCACACAATGGACCCGTGTTCCCGTCTGTGAGTCCTGTCTGGCCGCTCCACGGCCGCTCGAAGCCGCGTACTTCTGTGCGCTCTGCCGGACGCCTTTCGCGAACGCCTTCCCGCTCGATGAGGAAAGCGTCTGTGCCGCCTGCCGCTCCGGTCTGCGGGGCTTTGATCGCGCGGCGAGTTTCGGTTTTTACGAAGGTACGCTCCGCGGCCTGATTCATCTGCTGAAGTACTCCGGCATGAAACCTCTGGCCCGTACCTTGGCCGGTTTCATGGAAAGAGCCCTTTCCATCGACGATTCTTACGACGCCATCGTGCCCGTGCCCCTCCACTGGCGCAAACACTGGGAGCGTGGCTTCAATCAGGCCAGCCTGCTCGCGGGTCATCTGTCGAAACGGCGCGGCGTGCCGCTCGTTCATGCCCTGCGCCGCAAACGCTCCACCGCCGTGCAGGCCAGCCTGGCCGTCGCCGGGCGCCGCCGCAACGTGGCCGGGGCGTTCGAGATCCGCCCGAAAGCGCGAATACAGGGCAAACGAATTCTGTTAATTGACGACGTGATGACGACCGGCGCAACCGCCGGTGCGTGCGCCGTAGCGCTCAAACGCGGTGGTGCAAAGTCCGTTTCACTTCTGACTTTGGCGAGAGTAGATCGACAATTCTGAGGATCCTGATGCCGACCTATAGCAGACTGCAGAAACCCGTGCTCGTATTGAATGCGAGCTACGAACCTATCAACATCTGTGCCGCCCGCCGGGCGCTCGTGCTCGTGCTCAAAGGCATCGCCTCCGCCGAGGAGGTCTCCTCCAACGCCGTGCACTCCACGCGCCGCACCGTCAAGGTGCCGTCGGTAATCCGCCTGCTGGAGTACCGGCGCATTCCGCACCAGACCCGCGCGCTTTCGCGAAAAAACATTCTGATGCGGGATCGCTACACGTGCCAGTACTGCCTCAAAGTGCTGCCCACCGGGGAACTCACGCTGGATCACGTGGTGCCGCGCTGCCGCGCCGGCGAATCCGCCTGGGAAAACCTTGTCGCCTGCTGCCACCAGTGCAATAACCGCAAAGGCAGCCGCACGCCCGAAGAAGCCGGCATGCGCCTCGTCCGGCAACCCAAACCGTTCAGCCTCCACACCAGCAGGCACCTGATGCGGCTGCTCGGCAAAGGCGACGAACAGTGGCAGAAGTATCTGTTTTTCTGATCCGGCAAGACCCCGCGGCCGCGAGAGGACGCACAAAAGTCCGTCCTCTCTTCCACACAATGAAGTCCGTTTAATCGCTTTTCTCTTGCGGCACCCACCCCGGCGTGGTAACTTGATCAAACACTCTCATTTTTGAGGAAAGGAGACCGTCAATTGTCCGAATTTGCCAATGAAACCGTAAGACAGAACACCTGCATGCGCGACGGTCTGCTTCACTCGTCCCTCGCCCGATTCTAAGCTCGGGAGCCGCCGGACGCGGCGCCGTTAACCGGAAGACCCGTTCAGCCGTGTTCGGCGGCTGAAACCCGAGCGGTTCATCAAAGATTTCCCGTTCCTCAATCCACTTACTAACCAGGAACCCTGATCGGGGTTCCGGAAAACCGAGTCGCTATGTTTATCGCTGAGGAGACTACCCTTCTCGTCAGGCGCGGCAAGTCCCGTCCCGCAGTCGTTTTGGCTCCGGCGCAGGAGGCTGCCGCCCAGGAATTATTGAAATCCATGTCGAAAGGCGGTGTGTCCGTGCTGCGCGCCGCCACCGGCTCCGGCCGCACCACCGTGCTGCAACACGTTCACGCGTTGGCCGGCGGCGCCTGGCTCGGCATGAAAGACTTCATCGATGCCCTCATGGTCCGCCGCCCGGACGCCCTCGAACAGGCGTTCGTCGAGATGCTGGAACAGGCCATCGAAAACAACACCGTCGTGATCGTGGACGACCTCCACCTGATCACCGCCATCACCAACGGCTACAAGTACGAGCGTCGCGGCCTGCTGGACGCCGCCCTCGAAGCCCTGCTGACCACCGCCGCTGCCGCCGGCCGCAAACTGATCTGCGGAGTCGATCCCGGCAACATACCCGCGGCCGTGTGGGTCCGCGCCCACGTCGTGAAAATCCGCGATTTCGACGCCGCGGATTACGCCACCATCGCCGCCAGCCGCCTGGGGGATCGCGCCGGCGCCGTCGATTTCGACTGCGTCTTCCGGGCCGCCCCCGCTCTGCACGCGCACCAGATTCTGCGCGCCGCGCGGCCCACCACCGAGGCATTTATCGAACACCTCGCACAACACAACCTCACCAGCAACGTGGAACTGGACGAAGTTCCCCCCGTCGACTGGAAAGACCTGAAGGGCATGGACGACGTGATCGCCGCTCTCGAAGCGAAAATCGCCCTGCCGTTCGAAAACGCCGCGCTCGCCGCCGAGCTCAACCTGAAGCCGAAACGCGGCGTGCTGCTCGCGGGTCCGCCCGGCACCGGCAAAACCACCATCGGCCGCGCCCTGGCCCACCGTCTGCGAGGCAAGTTCTTCCTCATCGACGGCACGGTCATCGCCGGCAGTGCCGACTTCCATGACGACGTGGCGCTCATCTTCGAACGCGCGAAGAAAAACGCCCCTGCCGTCATCTTCATCGACGACTCCGATGTCATCTTCGAAGACAACAGCAAGGGCTTCTACCGCTACCTGCTGACCATGCTCGACGGTCTCGAAAGCGCCAGCGCCGAACGCGTCTGCGTCATGATGACCGCCATGGATGTCGGCAGTCTGCCGCCCGCGCTGCTGCGCTCCGGCCGCATCGAACTGTGGCTCGAAACGCGCCTCCCCGATGAGGCTGCGCGCGCGGCGATTCTGCTGGAGAAGCTGTCCGGTCTCCCGCGGCCTCTCGCCTGCGCCGACATCGCTCTGCTGGCCGCCGCCAGCCGCAACCTGACCGGCGCGGATCTGAAGGCCGTTATCGAAGACGGCAAGCTGCTGAAACCGGACGACGACGCCCGTTTCGGCTTTGCCACCGCCTGATTCCGGCCTCGGCGCGGGTTGCCTGTACCTTCGGGCCGCCCGCGTCGGTTAGCATAACGGTTGTGATTGAACAAATTACGGTGGAGTAGCGTACCCTTTTACAGCGATGCCTTTTTGTACACAGTGCGGTCAGCAGGTGGCGGACGCCGATGTATTCTGCGCAAACTGCGGACGCCGGCAGTCCGGCTCTCCCGGCCCGTCCGGATTCCAGGCAGCGCCGCCTCCTCCGCCCCTTCCGGCGCAGGATCCGCTCGCGGGACTGTCTCCCCGCACCGCCTCGATCCTTTGCTACATCCCCACGGTCGGCTGGATTGCCGCGGTGGTCGTTCTCGCCGCGCGCAAATTCCGCGCGGAGAAAATAGTGCGCTTTCACGCCTTTCAGGGTCTCTACCTGTTCGCCGCATGGCTGGTCGTTCAATGGGTCGTCCACCCCATCGTCCTCACCATGCCGGAGAACTTCATCCGGATCGACCACATCCTCGAAGGCGTGCTCCTGGCCGTCTCCATCTTCATGATCGTAAAAGCCAGTCACGGCGATCCCTACGTGCTCCCCATCATCGGAGAACTGGCGCAACGGTCCGCGGCCGAACAGTAGCCGGAACCAGTAGGAAATGGTCCATAAAGCTACGCCTGTCGGTGTTCCGGTGTCACCCGGAGTACCCCGGAACGCGGTACGATATCGTTGCGGCTGACTGGTGCCGCCCGATTGCTGATTTTGCCCGCCTTGAGATACCGGCCGAGATTGGCGCCTTTGAACACGAACCTGATCTGCCTCTTTCGGGAGGCAGCATTGAAGGAGTAACCCTTTGAAGAACATTTATGTCGGGAACATCTCGTTCCAGACGACAGAACAGGATCTCGACGCCGCGTTTTCCGCATATGGACAGGTGGAGCGGGTTCAGATTGTGAAAGATCGCGACACGGGCCAGTCGCGAGGCTTCGCCTTCGTTGAAATGGCGAACAACGCGGAAGCCGACCGCGCTATCGAAGCGCTGAACGGCGCGGACCTGAGCGGCCGCACCCTGACCGTGAATGAAGCGCGTCCGCGCGAAGCTCGCGCCGGCGGTGGCGCGGGTGGCGGCTACGGCGGTGGCGGCGGGAACCGGTTTGGCGGCGGAGGCGGTGGTGGCCGCCCCGGCGGTGGCGGTGGCAGCGGAGCCGGCGGCAACCGGCGGCGCGAACCCCGCTGGTAGCCGCTTCAAAACGGGCGTCGACGGGTTCTCCCGCCGGCGCCTTTTCTCATTGCGGACTCAGCTGCACCGCGGTCCCGTAACAGAGCACTTCCGTTACGCCCTGCATCACTTCCGTCGCGTCGTAACGGACCCCGATCACACCCTGGGCGCCCAGTTCACCGGCGTGCGCCAGCATGCGCTCGAACGCATCCTCCCGCGTGTTCTCGCAAAGGTCCGTAAACAGCGTGATGTCGCCGCCCACCAACGTCTGCAGGCTGGCCCCGATCGAGCCGAAGACCGATCGCGAGCGCACCACGATGCCCCGCACAATTCCCAGGCCCTTCACCACCCGGTACCCCGGTATGTCAAACGTGGTCGATGTCATCGCGCGCGAAATCATGATTTCTCCGGATTCACTCTCAAAGGCTCGGACTGTTTCGGTACGCTTCGTCCAGAATCTCCACCACGTGGGCCACCCGTTCTCCGCCCTTGCCCCACTTCTTCACGCCCGCCTGTAGCTGAATCATGCAGCCCGGATTCGCGGTGGTAATGATCTCCGCGCCCGTCAGATTTACGTTGGACATCTTCTTCTCCAGAATGTCCATCGAGAGATCCGTGTGCAGCACGTTGTAAATCCCCGCGCTGCCGCAGCACATATCGGATAACGGCATTTCCCGGAACTTCAGCCCCGGCACGGCCGCCAGCAGTTGCCGCGGCGCTTTCCGGATCTTCTGCCCGTGCGCCAGATGGCAGGAGTCCTGATAGGTCACCGTCGCGTTCACCGGGCCCATATTCGTGTTCAGTTCGATGGATGCCAGGAACTCCGTCACGTCCTTCATCAGCGCCTTGAACTTCTTCGCCGGCTCGGCGTACGCCGGATCGTGCTCCAGCAGTTCGTCGTACTCTTTCAGCGTCGATCCGCACCCGGCCGCATTCGTGATCACCGCGTCGAAACCGCCCTGCGCCACCGCATCGATATTCCGCCGCGCCAGCCTGCGCGCCTCGTCGCGAATACCCGCGTGCACATGCAACGCGCCGCAGCACGTCTGCGCCCCGGGAATCACCACCTCGCACCCGTTCTTCTGCAGCACACGGACCGTCGCCTCATTGAGCCGCGCGAACGAAATATTCGCGATGCAGCCCGCCATGAACGCCACCCGATACCGGCGCTTCCCTTCCGCCGGAAACGTGTTGCCGATCTCACGGAAGAAGAACGGAATTTCCGCGTTCGGCGTCAGCGCCTCGCGCGCGCCCAGCGGACCCAGCAGACCGGTCAGCCCCGTCGCCCGCAGCACCTTTTGCAGACCGCTCACCTGATACATCCACAGCGCCGCTCCCGCCGCCGTCAGCAGCGCCGGCGACGGCAGCAGCTTCCGGAACACGAAATTCCGGATCGTGCGCGCCAGCCAGCCGCGCTCGGTCGTCGTCTCGATCTGCGAGCGCGCCGCCTCGATCAGCCGGCCGTACTGCACGCCGGACGGACACGCGCTTTCGCACCCCCGGCAGGCCAGGCAAAGATCGATATGTTCCTTGTACGATTCCGTGATCGGCGCGCCGGCCGCCACTTGGACCATCTGGTACACGCGGCCCCGCGGCGAGTCCATTTCCACGCCCAGTTCCCGGTACGTCGGGCACGCGTTCAGACACAGCCCGCAGTGCACGCACTTGTCCAGATCCACCTGTTGCGGAAAATCGGGGTTACGCGGCGCTTCCGCCACCGCGGCGTTAGAGGAGACCCCGCTAGATGAGGCCATAGAGACGTCCACTGTTGAGGAGCCCTTCCGGATCGAACATCTGTTTGATCCTTTTCATGAGTGCAAAATCCCCGCCCGGCTCCGGCCAAAGCGTCAGCTGACTCTTCGCCGCTTCCCCCGAGTACTCGACAACACCCTTCCAGCCACGCTTCACCGACGCGCCGAGCCATCGCGAAGCCTGTTCCGGACGCGTGAACCACGCCCGCACAATGCCCGACGCCGCATGCGCATGCCCGGGCCCTTCCACCGTACCCAGTGCGTCCCCGCACTCGGCCAGCGTCGTGGAAACCCGCGCCACCGCACCCTCTTTGAATTTATCAAGATGATGGCGCGTCACCTGTGTCAGGGCGTGCCAGAACTTCTGGTCTTCCTCGTGCGACAGCGGCCGCGCCGTCCCCAGCGACTCCGCTTCCCGGTTCGACCGCTCAATCACCGCCTGGTTTCCCGCGAACAGCAGCGCCAGCACAAAGCCCTTCAGATTCAGTTGCGCCGCCAGAATCGGATTCAGCAGATCCACCGCCACCGGATTCAGCACGCCCCGCAGGGCCGCATCCCGCGCCGCCATCGCGGTCTTCAGATCGTCGAACTGGAAAAGGAGTGTTCGCGAAACAGGAGGGATGGGAGCCAGCTTGAAATTGACGGTCGAAATCGCCGCCAGCGTCCCGAAAGACCCGATCAGCAGCTTCGCCATGTCCAGCCCGGCGACGTTCTTCACAACCATGCCGCCCGACTGCACCAGCTTGCCGTCCAGCGTCGCGAACTGCATGCCGATCACCAGATCGCGCGCCGTGCCGTAAAGCCGCCTGCGCGAGCCGCTGACGTTGGCCCCGATCATGCCGCCCACCGTGGATTCGTCTGACCAGGCGCCGTCGAGCGGCACCATCTGCCCTTGCTTTGCCAGTTCCCGGCTGAGGGCCGAAAACGGCGTGCCGGCCCCGACACTGATGGTCAGGTCCTTCGGCTCGTACTGCACGATCCGGTTCAGCTTCGCCGTGCTCAGCTGCACGCTGGCGGAAGCCCGCGGTCCGGCCATCAGGCGCTTCGTATTCGCGCCGAATAATTCGATACTGCGCTTCGCCCGCGCCGCCCCCGCGAGCGCGTCGCGCAGTTCTTCCGGAGTGGAAGGATAGTTAGTCTCGAACAACCCTCTACTTTATATTGCCCGCCGGCGCAGCAGAGGCGCCGCGCGTCCGCGGCGCCCCCTGCCCGTTGTTTTACCGCTATTTATCGCCGGCCGCGATGGGCAGGATGCTCGAAGAGATTCGCCCCCAGCCGTGCACGGATTTCAGCGTATAGCCCTTCTCACTGCGCTCGAAGCTGACACCGGCCTTGTCGGCGGAAGCGTCGCCGCCCGCCGTGCCCAGCAGCATCGCGCTGCCACGCTGGCCTCTGATCATGATGAGGCCGGAATCTTCTTCCTGCACCACGTAGTCGCCCGCCGGCAGAATCGCTTTGCCCGCTTTGAACGCGAACGGCACACTGATATGCATGGGATCGGACTCGCTGGCAAACGCGGGAATTGCGCTGCCGGCCACTGCGATTGCAAAGGACGCCAGAAGCGTCCGGACTTTGTTCGTCATAGTTGTTTTTCCTTTTGAGTTGGATCGAAGCGGCTCGCTGCCGCGCGCGGGTGACACCGCGACACGTGTGAGCGACTTTTTCCGCCAAAAACGGCGGAATATCCGGACAAGGGATGGGATTCCCGCTTTCCTCTGGGATAAGCCGGGAATTTAATACAGGTACGTCGACACGTAACTGGTCAGAACCGGATGAGTGTCAACAAAGACTGTCGGAAGCAGTAAACTGACTGAGTGCATCCGCCATTCATGATTGAAGTATAAAGGAGCGAGGCAGGTCCGCGCCAATCAGTAATTTCTATGGCCTGGATTATGACTGAGTCTAAATCCAGCATTAACAATGCTTTAACTTACCCTGCTTCTTAATAAGCGCCGCGCGCCCGGTCCAGGATCTTATCGGCGACTTCACGCGGCGAATCCACGCGCACCAGAAACTCCTGCCCGTTGGCGCCCGCTGTCTCGATCAGAATACTGCCGACATTGAAGATCCGCTCCGACAAAGTCTGCACCACCCTGACATCCTGGATCCGCGTCAGCAGCAGCGTCTGCGAAGAACGCCCCAGCAGTCCGCTCTCCCGGCACAGCCTGTCGGACGATAAGACCGTGCGGATCGTCCGCGCCTTCGCCCAGTTGTAAAGAGGCCACAACAGCAGCGCCGTAGCCGCCGCCGGTATCCAGACGGAGTGCACTTTCTCGAATACCAGCGCCCCCCAGGCAACCAGAGCAAGAGCGCCGATGCACACCGCGCCCGCGCGCACGAATTTCAATGTGGGTCTTATTTCCAGATCGTCCAAGCGAACTGATTTTACCCTGGAGGTTTGCATGTAGAATAGGCCCCTATGCGCCCTCTCGTTCTGATCCACGGCTACTCGGCCTCCGGCGTCGATTTTGCCCCTCTGCGTGACAAACTCTGCGACAAACTGCAGCGCAAACCGGTCGATATCAATATCGCCAACTACGTGTCGCTCAACAACGAGGTCACCATCAAGGACATCGCCGAAGGCCTGGACCGCGCTTTCCGGCACAACAAACTTCTCGAAGGCGACGCCACTGAATTCGATGCCATCGTCCACTCCACGGGCATGCTCGTGATCCGCGCCTGGCTCACGAACTACGGCGCGCAACCAGGCATAAATAAACGTGTGCTCCGCCTGAAACATCTCATCGGCCTCGCCCCCGCCACCTGGGGCTCGCCGCAAGCCCACAAAGGGCGCACCTGGCTCGGCGCGCTGGTGAAAGGAAACCGCAAATTCGGGCCCGATTTTCTGAATGCCGGCAATCTCGTGCTCGACAACCTCGAACTCGGCAGTTCCTTCACCTGGAACCTCGCCCATGCCGACCTGCTCGGTCCCGAACCGTACTACGACACCGGAACGAACACGCCGTTCGTGGCCGTCTTCATCGGCAACACGGCCTACAAGGGCCTCGCCGCCGTCGCCAACGATCCGGGCACCGACGGCACCGTCCGCTGGGCCGGCTGCGCCCTCAACACCCGCAAAATCCGTCTCAACCTCACGCGCAATCCCGTCAACGAAAAAGGCGAGACCGTTCCCGACGAGAAGCGCATCCAGATTTCCGATTGGGCGGACAAACGCCTGGATATTCCGATGATCGCGGTCAACGATCGCAATCACGGCACGCTCGTCAGCGATCCCGAAGACGAAATGGTCGGCTTCATCAAAGACTTCTTAAACATCGGCGAGCCCGGCGCCGAAACCTACAAGGACTGGATCAATCGCGCCAAAGCCTACAGCGACCGCTCCATCGCCTCCATGAAGACCGGCGCCGCCGCCGAGGGCTGGCAACAGTTCGTCGTCCGCTGCATCGACGAACATGGCGACGGCATCTCCGACTACATCATCGAGGTCTCCACGGTCGGAGGCGGTGAAAAGTTTACGCGCTTCGAGGAAATGTATGAGGACGTGCACGCCTACGGCGCGGACCGGAGCTTCCGCTGCTTCCATATTCGCCTGTCGCCAAATCTCACCGATCCGAAAACGCCCCTCTGGATCCGGCTCCATGCCTCCACCGGCACCGACCTCGTCGTCTATCAGGGTTATCTGAAAAGCGGTACCGCAAAGCAGCTCACCGCCGATTCCAGCCCCGTCGAACTCGATCTCGGCCAGTTTTCAAAACTGAACGGCACCATCTTCTACCCGTTCACCACCACCCTCGTCGAAATCGTGCTGAACCGCGAGCCCTCGCCGCTGAACGGGATCAGCAAACTGCTCACCTGGTGGAAAGACCCTGCACCGGGGGCGTCGTAATCTTGCGGATGCTCTCCTGAATCGCTTCCGGCTCGAACACGCTTTTCCAGTCGGGCCGGAACAGACTCTTCTTCGCCTCCGCGATCGCCTTCAAAGCCCCGTCGGAAAACGTAGCGCCCTCGAACAGCCGGAACACGATCCCCAGTTCCACCTTCAAATGACCCAGCAGAAAATCGCGCGCCGCCGCTTCCGGCACACCCCGCTTTACCGCCTCATCCATGGCCTCGCCCACGATCGTCAGGCACGTCCCCAGCACCGTCTCCGACAACACCGGCTCCAAAATCGCCATCTGGTCCGCGCTGCACCGATGCGACGTCACCACCGGCGCATACATCTCCCGCGCGATCGCTTCGCCGAGCGCATACGCTTCTTCCGGACCCTGCACCAGCGAGCACACAATATTCTGCCGCGCATGAATGCCGCCGAAGAAATCCAGTTGCGCCGCCTCTTCCGTCTCTCCGCCGAACACCGACGGATGACACGGATGCGTCACAAAGTACGTCAGATCGTCGCGCTGCGGCAGGTGCCCGGCAAGCGGCGCCGCGATATCCAGGGCAATCAGCATCGTGCCCTCCCGGAAATGCGCATTGAGGCCGCTGGTCACCTGCCCGATCCGGTTATCCGGCAGCGCCAGAATCACCACCTCGCTGCCCTCCACCGCCTCCTCGGGCGAGACCGCCGTCACGCCCCGCTGCGCCAGCGCCGCGCGCCCTTTGTCGCTCACCTCGGCATGCCGCACCGTGTAACCGGTCTTCAGCAGATTATCCGTAATCCGGCAGCCCATCTTGCCGCCCGCCCCCAGCAGCGCAATCGTTGTCATCGGTCTCCTTTTCGAACCCGTTCAAAAAAATCTTCCGGCCCCACCTGACCGCCCTTCAGCACCAGTTCCAGCCCGTCCACCGCCGGGTCTTTCGAATGCGCCCGGCACAGCGGCGCGCCCGGCGAAAGCAGCCCCGCGAACGTCAGCGCCTCCACCCCCAGCCGCCGCACCGCATGGCTGCTCGTATCGCCCCCGGCAATCACCACCCGCCGCACCCCGGACCGCCGGATCCACTCCAGCAGCAGCGATCCCAAATGCGCGCCCAGTTCCTCGCCTCGCGGCGGACCCGCGCAATCCCCCGGCCCCAGTGCGCTGTAAATCGCCACACTTCGCCCCTCGGCCAGCGCCCGCTCTGCCGGTTCCTCTTCGCCCACCCGGAACCCCGCGTACCCGTTCGCCATCGCCCACCGCAACTGCGCTTCCGTTGCCGGCGAACAACTCCCGCTGATCACGATCACCTGTTCCACCGGCCTGATGGCAGGCGGCGTGAACTCTGCCGGAATCATCCCCGCCGCCCGCCAGTGCAGCACCAGCGCGTGCGTCAGCCCGGAACTCCCCAGACAGAACATCGGCTCCGCCGTGCGCTGCCCCCAGATCAGCCGACCCACCGTCGCCACCGAATCCTCGCGCAGCCCGTCGAACAACACCGCAGCCGGCCCTTCTGCGAGCACCGCCGCCAGGCGCTGTTCCACATCCGGCTCCGCCAGCGCCAAGATATCCAGCAGGCCGATCCTCAACTCCGTCTGCCGCGCCAGATGAATCCGCAGATCCGCCTCGCCCATCGGCGTCACCGGATGCCGCTTCATCGTCGGATGCCGGTCGATCCGGTACACCGTCCCCGCCGCCACCGCGAACAGATTCCCGAACAGCACATAGCGCTGCAGATGCGGCGCCGCCACCGCCACCGGCACCCACGGATTCCCAAACACCCGCCGCCCGATCTCCAGCGCTCGCCCGATACTCCCGAACTCCGGCGAACTGTCGAACGTCGAGCACACCTTGTACTGGCAGACCGGCGCGCCCAGGCCCCGCAGGCTTTCGAAAATGCCCGGCAACCGCGCATCCATCCACGCCGGCCCGCGGCTCCGGCTCTCCCCCGCGATCCCGAACGCCTGGCAGTGCGCGAACTTCCTGAGCAGCGCCGCATCCGGCGCCTCCGGAAACAGCACGCTCTCGATACCGCTCGACGCCACCGCCTCCAAGGCGTCCGTCGACCCCGTGAAATCGTCCCCGTACCAACTGAACAGCGGCTTCACGAAGCGAACGCCTGCAGCGCTTCCCTCAGTTCCCGATTCGACCGCGCGTGCGTCTCCAGCGGCACCCCGGCCATCGCCGCTTCCCACGCCTGGTGGATCGCCCGCACCCCCGCCGCAATCCCGCCCGGATGCGCCATAATCCCGCCCCCGCACGCAAAAATCAGATCCGTGGACCCCAGCGCCGCCCACGTCCCCGGCGCCTGCTTCACGCTCTGCCCGGACGAAAACACCGGCATGATCTCGCACCCGCGCCCCGGCACGCCGAACATCGGCGTCAGGCACTCGCGTGCCGACGCGATCACCGACGCGTCCTCTTCGCAGAACTTATTCGCCAGCCCGTTCACATGCAGATGGTCCACGCCCGCCAGCCGCCAGAGCTTCTGATACGCGATAAAACTCATCCCGATCGCCGGCGACCGTCCGTAAATCCCCCACCCGTTCCGGTGCCCGTGAATCGCCAGCCGCGCCCGGCGCCGCAACGCCACCAGCGCCGGCAGCCCGATGCTGTTCGCGCTCACCATCACGCACGTCCCGCCAGCCGCCTCCACCGCATCGTGCCGCGCCAGCATTTCGTCGATTTCACCCGTGATATTAACCGCGTACATCAGCTTCCGGCCGGTCCGGTCCGCATGACGGTTCACCACGTCCATCACGGCGCGCAGACGCTCCGCGAACGGACAGTGCGGACCGTCCGCCTGCAGTTCGTCGTCCTTCACGAAATCGATCCCGCCCTCGGCCAGCGCATCCACCATGGGCGCAGTCGCGGCGGGCGACAGCCCAACACTCGGCTTAATGATCGTCCCGACGAGCGGCCGCCCCTCCACGCCCGTGAGCCGCCGTGTGCCGCCGACACCGAACTGCGGCCCCTGATATTTCGCCAGAAACTCCGCAGGCAGCGAAATATCCAGCAGCTTCAGCCCGGAAAACGGCTTCAGTTCGAACAGATTGCCCGCCACTGTCGCCACCACGTTCGGCAGCGAGACGCCCATGTTCGACAGCGGCCAGGAAAGTTCCACCTCCGCGCTGTGCCAGCCTGTCGAATCCTTCGGCTTCCCTGCCCCCGGCAGCGACGGGCTTCCCACCGTTCCCAGATGTTCGATGCTCTCCACCCGCGCCGCATGCGCTTCCCGCAACTCGTCGGTCTCCCCCGCCACACGCACGAAAGTCCCGGTCGATTGCTCTCCCGCCATCACCTGCGCCGCGTATTCCACGGAGTAAGCAGTCTCAATCCGGTAGCGGGCCCGAATTCGCCCGGCAGGCAAGGTCATCGGCGGTCATCATACCACCGGCGTGCCAGGGCCATGCCGGGAAGTAACATCCAGGCCTGCCAGGCCGTCTACAATTCGCCGATACGTAACAATGAGACTAATGTTCAGAGCTTCCCTCCGGGTCTTTCTGGCGTCGTGCCTGACGCTTGCCTCCTGCCTGCCGTCCTCCGCGCAGGTCTCCGCCGCCATCTCGGGCACCATTGCCGACATCTCCGGCGGGCCGGTAGCCGGCGCCAGCGTCACCGTGAAGAGCCTCGAAACCGGGGCCACGCGCGTTCTCGCCACCAATGAAAGCGGCCAGTACCAGGCTCGCTCCCTCCCCCTCGGCCTGCAGGAAATCAAAGTCGAAAAGACCGGCTTCAAACTCGCCGTCCGCACCGGCATCAACCTCACCGTCGGTCAGGAAGCCGTCGTCAACGTCCAGCTCGAAGTCGGCGAAATCGCCCAGCAGGTCACGGTCTCCGAAGACGCCCCGGTCATCAACACCACCACCGCGTCCGTGTCCGGCGTCGTCGGCTCCCGCGAAGTGAAGGATCTTCCACTCAACGGCCGCAGTTTCGATAACCTGATCACCCTCAACCCCGGCGCCATCAGCTACGGCCTGAAGAGCGCCAACACCAGCACCAGCAACGGCAACACGTTCGCGGTGGCCGGCCGCCGCCCCGCCGATAACATCGTGCTGCTCAACGGCATCGAATACACCGGTTCCAGCCAGCTCGCCATCACTCCCGGCGGCGTCAGCGGCGAACTGCTCGGCATCGACGCCATTCGCGAATTCAACGTCCTCACCGACGCCTACTCCGCCGAATTCGGCAAGCGCGCCGGCGCCCAGGTTTCCGTCGTCACCCAGTCCGGCACCAACAACCTGCACGGATCTCTCTTTGAATTCCTCCGCAACAGCGCCCTCGACGCGCGTAACTTCTTCGACCAGGGCTTCGTCCCGCCGTTCCGCCGCAACCAGTTCGGCGGCGCGCTCGGCGGCCCGGTCAAAAAGGACAAGCTCTTCCTGTTCGGCAACTACGAAGGTTTCCGCCAGTCCCTCGCCCTCAGCAGCGTCGCCGTGGTGCCGGATGCCCAGGCTCGCCAGGGCATCATCAACGGCGCGAAGGTCGCCAACGTCAATCCCGCGATGCTGAAATACTTCGCCCTCTGGCCCGACGCCAACGGCCCCAATCTCGGCGGCGGCTCCGCGCTCTCCTACAACAACCCCCGCCAAAGCGTGCACGAAGACTTCGGCACCCTCCGCGCCGACTATACGCTGAGCGAGCGCGACTCTCTCTCCGCCGCCTTCACCATCGACGACGGCAACAGCGTCATTCCCCTCGCCGACCCCCTTTTCGGCTCCGCCCTCGGGCTCCGTAACCAGGTCGCCAGCGTGCAGCACGTCCGCATCCTCTCGCCGACCATGATCAACACCTTCCGCGTCGGCTTCTCCCGCGCCGCCTTCAACTACGCTTCCGACCCTCTGACCAACTTCCCCGACAACCTCGCCTTCGTCACCGGCGGCGGCCCCGGCGGCATCGTCATCGGCGGCGGCACCACCACCACCGGCGTTTCCGCCATCACCTCAGCCGGACCCAACAACGCCGCCAACGTCTGGAATCGCCGCAATCTCTTCACCGTCACCGACGGTCTCCAGATCAATAAAGGCCGACACCAGATCAGCGCCGGCTTCTGGCTGCAGCGCGTGCAGGACAACGAAAACACCGCCTCACGCCGCCTCGGCCAGGCCAGCTTCGCCAGCCTCCAGACCTTCCTCACTGGCATCTCGACCTCCTTCCAGGTGGTGCCCTCGCCCACCGAACTCGGCTGGCGCAGCCTCTTCGGCGCCTGGTACATCGAGGACGCCATCAAACTCCGCCCCAACCTGACCCTGCAACTGGGCCTGCGCCACGAGTTCACCACCGGCTGGAATGAAGTCGCCGGACGTGCCGCCAACTACATCCCCGACGCCCAGGGCATTCTCCAGACCTCTCCCGTGGTCGGCAGCTCGACCTTCACGAAGAACAACGCGACGAAGCTCTTCGGCCCCCGCGTCGCTCTCGCATGGGATGTCTTCGGCAACGGCAAAACCGCCGTCCGCGCCGGCTTCGGGACGTACTACTCCCTCATCGACGATCTCAGCTTCCTGCTGAACTCCCTGCCGCCTTACAACGGCGCGGCATCCTATTCGAACGTCTCTCTGCCCACCGTCATCCCCATCGCGCCGGGCGTGCAGCCCGCGCCCTCCTGCGGACCCGGCGTCCCCACCCCCTGCACCACCTTCGCCCCGCAAGGCGTGCAGGCCGACGCGAAAACGCCCGCCGTCCAGGAGTGGAACCTCCGCATCGAACAGCAACTCACCGAAAATATGGCGCTCCGCATCGCCTACGTCGGCTCCTTCGGCTACCACGGCCTGGTCAGCCTCGACCCCAACACGGTTCCCGCCCAAATCTGTGCCAGCGCTTCCGGCTGCGCGTCCGGAGGCACCGGAACCACCCGCGGCGCCGTTCCTCAGGGAGCCGAGTACATCCCCGTCGCCGCCACCCGCCCGAACCCGTACCTGGGCGCCGGCTTCTTCTGGTACTCCGAAGGCAACAGCAGCTACAACTCCCTGCAGGTGGATGTCACGCGCCGCCTCACCCGCGGCCTGCAGCTTCGCGGCAACTTCACCTGGTCGAAAAATCTGGACATCAACTCCGCCCTCACCGGCGCCCAGGCCAACAACCAGGCGCAGATGGTCATGAACCGCAACGACCTCCGCCGCGACTGGGGCCCCTCCGCCCTGAACGTCACCGGCCAGTCCAGCCTCTCCGCCCGCTACGAACTCCCCTTCGGCCGCGGACGCCTTACCGGCGGCTGGCAACTCAACGGCATCGCGACCTTCCTGAGCGGCTTCCCCTTCACCCCCCAGATCGGCTCCAACCGCTCCGGCGACGGCGACACCCGCAACCCCGACCGGCCTTCGCTGAACCCCGCCTTCACGGGAGCCGTCACGCAGGGCATCCCGACGCAGTGGTACAACCCGAACGCGTTCATCCTGCCGACCATTGGGACCTTCGGCAACCTCGGTCGCGGCGTCCTCAACGGCCCCGGCCTCACCAACGTGGATCTCTCCTTGTTCAAGAGTCTGGCGGTGACGGAACGGGCCAACCTGCAGTTCCGGGCGGAGTTTTTCAACTCCCTGAACCACGCGAACTTCGCCTCACCCAACCCGATTGTCTTCTCCAACGGAGCCATCAGTTCCTCCGCCGGCCTGATCACCAGCACGGTGACGACGTCAAGGCAGATCCAGTTTGGTCTCAAGCTGATCTTCTGATTTCTTCTCAGCGGACCCGGCTTCTTCGATAGCGAGAAGTGCCACATGCCTGCCCACGGTAGGAAATCCCTGAAGGAATCGTTCCAGACTGTACCCGGCCTCAAGATAGTCGAAAAGAGTCTGAATCAACACCCGCGTGCCCCGGAAAGTAGGCTCGCCAGACATGATTTCCGGGTCGCGGACAACAACGGAATCCATGCGTCCATTGTGACTCATTCAGGACATATTGCCCCCGCTGCATCAATTGTGCATACTGATGCCTGTGAGAACCACCAACGCAAACAACGACTGCTCACCCGCCAAAGCAGGAAAGACCACCGGAACCGACGAGAAAGCCGCTCTCGTTGAGTCCGATGCGAATTCTGCCCGCGCGGCCACCAAACGCCTGATAGCGATGGGTGGCACACAGCCCGAAATCAAAGGCATCCCGCGGCGACGTTACGCCTGATATGCCTGGCGAACGCTCCGGTCCGAATGTCACGTTGCGCCGGAAGAATCCGAATTTCCAGAGCTCGCCGCGGTTTGATTCACCCTGAACAAAACCCATCTTTCCATCGGCAAGAATAAAGAGAATGATTGTCTTTATCAAAGGAATACTCCGCCGAGCCTTTGCAAAACCATTGCTTGCGTATAGGGGCGCGCAAGCGAAATCCCGACTGCTTTCCGGTGCGCCGATCCTCGCCACGTTTCTTGAGCCAAACGGCTTTAGGTTCCGATTTCGGACTTCCGGCTCCGCTTCGGGAGGCGCCTTTGCCTCGGGTGAATTCATCCGGAAAGATCGACGGTTAGAGTTTCACTTTCGGGGAACTTTAGGGCTGGTTCGTTATCATATTGGCCGGTACTCCGCCAGTCACGAGTCTTACATGAAAGAACTGGGTGCCTTTCCCCGATGCCAGTATCCCGGCTTTAAGAACGAGCCACTGGATCCTTTCGTTCGGCTGGCGCATGACCTTCGCTTTGCGGGTGATTTCCTGAGCGGCGACGGCCGGATGCTGTTGCGTGCTTCGGAAATTGAGCGGGCGTTCCTGAAAGAGCGCAATCGGAGCGATCTCCGCGGTTACGCAGGGGACAAGAGGGCGCTGGGACTTATCCGCCACGCCTTTCACGAAAAAGCATACCGTGAGGTGGCCGACCTCGCGCAAACGCTTGTTTACCCCGACGACCAGACACCCTCTCAACGCAGAATAATTGAGATAGCAAGAACAAGGACAAAGCCTTAGTAAGAACCCGTGCCTCTTACTCTTACCGTCCGAAAATAATCTTCTCCGCCGACAACAACCGCGTAGCCAGCGCCAAAAACAGCACCACCAGCCCCGCCGCGCCCAAAGCCCCGCCCACTAACCCCAACACCCCCGGCATATTCCCGCCCAGCACATCCATCGCCGCCGCATACTGCCCCACAATCGGAATCGGATGCAGCCACGGCCGGTTCGTGATCGGATAAAACGTCGACATCACGCCCGGAATCGTAATCGCAAAAACCAGAAATCCCATATAACTCTGCGCTTCTTTAAACGACTTCGCGAAGCACGCCAGGTACATCTGAATCGCCGGCGCCAGCAGCGCAATCGGACAGATGGCCAGCACCAGCACCCCCATCTCCTCCCGGCCCAGGTGATACCGCACTCCCAAATCTTCCAGCGGCAGCCGCGACAACACGTTCGACGTCACCACCAGCGTGAGCAGCATCCCCGCGAACGCCCCCGTCGCCGCCGCCAGCCACTTGCCCGTCACCAGCTGCCATCGCGGCACCGGATTCAATAACAGCGGCTCCAGTGAATTCCGCTCCCGCTCGCCCGCCGTCGAATCCGTCGCAATCTGCATGCCCGCCGTGAACGCCGACAGAATCAGAAACATCGGGATGATATTGAACACCGTCGCCGCCCGCTGCTGCGCGTTCGATACCTCCACGTCATCCATCTTCAATGCCGCCGCCACCGCGGGACTCACGCCCCTCGCGATCAGCCGCATCCCGCCCGTCTCCGCGCTGAACCGCCCCAGCAGCGCCCGGATCCGCCGCACTTTCGCCCGCGTCGTCTGCCGCGTGGAGTCCGAAAACAACTGCACCGGCGCGGGCCGCGAGTCCCGGAATCTCTCCGCGAACTCCTTCCCGATCACCACCACGAAATCGGACTTCCGCTCGCGTACCGCACCCTCGGCATCCGCCGGCCCCGCCGCAATTTCCACGCCCGGTTGCTGCGCCAGCCAGTTCACCAGCACCGGCGCGTACTGCCCGCCCACCACCGGCACCTGAATCTCGTGCGCCGCCTTCTCCTGCCCCGCGATCTGATTCAGCATGAAGGCAATCAGCAGCGGTCCGAACAGCGTGCTGAACAGCAGCACATAAATCGAGCGGCGATCCCGGGAACTGTCCAGCAGTTCCTTCCGCGCCACCACGCCGATCGCGCCCCACTTCATGCCGCTTCTCCCTGCACGCCCGTCAGCGCAACAAACGCGTCTTCCAGCGTGGTCTTTCCGGTCAGCGCCGTCAGTTCCTCCGCCGACCCCTCCGCCACCACCTGCCCCCGGGCAATCACCACAATCCGGTCGCACAACGCCGAAATCTCCTGCATCACATGGCTCGAAAACACCACGCAGCGTTTCGTGGCCCGCAGATGACGAATCACTTCGCGCACCGCCCGCGTGCTCATCACGTCCAGGCCGTTCGTCGGCTCGTCCAGAATCACGTTCTGCGGATCGTGCACCAGCGCCCGCGCCAGCCCCACCTTCGCCCGCTCCCCATGCGAAAAGCCGCCCGCCCGCCGGTCCGCGATCCCCTTGAGTTCCAGAATCTCGATCAGGTGGTCCATGCGCTTTTCCAGTTCCCCGCCCGGAATGCCCTGCAACTGACCGAAATAGCGGATATGTTCCCGCGGCGTCAGCCGCTGATAAAGCCCCGAAAGATCCGGCAACACGCCCATGCGCGCCTGCGCCGCCTGCGGTTTCGAGACGACATCCACGCCGTCCACCTCAATCGACCCGCTGTCCGGCTTCATCAGCCCGTAAACCATCCGCAGGGACGTCGTCTTCCCCGCCCCGTTCGGCCCCAGCAGCCCCGTCACCACGCCGTCCGGCGCCGCGAACGAAACCCCGTCCACCGCCCGCACCGCCCCGAACGTCTTGACCAGATTTTCCGCCCGGATCATTGCAGCCCTGCCGGCGAGCTCATCGGATCAGGCCCGGCCGGCCCGAGAAAGAACGGCGGCCGCTTCACCTTCTGCACGCAGGCCGTATTCAGGTTCGCCGCGCTCCCGTCATTGAGGAACTGCACCATCAGCTTCATCACGCACCCGCTCGCCCACGCTCCGTGCCCGGTCGCGGGCACCACGATGTGCTTCGAATTCTTCCACTGCGACGCCACCTGCTCACCCCACACCGGCGGCGTCACCGGATCCAGTTCGCCCGACAAAATCAGCGCCGGAATTTTCGACGGCGCGTTCTCGAAATACGCCGGATCCATCGGCTCGCGCGGCCAGAACTCGCACGGCTTCAGCCGCATCCCCGCCATCTCCGCTCCCGTGAACGTCCCCGCCGCTTCCCGCTCCACCGACCCCGGCTCGATCCGCGGCGCGTCCTCATTGCACACCACCGAGAAATACATCCCCTGCGACATATTCGAAGACAACGGATCGAACGCCGCCCCCAGCGCGAAGAAGCCCGTGTAGTTCCCCTTCTCCGCCTGCTCGATCAGCAGCGGCACCAGCGAAGCCGTCATCGGCGAATACAGCGACGCGAACAGCGCCCCGGCCACCGTCAGCCGCTTCACGTCGATCTCTTTTTCCTCGCCTGTTCGCGGATGCACGTACTTCACATGCTGCGGATGCGCGCTCAGCCGGTCCAGCAGCGCCGTGAGCCGCGCCTGCAGCTGCGGGAAGCGCCGGTTGCAACCGGCGTCCTTCTCGCAATCGCGCACCAGCAAACTCAACGCCCGCTGGCTGTCGCGCGCCATGTAAAGAGGCAGCCGCATATCGGTCGGCGCCACGCCGTCCAGAATCACCGCCCGCGTATTCTCCGGATGTCGCCGCGCATAAACCAGCGCCGCGCGCGTCCCGTAAGAACCGCCATACAGATCGATCTTCGAATACCCGAGGAACCGGCGCACGTCGTCCAGATCGTCCATCGCGATCGGCGTCGTGTACTTCGTCAGATCCGCCTTGCTCTTCAGCGCGTCGATGCAGGAACGGAAGCGCCGCATCATGGAGGCCGAGTCGTCCTCCTCATCGGAGCTCTCTTCCGATTCCCCCGGCTTGCACTCCAGAGGATTCGACTTTCCCGTGCCCCGCTGATCCACCAGCACAATGTCGCGGTCCGTCTCCACCACGCGGTACGGTTCCTGCAGATCGTGCGCCAGCGCCGCCGCCCCCTGCCCCGGTCCGCCCGCCAGAAAGAACAGCGGATCCGGCGCGTACTTCTGTTTCAGCGCGGGCAGCAGCACAATGCGCAGCGGAATCTTCCGGCCCTGCTTCGTGACGCGGTTCTCGAACACTTCGAACGTGCCGCAGAACGCGTCCCCCAGCCCGTCGGACGCCTTACAAGGCTGCAGCCTGTCCATCGCGGACATCCTGCGCGCCCCCGAACACGAGGCGAGCAGCATCGCGAGCGCGAACACACTGCCGCCGCAGATCCCTCGAAACCGAAGCGAATTCATCTGTTTAGAACGTGCAGTGTAGCACGTACCCAAACCGTCTCAGGCCGCTTTCTTCGCCACCCACTGGTAGAAGTCCTGGAAGCGCTGGTTGTACGTGTAGCTCGCCTTGGCCCACGCATCTTTGAACATCGGCTGCCGCACCCAGTACATGAACACGCTGATCCAGCCCTGATTCGACGGGCTGTCCCGCTGCATCGTCTCCGTGAAGCGCAGATCCGACCACACGTTTTCCATCAGCTGCACCAGCTCCAGCGTGAACAGAAACGCCTGCCGTTCCTCCGCCGGATTGAACTGCGGCATGCCTTTCGCCACGTAGTCCGGCTTGCCCGCCGGCGCGATCAGCTGGTCCATTAATTGCCCCAGCACCGGATCGCTCATCTTGCGGAACAATGCCGTGTAAGCATCGGTGTGCCGGGAGGCCACGCCGTCCGGCAGGTCCGTCGGCGGATACCACTTCTGATAGAGTTCGCCGAAGATCTTCTCCAGATCCACGTCCGCCCCTTCCAGATTCACGCCCTCGAACGCCATCTCCCAAACGTGCCGCCCCAGCTTGCGATAGCTCTCGAACTGCGATTCCGTGAAGAACTGATTCGCCGTCGTTTCCTGCGGGAAATCCCCGTGCGAGCTCTTGTACTGCGCCACGTCCTCCGGCTCGTCGCCCGTCAGACTGCTCTTCAGATACAAAAGCCAGCCCGTCTCCCGGTCCTTTTCTTCCTGGCCCGGACGCAGCGCATACCGGATGGTCCCCACCACGCAGTGAACCCGGCTCGCGCCGTCTTTCGGCCGGATCCGCCGCGGATCGATCGTGATATCCGCCCCGAAATCCGTCCGGCACTTGCGCACCGCGCCGCCCAGCGATTCGAACGTGTAATCCCCGTCCTGCTCCCCGTCGCCCGAAATAATGTACTTACAGCGCCGCCGGACCAGTTCGTAAAGCCCCAGATTTTCGAAATGCCCGCCGTCGGAAAGGTTCACATAATTCGAACTCGCATCCGTGGAGGCCGTCAGTTCTCCCAGCAGCGCTCCCAGACTGTTCGTCGGACCCGGCTTGCTGCTCGGCTTATCCCGCCGTGTGTTGCCCGCCCACCAGCCCATGCGCACGCTGAACATCGTCATCAGGAACGACATCGGGCCGGACGTGTGAGAACCGCCGTTCGGACTCGCCGCCGCGCCGGAAATTCCCATGCAGGTGCCGATGTGGAAGCCGTCCGGATACCCGTATCCTTCGGTCCTGCGGTAGCCCACCGAGTGCAGCTCTCCCGATCCGCCCGTTTGCGTATCCGTGTTCTTGTCTTCGTTCGCGCCAGGCACGTCGTAACCCGTGTAGAGAGGCGAAAACAGAAACGCCGAACCTTTCCGTTCCGCCTTGGCCAGTTCCGCGCCCTGGCTCAGATTAATGCAGCAGTTGACCAGCGGGTAAGGACCGTAATATTGTTCCTTCACCGAGAATTCCCGCAGCAGAATATCGTCGCAGGGGTCGAAGCCCGTGAGCCGGCTCGGCTTCCGGTCCCGCCCGTTCGTCGCGCCCAGATAACAACGCACCAGCCGGTTCTTGTAGAAGTGGTGCATCGAGAACTCGTTGATGTCGATCCGGCGAGGCAGATACCAGACCATCAGCAGCACACCCGCCAGCAACTCCGTGATCGCGATGACCCGCGTCGGAAAATCCACCACGGACTGTTCCACAAGGTCCGGATCTTTCTGCATCAGCAGGGCCCGTTCCGTCTTCCACGCCGCGGTCAGAACGCCCGGTTGCGGTTTGTTGGTGTTCCGCACATTGAACATCACGTCTTTCGCGCCACTGGCCTTCACGGACACTTCGATGTTGTCCGGGGGCGGCGCGTCCGCCTCGATCACCGTCGCCCGCACGTGGCTCATTTGCGCCACCGTGTGATGCAGAACCAGGGAAATCGACAACAGCAGGCCAAGAATAAAAATCGTGGGAGCCAGCGAGGAGAGCAGGGACATGAAACCGCCGCCGCCCCCGCCTTCTTCCGGTTTGGCCGGGGTCTTGCTGCTCGAACCGGCCATGACGCCGGCCAGCGACGTCAGAATCCAGCCGCCACCCAGACCGGCCAGCGGAGCCCATGAATACACGCCCAGCGCCGTAATCCAGTAGGGTCCGAAGACGGAGATCGCGAACAGTCCCGCCCACCCGAGGGCGAAAATGAAGGCGTGCGCCCCCATGCGGCTCAGCCACTCCCGCGCATTGTCCTCGTAATCCACCCCCATCAGCCCGATATGGAGCGCCGCGCCCGTCAGCATGGCAAGAGCCAGCAGCGGCGGACCCCAGGCGATGGTGTGCCAGACACCCGCGTTCTTCTCGTCCAGCCCCACCAGACCATTCATGATGCCGAAACAAAGCAGCGCCGTGGTCGTCCCTGCGATCACCGGATATGCCCACCAGCCAAACTTCGAAGTCGTCCCGTGGCGCCGCTGAAAACAAGCCCGAAACTTACCCTGCCACTGCAGGACGCCGAACATGAACGTAAAGCCCAGGCACTTGCCGAGCAGTAACCGAATCGCATTGCCCTCGCCCAGACTGAGCCATTTCAGCTCATTCAGCGAATCGCTGGCCAGCGACATTCCCAGCGCCACGAACATCAGCAAAAACGCGCAAAAAACCGCATTCGGCGTGGAATCCCACTTCGTATGCTGCTCGCTCTGCGTCATCTTGTCGTTCGCCGCGGACGTGCCGTCCAGCGCGACCGAACCGACACCTTTGCCCGCGCAGATCACCAGCACCAGCGCCGCCAGTCCCGATAACCCCATCTCCACCATCGCGAAGTTATCCGTGCTGTTGCAGTACCAGCCCGCCAGCGTCCCCAGCAGCAGCGGCGTCAGCGAAACCGCCGCCAGAAACGGCAGCAGGATCAGCTGGTTCAGCAGAATATTCCGGAACCAGATCCCGGCAATTACCCAGAAATCCGCGCTGAAAAGCCCCATGTCCGGGGCCAGATAACTGCTGTAATTGCGCAGAAACGCGATCGGATCGTCCTCCGCCGCTTCGTGCGGCCGGCCCTCCGGGCGCGTCAGCAGATTCCGCAGCGACGGGTGGCGCGGATCGCCCTTCCCGTGCCGCTTAATCACTCCGTGCAGCCACGTCCCCAGAAATCCGCCACCCGAAACCGTGGACAGATAATCCACCCGCGGCAGCAGTCCGCTCGCCACCAGCCCCTGGAGAATACCCAGGTTGTAGGTCGCGGTGCGAATACCGCCGCCCGAAAACGCCACCCCCAGCACCGGCTTGCCGTTTTCCCCCAGCACTCCCTGTTGCCGCGCGGCTACCTGATCGTGCTCGATCAGTTCGACCCCGCGGTAATCGGTCAATGGAGGAAGGTCGGGAAAGGATACCGCCGGCAGTCCGGCTGAATTTTCTTTTGTCGGCATCATGGCTTTGAGGTGGCGCTCCGGTTGGTCGATTTTTACTTCTCGGGCGGGGCCGGCGGAACGGGGGCGGCGGGCGCGGCGGGCGCCGCGGCCCGCAGTTCCTCGAACGTCACCCCCATCAGGCCGACCAGGTGCAGTTCCGTGAGTTCGTGGTAAAACGCATACGTCCGCAGCGGATCCGCCCCGTAATACTTCTTCGTGATCGCCGTCAGCCCCTGCGTCAAAGGCAGCGTCACTTCATGCGGCATCCGGGCATTGGTCATCGTGATCACCACCGCCGCCTTCGTGGCGTCTCCGTCGAAGCTCAGCACGCAGTTGTGATGCAGCGATACCGCGATACCCCGCCGCTCCACTTCCGGCTTCACCTTCAGCACCAGAGCGGTTACTTCCTTTACGATGGCCGCGGATGCAACGACATCCGCGGTCTGGTTGGTTTCAATTCGGACAAATGGCATGGAATTTTCTCCTTATCTTCGAATCGCTGTTTACGGAGCTTTGAAACTGACGGTCTTGAGCTTCGAGTTCCAGCCCACGATCTGTTCCAGAAGTTTGGTTTCCTCGATGATCTTCATGCCCGTGGGCGAGAAGGTCGTCGGGGTGAACACTTCCGGCAGCAGAAGCCGCGAACTGAAAATTCCCGAGTACGTGCAGCTGACACCCATCAGCGCCAGAGTCGCGCCATGCAGGCCGTTCCAGAGCTTCTCTTCCGCGAAAATACCGGGGTAATATTCCACGTCGTTGATGTTGCCTTTGTAGACTCGCCGCAGACCTTCCACAATGGCCGGATCGTCGCAGATCTCTTCGAACTTTTCCAGCCGGCAGAACCCGAACAGTTCCCGGTAATCGTTGAACGACGCCAGTTCCAGTTCGCGCATCCTTCGCAGACCCGGCTTCACCACCATTTCCACAATCTCGTTGCTCGTGTTGAACAGCGTGAGCTTTCCGGCCGGCTGCAACGACGCCGAACCGAGGAACGCTTCCACGCCCCGCTTCATCACTTCCTGCGCGTCCGAGAACGGAGAAATCTCGTCCACCGCCACCCCGTCGAACGACTTGGGCAGGTTGTTCGGATCGAAATCCCGGATCAGTTTAATCTTGTCCGGAATCAGCTGATGCCACCGGTACAGGATGTTAAATTCCATCGAAATCGTGTTCGACGGAAAGAAATCCCGCGGCATTCTCCGGTTCCACTGCGGACTGCCCACCACCTGCGGACGGCACTTGATCCGCACGTGCGTCGCGAGGATGTGATTGTTGACGTAATCCTCCATCGTGACTTTCAGAACCTGCGCCAGCGAAACCAGCTTCGCCTTCTGGAACAGTTCCTCGTCGTCCATCGCCGGATTGTCGGCCGCGATCAGTTTCGCGTTCCGGTTGTGGTTCCGCAGCATGATCGTCTGCATCGCCGCCACGCCGGGCAGCTGATTAAACGGCATATTGCCGAAATCGAAAGCCTTCCCGTTCTCCGTCGGGAACATCGCCTGAAACGGGTTATCGATCAGCGGCGCGTACTCTTCGCCGTTCACCGTCTCCAGCCGCATCCGGCCGTTCTTGAATTCCCGCAGCCGCTGTTCGTCCGCCGGCGAGCCGTACATCTGGCTCAGATTGAAGCCGACCGGCACCAGCGTGGACGCCGATTGTTTCGGGTCCATTTTGGTGTTAAAGAACTGATGGCTGAACCACTGCGCGTAATAAGGAAAAATCAGGCTCGAACGGCGGTTCACTTCCCGCTGGAAATTGCCGTTGCGCTTGAACAGATCCGCCACCTCTTCCACCGGAGGCAGCCGCGAAACGTAGTTCTTCTTGCGCGGCAGCAGCCGCGTGTAGGTGGTTCTCGACTCGTCGTACAAAGTCTCGAGCGTCGGATAATCCACTTTCGCGGACATCAGCGGAATCCGGGGAATCCGTTTCCGGTTCTCTTTCAGCAGCAGAATCAGGTAACTGTCGCTGAGCGAGTCGAACCGGTCCAGAAACTTCCACATCGGGGCGAAATTCGCGCGCGCATAGTTGTTCAGGTAGTTCGCGGTTGAGCCGTTGCGCTTCAGCGCCATCTTCAGGTCGGACAGCATATCGGGTTTCCTCCGTCGCGCGGCATCAGCCGTCGCGCTAATTGGAATGTTATTTGCCCGGAACATGCCGAAGTTCCGGGGAAAAACAACATTCCAGCCAGAATACACCGGAAATGTCTGTTTGACTACGCCCGAATGAGGGAATTTTTGAAATCGCCGCCGCTTAAGGCGGGCTTAAGGCAGCAGGTTGCCCGCGCTTTGCGCATGCCGGATGAACGCTTCGGCCTGCGCGTGCCCGCTTTCCACGCCCCGGAAACGGGCCACCTGACTCTGCAGCGCATAAAAGCGGTCCGGCGCCTGCGAAGCGTGCGCGTAACAGGCCGCGCGCTTGCGCGCTTCCACCGCGCCGATGTCGACATATTCGTTCGGCGTGAACATCAGCGTGTCTTCGCCATCCGATACTTCGTAGTAGTAAAAGCCGAAGCTCTTCTTCGCTTTCAGCCAGGCGTCGTAGGCGAGCAGGGAAATCGCCCGATGATCCGCATGCCCGTCCACCGGCCAGTGCGTGAACACCACGTCGGGATTCAGGTTCCGCAGCAGCGCCCGGAACTCATCATAATGACTGCCGTCCACCACCGCGTGACCGTCGCACTGCGCCGCGAACACAGGACGCGCGCCCAGGATCGCGCACGCCTTAGTCGCTTCCGCCACCCGGGGCAGACTGGCGCCTTCCGGAGTCGGGCACGCCTTTTCCCCGCGATTCAGATACAACAGCACGACGTCATGACCCAAATCCGCATACCGCGCCGCCGTCCCGCCGCACCCGTACTCCGGATCCCCGGGATGCCCGCCGGTGATCACCACCCGCAGCTTCCGGCCCGCCGGCCCGCCCGGAACCTGGCCAGCGGCATTCTGTCTCAAACCCAGCGCCGGGATTCCCGCCGCACCCGCCAGCCACTGCCGCCGTGAAAATAAATTCGTCCGCGCCATCGGGAATCTTCTGTATAGTAGCCGTTTCCGCCGCACCCTGCCAAAATAGAAAACCATGACTCTCCGTTCCGTTCTCCTGTCGGCCGCCGCCCTCGGCGCCTCCGCCCTGCACGCCCAGATTCCCGCCGCGCACATCGCCGAAGCCAAACAACGCTTCGGCACCGTTCGCGACAACATCGTGAAAGCCGCTGAAGCCATGCCCGAAGAAAGCTACAGCTACAAACCGACTCCCGACATCCGCTCCTTCGGCGCCCTCATGGGCCATATTGCCGACGCCCAGGCAGGCATCTGCGGAGGTGCCTCCGGCAAACCGAAACCGGTCGGAGCTTCCAAAATGACCGCCAAGGCCGACCTCGTCGCTGCACTGAAAGAATCCGCCGCCGCCTGCGATGCCGCTTTCGAAGGCACCACCGAAGCGAACGCCGCCGATCCCGCCTCCATGGGACAGATGAAAAGCTCCCGGCTCGGCCTCCTCGAATACAACACCGGCCACGATCTGGAAGAGTACGGTTACGCCGCCGTTTACCTTCGTATGAAATCCGTTGTGCCCCCGACGTCCGCCGGCCGCGGCCGGTAATCTTCCATACCGGCATCGCCGGCTAACCTCAGGGGCCGGACCGGGAGTACCACGGCCCCTGAAACCACCTATGTAGTTTTCCCAAATGAAGATACAATGGTCTGGACGCCGTCGCCCGTTCCCCGCACTGGCCGCAACCGGCCATTTGCGGAAAAAACGAGCGCTTTGCGAACATTTTGTGTTAGTTTTGTCTTTGTTGTGGGATGTGGCGTTTTTTGCTCTCCCTCTGTACGCGGCTGTTTCGGCCCCGGCCGAAATGTTGCGCCTGGAATCGAGCGCCGACGCCATGGGCTCCACGTTTTCCTTGATTTTGTACGGAGAGGATCGTAACCAACTGGAATCGGCCGCCGAACACGCTTTTGCCGAAGCACGGCGCGTCGACCTTTTGCTTTCCAACTACAAGCCGGAAAGCGAATGGAGTTCGGTGAACCGGGAAGCCGCCGATCATCCCGTGACGGTTTCAAAAGAGCTCTTCGACCTGCTTGCGGACTGCATCGACTACAGCCGTCGGAGCGAAGGTGCTTTCGATATTACGGTGGGCCCCCTGATGAAGGTCTGGGGATTCTACAAGGGTTCGGGACAGTTTCCCCGGCCCGGTGCAGTCGAACAGGCAATGGGACAAATTGGCTACCGGAACATTGTGCTCAACCCCTCGGGTCGAACTGTTTCCTTCGCGAAGCCCGGTCTCAACCTCGATCCGGGCGGCGTCGGCAAAGGCTATGCAGTCGATCGTATGGTCCAGGTTCTGCGCGCCGATGGCATTCGGGCTGCTCTGATTTCCGCCGGAGGCAGCAGCATCTACGGCCTCGGCAATCCGCCCGAAAGCCCCGCCGGCTGGCCCATCCGGATCAAAGACCCGTTGAGTGAGTCGGAATCCGCGGCCGCTATTACTTTGAAAGACCAGTCTCTCTCCACTTCCGGCAGTTACGAAAAGTTCTTCGTGGCCGAAGGCAAAACCTGGAGCCATATTATGGACCCCCGCACCGGTTTCCCGGCGCAGGGCACACTCTCGGTTTCCGTCATCTCTCCCCGCACGCTCGACAGCGAGGTCTGGGCGAAACCGTACTTCATTCTGGGCCGTCAGTGGACGGCCGCTCATCTGCCTGGCAGCTTTCGCGTGTTTTATTGCCAGGACGCTACACACTCAGCCGACAAATACAAAGAACGTATAGATAAGGTGAATCAACCATGCGCGTGGCTCCAATGACAAGCCGTTTTCTCGATGCCTGCAGGCGCCGTCCGACCGATGTCCGCCCCGTTTGGTTCATGCGGCAGGCAGGGCGATACATGAAGTCCTACCGGGAAATTCGCGCCAAACACTCGATGCTCGAAATGTGCAAGCGTCCGGACCTCGCCGCCGCCGTCACGCTGCAGCCCGTCGAAGCCCTCGATGTCGACGCCGCCATCATCTTCGCCGACCTCCTCCTCCCCGTGGAACCGATGGGCCTCAAGCTCAGCTACCCGCAGAAGGAAGGCCCGCAGATCGAAAATCCCATCCTCTCCAGTGAGGACGTCGACGCCCTTTCTACTTCGAATACGGACGACCTTGGCTACGTGGGTGAAGCGATCCAGCAGACCGTTCGCGCCCTGGCCGGCCGCGTCCCCGTCATCGGCTTCTGCGCCGCGCCCTTCACCCTCGCCAGCTACATGATCGAGGGCGGCAGCAGCAAGAACTTCATCCGCACCAAGCGCATGATGTACAGCGACGAAACTCTCTGGCGCCGCCTGATGGGCAAGATCGTGGACGTCCTCGCCCCCTTCGCCATCATGCAGGTGGCTTCCGGAGCCCGCTCCATCCAGGTCTTCGACAGCTGGGTCGGCGCCCTCGCCGCCGACGACTACGTCCGCTTCGCCCAGCCCTACTCCCGCGCGCTCATCGAACGCATCAAATCCACCGGCGTCCCGGTGATCCACTTCGGCACCGGCGCTTCCGGCTACTTCCGCGAACTCCATGCCGCCGGCGGCGACGTCATGGGCTGCGACTGGCGCATCAACGTCGATCAGGCCTGGATGGACATCTCCTATCGTTCCGCCATCATGGGCAATCTCGACCCCGTCGCGCTCTTTGCCCCCCTGCCGGAACTGAAAACCAAGGTGCACGACCTGCTCCGCCGTACCGGCACCCGCCCCGGCCATATCTTCAACCTCGGTCACGGCATCCTGCCCGAAACGCCGGTCGAAAACGTCCGCGCCGTCGTGCAGATGGTCCGCGAGTTCAAGCCCTAGCCGATGCGAGTCGGCGTCATCGGCGGTGGCATTTCCGGTCTTTCGTGCGCGTACTACCTCGGCAAAGCCGGGGTGGATGCCACCGTCTTCGACCCTGCCCCCGGTGGCCCCATCGGCACCGTCACCGTGCAGGACTGCATCCTCGAAACCGGCCCGGAAAGCTGGCTCGCCGCCAAGCCCTGGGCCGAGCAACTCATCCGCGAAATCGGGCTCGGTGACGACCTGACTGGTTCCAACGACGCGCAGCGCCGCACCTACGTCCTCCGCCACGGCCGCTTCGTGACGCTTCCCGAGGGCCTCCAGATGGTGGTCCCCACCAAGGTCATGCCCGTAGTCCGGTCCGATCTGTTCGGCTGGAGCACCAAAATCCGCATGGGCCTCGAGGTCTTCCGGAATCCCAAAGCGCTCCCGGACCGCTCCGTCGCCGCCTTCGTCGAGGACCATTTCGGCCCCGAAGCCGTCGAATACCTCGCCGAACCCCTGCTCGCCGGTGTTTACGGAGGTTCCCCGCAGGAACTCAGCGCCGCCAGCGTGCTCCCCAAATTCGTCGAATACGAGCAGCGTTACGGCAGCGTCGTCGTCGGTACCTTCCGCGATAAGCGCAAACCTTCCGGCCAGTCGATTTTCAAGTCTCTTTGCCGCGGTGTCGGAACTCTCATCGAAGCGCTGAAAGCGCGCGTCCACATCGTTCCCCAGCGCGTCGACGCCATCGCGCAGACGGAATCCGGCTGGACTCTGCAGTCCGCCGGCGCCACCCACGACTTCGACCAGATTGTCCTCGCCTGCGGAGCCAACCGTTCCGCGCCTTTGCTCGAACCGGTGGCACCCGAACTCGCCGCCCTGGTCGCTTCGATTCCCTACACCGGCAGTTCCATCTGGACCTTCGGCTACCGCCGCGCCGACATCAAACATCCCCTCGACGCCTTCGGCTTCCTGGTTCCGAAATCGGAGCGCCGCGCCGTCATGGCCTGCACCTGGCTCGGCACCAAATGGCTCGGCCGCGTCCCTGCCGACAAGGCGGTGTTCCGCTGCTTCTCCACCGACCCGGACGTTACCCGCGAAGCCGTCCAGTCCGAACTCCACCGCCTGATGGGCATCGACGCCGCCGAACCGCTATTCGCCATCAACCACCGCTGGCCCGACTCCATGCCCCAGTACACCGTCGGCCACTCCTTCCGCGTCTCCGAAATCGAGCAGCACGCCGCCCGTATTCCCGGCCTCCACCTCACCGGCAACGCCTACAATGGCATCGGCATCCCGGATTGCGTCCGCAGTTCGCAAAAGGTGGCCGCGACCATCGCCGCCGTAAGTTAACGGACGCGGCGCGGAACCTGGGCTGCCCGCTCCAGTTCTTTGATGACAGCAACCTTGTTCCGTTGACGAGCGATGTCAAGTGCGGTCTGTCCCGAAAGATCCCTCGCGGCTGGCTCTGCAGCATTGTCCAGGAGGAACCGAACGGCTGCCGCGTAGCCGAGAAACGCCGCCTTATGAAGGGCTGTTTGCCCGTCGGGGTCGCACAAGTTCACGTTCCATCCGGCTCGTGCCAGGTAGCGCAAGGCAGGAACAAGATGCTCGAAGTGCCATTCGCAACTGGCATGCAGAAGGGAATAGCCCCCGTTTGGATCGGCGCCCGCACGCAGCAGTTCATCGGCAACCCGAAAATGCCCGGCGTGGCCTGCCGCCATCATCAGCGGTGTTGCCCGGTGCCAAATTGCATTCACGTCCTGCTCGCTGGCCAATCGGCGCACTTCTTCCGGTTTGAGGGCTTCCGGCAGGCGCGATGCGGAGGCGAGCCAAAGGCCGGTCAGACCCGTAGGATGCGGTCCAGCCGGTCCAAACCCGCGAAGCAGTTCCGCGGCCGGTTCCAGACCGCAGAAGACGGAAAGTTCGTGGGGCGTCATGTCCAGAGACGTGGAACGAACGGTCGGGTCGGCGCCTCGCTGAAGCAGGAGTCGAACAGTCTCCACATGGCCGGAATGCCTCGGAGCGGTGAGGCGAAATTCCAGCGTGCGGCCCAAAGGAGTCTGACGCCAGATTGTGGGAGCTACCCCGTTTGGGTCCGCCCCAGCCGCAAGAAGACGCGCCACTTCCTTTGCGTCGCCCGCCCAGCAGGCCTTGTGGAGCAGTTGCCACTTCACAAAACCGGGATTTCCTGAATTGTTCGTTTCATTTGCCTATGCTATCCTCTGGCCAGAACCTCGAACCTGTCAATGATTCTGTCATTCGATGAAGCGAAGGGTACTCAGGCGGCGGCTCTGCTCCTGCGCCTCTCCGGAAAGCCGATGAGCTACCTGGCCCTCATCAAACTCCTCTACAAAGCCGATCGCGAAGCTCTCCGTCGCTGGGCTCTCCCCATCACCACCGATAAATACGTCTCGATGAAGCATGGCCCGGTCCTGAGCCGGCTTTATGACCGCATCAAAGCCAGCGCGAATACAAGCGTTCCGCCCACGTTCTGGTCAGAGCACATTCAGAAGGACGCCGACCCCCACAAGGTCAGACTCGCGAAAGATCCGGGCAACTCGGAACTCTCCCGGGCGGAAGAGAATCTGCTGACCGAAGTCTTCGCCGCCGACGGCGCAAAAGACCGCTTCAATCTCGTCGAAGATTGCCACAGAGACTTCCCGGAGTGGACCGACCCCGGCAACCGCTCTGTCCCTCTCGACATCCGCGAGATTATCGAAGCGCTCGGCCTGTCGAAAGAGCAATCGGACGCCGTAGCCGATCAGATCGAAGCCCAAATCGCGTCCCGCTCACTGGCCGCGTAAGCACGAGCGTGGAATTCCACGCGGGACAGACATTTCTGTACCCGCTCAAGCAAAGCGCACTCAAAGCCCATCTCTGGGTAATAGCCACCAACCCCGACGAAACCGGTCATTTCGCCATCGTCAGCCTTACCTCACTAAAGGGCGCAAAAGACCAAACCGTAGTCCTCCGTAAGGACGAGCACTCTTTCCTGAAGTGGGATACGTCCGTGGCCTACGGCTCAGCCGAAATCTCAACGGTTTCAAAGCGGCAGAGTTCATGGCCGCCGGCGCCGCGAAGCAGCACAAGGACGTCAGCCCTCAAATTCTGGCCCTCATTATCGCCGGCTTCCATGCCTCCGACTTCACGAAACGAAGAGTTCGCGACTTCGTGAAAGAAGCGAAATGACCGGGTTCACCGGCTATGCTGTTCGCGACGCCACTCCCTAACCACATCCGGAATCCCGGCCTCGGTATAACCGGATTCGAGCCCTTTCTCCCGCCCATAGCGCAACAAATCGTGCCAACCCAGACCTTCCACCCTCGCGCGCTCGTCCCCGTCCATCTGCGCGAGAAGATCCTCCGGAAGCTGGATTGTTCGTTCCATTCTGCTGCCTCTCATCATATTCCCGCGCCGGCTTCTCCTCCCGCCGCCCCCGCATAATCTAAAATCAACCATGCGACGTTCCGTCCTTCTCCTCCTCGCGCCCCTGGTCCTTACCGCCGCCACGCCGCCCCTCTACGAACCCGCCCTCTCCCCCGACCACGCCGAAATCGCCTTCATCTCCGGCGGCGACATCTGGACCGTCCCCTCCACCGGCGGCGAAGCCCGCCTACTCGTCTCCCACCCCGCCACCGAATCCCGCCCCCTCTACTCGCCCGACGGCACCCGCCTCGCCTTCGTCTCCACCCGCACCGGCGCCGGCGACATCTACGTCCTCCACTTCGCCACCGGCGAACTCAAACGCATCACCTTCGACGACACCCGCTCCAGCCTCGACGCCTGGTCTCCCGACGGCAAATTCCTCTACTTTTCCTCAAATCGCGGCGATATCGCGAATATGAGCGATATTTATCGGATTCCCGCCGCCGGGGGCCCCGCCATCGCCATCTCCGCCGATCGCTATGCCGACGAATCCCAGGCCGCCCCGCACCCCACCAACGGCACCATTGCCTTCACCACCGGCGGCATGGCCGTCTCCCAGTGGTGGCGCAAAGGCCACGCCCACATCGACGAAACCCGCTTTACCATTCTGACGCCCGCCGCGGCACCCAGCGCCGCCCCGCAATACCAGCCCTTCCTCGAAAATCACGCCAAAAATCTCTGGCCCGAGTGGTCCGCCGACGGCCGCCGCCTCCTCTACGTCTCCGACGTCTCCGGCGCCGAAAATATCTGGGAAAAAACCCTGACCGGCGCCGCCCGCCAGCTCACGAAATTCACCGACGGCCACGTCCTCTACCCCTCCCTTTCGCACGACGGCAAAGCCCTCGTCTTCGAACGCGACTTCCAGCTCTGGAAACTCGACCCCGCCTCCGGAGCCGTCGCCAAACTCGACATCACCCTCCGCGGCACCCCGGCCGGCGTCTCCACCACCCACCTCTCTCTCACCACCGGCTTCCGCGGCCTCACCCTCTCCCCGGACGGCCGCAAAGTCGCCTTCGTCGCCCGCGGTGAAGTCTTCGCCGCCTCCGCCAAAGACCCCGGCGCGGCCGTCCGCCTCACCTCGAACGCTTTCAACGAAGGACAACTCGCCTGGTCGCCCGACAGCAAACGCCTCGCCTACGTCTCCGACCGCGAAGGCCCCGCCCACATCTATCTCTACGACCTCACCAAAGACACCGAAACCGCCCTCACCACCGGCCCGTTGCAGGACGCCCGCCCCGCCTGGTCCCCCGATGGCGCCGGCCTCGCCTACCTCCGCGATGGCCGCGAAATCCATATCCTCAAGCCGGACACCAAAGCCGACACCACCCTCGTCACCAAAAAGCTCCGTAACCTCGCCCCGCTGTTCCGTCAGGACGGTCCGAACCCCCTCGCCTGGTCGCCCGACGGCGAGTGGCTGGCCTATTTCACCAACGAAGCCCGCGGTTTCAGCAACGTCGCCGTCGTCCCAACCAACGTCGCCCCCGGCCCTGACAACGAAAAACCACTCAGCTTCCTCTCCAACGGCAACGGCGACACCATCTCCTGGAGCCCCGACCGCACCTACCTCCTCTTCGGCACCTCCCAGCGCACCGAACGCCGCTCCATCGCCCGCATCGACCTCATCCCCCGCACCCCCCGCTTCCGTGAGGACCAGTTCCGCGAACTCTTCCGCCCCGGCCAGCCCACGCCGCCCAACACCGCCGCCGCGTCAGCCAACTCCGCCCCGGCCTCCGCGAAGGACCTGACGCCGAAAGACCCCACCCCCAAAACTCCCGTCCGGATCGTCTTCGAAGGCATCCGTCAGCGACTCACCCTCCTCGGTCTCGGCATCGACGCCGGCTCCCAGGTCATCAGCCCGGACGGCAAAACGCTCCTCTTCACCGCCTCCTCCGGCGTCGGCCAGCAAAATCTCTACACGTACTCCCTCGACGAACTCGCCCGCGAACCCGCCGCCCGCCAGCTCACCTCCACCCCCGGCGCCAAATCCGACGCCGTCTTCTCCCCCGATGGCAAAGAGGTCTTCTACCTCGAAGCCGGCCGCATCACCGTCATCCCCGTCGACACCCGCATCGCCCGCCCCCTCGCCATCACCGCCGAACTCGACGTCAACTTCGACGACGAAAAGAAGGAAGTCTTCAACCAGGCCTGGACCATCGTCAACGAAACCTATTACGACCCCAAATTCCACGGCGCCAACTGGGCCGACGCCCGCGGCCACTACGCCAAATGGGCCGAAGCCGCCCGCACGCCCGACGAACTCCGCCGCGTCGTCTCCCTGATGATCGGCGAACTGAACTCCTCCCACAGCGGCATCATTGCCGGTCCCCAGGCCGCCAACGCACCCGTCACCGGACGCCTCGGCCTCACGCTCGACCCCGCCACCAACACCATCCTCACCGTCACGCCCCTCGGCCCCGCCGACGTCGCCGGCATCAAGCCCGGCGAGAAACTCCTCTCCGTCGAAGGCAAACCGCTCACCCCCGCAACCAACCTTGACGAACTCCTCCAGTACCGCATCGGCAAGCGCACCGTGCTCGCCACCTCTGCGCATCCGGAAGCCGCCGTCCTCCCGGTCAACAACGCCGCTCACAAGCACCTGCTCTACCGCGAATGGGTCGAAAACCGCCGCGCCTACGTGAGCAGGATCAGCAACGGCCGCCTCGGCTACGTCCACATTCTCGACATGTCCGCCGAAGCCCTCGACCAGCTCTATCTCGATCTCGACAGCGAAAACCAGACCCGCGAAGGCGTCGTCGTCGATATCCGCAACAACAACGGCGGCTTCGTCAACTCCTACGCCCTCGACGTTTTCACGCGCCGCGGCTACCTCACCATGACCCCCCGCGACCGCATCGCCGCCTCCGCCCGCACCGTCAACGGCCAGCGCTCCCTGGAACTCCCCACGGTTCTCGTCGTCAACCAGAACTCCCTCTCCGACGCCGAAGATTTCACCGAAGGCTACCGCGCCCTGCAGCTCGGCAAAGTGGTCGGCGTCCCCACAGCGGGCTGGATCATTTACACTGGCAGTGCTCAGCTCATCGACGGCTCCGCCCTGCGTACCCCGGGCGTTCGCATCACCGCCAACGATGGCACGGATATGGAACTGCACCCCCGGCCCGTCGACATCACCGTCGACAGTCCCGTGGGCGAAAGCTACTCGGGCCACGACGCCCAACTTGACACCGCTGTCCGGACTCTCTTATCGACACTTGGAACGAAATAAAAGGACACCACACATGAGACGCGTCGTTTTACTCGCAGTACTCGCCGCCACCGCCTTCGCCCAGACGAAACCCACGCCCGAGAAGGAGGCCGGCATGAAGGCCGACCTCATCGGCCAGATCGACGCCATGAAGAAACAGGCGCAGGTCATGGTCGACAGCGTCTTCAGCTTCGGCGAACTCGGCTTTCAGGAAGTTGAGACCTCGAAATACCTGATCAATATCCTCGAAAAGGAAGGCTTCAAGGTCGAGCGCGGCGTCGCCGGCATCCCCACCGCATTCGTCGCTTCCTGGGGCGAAGGCAAGCCCGTCATCTCCCTCGGCTCCGACATTGACGACATCCCGCAGGCCTCCCAGAAACCCGGCGTCGCCTACCACGCGCCCATGATCGATGGCGCACCCGGCCACGGCGAAGGCCACAACTCCGGCATGCCGCTGAACGTGATCGCCGCTCTCGCCGTGAAGAAGGTGATGGAGCGGGAACACCTCAAAGGCACCATCCGCCTCTGGCCCGGCGTCGCCGAAGAACTCGTCGGCACCAAAGCCTACTACGTCCGGGCCGGCATGTTCAAGGATGTCGATGTCGTGCTCTTCACGCACGTCGGCAACAACCTGAACGTGAGCGCCGGCCCCACCACCTCCAACGGCCTCATCTCCGTCGAGTACCAGTTCAAAGGCGAAAGCGCCCACGCCGCCGGAGCCCCCTGGCGCGGTAAGAGCGCCCTCGATGCCGTCGAACTCATGGACGTCGGCATGAACTTCCGCCGCGAACACCTCCGTCTCGCCACCCGCCTCCACAGCGTCATCACCAATGGCGGCGACCAGCCCAACGTCGTCCCCCCGAACGCCGCCGTCTGGTATTACTTCCGCGAGGCCGATTACGACCACATCATGAACCTCTGGCGCATCGGCGACAACATGGCCAAGGCCGCCACCCTGATGACCGACACCACCTACACCTCGCGCGTCCTCGGCTCCGCCTGGCCCGGCCACTTCAACGTCCCCATCGCCGAAGACATGTACGAGAACATCAAGAAGGTCGGCCTGCCCCAATGGTCGGATGACGACCAGAAGCTCGCCAAAGCCCTTCAGAAAGAACTCGACTTCCCGCAGCGCGGCCTCGCCACCAAAATCGCCGAACTGCGGAAGCCCAAACCCGCCCCGGCCGAGGGCGATGCCGAAGCCGAAGGCCGCCCGGCCGACCAGCCTACCGGCGGCGGCTCGGATGACATCGGCGACGTCTCCTGGGTCGTCCCCACCGTCACGCTCAACTACCCCTCGAACATCCCCGGCGGACCCGGCCACAACTGGGCCAACGCCATCTCCATGGCCACCCCCATCGCCCACAAAGGCGTGGTCGCCGGAGCCAAAGTGCAGGCCATGACGATGCTCGATATCCTGCTGCATCCCGAACTCGTGCAGAAAGCCTGGGATTACTACAACAACGTACAGACCAAGACGGTCAAATACAAGAGCCTCCTCCGCCCGGATGACAAACCCGCTATCTGGCTCAACCAGAAAACCATGGAAGAGTACCGTCCCCGGATGAAAGCTCTCTATTACGACCCCTCGAAGTACGATACTTACCTCGAACAGTTAGGCATCAAATACCCGACCGTTAAATAACTCCGCAATGGGGACCTTTCCGTACAGGCAAGGTCCCCCGCCCCTGGTTATCCTGTCGGTATGGCGGATTCCACGGAAGCGGATCGAAACCTCAACCTGTCGATCGGCGACCGCGCTTTTCTCTCCCTGTACTTCGGATCACACAAGTTACCCGCCGCTCTCTGCTCTCTTCTCAAAGCCGCCGAAGCCGGCATCCAGAGTACCGTCGTGGGCACCTGGCTCGGCCTTCTCACTCCGGAACAACTGAGTAAGCTGGATGCCTGGTATTACAATCGCGGTTTCAAAGAGTACGTCGATAAGTCGTACAACAATTCCGGCCTCTTCGCCTGGGAACAGGAAGTCATCTCCACTTACTTCTCGGGACTCCATTCAATCCTGATCGCCGCGGGCGCCGGCGGCGGCCGCGAGATGCTCGCCCTCAACCGCATGGGCCTCCGTGTGGATGGTTACGAGTACAATCCCGGCCTGGTCAGCGTGGGCAACACTCTCTTAGCGGAGGAAGGTTTCCCGCCGACTCTCGCCGTGGGCCCCGCGAATGGCCTCCCGGCCGGCGATAAACAGTACGACGGCGTCATCGTCGGCTGGGGAACGTACACACTGATTGCCGGCCGCGCCGCCCGCACCGCACTTCTCCGCCAGATCCGCGCCCGTGTCGCCCCCGGCGCGCCGGTCCTGTTGTCGTTCTTCGACCGCACCGGCGACACCGGCTCCTACCGCCTGACCGCCGGCATCGCGAACGCCATCCGCACCGTGCTCCGCCGCCCCAAAGTCGAAATCGGCGACACCCTCTCCATCTCCTACGCGCACCGCTTCACGAAGCAGGAGATTGCAGCCGAACTGACCCAGGCCGGTTTCGAGACCGTGCTTTTTAAGAGGGAACCCTACGCCCACGCCGTTGGCGTAGCCGTGTAAACGTTGCGGTCGTCGCCCGGCACCTGATGTTCGAAACCAGAAAACCGGACTAAACTGACTTCATGATCGAGGTCAGCGTACAAGAGGCGAAAACCCGCCTCTCCCACCTTCTGGATCTGGTGGAGGACGGGGAAGATGTCGTCATCCGGTAAGCCGGTGGCCCACCTCTCCGCCCTGAGTTCCGGAGTGAAGTCTCCTCTCGACGCCATGCGGGGCGAGTTTATTCTGCCCGAAGGCTGGGGTCGGCCGCTTTCTGAAGCCGAAACCGATGCCTTTTGGGAGGGAAAAGACTGAGGCTCCTCGATACGAGCACTCTGCTGTGGGCGCTCACGGATTCCGATCGGCTGTCACCTGCCGCCACGGAGGCAATTGAGAAAGGCGAGCCGCTGCTGAGCGTAGCGTCTTGGGTGCTGCCCATCCGGGCCAGTCACATCACAGCCCTCGCGGCCCTCCCGGACCTGCACCGGGACCCCTTTGATCGGGTACTCATCGCGCCTTCGGTTCTTTGGTGATCCGAAGGCCGCCTTGCTCCGGCCGATCGTTCACTCCTCTGTTTGAGAAGGAACCCTACGCACACGCCGTCGGCGTAGCCGTGTAATCCCGAGCCAGCTCACTCCGCCAAACGCCAGCAGGAAACCCGAGGGCTCCGGCGTCACCGCAGCCAGCAAAGCCTGCGCCGCGAAAGCGTCCACCGCCGTGGTCGGATGCAGCGAGTCGAAAAACAAATACTTCGAAGCATCCGCGCACACCGTCGTCCCGTTGAAGCACGCGTCTTTCACGTCCGTTAAGCCGTATTTCGAGGGATTCGCCACCATATCCCGCAGCAGAGCCGCCGTGTCGTAAAAAAGAACGCCCGGCGGCAGGCTCGACCGCAGCGCCTGATTGAAGGCGTTGGTCGCCGCCGTCGCCTGCGCCGCCGCCACGGGGCCCATCGCCAGGAAATCCGGACTCAACCCGAGATCCGCCATTCCCGGCACCAGAATATTGTGCGCGCCCAGCCCCTGCAGAGTCGTCACGATGCTCAGCACATCCCCCACCGCGCGCGTAATCACCGCCTGCGGTGTCGTATCCAGCGGCGATGGCGCCAGGAAATCGTTCGGACCGCCCCAGACCACGAATAACCCCGTGCTGAGGAACGGTCCCAGCATCGCCTGCGTGTTCGCCAGCTCCGTTTTCATGCCCGGCAGGCCGAACAGGCCGAAACCCGTCGGCGTACCGCCATCCCCCAGGTTTCCGATTCCCGTCGAAGCGCCGGCCCACGCAAAATCCAGCAGTGGCGCTCCCAGTTTCACGGCCAGTTGCTCTACCGCCACCGGACCGTTCGAAAGCCGGCCCGCGTAGTACGGGGGCGGCGGATATCCCGACACCGCAAACAAATTTCCGTTATCCGAAAGGCTGTCGCCGTAAACCACCACGGAACTGAACGGACCCGCCTGCGCCATCGCGCCAAAACCCGCCAGCATCAGTCCGATGCGCACCAGTCTCTGCATGCCTGGAGCGTATCGGAAATGCGCGCCGGCCCGCCCGCGAACCCGTAAGCGCCGTCACACTCAGAGCCTCGGCAACCAAACATCCAATACAGCGCACCGTTTTTCCACCCGCACCGCATGCAAGGCCTCGCCTAGCGCCCCATCCAGTTCCCCCGCCGACCGCACCGTCTTCCCGAAAGCCCCGCCCGCCGCCGCCGCAATTCCCGCATAATCCGGCGGCTGCTCGAACGCAACGCCCAGGTCCTCCGCCTTCGCCCGGCTCGCATACCCGTCCGGATGCACCGCCAGCATGGAAAACTTCGGAGCCCGCCAGCCCCCGTTGTTGTACACCACCTGCAGAAAAGGAGTCCCGTATCGCCGAGCCATCCAGTGCACCGTCGCCGGTACCGAGAACAGAAACGACCCGTCCCCCGTCAGCGTCACAATCGTCTTCCCCGGCCACGCCAGCCCGAACCCGATCGCCGCCCCGCCATTCCATCCCAGCGACCCGCCTCCGCTCGTGAACATCGTCCGCGGCGCCTTCACTCCGATGTGCTCCGCAATCGCCCGATAATTCGTGATCCCCTCGTTCAGCACAATCGCGTCCGGCCCCGCCAACTCCCGGATCCGCGACGTCAGATACTCCGGCGTAATCGTCTCGCCATCGGTCCCCTCACACGCCGCCAGCCGCTCCCGCCATTCCGCATGCCGCGCCGCGTAATGCGCCCGACGCTCCGGCACCACCGCCGTTTCACGCGCCCGCGCATTCACCTGCCGCAGCGCCGTCGCCGCCGCCGCCCGCGCCACATGCCGCGCCGGAAGCTGCCACAACGGCATCTGCTCCTTCAGCGGATCCACATCGACGTGATAGACCGCCGCCCCGTCCGCCGGCCTGTTGACCGTTGGAATCCACGGCACATCGCTGTCCACCACCAGCACCACATCCGCCTCCGCCAGCGCCCGGTTCTGCACCGGCTCATTCCCCTGCATCCCCTGGTGCATCGCGTCGTCCGCCGGGTAATTCACGAAATTCGGCACCGACTCCACCACGCCGATTCCCAGCCGCCCGCACAGATTCACCAGTTCCGCCACCGCCGCCGGATCCCGCCCCGCATACGACGTCACCACCAGCGGCCGCCGCGCCGTTTCCAGCGCCGCCGCCAGCGACTCCACGAACTCCTCCGGCGCCGGACCCGCCCCCAGCCGCGGCCAGCACGCCCGCTGCGGCTCGTGCCGGGGCACTTCCGCTTCCATCACTTCCCGCGCGCACATCAGATACACCGGCCCCTGCGGATCGCTCGTCGCGAACTGCAGCGCCCGATACACCATCTGCTTCACATTCACGCCCGTGCGGATCTCGTTGTCGTACCGCATGTACTGCCGCACAATGCCCCGCTGATCGAACACGTCTTGTAACCAGTGGATGAACTCGTTCCGGCTCCCCCGCAGTTCCCCCTCTTGCGTGAACGGCGACGCGCCCGCGAAAATCAGCACCGGCACCCGCCCCTTCGCCGCGTTGTGGATCGCCCCCGCCAGCGCCTGCGTCCCGCACTCCACATGCACGAAAACCGCCTGCGGCTCCCCGGTCGCCTGCGCATACCCGTGCGCCGCGCTCAACGCCACCATCTCGTTGGGACAGGTCAACAGCCGCGGCATCGGCTTGCCTTCCGCGCTGGCTTCCGCCAAAGCTTCGATGAGCGCCGGATGGTCGCTCCCCAGATTCGCGAAAATATACCGGATCCCGGAATCCCGCAAGGCTTCTAAGAACGCCGTCGCAGTCGTGTACATCAGGGCCTCTCCGCCACCACCCGCAGCCGCCGGTAATCCGCAAACCAGCTGCCGTCGCACCACAACTCCGGACGCAGGCGTTCTTCAATCGCCCGCACCAGCCCGTCCCGCCGGTCTTTCGGGACATCTTCAAAATACGCCCCGCCGAACATCTCCAGCCACTCCCGCAATCCGCGTTCCGGATGTTCCAGCTGTGTCCACCGCCCGAAATTCTGCGCCAGCCGGACCAGAAACCCGTGCTTCTCGAGCAGCGACGCATACTCGCCGATCGACGGAAAATACCACGTATGCTCGGCCCTATAACCGGCGCCGCGCAGCACCGCCTCCGTGCCTGCCATCACCCGCGCGATATTCCCTTGCCCGCCCATCTCCAGCACCAGCCGCCCGCCCGGTTTCAGAACCCGCGCCATGCTCCCGATCGCCGATTCCGCCTCCCGCACCCAGTGCAGCGCCGCGTTTGAGAACACGGCATCGAACAGCCCGTCGACCTGAAAATCGCGGACATCCGCCAGTTGAAACTTCAGCTTCGGAAAATTCTGCCGCGCCTGCGCCACCATGCTGAGTGACGCGTCAAGACCCACCACGTCCGCGCCCTTCTCCGCGATCTGCGCCGTCAGATGTCCCGTCCCGCAACCCACATCCAGAATCCGCTCGCCGGGCTGCGGATCCAGCAATCCCAGCAGATCCGATCCCGCCTTCCACACAAACGAATGCCGGTCGTCGTAAAGCGAACTATCCCACACATCGGCGGCCATTAATTCTTCGCTCCTGGCACAAACACGAAGTAGTCGTACACGGTCCGCGCCACTTCCGCCACGGCTTTCTCCGACGCCTCCTCCGGCTTTATCGACGCCTTCGTGAACACCGAAATCGCCACGTGCCCCGCATCGCCCGGCAGCGTCATGACGCCCACGTCATCCACGATGCCGCCCAGCGTCCCGGTCTTGTGCGCCAGCCCGGTCCCCGCCGGCAGCATCCCCTTGATCCGCGCCTTTCCCGTCTGGCACCGCTCCATCATGCCCAGCAGAATTTCCGCATTCCCCCGCTGCAGCAGGTTCTTCTTCCAGATCCGGACCAGCAGACTCGTCATGTCATCCGGCGTCGCCGTATCCCGCGGATCCGCCCACTGCGCCCGCCGCGCCCGCATATGTTCGCTCGCCGGCACCGCGTCGTAGAGCGGATCCCACATGTCTTTGTTCCACTCGCTCTCCGGCGGAATGTTCTTCGCCCCCATCCAGTCCGAAATCAGCAGCGCGATATTCCGGTCCACCCGGATCCCCGGCAGCCCCAGCGACTTCATCCGCGCCGTCACCATCGCCGGCCCGCCGCCCTCGCGGAGCACCACGTCCGCGGCGGAGTTATCGCTGATTACGAGCATCAGCTCCATGTAATTCGCGAGCGACAGCGACACCCCGGGATGAAAGAACAGTTCGGTCAGTTTCCCGCTCCCCGGATGCAAATCCCCCGGAGCGAGCGAGACCATCTTGTCGAGTGAAGTCTTGCCCTCGTCGACCAGGCTCATCAACTGCACCGCAAACGGGATCTTCACCGCGCTCGCCATCGGAAAATGCTCCCCGCCCCGCACCGAAACCGCCCTTCCCGTCTCGATGTGTGTAGCGCTCACCCCGACGATGCCGTCGGTAGCGGCGGACACCAGTTCAATCTGCCGCGCCAGCCGCGCCAGCGAAGCATCGGACGCAGCGGAAACCAGGGAACAGGAAACCCAAAAAACCCACGCGAATCGCACCATAGACCGAGTGTAAGCCTGCTCTCGCAGCGGGAACTACGAGGGCGAAAATCCGGTCTGGCGAAATCTCCGCACATGAATCTCCTTCTCACGCATCCGGGTCTGCGCAATGTCATAAGAAGACTGCATCCGCATGAGCGTATCCATCTTGACTCCAAATGCCTTCTCAATGCGCAGAGCCATCTCCCCGGACAGCCCCGCTTTGCTGTTCAGCAAACTCGAAAGTGCAGGACGCGACACCTGCAGCGCTTTGGCGGCATCCGTAACCGACAAGCCCGCCGGATCAATAATCTCCGTTCGGATAAAGTCGCCCGGATGCGGTGGGTTCTTTATTGGCATGATCTTCATTCCTCTCGCTTAGTGGTAGTCTTCCAGATCTACGTCGCAGACTTCACGCTCTTCGTGATCGACAAGAAACGTCAAACGACGGTTGCCAGTGACGCTCAGGCTCCACGCGCCTTTGCGGTCGCCTGTCAGTGTATGTGCCTTCCACAACGCGAGCGAACGCAATTCGTCCGGGTCTTTCATGTCGTCCAGGAATGCGAACATCTTGCGCAACTTGTCCACTGTATCGGGCGGAACACCTTTGGCGCCGTCTTCCACGTAGAGCTTTTTAGGCCCTTATGGAGGAAGTTTCGTATCTTCACCGGCAGGCTGTAGCCTGTAGCTTAACACTTATCAAAGAATCCGCGGCGCATCGAGGCTTCGTGCCGCGAACCCGATCACGGTGACAACCTGCTCATGTGACAAATGGAACTATTCCATGATTTCGCCAATCGAAGCTCCCGCTTCCAGATTGTCAAACACAACCGAAACGGGCGTCCTCGTATCCCGGAACACCCAGGCGCCGCTGCGCTTGCCGGGGATACTCTCCACAGCCGGGCATTGTGACCAGTCGAGAGATGCTGTCGCCATAATCAATTTGATCTTTGTCCATAGATTACGGCAGCCGACCGGGAGATTCCCTCTCCCCTCCCGACCTGCTACAAACTGGATATGGCTCCCCCCGCCCCCTTCGACCAGGCCGTGACCGCCATCATCACCGGCGACGCCCCCACCCTCCGGCACCTCCTCCAAACCCATCCCGACCTCATCCACGCCCGCTCCCCCGGCCCCCACCACTCCACCCTCCTCCACTACGTCTCCGCCAACGGCGTCGAGAACGAACTCCAGAAAACGCCCGCCAACATCCTCGAAATCGCCAACATCCTTCTCCATGCCGGAGCCGACGTCAACGCCGAATCCGACGCCTACGCCGGCCACTCCACCACCCTCAACCTCACCGCGACCAGTTGCCATCCCGAACGCGCCGGCGTTCAGTTCCGCCTCCTCGAACTCCTCCTCGCCCGCGGAGCCGCCCTCGAAGTCCCCGAAACCGGCAGCATCGTCAACGCCTGCCTCCACAACGGCCGTGGACCAGCCGCCGCCTTCCTCGCCCAGCACGGCGCCCGTCTCGATCTCGAAGGCGCCGCCGGCACGGGACGCCTCGATCTCGTCCGCCAACTCTACCCCAACTCAACACCCCGGCAACGCGCCGACGCCATGAACTGGGCCTGCCAGTTCGGCCACGCCGACGCAGCCGCCTGGCTTCTCGATCAGAAAGATCTTCCCGAAAATCTCGGTCTCCACTGGGCCGCCCACAACGGCCACGTGGAAATCGTCCGGCTGCTCCTCGCGCGCAACCCGGACCTGCAACAAAGAGACGCGCGTTTCCAGGGCACCGCCATCGACTGGGCGCTCCACGGCTGGCAGGACCGCCCCGAAACCTTCCCGCCCGACCCTTGGTACGAAATCGCGACACTCCTCACCCGCGCCGGAGCCACTCTTCACCCGCAGACACGCGAAATCACCGACCCGCGCATGATTGCGGCGTTATTTCGGAACAAAGTAGCACCTCCGCGTGACGTATCCTGAAAAGACGAGAGGTAGAGCATGACCATCACGCTCGACATCAGTCCGGAGATTGAGGCGGAACTGAACGCAACGGCGCGGGCGCAGGGTTTGTCAGCCGCGCAGTATGCGGGCCGGGTGCTGGAACAGGCGCTCGCAGCGACACCGATGCCTGCGGACAAAAAAAGCGACACCCGACCGATTTGGGATGTTATTTCCGCCAACATGGCGAGTGTCCCGCCCGAGGATTTCGCCCGACTTCCCACGGACGGTGCCAGCGAGGTTGATCACTATCTGTATGGTCACCCCAAACGCAACGCATGAGCGTTGTTTTTGCCGATACGTTTTACTGGATCGCGCTGACGAACGTGCAGGACACCGCGCACACGAGAGCGAAGTCCTTCAGAGACACCCAAGGACATCGGATCAGAGTCGATCGCACTCGGCCGGTTCCGCCGCCGCAATTTTCGACATCACCCGAAGAAATTTATCGTAACTGCCCCGGGATGCTTTCTCCTGGAGCCTGTCGAATTCCCTCACGCGGTCCTCGAAAGCGGACGCGAAAATGACGTCCACGGAAACGTTCTCCGCCGCCGCCATCTCAGTGGCCCGCCGATACAAATCTTCCGGGACATTAACACTCACGCTCATCTCGGTTCTCCGATCTCCGCCAACAACTCGCCCGGGCTCATCGTCCTCACACCAAAGATTTCAGCACCCCGAAAGTCCTTCAGGTTGAAGGTCACGATTGGGGACCCGGTGCGAACCGCCACCTCCAGAATACGATCATCGTCAGGGTCCGGCAACATCGGTCGCCAGCGGAAATGAATCTGCACAAGTCTGGCTCGGCTACAGAAGTAGTCAGTGAAATCGTCGATGTCGACGAGACTCAACCCAAACTCCTCGACGCCGCGTTTAAGCACGCACTCGTATTCGAGCGCCAATGCCGGGGAAACCACAGGCCGCCACCACCCGTGTTCAACCGTCTGAAGAAGCCGGTACGAGGCCCCCAAGCTTGATCGAAATGCCGACACCAGCACGTTCGTATCAATTACCACATCCAGCACGATCAAAATCTTCGCACGCCCCGGCGTGGCCCATTCCCCACTCCACCACTTTTTCCGAATCCTGTAACCCCTCAAACCCTGTAACGTTATAAATACATCCCCCAGGGATCAACCTCACATGCCAACCACCCTCACTCCCCAAAAACTCACCCTTCCCCTCCTTCTCCTCCTCGCCCTCACCCTGAACGCCCAGTTCTCCGGCCGCGCCACCGGCCTCGTCACCGACGCCTCCGGCGCCCCCGTCCCCAACGCCACCGTCTCCCTCTACCTCCCCAACGGCAACAAACCTCTCCTCACCACCAAAACCGTCGCCGACGGCTCCTGGCGCCTCCTCGGCGTCCGCCCCTCCGACTACGACCTCGCCTTCGAAGCCCCCGGCTTCACCAAAGCCACCCTCCGCGCCATCCCCGTCGACCCCGCCCGCGAAACCACCGTCCAGACCGTCACCCTCCAACTCCCCTCCATCTCCCAATCCGTCGATGTCGTGGCCGACTCCCAATCCGTCCAGACCTCCAACGCCGAAATCTCCTCCACCATCACCGCCGAACAGATGGAAAAACTCCCCATCCTCGACCGCGACCCCCTTGCCCTCATCCAGACCCAGGCCGGCGTCACCTACAACGGCAACTCCGCCACCACCATCAACGGCCTGCGGACCTCCTACTCGAACATGACCCTCGATGGCATCAACATCCAGGACAACTACCTCCGCGATAACGCCCTCGACTACAACCCGAACCGCCTCCTCACCGGCCAGGTCCGCCAGATGACCCTGGTCACCTCCAATGCCAACGCCGCCGCCCCTGGCGGCTCCACCCAACTCGTCTTCGAAACGCCCTCCGGCACCAACGAACTCCACGGCAGCGTCTACTGGTACAACCGCAACTCGAAATTCGCCGCCAATGACTGGTTTAATAACCAGTCCGGCCTCGCCCGCCCCCGCCTCAACCAGAACCAGCTCGGCGCCTCGCTCGGCGGCCCCATCAAGAAGGACAAGCTCTTCTTCTACGCCAACTACGAAGCGGTCCGCACCAACCAGCAATCGCCCGCCACCTCCACCGTCCTCACGGACGACGCCCGCGCCGGCATCTTCACCTACACCACGAAAGGCGTGGTCACCAAAGTGAACCTCCTCGCCAAGCGAGGCATCGCCGTCGACCCCTACATCCAGAACATCCTCCAGCAGGTCCCCGCCGGCAAAGCCATCAACAACTTCGATGTCGGCGACAGCACCCCCGGCCTCCTCAAAAACACCGCCGGCTACCGCTTCAACCAGCGCAACAATGAAGTCCGCGACAACATCACCGGCCGCGGCGACTACAACTTCTCCTCCAAACACGTCTTCACCGGCACCTACATCTGGAACCGCGACAACACCGACCGCCCCGACCTCGAAACCGACTTCTCCCCCATCCCCCGCATCACCAACCCCAACCACAGCCACTTCCTCTCCGCCGGCTGGCGCTGGACCCCCTCCGCCTCCCTCACCAACGAGCTCCGCGGCGGCTTCAACCTCGCCCCCGGCGACTTCCCCACCTCCCAGCAGTTCGGCAAATACCTCGTCACCGGTACCCTCTTCACCGACCCCATCACAGAAAGCCTCCCGCAGGGTCGCGCCACCAACACGTGGTCCCTCTCCGATAACGCCGGCTACCAGCGCGGCCGCCACTTCCTCCAGTTCGGCGCCCACCTGCAGCGGATCACCGTCCACGCCTACGACGACACCGGCATCCTCCCCTCCTACACGCTCGGCCTCGGCACCGGCCAGACCGCCCTCACACGCTCCGACCTCCCCGGCGTCTCCGGCACCGACCTCGCCACCGCCAACTCCCTCCTCGCCACCCTCGGCGGCTACATCGACAGCTACAGCCAGACTTTCAACGTCACCAGCCGCACCTCCGGCTATCAGGCCGGCGCCGGCACCGTCCGCAACCTCCGCCTCGACGAATTCGACCTCTACCTGCAGGACAACTGGAAACTCCTCCCGCGCCTGATGCTGAATATCGGCCTCCGCTGGAACCTCCCCGGCGTCGCCGACGAGCGCGACTCCCTTGAACTCCAGCCCCCCGTCCAGAACAACGACCCCGTCCAGACCCTGCTCTCCAACGCCACCCTCGATTTCTCCGGAGCCTCCGCCGGACGCCCCTGGTACCATCGCGACCTCAAAGACTTCGCCCCGAATATCGGCCTCGCCTGGGACGTCTTCGGCAACGGCAAAACCGCCTTCCGCGCCGGCTACTCCCTCAGCTACGTCAACGACCAGTCCATCAACGCCCCCCAGTCCATCGCCGAAGCCAACTCGGGACTCGTCGGACTCGCCGAAGACACCGGCCTCTCCGGCCGCATCAGTACCAGCCTCCCCGCCATCACCCCGCCGACTTACAAAGTTCCCCTCACCGTCGCCGATAACTTCGTCGGCAACCCCTTCAACACCGTGGGTCTCGTCGATCCCAACCTGAAAACTCCCTACGTGCAGCAGTGGTCCGTCGGCCTCCAGCACGAATTCCGGAGCACCGTCTTTGAAGCCCGCTACGTCGGCAACCACGCGGTCCGCGGCTACCGCGCCTTCGACTACAACCAGGTCATCGTCAAACAGAACGGCTTCCTGAACGACTTTCTGGCCGCCCAGAACAACGGCAACCTCGCCCTCCAGAAGACCGGCACCTTCAACCCCGCCTACAACGCCGCCATCCCCGGCAGCCAGCCCCTGCCCGTCTTCGCGCAGCTCAAGCAGGGCGGCACGCTCAACAACGGCACTATCCGTAATCTCATCCAGACCGGTCAGGTGGGCCAGTTAGCCGCCGATTATCAGGAGAACGGCACCAACGGCACCGTCGTCTTCTTCAATAACCGCTACGCCCTCGGCGCGGACATCCTGAACAACTACTCCAATTCCACCTACAATTCGCTCCAGCTCGAAGCCCGCCACCGCTCCCCAAAAGGCTTTGAATTCTCGGCGAATTACACCTGGTCCAAGGTCCTCAGCGATGCCGCCGGCGACTCCCAGAGCCGCGTCGAACAGTTCCTCGACCTCGCCAATCCAAAGCTCGAACGCGCCCGCGCCAATTTCGACCTCCGCCACGCGGCCAAAGGCACCGTGGTCTATGACCTCCCCTTTGGCAAAGGCCACACCCTCCATTACCGACCCGTGAACAAAGTCATCGAAGGCTGGTCGCTCGGCGGCATCGTCTCCCTGCAGTCCGGCGCGCCCTTCTCCATCCTCTCGGGCTTCGGCACCCTCAACCGCTCGGATGGTTACCGCTCTTTCTACAACACCGCTTACTCCTCGCTAACCCTGCCCCAGCTCAACAACCTGGTCAAATTCCAGATGACCGGCAACGGCCCGTACATCGTCGCCCAGTCCGTCATCAACCCCGCCGATGGCAGCGGCACCAACAACGTGGGCGAGACGCCCTACACCGGACAGATCTTCTCGAATCCCACCGCGGGCAATCTCGGCGACCTCCAGCGCCGCCTCTTCTCCGGCCCCGCCTCCTTCGACGTCGATCTCAGCATCCAGCGCCACTTCCGCATCACCGAGCGCCAGACCCTCGAAATCCGCATGGAAGGCGTGAACATTCTGAATCACCCCACCTTCTACTCCGGCGATCAGAACATCAATTCCACCACCTTCGGCGCGCTCAGTTCCACCTTCAACCCGGCCCGCGTCATGCAGTTCGCGGCCCGCTACCGTTTCTGAGACGATGCAGGAAACGATGCTGGACCGCCGCCTCACCCGCCGCATCCTGAAGGACGGCGCCAAACCCAATGACCTGCGCGACGCCGCCTTCCGCCGCGTGATCCTCTCCATCCCGAAAGGCAAAGTCGCCACCTACGGACAGGTCGCGGCCGCCGCGGGTTACCCGCTCTACCACCGCGCCGTCGCCCGCCTGCTTCGCACTGTCCCGCCCGGCTCCCTCCCCTGGCAGCGCGTCGTCGGCGCGGGCGGCGAAATCAAACTCCGCTTCGAAGCCGCCGCCGACCAACGCCTCCGCCTCCAGCTCGAAGGCGTCGCCTTCAAAGGCCGCCGCGTCGATCTCGAACTCCACCAGCACGCCTTCCGCACCTGGGAACTCGAAGACCTGGGAAGTTGAAGCCCTATAATTCCCGTGACGCATCCCCGCCCGCGGCGTCCAACCACAAAATGGGCCAAATCAGTCAGGACTTCCGCTACGCGCTCCGCACCCTCCGCCGCAGTCCCGGCTACACCGCCGCCGCCCTGCTCTCGCTCGGCCTCGGCATCGGAGCCAACACCGCCATCTTCACTATCACCAACGCCCTCTTCCTGCACTCCCTGCCCGTCTCCGAACCCTCGCGCGTGCTCGAACTCTACACCGTCGACCACGCCACCCAGACCTCCAACGCGAACATCACCCGCACCGGCATCTCCGTCCCGAACGTTGCCGATATCCAGACTCAAAACCAGGTCTTCACCGGAGTCGCCGCCTTCGTCCAGGGCGGCGCCAACCTCACCGGCTTCGGCAAACCCGCCCAGCAGCCACTCTTCGCCGTCACCCCTGGCTACTTCGAAGTCCTCGGCGTCGCGCCCTTCGCCGGCCGCATGTTCGACGCCCACCCCTCAGACCTCCTCGGCCCGCCCGTCCCCGAAACCGTCCTCAGCTACGCCCTCGCCCAACGTCTCTACGGCGCCCCGCAAGCCGCTCTAGGCCACACCATCAACCTGAACTCCCTCGCCTACACGGTCATCGGCGTGGCGCCGCCGGACTTCCGCGGCACTTTCTCCATCTCGCCCCCCGAACCCCTCTGGATCCCCCTCGCGCTCCACGCCCAAATCTTCTCCGGACCCTTCGAACGCCTTTTCAACGAACGCCGTTTCCGCATCCTCAACGCCTTTGCCCGCCTCAAGTCCGGCGTCACCGAACAACAGGCGCTCGCCAACCTTCGCACCATCGCCGCCCGCCTCGAAACCGCTTACCCGAAGGACAACCTCGGCCGCGGCCTCGAAGTCTCCTCCCTCGCCGAGGCGGCCGTCGGCCTCGGGACTCGCGACCAGACCGTCGCCGCTACCGCGTCTCTCACCGTCGCCGTGGGCTTCGTCCTGCTCATCGCCTGCGCCAACCTCGCCAACCTCTCGCTCGCGCGCGCCGCCCGCCGCTCCCGCGAAATGGGAATCCGCGTCGCTCTCGGCGCGCCCCGCGGCCGCCTCATCAGCCAGATGCTTGCCGAAGCCACGCTCCTCTCTCTCGGCGGCGGACTGCTCGGCATCACCCTCGGCTGGCTCGGCGCGCGCCTGCTCTGGGCGTCCCGCCCCGCCTTCCTCACCACCAGCTACGTGGATCTCAACCCGGACGCCCGCGTCGTCCTCTTCGCCGCCGCCCTCAGCGCGCTGAGCTGCATCCTCTTCGGCATCACACCCGTCATCCGCGCTTCCATGCCGGACGTCTCCCGTCTACTCAACAGCGCCACCCGCGGCAACATCCAGGGCGGCTCGCGTTCCGTGCTGCGCAAATTCCTCGTGGTCGGCGAAATCGCGCTGGCCCTCGTCGCCCTCATCGGCGCCGGCCTCTTCGTCCGCAGCATGCAAAGCGCTCAGAACACTGACCTCGGCTTCGACACCGATAACCTGATCGTCGCCGGCGTGAACCTCAACTCCCTCCGGATGTCCCCCGAACGCGGCCGCGAATTCATGCGCTCCCTCGTCGCCAAAATGCGCACTCTCCCCGGCGTCACTTCCGCTTCGCTCGCCGACGCCCCTCCCCTCGGCGTTGGCCTCCTGCTCACCGCCTTCCGCGAAGGTGACCCCGTCGATTCCCGCCTCGGCCTCCTCACGCCCACCCCGTTCATCACCCCCGAATTCTTCGACACCATGCATATCCCGCTCGTCGAAGGCCGCCCCTTCAACGACTTCGACCGCCTCGGCTCCACCCGCGTCACCATCGTTTCCCAGGCCTTCGCCCGTCGCATGTGGCCCGGCCAGCCGGCTCTCGGCAAGCGGTTCCGCTTCGCCACCGCGCCCGACCTCGTGGAAGTCGTCGGCGTCGTCAAAGATCACGCCATCCTCAACATCGGCGAAACCCCGCAACCCGCCGCCTGGATGCCTCTCGATCAGGTCTACCAGCCCACCGCCGTGCTCCACATCCGCACCGCCGGACCGCCCGAAAACTCCATCCCCGCCGTCATCGCCGCCGCCCAGTCTCTGAACTCGGAACTCGCCCTCATCAACCCCGGCACCGCGCGCCAGGTCGTCGGACAAGCGCTCTGGCCCGCCCGCATGGCGGCCACTCTGTTCGGAATCTTCGGACTGTTGGGGATGACGCTGGCCGTGATCGGCGTCTATGGAGTAATGGCCTATATGGTGGTGCAGCGGACCAGTGAAATCGGCATCCGCATGGCAATCGGAGCGAAGCCCCGCAGCGTGATCGCCATGGTGCTGAGCCAAAGCATGCAACTCGCGATAGCCGGAATAATCCTCGGCATCGCCGCCGCCTTCGCCCTCACCCGGCTCGTGGGAAATCTGCTCTACAATATCTCGCCGACCGACCCCGTCACCTTCGTGACCGTCGCGCTCATCCTGGCTTTCACCGCGCTTGCCGCGGGAGGCATCCCCGCGTGGAGGGCCTCCCGCATCGATCCCGTTCGAGCCTTAAGGCAGGAATAAACTACCGCTCGCGATCCGGATTCTCCGGGCGGCGCCCGTAGTAATCGTCGTGATAATGCGCGCCGTCCCGATCCCGCCCGCGATCCTTCATGTACTCGCCGGATCCGAGTTCGAAAGGACGCTCCAGCCGGTAGCTCAACACCGTCTCCGCCGGCACCCGCACCTCACGCCCGCGCGTCAGCACCTGCGCGCCCGCGCCCGCCCCGCCGCCTGCCAGGGCTCCGATTGCCGCGCCTTTGCCGCCCCCGGCGATCGCGCCCAGAATCGTTCCCAGCACCGCGCCTCCACCCACGAATTCGCCGGTTCTCTTATTGGCGCCAACACCGTTCCTGCGCGAGGCGTTATACTCCTGCGCGTTCACCATATAACGACGCCCGTTGACAGTAATGGAGTCCAGATCCACCGCCATCTCGTTGTCACCCAGATTCTGCACAATTAACTCGGCCTGAGATTCTCGCGGAATGATTACCCGCCCATCCGGGCTGAGTACGTCTTCGGAAACCGTGCCTGTGAAAACCCGCCCGTCGCTCCGGTCCCGGATGTCGATCGTCTGATTCGTCCGAACCCGTATGGAAGTGCCCGCCGGAATATTTTCCGGATAATTCCGATCCTGATCCCGCTGAGCCGATAACGTCCCCGCAGCCAGGACTGCAATCATCAACAAACGCATAATCGTTCTCCTCGCCCGAACGTTATGCAGCTCAATGGCCCAAATACAAAGATAAATTCTTCACACTGGGCGCTCCCGTGCCCCCGCCCCGGCGCATGGCTGTTCGCCGTCTCCCCTCCGATCCCAAAAAATCCGCCGCCCTCATCGGCCTGCGCTACGTCAATTGCAACACCGCCGGCTTCCGGCGCAAACGCAGCGGCGCCGGATTTTCCTACCTCGATCTCGAAGGCCACCCGATTAAAGATAAAAAGGTCATTCAGCGGATCCAGTCCCTTGCGCTGCCTCCCGCCTGGGAAAGCGTCTGGATCTGCCCCCTTGATGAAGGCCATTTACAGGCGATCGGCACCGACGCCCGCGGACGCCGACAGTACCGCTATCACCCCCACTACCGGCTCCTCCGCAACCACACCAAATTCCACAAAATGCTGGACTTCGCGGCGGCTCTCCCCAAAATACGCGCCCACGTGGAACGCGACCTGAAACTCCCTTCGCTGAACCGCGAGAAAGTCGTCGCCACCGTCGTCAGCCTGCTCGAAACCACCTCGATCCGCGTCGGCAATGAAGAATATGCCCGCGACAATTCTTCCTTCGGCCTCACCACTCTGCGCGACCGCCACGTAAAAATCGAAGGCGACCAGATCCGCTTCCGTTTCCGCGGCAAAAGTGCGCAATTTCACGAAATTACCGTGCAGGATAAGCGCATGGCCCGAATTGTCCGGGAATGTCGCGATTTACCGGGCTACGAATTATTTCAGTACCTTGACGAATACGGCGAAACGCACTCCATCGATTCGTCCGACGTCAACTCGTATCTGCAGAAAGTGTCCGGCAGCGCCTTCACCGCCAAGGACTTTCGGACGTGGGCCGGCACCGTGCAAACTGCCCTGGCGCTTGCCGAAATCGGCGAATTCTCCAGCGAGACCGAAGCCAAACGCAACATCGTCGCGGCGATCAAACGAACCGCAAGCCACCTCGGCAACCGGCCCGCCACGTGCCGCAACTACTACGTCCACCCCGCCATTCTCGATGCCTACATGGATGGCACGCTGCTGCGGTCGATAACCCCGCCTGAAGAACCGCACACCGGCGCGGAAACGTCCCTTTATCCGGAAGAAGAATGCGTCGTGTCGATAATCCGCAAACGCGCCCCGGGCCTGATCGAATCCGTCACCATCGCCGCCGCGTAGCGAACCGGTCCCGCCGCTTCGGAGAACCTTTTAATCTCCCGAATTCGGCACGGCGGCCGCCGCCGCGGTTGTTTTTTTTCGGCTCGGATAACGCTTTTTCAGAAAAAAGGAAATACCGCAGCTTGCGCACTGGTACGGCCATAATCCGAAATAGCTCATCAAATACAATTTGAGGCCCTGGCGTTTCCGCCGTCTGATCTCGTAACTTCTGCACTCTGGGCACATATACGGAGTTCTCGTATATATTACGTCAGGACAAAGTGTTCGCCAGGACTCGTCCGTTACACCCCACGTCCGATCCGGCCCATCGCTTATAATGGTGGCTTACCCATGCACCAACAACTCACGGACCGCCCGGCCGATCTCGACCCGCGCGAAACAGCGGAGTGGATCGAGGCTCTGGATCAGATCGTCGAAGGAGCTGGGCCCGACCGCGCCACCTTCCTCATCGACAAACTCACCGACCGGGCGCGCGAAAACGGCGTTACCCTGCCGATTCGCACCACCACCCCGTACGTGAACACGATCCAGCCATGGGAGGAGTCGCCTTACCCGGGCGATCGCGCGCTCGAACGGCGCATCAAGAGCCTCACGCGCTGGAACGCGATGGCCATGGTGTCGCACCAGAACAAATACGATGAGGGCATCGGCGGCCACATCGCCACCTACGCCTCCCTCGCCACTCTTCTGGAAGTCGGTTTTAATCATTTCTTCCACGGCAGCTACGGCGATCAGGCCGGCGATTTGGTTTATTTCCAGGGGCACGCCTCCCCCGGCGTCTACGCGCGCGCCTTCCTCGAAGGCCGCCTCTCCGCCGACCAGCTCAACAATTTCCGCCACGAACTGCGCGACACCGCAGGCCTTTCCTCTTATCCCCACCCGTGGCTGATGAAGGATTTCTGGCAGTTCCCCACCGTTTCCATGGGCCTCGGCCCCATTAATTCCATTTACCAGGCGCGCTTCATGCGTTATCTGGAAAGCCGCGAGCTCATCAATAAAACTCCCCGGAAAGTCTGGGCATTTTTGGGCGATGGCGAAATGGACGAGCCCGAATCCACCGGCGCCATCGGCGTCGCCGTGCGCGAAAAGCTCGACAACCTGATCTTCGTCGTCAACTGCAACCTGCAGCGGCTCGACGGCCCGGTCCGCGGCAACGGCAAAATCATCCAGGAACTCGAAGGCCTCTTCCGCGGCTCCGGCTGGAACGTCATCAAATGCATCTGGGGCAGCGATTGGGACGCCCTGTTCGAGAAGGACACCACCGGCCGCCTTCTGCAGCTGATGAACGAATGCGTCGACGGCGAATACCAGTCCTTTAAAGCCAAAGGCGGCGCCTACGTCCGTCAGGAATTCTTTGGCCGCTACCCCGAAACCGCCAAACTCGTCGAAGACATGACCGACGAGCAGCTCGCGAGCCTGCACCGCGGCGGCCACGACCCGCTCAAGGTCTACAACGCCTACAAGGCCGCCGTCGAGCACACGGGCGGTCCCACGGTCATCCTCGCCAAAACCGTCAAAGGTTATGGCTTGGGCGACGCCGGCGAAGCCCGCAACCCGACTCACCAGAACAAGAAACTCAACGAAAAGGCCGTCGAATACTTCCGCGCCCGCTTCGAAATTCCCATCCCGGACGAAGCCGCCCGTGACGGCGCGTTGTATCGTCCGCCGGATTCCAGCCCCGAAATCGCCTATCTCCAGGAACGCCGCCGCGTCCTCGGTGGCTATCTGCCCGCACGCAAGCCCTGCGAGTCCCAGACGAAAGCCCCGGCTTCCGACGTCATCGACGAGTTCCGCCAGGCTTCCAAAGAACCGCATCCTTCCACCACCATGGCCTTCGTCCGCCTCCTGACGAAGCTCATGAAGGTGCCCGAAGTCGGCCGCCGCATCGTCCCCATCGTTCCCGACGAAGCCCGCACCTTCGGCATGGAAGCCATGTTCCGCACCTACGGCATCTACGCCTCCGGTGGCCAGCTCTACAAGCCCCACGATTCCGACATCCTGCTCTATTACAAGGAATCGAAAGACGGGCAGATTCTCGAAGAAGGCATCACCGAAGGCGGCTCCATGGCGGAGTTCACCGCCGCCGGCACCGCCTACGCCAACTACGGCGTCGATACCATCCCGTTTTACATCTACTACTCGATGTTCGGCTTCCAGCGCATCGGCGACCTGGTCTGGGCCTTCGCCGATTCCCGCGGCAAGGGCTTCCTGATGGGCGGCACCGCCGGACGCACCACCCTCTCCGGCGAAGGACTGCAGCACCAGGACGGGCACTCCCTCCTCCTCGCCAGCACCATCCCCACGCTCGCCTCGTATGACCCTGCCTTCGCTTACGAAACCGCCGTCATCGTCCGGGACGGCATCCGCCGCATGTACGAAGAGCGGGAAGACCTCTTCTACTACATCACGCTCTACAACGAAAACTACGCCCAGGCCCCCCAGCCCGAAGGCACCGACGAAGGCATCCTGAAGGGCATTTACCTCTTCCGGAAGTCCGAACTCGCCAAGTCCAAAGCCCGCGTCCAGCTCCTCGGCAGCGGTCCCATCCTGAATGAGGCCCTGAAAGCCGCCGACATCCTCGCCGAGAAGTACTCGGTAGCCGCCGATGTCTGGAGCGTCACCAGCTACAACGAACTCCGCCGCGAAGCCCTGAAAATCGAGCGCTGGAACCGCCTCCACCCCGCCGAACCGGCCCAAAAGCCCTTCGTCCAGCAGGTTCTCGAAGGCACCGAAGGTCCTATCGTCGCAGCCTCCGACTACATGAAGGTGGTGCAGGACCAGATCGCCCCCTGGCTCCCTGGCCGCTTCGTCTCCCTCGGCACGGACGGCTTCGGCCGCTCCGATAACCGCGTGCACCTCCGCAAGCACTTCGAGAACGACGCCGCATCCATCGTGGTGGCCGCCCTCTCGAAACTCTCCCGCGACGGGAAATTCGACGCGAAGAAAGCCGCCAAAGCGATCGCCGAAATGGAAATCAATCCCGAAAAGATCGATTCCGCAATCGCGTAACCAGCTTTCATCCGGCTCACCAAACGGCGGCGATCACCCGATCGCCGCCGTTTTCGTTTTTGATACGCCCTCGAAACCACCCGCGGCAACAGTCGGCCAATCCCCGTCGTCGATATTCGCATCCGCAACCTCAGCGACTACATCGAAAAACTACAGGCGAAGTAGCGTCGGTTGCGTTGCAGGGGCCTCGTCCCGGCCGGAATTTAAAAAAGGTACCGGGCCCCTGTTCTTTGGCGTCAGGTTTGCATATAATCAGGCGGCGGGCCCAGTGTGCCCGGATTTTTCTCCCAGGAATGAGAAATGCGCCTCGAACTGCGCCTTGTCTGTACACGGCTGTGCCTGCTCGCCTGCCTCGCGACCCCGTACGCCACCCAACTCGCGGCTTCCCAGGAAGCCCCCTCTGACGTCACGGTTATCGTCGACATCAAAGGCCCTTACTCCCAGATCGCCATCAAAGAGATGCAGCGGGAAGCCACCCAAATCATCCACACCTCCGGCGTCCGTCTCGACTGGCAGCGCCGCGAAAACATCGCGAACACGGTCTTCAATGACCTTGTCGTCATGACCTTCAAGGGCTCCTGCACCTTCGACCCCGCGCCCCCCATCTACGACGAACTCGGTCCATACGCCATCACCCGCACCGCCAACGGCGAAGTCCAGCCCTTCGGCGAAGTGGACTGCGACCGCGTCGTCAACTCCGTCCGCACGGCCATGTTCGGCGAAGACTACTCCCGCGGCGAACTTCTCATCGGACGCGCTCTCGGCCGCGTCGTCGCCCACGAACTCGTCCACATGCTCACCAGATCCGGCCAGCATGCTCACGACGGCGTGCAAAAGGCCGCCCTTTCCGGCAAACAGCTGATCTCGCGCTCGCTCCCGCTCAGCGCCATGGACGTCGATCGCCTCCGGCTGGAGCGCCACACCGTTCGCCCCTGAGCTTTTGGTAAATGCGTTCTTGACGGAACCCGCCCAAACCCGTCAAACTCAGAGGGATACGGCGGCCCTGTAGTCTGCCCTGTGCCATGCCGGCATTCGGAGAACAGATCATGAAACGCCCGTCCCTCACAGCCTGGATTCTCATCGCACTCGTCGCCGGAATTGCGTTCGGCGCGGTCCTCCCCGGACCTGCCAAACAAATGGCGATCCTCGGGACTATCTTTCTCCGTCTCATCAAATCGATCATCGCCCCCCTGCTCTTCGCGACCCTCGTCTCCGGTATTGCCGGCACGGGCAACGTGAAGACCATGGGCCGCATCGGCGGCAAAGCCATCCTTTATTTCGAGGTCGTTACGACCATCGCCCTCTTCGTCGGCCTCGGCTTCGTCAACTTCGTGAAACCCGGCATCGGCGTCCAGCTTCATAAAGGAACCGGCTCCGGCGTCGCCGCGCAGAGCGCCAGCTTCACCCAGATCCTCGAACACACCTTCCCCACCAGCATCATCGACTCCATGGCCAAAGGCGAAGTCCTCCAGATTGTCGTCTTCGCCTTCATGTTCGGAGCCGCCTGCGCCACCGTCGGCCTGAAAGCCCGCCCTGTCGTCGAATTCTGCGAATCCCTGGCCGAGGTGATGTTCAAGTACACCGGCTACGTCATGCTCTTCGCCCCGTTCGGCGTCTTCGGAGCGATGGCCGCCACCATCGGCGAAAAAGGCCTCGGCGTCATGGTCAACCTGGGCAAACTCGTCGCGACCCTCTACGCCGCCCAGGCGTTCTTCGTGATCGTCGTGCTCGGCAGCGTGACGCTGATCTGCAAAATCCCCGTCAAGCGCTTCATCAAGTACGTGCGCGAGCCCTTCCTCCTCGCCTTCTCCACCGCGTCCAGCGAATCCGCGCTCCCCATCGCCCTGAAGAATATGGAGAAGTTCGGCGTGCCCAAGCACATCGTCTCCTTCGTGCTCCCCACCGGCTACAGCTTCAATCTGGACGGCTCGACCTTGTATTTATCCCTGGCCGCCATGTTCGTGGCACAAGCCGCGGGCGTCACGGTGCCCTTCGGGACGCAACTGGTCATGCTGCTCACTCTGATGCTCACCAGCAAAGGCGTCGCCGGAGTCCCCCGCGCGTCTCTTGTGATCCTCGCCGGAACCCTTGCCACCTTCAACCTGCCCGTCGAAGGCGTTGCCGTGATCCTCGGCGTCGACACCCTGATGGACATGGCCCGCACCTCCGTCAACCTCCTCGGCAACTGCCTCGCGACCGCCGTGGTAGCCCGCTGGGAAGGTGTGGACTTCGCCGTCTCCGGAGCCGAAATGGACGCCGAAGCCGCCACCGAAGCTGCCGTCGCCTAGAAACTCGCCATTCCCATCGGGAATCGTCGAACGCGAGGGACGGAGTCAAAGCCCGTGTCAAACGTAGCGATCAGTTCGATCCCATGATTGATCATCACCGCCGCGTGAATGGCATCGCGCGCCGATACTCCCCGCGTTGCGCACAACAAATCCCGAGCGCGGTCCGTATCGGCGAGCGTCACGCCCAGAACGACCGGGCATATCTCAACAAATAAGTCATAAACTCTGCGCGCATCCTCCAGCCGCCCGAGCGAAGAATACCTGTACAGAATTTCCTGAAGGACTTCCGTGCTCGTGCACGCGTCGATGGATCCGTTTCGGACCTCGTTCAGCAACTGAATCGAAGGCCCTTTTCGATCTCCGCAAGCATCTGGTAAATGTCAGCCGTTGGGGTGTTGAGGGCAGCCAGTTCGGCAACTGGATCGGCGGTTTTCCCGCGCGCCGAAAGTGCGTTTTCGAGCGCCCGCCTGACCCATTCGCCCTTTGACATCCTGCTTCTTTGTGCAACTTTGCTGATTTCAGCGTCCAGCTCGTCGGGGACCAGAACTTGCAGGCGATGACTCATATGAGCAGGCTAACATGCTCAGGATTGCCTCACCAGACTGATTGATCAGCCGGGTTGACGCAGTTGCGCACGCCTCTACCGCACCCCCCGCTTCTTCACCGGCCGAGCCAGTTTCCACCGCCGCATCAGATCCAGCGAACGCCGCCGCCAGGTCCCCAGCCGCGTCCTTCCCCGCCGCAGCGCCCCACCCAGCACCCCGAACGATTTCTCCGCCAAACTCACCAGCACCGTCGAACCCGGCGCCGGCACCACCTGCAGACTCACCCGCTGCCCGGCTCCCAGCGACAACTCCAGCCGCCCGCTCGCCTCATCGAACATCTCCAGCCGCGCCGCTTGCCCCTTCCCGGGCCGCAACACGCCCGTCGCCAGAGCCTGCGGAGTCAGCGCCCCCGCCCACTTGGGCTGCCTCCGCAGAAATACCGCCGGGCTCTTATGCTCCGAAAGCAAGACGGACGTCCGCCCGTTCGCCTCCCGCGCAAACACCAGATCCGCCGCCACCCCGTCCGGCATCCGCACCACCGTCGGCTTCATCCGCCCGTTCTTGATCAGGACGTTTTCCAGCGCCGCATCCAGAGCCTTGCCCGCGTCCTTCCACGGCGGCATCTCCACCTTCGAAGACCAGAAATGCTTCTCCTGCCCGTCCAGCCGCCCCTGCACTTCGCTCAGCTCCGGCTGCTCCCCGCGCGTCAGGATATACTCATACGGAAACGGCACCGGAGCCAGTCCGGCCCCGCGCAGATGCCGCCCCAGAAAATACTCGGGATTCCGGAAATCGGACCCCGCATAAGCCGCGCCATCCAGCCCCTCGAACAGCCGCCCCATCTCCTCCCGCAATCCCAGAAAAAGCTGATCGTTGACGCCTTGGCTCCAGAACGTATCCGGCAGCATCACGCACCCCTGCAGGCTGCCCATGTTCTCGGCGACCTCCCACAGGATCTCGTGCAGCCCGTGCGCCGCGAAGATATCCGGCCGCGTTCGCACCACCACCGCGTACCGCTCGCCCCGGACCGCCTCCTGCTCCAGCAGCGCCCGCCAGCCCGCCGCCATCTTGTCGAACATCGCCATCGACCCGACGTCCCGATCCGGCTTCCCGTCCTTCTCCGGCAGTCCGGGTGCGCTCCGCAGAGCCAGCCGCCGGCCCTCCAGCGCTTCTCCGTCGTCCACGCGCGCCACCCGGCAAGGCTGCAGAATCTCCTCCGCCGTCGCATCCGGCCAGGCATCCGCGCCGATGCCGAGAAACAAATCGCACTCCACTCCGCGCAGAAAATGCCGCAGATTGTGCGCGTCTTCCTCCTGATGGAACCGCCCGCTCGCGATCACCGCGATCCGCCCGTTCAGCAGCGGCCGCCGATGCATTGAGGCTTCTCCGAAATAGTTCGGATCGCCGCCCGCCGCCTCCCGCACCTCGCCCACAATATCGTGGAAAACGTACGGCTCATGCCGCGTCAGCCGGAAATGCCGCAGCACCTCCGGATTGCCGATAAACGCAACATAATCGCGCCGGCTGACAAACCGCGCGAGATACTCGAAAATCCCGAACGATTGCAGCGGTGAACCATAGAAAGCCCGCAGCAGTTTCCCGGCCCGCTCCGCGCCAAAATGGATCGTCAGAACGTCCTGCGCCGTCAGATACCGGTACCCGGCCCCCCGGGCATACGCATACTGGAAATACAACTGGCACTCGAACAGAGGCTTCGGACGGAAAACCCACTCCTTCCCGTGCTTCGCCAGCAGATGCCGCATCAGTTCGCGCACCAGATCGCTCGAATACAGCCAGTTGAACGACTCGAAAAACCAGTACGGCTGCGGCTCCAGCAGCAGATCGCACTCGTCATGCACCTCGGTCGTCAGCGACTCCTTCATCGCTTTCCACGGCCGCTCGCTGTAGACCACGGTAGTGTCCGCGATCCCCCCCTCGAACAGCGCCGTCAGATCGCGCGTCACCAGCGATTCGCTGTCCATGATGAGCACCTCGCCCTCGAGGCTCGCCACACCCAGCAATTTTTTCAGTGCCTGAAATCGGAACCGCGAGACCAGCGTCAGCAACCGCGCCGCGTCCACCCTCTGGCCTGTATAATCCGCTACCAGATCTTCGATCGTCAGCACCCGGCACGAACACGCCGCGGCCAGCTTTTCAAACGCCGGACGATCCGTCTCTCCAATGACCAGAACAATCCCGACGCGGTCTCCGCAATACTCGCGAATCGTCCCCGCAAGCGTGGTAACCGGTCCCAGATGTCCAATATACGTAGGAATTAAAACGTTATGCGCCGCCACCTCAGGGTACCCGGCCCGTCAACGAAAACATCATCATCGGAAGGTAAGTAGCAAGGCGGATTCCATTGTCCGCACGCGCGCCCTGGATGCCGTGTCGCGCGCTACAAACGCAGAAGCGCCGCGACCCCCTCCCGGGAATCGCGGCGCTCCTGAATTACCAGACTGACTGAAACGAAAGCTTAGTAGTCCATGCCTTCGGGACCGTGGCCGCCAGGAGCCGGAGCAGCCTTCTTCTCCGGAATCTCGCAAACCATCGCTTCCGTCGTCAGCATCAGACCCGCGATCGAAGCCGCGTTCTGCAGAGCGGAACGAGTCACCTTCGCCGGATCGATCACGCCGCTCGCAACCAGATCTTCGTACACATCCGTCTGCGCGTTGTAGCCGAAGTGAGCGTTCTCATTCTCCCGGATTTTTCCGATGATGATCGCGCCTTCCACGCCGGCATTGTTGACGATCTGCCGGATGGGCTCTTCGCACGCACGCTTGATGATGTTGACGCCGATCTGCTCGTCGCCCGGCAGGGTGAGTTCGCCCAGAGCCTTCGCCGCGCGCAGCAGAGCCACGCCGCCGCCCGGAACAATGCCTTCTTCAACGGCCGCACGGGTTGCATGCAGCGCGTCTTCGACACGGGCCTTCTTTTCCTTCATTTCGGTTTCGGTCGCGGCGCCGACTTTGATCACCGCAACGCCACCGGCCAGCTTCGCGAGCCGTTCCTGCAGCTTCTCGCGATCGTAATCCGAAGTGGTGTCGTCGATCTGCGTGCGCAGCTGTTTAATGCGCCCTTCGATCGTCTTGCCCAGACCAGCGCCGTCCACCAGGGTCGTGTTGTCTTTGTCGATCGTGACGCGCTTGGCGCGGCCCAGATCTTCCAGCTTCACGCCTTCCAGCTTGATACCGGTTTCTTCAAAGATCGCCTTGCCGCCCGTCAGGATGGCAATGTCTTCCAGCATCGCTTTACGGCGATCACCGAAGCCCGGCGCCTTCACGGCGGCGGCGTTCAGCGTGCCACGCAGCTTGTTCACAACCAGAGTGGCCAGCGCTTCGCCTTCCACTTCTTCCGCGATGATCAGCAGCGGACGGCCCGCGCGGGCAATCTGCTCGAGCACGGGAAGCAGATCTTTCATGTTGCTGATCTTCTTCTCGTGGATGAGAATATACGGATCTTCCAGAACGCATTCCATCCGGTCCGCATCCGTCACGAAGTACGGAGACAGATAGCCGCGATCGAACTGCATGCCTTCCACGGTCTGCAGTTCCGTCACCATGGTCTTCGACTCTTCGACCGTGATCACGCCGTCCTTGCCGACCTTCTGCATCGCTTCCGCAATGATGTTGCCGATAGTGTGATCGCTGTTGGCCGAAATCGTGCCGACCTGCGCGATCATCTCGTTCGACTTCGCGTCGACCGCCATCTTCTTCACTTCCGCAACCGCGATTTCCACGGCCTTGTCGATGCCGCGCTTCAGCGCCATCGGGTTCGCGCCCGCCGCGACCGACTTCACGCCTTCGCGGAAGATCGCCTGCGCCAGAATCGTCGCCGTCGTGGTGCCGTCACCGGCGATGTCGGACGTCTTCGACGCCACTTCCCGAACCATCTGGGCGCCCATGTTCTCGAGCGGATCCTTCAGTTCGATTTCTTTCGCAACCGTGACGCCGTCCTTCGTGATGGTCGGGCCGCCAAACTTTTTCTCGAGGACGACGTTGCGTCCCTTCGGCCCGAGGGTCACTTTCACCGCATCGGCCAACTGATTCACACCGCGCAGAATCGCCTGGCGGGAATTTTCAGCGTATACAATCTGTTTTGCCATATCTGTTTTTCTCCTGGCTCAATACTTGTTGAAAACGGGGGCTGAACCGCAGTTACTTCGAAGAATCGAGGATGCCGAGCACCTCGTCTTCACGCATGATCAGATAGTCTTCGCCATCGATCTTGATCTCGCTGCCGGAGTACTTCCCGAACAGGATGCGATCGCCAACCTGCACATCGAGCGAGACCACTTTGCCGTCTTCGAGACGCTTGCCCTTGCCCACAGCCATCACTTCGGCTTCCTGGGGCTTTTCTTTTGCGGAATCAGGGATGAAAAGGCCGCCGGAAGTCTTCTCGGCGTCAGTGTCGATCCGTTTCACCACGATACGGTCATAGAGCGGACGAATGTTCATGAGTGTTGCCTCCAAACAGAGATTAAAATCGGGATTCGAACTTGGAATCTGCCCGGTCGAACTACAGACCGATCCCAAAGCATATTATTAGCACACGGATCAGAGGAGTGCTAAAAACCCGACCTAAACTACTGAATCCAAAGAGAATTTAGGAGTTGACACTCGGACACTCAGATAATCCGATACCGGAACCGCTACGACGCCGCGATCCACTCCCGGAACCACGCCGCAAACGCTTCGAGCTTCTCGACCGTCCCCGCGCCCAACGGCAGCGACGTCTCCCCCGACTTCTGCCCCCGCTCCGTCACCGCCCGCTTAATCCCCACCGGTGTCGGAAACTGCTCGATCCAGTCGATGAACTCCGTCAGCCGTCCGTTTAAACGCTCCACTACTGCCGCATTCCCCGCCGCGGCTTCCCGGCAAAGCGCCACCAGCAACTCCGGAATCGCGCAGGCGCAGCCGGATAACACCCCGTCCGCACCCGCCTCCAGAGCCCGCGCCGCAATCCGGTCATTTCCCGCGAACAACACGAACGGCCGCTCCCGCCGGATCGCCAGCAACTGCTCGAAGTAAGCCCAGTCGCCGCTCGAATCCTTGATTCCGGCGAACAACCCGGTCTCCAGCAGCCGCCGCGCCGTTTCCACCGCGATCCCCGACGTGAACTGCGGAATGTTGTACAGCATAATGGGCACCGCGCTCTCGGCCTCCCGCGCGAACTCCCGGTAGAACGTCTCAATCTCCGCCTGCCCGTACGGAAAGAAATACGGAGGCATCAGCAGCAGTCCGTCCGCCCCCGCTGCGATCGCCTCTTCCGCCAGTTGCAGCGCACCCGTCAGACTGGTGTGCCCGACGCCCACCATCAGCGGCACCCGGCTGCGCTTCGCTCCCAGATACACCGCCCGCTGCCGGTCCGAAAACGAATACTTCGCGAACTCTCCCGTGGACCCCATCAGACAAATCCCGTCCACCCCGCCCGCCGCCAGAAAGTCCAGCAAATCCAGTAGCCCGGTGATGTCCACCTCGAGAGTTCCCGGGCGATTCGGCGTCACCGCCGCCGCGAACACCCCGGACAATTTGATCTTCCGCCCCTCGCGCCCCAGCTTCATTTGGCCTGCGGTTGGTAAAGCGGTGTCAGCACGATATTCCGGAACTCCACCGGACCGTGATCGCCCTGCAGTTCCAGCGGCCCCGGCTCACCTTCGAACGGCTCGAACGCAATCGCCGTCAGCCCCTCCACCGGCTGCTTCACAACAATCGCCTTCCCGTTCAGCGTCACCGAAACCTCGCGGCCCACAATCCGGATATCCGCCGTCTGCCACTCCCCGGCCTTCTTACTGGCATTCAGAAGCGGCTTGATCCGGCTGTAAATCGCGCCGTTAATATGCGATTCCACGGGCTTGCCATAATCGTCCTGAATCTGCACCTCATATCGCCCCCGCAGTCCGATCCCGCTGTTGCTGTGCTCGGCGACGTTGTACTCCAGATGCAGCTGAAAATTCCAGTACTTCCCGGTCGTGATCAGATTCTTCGCATGCCCGGTGCTCTTGAGCGTGCCGTTCTCCACCGTCCAGCCCAAATCGTTCGACGTTCCCAGGCCCGTCCACCCGGTCAGATCTTTCCCGTTAAACAAAGTGATTGGCGTCGCCGCCAGCCACGACCCGTCTTCATGATCCCGAATATTCGGCGCCCGATACCCCGCAAACGCAACCGGACCACCCGGACCCGTCATCTCCCCGTCCAGATGTCCGCCCGTGATCTTCACCCGGTACTCGCGCCGACCATCTTTGTTCTCGAACGAATAAACCAGCTGGTGATCCACGATTTTCAAATCTTTGATCTCATTCAGATCGCCGCCCGGGAACCCGATGAACTTCCCCTTCACTTCCGCCGTCCCCGCTCCCGAGATCTCGATCCACCAGGCTTTATCCGGATTCTCCTTCAACAGCTGCAGATCCCATCGCCCGTTGAAATCCACGTCGCCCGCCATCGCCGGCAGCGAAAATAAACTCAGAAAGAATGGAATAGCGAATCGTCTCGAACTGGACATAGCGTTTCCCTCCCCGCTAGCCTATCAAAACGCCAAAAACGTTAACCGGCAGCAAAAGCTCGGGAGTCGCCGGGCGCGGCGCCGTCCGTCCGTGCAACCACCCGCTCAGCCGTGCCCTGCGGCTGCAACCCGAGCGGTTCAGCAAAAGCTCGGGAGCCGCCGGGCGCGGCGCCGTCCGTTCGTGGAACCACCCGCTCAGCCGTGCCCTGCGGCTGCAACCCGAGCGGTTCAGCAAAAGCTCGGGAGCCGCCGGGCGCGGCGCCGTCCGTCCGTGCAACCACCCGTTCA
>CAINNJ010000020.1 GCA_903851195.1 uncultured Acidobacteriia bacterium
AGAGCCATCGAAAACAACGTCCTCGCCCTCGGCCACTCCACGCCCGACGCCGACGTCATCGCCGAAAACACCCAAATCCACGCCGCCTTTACCCAGGCCCGCACCTTCTGGCGCAACCCCGAAAAATTCGCCCTCCTCTCCATCTATGAACAGCGCATCTCCCGCAAAATCCAGCGCAACGAAGCCCGCCTTTACTCCCTCCAGGCCGAACGCAAAGCCGCCCTCGAACAGGCCCTCGAAGAAGCCCGCCTCCTCGCCGAACTGGCCGAATCCCAATCCGAACCCTACGAAGTCGCCCTCCCGAATGGCTTCGCATTTTCGCTCGCCGAATTCGTCCAAAAACTCGACCGCCACCGCCGCCTCCACCGCGCCAAACGCCCCCTCGCTCCCCAACCCCTTCGAAAAGCCGCCTGATAACCGGCATGGCCGCCCGCCAAATGGGAAAATAGCAACGTGAACTTCACCAGCTCAGACGCCCTCGAATGGGAGCAGGTCCGGGCTCTCGTCCGGCGTTACCTCGCCACCGCCGCAGGTGACACCCTGCTGGACGCCGTCCAGCCCTCCATCGACCGCCCCGCCATCGAACTCGCCCTCGCCGAAGCCGGCGAAGGCATGGCCTACCTGCGCGCCGCGGCCGCCCCCCAAACCGCCGGACAGGGCGCCGCCATCCGCCTCAACCTCAACGGCGTCCCCAACGTCACCATCGCTGTCCAGAAACTCCGCATCGAAGGCGCCAACCTCGACCCCCGCGAAATCTTCGACCTCATCGCCTTCCTCGACCGCGCCGCCGACGCCCGCTCCTTCCTCACCGCTGCCACCGAGCGTTTCCCGCTCCTCGCCGCCCGCGCCCGCGGCATCGGCGACTTCCGCGACCTCCTCCGCACTATCGAAGGCAAAATCCAGGCCGACGGCACCGTTCTCGACCACGCCAGCCCCCACCTCAACCGCCTCCGCCGCGAAATCGAGAAACAGAAGAAGTCCATTCACGACTCCCTCGAACGCTTCCTCCGCGCCAACCGCAACGAAGGCGTCCTCCAGGAAGAGTACGTCACCATCCGCAACGAACGCTTCGTCGTCCCCGTCATCGCCGGCCAGCGCCGCAAACTCCCCGGCGTCATCCACGGAGCCAGTTCCACCGGCCAGACCCTCTTCCTGGAGCCGATGGAAACCATCGACCTCAACAACGAACTCGTCCGCCTCCAGGAAGAGGAAATGCGCGAGGTCTTCCGCATCCTCCGCGAACTCACCGAACGCCTCCGCGCCTTCGCCGGGCCTATCCGCGACGCGTCCCAAATCATTGCCGCGCTCGACCTCATCTTCGCCAAAGCGCGCTTCGGCAACGACTTCAACTGCTGCATCCCCACCTTCGGCGACCGCCTCCACGTGAAGGACGCCCGCCACCCCCTGCTCATGGACGTCCTGCGCCGCAGCCGTCGCACCGTCGTCTCCTTCACCCTCACGCTCGACCGCGAATGCCGCACCCTGCTCATCAGCGGCCCCAACACCGGCGGCAAAACCGTCACGCTGAAGACCGTCGGGCTCATCGCGCTTATGGCCCAGGCCGCGCTCCCCGTCCCCTGCGCGGGCGCCGAACTCCCGCTCTTCGAACAGATCCTGGCCGATATCGGCGACAACCAGTCCATCGAACAGAACCTCAGCACCTTCTCCGCCCACGTCTCCCGCCTCCGCGAGATGGCCCTCGACGTCACCCCCGATTCCCTCGTCCTCCTCGACGAAATCGGCTCCGCCACGGACCCCGAAGAAGGCGGTGCCCTGGGCGTCGCCCTCGTCGACCACTTCCGCGCCGCCGGAGCCTTCACCCTCGCCTCCACCCACCTCACCGCCCTCAAGATCTACGGCGCCAACACGAAGACCGTTCTGAACGCCTCCATGGGCTTCGACGAGGCCACGCTCGACCCCACCTACCAGCTTCAGGTCGGACTCCCCGGCAAATCGGCGGGCCTCGACATCGCCGCCCGCCTCGGTATGCCGGAGGACATCCTCAAACGCGCCCGCGCCTCCCTCAGCACCCAGGAAATCGAGCTCACCACCCTGATCGCCGACCTCCATAAACGCCTCGAGGAAGTCACTCAACAGAAAGCCCACTTCGAACGCGAACGCCTCAGCCTCGCCGCCCGCGAACGCCAGATCAATCTCGACGCCGACCGTCAGCTCACCGCCAAACTGCGCGATCTCGAAGCCCGCTTCGACGACATGCAGCGCCGCTGGCAGGAACGCGCCGACGAGACCGTCGCGAAGATCTCCGAAACCGCCGACCGCCGCAAATCCGTCGATCAGGCCCAGCGCCAGGCCTCCAAACTCACCCGCGAAATGCGCGAAGATTGGGAGACCTCCATCGTCCCCGTCCAGGCCCCTGCCGACGCTCCCCGCAAGCTCAAAATCGAGGAAGGCGTGCGCGTCCGCGTCAAAGGCCTGCGCGACCTCGCCCGCGTCCGGCGCGTCCTCGGGAACGATCGCCTCGAAGTCGAAGCCGGCTTCATGAAGCTCCAGATCGCCGCCGCGGATGTCGAAGAAGTCTTCGCCGAACTGCCCGACGGCGCACCCGGCAAACTCCCCAGGAACGTGCGCTTTCAGCCCGGCCCCGAACTGAGCCCCTCCGTCCAGGAGCTCAACATCATCGGTGAACGTGCCGATGAGGCCATGGACCGCCTCGAGCGCTTCCTCGACGCCGCCGTCATGGCCACCGCCGCCCGCGTTCGCATCGTCCATGGCCACGGCATGGGCATTCTGAAACGCGCCGTGCAGGACCTGCTGAAGAAGAACCCGCACGTCGAGAAATACTATCCGGCTTCGCAATTTGAAGGGGGTGCCGGAGCCACGATTGTAGAGTTGAAAGAGTGATTTCCTGCCATAACCTGACGCGGCGATTCGACGCATTCACCGCCGTCGACGGTATCTCGTTCGAGCTCCCCACCGGCTCCATCTGCGCCTTCATGGGACCGAACGGCGCCGGCAAATCCACCACCGTGAACATGCTCACGGGCTTGCTGTCCCCCACCTCCGGGGATGCCACCGTGGCGGGCCTGAGCATCACCACCGGCGGCCTCGAACTAAAGCGGAAGATAGGCGTTCTGCCCGCCAATCTCGGCCTCTTCGACGACCTCACCGTGGAAGAGCACCTGCTCCTCACCGGTGACGTCTACGGCCTCGACAAAGCGGACACCCGCGAGCGCGCCGCACAACTGCTGCGCGTGCTCGACCTCGAACACGGACGCCACATCTTCGCCAGCCGTTGTTCGAGCGGCATGCGCAAGAAGACCGCGCTCGCCATGGCGCTGATCTACAACCCGCCCGTGCTCTTCCTCGATGAGCCCTTCGAAGCCATCGACCCCATGACCTCCCGCACCATCGGCGACCTCCTCATGAAGCTCGCCTCCCGCGGCACCACAGTCTTCCTCACCTCGCACATTCTCTCTACAATCGAACGCATCGCCACCCACTTCATGGTCATCCGCGGCGGACGCATCGTCTGGAACTGCACCGCCGACGAACTCACGCGCTCTCTCGAAGAGGTCTACTTCGAACTGATCGGTTACCCGGTAGTCGAAGATCTGGCGTGGTTAGGAACTTCGGCCCGGTGATCGCACCCATCCTGAAGGCACTCGCGACCGCGGCCAAACGCGAGCGCAAGTCCTTCGGCTCCTTCGCCACCAACAACCTCTTCCTCGCCGCCCTCGCGCTTCCCGGCGCCGGCGCCTTCGTCTTCCTCCTCGGCGCCCTCATCATCCTCTTCCCCCTGAGCGCGGACCCCCTCCGCAAGATCCCCGCCGACCGCCTCCCCCTCTGGCCCCTCTCGAAATCCGACCTCCGCAAACTGCGGATGCTCACGCCCTGGCTCAACCCGCTGACCTGGGCGCTCCTCGCCCTCACGCTTTGGACCTTCCGCCACAACGAGAGCCTCGGAATCCTCGGCCTGCTCCTCTGCTTCTTCGCCATCGGCTTCTTCGCGCCCTCCTTCGGCGGAGGCGAGCCGTTCTGGCTGCGATGGCTTCCGGCCGGCCTCGTCGGCAAGAGCATCCGCGAGATGCTGCTGACACTCGACGTCTACGTCGCTCTGTTGCTGAGCCTCGCCTGCATGGCGTACCGTGTCACCATGCCGGCCTTACCGGCCGAAGCCATGATGGCGATGACGCTGCTCGTCGTCCTCGCCATCTCCAGCTACGCCCAGTGCCTGTTCGGTCTCGAATCGTCGGGCGGCCTCACGCGCTACCAGTTGCTGCCCCTGCCCGGCTGGCGCATCCTTGCCGCCAAGGACGTCGCGTACCTGTCGGTAGCCGTGATCCTGACCCTGCCTCTGGCGCCTCTCGCCGGACTCGCCGGAGCGCTCACCGCCCTCACCTTCGGCCACGCCCCGTCCGTCGAAGAGCGCCGCGAGCAGACCCGCTGGCGCTTCTCGAGCGGCGTTTCCATCCCGAAAGGCATCCTCCAGACCATCGCGATCGCAGGCGCCTGCGTTACCGCCTACCGCATCAGTCTGCTGATCCTGATCCCCTGCGCGCTCGCCTGCGCCGGCACCACCTGGTGGTACGGAAGGAAGTTGTGCTAAGCCTTGGCGTACTCTTCGAAGAAGTGCGCCAGCGTCCGGATGCCATCGAAGTAGTTCCGGATGTTGTACTTCTCGTTCGGCGAGTGCAGCCCGTCGTCCGGCAGTCCGAAGCCCATCAGGATCGTCGGAATTCCCAGGTGGTTCGCGAAGTCGCCGACAATCGGAATCGACCCGCCCGAGCGCGTGAACACCGTCGGCGCCCCGAACACGTCGCTGAACGCTTTCGCCGCCACGCGGATCGCCGGGTGGTCCGGATTCACCATCAGTCCCGGGCCCGCGCTGAGCACCCGAACCTCGAACACAAGGCCCTTCGGCGCATTGGCCTCCACGAACTCCTTCACGGCCGCGATGATCGTCTCGGGCTGCTGCTTCGGCACCAGCCGGATGCTCACCTTCGCCACGGCCTTCGCGGGAATCACCGTCTTCGCGCCCGCGCCCGTGAAGCCGCCCGCAATCCCGTGGACCTCGAACGTCGGCCTCGCCCACGTCCGCTCGAACACCGAGTAGCCCGGCTCACCTGTCAGCGACGTCGAACCGACCTCCGTCGCCAGATACTCCGCCTCGTCGAACGGCAGGTGCGTCCAGCTCTCCTTCTCTTCGGCCGACGGCGCTTCCACGTCGTCGTAAATCCCGGGGATCAGGATGTGCCCGTCCGCGTCCTTCGCCTTCGAGAGCAGTTCCACCAGCCCGAAAACCGCGTTCGGCGCCGCCCCGCCATAGAGCCCCGAGTGCAGATCGCGCGCCGGCCCTCTCGCCTCGATCTCCATGTACACCAGACCGCGCAGCCCGATGTTCAGTGTCGGCATGCCCGGCGCGTACATCTCCGTATCGGACACCAGCGCCACGTCAGCCCTGAGCTTCTCCGGGTTCTTCGCCACATACTCGGCGACCGACACGCCGCCCACTTCCTCTTCGCCTTCGAGCAGAAACTTCAGGTTGACCGGAGGCTTGCCCTGCACCGCCCGCAGCGCCTCGATCGCCTTGATGTGCGAATACATTTGCCCCTTGTCGTCCGCCGAGCCGCGCGCATAGAGGTTCCCGTTGCGCTCCGCGGGCTCGAACGGCGGCGTTTCCCACAGTTCCAGAGGATCGGGCGGCTGCACGTCGAAGTGGCCGTAGCAGAGCACCGTCGGCTTGTCCGGCGCGTGCAGCCAGTCGGCGTACACCAGCGGATGCCGTTCCGTCTCGATAATCTCCACGTTCTCCATTCCCGCGCCGCGGAGTTTATCCGCGACGTACTCCGCGGCACGGTGCGTGTCCCCGTTGTGCTCGGGAAGAGTCGATATGCTCGGGATGCGGAGCAGCTCTTTCAGTTCCTCCAGAAAGCGCGCTTCATTCTCACTGACGTAGCGGTCGATAGATGCAGACATGGGCTTCGATCCCAGAGTATCGCGCCCGGAACGGCCGTGCCGCGGCCGATATCTCATTTGAGAAATTTAAAGTCGTACTTTAAACTTCTCAATATGAACTTCATTGCCCGATCCATCAGCGCCACCGTCATTCAGGCCGCCAGAAACTTTCCGGCGGTGGTAGTGACAGGGCCGCGCCGGGCCGGCAAGACGACGGTGCTGCGCCGCGCCTTTCCCAAAGCGCGCTATGTGCTTCTCGAGGATCCCGATGTCCGGAACCGCGCGAAGGCCGATCCCCGCGGCCTGCTCGACGAGAACGAGCCGCCGGTCCTCTTCGACGAGATCCAGAACGTGCCGGAGCTGTTCGGCTATATCAGAACGCGCATCGACCAGCGGCCGCGGGAGACCGGCCGCTGGCTGTTCACGGGCTCGCAGGAGGCGCCCCTGATGCAGGGCGTGAGCGAGTCCATGGCGGGCCGCGCGGCCATCCTGCAGATGCTTCCCCTCAGCCTCGCGGAGACTCCGAAAGCAACCCTGCTCCTCGGAGGTTTCCCGGAGGTTCTGGCCCGGCCCGCGAACCGCGCGCTGTGGTTCAGTTCCTATGTCCAGACTTACCTCGAGCGCGACGTTCGAGCTGTCGCCAACGTCAAAGACCTCGGAACGTTTCGCCGTTTTCTGGCGCTGGTCGCCAGCCGCCACGGAAGCGCGCTGAACCGAACGGATCTCGCGTCGCCCCTCGGCGTCTCCGTTCCCACCGTGAGCCAGTGGATCCACATCCTGGAGGTCACGGGACAGATCATTCTGGTGCCGCCGTATTTCGATAACTTCGGCAAGCGGCTGACGAAATCCCCCAAACTCTATATCGGCGATTCCGGCCTTGCGTGTTATCTGCTTGGCATTACTTCTCAGGCGGAGCTTGAGCGGTCGCCTTTTCTCGGCGCGATCTTCGAAGGTTTCGTGGCCACCGAGATCATCAAGAGCCAGGTGAATCGGGGACAAAGGAGAGAGCTTTACTTCTTCCGGGATCAGCAGGGTCTGGAGGTCGATTTTCTCTTCCCCGGACCCAAGGGAAATCTCTGGCTCGTCGAGTGCAAAGCTTCCCGGACGGTGGAGCCCCGCATGGCCGCTCCGATGGTTGCCCTGCGAAATTCCATGGCCCATCGGACCCGGCCCAGGCTTACAGTTGTTCACCGGGCGTCGAGAACCTCCGCGCCCGGAAACGCTGTCCTGCCGGGCGCGGAAGCGCTCGATATCGCCGCTTTCTCGACCGCCCTTTACGGAGGAAGGGTTTGAGTTTTTTAAAGTTGAACTTTAAAAAACTCAAACGCACCCGGAGCCTTCAGAAGAGCAGAACGGCCATCCGGCCGTCGGTCTGCAGGGCATCGCCGGTCGCGTTTTCAATAGTCGCGGGAACGTCCGGCCGCTCCACCAGAGCCACCGATTTCACCAAACCCGTGAAGAGCAGATCGGCCACTACCTTGGCGCGCTCCCGGTCGATCCGTCCATCGACTTTGTGAATGAAGGTGCGGTCGCGTTCGGAAAAATCGATGCCCGTATCGTGCGTCGACGAGCAGACCCAGACAGGCTTCCCGGCGAACGTGTCGGGCCTGCGAAAGATCCGCAGGTGATGGCGCTGCGCGAAGGTGTTATTGCCCTTCTGCATCGCCATCTCCGGAGGCTGGTTATCCAGCAGCAGCACCGACATGGGGCCTTCTTTGTAGCCGCGGTCTTCGATGATGGCTCTGGCGGTCTCCATCTTCGAAGTGGCGCTCAGCTTCGCGGCGGACGACCAGCCGGCTTTCTCAAACGCGGCGCGCAGTTCTTCTTCCGTTCCGATGAACATGATATTCGTCATGTCGGAGGGTTTGGGTGGCTTCGCGGCCACCGTGCGGAACGGTTGCCGGTTCACCAGATCGGCCAGAGACGCCTCATTCGGAAAGGGCTGCAGCCGCGCCTCGGGACCGGTCGTCGATCCCGTCCAGTTCAGTGCAGCGGTAAGCTTCAGGGTCAGCTCGACCCCGGCGTCGTAATCGATATTGGCGTTCACGTCCCCGATTTTCAGCGTCTGCTTCGCGCCCTGCAGAATGGTGGCGAGAGCGGAAAACTTCTCGTTTGTTTCCAGCTTCGCGATGCCCTGGTTCAGCCGCGATCCGTAAGCCTGCGAAGGGTCGATACCCGTAATGACGCCCTTGTCGTCGAGGGCTTCGCGCGCGTTCTCCAGCCCGCTCACGGTGGCCGCGACGGGCACTTTTACTTTGCCGTCCGAGATCTCCGAAAAAACGAGCTGCAGTTGCGCGCGATCCGTCCCGGTCGCTGCTTTCGCCAGTTTGACGGAGCCCGACAAAACCGGTCCGGCCGGCAGGACCACCTTGTCGTTCAGAACCACCGGCGCAATCACGGTCGCGTGGAAGGTTTGCGGCGTGGTCACTTCGCTCGACACTTTATCGTTCAGGCGAATACTGATCTCCGTGCCGGCCGGAATCTGCGCGGCGAACGCAGGCGCGATCAGAACTGCCAGGAACGCGAACTTCATTTGGCCTTCATTTCCGCCACGGGACCCGTTATGTCTTCGATACGGAGCACGATATCTTTGCGCTTCTGCACGGCGTCCTCCGGAACGTCGAAACGAATCCCCACCATGCGGTCGACCACCTGATGGCCGGCCACGGATTCCCGCGCTTTGAGAGGCGGATTGTACTGCTCGCCGATATCCGGATAGTTACGGAAGAAGTTCGCCAGATCCGCGCCGGCGATCAGGCTGCCGTTCACCGAGGCGCCGTCCGCGGTGTCGAGACTGGCTTCGACGTTGCGGACCACCATCGCGATGTCGGCGTCGTTCTTCAGGCTGAAGTCGAGGATCACGATCATCTCGTTTTCGTCGACCTTCCGGGCGCGCACCTTGCCGATTTTGCCGGTCGGTTCAAGATGATTGCCCTTGGTGCCGGCGAAGCCCTGCCAGATCAGCAGTCCAATGACGGCAATCGCCACGCCGAACGCAACCAGGAAGGGCTTACTCATATCTCGCCATGATTGCGATGATAACTCCAGACCAGTTCACTCCTCATGATAACCGCTGAAACCGACACAACGACTCCCGCGGAAAGCCACGGGCTTCTGATCGACGCCGCCGCCGGGCCGGGTATTCTCTACGGCCTGACCGGCGTGATCGCCGAGCACCAGGGCGACATCGGAACCTGCTCCATCATCGAAAACACACCGGCGGGCGCGCGGATTTACTTCGAAGTCCGGACGCCGCTGCTCGAACTGATGTTGCAGGATCTGCGGGCGCTCTCCATTGTGAAGCGGGTGGATCTGGTGAGGAGCATGGAGCAGATCTACGGCAAGCGGATCATCATCATGGGCGGCGGGGCGCAGGTGGGTCAGGTGGCGATCGGCGCGATTGTGGAAGCGGATCGGCACAACATCCGCGGCGAGCACATCTCGGTCGACACCATTCCGCTGGTGGGGGAACAGCAACTGGCCGATGCGGTGCGCGCCGTCCCCCGACTGCCGCGCGCGCGGGCGCTGGTGCTGGCCGGTTCGCTGATGGGAGGCGACATCGAGGCGGCGGTCAGGGAAGTCCGGCTGACCGGACTGCTGGTGATCAGCCTGAACATGGCGGGCAGCGTGCCGGACGCGGCGGACCTGGTGGTGACGGACCCGGTGCAGGCGGGTGTGATGGCCGTGATGGCGGTTGCCAACACGGCCAAGTTTACGGTGGAACGGCTGAAGCGCCGGGTGTTTTAGTCTCTTTTCAGGAACTGGGCGATGGAGCGTGTTGCCTGGCGGAGACGGTGTTCGTTCTCGACGAAGGCAAAACGCACGTGGCCTTCGCCCATGGGTCCGAAGCCGATGCCCGGCGAGACGGCGACGAGCGCTTTTTCCATCAGGAGCTTGGAAAATTCGAGCGAGCCCAGATGACGGAAACGCTCGGGCAGGTCTGCCCACAGGAACATGGAGCCTTTGGGCGGTTCGACGGGCCAGCCGGCGCGGGTGAGACCGTCGACGAGCACATCGCGGCGTCTCTGGTAAGTGGCGCGGATGCGGTCGGTATCCTCATCGCATTCCCGCAGAGCGACGATGGAAGCGATCTGGATGGGCTGGAACATCCCGTAATCGAGGTAGCTCTTGATGCGGGCGAGCGCGGCGATCATGCGGGCGTTGCCGAGGCAGTAGCCGACGCGCCAGCCGGGCATGTCGAAACTCTTCGACATGGAATAGATCTCGACGGCCACTTCTTTGGCGCCGGGAACCTGCAGAATGCTGGGCGGCATGTAGCCGTCGAAGCCGAAATCGGCGTAGGCGAAATCGTGGACGATGAGGGTGCCGTGGTGCCGCGCCAGTTCGACGATTTCGGTTAAGAATGCCAGATCCACGCAGGTGGTGGTGGGGTTGTGCGGGAAGGAGATCAGCAGCATTTTGGGCGGCTTGGGCGACTCCCGGTACAACTCTTTGAGGCGTTCAAGGAAGGTTTCGGCGTTCGGCATGGGCAGCATGTGCGCATAGCCTTCGGACATAATGACGCCGTACTGGTGAATCGGGTACGCGGGGTTGGGAGCGGCGACGACGTCGCCGGGTCCGACCGTGGCGAAGAGCAGATGGGCGAGGGCATCCTTGGCCCCCATGGTGACGATGGCTTCTTTCTCCGGGTCGAGATCGACATCGAACTTGCGTTTGTAGCGCTTGACGATCTCTTCGCGGAGATGCGGAATGCCGCGCGACATGGAATAGCGATGGTTGCGCGGGTTACGGGCGGCCTCGATGAGTTTGTCCACGACAATCTGTGGCGTCGCCCCGTCGGGGTTCCCCATTCCGAGGTCAACCACGTCCATCTGAGCTGCGCGTGCCTTTGCCTTCATCTCGTTGATGACGGCAAAAACATAGGGGGGCAGCTTCTGGATGCGGTAAAACTCGTCGGTTCCTGACATAATACCTCCTATTTTAGCCGGAGAGGTCCGGCGGACGGTCGAAAGGAGCCCGCGAGGCAAAATTGGCGCGGACGATGGGGCCGTGGTAAATTGAAATTTCTCCTTCCTCTCGTCCCCATCGTCTAGAGGCCCAGGACATCGCCCTTTCACGGCGGTAACGAGGGTTCGAATCCCTCTGGGGACGCCAATTCTTTCTTTGGTCTTCAATTCCGGGCCGTTAACGTGAGATAATCAGAGCCTAATGCGTGTTTTCATGCCGTTCCGGGGAACTCTGGCTGCTTGCCTTTTGACGACTTTGTGGCTATCCGGCGCGTTGGCGCAGGAATCCCATCGACCCCTTCCGTACATCGATCAGACAAACCTTCCGCAGCAGCAGATTGGCCGGGAGGATTTGCTGGGGATTACGGTTTACGATTCTCCGGAACTGACCCGGACGGTCCGCGTGAACGCGGACGGCACGATTCGTCTCCCCATGATGAAATCGGCGATGAAGGTGGCCGGCTTGCTTCCGGGGGAAGTGGAGAACGTGATTGCCGAGCAACTCAAAGCCGAGCAACTGCTGGTGGATCCGTTCGTGACGGTGGCGGTTGCGGAGTATCATAGCCGGCCGATCAGTATTAATGGCGCCGTGAAGATGCCGACGATTTTCCAGGCGATCGGGACGGTGCGCCTGCTGGATGCGATTGCGAGGGGCGGCGGACTGGCTTCCGACGCGGGCGGAGAGATCATCATCACGCGGCCGAACGGCGACACGGGCGTGCAATCGACGCAGCGGGTGCCGGTGAAGGCTTTGTACGACGGGTCCGATCCGCAACTGAATGTGCTGCTGACAGGCGGAGAAGAGATCCGGGTACCGCCCGCGGGCACCGTAGTGGTGTCGGGCAATGTGAAGGAATCGGGCGTCTTTCCGGTGCAGGACACGGGAACCACGACGGTTTTGACAGCCATCGCGCAGGCGAAGGGATTAGGCGACTTCGTGCCGACTCTCGCTTACATTTACCGACCCGACGATCAGGGAATACGCCATGAAATCGTGGTGGAACTGAAGCAAATCCGTTCCCGGAAGAAGCCGGATGTCATCCTGCAGCCGAGGGATTTGCTGTACATTCCGAATAATAATGTCGCCAAGAACACCGCCACCGCCATCCAGGTGCTTACCGGGCTGAGCGCCTCGACGGTTTCCGCGGTTATTTACGCACAAACCAGGTAATCCGCGGATCAGGCACGAACATGGAAGCCGGCCCGAAGATTTTGGCTCTGGAAGAACTGCTGGCTCTGCGGGAAGACTGGGCGTTGCAGGGTAAGGTTGTCGTCTGGACGAACGGTTGCTTCGATCTGCTGCATGCCGGACACGCGCGCAGTTTCCGCGATGCGAAGGCGCTGGGCGACATCCTCATTGTGGGTCTCAACAGCGATGAAAGCGTGCGCCGGCTGAAGGGTCCGCTGCGGCCCGTGGTTTGCGAAGAGGACCGCGCGGAACTGGTGGCGGCGCTGGGAGCGGTGGATTACGTGACGATCTTCAACGACACGGACCCGGTGCAGGCGATCCGAACGCTGCGGCCGGACATTCACTGCAAGGGTGAGGATTATGCGGACGGCCGGCGCCCGATACCGGAGCGTGAGGTGGTGCTCGGTTATGGCGGCGAAATCCGGTTTCTGCCGCTGCGGGAAGGCCGTTCCACGAGCAACCTGATCGCGCGCATTACAGCCGCTTACAGCACCGAACAAGGCCAATGCCGGACCTGAAGCCTTTCGTGCAGAGGGCGTTGTCCGTGCGGGTGCTGGTGATCGGGGATTGCATGCTGGATGCCTATGTGGCGGGCACGGTATCGCGCATTTCTCCGGAAGCGCCGGTCCCGGTGGTGGAGGTCTCGCGGCGCCATTACGTGGCGGGCGGGGCGGCCAATGTGGCGGCGAACATCCGGAGCCTGGGGGCAGGCGTGTCGGTGGCCGGTGTGACGGGCACGGACCGTTCCGGGGCGCGCTTGCGGCAGGAACTGGAAATGCGGGGCATCGGCACGGCGACTCTGGTGGAAGAACCTTCGCGCGTGACCACGACGAAGACGCGGGTCACGGCATCCGGGCAGCAGATCGTAAGGTTCGACGACGAAGAAACGTCGGCTTTGCCGGAGGCGGTTCGGGACGAGTTGCGCGCGCGCTGCGCGGCGGCGTTTGAGAGCTGCGACGTCTGCGTGCTTTCCGATTATGCCAAGGGCGTGCTGGACGCGTCGACGTGCGGGTGGCTGATCGCGGAAGCGGCGCGGCGGAAACTGCCCGTGGTGGTGGATCCCAAGTCGCGCGATCTGACGCGGTATCGTGGGGCAACCCTGATTACACCGAATCTGAAGGAAGCGACCGCCGCCGCCGGAGAAGGCTGCCGGAGTCTGGCGGAGGTGGCGGAGCGGTTGCTTGGGGATATCGCGCCTGCGGCTTTGCTGGTGACGCAGGGCGAAGGCGGCATGTCTCTGTTTCAGGAGAATCAGCCGGTGTGGCACATGCCCGCACTGGTCAATGAAGTAGCGGATGTGACGGGCGCGGGCGACACTGTCGTCGCGGCCCTCGCGATTGCGCTGGGAATGAGGCTCAGTTTGTACGAAGCGGCGAAAATCGCCAATATAGCGGCAGGCGTGGCTGTCAGCCATCACGGAACGTGGGCGGTGAAAGCGGACGAGTTGGTGGCGTACGCGGAAACGGCCGGGGTGACACAGCAATGAGCAAGCCGACAGCACTGAAGCGCGCCGTCTTTCTGGACCGCGACGGCACGATTATCCGGGACAAAGGGTATTTGAAAGATCCCGCGGGGATTGAACTGGTGCCGGGCGCGGTGGAAACGCTGAAGGCGTTGTGCCGCGAGGGCTGGAAGCTGATCATCATCAGCAATCAATCCGGCGTGGGCCGCGGGCTGATGACGCTTGACGAGATGAACGCGGTGCAGGCGAAAGTGGTTCGTTTGCTGCGCGGGCACGGGATCGAGATCACGGCCTCTTACTTATGCACGCACTCGCCGGACGATGAATGCGAATGCCGCAAGCCCGCGATCGGAGCGCTGGAGAAAGCGTCCAAGGAGCATTCCGTGGACATTTCACAGTCGTGGATGGTGGGCGACCGGGAAAGCGACATTCTGTGCGGCCGGAACGCGGAGTGTTCCACGATCTGGTTCCGCACGCCGGAGTTCGACGTGGCGCGCGAACTGCCCGACTTCGTGGCGGACAGTTGGGCGGAAGTTTATGAGAAAATCAGCGATGCATGAAGCTTGCTGTCTCTCTGGTACTGTTCGCCGGCTTTGCCTGTGGCCAGCAATTTGACGTACTGATTCAACACGGGCGGATTGCGGACGGAACGGGGAATGCCTCGTTCCTGGGCGACGTCGCGATTCGGAACGGGAAGATCGTCGCGCTGGGAAATCTGCCGGGCGCGAAGGCGAAGCGCGTGATCGACGCGACGGGCAAGATTGTGGCGCCCGGTTTTATCGACATCCACAACCATTCCGATTACACACTGCTGGCGGACGGCAATGCGCAGAGCATGATCCGGCAGGGTGTAACGTCGATGATTTTCGGCGAAGGCGGTTCGGCCGCGCCTGCCGACGGCAAGCAGGGATGGACTGACTTCAAGGGCTACTTCGCGCTGCTGCTGAAGCAGGGGATTGCGACGAATATCGGGTCGTATGTGGGGTCGAGCCAGGTCTGGACGCAGGTGCGGGGGGAGAAGGCGGGGCCTCCGACGGCGGCGGAACTGACGCGGATGGAAGCGCTGGTGCGGCAGGCGATGGAGCAGGGGGCGCTGGGTGTGGCGAGTTCGCTGAGCGGGCCGCCGGGATCGTGGATCGACACCGATACGCTGGTCGCGATGTGTAAGGCCGCGGCGCCCTATGGCGGGATTTATTCCACGCACATGCGCACGGAGGGGCAGGGCGTTTTCGAATCCGTGGCGGAGGCCATTGCGATCGGGCAGCGCGCCGGGGTGCCGGTGGATATTATTCATCTCAAGCTGGCGGATAAGAAGCTTTGGGGGCAGATGCCGGAGCTGGTCGCGACGATCCGGCAGGCGCGGGCGAACGGGCAGGATGTAACGGCGAACGTTTATCCTTATCGGGCGGGGCAGAATAATCTGGCGACGATTATTCCGCCGTGGGCGCATGAGGGCGGGTCGAAGGCTTTGATTGCGCGGTTGAAGGATCCGGCGTTAAGGACGCGGCTGCGGAATGAGATCGAGAACGGGATTCCGGATCATGCGCCGGGGCAGCCGCCCTAGTATGACCATTACACGGCTACGGGTGGCTGGGACGGGATGCTGCTGGTTTCGTTGTCGAATCCGGCTTATAAGAAGTATGAAGGTAAGCGCATGAGTGAGGTGATTCAGGGGATTGGGGGCGATCCGCTGGACGCGCTGTTTAAAGTGCTGGAGGAGAATGGCGGGTCGGTGCCGACTGTTTATTTCCATCACGACGAGAAAGATATGCAGTATGCGCTGGCGCAGCCGTTTGTGTCGATCGGGTCGGACGGTTCGGCGATTGCGACGGAGGGGCCGACGGCGGAGGGGCATCCGCATCCGCGGTATTTCGGGACGTTTCCGCGGGTACTGGGGAAGTATGTGCGGGAGGAGAAGGTTTTGCAGGTGGAGGACGCGGTTCGCAAGATGACTTCGGCGAATGCGGCGAAGCTGCATTTGTGGGATCGCGGGTTATTGCGGCCGGGGATGTGGGCGGATGTTACCGTGTTCGATCCGAAGACGGTGGCGGATAACGCGACTTATGAGAAGCCGCAGCAGTATCCGGGCGGGGTGGAGTTTGTGATTGTGAACGGGGTGGTGGTGATTGATGGAGGGAAGCATACGGGGGCGCGGCCGGGGGGGATTTTGTATGGGAGGGGTTGAGGTGAATCCTAATTCCGAGGACCGCGACGGTAATATGGCCCAATTCATCCATTCGTGCTTATGGTAGATTCTATGTTTGTCGATCCGCCTGTTGAACTGGACTTTCAATAAGAGTAGCAAGCCGAGGCAGATTGAGGACCCGGTTTTTGGCAAGCTGAGGCTTGTCGAAGCAAAGAACCCCTCCGAGTCTTATTGGCGTGGGTGCGGACGCTTTGGTCCCACGGGCAGTGAGGTCTCCTACGAAATTGAATCCGGCCAGGCGGCCCCAAGCGAATCACATCGCACTTTTTACCGCGATATTGAGGCGCGTTACAGTGAGCTTTTGGGGTTAGTGGCCCCATTGCTGGAGAGTGAGTGTGCTGCCCAAATGGCGGCTTGCGATGTCTTCTTCAGCCAACTTAGTTTCCGTCGGGAGACTCTCTGCATACCGGGATCGGAGTCGATGGAATGGAGCCTCGTTTTCTCGTGTGTCCAATGGGACGATGCTTTGTTTACGGTGCACGTGAAGGATTGGCAGCCTACCGGGAAGATTTCTGTCATGGACTAAGCGACTAAGCCAGACCTCGGAATGCGGAGCGGTCAAAGGCTTCAATCCCAAATGGTCCGGACTGCATACTGGCGGATCAGCGGGTCGGGGGTTGCGAGGATCAGGCTGTGCTCGATGGACTGAGAGATCTGAATCCGGTCAAACGGGTCGTTGTGAAGGTGAGGCAGCTTAGCTACCTGCAGCGCGGAAGCTTCGTCGATGGCCAGCGATTCCACCAGTGACTCGGTTCGGAGCCGGCGCATAAATTCCTGCGGCGGCACCGGCAAGGGGAGCCTGGCCAGGGACCACTTGATCGCAATCTCCCAGGCGGCAGCGGCGCTCGCATACCTCCGGGTCTCGGGCTTGAGCAGGATCTCTCGGAGGGAGGCTGGAACGCGCGACGGTTCCAGCTGGAGCGAAAGAATCGTGCAGGTATCGGGACTGTTGGCGCGGCAGGCTTGTTACGACTACAAAGGACCCGGGTCTCGGCGTTCCCGGCGGCGTCCACGTAATGAGAAAGGTTCATTTTGGCTTCCTGGACGCTGACCTGCAGCCTGGCTTGGCTTTATCCGGCGGGGGCCGTATTTGGCGAGGAGACCACGGGCTGTTGGGGAGTGTCGCCAGGTCGCTGGATCTGAAGCGCCCGCGCCAGGATCCCGCTGAGGTAGCCTGCGGGCGGCGTATGAGCTGCCCGCGCCTGTGCCTCAGGGGCGGCGGCGCTCTGCTCCGACAGATTCATGGTCGCGTCCATACGTGCGCTTATGGAAGCCGGATTCCGGGCATCGCGGGAACGACGATGCGGGACATGAAGTCCGGGGACATACGGAATTATCTGTCCGCTTTTTCCGCGAGTTTCGCTCTACCATGTGAGACGCCCGCGCTTTTTCCGGCCGGTGTCAGAAAACCAGCGTGCTCCAGCGTAATCCGGAATCCGGGGGCCAGAATGCGTAATACTCAGCCGCTTTTTGCGCAGCCGCTTCCTGTCCGGGTCGCAGTTTTGTCAGGAGCAGGTTGTAAAGGAGACTGTCTGTGTCAAAGAATTTTCTCGCCGCGCTCGCGGCGTGTTTTTCACCGTTCTTAGTCCTGCTTGCTCAGAGCCGGAATCCCGCAACACCTAACCCGGACGCGCACACCCCGCGTGTTCGGCAGTCTTATGTCGGCGACAGTCTGGACGTTGTTCCTTTGACGACACTTCAGGCATGGCAGGCCGCCAATCGCGTTGTTTATGTGCAGTCGAAGGGCAGCGAGGTGAAGCCCGGTCCGGGCGGCAATCTTTTCACCTATACGACTTTTCGCGTTCTCGACGCTTTGAAGGGCGCGGCTGAGAGCGACCTTCAGATGCGGATCTTCGGAGGCCGGCTCGGGGACGTGAGCGTGAGCAGCCTGGTCGATATCGACTTCACCGCGGGGGATAAGTTCATTCTGTTTCTCGGCGAGAACAACCGGGATGGCTATCCGACTATCATTCCCCAGGCGCTCTTTGCCGTGAAGGTTCTCGATGGCGTGGAAGTCGTGGAGCCAAGTCCGACGGGCCTGCAGCTTTATCATGCGCGCGGCGGCAGGGCTTATTCGGAAGCGGGCGCGCGGCATGTGTCCGGGGCCGACTTTCTGTTCTCACTAAGGAGGGCTAAGTAATCATGCGGTTTAAGAATTATTCCGCGTTCGCGCTTTCCGCGCTTCTGCTGCTCGCCCCGGTTCCCGGCGCGGCCTACCATTTCTTTTATCTGCAGAGCGGGAGCACCTATGTACCGGTAAAATGGACCAATTTCCCGGTCGATTTCAAGATTGACAGCGGTCCGACCAGCATCAGCGCGGAAATGGCGGCCGCCAGGACTGCCTGGAACAGCATCACCACGGCCAAAGACGTTATCGGAAACCTCAGCGCGGCCGGCGTAGACTATACTGCCGCCAATTTCGGCACGGCCTGGGGAAAGGCCGGCGACGGCCAGCAGGAAGTGGTTCTGGATGAAGACGGAAGCATTATCTCTCTGCTGGGCGGAAAGCCGGGAATGATCAATGGCTTCGGTATGACGTATAAGCGAGTGGCCGGCGGGCGGGGAGAAATTTACGACGCCTTCCTTTTGCTGAACGGATCGAGGACCAACTTCGACCGGCAGTCCACCGAGGTGCACGAAATGGGGCATATCCAGGGCCTGGCGCACTCGTCGGTCGGCATGTACAACAGCGCGTCGTTCGGCGGGGAATTCGGTTTGGCTTCGGCGCCGGGAAGCGACGTTCTCGATCCCGTAAACATAGCGAGCGTGCCGACCATGCATCCGTTTTCGAACAATACGGGCACGACCCGGCAAACGCCGAAGGCGGACGATATCGCGGGTCTTTCCGAACTGTATCCGGAAGCCACGTTCACGACGAGTCTGGGAAGTATCGGGGGCACCGTGACCCGATGTTCCGACGGGTCGGCCGTTACGGGCGTCAATGTCCGCGTGGTGAGCACGTCCAATCCGAATATTCAGCTTAGCCGCTTCTCCGGCTACGACGGAAACACGACCGGGACCTATCTGGTCAACGGCGTCCCCCCGGGCTCGTACCGGGTCCTGATCGAAGGCATGGGAGCCAACAATTACACGATCGACAGGTTCACGGGGTCCACCGACGGATCCATGCCTTTTGTGCCGGCGAAATTCGAGAACGATTTTCCGTCGCAATATCAGACGAATACCTGTGGAGGCGATCTTCCGGGCACGGCGACGCCGGTAACGGCTAACGCCGCCAGTTCCACGGGCGCCAGTTTCAGGACGAGCAGCGTGGATCTGGCGTTTGTGGTGGACAACACCGGCAGTATGTACAACGAAATCGCCGGAGTCAGGACTGCCTTGTCGAACTTTATCAGCACCACCAAGGCGTCCACGATGGCATCCGGGAAGCCGTTTCCGACCGTCGCTCTGATTCCGTTCGTCGACACGCCCTGGGTGCAACTGATCAGCAACGATCCGGCCAAACTGCAGGCCGCCATTGCACTGCAGTCGGCTTCCGGCGGCGGCGACTGCCCGGAACCCTCCAATAATGCGCTGCTGACCGCGGGGCGTCTGCTCAGGAAGAAGGGCGTGGCGATCCTGTATACCGACGCCGATTCGGACGCCAACGGCCCTGGGCCCGCCGACGTGGATTCTTACTATACTTCGAAAGGGCTTCGGCTTTCGGTGCTCCTGTCGGGTTCCTGCAGCGGCGTCGCGTCGTTCGACAGAACCGGCGAAATGCCGCGAGCGCTGACAACGGGCGGGAGCAGCGCCAATGAGGAATACACGGCTCCCGCGCCTCAGGGCGCGCTTTCCTCCATCGCTTCCTTTTCAGACGAGACGAAGTCGAGCGGCGGGATCTTCAATTACAATACGGCCATCAAGTCCGGATCGCCAACTGGCTATATCAATACGGCGACGAATGTCGCGGTTTCTTCGGTGATTCCGGCAATCGGACTGGTCACTCCGGTGAGCGGCCCGCGGGGTGCGACTATCAACGTCACCCTGACGGGAGCGAATACCAACTTTACCGGAGCCAGCGTGGTTACCTTCTCGGGCACCGGAATCGTGGTGAACTCAACCTCAACACTCAGCGCTACTTCCATCGTGGCGAATATCACGATCGACCCGGCGGCGACGGCGGCTTTCCGCGATGTGACGGTGACGACGAATCTGGGCGGGGGGACCATGGAGAGTGCGACCGGGGCGGGCTCGTTCGAAGTGACCACCGCTCCATCGACGCCTACAGTGACCGGAACCGCGCCTTCTTCGGGCGGCGAGGGAAGCACACTCGACGTAATCGTGTCGGGAATCGGTACTCATTTTGTGGCCGGAACCTCCACGGCGCGGTTCGGGACCGGAGTGACCGTCAATTCGCTCACGGTCCTGGGGCCGACATCGGCAAAAGCAAATATCACAATCGATCCGGCTGCGACTGTCGGTTTCCGGTATGTCTCGATTACGACCGGTTCGGAAACGGCATCGGACACCGGCACAGGTTCTTTTCTTGTGACGGCGCCATCCACGCCGATTGCGGTTATTTCCGCTTTGGCTCCGCGTTCCGGCAACCAGGGACAGACGGTAACGGGACTTGTCATTACGGGCCAGAATACGCATTTCGTGCAGGGCGTCTCCACCCTCATCTTCAGCACGGCGGGGATCACGGTTACGAACCTCACGGTGAATTCCGCGACCAGCGCCACGGCAAACCTCAGCATCACGGGCACCGCGGCGCTTGGATTCAGCGACGTCCAGATGGTGACCTCCGGAGAAACGGCGTCCATTCTGGCAGGGTTTCAGATTCAGGCGACGGGAGGGCCCGGATCCGTTACGGTTACGAACGGTTCTCTGCCGTCCGGAGTTTCCGGAAGCGCTTACCCGACGGTATTCATGTCGGCGACGGGCGGTTCCGCTCCGTACGGGTGGAGCGCGACAGGGCTTCCGCCGGGACTGACGATCACGGGCACCGGAACTATCCAGGGCACTCCAACATCGGCCGGCGTGTATTCGGTGACGGTTTCAGCCACCGACTCCACTTCGTCGACCGGCTCAAAGAGCTATTCGCTCGTGATTTTCGGGTCCGGGGCTTTACGGGGCCAGACGATCACGTTCGCGGCGATTCCGAATCATGTGTCCACGGATCTGCCGTTCACGCTTTCCGCTTCGGCTACCTCCGGGTTGCCTGTCACGTTCTCGGTGATTAACGGACCGGCCACGCTTGCCGGGAATGTCTTGACCCTGACGGGTCTGGGCACCGTAACCGTGCAGGCGACGCAGGCCGGTTCGAGTTTGTTTGCTCCGGCCGCCACGACGCAGAGTTTCGATGTGACGCTGGGATCCCCGACCATTTCGGCGGTAGTGAATGCCGGATCGCAAAAGCCGGGGCCGCTCGCTCCCGGCTCTTCGGTGGAGATTAACGGAAATAATCTGGCGTCGGGAAGCGCACTGGGCGACGGCCTGACGACGCAGAAAATGTCCGGCGCCACGGTCGCGATCAGCACCTCAGACGGGCGCTCGTTCACGGCGAATCTGTCCTGGGTTTCTTTCTCGATGGTCAGTTTCGTTCTTCCCGCTGAGCTGACGCCTGGCCCGGCGACGTTGACTTTCACCAACGCCACCGGGGCTTCCGCAACGGCGCCGATTATGGTGGTGGCGGTGGGTCCGGCGCTTTACTCAGCGGACTCCAGCGGCGCCGGAGTGGCGTCGGCAACGGTTTCTTTTGTTGCCCCGGACGGATCGACAACGTCGACGCCGGTTTACGCCTGCCTGTTCAGTTGCGCTCCTCTTCCGATTCAACTGACGGAATCGGGTCAGACTTATCTGGTTCTTTATGGAACGGGGATACGCGGGCGCAGCGGCCTGCCGGGGGTAAAAGTCAGTCTCGGAGGGCAACCTGTAAGTGTGGTTTATGCAGGTCCACAGGGGGCTGTGCCTGGTATGGATCAGGTGAATGTCGTGCTGCCGTATTCGCTTTCCGGGAGCGGCGTTATTAATGTCGAACTTACGGTGGACGGTATTGCCGCCAACATCGTGAAGGTGGCGATCAAGTAGGGGTTTCTGGTTCGGCATATTTAACGAGCCAGTAGCGCAGAACCCGAACCGGATGTCCCGATCTCGCTTTGAGATCGGACCATCCGGTTCGGGTCGTTTTCGTCAGGTGCCGGCAGGCGGTGCTCTTACGACATTAACTTATCCACCACCTGACCGGCTACATCGGTAAGCCGGAAGTGGCGGCCCTGGAACTTGAAGGTCAGGCGTTTGTGGTCGATGCCGAGGCAGCGGAGAATCGTCGCCTGCACGTCGTGAACATGCACAGGGTCCGCGACCACGTTGTAAGAGAAGTCGTCGGTCTCTCCGTAAGTCTGGCCGGGTTTGATGCCGCCGCCGGCCATCCACGTGGTGAAGCAGCGGGGGTGGTGGTCGCGGCCGTAATTGCCGTCCATCAGTTTGCCCTGGCAGTAGACGGTGCGGCCGAATTCGCCGCCCCAGATGACTAAGGTGTCGTCGAGCAGACCGCGCTGTTTCAGGTCCGCAATGAGAGCGGCGGAGGGCTGATCGACGCTCTGGCATTGCAGGGCGAGGTCGCGGGGCAGGTCATTGTGTTGGTCCCAGCCTCGTTTGTAGACCTGAATAAAACGCACACCGCGTTCGGCGAGGCGGCGGGCGAGCAGGCAGTGGGAGGCGTAGCTGCCGGGCTTGCGGGAGTCCGGGCCGTAGAGGTCGAAGGTGCTTTGCGATTCCTTCGAGAGGTCCATCAGCTCGGGGACCGAGGTTTGCATCCGGTAGGCCATTTCATACTGGGCGATGCGGGTTTCGATTTCCGGATCGCCGTAGGTGGCCGCGTTCATCTCGTTGAGTTTGCCGATGCCGTCGAGCATGCGGCGGCGGGTGGCTTTGTCGATGCCGGCGGGGTCGGAGAGGTAGAGCACGGGGTCGCCGGAAGCGCGGAAGTTCACGCCCTGGTATTTGGAGGGCAGGAAGCCGTTGCCCCAGAGGCGGGAGAAGAGGGGCTGGTCGGTATTGATGGCGCTCGACTGCGCGATGAGGACGACGAAGCTGGGCAGGTTCTGATTTTCGCTGCCGAGTCCATAAGTCACCCAGGAGCCGAAGCTGGGGCGGCCGGGCTGCTGGCTGCCGGTCTGGATGAAGGTAATGGCGGGGTCGTGATTGATGGCTTCGGTGTTGGTGGTGCGGACGATCGAGATGTCGTCGACGATCTTGCTGGTGTGGGGCAGCAGTTCGCTGAGCCAGGCGCCGGACTGGCCGTGCTGCGCGAATTTGAAGATCGATTTGGTGACGGGGAAGGAACTCTGGCCGGACGTCATGCCGGTGATGCGCTGGCCCATGCGGATGGTGGCGGGGAGTTCGGTGCCGTGGAGTTTGCCGAGGGCGGGTTTGTAGTCGAACAGGTCGAGCTGCGAAGGCGCGCCGGACTGGTGCAGATAGATGACGCGCTTGGCTTTGGGCGGGAAGTGCGGCAGGCCTTCGAGACCGCCGGTGTCGGCCTGCAGGAGAGACGCCAGCGCCGGGATGCCAATGCCCGCGGCGCCGGTCCGGAAGAAGTGTCGACGAGTCAGGTTGATCATTGTTTGGTTATCGTTTCGTCGAGATTGAGAAGCATGCTGGCCACGGTGGTCCAGGCGGCGAGTTCGGATTTGTCGAGGGTCGGGTTGACGGGCGCTTCGCCGTTTTTGAGCAGGGCCTGGGCGCGGTCTTCGTGGCGTTTGTAATCGAGCAGTTCGGCGTTCAGGGTTTCTCGCAGAACGGCGAGTTCGCGGGGCTGCGGCGCGCGTGCGGTGGCGAGGCGGAAGCCATAGTCAAGACGGGCGGCGGGAGTTTTGCCGCCTTCGAGCAGCATGCGCTCGGCGAGGGAGCGGGCGGCTTCCACGTAAGTGGTGTCGTTGAGCAGCACGAGGGCCTGCAGCGGTGTGTTGGTGATGGTGCGGCGGGCGGCGCATTTCTCGCGGTCCGGCGCGTCGAACGTGGTCATCTCGGGCGGGGGCGCGGTGCGTTTCCAGAAGGTGTAAAGGCTACGGCGATGCAGGTCATCGCCGTGGCCCTGCTGGTACGTCTGTGAGGTGAAGCCGTCGCCATAAGCGATCTCTTCCCAGACGCCTTTCGGCTGGTAGGGATCGACACTGGCGCCGCCCACCTGTTCTTTGAGGAGGCCGCTGAGGTAGAGTTCGCCATCGCGCACCATTTCGGCGGAGAGGCGGAAGCGGGGGCCGCGGGCGATCAGGCGGTTCTCGGGATCCTTTTCGAGAAGCTCCGGGGTGACTCTGGAAGCCTGCCGGTAGGCGGCGGAGGTGACGATGAGGCGCTGCATGGCCTTCACGTCCCAGTTGGTGCCGATGAACTCGGTGGCGAGCCAGTCGAGGAGTTGCTGGTTGCTGGGCGGGTCGCCCTGGGAGCCGAAGTTTTCGAGAGTTTTGACGATGCCGGTGCCGAAATAATATTGCCAGAAGCGGTTCACGGCGACGCGGGCGGTAAGGGGGTTGGCGGGATCGACCAGCCACCTGGCGAGGCCGAGGCGGTTGTCGGGCGCGCCGGTGGGAAGGGGCGGGAGCACGGAGGGGACGCCGGGGGTGACCTTCTCGGTCTGGTTGCGGTAGTCGCCGCGGGCGAGGATGAAGGTTTCGCGGGGCTTTTCTTTATTGGACGGCACGACATCCGACGGCACGATCTCCGACATGATCATGGTGGTGGGGATTTCCGCGGTCAGTTTCTTTTCGTCTTCGCGGAGAGCTTTGAGTTCGGCCCAGGCGCGCTGGTCGGGGGCGGGCGCGGCTTTGCTGAGGTAGTAGTCGCGAATCCAGGCCTTCTGGTCTTTGGCGCGTTTGTCGGGAAGGATATTGAGGATGGCCCGGAGCGGTTCCTGGCCGCCGAGGTAGGCGATCTCGCGAGGATCGAGCGTGCGGTTGTAGATGCGGAGGTCGTCGAGGCGTCCTTTGAAGAAGTTGATTTCGAGGGGGGCGTCGGGATTGGTTTTTGCGTCGGGCTGCGCGCCGGCGACGGGTTCCGTGCCGACCGGCTTGCCGTTGACGTAGACGGTGAAGGCGCCGGCGCCCGTGTAGTTCACGGCGACGTGGTTCATGTTGTCGGGCCAGGGAAGGCGGTCCCTGGTGCGGAACTGTTGCGCGCCGAGCTGGACGTAGAGACGCGGGACGCGCTGCTGCACGCCGGAGAGTTCGAAGTCGTCCAGCCAGAGCTGGAATTGGCCCTGGGAGAGGACCGGGTCTTTCAGTTTGCCGTTAACCTTCAGCCAGAAGGCGGCGGAGAAGGGTTTGTTGTTGTCGAAGGCCGGCACGTGGGAGAAGACGGCCTGGGTTTGACCGTCAAAATCCGCGCCTCGATCAACGGCGGCGTTGGCATAGGTGAGATCGCCTTTCAGCACGCGGCCGTACTGGTAGTGGCCGGAGGAATCGGTGAGGTTGCCGTCGAATTCATAGTGCGCTTGCAGGCCGTCGCGCGCCATGGTCTGGAATTTCGCGAATTCGGCTTTTTCCCAGGCGGTCTGTTGGGCGGAGACGGTGTCTTCGGGAAGGGCTTTTTCGTGGGCGGAGATGGCGGCTTTGAGTTCGGCCTGGCGCGCCTTTTGCTGTTCAGAGGGGAGCTGCAGGAAGGGCTCGGCGTTGCCGTTGCGGCCGTCGAGGCCCTTCTCACTGACGTTGTTGAAGAAGGCGAAGAAGCGGTAGAAGTCGCGCTGCGGAATGGGATCGTACTTATGATCGTGGCAGCGCGCGCAGCCCATGGTGAGGCCCATCCAGGTGGTGGAGGTGGCTTCGAGGCGATCGACAACGTACTCGACCAGATACTCCTCGGGAATCGCGCCGCCTTCGAAATTAATCATGTGGTTGCGATTGAAGCCGCTGGCGAGTTTCTGTTCGAGGGTGGCGTTGGGGAGTAAGTCGCCGGCGATTTGTTCGACGGTGAACTGATCGTACGGCTTGTTTTTATTGAAAGCGTCGATGACCCAGTCGCGCCAGTGCCACATTTCGCGATGGCTGTCGATGTGGTAGCCGTGCGTGTCGGCATAGCGGGCGAGATCGAGCCACTGCATGGCCATGCGTTCGCCGTAGCGGGGCGATTGCAGCAGGGTGTCGACGCGCTTTTCGTAAGCGTCGGGAGATTTATCGGCGAGGAAGGCGTTGAGTTCGGCGACGGTGGGAGGCAGGCCGGTCAGGTCATAAGTGACGCGGCGGAGGAGCGTGGTTTTGTCGGCTTCGGGGGAGTGCTTCAGGCCTTCCTGGTCGAGGCGGGCGAGGACGAAATTATCAATGGGATTGCGCGTCCAGTTCGGTTCTTTGGCGGCCGGCGTGGCGGGGCGTTGCGGCGAGATGAAGGCCCAGTGGCTCTGCCATTTGGCCCCTTCGTCGATCCATTGTTTCAGCGCGGCGATTTGTTGCGGAGTGAGGGTGCGGCCGGAGGAGACGGGCGGCATCCGATTGGGGCCGGTGGCGCTGATCCGGGCGAAGAGATGACTATCGGCGGCTTTACCGGGGACGATTACGCTGTTCGAAAACGCGCCTCCATCGGCGGTGTCGAAGCGGAGGTTCGCCATCCGTTTCGCGGCATCCGGACCGTGGCAGGAGAAGCATTTGTCGGAGAGGATGGGGCGGATTTCGCGGTCGAAGTCGATGGCGGCGAAGGCGGAGGCGGACGTGAACAGCAGGGTGAGAACAGCTTTTCGCATGAGGGGGCCGATGCCTCATTTTAAGCCCGCCGGGCCGGGGGCGGGAAGCCATCGGCCCGGACTTTAGCAGGGGAGTGGTTAAAAGTAGAAACGAACGCCCAGCTGGATGAGCCGGGAGAAGTTTCGCTGCTGGGTGATTTTGCCGAAGTTGCTGCTGCCGAATTGTACGTTGGGGCCCTGGAAGAGCGGGCTGTTGAAGATGTTCAGGCCTTCGGCGCGGAACTGGCCGGTGACCTTTTCGGTGATCTTCAGGTTCTTGAAGAGCGAGATGTCCCAGTTTTTCTGGCCGGGCCCGCGGTAGCCGATGGTGCGGGCGAGATCGCCGAAGGTGAAGGCCGGCGCGGTGGAGAAGGCGGCGGCGTTGATGTAGCCATCGAGGCGGCTTTCCACGCTGCCGGAGGTCGCGGGGCTGACGCCGGTGGCGTTGGGGCGCTGCAGGCTGGCTCCGATGATGGAGTTGTTGTTGGTGTTCTGCGTGATGGCGAGCGGGAAACCGGTGCGGTACTGAGCGGTGCCGTTGACGCTCCAGCCGCCGACGAGGTAATCGGCGATTTTGTTGCCGACCAGGAAACGCTTGCCCGTGCCGACCGGTAATTCATAGGTGAAAGAACCGGTCAGGGTGTGGGGCGTGTCGTTAATCGCGTAGGAGTATTCGTTCGCGAGGTTGTAGACGTCCTGCGGGGAAGAACTGGAATTCACCAGGCTGTTGCCGGCGCCGAAGCTGGAATCCAGATTTTTCGCGTAGGTCCAGGTGGCGAGGAAGTTCAGGCCGCTCGACATCCGCTTCTGCACTTTGACCACCAGGGAATCGTAGCGGGCGCTGGAGGAACTGGTGCCGATATTCACGCTGCTGAATTCCGAGTAGGGGCGCAGCAACTGAGAGCGCGTGATGGTGGCGCCGCCGATGACGCCGGTGCCGCCATTTCCGAAATAGGGGTTCGGGACGGCGTTAAACAGGCTGTTGCCGAGTGAGAGATAGTTGGGCGCCAGCTGATTGATATTGATGTTCGAGCCCGGGGGCAGGTTATGGGAGAGAGAGCCTACATAACCAACCACTAACGCGATCTTATAAGGCAGTTCGCGCTGGATATCGAAGGAGTACTGGTGAACGATAGGGCTCTTGCGGAACTGATCGAGAACGGTGACGGAACTGCCGATGCTTTGCAGCAGGCCGAGCGTGTTGCCAACAGGCTGCAGGAAGCCGTTCGGGTAGGGATTGCTCAGGTTGTTAGCGGGAGTGAGTCCGCCGTCATTCGAGGAGACGTAAGAGGTGGACGCCTGGTAGCCGGGGGCCAGACTGCCGGAGCCGGAATACGGGATCGGCGCGTAGAAGATGCCGTAGCCACCGCGCAGAGTGGTTTTGGAATCGTAAGCGTAAGCGGCGCCGAAGCGGGGCGCGACCTTCGTCCTGGAGTTATTGCAGCAGGCCGTGGGATTGCCGTTCTGTCCGGCGAAGAGAATGCCGCCGCGCGGAATGACGCCGGTGACGTTCGCGCCGATGGGGTTGACGACGTTGCGGTCGAAGCCGACGGCGTAGCGGTTGCTGGCTTCGGCGATGCCGGTCTCGAACTCATAACGCACGCCCATGTTCAGCGTGAGTTTACTGGTGATGCGGTAATCGTCATGAATGTAGCCGGCGTAGTAGTTGATGTAGGTGTAGAGCTTGGTGGCGACGTCGACGGAACCGCCGGAGGGCAGACCGAGCAGAAGACTGGCAACGTCGTTGCCGCTGGAGCTGGGCTTGGTGGGATCGGCGCGGGTGAAGCCGTTGTCGAAGGAGAAGTTGCCGGAGGCGTTCGAGAGATCGATGAAATCGATGTGGAGCTTGCGGTAGTCGAAGCCGGCTTTCACGCTGTGTTTGCCGAAGTATTTCGCGACCGAGGTAAGGAAGCTGCGGGAGTAGAAGACTGTCGAATTTTTGCTGTTGTCGCCCAGACTCTCACTGTTCTGCATGTTGATGCCGGGGAAGAAGTGAGACTGCACGGCGTTGTTGTAAGAAGCGGGCAGACCGAGGGTGGTGAGGTTGATGCCGCCGGACTGTTCCGCCGTGTCGTTCGGAAAGCGATTGAAGCCGTAGCGGACGCTCACTACGGTGCTGGGATTGGGAACGAAGACGTTATTGAGCTGGAAGGCGTCCACCTTGCGATAGAGCAGGTTCTGGTTGCTGCCGGTGGTGTGGACCAGGTCGCCGGAGGGTTCGCGCGATTTGTAGTGCAGGTAGGAGGCGTTGACCTTCCACCAGGTGAACATTTCGTGATCGCCCTTGACGGTGAATTCGTCCGCGCGGTCGGTGAGAGTGTCGGTGCCCTGATAGTTGTTGGTGCCCGCTACGTTGCTTTGGGGAACGGGGAAATACGAGGCGATCGCGAGGCCAGCGGGGTTCAGGCGTCCGGCGGGAATGATGTTACCGGCGAAGGGTGTGCGGGTGACGGTGCCATCCGCATTCTTGACGGAAGTCAGCGGGTCATAGATGGTGTAGGGGCTCTTCGAGAAGTCGCCGGTGCGTTCGGCCGTGGTGGGAACGGTATAGCCGTTGGAGAGCGGCGATTTCTGACGGTAGCCTTCCCAGGCGGCCCAGACGAAGGTCTTGTTCTTGCCGTTGTAGATTTTCGGTATCGTGACGGGTCCGCCCATCGATGCGCCGAAGTTGTAGAAGGGCTGATCGGGGCGCGCCTGGCCGCTGCGGTTATAGAAGAAGTCGTTGGCGACCCATTCGGTCTGGCGGGTGTAGCCGAAGAGCGAGCCGTGATATTCGTTCGTGCCGGATTTCAGAAATGTATTAAATACGCCGCCGCCCGTGCGGCCCATCTCGGCGTCGTAAGTGTTGGCCTGAAGTTTGACTTCCTGCACGGCTTCGAGCGAGGGGATGATGACGGCGCGGTTGACGGAGTCCGTGATGGGCACGCCGTCGATGAGATAGTTATTGCCGCGGATGGGACCGCCGGCGATTGAGATCTGGGAGGAGCCGGACTGATCCTGAAAGCGGTTGAAGCGGGGATCGCCAACCTGCACGACGTTCTGCGAGAGTTTCGCGAACATGAAGGGGTTGCGGCCGAGGAGAGGCAGGTCGACCAGCTTCTGGCGATCGATTTCCTGTCCGGTGGAGGCGTTGGAGGTTTCGATGAGGGGGACTTCTTCGGTGACCTGAACACTTTCCGTGACGGCTCCGAGTTCCATGTGGATGTCGACGGTGAGGAACTGCTGGGTTCCGACGACGATGCCTTTGCGCTCGAATTTCTTGAAATTGGAGGCTTCGGCGGCGAGGGTATAAGTTCCGGGATCCACGGAGTTGAAGACAAATTCGCCGGAGGAGGTGGTGAGGGCCGACCTGGCAACATTGGTGGCCATGTCAGTGAAGGTAACTTTTGTATTCGCCACCGCGCCCTGATTGGCGTCGGTCACGATGCCCCGAACGCCTCCCTGATAGGACTGGGCAAAGGCCATCGACGCTGCTAATAAGGTTGAAAAGAGTACAGACAGGATTCGCAAGATTGCCTCCCGGGCGTGAATTTTAGGTTGAAACGGGAGTGCGGCGGGGAACTGCCTCGGGCGTCTACGTGGGAGAAGGACGGCGGCCTTCCGTACTGAATGAATCAGAGTATCCGTTTTTGAATGCGTGGGCGAGAAATAGTTTTCTATTGGGTGAATTCAAACTTCCTGCTGCGCGTACTGCGTTAACGTGGGAGTGTGTCTGAACCGAGCCCTGCAAAAGATCCGGCGCCTTCGTTCCTGAAAGACTGGCTTTTGCGGGATGAGACCGTCGATCCGCATAAGGTACATCAGCATCCGGCGCATCCCTGGTACATGGTGATCTGGCTTACGGGTGTCGATTATTTTTCGACAATCGGTTATCAGCCCGGAATTGCGCTGCTGGCGGCGGGTGCCGTTTCGCCCATTGCCACGGCAATTCTGGTGGCGGTGACGTTATTGTGCGCGCTGCCGATTTATGCGCAGGTGGCGGGGCGCTCCTATGCGGGGCTGGGGTCGATCGCCATGCTGGAGAATATTTTGCCGGGGTGGCCGGGCAAAGTGATGGTGCTCGTGCTGCTGGGCTTCGCGGCCACGGATTTCGTGATTACGATGACGCTTTCGGCGTCGGACGCGGCGCAGCATGCCACGCAGAATCCGTACCTGCACTCGGTGCTACACGATGCCAATCTGCCGGTGACGCTGGTGCTGCTGGCGCTGCTGGCGGCGGTGTTTCTGAAGGGTTTCAAAGAAGCCATCGAACTGGCGGCGGCGGTGTGCGTCCCTTATATTGTTCTGAACGCGGTGGTGATGGGGCGCGCGCTGTTCGTGGTGTCGACGCATCCGGCGGCGTTTCCTGACTGGCTGGATGCGCTGCGGGCGCAGGGCGACTGGAAGCATCTGGGAATCACGGCGGCCATTCTTTTTCCGCGACTGGCGCTGGGGCTCAGCGGCTTTGAAACCGGCGTTTCGGTGATGCCGCTGATCAACGGGGATCCGGACGACGCAACGAAGGAGAAGCCCGAGGGGACGATCCGGAACACGAAGAAGCTGATGCTCACGGCGGCGCTGCTGATGAGCGTGCTGCTGATGGTGTCGAGTTTCGTCTCGGTGCTGCTGGTGCCGAAATCCGCCTATCAGGAAGGGGGTCCGGCGAGCGGGCGCGTGGTGGCGTGGATGGCGCACGAGTATCTGGGGAATGTGTTCGGGTCCGTGTACGACATGTCGACGATTCTGGTGCTGTGGTTCGCGGGGGCGTCGGCGATGGCAGGGCTGCTGCATCTGGTGCCGCGCTATCTGCCGCGGGTGGGACTGGCGCCGGAGTGGGTGGCTTACGCGCGTCCGCTGGTATTGATGCTGTTCCTTGTCAATGTGGTGGTGACGCTGATCTTCCGGGCCAATGTGGAGGCGCAGGGCGGCGCGTACGCGACCGGCGTGCTGGTGCTGATGTTCTCGGCGTCCGTTGCGGCATCGCTCTCGCTGTGGAAAGAAGGGCAGCGCGCGATGAGTTTATATTGCTGGGGCGTGGTACTGGTTTTCGGCTACACCACGGTGGCGAACATCATCGAGCGGCGGGACGGTATCGTGATCGCCAGTATTTTTATTCTGCTGATTCTGACGATCAGCGGGGTGAGCCGCTACTGGCGCGCGACGGAACTGCGGGTGGGCGGGCATCACTTCACGGACGCGCAGTCCGAGGCGTTGTGGAAGGAGATGGCGGAAAAGAAGGTGAACATGGTGCCGGTGCGCAGCCTGGAGAAGGAGATCCGGGACGAGCGCGTGCGCAAGGTGCGGTCCAATTACAACGTCAAGGGCGACGTGGCACTGGTGCATCTGGAACTGCTGGATAACCGGAGCGAGTTTCTTTCCCCGCTGCAGATCACGGTGACGAAAGACGGCGAGGAGTATCTGGTGGAGGCGACGCAGGCGGTGGCGATCGCGAACGGCGTCGCTTATCTGAGTGAGATTCTGCACCCGAGGTCGCTCTATCTGGGGCTGAGCCGGCAGAATCTGATGCGGCAGTCGTTCCGGTATTTTCTGTTGGGCGAGGGCGAGACGGGGCTGATGGTTTACACGATCCTGCAGCATCACTGGGAGGTGACGCCTTATGAGGACGTGCGGCCCTGTATCTATTTGATGAGCGATTAGTAACGGCGGCTGGAAACCCGCGAACGGCGCCGGTTATCAACCGGCGCGCAAATTGACAATTTGCCTTACATTCTCAGCACCGGGCTACAACGTGACCCTACAATGTAACCATGTATCCGGCGTACAATCCCCAGTTGACCGGCGGCCGCGTGCAGTGGCCCGCGTCGGCGGCGCTTGCGGCGAAGGCCGGGTTTCCGGGCGTGGACGTGGGAATTTCCGACGCCATGAAGGACGGCCTGGAGACGACGCGGAAACTGCTGGCGCAATACCGGCTCAAGCCTGCGTCCGTGGGGTTGCCGGTGGAAACGCGGAAGGACGACGCGGCGTTCCGGAAGGATCTGGAAATGCTGCCGGATGCAGCGGCCTTCGCGGCGGCGATCGGGTGCCCGCGGATGTACACGTATCTTTTATCATCCAGCGAGAAACCGAAGGCCGAGCAGCGGAAGATCATGCTGGACCGGTTTCGCGCGTGCGCGGACGTGCTGGCGCGGTCGCATGTGCGGCTGGGGCTGGAGTTTCTGGGGCCGCTGCATATCCGGAAGTCGCTGCCGTACGAGTTCATCTGGCGCATGGATGAGATGCTCGCGTTCGCGAAGGAGTGCGGGCCGAACTGCGGGCTGCTGCTGGACGTGTGGCACTGGCATCATGCCGGGGCGACGACGGACGATATTCTGGCGGCGGGCAAAGACCGGATTGTGCATGTCCATTTCAACGACGCCGCGCGGCAGGCGCCTGAAGAGGTACGCGACAATCAGCGATTGCTGCCGGGCGAAGGCGTGATCGATCTGAAGGGCTTTCTGCAGGCGCTGAAGAAGATTGGCTATGAGGACGCGCTGTCGGTCGAGGTGTTCGGGCGCGGGTTGAAAGAGATGCCGGTGGAAGAAGCGGCGCGGCTCGGGTTCGAGGCGGCCAGCCGGGTGATGAAAGACGCAGGGGTGCTCTAAAGCAGATGCCGGATGCGATTGCGGGATTATTGACGGAACAGCCGAATGCGGCTTCGGCGCAGATCGACCGGCTCTCCACGGTGGAGATGCTGCGGGTGATCAACGACGAAGACCGGAAGGTGGCGGAAGCCGTGACGGCGGAGTTGCCGCAGATTGCACTTGCGGTGGACGGGATTGTGGAGGCGTTTCGCGCGGGCGGGCGGCTGTTTTACATCGGCGCGGGGACGAGCGGGCGGTTGGGGGTGCTGGATGCTTCGGAGTGTCCGCCGACGTTCAATGTGCCGCCGGAACTGGTGCAGGGGATTATCGCGGGGGGCGAGGGTGCGCTGTCGCGGGCGACCGAAACCACGGAGGACGATCCGGCCATCGGGGCGCGGGATCTGCAGGCGAGGGGTTTTGGCGCGGGCGACGTGCTGTGCGGAATCGCGGCGAGCGGGCGTACGCCTTACGTGCTGGGCGCGGTGGCGGAGGCCAACCGGCTGGGCGCGCTGACCATCGGGATCAGCTGCACGCCGGATTCAGAGCTGAGCCGCGCGGTGAAGATCGCGATTGCGCCGCTGCCGGGGCCGGAGGTGGTGGCGGGGTCCACGCGGCTGAAGGCGGGGACGGCGACGAAGCTGGTGCTGAACATGCTGACTACCGGGGCGTTCATCCGGATGGGGTATGTGTGGCGGAATCTGATGGTGAACGTGCAGCCGAAGAACACGAAACTGCTGGACCGGGCGACGCGTATTATCGGCAGCGCGACGGGCGCAAGTTATGAAGAGGCCGGCAGGATGCTGGCGGCGGCCAGTAACAACGTGAGAGCGGCCATTGCGGCCTGGGAACGGGAAGAGAAGAGCTAACGAATGGACAAGTTTGTCATAACGGGCGGGGCGCCGCTGAACGGTGAGATCGCGACCAGCGGTTCGAAGAATTCGGCGCTGCCGGCGCTGGCGGCCGCGCTGCTGACCGAAGAGACGGTGGTGCTGCACCGGATCCCGCGGGTGCGCGATATCCGGACGATGGAGCGGCTGCTGGTGGATATCGGCACGGAAATGTCGGTGGACGAAGAGACCGTGACGATGCAGACGGCGCGCATCGTGTCGCCGGAAGCGCCTTATGAACTGGTGAAGACGATGCGGGCTTCCAGCCTGGTGCTGGGTCCGCTGGTGGCGAGGGCGGGGCGCGCGCGGGTGTCGATGCCGGGAGGCTGCGCCATCGGAGCGCGGCCGATCGATTTCCACCTGTCGGGGCTGCGGCATCTGGGCGCGGAGATTTTCCAGGAGCACGGTTATATCGAGGCCGTCGCGCCGAACGGTTTGAAAGGCACGGAGATTGTGTTCGACCGCATTACCGTAACGGGCACCGAGGACATCCTGATGGCGGCGGTGCTGGCGCAGGGCGAGACCGTCATCATCAATGCGGCGCGCGAACCGGAGGTGGTGGATCTGGCGGCGCTGCTGACGAAGATGGGCGCGGAGATTCAGGGCGCGGGAACGAGCGTGATCCGCGTGAAGGGCGTGGCGAAACTGGGCGGGGCGACGCACGAGATTATCGCGGACCGCATTGAGGCGGGCACGTTTGTGGTGGCGGGAGCGATTACGGGCGGCGATTTGCGGATTACGGGCTGCGTGGCGGAACATCTGGGCGCGCTGGTGGCGAAGATGCAGTCGGCCGGGGTGAAGGTGACGACGCCGGACGCGACGACGGTGGAGGTGCAGTCGGGCGGCGCGCTGCATCCGGCGGACATGATGACGGAGGAGTATCCGGGCTTCGCGACGGATCTGCAGGCGCAGTATATGGCGCTGATGACGCAGGCGGACGGGATTTCGATTATCGAAGAAACGATTTTCGAAAACCGCTTCATGCATGCCCAGGAACTGATGCGCATGGGGGCGAATATCCGGCTTGACGGGCGGAAGGCGATTGTGGCGGGGCGGAGTCAGCTGACGGGCGCGGGCGTGATTGCGTCCGACCTGCGGGCGAGCGCGTCGCTGGTGCTGGCGGCGCTGGTGGCGCGGGGTGAAACGGTGATCGACCGGGTTTATCATATCGACCGCGGGTACGAGAATATCGAGGCGAAGCTGTCCGGCGCGGGCGCGACGATTCAGCGGGTAGAGTAGAGACGATGCAACATAATCCCGGATTTCTTGCTTTGGTCGACGACGCGAAGGCGCGCGTCAAAGAGACCGATATTGCCGGTTATAAGAAGATGCTCGACGAGGGGACGCCGCATGTTCTGGTGGACGTCCGCGAGGATCACGAGTTCGGCGCGGCGCATTTGGCGGGCGCGGTGCACCTGAGCCGCGGGATCATCGAGCGGGACGTCGAGACGAAGTACCCGGATAAGAGCACGACGCTGGTTTGTTACTGCGGGGGCGGGTTCCGGTCCGCGCTGGTGGCGGACAATCTGCAGCGGATGGGGTATACGAACGCGATTTCGCTGGATGGCGGGTGGCGGGCGCTGAAGGATTCCGGGCTGCCGCTGGCGTAGGCACGCGGAGTTATCGCGCTTTGAAAACCTTGCCGCCCTTCATGACGAAGACGACGCGGCGCAGGGCGGTGATGTCTTTGAGCGGATCGCCATCCACGGCGATGAGGTCGGCCTGCATGCCCGGAGCGAGCGTGCCGATCTGATCTCCCATGTTGAGCGATTCAGCGGAAAGTGAAGTAACCGAAGTGATGGCGGCGAGGGGATTCTGCCCGCCTTTCTGCACGCGATAGATCAGTTCTTCCACGTTGTGGCCATGGGCGCCGGCAACGGCGTCGGTGCCGAAAATGATCTTCAGGCCGGGCGTCGCCAGCGCCTGTTTGAAGACCTGCAGGGAGACGGGGATGGAGCGTGACATCGCGGCCATGCCTTCTTCCGTGTAATTGCCGATGTTGAGATAGTTAGCGCGGTGTTCGAGGTAGTTCTGCGCGACGAGACCGATATTGGGATCGAAGTAAGTTCCTTTAGCCGCGAGGTGCTTCAGGACTTCGGGAGTGATCAGCGTGCCGTGTTCCACGGCGTTGCAGCCGGCGTCGGCAACCTGGGTGATGGTTTCGGGGCCGTACACATGGACGATGGTGCGCAGGCCCTGGGCTTTAGCTTCTCCGCAGGCCGCTTCGATCTGCTCTTTGCTCAGGGTGGCGCCGCCTCCGTCGCGAAAGCTCTTCGAGGCGAACATTTTGATCAGATCGGAGCCGTCCGCTTTCATTTTCCTGACGGCTTCGCGGATCTGGTCGGGCGTCATGGCGGGGTTGCTGATGGCGCGCAGGGAGGTGAGCAGACGCGGGCCGGGAATCACACCGCGGTTGATGGCGGCGCGCGCATCGGCATCGATGGGGTTGCCCACGCTCTGGACGGTGGTGAAGCCGCCCATGAGGGTGACCCAGGCGTTCTCCAGCGCGTAGCCGAGCGCGGTGGCTTGTGAATCGTCCCGCGGCTGGTAGCGGCCGTCCGGGCCGAAGTGCCAGGCGATGTGGACGTGGGTGTCGATCATGCCGGGCAGCACGGTGAAGTTGCGGAGATCGTAGGTGACGGTTTTGGTTTGGGAGTCGGATTTTTCGAGTTTCGAGCCGACGACGGTAAGCGTCGCGTTGCGCTGGACGCCGCCTTTGCCGTCGAGAACCATGCCGGCGCGGATGGTGATGGGCCGGTTCTGCGCGTACGCCGCGGCGGCGGCGATCAGGAACAGCGTTGTTTGTTGGGTGGATTTAGTGAACATTCCGGGAGTCCTTGCCTGCTTTCATAACGAACATGACACGGCGGACCCCCGCCTTCCATTAATCCTCGTCCTGAACGGCGTCGTCATCTCCAAAGTCTTTGACGGGAAGGCGCGCTTTGTCCTCCCGCGGCATGGCCAGGTACCGCTCGACTTCCTTGCGAATGGCGTCGGCATTTTTCGGATTCGGCGGCAGCCCCAGCTTTTCCACGAAATGCCTGCCTGGGTGCAAGGTATCCCAGATGGATGTGTATTGATCTTTTCGCCGCTTTCCGGGCGTTTTGATCCCAAATCCTTCCACAATCTTGTTCCAGACAGGCTGGAAGGCGTCGATCATGTACGCCTCGCCGAGCGGTATCCAGATATCGTCAACAACAAGATAGCGGAAGTGGAAATCCTCAAGCTTCAGATTGCGGGCGGCCGCTATCGAGTCGGAATGGTGTTTGATTCGGTTCGCAATTGCCGCCGATCCCTCCGGATCCCTGATGATTCCGCCCTTGCGGGAACCGCCGGGGACCGCCTTGCCGACATAGATCGGGCAGGCAAACTTTTCGCCTCTGTTTTGCTCGCTGACTGGAAGATAGGCTTTGAAGGAACCCGTGTAATAAATGGCGTAAATTCCGGCACCCCTGAAACGGCCGGGAGGCATGGGATTTACGGGCTGGCTCAGGAGCGCGTCGCGAACGCTGATTCCGAGGTTCTTCTTGTCAAGCGGATTGTATACGGAATCCAACTCTCCATTTATATCAAAAGTGAGAGCTTTTGCCGGATACCTGAAGCGATTACCTCGCCGAGCATGACCGGCACGGCGTTGCCAAGCTGGCGCATCGATTCCGTCCAGGATCCATCGAACGCATATTCGTCCGGAAATGTCTGAATGCGGGCGGATTCGCGCACGGTGAAATACCGGACGGCGCCGTCCGGAAGGACGACGGTATTCTCGCCGCCGGGGACGCCGTGGTCGCCCGCTTTCAGCACTTTGGCGGGTTCGTCGAGTGGACTTCCGGTGTGTCCGGTGTAACTGCGCGCGCCCGGGTTGTGCACGTGGTTTGAGATCCCGCTGTTTCCGCATGCCGGATCGGGTAAATCCGCAATTACGTCCCGCACGGTTTTCCATGCCTTTGGGGCGAACAGATCCAGGCTTTCTTCGGAAGCAAGGTGCTTCACCCTGGCCGCGAATCGTGACGGCATGGCCGGACGGTTTTTCGTGGAAATCGCGTGCCGTTCCCAATAGTCGCCGGTGACCCACTGCTCCACCAGCAAAGAATTGAGAGCGTGGGTTTCGTCAGGAAAGTTCCATTCCACTCCGAGATCGGATCGAAACCCTACAAAGAACACGCGCTCGCGCTTTTGGGGAACGCCGTAATTGGCGGCGTTTACCAATCGGGCGACCACGTTGTACTCGAGTCCGCGCCATTTCCCCCTGGTATGGTGCTGCTCGAGTCTGGCGCGGTGCTCCGGCCAATCCTCATCCGCCTTCCGCACGACCTCGGGGTGACTTAACTGCAGCTGAATGTAATGGAAGTAATTGGCGAAGGTCTTCCGGGTGAGGCCTTTCACGTTTTCCACCAGGATCGAGCGGGGGCGCAATTCCCTCACGGCTCGCACCATCTCCGGGAACATATCGCGCCGATCCTCGTGCCCTTTGTGTTTCCCGCCAATAGAGAAGGGCTGGCAAGGCGGTCCTCCAGCCAGGAGATCGACCTCGTCCCGAATCGTTGCGTAATCGAAATCGCGGACATCGCCGGAGAACAGGCGCCATCCGTTCAGCGGAGCATAACCCCGGGCCTGATTGCTGCGGATGGTGTCACAACAGAACCTGTCTCTCTCCACGACAGTGTCATGGTGGAATCCAGCGCTTTCCAGTCCCAGCGCGAGACCGCCCGCCCCTGTAAAAAGCTCAACAGACCTCAGATTCTTTTGCCTCGGATCAGCCGGCCTCATGTTTCGTTTTCGAGGAACCTCTTGATCTTTTCGGCGGTTTTGTCGAGATTCTTTAGCTGGCATTCCCAGACAACCAGTACTTTCCAGCCCAGCCGGCGAAGCACTCTTTGCGTGGCCAAGTCGCGAGCGCGGTTGGTCTCCAGCTTTGGCTTCCAGAAGTCGAGCCGGGATTTTGGCCATCTCGTATTTTTACATGTTCCGTGCCGGTGCCAGAAACAGCCATGCACGAAAATGATTTTGCCCCGGGCCGAAAACACCAGATCAGGCCGTCCCGGAAGGTTCCCGGCGTGCAAACGATAGCGGAAACCCATCCCGTGAACAAGACGGCGAACGGTCATCTCCGGTTTGGTATCCGTGGCGCGGACACGGCTCATACGCTCACTTCGTTGCGCGGGCGTCAGCGTATCCAATGCGTCTCACCTCCGGACATTTCACACTCTACAATACGAGGGCCATACAACCATTGACCGAGTCGGGGCGCCGAGTTATGGTGGGGCTGTGGCGGAAACAGAGGAGTTTGTCGGGCTGGCGTGCCTGTGTTATGACGATCCCCATTTTGACCACCGGTCTTTCCAGGCGCGTTCGCGGGAGATGCTGGTAGCGCAGCCGGAACTGAGCGGCGCCGATATCTGGGCGGCGGCCGCGGCGGGCGATACGTCGGCTGTCGCGGGGTTTCTTGAAACAGATCCGGCGAGCGTGAATCGGCCAGGTCCGCATGGCTGGACGCCGCTCTACTGCGCGTGTTATTCGCGCATTCCGGAATCGGCGGGCCGGTCGACTTACGAAGCCGCCAAACTCCTGCTGGCGCACGGGGCGGACGCGAAGACGTTCACTCTCAAGAACAACGACCCGCCGGGCAGCGAACTGGCGCGGCGTTTTACGGCGCTGACCGGAACGTTCGGGGGCGGGTCGACGGGACTGGCGAATCAGCCGCCGCATCCGCGATGGCGCGAACTGGCGGAACTGCTGCTCACGCACGGCGCCGATCCGGCCGACCGCTGGGCGCTGTGGATCAATCCGGCGGCGTCCCTGGAGATTCTGTTGCGGCACGGGCTTGCGTCGGATGTGGCGCTGACGGGGCGGGAGCTTTGCCGGGCGGCTCGGGAAGACCGCGCGGAGCTGGTGCGTTTGCTGCTTTCTCACGGCGCGGACACGGCGGCGGAGTTTGAGTCGAAGACGCCGTGGCGACACGCGATGGAGGGCGGCAATCTCGCGATCGCGCGGATGCTGGAAGAAGCCGGTGCTTCGGTCGAAGAGCTGAGCGATGTCAGTCTGCTCCAGTCTCTGGTGCTGAGCGGCGATGAGACGGGCGCGCGGGCGTTGCTGGAGCGCGTGCCGGATCTGCTGTCGCGGGCTCCGCAATACCTGGTGAACAAGGCTGCGGGCACGGGGCGTGTCGAGGCGGCGCGGCTGGCCATCGGGCTCGGTTTCGATGCCGATTGTCTGGATGAAGTGGCGCCCCTGCATATCGCCGCGGGCCGGGGCGACGTCGCGATGGTCCGGTTTCTGTTGTCGAGGGGCGCCTCACCCCGCATTCGCGAACCTTTCTATGACGCCACGCCCGTGGGTTGGGCAGATTTCTTCGATCAGACGGCCACGCGCGATCTGCTGCTGGACGAGGGGGCAGTCTGTCTTTTCGACGCCCTGGACTACGACCGGGCGGACCTCATCCCCTCGATTCTGGCGCGGGATCCGGCGGCGCTGCAGCGTCCGTTCGCCGAGTGCCTGACCCGTCCCGCGCGTCCGGAGGATGGGGAGACGCCTCTGGCCCGCATGGTGGCGCGGGGGAGAGACGACCTGTCGGCGCTGTTGCGACAGCGCGGAGCACAGCTCTGATGACGGCGCGGAGCGCAGCTATGATCACGATATCCTGACAGCAGAGCGGTGCCTCTGAAATTCCCACTTACAATCTCTCTCGCGCTCGCCCTGTCCGCGTGCGGCACCGCGCCGGAGCGCGACCCGGCGATCGGGGAAGCGTACGTGGGCCCGGCGACGCTGAATCTGCATAAGGACATCGATCCGAAGTCGCCCGCGGCGGCGGTGGTGCACCACGGGGAGCGGCTGGAGATTGTGGGGCAGCGGCGGCGCTGGTACCGGGTCCGGACGCCCAAAGGCGCGGAAGGCTGGACAGACGACCGCCAGTTGCTCGACACCGCGCAGATGAAACGGTTGCGCGCGCTGTCGAACGGCGCGGCGGATCTTCCGTCGCAGGGCGTGGCAACGTCATTCGACGTGCTCAACGTGCATACGGAGCCGAATCGCCTCTCCGCCAGCTTCATCCAGGTGAAAGTGGGCGAGAAGTTCGACGTGATTGCGCATCGCGTAATCGCGCGCGGGCCGATGCCGAAACGCCAATTGGTGGCGCCGAAGCCGAAGATCGAAAAGAAGTCGAAAAAGGTCAAAGCGTCATCCCTGCTGCCGCCACCGCCGCCGCCCGTGCCGCCGTCACCACCGCCGGACTGGGTGGCGCTTTCGAAGGAACGGTCGCTGATTCCGGAAGAGAACCTGCCGCCCGCCGCGCGGGACGACTGGACGCTGATTCGGACGCAGAGCGGCCAGAGCGGCTGGGTGCTGACCAGCCGCGTTTATATGGCGATTCCGGACGAGGTGGCGCAGTATGCGGAAGGCCACCGCATCACGTCATATTTCCCGATCGGCAGCGTCGAAGATAACGGCGAGAAGAAGAATATCTGGTTGTGGACCACGGCGATGAGCCTGGGCGAGGATCACGATTTCGACGGCTATCGCGTGTTTTCGTGGAATATCCGCCGGCACCGGTATGAGACTGCTTATATAAAGCGCCGGGAGCGCGGGTTTTTTCCGGTGCTGGTGAAGCCGGGTGAGTTCTCCGTGTGCCTGGAACGCGAGGACGGCGTGCGCGTGCGCAAGATGTACACGCTGACCGGGAATTCGGTGCACGCAGCCGGCGAACGGCCCTGCGAGAAGCCTGCGGAGGAGGACGAGGAGGTGCCGGTGGACGACGTGGCGCACATCGCGATTCACCCCGCGCCGCCGAAGCCGGGGATGATGGAAAACCTGAAGACTCGCTTGAAAGACCTTTTTAAGAAGCCTCAGTAAACGAAGCCGGCGCGCAGCAGCACGACCCCGAAGTCCTGCCCTGCCGGATCTCTGTACGGGTTGGCCACATTCATCTCCACCAAGGTGAAGCCGTTCGGTGTGATCTGGCCGGGGGCCACAGGGAAGCTGAGCTCATTCATGCCCTCTTTGTCCAAAGGCTGCGTGCCGATCTCTTTGCCGTTCACGAGAACGGAGAGCGTGCGCCCGGGCGTTTTCGCGACGAAATCCGGCAGCCAGAACTTCGCGGTGAAGCGCGCGGGGGCGGGGTAGAGATCGAACTTGAGCGTGGCGCGGGGGGTGGTCCATCGCGTCGGATTGCTGGGGTCGCCTTCGCCAACTCCGGAGACGACGTAGGCGTCGAAGTCGCGGCGGCGCGCGTCCATCTCGCGGCCCACCGCGAAGTCGCGCAGAATGTGCAGGCGGACGGATTCGGCGTAGTCGCGATTGTCGAGTTCGAGGTAGCCGGAGCCGCTGCTGACGAACACATGGTCGTAGGCGAGCGGCTGTTGCGGATCGGGCTGCTGGTCTTTGGGCGCGTCGAGCCGCTGGACGGCGATGGAATCGTCCTGATAAAGCAGGCGGACGGTGAAGAGCAGGTCGTAGGCGGGCTTCGGAAACGCGTCGCTGACGAAGAGCAGTTTCGATTGCGGGGGCAGCTTCGGGTAGTCGCGGCGAAGCTGTTCGGCGAGGCGGCGCTCGGGCGAGTATTCGGGATCGAAAGGGGCGGGCCAGTTGCGCTGGTGGAACCAGGCGACGGCGAGCGTAATCAGGGCGAAGGCGGCGAAGTCGCGGGCTTTGTGAGGCAGGGGAATGCGGCCGATCAGAAGGCCCAGGGCCGCGGCGAAGTAAAGTCCCAGGCCGAGATCCGGCACGTAGAGCACGTAGCCGGGACGGTTGGCGATGAGCGCGACCGGCGTGATGGTGACCACAAAGAAACCCAGTCCGAAGATCATTTCGCGGTTGCGCAGAACGATGGCCGCGGCGGTGAGCAGCACGAGGAAGAGGGCGCAGGTCGGGATGGTGAAGGTCACGTGGTGGTACGTGAGCAGGCTGAGGTAGTCGGCGACGCGCGTGAGCCAAAGCGTGATGCTGGCGTGCGGGCGGTAAGCGGGGGTGGTGGCGAGTTCGGGGGTGTGCCGGACACGCAGCAGGACGAACACGAGAGAAAGGACGGCGAGGGTGGCAAAGAGCGGCGCGACGTCACGAAGCCAGGCGCGAATGGCCCGCTGACGACGGACTTCCGGGAAGTGGAAGATCAGTTCGTACAGGCCCAGCAGCACGGGCAGCGCGACGCCGCTTTCCTTCGAACCCATGGAGAGAATGCAGAGCAGGCCGATGCCGAGTTGCGCGGGCAGGGAGAGGCGGAAGCGCCAGTCGCGCCGGGCATAGAGGGTGAGCCCGAGGACGGTGAAGAGGAACCAGAGGCGGTCGTAGATGGTGCCGGCGCTGATGTAGAGGTCCTGAAACGTGCCGTGGACCAGGGTGAGCGAGAGCGCGATCAGAGCCACGGCGGCGCTGGCCGAGATGGCGCGGAACCAGCGCCAGGCAAGCACGGCATTGACGACCAGCAGCAGCCAACTGAACACGTAGAGCGGTTCGGGATGGAAACCGAAGGCGGCGTAAAACAGGCGGTAAACCGCGCCGCCGGCGGGCCGGTAGACGGGCATCCAGAAGAAGAGTTGCGCTTTGGCCAGGGTCCACGGGTTGAGCTTCCAGGCGCCGTACATGTTCATCATGTCGTCGCCCGAGTAGTACTGGGTGAGGCCGCGCCAGGTGAACCAGGTCAGAATCGCAAGCAGAGCGGCGAGAGATAGCCGCTCGGTCCGGGAGACCTTCACGCGTTTTCCGTCGGTTTGGCGCCCCAGCCGCCGCCACCGGGAGATTCGATGCGAAGGGTTTCGTGGCGTTTGATGGCGAGGCGGACTTTGGCGGGCACCTCGCGCGAAACGCCGTCGGTGAGCACCTGATTGACGCCGGGCGCGCCGGGTTCCCCGCCCTGCAGTCCCCAGGGGCCGCGCTGGCGCCGGTCGGAGAGGATGGTGACGTCGGCGTCTTCCAGAAATTCGAGTTCGCGGACGATGCCGTCGCCGCCGGGGTGCGCGCCGGCGCCACCGGAGCCGCCGCGAATCCGGTAGGAGCGAACGATCAGAGGATACTGGTGCTCGAACGCCTCCGTGGGCGTGTTCCAGCTGTTGGTCATGTGGGTGTGGGTGGCGGAGCGGCCGGGGGCGTCAGCCGACGCGCCCATGCCGCCCGCGATGGTCTCGTAGTAGGCGAATGGTCGGTTGCGGAGCGTGTCCCAGCCGCCGAAACTCAGGTTGTTCATGGTGCCGGAACTGGCGGCGGGAATGCGCTCCGGCACGGCTTTGGCCAGCGCGCCGAGAATGGCGTCCGTGATGCGCTGCGAGGTTTCCACGTTGCCGGCGGCCATGGCGGCGGGCAGGCCGGCATTCACGACGGAACGCTCCGGCGCGTGGATGTGGATGGGGCGCAGCAGCCCGGCATTGTAGGGGACATCGGCGCGAATCAGGCAGCGGAAGCAGTACATGGCCGCGGAGACGGCGATGGCGTAATTGGCGTTGACGGAGCCAGCGGTCTGCGGACTGGAACCGGTGAAATCCACCTCGGCATGGTCGCCCCGGAGGCGAAGGGTGACGGCGATGCGGACGGGGTCTTCGGTGATGCCGTCGTTGTCCAGAAAGTCTTCGAAGGAGTACTCGCCGGCGGGCAGGGCGCGGAGCATCTCGCGCGTCATGCGCTCGGTGTAGTCGAGCAGGCGGGCGGCGCTGCGTTTCACGCGTGGCAGACCGTAGCGGCGGGTGATTTCGCGCAGCCGTTCCTCGCCCCGCCGACCTGCCATCACCTGGGCGAGCAGATCGCCTTCGCGCTCCTCCGGCGTGCGGACATTGGCAAGGATCAGGCCCATGACATCCGGCACGACTTCGCCGCCCCGGAAGAGCAGCACCGGGGGAATGCGGAGGCCTTCCTGGTAGATCTCGCGGGCCAGAGGCATGGAGCCGGGGCTCATGCCGCCGACATCGGCGTGGTGGGCGCGGCTGGCAACGTAGAAGTCCGCGCGGGCGGTTTTGGAGCCGAGAAAAACACCGGAGACGGCGGTGATGTCCGGCAGATGGGTGCCGCCGCGGAAGGGGTCGTTCACGATGGCGACGTCGCCGGGGCGGAGATCGAAGGCGTCCAGGGCGTGCCGGACGGAGAGCGGCATGGCGCCCAGATGGACCGGCATGTGGTCGCCCATGGCGAGCGTCTCACCGGCAGCGTCATAGATGGCGCACGAGTAGTCGCGGCGCTCTTTGATGTTGGCGCTGAAGGCGGTTTTGCGCAGCACCGTGCCCATCTCTTCGGCGATAGAGACGAAGAGGTTGCGGAAGACTTCCAGATCGACGGCGAGGCTGGCTGCGGACATTACTCGGGGATGACTTTCATTGGGGAATGACCTTCGGGGCGGGTTTCGGCGCGGGAGATTTAGCGGCGGGTTTGGCCGGCGTTTTGCCGACCTGGCGAGTGGTGGTTTTCGGATCGCCGCCGAGGTGCAGTTCTTCCACGTAGTCTTTGTCCTCTTTCGGATCGGGGTCGTCGGTCAGAGTCTGCGGCGGAGGCTCTTTGGCTTCGGGAGCTTTGAGTTTGCAGGTGGCGACCTCGATCAGGAAGGAGGCCACGGGCTCCCATTTTTCCCCGAGGCGCTTTTCGATCTGGTAAGCCTTGCCTCCGGCGCCCGCGCGGAGGCGGAAATCCGGATTGTCGAAGGCGGCGGGGGCGCGTTTGATTTTCGGGGCCTCGGCGGTGGTGCTGCGAATCATCCAGCTTTCGCCGCCCGTTTCGGACTCGTAATCGAGATAACGTCCGCTGGGGGCGCGTTTGCCGGCGTCCACGATGAGTTCGCCATGCTGCGCGGAATCGAACCAGAAGCGCTGCAGGGAGCCGGGTCCGCCGTCTTCGGTGACGGCGCGCTGCCGCCAGGTGGCGCCGCCATCGGTGGTGACCAGAAAGAAGGGATCGCGGGGGAGCGGGTACTGCGTTTCGCCGCCGGCCCAGCCGTGATCCAGATCGTAGAATTCGAGTTGTTCGAGGGCTGCGCCATGCACGCGGGGGGTGGGCTCTTTCCAGGTGGCGCCGCTGTCGTCGGAACTGAGCAGGATGGAAGAGAGTGTGGCGGAGGTGGAGTGCAGGTTGCCGGCGAGGAAGATTTTCTTTCCCGCTATGGCGAGGTTGGAGAGCTCCAGATAGATGGAGCAGGGCTCGTCTTCGGTGCAAAGCAGGCCGACGGACTGCAGTTCGTCTTCCGCGCAGGTGAAGGGGAGCAGGAGGGGCTCTCCGGAGTTGCGGAGAACGGCGGTTTTCGGCGTTTTTTCAATGGCAGGCGGTTCCTGCGCCAGGGCCAGGCAGGACAGCAAGAAAGCCAGCGAGATCGCGATGCGGAGTGGCATAGACACCTGCAACTGCAATTCTACTTCGTTCGTGATTTTTGGATGTGCTGACGAGAAAGAAAGGGGTGCGGGCGCATCTTTAGGGTGAAAGGGGTGATTGCGCCCGCTTGTCGTAACGGGGATTTGAACGTAAGGGCGCGGGCGTATCCGGCAACGTTACGCCCGCCAATTAAAAAAAGATCAGGCCTCGAACATGCCTTCGAAGAGGACGCTGCTGAGGTAGCGCTCACCTGAATCGGGCAGAACCACAACGATGGTTTTGCCGCGGAATTCCTCCTGTTTCGCGATCCGGACGGCGGCGGCTGTGGCGGCTCCGCAGGAGATGCCGGCCAGGATGCCTTCTTCGCGCGCCAGGCGGCGGGCCATTTCGATGGATTCCTCGTTGGTCACCTGTTCGACACGGTCCACGATGCTGAGGTCGAGATTGCGAGGCACGAAGCCCGCGCCGATACCCTGGATTTTGTGAGGACCGGGTTTCGGTGTCGCCCCCGACAACGTCTGCGTGATCACCGGGCTGGCCGTCGGTTCCACCGCAACGGAGGTGATCTTCTTCCCTTTTTCGTTTTTGATGTAGCGGGAAACGCCGGTGATGGTGCCGCCCGTGCCGACGCCGGACACTAAGACGTCGATCTCACCGTCGGTGTCGTTCCAGATCTCGGGTCCGGTGGTCTTTTCGTGGATGTCGGGATTGGCCGGGTTCTCGAACTGCTGCAGGAGCACGAAGCGGTCCGGGTCCGACTGGACGATTTCCTGTGCTTTGGCGATGGCGCCGCCCATGCCACGGGAGCCTTCAGTCAGTTCGAGGCGGGCTCCAAAAGCGAGCAGGACTTTGCGGCGCTCGAGAGACATGGTTTCCGGCATGGAGAGCGTCACGCGGTAGCCGCGGGCGGCGGCGACGAAGGCGAGCGCGATGCCTGTGTTGCCGCTGGTGGGCTCGATGAGCTCTTTGCCGGGTTTCAGGATGCCGCGCTTTTCCGCATCCCAAATCATGGATGCGCCGATGCGGCATTTCACGGAATAGGCCGGGTTGCGGCCTTCGATTTTGGCCAGCAGCGTGACAGGGGCTCCGTCAATCACGCGGTTCAGTTTGACCAGCGGGGTACGGCCGATGCTAAACGAATTGTCTTGGTAGTACATTCAGATCTCCCAGTTCGGTACAAAGCGGCTGTGTTTTTCCGCCCACTCGCGCACGAGTTGGGCGAAGGTGGCGTTGTCGAGAACGGTGTCGATGGATTTGTCGACGCGTTCCCAAAGATCGGACAGAGGGGTTTCGGCCTGACGGCGCTGGCGCGATCGCTCTTCCTGGCGGCCTTCGACGAAGCGCAGGACTTCGCCGACGGTAATGGATTCGGGACGGCGGGCCAGAAGATAGCCGCCTTCGGCGCCACGTCTCGATTCGACGAAGCCGCCCTGTTTGAGGCTGGCCAGAATTAATTCCAGAAATTTCTGGGGAATCTGCTGGCGGCGGGCGATTTCGGCGATTTTCACGGGATCGGAACCGGATTGCGAGGCAAGGTCGAAGATCGCCTGGAGAGCGTACTCTCCTTTTACGGAGACGTTCATCCGACGAAATACCTCAATTCCCCATGCACAACTAGAGATTAAAGGAAACGAAGAGGGCCGTCAAGGAGGAGCGGAACTACAGGGGATTTGGAGCAGGAGGGAGGGGACAGAGCGGGCGGGTGAAGCGGTGGGCTGACCGTCCGGCGGACCGGACAGTCAGCCCGGAAAAACTACATCTTTTTGTCTTCGGTGGTCTTCTTGCCCTTTTTCTTGCCCTTCTTTTCGGTCTTCTTGTCGTCCATCTTGTCCTGGGCGAAGGAGACGGTGCCGAGAACGAGGCCGAAGCCGATTGCGAGTGCGAGGATCTTTTTCATTGTGTTGATTTCCTTTGTTTAGATTCCGACGAAATGCGTCTGGGTGAATCATATCCAACCCAACATGAACCGGACCTTAAGCTGTGATTAAATTCAGTTCATCTGTTGGCACCCCTGCCCTGCGTGATTGTTTTCAATAGTTTATCGGAACATTAAGGAGCGCAAATGTTGCGGAAAGGGGTTGAAACCGGAGGAAAACGCCCGGTCGGGGGGAGGGAATTCTGAAACCGCAGAGGTTCCGCGGCGATTTGCCGGGGCAAGCGGGCCGCGCGGAGCCGGGGGGATTTGGCAGTAACGCGTATGTTAGCCAGTTCCTTCAATAACTTAGACGATTCCCCGGACCGCTTCATGGTAGCTGTGAATCGCATGAAGAAGTCCGAACTCATCAAACAGGTGGCCGCCCTGCGGGGAGTTGAGCCCGGCGCAGTGGCCGATCAGGTGGATCAGGTGGTGAACGAGATCCTGCGCACACTGCGGCGCGGGCAGCCGGCGCACCTGCCCGGTCTGGGCACGATTCGACCGGAGAAGGGCAACCCGGGGAGGCGGTGGGTATTCCGCCCGGAGAGCCATGAGCGCTGAAGAGCTGGCGATCTTGATTTGCCGCTCGCTGCGGGACGCGCCGGCTGTCGAGATCGACGGGCTGGGGGTGTTCCGGCGCGACGACGCGGGACAGATCACCTTTCACGAGGGCACGCGCCCCCGGGTGTTCATCGCCTACGCGGCCGAGGATGGCGCGGCGGCTGAGCGGTTGTATACCGATCTGGAGGCGCTCGGCTTTGCGCCGTGGCTCGATCGCCGGAAACTGCTGCCCGGACAGAACTGGCCGCGGCGCATCCAGGATGCAATTGAAGACGCGGACTTCTTCGTGGCGTGCTTTTCCCGGAACTCGGCGGGCAAACGAGGCGGGTTTCAGGCGGAGGTGCGGCAGGCGCTGGAGTGCGCGAGCCGGGTGCCGCTGGACGACGTCTATCTGATTCCGGTCCGGCTGGATCCCTGCCGCGTACCGGCGCGGATCACACGGGAGACGCAGTGCCTGGACCTCTTCCCCGACTGGGCGGCCGGCATCGGGCGGCTTCGGGAGATCATCGGCAGGCGGAGCGGGCAGCTGGTCTAAGCGTCGACAATCAGACCGTCGCGCATGTGCACGATCCGGTGGCCGTACTCGGCGGCTTCCGTGTTGTGCGTAATCATGAGGATGGTCTGGCCGAGGCGCTCGTTCAGATCCCGCAGAATTTTCAGGACGGCGAGGGAGTTCGCGGTATCGAGGTTGCCCGTGGGCTCGTCGGCCAGCAGGATGGCCGGCCTGGTGGCCAGGGCGCGGGCGATGGCGACGCGCTGCTGTTCGCCGCCGGACATCTCGCTGGGCTTGTGATCCAGGCGGCCGGCGATGCCCAGCATGGAGAGGACATTGTTCAGTTCGCCGGAAAACGGATCGGTCGGCTGGCCGGAGATATAGAGCGCCGTGCGGATGTTATCCCTCGCGCTCAGATTCGGCAGCAGATTGAACTTCTGAAAGACGAAGCTGACGTACTTGCGGCGCAGTTCGGTGCGGCCTGCGTCGCCCACGCCGGAGACGTTGTGACCGGCGACGACCACTTCGCCGGAGGTCGGGGGCGTGAGGCCACCCACGATGTGGAAAAGGGTGGATTTTCCGGAGCCGGAAGGGCCGACGATCGACAGGAATTCGCCCGCCGGTACGTCCAGGTTCACGCCCCGCAGCGCTTCCACGGAAACCTTGCCCGTCACGTAGACTTTGCGCAGGTCGCGGACGTGAATGATCGGATCGCCGTTATTCATACGCGAGGGCCTCGATCGGATCCTGCCGCACGGCCATCATGCCGGGATACAGGGCGCCCAGCAGCGACGCGCCCATGGCGATGCCGCCCGCGATGGGCCACCACGAGTACACAATCGCCTGTGGCATGAACGCCTGGATGGCGAGACGCGATGCATAGCTCAGCAGGATGCCGAGAACGGTGCCGCCCAGGCCAAGGCAGAAGGCCTCCGCGAGAATAATCCCCATCACGAAGGCTTTGGTGGCGCCCAGAGATTTCAGGATGCCGATCTCGCGCGTCCGCTGCAGCACGGCCATATACATCGACAGCGAAACCACCGCGAAGCCGATCAGCACGGCCAGACCGATAATCACGTTGATAAACGTCTTCAGCACCGGGATGTTGTCCACCGAGAGCAGCGACTGCAGTTCTTCCATCGAATAGATCGGATAATTGTCGAATTTGGCTTTCAGCGCGGCGACCACGGCCGTGGTGTTGGCGGGATCGTCGAGCTTCACGAAGACCTGGCTGACGTGCCCGGAGGCGCCCACCATCTCCTGCAGGGTCTTGATCGGCACGAACATATGGCCGAGCTTGCCGGGCTGCACGATACCGGCGATGTGCCAGTCCTTATTCGAAAGATTGATGGTGCCGCCGGCCCGCAGGTGGTGCTGCGCGGCATACCAGGAGTCGAGAACGATGTCGTCGGGCCCCTGCAGGCCGTGGCCCTGATCGTAGACGAAGCCGCCGCTCATCTTGTCGAAGGCCGCCGGGTCGATGCCGTTGAGCGCTTCGAGAAAGCCGCTGGTGGGATTCACCACGGTGCCCATGGCCTGCACGACATGCGGCTGGGTGAGCAGAACGTCGATGATTTTCGCGGGCATGGTGACCGCGCTGAACGTGATGGCGTTCGCGCTGGGCGGTTTGACCAGGATATCGGCGCCCACGCCGCCGGAACGTTTCCGCGAATCTTCGAAGAAGCCGATGCTCAGGCCGATGATGGTGAGAATCAGAGTAACGGGAACCGCGATCAGCAGAATACTCAGCAGCGTGCGGACCGGGCGGTGCCGCACATTTTCCAGAACCAGTTTGAAAATCAATGCGCTTCCTTCGGGGCTCCGACAACCTGCAACTGCGCGCCTTCGGGCTGCTTCAGGGTGAACTGCTCGTCGGTCATGACCTTATTCATTTTCATGTCCATCACGTCCATGACCACTCCGTAAGCGTCCTTGGGCCGGTTGATGTCGATATGGGCGGGAAAGAGCACGCCGCTGAACGGCTGCCATTTGGAGTAGCGGGTGTCGCTGACGATGGCGCCTTCATCGTCGAAGACCATCTGGCGGACGATGCTGAGATCGAGCCGGTCGAACCAGACGCTCCGCGAGACGATCTGGCGAATCTGACCGTCCGGATTTTTGCGCAGGAAAACGAGGATATAGAGGGCGTTATCTTCGTCGGTCTGGTCCATCAGCGCCGGAGCTTCCGTGTTGCCGTCGGCGGGGCGGATCAGCATGGATGAGAAGAAGGTTTCCGGGCGAAGGTTTTCGATTTTATTTTTCGAGACGGTGGGTGCGTCGTTGGCGCCCTGGATAAAGAGGTTTTTGGAATTCAGGAAAAAGCGGAAATCGTTGCCGTTCGACACCATGTCGAAAGCCGGCGTGCGGATGACCGGGGTTTGTCCCTGAATGCGGATTTCGGCGGGTTTCCGAAACAGCACGAAGGCGCGGAGGTCTTTGATTTCCGTGATGCGGCCCTGGTAAACGCTGCCGGAGGACGGCGTGAGGTCGACGGTCGCCTGAAAGGAATTGATAGCGCTGTAGAGGCGCGAGATGCGGTCGTTCAGCTGGTCGCGGTTGGCGACGAGGAGAGTCTGCGCCGCGAGGGCCGTTTTGCCGTGACGGACGATGGTGCGCGTCGTCTTGAAGAGCGCGCTGGGATTACACGAGCTCGACAGGGAGGCAGATATGAGTGCAAGAGCCACCGGGACATGCCGGTGCGGGTTCCGCATCGCTTTCATTGTAGGATGCAAGTGTCGGCTTGCAGGGTTCGGAGGAATCGCGAATGGGGCGATTCCAACCGCAAGGGTCGGTGGTGTATGATGGGAACACCTTCTGTTAGTGGGCCTGTGGCGCAGTTGGGAGCGCGCTTCCATGGCATGGAAGAGGTCAAGGGTTCGAATCCCTTCAGGTCCACCAAAAATTTTCATAGACTTACCGCCGTTCGCCTTCCCCAAACCACCTTCACCGGAGTCCAACTGGAGTCCACGCCTGCTTTCCGCCCCTGGAGCCTTGGGCACCCACCAAGTATTTGCTCCTGCCCATAGTTACGTGAATGGATTGTGTGAGATACGCGAAATGGGCAATAGGCATCGTGCTTTCGCTTGTTGTGCGCCGGAGACGACAACAATTGCATTTCCAAATAAGGCCCAACTGCCCATCCTGCCCATCCTGCCCATCCTGCCCACCCCGCCCAAACCTTCTTCAGACCGATCATTTAACGGTTGACCACTGACTCGGGAACCTGATATTCCGGTTGTGTAAGCTCACGCACGAGCGACGGGACGCTCGTTAATCCCCCTCCCTCCACTTCGACGTCCGAGGTGTTCCCAAATGGATAAAAACCAGATTCCCTTTTACGGAGCCGACGGCAGGTCGCTCGGCTTTCGCACCCTCGACACTGCTGAGCGCCTCGTGGCCTCAGGCTTTGAAGCTTCCTATGGGCGGAAGAAGGTCCTTCGGGCCATCTGGCTGAACGAGGAAGACGGTGGCAACCCCGTCGAGACGCACGCCCCAACGGGCACTCGGTACAGCTTCATCCAGATCCTTGAGCGTGGTCGCTGCTATGCGCTCCGGCGGTGGTCGCGCCGGATCGCGCCGGAGTTCCACAGCCGCGTGCAGTTTCCGCTGGCGGTCGCGCTTGCGCGCGGATCGACGGCGCTGGAGCAGATCCCTCGGGTGATCGTCGGCACGATTCATTCAGTCAAAGGCGGCCAGGCAGACGTGGTGTTCCTCTTTCCCGACCTGAGTGCTGCTGGCGACGCCGCGTACCGGAGTCACGGGCTGCGAAGGGATTCGGTAGTCCGGCAGTTCTACGTCGGCACGACGCGCGCCCGGCACACGCTGTATATCTGCCAGAAAGAATGCTCCATGGCGGTAGAAATTTGATCGTAAACGATTGAATTTATGGTACTTGCATGATGCTTTCGAGTGACGCTAACATTCAGTCGCTAACCGGAGGGTTACGACTCAAAGTGCGCGTTCAACACCCTGACATTCACGAGCGGACGGATCGCAAAGGATCGTACTGGTTCTTCCGGTATTGGGACGACGTGGTGCTGCCTGGCGGTAAGGAAAAGGCTGTTCGGAGGTTTCAGACCATCGGCCCGAGCAAGGGCGACAATCGGCTATCGAAGAAGCAGGCGGAAGTCGAGCGGGACAAATTCCTCGCGAAGATCAACAAGCCAACCGTTCAGGACAAGATCGGCGACGGGTTGATCCTGTTCAGCAAGATGGTTGAGAAATACAAAACGACGCACGTCGAGGCTCAGGTCGCCGGGCGATTCCTGCTGGCAAAGCCGACCCGCCTGAAGTACGCGATCCACCTGGACCAGAGAATCGTTCCCCAATGGGGTGAGTATCGCCTCTGCGAGATCCGGCCCGACGAAGTGCAGCAGTGGCTCCACAGGACGTGCGACTCCTTGCACATGATGAATGACCTGCGCGGGATCATGTCCGGCATCTTTACGAAGGCGGATGAATGGGGATACTGGGCGGAAGGGCGGCGCAACCCGATGTCGAGGGTGAAGATCGGGGAGAAGTGGAGTGTCCGACCGGAGCGAATTCTGACGGAGGAGGAAACGGTCAAAGTCCTGGCCCGGCTCCGCGATCCCAATCTGCTAATCGTCGAAACCGCCATCGCGACCGGCGCGCGGATCTCCGAAATCCTCGGCCTTCAGTGGCGGCACGTCGATCTCAAGAACGGCATCCTCCAGATCGCTCAGCGAAACTGGCGCGGCGACATCGACGATCCGAAGTCGAAGACCAGCAGACGGCTGCTCACCCTCGGATATCTGGTCGAGCGCTACCGGGCCCAGGCAGCCGCGGACAAGGCCGGAGCGGAGGCGTGGGTCTTCACGCGGACGGACGATAGCGGTTTGCCCCTCTGGGATTCCGGCGTGAGGCAGGCGTTGAAGCGTGCGGCCGCAGCCGAGGGATGCGATTTCGAAGGCCTGGGGCCGCACTCCTTCCGGCGCGCGAACATTACCTGGAGGCAGGAAGTCGGCGGTTCGAGCATTGAGGCTTCGAAGATCGCTGGCCACAGCACGGTTCGCGTGACGGAGGAGTACACGAAGACCCAGTTGACCAGGCAGGACGAACTTACGCGCCTGATTCAGGAACGACTGGCGAGCGCGGGCGAGAAGCAGCCGACCACGGTCGTGCAATAGACCGAGCCGTGGGGTCGTGGTACGAAATCCCAAACGGATATCAGAATGCCGATGCGACAACCCGAGGCGTGACAACGCTGCGAGCGCGCTCGGTCAAGCTTGTAGCCGTTCCGGGTTTAACATCTTCTTGTGGATCAATCATCGTCAATAGCCTGCCCAAGCTGTCGAGCGTTGAATCGCGAATCCGCCAGGTTCTGCACGAACTGCCGTACTGCACTGGCCTCTTCGCTGGGGCATTGTCCCCGTGGGCATCCGATGTTCGATACAAAGTACTATGCCAGTTGCCCGCAATGCCCACGTCCGCCGCGGCCTGATGCAACCGGTCCTGTTGATCCCCGGAACTCCGAACCGAAAGGACGCCGCCCATCGATTGTTAAAGTTCCTCTCGCCAAGGAGTTCCGCTTCGTTCACGAACCGTGGTCCCCGTCGGGCGATAGCGCATTCGTGGGCCGTGATCGGGATCTGAGCACGTTCGCGGAACGGCTGCGTTATTCCGCAGGCGGGGCTTTCTTGATTACTGGATACAGGGGCGTCGGGAAGACCTCCTTCGTAAAGAGATCAATCGAAACACTCCGCGAGAACGTCACGGTGCTCGACCTCCATCTGACCCTTGCGAAGCCTTTTACGCCAGCTCAGTTGATGCATTACATTATTCGTGGATTGTACGAACAGCTTTCGGAACGCGGTCTATTCGACCGAATCGACACGGAAGCGCGCTCCCGGCTTACGTTGGCATACTACCGTACATCTGCCAACCTTGCTCGCAAAACGACCGACAAATGGGAGAACTCCATAAGTCTCTCTGACGTGCTCAAGCCGCTTAAGCTGCCCGGAGACATTAAGATCGACACGAAACGAGGTCGCGATATCACATTTGAAGTCACCCTCCTCGGATACGACGACCTAGCTGCGGAACGGGATGTTATTGCAGTCTCGCAGTCGATTGCCAAGGGCCTTTACGTCCGGCGCTCGGGTTTCAGAGGCTTCGTGGACCGTCTTCTTAGCAAGCCGCGCCGCCGCTCGGAGCCCACAAAGATAGTGTTCGTTTTCGACGAGATCGACAAGCTCGATGATCGCCCGGCCGAAGTTGGAGGCTCTAAGAGCCAACTAGAGGATCTTCTCTCTTCACTCAAGACGCTCCTTACGACTTCGGGCATCTGCTTCATTTTCATCGCGGGAAAGGACGTAGAGGAGCGCTGGCTAAAAGACTTGGGCCGTGGCGATAGTATCTACGAAAGTCTTTTTTGCTATCAACGCTACCTGCCTTGCCTGCTTCACGATAACAACGCAATAATCGACTCGTTACTTCCGCCTGACACACGCCCTTTGGGCGCTCAAAGCAGCTATTCCGACACCATTCTGATGGCGTTTAGAGACTACCTGGACTTCATGGGCAGGGGAATCCCTCGACGACTGCTGGCCGCGTTTAATCAGTGGGTCCGCTGGGACGACGGCGCGCCTATCCTCCAGTTCGACCAACAGCAATGCAGACGGCTCCGTTTTTTTTCCAGCCTTCAGTTGACTCTCAAAGAACACTTGATAGCTCTGTTCGGCGATGCCCGCCCGTTTCTTCCAAGTGCTGGCTATGACACTAACTGGCTAGCAGCCCGTGGTTTTAGTGAATCTTTCCGTCAGAACATGTGACCTGAGAAATGTTGTGGACGTCTCCTATGCATGGCGATGGGAACGCGCAAGAGACGGGAGAGGCAGGAGGAACTTTGGATCGTGAGCCGGGATATCGTCCAGTCTCCGGGGAACGTTTTCTACGACCGGCTCACCGCCATTCTGGACCAGCATCAGTTTGACAGGAAGCTGGAAGCGCTTTGCCGCAAGTTCTACAAGAAGAGCCGGTACGGGAGACCCAGCATGGCTCCGGGTACGTACTTCCGCGCCTTGCTGATCGGGTATTTCGAGGGGTTGGATTCAGAGCGCGGCATCGCGTGGCGCATCGCCGACTCACTCTCCCTGCGCCGCTTTCTGGGTTTTGCTCTGGATGAACAGACCCCGGACCACTCGACCCTTTCGCGAACGCGGCGGCTCTACTGGCTGGAGACTCACAAAGCTGTCTTCAAGTGGGTAATCAGGATACTGACAGCCGAGGGGTTGATTCAGGGCCGTACCATTTCGATCGACGCGACGACGCTGGAAGCCAATGCCGCCATGAAGAGCATCGTGCGGCGCGACAATGAGCAGACTTATAACGAATACCTGAAAGGTCTGGCGAAGGAAGCGGGCATCGAAAACCCATCGCGGGAGGAACTGGCGCGGATGGACCGGAAGCGGAAGAAGAAGGGCTCCAACCAGGAGTGGAAAAGTCCCGTAGATCCGGACGCGCGGATTACCAGAATGAAGGATGGCCGCACGCATCTGGCCCATAAAGCCGAACACGCCGTTGATTTCTCGAGCGGAGCGTTGCTGGCAATCACGCTGGAGCCCGCCAACGAAGGCGATACGAAAACGGTCCACAAGACACTGGCCGAAGCGCAGGCAGTGGCGCGGGAAATCCGTCCAGCCGGGGTGGAGGAACTGGTCGCCGACAAGGGCTACCACAGCGGCGAAGTGCTGAAGACCCTGCACGCCGGGGGTGTCAGGACGTATCTTCCGGAGCCGGCGCGAGGCAAACGGAACTGGAAGGGCAAGGCAGACGAGCAGCAGCGAACATATGAAAACCGGAGGCGGGTCCGCGGCGCGCGGGGCAGGCGGCTACAGAAAGTCAGAAGCGAACTGACGGAGCGAACTTTCGCTCACATGTATGAGACCGGAGCGATGAGACGGGTTCACTTACGAGGGCGAGAGAACATCCTGAAAAGGCTTCTGGTCCACGGAGCCGCGTTTAACTTATCGCTGATTCTGCGGAAACTGCTGGGTGCGGGTAAGCCGCGAGCGTTCCAAAGCCTTACAGGCCAGCTGTTTACGGCCTTACAAGACGCATGGACGGGGATATTTAAGCCGCAACCGCTATTTTGCTGAGCAGCGATCACTTTACGCCATAAAGTCGCCCCGATCTCTTCACTTCGTCGTCTCGTTCAGGAACGACCCACAAACACGCCTACTGACGCACCGCCCAAAATCGGGCACTTCTGCCACGGGCTGCTAGGCGTCTGCTACCTTGTCGATTGGATTTTCGAACGAAGTGAACGCATGTTCACTGAAGCAGATCTCGTCGCCGCGTCAAGACAGCTGAGCCAACGGATCGTTGTGGCTGAAGACATTGCATTTTCTGTCATCGCTTCGACTTTACAGGTTCTTGTGGACAAGGAATTTCTCGAAGTTGTGGACCGAGAATCGGCGGATCGCGACAATTCCGCAGCGGCTGACGACCGCGGGCGAACGTACCGCGTGGCGAAACGGAGGCTCGGCGAGCTTAGGGGATCTCCCGATGACGCCGCAACATTCGACGGCGGGCCGATTGAGAATGACGTCCCCGGCGGTCCCGAAGGGGGAGGGGATCGTCTGCCGCAGGGCTACGAGCTACTTGAGTTACTTGGCCACGGCGAGATTACCGAGGTGTGGCGTACTTGGGACGCCAGAGCGGCTCGCTTTGTCGCCGCGAAGCTGTTGCGTTCATCTCATAGAAACACGAAGTGGGCTCAGGACACGGTCAGGGCGGAAGCAGATATCCTCTCTCGGCTGGACCATGCCAATATCGTTCCACTCATCGAATTCCTGGCGGATAGCCTCTGCATCCTAATGAAGTTTCTGGACGGGGCCACCGTCGGGTGGGTCGTGGAACAGCGCGGGCATGTGCCGGTCGCTTATGCAATAAGAATATGTGCTGATGTTGCGGAGGCAGTGCGCTATATGCACGACCAGGGCATCGTTCATTTGGACCTTAAGCCAGGGAACGTGCAGATCGATCTCGCCGGTCATGTCTGGTTACTCGACGTCGGTATCGCCGAACGCATGCGCCACTCTGGACACGACAGATCAAGCTTTCGCGGGCGAGGCACCCAACCCTACATTGCCCCCGAGATGGCTCAATCGCGAGGTCCAGTGGACATGCGCGCTGACATTTATTCGTTCGGTGTTTTCGCCTACGTAGTACTGACGGGCAATCTGGACAAAATTGAGGGGTTGCCAGCCAGTCCTTCGAACGTTGCCCACTGGCTTTTCGAAGGACGAGACGATATCCCTGCGGAATTGCAACGAATCATTTTGCGGTGCGTCGAAGGGGACCCTGCGATGCGTTTCGAGAATATGAACGAGATCATACGCGCTCTTGAGTCGGTGCCTACCAGCGATTCAGCGAACGACCTGTCGAGTTTAGTGCAGCACGCACCGGTGGGTGGAAAGCGCGCAAGAAGAGAGTCCCTGCCCATTACCAAAATAGAATGGGATGACGGTGAGAAAGACCGTGTTTCTGGGTTTGCAAGAACAACCCCACCCTCCCCGCCGCTCATGTCCACTCCGCACCCGACGCTTCGGCTTCCGACTAGGCATAGCGCACTTCGGCGACCAACTGACCAAACGGGCTCTGGTCCGCGGGTTGTGTGCGCCAGACTCAAACAGATTCCCGGGAATGGAGAGAATGATTTTGGAGCCGTTGACTTATACGACGGACGAACCACATTTGGCAGAGCGGAAGACTGTACGGTTCATCTAAGCAGCCCGACGATTTCAAGCTACCAAGCCGCGATTGTGTGTCGGTCTGGGCGAGTGTTCTTCACGGATTTGAATTCCCAGAACGGTAGCCATGTGAATGGGATGCTTGTCACGGAAGTAGAGCTTCATGACGCCGATACACTCGAAATCGGGCCTTACAAATTTCAGATCGCAATATCTGGCGACCCTGTCGTTGAGTGAAGGCTCAGATTAGCATTGAAACGAGAACGGAGGACCGTGGTTTGCATCTTCGGTCCGCACGTCGCATCAGAATGCTCTGCTCCCCGGAGGCCCAGACCTGGAAGGGCATCGGCCTTATAGGGATATCATTTTGTTGTCGTCTCCGCCAGACAACAAATCAAAATGCCCGGCAACCGCGCGCGAAGGAGCAAGCGAAGTGCCAATCCAGGCGTGGAGTCCCGGAGTCCGAACGGAGTCCAGAGGGTGAAAACGGCGTCCGTGGCGTCCACTGGCGTCCAAACCGTGCTACGCTAAGCCTTTTGTTTTCAGTGGCGATCTCTGTAAGTGATTGATTTTTCTTAAATGGCATGGAAGAGGTCAAGGGTTCGAATCCCTTCAGGTCCACCAAAAATTCCTTTTAGACACTTAGTACCAAAAACGGAGCTGGTTCCGCTTTTGACCATCCAGATTCAGTATTTCCCGCTCGGTTGAATCAGCAGCAGGGGAATCTGCCGAAAGTGTTCGTCCACCGTGAGCAACTGCAGACCGTGCTCCAGTGCGAGAGCGGCAATCCAAACGTCGTTGCGCGGAATGGGCCGCCCCTTTTTCCGCAGGTAGACATCGACTTCGGCATATCGCAAGGCGGTCTCGGCCGTCACATTCAGGATTTTCACCGAGGGTCTGCTCAGAAATCGCTCCAGCAGGATATTGTTCTCAATCCAGCGAGTCCCGGCCCGGAATCCGCTGTACAACTCACCGAGAACGACTGCCGGCACGGCAACCGCTTCCGACCGTCGCAGCACGTCGAGAATTGTTTTGTCGCCACGTTGAAACTGCGAGTAAGCCGACGTGTCGAGCAGAACATTCATTCCCATTCCGGAATTTCCCAGTCGGCGGGATCGACCTGGCGCATTTTGGCCAGTGCGGCATCGAACTCATCCGCCTGGGCACCGGACCAACTTCCGCAAAGGTCGTCGAAGTCAGAGTTTGTGGATGGCTTGCGCAGAGACTCTTCTAAAAGCCTCTGAGTTGCCTTGTTGAGGCTGATCCGATCCCGGCGGCTGGTTTCCACGATGGCCCGCTCGACTTCCGGGGGAAGATTCCTGAGGGAGATGGTCACCTCTCCAGGGTAGCAAAAAGTGATGCAGGTTGTGGTAGTCTGTGATGCACGCCCGCGCCAGCAACTCGCGGAGAACAAAAAAGGCGGTCCGCCGAAGCAGACCGCCTTTTTCCTTACCCAAAAACAGCCTGTCTTAGAAAGAAAGACGAAGCTGGAACTGGACGTGCCGTTCCGTGCCCACATTGGCGCCGGTCACTTTACCGAAGAGACCGTTACCGTTGATGGCCGGGGACGTGCCGTTCGCGCCGGCCGGGATCTTCGCATCACCAAGCGAAGCGTCCGGCTGGCTGAACTGCGGGGTGTTCGCGAGGTTGATTGCTTCCGCACGGAACTGCACCTTAAACCGCTCCGTGACCGCGAAGTTCTTGAACACGGAGAAATCCATGGTGCGGGTGGGCGGGCCCGTGTTGCTCTGCAGGCCGAGGTTGCCACCCGTGTAAACGCCGGTTGCCGAGTTCTGGTAAGCGACGGTGAACGGGGTGGTGTCGAACCACTGGCCATTGGTGCCGGGGCTGCGGCCGCCGGACGGGGCTGCGTTGGGGTTTGCGTTGCCGACGACGCTGGCGAGGCACTTGCCCCAGACGCCGACGCACGACGCGCCGTTGATGCTGATCGGCTGGCCGGTGCGCAGGGAGAGGATACCGCTGGTCTGCCAGTTGCCGATGAGGAAATCGGTGGCGCGGTTCATGTTCCCGAAGTACTTCTTCCCTTTACCGAACGGAATGTCGTAGTTGAAAGAAGTGGTCAGGTTGTGACGGATGTCCCACGCCGCGCTGGAGTAGGCGGACGCGAAATTCGTCGGGTCGGGCGTGCCGAAGTTGGCCGCGCCGCTCAGCGGGGTGCCGCTGTTGGCGAGCGCGTGGCTCCAGACGTAAGACGTCAGGAACTGCAGGCCGTTCGAGTAGCGCTTTTCCAGCTTGGCGGAAAACGCGGCGTAGTTGCCGTAGCCGAACGTGGAGGTCATGGAGAGGCCGGTGCCGATGTTGGTGACCGGACCCTGGATGGCGCGGGTGTTTTCGCAGTTGATGCTGGTGTTCGCGGTGCCGAGGTTCGGGCAGGGATCCGAGTTCCACAGGATCAGCTGGTGCGCCTGGTGGTTGCCTTCATAGCCGAGGTCGAGTGCCATGTTGCCCGGCAGTTCGCGCTGGAAGACCACATTCCACTTGTGAACCAGCGGATTGCGGAAGTCGTTCTGCACGCCGCGGAACGAGAGCGGGGCGGGCAGGGTGAAGACGTTCGACGGGAAGCCGCCGGTCAGACCGGTCGGGAAGAAGTTGCAACCCGTGCAGTTCGGATCGGAGACGCCGACGAAGTTGCTGACGGAGCCGATGCGGTTCAGCGAAACGGTTTCGTTGAACGGCACGCCTTCACCGCGGTTCGGGCTGCCGCCCTGGTTTTCTTCGCCGCCGTAGAAGATGCCGTAGCCGACGCGCAGCACGGTCTTGTCCATGATCTGGTAAGCCAGACCAAAGCGCGGTCCGATGTCGAGTTTGTCCCACGGAATCAGCGTGCTGGGCACGGTGCCGCGGACGACTTTTACGGTCGGATAGGAGGTTGCGAAGTTCGGGGGCAAGGCCAGGTCGGAGTTGCGGCCAACCGGGATGTAGAGGGTCTGGGTCTGCAGGTCGAAATTCGCCTGACGGCCGAAACGCTCATCGATCGGGGACCACAGTTCGTACCGGATGCCGAGGTTCAGGGTCAGCTTCGGAGTGACTTTCCAGTCGTCCTGGGCATAGAAGCCATAGGCGACTTTCTGGGAGGACACGAAGTTGGTGGTCGAGATGCCGGCGTTGTCAATCTGGCCGAGAAGCGCGGAGGCAACCGCGTCGCCGGTCTGGCTGTTGTTGGCCGGGAAGGAGGTTTCGCTGCCGCTGTAGCTGATGTTGCCGTGCGGGTCGGGAACCTGGAAGAACGGGAACTTGATCGGCCGGAACTCGCCGCCGAACTTGAAGGCGTGGGAGCCTTTGCTGAGCGCGACGTTCTGGACGAAATCCCAGACGTTGTTGTATTCCTTGGTCGGGATCCAGTCGTTGGCGCCCGTCTGCTGGTAGCCGCTGATGCTGATCTGCGGCAGGCCGCCGTTATTCGCGGTCGCGCCGGTCGGGTTGTAGCCGCCGATGCCGAACTGCGAGAACAGGTCGGTGGAGGGATTCGCGCCGAGGCGCGAAGTGACCAGGCGGGTAAAGCCGACGCGGGTTTCCGTGATCAGAGACGGGCTCCAGACGCGGCTGTAGCTGATCTGGGCGTTGCGGCTCAGATCGGTTTCCTGCGCGCCGTTGAAGTCGGCTCCGTCCAGCGGGCCGGGGAACGGCGAACCGCTCGTTTTGCCCGTGTTGGACCAGCTCATGGAACCGAAGATGCTGTCTTTATCGCTCAGGCGGTAATCGACGCGGCCATCGCCCTGATCGGTCTTCTGCGTACCGGAGGACACATAGTAGAAGTCACGGGCCGGGGTGTTGCCCGTGATGATCGGCTGGTTCGTCGCCGGATACAAAGAGAGGATCTTCGCGAAAGAGGGATCGAAACGGCTGGCGGGAATGAGGTTGCCGGGGAAAGCCGTCCGCGAAAGCGGGGTGGTTCCGTTGGCGAGGAAGGTTTCGCTCTTCGGGTCGAAGATCTGGCCTTTGAGAACGCTCGTCTGAACGCCGTTGGCATCCGGGACAGTGACCGTGGGACCAAGCAGGCTGGAGAAGTCGCCCTTTTTGAAGGCGTCGGTCGGGATGGTGAGGAAGCCGGAGCGGCCGAGACCGCCGACAGCGCCGCCAGCGGTAGCGATGCGCGTTCCCTGATAGTCGCCGAACATGAACAGTTTGTTCTTAATGATGGGACCGCCGGCGGTGGCGCCGAACTGGTTTTGCGCCAGAGCCGGACGCGCCGCGCCCGCCAGGTTGTTGTTCCAGGGGTTGGCGTTGAGATCGCGGTTCTGCAGGATTTCGAACAGGCTGCCGTGCAGCTGGTTGGTGCCCGATTTCAGATTGACGTTGATCACGCCGCCCGCCGCGCGGCCGTATTCCGCGTTGTAGCCGTTCGTGATGATGTTCATTTCACCGATCGCTTCCACCGAGGGTCCGACGGCGTAAGCAGTCTGGTTCAGGAAGTCGATGGTGTTGATGTTGTTGTCGACGCCGTTGAGCAGGAAGTTGTTCTGCCCGTTAGAACGAACGCCGTTGGCGGAGAAGCCGCCGTTGTTGCCGTCGCGCGCGCCGGCTTCGGCAGGCACGACACCCGGCACAAGACGCGCCAGGTAAGCAAAGTTGCGCTGGCCGCCGAGCGGGACATCGGTGAGCGTTTTGCTGTTCAGAGCGCCGCCGACCTGGGTGCTTTCCGTCTGCAACAGAGGCGCCGAGGCGGTGACTTCAACGGTCTGGCCGATGTCGCCGACCGTGAGCGCGATGTTGACGCCCGTGCGTTCGCCGGCATTCAGGATGACGTCTTTCTGCGTGGATTTTTTAAAGCCCGGAGCGCTGACCGTTACGTTGTAGGTGGAGGGTTTCAGAGCGGGGCGGGTGAATTCACCGGAGCCGTTGGTGGTGAGTTCATAGTTCTGACCGGTGGCCTGTTCCGTGATGGTGACCTTCGCGTTGGCGACAATGGCGCCGGACGAATCGGTAACAGTTCCCGTGATTGTTGCAAGATCGCGTTGCGCAAACACTGCGCACGCACAAAACAGAGCGAGCAGGGAAATTCTGAGCCCTGCGAAATATCGATGCATGGATCCCCCTAATCCCGCCGCGTGGCGAGATGGACTGCATCGGATGCTATCACCAGAAGGAGTGTGAAAGCAACGGGTTTGGGCCACTTTGGCCAACGCTTTCTTTGTTCGAAAAACTAATAGATTTCTACTATCCGGGGTATGAAATCTGGAAGAGTTAACTGATCGTAAAGATTTGCGGGCGGAAGGAAAACGGGCCTGGTGGACGTTTGTCCGCGGGGCTGCGCGGAACGGCGCGGCGCGCTCCCGGAAGCGCGAACTGTGAGTGGCGGCTTCGGAGGCCGTTCCTTTTCGATTTCGTGACGGAAATGCAAGAAATGGATATATTTGCGGTCGGGACGCAGAATCATTTTGGGGACGCGTACGGGAGTTGGAGTGTGGAGGCAGGCGGGGGAGAATCCCCTAGTCCCAGGAGCATGTTTCGAAAAGCCGGTACCCGAGGGACTTCGTGAAGTCGGGGCGGAAGAGTACATGGCGGCGGTGGGCGGGGGCCATTCGGGTTGATCGGCGGTACGATTGGTCCGCTCGCAATCCGGGAAATGGAAGAGATGCGAAATGGCGTAAACATTCCGTTTCCATGCCGCCGACGGGCGGCACCGCCGAGGATCGAAACGTTATAATGATCGCTCCATGAGACGGAGCGGGTTTACGCGGGGCGTCGGGGCGTCGGCTTTGGTTGCGCTCGCGTGCCTGGGGACGGCGTCCGCGCCGGAGCCGGTTTTTCGTTTCGTCGACATCGCCCGCGAGGCCGGTCTGAATCTGCCGAATACCTTCGGGGGTACTGATAAGAAGGACTATATTCTCGAAAGCACCGGCACCGGCGTCGCCATCTTCGATTTCGACGGCGACGGCTCGAACGACCTCTTCTTCGCCAACGGCACCCGGTTCGGCAGCGGCTCGGCGCAGACGCCGTCCCAGCTTTACCGGAACGACGGCAAGGGTCACTTCACCGAAGTCAGCCGCGAAGCCGGACTGACCCGCACAGGCTGGGCGCAGGCCGCATGTACGGGAGATTTCGATAATGACGGTCGCCCGGATTTGCTGGTGACGTATTACGGCCACAACAGTCTCTACCGCAATTCAGGAGATGGCAAATTCGAGGACGTGACCGAACGTACCGGGCTTCCGGTCACCGGGCAGCGCTGGGGATCCGGCTGCGCGTTTGTCGATTACGACCGCGATGGTCTTCTCGACATCTTCATCGCGAATTATATCGATTTCGATTTGAGTTCCGCGCCGAAACCGGGCAGCGGCAAGAACTGCGAGTGGAAGGGGCTGGCGGTCTGGTGCGGTCCCCATGGACTGCCGAGCGGCCACAATCTGCTGTATCACAACAACGGGGACGGGACGTTCACGGATGTGTCGGAGAAGGCGGGAATCCTGAAGCCGGGCGGCCGGAACGGCCTGGGCGTGGTGACGGCCGATTTCGATAACGACGGCTGGCCCGATATCTATGTGGCCTGCGACCAGACTCCCAGCCTGCTGTACCGGAACCGGCACGACGGGACTTTCGAGGAGGTGGGCGACATGACAGGCGTCGCCTACAACGCGGATGGCCGTCTGCAGGCGGGGATGGGAATCGCGGTGGCGGATTACGACGGCAACGGCTATCTCGATATCGCGAAGACGAATTTCTCGGGCGACCGGCCGTCCCTATATAGGAACCAGGACGGGCGGTTTTTTGAGGATGTGTCCGAGGAGGCGGGGCTGGGGCGCAATCAGTTGCTCGGGTGGGGAATCGCGTTTCTCGACGCGGATGAGGATGGCTGGCCGGATCTGGTGATGGCGAACGGGCACGTCTATCCGGAGATCGACCGGTCGCCGATTGGCGAGAGCTACCGGCAGCGGAGTCTGCTTTACCGGAATCTGGGGAACGGGCATTTTGCGGATGTGACGGCGGGCGCCGGGCCGGGGTTCGCGGTGTCGCGTCCGGCGCGCGGCCTGGCCATTGGCGATCTGGACGGGGACGGGCGGCCGGAGATCGTCATCGTGAACATGAATGACCGGCCCACGCTGCTGAAGAATTTGAGTCCCCGGCAGAACGCGATTGCGGTGGCGCTGACGGGGACGAAGTCCAACCGGAGCGCGATCGGCGCGCGGATTTACCTGGAGGCGGGCGGGCGGGCACAGATGGCGGAGGTGACGGGCGGGGGCAGCTACTACTCGCAGAGTTCGCCGACGCAGTATTTCGGACTGGGCCAGGCGGCGGGGGTGAACAGGATTCGGGTGGTCTGGCCGAACGGGGAGACGCAGGCGTTCCAGAATATGGCGGCGAACCGGACGGTGCGCCTCACCGAAGGGCAGGAGCGGATTGTGGAAGTGCCGTTCGGCGTTGCGCCGCCGCCTGGGTCCAGGCCGCCATCAGCAACAGCGCCCCGGCCAGCAGGTACACCGAAGAAGCCATTGCAATAGCGGTGCCCAGGCCGTGCGTGAGGGACAACCAGCCGATCACGATGGGCGCACTGCCGCCGCCGCCGAGCCAGCCGACGGTGTTCATGAAGCCGGCGGCAGCGCCGCGCACTTCCGGGCGAACCACATCGAAGACCGAGGCGAAGATGTTGGCGTCATAGAGCCCTTTGAAGAAGCCCCAGGCGGTGAGGGCGACGATCAGCCAGGTGACCGATTGCGTCATCCCGCACAGCAGCATGAAAGGTGCGCCGCAAAACACGCCGATCGCCTGGACCAGCATCCGGCCGCCGGGCGCGCGCGCGCGCCATTTGTCGGCCAGCCAGCCACCCGTGACGGAGCCGCACATGCTGGCGAGCTGGACATAGATGGTGGCGGTGAGGCCGGACATCGCGAGGCTCATGTGGAAACGGTCGAAGAGGAACTTCGGCATCCACGTGAGCAGGACGACGGCCGCGAAATTGGCGCAGCAAAAGGCCCCCATCAGGAGCAGGGCGCCGGGGGAAGTCCAGATGCTGCTCAGAGCTTCTCCAAGCGGAATCTGTTCGAGGGGAATCTGTTGGGCGGTTTCGAGCTGGTCGGATTGGCCGCGGCGCGGTTCCTTCAGCCAGCGATTGAGCACGAAGCCGAGCAGGATTCCCAGGCCGCCGAAGACCACGAACGACCAGCGCCAGCCGTAGACCTGTCCGATCCAGCCGGCGAAAAATCCGCCCGCGATGGTGCCGATATAAACGCTGGTCTGGTGGATGCCGATGGCGCGGGAACGTGTGGCCGGGCCGTGGTAATCGCTGACCAGCGACATGGAGGCCGGGTAGTAGAACGTTTCGCCCAGCCCTTCGGCGGCGCGCATGATGAACAGGCCGCGGAAACTGCTGACCGCCGCGGTGGCGGCGCAGATTACGCTCCAGGCGTAAAGGCCGCCGAGGATCGCCGTCTTGCGCCGGACGCGATCGACGATGGTGCCCGCGAACATGCCGCCGAGGCCGTACACCCAGGCAAACGCGCTGCCCAGCAGGCCGAGTTGCAGGGGGCTCAGGGCCATCGATTTCTGCAGCAGCGGGAAGACCGAGAAGATCGCCTGGCGATCCGCGTAGTTAATGAAGGAGATGGCCCAGAGCATGGCCACCACTTGCCAGCGGTAGGCGGCGCTTACTTTCTGATCAGCCATGTTTCGGAGACCTGAACGCCGCGTCCGTTGCCGCCTCCGCCGGGCACGCGGCTCCATTCGAGAATCAAGTCGCCGGAAGCGGTCGCCTCGCGCGGGATGTCGAACTGGACGGGCGCGACCGGCGCCGGCTTGTCGATCAGCGGATGCACTTCGTAGCGTCCGTTGGCGGTCAGGCGAATCTGGGTTTTCGGCGTGCCGCCGCCGTAGACCACGCGGATGGCGTATTGGGCGGTGCGGTCGAGATCGGCGTAGTGCATCCGCAGCGGGGTGTCGCCCAGGGTTTCGCCGTCGGTAAACCAGGACACGCGCCAGCCCTGTTGGGGCAGGCTGCCGAAGCCGGTGAGCGGGGATTGCAGGAAGTCCGGATCTTTGTCGAAGGGTTCGCCGGGGACCAGATGCGGCTGGCGGGCGGTGTCGCCCAAGTCGTCATAAAAGCCGCCGGGGCCGGGGTTGGTCCAGTCGAGGATCTGGTTCAGACGCGCCAGGCGGGCCTTTTCGTCGGGCAGGGCGCGTATCTGGGCGAACTGATTCTTCAGCCAGACGCGGTTATTGAGGGCGAAATCGATGGCGTCCAGATTGGCGCCGCGCCCGAGCGAGATCGCCTGGTAGCGGGGCACGCTGAGCTGCATGTGGATGCTCTGGTAGAGCGCCTCCGCCATTTCGAAGACGCGGGCGCGGAGGGCGCGGGCGTCCGGGGTCAGCGCGTCGGCATCGAGCAGAGCTTCCGCTTCGTCCATGGCGCGCAGAGAACCGGTGCGGACGGCGGCGCGGAGCTGGTTGTTAGCGCGGTCTTCCTGTTCCGTTTCGAGGGCCAGACGCCGGCGCAGGAAGGCATCGTAGTGGGCGCGATAGAGCGCCTGCTGGAATCGCCAGTTCAGGCGAAGCTGCGGGGTGGCGGTCCGGTCGAGCGACTGCAACTGCGCGAGGGTGGTCTCGACGCCTCCGTTGGTGGCCAGCGGCCCGCGCCAGTTCTGTTCGAGAGCGAGCAGGGCCTGGGCGAAGGCGTCGGCCTGATCCGGCCCGATGAAGAAGCGGCTGTAGTCGCGCAGCAGGTCCGCCACTTTGGCGTCCGGATTCCAGCCGAGGCCGCTCCAGATGAACTTGTTCACGTCGTCATTGCAGCCTTCTGAGTAGGTGACGAAACCGTTCGAGTAGGGCACCCAGCGGTGGAAGATGGCCGCTTCGCCAACGGGCCGGGGGTTAATCACCTCGCGGGCTTCCGTGGTGGCGAAGGCGAAGTCCCAGTCGGGCACCGGGAATTCCGAGTTCAGACTGTGCGTAATGTCGGGGTAGAAGCGGATCGGGTAGCGTTTCGGAATGCGTTCGCGCAGGCCGGCGATGCTGCCGCGCACCTGCGGGCCGAAGACCACGCCGGCCAGCCAGGCGGGCTGTTTGTCCACGATGGCGAGGAACTCGTCCATCCATGCTTTGTTGAAGCTCTGCGGCGAGACCCACATCTGCGCTTTGGGATGGTAGCGCCGCAGGTTCTGTGACTGTTTTTCGAGCAGCGCCATCAGGTATTTGGGCTGCGTGTCGCCGGGGTCGCCGCCGGGCACGAAGACGGCGTCCACGCGCGGAAGTTTGCGGAACACCTCGCCCCATTCGCGAAGGGCGAAATCGACGGTTTTGGGATCCGAGTAGTCTTTGTCCATGGCGGGATACCAGATGGAGACGTCGAGCCCGTACTCGCCGGCGATGCGGGACATCTCGACCATCATGTCCATGGGCGGCAGCGGGAAGTGCGGGCTGTCGGCATCGTCGTCGGACCGGGGCGGAATCAGTTCGACGGTGTTGGTGCCGAAAATGGCGAGTTCGCGGATGTACTGCTCCCACATCGGGACGGTCCAGCCGTCGTAGGCGTTCGTTTTGGGCCTGTAGCCGAGTTGGTGGCCACGCTGCGGGATCTTCGGCGCGAGCGTGGCGTTCAGGGCGTCGGCGATCTCGAAACGCTGGCGCGACATGGTCGCCTGGCGGAGGAAATAGCCGGCGCCGAAGATGATGCCGCGATCGTCATTGCCCCGAATGGTCACGGCGTTCGCGGCTGTGGTCACGGTGAAACCGTCCGCCGGGCCCGAGCCTTTTTCGAGCGTGATGGCGGGACCCGCGCCTTCCGGATTCAGCAACAGGCGGAACTGCGTGCGCTTCTCCACTTCCTGCGCGATCATCTCCGCCGCTTTTTTCCCGATGGCGCCGGTATCGGGGCGCGGCCGCAGGGCGGCCTGCCGGAGATCGAGCGCGGCGGCCAGCGAAGCGGAGGTCAGGAAGGTAACGGCGGTCTTGACAATTTGCGAGCGTCCAATCACCCAGCGATTATATGGGACAGCTACAATCGGGGAGTGCCCAAGGTAACTTTCCTCCCCGCGAATGAGACGTTTGAATTTGAATCGGGCAAGCTGCCCTACAAGGGGCACGGCCTGCCGGAATCGCTGCTGGATGTCGCGATGAATTTCGGTTTTCATCTGGAACATGCCTGTGGCGGCAGTTGCGCGTGCACCACCTGCCACGTGGTGGCGAAGCAGGGCGTGAACAATTTATCCGAGATGGAAGACGACGAGATGGACCGCGTGGAACAGGCGGCCGATTTCCAGCTGAACTCGCGCCTGGGATGTCAGGCGGTGGTGAAGGGGGATGTCACGGTGGTGATTCCGGACTGGAACCGGAATTACGTGAGCGAAGGACATTAACGAGCCAGGCGGCTCGCCTGAATTTCCTGAAATCGCGGATCTTTCGCGATTAACTGTCGCACCTGATCGCTGAGTTCCTGCCAGTTCCGGATGAAGTAACCCGCGGAGTCATTGGCCATCACCTCCGCGCGCTTTTCTTCGAGGATGCCGAGCAGGAGTTCGGTTTCGTTTCGCTCCTGCCCGGATTGCTGCGTGGCAACACTGCGAAACGCCTGCGCCACGCGGTCGAACTCTCCATTGACGCCGGTGCGGAGCCGTTCCGCCCATTCCACTTGTGCTGGTGAGCCAGTCATTATTGGGGAAACTGGCTGCACCCGGAGGGCCGTTCGCTATTTTTTGTGGATCAGGATGTTGCCGTTCAGAGTTTCGAACCGGTATTCCGGACCGCCGCCGTTGATGGAACCGTAAATATTGCGATCCATTTTGATACGGTACTTGCCGCCCTGGCCACGGGAATCCTCGACCACGGGCTTGCCCGCGTCCGGCTCCATCTTCATATCGAAGTCGCTGTACACCGAGCCGTTATCGGTCTTGAGGCGCAGGCGCGCCTTCGTGTCGCCGGGAAGCGTGACGTCGATTTTGCCGTTGAGCGACGTGAAGGACATGGCTTTCTCGTTGGAAACCCGGTCCAGACTCGCGGTGACCGCGCCGTTCAGGGAGTGCGCCACCACGGAGCCCGAAACGTTCTTCAGAGTGATGGGGCCATTCAGATTATCCACCTCGATTTCGCCGCTCACCCCGGTCACTTCAATATTTCCGCCGGCCAGTGTTTTGAGGCTGAGGGACGAGTTGGCGGGCACCTGGATGACGAGATTCGCGCCGGAACCGCCGACCCCCGCCGAGATGTTGACCACATTGTGATCCTCTTCCACGTCGAGCCCGGAGCGACCCGCGTCGATGCGGTGCATGCCGGGCGGAACGTCGCGGGCGGGTCTCCGTTCCCGCGCGTTCGCTCCCGCGGCCGATTCCACGATCACCTGGCCCGTGGCGCCCCCGGTTACCGTGATACTGCCGTGCATCAAATGCACTTTGACGGTGGCCGGCTGTGAGGGGCTGGAGAGCGGGACCGCTACTTTGTCCTGCGCCACTTTGTCCTGCGCCGGTAACATCTGTACCGCAAGCAGCACCGCGAATGCCGGCAAACTGACCCGATAAATACTCATTTTCTTTTTCCTCCTGAATTTAACTCGCCTGAATTTAACGTGACTGCTTTTGTATGTGAATATCGCCGTTGAATGTTTCGAATTTCAGCTCCGGCCCGCCGGAACCCACACGCAGGCTGTTGAACTGATTGGACCGATAGACGAACTTGCCGTTCTTCCGCTCGGCCGCGTCCGACTTCGCGGCCACCGCGGTGGTCTCGAAATCCGTATAGGCGTGGCCGTTGAACGTCTTGAGGCGCAGGTCCGCGGAGAGCGAGGGCTGGAAGGTGATGTCCACCTTGCCGTTAAACGATTTGAAGTAGCTGTCCGCCTTCGGATTTTCGCGGAAGGTAATTACGGTCGGCCCGTTCAGGGTGTCCGCCGTGCCCGAGCCCGCCAGCCGGTTCATCGTGATGCTGCCGTTCACGTCTTTCACGTCGAATTTGCCGGTGGTGTCGTCGGCCTTCACGTCCCCGTTCACGGTGTGCAGACGCAGATCCGTGGCGCGCGGCACGTGGATGACGAAGTTGTAGGTCACCTCATACTGACGCTCGTCATGGTCGTGAAAGCCGTGGTCGTCGCTTGCATGCGAATTGTTGCGGAAGGGGCCGTTGACATAGACCTGGGCCACGCCGTTCTTCTCATTGGCATCCAGCACGACTTCGCGTTTCGCCTTTTGCAGCTCGCTCTGGTCGGAGGCGCGGACGATTTTTTCGCCTTCCACCCGGATGGTGCTGCCGTTGTCGCCGAGCACGGTAATGGAGCCGTTTACGCTGTCGACGTCGAGCGAACTGTCTTTCTGAAACGTCTGGTGGATGGCTTCGCGCTCTTCCACTTTGTAATCCCGATGCGAGGCCGCAAACCCGAGTACGCACGCACTCAGCCCGATGGATATGGCGATCTTCTTCATTTCGTCGTTCCCCTGCCTGGTTCTATTTGTATTCCGTAAGTTGCTGCATGGCGCGGTCGGCGCGCTGCCGCACCGCGGGATTCAGATCCGGACGTCCGGCCAGCTGGCGCAGCGTGCCGACGGCGCCACGGTCGCGCGCGTCGACCAGATAATCGATCAGCGCCGCCTGCACCATGGGGGAATCCTGCTGCCCGAGGGCCTGGGTCATGGACTGCCGGACCTGCGGATTCCCGGACGCCTTCGTAAGCGCGTCGATCGCGGCGAGGCGCACGTTGACGTTGGGATCGTGGCTCACCGCCTGCAGCAGCGCGGAAAGGACCTCCGGCTCCATGGTCGGCATGCGGACGCTGTAATCCACGCCGCGCAACCGCTCGCTGGCCGATTCCTGGCGCATCAGCGAGAGTGCCACCATTTCTTTCGTATTGGCGACTTCTTCGCGCAGCGCGGCGATCTCGCTCTTATCGGCTTTGCCGCCTGTGCGGAACCCCGCGCCGACGATCAGGCCCACTGCCAGACAAGCCACCGCGATGGACACCTGCCAGACGGGACGCTCCGGCCAGAGCGAGGCCAGGGAAAACTTCCAGGAGTTCCGCTTTCCTGAACCATGGACGGCCAGCTTGCCTGACGCCAGCTTGCCCGATGCAACCATGGACTCCAGCGTCGATTCCCAGCGCACGGCCAGGGCGTGACTCGGTTCGGGTGCCGGCAAATCCGCCAGGCGGTCCCACATAGCGCTCAACTGCGTCATTTCCGCCGCGCAGTCCTCGCACCCCGCGAGATGCTGCTTCAGCATCGTTTCCTGTGCGGCGTCCAGTTCCCCGGTCCAGGAGGCCGCTATCAGTTCCTTCGCGTGTCCGCACATCATGATGCTCTCTCCTTCGCCAAGTCCCGGTAGATCCCGCCCATTTCCTTCATGGCCCGGAAAACACGCACTTTCACGGTCCCGGTTTCGCAGCCCACAATCTGGCCGATCTGCTCATAGGTGAGGCCCTGAAACCGGCTCAGAATAATCAGTTCCCGCTTGTCTTCCGGCAGTTCGCGCAGGGCCCGGTGGAGCAGCGCGAGTTCCTGTTGTTTCAGCAAATTGTCGAACGCCGTCGGCCTGCCGCTGTCGATGGATTCGAACTCGTGGTCGTCGCTCTGCGTCTCCAGACGGTGTTTTTTCACCTGATCGGCGAAAGCGTTCCGCGCGATCCGGTACATCCACGGCTCGAAACCGTCGCCGGTCTGGTAGGTGTGGCGATACCGGATCATGCGCAGGAAGACCTCATGGACAAGGTCTTCCGACGCCGCCTGCTTCCCGGTCAGCCGGAAGAAGAAGCGGAACAGATTCCGGTGACGCCGCTGGTACAGTTCGCTCATGCTCGCCAGATTTCCGCGCGCGACGGCCACCATCAACTCGTGATCGGTTTGATTCACCTGCGCGTTCCAATCCGGCTAACCGGGCTTCCCGGCAAAGGTTACAAAGTTTCTGTCAGACCAGATCGCGCAGCGCGGGGCCAAGCTCCGGAAAGCGGAAGCGGAAACCGGCGGCCGTCGCCGCGGCCGGGATCACGCGGGCGCTGTCGAGCATGTGCTGCCCGAATTCACCGAAAGCCAGTTTCAGGGCGAAGGCCGGCACGGGAACGATGGCCGGCCGGTGCACGGCGTGCGCGAGTTCCCGGGTGAAATCCGCGTTCGTGACCGGGTTTGGCGAGGTCGCGTTCCAGACGCCCCGGACGTTTTCGTTCTCCACGGCGTGCGTGACCAGTTCCACTACGTCGCGGACGTGAACCCAGGGCATCCACTGCCGGCCGGAACCCAGCGTGCCCCCGGCGAATAGTTTGAACGCCGGCACCATCTGGCCCAGCGCGCCGCCGCCTTTGCCGAGGACGAAACCGATGCGCAGCTTCACGACGCGGACGCCGAGTGCGCCGGCGCGGTCCGCTTCCGCTTCCCACTCCTGGCACACGTCCGCCAGGAAGCCGTTGCCGGGCAGGGAGGTTTCGGTAAGTTTCTCGTCCCCGCGGTTGCCATAGAGGCCGATCGCGGAGGCGGATACGAGCACCCGGGGCCGTGTGCCCGCGCGGGACATGGCATCGACAAGATGGCGCGTCCCGAGCACGCGGCTGTCGCGGATGCGCCGTTTGACCTCCGCGTTCCAGCGCTGGGCCACGGTCTCGCCCGCCAGGTGGATCACGGCGTCGGCGCCCTCCAGACTTTCGCGCGCGGGCTCTCCCGCGAGGGGATCCCACTGGTACGGCGGCGCCGCGCGCCGGCTCCAGACCTCCACCGTATGGCGGTCCTGCCTTAGCCGTTCCACGATGCCGCGGCCGATGAAGCCGGTGCCCCCCGAAATCACACACTTCATATGCGATAGATGTCCTTGCCTGTACGTTCCAGTTCCGCTATCTCTCTAATGTAGGCGGAGGTGTCGGTTTTGCGCTTCATGCCGTCGAGCGACATGTAGCGCAGCTGTCCGAAGATGGGCCGCTCCCCCCAGGGCCGATCATGCAGGCCGAAGCACCACAGGATGTTCGTGTAGGTGTTCGGATCGCGCCCGTCGATGGCGTAGACATCGTGCAGATGGATCATCACCTGGAGCGCCTGCGCGTACGTCGGCGACCACTCGATGACCTTCTTGCCCCAGTACATCCGGTAGTAGCCGTGGATCTTGCCCCGGATCAGCAGCTCTTTCTGGGTCGCGTTCCAGAGTTCGTCGTACGTTTCGGCCCGCTCCAGTTTTTCCGGCGTGTAGGTCACGGGACGCGGATCGCCCGCGTGCTTCGCCATGGTGCGTTTGCACCAGTCCGGCACGTTATCGAGCGTCCCGGGATCCGTAACGAACCGTGCATAGTTGAACGCGAGTTCCCGCCGGACGATGAGCTCTTCCAGAAAGTCGTCGGCCATGAGTTTGTGCTCCGCCGCGTAGTCGCGCACGGCGAGGGCGATTTGCAGGGAGGAGATCTGGCCGAAGTGGAGGTACGGGCTCAGGTCGCTGGTGGCGTGTTTCGAGGGCTGGTTGCTCTCGCCGGCATAGCGGGAAAGCTTCTTTTCGAGGAAGATATCGAGGTGCCGGCGTGCCACGTCCGCCCCGCCCGTATAGCTGGGGGAGGGCGGGATTTTGTGGTCGATCTCGCAGCCGGCCACCAGACCCGGGATATTCTCCGGGGTGACGTTCGTGCGCAGTTCCCGCAGGTCGGCGGGAAGCAGATTTTCGTTCCACGGCCGCCGCAGGGTCACCGGATCCAGGGGCTTCATCCACGTGGGGAGCTCTCGTTTGATTTTCGGCCGGATGGTGTACGCCCCGTAAGCGCGCTTCTCGTGGCGGCTCATCGGAACTACGCAACTGGAATCCACGGCGTAATAGGCGACGCCGATTCGTTCCGGCACCGAGGAGTTGTGGGTAGCCGCGATGAAGACCGGGTAGTCGTCCGTGACGACGCAAAGCGCCTTGGCGGCGAGCCGGTACAGCACGTCGTTGGCATGCTGGCGGGTGGCCCGGAGATAGAAGAAGTACCCGGCGCGGGCGCGCTTCAGCTCGGCGGCGGTGCCCGGAACCGCTTCCAGAACAAACCGATGCAGCCTGTCGTTCGCATGCGGATAGGTACACGTGAGCCCTTCATACACCAGCAGCGGCAGACCGTGTTCATTGGCCAGTTGCGACGCAAAAGCGAACCCATGGTTCCAATCCACCCGCCGGTTCATCTGCGACCAGTAAAGAACGTAGGCCGCTCCTTCGCGCATGGGCGCCTCATTCAGACTCCGGATCCGTTCCGTTTCTACACCCATCACCACTCTGATTCGCCGCCGGGTTCAGCAGGACTAAAAATATTGCTTGCATCAACGGGTGTACTAGAGTATTAATACATCAGGATGATCTTCCAACTGGATCTGCGGAGCGGCGTTCCGGTCTATCGCCAGATTATCGACCAGGTTCATGCGGCGCGCGCCTCCGGCTCCATCGGACCGGGGGACCGGCTGCCCACCGTACGGCAACTGGCGGTGGATCTGAAGGTAAACCCGAATACCGTGGTGCGCGCTTATCGGGAACTGGAACTGACGGGCGTGCTGACCACCCACCAGGGGACCGGCACTTTCCTGACGAATACGGTGGTGGAGCGGAGCGAGGCGGAACACCGGCAGAAGCTGGATCGGCTGGTGAGCGAATTCGTGGCGCGGGCCGGGCGCGAAGGAATTACGGTGCAGGAAATCCAGGAACGTTTACAGCAGTTGTTGCCGTAGCAGTTGTTTCAGGAATGTGTTCGTCAACTAAAGGAGGCGAATGAGATGACGGGAATGGTGAGTTCGGGAATGGCGCGCGGGCTGGCGAAGAGCCCCCGGGAGCTGGTGTCGGTGGAAGGCGCGGTGGCCTGCGTCTTCCTTCTGGCGGGGGGCTCCGTGCTCTCCGCGTACACGAAGATGCCGGCGTTTTTCGCGGTGGCGGCGCTGCTCGGCGTGTATCTGTTGTTTGCGGTGAAGGTGGCGGACCAGTGGGAAAAGGCTGCCGTGCTGCGTTTCGGACGGTATCGCGGCCTGCGCGGGCCGGGGCTGTTCTTCGTAATCCCGGTGGTGGAGAAGATCAGCCGGTATGTGGATCAGCGCATCCGCGTGACGGACGTGACGGCGGAATCCGCGCTCACCCGCGACACGGTGCCGGTGAACGTGGTGGCGATTGTGTTCTGGGTGGTGTGGGATGCCGAGAAGTGCATCCTCGAAGTGGCCGATTTCAACGATGCGGTGCAGAGAAGCGCGCAGACTGCATTGCTGGAATCGATCGGCCGCCATCAGCTGGCGCAGATGATCACGGAGCGGGAGATGCTGGGGAAGGAGTTGCAGAGCATTCTGGACGGGAAGACGAATCCCTGGGGCATTACGGTGCAATCGGTGGAGATTCGGGACGTGCACATTCCGGCGGCGCTGGAAGATGCCATGTCACGGCAGGCGCAGGCGGAGAGGGAGCGGCAGGCGCGGATCGTGCTCGGGACGGCGGAAACGGAAATTTCCGCGAAGTTCGCGGAAGCCGCCGTGGTGTATCAGAACAATCCGATCGCCCTGCATTTGCGCGCGATGAACATGCTCTATGAAGCGATAAAGGAGAAGGGCGCGATGGTTATCGTGCCCTCCTCAGCGGTGGAGACGATGGGGCTGGGCGGTATGCTCGCCACCACCAGTCTCGGCAAAAACAACAACGTTTGATTTAGCGCTTCGGGGCGTAGCCGAAGGTCATGGCGACCGAGATGCTGCGCCCCGCCATCAGGGTCAGGAAATCGCCCGGCGCCGGCAGGTTGCTCGAAGCGGAAGCCGGGGAAACACCGACGATGTTGTGGCGGTCGAACAGGTTGTTGATCCCCACACGGAACTTGGTGCCGCGGAAGTGCGACGCGTTCTTGATGGTGTAGTTGATGAACAGGTTGGTGATGTTCAGCGGATCGATGGCGATGGCCTGGTTGTTGCTGCCGTTATCGTTGTACAGCTGGCCGATGCGCTTGTTGAAGAAGCCGATGTCCCAGTTGTCGTGCAGGTAGGTCAGGCCGACGGTCTGCGTGTCGTGCGGCGAGTTGGCCACCCAGAGGTGCGTGTCGGCATACTTGGCGGAACCGATGGTGCCGTTGCCGTAGAGGAAGAAGCCTTTGCCGAGAACCATGTTGCCTTCCACTTCGAAGCCTTTGGTGTGCGTGTCGGCCGTGGCGTAATAAACGGGCTCGCCGGTGGCGTCGGGCGCGGAAGCGTAGGCGTTGCCGGCGTGGATGAAGTAGGCGTCGGCATCGAGCGTGAACCGGTTGGTCTTCAGCACGGAACCGAACTGGAAGGTCTTGGTCTGGGTCGGTTTCGGGATCAGCGCGACAGCGGCGTTCTTCACGTCGAAGACGCTGCTGGGCGGGATGATGTTGCCGGTGGCCCACTGGGTGTAGACGGACCAGTTATTGCGCAGGCGATAGCGCGCATCGGCGGTCGGCTGCCAGGAGCGATAGTTGGCCGTGTGCGTCACGAAGTTCAGACCGCCGCTGCAGATACCCGCGGTAACCGTGCCGCCGAGGCAGCCGATGGTCTTGCCGTTATCGGCGTACTGCAGCAGGTGCACGTTGTAGTTCGACATCTTGAAGCCGCCGGTCACGGTGAAGCGCTTCGTCACCCGGTACTCGTACTGGGCAAAGGGCTGGGCGGACTGGGTGATGAACTTCTCGTGGAAATTCGACGAGAGCAGATCGATCCAGGTGCGGGGATCCACCGGCGTCTGGAAGCGGTCGGTGTTCGCCCATTCGTACCAGAAGCCAGCGCGGAAAATTCCCCACTTCGATTCCTGGCTGATGGACGCGGTGTTGCCGTATTTGCGATAGCTGTTCAGTTTGTCGGTGGCGCTGGTGGCGGTGATGCTGGTGCCGTTGTTGTACTGCTGGTGATTGTAATAGCGGTTCGAGTAAACCTTGTCTTCCAGTCTCCAGCCGTGGCCGAGTTCGGAGTTCAGACCGACATACTCGAAATCCGTGGGGATCTGGTAGAAGTTGAATTTGTAGTAAAGGGGATCGGTCGGCGTGTTGTTCAGCAGGTAGTTATTGCCGTACAGGCCCACCTGGGCGCGCGTCGGTCCTTTTACGTTGGGAGTATTCGAGGCCAGATCCACCACGCCGGTGAAGGCGGTGAGAACGGTCTTTTCTGTAAACCGGTACTGGTATTTCGCGGAACCCGCCCAGCGGTCCTGATAGTTATAGGTCTGGAAACCGTCGGACGAAAGGTTGTGAATGTTGAGCAACAGGCTCGATTTCTTGTTGCGTCCGCCGAACAGGCCGGAATCGTAATCGAGGCTCAGCATGCGGGTGTTGAAAGAGCCGTAAGAGATGGTGCCCTGAATGTCCTGATCGACGGTCGCTTCGCGCGACAGGATGTTGACGGAGCCGCCGGCGTTGGCCGGTCCGATGGACGTCGCGTCGCCGGGGCTGCGGTCGAACACGGTGCTGCCGATGAACGGGGTGGGGAACCAGACCCAGGAGTGGTGCGTGGGGTCGTTGGTGTCGTTGAACGGAATCCCGTCGAACGTCATGTTGTAGAGGCCGTCTTTAAAGCCGCGGAAGAAGGTCTTCGTGTCGCCCAGGCCGGGGCCGTTCGGGCTGACACTGAAGGTTCCGGGCGACATCTGCAGCACGTCGGAGTAATCGCCGGTGGAGGAAATGAAGTTACGAATGTAAGTGGAGCTGATGACCGATTCCGCGCTCTTCGCGTCGAGTGAAGACTGCGACGGCGCGGCTTCCACGGCGAGAGTAACGGCCGCTTCCACGGTGACCGACTGTGAAACGCTGGCGACCTGCATAGTGATGGGCAGCGTCACCGTGACGCCGGAGGCGAGCCGGACGCCGGTGCGGCTGTCGACGGAGAATCCGTTCGCGGCGACATCCACCGAATACATGCCGGCGGGAAGGCTGCCGACCGTGAAGTGTCCGTCGGTTGCGGTGGTGGCGCTGCGGACGGCTCCGGAGGCCTGATTTTTGACGGCCACGGTGGCTTGTTGAATGGGGTTGCCCGAGGGATCGACAACGGTACCGGCAACGGCGGCGGTGCCCGTGGTGTCGCCCTGCGCCAGCAGCGGCGACGTCGTGACGAGAGTAGTAACTAAAAGCGATAGAACTGCGAACACACTTCCGGCTTGTTTCATGACTGACCTCTGACTTTCTTATGGGGGTTATGTCGTAGTTTAGCGGCGGAAAATGACAGTAAGATGTCAAAAGGGTGAACGTCTTGAAACGGACGTTCGCCGAACACAGCTTCCGAGCCCCTGTTAACCTGTGTGAAACGTGACACCTTCCCAGTGGGCCGCCGTGGAACACCACTTTGCCGCCCTCCACGAGCTTTCTTCCGACGCCTGGAATTCGGCGCTCGGGGCTATCGGGGATGAGGAGGTGCGGCGGGAAGTGGCCTCTTTGCTCCGGCACGCCGGTAATGGCGATGCGGTCGATTCCCTGGTTGAGTCCGTGGTCGGGGCCATGGCAGTCGCGGCGGGCGCGGGCGAACTGATCGACCGGCGCGTGGGGCCCTGGCGCCTGCTGCGTCGCCTCGGCCAGGGCGGACAGGGAGTGGTTTTCGAGGCGAAGCGCGACGACGGCGCTTTCGACCAGCGGGTGGCGCTGAAGATCGTCAAGTGGGAGCTGGACACCGAAGAGGCGCGGCGGCGCTTCCGTCACGAGAGACAGGTTCTGGCGGGGCTCGAACACCCCTCCATTGCGCGGCTGCTCGATGGCGGCGAGACTGCGGGAGGCACGCCGTATCTGGTGATGGAGTTTGTCGATGGCCTTCCGCTGACGCAGGCTGCCAGGGACTGGCCGGTGCGGCGTAAGCTGCAGTTATTTCTCGAGATCGCCGCCGCGGTCAGCTTCGCGCATCGCAATCTCGTCGTGCACCGGGATCTCAAGCCGGCCAACATTCTGGTGACGCCGGAGGGCGTGGCGAAGCTGCTGGACTTCGGGATCTCGAAACTCCTGGATGTCGACGACAGGCGGACCATCACCGGCTTCCACGCGCTCACGCCCGGCTACGCCAGCCCGGAACAACTCAGCGGCCGGACGATCACAACGGCCTCCGATATTTATTCACTGGGCGTATTGCTCCGTGAAATGCTCACCGGCAGGCCGCCGCGCGAAAAGCCGGGGCAGCCACCCGGCATATCCGGCGACATCGACAACATTCTTCTGATGGCCATGCGCGAAGAACCGGAGCGCCGGTACGTCTCGGTGGAACAGTTCGCCGAAGATGTGCGGCGCACGCTCGACCGGCGTCCCGTGCTGGCGCGCCGGGACTCGTTCGGTTACCGCACCAGCAGATTCCTGCAGCGGAATGCGATCGCGATGGGAGCGGGAACGGCGGTTTTTCTTTCGCTGGCGGCGGGCGGGGCCATCGCGCTGCGGCAGGCCCGGATCGCCGGCGCCCGTTTCGAACAGGTTCGACACCTGGCGCATAATTTCGTCTTCGATTACAACGACGAACTGGCGAAACTGCAGGGCACCACCGCTCTGCGCGAAAAAATGGTCCGGACGGCGATCGAATATCTGGACAATCTGGCCAGGAGCGCCGGCGAGGATTTGAGTCTGCAGAAGGAACTGGCCGCCGCTTACGTGAAGGTGGCCGACGCGCAGGGTTTCCCGTCCCGGCCCAACCTGGGACACCCCGATCAGGCCATGGCGAGCTATCGAAAAGCGGCCGCAATCCATGAACGGATCGTGGCGGCCGATCCGGCATACCAGCGGGAGCTGACAGGATTCTACGCGGATTTCGCGCAGATGGTGCGGTACGCGGGCGATCTGCCGGAGGCGGCACGGCTGAGCCGAAAGGCCGTGGAGATCGCGACGGGGAGCGCGGACGCGCATCCCCGCGATGTGGAACGGCAGGTGGAACTCGCCGACGCGTGGTGCGGTCTGGGCGATATCGACGAGGATGCCGGCCGCGATCGCGCCGCGCTGAAGGAGTTTCTCCGGTGCGACGGCATTTCCCGAAGTCTGGCCGCGCACTCTCCGACGTTCCGGGTTTTGAAGGAAGCCCAGGGAGCCCGCGAGCGGGTGGCCACCGCCGCCAATTCCGCGGGTCTGCTGCGGGAATCGCTGGAGGCGCTGGACGGCGACGAGGAACTGCTCGGCCGTCTTCGGGCGCTGCAACCCGACGATCCGAATCTGCTCCGGAATGTCGGGCTTCTGGCCCAGTACCGGTCTACCGTCTGGTATGACGATATCGAGCCGTCCTTCGACGATCCGGCACAGGCTCTGAAGTATGCCCGCCAGTATCTCGAAGCCGCCCGCGTGAAAGCGCAGCGCGATCCGAACGATATGTCGGCCCGCTTCAGTCTTGCGGTGGCGACGTTCCGCGTCTCGTTCGCCCTGAAGCCCTCCGACCCGGCCGGCGCGGTGGCACGCGCCAGGGAATCGGTCCGGCTCTTCGACGCGCTGCTGGCCGAGGGAAAACGCGGCTTTCTGGTCACGTCGCGGCGGACGCGGGCGCTCCGGCGCGTGGCGGAGGCGCTGCTCGCGGCGCGGCAGCCCCTGGAAGCACGCGAAGCAGCATTGCGCGTCCTGGCCGAACAGCGAACGAATGCCGCGCACGACGAGAAGGACTTTCAGGAAGCGCGGCAGCTGAGTCTGGCGCTGCTCACGGCCGCGGAGAGCGAGGAGGCTTCTCGCCATCCGGCCGCGGCGCTTGCCTTCTTCAGGGAAGCCGAAAGCCAGGCGGCCGCCGTGCTTGGCGCCAACCCCGAGGAACTGACCCGCGTGATCCCTCTGGCGCGGATTCGCCGTGAACTTTCCGCGCACTGGGCGGCCGCCGGGGACGACCGGCAGGCGCGCCAGTGGATGGAAGAAGCGCAACGGCTCTGGCGCGAGTTCCCCGACCAGAACGATTTCGTCCGCTCCCAACTGGCCGGGGGCAGACCTGGCTACCGCCCGGAAGAAAGCAGCCGGTCAGGTTCCGCCGGCGTCCGTTGACCGGGCCGCTGCGTGAAAATTGTTTACCATGGAGGGTATGCTCCAGTGGCCCGAAATCCTCAGCCTCGCGAAGAACGGCAATCCCGCTCCCGACACCAGGGTGGTAAAGACCGACGAGGAATGGCGCCGGCAACTGAGCCCGGCGGAATACCAGGTCACCCGTCAGGCGGGCACGGAGCGTCCCTTCAGCTCACAGATGTGCAGCCTGTTCGAGCCGGGAATCTATTCCTGCGTCTGTTGCGGCACCGTGCTCTTCGACGCCTCGGAGAAATTCGAATCGGGCACCGGCTGGCCATCGTTTACACAGCCCCTGGCCGCCAACGCCATCGCCTACCATTTTGACGGGCCCGCCTTCCTGAAGCGCGTCGAGACCATCTGCAACACGTGCGACGCGCATCTGGGGCATGTGTTTCCGGACGGTCCGCCGCCGAGCGGACTGCGTTACTGCATGAACGCGGTGGCTCTGAAAAAAGTAACCGCGGCCTGATCGCGACAGGCCGGCGACGCCGGAATGCCGCCGCCCCGGGGGCAGACGCGCAAGGCCTAATCGCGATCCCGCGGTGGCTTCGGGTATTCTGGTTCGGACAGCATCTGTCGCTTATATTACTTTTATTTCCCGATGGAAAAAGCCGCTTATTCCCCTGAGCCCCAGAATCGGCCCGCCGGCGACCGGGTAAAGCTGTCGAGAATTCCCGAAAACTGGCGTATTCCCGCGCTGCTTTTCCTGCTGCTGTGCGTGGTGATCCTGACGATTCAGACTGCCGGAGGGGCGTGGCAGGGCGAATTCAGCGGGCACGCCGACGAACCGGGCCAGTTTGTCTCCGGCCTGATGGTGCACGATTATCTGGCCCAGAGACCGGCCGGAAACCCGCTCGACTGGGCAATCCGCTATTATCTTCACTACCCCAAGATCGCTCTGGGCCGCTGGCCTCCCGGCTTTGCGCTGATCGAGGCGTTCTGGTGGATCCTCTTCGCTCCCTCGCGGATCTCCGTCATCCTGCTGGAGGGGACCATCGCCCTTCTGAGCGCGATGCTTTTCTTCCCGCTCGCGGAGCGACTGGCGGGCGTCCGGATCGCCCTCGCGTCGACCCTGCTGCTGGTCTGTTCCCCGATTGTCGCGGCGAGTTACAGCAGTTGTATGGCGGATGCGCCCTGCCTGCTCGCTTCGGTCCTGGTGTTACGAGCCGTGGTCCGAATCGTGGAGCGACCTTCTCTGCGGGCTTTCCTCGCGTTCGGAGGGTGGGTGGTGTTCGCCATCAGCATGAAGGGCACGGGGGCGTTGATGGCGCTGGCCCCGCTGCTCGCACTTGGTTTTTCCGGCCAGTTGCGCTGGCTTTTTAACCGGCGGCTGGTTGCGGCGTTCGCTGTCGTTGCCCTGATTATGGCCGCCATGTTCCTGGCGCGGCCACGCCTGTTTCTCTGGATTCTGAGTGTCGGCGCGGTCGGGACGCTGCGGTCCACCAGCGATCTGTTCCTGCCGATGCTGGCTGGGTACGGCGTATGCGTTCTGGCGGCATGCGGACTGGTGGCGGCGGTTTCCGCGCGGACGAAAGGCCCGCTGGCAGTCGCGGCGGCGGCTTGCCTGGTCTCCGTGGTGAGTGAATCCTTTTTCGTCGGGGCCATGATCGAACCCCGTCACTGGATCGTCGCCCTGCCTTCCCTGCTGTTGCTCTCGCTCGTGACTCTCACGTGGGTGAAGATCCCGCCGGCAGTCCGGGTCGTGGCCGGCGCGGCGGCCGTGGCGCTGGTGCCGTTCCATTTCGCCTTCACGGCCCCGGCGGGCATTTCCGCTTTTGTCCGGCGGGTTCACCATCCCGGCCGGATGATGGTGGCTGGCACGATTGTGTCGACCGGCACGAACCAGCGAGAGAACGAGGGCCCGTGGATTGCGGCCGTGGCGCTCGCCGAGAAGCGCCCGGGCAGCGTGGTGATCCGGGCCAGCAAGGCGCTCGCCTCCATGGACTGGAACGGCAACCATTACAAGCTGCTCTCCGGCACTCCCGCCGAGATTGAAGACCGCCTCGACGAACTCCGGGTGGACACGGTCGTCCTTTACGAGTCGCCCGAGCAGTTCGTGCAGCCGCACCTCGGCTTGCTTCGCCAGTTGATGAGCAGCAGTCCGTCATGGCGGCTGCATGCCCGCAGCGGCTATCTCAGCGCATGGGAACGCGTCCTGCCCGCCAGGCTGCCGGCCAAACCGCTGCAGGTGGACCTGCGCAGCAGCCTCGGCAGAATCGTCTCTGAGTAGCCGGCTCCGTGAAATCATCGTAAGAGGCCGGAGCGGTGCCAGGAAAGGCCGGAGCGGTGGCAGGCGGAGAGGAAGAGAAGCCGGCGGAGGACCGCCTGGGGCACGACAGGGAGAAGCATGCGAAATCCAGTATCCAGACGGAGCCTGCTCGAAGCGGGCGCCAGCGCACTCGGCGCGCTGACGGGCGCGCAGGCCCAGAACTCCGGAGCCAACCGCCCCAACGTTCTCTACGTGATTCTGGAGGACTCCGGGCCGAACTTCGGCTGCTATGGCGAACCGCTGGTCCGCACGCCGAATATTGATCGTCTGGCGGCGCAGGGCATGCGTTTTACCCATGCCTTCTGCACGGCGCCTGTCTGCTCGGCCAGCCGCTCCGCGCTCATGAGCGGCCGGTATCAGACGAACATCGGCGCCCATAACCACCGCACCTGGGACTGGAATAAGAAGCCGCTCGCGGCGCCCGCGCGACATGTTTGCGACTGGTTTCGCGACGCCGGCTACTTCACCTGCAACCTGCAGCCGCCGCCCGGCAAACGGGGCGGCGCGAACGGCGCGGCCGGCGCGGGAAAAATCGACCTGAATTTCCACTCGAATATGCGCAATCAGGCGCAGTTTTTCGACGGTTACGACTGGAATCAGCGCAAAGAGGACCAGCCGTTCTTCGCCCACATCACCATTATCGAGACGCACAAAGGGCCGGGCTGGACCATCGCCCGGCAGCGTCCGAAAGCCGAACTGGTGGATCCGGAAAAGCTGAAGCTGGCCTCGTATTACCCCGATACGCCGGTGGTGCGCGACGAGTGCGCGAACTATCTGGATGCCATCGCGCTCTCCGATGGCTACCTGGGCCAGGTGCTCGCGCGTCTGGAAGCCGAGGGGCTGGCGAAGAACACCGTGGTGGTGGTGTCGAGCGACCACGGACCATTATTCCGGGGAAAGCAGTTCCTGTACGACGGCGGCATCCACATTCCGCTGCTTGTCCGTTTTCCGGACGGCCGCCGTGCCGGGGCCGTGGAGGACCGCTTCGTGAGCGGAATCGACATCGCGCCAACCCTGCTCGGATTCGCCGGTATCCGCCCGGCGGCGGGCGCCATGCAGGGCCAGGACATCTTCGGAGCAGCCTACGACCCGCGCCCGCACGTGTTCGTGGCGCGCGATCGCATGGACACGTCGATCGACCGCATGCGCGGCGTGCGCACGCGGCAGTTTAAATATATTCGCAACTACCTTCCCGCCGTGCCGTACATGCAGCACAACGAGTACAAGGAACAGAACTACCCGACGTGGAATCTGGTGAAGGAACTGGCGAAGCAGGGCCGGCTCAATCGGGAGCAGGCTCTGTTCGCGGCCGCGGAAAAGCCGATCGAGGAACTTTATGACATCCAGACCGACCCGGATGAGGTCCGGAATCTGGCGGGCGACCCGGCGCAGCGGGACACCCTGAAGCGCCTTCGGGGCCTGGTGGACGGATTCGTTGCGGAGAACGACGGGCTGGTGAGGTTCGAAGATCCCGTCGATATTTCGCGGGGCTGTTACAGGCACTTGCCCGAGGATCCGGCCTGACTGCCGCCGTGTCCGCGGCGGGAAACCGGGCCCGGGCATTTGTGATCTCCGAAAGGCGGAGGGTTCTGATGAGAAGCACCAGCCCTGAGAGACCAGCCCGGTATGTTTCGGCGGTTTGAACTACTTCGCCCGGAAGGGACGCAGCGCGGCGTCCATGGCCGGGGCAAGAAGGGTTGTGAACTCCTGGGTGCCTTGTTCGCCAAGGTGGTAGGGGTCGATGAATTTCTTCTTGTCGATGTAATCGATGGCCGAGAAATAGGGGATCTTACGGGCGGCGGCGGCGCGCTCGACGACGGCCCAGTGGGCGTCCATGCCGGGGGCGGGGTAGCGCAGCACCACGAGCCGGGTTCCCTGGCCGGCGAGTCGCGTCTGCAGCGCAACCAGGCGGTCGCCGGCGATGCGCTCGATTTCGGCGTCGGAATAGACACGCGTGCCGGCGGAAGCGAGGACGATGAGGGATCTGTGGCCCGGGATAAAGGCGTTCATGAGCGCGCCGCGCACGTCGTCGCGAAGCGCGAAAAACGAGTTGATGCTGGAGAAATAGAGGTTGGTTTCCGCCGTCAGGTCCAGGTGCCGGTCGCGGGCAAGGTCGTGGATATCGGCCCGGTCGATCCAGTGGAGCGGAAGGTAGTCGCCCCGGAAGGAGTCTCCGAAGATCTGAAAGGGAAGCGCGACGATCACGACGTAATCCGGTCTGAGGCCTTCCCGCGTCAGACGTCGAAGACAGTAATCCCAGTCGGTATAAAAGGTGCCCACCATGACGGCGCGGCGCACCGTCCAGTCCGGCATTTTCTTCTGTAACAGGTCGGGATCGACGCTGAAGAGCACGGAGGAGCCCATGAGCAGCACGCCTTTGCCATCGTGTTTCAGGTCGTTGGCGGCGGCGCGTTCCGCGGCCCAGCGCGTTTCATTCTTGCCGTAGTGCCGCATGACCCAGGTGGCGCCCTGCTGGATGGCGGTCTGAGCGATCAACAGCGCCGCCAGCAAGCCGACGATGTACTTCAGCGGCCGGGGCCTTGTCTCAGAACTGGAAGTAGATGAAGGCATTGATCTGGGTGGCGGCGAACAGAGTGACAGCGCACATCATGCCGACGGCGTAGGCGGCGCGCCAGAGTTCGTGGCGCTTTTCGAAGACGAACTCCTCCTGCGTTTGTTCGAGCAGGAGATCCATCGCGAATAAAGGTCCGGCGAAGCAAAGCAGGTGGACCAGGGCATAGGTGTGCACGGGTTGCCAGGTCAGGTTGCCCATGACGCGGATCATCCCGAACGCCTCGGCGAAGCTGGCCGCCCGGAAGAAGAGCCAGGCCGCGCAAACCAGGTGGAAGACGAGAATGCGCCGCACCCACAGGCCGGCCGGCGACATGGCGCCGGCGCGCTTGTCGGCGTTCCTGCGGAGCAGCATCCGTTCGAGGGCGAGGCCGACTCCGTGTATGCCGCCCCAGACCACGAACGTCCAGCGGGCGCCGTGCCAAAGGCCGCCGATGAGCATCGTGAGCATGAGATTGCGATAGGTGCCGGCGACGCCTTTGCGGTTGCCGCCGAGCGGGATGTACAGGTAATCCCGCAGCCAGGTGCTCAGGCTGATGTGCCAGCGGCGCCAGAAGTCCTGCAGGCTCGTGGCCAGATACGGCTGACGGAAATTCACCATGAAGTGGAAGCCCATCAACTGCGCCGAGCCGCGCGCGATGTCGCTGTAGCCGCTGAAATCGCCGTAGATCTGCCAGGCGAAAGCGTAAACTCCCAGCAGCGTGGAAGCGAAACCCGGCACGCCGAGCTGGCCCGCGAACGCCTTGTTGGCGATGATGGCGCAGGTGTCAGCGACGACGCATTTGCGGAAAAGGCCGGAGAAAATGAGAATCAGTCCGTTATAGAAGGAATTGGCGTCGAAACGGCGCTCGTTCTGAACCTGCGGCAGCAGATGCGACGGCCGCTGGATGGGGCCGGCGATCAGATGCGGGAACAGGCTGATGAAGAGCGCGTAGTCGAGGAACGACTCGGCCGGTTCCATCTCTTTCCGGTAGACGTCGACGATGTACGCAAGCTCCTGGAACGTGTAGAACGAAATGCCGGGCGGCAGGGCCACCTGCAGCAACGCGATGGCGGGCTCCGGCAGGCCCAGAGTATGGGCCAGGGCCGCGAAGGAATCGACGAAGAAGTTGAAGTATTTGAAGTAGCCGAGGAACCCGAGGTTGACGCAAACGGAAATCGCGAGGAAAAGACGGCGTTTTTTGGGATCCGCGGAACGGCCGACGAAGCGCGCGCAGAAGAAATCGACAACGGTCGAGGCGAAAATGAGGCCCAGAAACCGGATATCCCACCAGCCATAAAAGATGTAACTGGCGACCAGAAGCAGCACGTTCTGGCCTTTCCGGTCCAGCCGCCAGTACAGAAAAACGACGAGGACGAGAAAGAATCCGAAGGCTGGAGTGTCGAAAAACAAGCAGTTTGTAGGTTAACATTCGCGACGCCCGCCGCCACCGGCACGAATTGCACGCGCCTGCGCAGGTATTGCGGGTTCGGGGACAATTCTGACCGGCGATCCGTCAGATCTGGTAGGAGAGAAATCGGGGGTCGTTCAGACCGTCGCGCGCCGCGTCGCTCTGGCGAATCAGCTCCGCGAGGGTCGTTTTATCGAGCACTTCCGATATGGAATCCCGCACCCGGCGCATGATAATGCGGGTGGCGCAGGTTTCCACGTCTTTGCAGTCGTCGCAGGCGCGGTAGGCGGTTTCGCTGGCGCACGGGATAGGCGCGAGCGGACCTTCCAGAATGCGGATGATGGAACCGACGGTCAGCGCGGAAGGAGGGCGGCTCAGCTGGTATCCGCCCTTTCTTCCAAGTTTGCTGATCAGCAGGCCCCGCCCTTTCATGTCCAGCAGGATGGCCTCGAGAAACTTCACCGGGATGGATTCTTCCTCGGCGAGGGATGCGATCATCACGGGACCGGCCCGATAGCGCCGGCCGAGCGCCAGCATGGCTCGGAGGCCATACTGAGTCCTCTTTGAGATGGTTCGCATAGTGCGCTCTTTCAGATTACTTCAGGCGCCGGGATTGGAACCGGCCGCGCCGCGGGAACCGCGGCGGGAAATGTGGAACAGAAAGTACAATTGTCGTTGCCCTGGACGATCGCAGGCATCGAAGAAACCCGCCGTTTCCGCGGAACCCGAACGCCGGTCCCCGTGTCCCGGCCGTGAGTGGAAGAGAGGAAATCAGACGCAATGAATGAAAAGCCGTGGCTGAACGTGGTCGCGCTGGGACATGTGGGCTCGGGGAAGTCGACTCTTCTCGGACATCTGAACTACCGGCTGGGAGGCATCTCGAAGCCCCAGATCGAAGCGTTCGAGCGAGATGCTCAGGCGACAGGCAAGCGCACGTTTAAGTATGCCTGGGTCTTTGATCGTCTCGCATCCGAGCGGCAAAGGGGCGGCACCATCTTTGGCGGGTCCCGGCCGTGCGGTGAGAACCCGCTCAGGAACCGGCTCCATTTCATTGACGCTCCCGGAGGCCGAAGGTTCATCCGGAATACCTGCCGCGCCATTGGACAAGCCGATGCCGGTCTGCTCGTGGTGGATGCCTCGTCGGGCGTCTTCGAGGCCGGTATGAAAGCCGGGGGACAGACGAGGGAACATGTCCTGATCGCAGCCAGTCTGGGCCTGCAAAGTCTGGTTGTCGCCGTCAACAAGATGGATGACAAATCCGTGAATTACGCCGAAGCCAGGTACAACGAAATCAAATCCCAACTCCTCCCGCTTCTGGCTCCCTTCGGCTTTCCGGTGGAACGCATGGCTTACGTCCCGGTCTCGGGTTACATCGGCGACCATCTCCAGGATCGGTCAGTCAACATGAAGTGGTACATGGGCCCGCTGCTCGAGGCCGCGCTGGACGATGCGGCGCCGGCGCTGAAATCATACGGAAAGGCCTTGCGGCTGATTGTCGCGGGAAGTTTCCGGATTGCCGGTATCGGGACGGTCCTTGCCGGTAAAGTGGCGGGTGGCGTCCTGAAGCCGGGGATGAAGGTTCGAATCGGCCCGTTATCCGGGGCCTTTGAGACCGGCTCGATCGAGGTTCATGGCAAAAGCAGGATGGAAGCGGTGGCCGGAGACGTCGTCGGAGTTCTGGTCAAGGGAATTCGGCCCGGCGAAGTCCGGAGGGGATGGGTGCTTTCGGATGCGGAGAGCACTCCGGCAAAGCTCTGCTCCTCGTTCGGCGCTTTCCTCGCGATTCGGGACTGTCCGACCCGAATTGGCGCCGGGTATTCGCCCACCATTTCGTTCGGCGCCGCCACGGTCCCCTGCCGGATTGAAGCGATCCTGAGCGAGGCGGATTTCACCAGCCGGCAGCCGGTCGGCAACCAGCCGGCTTCGCTGAAGAACGGCATGGCCGCGATCGTCAGAATCACGCCGATGAAGCCACTGTGCGTGGAAAAGGCCTCTGAGTATCCCGCACTCGGGCGATTCGTGATGCTGGACTCCAGGCGAACCGTCGGAACGGGCATCGTTCGCGACATTCGCTACTGAGGCGTTCGCGGGAATCGGACCGGGGAGCAGTCAATGAGCTCGGCGCCGGGGGGCTTGGTCCGGAGCTGGCTCCCGGCGGAAAACGCGTGGCGGATGGGGTCTGGCGGCTTCGCCTCAAACATACCTTCCAACCGCTCCACAGCGGGCTCAACCGAGGCGTACGCGGGCTTTGAATGGCATCGTCCCGCCCGATCTCTCCAGTGATCTGTAAGCGATCCTGGAGCTCCTGATATCTTGAGCACATGCAGACGGAAAGTGAGGAAAGCGCAGTGCGCGCGGTGCATTCCTCCTGGATTGAAGCCGTCAATGCGGGCGATGTTTCGCGATTGCTCACCCTGATGACGGACGATGTGGTTTTCCTGAATCCAGGCAAAGGGCCGCTGGGCCGCGAGGAATTTCCGCACGGCTTCCGAACCGGTCACGAACGCGGCGTCATTCATTGCGTGAGCGAGATTGAGGAAGTCGCCATTTTCGATCAGATCGCCTATACGCGCTGCCAGGACTCCCTGTCCGTAAGACCGCGGTCCGGCGGAGAAACCATGAAACTGGCCGGCCATCGAATCACGATTTACCGCAAACAACCCGACGGTCGGTGGCTGCTCGCGCGCGACGTCCACACCCTTTCTCCCGTGTCGGCGTAAGAGAATTCGATCCGGCTTTTCACCAGGCCGGAAGCTCGTCTGTTCCTTCGAAGCGCACGGGCCGCTTTCGGCGGCACCAAGGGAATGAGGAACTCGGCGGATTTGGCCGCCGGAAGCGAGTCCGTTGTGCGCGAGTTCCTCAAAGCTTGCACTGCCGCCGCCTGCGGGGGGATGCGCCGCGGCGAGATCCTTGCCCTTCGGTGCAGGACGACTCGCGATGTTATCGTATGGCGGATGAGCGCCACCTGGCTGCACATATCGGATTTTCAGATCAGAGCGGGTGATTCCTATGATCGGGACGTCGTTCTGCAGGCCCTGGTTGGCGCGGTTGCCGATTACCCTGTACTGGGTCGCGCGCCCGATCTGATTTTCGCCGCCGGCGATATCGCTCATGCCGGTAAACCCGAAGAGTATCGCCTCGCCTCGAAATTCTTCTCGAGTGGGACGAAGCCAGGGCCGCGGCGACATCCGAAAGTCATCTTCGCCGATCTGGAGCATGCTCGGCGGGAGGAGCTTGGGTTCTCCGTTGGCCTGGTGGACAAAGCGACTCAGACTGAGCTTCGCGAGCACCAGGAGAGTCTATGAGCAACCGACCGATTGACGAGAACGACATGCCTGCCGGAATCGACTTCAGCCAGGGAAGGCGCGGTGTTCACCACCTCTCTCGCGACGCGACGGTGCTGATGCCGGCCTCCATTGAGAAGAGCGTGTGGATGTACTTCGCCGTGAAGGCCGAGGAACGCGGCATCGAGCTGTCGGAACTGCTGACCGAAGTCTTAAAACACGATATTGAGATTTGCGAAACTCTGAAGTAGAACGCCGGTCTGGTACTTCCGTGGCGAACCCGGTCGAGGCACAATGGATGCAGACGTGCGTGAATCTCGATATCCTGCAGACCGAAAAGCGCGCCGCGATCCTCGCCCTCGCGAAACTGCACGGCGCGTCGAACGTTCGCGTCTTCGGTTCCGTCGCGAGGCGTGAAGACCACCCGGACAGCGATGTCGACTTTCTCGTCGATCTGGACGACGGCCGCGACCTCTTCGATCTGGGGGGACTGCAGGCGGATCTTCGCGACTTGCTGTGCGCGCCCATCGATCTCGTCGAGACGACGTGTCTCCACCCTTACATCCGTGAGCAGGTTCTGGCCGAGTCGGTTCCCCTGTAAAGGTCACGGAATTATTGATTCCTGCTTATGGTCGGGTAAACCCCTCTTTTGCTGGAAGACATAATCTTGAACGATATTGCGGATCTCCTGAAGCAGGTGGTCCTGATGATCGATGTGCGCCCTCCCTGTTCGCGGTCGGCCGCGCCCCAACCCGGACGGGGAAACGGGGCGCGTTCGCGCCGCTAACCAGAGCGGGCGATGGGGTGGTGCTCTCGGTGGTTTACCTCTGGTCGAACCAGCAGCCACTCTGGCGCTGTTTGATTGACGTTGAGGGGCGTCCGTTAGCGGACCGTTCCGTTAGCGAAACGGAGTGCAAAAAGGCGGGAATGAGTCTTCAGATCGGGGCCAAAACCACCCGTAAACTATTGAAAACTGGCGGAGAGGGGGGGATTCGAACCCCCGGTAGAGTTTTTGACCCTACGACGGTTTAGCAATCCGAATGACGATATGACGCCTGGTTGTCATGCGTGTCGCTTTGTAGTTGATAATGCAAGGTTTAGATCCCCTCCTGTGATGTCTGGTGACGTTTCGGAACGCTTGTTTCCGGCTTGTACCGGCGAGTCGGATTAGCAAATGGATTAGCAAAGGACGGATTCCGGTAATTCGCCGGCCGCGACCTCTTCGATCTGGGAGGACTGCAGGCCGATCTTCGCGACTTGCTGTGCGCGCCCGTCGACCTCGTCGAGACGACCTGCCTCCACCCTTACATCCGTGAGCAGGTTCTGGCCGAATCGTTTCCGCTGTAAAAGTCACGGAATTGAAGGATCCAAGGATCCGGCGCTCTACCTTAATTCGTATTCGGGTCGGGACTGCTGCGAGAAAATCATCGAATACTCCGCCGCATCGAACTTCCGCCAGCAGCACATGCCCGACCTCGTCAATCGCGATTACATTTCGCTTCCACCAGATCATCAGATCATTCACCAGCGCCGCCGCCGTTGTGAACCGAACCCGCCGCACCACCGCACCGCACAAGCCGGTCAGCAAATGCGTCTTTCCCGTGCCGCGATCGCCGATCAACAAAACCGGCGGCCATCGACTGCACGGACATCGCGTCCACATTGGGAGAAGCGTGGCTCCGTTTTCCCCAAGCGCTCAAGACACTCGTATTCGGTAGATCGGCGAATAAAGCTCCAACGTGTGGGCATCCACCTCGGATCTCAACGCGGAGAAATGATGTTCCTGAAGACTGTTCTCCTCGGGCGCAAGAAGCACTGCAGGGCAGCGCTTTGCGGCCAGCCACACCTCCGCCGGAATCTCGATTCCGTTGGGATCCCCAAGACCAGCCGGTGCCAGCCATAGTGGATTGACGCGATCTGGGGACGTGAGTTCCCACGGAAAGACCCCGTCGGCCTTAGCCACCGTCGATCCGTCCGGATGCACAAAGCAATCCGAATCTTCATCCCACTGAAAGCCGCGGGTGGCGAGAAAAACGCCAAGCCTATCAAGCTTCGAAGGCGCTTTGGGATGGCTGGGCTTATCTGGGTATTCAGGCCTCGGCGCTGGAGTGGGCGAGAAAGGCCTCGGCTCCGGTTCCCCAAGATTCTGCGCCGAAGCCAGATCATGTTCGGGAAACACTGAGGCGGGCGGCGGTGGTTCCTGACAAGATGTTGACGGCTTGACGTCGGTGGTGTCTAAAGCGGGTTCACTGAGCACCAGGTTTTCTTCAGCATATGCCCGAATCCAATTTTCGTCCCGGCCAACGCAATCACGGATAGTTTCATGAGCCGTCGTCGAGGAGAAAGGTCTTGAAAGCTCCCTGACGAGCGCTTTGTACGCGCGGGTGGAATCACCGTCTACGTAAAGCGCATCGGCGATCCAGACGATCGCCGCGTCAGACGGTGTACCAGCCGGGGTTCCGTCCAAATACGGCTGTGTTTGAACCGATTTAGCCGGAATCCAATGCGCCATTGCCATGCGCCGCGCTGCTTCTCTGTCCGTCTCGGGCGGTTGCTCGCTTCCTTCGCCCAAATGCACTCGTTCAAGCAGTCGTCCAAGAGCATGGAGCCATCGCTCTTCAACCGCGGCGTCTCCTCGTCCGGGCACGTGTCCCATTACCCGCCTCTCAACAGTGATTTCGAGCAGGCGAGGCGGCGAGGCCGTCAGTGCCTGCCATCGGTTGCGGTCGAGCATGGAAAAGTCGGCCGTTTCGCTACGAACCGATGTGAACAGTCCGGGAACGGCCCGAGGATCAAGGCATCCCCACCGAAGATCCGCCGCCAATGCAAGCCGACCCTGCAGGTTCAGCCACCGAGCCGCTCCATTCCATGCGTCCTGCGGATAGCGCGCAAGAACCTTGGATGCCGCACTACGATCCGTCGAACTTAAGGCAGAGGCGGCAGGAAGTGATGTCAGCCAGCTCAGGGCGTCCGACGCGCTCGGCTGCGCCTGGATCTTCAATGCATCCCAGAGTCCGATAACGTCCCGGACCTCCGGATGAACCACCGAAACACCGGGAATGCCGCCGGGGTTTTCGCGGAAGCAAAATCCGCTGCGCGCCCAGGCTGATTCCGTCCGGACAAGAGCTTCCACAGTGAAAGCGTTAAGGGTCTCCGCTCTGCGGTCTGCAGGGAGCCTGGGCAGTACCCGCTCTATTGATCGGTAAAGATCGCGCACCGGCCCGAACGGCGGATTGTCAACCTGGGTCCATGCGCGAAGCCTGTCGAGCAGTTTGGAAGTGTCCGTGGGTTGCGTCCGAACGCCCAGTTCGTTGAGGGCGCGCTCGCATCCGGGCGGGTCCCAGCGATCATGCACGAACGGCTCCACATCGAGCAATGTCAGAGTATCCGGCGTTCTTCGAAACATCTCGGGAGGCAGCCGCGGCACCCCGTGCACGTCGGGAATGCACTTCCGGGTCCTTAAATCATAGAGCCATCCCGCCGGTACGTCTTTCGAATCCAGTCGGTGAGTTTTGTTATACGCTTCCTGGTAGATCTCAAAGCGTGTGAGTCCATCCCAGGCTCCCGACCAGGAGGAGACGACCGCCATGCTAATTTCCTGCCAGAGGTCAGCGTTCCCGGCGTTCTCTAACGACCGCCAATGATTTCGGACGTGATTCGGCCAGTGGTGGTCGATAGTCAGGAAGTCTCTGGACGCAATTCTCGCCTGTGGAACTGCAGCGCCTCGGATTCTGTAGAAGTCCGGGTTTATCTTCCAGACCTTCTGCGCCACTCTTTCGGGCAGGGGGAACGTTGACAGTCCCCCCTTTTGCGGATTAGCAGCCCATATCCGCCACGCCTGAAGCTGGGGCCCGTCGAGTTGTGCCTCGTAAATATCCGAGATCAGGTGGCGGCGGAGCCAGTCTTCCGGAAGGAGCCGGTTCACGTCGATAGCGCTCCTGACCACGAGACCTTCCGACCGCAGGCGCCACTCGTCATCGGTGCAGAGGTATCGAATTCTGACCGAATCCGCGAAACTGACGTTCAGTCTTGCCGCAATCCGTGGAAACGCAATCGCCTCGACGCGATCCGGCGGGATCTTCTCAAACACCTTCGTCGCAACCTGCCCGAAAATCTGGTCCAGAGTCGGAGTCTGGTCCAGCCTGGACCGCTCATATCCCTCAGCGATTCCCGCCAAGTCCTTCTCCGTAAAGCGCCGCTTGAGAATTTCCTGAAATTCGCGCAACGATTCCGCGCGCTGGTCCTTGATCTGGCCGATCAGTTTCTTCCAGTCGTCGTCGAGGATGTCCGCTCGTTCCACGATGAACCCCCAGTCTTCAGCGGAGCAGGCAGGCGGGCAACTGCGGGACGGTAGCGCGTCCTTTGCGCGCCCCAGGTAAGTTCGACCGGAAAGGGGGACGATCGCCGCCTTGCGCCACCAATCTTTCCAAACCCAATCTGGTTGAAGATGCCGCTTCGCATACGCCCAAAATGCGGCGAGCGCGTGGAGTCCCGCAGGACGCTGCGGAGCAGGTTTTGATTCGTCCGCGAGAGCGTCGAATAATCTGTCGTCACACGCCGGAGTGACGAGCTTCCATGCCTCCAGTCTGTTCAGGGCGCCGGATCCAACTTGCCGGGCAAGAACGGATCGCCTGCCTGGACTGAACAGCCGTCTACTCTCCTCAGCTCCCCACGCCTCGATCGCAGGACCGGGGATGCGTGCCGTATTCGAAAGACTATCCAGAGTCCCGTCGGCGCACAGCAACAGGCTTTCAGCCGCAATGGCCGACTTGAAGCCGTCGAGTATCAGCTTGGTAGCTATGCCTGAAAGAAGCCCGGTGTTGATGGGCAGCAGCTCTGGCAAGAGTTCGTACGCCTTCGCGCGGCCGGCAAGACCGAGGTCCTCCCGGCGCAACCACGTCAAGAGGGATTCGGCGGCCAGAGCACCTATTCGTCTGAGTAGCCAGGCGTTGGTGGGGGAACTCGACGGATCTTTGATTCCCGAGCGGGCCGGATCCTGAATGAAAGGCCCCTGACACGAAAAGGGCAGCCCAACGGTGACTTCCGTTGGCAGCACGCAGTAGAGTCGTTGCTGTTGAGTGGCGCCCAGAAAAATCACTACTTCACAAGGGGGCAGACTGATGTCTTCGTTTCGCTCCGCGCGAACTTCTTCCAGACATTCTGGCGGGAAATCTACTTCTTCGGAGCGGAGAACCGTCACGGCCTGCCCCGACTCGGACGGCTTCACGATCTGCGACCTTGGGCATGGCCCGGGACCCAGGTCTTCGACTCGGATCTCCTGGTCAAACAGGCGAAGCGTTCTAATCGAGCGAAAGAACAGAAGCGGGACCGCACTTTTGATCCAGTGGCCGATCTGGTCGCGGATCGCCTGTTCCTTTCCGGGGGACTCAAGCTGAACGCGAAGCACCGTGTCCTTCGTCAGTTCGTCCGTGTCAACCCATTCCGCCTGGGTGAACCTCTGGCGATCAAAAGAGAATGCCAGCGTCGGCGTCAGGATTTGCGCTTTGGCGCCTAACGAGAATACCGATTTGAATCCGATTCCGCGAAAGCCGATGGTCAGCGCGCGGCGCTTGTTGGAAAATGCGAACCGGCAGAGCGACCGGAACTCCGCCTCGTTGAAATCATGGCCGTTATGCCGAAACACAAAACAGCCATCTTCAACGCCGGCATACGCTTCAGTGGCGCCGCAATCGTCGGCATTCTGCAACAATTCGGAAAGGACGTATCGCGGATTCTGAATTTGCTTGAAGAGCAGCCACCACGCGCCACCCAGTTCCTTGTCATTCTCGATACTGTTCCATCTCTTGCGGCTTTCTTCGCGCACCTCACCAAAGAATCTGGGCTTCTGACGCACCGCCGTCTATTCCTCCTCGAATCCGGAATTCTCAAATTTCAATGTCCGGCAGTTCTCAGTCACGGTGCGAACCACGCCGTCCGGCGCGCCTGCCGGCATTTCAGCCTGAATCTCAATGGTGATGTTCACCTTTGCCCCGAGCAGACCGCTCAGGTGCTGCACCACCGCAGTGGCAATCTGATCGACATCACGGGAGAGGCGAGTTGCCTCAATGCGCGCCGTGCCGTGAAACCGGCGCAGGACGATCTTCTTCGGCGCGGGCGGAACAACTGCAGATGCAGGACCGGGCGCCACTACACTTGCGACCCCTCCTGTAAAGCTCGTCGCAATCTGCGTGGATGGCGCGGGCGGCGCCACCGCGGCCGCCGCTGCAGCATCCTTCTCCATTTGCGCGACCGCCGCTTCCGATTTGACGACAACGGCATTCGCGTTCATCTGTACCGCCGGACGCCGTCCCGGATCCAGGCCCCTGTAGCGATCCGCCGCGGCGTCATAAAAATCGGCATACGCGAACGTCTCTTGCGCCCACGTAAAGCGGCCCGCGCCATCTTCAATTGCATCCAGCAGCACTTGCGCGTTCTTCACTCGTGGCAGGTAAAGGTACTTCGCGAAGTCGTCCACCAATTGCTTCACGCCCACGAAGTTCCCGCGCCACAGGGGAACCTGATCGATCTCGAATCGCAGGATGGTTCCAGCCATGCTGGTCACCAGCAGCCCATCGTTCTTCAGCTTCTTCGATGCTCGTTCCGCCAGCCACTCGTGCCCCTGCAGCCTGAATTCCTGCCACTCGACCGCCGGGAAAGGCTGCCCTGCTTCCGGTCTCTTCTGCCCGGCGACCAATAGCCAGACGTACGTCTCCGGGATGCGCGCCTTTATGGCCTTTTCGGAACCCTCCAGGCGCTGCTCCACCTGATTGGCCTGAAACGGCGTCAGGTTGAGAGAAACCTTTTCCTTATCGATGGACTGCCAAGCCAGGTACGATCGGACCGCTTTGTCCAGATCCACCAGCCGCGTCTTATCGGCCGCCAGGAACACCAGCATGTTGCCGCAGTTCCGGCCAGACGAACCGCGATTCAGAATCTCCAGAGCGGCCGCTCGCCCCGGGCTGGAGTCGGTCTTCGCATTGTGTGGATAGTCGGGGCTGAGGATGACCAGCTTCGCCTCCGCCTCATCCACCACTTCGCCGCCTCCCGTCGGACAGGACTGCACCTTCGAGAAGTCGCCGCGGTGCTTCGCCTCCTCCGCGAGCCGCTTCCGAATTTCCTCGACAACATCCTCCGGGTGATAGCGCTCAGCCCGCTCCTCCGCAAGCCGGTTGACGCTCGGCTGCGTCGCATACCAGTAGCGGCTTCCATCCACGTAAAGGTAAGTGGCTTGATCGGCCAGCTTCCGGAGTGCATCGCCAAAGGTACCGGACGTTTCACCGGGCTGGACACACCCGAGCTTGATCTGCCGGTCCTCAAGCCCCTTCTTGGTCGCATCCTGAGTCGGGGCCGAACCAAGGTAGAGCGTGCGCGCCACACGGCGAGTCGCCGAATACCGACCCAACATGGGATTCTCGCGGTCGATCCGCAGCGGCAACGAGTTGATCCCGTCGATATCCTTTTCGATAATCGGGTCCCACACTGGCGGCAGATAACGCGTCAATTCGCTTTGGACGGCAGGCGCATCCACCGGAACGCTGGCCGGGAGGATCATCAGCGCCTTGTCCTCGCGTTCCCACAGCGCATGGATCACCGCCGACATCAGGCGCAGCACGCCGCGGGTTCTCTGGAACTTGTCCAGCGTAGACCAGTCGTTGTAGAGCCGGTCGAACAGCTCCGGATGAATCGGATACGCGGCCTTCATCCGACGCTCATACTCGGACTTGCCCGCTTCCGAGGGAAACTCCTGGGGAAACTTCCGATACTCGTCAGCAAAAGCCTTCACGACCGCATCACGCGCCGTGAATAAATCCGGTTCCGCGATCGGCTGGAACAGTCGCCGCCGGACAATTTCGAAGCCCTCTTCCGCGCTTGCCGGACGCCAGGAGGTTTCGACCCTCTCAATGACGTTTTTCAGGCGCTCCAGCGCGGCAAGTCCGCCCTCTCCGCCGATCTCGTTCTGCGATGCAGGAATGCTGACCACCAGCAAGGTCTTGTCAGCCAGCTTCGCGGATTCGCTCAGCGTTTGGGCAAACGTAAAATGAGCGTCGAAATCGCCGGCAGGCAGGTCGGATTTGTTGTAAAGCTGCCGCGCGTATGCGACCCATTCGTCAATCAGGATCAGGCAGGGGGAAAATTTATTGAAGAGCAATCGCAGCGAGTCGCCGGGACTGACGGCCTTCTCGTCCGCGCTGCGGACCATCTCGTAACCCTCTTTCCCGCCGAGTTGCCATGCGAGTTCGCCCCAGAGAGTACGGATCACGGTGCCGTCGGGCTTCGTGTGCACATCCGCCGGGGATAGCCGGTTACCTACGAGAACCGCGCGCCGAACCAGAGGAGGCTGAGATACCCCGGCGAGCTGCGTAACCGTCTCGAGTCCCGGCAGTTGCCCCGCGGGAATGCCGGCGAACAGATGCCACAATGCCAGCATGGAATGAGTCTTGCCGCCGCCGAAGTTCGTCTGCAACTCCACCACGGGGTCGCCGCCTTGCCCGGCCATTCGCAGCAGAGCGTTGGCAAGCAGTTTCCGCAACCCTTCCGTGATGAACGTCCGGCGGTAAAACTCGACAGGATCTTTATATTCGTCCGAGCCCTCGCGCAGGTAAACCTGCCAGAGATCGGCTGCGAACTCGGCTTGCTGGTAGCGGCCTGATGCCACGTCCGGGTGCGGCATTACGATTTCCCGCCACGGCCGGAGACCCGTAGCAGGCTTACCTTCAACCGTAATGCTCGCTTCCTTTCGCTTCTGGCTTCGGAGTTGCTCCTCGAATTTGACGCGGAGGATCTCAGCCTTCATCAATTCGACGGCTTCGACCTGCTCCGCCGACACAGCTGACAGCAATCGCGAAACGCTGTCAATGGCGCGGTACGCATCGTCCGTGGAGAAAGCTTTCTGGTGCGCCCATTTGTTTCGCACGTCGCGGAGTTCGAACGCAACGCTTCGATCCGAAGGGCCGAGGATCTTCCTGAAACAGTCGTTCCACAGGTCGCACATCACCTGGAGGATGGCCTGGCTATCCCAATTCAGCGCTTTGGCGTCTTTGCCTTGCTGCCAGTCCGGAAAACTCGGCCGCGCCGTCTCCAGCCATCGGTCTTTGTAGGTTGATTTCAGCTCGCGTTCAACAAATGGGCGCAATCCTTCCTTCAGAAGATCCAGAGCTTTGCCGACCCGTTCACTATTCGTTATCGCCATTAGCCGTTCTTATCTCCCATTGGCCTTCCGGCCAGTCACAATAACGCCGCCCCAGATCTGGATAGTACTCCCGGTAGAGTTGAAGCGCCCAATAACCGTTCATGTCAAGCCATCTGGTGTGTAGAGCGCGCTCCACTGAGGCGCGGCGGCAGGCGATCGCCCAGAGCCGCTTGTCACCGCCCTCGAAAGCCCACTGCGCTAGATTAAGATCGACTCCACACGCGAAAGCGTCTGCGGCACATTCTTCGTTGAGACATTGCACCCAAATGAGCGGAACATTGTGCCGCTTGGCCAGACGCAGGCGCCGGTGACCATCAATCACATAGAGACGCTTATCATCCGGGTCCTCCCACACGGAAAGTAACCCGGCAACGTTGCTTCTAAAACCGGGCGCGCCGCCGATTTCCGCGTCATCCATTACGTCGCGCGGATACGCGGCTCTTGATTGGAACCGGACCGGATCTTCCAAAATCATATCCGGCGGAATTTGGGAGATTTGATATGGCGTCTCTTCTCTTGTCTCTCGCTGCATCAACGGGTCACCCTTCGGAAGATTTCCTCAGATCGTTCACTTAAGTTCAAATGCTTCCGAAGCCATGGATGGCCACGCCACCACGAGACTGTTGTAGTAGTAGCCCGCTTCTTCCGCCCATCCCTTGCGCTCGCAGAGCGTGTAGAGGCGGTAAGCAAGGTCGCGGGCGATCTCGGCCATCCCACCGATTTTGGCCTTGAGATTCGCAGTTTCCTTCTCGCCCTTCTGGTCCAGACAGCGAATGAGTTGTTGCGTGACTTCCCAGACTGTTAGGCGGGCAGCGGTAGACGGGTTCCACTCTTCTGCAAGCTCTTCCCTGCGAAGCAGGCGAACCTTGCCGGCCCGCGAATGTAGTATGCCCGCCTCCGCCAGGTGCGAGATGCTGAGCGCCTTCGCAGTAGCCAGCACTTCGGCTTCACCATAGTGGCCTTCATTGAATTGATGCTGCTCAAACCAAGCGAGCGCCCAACGTGTGTCGGGGTCGAATTCGCTTTCCAGTTCCGACAAGACCTCATCAAGGCCCTGATTGATCAGCGATAATGAGGTTCGGACCCGCATCGGCGAGCCGTCGGTTTCCAAAACCTTTTTGAAACGCGAGAAGACCGCCATGCCGGGACCAATGGCAGCCTGCGCCAGGTCGACGGGGGCGATATTGCCTTTCTGAAGATTGCGTAATGCATGTGGAAGTTCCTTCTTGAGCAAAGCCAAGAAGTCCTTTCGCGTCGTGATTGGCGCGTCGTCAGGGCGGGGGCGACAGGCGAGGACAATAGAAGATGCCAGCGCGTTGGTGCCTCGTCCTACATTGCGAGTCTTCAACTCAGATCGCATCGGCCAGGTTCCGGTTACCTGAAAGCCCGCTCGGTGAAGCCCCTCCAACATCGTTTCCCAACCGGTCGAAGCATGGGCAACGACGCTTCCAACTCCGCTGTCGTCATCAGACTCAGACTGTTTGAAGGCGTAGAAAACCGTTAACGGGTAATCGGGCGACTGGGCCGCTCGAATCTTCTCGAAGCACCTTGCGAAGCCGTCCTCGAAGAACTCCTGCGCGGCCTGCTTGCTGCCATCAAAGCGGTAGGGATCGGCCACCAACTCTTATTTCTTCGGGACCAGAAGTGTACCGAAGACCTCGGGATAGATTGCCTTCACGCTGCGGCGCATCCATACGTAAAAAAAATCAGAGAGCCCCGCGTAGCCAATGTTGTCATAGTACGGGGGATCTGTTGAGAAGACAGCAGGTCGTCCCGGACCGACCACAGCGGTTGCGTCAATCTGGGAAACCTTCCCATTCCCGCGCGCGGGCAGTTCATCGAGTACTTCAGTGAGCGAGCCGACACAGCGCTGAAAGTCTCCGGCGGCATCAGCAAATGCGTTAGCCTCAGCGAAGTCCCATGTCATTGGCAGTGCCTGCCTGCCAAATGTTGCCCTGAGGCGAGGCGGATCGACCTGCCATGTGCAAAGCACCGTGTTGGTGTCGCACATTTTGTCCACCGCAAATGCCAGATAAACCGCGATTGCGTCCGCATACTCTGCTGAAGCGTGATCGCGACAAGCAAGCTCTTTAGCCTCTTGTACCAGCCCGCTGAAGGTCGTAATGGTTGTAAGCTGGCGATTGGTGAACAAATCCTTGAATCGCTTGAGACCGTAAGGAATGCACCAGAGGTTTCGCGGGTCGTCTGCCAGGGCTTCCTCGGGGCCGCCCAAAGGCCGGGCTTGTTGCGCAACCTCAGCCTGATAGTCATCAGGAGCAATGTGAGTTTCCGGCAAGCGTGCGTGAAGTCTGGCGCGGATAACTGTTAAGGTCGTTCTGCCGCCGGACCCCGGCGGGGAGGAAGACCATGACGCGAAGCAAGGCACCAGCCCTCAGCCTTGAAGAAGTCAAAGCGCGATTTGAAGAGTGGCGACAGAACCGGACGGGGAAAGC
>CAINNJ010000021.1 GCA_903851195.1 uncultured Acidobacteriia bacterium
ACTTCTTCTTCTTCAAGGAGGCGTCGGAGGCTGGCGGGTAGAACCGATGCTGACACTGCCGCCGTCGCACGGCGGTCTGTGGGCGGGACTTCCGCCGAGGCTGACGCGGACCTGCGGGAACTGCGTTCAGCCAATTGGCCCGGCGCAGTGGTGACGTCGAGGACTTGGCCGGTGCCGTCGCGCTGGCTCGCGCTGGCGACGCGGGGTTGTCCGGGGAGGCCGGTGATGCGTCCGACGGTGCGGACCCACTTGTTTATGCTGGCTTCCTGTTTTTTGCGAATGCCGAGGCCTTCGTCGCGGGTGCCGACGCCGTAGTGTTGTTCGCAGTCGATCTCGTCGACGTGGGCGTCGCCTTTGTAATGGAGTTGGGGGGCGGGCATTTCCCATCGCGCCCAGGTGATCCAGTGGCCTTCGCCAAGGCCTAAATGGTTTCGGAGGGTGGCTCCTTCGCGATTATAAACGGCGGCTCCGAGGGTGGGTTCGGAGGGGTCGAATCGAATCCAGACTCGGTATCCGTTGCCCAGGTCGGCGAATTTCTCGGCGCGCCAGTCGTGGGGGACTCCGTCGACTTGGCAGGTGATTCGAAGGCCGTTGATCGTTGCTTCGCGGATGGTGGGTAAGAAGGCGGCGAGGTCTTTTTCGGTAAGACTCGGAAGGGGGTGAGCGGCGGTGTCTTTGCTCCAGATTTCTTCGGGGGTGTGGTCGCGGCCCACGCGGCGGCGGTTGTGGAAGGTCATGGCGCGTTCAATGGCGTCGCCGAGCTGGCCCATGGTCGCAAAGCCGAGGTCGGTGGCGCGGTGGCTGCCTGCCCGGACTCGGCGAACGGCTTTGGCTCCGGCTTCGAATTCGCCGGCGTGCCTGCCGATGCAGACGTATTGGGGGGCGTAGGTGGCGACGATGGTCTGGAGGTACCGGAAGCCGCCTTCGATTTCGCCTTTGCCGTGGGCGTTGTGGACGTATTGGATTTGGATGCCGATGGCGGCGAGGCCGTCTTGGAGGCGGGCTTTTTCGTCGGCATCCATGGCGGGGCGGGTGCCGCTTCCTTGGACGGGTTGGTCGTCGAGGGTGATGCCTTTGATGGCGTTGGAGTGCCAGATGCCGCGCTCGAGCCGTAGGACGGCGGGCTTGCCGCGGGTCATCATGAGGCGGCGGAGGAAGCGCAGGATGTCTTCGGCGCGGTAGGCTTCGCGGGGGCGGGCGACGAGGTCGAAGCCAAGCCAGGCGCGGCTGGCGACGTCCCAGGCGTAGAGTCCCTGGCGGCTGAGGCCGTCGGTGCCGTCGGGCTGCGGGAATGTAAACGGGTGGTTGCTGGACATGTCGTCGAGGGACCAGATGAACCCGGCGCGGTTCATGGCCCGGCGTCCGTCTTCAAGGGCAATGGTCTGGTCGCGACGTGCGGTGGCTCCGTGGAGGGCCATTTTCTTGGCTCCTCGGACTCGCTGTTCGTGGTCGGTGGTGATCTTGCCGAGGAAGAGAAGGAAGGGCTTGGGCTGGCTGCCTCGCTGGAGTTGTGCGGCGAGTTCGCGGGGGCATTCGGGCTCTTCGGCGAATCGCTCCAACGTGAGGGCGACGGACCCGGTGTGGCGGTGGTGGGTCATGGCTTCGCCGCTGGATCCAATGGTGGAGAGATAGAGGTGGGTCAGTTTTGCCTGAACGGCGGGGAGTTCGGCCAGTAGGGCCCACTGGCTTTCGCGGCCCGGGGCTCGCTGGGGTGCCAATGTGCTGAGGGGGCCTTGCAGTAGTGCCTGGCAGCGTTCGGCGTCGGTGGCTTTCAGGCCAAGCTGCGACAAAGCGAGTAATCGGCAGAGTTTCGGGGGATTCGTTCGGATGGCTTTGGCTGTGGCAGCCTGGGTGAGGCCGCCCAGCAAATACGGGAGGGCGTCGAGGAGGATTGTGCGGTTGCGCTCGGCGTCTCGGCGCTGGCTGTCGGTCAATCCGCTGCCATCGGGGATGATGTGGGAATCTTCAAAGTAAGGAGTGCCTTGTCCGTCAAGGTCCGTGGCCTGAGCCTCAACGGACAAGGGGTCACACGGTGTTTCATGGGCGCAATTCTCCTGTCCTTCGCTGGCAGACAATCCAGCGGTCCCTATGACTCCAACCGTTCGCCGTTCGGACGTCTCGTCCGACACCATGCCGTGTGACAAAGTTTCCATGCTACAAATGCTTATTCTGACTTGGATTCGCTCTTGCGGGCGGTGCGCTCGCTGCTGACGATTTTGTGGATGGCCTCCAACAGGTCGTCGGGCAGGGTCTCGAACTGGGGCCGGATGAGGTTGATCGCTACGCGCTTGTAGTCGTCGCTGAAGCCGTGCCAGTACTCGGCACGCTTTCCAATGGTTTCGAAGCTGGCGACGAAGAGTTCGCTCTTGCGGCCTTCGTCCTTGGGTTTCCCGCCGGTGTGGTCGGGGCGCATCTTGACCAGCGTTGCGCATGCGGTGATGACGGCGCCGAGTCCGTAGGGGTCTTCGGCCCGGAGGATTCGGGGTTCGAAGAATTCCTGGAATGTGACTTCGTCTTCGGTCTGGCCGTCGCGGTCGGTGATCGTCCGGCGGGTGGTGTCTTCAAAGCAGGCTTTCACTTCGCGTGCCTGGACGAGGAGCTTGACGCTGACGGCGAGTTCGGCGGCCCAGTCTTCAACCCTTTTTGCCCCGAATGGAACTGAGTTCCTTTCGGGAGAATTGCCCTGTTTGAGGTTGGCGATTTTGCGCTTTTGGCGTTCTTCAAACGCGCTGTCGATTAGGGCCGAAGTGACGAGATACCAGGCCTTTTGCCCATCGGTGAGGTGGCGGCGGTGAAGCAAACTGGCCACTGCAATCTCTCCGGCGGTGTCATCGGACACGATGATGGCTGGCAAATGGGTCAGTTTGAGGCGGCGAGCGGCTTCCAGCCGGTGGCGTCCGTCGATGAGTTCGCCTCCGACGGTGACTTTGATGGGATCAAGGATCCCATGGTCGCGGACGCTCTCGATTAGGGCGTGGAATTCGGGGTTTTGGGTCCACCTGGGGAGGTGGCGGATCAACGGGTGTTCTTTGGGGGTCGCGTGGCCAATGGGGAACTCGGGGATCAGTTCGCCGACTTTGGTGGTGCTGCTGATGTTGTGTTCTGTGGTCATGGTTTAGACGAAAAGGATGACTGCGAGGACGGTGATCAGGAGGGCGAACAGGGCGCAGAGGCTGAGGTTCAGCATGGCCATGGCGTGGTCATAGGCGGACTGGGCTTCGCGGGCCTGTTGGTCGAGGTCTTCAAACGTGTCTCGGATGTTTTTCATGTGCTGGGTACGGCGTTGGGGATTGATGGTTCAGGCAAATTGGAGGGCGAGTTCGCGGTGGCTGTTGATGGCGGATTCAAGCGAGTCGGCCATCTGATGGAATTTCGCATTGATAGCGGGTGATCCGCTAAATTCAGCGAGTTCGCGGTACAATAAAACGCGCTTTTGGTCGCCGACGGCGGGCGCAAAGGTCATGCAGGTTTCCATAATGGTGGGGTAGAGGGTCTTGGTGTCGAGTGCCTCTTGGCCAGGGGATGGGATCATTTGGACAGGTATGTTTCAATTTGCCGACGGATGGCGGCGGCCTTGATTCCACGACGGCTACCGTTGGCGGCAGCATAGACGCTGGAGAGTGGCAGGCGGTTGGCCTGGGCAAATTGGCGGAGGGTGATCCCTCGCTCAATAAGCTGGAGCCGAAGCCTTGTGTAATTGTCACTTGCCAGTTTCACGTTTCGTTGTGTAAATCTGTGGAGAGTTTCCACGAATTTACGCGGAGCGCAACAGAAAAAAACGAATGCCTCACTTTTCTCAACGGATTTTGGCGAGACGAAATGCGCTGGGTATTACCCAACATGAGTTGTCTCAACGGTCGGGTATTTCTCCAACGGCAATTTCCGCTTGGGAGCGGGGGCTAAATACACCGTCGGGGAATAGCCTGGAGAAGCTGGCAAAGACTCTCAACGTGTCGGCGGCCTGGTTGCTCGGCGGTTCTCATGTGGATGAGGCGAATCGAACGCAATCTCTGAATGACCGGGGGAAGGCGTCGTACGGTGTCCAGGGGGATTTGCGCATGCGGGATCTCCTAGCCCGAATGGCTTCGCTGCCACCAGAGGCGAGGACGGTGGCATTCAAACGGTTCGACCAGGTGTTGAGCGAGGTGTTTGCCTTGTTCTCGCCGCCGGAATATGACGGCGACGTCGATGCCTTGATGCGGGATGTGGAGCGTGTCGAACGGATTGGAAGAGAAGCTGAGCAATCGCTAAAAGGATCTTCCCCAAATGAACCCGCTGTTCTGGGGGCAGAACGTCGATGAAACGTCGCATAGGTGGTGCGTGTTTTCTAAAAAAAGGGTGTCTCTGGATCAACTCTTATCTATGAAATTCATTCAGTGCTATCATTGCGATAAGTATTCGAGCGCGGACCTACGGGATTGTCCGCATTGCGGGGCGGAGTTGGTCGGGTACGAAACGGCCCCAGTTGCCGGAGCCGGGTTTGCACCCATAGAGGCTCCCACGACGGCAACGCGTTGGCCCAGTATGCCGCGGAGTCGTGGGGGATCGACGTGGATGTGGCTTGTGATGGGGTTGGGCCTGGGGTGTTGTTGGCTGATATCCATGGCCTACCTGATGGGCGGAAAACTGGCTTCGGATGCGTTGGTGTCTTTCGTTTTGTTTGCCGTGGTGTCCGTGGGTGGACTGGCTATTTACCTTTTACCGACGTGTGTGGCCATGGCTCGGGGGCGGCGTCAGGCAACGGCTATCGGGGTGCTGAACGTGCTCCTGGGCTGGACGTTCATCGGCTGGGCCATTGCCCTGGTCTGGGCTTGCATGCGGGACCGTGACTAAAAAAGGGTCTTGACCCACGGTGCTAGGCTCTCGCTCGCATGGGATTGCGCTCTGCAATGGAGCGTGTGTGTGTCTGTTGTGACGTTTCAGGTGTTGGTACGGTACTACGGTCGGGGCCGCGGGGAGTGATGACCCTCGCGGCCCTTCTTGTCTTGCAGACGGCCTATTCGCTTCGCGGTTGCGATTGCGATGCCGATTTTCTGATCTCTCTCTCTATTTGCGCTGTTGTGCCCGCAGTGTGGCTACTGCGGACGCGGCTTGGCGTGCCGCTTGCCGGATGGCGGCATGCTGCGCGCGGGCCGGTCGGTCGTGGCCGGTGAGCCAACGTCGGGCGGTGCGGTCGGTGACGCCGAGCACAACAGCCACCTTCCGACAGCTGAGGGGGTTGCGCTTGAGACTAGCCAGTTGGCTGGCCTCGTCCACCAGGCGAGCCAGCTGCGCCAACTCTGGTGGGGGTTCCGGGTGGACGGGCTTTCCGCGGCGGGATGAATGCAGCCGGTCAAGGGCTGCTCTCTTTCGTGGAGACAGGGTTGGCATTAGGCCTTCCATCGCGCAATTACAGGGCACTAGTCCAATGTTCCTCCATAAATCGGAACACCTCGTGCGCCTCCTCGGTCTCCTGGTCTCCATCATCTGAGGAAACGCCGCTACCACGCGGGTTTTCGGTTTTTTCAAACCGGAGGTCAAACCGATCTTCAAACTCCCGTGAGATCATGGATTGCAATCGCGAAATTATTCCATCAACACGGTCTTCCGGACAGGATGCCCCATAATACGATGCGTCGGTTGGGAGTTGAATTTGAACAATTGGCTTCATGGTAATTTTGATTTTTGCGACCAGTTCATCCGGTCAACGGGGTCAATATGCGGCCCCGTTGAAATCACCGCAACAAAAAAGTGCAGCCCCGATGAAAGATTTTTCCCGGCTTGCTCATTAGGGTTTTGACGAATGGGGTATGATCCCCATTGTGACGATCGCGCTTCCCGGATTGACGCTGCATCCGGAGCGGCCTCTGGCCCCTCTCGAAGCCGCTATGTTCATCCTGAATCAACGGGAGGATGCCCTGCTCCACGCGTGCGAGGATGGGACTCTCCCTTGGGTGTGGGATATCGCCACGCCTACCTCGGAGCGGCGGGAGTTGCGGATTCTTTCGGAGTCTCTGACGGCAATCGCCTGTCAGAAGCCGCAGCCGAAATATGATGATGTGGAGGATGTGATCTCGGAGTTGGTGCCGCATCGGGACCTCAAATCGACGGAGTTACAGGTTTTCCTGACTTGTTCGTCGACGCATGTTTCCAATCTCCTGCGGGCTGGCTGCCTGGCCGCGGTCGCGCCGCGGAAGGCGGAGTCGGGGGTCCACTCGGCGACATGGGTGCGCCGGGATAGTGTGGTGGAGTTTTTGCGGTCGAGGAGGTTTTCCGGATGACCTGCGGTCGGCCACTTGGAGCGTTTCTTTCGATGGGCCGGGTTGGTTGTGAGTTTTGGGAGGTCCTGCGATCGGCATTGTTTTGGGTCGCCCTTTCAGGGCTCAAAAATAACAGGGGCGTGTCGACCCAGGGCGTTGCCCTGGGCTGGAATTGGGGCGCCCCTTTGGGGCTGACTTGCGGTGTTGCTCACGGGACCTGCGGTCGGCTTATTGACCTGCGGTCGGCCTATTGGCTGCGCCTTTGCGGATGGTGGGTGGTTCGAACCGCCGAGGCTCGGCGGGAGCCTCGCCCTACCTTGGTTTTTTAGGCTCACCGCAGGTGTTCCCTGCGGTGGGGAAGCGGGTTTTGGTTTGTTGGCTCAACCTCGCGGCAGTTGTGCGAGGCCTCATACTCAACATTCGACCAAAGCCCAGCAGGCCTTGCCTGGGCTCGGTCATTTTCCAGAAAGACCGCTCCCATGCCAGTCGCATCTGATTCTCAAATTGCTTCGGTTCCTCTTTCGCCTTCGGGTTCTCCATCCACCGTTTCTTCGGATGTGGATCCGGCGATTTCCAAGTTCATCGCGGACCTGGACGCTGATGTGGAGTTGGCCCGCGAGGTGTTGGCCGCTTACAAGGCGGGCGGGGCCGGTAAGGCTATCGCTGCCGCCACTCCGTTGATCGGTACGGTCGGGACTCAGATCGCCGATGCCAAGGCGGCCATCCCGGCGCTGAAGGACGGTTTCAAGACAACTGAGGGCATCACTTCGATTGCCGTCGCGGTCGGGTTGCCGGTCCTGGCGCATTTCACTCCTTCGATTTCTTCGAGTACGGCAACGACGATTGCCATCGTGTCCGGCGTGGTCGGGGCAGTCTACACGTTGTCCCGCGCTTTCCTCAAAGCCACTCAGATCAAGGCGGCTGCCGAGATTGCCGCTCCTGCTGTCGCCAAGCCGTAAGGTCCTGCCGACGGCCTATTGAATTCATTTCAAACGTCATTTTAAAACCGTGGTCATCGCGATCCTGACTGTCCTGGGCACGCTGCTTTCGATCCTTTTTTGGTGGATCAAGCGGCGGGCTTCGCAGGCGGATGATCCGAGGACGATCAAAGCCAATGAACTCGAACGTGCTGATGCAGCCATCGCTGCCGGGGCCCAGGGGATTGATGATGTTAATCGCCAACTGGAGGCGGGTGTGGCTGCCAGTCTCTCTGGCGCTGATCGCGCTGGGCTGGCTGTTGGTGGGGTGTCAATCGCCGCAGGTAGTGGTGATTCCGGAGGACCGGGCGGTGCGCTACGTGACGCCGGGATCAACCAACACGGAGGCGGGCTACTTCGTGCCGCCGGCACGGATGCTGGAAATTCTCCGGGCACTCAATACGGGGGCGCAGGTTCCAACAAATAACGCTGGATCGAAATAGTATGTCGCAACCTCAACAGCAACAGACTCGGCATCCGCTGGCTTCGCGGACGCTCGCGGATATCCAGGATATCGCCAATGCCGCAGAGGCGGAGGGGCGGGCGTTGTCGGCGTCGGATTGGACGCCGTTTGACTGGCTGTGCCTGGTGCAAATCATCCTGACGATTCGGAAGCAGAATCCTTGGTCGGATGAGGCCATTCGGCAAATCACTTCGACGAATCAAATCTCGAAATCTCCTCAGTACTGATCGCCATGCTTATCGCGGATGCTTCAGCCATTCCTGTCGCTGTCACTCATTCGACAGATCAGACGCTCACGATTGTCAT
>CAINNJ010000022.1 GCA_903851195.1 uncultured Acidobacteriia bacterium
ATAGCCGTCCCGCGCTTTACAGGGGGGCCAGACCAGACCATCAAAGTGGGCCAACTCTGACTATCAAAGTGGGCCAGTTTGCAGTATCGAAGTGGGCCAATTCAGAGTATCGAAATCAAAAAGAGCCAATGCGAGGACCTGTCGGAAACAGCGTGGTATTACCTAAAAGCAACCGACCTTCTGGCCCGGCAATGTGCTTCGGCGGTCGATATTTCGACAGGAAACGACGAGGCCAATCGTACGAGTCTAAGGATCTCTTTCCCAAGGCGTTCGTGGACGCTGGAAATAGCCGGTAGCGTACCTGAAAAGCTCCTGCTTCAACATAGAACGGCAGGGTGCCTATCAGTCAAATTGGCCACCGGCAATGTCACGATGCACGATAACTCAGGGCGCTTTTACTTTTCAGGCCAGATCACTGGCTCGAAGGAGTTCATTACAAAGTTGCTTCGGTTCTACTTCCAAGAGGCTGCACTATAAGAGTCTCCGCGGTTTCCTGCAGGCGCAAGAACGAACAAACCGCCGGTGCTGTTCGTTTTAAAGATCGCTCTTTGTTTTCGTCGCGATTCGGGGTGCCGTTGGGCAAAGACGGTCGTTGTTCAGGGCAAAGCACAACCGTTGTTCCGATGTTCCAATTTCGCGCCATCAGACCATCAGCGGTGGGGCGAAAAAGATCTCAAGAAGCGGTATGACAATGTGGCCGCAGCCTAAGCCTTTCCGCTGCCTCGGGAGATTCAGACGCCGCGCTTTTGCGAAGCGGGCGCGCTGCTGTGCGCAATGCTTGGGAACGATCAGTCGGAAAGGAGGTCCGGGCGCTCTGGCGTGAAAATGTCACGGCACGTTAGCGAGAATGGTTCTTAAAGCTCCGCATGAAGTGGCTTCATGTGATATTGTCACGGTAGGCGATGCTGTTATCCTTTTCTGTCTCCAACTTTCGCTCGTTTGACGGGGAGCAGACGTTCTCGTTAGTCGCAAGCAACAGGCTCTCCACGTCGCCGGAGCGGCACACGGTGGCCATTCCCAATTCCGACGATCGCGCCTTGAGAACCGGGGTTATTTATGGAGCCAATGGAGCCGGTAAATCCAACCTGTTCAAAGCTCTTCGCCTGCTGAAAACAATCGCAACGTCCACACGGAACAAAGATGCGCGGATTCGGAGGGAGGCCTTTCGATTCGGGAGCGGACCGGAGAAACCCACGGTCCTCGACCTCCAGTTCCTTGTGGATGATCAGGTCTACCGATACGGGGTGAAACTCGACGACACGCAGGTGCTTGAGGAATGGCTGGCGCGGGTTTCCCGCGGGAACGAGCACGTGCTTTATGAACGGAGGGTTGGCTCAAAAGGAGATGTCCAGGTCGAACTCGGCAAGATTCCGGATGCGGACGAGAAGTTTAAGGCGCTCGCCCTGATCGGAGGGCCCCGGAATCAATCCTTTCTGGAAACGGTATTTTCAACGCTTGAACTTTCTTCCGTCCCGGCAGAAATACGTTCCGTATCGATCTGGTTCTATATGGTGCTTCGACTGGTTTCTCCGCGGAACTCCAGCAAAAGCTTAGGCAAGAGATTTGCAGCGGATCCTGGTCTGCTCGGTTTCGCCGGAAAGTTCCTGAAGTCGTCCTCAACAGGGATCGAACACCTCGCGTTTTTTAGTACTCCCCTAACGGAGGACGAGTTCCTGGCCCTCGTGCCGGAAAACGTTCTGCCGGACCAGACCCGTTTGTCCGAGGGGGATTCGTGGGAGCACGCACTTCCCGACGGCGACGTCGTTAAGGTTCAGAAAAACGGCGGGACAAAATACTTCAAACTGAGATTGCAGGCTGCCCATCAGGCAGACTCGGGTCAAATGGTTCCCCTCGACATTGCCGAGGAGTCCGATGGCACGCGCCGGTTGCTGGAACTGATTCCCGTACTCGACGCACTTAAGCTTCCCGACATGGTTTACTTCATCGACGAAGTAGATCGAAGCCTTCATCCGATGCTCGTCAGAAATTTTCTTGAATCTTTCCTGACTTCCAGCCGCGATTCCAATCGTCAGCTCATCATGACGACTCATGAATCGTCGCTGCTCGACCAGGATCTGCTCCGCAGGGACGAGATTTGGTTCGCCGAAAAGGACTCAGCCGGCGCGACCAGGCTTTATTCACTGCTCGATTTCAAAATCCGGAACGATCTGGAAATCCGCAAGCATTATCTGCAAGGCCGGTTCGGAGCAGTACCTTTCCTCGGAGATGCCAGCCGCCTTATGGAAGGCAACGGGTAGACCGCAGTGAGTCTGCTGCACCGCGAACCCCGGCCGCTGAGCCGGGACCGCGCACCGGTTCGGTTTCGGGACGACCGGTTATTTCTGATCGCCTGCGACGACCGATATGCGCCGGCGCAGTACTTCGAGTTTTCCCGGATTCCGCGCGTGCGGATTCTCGTGGACCCCACGATCGACACGAAGTCAGCCCCGCAGCACGTGCTGAGCCGCCTTTTGGCAGGGCGGGATAAAGAGGGTCTGGAGCCCGACGATGAGTGCTGGCTGGTGCTCGACACGGACCACAATGTTAGGCCGGGCCACCGGGCGACATTCATTCAGACGATCCAGGATGCCAAAGCGGCGGGAATCGAAGTGGCTCTGAGTTGCCCCTGTTTTGAGTTCTGGCTGCTGTTGCACCATGTCACTGAAGACGAAGCGGCAGGTTTGACGAATTGCGCAGAGATTCAGGATCTCATCCGTTTGAAGGTGGGTTCGTACAACAAGCTCAGGCTTCAGCGGGAACATTTCCGGGTTGGCTCGGCGGCCGAAGCCATTCTTCGTTCCGAAGGTCTGGATGCGACCGTGCCGGGCGGCGTCATCCCGCAGGAACCTACCACACGCGTCTACAAGTTACTGCGGGCGATGCGGGCGAAAACGCTCCCCTCGGAACTGCCGCCCGAATTACGATTGAAGCCCGGGATGGAACCGAGGTGAAGAAGATCGCACGCTCATTGCGCCGGCTCCGCCGCCAACTGGCGGGCGACGAGGAGATCGATCTCTCCCCGGTGGGCTTCATAATACGCGAGGCATTCGTAAATCTGCGAGCGGGTCAGTTGCGGGTAGCAGTTTGCTTTCAGCGTGTCGATGGTCTCGCCGTTTTGCAGCAGGCCGATTACGTCGTGCACCGCAATGCGGGTGCTTTCGACGATGGGGTTTCCGCTCCGGACCCCTTCCGAACGGATGATGTAGCGCCAGGTTTCGGAAGTTGCGCCCATGAGGGAATGGTACGGTTTTGCCTTTCGGGGTGTCAAATCCGGGTTGCGGCGGAGTCGCTATGGGGGCCGGAACCAAGTTTCCGCTATGGAGAAGACCCGCTCCTATGATTTCGCCGGAGTGCACCGGGACGGGCTCTCACCAGGTCGGCACCGGTGGGGGCGTGGTCGGCGGCTCATGGGGTCATGACGATATTCTGGATCCCTACGAACTCGAGGTTCTGTTCGGGGACGCCGTCGACCCCGAGGCAGAGCTCGATTGCTTCGCGGATCCGCAGATTGACTTCGTCGAGGGACTTTGCCTGCGTATGGCAACCGGGCAGGGCGGGGACAGAGGCGACGTAATAGCCTTCGTTGTCCCGTTCGACAATGACGTCGAAATTACTTCCAAATGGAATCACCTTTGTTGATTTTAGCGGGTTTGGCGCCTCGCAGGAATTCCTGGAAGCGCGAGTTCCGTCGCTACAGGGAACTGGATAGTTGACGTCGGGCTCTCCCCGTCAGGACATCCATAGAATCTTCGACGCTGATAATCTGAAGGAGGGGCCGAAACGTGAACCTGGAAAGCGTTAAACCGGAGCGGGCGCGGCGTGTAAACGCGCACATCCAGAGCGGCCACTTTCACGATGCCGACGAGTTGCTCGAAAAGGCCCTTGACGCTCTCGAAGAAGAAGCGTCCGCGCCGGGATCATCGGCAACCGAGCGCCGTCGCGCCGCGGGCCGGAAAAGTCTGGTTGAAGTCTTTGCGCCGTTGCGAGGGATGAACGTCGATTTCGAACGTAGTCAGTCTGCCAGCCGGCAGGTCGTCCCTGGATGAGCCGGTCTCTCTTTGACACGATGAAGTGAGCGCGTGCCAGGGCTGTCGATCCGTTCTGGCGGGAGGCGCTGGCGAAGACTGCCGTTGTGCGGTTCCCCGCTACCTGATAAGTTGAGTACGGGGAATCCGGAAAATGGCGTTTCAGCCCGATATCAGCATCAGCAATCCCGACGGGGGGCTCATGGTCGTTGAGGCCAGGGTTTCGATGAACGACCTGCCACGCACGGAAGATGCGCTAAAGCGGTATATGGCGGCAATGCAATATCCCTTTGGCCTTCTGATCACGCCCGAAAAGGGATGGGTTTACCGGGATTCCTACTACGACACTTCAGCCGCTTCCATACACCAGGTAGAGGAATTCGACAGCGTTCCGATCTGGCGTCAGAGTCCCCCGCGGAAGCCTCTGGAGTTTGAAGCTTTCGTGCAGCGATGGCTGGAAGATCTCGCCGATTTTCCGGCGCAATCGCTGCCTCCGCAGCTGAGAGACATCGTTCAAGGTTATGTCCTGCCCGCAATCGCAGGGGGCGGGGTGAAGGCGGCACATCCGCGTTGACACGCGCGAAGAAACCCAGTTTTCTGCTTGTCGAAATTTAGAGGGCGCTTATCTCAAGCGAAATTGATATTATTGCGCAGGCCTGTATCGCCTGCACGCCCCAGCAGGCGATACAGCGCAGCACGCTCGTCCGCGCGGGTTCGCCGCCGGATTTCAATCACGATTCCGCAATGTGGTTGGGTCGTCGCCAGAGCCAGGAAATCGTCCCGATTGCAGGTCACCAGAACGGCTCTGGTGTCGTGCGCGAAACGGAGAACAGCGTCATCCGAGAAATCGCCTGGGAGGGCTTGCCGCAAGAGGGTTAAAGTGTGACCAAGCTGCTCCAGTAAATAACTCAAATCATCCGGAACATCATGATCGAGGAGGAATTTCACTCCGGCGCCAGAGCCATCTGGCGGGCGATAAGGAGATCGATCTCTCCCCGGTGGTCTTCATAATACGCGAGGCATTCGTAAATCTGCGAGCGGGTCAGTTGCGGGAAGCAGTTTGCCTTCAGCGTGTCGATGGTCTCGCCGTTTTGCAGCAGGCCGATTACGTCGTGCACCGCAACGCGGGTGCTTTCGACGATAGGGTTTCCGCTCCGGACGCCTTCCGAACGGATGATATAACGCCAGGTTTCGGAAGTTGCGCCCATGAGGGAATGGTACGGTTTTGCCTTTCGGGGTGTCAAATCCGGGTTAGCGGCGGATGCGCTACTTGTCAGGAACCAAGTTTCCACTCTCGTCCATGCTCATCCCGCAATCACGCAGAATCTTCTGGAGCAGACCCGGTCCTATGATTTCGCCAGAGTGCACGGGGACCACCGTCCTGCGACCGTCGTCATGGCGAACGAAATGGTGGCTGCCGCGAATTCGCATGATCATGACACCAGCCCGGGACAAGGCGCTCAGCACGTCGGCGCCAGTCATGCGCGGGCGGCGGCTCATGCGGCGATGACGATGCGCTGGATCCCTACGAACTCGAGGTTCTGTTCGGGGAAGCCGTCGACCTCGATGCAGAGTTCGATTGCTTCGCGGATGCGCAGATTGACCTCGTCGAGGGATTTTGCCTGCGTATGGCAACCGGGCAGGGCGGGGACAGAGGCGACGTAATAGCCTTCGTCGTCCCGTTCGACAATGACGTCGAAATTACGTTCCAAATGGAATCACCTTTCTTGATTTTAGCGGGTTACATGCACCATCGCTACAGGGTGCCGTCGAGGGAGCGCTTAGCGGGTCGAGAAGCTGATCGAGAGTGCTCACAGTGCTTCCGATCTTTAAGCTGTCACGGACAGGTGAGGACAAAGGTCCGGCAGTGGGCCTGGCGCCCTGCCCTGGCAACGTCAGCTTAAAGATGCCGCAGGGAAACCTGCGCCGGGCGGTGACCGAGATCGGAAATATTTTTTCGGCGGTCCTTCTTATTGCAGGAATTGGGGTTAGGTGGTGGGCGACCGGCGACGCCGGCGTTGCGGGTTGGGCCGGAATGGTATCGGGTGGTCGTGAGTCAATTTCTGAAAAAGTTGCCGGACTTCCCGCGGCCGGCGGCGATGCCGGAGCCGGATGCGGCGGGGTTTGCGCGGACGCGGCTGGGGATTGCGCTGGATGCGCGGCAGGAGGAGGTGATGCGGTCGTCGGCGAAGCGGGCGATTCTGAACTGCTCGCGGCAGTGGGGCAAGTCGACGGTGGCGGCGGCGAAGGCGGTGCACCGGGCGTATACGAGGCCGAGGAGCCTGGTGCTGGTGGCGAGTCCCGGGGAGCGGCAGTCGGGGGAGTTTGTGCGGAAGGCGGCGGGGATGCTGGGGCGGCTGCGGATCCGGCAGCGGGGGGACGGAGATAACGCCATTTCGCTGCTGTTGCCGAACGGGTCGCGGATTGTGGGGCTGCCGGGGACCGAGGGCACCGTGCGCGGGTTTTCGGCGGTGAGTCTGCTGGTGATCGACGAGGCGAGCCGGGTGGAGGACTCCTTGTACAAAGCGCTGCGGCCGATGCTGGCGGTGGGCGACGGTGATCTGTGGATGATGAGCACGCCGTGGGGCAAGCGCGGGTTCTTTTACGACACGTGGGTGCACGGGGGACCGGAGTGGCTGCGCCTGGAGGCTCCGGCGACGGTGTGCGAGCGGATTCCGCGGGCGTTTCTGGAAGAAGAAAGGCGGCAGCTGGGGGCGTGGTTCGAGCAGGAGTACATGTGCCGGTTCGTGGACCGGGGCGCGGGGGCGTTTGCGCTGGATCTGGTGGAGGAGGCGATGGACGACGAAGAACTGGAGATGGACGTGGAGCCGGTCTGGCTGGATGAGAGGGCGTGAGGCGTGTTTTATATCGGGCTGGATTTGGGGAAGACGCAGGATCCGTCTGCGATTGCGGTGGTGGAGGCGATGGAGGTGAGGCGGCCGTACGGAAATCCGGTGGTGGAGGGGTATGTGGTGCGGTATCTGGAGAGGCTGCCGCTGGGGACGACGTATCCGCGAGTTGTGGAGCAGGTGCAGCGGATTGTGATGCGGCCGGAGGTGCGGGGGCAGTGCGCGGTGGCGGCGGATGGGACCGGGGTGGGCGAGCCGGTGCTGGATATGCTGCGGGCGGCGCGGCTGGGGTGCGAGGTGATGTCGGTGAAGATCACGAGCGGGGAGCGGGAGAGCCGGACGGGGAGCACGGGGGCGGCTCCGCAGGTGAATGTGCCGAAGCAGGATTTAATCGCTGGGCTGCAGCTGGTGCTGGAGAGCCGGGAGCTGAAGATTTGCCGGGGCTTACGGTATGCGGGGGCGCTGGCGAAGGAGATGGTGGAGGTGCGGGTGGCGCAGCGGGGGTTGGGCCGGGTGCGGATCGGGGCAGACGGGTATGGGGAGCATGACGATCTGGTGATTGCGCTGGCCCTGGGTGTCTGGCGGGCGCGGCGGGGGAGGCAATACGTCGGGTTTGGCGGGGGTCGGTTGCCTGGGGTGCATGGGTGAGCGTTCCGGGGAGACTCTCAAAGCCGTCCGGCGGCTTCGAGTTCCGCCCGGATCTGCCGGATTTTTACGCTGGCGCTTTTGAGCGATGCCTCGTTGGTGTGGATCGAACTCGACCCCAGAACGAGAGGATAGTCGTGTTTGGGTGCGCTTCCAAAGATCACGCGCGCCGTGGTCAAAGCCTTGATCTCCACGCCGGCCGTCGATTGGTCCAGCACCGCAAGCTCGTCCAAAAGGGCCACACCGCCGATTTCTACGCGACCCTCATAGACGAAGACCCAGGCGACGGCGTGGTCGTCAGGTGGTTCGAAACTCCAGGTCTCCCCGGCCGAAAGCGTGATATCGAAATAGTTGAGCGGAGCGGGATGCCGGATCGGACTCGACGCCGCTTCGTAATGGCCGAGAAGCACTTTTGTATTGCCGCTGGAACGAACGAGATCGGGCGGGACATACTGGCCTTCCGATGGTCCATCTTCCAGACCGGGCGGGAGCGCGACCCAGAGCTGAAAGCCGGTGGTCTGTCCGGAAGTCCGAATGGTGGCCTTATGCCACACGCCGCCTCCCGCGCGCATCCATTCCAGCCCGCCGGCCATGATCAGACCCGTCATACCGGCGGTGTCTTCGTATTCGACGTTGGCAGTGAGATGGTAAGTGAGCGTCGCGATGCCGGAGTGCGGATGGAAGCCGAAGCCCCAGCCATCGGTAAGTTGGGTGTGAATGAAGTCGAGGAACACGAAGGGCTTCAGACGATCACCCAGTCCGGCGGGGCTGATTATCCGGCGGATGGGGCCGTGCTGGTCGCCGCGCGTGCGTTCGATGACGGTACGAGTTGTTTTCATAAGATCAGAAGTTGTAAAGCCACTGCACGGCCACGAAGTTAACGGGCCGGTTCGGGGGAATTTCTTTCAGAAAGCGGCCGGCAAAGAAGTGTTCCCAGGTCAGGGCGGCGGTCAGATGCCGGTCGAACGCGTATTCCGCCCCGATTTGAACCTGGCTGCCGACATACCGGGCACTACTCATGTTGCCAACATGCGTGAGGAGGCCCGCGATGTTGTAGATTCCGTCGGTGGCGCTCTCGCGCCAGAGAAATTCCAAGTTGGGTTTTATGGTGAGTTTGGCGGTGGGGTGGAAGTCCAGCTTTGGCCGCACGATGCACAGATTGTAAGGGCCGATGAGCTGGCTCTCACTCAGATAAGAGCCATTTGGAAACAGCGGGTTGAAGGTGCCCAGCGTGCTGTCATGCAGGTTGTTATCGCCGCTCGTAACGCCTCCGTCCAGTTCGACACGGGGTTTCGAGCGGGCCTGCGTGAACTGGTAACCGACATGGTAGCCCGCGCCCCAGGCCCGGATCCTGCCGGCGCCGAACCTGCCGAACTGACCGGTGTATTCGAAATCGTAAAACCACGCCGGGGTGGTTGAGAAGAGCCTTCCGCCCAGGCTGTGCCGCTGCTCTCTTCCGGTTCCCTGCGCCCAGAGGGCCGATTTGTTGTCGTAACCGATGTAGTACAGGTCGGCAGAGGCTGCCGGCTGGCGCGGCAGTTTGTGGGTTGCGTAGACGCCCCAGGTTTCTTTCCGCGGATTCGGCACGTTTTGAAAATACTCGTTCCGGACCGAGGTGGGGCGCAGTGCCAGCAGATCCAGATTCCACCCGGATATCCGCCCCGTAAGACGCGCGCCGTCGAAGGGTTGCTCCACATTCAGGCCCGCGCCGATGGCGAAAAGGCGCGTTGAGCCCAGCGAGACCAACTGACGCCCGGCGCGTATCGAGAGGGAGTTGCCGGGGCCGTCGGCGTGGCCCAGGAGAAAGAATCCGGCAAAGGCCTGGTTCAGGTTCAGCCGGCTCTGATCGATGGCCGGGCGCGGGCCGCCGTCCCGGCCTTCCTCAAGGCTGCTCCCCAGCTGCAAAAAGACCTGGAGTCGCGACGACTGATGCCAATCGGCGCTGAGCAGGTAGCGTTGCAGCAGGTAACCGTTGTCCGCGCCCGTCGTTCCCCAGCCGGGATAGTCGATGTATTCTCCGCGTTGACGGATCTGGCCACCGAGGGCCAGGTATGAATGGGGATCGGTCCCGAGTGGAAGGTGGTGGAACCGATCGGTCCAGTCGAGGGGTGTATCGGGCGAAGCGGTTTGGGCGAAGGCTGCGGCGGTCGCACTTGCCAGGAGAAGTGCGGGGAGAGCTTTCGCCACGCGTGGCGACTTAGCGAACGTCACCTTTGCCCAACAGATCGAAGACCTTCTCTTCAGCCATCGCCTGAAACCAGGCGCCGGCGGCGGGATTCGTGTAGTCGCCGAGCAGGGAGGTGATCATGGGAATGGTTGTCATCACTTTAATTCCCGCATCCGCCAGGAGTTGGCGGGAATTGAGAGCCGCCGTTTTCGTGCAGGCGCCCGACTGATCGAACAGCGCGATCACGTTGAAGCCTTCCGCCCTTGCGCTCAGGGCCGGAGGGACGAGGCAAACGTCGGTGGTGAGTCCGGACATGATCAGATTGGTTTTGCCGGTATTGCGCACCGCGGTGGCGAAGTTCGGATCGTCCCACGCGTTGATGACGCCGACCCGTTTCACGCGCGCCTCGTATTCGGCGGGAAGAATCGTCTGCAACTCCGGCAGCAGAGGTCCCTGAGCTTCGGTTTCGAGGCTGCTTGTGAGCACTACCGGCATCCCCGCGGCTTTGGCGAACCGGGCGAACACCCGAACCCACATTTTGAGTTGCTCGCGCTCGCCGGGGGTGAGTTCTCCCGCCCAGTTGATGGTGCCCACCTGGTGATCCACCAGCACGACGGCTGTGTCGTTCACAGTGAAGTTCTTCGACATTTCTACGGTTTCCTCTCTTCGTTTGGGATACGTTCACCTTCGATTTTGAACTCTGCAGGGGATGGGATAAAGGGGGTAAACTGGAATTCACTGTGCCATGAATGGAAGAACGGCAGAGATGGAAGAGCTGAAGAACATGGCTCTGTTCGTGGAGGTCGCCCGAAGGAAGAGCATCCGGCGCGCGGCGGAGGCGCTGCAGATTCCGGATTCGACTTTATCGCGGCGAATCACCCATCTCGAGGAATCGCTGGGGCTTCGTCTTCTGACGAGGACAACCCGGCAGATCCATCTGACGGAAGCGGGGACCTTGTACTTTGCGCAGTGCGAGCAGATTGTCGAAGCGGCGAAGCGGGCACAGCAGCAGTTAAAGAACATGGTGGATACACCGCAGGGCTGCCTGCGGATGTCGCTGCCGGTGGATTTCAGCACTCTCTTTCTTGCGCCGATGATCGCGGACTTCGCGGAGCTGTACCCGAAGATCAGTTTCGACCTGCGGCTGACCGAGAGGTGGGTGGATCTGGCGCCGGAGGGGATCGATTTATCGATTCGTCTGGGACTTCAGCCGGATTCCACCCTGAACTCGCGTCATATCGCGGATATCCGATACGCGCTCTATGCGGCGCCTGCCTATCTCAGGCGTTTTGGCGAACCGGAACATCCACGAGACCTGGCGGATCATGCGTGCATCCGGATGCTCTGTCCGCATTGGGATGTTTCGTGGGTTCTGGCCAGTGCCGGGGAAACCGTGCAGGTGAAGGTGAAGGAGCGGTTCGCGGTGAATAACATTGCGCTGGCGCGCCGGTTCGCCGAACTGGGAATGGGAATCGCACCGCTGGACCAGATTCTGGCAAAGGAGGACGTGCAGGCGGGGACGCTGGTCCGCGTGTTGTCCGGGTGGAATTTCAGTCCCGTGCCCGTATTTGCGCTGACGCCGACGCCACTGCTGCCTGCCAAAACTCGTGCGTTTCTGGAGTTTCTGGCTGCCAGGATGAAAAGCTTATCCTGATGCTCAGCCCAAAGGATTGATGGGGGAGGCGGCCTGCGGGCGGGGGCGCTTCGCGGGACGCTTCGCGACGGAGTCCTTTGCAGCGCGCGCTCCCGACCCCTGCGCGCTTTTGACGACGGTCTTGCCGGAGCCTCCGGCGGACACGGCGTCGCCGAGCTGTTCGATGGACGTGCGGATGTAACGGCGCACGAAAGGCCGGTCGAGATCTTCCGGAGTTGCGAATTTGATGTGGCGCATGGCTTTGCCGTCGCCTTCGAGGACACGATTCGGGTCGGGGAGGGTCGCGCCGCGGGGGAAGCCGAGATTGATGTGCTTCGCGTTGGTCGCGATGTAACAGAACATGTCCTTCATCTTTTCGGTGAAGCCGAACCAGATAGCGACGGTGTAGACACGATAGATGGATTCGGAGGCGTCGGGAACCTCTTCGAGGATGATTTCGCGGAGGGCGAGCGCGAGGTCGGCGACGGGACGGTCGACGGCTTCGAGGAATCCGATTAATTGTGGATGGGGAGGACGCCGCATATGCGGAGAGCTTATCAGCGATCGCTTTCCCGCATTGTGACGCGGGCATTCTCCGTCATTTTCGTGTTTCGGACTGAATGCCGGTGATCAAATCGAGATACCGGCCGATGTGTTTCTCTTCCGACCACAGCGTGCGGCAGGCCTGGGGTCCTTCGGCGCTGAGTCTGGCGCGCAGGCCGGGGTCGTCCAGCAGGCGGCGCATGGCGGCGAGCAGTTCTTCGTCGGTTCGGTAGCTGAGACCGCCGCCTGACTGGAGAAGTTCGGGCAGCGCTCCGTGGTCGTGCAGGATTACGGGAGTGCCGAGGGACATGGCCTCGACCGCGACATAACCGAAGGTTTCGTAGAAAGCGGAGGGGACGATGGCGGCCACGGCGTGGCGGCAGAGCGCGGCGAGCGAAGCGGAGGAGAGCATCCCCTCGAAGTGCACATTGCAGTGCCCTTCCCTTTTGCCTTCGGCGGCGAGCCGGAGTAAGTCCTGCCGGCTTCGTCCCGCGCCCGCGATGAGGAGATCCACGCCGGGGAAGTGTTTCATGAGCGGGATCAGGCGCGCGAAACCCTTTTCCGGCACGAGGCGGCCGGCGGCGAAGAAGTAGGGGCGAGCCGGGGCGGGCGCGGGCGGGTGGTCCGGGGCGGCCGCGGCCCAGTCTTCCGGCAGAAAGTTCGGCAGGCAGTCGGCGCGGGGGGCGGAGGCGCCGAGGGGGCTGCCGCGATGGAGCGCGAGAGCGTGCCGGCTGGGAAACAGCAGGGCGTCGAGGTCGCCCAGTGCGCGGGGGAGCGCGGAGGTCATCCGCCACAACTGCGGCGGGCGGCCGCGCTGGAGCGAACAGCGAACGCATTGCGGCGTGACACAGACTTCGCGATCGAACTTCCAGAGGGAACTGAGCGGACACTGCAGCCAGTGCTCATGGGCGGTCATGAGTTTGACGGGATTGCCGGAGGCCGGGCGCAGCGTCAGGGCCTGGGCGCCGCCGATGAGGGAGACATTGTGGAAGTGAATGACGTCGAAGCGGCCGGCGTCGAGCACCGGCTGCACGAAGCGGCGCATGGCACCCAGACGGCTGGTCTGCTGAATCCAGAGCGAGGAGGCGAGCGGCGTCCGGGTGCGCAGGGAATGCACGCGAAGGCCTGGCACTTCCGTGTGCGGCCGCGGGACCGGAGCGGCGCTCAGGGCGCGGAAAGCGTCATCGCTGTGGATCACCTCCACCTCGTGCCCGCGACGCAGGAGCGCCCGGCAAAGGTGCTCGACAAAGACGGCGTCGCCCCCGAAACTGCCGGGGCCGAAGAAAGTGGGATCATGCAGAAGCGCATGGGTTATACGTGCGCTCGATTGCCGTTATTCGCGAGGCAGGCTTCCACAAGGGCTTCAATGCGTTGCAGGAACGCCGCGCGGCTGAAATTTTCGGCGCGGGCAATGGCGGCGAGACCGAGGCGCTGCCGGAGGGTTTCGTCTTCGGCGAGTTGACGCGTGCAGGCGGCCAGTTCATCGAGCCCGTCCCACACGAAACCGCTTTCGCCTTGCCGGACAATTTCCGGCTGGCCGCCGCGACGGATCACCACGGGCACGGCGCCGGCGGACATGGCTTCGACGGTGGTGATGCCGAAGTGCTCCTGGCGATGCGGATCGAGTTCGGGTTCGGAGCCGAAGCCGGTGGCGTGCCAGTAGATGGCCGAGTCGCGGTAGAGGTCGCGGAGTTCGGCGAAGGGGGCGTTGAAGTGAAAATGCACGGGCAGTCCCGCGGCATCGCGCCGGAGTTCGCGGGCGAGGCGTTGTGCGCCGGGATCGGTGAGCAAGCTGCCGGCGAGGTGGAGTTCCCAGCCAGCGGCGTGCAGATCGCGCATGCCGCGGAAGACTTCGAGCAGGGTTTGCTGGTGCTTGTTATCGGCGCGGGACGGTTCGACGAACCGGCCCACGTGCAGGATGGAGCGGCGTTTTTCGCGCGCGGGTCCCATGGGCTCTCCGACGGAATAAACGACGCTGGCTTCCCGGGCCCAGTATCGCCGGACCCAGGAGGCGGTGAAAAGGGAATTCGCGGAAATGATTTCGTAGGAGTTCCGCGTGGCGGGCGGCATTCCCAGCAAATGGCTGTGCGCCGAAGCGAGCACGCCGCGTCCTTTGACGGCGCCGCGCAAGTCATGCGGAAACATGCACATGTAGATGCCGTGGGGGGACGGGCACGGGAGATTGCTGGAGTAATGATTGTTGATAAAAACGTCCAGACCCAGCGCACGCAGGCGGGAGGAGTGGCGGTTTTCGAGCAGCCGTTCCGGAAGATCGGCCCACCGTCTGTCTCTGGAAAAGGGGAGTAAATCCGGCAGGCGGAGGATCCGGACGCGGCTCAGATCGACGGAGAAATAGCGCTCGTTGCGCTCGGCGCTGAAGTGGCTGCCCGTCACCAGGGTCACGTCGAAGCGTCGGCTCAGATGTTCGGCCATGACGAGGGTTCGTTTTTCCGCGCCGCCGCCGCCGCATTCCGGAAGATAGGCGTTGTAGATGCCCAGTTTTGGTTTCAAATCAGAATCGCCGCCGTGATTCCGAGTGCCGCGACCAGGTCCGGAGCTGTTTCATACCCGGGCTGTCCGCGCATCTTCCATTTCCTGCTGTTGTTGCCAGAGGCGCCAGTACAGGCCACCCAGGCGCAGCAGATCGCGGTGCGTGCCGCTCTCGACGATCTCGCCTTTGTCGAGAACATAAATCCGGTCGGAGCGCACGACCGTGGACAGGCGGTGGGCAATGAGGACCGACATCATGTTCCGTTCGCGGCTGGCCCGGAGGAAAGATTCCGCGATTTCGCGTTCCGTGATGGCGTCGAGGGAGGAGGTGGCTTCGTCGAAGAGGATCAGATCCGGTTCGCGAAGCAGGGCACGTGCGATGGCGATGCGTTGCCGTTCACCGCCCGAGAGGCGGAGGGCGCCTTCGCCGAGCAGGGTGTCGAGGCCGGACGGAGCCCGGTTAAGAATCGGCATGGCGGAGGCCTGCTGCAGTTTTTCCAGCAACTCGTCGTCCGTGGATTCGGGCCTGACCACCAGCAGGTTATCCCGAATGGATCCGGAAAACAGCTGGGTGTCCTGCGTGACCAGGCCCATGCGCATGCGAAGCGCTTCCGGGTCGAGTTCCGTGGCGGGGATGTCGTTGAAGACGACGGAGCCGGTGAGCGGAGGATAAAGAGCGCAGATCAGTTTGACGAGCGTGGTCTTGCCGGCGCCGGAAGGACCGACGAACGCGACGGTTTCCCCGGCGTCGACATGGAAACAGATGTCCTTCAGGACGGTATTGGCGCGTCCCGGATAGCGGAATGAAACGCGATCGAAGCCGATTGTCCGGATCTTCCCGGAGATGGCTCCTTCGGTATTTTCCGCGGGAGGATCGAGGAGGAGGTCGGAAAATTCCGTCAGTGACGCCTCCGTTTCGCGGAATTCGAGGAAAAGGCCGCCGAGTTCCTGCATGGGGCCGAAAACCGCGTAGGAATACAGATAAATGGCGAGGAACTGACCCATGGAGATCAGGTTCCGGAACCGGAGATAAAGCAGGAGCGTGAGCAGGCCCAGCCGCATGAGGTGGACGCAGGCTCCGTGAAAAAACGTGTAGACCCTGGAGGCTTTTACTTTCCGGAGTTCCAGTTTCAGGATGGCCGCGGCATCTTCGTCGAAGCGGGAGATTTCCTGTTGCGTGAGGCCGAGGCTCTTGACCAGTTCGATATTGCGTAAGGTCTCGGTGGTGTTGCCGGCGATACCGGAATGGCGGCGGAGCAATTCCTCATTGGTTTTCCGGATGCTTCGCGTAACCAGGAAGCTGATCCAGGTCAGTGTGGGCGCCACCGTCAGAAAGCACAGAGTCAGTCCCCAGTACACGTGGGTTGTATAAACGATAATGAGAACGAGGGCGAGCAGCGAGGTGAAGATTTTGTTGAAAAAGGTCTTCAGCAGCTTCTCGATGTTGCGCCGCAGTCTGTGGAGCCCCTCCACCCTTTCTCCGCTGCGCTGTTTCTCGAAGTTGAAAAAGGGCATGCGGAGACAGCTCCGGACGCCGTCGGAAAAAATGCCTGCGCCCACCAGCTGACTAACACGTTCCACGGTGACGGTTTGTTCGCTTTTCGAGATCCAGGCGAGCGCGACGCTGGCCACGATGGCGCCCAGCCAGACGGCGGTTCCCGACAGAAAATCGGACCATTCGGCGGTTCGCGGAAGGTGCGAATACCGATCCAGAACGTGCTGCATGATCAGGGGATCGAGAAGGAGACAGGACTGGGCGATGGCCGCCATCACGAGGGCGTACACGACCGCTTTGGCATTCAGCCGGAGGTAATGACGCAGGACTTTCACGGGATTACGAACCGCCGCGTAATCGGAGTAGTCTCCGGGTGGAGGCGATCCGCGTGAAAGGAGTTTTGACCGTCATACCGGGTAGTTGCGGCCCGCGGGGGCGGTGCGGAACCGGAGCGTTCCGTGTCGCGGCGAAAAATAATCATACCATCGCAGCGACACAATTCAGGATATTCCCGATTTCCGGGGAAATTCAGGCACTTGCGGCGCGGGCGCCGGTCCCGGGGCGTTCGATGCCGTGACCCGCCGGGATCACAGCGGCGTTTTGTCCGCCGATTCGCTCCGAAATGAGGTAAAGCGGCCGGCTTTTGCTTTGTTCGAAAATCATGCCGACATATTGGCCGAGGATGCCGAGACAGAAGAGGATGGCGCTTCCGACCAGGGCGGTTACGATCATGAGCGAGGTCCAGCCGGCGACGGTGGTGCCGAGGAAGCGTGTGATGAGGGCACGGACGGCTTCTTCCAGGCCGAATATTCCGGTGACGATGGCCAGATAGATCGACAGGCGGAGCGGGATGGTGGAAAACGAGGTCGCCGCGGTCCACGCCAGTTTAAACATTTTCGAAAGCGGGTACTTGGTTTCGCCGGCGGCGCGGGGCGCGCGTTCGTAGCGCACGGCGCACTCGGCGAAGCCGATCCAGCTGGCCATGCCGCGCAGGAAACGGTGGGTTTCGCGCATTTCATTCAGCGCGTGAAGACTTTCGCGCGAAAGGAGCCGGAAATCGCCGGTATCGACCGGAAGGTCGCGGCTGACGAACCGGCGCATGCCCCTGTAGAAGAGCCAGGCCGTGGCGGTCTTGAAGACGCTTTCGCCCTGGCGGCGCTCGCGCTGGCCATAGACCACGTGATAGCCCTGACAGTAGCAGTCGACCATGCGGTGAATCACGCTCAGCGGATCCTGGAGGTCGGCATCCATCAGGACGACGGCGTCGCCGGAAGCGTTATCGAGACCGGCCGTGGCGGCGAGCTGGTGGCCGAAGTTTCGGGCGAGTTGCAGGACCACGATGCGGGAATCGCTCCCGGCCCAGAGCGCTGCCAGTTCCACGGTGCGGTCGCGGCTGCCGTCGTTGACCAGCACCACCTCCACCCGGGCCGGGAACTCGTCCATGAATTTCGTTACTTCGGAGCGGAGCAGCGGAAAAACCTCTTCTTCGTTATAGAGAGGGATCACCAGAGACAAGGTGCGCGGAAAGGGTTTTTGCCGCAGTATGTGGCAGGTTTTTCTGGATGACATGGCTCAGTTTTCGTGACCTTTATCAGCGCGCATTTCCGGTGTTTTCGGGAAGGTAGATTTTATAAGGACCGATTTCGCTCCCGGGTTTATAGCCGGAGAGAACGGCCTGCCGGACAGCGGGGCTGAAATGTTCGGGATCCTCAATGGACGAATTCACGATGACCGCGGCAAACCGGCGGTTCTGCAGCCGCTCCACGAGGGGTTGTTCGTTCCAGAGATGCTTCGCGGCCAGGAAGGTGACGCTGGAAGGCTCGGCGGGAACTTCGCGGCCCGACTGAACCAGAATCGTCATGTCTTCCGAGTAAACGTCGCCGTTTATCGAACGGAGGCGCGCGAGGATGTCGCGATGGACCGTTTCCGCTTTCGCCAGATCGGCGCCACAGGCATAACCGGAGTGCGGCACGGCAATGAAAGCCGCGACGGAAACAAGAGCCAGGCGGCCGACGATCGGGGGGATTGCGGTCCCGCCGGCAAGGGACCATTCAATCAGCAGGGCGGCGAGAACGCAACAGGCGAAGAGCGGTTCCAGCAGATAGTTCACGTTGGCGCCGACCTTCAACACAGAGAAGCTGGCCAGCGATGCGGAAAAGAAATAGATGGCGAAGATGGCGGCGAGCCGGGTGCGTCCGTCCCCGGACAGGAGAGAACGAAACGGGCGTCTGACGAACTGCGTGGCGATGTAATACAAAGCGCCGCAGGCGGGCAGAATCACGGATAAAGAGGAGCGGGCGGTATCGAAGGCAAGCCAGAGGCCGTGCCGGGCGTTCATGGGGCTTACGTTGTAGGTGAACAGGTGGCGGACGATCTCGCCATGGGTGATTAAGCTAAGAGCGGCCAGAACGGCGATTCCGAGCAGGGCGAAGAAGCCGAGAACCTTCAACATCAGGATGCGGTTTTCGAACAGGAGGCAGAGCAGACAGGCGAAGGGCGCGGCGATCAGGGTCTGCTTGGAATAGATCGCGAGGGCGAAGAAGGTGAAGGCCAGGTACAAGAGATGTTGGCGGCCGCGGGCAGAGACGAAACAGGCGAGTCCGGCGTAGACGAACAGGAGTCCGATGGTGTCAACGCGCATGAGCAGGGACCAATCCGCAACGGGCAGATTCAGGACCAGCAGGGCGCCGATCAGCGCCGAGGAACGTGTCCGCCATCCGGAACCGCGTGACGCGATGAGAAAGCCGATGAGAAGCGCAATGCCACACAGGGAGAGAACAGAAACCGTGCGGCCGGCCATGAGCAGGGTCGGCCCCGCCTGAGTGAGCAACCCCGCCTGAGTGAGCAACAAGGTTGCGCAGTGGAAGACCGGGGTGTAGTTGAAGAGGATGTAAGGATAGACGCCCAGAGGATGGACCGCGGTTGAAAAATGCGTGAGATTCGCCGCCTGCCAAAGGACGGTTCCTTCGCCGTAGTCGAGCTGGACGGGAGTCGAGATGGCGGAGGCGGCTCGCTGCCCGTAGGAGACAGCGCCGACAGTGAGCAGGAGACCGACAATCAGGAACTGGAGTTTCAGCAGCATCGTGTTTTTCGTCGTCGCGGAGGGCTGGTAGGGGGCACGGGGATAGCCGTTCGAGCCGGCGGCAAATGACATTTAATCAACCGGCGAAAACACTTTTTGCGAAGATATCAGGCCCCAACGGAATGTCCGGATATGAGATAGTGTCGCAAATTGAGACGATTTTTCGCCGGCGAAATTATCGGAGACAACGGTGAATGAGATTGCGATAAGCCAGGACTCCGGCCGTGGCCGAGTAGCGCGACCGCAGCGCAAGCCCCGCCTGTTCCGCGGCGCTTTCGAGCAAGGCTGCCGGGGAGCGATCGAGGACGTGGAGAATGCGCGCCAGGTCGGCGGCGTCGTTGGCAACGAAATGAAAGCCGGTGTGGCCTTCGTCCACGATCGCGCCGGCGCCGCCGGAATCCGGGACGAGCACGACAACGCCGGCCGCCATGGCTTCGAGAATGGCCAGCCCGAACGGCTCCTCCGGGCAGAGATGGAGCAACAGATCGGCCTGGCTCACCAGATTGGCAACGTCCGGGCGGAAGCCCATGAATTGAACGTTGGGATGACTGGCGAGCGCGCGGGTTTTGAGGAGTTCGGCGTCCGGACCGCTGCCGTAGACGGCGAATTCCATAGTCCGCAGGGAGGGGTCGAGGTCCAGGGTATCGAGCAAAAGATCGAGGCGCTTGACCGGATCGAGCCGGGATACAATCGCGACGCGGCGAATACCGGGGGCGAGGTAGGGCCCGCGGCGGGGCGTGGCTGCGATGGTCTCCGGAGTGAGGAAGTTTTCGATGACGGTGATGCGCGCGGGGTCCGCGCCATGAGACTCCATGCGCTGCCTGACGAATTGCGAGACGGCGACCTGTTTCGCTCCCAGCAGGTCGAGCCAGCGCTTGCGTCCATAGCTGAGCCGTTCGTCGGCGCCGCCGTGAACCACCTGAATATTGGCGCACTTGCGGAAATATAGCCGGGACCAGAAGTCGGCCGCGATAGTGTGCAGGACGCGGGTTCCGAGAGCGGCGATTTGGGTATTTCGCGCGAAAAAGGGACGAAGGTCGGCGAAATAGCGGGAAGTTGTTTCAAACTCCAGAGAACGGAATCCGAGGCGGGCGGCCTCCGCGTGAAAAGGGCCTTGGGGGGCAAAGAAGATCGTGTCGAATTCGTCCCGCAAGCCTGCCGCGGTGGCGAGGGCCATGCGTTCGGTGCCGTAAAGATTGCCGCTGTGCAGCGAGTAAATCAGGGGTGTCATCGATCTTTCCGGGCGGGAACGGCGAGTGGGGAGACGGGCATGTGCGCGGATTCCTTTTCCGGCCGGCGAAGCCGGCGTTCCGCGAACAGGATTTCTTCCTGAATAACGGGGGGTTCGTGACGATGAGGTGGTTTCAAACGTGAATCCGCTTCGGCAATTTATCGTCGTGGCGGTTCCGGAACCGGCGACGCGAATCTGTTGCGAGCGAAAATAACTCGGACCGGAACACCAGTATAGCTTTGCCGTCCCGTCACGATATCGTTAACTCCGGCAGAAGCCCGGAAATGATTGAGCCGGTGAGTCCGATTGACGTCCGGCAGCCACCGGGGAGAGGGTCGCAGAGAGCGATTCGCCGTTAAGGGGAACGCGCCAGGCCTATCAGCCGAGAAAGAAACGCCGCACGGCGGTTGCGAGTTCCTGCGGGGCCATCAGCAGAGCGGAATGATCAAGACCGTCCAGCGAGGTGTAGCTGACGGCGGGAAGCAGGCCGATGAGCGCTTTCGCGCCGGTGTGGAAGAACGGCTCGCTTTTGGCGCCGACCGCCACCATGACCGGCGAGGAGGCGTGGGGCCAGCGATCGGCGGGCAACGGTTTACCGTTCTGCGTGCCATCGAGGAGCATCAGGTCATAAGGAATGGTGGGCGCCAGCCGGACCATGTCGGACCAGGCGGGCATGAGGACACGCATGAAGAGCACGCCGGGTTTGGGGATGCCCATGCCTTCGACGAAAAAGAGAGACACGGCCTCCTCCGGCTTGTTGGCCGCGAGCGCGGTGTTGACGTTTTCGAGCACGGACGCGGACATGGGGGGCCGGCTGTTGTCGACGATAAAGGGCGGTTCGTAAAGGAAAAGCTTCGCCAGTTTCGGGCCGAGCCGGTCGGCGGCGTCGAGGGCGAGAACCGCGCCTGAAGAACTGCCGAAGAGATAGACGGGACCGGGGCTGAGGTTGGCGAGAGTCTCCAGGTCCTGGATTTCGCGCTCCACGGCCCAGGGCTGCCGATTGCCGCTCTTGCCCCGACCCCGGCGGTCATAGTTCAGAACGGTGAAGGACGAGGCCAGTTGCTTCGCCAGGGGACGGTTGCCGTCGCGGTCCGTCAGCGCGGCGGAGACGAGGATGAGCAGGGGCCCGCTGCCGGTGAGTTCATAGGCGATCGGCGTGCCGTCTTTCGAAATGGCGGTTTTCTGAATGGCGTCCGGAGGCGCTCCGCCCGTGCTGAATTTCTTCGCAATGGCGAAACGAAGGCCGAAGACGAAGACCAGGATGGCGATTAAAACAATACCGGCGATTTTCATCAGTTCAGCAGCTCCGAAAGGCGGTCATAGCTCTCGGCCGCGCCGTGTTCCATCCCGGACTGGATCACCTCATCGCGGATTTCCGGGGAGGCGTAGCGCAGGGTTGCAACCATGGTGGTCCGGCCATCGTGCTCGGTGAAGACCGTGGTGACGATCGCCTCGCCGGGGAAATTATCGAATGACTCGGTGTGAACGGACCGCTCGGGCGGGGACAATTCCAGGTAAGTGCCGCGCATTCCCAGTTCGTGGCCGTCGGGAGCCTGCAAAACATAGCGATAGCTGCCGCCCACGCGGGCGTCGATCTCGCAGGTGACGAGAGTCCAGCCGCGGGGACCGAACCAGCGCCGGAGAAGCTGCGGGTCCGAGAAAGCGCGGTGGACCAGGTGACGCGGCGCGTTGAAAGTCCGCGTGAGAGCGATTTCGCATTCGCCCGGTAGAGTAACGGTTAAGGTTCCGGTATTTTGCATAAATGGCTGCGCGGCGATTCAGGAACGCAGCCGAGGCTTTGCCGGCAGGCGTTTTTTCGGCGATTGACTCTTTTTGCGTTCTTCGAGTTTCAATTCTTCGAGAAGCGAATCCAGTTTTTCGAACTGTTCTTCGAAGAGGGTTCGGTAACGGCTCAGCCACATATCGAGATCCCGGAATGGCTGACCGCGCAGGGCGTAGATGCGGCGCTGGGCGTCGTGCCGCACTTCGAGCAGACCGGCATCGGTCAGCGCGCGGAGATGCTTCGATGCCTGCGGCTGGCGTATTCCCAGACGTTCGGCGACCGAGCCGACGGGGAGGGGCTCGCCACAGAGGAGGTCGACGATCTGCAGGCGGCTGGGCTCGGCGAGGGCTCTGAAGACTTCGAGCATGTCGTTATATTCTCCCGTACGACTATTCGTGTCAAGGAATATTTTGAGACGGGCTTTTCAGGACATGCCGGAAGGGGCTCTCATCCAAAGGTCATGAAAGCGTGACCAGGTTGTCATTCGTGCGGAATACGCTGCATGAGGTGATCGCAAAACGGCCGGGAAAACCAATCCGGCCAGCGTCATCGCGAATGGAGAAGTGAAAGGAATGCAGCGAATGAATCTGTTTCCATGCATGAGATCGCTCCAGGCGAGCCTTTTCGCCGCCGCGACCTTGTTACTGCCTTGCATGGCCGACGCTCAGCTGAATACGCTGATCGACGGCAACAACGGCAAACTACCGACGCCTCCCGGACTTTATGTCACACCTACGGCGCCGCTCACGGGAGCGGTGCAGCAGCCCCTGAATCCCGGGCTGGCGAATTATCCGAACTTTGTCGCGGGTCAGGCGGTGAAGGCCGTGCTGAGCCCGGATGGCACGACGCTGGCGATCCTGACCGCCGGGATGAACTCGCTGGTGAGCCCCTCGGGTCTTGTGGACACCAACGCCTCGACGCAGTTTCTGTTCCTCTACAATGTGGCCGGCGCCAATAAGACGAATCCGGTTTTGCGGCAGGTCATTCAGCAACTGAATGCTCACGTGGGTCTGGTGTGGTCGCCGAACAGCAAGACGATCTATGCGGCGGGCGGCTGCGACGACGTCGTTTACGCTTACACCAACAACGGCACGACGTTCGCGCAGAGCGCGAAGATCAGCCTGGGCCATGCGCCAAACGGCTGCGTGTCCAATGCGGCGAACAACACGGGGCTCGGCCTGAGCGTGGAGCCGAACGCGGCCGGCCTCGCGATCTCCGCGGATGGCCGGACGCTGGTGGCCGCGAACAATTACAACGACTCGATCAGCGTGATCGATACGGCCAGCGGCACCGTTCGTTACGAATATGACCTCCGGCCGTATTCGACGTCCGGCGCGCCGGGCGGCACGAAAGGGGGCACGTTCCCCTATTCGGTGGTACTGAACGGCACCACTGCATATGTCGGGATCGACCGGGATCGTGAAGTCGTCGCGGTCAACGTCGGCGGCGCGACATCCGGAGCCTTCGTGGCCCGCATTGCACTCGACGGCAACGCGAACGGCATGACGCTCAGCGCCGACGGCTCGACGCTCTATGTCGCGCAGGACAACACGGACCAGGTGGCGGTGATCGCCACATCGACCAACACGGTTTCCCGCAAGATCGACACGCGCGGTCCGGCGAGTCTGGGTCTGCCGGTGAGCACCACGGGCGCGGCTCCGATGGCGGTTACGATTAACGCCGCCAACAATACACTTTACGCGGTGAATGCCGGTTCGAACTCGGTCGCGGTGATCCCGCTCACGGGGCCGAACGCTCTTACGACGACCGGGCTGATCCCGACCGCTTACGATCCAACCGATATTGCCTTCAGCGCCGACGGAAGCTGGATGTACATTGTCAACGGCAAGAGCGATACGGGTCCGAACCCGGGCTATGGTTATGGCAACCTGGCCAATATTAAATACCTGACTTATCCTGGCGGTAACACGGCGCAGGCCAATCAGCTGAGAGCCAATAACCAGTATCAGTTTCAGCTGGAACACGCCACGCTGGTAAGCGCTCAGGTTCCCGCCACGGCGGATCTGGCGAGTCTGACCTCGGCGGTGGCGGCGAATAACGGTTACTCGGTGACACCGCCGGCATCGGATGCCCAGGTGATGAGTTTCCTGCATTCGAAAATTCAGCACATTATTTACATCGTGAAGGAGAACCGCACGTTCGATCAGATTCTGGGCGATCTGGGTAACGGTTCGAACGGCGATCCGTCCCTGACGCTGTTCGGGCGGAGGGTCACGCCGAGCTTCCATCTGATGGCGCAGAACTTCGTGACGCTGGATAATTTCATGGATCCGGGCGACGGGTCGATGGACGGCTGGTCGTGGTCGATGCGGGGCCGTGTCACCAATACAGAGACGGTGACGCAGCAGATTAACTACGCATTTATTAATCGCGGGGTGTCTTATGAGGGTGAAGGCCAGAACCGGAACGTGCCGGTGAATCTGAACACCGTCGCGGCGCGCGATTACTTCTTCGATCCCACCGGGGCGACCACGCCTTATTCCAGTCTTACGGCGCCGCAGAAGGGCGGAACGGCCAACATGCTGGCGGGAGATGGCGACCATGCGGAGACGGACGGTCCGGGCGGCTATCAGCAGGGCTATATTTTCAACGCCGTGCTGAATGCGGGCCTGACGGTTCGGAATTACGGCTGGCTGGCGAACACGCCGGGCAAGATCGGAACCATCGCGAATCCGATTTCCGACCCGTTCACCGCCGGCGTGATTCAGACGACGACGTCCAATCAGGTGCTTTATCAGAACAATTTCTATGATCCTTATTTCCGGGCTTACGATCAGGCTTATCCGGACTTATGGCGCTTCAACGAGTGGAACCGGGAGTTCCAGCAGTTTGTCGCCAACGGCAAATTGCCCGCGCTTTCCATGATCCGCGGCCTGAGCCACGATCACACCGGAAGCTTCGGCTCCGCGCTGGGCGGCGTGAATACGCCGGAACTGCAGCAGGCCGACAACGATTATGCGGTTGGCCTGCTGGTGCAGACTGTCGCGAACAGCCCGTATGCAGGCAACACGCTGATCATCATTATCGAAGACGATTCGCAGGACGGGGCGGACCATGTGGACTCGCACCGGTCCACGACTTACATCGTCGGACCGTACGTCAGGAAGAATACGGTCATCAGCACGCGTTACAGCCAGCCCAGTGTGCTGCGCACGATCGAGGATATTCTGGGCACGAAACACCTCAACCTGAACACTTACTACACGCGGCCCATGGCGGATGTTTTCGATATTACGTCGTCAGGCCAGTGGACGTTCACGGCGGTGGCTTCGACGCTGCTGAAATCGACGACGCTGAATCTGACGCCGCCGACGCTGACTCCGAAGAATTCGGCACAAAAGAGCGCCGACGTTGTCTTCGCTCCCGGGCCGGATCTGAAGCCGACACACAGCGCCAAATACTGGGCCGCGAAAACGCGGGGCCTCGACTTCTCGGCCGAAGACCGCGTTCCCGCCGCTCTGTACAACAAGATCCTTTGGGAAGGGCTGAAGGGGACCAAGGCGCCGGTTCCGCATACGCAGTTTCAGAGCGTCGATTCCGGCGACAAGACGGCCCGGAAGGCTGACGCCGACGACCAGTGAGCCTGCACCCGAAAATTTCTGTGAAAGAAAGGAATATCCGATGAAAAGCACACTCTCTGTTTTCGCGGTCGCCTCTTTTGCGGCGATCTGTTCCCTGCCCGCCCATGCGGCGACCATCTACTCTGTCAGCTTCACCGGCTCGGTTACCCAGACGCAGGGTTCTACCGGCGAGTCCGTGGGCAGCGTGGTGATGGGCCGTTTCGACCTCAACAGCGTCTCCGGTTTTTCCAGCTTCCTGATCGACGGCAGGTCGGTGGCGGCGGGCTACGTCTCGTCCGCGACCATTGGACCCGCACTGTTCGATGCGATTTACACGGCGCAGGTATCTCCTGTCGCGACCGGCACACCGAGCAACAGTTCTTTTTCCCTGGATCTGTCCTCTCTGTCCGCCTGGCCGGCTTCCGATACGGCTTACACGTTGCTGACTGACACGAATCAACTCAGGACGAATCTGGATACGGTTACCAACCCCTTATCCGCATTCCCGAGCACGTTCGGTTATTACACGGCGAACGCGGACGGCACGAACGTGGTGGCGTTACGGGCGAACCTGACGTCGATTACGGTTACGGCCACGCCGGAACCGGTCAGCTTCGGGTTGCTCGCGATTTCCTTGCCGGGTTTGATCTGTCTGGTTCGACGGCGGCGCGGGTAGTTCATCAGGATGTGAAGAAGGCACGGGCCGACGGGTTTATCGCCCGCCGGCCCGTTGCCGTTTTTGGCGAGCCGGAGCGACGGGCGTGCGCATCTGACGCTAAGATGTGAGAGTGTGAACCACTATCGATCTTGACGAGGAACTTCTCCGCACAGCCAAGGCTATTTCCGAAGCCCGTGGTCAAACCTTGTCAAAATCCGTTTGCGATCTGGGATGGAGAGGGCTGCGTCCGGACGAGATGGAGCTTTCAACATTAAATGGCTTCGCCGTGTTGCCGAATCGGGAAGGATCGAAGCCCGTAACCCCGGAACATGTAACCGAACTTCTGGAAATGACGGAACCGGCTGCGTGAACTGATTGGGCTAATGGGACCAGCGCAGGCTTCACGGCTTTGCAGATTACACGAAGGTTTTGACGACTGGTTCGAGCTTTTCTTCAGGCTCCGTAACGCCGCCTTGCGTTTTCGCAAATTTGCGAATAGACTGAGCACAGGATGCCGAAGACTGCCGTCGTCCTTTATTGCGAGGACAACGGATCGTGCCCGTTCCTGGAGTGGTTCGATGGATTGCCGGTCAAGGCGCAGGATAAGTGTCAGGTGCGGTTGGAACGGCTGCGGGAGTTGGGTCATGAACTGCGGAGGCCGGAGGCGGACCTGCTTCGTGACGGTATCTACGAGCTTCGCGCCAGTCTACAGGGCATAAATTACAGGATTCTGTATTTCTTCCACGGAACGGTCGCGGCGATTGTGTCTCATGGAATTGTGAAGGAGCGCGCGGTTCCGCCGAAGGAGATCGACCTCGCCATGGAACGCAAGAAGCGGTTTGCAGCTAATCCGGCGAAGCATCGTTACAAGGAGAATGCGAAATGAGCAGGAAATCGGGGACCACCACCGACGCCGTCGAGATCATCCAGAGGCGGATTTACGAGGGCAAGCCGGACCGCATGAAAGGACTGGAAGAGGCAAGGGCGAACGACGAGATCGCCCGGAAGATCTTCGGCTTACGCACGAAGGCGGGTCTGACACAAGCGCAACTCGGCAAACTGATCGGCACAACGGCCTCGGTGATCTGCCGTCTTGAAGGCGCCGATTACGAGGGCCATTCGTTAGCGATGCTTCGGAGAATCGCCGCCGCATTGAATCAGAGAGTCGAAATTCGCTTCGTGCCGATACGGCGCACGGCTTAGAGCGCGTCAACTGGCAATGCCGTTTCAGCCGGCTCCGGCCTGAGGCCGCGAACCGAGCACGAGGATATCGACCAGTCGTTTGGCGCTCTGCTGCCAGTCCGGACTGGTGGCGACGTTGGCAACGCCGATGAGAGCGCGCAGAAGGTCGAGCGGGTCGAGGTCCTCGCGGATGTCGCCGCTGGCTATGGCGCGGGCGACCAGGGCGCGAATCGCTTCCCAGACCTGCGCGTAAGAGGCTTCGAAGACCTTCGAGTGGCCGCCGACAAGCGTGTTCAGGGCCGGGGCGATGATCTGTTTGGTCGCGATGTAGTCGACGAACAGGAACATCCAGGCGCGCAGGGCTTCCACGGGCGGCAGCGTTTCGGCGAACCTGCGTTCGGCGGCGGCCAGCCTCTCCACTTCCGTGCGATAGACCGCCTCCAGAAGTTCTTCGCGGGTGGGAAAGTTCCGGTACAGGGTTCCGGGGCCGACGCCCGCCTGTTTGGCGATGTCGTCCAGGCTCGTGTTCGCGCCCGACCGGGTGAACGCCTCCTTGGCGGCTTCGAGGATGCGCTCGCGATTGCGCCGGGCGTCGCTGCGGGGTTTTCGGCTGGGCGGATTTACCATGAAAAAGCTGAAACCGGAGACAGCCTCCGGTAATCTGTTCAAATGCGGAGGGTCTCTCCGTTTTTAACAGATTCGTGACGGCTCGTCAATTTCAACAAAGGAGAATCGCTATGCGTGTTTTTGTCACCGGGGCGACCGGTTTCGTCGGCTCCGCAATCGTTCAGGAACTAATCGGCGCGGGTCATCGGGTTTTGGGTCTGGTGCGTTCGGATGCGGGCGCGGCCTCTCTGGCGGCCGCGGGCGGCGAGGTTCACCGCGGTTCGCTTGAAGATTCCGACAGCCTGGTTCGCGGGGCGGCGAGCGCGGACGCCGTGATCCATACGGCCTTTATCCACGACTTCGCGAATTACGCGAGTTCGGCCGAAACGGACCGGCTCGCCATCGCCACCCTGGGAGGCGCGCTGGCGGGCTCGGGACGGCCTCTGATCATTACATCGGGCACTTTGCTTGCGCAACGGAAAGGGCCGCTGGCGGTCGAAGACGACGCGCCCAATCCTCACTCTCCGCGTAAATCGGAAGAAGCCGTGCCTGAACTGGTGTCACGCGGCGTGAGGGCATCCGTGGTGCGTCTGCCGCCTTCGGTGCATGGAGACGGCGACCATGGCTTTGTGCCGGCGCTGATCGCCATCGCGCGTGAGAAGGGCGCTTCGGCCTATGTGGGCGAGGGCCTGAACCGCTGGCCCGCGGTACACCGGCTGGACGCGGCGCGCCTTTACCGGCTGGTGCTGGAGGGGGGCGTGGCGGGAGCCAGTTACCACGCGGTGGCCGACGAGGGCGTGCCTTTCCGTGAGATCGCCGGTGTGATCGGCCGGCGCCTGAACGTGCCGGTGGTGAGCAGGACGCCCGAGGAGGCGGCCGGGCATTTTGGCTGGATCGCGCCCTTTGTCACAATGGACGGACCGGCTTCCAGTGCGCAAACGCAGGAACGTCTGGGATGGCATTCCACCGGGTCCGGTTTCATTGCCGATATCGACGGACCCGCTTATTTCTGAAACAGAGGACATTTCATGACAAAAGAGATCCATTCCGCCGGCACGTTTTCGTTTGCCGGAAATTCCCTGACCGTGAACCGCATGGGTTATGGCGCGATGCAGCTGGCGGGCCCGTATGTGTGGGGACCGCCGCGCGATCCCGAGGAAGCGGTCCGGGTGCTGCATACCGCGATCGGGGCTGGCGTGAACCATATCGATACCAGCGATTTCTATGGCCCTCATGTGACAAATCGGATTATCCGGCAGGCGCTGCATCCGTATCCGGAAGGGCTGGTAATCGTCACCAAAGTGGGCGCACGCCGGGGAGACGACAAGTCGTGGATCCCCGCGCGCTCGCCCCGGGAACTCACGGACGGCGTTCATGACAATCTGCGGAACCTCGGGCTGGAGTCGCTGGATGTGGTGAATCTGCGAGTGGGCGGCATGCTGACTCCCGAGGAGGGCTCGATTGAAGAACCGTTCACGGCGCTGGCGGAACTGAAGGAACGCGGATTGATCCGGCATCTGGGTCTGAGCAATGTCACGCCGGCGCAGTTGTCGGAGGCGCGGAAGATCGCCGACGTGGTGTGCGTGCAGAATTTCTACAACGTGGCGAACCGGAACGACGACGAATTTATCGCCGACCTCGCCAGCCAGGGAATTCCCTATGTGCCGTTCTTCCCGCTGGGAGGATTCACGCCGCTGCAGTCCTCCACGCTGGATGCGGCCGCCGCGGCCGTGGGAGCCACGCCCATGCAGGTGGCGCTGGCGTGGCTGCTGCAGCGCTCGCCCAATATGCTGCTGATTCCGGGGACTTCATCGGTGAAACATCTTCGCGAAAACCTGGATGCGGCCACGCTCCGGCTTCCGCCGGAAACGATTGCCGCACTGGATTCGGTCGCGGAAAGCGCGCAGGGATGAGGGCGCCGGCGTCAGTCAGTCGAGCAGGGAGGCCGGCGTTTCGGTTCCCAGCGGCTCGGGGTCGTAGACGACACCAGCGAACAGAATGGTGCTCTCTATGTCCCGGATCAGCAAGGCAAAGGGACGATCGATAACGAGTTCCCGGTGTTCAAATTCCCTTGGGCGGGCCGCGCCAACGAGAACCCTTACGATCGTCTCGGCCGCGGCGACCGTCCCCTCTTCATCAAGGCCGAGGCGACTTTGGTGAAGGATATCGCCGAGGACGAAGCCGGGTGACCCCATGAACTCGGGTGACCTCATTGAAGTAAAATCGGCTCCCGGATAGCGGAAGGCGAGTTCCATCCCCATTCGGCTGAGAGCTGTTTTTAGACGGGCTCTGCAGGAGACGGCAAATTTCGGCATCCGGAAATCGAGAGCCACATTGTGGCTCCTCCCTTCAAAGAAGTTCCGCACGTCGAGACCGGCGAGGAGTTCTTCGGGAGTTGTTCCCGGCGAAGGGAGCAGGATGCCGAACTCGCCCTGATCCCTCGCGCCTCGACGGTAAGGTATCACCGCGCCTTCATAGAGCGGCCCGGTCCGATACATTCCCCGATCCTTCCGACGGCGGATAAACGGGAGTACCTTCGAAGAGCCGTCCGCGCGAAAGAACACGCGGTCCTGCGTATCTCCGGAATTGAACTCGTCTTGCCACCTATGGGCGAAGCAGAGAGCGTTGGTGATCAGGCAATCGGTGGCCGCCAGGATCTCACGGGAGACAATGTCCGTCAGCAAATTCATGGAAGCCTTGCGAGCCCAGGCATTGATCCATTCGGTTGCCGCGGGATCCGAGAAATCCAGCGTGTTGGCTTCTGCGCCGAGGTCGCGGACATTCGCGACGTAATCGGGATTCAGTTGTTGGCGCCTGTCTGCCCATACGGCGTTGACGAAGGAGATCCGGAAGCCGTCGCTGGCACAAAGCAGGCGGACCAGGGACGCGGCGGACTGCCGGAGATGATGGGACCCGACTTCGACCGGCACGTAGAGCGTCCGCCGAATCGCCGCGCTGGTTTCGCCGGAGGCGCCGAGTTCGGCGAGCAGCAGGCCCATGAAGATACCCGTCGGGGAGATGAACACGTTCTCTCGGGGAGTTTCGGCGGCAAGTTCGGTGAGAAGGTGAATGCCGAATGCGTTCTGGGCCCTGCGGATCATGTCAGGGTCGGGGTTGACGATGTTTGTCGCTAAGGTGCCAGCCATTCTGGTGTATTGTAAGACACCAGAAGGGTGCGATTGCGAGGAGGATTGTTCCTCGGCGCGGCGGTTGGTGACAGGTGCTTTGGGCGGGTTTCCAACCCGCCGCCGGATGCCATCCGGCCCTACATCAGGAGTTACGGAGCGGGAATTACCGCATTGCCACGACGGCGGCGATTTTGTCGCGCAGGTCCGCCGCGCGGTAGGGCTTTTTGATCAGACCGGCGAGGCCGCTGCCGAACCGCTCCTGCACCGAAATATCGTCGTGGCCGGTCGAGATCACGATCGGGATGTCCGTGCGAATCTCCCGCATCTTATGGAAAGCCTCTTCCCCGCCCATAACCGGCATGGTGAGGTCGAGAAGCACCGCTGAGATCTCATTGCCGTGTTGCCGGAACGCCTCGACACCGGCGAGTCCGTTATCGGTGGTCAGGACCTTGTAGCCGTATTGCTGCAGGATCGTGCTGGTCAGCCTGCGGATGACGGGATCGTCTTCCACGACCAGAACCATCCCCGCATGTCCTGGCTTCGTGGCGATTTTGCGCGTCTCTTTGTTCGGGACGAGCGGGGCGGGAACTCCCTCAAAGGTGATTCGGAACGTGCTGCCATCGCCCGGCGCGCTTTCCACTTCCATGCGGGCATTCAGTCTCCGCACGATGCCGGAAACCGAGGCCAGGCCGAGGCCGCGACCGGTAAATTTCGTGGTAAAAAACGGGTCGAAGATACGGCTTTGGGTTGCCTGGTCCATGCCGCAGCCGGTGTCCCGCACTTCCAGGAAGACGCCGGGCGGGCCGTTTTCAGCTCCGCCTTGAGACGGGGCCGCTCCCGTCGAGATATACACGGTGCCGCCGTCGGCGGGAATCGACTCCGCCGCGTTGACGACCATGTTCATGACGATCTGCTGGACGGCGGCGGAGCTCGCCTCCAGCCAGGGCAGACCGGGTGCGAGGGCCAGTTTCAGTTCCACCGTATTCGGGATGGATTTCCCGATCAGCGGGAGAGTTTCCGCGACCAATCCGGACAGATCGAAGCGAGTGCCGGTGACATCCCGGTTGCCCGCGTAATCCAGCATCTGGGAAACCAGCGCGGCGGCTCGCTGGCTGCCTCGCTCGGCGGTTTCGAGCAGCGGGCGCGAGGGATCTTCCGACGGCATCAGTTCCATCGCCAGGCTCAGATTGCCCAGAATCCCGGTGAGCAGGTTATTGAAATCGTGCGCGATGCCCCCGGCCAGGATGCCGATACTTTCCAGCTTTTTGGTCTGGAGCAGAGCCTCGGCCCGCTTCTTCTCTTCGGTGACGTCACGCAGCAGGCGGCCGAATTCGGAAGGCTCACTGCCCAGTCGCGCGGTCACGATCTCGGCGAGGAACCGGGAGCCGTCTTTGCGAACCTGCCAGGATTCCGCGACTACGGAACCAAGCTGCCGCGCGCTCTCGATATCGCGCTGGCCGGCGCCTTGTTCCACGTCTTCCGGCGTGAGGAAGCGGCGGAAACTCCGACCTTTCATTTCCTCTTCCGTGAAGCCGAAAAAGCGTTCGGCGCCGGGGCTCCAGCTGGTGACGAAGCCCCCGTGGTCGACCGTAAAGAGCGCGTAGTCTTTTGAACCGTCGAGCAGCAACTGGTAGCGCTGACTCGTCTGGCGGAGAACCTTGTCGAGGATGACAGCGTAGCGGCGCAGAAGAAAAGCCTGGCCGAGAGAGGAGAGCAGTTCCGCGTAGACGCCGAGATTTTTTCTGCTGACCGGCGCCTGATGGCGGGCGGCGGTCCAGACATCCTGCGAAGAGACGGCGCGATCCCGGCTGACGCGCCCGAGCGGCAGCGGTTCGGGATAGCGGGTGAAGACCTGTCCGGCGAGGATGGCTCCGATCGCGTGCCGGCCCAGAAACAAGGGAATCGCGGTGTGTCCCATGCCCGCGGCGTCCTGGACGCAGATTACCTGGCCGGTGGCGAGCGCATCCGCGAGGGCACAGCAGGCGGGCAGCGTGGACAGGCAGAAGGGACAGGAAGGACGCAACGCGGCGGGACCTTTGCGGAACAGGTTCCAGACCGGCTGCGTGTTGTGGATCGATCCCAGGACCTTGCCGTTGTGGTCCATGAGCGCGACAGCCAGTCTGGTGGTGATGCCGTAGCGGATCAGAATCTCCGCCCAGCGCGCGGGATCGAGCAGTTCAGCCCGGAGCGCTTCCAGTTCAAAAGACGGGTGCAGTTCGAAATCGGGCTGGTCAGCGTCGGGAACCGGGGCTGAGATTGGCGGGATGAGCCCGCCTTCGCCGGGGTGCTCCGGGGAAGGCGTTCCGGCGGTCATTTCGATTCCTGGGCGGAGCCGCCGGCGGACATTGCGGCGGGATTGCGGAAACGGGTCGGCGCACGGCTGAGGATGCTGGAATAGCTGGAAAAGGGCAGCTGAGCCGGCAGTTCGACGGGCTGGGCTTTCAGATGGATTCCGCCCTGCCGGATCTCGTACTCGCGGCTGTCGAACTCATGTTTGCTGCCGCGCGCTTTCACGACGGTGATGCAGCGCCGCAGGGAGTTACTCAGTTCCACCAGGCTGAGCAGAACGATGTTATCCACGATTGAGCTGACCGGAAACTCCGGCATAAACGAAGAAAGACCCAGAAATTCCGGATTTTCGTAGTTAAAGAACGTGGACATCAGCCGCGATTTACTGAACGCCACCAGCGCGTGGAAGAAATCGAGGTAGAGAGAGAGATCGCCGAGCGCGGTGCTGTAGCTGGTCATGCCGTCGATGACCAGCCGCTGGATGTCGTGTTTCTCGACAAGGCGCACGATGTCGGCAAAATGGCGGTCGACGTCCAGTTCCTGCGGGCTTTCAAAGAGAATATGGACGGAGCCATCGTCGATCTGTTCCTGCAGATTCAGGCCCAGGGTAGCGGCGTTGCGGGCGATCTGCGCGGGGTGTTCGTCGAGCGAGACCAGCAGGCCCATCTGCCCCTGGCGGAGCGCACCTTCGCGGAGCAACTGGGTTCCCAGAATCGTCTTGCCGACGCCGGACACACCAACGACCATGGTGGTGGAACCGGCGAAGATGCCGCCGCCGATCAGCGCGTCGAGCGCGTCCACTCCGATTACGGAATGCCTCGCCATGGAGGTCGGTTGCGCGAGATTGCGGCGCAACGGGGCCTGCACACGGCGGAAGACTTCGAGGCCGGAACTGGAATGGATTTGCAGGGTGTGCTGGCCGGCATCGTAGTCCTGGCCGCGGCTTTTCACGATTTCGATGCTGCGCTGCACGCGCCCGCAGCGCGCCCGAATGGCCAGACGGATCACGGTATCGGACAGAAAGGTGGCCGATTCCAGCGTGTTCTGCGCTTCGGGCCGGCTGCCGGTTTCGTGCGAGAGCATGGTCGTCAGGTTTTCACGATTCAGGCCTTCAATCAGCTGCTGCAGCACCTCGCGATAACCGGACCGAACTTCCTGACCGGGCGGAATAAAAGAGGACTGCATCAGCAGGCCGACGACATCGATGAAGATGCGGCGGGCCGCTATTTCCGCGGCCGTTTCCAGCAACAGACTGTCCGCCGAGCGGACTTCCTGCTCCAGAACCTCGGGGCTGGTAAAAACGATCTGCAGTTTTTTTTGTCTCTGCAGCTCGTCCAGATCCCAACCCATGGTGGCCGCGTCGCGAATCAGTTTCTGCGCGCTGGTTTCGAAAACCACGATGATGCCCGGTTCGCCGAACTCCGTGATTCCGCGATAGATGAACTCCAGGCCGAAAAGGGTCTTACCGGTGCCGGTTTCTCCCTGCACCAGGACAACATTGCCGGCGGGAATGCCGCCGAGAAGGATGTTGTCCAGCCCGGCAATACCGGTTTTTATCATTTCCGAGTTCATGACGTTAGCCGTCCCTTGAAGCTTTCGATGAGGCCAGATGCAACCCGCTGTTGCCTCGCTTTTTCCGGCCGGAGGCCGACCGCAGGTGACCGGATATGAGCAGACGCGCGGCGCGATCTTCGGCCACCTTCAGGAGTTCAGCCAGCGCCTGGAGGCGGGGCGGATCCAGCGAATCAGGGGCGCTGGTCCGGTAGAGGCGCAGGCCCTTCGAATCGTGGGAACGATGGAGGAGTCCCTTCAGCGTAAGGGCATCGAGAGCCGCGGAAATTTCCGTTTTCCCGTAGCCGAGTAGACGGGCGATTTGCGGCGCGCCGGCGAGACTGGTTCCATGACGATTGACAAATACAAGCACGTCCCACTCCACCAACCGAACAATGCCGAGAGTCTCCAGATAACTGATCTGCGTTTTGCGCCACTGTTCCTCTGAGCTCATCGTGGTCAGGGTCAGAGGGTGGGAGCTTGCCGGGCCAGCGACGCAGGGGCTCGCGGGCATGGTTCCGCGGAGGCGATTCTAATCACGAACTTCCGCTTTTGCAGTTCGGATCCTTTCGTCACGCGGGTAATTCGAGAGATAATTCGGTGCTAACTGATTGTAAGTCACTTCTCACTTCGGGTGGACTACGAGACTAAGTATCCCACCGGAGAAATCCCGCGTCTGTTCTTTTTCGTACAAAGTCTTGCGGTTCGTGGTTTTCGCGGACAGGCGAAGAGTCTGCGGGTGTGGCGGTTTCCAACCCGCCGCCATCCGGCCCTGCATCGGGAAAACGGGGCTGCGTTTACAATGAGGAACACACTTCACCGCGCAGACGGAACGGGCCCCCTGTACGCGCTCTCCGACCGAAGCTTTTCAACTGAACAGGAGACACCAATCGTGGAAACAACGGGCGACAACCGGCGGCGGTTTCTGGGCTTTTTTGCCGGGGCAGGACTGGGGGGCACGCTGCTGCCCGGCGTCCTTTGGGCGCAACTGCAACAGGAGGGCGGCCAGAGGATCACGCCGGCCATGCTGACCGAGGCGATGGCGCTTTCCGGACTGACGTTCGCCGAAGAAGACCAGCGAGCGCTGCTGCAGGCGGCGAATCAGAATCTGACGCGGTATGAAGAGATTCGCAAGACGGCGATTCCGAACGATGTGGCGCCGCCCTTCTATTTCAGCCCGCTGACGCCTGGCATGAAGGTGAATCGCGCGAAGCTGCCGGTCCGGTTCAGCACGCCGAAGGTGAAGCGCCCGGCGAACCTGGAAGACGTCGCTTTCTGGCCGATCACGCAGCTTTCGCGCCTGCTGCACACGCGCCAGGTGACGTCGCTCGAACTGACGGAGATGTACCTGGCGCGGCTGCATCGTTATAACGAAAAACTGAACTGCGTGGTGACGTTCCTCGACGATCTGGCCATCGCGCAGGCGAAGCAGGCCGACGCGGAACTGAAGTCGGGCAAGCGTCGCGGGCCGCTGCACGGCATTCCGTGGGGCGCCAAAGACATTATCGCGGTGAAGGGTTACAAGACGACGTGGGGCTCCGGCGCTTATAAAGAGCAGATGCTCGACGAGGAAGCGAGCGTGGTCGGGATGCTGCGCGAGGCGGGCGCGGTGCTGGTCGCGAAGCTGACGACGGGCGAACTGGCGCAGGGCGACCAGTGGTTCGGCGGGCAGACGAAGAATCCGTGGAATCTGGCGGAGGGCTCAAGCGGGTCGTCGGCGGGACCGGCGTCGGCAACGGCGGCGGGGCTGGTGGCGTTCGGGATCGGCAGCGAGACGAGCGGATCGATTCTGAGTCCTTCGGCGCGGTGCGGGGTGACGGGGCTGCGGCCGACGTTCGGCCGGATCAGCCGCTACGGGGTGATGACGCTTTCGTGGACGCAGGACCGGCTGGGCCCGCTGTGCCGGTATGCGGAAGACTGCGCGGTGGTGATGAGCGTGATCGCGAAACCGGATGGGCGGGATCTGAGCGTGTCCGAACTGCCGTTCAACTGGAATCCGCGCATGGATATCCGGAAACTTCGGGTGGGGTATCTGAAAGACGCCTTCGACGAAAACACCAATCCCGTTACGAAGAAGTTCGACGAAGCGGCTCTGGCGCAGGTGGAGAAGCTGGGCGTGAAGCTGATTCCGGTGAAGGTTCCGGCGGGGGCGGCCGACGCGAGTGGCTTCAATGTGGAGTCGGGCGCGTTTTTCGATGAGATGATCCGGGCGGGGCGGGATAAACAGATGACGAATCCGCCGCGCGCCAGCGGTTTCCGGACCAGCCGTCTGATTCCCGCCGTGGAGTATCTGCAGTCGCAGCGCGCGCGGGCGATGATGATGGCGAAGCTGGCCGAGGCGACGGCGGATGTGGATGTGTACCTTGTGCCGGCGAACGCAGGCGGAGGCGGCGGGGGCCGGGGCGGCGCGGGGCGCGGTCCGGCGGCAAATGCCGCTGCTGCAGTTCCGGCGGGGGCGGGCCGGGGCGGCGGGCGGGGCGGATTCCAGCAGGGCGCGGCGGGACGGCACTTCAGCATGGCGAATACGGCGGGTTATCCGGCCATCAGCGTGCCGAACGGGTTCCTGGAGTCCGGGTCGCCGGCGGCACTGACGTTCTACGGGCAGCCGTTTCGGGAGACGGAAGTCATCGCGCTGGCGAAGGCCTGGCAGGATGCGACGGGCTTCCATTCAAAGCATCCGAATCTGGACGGATTGCCGGCGGTGAAGAAACCGAGCGAGTAAGTCAGCGCAGCGCGGCCGTTAATTCGCCGGTATGCCGGAGGACCATGAGCCGCGCTTTCTCCGCCTGGAACTGCGCGTCGTAGAAGGCGATCCACTTCTCGTCTTCGTTGAAGCGCGCTTCTTCCACCTGGCGCAGCGCGGCGCGGCCTTCGTTCATCTGCGCGAGCACGATCGACAGTTGCTCATGCGCCAGATCCAGTTCCGCTTTCGCGACCTGCCGGGACATCTCCGATTTTTCGATGTCCTGATAGCTCTGGTGAACCTCCAGCGCGATGCGGCTGCGCGCGGCCTGAATCTCCGCGCGGATATGCTGCTGGTCCGCCTCGCCCTGCGAGACCTGCGCTTTGACACCGGGGCCGATCAGCAGCGGAATCGAGACGGACGCGCCGATCTGGCCGTTGTTGTACTGGAAGCGGTTGAAGTAGAGATCGTAATGGCTGTACTTGGCGAAGAGCGCATACTGCGCGACGAGATCCACGCGGGGCAGGCGCTGTGCCTTGTCGCCCTTGATTTCCAGGGCCTTCGCCTGGTAGGTGGATTCGAGACGCTTCAGTTCCTTGCTGGAATCCATGGCGGCCTTCACGGCTTCGTCTTCGGATTCGGGGATCTTCGGCGGTTCGGTCTCCGCGGCTTCGGCGGAAGGCTTTACGATGTCGCCGGGGTTGTAACCGAGGGTCGCGGCGAGATTGCGTTCCGCGGCATCGCGCTCGCTCTGCAGAGCCATCCAGCGCTGGCGGGCGCGCAGCACGTTCACGTTGGCCTCCTGGCGCGCGACGGGGAGTTCGCGGCCGGCGTCGACACGCGTCTTCACGGCTTCGAGAACTTTGTTGAGGCTCTCCACCTGCTTCCGCACGCTGCCGGAGAGCGCTTCGGCCCGCTGCACATCCACGAACAGGTTGGCGATGCGAAACACGATCTCGTCACGGCGCTGACCCGTGGCAAAACCCGCCCCGCGCGCGTTCTCTTTCGCCTGCGCAACCTCATAGGTGTGGGAGCGGTTGATCAGCGATTCGCTGGTTTTGACCTCGAACACGGAAGGGGCCGAGCCCTCGATGCTGAGCGGGAACCCGTTGCTCCAGGCAAGGCCGCTGCCGCCGGTCACGCGGGGCCAGAACGGTTCGGCGGCGATTTTGACGGACTGCAGGGCTTTGAGTTCGTCGAGGCGCGCCATCACCACGTCCGGGTTGCCGGCCAGCGCGCGCGCGATGGCTTCCCGCAGGGTAAGGGTGTGCGTTTCGGCAGCCGCAACATTGCACAGGGCTCCGGCGAGGGCCGCCCGCAGCCAGGCCGCCCGCAGCCAGTAAAAGTTCCGCATAAGTTTATTCGTAGCGCAGCGCTTCGGTCGGGTTCAACTTCGAGGCGCGGCTCGCCGGCAGCATGCCGAAAACCAGGCCGACCACACTCGAAACGGCGAAGGCGATCCCGATGGACCAGAACGAAATCGGGATCTGAATATTGTCGGCGAAGAGGCGCACGCTGAGCGGCACCGCGACGCCAACCGCGATGCCCACACTGCCGCCCGCCAGACTGATGAGCGTCGCTTCGGTCAGGAACTGGATCAGAATCTCACGCCGGGACGCACCCACGGCCATGCGGATGCCGATTTCGCGCGTCCGTTCCGTCACCGTCACCAGCATGATATTCATGATCCCGATGCCCGAGATGACCAGTGCGATGGTGGAGACCAGAACGAGCACCAGGCTCAGAATCTTCGCGATCGATTTGGCGGCGTTGAGAATCCCCGTGAGGTTTTCGACCTTGTAGCTCGCGCCGGCCCGATGGCGGCTTTCGAGCAACTGCTTAACCTGCAGCGTGACCGGTTCCACCTCTTCCGGGGTGCGCACCTGCACATACATGGGATCGATACGTTCCACGCGGATAAAATACTTCTGCACGGTGATGGGGATCAGCACGGTTTCGGCATTGAGTTCCGATTGCCCGAAACTCTCCACTTTTTCCTTAAAAGTGCCGATGACCGTGAACTGCAGGCCGCGCAGTTTGATGGTCTGTCCGATGGCGGCGTTCTGGCTGCCGTAGAGACGCTTCGCAAGTTTCTCGGTGAGCAGCGCGACCTTCTGCCGCAGACTGACGTCGCTGACGTCGAAGAAGCGTCCCGCCAGCACCTGCAGGTTGCGCACCTGCTTATAGTACTCGTCCGAGCCGAGCATCAGCAGGCGCTCTTCCCTGCCGTTGATGAAGATGGAATCGACGTTGCTCTCAATGCCGGTGGCGGCGACGATGCGCGAGGCCAGTTGGTCCCGCACGGCCTGGATGTCGGCGACTTTGATGAAATCGGCGGTTACCTCCGCGGAGGACTGCTGCGAACCGACTTCGTAGGAGGCGAAGATCATGTTCGATCCCACGCCTTCAATCTGTTCGAGAATGTAGCTTTGGCTGGTGAGCGAGATGGTAACGACGAGAATGACCGAGGCTGTGCCGATCATCATGCCAAGGCCGGTCAGCATCGACCGGACCTTGTTCTGCCGAAGTGCCTGAAAACTGAAGCTGAGCGCTTCGGTGAATTGCATGCAATTACATGCCGTCGGCTTTCTTCAGAAGACGCAGCGCATCGGGCTTCGACGGGTCGTCGGGGGTCAGATTATTCGAGGCTAAATACTTTTTCAGGAGGTCACGCGCCTGATCGACGTTTCTGCCGGATTGTATCCACATCTGGGCACGGGCGTACAGCAGGCGGGGAGCGTTCGGCTCCATGCGCGCTGCGCGTTCGTACAGTTTATCGCCCTCATCGGCGCGGCCATGTTTGGTGAGAAACTTCGCCAGTTCCAGAACCCGGCTCATCTGATTCGGGGCAAGTTCCAGAGCGCGGCGGAACTGCGCTTCGGCGGTATCGAAATCCTTCTTCTGTTCGGCGAGCCGGGCTTTGGCGTAGTGACCCTGGGCCGGATCGATCTGGCCGATGAGCGGGATCAGATGATGCGCTTTATCGAAGCCGCCACCCATGAAGCCGGGCGCCTGAATGTAATAGTCGAAAAGATCGTCGATGGCTTCGCCGTTTTTCGGATCGAGCTGCACGGCTTTTTCCAGCGCTTCACGGGCTTTATTCGCATACCCAACCGCCGACACCGCAAAGGCCGTTTCGGCGCGCCGCCCGTAAGCCCTGCCGAGCCACGTGAACGTCATGGAATTTTCGGGATCGAGCGTGGCGGCTTTTTCGAGAGCCTCCGTGGCTTTCCTGTAATCCGCACTCATCAGGTAGCAGCGTCCCAGTAATTCCAGAGTACGCGCGTCCTGCGTCTGGTGGCGAAGGGCGACGATGGCCGCCGGGTAATCGGTGTGGTGGTAGAGATCGAGAGCCTGTTCGTAAGTCTGGGGCTGGATCGCCAACACCGACGTTGCCATCGCGAAAACTACTGAAAAGAAATGAGCTGCGCGTTTCAACGGGTAGAATCCCCTTCCCTACTTCGGATGAACGAAGCGCCGTTCGGGTTTCAGGAAGGAAGGGACGATTACGAGGCGCGGCGCGAGAACATCCGGAAAACCTCGCCAATGGCGATCCAGATATTCGCCAGACCCACGCCGCTGACGCCTCCCCGGAAATAACCGTTGTTCCAGAGTTGCCGCCAGTCGGCGGCGAAGGAGGCGGGCGCCCACAGGGAGAGGGAGTTCTCGGTCCAGGCATCCGTCCACGGATAAATCAGGAGGAAAAGGCCGAGTTCGAAGCAAAAGATGATGAAGATTACGGAAGACAGGCGCCGGAACCACGTGGGCGCGACCGACAGAGGGAGTTCGGGAACGGGAGTCGTTTCCGGCGCACCGGCGGAAATTTCGGTACTTTCCGGCACGGTGAGGGGCGCTGCAGGCGCCGCTTCGGGCCGCAGAGCTGGTTCGTCGCTCATGGGGGGATTGGTCAAACGGCGGCGAACATCTCCATCTGCTGGTGCCTCTCGAGAGGTGAATAAACGGCCAGGCGGTGAACCGGCTCGAAACTCAGGCGGTGCAAAGGCGTGGGCCCGAACTGCCGGATGGCGGCGATGTGCTCCGGCGAATGGTAACCCTTGTGATTCGCCAAACCGTACTCCGGATAGAACTTGTCCCACTCCCGCATCATCTGGTCGCGATAGACCTTGGCCAGAATGGACGCGGCTGCGATTGCATGACAACGCTCATCGCCCTGCACCAGCGGCTGCTGGGGAACGGGGAGATCGAGCGGCACGGCATCGACGAGCAGGAAGTCCGCGGCGGGCTGGAGTTGCTGGACGGCCATTTTCATCGCCAGCCGGGACGCCTCATAGATGTTGATACGGTCGATGGTCGCGGCATCCACGGAAGCCACGGCCCAGGCGACGGCGCGTTCCCGGATCCGTTCGGCGAGCACCTCGCGGCGGTCCGGATCGAGCTGCTTACTGTCATTGAGACCGCGAACCGGGGCGTCGCCGGAAAGAATCACCGCGCCCGCGACCACCGCGCCAAAGAGGGAGCCGCGACCAACCTCGTCCGCCCCCGCAATGTAACGATAGCCGCGCGCCCGGAGTTCCTGCTCGTGAGTTCCGAGGCACTTCCAGTTTTTGTTCTTGCCGCGCGCTCCGGGCCTGGTTCCGATTACCTCTGTTCCGGCTGCCTGAACTTCGGCAGCCGAATCGGGGAATTGCCCTTCACTGGCGGTGCGACGCATGCCTGCCGCGAAAAAGATCTACTTCGCCCCGCGTTTGCGAGCGGTGCTGTCCGTGCGTTCCTTCAGACGGGCAGCCTTGCCGCGGAGGGCGCGCAGGTAGTACAGTTTCGCGCGGCGAACCTTACCGGTGCGCACGAATTCGATGTGATCGATCACGCGGGCGTTCAGAGGGAAGATGCGCTCGACGCCATGGCTGAAGCTGATCTTGCGAACCGTGATGGTTTCGCCCATGCCGGTGTTCTTGCGGGCCAGGACGACGCCTTCAAAGGCCTGCAGCCGTTCTTTGTCGCCTTCTTTGATCTTTACGTGCACACGGATCGTGTCACCGGGACGAAAGGTGGGGATGTCCGTACGGAGGTTCTTCTTAATAAACTTGTCTAACAGCGCGTTCTGCATTTCGGAAACCTTAGTGTCAGTGGGGTTAATCTCTTATGTTACTACAGACAGGACCGTCGGGAGCGGATACGTCCGTTAAAGCGGACTGTCGGGTCCGCGCGCGCCTCGTCCGCGGCCGGATTGGGCGGCGCTCAGCATCTGCACCAGCCGGTCGACCAGATTCTGCGGGATATCGGCCCGGATGGTCAGGGATTTCGCCTGTTGTTCCACGAGAATCCCGTCCCACAATTTTAGCATTTCGGGCTGGTTTTCGGGCACGGAGAGCCGGCCGAAGCCGATCAGGCCTTTGGCCGTGTCGCGCAGGTTGACGGCATCCGGTTCCGTGGCTGTGTTGCCGTGGAAATCCGCGCGGAAGCCGGTGGTGAAATCGGCCTGAAACCAGGTATCGGCCAGGCCGCGGAAGATTTTCGAGAAATCGATGCCGCCGCCATTACCGCCAGCCCGGCCGCCGCCCCCGCCCGCTTTCGGCATATTGTCCGCGAGGAAGTTCGCGAAGCCGGTGGAAACGCCCCAGAACTGCGTCTTCGGATCGATCTGTTTGGCGAGCGCCAGCAGCGGTTGCGCGGCTTTGTGCGTGCCGGAGGTCCACTCATCGAGCGCCGCTTCGAGCGATTTCGTATCGCCCGCCGCCGCCAGCGTGGCGTCGAGGATACAGAAGCCGGAGGTTTCGAGGCTCCAGATGCTGTACCCGCCGTGCCGCACGAGCTTCGCCTGGGTCTTTTCGATGGGCTCGGCATTGAATTTGAAGCTGCCGCGCGCCAGCAGCACGCCGCCGGACGGGGTGGACGCGAAGAGCAGTTCCCGCACATCGCGACGCGGATCGAAACCGGTCTCCTTCGCGAAGGCTTCCACCTGGGGCAGTTTGCGCTGTTCGAGCAGCTTTTTGTAGAACTCGGTGGCTTTCACCAGATCCATGCGCGCGCTGACCAGCGAGGTGGACCCGGGCGGCACCATCCGGACCAGCACATTGTCGATTCGGGGCTGCGCGCCGGCTGAAAGCGCTGCCGCGACACCCAGAAGAAGGGAAAACCGCATCAATAACTTCTCCTCTGAAACCGCCAGATTCCGATCGCCAGCACGACCGCGCCGAAGATCGCCGTGCTCCAGACGGGCATCCAGCTCTCCACGGGTTTATTCAGGATCAGGTTCTGCACAATGCCACGCACTTCCCAGATTTTCGGGAGCACGTAATAGAGCACGCGCAGAACGTCGCGCGACCATTCCGAGCTCAGCAGCCGTTCCAGCGTGGCTTTTTGCGCCAGAATCGGCGTGATAATCATGAGCGCGAACGTCACCATGATCGCGACGGCGGAACTGTCCAGCAGAACGCCGATCAGCACGATCACGGCCAGCAGCACGCTGAAGATGAAGATGGTGCAGAGGCTGGAAAGCAGGAAGCCCGCGCCCCAGACGCCCGTCTTCACGCCGAAGATAATCCACGAGCCGATCACCAGATAGAGGATATTCGCGCTCACCACCAGCACATTGCCGGCAAAACGGCCCAGCAATAAATGCGTGCGGGAGACCGGTTTTGAGAGCAGCAGTTCGATGCGGCCCGGTTCGAACACCGCCGAGACCAGCCCGGCGGACGCAAAAACCGCGAGCGCCATGCCTGCGTAGTAGAGCACGCCCGCGATGACGCTTTGTGTTTGCTGCACCAGGTTCTGCACGTTCGTGCTGGGCAGGCTGTTGCCGAAGATGGAAACCGTCGCCAGCGCGCCGGCCACCACGTCCACGCGCATGATGAACATCAGGAAAAGCAGCAGCGCGGTGCAGCAGCCGAAGAAGCCCCAGAAGATTTTGCGCGCGAAGGCCTCGCGGAAGGTATCGCGAATAATCGCGGCCGTGGCATTGAAAGTCTGACCGTTCATTGTGCAGTTACTCCCGATATGGGGCCGTCCACGGTTTTCATGAAGACGTCTTCGAGCGTGCTGCGGGTGCGCGCCAGCGACTCCAGTTCGCAGTGCGAGGCCCGCAGCCGATCCACCGCCCAGTTCGCCTCTTCGCGGCTGGCGAACAGCAGTTCCAACGTGCCCTCGACAGAACGAAACGAGCGCGCCCGTGACCGCAGTTCGGTCTCCAGCGACTCCGGCACCCCGAGGGCTTCCACCTTGTAACCACTGCCGCTGGTGAGCGACGCCACCGTGCCCGAGAGCGCCATCTTGCCCTTTTGGATGATGACGACTTCGCGGCAGAACAGTTCCACCTCGGCAAGGAGGTGAGAATTCAGAAATATCGTGACGCCTTCGCGTTCGAGGCCATTCAGCACGTCGCGGATGTGCTTGCGGCCCACCGGGTCGACGCCGTCGCTCGGTTCGTCCAGCACCAGCAGCCGCGGCGAGTGGATCAGCGCCTGCGCGAGCCCGACGCGCTGTAGCATGCCTTTGGAATACTTGCCGAGCCGCAGATGGTGCGCCCGCTCGTCGAGGCCCACCAGGTTCAGCAGTTCCGGAATCCGGCGGCGCCGGCTCGCACTATCCATGCCCGAAAGCGCGCCGTAGAATTCCAGCATCCCCCAGCCCGTCATATACGTGGGAAAGCGATGGTTTTCCGGAAGATAGCCGATGGGGCGGCGCGCTTCGGGCTCCTGACTGTCCCGGCCGAAAACCTTGGCGCGCCCCGAAGTGGGATGGGTGCAGGAAAGCAGCATCTTGACGAAGGTGGTCTTCCCCGCCCCGTTCGGGCCCAGCAGACCGAAGGTGGTGCCGCGCGGCACGCGGATGGAGATATCGTCAACGGCTTTCAATTCCCGCTTCGACCAGCGGCTGCGGAAGACCTTGGTCAGTCCTTCGGTTTCAATCGCGTATTCGTCCATCGTCCTTCTTTCGGCTGGCAGTTCTGATGAGATAACGAAATCCGTCTGCTTTTCGTTCGAAGTGCGGCCAAACGCGCCCTAATTGCGCGCGCCCGGCGCTTCGGTGCGGCCGGCCAGGGGCTGCACCGCGTTGCCGCCGCAGACCGCCACGCCGGTTCTGGTCAGGGCAAGAAGGAAGTTGTTCAGCATCATGTAGAACACCTGTTCCGTCAATGCCTGGCGGCCCGGCAGACGAAACGTGGCAGGCAGTTCCTTGGCAATGCGGAGCCGCAGGCAGTTGCCGACATTGCGTCCGGACCGGTCCCGTTTGTTGGCCACCGAAATCGGGGTCTGCATCACGCCGCCGGAGCGGCCATCCACGTAGAACTGGCATCGGGAAAACCAGCCGAGATTCGCCGGATCCGCGGCGTCGAAGAGCAGCAACGGGGTGTCCCGCTGTTCCGCCGTCAGATCGAGAACCATGGTGCGCGCGCTCTCTTTGATGCGGGCTTCGAAACCCGCCTGCTGCACCACCGTCGCAACCGTCGCGGTGTCAATCTCCAGGAGAATGAATTTGTGCCGTCCTGCCTGTAGTACCTGCATATTCGATCAGGCCGGTGTCGCAGGACGCAGGCTTTCGCAGGCGGTCTCCGCGTCGGGGAAAAACTGAATCACGCTTTCGAGGCGCGTGATGCGAAACAGATCCATGACCAGGCCGCGCGCGCCCGCAATCCGGCACCGCGCCCCGGCCTGGGAAACCTTGCCGAAGCAGTAGGCGATGATGCCGATCCCCGTGGAATCGATATAACTCACGTGCGACAGATCGATCACCAGATTGCGCGCGCCTTCCTGCAACAGCTTCACTACAATCGTTTCAATCTGCGCGCTCTCTTTGCCGAGCGTAATCCGCCCGCTCAGTTCGATGACGGTGATGTCGGGCACGCACTTGCGTGAAGTCAAACTAAGCACCATTGCTGTATGAGTCCGATGTCGGTTACGGCGCGATAAAAAGATGGCCGCCGATGTTTCAGGATACTAGATCGCGACCCTCTGGATCACGATCGTATGACAGGAACCGCGGCGGCGACCGGTTCGGGCACGATGTCGCCTTCGCCCGGCGCGAGGAAGAGATTTTCGTCAAGCTGGTGCTGACGGGTGTACATATCCCAATAACGCCCGTGCAGGGCGAACAGTTCGGGATGGGTGCCGCGCTCCACGATATGGCCGGCTTCCACCACAAGGATCTGGTCGGCCCGGCGGATGGTGGAGAGCCGGTGCGCGATCACGAAGGTGGTGCGCCCTTTCATCAGATGCGCCAGACCGGCCTGGATCATGGCTTCCGATTCGGAGTCGAGGCTCGATGTCGCTTCGTCCAGAATCAGAACGCGCGGGTCGGAAAGAATGGCGCGGGCGATGGACAGCCGTTGCCTCTGGCCGCCCGAAAGCTTCACGCCGCGCTCGCCGACCACGGTGTCGTACTGCTTTTCCATCTTCTCGGCGAACTCGTCGACACGCGCGATGCGGCAGGCTTCGAGAAAGGCCTCTTCGGTCGCATCGGGCCGCGAAAACATGACGTTGTCGCGCACGGTGCCGTCGAACAGGAAGGTCTCCTGGAGGACGACGCCCAACTGGGAACGGTAGCTGTCGAGTTTGAGCGTGTTGAGGTCCACGCCATCCACCAGAACCTTGCCGGCGGTGGGTTTATGAAAGGCGGCCACCAGGCCGATGGTGGTCGATTTACCCGAACCGGACGGCCCCACGAAGGCAGTTACGGTGCCTGGTTTCGAGACGAAGGAGATGCCGTGGAGCACCGGCTTGCCGCGTTCATAGGAGAATTCCACGTGGTCGAAAATCACTTCGCCCACAATATGGCCGGCCTCGCGGACCCGTTCCGGATCCTCGTCTTCCGGCCGCTCCCGCATCACCTCGCGCGTTCGCTCCAGCCCCGCCATCGCTTCACTGAGCTGGGTGCCGATGTTGACGATACCGACGATCGGCGCGATCAGAAATGCCAGGAAGGCGGCGAAGGTGACATAGCCGCCCAGGGTCAGCGTGCCGGCGAAGATCTGCCGCGTCCCGAAGTACGTCACCAGAGAGCCCACCACGCCCATCAGCACGGTGGCCGAGAGCGCCATGAGCGAAGTGACCGTCAGGCTCTTGCGCACGTTCTGAAACAGGCGCTGCGTTCCGGCCGCGAAGATCTTCGCCTCGCGGGCCTCCGCATGGTAACCCTTGATGACGCGGACGCCGCCCAGCGATTCCGTGAGCCGGCCGGTCACTTCCGCGTTAATTTTCCCGCGTTCCCGGAATATCGGGCGGATGGTCTGAAAAGCCTTGCTGAGCGCCGCGCCGAAGGACAGCACGATGCCGAGCGACAGCAGCGTCATCATCGAACTGATGCGCAGCAGGATGACGAGAGAGGCCACGGCGGTGAGCAGACCGCCGAAAAACTCGATCAGTCCGGTGCCCACCAGATTCCGCATGCCCTCCACATCGGACATGATCCGGGAGACGAGTTGCCCGGTTTTGTTGGCATCGTAATAGGTGACCGGCAGCCGGCCGATATGTTCCTGCACCTTCTGCCGCAGTTCGGCGATTACCTTCTGGCCCTCGATGGAGAGCAACTGGGTGAGGGTGAACGAGGTGATGCCCTGGATCACCGTGGCGCCGAGCACGGCCAGCACAATGGGAACCAGCATCGTGGGATGGTTCTTGCCGATGACGTCGTCGATCAGGTAGCGGGAAGAGAGGGGAAGGACCAGACCGCAGAGACGGCTGATCACAATGAGGAGAAAACCGATGGCGAGCAGTCCCCGGCGGGGTTTGATAAGGGGCCAGATGTCGGGCCAAAGTTCGCGGAAACGTTCGCTGGCTGGTCTTTTTTTTGTAGCGGGAGTCACTTCTCTGTTTCGATGCGCGCGACCCTCGCCATGACGCAAACCAGTATGTGGTGTCAAGAACTCATTGTCGCCTGCGCGACCCGTTCCTCACAATCCGGAAGCGGACTACAGACCGCCGGCGCCGTAACCGAGCGTTTTCCCCGCGTCGTGGTGATCGTCCGGTTCCGAAATATGCGCGGAGATGTCCGGCCAAAGAAGCGACTTCAGAGCCCGCACGAACGCGGGTTTGGTGGAATCGATTCTTTGCGGGGAAGCTTTCGGAGCCGTTTTGCCGAAACATACTTCGGACATTTCGTGCGATTTTTTGCCGACCATGTACCAAAGTCTACTACCCGATTTCAATGTCGGAATAAATTGTTAATAAAGAACTGCGTTTTCACTTAAAAAGGGTACTATAGTACTGCCCGCGAGGTGGGTTTTATTTGGACCCGCCACCCAGCCAGTATCCCGGTCTTGTCTTGCAGACGAGATCGGAGCGATCAATGCCAACTTCGATGGTGTGGTAGCCGCCCTCGGTCTGGTTGTTGGGATTGTAGCTGATCATGTAATGGCTGCGGATCTGTGTTCCGATTCGCTGGACCGCCTCTTCCATTCCCCGCTGTTTGATGAAATAGTACTCCTGGCCGCCCGTGGCGCGGGCAAACTGCGTGGCCGGATCGCGCACGAAAATCCCTTTGGCGTCGGTGTAAATCTCCTTCAGCAGAGGCACGAACTGGGCGCGGTTGCCCATGCCGTAATTCTGATCCATGGTGGTCGGGGTGTTCGGGATACCCATCGGGGCATTCATAACGGTGGGATCGCGGCGCGTCGGCCCCGGATCCGGTGGTTTCTCCGTGAGGCGAACGGCCAACTGCGTGATATCCACGGTATAGATCAGAACGTTGGTCAGATTTGCCCGAATCAGAGCTTCTTTCAGGCGGGTCTCACTGCCTTCGTCGCGAGTCTCGCTGACAAGCAGAACGATGCGGCGATTGCCCTTGGGCCGGTTGCGCAGCATGTAGACGCTGCGATCCACGGCGTCGATCATGCGGGTGCCCGAACTGCCGGCGTTGATTTTGTTGATCGCGACTTTGATTTTGTCGGGATCGCTGGTGAAATCCTGCATGGGAATCAGACGCCCGTCGAACTTCAGCACGGCCGCCTCGCCCTGCCTGCCGATGATGGTCTGCACCAGGGAGCCCAGGTGTTTGATCTGCGGCAGAATCGATTCCACGCGCGCCGAGCATTCGATGGCGATCACCAGCGAGATCGGCTCGTAGGTGACGTCGACCTGGATATTTTGCTCTTTCCCGTTGTCCCAGAGATGGAACTGGTTGGGCTGCAGGCCATCAATGATATTGCCGGCTTTGTCCGTTACCAGGACGGGCGCCACGATGTTGGTGACCGAGGAGGTGCCGATCACCTGGCCGAGTTCGATGGCGTCCTGTTTTTCGGCCTGCGGCGGCTGTTTTTCGGCCTGCGGCGCCTGCGCCAGGGAGGCGGCGGCGAATACGACCGCGCAACCCGCTGAAGTTAATGCAATCCGGAACCATCTCATCTGTTCAATGTCCTGTCCGCCCGTTAATCAGGTCAAGCACGTGCGGGACCAATTTCAGTACGGCTTCCAGCGATTCCACCGCCCCGCGGGTAGAGCCTGGCAGATTGACGATCAGAACGCCGGCGCGGATTCCGGAAACTGCGCGGGACAAGGCCGCGTTCGGCGTGGACGCGAGGCCTTTGGACCGCATGAGTTCGCCGAAGCCGGGGATTTCTTTTTCGATGACGTCGCGGGTGGCTTCCGGGGTGATATCGCGTGGCGTGACGCCGGTGCCGCCCGTGGTAAAGACAACACCCGCGACCAGACGCGCCGACACTTCGCGTAACGTGGCCGCAATCACCTGTCGCTCGTCCGGGATCACCAGGCGCTCCACGACGGAAACGCCGTCGTCTTCGAGGCGCGCCGCGACGGCCGGACCGGAGAGATCGTGACGGGTGCCCGCGTGCGCGCTGTCGCTGATGGTGACGACGACTGCCCGAAGCGCGCTCAACGGTGAAAGTCCCCGCTTTTGCCGCCTGTTTTTTCAAGCAGATAGAGATCCTGAATCTCGATCCGTTTGTCGAGGGCCTTGGTCATGTCGTAGATGGTGAGGGCGGCCAGCGAAGCGGCGGTCAGGGCTTCCATTTCGACGCCCGTTTGCGCGGTGGTGGCGGCCGTGGCGATGATACGGATGCCGCCGGCTTCCACCGTCATCTCCACGTCCGCAAACGACAACGGCAAGGAATGGCAGAGGGGGATCAGGTCAGAGGTTTTTTTCGCCGCGAGAATGCCGGCGACGCGCGCCACCGCCAGCGGATCGCCTTTGGGATTCCGCGGCAGGGCATCGAGGACTTCGCGCGACATCTTCACGAAGGCGTGCGCCTTCGCGGTGCGGCGGGTTTCGGCCTTCGCGCCGACGTCCACCATCCGCGCCTCGCCCGCGGCATCGTAATGCGAGAGCTTATTCATTTCAGCAACACCGTAATTAAATCCCCCGCCTGATATTCCGCACGGTCGGCGTCGGCCACCAGAAACGCGTTCGCGCGGGACAGCGCCGGCACATCGCCTGACCCCTGCCAGTCTACAGGTGTGATCTCCAGGCAACTCAAAGTCGCGGGCAGGAAGCGGGTCAGACCGGGTTTGTGGCGGAAGGGCTTCGAGAGTTTCGCGAGGGTCATCGGCAGCGGAGCGTCGGTCGCGCCGCCGAGTAATTCCAGCGCCGCGCGCGCGAACAGTTCGAAGGTGACCATGGTGGAGCCGGGATTTCCCGGCAGTCCGAAGAAGAAGGTTTCCCGAGCCCGCCCGAAGACCAGCGGCTGCCCCGGCTGGATTCGCACGCGGTCGAAGAAGAACTCGGCGTCCAATTCCGCGAGAGCCGGCTCCACGACGTCGTATTTGCCTGCCGAGACGCCGCCCGTCAGCAGCAGGAGGTCCGCCTGCAGACCCTGTTCCACCAGCGCCTTTGTTTCCGCCAGAGTATCCGGCGCGACCGGGAGCATGACGGGGATGCCGCCGGCCCGCTCCACCTGCGCCGCGAGGGACCAGGCATTGGAATTGCGAATCTGATTCGGACCGGGCGTCTCTTCCACGCCCACGATTTCATCGCCCGTCGGCAGGATGGCTACCCGGGGCTTCTCGTAGACCGACACGGTGGCATGGCCGGTAGTCGCGAGCAGGGAAACGGTGGCGAAGTCGATGCGATGGCCTTTCGAAGCCAGGATCTGTCCCGCCCGCGCTTCGCAGCCGCGCGGCGCGATGTTGGCCCCGCTGGTCAGGGTCTGTTCGGTGGACACCGTGCCGTCTTCGTTGCGGCGGCAATGTTCCACCATGACGACGACGTCGGGACCATTCGGCACCGGGGCGCCCGTCATGATTTCCACCGCTTCGCCGGGGCCCGTTGTTCCGACGAAGCCGCTGCCCGCGCGGACCTCGCCGACGACGCGCACCGTTCCGGGGAGATCCGCGGCGCGCAGGGCGAAGCCGTCGCGGGTGGCGCGGTCGAAGGGGGGGTAGTCTCGGTCGGCCGGGATGTCTTCGGCGAGCACGCGCCCGAGCGCTTCGCTCAGATTCACGATCTGCGTGCGCGGCGGTTGCAGGCGGGCACGCAGTTCGCGAAGCACCGTAGAACGCGCGTCAATGAAGGAGAGAGCTTGCAACCCTACAGTTTAGCGTTGGCAAGGCAGGGAAGTTGCCCAGGTATGGGTTATGCCTCGATCGCGCGCCGCAGGCGTGCTGACATGACAGGCCCGACGTTAGCCGAGCGGATTTCACCTGGTGCATGACCGCGATTGATTAGGCTGGTACGATGACGCCGCCCGGCCAGCGAAAAGGGCCGAGAAGCCGGCGCGCGATACGCGCCCGAGACCGCCCGCAACCCACGCGCAGCCGTTCAGCGGCGCCAACGCGCTTCGGATGAAGGCCCCGTCCCCGAGAGGGAGAGGTAAAGAGGGCGATTGTTGACGATCCGAACGGATCAAGTAAACTACGGGGATTCTGCCCCTCAGCCGATAGAGAGGGGTGAAGCTCCGCCGCACAGCGCAGAACATCCAGTCGGGTTTCTGTTTTATGATTGACGTTAACGAGGCCCCCCGGATGTCGCTTGCCACCAACCCGTTGCTTCAACTCACTGGCAAGCAGGATCATCTATGGAATGAATTTGAAGCCATCTTCCCAACGGAAATGGAACTCGTTTCCGCCGCCGTCGCTTTGGGAGCTGATGCGGTGAAACCGTGGTCTGCCCCGGAGATTGAGCTGGCCCGCGCGGCCCGGATGACGCTGCTCACCAAAGCAAAACTTTCCACGCTCCGGAATTTGATCCGAGCGGGTTATGACCCTTTGGGCGAGGCATTTTGCACGCTTCGTTCGCCTGCCGAGCGCCGCGAGAATGGCGCGACATACACGCCGGGCCCGATCGTGCGCTCAATGGTGGAGTGGGCTGCGGATCGTGGAACGCCAAAGCGCATTATCGATCCGGGCACAGGGTCTGCCCGTTTTCTTTTGCAGGCCGGCGAAACGTTTCCGCAAGCGTCTCTCATCGGAGTCGAGATTGACCCGCTTGCCGCTCTGATCGCGCGCGCCAATCTCGCGGTAGCCGGGTTCGCACAGCGCTCACGCATCATCCTTGGAGACTACCGACGCTTTAACGAGCCCGTCGCCGACCCAACCCTCTACATCGGCAATCCGCCCTATGTCCGCCATCATCAAATTACGCCGCAGTGGAAGGAATGGCTTTCGGCTGAAGCCGAGAAACTCGGCCACAAAGCCAGCCAGCTCGCAGGCCTTCATGTTCATTTTCTTCTGGCCACCGCGCGGAACGCGCGGCCCGGAGACTTCGGCGCGTTCATTACCGCAGCCGAGTGGCTTGATGTAAATTACGGCTCTCTGGTGCGGTCTCTTATAGTGGGCAAACTGGGCGGGCACAGCGTGACGGTGATTGAGCCGACAGCCCAGCCATTTCCGGACGCGGCGTCAACCGCCGCGATTACGACTTTTGAAATCGCATCGAAGCCGACGTCCGTATTTTTTAGGCGCGTCGAAACTCTGCGCGACCTTGATGGGTTCAACAAAGGACGTAAAGTTCACCTCGAGCAGCTGATGACCGAAGCCCGATGGTCGCATCTGTCACGCTCCGCTAACAAGCCGCCCGAAGGGTATGTCGAACTGGGTGAGTTGTGCCGCGTTCATCGCGGTCAGGTCACCGGTGCGAACGACGTGTGGATCGCAGGGCCACATAGTTATGGCTTGCCGGATTCCGTTCTCTATCCGACCGTAACCCGGGCAAAAGAATTGATCGCCGCCGATGGCATTCTCCGTGACGCCGCGAAGCTGCGGTGCGTGATTGATATTCCGGTCGAGCTGGACGAACTGGATTTATCCGAGCGGCGCGCAGTCGACCGTTTTCTTAAGATCGCGCGCGAAAAGAGAGCCAATGAAGGCTACGTCGCAAGCCACCGAAAAGCATGGTGGTCCGTGGGGCTGCGTTCCCCCGCCCCAATCATTTCCACATATATGGCGCGCCGCGCTCCGGCATTCGTCCTCAATGAAGCGGATGCCCGTCACATCAACATCGCGCACGGTTTGTATCCTCGCGACCCAATGACAGAGACTGCGCGGACCTCTCTGGTTCGCTTCCTGCAGACGAATATTTCCCAGCGTTCAGGCCGGACCTATGCAGGCGGTCTTACGAAGTTCGAGCCGCGGGAGATGGAGCGGCTAATCGTTCCGTCTCCCGCCATGCTCGCTGCCGGGGTCTTCCAGTGATCGATCCGCCGCTCTGGTCAAAAGAAAGGCTCGACGAAGATCTGCACAAAGCCATTGCGGTTTTTCGAAAAGAGCGGCTGGAAGAGCCACTCGAAGATTACCTCGAAGCATTCGATCAGTATCAGGGACACGTTGAGGAGTTTCTGGAAACGACCGTTGATCTTTCAGAACTCGATAGCCAGGCGCTTGCGGTCCTCACCGATCCGAATTTGCTGGAGACCTTCAGATATTTTGCCGCACCGCCTTTATCGGAGGACGATCTTCAGGTGCTTGCGGAAGCGCCGACGCTGGCGAAAGGGCAGCTTCGGAAAAATCCTGACCACGTTAAGCGACTGGTTGAGACAGTGCGTGCGGTTCTTGATCGGCGTCGTTTCGCATGGGTTGTCGAAGGCCGGGAACCCACGGAAGCAGAAAGAGGTGCCGCCGTTATGGCCTCCGCGGCTTTGTTGGCAGCCCGTCGAGTCGAGACAAAAAGGCGCACCACCGGGAAGAAGCAACAGGAAGCGAGCGTGAAGCAGGCACTCGTGGAGGTTGGATTGAAAGAGGTCAGAAGGAGACCAATCCCTAATGTCACGCTGGGCCCGGCAGCGGGCGAGTTTTGTGGAGAGAGCCTTCTGGGGTTAGCCAAAGCCGACGCGAAACCGGACAAAGGTCGACTGGCGGATATAGTGTTGCGGCTCTGGGATCACAGGCTCATGCCGATCGAATGCAAAGTCTCCAACTCTGAGTTGAACTCCGTGAAACGGCTAAACAATGACGCAGCGGTCAAAGCCGGAACGTGGAAGAGAGATTTCGGCGTCCATCAGGTGGTTCCGACCGTCGTTTTGAGCGGCGTATATGGCCTGTATAATCTGCTCGACGCGCAGGAGAGGGGCCTCACGATTTTCTGGGCCCACGATCTTAGGCCGCTCACCGATTTTCTGACGAGAACGAAGCCGTAAAGTGTCACGAAACCGGCTGGCCCTCGAAGCGACAGTCGCTCTTTCGAGGTCGGAACGGGACCGCCTCAACGGTCCGACGGCGGCGTGCTCGCGTGAGTGGGAAAGCTTCTGGCGGACCAGGGCCTCGATCACATTCCCGATTGCGCATTTTCCTCCATCGAAGAAGACGACGACGGTTATGCATCGAATTCCGCGCGGGTCACGGCAGACGTTTCAGGGTATATTCGACCGTCTGGCCGCCGCCGGCGAAGTCAACCGTGAGTTTGATGGTGTCGCCTTCGACGACGCCCGTGTAGTTCAGCTTCATTTCGTTGCCCTGAAAATTCCCGTTGATCACGAAGCTGAGCTTGTTGCCCTCGATTTTTCCGTCCGCGAGCGTCGACTTACCCATAATCTGGCTTTCACTTTCGCCGGTGAGTTTCGTGCCGTCTACTTTGAACGTGAAGGTACGCTCGATGGTGCCGTTCGGGCCTTCCGCAGTACCCTTCCACTTCCCGCTGATATCGGCGGCGAGGGCGGGGATCGCGAGGAGTGACAGGAGAACCAGAAGCCATTTCATGGGTTTTACTCTCTCGCATTCGTTGGCCCGGGTCAACCGGGCGGTTTTGCTGGTGCTGAATTCCTTTAGAATGGAATTATGTCCAGCCTGAAAATTGCGTTCGTATTGGTCGCGGGCCTCGGCGCTTTGGCGGCTCAGACGGTTTCCGACTCACCCGGCGTTACGGTTGAAACGAATGGCGCCCATATGAGGCATCGCGGCGCCGTCTACTATCCCTCCGAAGCCGTAGCGAAACGTATCGAGGGAACCGTCACGGCACAGGTGAAACTGGACTCGACCGGGAGCGTTGTCGATGCAAGCATCGTCAGCGGTCCGGACGAATTTCGGAAGACGGTGCTGCTCTCGCTGCTGAACTGGCACTTCGGCGCGGATACGGCGAACAGCACACGGCAGGTGAGCATATTTTTCCGTCTTCCGGAAGGGACACCACAGCAGAGCCGGCCGGTCGCGGAGGCTCGCGCGAGCGATTTCAGGTTGCCGCCAAATCCGGCGGGATCCGAACCGACCAGCACCTTGAAATCGATCGTAATCCGGGGCCTGAGCGATGCGGATGAGCAGGCTCTCCGGGCAAAGCTGGGGGTTCACGAAGGAGAATCCGTAACGATGGAGTCGATGGTCAGGCTGTCGATTGTGGCTCACATGTTCGACCAGCACCTGCGCATCGCCCCCGGTCGCACCGCGGCTAACGAAACCATTGTCACCATCTCCACGCCGGACGCGGACCAGCCACGAATACTCCCGGTCCCGGACGCCAGTTACAAGGGACCCGGAATCCGCGTTGGGGGCGCTGTGCAGCAGAGCAAACTGCTCTCGCAACCGGCGCCGGTCTATCCTCCGCTTGCCAAAGAGGCCCGCGTCCAGGGCGTGGTCAGGTTTGAAGCCGTGATCGGCAAGGATGGAGCGGTGCAGAACCTGCGTGTGATTTCCGGGCATCCGATTCTGATCCAGGCGGCGCAGGAGGCCGTAAAGCAGTGGACTTACCGGCCTACTTTGCTGAACGGAAATCCGACGGAAGTGGTGACCACCATCGACGTGAACTTCACGCTGGCACAGTAGCACCCGGGAACGAGGTTCACATGTCCAAAACAAAAGTCGTGTCGGTGTTCACGGCCAGTCTGATACTGCTGGCTGCATCCAGTTGGTTCGTCACCGGCACCATCCCGCTTTACGGTGCTCCCCAGATGGTTTTCGACGGTCCCGGCGTGGCGGTCGAGACAAACGGCGCCCGCCTGATGCACCGGGGGGCGGTGACTTATCCGGCCGAGGCGATGATGAAATTCATCGAAGGTACGGTCACCGCACAGGTGAAGCTGGATAGCTCCGGAAACGTGGTCGATGCAAACATCGTCAGCGGACCGGACGAACTGCGCCGAGCCGTTTTGCAGTCCGTGCTGAACTGGCACTTCGGTTCCGATGCCGCGAACGGCACCCGGCAGGTGGCGATCACGTTCCGGATTCCCCAACAGAATCCGCTCCCTGCCGCCGAGGTGGTCCGCCACGAGGATTCCAATCCTGCCGAAGCGACGTCATCCGGAGAGATCCACCGACTGAAAAGCATCGTTGTCAGTGGCCTTGCAACTCCGGAGAAAGACGCTCTGATGGCGCGATTGCCGGTGCGAGAAGGCGATGCGTTCACGAGGGATACGTTGAGTAAGGTTACGGCCGCCGTCCGTGTCTTCGACCATCACCTGGTGGTTGGAACCACGATTTCCCCGACGGACTACACGTTGCGGATCTCCACACCGGAAGCGTTAACGACTATGTATCCCCCACCGGCGCCGTACAGTTACAAGGGTCCGGGGATTCGCGTCGACCCCGTCGAGCAACAGAGTAAACTGCTAACCAAACAGAATCCCGTCTATCCGCCGCTCGCCAAAGCGGCGCGCGTACAGGGCACCGTAAGGTTCGAAGCCGTTATCTCGAAAGAGGGCTCGATGCAGAACCTTCATCTGCTCGCCGGCCCGCCGCTGCTGGTCCAGGCAGCCATGCAGGCGGTGCAACAGTGGACGTACCGGCCCACGTTGCTGAATAACAATCCGACGGAAGTGGTGACCACCATCGAGGTGAACTTCACGCTGTCGCAATAGCCTGCTTGCCCTGGTAAGCCCCGGTGGGACAATGAAGTTTGTCCCCCACGGGTGCCCGGAAGGCGATGAATGCGTGGTTCGCCTCCCGCGGCTGGAAACCATTTCGCTTCCAGCGGGAAGTCTGGGATGCCTACGCGAACGGCGAATCTGGCCTGATCCATGCGGCCACCGGCACCGGCAAAACCTATGCCGCGTGGCTGGGTCCGCTGCTCGAATGGATGACCGGCGATGGCGAAACCTACCCGCCTCTGCGCGTCCTCTGGATCACGCCGCTGCGCGCTCTGGTGGCCGATACCGAGCAGTCGCTGCGCACCCCGCTGAAAGACCTGAATATCCCCTGGCGCATGGAATCGAGGACCGGGGATACCCGTGCGTCCATCCGCGCGAAGCAGGAGAAACGCCTTCCCACCGCGCTGGTCACGACCCCTGAAAGTCTTGCCCTGCTGCTCTCCCGGCCCGAAGCGCAGGAGCAGTTCAGTCACTTGCATCTGGTGATCGTCGACGAGTGGCATGAACTCATGGGGACGAAGCGCGGCGTGCTGACCGAACTCGAACTGGCCCGCCTGCGCCGCTTGAATCCGAATCTGCGGACGTGGGGGCTTTCGGCCACCCTAGGCAACCTGGATGCCGCCGCGGCCACGCTGCTGGGCGACCGCGCGGCGGGGGCGCGCATGGTTCGCGGTGTGGTCCCCAAAACCGTGCGCATCGATTCGCTGCTCCCGGAGCATATGGACCGCTTCCCGTGGGCCGGCCATCTGGGCGTCAATATGCTGCCGCAGGTGGTCGCCGCCATTGAGGAAGGCGCGACGACGCTCGTCTTCACTAACACGCGCTCGCAGTGCGAGATCTGGTATCAGGCGATCCTCGAAGCCAAACCGGACTGGGCCGGGCTGATCGCGATTCACCACGGCTCGCTCGAACGCAAGCTGCGCGACTGGGTGGAGGATGGGTTGCGCGCCGGTACGCTCCGCTGCGTGGTCTGCACCAGCAGTCTGGACCTGGGCGTGGACTTCTCGCCCGTCGACCGCGTGATCCAGATCGGCAGCCCGAAGGGCGTGGCGCGCCTGCTGCAGCGCGCCGGCCGCAGCGGACACCGACCCGGCGTGGTGAGCCGCATCACGTGCGTCCCCACGCATGCTTTTGAACTGGTGGAGGTATGCGCGTCGCGCGACGCCGCGCTCGCCGGGGCGATCGAGAGCCGGTTCCCGGTGGAACGGCCGCTCGACCTGCTGGCCCAGCACGCCGTCACCATCGCGCTGGGCGGCGGCTTCCGCGCGGACGAGCTGCTCGCCGAGGTCCGCACCACGTATGCGTACCGGCAGGTCAGCGATATCGAGTGGGCGTGGGTGCTCGACTTCATTACGCGCGGCGGGGAGGCGTTACGCGCTTATCCCGAGTTCCAGCGGGTTGAAGTGGAAGACGGCGTGTATCGCGTAACGAACCGGCAGATCGCGCGGCGGCATCTGCTCTCCATAGGCACCATCGTGGCCGACGCGTCCATTGAGGTCCGCTATCTTTCGGGAGGCCGACTGGGCAGCGTGGAGGAGAGCTTCATCTCGCGCCTGCGGCCCGGCGAGCATTTTTTCTTCGCGGGCAAGTCGCTCGAATTCGTGCGGGTGCACCAGATGGTGGCGCAGGTGCGGAAAGGGCATGGCGAGGCGGGCTCTGTGCCGCGCTGGGACGGCGCGCGCATGGCGCTTTCGAGCGAGCTTGCCGATGCTGTCCGCGAACGCCTCGACCAGGCTCGTCGGGGCGTTTTCGAAGGCCCGGAGATGCGCTCGGTCAAGCCGGTGCTCGACACGCAGGCGAAGCTTTCCGCGATCCCCGGCCGCCACGAACTGCTGATCGAACGCGTGGAAACCAGCGACGGCCACCACCTGTTCTTCTATCCGTTTGAAGGCCGGCTGGTGCATGAGGGGCTGGCCGCGCTGTTCGCGTGGCGGCTGTCCCGGCTGCGCCCCATCACGTTCAGCATGGCGATGAACGATTACGGGGTGGAACTGCTTGCGCCGGACCCCGCGCCGCTTGAGGACGCCCTCGCGGCCGGTCTGCTCAGCCCGGCGAATCTGGTGGATGACATTCCGGCCAGTCTGAACGCCGCCGAGATGGCGCGGCGTCAGTTCCGGGAAATCGCGCGCATCGCGGGCCTGACATTCACGGGCTATCCCGGACAGAACAAGTCCGTGCGCCAGATGCAGGCCTCGTCGGGACTGTTATTCGATGTGTTCGTGAAGTACGACAGCGGCAATCTGCTGATCGAGCAGGCGCACCGCGAGGTGCTGGAGCGCAATCTGGAGCGCAGCCGGCTGGGGCAGACGCTGGAACGGCTCTCGCACAGTGAAGTTCGTATCATGGTTATTCAGCGCCCTTCACCGCTATCCTTCCCGATCCTGGTGGATCGCACCCGGCACCGCCTCAGTTCCGAGAAACTGGCGGACCGGATCCGCCGCATGACTGCATGAATATCGACATCGCCGGAACCTCTCTTGAACTGCTGCCGGAGCGCGCCGCTTTCTGGCGCGAACGCTCCACGCTGTTCGTGGCCGATACGCACTGGGGCAAGGCCGCGGCGTTTCGCGCTCACTCCATTCCCGTGCCCTACGGGACTACGGACAACGACCTCGCGCGCCTGAGCGCCGCGATCGGGAAGACGAACTGCCGGCGCATCGTGCTGCTGGGCGACGCGCTGCATGCGCGGGAAGGCAGGGCTAAGAAAACGTTCGCCGCCGTGGCTGAGTGGCGCGCGCGTCATGCCGATGTGGAGGTGGTGCTGGTGCGCGGTAATCACGACAGACGCGCGGGCGATCCGCCGGAGGAACTCGGCATCCGCTGCGTGGACGCGCCGCTGTATGAGGCGCCGTTCGTGTTCCTGCATCATCCGGTGGCGTCGACCCAGGGTTATTCGCTGGCGGGACATACGCACCCGGCGGTGAAACTGCGCGGGCGCGGACTGCAGCGGGCTACCCTGCCATGCTTCTTCTTCACGCCGACGGTCGCGACGCTGCCGGCGTTCGGCTCTTTCTGCGGCAACGCGGTGATCTCTCCGGAAGCGGGCGACCGCGTTTACGCCGTGGCGGGGGATGAGATCGTGGCGATTCCGACGGTATATTGAGCTCCGACGGTATATTGAAGGATGGCACGCGTCGCAATCTTAGGCGGGGGACTGGCGGGCCTGGCTGCTGCGTCTGCTCTGGGCAGTTCGGGCTATGACGTCGATCTTTACGAGTCGCGGGCGTTCCTGGGCGGGCGCGCGACGTCCTGGCCGGTCGGCGCGGGCGACGAGGCGGAGATGGTCGACAACTGTCAGCACGTCCTGCTGCGCTGCTGCGTCAATCTGCTGGACCTCTACGGGCGGCTGGGCGTAGGCGACAAGGTCCGGTTCCACAAAGAGTTCTGTTTCATCGAGCCGGGCGGGCGGCGTTCTTACATGAAGCGCGGCATGCTGCCCGCGCCGGCCCACTTCGCGGGCTCGTTCCTCACGCTGAAGTATCTCGGTTTCAAAGATAAACTCTGTATCGCGCGGGCCATGAATGCGATTCCGCGCGAACTGCGAAAACGCCGGGATCTGGACCAGATCAGCATGCTCGACTGGCTGCGCGAACATCGGCAGACGGAACGCGCCATCGAGCGCTACTGGCGGCAGGTGCTGGTCAGCGCGATCAACGAAGAACTGGACCGGATGGCGGCCTCGCACGGTTTTCAGGTGTTCTGGCTGGGCATGATCGCGCGGGCGGATTCTTACGAGATGGGAGTGCCGGATGTGCCGCTGCGGGAGCTTTACGACGAGCACGGACTCCCGAAGAGCGTGACCATCCACGAACGCGCGGCCGTGACGGCGATCGACTGCGCGGATGGCGCGGTGGATGCCGTGGTGGCCGGGGGCGAACGACGGGTGGCGGACTACTATCTGTCCTGTCTGCCGTTCGAGCGTTTGCGTCCGCTGCTGCCCGATTTGCCGGTGGAATGGGACGCGTTCGGGCATTCGCCCATCACCGGCATCCATCTCTGGTTCGACCGGCCGATCACCGATCTGCCGCATGCCACGCTGCTGGACCGCACGATTCAGTGGTTCTTCAACAAGAGCGAAGGCCGGTATGTGCAACTGGTGGTGAGCGCTTCGCGGAGTCTGACGGAGATGTCGAGGAACGAGATCATCGAACTGGCCGTGCGCGAACTGGGCGAATTTTTCCCCGCTGCGAGGGAAGCCACGCTGGTGAAGGCACAGGTTATTAAAGAGGTGCGGGCGACTTTCTCCGCCGCGCCAGGACTGGAAGCGCGCCGCCCCCGCGCCGTCACCCCGTTGCGCAACTTTTTCCTCGCCGGCGACTGGACGCGGTCCGGCTGGCCGGCTACCATGGAGGGCGCCGTCCGAAGCGGCTATCTCGGCGCGGAGGCAGTCACGACGGCTGCGGGCGATGCCCGTTCCTTCCTGCTGCCCGATGTCGCTTGATGGCCGGATGTCGCTTGATGGCCGGATGTCGCATAATGAGCTTAATGCGTAATTTATGGGTGATGTTGCTGGCGATTCTTTCCGTGCCGGCGTTTGCAGCGAACACGAAGCTGACCGTCCAGGTGAATTCGGTGGATACCGGTAAGCCGATTGATCGCGCCAGCGTGGTGGTGAAGTTCCGTCACGGACTCAACGTGAACATGAAGAAAATGGTCACGAACTGGGAGACCAAGACCAACCAGGACGGAGCCGTGACGCTGCCGACCATGCCGCAGGGAGAGATCACCATCCAGGTGATCGCGCCCAACTACCAGACGTTCGGCGACGTTTATCAGCTCACCGACGCCCCGGCTCAGACCATCAGCATCAAGCTGAACCGCCCGCAGGCGCAGTACTCGGAAGACGCTAAGAAGAAGTAACGGTTTCGACCGTTACGCAAGTGCCACCGGCCGCTTCGAAAGCCGCGATCACCTCGCGGGCTGCCGCTTCGTCTTTGGCGTAAATCGCGTCGGTAACCAGACGGACCTTGCGGCCGGTCTTCAACAAGCCCATAATCGCGAACTTCACGCAGTATTCCGTAAGCACTCCGTAGACGAAGCACTCGTCGATGCCGAGTTTGTCGAGCAGCGGGATCAGATCCGCATTGCTGAATAAATCGAGCTCGTTCTTTTCGATGATGATCTGCTTGCCGGCAGGCAGCAGGGTGGCGGCGGGCTTCTTCTGGCCGAAGGTATCGACGATGCAGTGGGGCGGCCAGACCTGGAACTCGGCGGCGTTTTCGGTGTGGGCGCAGGTGGTGGAAATCACCGCGATCCCGTGCTTCGCGGCGTAGTTGTTGAGCGCCGCCACGGCCGGAATCACCTGCTCCGCGCCCGTTTTATAGAGCGCTCCGGCGGGGAAGAGGAAATCGATCTGGGTATCGATGTCGAAAAAGGCTTTACCGGACAAGATCGGCATGGGTCCGCTCCGTGAGTTGTTCCAGTTCGTAAGAAATCTCGGTGTGGCGGTCCTTTGCGGGCCACCGCTCCAGACCGGCGCGGGCGCGTTCGCGGATCGCCTCCGCGGAGGGGAGTTCCGTGACCAGGTTGCCGTTGATGATATACGGCTTCAGCAGGGCTTCGGAGCCCGGCGCGCATTCGTCATGCAGCGCCAGGATGTCGTAATCCGGGAAGCGGAACAGCTGCTTGGCGCCGGGGAGCGTTTGCTTCTCCGGACTGCTCTTGGCGGTGGCGCGGGTCTGTCCGTCCTGCTCGATCTCGACCAGTTTGTAGATTGCCCCCATGGACGGGGCATCGCCGGAAACGGCCAGTTCGGTGCCGACTCCAAAGGAATCGATCGGCGCTCCGGCGGCGACCAGATCCGCGATTTTCACTTCATCCAGATCGCCGCTGGCCATGATTTTGGCATGTTGCAGACCGGCGTCGTCCAGGATCCGGCGGACCTGACGCGAAGTCTCCACAAAGTCGCCGCTGTCGAGCCGGACACCCCAGAGCGGTTTGCCTAACTCAGCCACCTTACGGGCGCCTTCCAGAACGTCGTAAGTGTCCAGTAACTGAATGGTCCGGTCCCCGAGTAACTGCTGTAACTGCCGGAAAGCGTCCGTCTCGTTCCCGAAGGCCATGATCCAGGAGTGCGCCGCCGTGCCCATCACGGGGATGCCGTAACGGTAGCCCGCGAGCGTGTTGCTGGTGCCCGCGCAGCCGCCGATGTAGGAAGCGCGCGCGCCGAGGATCCCGGCTTCGGGCGTATGAGCGCGGCGGGTGCCGAACTCCACCACATACCGGCCCTGCGCGGCGTGGACGATGCGGGCCGCCTTCGACGCCACCAGCGTTTCGAAGGTGAGCGCGGAAAGCAGGTAGGTCTCCGGCAACTGCCCTTCAATGAGCGGCGCGCGGATATTCAGCACCGGCTGGCCTTCATAGATCACCGTGCCTTCCGGAACCGCGAAAACGTCGCCGCGGAACCGGAAGTCGGCCAGATAATCCCAGAAACCGGGGGGCGCGTTGCGGAGGTTCGGGAGACTCTTCAGAAACTCGATTTCGTCCGCTTCGAAACGGAGATTGAGTAAGTAGTCGAGGGCCCGGTGGAGTCCGGCGGTGAGCACGAAATCGCGGTTTCGCGGCAGCCGCCGGATGGTGAGTTCGAAGGTTCCGATCTCGTCCTGTTTGCCGGCCGCGAAGTAGCCCGCGGCCATGGTCAGTTCGTAAAGATCGGTCAGGAGGGCATTCAAATTATTTCTTCTTCTCAGCCGCTTTCGGTTGCTGGAAAGGCTTGATGCCTTTGATAGCGCCCTGTAAATCGTTGTAAGTGGCGGCTGACACCACGTATACGGATGCGTCGTCGCCCCGCTGGGCGTCAAAATCCTCGCCGGCCTGATTAAAGGTGACTTTCTCGACCTTGTTCTTGTCGCCCGACGTGACGGCAACCTGCAGAGTCTGTGTCCCCGCCGGTTTGTCGGCGAACTTCGCCGCGCTCAGGTCGCGGAGTTTGTCGATGACGTTCTGGATGCTCGTCGAATCCATCTGGCCGGCGGGACCGGTCCATTTATCCCCGGATTTGGAGTACGACGCGCCGTTGATCTCGACCTTGTTCGGGTCCGTGAAATTGAAGTCGAACAGCTTCTTGTTGCGGAAGCTGTCGACGTCCTTTTCTTTCAGCCCGTCGCCCAGGTCGCCCATGAGCTTATAGGTTCCCTCGACGGCGGTGCTTTTCGCGAGGTACGTTTTATCCTTCGCGATCTGGCGGATCTCGATGGTCTGCGTGCCGGTGTTGTCGGTGACCGAGGCCGAACCGATTTTCGCGGCGGTGGCAAATTCGGTAGCGGGGGCGGTGGGGTCGAGTTTCGCGTCCTTAAGCTTGCGCAGCAGGTCGTCCACCTGGGGAGAATCGGCGCGATAGGGCTTCGGCTTGGTGATCTGCCACTCATTCTGCCCGTTCTTGCCGAACTCGAACGCGGGGCCTTTGGAGGTGACGGAAATCGCGGTCACCTTATCCTGATTGAAGGTCAGCAGGCGTTTGTCACGAAGGTCGTTCACGCCCTTATCGAAGTTACTTTTCACCGAGGAGAGCACGGTAAAGACCTTCGGATTGCTGTCGAGCTTCACGTAAGTGTCGCTGCCGGCGGGCGTGTCGCTGCCGAGCAACAGCTTATTGACCGTGCCGCCCTTCAGCGTGATGTCCACTTCTTCCGGCGGATTGACGAGCCCGAATCCGGCTAAATCGGAAGGTTTCTCGTCGATCAGGCGATCCGCATTCAGACTGGCCAGGCTGGAGACCAGCGACTTCACGGTGTCCTGATCGGCGGCCATCTGTTTGGGCTCGGAAATCACCCAGTTGCCGCCGTCCTTCTTCAGATTAATGGGATCGGAGCCGGGTTTCACCAGGCGCACGCCCTCGATCTGATCTTCGCCGAGAGCGAGGATCTTCGGAGAGGGCGGCGTGGCGGGTTCGGTCTTGGTGGGGTGCTTCTGGAACCAGATGACGAGCCCGCCCAGGACGACCAGGACTCCACAAGCTGCCAGAAGTCCGGTGGGCTTCATCATCGGCGTCTCCACCAGACAGACACGCCGGAGAAAATCACGATGAACGGCAGGAAGATCACGCTGGTGAGGAAGATCACCCGCATGGCGGAGCCGGTCACATTCAGGCGGCGGTCTTCCGGCTCTTTGGGCCGGATGGAAATCAGGTCCTCATCGGACGTCAGCCAGTTCATCACGTTGAGCACCAGATCGCGGTTGGCGACCGGCGCGCTCAGGATGAAGTTGGCCATCCAGTTGGAACTGCCGACCACCACCACGCGGCCGGCGTTGTTGCCGGAGCCGATGTTGGCGGCGGCGCCCAGAGCGAACGGCCCCTTGGCGCCCTTTTCCAGATCGGCCTCATGGATGGGGAGCTTGGGGTTGGTGAGCGCAAAGCTGGAATCGCCGGTGGAGAAGAGTTTCTGCGCGGGCGACTTCGCCGCGAGACTGCGCGAAAGCGGGAAAACGGACGCGTTGTCGCCCATCACGCGGGTGATGGGGTGCGATTCGTAAGAACCCACCACGGGTGACAGCTGGCCGAAGAGCCGACTGGCCGAGCTGAGGTCCAGGATCACGTCGCCGTTGGCGGTGACGCCCCAGCCTTCCACCAGAGAGGCCAGCGCCGGGGTGTCGCCGAGTTTCGAATCCGGCAGGTTCAGCACGGGGTCGAAGTTGACGACCAGCCGGCCGCCGCCCTGCACGAAAGTCTTCAGGGCATCGACAGCGGGCTGCAGATAATCCCGCTTGGGGCCGCCGACCACGACGATATTGCAGTCCTTCGGCACTTCCGGCTTCTGGATCAGCGAGATGGTCTGCGTCTTGTAATTATTCTTTTCGAGAGCGTCTTTCAGCGTGGAGTAGCCTTCGCGGCTGGTATCCGACAACTGGTGCTCGCCCGAGCCTTCGACGAAACAGGCCTCGCGCGTGCCGTTCTTCAGCACGCGGATCAGGGCCCCGGTGAGTTCTTCTTCGGTCAGGCCCTTGGCGGTCTCTTTCTTGACGCCGTTGTCAAGAATGATGTCGCCGAAGTTGTGCATGCCTTCCACGCGGGCGACATCGGGCTTCTTATCGGGATCGACGTAGACGACGTTCCACTTCGAGGACAGATTCTTGTAGCGGTCCAGCATGTCGCGGGCGCGATCGTAAGAATCGGCCTTATCGAAGTAGTAAACATTTACCTGTTTACTGAGGTTGCCGACCACTTTCTTCGTCTGATCGGACAGGGTGAAGCGCTTATTGGCCGTGACGTCGACGCTCTTATTATGGTCTTTCGCCAGCCAGTTGGCCGCGAAGATCACCGCGAGAATCACCAGCACATAGACCGTGGCGTAGGCGCCGTATTTGGTCTGCCGTGTTTTCATCCATTCAGCCGCCATTATGCCCTCCACCGCAACGATTCCAGCGACCGGGCAGTCAGGAAGAGACCGAGGAAGATCGCGGAGCAATAAAAGACGACATCTTTCGTATCGATGATGCCTTTGGAAAACGGTTCGTAGTGCGTCAGGATGGAGCAGTAGGCGATTGCCTGCGCCCAGCCCGCTTCGTTATAGGAACTGACCCAGCTCAGAACCCAGAGCAGCAGGCAAACCGAGAAGGTGGCCGCGCCGGCGATGATCTGGTTTTTGGTCAACGACGAGATGAACGTGCCGATGGCGAGCACGGTACCGCCCTGGAGCAGCAGGCCCAGGAAGCCCGTCAGCACCGGACGCCAGTCGGGCGAACCGTAAGCGAACAGCAGCGCCACATTAGCGACGGCCATGAGGAGCATGCAGAGGTACATCACCAGCGCTCCCAGCCATTTGCCCAGCACGATTTCCCAATCGTGGATGGGCGAGGTGAGCAGCAGTTCGATGGTGCCGGTGCGCTTTTCCTCCGCGAAAAGCCGCATGGAGATGAGCGGAATCAGAAAGAGACCGACGACGCTGGCATTGCCGAGCAGCGGGGCTACGACGTATTCATTGACGCTCATGGCTCCGCCGCCTCCGCCCATTTGCTGGCGCAGGCCGGCCATCACGAAATACGCGGTGGCGCTGTAGAAAAAGTAGCCGAAGATCAGGCCGAACAGGCCCATCAGCAGGTAGGCTACCGGGGAAACGAAATACGATCGGATTTCTTTGGAGCAGATGGTGAGGATGTTTCTCATTGGGTGACGGGTGCTCCTTCTTTAACGGCTTCCGTGTCCTTCTTTTCCGAGCGGGTGAGATCGAGGAAGATTTCTTCGAGCGACTCGCCCAGCGGCTTCAGTTCAGTGAGATTCCAGCCTGCGTTGACAATCGCGCGGGCCAGTTCGGGACGAATGAAGGCGTGTTCGAGGCCTTCGATCTCAAAGCCGACGGCGCCTTCCCTGGCATCGCGCGAAACCACTCGCGCCACGCCCGGAACCTGTTCGAGACACTGGCGAACGTCGGCGGCCAAAGCGCCGGCGACTTCCACGCCCACGCTTTCGGTGGAGCGTCCGCGTTTGTGCAGCGCGGCAACGGAATCCACGGCGACGATTTCACCATTGTTGATGATGATGACGTTGCTGCAGGACTGCTCGACTTCCGAAAGAATATGGGTGCTGAGGATGATGGTGTGGTCGCCGGAGAGGCTGGCGATGAGTTCGCGGACGTGGAGTTGCTGCTCGGGATCGAGGCCCGACGTCGGCTCATCCAGAATCAGGACCGGCGGATTGTGGATGATCGCCTGCGCGATGCCGACGCGCTGCCGGTAGCCCTTGGAGAGCTTGCCGATGATCTTGTTCTTCACGTCGCCGATCGCGGTGCGCTCGCAGACTTCATCCACGCGTTTGGCGATTTCGCCGTTCGGAATGCCTTTGAGCTTCGCCACGAACGTCAGGTATTCGGAGATTCCCATCTCCGGGTAAACGGGAGGGGTCTCCGGCAAATAACCAATGTTCTTCTTGACATCGTGGGGTTGTTCGAGCACGTCGAAACCGGCCACGGTCGCCTTGCCCGCGGTGGGCGGGAGGAAGCAGGTGAGGACGCGCATGGTGGTGGTCTTCCCGGCGCCGTTCTTGCCGAGAAAACCCACAATCTCGCCCTTGCCTACTTCGAAGGAAATGTTCTTGACCGCGACATGACGCGCGTATCGCTTGGTCAGACCTTCGACTTTAATCATAGTTATAAGTTTTGACGGACCTGGTGCTGTCGCTGTTACGTCCGGCCCTGGTTTGGGCGATTGCAGCCGCGGCTTCGCGAACCGGGGCACGCAGCGGATCCCAACGCACAGCGAAACTATGATACCAGGACGGCGCGTTTTTGTGGAGACCCGCCCGCCCGCGGCGCCGTCGGCTGCCGGTTCCGGGGTGGCGGGATTGACAGTGCCCCGACGGCCCGGAATCAACAGCAACAATGCGGCTACCGTGATGTATCCTGACGGGGTGCAGACTGGCGACACTCTCGGCCCGTACCAGATTCTGGGCCTGCTGGGAGCGGGCGGCATGGGCGCGGTTTATCGGGCGCGCGACACCAGGCTGGAACGCGACGTCGCCCTGAAAGTGATTCTGCCGGGCTCGAACAGCGATCCTCTCAGCCGGCGCCGCCTGCTGAATGAAGCAAAAGCGGCCTCCGCCCTGAATCATCCTCATGTGGTGACGGTTTATGAGGCGGCGTCCGCGGGCGACACCGATTACATCGCGATGGAATACATTGCGGGTGAGACTCTGGCGCACCGGATCGCGCGGGGACCGGTTCCGCTGGCCGAAGCGCTGAATCTCTGTCTGCAGGTTGGCGAGGGTCTGGTAGCCGCGCACGGGGCGGGTTTCCTCCACCGGGATCTGAAACCGGCCAACATCATGATCACCCCGGACGGGCGTGCCAAGATCCTGGATTTCGGTCTGGCCAGACGGATCATCTCCGCCCCGGTTGTCGCGATGGAGACGGTTTCCATCGGGCTGACCATGCCTGGCGTGGTGATGGGAACGCTCGCCTACATGTCTCCGGAGCAGGCGCGCGGAGAGGAACCAGGTCCCGCTTCCGATGTCTTCTCCTGGGGCGCGGTGCTGTACGAAACGCTCTGCGGAGACAGGCCCTTCGGCGGAAAAACCGAACTGGACTTGTATCACCAGGTCTGTTACAAGGAACCGGTGCCTCCGGCGGAACGACGCCGGGATGTTCCGGCGGCAGTCAGCGCTCTGACCATGCGGGCGCTGGCCAAGGAACCCGCTGACCGGTTTCCCAACATGTCGAGCGCCATTGCGGAACTGCGGGCTCTTGCGGCGGGCGATACCGGGAAGATACCGGCGCGGGGTGAGAGAACCGCCCGCGGACGTCTTTGGCCGGCGCTTGCCGCGGTGGCAGCCTGTGGCATTTTGGCTGCGGGACTCTGGCTGTGGCTTCGGCCGAAACCCTTCGACTCGGTGGCGATTCTTCCGTTCGTCAACGCCACGGGAGATCCCTCGCTCGACTACGTCGTGGAGGGGCTTTCCGACGGGTTGCGACGCGATCTGACGCGCTTAAACGGACTCTCGGTAACGTCGGCGGACGCGGTCCGGGGATACCGGCAGCCGGACCTTTCCGCGCTCGACGCCGCGGGACAGTTGCGGGTCAGCGCCGTGATGGGCGGAAAGCTGACGGTATCGGGAGCCGACCTGCAACTCAGCGTGACGCTCACCGGAGCGGCGCGGGGCGACTCGGTCTGGACACAGTCCTATGACGTGCCGCGAACCGATATTGTCCGCCTGTCGGACCGGCTTTGGATCGATTCGGCCGATCAGTTGGGACGCAAACTGGGCGCGAGCCGAAACCGTCACACACCCGCCCCGCAGGCTTACGATCTGTATCTGAAAGGGCGCGCCGCCCTGTCTCAGAGGGATCCGGCGGAACTGCGACGCGCAATCAGCCTTTTCGAGGAGGCCACCCGTGAGGACCCGGACTTTGGCCCGGCTTTCGCCTCGCTCGCGGCGACATACTTTGCGATCGCCAATTTCGGAGAACAACCGCCGGTCCTGCTGATGCCGCGAGCACGGGATGCGGCAAAGCATGCCATCGATCTGGACCCTACTCTGGCGGAGGCGTATCTGTCCTACGCCATGATCCTGTCGGTCAGCAATTTCGACTGGGCAGCCGCCGAAAAGGCGTTTCGGAGAGCGATCGATCTGAATCCGCGCTCGGCGCAGGCCCATGCATCGTTCGCCACGCTCGGCCTCGTGCCGACCAAGCGTTTCGACGAGGCTCTGATCGAAGTCCAGCGGGCGGTGGAACTGGAACCGAATTCCCCGGTGCTTCGAATCCAGCAGGCCACGGTTATGTACATGGCGAGGCATTTTGCCGAATCCGTTCGAGTGTTGCGGCAGGTCGTCAATCCGGGGCTGCAGGGGCCGGTAAGATCCACCGAAGCTTACGCCCTGGTAGCGGAAGGGAAACCGGACGACGCCGTCGCCCTGCTCTCCTCCTCCGGGGTGCAAGAGGGCAAAATGTCAACGGAACTCGCGCTGGGTTTTGCCTATGCGGCTGCGGGAAGGCGCGCGGAAGCGGCAAAAATCGCCCGTGCAGCCGAAGTGAGATACGGGCAGGCGTATTCGTCGCCCTGCAGTCTTGCAGTGATTTATGTGCGCACCGGCGAGTTCGACCGGGCGATACACTGGCTCGAAGAGTGCCGTACCCAGGGTGACTTTAGTCTTGTGGTCCTGGGCGTTGACGCTGCATGGGACCCGCTAAGAACCGACCCGCGGCTGCGCAGTATCATGAAAAGCATGGGATTAACCTGATTGACTCTGGCCTTTCGGGAAATTCAATCCTCAAGCATAAAGGATAAAAGTATGAGCCTTCTCAACGATGAACAGATTCTGGCCCGACTCGGGCTGGACGAAGCCGGGGCCAAAGACTATATCGCCAAAGCCCAGGCATTTCTCGCCAGCCTTTCACCGGCGCAGTTAGCGGCCGCCAAGCGCACTTCGCCTACCTGGGAAAAGGCGGCGGAGACCTTTGGCGGAGACGCGACCGCGGCGGACCTCCAGGAGTTCGTTTCCCGGCGCGGAGCTGCACCCGCTCACGCCGTGGCGTTTGAATTCATGTTCGGTGTGCCCCCGGGAAAAACTGAAAATCAGGGTTGAGCCGCTGCTCCAAACCCGCTTCAAGACGGCTGGACTAACTCGAACCGTGCCGCCCGACGAGACTGTCCGGCGCCACGGCGAACTGGGCCGCCGTCTCGGAATTACCCGGATTGCCGATGTCACCGGCCTCGATCGGATCGGAATTCCGACATTCAGTGCGATTGTTCCGGATTCGGGCGATTATCTTTCCGTTTACATGGGAAAAGGCTCGCGCCGCGCGGACGCAAGGGCCGGGGCGCTCATGGAAGCGATCGAGCGGCAATCGGCCCTGAAAGCACGGCCGCAGTTGCTGCGCGGCTCCGTCTCCGAACTGCGATCCCGGACCGCTTTGATAGACCCCGCGACGCTCGTTACAGCGCTGCGGGAGGACTACTCGGAGAGCCGCGTCTATGACTGGGTCGCTGGATACGATCTGCTGAACGATTGCGAGACCCTGGTTCCCGCCGCGTGCGCCGGTTACATGTGGAATCATCTGCGGGAACCCGGGCCGGTGCGAAGAACGACCACGCATGGGCTCTCGGCGGGAAATTGCCTCGAAGAAACGGTGTCGCAGGCTTTGTGCGAATGGGTGGAGCGCGATGCCTGGACCATCGCCGAAGTGCTATGCCACTGGCGTCCGCGCGCGATTCTGGAAACCATGACGGGGCTGGATCCCGGGAGTGCGTCCGAGGATGACAGGGAGCGGTTTCCGTGCCTTTCGCTGGAGGGAATCGGTGAGCCGGTCGACGGACTGCTGGCGCGATTCCGGCGTGCGGGGCTGGAGCCGGTGGTGCGGGATCTGACCGTCGACCTTGGCATTCCCGTGGTGGTGGCATCGGTTGCCGAAGACGCGGCGCCGGGTTTCCCGCAGGTGCACATGGGAATCGGGGCTCATCCGGATTTGCGCGTGGCGGCATCCCGCGCGCTCACTGAAGCGGCCCAGTCCCGCTGCGGCGATATTCAGGCCATGCGGGAAGATATTGAACAACATGATTCGGCGGCGCACCACGTCGGCGGGCATACCCGGCGCACGGCCTTCATCGACCGCAGGCGCTGGGTGCTGAGCCGGTCCACGCGCGAACGCGACTGGCGTGACGTGCCGGAGCAACGGAACGCCGATATCCTGGACGATATCCGGTTATTGCTCGCGCGACTGCGCCGCGCCGGCATCCGGCAGGCGGTGATGGTGGATCTTTCGCCGCCCCATTCGTCCGCCGTGGTGCTGCGGATGATGGTTCCGGGCCTGGAGATGTGGATCGTGGACCGAGGGCGTTTGGGGGAGCGCGCGGCGTCTCACTGGCGGGCGGCCGGATCGCGCGCTGCGCATGCCTGAAGCACCGATCATATTCCTGGGCCCGAGTCTGCCGCTGGAGACGGCGCGCGCCATTCTGCCCGGCGCAGATTTCCGGCCGCCGATCCGGCGTGGGGATTTACTTGGAATTTCACCCGATTCCACGAGCTCCGTAGGAATAATCGACGGCGTATTTTTTCAGGGCCTGGCGATCTCGCCCAAAGAGATTCTGCCGCTGCTGCGAAAGGGTGTGCGCGTCCGGGGCGCCTCCAGCATGGGGGCTCTGCGCGCGGTGGAACTGATGGGACACGGGATGACCGGCGTGGGGCGAATCTTCGAACGCTTCCGCAGCGGCAGGCTGATCGCGGATGACGAAGTGGCTCTGACGTTCGATCCCGAAACTCTCCGGCCGGTGTCGGAGCCGCTGGTGAATATCCGGTTCGCGCTCAGCGCAGCGCGGGCGGCGGGGCTGATTTCGCTGGCGGAACTGATCGGACTCACGCGGGCGATGAAAGGCATCTACTTTCCGGACCGCACGCGGGAGCGGTTCTTTGTGGAAGCCCGGCGGCTGCTGGGGTCAGAGCGGGCGGCCCAATTGCAAGCCTGGTGGCTTCATTCCTCGCCGGACGTCAAAGGCGAAGACGCGACGATGCTGCTTCGGATGATGGCGGGCGGCGCATGACGGGATCATCGACGGATTACGCGGCGCTTCGCGGCTGCACGTCGCGTTCGATCTTCGCCCGAGACGCATTCCCCGCGGTGCGGAGATCGAAATCGCGCTGCAGATTCATCCAGAATTCGCTTGATGTCGAAAAATAGCGCCCGAGACGAAGCGCGGTATCGGCTGTAATCGCTCGGGTTTCGTGCACGATCGCGCCGATGCGGGTCGCCGGAACGCGGAGAGCGAGTGCAAGAGCGTTGACACTGATCCCGGACGGACGCATGAACTCCTCGAGCAGAATCTCGCCGGGATGGATGGGAGCGGTAAGCGATTTTATGGACATCTTTTCACCTCAGTGATAATCGACAATTTCAACATTGCTTGCGTTCCCGTCGGACCAGACGAAACACAGTCTGTACCGGTCGTTGACCCGGATCGCGTGCTGGCCTTCCCGATCACCACTCAGAGCTTCCAGTGAGTTCCCCGGTCCGGCCAGATCGCTTAACACGTGAGCGGCATGCAACATCACCAGCTTTCGAAACGCCACATGCTGAAGGGATTCGAATCTGCGGCTGCGATTCGAATTGAAAATCTTCCCGGTTTCGGCGCAGCGGAAAGATACAATCACACCTGTATTGTGACACGCACCACGTTCCACGTGACGCGTGTGACGCTTGTCCGCATTGCGCAAAGGCTTGCAAACAACTCTGAAAACCGCGACGATGACCTCGACAGAAACGAATATGCTGCGACGGCTGGAAGCCGGATTCCGCTGGCTGCGGAGTGGACACGGTCGCACAGGGGCCGTGAACGCATGCGCAGAACTTGACGGAGCGGCCACTGGAGTTCTACACTTCAACAACGCGAAGCTTTGCAGGTTCGCGCGCTTCCCCGCCCTGTTGTGCGATTCCTTTCATCCTTCTTCCTGGAGCCGTCATGTTATTCCGCAATTTTCTCGAACTGGCGCTGCGGAATAAATTTTCGCTGGAGAAAGACGGTCGATATCTGCAGTTCCGCTCGGAGCGCTTCAACATCTTCAACCATCCAGATTTCGACAATCCCAATGTAACGGAGACGAGTTCCACCTTCGGAAAGATCACGTCGGCGGGCCTGCAGGATACACTCACGAGTTCGCGTCAGATACAGTTTGCTCTCAGGCTGGTTTTTTAATTCATGAAGATAACTATTGCTGTTCTTCTGGCCGCCTCAGTGGCAGCCCTGGCGGCTCCGGCGCCGTTCAATGTGGTGGAAGCGGGCATTCCGGAAATGCGCGCGGCGCTCGAAGCAAAGCGCCTGACGTCCCGCGAACTGGTGACGCTTTATCTGGCGCGCATCGGCATGTATGAGGACAAGCTGCACTGCATCATCACGGTGAATCCGAATGCGCTGAAAGAGGCGGACGAGCGCGATCGCGAACGGGCGCAGGGCCGGGTGCGCGGGCCGCTGCACGGGATTCCCATCGCCCTGAAAGATAACGTACTCACGCACGACATCGTGACCACCGGCGGGGCGCTGGCGTTCGAGGGTTACATGCCGCCTTACGACGCCACGCTGGTGAAAAATCTGCGGGACGCCGGCGCAATCATTATCGCGAAGACGGGCCTTTCCGAACTGGCCAACTGGGTGGCCGGCGCGCCCACGCCAATGCCCGGAAATTACAACGCCGTGCGCGGTTTCGGATTCAATCCGTACGATCCGCGCAAAGACCCGCGGGAAGGTTCGAACGACGGCCGTCCGGTGCTGCAGACCGGCGGGTCGAGTTCCGGTGTCGGCACGGCCGCCAATTTCTGGGCCGGAAATGTGGGGAGCGAAACGTCGGGGTCCATCCTGAGTCCGTCGAATCAGACCATGCTCGCGGCGGTGAAGCCGACGGTGGGCCGGATCAGCCGCTACGGAGTCATCCCGATTACGGCCGATCAGGATACGGCGGGTCCCATGGCGAAGACGGTGACGGACGCCGCAATCCTGCTGGGCGCGCTGGAGAGCCCGGCGCCCGATCCCAACGATGCGGCCACCAAACTGTGCACACCGCCGCCAGGCCGGGATTACACGAAGTTTCTGAAGGCGGACGGACTGAAAGGCGCGCGCATCGGGATCCCGCGGGCGATGTTCTATGAGCGCGCGAAGCTGCCCCAGCGGATGGGCGGGCCGGAGCCGGGCGCGGGCGGCGGACGCGGTGGGCGTGGCGGCGGGGGTGATCCGCTGACGCCGGAACAGGCCGCCGCGATGACGGAGGCGATCGAAATTCTGAAGGCCCAGGGCGCAATTATCGTCGATTCCGTGGAAATTCCGAGTATTGCGACGCAGGATCCGGATAAGAATTTCGCCCTTTGGGGGCAATGTTCCGGGCTCAACAATGTCAAGGGTAAGGATGCGAACTGTTCGGTGGTTCTGAAGTACGGAATGAAGCGCGATTTCAATGCGTTTCTGGCCACGCTCGGGCCGTCGGCTCCGGTGAAGACGCTGACCGAGTTACGCGAGTGGAACATTACGCACATCAGCGCGGGGGCGATCCGGTTCGGGCAGTCGCAACTCGACATTTCCGACGAGATGGATTTGCAGGCCGACCGGGCGCGGTATGAACACGACCGGGCGAAGGATATTGAACTCGCGGGAACCAACGGAATCGATGCGGTGATGAAGGCGAATCAGCTGGATGCGCTGTTGTTTCCGGGCGCGAGCGGTGCGGCCATCGCGGCGAAACCCGGCTATCCCACGGTGATCGTGCCGTTCGCGATGGTGCCGAATGCGGGGACTTTTCCGGCGGGATTCGTGCCGAAGCCGTCGCCGTTCGGGGTGAGTTTTACCGGGATGGCCTGCAGCGAGCCGAAGCTGCTGGAGTTGGGGTTTGCGTTCGAGAAGGCCACGAAGCGGCGAGTGCCGCCGGAGGCCGTGCCGTAGTTTCGGCGATCAATCGCGCAGCAAAAGACAAATGTTTTGTATTCGGGTCAACCGGACTGGCTGACCCGAATACAAGCCGGACACGCAGCGTAGAAACTTAGTAATTCACTACGGCCGCGAAAACTTTCGGATCCAGACTCGCCCCGCCCACCAGCGCTCCGTCGATATCTTCCTGCGCCATCAGATGCGCCACATTATCCGGCTTCACGCTCCCGCCATACAGGATGCGCGCGGCCGCCGCGGCCTCGGCGCCGAACTTTTCCGCGACCTTGCCGCGCAGGAAACGATGCGCGTCCGCGGCGATCTGCGGAGTAGCGGTCTTCCCGGTCCCGATGGCCCAAACCGGCTCATACGCGATCACGGTTTTGGCGAACTGTTCCGGGGTAAGAGGCGCAAGACCACCGTCGAACATCGCGCCGAGCACCGCCTCGGTCTGCCCAGACTCGCGCTCTTCCAGCCGCTCGCCAACACACACGATCGGCGTCAGGCCGTACTGCAGCGCCGCTTCCACTTTGCGGACCACATCCGGTTCATTCTCGCCGAAATACTGCCGGCGCTCACTGTGGGCGATGATCACGTACTGGCAGCCGATCGCCTGGAGCATGTGGCCGGAGACTTCACCGGTCACCGCGCCTTCCTTGCCCCAATAGAGGTTCTGGGCGCCAATGCCGATGTTGCTTCCCTCGGTTTCTTTCACCGCCGCGTGCAGATTCGGGAACGGCGGGCAGAGGACGATGTCGCAGTTCACGGCCGCGGCCACCAGGGGCTTGAAAGCCTCAAAAAAGCTGTGCGTTTCAGCCGGCGTCTTGTACATCTTCCAGTTGCCGGCCATCAGGGGTTTTCTCATAAAATTGCGTCTAAAAAGCTGGTTCCGCGTGCGATTGACGTCCCGAAGTTTTCGGCCACGGTCTGACCAATATCGCTGAGGGATTTACGTAATCCCAAGTCGACGCCGGCGCGACTGCGCGGCCCGAAAACAAGCAGCGGCGTGTACTCGCGGCTGTGATCCGTCGAAGGCGTGGTCGGGTCGCAGCCATGGTCGGCGGTGAGGATCGCGAGGTCGTCCTCGCGCAGAGCGCCCCGCAGTTCGGGCAACCAGCGGTCGAACTCTTCGAGCGCCGCGCCGTAGCCTTCCACATCGTTGCGGTGCCCGTACTGCTGGTCGAAATCCACCAGATTCACGTAGATCAGACCGCCGTCGAAGTCGCGGACGGCCTCCAGCGTTTTCGCCATGCCGTCGGTGTTGCTTTTCGTGAGCACGTGGTCTTCAATGCCGCGGCCCAGAAACACGTCGAAGATCTTGCCGACGCTGAACACCTTCACCTTGCGGGCTTCCAGTTGATCGAGCAGCATGCCGCGCGGCGGCGGCACGGCGTAATCGTGCCGGTTGGTGGTGCGTTTGAAATGGCCGGGTTCGCCTTCGAAGGGTCGGGCGATCACGCGGCCCACTTCGTGCGGTCCGTGCAGAATCTCGCGGGCAATCTCGCACATCCGGTAGAGTTCCCAGAGCGGAATCACCTCTTCGTGCGCGGCGATCTGAAAGACGCTGTCGGCGGACGTGTAGACAATCGGCGAGCCGGATTCCACGTGCTCTTCGCCCAGTTCTTTGATAATTTCCGTGCCGGAAGCGGCCTTATTGCCCAGCGTGGACCGGCCAATGCGATTCTCGAACTCCCGCATGATTTCCGGCGGAAAGCCGTTCGGGTAAAGCGGAAACGGTTTCTCGAGATGGATGCCGACCATCTCCCAATGTCCGGTTGTCGTGTCCTTGCCGGGCGAAGCGAGCGTACACCGGCCCCACGCGCCTTCCGGAGCGACGGCTTGCGGGAGTTGGGGGATGGGTTTCAGGTTGCCCAGGCCGAGCGCGCACAGATTCGGCAGATGCAGTCCGCGCAGGCGGGCAATGTTGCCGAGCGTGTCACTGCCAACGTCGCCATACGCCGCCGCGTCGGGCATTTCGCCCACGCCCACGCTGTCCAGAACAATCCAGATGACTCGGTTAAACACCAGTTCCCACTATATAAGGCGGCGTTACACTGAGAGAAACAACCCCATGCAGACACGCAGGAATTTCATCGGCAACGTGGCGACCGGGCTCGACCGAACGGGTCGGGTGGACTGACGCCGCACGGAAAACCTGTAAAATTGAGACGAGTCTGGTCACCACCACATGATTCTGAGCGATGAAGAAATTCTGCATCTCGCCCGCACTTCCAATCTTCTGGCCGACTTTGACGTGAAGAACGTTCGCAACTGCTCCTGCGTGCTGCGCGCGAACGGCGTCTTCCGTCCCGAGACGGGGGAAAAAGAAATCCTGAACACCGGCGACGGGCCTCGCCGTCAACTCGTGTGGGAACTCGGCCCGTCCGAAACCATGGTCGTGGTGACAAAAGAAGAGGTCTGCATGCCGGCAAATGTGTGTGCGACCTATGCCCCTTTGTTTCGCCTCGCCAAGCAGGGCGTGATGTTGTTGAATGCGAGCGTCGTGGAGCCGGGATATAGCGGTCCCCTGAGTTGTTTTCTGGCCAATTTCTCCGCAAGTACCGTCACGTTGCGGCAGGACGCACCGATCGCCAAGATCGTTTTTCATGCCGTCACACCGCCTGCCAGGGTCGTACCCGAAGTGATCGGCCGTCAGGAATATGAAGAGGGGCTGGCCGAGAACGCAAAGAAGTATCACCGTTCGTTCATGGATGTGGAGGGTATCGAAAAGCGGGCCGCGGAAAAGGCGCGTTCGGAGCTGAAGGGCTGGGTATTAGGTGGTGGCATCATGGTCGCGATTCTGGTTTCGTGGGCCTCTCTCGAGCCGATCGTTTCCAAATGGCTGTGGGAAAAGACGGGACTGATCAGTTCGACCGGTCGCGTGGAGGATGTCAAACTCCTCAAAGACATCCAGAGCGAACAGAGTATCCTCCGGCAACAACTCGAGCAAAGAAAGGCCAATGATGATCTCGCAGCGCAAATCCAGGAGCTCAAACGGGAGATCGCGGCTCTTAAAAAGCGCTGATTCTCACGCCCTTCGTTCGACGCGCCATCCCGGTGAAATTCCTGCGGCCCAGCGGATTTTTGCGGCCCACGAAGGGTATGATCTGGCCGCGCCGGGCTTCGACCAGTGGAAATGGTCGGCCTTTTGGAAGCACAACGAAGCGCCGATCGTGGAGCGCTGGATCGCGAGTTTGCACGCAGGCCCCGGAATGGATGCAGGCTGCGGGACCGGCGTCTACACCAAATCGCTCAGGTCCGCGGGCCTGCTATGCACGGAGGTGGACATCAGCGGACCGATGCTGCGGATTCTCCGGCGGAAACATGTCGGCCCCGGCGCGCCGCCGGATGTGGCTCAGGCGGACCTGCGAATGCTTCCCTTTGCCGACGCGGCATTCGACTGGATTCTGTGCACCCGTGCGTTGAGCAATATTGGCCGGCCCGGAGCGGTGTTTTCCGAATTCGCGCGTGTCCTCAGGCCCGGCGGCAGAGCGCTGATCACCGATGTGCATCCGGAGCACCCCTACACCTGCACGTCGATTCCCTCGGAAATCGGCTGTATTTCCATTCAGACCTACAAGCACGGAATCTCGACAATCGTTCACGAGATGGAGTCCACCGGGGCTTTTGCGATCCGCGACCTGCATGAGTATCGCGCCTCCGAATTGCCCTGGCTGCCTGCCGGAACGCCGTTCAGGAAGCTACAGTCAAGCGAGGATACACCGGTGTTTTACTCCGTGGAGCTGGATCGGAATCGAGCTTAGCCGTCCGTCCGGCGAACCGCCCGGGAACAGACGCTGAGGAGCACCAGGCAGCGCCGCAAACCGGCGTTACACTGAGAGAAACAACCCCATGCAGACACGCAGGAATTTCATCGGCAACGTGGCCACCGGGCTGGCGGGCAGCCTGGCCACCGGGCGTGTGATGGGCGCGAATGACCGGATCCGGCTGGGCATTATCGGGATCGGCGAACGCGGCACGCAGATCGCGCGGGAAGCGATTGCCTGTCCCAACACCGAGTTCGTGGCCTTCGCGGACGTCTATACCCGGCGCCTCGAAGACGCAAAGAAGCTGGCGCCCGACGCGAAAACTTATCTCGACTACCGCCATCTGCTCGAAGACAAATCGCTTGATGCCGTCCTGATTGCCACGCCCCAGCATCTGCACGCCGAGTGTTTCGTCGCCGCGCTCGACGCCGGAAAACACGTCTACCAGGAAAAGACGATGGCGTTCACGGTGGAGCACGCCAAACAGATGCGCGCGGCGCACCAGAAGGCCAGCCGTCTCACGGTCCAGATCGGGCACCAGAGTTGCTCCTCCGGTCAGGTGACGGATGCGGCGAACTATCTTGCCAGCGGCACTGTGGGCAAAGTGACCGCGATCCACGGCCATATGTTCCGGAACACGCCGCACGGCAAGCCGCAGTGGGCCCGGCCCGTCTACCCGGACATGACCCCGGAAAATATCCTGTGGAAGCAGTTTCTGGGCGGCGCGCCGGAGCGGGAATTCGACGCGCAGCACTACATCAACTGGCGTTACTTCTGGGATTATTCGGGCGGCAACGTTTACGAGAATATGTGCCACCAGATTGCCTTCTGGTACAAGGTGATGGGGCTGCAGATTCCGCAGGCCGTGAACATGACCGGCGGCATCTACCTGTGGAAGGACGGTCGCGAGGTGCCGGACACCATGAACGTGTCCATGGTGCATCCCGAAGAGGTTCTGTTCAGCTGGGATTCCGGTTTCGGCAACAATCAGCTGGGTTCCACCGAGGATGTTCTCGGCACGGACGGAACCATCGCGAAAGGCCAGCAGATTCGGTATCTGCCCCAGAAAGTGAACCGGCCGGACGGCGTGGAAATGCTCGGCCAGTCGCCGACACCGCCCCGGGCGCATATGCAGAACTTCCTGGATTGCGTGCGCGGCGGGAAAGAAACCAACTGCCCGTTTGAAGTGGGCTTCCGCGTTTCCATTGCCTGCCGGATGGCGGTGGAGAGTTACCGCCAGGGCCGGACGATGAAGTGGGATCCGGACAAAGAAGAAATCGTCTGACGCGCCGGCTTCAAACCCTTCGGCCAGGAATGGCCAGTTGATTGCTGTTCCTCAGCCAGGAGCAATCACCCATGTCGACAGGACCTAATATTCCGCTCCCGGATCCGGACCCGATATTCCCGCCGCCCGGGCCTGGGCCCGACGTACCGGAGCCGGATACGGATCTTCCGGCGGCGCCCCCGCCTCCCTACCAGATGGCTTCTCCTGGAATTCCGCCGCGGCCAGCAGCAACAACTCACGAATGATAAATCCGATCCGGAGATACTCTTCGAGGTCCGGCGGCTTCACGATGTAGCGCTGCACGCGCAACCGGTCCATCCTCGCCCGTTCCCGCTGCCACGGCGCGGAACTGAGAATCGCCACGGGGACATTCTGAAAGGAGGGATTCTCCCGCATGGCAGCCAGAATTTCCACACCTTCGCTCTTCGGCACATTCAGATCGAGCACAGCGAGGTCCGGCACCGGGCTGGCAACGTGCCTGCCGGTCTGGCGAACGTAGGCGATGGCCTCCCCGCCATCGTCAATGATGGTGAGATCGCAATCGACATTCGCCGTGCTGAGCGCCAGCCGGAGCAGTTCGACATCGGCCGGATTATCTTCCACCACCAGAATCCGCGCTTTTCGTCCCACCGTGTGCACACTCATGGAAAGACCCGAAGCGGCACGTCGGGGCCGCCCCCTCCCGCGCCGAGATCATTATCCGCCATGATAACCGTAAGGTGAACCTCTTTCCGGGTCGCCCCCGAATTCCGCGCTGAGAAACAAGGTCGCTTTTGGACCCGCGCCGTACTGGTAGCGTGCGGCGTGCAAGTGGAGGTCCAGTCCGGCGCGGCCACCCTCAGGAAAGCTGCGGCAAGTAAGTTATGTTTCTTTGTGAATCGCCGGTCGCAACATACTTACTGTCACTCGTAGCAGTATTGTGTGCGAATTACTGGTGCTCAGGAGCACATTCAGGCGCGATTTGTAATAAAAGTTGTTTTTAAATCTAATCTTTTGTGCTTGTTGGTGCGACTATTAATACAGAACCGCGCGCGGCCGCAACTTACTGTAAGTTTATTCGCCGCGGAGTAACCAGGCGGTTCTAATCTACCCGATGAGGTAAAGGATGCCGTATCAAATCACAGGTTCCGGTCCCGCCCTGCAGAAGGCGCAACTTGAGGATCCGCTCGTCCACTTACCCTGCGGCAGAATCTCGGAGTACCGGAAAAATCAAACGGTTTACAGCCAGGATGAGCGTCCGCAAAATCTCTGTCTGGTGATCGACGGACGCGTGAAAGTCTCCCGCTTGACTCCCGAAGGCAGGCAGGTGGTGGTCGATATTTATCAGCCCGACGAATTCTTCGGCGAAGCCGCGTTTGTCGCCGGCAGCCACCCGGCTGAGGTGGCCGTGGCTCTGGAACCGCTGAAAGTGATGGCGTGGGGAGTCGCGGAAATCGAGGACATCGTGACGCGCCGTCCCAAACTCGGCATCGCCCTGCTGCAGCTTCTGGTGCAGCGTACCCTCGACCTCGGCACCCGTATCGAGAGCTTTTCGGTCGATACCATTCCCCGCCGTCTGGCGCGCAGTCTGCTGCGCTTGTCGGATCGTCTGGGCCAGCAGGCCGACGACGGCTCTATCCGGATGATTCCGCTGACGCACGAGTTCCTTTCTCAATATGTCGGGACTTCTCGCGAAATTATCACGCACCACATGAACGAGTTCCGCCGCCAGGGTTACCTGCGCTACTCCCGGAAGGGCATACTGGTCGATCGCCTCGCGTGGCAGGAGTGGCTGAACCAGAACTCGACCGCGGCCTGAACGCGCCCAAGTGAGTATCCGCGGCGGCGTCCTTTCGCGACCCACCTGTATCATTGGAATCATGTCGGTCGCATCGCTAACGAAGCCCGGGTCCGAATCCGGTCTGCCTTCAGAAACTCACCCCTCGTCCCAAAACGTCGTCGAACTGGAAAAACAGTACCTCCTGCAGAATTACGGGCGTCACCCGATTGTTCTCGTGCGTGGCGACGGCCCCTATATGTGGGATGACGGGGGAAAACGTTATCTCGATTTCATTGCCGGAATCGGGGTCAACGCGCTCGGGCAGAATCATCCGCGCATCGTGGCCGCCATCAGCGACCAGGCCGCGAAGCTCATCCATACCTCGAACCTGTTTTACAACGAGTTTCAGGGCCCGCTCGCCAAACGGATCGCGGAAGTCTCCGGCCTGGCGCGAACCTTCTTCACCAACAGCGGCACCGAATCCACCGAAGGCTCCCTGAAGATGATCAAGGCTCACGGCCATGACATCCATCCCGATAAATACGAGATCGTCTCGCTCGAAAACTCTTTCCACGGCCGCAGCCTCGGCGCGCTCTCCATCACCGGACAACCGAAATACCGGAAGGATTTCGAGCCGCTTCTGCCCGGCGTGAAATTTGTTCCCGCGGATGACATCGCCGCGCTGGAAGCGGCCGTCAACGAACGCACCGCCGGCATCTGCATCGAATGGATTCAGGGCGAGGGCGGCGTGCTGCCGCTCGATCCCGCGTTCTGCGCCCGGGCGCGCGAACTGGCCGATCAGTTCGATGCCCTGCTCTGTTTCGACGAGATCCAGTGTGGCGTCGGCCGCACCGGCAAGTACTTCGGCTATCAACTGACCGACCCGCCCGTGATGCCGGACATCATGACGGCCGCCAAGCCGCTTGCCTGCGGCCTGCCGCTCGGGATCCTCTCGGCCAACGAGCGCGCCGCGAAAGCGATTCGGCCCGGCATGCACGGCTCCACCTTCGGCGGCAACGCGCTCGCGGCGCGCGTGGCTCTGGAATTCTTCGATATCCTCGACGGGCTGCTGCCGCAGATCACGCGCGTCGGCGAGTACTTCCGCGCCCGGCTGAGCGATCTCGCGCAGCGCTACAGCTTCATCCGCGTGGTGCGCGGCTACGGGCTGATGGTCGGCGTGGAACTCTCCATCCCCGGCAAAGAGATCGTCAACGCGGCCATGCGGGAAGGCCTGCTGATGAACTGCACGCACGAAACCGTGCTGCGCTTCCTGCCGCCCTACATCATCACCGAGGAGCACGTCGACGAGGCGATTCACATCCTCGACAAAGTGTTCGCCGAAATCGCCGTGCCGGCCTAGAGCAGGGCTCCTCTAGAGCAGATCTTCGCGGCCCTGTTTTTCCAGCACTTTGACCAGATCCCCCACCTGCTGAGAGCGTTTCCGATCCGCTACCAGCAGGGCGTCGGGGGTGTCCACGATAATCAGATCCTTCACGCCCAGCAGCGCCACCAGCTTGCGTCCCGCATCCACGTAGTTGCCGGTCGCTTCCGCGGCCAACAGCTCGGATCGCGACACGTTCGCGTTGGCATCGCGGGGCAGCAGGTCGTAAACGGCATCCCAGCTACCCACGTCGTTCCAGCCGAAATCGTCGCAGAAAACACCCACCACGTTCTTCGCTTTCTGCAGCACGGCGTAGTCGATGGAGATGTTCTCGCACAGCGGAAAAGCCTCGGCCATGCGAGCCGCGAAGTCGGGGTGATCGAAGGCGGGCAGGCTGGCCAGAATGGCGCCGGTCTTCGGCAGGTGCGTGCGCAGCGCCGTGAGCACCGTCTCCGCTTTCCAGAAGAACATCCCCGCGTTCCAGCAGAAGTTGCCCGCCTTCACGAAGCGCTTGGCTTCCGGCAGTTCGGGCTTCTCGCGAAACCGCAGCACCGGCACCGTCGTGAGCGCGCCCGCTTCCAGACCCTTCGGAAACTCGATATACCCGTAGCCCGTTTCCGGCCACCTGGGAGCGATGCCCAGCACCGCGATCTCGCCCCGTGCCGCGGCTTTGAACGCCGGCCGTAGCAGGCTCAGAAAGCGCTTCGGCTTGCCGATCACGTGGTCGGAGGGAAACACGCCGAACACCGCTTTCGGATCGATGGAATGCAGGATGTGCGCCGCCAGACCGATCGCCGGAGCGGTGTTCCGCTGCGCCGGCTCCGCGATGATCTGGTTGGCGGGCACCTGCGGCAACTGCCGGACAATCTCGTCCCGCACGAAGTCGTTCGTCAGGATCCAGATCCGTTCCGGCGGAATCAACCCGGCCAGGCGCGTCACTGTATCCTGGATCAGTGTTGCCTCGCCCGTGACATTGAGAACCTGCTTGGCATGCCGTTTGCGGCTGCGGGGCCAGAAGCGCGTGCCCCGCCCGCCGGCCAGAATCAGGCCGTAGTGGTTGTCTTTCGCCATGTTGGAAATTCCTTACTGAACCGGGTAGCTTTTACTGGACAGGATAGCTGTGGATGAACCGCAGGGTCCGGCTCCACCGCGTCTTGGTCGGAAAATGAATCACCACGTCGATCAGGTGCGCGATGGTCACCGAAGGATCCGAAAGGTCCGCCGTGCTGGCATCGTACGACCAGTAAATCACCAGCGGCTTCCCGATGATGTTTTCGCGCGGCACGAAACCCCAGTACCGGCTGTCGAGCGACTGGTCGCGGTTATCGCCCATCGCGAAGTAGTGCCCCTCGGGAACCACCACTTCTCCGTTCTTCACATCGCGCTCCAGCATCGTCTGCGCGGGCGGAAAAAGCGGGGAATTCGGGTCGGAAGGAAAATTGTCGCGGTAGGAATCGATGTAATCGAGCTTATGCACCACGTACGGCTCTTTCAGCGCGTGGCCGTTCAGGTAAACCTGCTTGTTCTGCAACCGGATCCGGTCGCCCGGAACGCCCATCACCCGTTTGACAAAAGTCTGTTTGATGTCGATGGGATAGCGGAAAACGATGATGTCTCCCCGGTGCACGTCGCTATAAGGCAGCACATGTTTGGTGACGGCGCCGCCCGGCGCGAACGCCAGCTTATCCACCAAAAGGTGATCGCCCACCAGAAGCGTGTCCTCCATCGATCCGGTGGGGATCACGAAGGCCTGCACCAGAGTGGTGGTGCCGAAGAGCAGCAGGATGATCGTGACCGTCCACTCGGCGATGAAACCGCGTGGCGGCTCGGCCGGGGCCGCCTTCTTCTTCGCTTCGCCGGCGGGGGGCGTGGTGGTTTCGGATAAGGGGTTGGGGCTCGTCACAAACTCCCATTGTAGCGGGCCTCGGCGCTGGCTGCCGGGACATCCGCTTCCGCTCTCCATCCCGCAAACCCGGTTGTTATTCTGGTGAAGGCACGCCCACCCCACTTTGACTCATCCGATTCCAGTCAGGCACTCCCGAAAACCTCTGTATATGGTGATCGGCTGCACCATTTTTGCCGCGGCCGCGCAGATTATGCTGAAATTCGGCGCGGGCCATCCCCAGCCGGCGCTGATTCCCGCCGAACCAGCCACCTGGCTGCCGTTCGCCCTTGCGCTCCTCGGGAATTTCCCGCTGGTTGCCGGCTACGTTCTCTCCGGCTTTAACGCCATGCTGTTGATCCTCGCCCTGCGGGATGGCGAACTGTCCGTGCTTTATCCCCTCTACTCGCTCTCGTACGTCTGGGTGATCGCGCTCTCGATGTACTTCTTCCACGACCACCTCAATACCTGGAAAACGTGCGGAGTGCTTCTGATCATGATCGGCGTCGGTTTTCTTGGTAAAGCGAGCGCTCCGGAGTCCGTCACGGGTTCCGCGAAATGACCACTCCCCTCAGTTCCATGCTCCTGGTCATGAGTTCGTCTCTCCTGGGGTCGTTCGGGGCCGTTTTCCTGAAACTAGGCGCGGCGCCGATGAAGAATGGTTTCCGCCACATTCTGAACTGGAAACTGGTGGCCGGCATCGCGCTTTTTCTCGGCTCCAGCATACCGTTCATACTGGGTGTCCGGCATGGCGAACTCTCCGTGCTGTATCCCATGGTTTCCATCAGCTACGTGTTCGCCATGATCTGGTCCCGGCTGTTTTTCAAAGAACAAATCTCGATGGGCAAAGTCACGGCCGTCGCCCTGATTCTGGCCGGCGTGATCTGCATCGGTATCGGCGGCCACTAAAGTGGACCGGTTCGCCGCGATCGCCGATATTCACGGCAACCGCTGGGCGCTCGAAGCCGTTCTCGCCGACATCGACCGCCGCGGTATCAGCCGCATCGTCAATCTGGGTGATCATCTGTTCGGACCGCTCGATCCCGCGGGCACCGCCGATTTACTGATCGGCCTGCGCCCGCCCTGGGTCGTCAAAAATATTGCGGGAAATCAGGATCGCGACCCCATGGACCTGAGCCCCTCCCACCAGGAATGGCTCGACGCGCTGCCGTTCTCCCTGCAAATGCCCGGCATCATGCTCTTCCATGGCACCCCGCTGGCGGACAATCTCTATCTGCTCGAAACCGTGCATCGGGACGGCGTTTCCCTCGCCGAGCCGGAACAGATTGCCGAACGTCTCGGAACCGGCGAGCGCAGTCCGCTGCTTCTCTGCGGGCACAGCCACATTCCCCGCGTCGTGGCGTTCGGAGAAAGTCTGATCGTCAATCCGGGCAGTGTAGGCCTGCAGGCGTATACAGACGACGCTCCCCTGCCCCACCGCATGGAAACCGGCAGCCCGCACGCCCGCTACGCGATTCTTGAACAAGACACGGCCGGATGGCGCGTGGACCTGCTGCAGGTTCCCTACGATTACGAAGCCGCCGCCGCGTGCGCGTTACGAAACGGCCGCGAGGACTGGGCCTTCCGCCTGCGCACCGGCCGCGCCGCGAATTAACGGCCCAGAATCGAGCCCGCCGCGTAACTCAATAAATCCCCGCGTTCCCGCGCAATCTCCCGCAGCTTCGAAAAATCCTTCGCCTGATAGCAAAGCTGCAGCGCGGAAGGCACCGGTGCCCCGTAACTCGCATCCTCGAACACGTGATCGAGCACCACCTGCAGCGCATCCGCCGGACGTCCCAGAGACAACAGCAGCCTCGCCAGATGCCTCCCCGGTGCATCGCCCACCACTTCCGGATCCGACTCCGTGATCTGTCTCCGGAAGTAATCCAGATGCGCTTCCACGTCATTGCCCAGCAGCGCCTGAACGTAATGCCCATACGACGTGAACTGGTCTTCGAACGGCGGCACGCCGGGCGATTGAAACTGTGGCGCCAAGTGCCTGCCGTAATCGCAGAGTTCCGCGAACACTTCCAGCACCGCTTTATCCGTGACCTCCGTGCAATACGGCACCACGGACAGCAGATGCGAAGTATCCACGTAGTAATCCCATTCGCCGAACAACCAGTCCCGCCCCTGCATCAGTTCCGGCAAATTCCGCGACTCCGGCCGCGCGCCCTCCTGCGACTCGATCGCCCGTCCCATCCGCTCCGCGATCTCCGCATGGATGTGCCGCGCCAGCAGCGCAATACACTGCTCCCGGTCCCGCTGCACGGACGTCATCCCGAACGCGGTAATCGCGCGGCACATGCCATGCTGCGCCAGGATCAATTCCAGCCCTTTCCGCGGGTGCACGCCTTCCTGAAAGGCAATCGCGATAATTCCCTCCAGGTTCTCGCCCGGCTCCACTTTGTTGATCGCCTCGAAGATCGGACCCGGCTCGGAAACGGCCCGGAAATACGGCCACGCCCGCTCGATCCTGCCATCCGCCAGAAACAATTCGCCCGTCTCCCGCGCCACGGCGACCACCGCGTTTTGATAGTCTTCCCGTGTGAGTGAATCCGTCTGGATCAGAGGCAGACCCAGTTCGTGCCGCGCCTTCATCAGCCGCGCTTCAAACAGCAGACCGTATTCCTTCGTGGCCCGGTATTGGTCGATAAGAAAATCGAGTCCCGCCGAGGGGTCCGGAGATTCCAGCAGGGGATCGAGTTGAGGAAACAGGTCTTCTGGCACGCAATCAAATCATAGACCACCCGAGTCCGGAGAATTTTTATGCAATACGACCGCCGCCGTCTGATGAAAATGAGCCTTGCCGGGTGCGCGCTGCCCTTATTCGGCCAGACCCGAAAGCCCGCAATCGCCGAAGACGACCCCGCCAACGTGAAGATCGCCCACCGGCTCGACTGGAAGAATCTTTCCGACGACGATCTGCTCTTCCTGCAGCAGATCGGGCTGCGCTGGGCGCGTCTCGAGTTCGGCGAGGGCAAAGTCACCTTCGACATGCTCCGCGCCGCCCAGGAGCGCTTCGCGCGCTTCGGCATGAAGCTCTACTCCGGCGTGCATTACTCGTATCGCTCGTCGCGCGTGCAACTCGGTCTGCCAGGTCGCGATGAGGATATCGCGGCCTACTGCCAGTTCCTGCGCGATATCGGAAAACTGGGTGTCCCCGTCGCGTCTTATGATTTTCACCCCGCCAACACGTACACCACCCGCATGGTGAAGCAACGCGGCTACACGACTCGCGAATTCGACATCGACGATTTCCGCGCAAAGGTGGAAAAGCCTGCCTTCGACCGCGAGTATTCAGCCGACGACATCTGGTCCGCCTACACCTATTTCATGAAAGCCGTGCTGCCCGTAGCCGCCGAAGCCCGCGTGAAACTGGCGCTCCACCCCGACGATCCGCCCCTCGCGAAAATGAACGGCGTGGCCAAACTGTTCACCCACTACGACGGTTACCATCGCGCCGAGCAGATCGCCGGCGGCAGTCCCTGGTGGGGCCTCACGTTCTGCGTGGGCACGTGGTCGGAAGGCGGCACGCAGATGGGCAAAAACGTCTTCGAAATGATCAAAGATTTCGGCGGACGCGGCAAGATTTTCGAAGTGCATTTCCGCAACGTAACCGGCCCCCTGCCCCACTTCGTCGAGACCTTCCCCGACGATGGCTACATGGACATGTACCAGGTGATGAAGACTCTGCGAGAGGTCAATTTCAGCGGCGCCGCAGAGCCCGACCACGTCCCGAAACTGGCTGGCGACACGGGCCTGCTGCGCGCCGGCACCAGCTACTGCATCGCCTACATGAAGGCGCTGGTGAAGCGCGCGAACGAAGAAGTCGGCTGACCCGCGTTTAAGCGCGTTTCGGCAGCAGATGCTTCTGGATCTTCCCCATCGCGTTCCGCGGCAGTTTCTCCACCAGCACGAACTCCCGCGGCACTTTGAAGGACGCCAGTTTCGCCCGGCAAAGCGCCTCGATCTCGGCGGTTTCCACCGCGCAACTGCACACCAGATAGGCCACCGGCACCTCTCCGCGCACCCGATCCGGCTGGGCCACCACGGCGGCTTCGGTAATCGACGGATGCTCCTGCAAAAACTCCTCGATCTCGCGCGGATAAATGTTAAAGCCGCCCGAAATAATCAGATCGCTCTTGCGCCCGCTTAGCGTGTAATAACCGTCCGGCGAAACCGTCGCCAGATCGCCCGTGCGGAACCACCCGTCGACAAACGCATCGCGCGTCGCTTCCGGGCGCCCCCAGTAACCCGCGAACACATTCGGCCCGCGCAGATAAATCTCCCCGTCCATCACCTTCGCGGAAATGCCCGGCAAAGGGAAGCCAACCGTCCCCGCGCGCCGCTCGCCGATGTACGGATTGCTGATATTCATGAGCGTCTCACTCATCCCGTAGCGCTCCAGAATCGTATGCCCGAACAACTGCCGGAACTCCTCGTGGATCTGCGCCGGCAGCGGCGCCGAACCGGAAACGAACAGCCGCATGAAGCCCCCGATCTCGCGCGCGACATCGCCCGGAAACCCCAGCAGCCGCACGTAAATCGTGGGCACCGCGAAAAACAGCGTGGGCCGGAAATCGAGGAACGTCGCCGCCGCCGTCTGGTGTTCGAAGCGCTCCAGCAGCCGCATCAGACAACCGCTCATCAGCCAGCAGTGCAGCCCGTTGCCCAGGCCGTGCACATGGAACAGGGGCAAGGCGAGCAGAAAGCGGTCGGCCGCCGTGATCTCCCAGCAGGCCAGCAGATTCACCGCATTGGCCGCGAAATTATTGTGCGTCAGCACGGCGCCTTTTGAGGTTCCGGTAGTCCCCGAAGTGTAGATAATCCCCGCGGGCGCATCCCCGTCCAGAGCCACCGCCGGACGCACATTCTCCAGCAACGCCGCCTCGGCCGTCAGTTCAGCCGGATTCCATACCGGAACCGGCGACGCCACTTCCGCATCCGTAATCAGCGCCGCCGGAGCGGCATCCGTCAGAATATGCGCCATCTCCCGGTCCCGGTACAGAATGTTGATCGGCACGAAGATCGCGCCCAGCTTCACGCAGGCGAGATAAATATCGATCATTTCGACCGAATTCGCGAGATAGACGCACAAACGGTCGCCGGCCGCCAGTCCGCGTCGCGAAAAGAGCTGAGCCAGCCGGTTACTGCGCGCGTCCAGTTCCCCGAACGTCCAGGTTTCCCCCCGGAATTCCAGCGCGACGCGGTCCCGCCGCCCAATCAGGGAAGAGTCGAAGAGATGAGAGAGGTTCATGTTTTCAGGCCGGTAACGTCTTGCCTTTGGTTTCTTCGCCCCAGGGCAGCAGAATCAGGCCGGCCAGGAACGCCGCGGCGGTAAACGCAACCGGAATCCCGATGGTACCGAAGCGCGAAACGCCCGCGCCCACCAGGAACGTAATGGTGGCCGCCACAAAACGCCCCGACGACGTCGCGAACGCAAACGCGCTGGCCCGGCAATCCGTGCCGTACTGTTCCGGCAGCCACACCGTGAACACGCAGAAACTCGCGCCGCCAACGCCGACAAAGAACAGACTCGCGATGAACGCCGTCAGCGCGCCGTGCGGCAGATAGAACGCGTACCCGAACGCCTCCGCCACCGACACGCCCATCAGCCCGAAGAAGAAGCCCAGCGCGCCCCGCCGTCCGAATCGCCCGGCCAGATAGGGAACCAGCAGACATCCCAGAATCGTCCCGATCGACAGCAGCATGGTCGCCCACGACGCCAGCCGCGCCGCCTCCGCCGCCGGTCTGCCTTCCCGCGCCGCGATCTGCGACACCGCTCCCGGCACGTACACCGACCCCGCCCACAGCCCGATCATCGCGATCAGCAGGAACAACGCATTCAGCAGCGTGCGCCGCCGGTAAACAGGGGAGAAAATCCGCGCGAACGGACTGCCCGCCGCCGCCACCCGGTTCTTCCACCGCGCCGGCTCATGCACCCCGTACCGCACCAGCGCCACCAGCAGCGCCGGCGTCCCGCCCAGCGCGAACATCGCGCGCCACCCGTACTTCGCGCCGATCCAGTAATTCAGTCCCGCCGCCACGAAGAATCCGAAATAGTAGCCCGTGTGCATCCACGCCGCGCCCTGCACGCGCCGGTCCTCCGGCCACTCCTCCGCCACCAGAATCCCGCCCAGCGTCCATTCCCCGCCGATGCCGATCCCCGCCAGAAACCGGAACAGCCCGAGTTGCCACACCGTCCCCGCCGCGCAGCCCAGAAACGTGAACAGCGAGTAGCAGAGGATGGTGAAGCTCAGCGTTTTCACCCGCCCGAACCGGTCCGCGACCGGCCCCCACGCGAATGCAAAGCCCCAGCCGATGAGAAAAATCGCGAACAGCAGCCCGCCGTAAAATCCCAGATTGGCCGCGCTCGCGGGCTTGCCGGAAGCCGGCAGCAGATCGCGCAGAGCCGGCGCCAGCACCAGCGCATAGATGAAGGAATCCATCCCGTCGAGCGCCCAGCCGCCCCACGCTGCCCAAAAGCCGCGAATCTGATTGGGCGTCAGCTGTGTGGATTTTGCCAATCGCCCAGTTTAGGACACGTCACGCCATGGCCAGAATTCGCGTCAGTTGCTCCGAGACTTTCGTCAGCTGCTCCGGCTGCGCCGCGTCGTAATCGATCTCCGGCGAAAGAAATCCGTGATACCCCGTTTCCACCAGCGCCTTCATCACCGCCGCGAAGTTCACATCGCCCTCCAGCAGCGGCACGAAATGCCCCTGTTCCGCCCGGTTCGACAGCTTGTAATCCTTCACGTGAACGCGCCGGATCCGCGGGCCCAGCGTCCGGATCCAGTCCTCCGGATACCCGTACTGCATCACATTCCCCATATCGAAATGCGCGCCCAGCCACGGGCTCTTGAACTGATCCACAAAGCTGCGCATCTCCAGTGGACTCACCAGAAACTTGTTCCAGACGTTCTCCGGCGTCAGCACTACCTTGTGCTTCTCCGCCGCCGGCAGGCACTTCGAAAGCTCCGCCGTGAACAGCTTCCAGGTCTCCTCATAGCCCGCAAAAAGCTTCGCGCCGTTGCCGACCCGCCCCGGCACCAGCAGCAGCGCCCCGCAGTTCACCGCCGCCGCGATCTCCGTCGCCCTCTCGATCGCCGCCACGCCCTGCGCCCGCACCTTCGCATCCGGACTGTTCAGCGGAGCTTTCCCCAGCGGTTCGGAAACCCACAGACTCGTGATCTGCGTCCCGCTGCTCTCCGCGGTCTTGCGAACCTGTTCCAAAGCCGCGTCGCTGCTGTCCATCGCGACATCCACGCCCAGCCGCAGTTCCATCGCGTCGAACCGCGCCGCTTTGGCCAGCCGGAACATCTCCGGCAACGGCGTGCGCGGCGGGAAAATCACCGAACAGATGCTGCGGATAAACGCCGGTTTCTGCGCGCGGGCGGCGCCGGCCAGCGCCAAACCAGCCATCCAGGCTCTTCGCGAGATGTCCACGGACAAAGCATATCCTGAAAGCATGACTGCCCCCCGGCTCGCGCGAGCCGCCGCCCCGTTGCTCTTTCTCTGCCTGCTTGCCGGCTGCCAGAAATCGGACACGAAAATCCTCATCGGCGCCACCACGTTACCCGCCGCCGGAGCGCCGCCCATCACCGGTTCCGTGATCGTCGTATCGGGCAAAACCATCCGCGCCGTCGGTCTGCAAAAAGACGTCCCCATCCCGCAGGATTCCGAACGCACCGACCTCGCCGGCACGTGGGTCGTCCCCCAGGGCCAGGGCCGCATCGCCCCCGGCGAACCCGCCAACCTGACTGTCCTGCGCCACGCACCTCAGGGCGCCGAACCCGCCAGTCCGTCCGAAATCAGCCGCCAGATGACCGACGGCCAGTGGAAGTTTTAGCGAACCGCCCTGCCCCGCCGTGCGTAATACTCGTTTCCGAAGGGGAACGCGCCAACCAATGAAACTCCTCATCTCTCGCTCCATTCCGGCCCTCGCGACGGCCTTGCTGCTCTCCGGCTGCGCCATCGGCGATTTCGTGGACATGGGTCAGTCCGATCGCTACCAGACCGATTTTCACTACTCCTGGGATCTTGCCCCGGACGGACGCGTGAACCTCGAAGCCTTCAACGGCTCCATCGAAATCTCCGGCTGGGATGAGAACAAGGTGGATGTCGCCGGAACGAAGTACGCTTCCAGCGAGCAATTGCGCGATTCCATCAAAATCGAAACCCATAACGATTCTTCCTCCGTGGAAGTCCGCGCCATCCGGCCTTCCATCGGCCATGGCGGCATGGGTGCGCGCATGGTGGTCCGTGTCCCGCGCAAAGCGCGTCTGGACCGCGTTACCACCTCGAACGCCAGCGTCCGCGTGCATGATGTCGAAAACGGCGGCCGCATCAAAACCTCCAACGGCAGCATCCGCGCCGAGAATATCGCCGGCGACGTGGACGCCCACACCTCGAATAGTTCCATCGATCTCGACTCCGTGCGTGGCAACGCCGTGATGCACACTTCGAACGGCCGCATTCAGGCCGAAAACATCTCGGGCCAGTGCGAAGCCGAGACGTCGAACAGCAGTATTAAAATTCGTCTGCAAAACGCGCCGCTCACGCCGGTGCGTCTGAAAACGTCCAACGGCTCCATCGAACTGACTCTGGAAAAGGCCCCGCGCAGCGACGTTCATGCCGAGACGCGCAACAGCAGCATCACCCTGCATCTGCCCGCCTCCACCACCGCCGTGCTCTCAGCCGAAACCTCGAATTCGGCCATCACCTCCGAGTTCGACGTCCACACCGAAACCCGCGGCGAAAGCCGGAAAAATCATCTCGACGGCGTGATCGGCAGCGGCAGTGGCGGCCCGCACATCGATCTTTCCTCCAGCAACGGCCACATTCGGATTCTCAAAGGCTCCGGTGTCTGAACCGTGCTGATTGATCTGAGCCACACCATCGCGGAAGGCCTCACCACCTATCCCGGCATACCCGGCCCGCTGATCTGCGACTTCCTCTCCCGCGAGGCCTCCCGCGCCTGGTACGCCGAGGGCGTGGAATTTCACATCGGCAAAATCGAACTGGTAGCGAATACCGGCACGTATCTCGACAGCCCGTTCCACCGCTACGCCGAAGGCAAAGACCTCTCTGAACTGCCGCTCGAATCCACCGTGGATCTGCCCGCGGTCAGTGTCCGGACCAGCGCTGCGGCAGTCGGCGCCGAGGCCTTTCACGGCTTGGACATTGCCGGCAAAGCGGTGCTGGTGGAAACCGGCTGGTCACGCCACTGGAACACCGAACGCTACCTCGGCGGCCATCCTTTTCTCACCGAATCCGCCGCCCTGTACCTGCGTGACAACGGCGCAAGACTGGTCGGCATCGACTCTCTGAACATCGACGATATGGGTGACAAACGCCGCCCCGTTCACAGCATTCTGCTGGGCGCGGAAATCCCCGTCGTCGAATACATGACGAACCTCGCCGCCCTGCCCGAAACGAACTTCGGCTTCTTCGCCGCGCCCGTCAAAGTGAAGAGTTTCGGCACCTTCCCGGTCCGCGCCTTCGCGATCGTCTGACCCATCCAAAAAGCCGCTTCGCATTAGCCCGCCTTATAGACACTGCGAAAAGAATAAATTTGCTTAATCTCCCTACCCCTCCACATAATGGCTATGGAGTACCTTCCAACTATGAATAATCGCGTCTGGATCTTCGATACGACGCTCCGGGACGGTGAACAATCGCCCGGTTGCAGCATGACCGTACCCGAGAAGCTGCGTATGGCGGCGAAACTGGTGGAGCTTGGCGTCGACATCCTCGAAGCCGGCTTTCCCATCGCCTCACAAGGCGATTTCGAAGCCGTTGACGCGGTGAGTCGTGAGTTCCCATGGGCGCAGGTCGCCGCACTGGCGCGCTGCACCAAACTTGACGTCGAGCGAGCTGCTACCGCACTAAACAAAGCCCGGCGCCCCAGGATTCACACCTTTATCGCCACCAGCGATATCCACCTGAAATACAAGCTCAAAAAGACCCGCCAGCAGGTTCTTGACGACGCCTGTTCGGCCGTTGAACTCGCCCGCTCCTACGTGGACGATGTCGAGTTTTCCGCCGAGGACGGCGCCCGCACGGATCCCGACTATCTCGAACAGATCTCGCGCGCGGTCGTCGCCAGTGGCGCCCGCACCGTCAATATCCCCGACACCGTCGGCTATTCCACACCCGAAGAGTACGGCGATCTGATCGGCCGCATCGTCAAAGCGCTCGGCGACACCGCCGTGGTCAGCGTGCACTGCCATGACGATCTCGGTCTCGCCGTCGCCAACTCGCTTGCCGCCGTCAAGGCCGGCGCCCGGCAGATCGAATGCACCATCAACGGCATCGGCGAACGCGCGGGCAACTGCTCGCTTGAAGAGATTGTCATGATCTTCAAAACCCGCCACGACCGCTACCCGTGGACCACCGGCATCCATGCCGAACACCTCTTCGGCGCCAGCCAGTTACTCAGCTCCATCATCAGTTTCGGCCCCCAACCCAACAAGGCCATCGTCGGCCGCAACGCCTTCGCGCATGAAGCCGGCATCCATCAGGACGGTTATCTCAAGGAAAGAACCACGTATGAGATCATCGATCCAAAGTCGGTCGGCGTGCCGGAAGGCAAGCTCGTCCTCGGGAAACACAGTGGCCGTCACGCGTTGAAAAATCGCCTGGAAGATCTCGGATTTACTCTTTCCAAAGAGGAACTCGATATCGTCTACAGGGAAATCACCACGCTGGCGGACAACAAAAAAGGCCTGATGGACGAAGAAATCGCCGAGCTTGCGCGGCGCAGCCAGCAGCTCGCCGTGGCGCAACCGGCCGGAGATTAAAACGGAGCGTCTCCGCATTCCATACGCCCCGTTTGCGAATAAGGAAGAACCATCTTGAACCTCAACATATTAGTGCTTCCGGGCGATGGCATCGGCACGGAAGTCACCGGAGAAGCCGTGCGCGTCCTGCGCGTCGTTGCCGAAAAATGGAAGCACCAGCTCACGCTGCGCGAAGCCCTTCTGGGCGGCATCGCCATCCATAAAACCGGCACGCCGTTTCCCGCCGAAACCGAAAAGCTGGCGCTCGAAGCCGACGCCGTCCTCATGGGCGCGGTCGGTCTTCCCGAGTTCGACGAATGGCCGCCCGAAAAACGCCCGGAACGCGGCCTGCTCGGCATCCGCAAGACCATGGGCGTTTATGCGAACCTCCGCCCCGTGCGCAGCTATAAAGCACTGCTCGAATCTTCGCCCCTCAAGAACCATCTGGTCGACGGCGTGGACATGATCATCGTCCGCGAACTCAACAGCGGCATCTACTACGGCACCCCTCGCGGCATCTATGAGGATGGCCCCGAGCCGCGCGCCGTCAACACCATGGCCTACACGTGGAGCGAGATCGAACGCGTCACCCGCATGGGTTTCGAACTGGCCCGCAAGCGCCGCAAGAAGCTGACATCGGTCGATAAATCGAACGTGCTCGAAACCTCCCAGCTCTGGCGCCGCGTGGTCGTCGAAATCGCCAAAGAGTATCCCGACGTTGCCCTCGATCACCTCCTGGTCGACAACTGCGCCATGCAACTGGTGCTCAATCCGAAGCGGTTCGATGTGCTCGTCACGGAGAACATGTTCGGCGACATCCTGAGCGACGAAGGCGCCATTCTCGCCGGCTCCATCGGCATGCTGCCTTCGGCCTCCATCGGCCCGAAGAAGGCCAACGGCGCGTGGACCGGCTTGTATGAGCCCGTGCACGGTTCGGCCCCGGACATCGCGGGACAGAACAAGGCCAATCCCTTTGGCGCGATCGGTTCGGTCGCGGCTCTGCTCGAATACAGCTTCGGCCTTGTCGAAGAAGCCGCCGCCGTCAACCGCGCCATGGAACAGGTACTCGGAAGCGGCCGCGTCACCGCGGATCTGAAGCCCGCCGGAACCCCGGCCACCACCGAAGAAGTAGGAGAAGCAGTTTGTCAGGCTCTGTAAGAACTCTGTCCCAGAAGGTCTGGGACTCTCACCTCGTACGGGAAGAAGCAGGCGCCCCTTCCCTGCTCTATATCGATCTGCATCTGGTCCACGAAGTCACTTCGCCCCAGGCCTTTTCCGGCCTGCGCGCCCGCGGTCTCAAAGTCCGCCGGCCCGATCTGACCGTGGCCACCACGGATCACAGCATTCCCACCACCGATCGCTCTTTGCCGATCCTCGATCCCATCGCGGCCAACCAGGTCGCGCAGCTCGATAAGAACTGCAAAGAGTTCGGCATTCCGCACTACGGCGTTCACTCCGAACACCAGGGCATCGTGCACGTCATCGGACCGGAATTGGGCTTCACGCAGCCCGGCATGACCGTCGTCTGCGGTGACAGCCACACCGCGACCCACGGCGCTTTCGGCGCTCTTGCCTTCGGTATCGGCACCAGCGAAGTGGAAAACGTTCTCGCCACGCAGTGTCTGCTGCAGCGTCCTTCGCAAACGTTCAAAGTGCATGTGGATGGCACGCTGCGCCCCGGCATCACCGCCAAAGACATCATCCTCGCCTTCTGCGCGAAGGTGGGCATCGGCGGCGGCACGGGCACTGTCCTTGAATACACCGGTGCCGCCATTCGTGCCCTCGACATGGAAGGCCGAATGACGGTCTGCAACATGTCCATCGAAGCGGGCGCCCGCGCCGGCATGATCGCGCCGGACGACACGACTTTCCAATACCTCCACGGCCGCCCGTTCTCGCCCAAAGGCGCGGATTGGGACGCCGCCGTCGCGCGCTGGAAACGGCTCCCCACCGACGACGGAGCGCGCTTCGATCGTGAAGTCTCCATCGATGGCGACTCTCTCGAACCGATGATCACCTGGGGCACCAACCCCGGCATGGGCGTCTCCATCTCGGGCGCCGTGCCGGAGCCTTCCAGCATCTCCGATCCGCTGGAACGCGACGCCGTCGCCAAAGCCCTTTCCTACATGGGCCTCGAAGCCGGCAAGCCGATTCTGGGCCGCCCCGTCAATGTCGTCTTCATCGGCAGTTGCACCAACTCCCGCATCACCGATCTGCGCGCCGCCGCCGCCGTTCTGAAGGGCCGCAAAGTGAATCCGAACGTGCGCGTGATGGTCGTTCCCGGTTCCATGGAAGTGAAGCGCCAGGCCATCGCCGAAGGCCTCCCGGAACTCTTCCGCGAAGCCGGCTGCGACTACCGCGAACCCGGCTGCTCCATGTGCATCGCGATGAACGGCGACCAGCTGCAGCCCGGCGAATACAGCGTTTCCACCTCCAACCGCAACTTCGAAGGCCGGCAGGGCAAGGGCGGACGCACCTTCCTCGCCTCCCCGCTGACCGCCGCCGCCGCCGCGCTGACCGGCGTCGTGACCGACGTAAGGACAATCCTGTGACACCCTTCATCGCTTTCGAATCCCGCGTCGTGCCGATGCCCAACAACAACATCGACACCGACCAGATCATCCCCGCGCGCTTCCTCAAAACCACGTCCAAGGAAGGGCTCGATAAGAACCTCTTCTGCGACTGGCGCTACAACGCCGATGGCAGCCCGAAAGAGGATTTCATCCTCAACACCCCGCGCGGCCAGAACGCGCAGGTGCTGCTCGCCGGCGACAACTTCGGCTGCGGCAGCTCGCGCGAACATGCCCCCTGGGCCCTGACGCAGTTCGGTTTCCGCGCCGTGATCAGCACCTCCTTCGCCGACATCTTCAAACAGAACGCCCTGAAGAATTCGCTGATCCCGATCGTGGTTTCCCCCGAAGTGCACGCGAAGCTCTTTACGCTGCCCGAAGACGCGAAAGTCCACGTGGACCTCGCTTCGCAGACCCTCACGCTGCCCGACGGCGAAAAGGTGGAATTCCCGGTGGACTCGTTCTCGAAAACCTGTCTTCTCGAAGGCATCGACGAACTCGGCTGGATTCTGAAGCAGGCCCCGGCCATCGAAGCGTACGAAGCGACGCGCGTCTCCACGCTCAATACGCTGGGCTGATCGAAAGCGCATAAAACCGCGCGCTACAATTCGGGGAACTGTGAAGTTCCCCTCGCTGATCTTCTGTCTCATCGCAATTCCCGCTCTCCACGCGGCGGATGTCGAGTGGCCTGTCAACGGCGGGCCGGGAAACATCCGCTTTTCTCCTCTCACACAGATCAACCGCGCGAACGTCGCCCAACTCCAGGTCGCGTGGTCGTACGATTCGCACGACGCGTTCAAAGACTCGGAGATGCAGAGCAATCCGATCGTCGTCGGCGGCGTTCTCTACGCCACCACGCCCACCCTCAAAGTTGTCGCGCTCGACGCCGCCACCGGCCATGAGATCTGGACCTTCGACCCCGCCGCCGGCGCGCCGCCGCAACGCCGCTACCGCCACCGCGGTGTCACCGTCTATCAGGACCGCGTCTTCTTCACCTACCGCAACTTCCTCTACGCCCTCGACCGCCAGACCGGCAAACCCATCCTGAAGATCGATCTCCGCGAAGGCCTCGGCCGTCCCGCCGAAAAGATGAGTGTCAGCGCCAGCAGCCCCGGCGTGATCTTTGAGGACATGATCATCCTCGGCAGCACGGTTCCCGAAACGCTGCCGGGCTCGCCCGGGCATATCCGCGCCTGGGACACCAAAACCGGCAAGCTTCGCTGGATCTTCCACACCATCCCCTGGCCCGGCGAGTTCGGCTACGAAACCTGGCCCAAAGACGCCTGGAAGGTCTCCGGCGGCGCGAACGCCTGGGCCGGCCTCTCCGTCGATCCGAAACTCGGCATGGTCTTCGCCGCCACCGGCTCGGCCTCCTTCGATTTCTACGGCTCCAACCGCATCGGAGACGACCTTTTCGCCAACTGCGTGCTCGCTCTCGACGCCCGCACCGGCAAACGCGTCTGGCACTTCCAGGGCGTCCGTCACGATGCCTGGGACTTCGATTTTCCCGCCGCCCCCAGCCTCGTCACCGTGAAGCGGGACGGGCATGACGTCGATGCCGTCGCGCAGATCACCAAGACCGGCTATGTCTACGTGCTGGACCGCAAAACCGGCAAACCGCTCTTCCCCGTGAAGGACCGCCAGGCGATGTAGTCGCCCCTCGAAGGCGAGAAACTTTCGCGCACCCAGCCCTACCCCGTGAAGCCCCCGCCCTTCACGCGCCAGGCCTTCACCGAAGACATGATCACCAACCGCACCCCGGAAGCGCACGCTGCCGTCCTGGCCAAATTCCGCAGTGTGGATTCCAAAGGCATATACACGCCGCCCAGCCAACGCGGCACCATGCTCTTCCCCGGCACCGACGGCGGCGCCGAATGGGGCGGGGCCGCTTATGACGCGGCCTCCGGCCTGCTGTACGTGAATTCCAACGAGCAACCCTGGATCATCCGCATGGTCACGCAGGATACGAAATCCCTCTACCGCAATAACTGCGGCGGCTGTCATGGCGACGACCTGAAGGGCGCTCCACCGACCTTCCCGTCGCTCGTCGATATCGGCAAACGCTGGTCGCGCGAACAGATCGCCGGCATCATCCGCGAGGGCACCGGCCGCATGCCCGGCTTCGACTACCTTGAACGCAATATCAACGAAATCGTGGAGTTCCTCGAAACCGGAAAAGACACCGGCATGACGGCCGAAGAAGCCGCCCAAGCGGCCGCCGATCCGAATCACCTGAAATACCGCAACGAAGGCTACATCCTGTTCCGCGACCCCGATGGCTATCCGCCCCTCACCCCGCCCTGGGGCACCCTCAATGCCATCGACCTGAACAAAGGCGAGATCCGCTGGCAGATCCCGTTCGGTGAGTATCCGGAACTGGTCGCGAAAGGCATGAAGGACACCGGCAGCGACAACTACGGCGGCCCGGTCGTGACCGCAGGAGGACTGCTCTTCATCGGCGCCACCAGCTTCGACAAGAAATTCCGCGCCTACGACAAACTGACCGGCAAACTGCTCTGGGAGACCGTCCTCCCCGCTGCCGGAAACGCCACGCCCTCCGTCTATGAGATCGGAGGGCGTGAGTACGTCGTGATCGTCTGCGGCGGCGGCAAGAACGGCGCGCCCTCAGGCAGTTCCATCGTCGCGTTCGCCCTGCCGAAATAACTCCGCCACACTACAGCGAAAGCAGGGCAGATTGTAAAATCTGCGCGCCGGTTGATAACCGGCGCTCTTCACTGAAACACGCCACAACTCGATTGCGTTACGATCGAACCATGAATCCGGACGTAACCAACGTCTTGAATCTGCCGTTTGTGCAGGTCACCCTGCCCATTCCGATCGGCATGTTTGCAACGGCGTGGTATCAGAATAAGCGGCTCGACAGGATCGTCCGGCAACTGGACGATTACTCAAGTAAGCAGGGGAACGCCACCGTCCCCCGCCCGGCCCAACGAACCTACCCCAGCATCTGAATCAGCGCCTGAATATACCCGAACGCGAACGCGAACGCCTGCGCCCCGCCCTTATCCCCCGGTATCGACGGCACATGGTCCGGCATCAGCATATACGGATACCCGACTTCCTGGTACGTCCGGATCGCCTCGATCATATTCACGCTCCCCGCATCCGGGAATGTCTCCTGGAAATCCCCGAATTTCCCGTGAATATTACGGAAATGCACATTAAAGATCTTCTTCCGCGTCCCGAAATACCGGATCACGTCGTGGATCTCCTGATTCGGATCCTGCAGCATCTCCGACACAGTGCCCTGGCAGAAATTCAGCCCGTGATACGGATTCTCATGCATCGCGACGAACTTCTTCAGCCCCGCCGGACTGCCCAGCACCGTGTGAACGCCCCGATACCCTTCCGGTTCCGGCATGCCCGGGTCATGCGGATGACACGCCATCCGGACCTTCGTCTCCGCCGCCACCGGAGCCACCCGGCTCAGGTAATAATCGATGCGCTCCCAGTACTCGTCCGCGCTCACCTTGCCCGCCTCGGTGAGCTTGTCCTTATCCGGCGCCGCTTTGTAGTTCCACGTGCTGTAAGTGCTCTCCCCGCGGCCCTTCGTCCGCTCCGGCAGCCGCACCACGCCCAGGATACTCATGTTGTATTTCACGGCCGGAATGCCGACCTTCGCGCAGTTCCGCAGCATCTGCTGAATCTGCTCGATCTGACGGTCGCGCTCCGGGCTCTGGCCCAGCATCACCGACGCCATCGGCGCCTTCCCGATCGTCGCCGAAGGCAGCGGCACCGGCACCATGTCCAGCGAAATGCCGTGCTTCTCCACGCGCTCCCGCAGCTTCGAAAGGCCGTCCACCGACCATTTCTCGTCCAGTTGCGGCGAAATCTCTCCGCTGCAGATATGGTTCACGCCCAGCGACGACATCACGGACAACACATCGTCCGCATGCGAGTGCTGCGTGCCCACGTGCATGGTGGCCTTGCGCTTCGGCTCGTTGGACGTCAGCGCGGGTTTCCCGGGGCTCTGCGCCAGCGCGGCCTCGGCCAGTGCGACCGCGCCACCGGCGGTCTGGAAAAATTTACGGCGATGCATGATTACGGTTATCGTATATCAGAAAACCCGGTGGCGCGAACCAGCGAGTTGCTGATGTTCGAAACGATGTCCGCGTCGGCGAGTCCAGGCGTTACCCGCAGCTTCTGCCACGCCGGGTCGGACCCGAACGCCTTCCACAGTTTGTCCCGCGCCGCCAGATCCTCGAACGCCAGCATGTACGTCAGGTGAGGCAGTTTCGCCCCCACCAGCGCCTCGCCGAAGAACACCGGATTCATGCCCAGCCGCTGGAAGATCTGCATCTCGCCGTTGTTGAACATGTCGATCTTCTTCTGCAGCGTCACCGCGTCGTTCGATTCATAGGTGCGGATCTCGAAAATGTGTCCGCCCGGGGACGCCGGCGGCAGCTTCAGTTCCGGCATCCCCGTAAACGCCCGCAGAATCGTCCGCTCATACCGGATGTACCCGGTGGCGTCCGCCAGTTTCTCGTCGATCCGCTCTGCCTCCGCGAAGGACGTGTAAGTCAGCAGCAGCGTCTGAAACGGACTGTTTTCCGAAACGAAAGCCGTGAAAGCGCCGAAGGGACCAGCCAGCCCGGCGGGCTTCGCCGAAAGCAGCTTGCTGGGCACGCCGTTGCGGAGCTGATACGTGCGGAGTTCGTAGTATTGCCGGCTCATTTTCCATCCGGTGAAATCGCGATGTTGACCACGTTGCTGTTCACCCCGTTCACGTTGATGAACAGCTGCACGGCCGGTCCGGGCGTGATGTCGTCCGGTATTACCAGGTTGATCTGATAAAGCCCGGCCGCGGTCGGCGTCAGTCCCGCGAACGGCGCGATCAGCTGGCTCAGATGCCCGGAGAAGAAGCCGCCGAAGTTCACCATCACGTTGGCGATCGATTGCAGCGGCTTGCCCGCCGTGCCATCGTTCGAAGGCTGGCCTTCCATGGCCGCCGGGGAAGTCGGTCCGAGCCCGATCGCGTAAATCACAATCACGTCGCCCGGCTTGGCGGGATGAGTCTTGAACACCGCATCCGGAACGCTGGTGGGGAACGGCAGAGTCCCGTCGGTCGCATTCACGATCGTGCCGTAGCTTCCGGTTCGGGTCAGCAACCGCGGCATCGAGCGGTTCACCTGGATGGAGCGGATATTGCCCTGCGTTCCGCCCGCCACCACCTGCACGGTGTTCACCTGCGCGGGATCCAGCGAGTACGGCGCCTGGAAATTCACCTGCCCGGGCGACACGAAAAACAGCGGCGCGGGGACGCCGTTGACCAGCACCTGCGTGCCCGCGAGCGAAGTCGCCAGAGGCAGCGACGGGGCGGCCGTGAACGTTCCTGACGGCGCGAACTGCGTGCCGAAGATGGCCGCGATGTCTCCCGGTGAGATGGCTTCCTGCGCGTATGTCGAGATGTTCACCACGCCGCCCGGCAGAATCGCCGGAGCGCCCGCGGCCGCCACCACTAGCTGATACGGAAGGGGCACCTGCGCGTTGTTCGCGGCATTTGACGTCACCGTGATGGTTCCGTTATAAATGCCGGGCGCAAGACCGGTGGGATCCGCGGTGACGAGCAGGCTGTTCGGAGAGGTCGCCGACGCCGTCAGAAATTTCGCCGAACTGCTGCCGCCCGTCACATTCAGCGAGCCCTGGCCGATGTTATCGAAGCTCACCACGGCATACTGCGGGGTCCCGCCCTGCACGGCGACCAGCCGGGTCGCGCTGTTGCTGCTGAGCTGAAGAATCGGCGACGACGTAATCACCATGCTCACCGCAATCGTTTTGTTGTCGGCCGCCACGGACGACCCGCTGATCGCGACGCTGCCGGTGTAAGTGCCCGCGCCCAGTCCGGCCGGAGCCGCCACCTGGACCAGCCACGGAGACACCGCCGGAATCAGGCCGCCGCTGCCGCTCACAAACGCCAGCCAGTTGCCGCCGGACTGCGTCGTCACCGCGCCTTTGACACCCGTGCCGGTCGTGAAAATGTTGAAAAAGCTCTTCGGCAGCGCGCCGCCGTTCGGCGTGACGTACGCGGTGATGCTGGCCGGGACACTGGCGGTGTTCACCGTGACGGCAATATCCTGCGGCGCGTCGATCGCGTTAGGGTCGGTCAGCGTGATGAACTCGGTGTACGTCCCGCCGGCCAGCGAGCCCACATTCAGCGCGATATTGACCGCATAGCAGTTCCCGCCATTTCCGGAGCAACTGCCGCGCGTGCCCACGCTGGCGGAAAGCCAGGTCGCGGACGACATCGGCGTCAGTGTCAGACTGCCGTCTCCCAAATTCAGAGCCTGCACCGTCTGCGAGGGGCCATTCGAGCCCGTCACCGTATTAACGGGACCGACCGTATTGGTGCTCAGCGCCAGACGAGGCGCCGCGCTCAGATCCGCGGCGGTTATCAGCGCGGAGGCGCAGGTCAGGACGAGAAAGACAGCTTTCGATTTAGATTGCATCATTTTCCTTCCACACGAGTAAACACCGCCAAACGGCGCGCGGCGGGGCTAAGGCGCCGGCTCACGGAACCAGGAAACTTCAATAAACAAAGCCCAGCTTTTTCAGAGTAGCGCCGGGTTCCTGATCTTCAAACTGCAGCAACATCCCTTTTTCATAGCCATCCTGCAGAGCCACGCCCGCCGGCGGCAGATCGAACGGGAATACCTTCTTCAGCACGTCGAGATCCGGAGATACCGGCCCTCTGCCGGTCAGCCCCGCCTTGCCCATGAACCATCCGGCGAAACGCGGATTCTCCGTCGGCACGCCGACAAAACGCGTATCGCCCCAGTTCAGCGCGGCGAGTTTCCGCCCGGCATCCAGACAGTGCAGGCACTGCGGATTGAAGAAATAAACGAACACTTTTCCCTTATTGAGCGAAATGACGCTGCCATCCTCGGCTTTCACCGTCTCCGGCGCTTTCGTCCCCGTGTGGCGCGTCAGGTTCACGCCATAAGAAACCACCGCGAACACCGTGACCGCGCCCAGAATCACCAGCGCGGGCCGCAACCCGTCGGAATTTCTCGCCCACCAGCCCGCCGCAATGGCCAGCAGCAGCATAATGCCGTCGCTCAGGAAGAAACCCGGCCCCACCGCGCGCTTGAGCCACGGGAAGCAGGAGCACTCGGCGCCCCGCAGTTCGTTGTAGTGAATCCCGATGAAAATCATGAACGCCACCAGCAGCAGGCTGGTAATGATCGAGCCCCAGCGCCGGAATCGCGGCACCAGCAGCAGCACGCCCCCGAACGTCTCGGCAATGCCGAAGCCGAGCGCGGCCGCCAGACTCAGTTGCTCCGGCACGCGCGCCTGCGCCAGACGTACGGCCGCGCCCGCCGGATCGGTCACCTTCCAGAGGCCCGCCACCAGAAATACCAGCGAGATAAGAATGGCCGAGACCCAGTTCAGCACCGTGCGCCAGCCCTGCTGCGGGTCAAGGCGGACGTAGTGGCCGGTGGACGCCGGGTTCTCCAGCGTCCCCGGCTGCGTTTCTGACATATGCACTAGTTTACGGCCTGCTGTCACAAACCGGAGTTGTGCGTCGTTATAGAGGGTGTGAACGCGGAAACCAAAGCACTGGACGGAATACCGGCGCGCGAGGCCGTCTTCGATTTCGAGACCTTCTTCCACGCGCACTACGAACGCGTCGCGCGGGTGATTGCTCGCGTCGTGAAAGATCCCGCGCGCGCCGAAGAACTGGCCGTCGAAGTCTTCTGGAAACTGTGGCGTCAGCCCGGCGCGCAGGGCGATCACGCCGGCCCGTGGCTCTATCGCACCGCCGTCCGGATGGCTCTCGACGAACTGCGCCGCTTCGCGCGCCGCAACCGGTACGAGGGAATGTTCGGCCGGGGCAGCGATCCGCCCACGCCCGAACAAATGCACTCCGCGGCGGAAGAACAGAGCCAGGTCCGGTTGGTGTTGTCCCGTCTCGAAACCCGTCAGGCGGAACTGCTCATCCTGCGCGGCGAAGGCCTGAGTTACGGAGAACTCGCCACGGCTCTCGACCTGAATCCGGCATCCGTCGGGACCTTCGTGAGCCGCGCACAACAGGCGTTTCGAAAAGAATATGTGAGGCAATATGGAGCGCAATAGCAATCTGGAGTGCAATGAAATGACAGACAAATGGGTGGACGACCGGCTGGCCGCACTGGCGCCGGATACGCAGATCAATGGCGCGGTCTGGCAGCCCAACGCCGCCAGGGCTTTCAACCGTCTGCGGGAACGCGACCGCGGCGCCCGCGCCCGCCGCTGGTTCCTCGCCGCCGCGGGCGCTTCCGCGGCGGGCGTGGTCCTGCTCACCGTGCCCGCGCAACAGGCCTGCGCGTCCTGCCTTCTCCCGCTCACCGAAGCCTCGGATTTCCGGCAGTCCGGCCCTCCCGACGCCCCCATCGGCTGCGAGATCTACTCGGATTACGAATGCCCCGCCTGCGCCGTGCTTTTCCAGGAGACCGTTCCGAAGCTGACCGAACAGTACGTCAACACCGGCAAGGTCCGCCTGCTGCACCGCGACCTGCCGCTTCCCCAGCACCGCTTCGCCCGACTCGCCGCCAGCTACGCCAATGCGGCGGGCTCTCTCGGACATTACGACCTTGTCGCGAACCAGCTGTTCCGCACGCAGAAAATCTGGGGCGCCGACGGCAACGTCGATGCGCAGGTCGCGCAGGTTCTCGCCCCCGGCGTCCTGCAGCAGGTGCGGAAACTCGTGCAGACCCGTCCGGCGCCGGACGTCTTCGCCAATCCGGATCACGTGAACCAGACGCCCTCCATGGTCATCGTTTACAAAGGAAAACGCACCGTCATCGCCGGCGTCGTGCGCTTCGAAGATCTGAAAAAATATCTCGACGAACTCTTACGCTGAAAACCCTCCGGCTGGCGTAAAATCTCCAGTAATGAGCAGAATCGCCGTCCTGATCTTCGCGCTGCTCTTCCAGGAGTTCGCGCACGGCGCACGCGGCTCGGAAGCCCTCCTGGTGCCGGGCAAAAACTGGGAACTCCTGGGCGAAGGCTACCAGCTCACCGCCGATTCCGCCGTCGACCACGCCGGCAATATCTTCTTCACCGACGCGCGCAATAACCGGATCTACAAAGTCGATTCCGGCGGCCACATCGCCCTCTGGAAAGAGGAAAGCGGCGGCGCCCACGGCATCGCCTACGGGCCCGACGGTCTGCTCTACGCCGGCCAGCACAATCAAAAAAGGATCGTGGCTCTGTCAGCCGACAGAACCGAGTCCGTACTGGCCGAAGATGTGCAAACGCACCATCTGACCGTCACGGACCGCAACCAGATCTATTTCGCCGACGCTCCCAATCACCGCGTCTGGCTGCTGGACGCCGCCGGCATGAAGCGCGTGGTCACCGAACAGGTCGATTGGCCGCACTGCCTCCGTCTCTCGTCCGACCGCACCCGTCTGCTCGTCACCGACCCCCACACCGCCCAGGTGATGCGCTTCCCGATTCAGCCCGATGGTGGCCTGGCGCGCGGCGAACTCTTCTGCCGCCTCAAAACGCGGACCGGAACCACCGCCACCGAGGCCGGCGGCATGGCCTTCGACAGCGGCGGCTACTTCTACGTCGCGACGAACCTTGGCGTCCAGGTCTTCGACGCGACCGGACACAGCGTGACCACCCTCGACCCGCCCGGCAAAGGCGAGGTATCGGACGTCTTCTTCGCCGGCGACCACATGCAGTGGCTCGTCGTGACCGATGGCGAGAAGCTTTACCGCCGAGCCGTGCGCCGCCACGGCGCCGCGCGGAACTGAACATGCCCGCTCTCTCCCGGCGGGAATTTGCGGCTGCCGTTGCCGGAACGTTGCCGCTCTTTGTCCATTCCGCACCAGCCCAATCCGCGCCAGCCAAAACCCGCCTCATCCTCCTCGGCACCGCCGGCGGACCTCGCCCGCGACCCACCCGCGCCGCCCCCTCGCAGGTCATCCTCATCAACAACATCGCCTATATCGTCGATTGCGGCAACGGCGTCGCCGGCCAATACGCGAAGACCGGCCTGCCCTTCCCCGCCATCCGTCACGTCTTCCTCACCCACCAGCACTCCGACCACAATGCCGATTACGGCAACCTGCTGCTTCTCGCCTGGGCCTCCGGCCTGCAGCACAACGTCGATACCTGGGGCCCGCCCCCGCTCGACCGCATGACCCGGCTGTTCTTCGAAATGAACGCCTACGACATCGATACCCGCATCGCGGACGAAGGCCGGCCACCCCTCGTGCCCCTGATCCGTCCGCACGAACTGCGCGAAGCCGGCGTGGTCCTGAAAGACGACAACGTGACCGTGACCTGCGCTCTCGTCGAGCACCAACCCGTCTCCCCTGCCTTCGCCTTCCGTTTCGACAGCCGCGACCGGTCCATCACGCCGCTCCGAAGCCCTTATCCGCCTGGCGCGCGGGGCGGACGTGCTGGTGCACGAAGCCCTCTGGCCCTCGGCGGTGGACAAACTGGTGGCGCCGCTGCCCTATCGCGCGGAGCTGAAACGATCCATCCTGAGCCACCACACGCCAGTGGAAGAGGTGGGGCGAATTGCGCGCGAAGCCGGCGTAAAGACCCTGGTGCTCTCGCATTTCGTGCCCGCCGAAGACCCCGCCCTGACGGACAAAATGTGGCTCGACGCGGCCCGCGCGAACTTCGCGGGCGAAGTCCTCATCGGCAAAGACCTGCTCGAAATCTGAATTCCCGCCGATAAATTTTCCCAGCAAAGGTCTATATTCGCTGTATCCGCGATGAAACCTTTCCTCGGCTGTTTCCTCACCGCTCTTCTGTTCGCCGGCGCCCTCTCCGCCGCCACGGAAAACGAACTGAAAGACGACACCGGCAAGACCATCGTCCGCTACGTCGTGGAACCGCCCCTGCACCCGGCGCCCGCGGGCACCTCCGATCCCGCGAAGCAACTCGGCCTGATCCTCTGTTCCGCCGAGCATGACCGCCCCACCGGCGACGAAATCCTGCCCGTCCGCGAAGCCCTTCTCCGCCTCGGCATCCGCGACGGCTACGTGCTGCTCGCCGGACACTCGCAGAACCAGAAGTTCGGCGCCATGGACGACGAACCGCTCGCCAAACTCATCGCCTGGGCGAAGAAGACGTACCCCATCAATCCCCGCCGCGTTTACATGTATGGCAAGGGCGAAGGCGGAAAAATCTCCGGCGAATTCACCATGCTCCATCCGGACGTCGTCACGGCGGGCATCTCCTATAGCTGGGGCTGGTGGCGGATGCCCACGGAAGACAAACAGGCGCTCGATCCCGACAAGACCGCGCCCGAGTTCTACATGGTGCTCGGCCTGCGCGACCTCTCCTACCACCTCACCACCGTGCGCGATTCCTACCTGCGCGTCAGCACCAAGGGCTATCGCATTATTTATCGGGAATTCGAAGATCTCGGCGCGCGCACGTACCACCCGCCAAGCAATGACGACGCACTCGCCTGGGCCACCCGCCTCCGCAACAAGAACCTGCCCCTCTCGCCCGAAGAGCAGAAACTGCTGAAAGCCCCGCCCGTCATCGCGGATGGCCACTTCCCCGCGTTATCCCTGGTGGGCGGCGTGGCCGCCGGCGACGTTCTCGAAAAACTCCTCGATTCCAAAGACGTCCGCACCCGCGCCGCCGCCGCCGCGACATTTCTTCACGGCAACTTTAGTGAACGCGCCATCAAAGCCCTCGCCGCCAGGGCAACCGACCCCGCGCCCGAAGTCCGCCGCGCCGTCCTCCGCGCCCTCGCCGTGAGCGCCAACTGGCGCTCGCAGGCCGCGCAGCAGGCCCTCATCGCCCTCGCTTCGGATCCCTCCAAAACCGCCGATCAGGAAGACCGCGTCGCCGCCGTCGACGGTCTGATCTTCGCCGCGCGCCTCCAGATCCGTGGCGCGCAGCAGGACCCCGCCCTGTTCCGCACCCTCGTCGCCCTCCTCGAAGACAAAGACGAGGAACTCCGCACCATGGCCGCCAACTTCCTCGCCCCCGTGCGCGACCGCGATTTTCGCGGCGATCTCGGCCGCGCCGAGCAGAAGACGCCCCCCGGCGGCTGGCAGCACTGGCTCGACCAGATCACCACCAAAGCGGCCGGCTATAGCAAGGACTACGAAGTCTGCGCCACCCGCGGCCTGACCCCAACCGATCCCGCCGACCTCTTCTGCCAGGGCGGCAAGCTGTTGGGGACCGATCCGTCGCAGGGCTTCCAACTCACCCTCCAGGCCGCCGAAAAGGGCTACGTGCCCGCCCAGGCCGCCGCCGGCATTCTCTACGCCGATGGCAAAGGCACCCCGCAAAATTATGCCGAAGCCGCCAGGTGGTGGAACAAAGCAGCCGAGGCCGGCCACCTCCTCGCCGCGGGCAACCTGTCCCTGCTTTACCGCGGCGGTTCCGGCGTTCCTTCCGATGCGAAACTCTCTGCCAAATGGGCAAAGTTTGTCGAGGATCACGCGGCCGACCCGCGCTAACGTACCCCGACAGGCATTGGAAGCCATCGTGCCACGAAAGGGGGATTACGCAGGAATGGGACACCAATCTGATCATTCACGCTGAGCGACAGCCGGAACTGTGACATAATACACGCTCGCGCGTGAATGCCACGGAAGCCACTCAGCAGGGAAGAGAAAGTCCGGCAACTGGAGAAGCCGTTGGGTATGACATTAGCCGCCTTAAAAGCATGCATTGATGAAGCTGATGGCGATTTGAGATTACGAGTGCCACCCCTGAGGCGTGTGCCGGGATCGCTGCGGCTGGTAGTCCGGGCAAAGCTTCCGAACGTGCCTGAGTCATGGGCGATGTCGCTGCTTCTCGACAACGTCATAATCGACTGCGTTCACCACCACACAACGGAATACACCAACACGAATGGCCGAAAGGCGGTTGGCTGGCACCGTGACCTGCTTACGGCGGGCCAAAACATTGGCCGTCAGACCCTTGATAAATTTAGTCCCAAAAAGCTGGACGAGTTTCTGGTACTCGCTCTGGACCTGTTTAGGCTAACATTGAAGGAGGGGCGAGAAGATGCGCACGGCCAACTGCCAATCAATTAAAGAGTCCGTGCTCGCCCATCTGACCGGTTGCACATCTGTCGAGAGGTCAGGCGACCTGTGCATCATTACGTTACCTGTCCAGACTGTCGACGATCGCTTGGTAGACGTTTTCGTGGAGATGCGAAACCAGGACTTCTACTTGGTGCATGACGCCGGGAAGGCCGCTAACGAACTTATCCTTCGGGGGTTGAATATAACCGCTTCAATGCATCGCCATTACGCTCAACTGGCACAGCGAATGGGGGTTCAATGGGCGGACGAGATGTTCCAGTCGGGATGTAAGTCTTCTGCTATTGCGGCGACGGCTATGGCAGTTGCTCAGTGTTCTTCCATCGCGACGATGGACCTGATGTCTCTGAACAATGAACCTGAAGAGGAAGGTTACCGCCAGCAGTTTGGTTCGGCTTTGCGCACCTGGAGCCGCAGCAGGGCTTCCGTCAAGTCCCAAATACCAGTAAAGGGAGAATGGCGCCAGCATACCTTCGATTTCGTCGCCTACCCCAAGCATGGAATGCCGATCGCAATCAATGTGATCTCACCAGCCGGCAGCGCAATCGGAGCCGCGGATCGCGCGGCTTTCCGCTACAAGGATCTTGCCGGAACTACTTACGACACATGGAAGAAGGTGTTGGTACAGACCCATGCCGAAACGTGGAGCAAGGCGTCCTCTGAACTCCTTGGAAAGTGCTCCAGCCTGGTCATCCCCATCAACACTGGGGAGCATCCTACCCCCACGATGATTGAAAACTATTTTAAACAAATGGCTGCGTAAACCTGAGAACCAAGGCGTGATGGAACGTCCGGACGATGCTGCGCCCTGCCATGCAGTCGCCGAAAAGATCACTAATGGTGCCCTCCTCCGCAATCTGCGCGACCTGCGCGAACACCACGACCGATAGATTTCCCCGGGTCTCGTGCTACAATCCCAAATCCGCCGGCCACGCCTGCCGTCGCCGAGACCCTATGCGCATCCTGACGTCTTTGCCCCTGCTCTCCCTCGCCGCAAGCGCCCTTTTCACAGGCCCGCTCGCCGCCGCGCCCCCAGCCATCCCGGCCTACCAGAAGTTCCTTAGCCCCGCCTCCCCGCAGGAACTCGTCGCCGCGCGAACGGCCGACCGCCTCGCCTGGGTCGACTACGCCGAAGGCAAACGGAACGCGTACACAGCCGCCGCCCCCGGCTTCACCCCCGTGCGCCTGACGAACTTCCAGAAGGACGACGGCATCATGATGTCGGAAGTCCACATCTCGGACGACGGCAGCACTGTCATCTTCCTGCGCGGCGAAGCGCCCAACCGCGACGGCTGGTCCCCCAATCCCTCCGCCGACCCCGACGGTCCCGAACACGCCTTCTGGGCCGCCCGCACCAACAGCCCGGGCTTCTCCTGGCGCGTCGCCGACGCCACCAACCCCGAACTCGCCCCCGACGGCAGTTCTTTCCTGTTCATCAAAGGCGGCCAGATCTACCGCGCGAAAATTTCGCCCGCCAAGCCGGCCTCGGAAATCGACCGCGGCGAGAAACCCTTCATCCGCGAGTGGGGCGTCCAAAGCAGCCCGAAGTGGTCGCCCGACGGCCGCAAAATCGCCTTCGTCAGCACCCGCACCGACCACAGCTTTATCGCCGTCTACGACGTCGCCTCCCGCGCCGTCAGCTACCTCTCACCCAGCGTCGATTTCGACACCACTCCCCTGTGGCTGCCCGATAGCCGACACCTCGTTTTCGTGCGGCAGCCCGGCCTGCCCTTCGGCCTGCAGGCCCAACAGGGAGGCGGTGGACTCGGTCTGCCCCCCGGACCCGCCGCAGCAGCCCAGGCGCCCGCGACCGGACGTGGCGGCGGTGGTGCCGGCGTCGGTGGTGGAGGACGCGCAGCAGGACGCGGCGCCGCAACCACCGCGCCAGCCCCGGCCGTCAACAACTCCCCGGGCATGATGCGCGCCACGCTGAAAGGCGGCTACACCCTCGCCATCTACAAAGCGGACGTCACCACCGGCGAAGCCCGCGAAACCTGGCACAACCAGCCCAATGACCCCCTCGTCAGCAACCTGATTGCCCCGCAACTGGCCGGCGAGTTCCTCATCTTCCCGTTCAACCTCGGCGGTGCTGGCGGCGGCGGACGTGGCGGACGCGGTGCTGGTCGTGGCGCCCCCGCCCCGGAACCAACCGGCAAACCCGACGAGTGGGAACGCTATTACTCCCTGAACATCGCCGATGTCTCCGCCCGGCCCGTCCTGCTCACCACTACCGACGGACTCATCGAAAACCAGACCTCCATCGCCCTCTCCGGCGACCGCAAAACGTTCTTCTACTGCACCAACGCGAAGGACATCGAACGCCGCCACATCTGGTCCGTCCCGGTCGGCGGCGGCACTCCCGTACGGATCACCGCGGGCGAAGGCGTCGAGACCTCCCCCGCGCCACTCGCCTCCGGTAAGTACCTCGCCACCCTGAGCGCCAACTGGAACCTCCCGCAGTCTGTCGGAATCTGGAAATCCGGCTCCGAAGGCGCCGCTCCGCCCCAAAAAATCATCTTCCCCGCCACCATGCCCGGCTTCCCCGCCGAAGCTCACGTCAAGCCGGAAATCGTGATCACCAAAGCCCCCGACGGCATGGAAATCCACAACCAGCTCTTCCTCCCGAAGGACCTCAAGCCCGGCGAACGCCGCCCCGCCATCGTCTTCGTTCACGGCGGACCCATGCGGCAGATGATGCCCGCCTACCATTACATGCAGTTCTATCACTGGGCGTACGGCATCAATCAGTGGCTCGCCAGCCAGGGCTACATCGTGATGTCCGTGAACTATCGCCTCGGCGTCGGCTACGGCCGCTCCTTCCGGAACGCCGCGAATGGCGGCGCGGCGGGCAACAGCGAATATCAGGACGTGCTCGCCGGCGGCAAATACCTGCAGACCCGCCCCGACGTCGATCCCAACCGCGTCGGCATCTGGGGCCTGTCCTACGGCGGCCTGCTCACCGCCGAAGCCCTCGCCCGCAATTCCGACGTCTTCAAAGCCGGCGTCGATCTCGCCGGCGTGCACCTCGAAGGCAGTTCCCTCGATCCCGCCGACGTTTCCTTCAAATCCTCCGCAATCAGCGCCATCGACGGCTGGAAATCGCCCGTCCTCCTCATCCAGGGCGATGACGACCGCAACGTCGCCTTCCAGCAGATGACCGGCCTCGTCCAGCTGCTGCGCCAGCGCGACGTCTACTTCGAACTCATCGTTTTCCCCGACGACGTTCACGAGTCCCTCCTGCACAGCCGCTGGATCTACACCCTCGGCCGAATGGAGACCTTCCTCCGAAAATTCTTATGGGATCTGCCGGTCACGGCGAGCAAATAGCCGTGTCACGATAGTTTTCATGATCGAAACAGGTCTCATCGGCAAGGTCGTCGTCGTCACCGGCGGCGCCGCGGGCATCGGCCTCGCCACCGCCCGGCGCTTCGCTGAGGAAAACTGCCGTATCTCGGTCTGGGACCGCAACGCCCCGCCGCCGGATCTCGCCGCGGACTTTCAGCAGACGGACGTCTCGGAAACCGCCAGCGTCGCCGCCGCTACCGCCGCCGTCCTCGCCCTCTGGGGACGCATCGACATTCTGATCAACAACGCCGGCATCCTCCGCGACGCCCAACTCGCGCGCGTCAAAGACGGCGCCGTCACCGCCACCATGTCGGACGAAATGTTCGATGCCGTCATCGACGTGAACCTGCGCGGCGTCTTCGTCTGCACCCGCGCCGTGGTACCGGCCATGATCGCGGCCAAAAGCGGCGTGATCCTGAACGCCTCCAGCGTCGTCGGCCTCTACGGCAATTTCGGCCAGACCAACTACGTCGCCTCCAAAGCCGGCGTTATCGGCATGACGAAAACCTGGTCCCGCGAACTGGGCAAATACGGCATCCGCGTCAACGCCGTCACCCCCGGCTTCATCGCCACGGAAATGGTGAAAGCCATGCCCGAAAAAGTCCTGCAAAGCATGCGCGACCACACCCCGCTCGGCCGCATGGGCGAAACGTCGGATATCGCGAATGCCTACGTCTGGCTCGCTTCCGACGCCGCCTCGTTCGTTCACGGAGCCGTCATCCCGGTGGATGGCGGCATCGTCGTGGGAACTTAATCGCTCCGATTTACGTTATCCTGATCTGACCTTTCGCTTGTTCCGTGGAGTCCGAATGAAATTTATAACCGTCAGTCTTTTCGCCCTGATTCCGGCCTTCGGCCAACAGCCAACGTATTACAAAGACGTGCTCCCGGTCCTGCAGCAGCGCTGTCAGGAATGCCACCGCGCCGGTGAAGTCGCCCCCATGCCGCTTGAGACCTATGCCCAGGCGCGCCCCTGGGCCAAGGCTATGAAAGAAGCCGTGCTCGGCCACAAAATGCCGCCGTGGCCCGCCGATCCCCACTTCGGCAAGTTCTCCAACGACCGCTCTCTCACGAACGCCGAAATCCGCACCCTCTCCGCCTGGGCCGACACCGGCGCCAAAGCGGGCGATCCCAAGGACGCCCCCAAGCCCGTCGAATTCACCTCCGGCTGGACCATCGGCAAGCCCGACCAGATCTTCGACACCGGCGTCGACTTCGCCGTCCCCGCCAAAGGCACCATCGCCTATACCTACTTCGTCGTCCCCACCGGCTACACCGAAAACAAGTGGATCAAAGATCTCGAAGTCCGCCCGAGCAACCGCGCCGTCGTCCACCACATCGTCCTCTACGCGCGCCCGAGAGGCTCGAAATTCGCCGCCGAAGCGGTTCCCGGCGTCGCGTATGCCGAACCCTCCGATCCCGGCGAAGCCTCCCGCCCGCACCCGCCGGAGAACGACCGCGGCATGCTGTACGGCATCAACGGCGGCATGTATGAAATGGTCGGCGTCTACGTCCCCGGCGGCTCCGCCTACAAAACGCAGGATGGCCAGGCGCGCCTCATCCCGGCCAATGCCGACCTCATTTTCCAGATCCACTACACCGCCAACGGAACCGCCGGTACGGACCGCAGCCGCGTCGGCATCGTCTACGCGAAAGAGATGCCCAAAGAGCGCGTCGTTAACGCGTTCATCATGAATACTTCGCTGAAGATTCCCGCCGAGGACCCCGCCCACAAAGTGGACGCGAAAGTCACCCTCCAACAGGAAGCGAAGCTGCAGGCCCTGTTTCCCCACATGCACGTCCGCGGCAAATCGTTCGAGTACACCGCGACCTACCCGACCGGGGAAACCACTACTCTGCTGAAAGTTCCGCAGTACGATTTCAACTGGCAGTTGACCTATTTCCTGGACAAGCCGCTCGTGCTGCCGAAAGGCACGCAACTGAAGGCCACCGCCGTCTACGACAATTCCGCCAACAACCCGTTCAATCCCGATCCCAAAAAGGAAGTCTACTGGGGCGAACAGACGTGGGAGGAAATGCTCGCGGGCTTTGTCGATCTCGTCATTCCCGCCGGCATGAACCCGGTGGATCTCGTGCGTCCTGCCCGTCCCGCTCCCGCAGCCGAATAGCTCAGCTCAACCGGCCCAAAGCCCAGAGAGCATGTTCGCGCACCAACAAATCGGGCGCCGCCGCCAGCCTTTCCAGCGGCGCCCGGAATTGGGGTAACCCTGCGTTCCCCATCGCAATCGCCACATTGCGCAGGAACCCGTTGTACTTCGCCCGGTTGACCGGCGTCTCCCGAAACAACTTCTTGAACTCCGCCTCGGAGAGTTCCGCCAATCTCTCCAGAGGCGGAGCGTACAATTCCGCCTTCGCCGCCTCCGCCTCCCGCGGCGCCTTCCGGTTCCACGGACACACATCCTGGCAGATATCGCACCCGAACACGTTCTGCCCCACAGCTTCTCTGTGCGCTTCCGGCACCGCCGACCGCAACTCGATCGTGAAGTAGGAAATACACAAACGGGCATCCAGTTCATACCCGCCCGAAGGCGAAGGCACGATCGCGTCCGTCGGGCATGCCTCGATACACCGCGTACAACTCCCGCACCGCGCCGCCGCGGGCTCATCCGCCTCCAGTTCCAGAGTCGTCAGCAACTCCCCCAGAAAGAACCACGACCCCATCTGCTGATTGATCAGACACGTGTTCTTCCCGATCCACCCCAAGCCAGCCTGTCGCGCTACCGACCGTTCCAGCAGCGGCGCCGTATCCACGCAGGCTCTCCACCGGAAGCATTCTGTTTCCATCAGCTTACCGGCCAACACTTCAAGCTTCCTTCGAACCACCGTGTGGTAATCGTCCCCCCACGCATACCGCGAAATCCACGCCCGCTCCGGCGACGAAAACTCCGTCGAATACGGCTCCGGCCCGTTGTACAGCATCCCCACCGAAATCACCGAACGCACACCGGGCAGCAGATGCGCCAAATCGTTCCGGACATCCGCCCGGTGATCCGTCAGATACCGCATCTCCCCGGCGAGCCCGCGATCCACCCAGTCCCGGAATCTCCCGAAGTCCGGCGCCGCCTCCACCCCCGAAACCCCGGCCAGTTGAAACCCGCACGACGCCGCCAGATCGCGGATCTCCCGGTTGTTCATACCCTTACCCGGTACCCGTTCAATGATGAAATACCCCGTCGAACCCGATTCCGGAACAGTTTAATGTATTTCAGTCGCATCCCCGAACTGCTTTTTCTACTCTGGAAGATCAGGAGAATACCCCATCCGCATGCACAAACCAGTCAAGTACGCAGAGAAGGCAGTCACTATCGCAGCCGACGCAGCATGGCGCGTGTTCAGCACCTTTAACTCTATCAATCGGAATGCTTCTTTCACTCCGAAATGGTCTGACAAGCCCCTGTTGAAATCGTGGGAAAAGGAAAAGCCGAAACTCGGCTGGCCCCGCACCACCGACTCGCTCTGCCCCAAATGCGTCCCTGAGATCCGCAACAAAATCGTTGCGGGCGAAGTGCCGGTCGAAATCCTCCGCAATGAGAAGGTCGGCGAAATCAAAGCGCAGATCATTGAGCGCGACGGCAAAATCCTGATGGTCAAGGATTGCCCCATCCACGGCCACTTCGAAGACGTCATGTGCATCGACACCAAATTCTTCGAGCACATCGAGCGCGTCTTCCCCGGCCGCGACATCCGCGCCCACAACGACAAAGGCCTCCACAACCACGGTTCCAGCACGGTGACGCACGGTCGCGGCTCGGTTCTCACGATCGATCTGACGAACCGCTGCAACATGATGTGCGACCCCTGCTTCATGGATGCCAACCAGGTCGGTTTCGTCCACGAACTGTCATGGGAAGAAATCCAGACCATGCTGGACAACGCGATCTCCATTAAGCCGCGCCGCCAGATGTCGGTGCAGTTCTCCGGTGGCGAACCCACCCTGTCGCCCCACTTCCTGAAGGCTGTTTCCTACGCCCGCAAGGTGGGTTATAACAGCGTGCAGGCCGCGACCAACGGCATCGAGTTCGCGAAGAGCCCGGAATTCTGTCTCGAAGCGGCCAAGGCCGGTCTTCGGTATGCTTACCTCCAGTTCGACGGCGTCGGCAATGCGGCCAACTCGCACCGCGCCATCGGCAACCTGTTTGACGTGAAGCTCCGCGCGATCGAGAACCTGCACTCGAACGGTGTCGACATCGTTCCGGTGATCACCATCATCAACGGCGTGAACAACGAACAGGTGGGCCGCGTGATTGAATTCGCGCTTGCCAACCCGAAGAAGATCTCGTTCCTCTCGTTCCAGCCGGTGTCTTTCACGGGCCGCGACGAAGAGATCACCCCGGAACGCCGCGCCGCACAGCGCTACACGCTTTCGCACCTGGCGCACGACGCCAAGAGCCAGATCGGCATGGGCGAACCCGCCCGCGACTGGTTCCCGATCTCCTTCATGAGCACCTTCTCCGACTGGGCCGATCTGATCCATGGACC
>CAINNJ010000023.1 GCA_903851195.1 uncultured Acidobacteriia bacterium
GCATCGCGCTGGTGTCAGCAAAGCGGAGATCGCCCGCCGCCTCGGGATCGGCCGTACTTCCGTGCGCCGTATTCTTAAGACCTATTTCCCGGAGAAATAGGCCCCGCCCAAAACGCTTACGCACCCTCACCGAAAGCACACGGTAGCTCAAGGGGTCAACCGTAAGATCATCAAAGGTCAAATCGTCCTGAGGAACGCGATCAGCGCCGCTTTTTCCCCGGCAGGGAGCGCGAGGCCGAACTCATGTCCTTTGATCGCGCGGGATTTCACTCCGGCACCTTTGAATCCCGTTGGTACATAGTCGTCGCGAAGACGTGCGGCGCTAAGCCACTCTTCCAGACTTGCCACGGCGCCGTCGTGCCCATAGAGTCCCCGATACCAAACGCCTTTCAGGGCCGGCACTTTATACAACCCTGTTCCTTTCCGAGTCTTTAAAGCGAGCGACGGATCGGTTCCGACGGACAGCGGCATGATGTCCGCGTGAAGGGGATGTTCGGCCGGTGGACTATACCCTGCGGCGAGCGTCAGCTGATTGTTCGTATAAAGCGGCGGAGTATGGCACCCCCCGCATCCGGCTCCGGCAAAAACGGCCCTGCCCCGCTCCGATAGCTCGCCGGAGTGATTGGGATTCGGCGGCGGCTCTAACGAGTAAATGTATTGCGCGAGCGCAAACAGGAGCTCATCCGGCCACCGAACCCTTACTTTTCGCTGCGCGTCACTAAGCATTCGATAGTGGCCAAAGTCCATCGAGTCGCTGTACTCGACGAGCGCCGCGTAACGCATCAGATCTCCGACACTCCGGTGCCGGTGTGTCGCCGTATGATCGATGAATTTCCGATCGCGAAAACCAATCAGGTCGGGAACCTTCGTAACGTAATAGATACTGCCGTTTGGGCGGTCGGTCACGCCTGCGATCTCGGCGTCGAAAAGCGCTGCGATTTGTTGCTCCGGCATGTTTTTCAGCCCTGCGTGAATGTCGCCCTGGATCCAGGGCGCCCCGAACTGCCGGTATAGCGACATTGCGAGGGTGTCGCCCGCATACGATATACGTAATAACTCGTCGCCCATGCGGTCCAGCAGCGAGTCTGAGATTCTGTGACCCACAAAACCGGCGCCGGCTACGGCTGTTCCGTCATCCAAAAACCGGGTGTGGCACGACGAACATGCAGTGATGCTGAGCCCGATACCGCGCGGTGTCACTACCCAGCGATAGTGGGCGAGTGTGCCATCGGGCCGAATCACCAGGCGATTCTCATTCTTTCGAACGTAATCGGCCGATCTTGCGAGGGAAATCGACTGCTGGTCGAAAAGACGGAAGAACGGCACATCCGCCTCGTCCCATACGCGTTTGCCCGCAGCGACCCAATCGAACGCCGGACCGACTTTTGCAGCGTCGATCAGGGGCTCGGGCTTCTGAACCTTGAGTTTGGCCCAATATCCCGCAGGCTCACAATCGGGATGGTACACGGGATAAGTCCTGTAATTATCTACCGGCGCGCGATAGTATTCTTCCTGCGAGAAATGCCCCGGACTGATGTGGGCCGATGCGAGCGGTGTCGCCCATTGCGCGAGTTCCTGAGCGTCCCACGTGCGCGGCGCCTGTTGCGCGAGAAGCGGGATTCCCCAGAGCATTGCGATCAGACCCGGGTGCATCGATTGCCTAATGCGCAGCAGCACGCTCAGTCCCCGCCTGGGCCAGAATTGCCCGATGGCGTTCGTATTTGTACTTGGTGGCCAGTTCCAGCGCGGTCAGCCCTTCCGGGTTCTTCGAATTTCGATTCGCGCCAGCCCCCAGCAGCAATTGCAGCATCGCGCTGTCGCCAAAATCGCTGGCCGCAGCCCAAAGCAGGGGAGTGTAGCCCAGTTTGTCGACGTGGTTCACGTCGGCTCCCTTCGTCAGGAGCAATGAGGCCATCTTCGTGTCGTTTTTGACCACTGAGACGCCCAGCGAGGTAACTCCATCGTCGGGATCCACGACCTCTTCAAGCGGCGTACCTCCGCGAAGCAAAGCTTCCACCATGGCCAGATCGCCCTGCATCACTGCCACGTTGAGAGGCGTCACGGGAAAAAGGCCGCCGGCCAGCATCGTGCTCCGGACGGGTGCACCGCCGCTTTGCAGGACTTTCATGGCTTCAAGGTCCCCACTGTAGACGGACAGAATGAGCGGATTCGAGCCGAACTGGGCGGGCTGGGCCTTAGGCGGAACCGCTTCGGCTTTGTGATCAAGTAAGAGACGCACCGAATCAGTGGCATGATGGCTGGCGGCAATCATTACGGCTGTATAGCGCGTTTTCGACCGGGCCTGTACGTTGGCTCCACGTTCGATCAGGAGCGAAGTTTTGTCGAAATCCGCGGCGGCCATCATGAGGGCAGTAGTGCCTGAAGCTGTTGCGCTGTTGACGTTCCACCCCGTGTCGACCAATTGTCGCGTCCGGGCAATGCTGCCGAACAACAACGTCTCCGCCCAGGCGGGAACGTTGCCGGGTTTCGCGGCGGAAAGGTCGAGAGCATCCGGAGGTGTCGATGATTCCGGTATGGCCAGCAGCAGGGCCGCTGCCGCCCAGCTTGTTCCCATCGCGGAGACGGACTGATCGTGGCCGTATGGCAAGCCTGTCTCAAAGTAGGGTGGACTCCAGGTCCCCGGCGGATGCAGGCGGCTGGCGACGAACCAGGTACCGTCGAGTTTTTGAGTGCTCAGAAGATAGCGCAGGCCTCTTTGATACGCGGGATCAGATGCGTGTGTGTGGCCTGCCTGCAGCAACGCCGCGAGCGCCTCACCTGTCGCGTAGGCATCGCTCGCCCGGCTGGAAATCTGGCCCCACCCTCCATCGGGCCGTTGTTCAGCAAGCAACTGATCGCAAAGGTTCCGGATCAAGCGGGGATCGCTGCCTGCCCAGTGAAGGCCGAACAACTGATAGACCCGGTCCTCGTTATCAAGCGGGAGAGTTCGTTCCAGCCATGCCCGCGCGTCGCGGACACGCCTGTTACGCTCTTCCGCCATGGTTTCGGGAAGAAAGAGCTGGAGAACACGCAACGCGTTTGCCGTTGTCGTGAACGGGCTGAAAGATTGCGGTGGACGAATGTCATCGCCGGGAGTCCAGTGACCATCGGGTCTCTGACGGCGCGCGATAAGACGGGCGATGACTCCGGTGGACACGCTCTGTCCCAAACCCAACGACGCGGCTGTCACGATCCGCTGACCCACACCATTCACCGGATTGAGGAAGTCTGAGCCTTGCAGGTTGCGGTCAAAATCCTGTAAACCTCCAAAAGAGGTGAGGCTCCGGACGACGACCTTTTGTAATTTGGTCCGGTCGACAGGGAACCCTCGGCGGCGGGCAAGGTTGAACACCATCATTGGCAGGTCCTGGTGGTGGCAGGAGGGACAGGTTTGCTTCCCGAACCACGTTTCGGAAGCTTCGAGGAGCAGGTTTACCGATTTCGCAGCCGCGGGCCGGAGTTCCCGCTCAGTGATTTGGCAATTCCCGTGTGTCGCAAATGCAATCCCGATTGCGAAGACTAGTTCCGGTCTCGTCATTTCGTCCTCCTGGTTTCCTTTTTTCCCGTTCCTCTCGGGTGCACTCAGAGTGTCCTCAGGAATGCGATCAGCGCCGTCTTTTCGCCGGCTTCGAGCCGCAACCCGAACTCATGCCCTTTGATGGCCCGTGTCTTCACGCCCACGCCTTTGAAGCCGGTTGGTATGTAGTCGTCGCGAAGGCGCGCCGGGTCGAACCAGTCTTCGAGCGTGGCCACAGAGCCATTGTGTTCGAACGGCCCCCGATACCAGACTCCCCGGAGGGAGGGCACCTTGTAGTAGCCGGTGCCCTTGCGGGTTTGCAACGCAAGTGTGGGGTCTGTACCGACGCTGATTTTCGTGATCGAGTACCGGGATAAATGTTCCCCCGGGGGGATGAAGCCCTGCGCGGGCGTCAGAGTATTGTTCGTGTAGAAAGGCGGAGTGTGGCAGCCCTCACAACCTTCCCGTTTGAAGATGCCCGCGCCGCGCGCCGTGAGCCCTGTGGCATGGTTTGGATTCGGCGGCGGCCGAAGCGAGTAAAGATAACGCGCCAGCGCATACAGTTGGGGGTCGCTCATGCGCTCTTCGAGAACGAATCCAGGCACGCTCGGAGGCAAAGCATAATCGCCAAAACCGCTCAGCGTATTCGACTGAATGAAGGCCGCGAAGCGCATCAGGTCGCCGATACCGCGGTGCAGCGCATGACCGGTGTGGTCCAGGTATTTGCGATTCCCGATTCCAATCAGGTCCGGAACCTGGACCGGCGAGAACAGGCTTGAGTTGTGACAGGCCGTCAATCCGGCAGGCTCCGCCTCGAAAGCCGCAATCAGGTCCGTGGCGGACATGCCGTTGCTCCGGTTATTCAGATCGTCCCTGAGCCAGGGCGTGCTGTAATCGTGGGTCAGAATCGCGCGCATACCTGCCAGGAACGCAGTCTCGCCCAGCGCGGGCAGCGCCTTGCTCATCAGATACGCATTACTTTGAGCACGCGGAAAATTGCCCTGTGCTCCCTTAACTACTGAACCGTCGCGCAGCACGCGGGTGTGGCAGTTACCGCAGGAAAGGGTTCCAAGTTCGACCTTGCCCTTTTCACGAACGAGAAAGCGATAGAAGGGTACGGTCCCGTCTTTGGCCACCGGGACGTGATGATCCCGATTCCATACGGGGTCGCTGATGTATCCGGCGGCATCCAGCGACGAGATGGTGACAGGCGCGTCGAACACCAGTTCGCCTGCGCGGATCCAATCGGCATCGCTTCGTAGCTTCGACGCGTCGAAGACGAGTTCGGGTTGAGCGCGCCTGAGCTTCTCACTGTATCCGGCGGGCTCGCGACCGGGAGCGTAAACTAGGTAGCTCTTGTAGATCTTCAGCTCGGGAAGACGGTAAAACTGATCGGCTGTTAACGGTACCGGATCATGGCCCGGCTCTGCGAGAGGTACATGCCAGCCGGAGAGAGCCGTTTCATCCCATACCTTTGGAACAGCCGCGGGTTGAGCTTTTATCTCGTACGCCGAAAGCGCAACTCCGGCTGCCAGAACAAGGTTGCGGCAGGGTCCACGCATCATCGCACCCCGGCAGGTGCGGTCAGCATGAGCGCCATGGCAGCCCAACTCGTGCCCGCGGCGGAAATGAACTGGTCAGGCCCATGCGGAAAGCCGGCATCGAGCGGAGGCTGGATCGCGAGGGCATGCGATGCAACGAACCATGAGCCATCCTGCCTTTGCGTTTCGCGCAGGAATTGCACGCCTCGCCGGTACGCGGCATCTTCTGTGGAGATGCCGGCCGCCTGGTTCAGCGCGAAGAGAGCCATCCCGGTCGCGTAGGCGTCACATGGCAAACCGGATAGTTGCGACCACCCGCCATCCGAGCGCTGTTCTTTCAGCAGGGCCGCGGCAAGGTCGCCCATGACCGGCGATTTCATCCCGGACCAGTGAAGGCCCAGCATTTGGAATATGCGCTCGTCGGTGTAGCGTGGAACGCTGGCCAGGAGCCAGTCGCGGCCCTGCCGAACGACCGTTTCATATCCGCGCGAGCGCGGCCCTGCGCCGTAAAGCCGGATTGCGTGAATCGCGAATGCCGTTGTGGAGAAGTCACTGTACTCGATGGGCGGACGTGCGCCGGAGGGATGCCAATTGCCGGAGGGAAGCTGACGGGCCGCGATGTTCCTGACGAAAGCGGCCGTGGTGCTGTCCGGTGCATAACCCGCCGCGGCCAGACCTGCCAAAGCGTAGCTGCCGGATAGCGGCGGCCCCTCGTCGTCCATCATCTGCAGCATCTTTTCGCGCTGAGATTTCATGGCCTCGACGACAACCGCGGTTCGCCGGACCGCTTCTTCGCGATCGAAGCGGAATCCACGCTCTTCAGCCAATCCCAGTGCCATCGCGGGAAGTGACTGGTTGTGGCAGGACTTGCATCCGGTCCTGTTAAAAAATCCCGAATCGCTGCGTTGCAGTACCGTCAGGCTGCGCTCGACGGCGGTTTTTATATCAGGCGTGGGATCAGTACGGTGTTGCGGCGGCGCCGCTGCCCTCGCGGAAGCTTGCCCGGCGCCTGCCTCAAGCAGCGCCTTCAGCACCGGCGTATTGCCCTTCGCGCTGGCGCGGCTCAACGCGGACTCTCCGCCTTCCGTGGCGAAATGAACGTCCGCACGTTGCCCCAGCAGGAGCCGAATCATATCGACATCCTGCGCCTCCGCGTAAGCGGCGAGCATGAGCGGTGTTCCGGGACTTTTGCGCATGAACACAGTCTCCGGGATCGGCAGATTCACGGCGGCTCCGCTGTCGAGTAACATTGCCGCGATCTCTTTTCGATCCCATAGCCCGGCGAGCGCCAGCGGCGTAAAACCGAAACCATCCTTCTGGTCCACCGGAACTCCCTTGTGGAGCAGAAGCTTCACAGCATCGGCATTGCCGTACCAGACAGCGGCCGTGAGCGGAGTAAGCAAAGCGGGTCGCCCGAGGTCCGCGCCGTGAGCAAGCAACTGAGTCACATTGCGCGCATCTCCGGATGCAGCGGCACGAACCAGAGGTGTAAAGCCATCTTCGTCGCTGATATTGACCTCTGCGTGTTGCTTCAGCAACTCGGCTGTGACCGGACCGGATCCGAAGCGAAAACATGCCGCAAGCAAAGCGGTGGCGCCATACTTTGTCTTCGCATTTACGTCGGCGCCCCCGGCGAGCAACAGTTTCAGTTTGGCCAGGTCGTCAACGGCCCAGAGGAGCGCGGTCGAGCCCTCATCGCTCGCAAGATTGGGATTTGCGCCGCGCCGGAGCAGAAGCTGCATCAGCTTCAGGCTGCCATTCAGCGCGGCGTGCATCAGAGGCGTTGCTCCATCCTCATCCCGCGCGTTGATCAGCTGCCGGTCGCGCAGTATCCGCCGAACCTCTGCCATGTCGTCCCGATCAATGGCTGAGAACAGAGATGCGGCGGGCGGAGGAAGTGGGTCATCGCCGGCCATGGCTTCCGTTGCCCAGGTTTTCAGAAGCTCTGCCTCGCGCGGAGAAAGACCCAAAGCAGTTGGCCAGGGTGGCATTCGAATCGATGGGTCAGTGCTTGTGATGCGGCGAACGAACTCGCTTTTTTGCCCGCCCGCTATTGCTGACTGCCGCTGTTCCTTCTTATCCAGCCGAATGCCCGAAAGCTGCTGTGCGGCTCCGTGGCAGACGAAACATTTCGCCGCAAGAACGGGACGGATTTCACGAATATAATCCACGTTCGCGCTCGCCCCCGGCAGGACGGATAGGATCGCCAGTGCAGACAGCTTCATCACACGCATACTTCTCCTCATAAGGTTTTCAGAAAAGCGATTAGAGCCGCTTTTTCCCCGGGCGGGAGCCGCAAACCAAATTCGTGACCTGGCACGGCTCGTGTTGTTACGCCGACACCGGCGAACCCGGTCGGCTGATAGTCATCGAGGAGCCTGCGCTCGTCGAACCAGTCTTCCAGCGTGCCTACCGAGCCATTGTGTTCAAAGGGGCCGCGATACCAGAGACCGCGCAGCGAAGGCACTTTGTAATAACCGCTGCCTCTCCTGGTATGAAGCGTGAGCCTTGGATCGGTGCCGATGGGAATGTCGAGTATGTCGTACTTTGTCCGGTGACCGGGGGGGATCTGGAACTCCCGAACAGGCAGCAGCTTGTTATTCGTATAGACCGGTGCGGGATGACATCCGGCGCAACCTGCCCGCTCGAATACCCCACGGCCTTGTTCGGCCCTTGTATCGAAGTGATTTGGATTCGGGGGCGGCTTCAGAGAGTAAAGGTAAAGAGCGAGCGCGTACAATTGGGCGTCGCTGAAGCGCTCCTGCGTCTCTGGCGGCGGCAATTTCGAGAAATGGTCCAGTCCCGACGGGATGAAGCCTCCGAAGCTCGAAAGGAACTCGATCCCCTGGGCCATGGACGCGTAGCGCATTAAGTCAACCGGAGCGCGATGGATGGTGCCGCCCGCGCGGTCGAGGTACTTGCGGTCGCGAACGCCAATCAGATCGGGAACCGCGGGCGGGTAGAACGGGCTGGAACGGTTTCGGGCGAACACCCCCGGCGGGATAGCATCGTGCGCGGCGTTGAAGTCCTCGATCGAAATACCCTCAAGCCGGGCCTTCATCGCGGGCACCCACTGCACCGCAAACAGGCCAAGTTCATCATTGAGGAGATCGGCTTTGGATTTTTTCGATCGGCGGGTTCGGAATGCGATTGCCTTATCGAATGAAAAATTACTCTGAGCGCCTTTCACGACCAATCCATCCGGCATTACGCGCGTGTGACAAAAGCCGCAGGAGAGGACGCCGAGTTCGACCTGCCCGGCGCTGCGAATCACGTACCGCATCCATGGAATGGAGCCGTCCTTCGCTAAAGGAATGCCAGTCGCCCTGTACCACTCCGGGTTGACCACATCTTCAGGCGCGACCGAGGTTCCGTATTCTGTTGGGGCATCGAAGACGATTTCGCCTGCCCGAGTCCAATCTTCCCTGCTCTTCAGCCTGGCTGGATCGAAGGCAATTTCGGGCGACAGGCGCTTGAGTTTGTCCAGATATCCCGCCGGGCCCCTGCCCGGGGCGTAGACGGGATAGCTCTTGTAAATAGCAGCAATCGGGATTTTGTAGTAATAATCTTCCGAAACTGCTTTGGGCGAGTACTCAGGCTGAGACACCGGGATTTCCAGAGTCTCGAGGGCGGATTGCTGCCAGACTCTGGGCACTTCCGGGTGAAATGGCACACCGGGCTGGGCCGCCACCACGGCGCAGGCACTCACCAGCCACGTAATGCTTCTTCGCCATTGCACTGAGGAATTCATTGGGGCTCTTTCGGATGCGCCTGTTGCAGAGCCGCTAAAACGTCCCTCAGTCCATACTTCTCTGCTTGTGTGCGCGGGGTCACTCCGCCTTTGCCGGGCATGTCCACCCGCGCGCCCGCTGCGAGAAGCTTTCTCACCGTTTCCGCGTTGCCGAACTCAATCGTGGAAGCCCAGATTAAAGGAGTCATCCCTTTGTTATCGATGTGATTCGGATCTCCACCGAGCTGCGCAAGTAACTCGACCATCGCCGAATAGTCGAACGTGGCAGCTCGTTCTAATGGCGTGATTCCGCCCTTGTCTGCTTCGTCCACCGAAGCGCCACTTTGCGCCAGGTATCGGACCATCGGCAGGTCATTGTAATAGACAGCCAGCATAAGAGGCTGAATCACGAAACCTCCGAATGCCTGACTCTTCCGCCGGACATCGGCCTGCCGTTCTACCAGCAACTTGACGGTGGCCAGGTCGCCCGAGATGATTGCCTGGATTAACGGCGACCTGTCGAAAAGCACTCTCACTCCGGCAGGTGGCTCAATCGCCGCGCCGCGATCCAGAAGTAACTGAACTGTTTTCGCGTTGTCTCCGAAAGAGGCGGCGATCATCAACGCTGAATAGCCGGACTTTGCTCGTGCGTTCGGGTTTGCTCCCCGGTCCAGCAGTGCCTTGACTTTGCCGGGATTGGAGGCGGTTAACATCAATGCCGTCGTGCCGAGCCTCGTATGCGCGTTCGGGTCCAGTTTCCCGATTTCTGACGGCGAGCCGAACAGGGCCGCCCCGACCCAGTTGTCCTGCGGTGGGACGAAGTCCGTCAGAGCCGGTGGCTGCGCACCCGACGAGGGAAGCGCGAGCGAGAGGGCCATCACTGCCCAACTGGTGCCCGAACAAGACGCAACCTGATCTTTCCCATGCGGGAAGCCGGTTTCGAAATAGGGCGGGCTGAGCGGTGCGTTGTCATGAATGCGAGAGGGGACCAGCCACGACCCGTCTGCCATTTGCGTATTCAGCAGGAATGTAAGACCGCGCTGTATCGCCTTGTGTTCTACCGGAATCTCACCGCCTTCAATCAGGGCGAACAATACTTGCCCAGTCGCGTAGGCATCGCTTTTTCGCGATGCGATTTGTGACCAACCTCCATCGGGACGCTGCTGCTCAATCAGCCCCCGCGCGTATTCTTCGCGGTGTGAAACGGGCGTCCCGCTCCACTTAGCGCCGAGTAATCGAAAGGCCTCGTCCTCCACCACGGCCGGCTTACTCATTTCGAGCCATTGTCGCGCTCGCGCAACTCGCCTTTTTGCGGCGTCGAAATTCGGGGGCGACCAGGAATTTAGAGCCCGCACGCTGAGAGCGGTCGCGGTGAACAGGCTGCCGGATTGAGGAGGCCGAACGTCCAGCGTTCGCCAGTGTCCGTCATTTCGCTGTTGCGACGCGAGCATTTGTACCATGGCTCCGGAGGCGTTGTTTCGCGGGAGTCCGGCCTGTTGTGCCGCCCAAAGCGCATAGCTGTCTCCGACGAAATTAGTCGCGTCAATGCCTTGTGCAATGTAGTCCGGATCAGTTAAATAGACATAAGCCCGTCGAAAATGATCCCGCGCCGCGGCTTCGTCAATCGCTACCCCGTGCTGCCTGGCAGTGGTCAATGCCAGGGTAGGCAGCGAGGAGTGATGACAGGATGTACAGGACTTCTGCTCGAACCAGACTTTTCCTGACAGCTGAAGCAATGCGATCGATTTCTCAACTGCGGGGCGGATTCGCGCCGGTTCGACCGCGGTTCCCGCTAACGTGACTGGAGCAAAGACCGCTACCAGGCAGATCACATTCAGATGCAGCACCCGTGCCCGACTCGCGATCTGCGCGCCAAACGAATAATATGGAATCGGCATGTTCCTTTTGATTCGGCTTTCGTGATTTTAGGCCGCAGGTTTGAATTGCGGGAGTTAATTGGGGTTAGCGGCGGACGGTGCCTCAATCAAATATCCGCTGCAGTCTGGCGTCCACCTTTCCCATCAGCAGCCCCCATGCGCGCTCCCGCCTTGCGTTAGCCATGTACTTTGCCGCGCTCTGGCGCCTGTTCAGCGCTCCGGCGATTGCGGCCAGGTGAACAGGAGATACGTAGCCATAAGGAGGATCGGCTCTCAGGCGGTCGAACATGCATTCCGCTTCGTCACGCCGCCCGCCCTCGGCCAACACGTAAGCTAAAGCGCCCAGAGTTGCACTTGTTTCAGACAAGCGCACGGCGTGGGAAGCCGCTTCAACTGCCTCGTCGTGTTGCCCCATTTCCGTATGCGCGAGGGATGTCCACGAATGGGCCACTGCCAGGGCGGGTTCCGCCCGAACGACGTCCTTCAATACCTGAATCGCCTCTGCACTTCGGCCCGCGTAGTAAAACAGGCGACCAAGGTAGGCGCGGAACAGAGTGCGATCCGGAGCGCATCGGATGGCCTCCTGCATATGCGCAAGGCTGGCTTCATGCTGTCCGGCTGCGGACAGGAGAGCAGTCACCCAAAAGTGGGCAAGAGCATTCCGCGGCTCAAGCTGCAGGGCACACCGGGCTTCTTCCGCCGCTTGCTCCTCTGCGCCGTCCACGAAAGCATGACAAATGGACGCGGCGATGTGAGCGTCACCGCTGGTTTGATTCAGTTCCAGGGCTCGCGATGCCGATACGCGTAATTTGCCCATCACTTCGGGGGGTGACTTCGCCTCGTTGCTGAGTGCAAAGCCATGGCAACTCGCCAGACCGATATGCGGTCTCGGGTCGGAGGGATTCAGGTTGCGCGCCTCGACGAGGCAGGCGGCTGCTACATCGAGCGATGCCGGCGTACTCCGCATCATCGCGGCGGAGGCGATGCCGCACAGTTCCGCAATCTGGTTTTCGCCTGCCGCTCCGGTTTTTACTCCGCGTCCACAGTTGTGAAATTCCGGAACGTAACCGCCCTTGGGAACACAGATTGCCACCTCATCCAAACGGCCATCCCTCGCGTAGTAAGCGCTTAGCCGGTTCCTGAGTTTGATTGCTTCCACCCGGACAATGGAATCGATTTTTGGATCAAACGATGGTGACCGTGCATACACGCTCGTGGCGATCGAGTACTCTTTGAGCTGATGGCCGTTGCCGATGAGTGTTTCGGTGACAATGAAAACCAGGAAGTCGCGGAGCCGGCCAGCGCCCCGAAACTGCGGACTGCCGCAGATTCTTTCGACTTGTCTTCTTACCTGTCGTGGATCGATCATGCGGCTCGACACCCCGTCCTCCGGTTATCCTGGTTCCGTCGTTGAATTAAAACAAGCGCGGCAGGGCGCTCAGTTCTCCCCCGATTGCGACGCCCGATCCCGCAGCCGTAAAGACGAGGGGAAACACGGGAGAGCCGCCCAGTGGAATATTGCTGGAAAGTGTAAAGAACGTAAAACCGTGCGGCAGAAGACGCGCGAGATTATAAGTCTCGCCTTTGAACACGAACGGCCGGCTCGATACCAGGACATAAGACTGCGTTACCAGCGCGACAGGGCCCGAGCCAGTCTGCGTTCCTGGCGTTGATTTAAAAGTTGCGATCAGCTGACCGGCTGAAAAGCTGCCGGGATTCGCCCAGCTTTGGTTTGGCGTCGCATTGTAGTATACGCTAAAACTCTCTCCTGCGGGTAACACAGCGACCCCAGTGCTTCCGGGCAGCGCAGCGTCCCCATTGGCAATCTGCACGGCTTCCGGTGCGTTCAGATACCAGGTGAAGTAGGCGGTGGATTCTCCCGCCGCGCCAGCAAACAATGGATCGGGCAGACCGGTCACGCCAGTGAAATAACCGAAAGCCGCTACTTCCGGCGGGTTCACGATGAGGCGGTTCACGTATGTCAGGACAGTTTGACCGCCCGTCGCCGGGCTTAACAACTGAGCCTGGGCCCTGTGGGAACAAACACAGTTGAGGAAACAAAAACCCGCAAGCAGGTTTGTTACTAAAATCACACGTTTCATGTAATAGCCTCCGCAAGGCAGTATTGCCCCGCAGACATAACATGACTCAAATCAGCGCTCCTCAGAAGTACGGCGGGGTGTTATACAGGTACGTACGTCTTAGAATCAGTAAGTTGTGACGCGTCCACATAAACGGCCGTCACGTGGCAACAGGTCGGGCAAACGAAGGCGCGCCGGTGGTGGGATGATAAATCCTTGCTTCCTCCGGACCAGATACGCGAGCAGTTAGAGCGGCTGCTGGCCAGTCAGATTTTTGCCGAATCCGATCGTGCCCAACGCCTCCTTCGTTTTATCGTGGGACGGACGCTGGAAGGTCAATCGCAGATTGTGAAAGAATCCGTGATTGCCGTCGAGGTATTGGGAAGGCCGTCTTCTTTCGACCCGCGCACGGATCCCATTGTTCGTGTCGAGGCGGGGCGGCTGCGGATACGGTTGTCCAGGTATTACGATTCGACGGGAAAAGACGATCCCATCATAATTTCGGTGCCTAAGGGCGGATATGTGCCCGATTTCTCCGCACGGCAACCGGAATCGCTTTCCGAGCCAGAGCGTCCTGGCCAACCTGCCCATTCCGCCGACGACGGCAAGAGGACGCGAGTCCTGATGTTTTGCGCCGTTCTCGCCATCGGGTTGAGCGCAGGTTGGGGCCTCTATTTGTTTCGGGATTTCGCTCAGCCGGCGGAGCAGTCGCTCCGTCTTTCTCTGCTGCCTCCAGGAGGAGAATCCGTGCAAGCTTCCGCGATTTCCCCGGACGGGCACTACCTTGCTTTAGCTATGGATGGCGGACTTTGGATTCGTCCGCTGGATCAACAGGATGCCCGTCAGTTGCCGGGCACTGTCGGGGCCTCGAATCCTTTTTGGTCACCCGACAGCCGCTCGATTGCTTTCTTTACGCCCGGCAAACTGAAGAGGATCGAATTGGCCGGCGGGCCTCCCCGCGAGATCTGTGATGTCGACGTGGGCCGCGGGGGCAGCTGGAGCGCCCGAGGTGTGATCGTTTTTGCGCCTCGCCCTGGAGGGGAACTTTTTCGCGTCAGTGCACAGGGGGGTCCATCTCAACCCATTACCCGGCTGGACGCGAGTCGTGGCGAGTCGGGACAAGCTTTCCCGTGGTTTTTGCCGGACGGCCAGAGGTTTATCTACTCGTCGGTTCAGCGGGACACCGAACCGTCCATCCGTCTGGGTTCGCTTGATCATCCTAAAACCAGGTTCCTTGTGAATGGAGAGCTGGGCGCAGCATACAGCAAAGACCCGAACGGGTCCGCGAAACTGATTTTCGTGTATAGGGGCGCACTGGTGGCCCAGTCGGTTGACCCTGACACGCTGGAGTTTCGTGGCGCTTCAGCGGTGATTGCGCCCTCCGTTCGCATCGGATCGGACAGACCAGGTGTTTCCGCGTCCGCAGGTGGAACAGTCGTTTTCGAACCCGTGAAATCAAAGAACCGACAGCTGACATGGTTTGACCGTAACGGAAGACGGCTCGAAACCGTAGGTCCGCGTAACGGGTATCTCACATGGGCGCTCTCGCCGGATGACAGTCACATTGCTATGGAGGACGAGCCGTCCGGGGGAGCATCCGGGCCTTCGCTATGGATCTTCGATATCAGGCGCGGGTCTCTGTCGAGGATTGCAACGCAAGGCGTCCAGGCGTTCTCCCCGGTCTGGTCACCGGATGGATCTGAAGTTCTCTTCAGCGATGGGACCCATTCTGCCATGTCGCTGGTTCGCCAGCGTTCAGACAAGACTGAGTCGGTGTCCGTGCTCGACTCGCCGGGAATCAAGGTTCCCACCGACTGGTCATCTGATGGCCGGTTCGCCGCGTACTTCACTTCCTGGCCGGATTTCAAACACCTGACTACCTGGGTCGCGCCTTTGTCGTCACCGCGAAAAGAGTCCGCGTGGTCATTTCCGGCTGCCAACGCGAATGAATTCGGGGCAACTTTCTCCCCCGCTTCGTCGCCCCAGGGGCCCAGATGGATCGCGTATTGTTCCAACGAAACGGGCCGGAAGGAGATCTACGTGAAGGATTTTCCACTCGGCCTGCACAGGTGGATCGTTTCGGCGGACGGGGGGGTCTCACCGCACTGGCGACATGATGGTCGTGAACTCCTTTACGTTGCAATGAACGGGCTGCTGATGTCGGTCGATGTAAGGAGCGATGCTAAGTCGTTCGTTGCCGGGACCCCGCATACATTGTTTGATACCGGCATCAACTTCCGGGCAGTTATGTTTCGGGGTCTTCCGGTAAACACTTACGCGGTTAGCCGGGACGGCCAGCGTATTCTTTTGAACCGGTCTGTGGAATCGGAACCGGCTCTGCTCACCGTTCTTGTGAGGCCCTGATCTCTCCATTTCAGGTCGAGCGGAAACGACTGTCATCCCCGTCTCAAGGGGACCGCATTTCCCCGGGCCAAACCGTCGGCAGGACCATTGCCCGGAACGCGGCAGAAACTCTATAGTGCGAATGAATTCTCGCGGGTACCGAAGGTCCTCTTCTCCGGACGATTAACACGCGGCTCGGAAACTGCTGTGATTCAGGGTTGTGGGGGTCGGCTTGAGGGCGACCAGGCGCCTTCAGACTACCGAAATCAGCCGCCGGGTTACTTTTTATGGAGACGCTTGAAGGGAGCCGCCCGCCCGGGATTTGGCGGGCACTTGCTTATTGGGCATTCAACCGGGATCGTGCCACGCAAGGTGAAATCCGTGCTACGCGAATGTAGGTCATCCATCCCGCTACGCTGATGGTCGGTGACATCGGCAGTTGCCCTGCCAAATAATACCCCTGCCAGAAACTCGCGAGCGAGCGTCCGCCGCAAAGCGGCTTCGTTCAAACGTGGTTGCGACAGTTTTCAGACCGACCACCTGACGAGTCGGCGGTGCTTCCGCGATTGGATTCGGAGTACCGAAAAGCCTTTTTTAGTTGGTCGGCCTGATTTGGCAGGCGCACTAGAATTCAGGGCTAGTGGCATTGACTCCACGGCGTAGAAATCGAGCCTGTCGAGTAGGGAACTCGTTTGTTTTCTTTCTCGGCGTCGGCGAAGCGGTCTGGCGCTTCTGCCGTTTCCGCACTGCGATAAGGTCCAAAATAAGGTCCTGCTAGATAGACAGGGTCCACAAGAATCCGGCTAACTTATTGATTTTAATGGTGCGGATGAGAGGACTTGAACCTCCACTGAGTTGCCCCAACTAGAACCTGAATCTAGCGCGTCTGCCAATTCCGCCACATCCGCAAGATGGGAGGTAAACTTCTATTTTGCCTTCCCCAACCCCATCTGTCAATCAACTCCGCCAATAAAATTCATCCCTCCCGCAAAAACCTTTCCGTGTGACTTTCCAAAAACGCCTCCCGCGCGGCGTCCCAGCTCATCCGAACCACCCCAATCTCCCGCTCGCTCGTCCGCAATACGTTGAACGAATTCACTTCTCCCCGCAGCCGCGTGGACATCGCGGTCCCCGCCTGCACCACCACCGCATCGTGATTCCCGATCCGCAACTTCTCCGCGGCGCCGGCAAACGCACGGTGTTCGTGACCGGCCAGAATCACATCCACCCCGCAATCCTCCCAATGCGCCAGCGCGGCCCGAGCCCGCATGGCCGAACTGCCCGGCCAGACCCTCGGCACATCCAGCGGATGATGCACCACCAAAACTTTCACAGCGGCCGCGGGAGCCGCGTGAAAGCGCTCCCGCACCGCCTCCATCTGCTCCCGGTTGATTCGCCCGCCCTTCCATGCCAGCGCCCGCGCCGTATTGATCCCCACCACCGCCACGCCTTCATCCACATAAGACTGTTCCGTCTCCGGATGAATATATTCCCGGAACCGGGCCCAGTCTGAAAAGAACCGCTGATACGGATTGCCGATAGCCGGCACATCGTGATTTCCCGGCACCACGATCAACTCTCCGGGCAACCGATCCAGAAACTCACGGGCCTGCTGAAACTCCCGGCGGCGCGCCCTTTGCGTCAGGTCCCCGGACACCGCCACCACATCCGGCTCAACACTTCGGATCGAAGCGACCAGCCGGTCCGGAATTCCCGGATCCACCCGGCCGAAATGCAAATCGGAGAGGTGCACAATCGTCCGCGTCATTCCTCCACGCCCCTGTCCACATCCGGCGCCAGCACGCGAATGGCCCCCGGAACGATCGAGTAGCGCAGGGGCCCGGTCAGCCGGCATACTTCTCCGTCCAGCGACACATGGATCCGGCCTTTCCTTTCCACCGTCAACCGTTTGGCGGTGAACGCAATGAAGTCACGGTCATGCCGGATGGTGCCCAGCAGCGCGCGAAACGCAATCCGCGCGAGCCCCGTCGGCCCGATGTGCCGGGCCGTATACACCCCGAGCAGGCCGCCATCGAGCCTCGGCCGTGTCCCCAGCGACTTTCCCTCCACCGCATACTCGTTGTTCCCCACAAACAGGAACGGCGTCGACCGGGCCATCGGCACTCCGTCCGCGTCGATTCGCAGTTGCATAAAAGGCATTTTCCCGGCCGTTCGCAGGAACGCCCAGGCGAACGCCGGCCACTTGGGAATTCCCGCTTTCCGAACCTTCTCTCGCTCCAGCACCATCACCGGATAGATCCCGATCCCGGAGTTGTTCACAAACAGACGCCCGTTCACGAACCCGGCGTCGATCTCCCGCACCGTGCCGGTGAGCAGCACCTGCTCCGCCTGCGCCAAGCCATGAATTCCCAGATCCTTCGCGAAATGGTTCAGCGTTCCGAGGGGCAGTACGCCAAGCACCGCGCCCGATCCGCGAACCGCCGAGGCCGTTCCGTTGACCGTGCCGTCTCCCCCACAGGCGACCACCACATCGCACCCGTCCCGAACGGCCGTGCGCGCTTCCGCCGCCGGATCGCCCGCCGCCAGATACTCGCGCACTTCCACGCCCGTCGCGCGCAGATTCTTCTTCACGCCGCGAAGCAGTTCCAGCCGTCGCCCATCCCCCGATCTCGGGTTGTAAATGAAGCCGTAGCAACGCACAATATAAAGGATCTATGTCACGCGAAAAAGAGTTGCTCGAACGGATCCGTTATCTGGAGGAATTGAACAGCGCCCTCCAGGACAAGCTCGATATGATTTACTCGATCCTCGCCCCCGATTACGAGGACGATCACGGCGAACGGGACGACGATGAGGAAGCGCCGCAGGGTCCCCGTCTTGTTCAGATCGATACGTCCGCGGGGAAGAAACCCGGTTAATCACGGAAGCCCGGTCCTCTTCTTTTTTTCCCGGAACCACCAGAAACCGGCGCCTGCAAGCGCAACCAGACCCGCGACGACCAGCGCGCCGCGCTCGAATCTTCGGTGGAACTGTTCCCATTCCGCCCCCATGAAGTAGCCGATTCCGATGAAAGAGGCGATCCACACCAGGCCGCCCGGATACGCGTAGAGCGCGAAGATCCGGAACGGCACAGCGCTCATGCCCGCCGCGAGAGCCGTGAAATGGCGAACTCCCGCGATGAAATAGCCGAAAAACAACGTCCATTTTCCGTATTTTTCAAACCAGCGCTCCACCTGCGGCAGGTGGAGGTCCGCCCATTTCCCCACCCGCTCCACGCGCTTCAGAACGTAAACCAGCCCGGTACGTCCCATCGAGTAACTCAGCGTGATTCCGCAAAGACTGCCCGCGTAAGCCACGGCCAGGGTCGCCCACAGATCCAGCCGGCCCCGGTGCACGGCGATTCCGGACAGCACCAGAATCGTGTCGTCCGGAATCAGCGGCCCCACAATCCCCAGCATTAACAGCGCGAAGATCGCGAAATACCCGTAATTGGCCAGGAAATAGTCGATGTGTTCCAAAAAGCTGCCGCTCAGCCGGCTGCCAGTTCTTCCCGAATTGCCCGCAACGCCGCCGGCGGATCGGCAGCCCGCGTCACCTGCCGCCCGATCACCAGATGGCTGGCCCCGTCCCGAATCGCCTGCACCGGAGTTGCCACACGCTTCTGGTCCCCTTTCGCGGCCCCGGCGGAGCGAACTCCCGGGGTCACCAGAATCGCGCCCGGTCCGGCGATCTCGCGGATCGCTTTGGCCTCCAGTGGTGAGCCCACGATGCCATCCATCCCTTCGTCCATGGCCTGCCGGACGCGCCTGGCGACCAGTTCGCTTACCGAACATTCGTGCCCCATCGCGCGCACGTCGCCGTCGTCGAAACTGGTCAGCACGGTCACGGCCAAAAGCTTCATCGGAGAATCGCCCCGGCCCTCCACCGCAGCCCGCATCACCTGTCCCACGGCATGAACCGTCAGGAAAGTAGCCCCCGATTTCGCCGCCACGGCAACCGCGCGGCGCACCGTTTCGCCGATATCGTAGTACTTCATGTCGAGGAACACCTGCTTGCCCTCGTCCACCAGACTCCGCACGTAATCCATGCCGGCCGCGGCGAAAAGTTCCATCCCGACTTTATAGAATCCGGCCGAATCGCCCAGCGCCGAAACCAGCTTCCCTGCCTCCGCGGCGGACTCGAAATCGAGAGCGATAATCAGGGGGTCGGCTGTCATAGAATTCGTATCGCCTTATTGTCGCGCGGAACCACTCGTCCCACTCGCCGCGCCTCCGGCAGAATTTGTTCCAGTGCCTCGGCATCGGCATGCGGCAGGGTGATCAGCAGGCCGCCTGAAGTTTGCGGATCGTACAGTAACTGCATCAATCCGGCGTCCGGCGAACCTGCCACTTCCACGGCGCACCCGGCAAAGTCCCGATTGTTCTTCAGTCCGCCCGGAATCGCCCCGGCAGCTACGGCTTCCAACGCACCCGGCAGCAGCGGCACCCGCCCGGCTTCGATCTCGATGGTGACCCCGCTCGCGACCGCCATCTCGCGCGCATGCCCGATCATTCCAAAGCCCGTCACATCCGTGCAGCCGTGGACATCGAAACACAGCATCGCCTCGCAGGCACTCTTATTGAGCCGCAGCATGGACGCCGTCGCGGCCTCCACCGCACCCGCCGTCACGACACCACGTTTCAGCGCCGTCCCGATCACGCCCGTTCCCAGAGCCTTCGTAAACACCACGGCATCGCCCACCCGCGCGCCGCTGTTCGCCTTCACCCGGGCCGGATGCACCGTGCCGGTTACCGCATAGCCGAACTTGATTTCCGGATCGTTCACGGAATGGCCGCCCAGCACCGCGCACCCCGCCTCCCGCATCTTCTCCAGGCCGCCCTTGAGAATGTCCCCGAGCACTTCCATATCCCCGTCCCCGGGAAATGCGACCACGGAAAGCGCGGAGATCGGCACGCCGCCCATGGCATATACATCGCTGAGGGAGTTGGCCGCCGCAATCGCGCCGAAGGTAAACGGGTCGTCCACGATGGGCGTGAAAAAATCCACGGTCTGGACCAGAGCCAGATCGTCGCTCAATCGATACACTCCCGCGTCGTCGGCCGTGTCGAAGCCCACCAGAACGTTCGGATTTTCGCTGCGCGGCAAACCGCTCAGCACCTTGTCCAATAACTTTGGACTCAGCTTGGACGCTCAACCCGCCGCTTTGACGTGGGCCGTCAGCTTCCTCGACATCGCTTCGCTCAAAACGCTCCCCGGAACATTCGTTTACAATCATAGGACGATGCGGCGAACCTACCCCGTGATCCTGCTCATGGCTCTTGTCGTCGCGGCCCTGGCAGTGAGAATCCCCAATCCGGATCCCCGGATGAAAAACGCGTCCCGCAAGCCTCCGCAGGATGGCTGGACGTATGTTCACCTCGAAGGCACACCCGCGGAAATCGGTTTCCAGCACGGGGCGCTTCTCGCCCGCGAAATCCGCGACGGTTTCGAGGTGCAGACGCTCGAGCTGATGCACGACTCCCATAAGCCCTGGACTTTCTATCGCGAAGCCGCGCGCGACATCCTCTGGCCGCACATTCCCGCCGAATACCGCGAAGAGCTACAAGGCATCGCCGACGGCCTGAAAACCGAGCCCGGCGCCACGCTCGACATCTGGGATATTGTTGCTCTCAACGCGTCCATGGAGTGGTCGTATTACATCCAGAAATACGATAAAGAACACGGCATCAAATCACCCGCGACGCTGACGGCGCCCGATCATTGCAGCGCTTTCGTCGCCACCGGCAGCTATACCAAAGACGGGAAATTCGTCATCGCCCACAACAACTGGACCAGCTATATGGACGGCCAGCGATGGACCATCGTTTTCGATATCACACCGGTCAAAGGCCATCACTTCGTCATGGATGGCTACCCGGGCCTGATCCACAGCGGCGACGATTTCGGCATGAACGATGCCGGACTCGTGATCACGGAAACCACCATAACCGGTTTTGAAGGCTGGGACTCCAAAGGTATTGCCGAGTTCGTGCGTGCCCGCAAAGCCATGCAGTACGCCGAAACCATTGACGATTTCTCCCGCATCATGCAGGAGGGCAACAACGGCGGGTATGCCAACGACTGGCTGGTGGCGGATACGAAAACTAACGAGATCGCCAGTCTGGAACTGGGTCTCCGGAACGTGGAACTGAAGCGCACGAAAGACGGCTATTTCACGGGCGCCAACTTTCCCATTAACCGGAAGCTGCTGAAAGAGGAGACCACGTTCAATCCGGCAGAGCCCGGTTTGAGTTCGAACGCCCGCCGGGTCCGCTGGGAGCAGCTGATGCAGGAAAACAAGGGGCGGATCGATTCCGCTATGGCCAGGCATTTCCTCGCCGATCACTACGACGTCTTGGCGAAGAAGAACCAGCCCAGCGAACGCACGCTCTGCGGCCACGTCGATCTTTCCGTCCGCGGCATGGGCGACTGGAAAGCACCTTATGAACCCGCCGGGGCCGTGCAGAATAAGGTTACCGATTCCGCCATGGCCTCGAAGATGACCTTCCTCGCCGCCGCCGGGCACGCCTGCGGACTCAGCTTTAAATCGGCCGCCCATTTGAATCAGTACCCGCAGTTCGGCTGGCAATCGCCGCTGCTGGGGGATATGAACGCGCACCGGTGGACGCGGATCCATGCCAGGCCATGAAAGTTGCCGCATCCAGCGTTCCTGGGGTCAGACTTCACGGTCCCGATTCTCCTGAGTTCGAGACCGCGCTGACCGCTATCCTGGGACGCGCGCCGCGTCAGTTGCTTCGGCCGGCACTGCCGTTTTCCGTCATCGTGGAAAATAACTCCTCGCGGACCATCGCCTTGCTGGGGGTGCGCTTTGACATGCTCGGCGCGCGGGCGAAGGAGTACTCGGTGGTGCATTATGCCGATACGCTCCGGAATCCGGAGAAGGCCGACCTGCGCCCCGGTGTCACCCGTTTCGTTTGCGCGGAACCCGCGTACACGGCGCTGGTAATTCGCGGTGAAGTGGCCGCCGACACACGCGGACGCATGAATCTGGACAACCTGCGGCGCATGCTGCAGATTCGCGCGTCTCTCGACTGCGTGGCCTTCGCGGACGGCAGCTTTCACGGTCCCGATTCGCAGGGCGCTTTCGATCGGCTCAGGGAGGAACGCCGGGCGGAAGCGGCACTGCTTGCCGAAATGCTCGGTCTCGAAGCCGCGCCGCCCGGGCATGTGGAGACCTTGCTGACCGAAGCCGTGCAGGACGCGAGTTCGCGCGGGCGCCGGAATGTTGCCCGGAAACTGCTGGAAGCCCTGGCCGCCGGAGGCATGCGGGACATGCTCGCGCGCGCCCGGTCTTATCGCTGCCGCATCGCACTTACCCGGGAAGTCGCCGGATGAAACAAGCCTGGCGTCCGGGCCGATCTTACAGGTAACTCAGCCACCAGTCCTTCCGCCGCGCCTTGACATTTCCGAACCAGCGGCACAACGGATAAAGCGCCACCACCAGCAGAATCCAGATGCAGTACGTCTGGCCCAGAGAATATCCGAAATCGGGCGGAAACAGTTTCGCGTCGCCACCCATGGAGGGCAGGGGACTCCACGCAAACCGCCATGCCGCGTTCCCGTACCGCAGCAAAGCCATCACTACCGCCAGCGCGTGTATGGCGAAGAAGTGCACCACGAAGAAGAAGAACGGCACGCGTCCGAACACCATCAGCGGATTGTTGGCGCCGAAGCGCAGCCGGTCGAACCACGCGAGAATCAGCAGCGCGGGTCCCAGCGTCATCAGCAGAAAATCGAGCGACGGCGGGTACTTCGTGCAGTTCAGGAAGGAGAGCAGCGTGAACACACCGGAGCGCTGCACCGCCCAAGGTAGGGGGTTTCCGTAGAGATTCAACCAGCGCAATGCGACGAAGGCCACGGTGCACGCGAGCCCCGTCCGGATCAGAACGCTCCGCCGCCGCTCCGCCGCCGGCAGATAAATCCGGCCGAAGCAGAACCCTCCCGCCATCGTGCCGATCCACGGCAGCAGCGGGTATCCCACCACCACGAACATGCCGGCCACCGGAAAAGCCCCAGGCTGGTGCAGCCCGTTCCACAGCGGCGCGGCGGCTCCGAACTGCGCCGCCGTGACCGGGTCGAGAAAATTGTGCAGCGCAATGATCGCGATGCTCAGCGCCGCCAGCACCCGCACAGGCAACTGCACCAGCAGCGCCAGCGCGATCATGCTGCCGCCCAGCGACCAGAAGACGAGCAGCAGCACCGGGTACTGCAGCGAAAAACTGAAGTTGAAAGCGAGGCGCATCACCGTCACTTCCAGCAGCAGAAGCCAGAGCCCCCGCGTCAGCAGGTAGCGGGTCAGGTCGGCGCGCGAACGCTGCCGCCGCGACCACCACAGAAACGCTCCCATGCCCGCCATGAAGGCGAACCCGGGCGCGCAGAAATGCGTGATCCACCGCGTGAAAAAGAGCACCGGCGTGGTGCGGGCAAGATCTTCCGGCGAAAACCCGCTGCGATGAAAGAAATCGCGGACATGATCGAGCGCCATGACGATCATGATCAGACCGCGAAAAGCGTCGATCGCCTGCAGGCGTGACGGTGTCACGGGTCTGGCTTCAGTCAGGGTTTCCCGGTCAGACTGCATCTCAGAGTTTTATCATGGTGCACAATCAATTCATGCCCACGCGGGGACCCGCCTTTTATCAATCCGGAGATGTCGCGAACCCGCCTGCAGCGCCCGGCCATTTCCCCTACACCCGCGGCATTCACGAAGGCATGTACCGCACCAGGCTCTGGACCATGCGCCAGTTCTCCGGTTTTTCCACGCCGGAAGAGACCAACCGCCGCTACCGCTACTTACTCGAACAGGGCCAGACCGGTCTTTCCGTTGCGTTCGATCTGCCGACTCTGATGGGCTACGATGCCGACGACGAAATGGCCGCGGGCGAGGTGGGTCACTGCGGCGCGCCGGTATCTTCTCTGGATGACATGGAGACCCTCTTCGCGGGGATTCCGCTCGCCGACGTCACCGTCTCCATGACGATCAACTCGCCGGCCGCCGTGATCTGGGCTATGTACCTGGTGGCGGCCGAAAAGCAGGGAGCGCAATGGGCGAACCTCTCCGGCACGCTGCAGAACGACATCCTGAAGGAATACATCGCACAGAAAGAGTACATCTTTCCGCCGCGCCCTTCGATGCGGCTGGTGACCGATACCATCGAATTCGGCGCGCGCCAGACGCCCCGCTTCAACCCGGTTTCCATCAGCGGCTATCACATCCGGGAAGCCGGATCCACCGCGTTGCAGGAACTCGCGTTCACGCTGCGGGATGGACTGGAATACGCGGATCACGCCATCGAACGCGGTCTCGGGATCGACGAATTCGCGCCCCGCTTCAGCTTCTTCTTTAATGCTCACAACGATTTCTTCGAGGAAATCGCGAAATACCGCGCCGCCCGCCAGCTTTGGGCGACTCTGCTGCGCGACCGCTATGGCGCGCGCGACGAGCGCAGCCTGAAACTGCGCTTCCACGCCCAGACCGCGGGCTGCACGCTGACGTGGCAGCAGCCGTATAACAATGTGGTCCGCACCACGCTGCAGGCCATGGCCGCGGTGCTCGGCGGGGCGCAGTCGCTGCATACCAACTCGCTGGACGAAGCGTTCGCTCTGCCGTCCGAAGCCGCGGCGACGCTGGCGCTGCGAACCCAGCAGGTCATCGCGTATGAAAGCGGTCTGGCCGCCGTGCCGGATCCCTTCGGCGGCAGCTACTACGTGGAAAACCTGACACATCGCCTCGATCAGTGCGCCCGCGAGTACATCGCGAAAATCGATTCGATGGGTGGTATGGTTCCGGCGATCGAGGCCGGCTTTCCGCAGGCCGAAATTGCCGCCGCGAGTTACGAATACCAGAAGAACGTGGAAGCCGGCAAAACCGTTGTGGTGGGCGTGAACCGCTTTCAGGAGCAGGCGGAGAAGCCCCTTGAACTTCTGCGGATCGATCCGGCGGCGGAGACCAGGCAGCGCGCGAAACTGCGGGAGTTGCGTGCCCGCCGCGGCGGGGATGAAGTCCGGCGGGCGCTCGGGAACCTGGCGCGGACGGCGGAAGGCGGAGGCAATCTGATGCCCCCTCTTATTGAAGCGGTGCGTCATTATGCGACCCTGGGAGAAATATGCGGAACGCTGAAAAACGTATTTGGCACGTGGGAAGAACGGCCCGTTATCTGAGATGAAACCTCCTTTGCGTGTGCTGGTGGCTAAGCCGGGGCTGGACGGTCACGACCGCGGCGCGAAGGTGATCGCGCGCGCCCTCCGCGACGCCGGCATGGAAGTCATTTATACTGGTTTACGTCAGACTCCGGAAATGATCGTGAACGCCGCCCTGCAGGAAGATGTGCAGGTAATCGGGCTTTCGATCCTCTCCGGCGCGCACAATGCCATTGTCCCGCGCGTGATGGAATTGTTGCGTGAGAAGGAAATGGCCGACGTAAAAGTGGTAGTCGGCGGAATTATCCCGGACGACGACGCCCGGGAACTGGAACGGCTGGGCGTTACCAGAGTTTTTCAGCCAGGCGCGTCGCTGGACACAATCGTTGCATGCGTCCGCGAGGCGGCAGGCTTGCAGTAACGGCATCGAGAATTTGGGATCGGCAGGAAATGCGGAAGCAAACGCGCCACCTTTGAACCACCAGAGGCGCGGGCTTCGCGAAGGTGGAAATGGAAAAGCACCTCAAAATCGCGGTATTCATCGATTTTGACAATATAGAGATCGGCGTGAAATCCACGCTGCAGCGCGAGTTCGATGTTTCCGTGGTTCTGGAAGCTTTGAAGGAGCGCGGTGAGATTATCACCAAAATCGCCTACGCCAACTGGGGCAAGCTGGAGAATTCGACCCGCCAGCTTTCGGAATACGCGGTGCAGATGGTGCAGCGCGACCCTTCCCCCCGGGGCGACAAAAACGGCGCGGATATCAACCTGGCGCTGGATGCGCTCGAACTGGCCTTCACTCACGACCACATCAATGCGTACTGCATCGTGAGCGGCGACAGCGATTTCATCGCCCTGGTGAACAAGCTGAAGCAGTACGACAAGACGATCTTCGTCGTCGGCGGCAAGGCGTTTACCAGCACGATACTGCAGAAGAACTGCCACGAGTTCATCAGTTATGAGTCCATGCTGGACGACTCGCGACCGTCGCGGCCTCACCAGAGGCACGACCGGCAGCAGCAACAGCCGCAGCAGGATCGCGGAGAGCAGACCGCCCAGATTGCCGCCCCGCAGGGAACCGCGGCGCCGGCCGGTTCGGGCACGCAGGTGATTCCTCCTTCCACGCCGCGCCATGAAGCGCGTCCGCCGCGGGAGCAGAACCAGCCGCAACAGCGCCGCCCGGTGCTCGATCTGCACCAGGCGATGCCCCTGGTGGAGCGCGCCCTGCAGGTTCTGGAACGCCGCGAAGTCCGCCCGCAACTGGGGCTTCTGAAATCCACCATGCTGCAACTGGACTCCAGTTTCAGCGAGCGCGCCTACGGAGCCGGGTCTTTCACCGACTTCATCGAGCGGCTGCGGAAATCCGACCTCATTCTGGTCACCGGCGGCGAAGGCCGTTACATGATCCAGCGGAAACGCACGGGCGCTCCGGAAAAGACGATCAAACAGGAAGAGGCTCTGCCTTACCTGCGCGACGTGCTCGAAAACCATCGCCTGGAAATGGAAGAAGGCGTCACCGCGGACGAACTCGTGGGCTGGGTCAAGGAAGAATCGCCGGGCTTCGACTGGAAGAGTTTCGGATTCCAGGAGTTCAGCGAGTTCCTCAACTACGCGCAGGACAAGACCGTGGTTCGCGTGGAGCCGGATGAGGAAACCCAGAGCCTGATGGTTCATCTGGGCGCCGAATTCCATCCGCCTGCCATTCCCGAGCCCGAGCCGCCGCCGATTCCCGAAATTTCCGACGAAGAGGAAATCGAGGAGCCGCAGCCCGTGGTTCCGGGCCAGCCGACCGCCGGTTCGCCTCGCGTCAAGAAGGGTGGCCGGAAGGCCGCGGCTTCCGGCGGCGAAGCGAACGGCAACGTCGCCCCGACGAAGCGCGCGCCCCGCAAGGCCGCCGCGCCCCGCAAGGCCGCCGCGCCCCGCAAACGCAAAACACCCGCCAGTTCGTAAGAGCCGGCGGATTTTCGGCCCGAAGCGCCGCTCCGTCGCGGAGCCGCTTCGGGCCGCGTTTCGCTAAAGCTGCCGCTCCGTGATTTTCAAAGTGGAGGCAAGCCGGAAGCGGATCACCGTCTCGCTCGGAATGCTCACCGCTTTTCCCCGGGTGGCGGCTGCCGCGCCCGTGCCTGCCGCGCCCCCGACTCCCGCCCCGATAGCCGCGCCTTTCCCTCCGCCCGCGATTGCGCCGATGATGGCCCCCAGAGCCGCGCCGCCGCCGATTTTCGCAACGTCTTCCCCGTGGCCGGAACTGCCCTGTTTCGACCAGGGTTCCGTGGAAACGGCGATTTTCTGCCCGTCGGCAGTCTGGAATGAGGCGAGCGCCAACTGCAGTTCGGCGGTTCCATTCAGACGTCCGGCGTTTTTCGATGCCACTACACGGCCCGAAACCCGCGCTCCCCGTTCGCCCACGATAAAGCCATCCGCCACCAGCGGCTCCGCCAGCGAACCCTGGAAGGAGTCGCCCGCGAAGAGGTGATCGGACGAGAGCGCCTGATCCAGCCGGACTGCCAGTTGTGTACCCTGGTGCAGAGTGACCTGGAGCGGAGCGGGCGCGGCGGGAGCCGGTTCATTTACGGGCGGCGGCGCGGCTTCGGGAACCGTGGCCGCCGGGGGAGCGGATACGGCGGGTTCGTTTGTACGCGGCGGCTCATACGGCACCGGGGCGGCGACCGGAGGCGGAGCCGGTGACGCTGCCGGAAGCCGCGCCTCAGCAACCGGAGCCGTCGTCTGCACCGCTGGTGTTGACTTCGGAGCGGCAGGGCGCATTTCGGCCCTCACGACAACCGCTTTCGGTTCCGCCCGTCGGAACCGGCCTTCTCTGACCGGAGCCGCGTCCTCATATACCGCAGGCGGCGCAACAGTCCCGGCAGCCGGTGCCGCCGGGGACGCCCCCGCCGGCTCAGCCGATATCGGCGCACGCGGTGGCGATTTCACGGGTCCCGCCGCGACCGGAGCGCCCGGCCGAAATGTCGGAGGCTGGCTCATTTTTACCGCAAGCCCGCCCGCCAGAGCCGCCCCGATCACCAGTAAACCCACGTGCAAAGGTTTCATCGCAATAACTGGACGCTAAACTGAGGAAGTGAGTTTCCCCCGTCAGTTTCAGATCGGAAACGTCACGATCGCGCCCGCGACCGTGCTCGCTCCCATGGCCGGCGTGACCGACACGGTTTTCCGCCGCTTCATCCGGAACCTGGGCGGTTGCGGCCTGATCATGACCGAGTTCACCAGTTCGCACGGCGTCAGCGCTCACCTGCGCGCGGAGGGCAAGATGGCGAAAAAGCCCAACCGCACCCTCGCCCGCTACCTCGCGTTCCAGCCGGAGGAACACCCCATCTCCGCGCAGTTGTTCGGCGCCGATCCCGAGATCATGGCCGACGCGGCCCGCGTCTGCGAAGAACTTGGCTTCGATATTCTCGACATCAACTTCGGCTGCCCGGTCAATAAAGTGGTGAAGTGCAATGGCGGTTCCGGCCTGCTGCGCGATCTGCCGCTTGTGGAAACGCTCCTCAAAACGGTCCGGAAAGCCATCAGCATCCCGTTTACCTGTAAATTTCGCGCGGGCTGGAGCGACCAGGAACTCGTGATGGTGGAGATGGCCCGGATGGCCGAAGATTGTGGCCTGCAGGCCATCGCACTGCACCCGCGGACCCGCGAACAGGGCTACAGCGGCAAGGCCGATTGGACCCGAATTGCCGCCGTGAAGGCCGCCGTGAAGATTCCGGTGATCGGAAACGGGGACATCGTCACCCCGCGCGATGCCGTCCGGATGATTCAGGAAACCGGCTGCGATGCGGTGATGGTGGGCCGGACCGCTTCTTCGAATCCCTGGATCTTCCGGCAGATCGAACAGTATCTGGCGACCGGCCATTACGATGAACCCTCTCACCGGGATCGCTACCAGATGATGCGGACCTATTACGAGATGCTGCTGGCGCGCAGCGAAGACGATTCCATCGGCAAGATGAAGCAGTTCGCCACTTACTTCACGCACGGTGTCCGCGGCGGCGGTCCCCTGCGCGTCTCCATATACCAGGCCAAAGAAGCCCCGCAGATTCTGGATCTGGTGGATCAGTTTTTCGCCGAACCCGAGCCGGAACCCGAACTTACGCCGGCTTAGTCGCGATCAGAAAGGCCTTCCCGTCGTCTTCTCCCGAAGCGATTTCCGCCCAGCCCGGAAACGCCTCGCGGAATCGGCTGAGCGACGTGGCGAAGCGTCCGCTGGTTTTCCCCGCCAGCGCCACCATGCCGCCGCCCCGGATACCCCGGGCAATTTCCGGCAGCAAATCGGCCTGCCAGTAGAGCCAGCAGACAATCAGGTCCCACTCGTCTGTCTGCACCCGGTACGCATGCGCCTCCAGATCGGCCTGGATGAGGTGAATGCCGGGCAGGTCCGGCAGTGTCTGGTCGACGCCCGTCACAGCCCAGCCGCGGTCCCGCAGCCAGACGGCATGCCGCCCGGAGCCACAGGCCAGGTCGAGCGCCTTTCCCGGGGGCGTGTTTGCGAGCGCCTGCATCAGCTCGGTCACGCGGATTTCTGCTCCATTTGCACGGAATACGTTGGAAACGGCAGGCTGATTTTTTCCCGCTGCAGGCGTTTAAACAGCAGTTTTCGCAATTCGCTCTGGGCGAGAAACTGATCGGAGTACTTCGCGACGTTGAAGTTGACCTGAAAGACGAGTGACCAGTCGCCCGGTCCCGGGTTGAAGCGGATATTGGGCTCTGGTTCGGCGAGCAGCCCGGGCACTTTTCCGACCGCCGCCTTCGCCTCATCGAGCAGCAGAGCCTCTACCCGGTCGATATCGGAATCGTAGCCGACGCTGAACGACACCGACATGACCATGCGCGGTTCCGGCAGGAAATAGTTGGTATAAATAGCCTGCCCGAGTTTGTTGTTCGGCACCACTACGAGGTTGTAGGCCACGGTGCGCATGGTGGTGCAGCGCCAGTTGATATCGGTGACATAGCCCTCTTCGCCAGTGTTGAGCTTGATGTAGTCGCCGATCCGGACCAGACCGGAAATCGAGACGTAGAAGCCCGCGAAGAGATTCGAAAGCGTATCCTGAAGGGCCAGCGCGACTGCCAGGCCGCCGACTCCCAGGGTGGTCAGGATGGGGGTGAGATTCAGGTCGAAAACCACCTTGAGCATCCAGATCAGGCCGATGATCACGATCACGGTCTGCGCCAGTTTCTCGGTCAGCGTGGTCACGGATTGCGCCCCGGCAACGCGCTCGCCGTAAATCCGGATTGCTCTGGCCGTAAAGCGGCTGGTTCCCGAGATCAGCGACCAGAGCCAGAGGACTTCCAGTGTAGGGCGAATCCAGAGCTGATAGCGTTGCGGCAGTTCGGAACTGGCGGTCGCGACGTGGAGCGCGAGAATGAGCGCCCAGAGGACGGCCGGGCCCTTCAGTGTTCCGTCGACCAGTTCGCCCAGTTTGCTCCCGGTACGCCCCGACCAGTTCCGCAAAGCGCTGAAAACAAACCTGCGCAGAATCATGCCGGCCGAAGCCACGGCGACGAAAACAAGCATCGGGAGCAGGAGTCGGAGCGGATCGGCGGGCAGGAGCGGCAGGGCACGCATTCTCAGACGATGGTCGCACGCCTGTCCTTAAGAGTCCGGAGTACCTGCACGCCTGGAGGGTTCGCAGCGTCACCTGTTTTGATGAAGGCTCTGCCGAACAAAATCAGGAGACCGGGACGGGTGGCAATCCTGATGGCGGGCCTTGTTTTCAACGGGCTTTCGGCGGTGAATTCGTCCATGGATTCGCCGAAGGAAGCGGCGATGGCTCTGGCGAAAAAGGCCGCCCGGTCTGAAAAATCCGACGAGGCCGCCCAGGCCTACATCTACTACTCGGAAGCCGCCGCCCTGCAGCCGAAGAATCGCCGCTATAAGGAAAAGATGGCGGTCCTCCAGACCAAAGCCGCGCGTCAGTCGAAACCGCAGCCGCGCCCGGACGAGCGCGCCGCGACGGATTCGGCCGATCCGGAAAAATTGTTTTCACCGGGGATCGGGCCGGAAGACGTGTTCGACAGCATGACGGAACGCGAGATGTCCCAGGCGCGCGAACTGAAAGGGCTTCCGACTCTGCAGGCCAGGGCAGGCAAACAGGATTTCGACCTGAATGCCGATCCGCGTGAACTCTTCGATAAAGTGGCGGAGCGTTTCGGGCTGCAGACCGTCTTCGACGGCGACTACCCCACCGGAGGCGCCCGGGTCGCTTTCAAAGTGGATCAGGTGGATTATCGGGAAGCCCTGAACGACCTGCAGGCTGCCACCGGCTCCTTTCTGATTCCGATTTCGAGCCGCCTTTTCATGGTGGCGAAAGACACTCAGCAGAAGCGCAACGATCTGGAACAGACCATGGCGATCGCCGTTCCCGTGCCGCAGGCTGTCACCACCCAGGAACTGACCGAACTCGCGCAGGTGATCCGTCAGACGGCGAATGTGGAGAAGATTGCGTGGGATACCTCCCAGGCGCGAATCGTGATGCGGGATCGGGTTTCGCGTGTTTTGCCCGCGGTCGCTCTGTTGCAGCAGTTGCTGGCGTACCGGCCGGAGGTGATGATCGACCTCGAATTTGTTCAGGTCGCATCCAGCGATCTGGCGAATTACGGATTCACGGTGACGAACAGCTTTTCGGGCTTCGTCCTCGGCCGCCTGCTGAACAACACGGTCTCGATTCCCTCGGGAGTCACCAATCTGCTGACTTTCGGAGGCGGCAGGACGCTGATCGGAATCGGCATCGCGCAGGCACAGGCGATGTTCAACGACACCTACACGACTTCGAAGTCCCTTTACCAGACGCAGATCCGGAGCGTGGCGGGACAGGCGGCGACCCTTCACGTAGGCGAGAAGTATCCGGTGATTACCGGCGGCTATTTCGGGACCGCCTCACCCAGTCAGCAGGGACAGATCTATTCGCCGCCGCCTTCCTTTACATTCGAAGATTTGGGCCTGACGCTGAAGGTGACTCCGTTTGTGCATGGAATGGGCGAGGTCACGCTGACTCTCGATACCAGCTTTGAGGTGCTGACCGGCCAGGCCATCAACGGCATTCCGGTGATCGGACGCCGGAACCTGCTTTCGCAGGTGAGATTGCGAACGGACGAATGGGCGGTGATCGGCGGGTTGCTGAACACGACGCAGGCGAGGTCCGTCAGCGGCTTCCTCGGCCTGGCCAATCTGCCTCTGCTGGGGTATCTGTTCCGTCAGGTGTCCACGGATCAGGAGGAGAACAACGTGTTGATCGGGATCCGTCCCCATCTTCTGGCGCTGCCGCCGGACCAGATCGTTTCTCGGACTTTGCGCGTTGGTTCCGATGCCCGGCCCTACACGCCGATTTAGGGCGCCGTCCCGTTCTGAAACCTGCGGGCGCGCCACGCATCCAAAAAACTGGTATAGTCGAATTGACCCAAGGTTGGGGGCGCATTGGTTTCGACGGGATCGAATCGCGATGCGGAGGCGTGCCGGGTTCCGAGCTCCCGTAAAACGATCGGAAAACAAAAACTGCCAATAATCAGCAGTTTGCATACGCTGCTTAATTAAAAACTAAGTCAGTGCGCTCCGGTTAGTCAGCCTGCGGGCTAGCTAGTGAGTGTCATCACAGCGGGATAGGGAGCAGGCTTCTGTTCGTAGCCGAGACCCGAGATCAACCGGACTAGTCTTCTGCCGTTTCGCCCGGCTCTTTGGCAGAGGATGAAAATCAGAGCCAGGCTACGCACGTAGTCTCTTCATTTCGGGCTTTTTCGGACGGGGGTTCAACTCCCCCCGCCTCCACCAAATTATACTCGCGACGATGTGCCTTCTGCTGTCGGCGTGCGTGAAACCTGCCGCGAGCCTTATTTCTGATCGGTGTCTTCGACCGGTGTGAAGCGGACCTCACCGGCGGCGAGATATTCGCCTTCCCGCGGCCCGGAAAACTGGATCCACGCGATGCGTTTGGCCGTCACCGTCATGGTGAAAACAGGCACCGGCTCGCCGGGCGCCTTGCGCCCCGGCACAGAGTCCAGACTCGCGCGGTCCACCACCTTGCCCTCGGCATCGAACGCTTCCAGCAGCGCCGGCATCCCGGTGGATCCCCACATGGTTACCGTCACCGAAGACACGGGCTTCGGGAACGTGGCCCGGACCGGAATCGGCTCTGTCGCCATGGCGCAAACGATTCCTTTGTGACCGGAGTCGAGGTGCGGAAAGAATGCCAGCATCCCTTTCGCCTTCGATTGGCGTGGCTCCCAGGCGAGCGAAAACGTGACTCCTTTCTCCACCCACTGCGGGACGCGGTTTGGCTTGTCGTCGGGAAACCGAACCGTGGCGTTCTCAAAATCGACAACCACTTGCTCCGCTGCTGCCATAGCCGGCAAGAGAGCAAAAAGCGCAGCGGCCAATCGGATTGCCCGAAAAGACGGGAATCTCATGCTTTCGTCATCTCGAGGCCGGACATCGTTCCCGTGGAAGACGCGAACCTGCCCGTTTCAACTCCCATCCGCTGCAGCATGGATACAAACAGGTTGGGCAAGGGGTAATTCTGATTGCGGTCGAACGCCAGGTGCCCGGCATGCCGGAAGCCTCCGCCCGCGAGCAGAACCGGCATATTGATGGTGGAATGCGCATTCGCGTCACCGAGGTTCGACCCATAAAGCACCATCGTGCGGTCGAGCAGCGTATCGCCTCCCTCATGGACGCCTTTCAGACCTTTGAAGAGATCCGCCAGCAGACGCATGTGCCAGGAGTCAATGATGCGGAGTTGGGCCAGCTTCGCCTCCGATTTTCCATGATGCGAGAGGTTGTGGTAACCATCGCTGATAGTGGCTCCTTTGCCGTCCACAACCGGGATTTCCACAACCGGGGTGCTGACGCTGTCGAGCATGAGAGTAACGCAGCGGGTGGAGTCGGTTTCGAACGCCAGACGCACCAGCCCGTACATCGCGGCAACCTTTGCCATGTATTGCGCGGGGTTCGAAGGGTCCTGTGGTTCGCGTTCCCGGACCACGGGTTTGGGCTTGCGCTCCCATCCCTTGGATGCCTGGAGGCGGTTTTCAAGGTCGCGCACGCTGGTGAAGTACTGGTCGAGGCGCGCGCGATCATTGGCGCCGACGTTCCGCTCCAGGTCGCTGACCTGGTCGGCGACGGCGTCGAGAATGGATCGGCCGGTTTCGAGTTCCGCCATCTTCGCTTCGGTTTCCTGGGGCGTACCCTGGATGAACATCTGGCGGAAGACGCTTGAGGCGCTTTGCTCCGGCGGGATGGCCACGCCGTTGCCCGTCCAGGAGAGCGAACGCGCGCCGGTATTGACAGCCAGCGTAAGCGAGGGGAAGCGGGTTTGGCTGCCGATGCGTTCGGCGATGTACTGGTCGAGGGAGATGGTGTTGCGGAACGAACTGCTCGCGGGATGCGGAGCGGCCGTGAGGAAGCTGATATCGGAAGGGTGTCCGCCGTCGACGTTAGGGTGCGATACGCCGGAGAAAACCGTGAAGTCCCGCCGGTGTTCCTGGAGGATCTTCAGGTAGGGCGAAGGCGTGTACTCCTGGCCGGCCCCGGCGGGAAAAAACTCGCCGGGCAACACGCCGAGATTGTTGCAAATCCCGATCATCCGGCGTGGAACACCTGTGCCTGGCCCGCCGGTGCTCTGCGCGCGGGCGCCAGATGCAAACATCACGTTCAGCAGCGGCAGCGAGAGGCTGACGCCGGCGGCCCGAAGCAGTGTGCGCCGCGGGATCGCGCGATAACCGCGCCGGGTTTGTCCTTTAATGTCCATGGGTTTCGCCTTACTTATACTGGAAAAGATCGCTCTGCACGATGCCTTGTACGAGGCTGCGGAATCCGTAGCCCGATCCGCGGGTTTTCTCCAGAATCCCGTCGACCTGCCGGCGATCCAGGAAGCCGATGGGAGCGCCCGTCGCGTAGGTGGTAAGCTGACCCACCACGTTCGCGGCGACTCTCTGCTGTTCGCGCTCGAGCAGCAGTCGCTTGAATTCGCGGATGTCATGGAACGTCTGTCCGTCGGGAAGCGCGCCCGCCGAATCCACCGGCAGCCCGTAACGGAACGCGAATCGCTGTCCCGAGAGGCCGATGCCTGGCTCGGGCTTCACGCCGTCGGCGAAGGCGCGGTAGTGGTCGCGCCAGCCGCCCATGACATCGAAGCTTTCGAGCGCGAAGCCGGGAGGATCGATTTTGCGGTGGCACGAGGCGCACGTGGGGTCGGCGCGGTGCTTGTCCAGTTGCTGCCGAATCGTGACCGCGCCCCGGATATCGGGCTCGATGGCGGGAACCGAGGGCGGCGGTGCGGTGCGGAAGCCGAGGATGCGCTCCATAATCCAAACCCCGCGGAGAACCGGCGATGTCGTTGTGCCGTTGGCGGTCACCTTCAGCACGCTGGCCTGAGTGAGCAGCCCGCCCCGTACAGAGTCTTTCGGCAGGGTGACCTTACGCATTCTCGCGCCAGTCACCCCAGGCACCCCGTAGTGCTGGGCCAGACGTTCGTTGAGGAACGTAAAATCCGAATCGATAATCGTACGCGCCGGAAGATTGCGGGCGAACAGTTCCTGGACGAAGAGCCGCGTCTCTTCCACGGCGGCGAGCTTGAGCGGGTCGTCCAGTTCGTAATCGTTGTACAGAGTCGTCGACGGCGAACTGTCGTCGATCTTGCGAAGGTCGAGCCAGTAGTCGGTAAAGGCATCGACGAAGCGGCGGCTTCTCGGGTCGTTGAGCAGCCGGTCGGTTTGCGCGGTGAGAACTTCGGGTTGGCCGAGCCGGCCCGCCGCGGCGAGGGATCGGAGTTCGCTGTCCGGTTCGGAGTTCCACAGGAAGAGGGCAAGCCGCGTGGCGAGCGAATAATCGTCGAGTTTGCCTGGCGCCTCCTGCACGTACAGGAAGGCCGGAGAAGAGAGCACCGCGGTATAGGTGGAAAGCAGCGATTTCGCGAAACCGTGGCCCAGTTCGAACTGCTGGTTGAAGAGGGCCAGAAAGCGCTTCGCCTGCGCCTCTTCGACCGGCCGGCGGTAAGCCCGGGCCAGAAAAGCGCGAATGAGACGCTCGGCATCCTCACGAGGGTGTTCGGTGTCGACTTCCACCCGGACATCCTGCAGGCGCGGGCCACGGCCCCGGAACCCGCCGGGGCCCGGGGCGTTGGCTTCGCCCGGCGGCGGCGGGGCCACGATCTGAAGCGTCACGCCGCCCGGCTCATTTTCTTTCAGGCGGCGCATCGGCAGGTCGCCGAACATCCGGCGATAGCCCGCGCCGGCGGTCTCGTCACGGAGCGGGCCTTCGACTTCGATCCACTGGAAGGCGACGCCGGGCATTCCGTCCTTTTGCGCAAGCGGGTTGACATAAGCTTCCTCGCTGCCATTCACGCGGGTACGGAAGAGGCGCATGCAGTCGGTCTGAATCGTCTCATTCGCGCCGAGCAGGACTTCCACCTCGTTCACCGCGGGTTCCGGTGAGAAGTCGAACTCCGCCAGAGGACGAGACTGGCCGGAGCTTTGCGCATAAACGCCGATCGGTTCGTTACGGCGGCCCGGCCACACTTCATCGCTGTTGGGCCGATGGTAAGTGGGCTCGTTCAGATAGGCAGTCTTCTGCTGGCCGAAGCCCTCGTAATTCCAGTGGTCGACGCCGCCGCCACTGACCCAAATGCTGTAGCCCTTTACTTTGATTCGATACCGGCCCGGTGTGGGGACGCGAAAACTGCTCCAGCTGAAACCGCCCGCATCGGAGAAGATGCTGGAGACGCGGCCGATGGCCTCGCGCTCTTTGGTTTCCGGGCTGGAAATGGGGCTGCGCCCCGCGCGGACATCGGGCTGCGCATGGGAATCGAGCACGGGGAAGTTGAGCCGGTCGGTGCGGGTGTTGCCCTCGCGCGGACGAAAGTTGCGGGCCAGAGAGGGCTCCTGCCGCGCATAAACCCGAGTGATTGCCGGCGGCGGCTGGACGAGTCTGGAGGACATCGCTTCGCGCATCGCATAATCGGCCGAACTCATGTAACGGGCGAGCTGGATGTGCGATACGTCGAGCGCCGAGCCGATCTTATTAAAACGGAAAGCTTCGCCATCCTGCGGGAGTTTCGCCTTGATCTGGACCCAGGGAACGGCCAGCAGGTCGCGCAGAGTGTTCTCGTACTCGTAGGCGTTCAGGCGCCGGAGACCGGCACGGCCGCGTTCGGAAATGACCGTCCGTTCATAGCCCGTAAGCGCGGCCGCTAAATCGCTGACAAACTGTTTAAGGGGTGCAGCCGCCGGGCGAGGCATGCCGACCGGTGGCATTTCACCCGCGGAGACACGGTCGTGAATCTTGACCCACGCGCCAAAGTTGTCCGGGTTGGCTGGTTCAAAGGCGAGCTTCGAAAGATCGAGGCCCCCGCTGCGGACGGAAGCGTTGTGACATCCGGCGCAATTCTTCTGGATGAAGGCGTCGGCGCCGACAAACGGGGGCGCGGCGTCCGTGTGAAACGGGATCGATAAGGTTATCGCCAGCAGAAAGAGGGGCGCCGGAAAGACACCGCCCGGGAGCCGTTTCTCAGCGTGAACGGGCATCGGGAAGGGACTTCGGGACGAGTATCGGTTTCTGCGCGCGGCCACCCCATCATTATATATAAAAGGATGCGCTTACATTCCGCCACGGGCCTCGCAAAAGCGGAATTCAGGCAAGCGCTTTCATTCGCCAGGCAGCGGCAACCGAGCCGCGAGTGCGGGCACCGCGCGGCAAACTAGATTGCTGAAGCGCGGGCCGGGCCTGTGGACTCGCGCACGACCAGTTCGGGATTCACGGAGAATTCCCGTCCGAGGGCATCTCCGGCGCCGGCGCCGACGGCGAGACTCCGAAAAACGGTATGACCGACCTGGTCTCGCGGGATGTTCACTGTCGTCAAAGCCGGATAGCAGAATTTCGCCAGCTCGATGTCGTCAAAACCGGTCACGGAAATATCGCGGGGAACCCGAAGCCCGCGATCCCGCAGTTCCAGCAGAGCCCCCACGGCCATGATGTCATTGACGCAGATAATCGCCGTGGGCAGCGTGCCGGCGGACAAAAGGTCCGCGGCGGCGCGCCTTCCACCTTCCAGACCGTCGGCATCTAAAGCTTGCCTTACCGTCGCGCGCGGGTCGGAGGCACGGGCGCTTTCAAGGACGGCATTGCAGCGCTCGCTGATCGGCGCCAGCCCGGAGTGATGCCCGATGACGCCGAAATCCGTGTGGCCCAGCGTGGTCAGATAGTCGACCACGCGCTCCACTCCCCGCCGGTAGTTGACCCGTATTTTCGTCACGTGTCCGCCGGCGGCTCCAACATCGTAGAGCACGACGGGCATCTGCCCTTCGGTCAGTTCCTGCACGATGCCTTCGTCCATCTCCGAGACGATGAGGGCGAGGCCCGCCACACGTCGGCCGATCATCATCCGGACGCTTGCCGCCAGCTGTTCGGGCCGATACAGGGTGTTCGCGACAATCACCTCGTATCCTTCGGCGTGGCAATCGCTCTCAACGGCCCGGTAAACGTCCAGAAAGAACGGATTGTCCAGATTGGAGACGATGACGCCGATCGTCTTGTTCACGGCGCCGGCGAGACTGCGGGCGTGGAGATTCGGGTGATATTTCAGGTCCGCGATGGCCTTCATGACACGGGCCCGAGTCGAAGTTTTCACGACGTCGACGCCATTCAGCACGCGTGAAACCGTCGCGGTTGAAACCCGCGCTCTTTTTGCAACGGTTTCCAGACTCATCATCAGCCATCGATTGTACCGCAATGATCTGGAACGGTTTGAGGGTGTGTAAGGCTTGCAGTTCGTTGCAGGGAGCAGACCAGGAAACGTCCCGCGGCAAAGATCGGGAGCCGCTCCTGACGACACCCCGTGGTCTCAAAGAGGAAGCTGCCCCGATCGCTGAAAGCGATGCTTCAGGCGATGCTGAAAGCGATTGCATTGGGCCTCCGGAATCATATAGAATCTCATCGGCTCCTGCGCTTTGGGGGAACATTTGAACCGAATATGAAAACAACAATCCGTTCGATCGGGCTGATTCTGAGTCTCTCGATTATCGCGCCGGCTCAGGTGAAGACGGAAGTGCCCCCCGTGATACCGGGCGCGAAGCCGGTCACAGTGGAGCGCATAAAGATCCACGGCAACGCGCTGGAAGGCAATCTGGAGGGCGATGATGTCGATCGGGCCGTGATCGTCTTCCTCCCGCCGGGATACTCGGCCGAAAAGAATCGGCGCTATCCCGTGGTCTATGCTTTGCACGGCTACTCGATCGGAGCAGAGCAGTGGACGAAAGAGATCGTGGTTCCACAAACCATCGAGGGCGCTTTCGCGCAGGGGGCGCAGAACATGATTGTCGTTCTGCCCGACTCGAAGACCATTCACAACGGCTCCATGTATTCAGGTTCGCCGACCACGGGCGACTTTGAGCAGTTCATCGCCCACGACGTCGTTGCCTACATCGACACTCACTACCGGACAATCCCCAAACGGACCAGCCGTGGGCTGGTTGGCCACTCCATGGGCGGTTACGGCGCGAGCCGCATCGGCATGAAGCATTCGGATGTGTTCGGAAGCCTGTACATCATGAGCCCGTGCTGTATGACGGCGCGCGGCGCCGGTCCGGTCAACCCGGAGACGGAGAAAGCGCTCGAATCGGTGAAGTCGGCGGCGGACTCGGCGAAACTACCCTTCGGCCTGCGGGCTCAGCTTGCCTCGGCCGCGGCATGGTCGCCCGATCCGAAGAATCCGCCGTTCTACCTCGATCTTCCGACGAAGAATGGCGTGGTGAATCCGGATGTTCTCGCGAAATGGGCGGCAAATGCTCCGCTGGCGTTCATCGATCAATATATCGGCAACCTGCGTCAATACCGTGCGATTTCGATCGACGTAGGTGACCAGGACGGCCTCAAAGCCGGCGCGGCCCAATTGCACGAGGTTCTGGACAAGTACGGAATCGCCAACAGTTTCGAGATTTACAGCGGCACGCACACCAGCGCTGTGGCGGATCGCTTTCAGAATCACGTGATGCCGTTCTTCAGCAAGAATCTCTGCGCGGGCAAGACCTGCAACTGAGCCGTTCGGCAGCGTCATAACGTCGGCCTTGAATCGCCCAGGCGTCGGTTCGGATCGGCGGCAGGCGCGGCGCGAAACGACGCGCCTGCTCATCATCAGCTTCCGAACGGGGGGGCCGGCGGGCGATCACTTCATTTCAGGTCGATTTCGAAAACCTGTATTGAATAAGGCGGCAAAGTATACTCCACTTTCTCACCTCTGACCGTTAGTTTCGATGGCACCGGAACGATCCTCTCCGGTTCCGTGATGGTGTTCGTCGCCCAGGTTGTATTTGCCCGGAGGGTCTCAATCCGAGCCGTATGGGTTCCGCTTCCGAGGCCATTCATCGTGATACTCACCGGCTGCGGCGTGGATGCCGCATTCACAAGCTTCAGACAAGCCTTCGATTTCACGGTCGATGTCGCGGAGTAAAAGAATTTGTCGCCGCCGCCCGTCAAACCGGAAGTGGCGATTTTATCCCCCAGACAGGAGGCAAACATCACCTGTGTGTAATAAGACGGCGATCCGTAGCTGTTCAGCGCGTCGTAGCCGATCAGATCGCTGCTCCATTGCATGCCGCCAGGATTCACGTTCACGAAAAGCGGCGCGTAGGCTGCCATCACCACAAGATCGCTGTTTCGTTCAAGACTGGTCAAAAATGCGGCGTCGCCCAGGGCTGAGCCAAAGTTGGGCGTGGGAGATCCCTCTCGCGTGGCCCATTCGCCAACGAAGATCTTCGGACCTTTTCGGTCGGCCTGGTCGTAGTGCCTGACCAGTTCGAACATGCCCTGCTCGCGTTTGTAATAGTGGTCGTCAACGATGTCGGGCGTGATGCCGCTGACGGGCATGGTGGCGATGATCTCAAGCTTCGGATACTTTGCCTTGATCGCCTTGTAGAATTGCGCATAACGCCCGTCGTAGGTCTTTGCTTTGTCAAAATTATCCTCGTTGCCGATTTCCACCCACGACAGGGAGAACGGCGCGGGGTGCCCGTTCTTCGCGCGCACCGCGCCCCACTTCGTGTCCGGTCCGCCCGTCACATACTCGATCTCATCCAAAGCGTCCTGTACGTAGGGTTCCAGGTCGGGGCCCGGCTTGACTACCTGACCACCGAGGGAATAGCCGCCATAGACGGCAAGAAGCGGCTGCATCCGGAGGTCTTCGCACCACTCGAGGAACTCCAGCAAGCCCATTCCGTCCGTCGAGTGATAACTCCAGGTCGAAGGATGCGTGGGACGGTCGACGAGCGGGCCAATCATCTTCTTCCAGTCAAAGCGGGTTTCAATGCGGTTGCCTTCCAGGTAGTTGCCGCCGGGAAAGCGCAGGAACGAAGGACGCATGGCCGCCAGTTTTTCCATGATGTCGGCGCGGTTGCCGTTGGCGCGATTGCGATACGTGGGCGGGAACAGCGAAACCAGCTGGAGCCAAAGCGTCGCCGGCCTGTCCAGAGTCAGTTCGAGATGATTTTCCGAAGACGCCGCAACCGTTCCGGACCGCATACTGAACCTGTATTCCTTCCACGCTGTTCCAGAAACAGAGACAGAAGTTTTGGCAAGCACCTTTCCGGATTGATCCGACACCAGCGCGATCTGCACTGGCACGGGAGACTCTTTTTCGCCTTTGGAAAAGAACGATCCCGTGTACTCCGTGTTCGGGCGAATCGCCATGCCCCAATAGCCTTCGTTGAGAATGCCCGCAGGATTGCCGGTATCCGCTTTTGTAACCTCGAGCTTCGCGCTGCCGGCCAGCGCGGCAGAGGGCCCGGTCCCCGAATCGACACTGATTTTCGCGGATGACGATCCTTTTTCGACGACAAACCAGTTCAATACTCCAGTCCAGTCGGAGCGGAAAGTGCGATTCCGGATGAGTTCGGCATAAAGGCCGCCGTCGTAGGAGTAATTGATCTCTTCCGTCATCAGTCCGTAGAGAGTGGGGCTTACGGTGGCCTTTGGCCGGTCCAGGTCGACGGTCAGGGATGCCGGCGACTGCGCGCGGAGGGTTCCCGCCAAAGTTGCTGCCAGGAGGAAGAAAGCTGCGGTGTGAACGGAACGAGTGTTCATGGATTCCTTTTTCTTATCGCGATTCGCGCCAGTTGAACCGGACGCCGTCCTTGCCGTCAGGCAGAGGTCCGGGACTGTCGGCGACGAGTTTACCGCTGGCGAAGTCCAGGCGGAGATACCGGTGGCTGCGGAGCGACAGCAGCGTCAGTTCGCCCGTGAAGGTTTCAATCCACTGGAAGGTCTCGCCGTCGCCGGGGCTCTGTTTACGAACCGATACCAAGCCGTCCGAAGCTACGGAGAGGTAACCGTCCCCGCCCCGAAGCGCCACTCGTCCGAGTTTTCGGTCCACCACGGTAAAATCCGACTGGCCGGCGATCCGGGTCGACGGTTCCTGTGCGTGGGCCGTCAGCGCGATCCGATGTCCGCAGGGAATCGGCTTCGTCAGACCGCGGGGCGCGGATTCGTTCATCGTGAACGAGTCGAAGTCGGCGAAACCGCCCTCGGAGCCTTCCCGGTTATAGCTGAAGAGAGAGTCGCGGACACCCTGGAAGGTGGCCAGGCTGTAAGTCATCTTCACCTCGGGGCCAATCTCGTGAAAAACCTTCCCGTCCGTGCTGTAGCTGAACTGCGAACGATTGTCGAGGAAATCGCTGGAAGCCCGAAGCCACACCCGTCCGCTTGTCAGCGGCACGCGGGCGGTTTCACCGGTCTGCTCGTTAAACTGAGCGATCGACATCCCATCGGCGTTTCGTTCGACTCCCAGCCACGCATAGGGCCGGTTGAACAGCGCGAGGCCGGCAACGTCGCCGGATTTCAGTCCGGCGGTTTCCAGCACCACGGTGGGCCGGGAGCGGGGTCCCACCGCGCGTTGTGTCAAAGTGTTCCGCGCGGCCCAGAGATTATCGGCGGGCAGGCTGTGCAGCCGCAGAAATCCCTTGTGCTCGGTGAGCGACCATTTTCCCTCCGCCGGCACGTGGTTCCACTGCCACACGGGTTCCGGCTCGGGGCCGGAAAAATCGTCGTCGCGGCGATAAGGCGCGTGCGGCGTATCGGTGGCACCGGTATTCGGCTTGACCCAGGTTCTGGGCGTGCGGCCGGGATTTCCCGGAAGACCGAAATAGGGCCAGCCCTCGGTCCACGTAACGGGAGAAAGAGCAAGGAGGCGCCCGATCGAGTTGGAATCGAGCATGGAGAAGCCCCACCACTCACCCGCGGGCGTGTCCACAATGCCGCCCTGATGCATGGCGAGGCGTCCATGCACCGCCGGGTTGGGCTCCCTCACCTGAAATCCCGGACCCCGGCCCGCCAGCCGGTAACCCTGAACCACGCCGAAGTCTTCACCCCGGCTGATGTTCTGATTGACTTCCCAGGGGCCATCGAGACTGTCTGCCCTTGCCACGGGCATGCGCATTTCGTCCATGTACCAGGCGCTTGTCAGGACGTACTTGCCCTTGATTTTGTACAAGTGAAGTCCCTCGCCCATTCCGGCCGATGGCGCAATCAGTTCCCGCTCGGTTCCGGGCACCGTGTCGAGAAGGTCGTTCGTCAGTTGCGCAATCCGAATCCCGCGATAGCCCCACACAACCCAAGCCTTGCCATCGTCGTCGAACAAAACGGAGAGGTCGTGAAGGGACTTCTTCATCGGCGTGCGGGTCCACGGCCCCGCCGGGTTGGTCGCGCGAAACAGTTGTGTCGTCTGTTTGTTGACGTTGCTGAAAATATAGAACGTGCCGTCGCGATAACGCAGGCAGGGCGCCCAGATGCCCTGGCCGTAAACGTTCAGTCCGCCCTCCAGACGGAAAGCGGGGCCGAGATCGAGCTGATCCAGAGCGTAGGCGACGAAGGTCCAGTTCACCAGATCACGGGAACGCAAAACCGGCAAACCGGGCATGCTGTGCATGGTGGTGCCGGTGAGATAGAAATCCGCTCCCACCCGGATCAGATCGGGGTCGGAGAACTCGTCGTAAAAAATCGGATTCGTGTACGTTCCGTTCCCGTTGTCGGCGGTCCAGGTCTGTGAGAACGCCGCGCCGCGGAAAACGAGTGCCGCGAGCACGAGTGCGTTCGTGAATGTGCGCATTTGCTAAGTCCTGATGGTAATAACAGCAGCGCTGTAAGCGCAACACAGAAATGGTTGCATGGAATGCGGGTAAGGCGGTTCAAAACAAAAAGCCCGTGAACTGCAAACGTTCTCACGCCTGCTTCGGATTTGTGATAATCTTTCGGGGTCGAACCTGCAGGGCGAAACAGTTCCTGCGTTCCGAGCAACGGAAAAGAACCAAAATGCGCGCAACCATAACAATACTCGGTCTGCTCTGTCTCCCGTCGCTGGTCTTTGGCCAGCGCGGGCCCACGCCCTACTATGAGGACACGAAGAACGTGCCCGTGTCGCCGGAGATCCATCCCGATCGAACCGTGACGTTTCGCCTCTTCGCGCCCAAGGCGTCGGACGTGGTCTTAATGGGATCTCCCGGAATTCTGGAGGTCATTAAAGAACCGAAACCGCTTCGGAAAGACGACAAGGGCGTCTGGAGCCTGACCGTCGGGCCGTTGCCCGAGGGCTTCTACACCTACGGGTACGCGATCGATGGAGGGCTTCGCATGCCCGACCCGTCCAATCCGAACCCGGAACTGCGCCGTTGGGGCAATACGAGTCTGTTTATCGTGCCCGCCGCGGAAAAGGCCGTTTTTGAAGAGCGCCCCGTGCCGCACGGAACGGTTCACATCGACACTTACGATTCGAAAAATCTGGGAATGTCCCGAATGTTCTATGTCTACACCCCGCCGGGCTATGAAACCAGCCAGCAGAAGTTGCCTGTGCTTTATCTTCTGCACGGGAACGGGCAGATTGAATCTTCATGGACCTGGACCGGCCGCGCCAACGTCATCATGGATAACCTGCTGGCCGATGGCAAGGTGAAACCGATGATCGTGGTCATGCCTTATGGCCACATCCCGCGCGAGATTAAGCCTGACCCCGCCGGCCCCGCCGATCCGATGGCTATCGAGAAGGAATTGTTGACGGCGGTGAAACCCGAGGTGGAGAAGAAATATCGAGTCCTCACCGATCGCGAGCACCGCGCTATCGGCGGTCTGTCGATGGGCGCCGCGCAATCTCTTTCGATCGGGCTGCATAATCCCGACCAGTTCGCGTACGTCGCCGCATTCAGCGGGGGCGGAAACCGGGCCGAATGGGAGAAAGCGGATCCGGCCATGCTGAACAAAAAGTTCAAGGTGCTCTGGATCGGATGCGGCAGGGAGGATCCGGGCTATAAAGGCGTCAAGGGCATGGCCGACCTTCTGACCGAGAAGAAGATCACCCATATCTACAATGAATCCGGGGGCGGCCATAGCTGGCCGAACTGGCAGACTTATCTCTCGAAGTATGCTCCTCTGCTGTTCCGGTAGTCCGAGAAATCAATTCTGGCTCGAATATCCCTGCCAGACATATTCAAGCGCCTGGGGCAGGGTGTGGTTAATTACCTTGCGCTGTGTATGGCCGGCGCCCTTCGTATAGACGAACTGATAATGATAGCCCTTGTCCCGGAGAATCTTCGCCAGCCGCGAGTTGGCTGTAACCCAGTTTCTCCGGTTCTCTGAAGGGCTTCTGGCTCCGTTGTCATTCTCGGATACCTGAATCCAGAGGCGGAGCGGCTTTTTCGCCGCGTCGGGAAACAGGTGCTCAATGTATTCGTAGGCGCCCAGCGGAGCTTCCGGGCCGTTGCGCAGGTTCACAAAGGTTCCCGAGTATGAAAGCACGCGGTGATAAAGATCCGGCCGGAACCAGGCCATGGTCAGCGCCGCCGCGCCGCCCGAGCTGCCGCCAAGGGTCATTCGGGCTTCGGGATCCTTCGACAGCTTTACGTTCGCCTCTTTCTCCGCACGGGGCAGGACCTCGTCTTCCACGAACCGGACGTACTTATCGGAGACGGTGTCGTATTCCATGCTGCGCTCAGCTCCACCGTTATCGATCATCACGGCGATCATCACTGGCAGCCGCTGGTCGTAAATCATGTTATCGAGGATAGTTGGAAGGTTATAGCGCATTCCATAAGCGTCGGCGGAAACGATAACCGGGGCGGCGGTGCCCGGAACATACTCTGCCGGAACGTAGACGCAGACGTGCCGTTGAAACGCGCCGTTTACGCCCGGGTAATATTTGCTGTCTGCGGAATTCATGACGAACTCGGTGACCTTACCTTCGGGGACACCCACCCTCCTTGCAAGCTCCGGCGCGGTCGGATAACCGGGGCCCGCGGCATAGTCCCCATCGACGGCGCCGGATGTCCATACCGGAAGTTCGCTGAGTTTCGCGATTTCCGCGATGTCGGCGGCGGACTGGGGCGCTTGGGCGCGAGGGCCCCGGCCCTGCGCGTTTGCAGGCGCCTGTCCGACGCGGGCCGATGGCGGCGGTGTGGGCTGTATGCAGGGAACAGACGGCGTCTGAGCCACCGCCAACCGCGCGATAAACAGGATCCCGAACCAGAGTTTCAAATGAATTTCCTCCTGAGCCGGCAATTCTATCGCAGCGCATTCCTTCCGATTTGACGCCACCGAAAAGAGCGCGATAGACTCGGGCATGCAAACGCGTACAAAGGCCACCGGTCCCGGCTTATCTCCGATGAGCGCAACGTCCATGAGAAGCGGCCGAGCCCTCGTCCGCGTTCCCGGCCTGCTGATCATTCTGTTGGCGGGCGCAACCGGCGCCGCGGCCCAGGACCCGGCTGCGCACCCTTTCGTGAGCCCGATCTTCGGCGACAACATGGTGCTGCAGCGTGAAAAGACCAACACCCTCTGGGGCTGGTCGGAGCCCGGTGACATCGTTCGCGTGGAGATCGGCGGGAATTCCTCATCCGGTACGGCTGCCGCCGATGGCAAGTGGCTGGTGAAGATTCAGCCGCCCGCCGCCGCCGGACCCTACACCGTGAAGATCGCCGGCAAGCAGAACGTGGAACTTCACGACGTTCTGGTGGGCGACGTGTGGATCTGCGCCGGACAGTCCAACATGCAGTTCGGTCTGGCGCAGGCAAGAAACGCGGAAGAAGAAGTCCGGAATGCGAATCATCCGCAGATCCGCTTCTTTGTAGTCGGTCAGCGGGCCGCCTATGCCCGCGCCGATGTTCCGCGAGGCTCCTGGAAGGTCGTTTCCCCCGCCACGGCGGGCGGACGCGGGGGCATCTCGGCGGTCGCTTATTTCTTCGCGCGGAAACTCGAGGAGAATATTCATGTTCCCATCGGTCTGGTGCAGGAAGCTGTGGGCGGTATTCCGGCGGAAGCCTTCACCAGCCCGGAAGGTTTGCGCCCGCTGAAGGACTTCGACGCCGGTGTGGCCGAGGTCGAAAATCGCCATCGCGCGGGTCAGCCGGAGTACGGCAATTACATCTCGCACTGGTACGACGATTACGATGCAGGCACGCGAGGCGGCGCGAACTGGGCCGATCCCGCGCTGGACGATTCGTCCTGGAAAATCGTCACGGTGCCCGGAACTTTCTACGGCGATCTTGGTATCGGGGACGTTCCCGGCCTTTGCTGGCTGCGCAGGGAGATCACGCTTCCCGCGACCCTGCCACCCGGCATGGCGCGGCTCTACCTCGGATCGGTGGACAAAATGGACACCACGTATATCAACGGGCATCAGGTAGGCGGCAGTTCATGGGTGGAAAACCCGCGTCTGTATTTCGCCCGCGATGGCTTCCTCAAGCCGGGCCGCAACGTGATCGCGATCCGCCTGTTCAAGCTGAGCGCCTCTCGCGGATTTCTCGGCAAGCCGGAAGAACTCCACCTCACGCTGGGCGATGGCACCGTGATTCCCCTGAGCGGGGAATGGAAAGGCAAACTAAGCGTTGACGGGCGGCCGCCCCAGCCGTTGCCGATCGGATTCGAGAACAACCCGGTGATGGCGAGCGTTCTCTACAATGGCATGCTGGCCCCGATCGTTCCCCTGTCGATAACGGGCGCAATCTGGTATCAGGGCGAATCGCACGAGAAACTCGCCGCGCCCTATTACAAACTCTTGCCTGCCATGATCTCCGACTGGCGAAGACTTTTCGGCCAGGGCGACTTCCCGTTCTACATCGTCAGTCTTCCCGTCTACCGGCATCGCAGCGAGGCGCCGGTCGACGATGGCTGGACCGGCGTGCGCGAGGCGCAGAGTCTTGCCGCGAAAAACGTGCCGCATTCCTGCCTGGCGGTCACCGTGGATACCGGCAACCCTGATAATGTCCATCCAATCGATAAGCGGGAGCCCGGCGAACGCCTTGCTCTCTGCGCGCTCGGTGAGCACTATGGAAAGGACGTTGTGTATTCAGGGCCGACCCTGAAGTCCGTCGAAAGAGTGTCGGGAACCATCAGACTGCATTTCGATCACGTCGAGGGAGGCCTGCTGGCGAAAGGCGGAGAACCGGGCGAGTTTTCCGTCGCGGGCGACGATCGCAAATGGCATTGGGCCAGCGCCCGCATCGAAGGCGACAGTATTGTTGTCTCTTCGGCTTCGGTACCCAATCCGAAAGAGGTCCGCTACGCCTGGCAGGCGAATCCCAACGCGACGCTCTTCAACGGCGCGGGTCTGCCCGCGGCGCCGTTCCGTACCGACAACTGGCCCGGCATTGTGCAGAAGATATGGTGATCGCGCCTCGCCCCGTACGCTGCGGCCAGCCGCTGTGATAGTCTTTCAGGCGACATTGGCGCCACGGTAACCGAGGAATTTCCATATTCCGGGTAAGCCGCCCGCCAGGACCAAATGATGCATCGACGCAGCTTTCATAAAACACTCTTATCCGGTGCGCTCGGTTCACTCCTGCCGGCCGCGGGCAAACTCAGTCTGCACATAGGCCACACCGGACTCACATGGATCCCGTTAGGAGCTCCGCAGTCGCCGCGTCCGCCCATCGAGCCGATGGTCGACCCGCAATACGTGGAAGCCGCCATCCGCGACATCGCCCAGCTCGGCTTTTATGGAATCGAACTTTTCGGCAATCAGCTGGAAGCCATGGAGGCTCACGGCGGCGTGGGCGTGGTGCTGGAAAAACACAAACTGCCCCTCATCTCCGCGTACTGCGGGACCAATCTCTCTGACCCGGCACAGCGCAAGGACTCCATCGCGAAAACATTGACATGGGCACGCCTGGTGAAGAAGTACAACGGCAAGGTAATCGTCGTCGGGCCCAACAGCGTGAGGCGAGACACCTACGACTTTAAGTCCCATAAAGACGATATCGTTGCGACCCTCAACGAACTTGGCAAAGCGGTAACGGACATGGGACTCACGCCCGTGCTTCATCAGCACACCGGAACCTGTGTGGAAACGCGCGACGAGACCTACGCCGTGCTGGAAGCGGCGGACACGCGCGTGATGAAATTCGGTCCCGATATCGGACAGTTGCAAAAAGGCGGATCGGACCCGGTGCAAGTGGTCAAAGACTTCCTTCCTCTTGTGCAGCATATGCACCTCAAGGATTATGTCGGTGGCACGCAGTATCTCGGATATTGTCCGCTTGGCCAGGGCAAGGTGGATATTCCGGCGATACTCGCGATGATGGATGGTCACAAGACCGCCGGTCTGGTGATGGTGGAACTCGATTCGCCACCGCCTCAGCCCGTGCCGGCCATCGAGACCGCGAAGATCGCGAAGGCGCACATGCAAAAGCTCGGCATCGCCTTCCGCTCCTGACCGGTCTGGTTATTGTTGGCCCGCGACGCGAAGCTTAGCGGCCAGCGCGCAACTCTGCACCACTTCGAAATAACGAGCGACACCATCCGCGCCAACGTCGAAAGGATTCGCCACTCCCGGTTGCCGGTCGGCAGCCGCGTGAGCCTTGAAATACGCGTCGTCGAATTCGGAGTGATTCGAAATCAGGGCCGTCGCGCCATAGTCCGCGGCGGCCTTCGCCATCTTCTTCGATGACGCGATGTAGGTGTCATACCAGCCGGGAGCGCCGTTAAAAGGAATGGCCGTTCCGCCCACATAGGCGACTTTCATCGGCTTACCGTGATCCTGCACTTCAAAGAGATAGGAAAGAGTCCCGGCCGTATGACCAGGCATCGTGACCACGCGCACCGAGGCGTCTCCAACCGAAAGAACCATGCCGTCATCGCCCGCCTTGTCGCGCTTCGGCTTGCCGCCCGCGTGGGTCGCCGCTTTGTCGATGGCGTCCCAGTCTTCCTGGCCGTAGATCAGATGGGCGCCGGGAATCTCATCCTGCAGCAGTTTGGCGCCCCCGTCGTGATCGGCGTGAGCGTGCGAAAGAATCACGTATTTGACCTTGCTCCGGTCGAGACCCAGTTTTTTCATGCCATCCAGAATCTCGTCTTTCGCCGCATAGTCAAACAGCGCCTCGATAATGATGATGCCTTCGCTGCCCGCGACCGCCCATGCGCTATGAGCCTTCGTGCCAATGAAATAGAGGTTGTCGGCGACTTTGGCCGGTTCCGCATACCATGTCTCTCTGGCGGGAACGCGGGGCGCTCCGCCGCGCCCGCGCCCTCCGGCGCCCGGATTCGCCGCCGGAGGCGGAATGCACAACCGCATGAAAGTCCCGGCCCAATCGGTGCCGGCGGCGACCTTGGCCGCTCCCACGTAGCGGTCAACCGTGGCGGGAGGCGTCTGTGCCACGGCAGTACCTGTCATGCAAACGATCGAGGTCGCTGCGAGCATCGCGACTGTTGGCTTCATGAAAATCGTCCTTTCGAATGACAAAGCGCAGGAGCGACCGGGCACGGCGTAACACTCTGACGACACACCCGCGCCGCACACCGGACCAGCCACCTGTTGAAACCTGAATTCATAACAAATCTCCGCCAACCGGCCGACTGAGACCCGAAAAGTGACCGTTGATTGGAGCAGACGACTCTATCAATTTCTGGCGCTGAATGCAATCGCTTTCATTGCCAGCACGGCCTTGACTCCCGCGGCCTTCGCTGATAACATCCGTCCTGATCGGTCAATTGCCGGGTGCATTCACCGGCACGCGACCGGGTGCGGTTACATTGCGGGTTCCGCTCCTTCCAACGCGGTCCGTATTCACCATTAGACAGTCGGGGAGCGCATGAGCCAACTAACCATACACAGGAGAGAGCGTCTGAGGCTGCCTATTGCGCCGCAGACCGCGGCGGCGGCGAGACCAGGGGCACTGGACATCACGGACATCCGCCATTTCCCCGTGCGCGAGCCGGTCTCGGGCAACCGGTATTCCCTGCTGCGGATCGCGACCCGACCGGGACTCGTGGGCTGGGGCGAATGCGGGTACAATCCGAACGCCGATCTCAAGGCTCTTCAGTCCGCCTGGGTGGGTAAGCCCGCCAACGCATACGCCACCATTGCCCCTTCCACACCGTTTCGCGCAGCGCTCGATATCGCCCTTCTGGACGTCCTCGGAAAAGCGGCCAACACGCCGCTGTACCGGGTTCTTGGCGGACCCACCCGCAACAAAGTTCGCGCGTACAGTTCGCCCCGTTCGCAGGAGTTTCCCGTTGCCGTGATTGACGTGCCCGCGCCAGCCTCCCGGAATCAGGGCAAGGCCTACCAGAACCGAATTCTGGAACTGGTCGGCGCCGTGCCGGACGACGGTGACTTCATCCTGGCGGGCAACGGACTGCTCACGCCGGGAGACGCGGCTTCCGTCGCAAAAACACTGGAAACAAAGCATCCGCTTTGGTTTGACGAGCCGTGTTCTCATTCGAACCTCGACGCCCTGCGGAAAGTCGCGAACGAAACCGTTGTTCCTCTCGGATTCGGAGCAGGCATCGACGATCCCGGTGTCTTTCAGGCTTTGCTGCGGGAAGGCTTCATCGACATCGTTCGCCCGGAACTCGCCATCTTCGGAATCAACGGCGCGAGGCGCGTCGCGGCACTGGCCGAGCCGTATTATGTCGCGGTTGCGCCGAGGCACGCCGGGGGACCGGTGGGGACCGCAGCCGCCATTCACCTCGCCGCGAGCATACCGAACTTCTTCATTCAGCACGTGCCGGTTCCGGTGGCGGAACAGGATCGCGCCATGCGCCGTGAGATTGTTTCTCCTGCGGTGGAAACAGGCAGCGGAGGGTTTCTGGAACTGACAAAAACGCCGGGCCTGGGAATTACAGTGAATGAGTCCGCGCTGGAGAAATATCATGCGTCGTAGAAACTTCCTCGCTTTGGGCTCGGCCGGCGCGGCGCTGGCCGGTGTCAGGAAGCGCCCGTCGCTCGAAGCGGATGCTTCCTGCGGCTGCGAATTCCAGCCACAGGCAGTCGGGCGGGGCCGTGGCGGCCCGGCGGTGGACGCGTTCGCGAGCCTGCAGTCCGGCATCAAAATCACCGGCCTGAAAGTCTTCGGTGTCTCTCTGACTCCGAACTCCGACCGTCCCTACGTATTTGTCAAAATCGAGACGAATCAGGGCCTGGTCGGCTGGGGTGAAGGCACTCTTGAAGGGAAAGCCGGCGCGGTCATTGCCTGCGTCAACGATTTCCGGGATTTCCTGATCGGCTCGGATCCCATGCAGGTGGAACACATCTGGCAGTCGATGTACGTCCACTCGTTTTATCGAGCCGGCCCTGTCATGGGTTCCGCCATCTCCGGTATCGACCAGGCACTGTGGGATATTCGCGGCAAAGCCCTCGGAATGCCCGTTTATAAGTTGCTCGGCGGCCCGTTCGACCCGCGCGGAGTGCGCGGCTATTACCACGTGGACGGAGCGAACCGCGATCAACTGGTGCAGATTCGGCAGACTGCCGGCGAGCAGGGCATCACCTGTGTGAAATCCGGAATTCCCGGCTATTATGAGTGGATTGAGCGCAGGCCGAAGATTGATCGGGCCATTAAATCCATTCAGTTGTATCGGGAAGCCCTCGGCCCCGACATCGATATCGCCGTCGATTTCCACGCGAAAACCAGCCCCGCCGTGGCTTCCATCATCATTAAGGAAGTCGAGCCGCTCAACCTGCTGTTCATCGAAGAGCCTTGTCCGCCCGAAAATGTTCAGGCGATGGCGAAGATCGCGCGCCGTTCGACTACGCCGATCGCGACCGGCGAACGCCTGATCACTTCCTACGGGTGCCGTGAACTGATCGAGATGGGTGTCATCGATATTCTCCAGACCGACATCAATCACACCGGCGGCATCACCGGGTTATGGAAGGTCGCCGCTACCGCGGATGTCTCGGGAGTCTCGATGGCCCCGCATTCCTGCGAAGGTCCCATCGGCGGCCTGGCCGCAATTCACGTCGACGCGGCGATGCCGAACTTCGTCGTCCAGGAAATCTGCGGACAGGTGAAGCCGGGCCCCACCGATAAGCTCTGGGAAGAGTGGCTCGGCTTCCCCGCCATGCGAATGATGGACGGGCGATTCCCGCTTTCTGAGAAGCCCGGTCTCGGTTTCGAGTTATCGGAAGCAAGCCTGGCCAAATATCCGTTCGGCGGCACCCGCCCCATGGCCCGCGTGTTTCACGACGATGGTTCCGTCGCCGAATGGTGAGCTTCGCCGTCACTCTTGCAGCCACTCTTCTGCTCGCCGCCGAACCTCCCGCCGCGGAGATCAGCAACGGTCAGATTGAGGCGAAGATCTATCTGCCCGATCCTGTTAACGGGTTCTATCGCTCCACGCGGTTCGATTGGTCCGGCGCTATCGCGAGCCTGAAGTACAAAGGACATAATTTCTACGGTCCCTGGTTTTATCGGATCGATCCCGCCGTTTACGACCTTGGATACGACCCGAAAGGTGTGGTTTCGGCTCCGTTCACCGCCATGGTGGGACCGGCGGAAGAATTCGGAACGGACGGCGCGGCGCTGGGGTTCGGCGAGGCAAAGCCCGGCGGCACCTTTGTAAAAATCGGGGTCGGGGTTTTGCGGAAGCCGCAGGCCGGGGAGCCGCCGCTGCCTCCTCCGCCGCCGGCGCGCGGCAACTCCGAACGTTACGATCACTCCCGCACTTACACTCTGGTCGATTCCGGAAAATGGACAGTCAAAAAGACGCGCGATTCCGTGGAATTCACGCAGGTGCTCGACGATCCCGCCGATGGCTATGCTTATATCTATCGCAAGGTAGTTCGCCTGATACCGGGAAAGCCGCAACTGGTCATTGAACACAGCCTGAAAAACACCGGGCGCCATCCGATTCAGTCGACGGTTTACAACCACAACTTCTTTGTGCCCGACGGTGAAGGCCCCAGCGAGGGTTTTACGATTACCGTGCCGTTCCCCATCGAATCGCCGCGTCCGCCTACGGCGGGTTTGCTGGAAGTGCGCGGGAATCAACTCCTCTATGTGAAGACACTGGAGAGCGAAGACCGGGCCACCGCGACCCTTCACGGATTCGGCAACAGCGCGAAAGACTATGACATTCGCGTGGAGAACAAAAAGACGGGTGTGGGGTATCGCGTGACTGGCGACCGGCCGTTATCGAATATCGCGGTCTGGTCAATCCGCACGGTGAATGCCGTGGAGCCCTATATCTCGATGTCGATCGAGCCGGGGAACGAGTTTACCTGGAATCTGAATTATGAGTACTACACGCTTCCCCGCATTCCGTAGCGCGGCATTGCTGGCGGCGCTTGTCTCGGTTGCGCCCTTTGCCTCCGCTCAGGTGCGCCTCTCCGAGAGCACCGGCGTCAATCTGTTTAACAATAACTGCACGTCATGCCATGGAAAGCCTCCCGCGGATCGCGCTCCGGCGGAGGAAGTAATCCGGCAGATGCCTCCGGAACGGATCTACGAGGCGATCACCACCGGCGCGATGAAAAACATGGCGCTGAAGCTCAACGATGACGACAAGCGCCTGCTGGCCGAATACATGGGCGGGCGCAAACTCGACAAGGGCGACACCGGCGACGCAAAGAACATGCCAAACGTCTGCGCGAGCCATCCGGCAGTCAGGGACCTCACCGCTCCGGCGTGGAACGGATGGGGCGACCTGTCGAATACCAGGTTCCAGCCGGGGAAGGCTGCCGGGCTTTCGGCGGGACAGGTCTCACGATTAAAGCTGAAATGGGCCTTCGGGTTTCCGGGTGCGACCGCGCTTTACGGCGAGACCGTGGTGGACGGCCGCGTCTATGTCAGTTCGAATGCCGGCTATGTCTATTCGCTGGATGCGGAGACGGGCTGCGTCCACTGGTCATTCCATTCGGCCGCGGTCGTGAGAAGCGGGGTTACAGTCGGAGTCCCCAGGGCCGGCAGTGCGCGCGTTGTCGCGTATTTCGGGGACATTCGCGGTAATGAGTACGCGCTCGATGCGACGAACGGAGAACTCATCTGGAAGACATCGGCCGATTCGCAGCCGCTGGCCCGGATCACCGGAAATACCAGGCTTTATCAGGGGCGTCTGTACGTTCCGATCGCCTCGCTGGAAGAGGACGAGTCGCGCAGTGCGGTTCATGTCTGCTGCACGTTCCGGGGTGCCGTCGTCGCTCTGGATGCGGAGACCGGCAAACAAATCTGGAAGACCTACACGATTCCCGAAGAGCCGAAGTTCATTAAGAAGAATTCGATGGGTGTGGATTATATGGGCCCCTCGGGCGCCGGTGTGTGGACCACGCCGATTGTCGATACCAAACGGCGGGCGCTGTATTTCGGAACCGGAAACAGCTTCTCGGAACCGGCGCCGACGTCGGATTCCATCATGGCTCTGAACATGGACACCGGAAAGATTCTCTGGTGGAAGCAGGCGTGGGCCAACGATGTCTGGCACGGCGGTTGTATGCAGACCATTCCGGGCCGGCCGGTTACCGCAGGTCCGGGGCGAGGTCCCGGGCGCGGCAATCAGCCTCCGTATCCCGCGGACAACTGTGTCAGCAAGACGGGGCCGGATTGGGATTATGCGGCTTCACCGAATCTGGCCACGATGAAGGACGGCAGGACGGTGATCATCGCATCGCCGAAACAGGCCGTGGTTCGCGCGCTCGATCCCGATAAAAAGGGCGAAACAATCTGGGAGCAGGATATCGCCCGGGGTATCGGCGGTGGCGCGGGTGAAACGGTGTTCGGTGGCGCGGTGGACGATCAAAGTGTCTATTTCGGGCTTCAGTTGGGCAATGGGCTGGTGGCGCTGAATCTGGCCGACGGCGTGGAGAAGTGGTTTCTTCCCCTGAAGACTCCCGAGGCGATGGCGCAACATCGCGGCGTGGTGGCGGCTGTGAGTGTGATTCCCGGCGCTTTCTTTGCCGGCGGCATGGACGGCATCCTGCGGGCGGTTTCACCGGGCAATGGTCAGCCGATTTGGGAGTTCGACACCGCGCAGGAGTTTCAGACCGTGAACGGGGTGAAGGCGAAAGGTGGTTCCATCGGCGCGGCAGGGCCCGTAATTGCGAACGGAATGGTGTTTGTGGGCTCGGGTTATGTGGGATTCCAGAACGGGGTGCCCGGTAACGTTCTGCTGGCCTTCGCGCCTTCGTTCCTGTTGAAGTAGCGACTCCGCATCTTTCGTCAGGACGTCAGGAAAGCAGGATCCTGCGCAGATCCCCGTCCGGATCGTCCACCATGCGGCAACGGTTGTCGAAAACCATGGTCTGACACCGCTCGGCGTCGCTCGGCGTCCAGACCAGCCCGGGTTGGCTGGGGTTGCCCGTGCGCGCGAAGTTCACCCACGCCGCGGCCATCTTTTTCCCCAGCGCCTGCGCTTCCGGCGTGTCACCCGTGCCCTGCTGGCAGCGCTTTGTGTTGTCGAAACAGAAAGCGAGTTCCGCTGTATGCCATGCGCCCGCGTCTTCGAGCATCGGTGATTGCCAGGTGAAGTAATACTGGTAAACCGGCGCGCCATGCTGCTCGTGCTTCAGCTTCACCATGCGCTGCACGTTGTTCCGCGAGTTGACGCCGTTCACGCCGTAGGAGAGAAGGCGAATGCTCTTCTCCGGATACTTCTTCTTCATCGCGGCAATGAGCGCCGACGCTTTCGTGTCGCCCCAGGATCGCGCCAGCGCGGCATGCCACTCCGCTTCGGACGGACGCGAAGACATCCGATTCCCCTCTTCGCTGACATTGCCGATCAGCATCGGCACGTTCTTCGAAACCTCCGGAGCCACATCGTGGAAGGAACGCAGCGTGACGGTGTGGCCGTCGACGGTGGGTGAGAAGCCGGCTCGCGGCGCGGCGGCCGGCGGTCCGCCCGGACCTGCCGCGCCCGCCGCCACCGGATTCATCTTTGCGACGGCGGCATTGCCCGCGGCATTCAGGCGGGCCCAGTCCATCTTCTGCAGCGACGCCAAATCGTTCGGCTGGAGCCCAAGCTCTTTCATGATCTGTTTCGACAACTCGCGGGACAGATCGGCCCCCGGAATATTGCCGCCGCCGCCCGACTGCACCGAAGCGCGATGGAACAGTCCCGCGGCCGAAGGCATGCCCATCAGGCAGGTGACCTTGGAACCGCCTCCGGACTGGCCGTAGATCATGACCGAGTCCGGATCGCCTCCGAAGTTCGCAATATTCTCACGGATCCATTTCAGCGATGCGACCAGATCGGTCATTCCGACATTTGCCGATTCGGCATAGGCCGATCCGCCGATCTCCGACACATCGAAAAAGCCAAGCACGTTCAGCCGGTGATTGACCGTCACCGACACCGCGTCGTGATGGCGGGCCAGCTGAGCGCCGTCCTGCGACGGCAGTTCGTAGGCCGAGCCGAACGTAAAGCCGCCGCCGTGATAATAGACCAGAACCGGACGCTTGCCGGTCAGGGAGGGAGTCCAGACATTCAGCTTGAGCATGTCTTCGCTCATGTAGCCATCGGTCCAGTCGTAGAGGAACGATTGTTCGATCGCGGTGAAATCGTGCAGTCGCTGCGGACAGTTGGCGCCATACACCAGGGCCGGATACTCGCCGTTCCATGGTTTCGGAGCCCTGGCGGGAAGCCACCGGTTCGCGCCGCCGGTATCCTGCCCATACGGGATTCCTTTGAACGTCAGCACTCCCGAATCGACGTATCCCCGCACTTTTCCGTACTGCGTCTTCGCAACGGCCGAGCGGGGAGTCGAGCAACTGCCGCCAGTCTGATGAGGGGTATTGTGGGTTTCCGCCGCGGCGGCCTCGAGAGCGAGCGCGCCTCCCAGCCCCGCCGCGCCGGGCAGCAGCATTGCCTGCCGGCGATTCAGCTTCGGATTCCTCAAATTCGATTCAGGCATCGCGTCTCCTTCATGTCCGTCTTTAATAAGAAACGCTCCGGGAAGCAGGCCCCGGAGCGTTTCGCTGCCTCCAAACCCGGTTTCAGAACCGGACTTTGGCGATCAGTTCCATCTGGCGTGAGCCCACGCTGGTGCCCGTGATCTGTCCGAAGTGGCCCGGCCCGATGAGCTTATCGGGAAGGGCGAACGACGGATGGTTCACGAGATTCGTGGCGTTGGCGCTGAAATCCAGCTTAATGCGCTCTGTAATGGTGAAGATTTTGTGGAGCGACATGTTGATGGCGTTCAGCTTCGGTCCATAGACGATGTTTCGTCCCATATTGCCGAATGTTCCGGGAGCGGGAGCCGCAAACGCGGCGGTATTGAACCAGGAGTTAATGCTCTGTCCGCCGGATACCGCCGTGGGATTTCCCACAACGTTCGGGTACCACGAGGCATTCGAAGAGAGAGAGTAGCTGTTGTTGGTCGCCATCGTCGGCGTGAAGGGGCTGCCCGTTTGCGCCACGAAATCGCCGAACAGCTGCCAGCCGCCAATGGCCCCGTCGAGAACCCTGCTGGTATTCACGAATCTCCGGCCGCGGCCAAAAGGCAGATCGTAAGAAACATGCCCTTTGAGCATATGGCGGACGTCAAAGTTCGACGCGCCATAGTTCGCCATCGGGTCATAAGCCTTCTGGTAGGGAGTCGCGCCCTGCAGACTGCCCCATCCGGAGGAGTCCTGGTTGTCCAGCATGTGGGACCAGGTGTAGTTGAAGTTGAACAGGAGCCCGTTGGTCAGCCGGCGGGTGATCTGCGACTGGAAAGCATGGTAGCTGGAGATGCCCTGCGTCGTGTACCCCGTGACGCTCTGGAATTGGGGATACGGACGGGAGGCCGCGTCGTTAGGTGCAAGCAGTTTTTCCGGCACCTGATTCAGGTCGGTAATGAATGCCAGATGCGATCCGTGGCTTCCGATATACGCAACTTCGGCGACCATGTTGCTGCTCACCTGCCGCTGGACCGTCAGATTCCAGGATTTCAGGACCGGCACCGGAGACGTGTACTGGACAAAGCCGACGTTCTGCCCGTTGTAAGCCTGCGGTGTTGTAGGCGCGTTCCTGTAGAGCGTGTTAATGGCGGAGCCCTTCGATCCCTGGTAGTTCGTGTTGCCGTCGGAGGAAAGCAGGACCACCGGCTGCACGTTGTTCGTGGAATCCGTCTGGTTGCCGCTGGTGCTGAAAGCGCTGCCCAGGCCGCCGCCGTAAGTATCTACGTTCCACGGGTAGGTGTAAAGCCCGAAGCCACCGCGCACGGTCGTCTTATTTCCCGCCTGGTAAGCGAAGCCAAATCTCGGCATCCAGATATTCCACACGCCCTTTTGCAGGCTGGTCCTGCCATTGGTTTGCGAACCCGCGTACCACATGGCGCCGGGAGTATTCGTGGCGGGATTGATGACGGTCGAGTCGAATCCTCTCTCGTTCCCGTGGATTTCGGACCATCCGGTGTTGCCCTCCCAGCGCAAACCCAGATTGAGCGTGAGCTTTGGACTAAGTTTGTAGTCGTCCTGAATGAAGACGCCGGGATTTTTCAGCCGGCCGCCGTATTCCGGCGAGACGGAAGCGGACCAGGACTTTGCATAACCAAGCAGGAAATCCGCATACGCTACGCCCGAGGTCGATGCCAGAGGCCCCAGGTTGCTGCCGGCCGTGTAGACGCCGGTAAAACCGAGATTCGCGCTGTTGATGCTGCCCCATGCCGTGGAATCGGCGCGGAAGATAATTACTTCGCCGCCGAAATGGAGGATGTGGCGGCCCTTGATGAGCGTCACCTGATCCGAGATGTCGATATTGTTTTCTTTATAGTTGGCAAAGCTCGGAGATCCAGGTCCAAGGCCATAGATATTCGTGATCGAGATGGCCGGAAAGACATCTGCTTTTCCGATGCCGAGACCCAGTTTGCCCGGATACCCCTGCCCCAGCGTGTCAGGCGTGATCAGATCGTATTCACCCATGAACCCGATACGGGCTTCGTTGATCATGTGCGGGGTGATGGTCCAGTAGTCGGAGAGCTGGTTGGTCGTGTTGAAGATGTCCGAGTTGGTGCAGTTTAACGGGCACACGGGACCGACTCCGATACTGGGACCGTCATTCCAGGATGCGGAACCGGTGATCCGGTTGTTGCTCGTGACATCGGCATCGAACCGTCCGAAGTACTTCCGCTTCGGAGAACTGGACGGCAGCTGGTACGAATAGTTGTTTGTGGTAACACCGTTTGCGACGGTGCCCGGCCGGTTCGGCGCCGGAAAGTACGACTGGATGTTTTTGGCTACCGTGTCGAACATCGACGCGGGAATCTGATTGTTGACGAACGGCTGCCGCGTTACGGCGCCGGTGGTGGAATCGACAGTTTGCGTGGTCGGATTGTAGATTGGAGCCAGACCGCTGAAGTCGCCCGCGCGCATCGCCGGTGTGGGGACCGAGATAAAACTCACGGCGCCCGTGCCATGGCTGACGATGTTTTCCAGAGCGAAGAAAGCGAAGATTTTATTTTTGATCACCGGGCCGCCGAAGTTGCCGCCGAAGTCGTTGTAGTGAATAGGCGCATTTCGCCCGGCGACACCATTGAACCCAAACGGAGTGGCATTGAGCGCGGTGTTCTTGAAATAGTCGTAGCCCATGCCGTGGAACTGGTTCGTTCCGCCCTTGCTGATCTGGTTGTAAAGAATGCCGCCGGTGCCGTATTGCGCCGAGAAGAGCGAATCGCTCATCTTGACTTCGGCAATCGTGTCGAAGATGGGCGTGTTGATGACGTTGTTGCTCATCGGCGAACTGGTCGAGGCGCCGTCCATCAGCGCGTTGGAGAACGGCATGGAGCCATTGACCGAGACGCCGCCCATACCCGCGCTGTTGTTGTTGGTGCCGTTTCCGCGCGTGCCCGGCAGGAAAGTAAGAAAGGATTGCCAGTCCGGAGTCCCTCCGGTCTGCGGGATGGACTGCAGCGTTTCCTGCGGCACCGTTTGGGAGATTTCAGCCGTGCTCGTTTCGAGCAGAGGCGCACCCTGTTCCTGGACGACAACCGTCTGGGACGACTGGCCGACCGTCAGCTGCACATTCAGGCCGATGACGCCGGATGTCAGCGTCATGGGACCTCTCTGCACCGAGGTGAATCCGTCCTTCTTAAAAATAATCAGATAGTGGTCCGCCGGGACGAGCGGACCGGTATCGTAGATGCCGGAATTGTTCGTGGTGAACGTACGCTCCACGTTTTTGTCGAGATCGTTCACGACCACCGTGACGCCGGGAACGACGGCTCCCGAAGAATCGGTCACGGAACCGGTAACGTCCGCCGAATTGGTCGCCTGGCCCCAGGCGGCGGCCGTGGAAAGAAGCGCGGCGCAGCCGAACAGGGCGACCGGCCGTTTGAGAAACTTCGTCAGTAACTTCATGGTTAACTCCCGAAAGCGCTTACAGAATCGAAGCTATGTTATGCAAGAGTGGCCGCGAAGTCAAGGCACCTCTTTTCGCCGCAACCATCTTTGCCGGCCGATCCCGCTGCCCTGCGCGGCTGTGGACTCCTTCCCGCCACCGCCTGTTAACTTTGGGTTGTAACGCTTCGCCCCTCTGTGTACCACAGGCGTGAAAGCGTTTACCTGTGCGAAGCCGCCGCGGGCCGAACGGCGGAGCAGGGAACTGCCCCGTCCCCTTCCTTCACGCAGTAAAAACGGTCCGCCGGAAGGCTGGTCAGGACCTCGGATTGCCCGGAAGGCCACCGGATTTCCACCCGGTCCGCCTGGCGACGGCTACCGAGGCCGAAGTGGAGCCGGAGGTCGTTCTGCGAAAGATAACTCCCCCCGCTTCTCACTTCGTCGGTCTGTGTGACATCGCCGGCCGTGATCTTTATCCGGGCATTCAGCGCCAGTTTGTTGCCCGAGGCGCCGGCGAGTTCGAAGCTGATCCAGTGGTTACGCGCGGCAACCTGAGGACGAAGGATTACCGGCTCGCCTTCCAGGTTTTCAATCACTACCTCCAGCGTGCCGTCATTGAACAGGTCGCCGACAGCCAGGCCGCGTCCCACGCGCGGAACACGCAGCGCCGCGCCCGCCAGGCCGCTTACATCGCGGAACCCGCCGTCGCGCCGGTTCAGGAACAACTGGCTCGGCTCGCGGTAAGAAATCCCGATCTTCGCCTGATCGACCTGCGGGTACACATGACCGTTGACCAGGATCAGGTCGAGCCAGCCATCGTTGTCAACATCGAAAAAGGCATCTCCCCAGCCCACATGGTGAATCGTCGGCTGCGCGACGCCGGAAATATTCGAGACATCGGTAAAGCTCAGCCCCCCGTCGTTACGAAAGAGTTGCAGATACTGCTCGCTGAAATGCGAGATCGCAATCGAGAATCGCCCGGTGTGCAGATAGTCTCCGAGAGCCACTCCCATATTCGCCAGGGCCTTGCCGTTTTCCTCCAGAGCTACGCCCGCCTGGAAACCCATCTCGGTAAAGCGGCCATTTCCGTCGTTTCGGTACAAATAATTGTTCGCGCCGTCATTGGCGACGAAAAGATCGGGTCTGCCGTCGTTGTTGAAGTCCGACCAAACGGCCGTCAGGCCCAACAGATTCGCCGGGCCCGCGACGCCCGCTTTTTGGGAAACGTCGCTGAATGTGCCGTCGCCGTTATTCCGATACAGGTTGTCGGGCGATCCTTTCAGTCCGGCGGGCCCGCATTGAACTTTAATGGTGTGGTACTCGCAGGTCACCATCGAGCCGAAGGCAGGCAGATCGTGCAGATCGAATGCGGCATAGTGGGACACGAACAGGTCCTGCCAGCCGTCGCCGTCATAGTCTCCGAAGGTGGCGCCCGTGGCCCAGAGGGTGTCGGCCCCCAGTCCCGCCTCCTTCGTGACGTCGGTGAAAGTGCCGTCGCCGTTGTTGCGATAGAGCACCACGCCCCCGAAACAGGTCACCAGAAGGTCCGGCCGTCCGTCGTTGTTGTAATCCCCCGCTGCCGCGCCGTTCGCCCAACAGGGGTACCCGATACCCGCTTTTTCCGTTACGTCGCTGAACGTGCCGTCGTGATTGTTATGAAATAGCGCGCTGCGTGCCTTCCTGCCCGCCAGTTGCATATCGACATCCGGCGCGTTCGTGAAGTAGATGTCGGGCCACCCGTCGCGGTCGTAGTCGATCAAAGCCACGCCGCCGCTCATCGATTCCACGATGTACTTCTTGTCCGGCGAAGCCAGATGGTTGAAATGGATTTTCGTGGACGCGGTAATATCCGTCAGTTGGGGAATCGCTGTTGTATCGGGAGCAACCGGCCCCTTCCCCTGTTGGCCCCAAAGACAGAGTCCGAGTATCGTCAGGCCGGCGAGTCCCGCGAAGGCCGCCCGCGTCGTGTGGACCGGCATGTCACTTCGGGCCGGACTGGCCCGAAAACCCTTTGAAGACTTTGAACAGCTTGTCTTTCACTTCCTGGTAATGATGGAATGCTTCGAGCTCGTGTTCGGCATCCACGGTCCGGCCCGCGCGGCGATACAGCGTGCTCAGGCGGAAGTGCGCCGCGATGTTGGTCGGATCGTCCTTCAGGGCGCTTTCGAGAAGCGAAATGGCGTCGTTCGGACGGTTCAAAGAAATCATGACGATCGCCAGACCGGTTCTTGCATCGGAGTCTTTCGGCTGCAGGGCAAGAGCCCTCTCGTAGTTCTCCTGCGCCGCCTTGAAATTGCTTTTGGCGACCATGATTTCTCCGAGCTGCCGCCAGGACAACTCGTCATACGGGTTCAGGCGCACGGCGGCCTGATACTCTTCTTCCGCCCGGGCGTTCAGCGCGGGGTCGGGAGAAGTCCTCAACTGTTCGGCCAGCTCGAAATGCGCGCCGGGGATCGCCGGATTCAGCCGGATCGCCTCGCGATAGTGCGTTATAGCGCCGGCGTGATCCCCCTGCCGCGCCAGTTCCCCGGCCATGATCATATGCGCCTGCGCGGAATCGGGCGCGACGGTAACCAGACTCAACAGGCTCTGGTACATCGTCTGGCGGGAAATCTGGTAAGCGGCGAGAAGGATTTGCGGATCCCGCGGCGCCAGTTCCTCCAGCTTTACAACTACCGAGAGAGCCTTTTCGAATTGCGACGCCGCGGAATGCAGCTCGATCATTTCAAGCCCGACCTCGATGCGGAGTTTCTTCTCCTCCGGGTTTGATAAGGCGAGATTGGAAAATGCGCGCTCCAGATCGTTTTGCGCCGCCGCCGAATCTCCGGTGCGCTTTTCCGCGATTCCCAGCAGCGCCCCGACCTTCCAAAGATCCGGCTGCAGTTGCAAAGCGGCGCGCAGGAGGGGAATCGCTTCTGCGTAGTTGCCCTGAAAAAACAGCAGCACACCAAGATTGGCCTGCGCGTTGAGGTTCTTCGAGTCGAGCGAAATGATTTTGCGCAGCAAAGGAATCGCGAGCTGCGGCTTTTGATCCTGCAGGTACTTCTGCGCCTGCTGCGCGAGGGCGTCGACGCTGTGCTGTGTATCCTGGGCGTTCAGCGCAATGAAACCAGGCCAGGGCAGGGCGAGAATCAGCACGCAACCCGCTCTTGAGACGGAACTTCTCACCTGCATCACATATATCACGCTTCGCGACGCAATCGGCGCCCCAACGCCGCTCAACGGCCGCTGCTGACGAGCCTCGAAACGAATTTGAATGAACGCGCTTGCATGTGGTGATAGACTCCTTGAGGCGCCTGATGAACTCGAATCAATTGCTCTCTCTGGCTCCGGCTGACATCCTCGTCATCGGAGCTTACTTTGTGACCGTCCTGGGGATCGGTTTCTATCTGAAACGGTTCACGACGACCGGCGACGACTTCTTCCTTGCCGGGCGGGACATGACGGCCTGGATCGCCGGGCTGAGCTTCGTATCGGCGAATCTGGGCGCTTTGGAACTGATGGGCTGGGCCGGCGCCGCTTATCAGTACGGAATCCTCGCCACGCACTGGTACTGGATCGGCGCTATCCCGGCCATGTTGTTTCTCGGCATCGTGATGATGCCGTTCTATTACATCTCGAAAACCCATTCGGTGCCCGGTTACCTGAAGTTGCGCTTCGGTGAGGCGGCCCGGGCCACGTCGGCCATTTCGTTCGGGCTGATGACGATTCTGATGAGCGGCGTCAACATGTACGCCATGGCGCTGATCATGCAGGTGATCCTCGGCTGGGACCTTTCCTTCAGCATCTGGGTCTCGTCGCTGACCGTGGGCGTGTACGTGGTCCTGGGCGGTCTGCTCTCGGCTATCTTCAACGAGGTTTTGCAGTTCGTGCTCATCTGGCTGGGCGCGCTGGTGATCACGATTGTCGGCCTGATTGAGACCGGCGGCTGGTCCGGCATGATGGCGCGGGTTCATCAAAACACGCCGGGCGCGGATTATACACACCTTTGGAGCACGCTGGGGCACTTCTCGGACAATCCAATGGGAATTCACTGGACCGGGATCGTGCTGGGCCTTGGGTTCGTGATTTCATTCGGCTACTGGACCACCGATTTCCTTGTCGTGCAGCGGGTGCTTTCGGCGAAGGATCTCCGGTCGGCGCGCATGGCGCCCGTCATCGGCGCGGCTTTCAAAATGGCCGTACCCCTGATCGTGATCGTGCCGGGTCTGCTTGCGCTCGCCGTGTTGCCGTTCAAACTGGTGGGGGCGGACGAGGCGGCGGTGAACCACATGCACAGCTACAACGAAGTGCTGCCGCTGATGCTGGCTCGTTACTGCGGCCCCGGACTGCTGGGGCTGGGAATCACCGCGCTGGTGGCCGGATTCATGTCCGGCATGGCGGGGAACGTGACCGCGTTCTCCACCGTCTGGACCTACGACATCTACCGCGCCCTGATCCGGAAGAACGCGTCCGATGAGCATTACGTGAGCATGGGCCGGTGGTCGACCATCGTTGGCCTGCTGATCAGCATCGGGACCGCGTACCTGGTGATGAGGTCCGCGGGAATCATGGATTACGTGCAGGCGCTCTTCAGTTTCTTCATCGCGCCGTTATTCGGCACGGTCGTCCTGGGCATGTTGTGGAAGCGTGCGACGCCCGCGGGCGGCTTCTGGGGCTTGCTGCTCGGCACCATCGCTTCCATCGGGATGTGGGCCTGGGTTAAGCTCGATCCTTCCGCGCTCCGCTACGTGGCCATGTCGCAGGACGCGAAAGCGATGGCCGAGGACATGTACCGTGCGCTCTGGTCCTGGATCGTGTGCGTCCTGGTCACGGTAATCGTGAGCTACGCGACGAAGCCGCTCCCGGAATCGCAACTGGTTGGTCTGGTATACGGGTGCACGCCGATCCCGTCGGACGGCGATCTCGCGCTTTACCGAAAGCCGCAGTTCTGGGCTGTGCTGGTGGCGATGGGACTCGTCATACTCAATATTGTGGTTTGGTAGGCGACGGGATTTGGCAGGCGAACGGGGTTTGGCAGGCGAACGGATGGTAGGACAAAATGCATGAACAAAAGGGTATGATTTCGATCTGGTTCTTCATCGGCGTGCTTCTGCTGTTTTACGGCGTCGTGATTCTCGGCCAGGGACTCTATGAGCTGAGTTCTCCGCCCGCAAAGCCGGTGGTGCTTGCGAGCCTGCATATCGGCATCTGGTGGGGAATCCTTCTGCTTGTTCTGGGCGGCGGGTATACGCGTCACTTCTTTCCGGGGAGGAATCGTTAGCTCATGGTTTTCGGACTCATTATCGGCAACAGAGGTTTTTTCCCGGATCATCTGGCGGCAACCGGGCGCAGCGACATGATCGCCGCCATCGAAAGTGCGGGACACACAGTCCTGGCCGTGGATCCCGGTGAAACGAAATTCGGCGCCGTCGAAACCCGTGCCGAGGCGCGGAAATGTGCCGACCTTTTTCTGAAGAACGCGCGGACAATCGATGGCGTCATAGTCTCGCTGCCGAATTTCGGGGACGAGCGCGCCGTGGCGGAAACCCTTCGCATGGCGGATCTGCACGTGCCCGTGCTGATCCAGGCGACCCCCGATACCCCATCGAAGATGTCCATTCGCGACCGCCGCGACAGCTTCTGCGGCAAAATGTCGGTTTGCAATAACCTCACGCAATACGGCATTCCGTACTCGCTGACAACCCTGCATACGGAAGCTCCCGATTCCGAAACGTTCCGTAAAGACCTCGCCTGGTTCGCGGGGGTCTGCCGGGTGACGAAAGGGCTGCGGCGTCTCCGGATCGGCGCCATCGGAGCGCGCCCTGCCGCCTTCAATACCGTCCGCTACAGCGAGAAACTGCTCGAAGCGAGCGGGATCTCGGTCGAGACCGTCGATCTGTTCGAGATCATGGGCCGCATCCAGAGGATGAAGGACGATCATCCCGGCGCGCAGGCGAAGCTCGCGTCGATCCAATCCTATGTTTCGACGAACGGGATTCCGGGCGCGGCGTTGCTGAAAATGGCGAAGCTCGGCGCCGTCATCGACGAGTGGATGGCGCAGAACGAAGTCACCATCAGCGCGATTCAGTGCTGGACCGCGATGGAAGAGTTCTTCGGCGTGGTTCCCTGCACCGTGATGAGCATGATGAGCGAAAAGCTGCTATCGAGCGCGTGCGAGGTGGATATCGCGGGCGTGATTGGGATGCATGCACTGGCGCTCGCCTCGGAGACGCCGAGCGCGCTGCTCGACTGGAACAACAACTACGGGGACGATCCGGATAAGGCCGTCTGCTTTCACTGCAGCAATCTTCCGAAGCATTTCTTTGCCGAAGTGAGAATGGATTTTCAGGAGATCATCGCGGGCACCGTGGGCAAGGATAATACTTTCGGAACCTGCGTGGGCCGGGTGAAGAGCGGCCCCATGAGCTTCGCGCGTTTTTCGACCAATGACCGCGCCGGGAAAATCAGCGGATATGTGGGCGAAGGCGAATTTACCAACGATTCGCTGCAGACGTTCGGAGGCGCCGGAGTAGTCCGGATTCCGGAAATGCAGAAACTGCTGCGATATATCTGCGAGAACGGTTTCGAACATCATGTGGCCGCTAATTTTTCGACAACGGCAGGCATGGTGTATGAAGGGACTACGAAATACCTGAACTGGGATGTTCACTACCACCGGTAAGAGGGGTGTTGCGGGGCGAGGCCTGTTGACAAGAGGATCGGTAAGCGTATGAGTGTCGTTGCGGGAGTAGATTTCGGAACGCTGTCGGTGCGCGTGTCTCTCTTCGACAGTGCCCTTGGACGCCTGAGTTTCGCGGTCGCGGAGTATCCGCTCCGCCGCTTGAAGACCGATCCGGATTACGCGACGCAGAGCCACGACGACCATATGCGCGCTCTCGTGGCTGCCATGCGCGAGGCTGTTGCGAAGGCAGGCATCTCCGGCCACGCGATTGAGTCGGTCGCTATCGACACCACGGGATCGAGCGTGGTTCCCGTGGACGCGCGCATGCAGCCCGTCGACGATTATTACCTCTGGTGCGATCATCGCGCCTGGCAGGAGGCGGATCAGATCACGCAGTCCGCGCGCGCGGCCGGTTTGCCGGCGCTGGCGTGGTGTGGCGGCACGTACTCGAGCGAATGGGGCTGGGCCAAACTCCTGCACTGGCTGCGCCACAATCCGGAGAAGCGCGCCGCTGCCGCGAGCGCCTTCGAGCATTGCGACATGGTCGCCGCTACGCTGTGCGGCGTCACAGACCCTGCTCTGGCGAAACGCAGTGTGTGCGCGATGGGCCACAAGTGGATGTGGAACGAAGCGCTGGGAGGCCTGCCGCCCGAGGACTTTCTTACGGGAGTAGATCCGTTACTGAGGGGCTTCCGCGACAAGCTTGCCGGGGAGTATGCGGCCTCCGACCGGATCGCGGGTTCGCTTTCCACCGAATGGGCTGACCGCATGGGTCTGAAGCCCGGAATTCCGATCCCCGTGGGAGCGTTCGACGCCCACTGGGACGCTTTGGGCGCGGGCGCCGCGCTGGGCGACGTCGTCAATATTGTCGGCACCTCGACTTGCATCATTGCGATGAGCGAGGGCGCCGATTTGATCCCGGGCCTGTGTGGCGTCGTCTGCGGATCCGTGGATCCTCGGCTTACCGGGATTGAAGCGGGCATGTCGGCAACGGGCGACGTCTTCGATGCCATCGCGCGCAGGGCGGGGACTTCGCCGGCGGCACTCTCGGCGGGTCTCGAGACCTACCGGGCGGGCCAGACGGGGCTGCTTCGGATGCCGTGGGATAACGGCGACCGGACGATCCTCGTAAATCCTGAAGTCAGCGGCGTTACCCTCGGCTGGAAGTTGACGCATACCGCGCAGGATGAGCTTTTCGCCGCCGTAGAGGGCGCCGCGTTCCACACCCGCGTCATTCTGGAGCACATGGAACGGCATTCGGTGCCGATTGTTCGGGTGATTAATGGCGGGGGAATCCCCCAGCGCAATCAGGTTCTGAATCAGGTGTACGCGAATGTGTTGAATAAACCGGTTCTCGTCCCGGCGGCGGACGTGACCAGTCTCGGGTCCGCCATCTTCGCGTTCCTTGCGGCAGGCGCTTTCGCGAATGTTCAGGAAGCGCAGCGGGCGCTCTGCCCGGATTACCGCATCTTTGAACCCCGCCAGGAGACACGCGCTGCTTACGATGAGTTGTTTGCGCATTTCACCGGGCTTTACTTCGAGTTCGGACGAGGCGCGCTGATGCCGGCGCTGCGCCGCATCGCACGGGAGGCACTGTTATGACTCTGGAGGCACTGCGGGCGGAGGTCCTCGAGGCGAATCTGTCTTTGGTTCGGCACGGTCTTGTAGTCGGGACGTTCGGGAATGCGAGCGGAATCGACCGCGATCTTGGCTTGGTTGCAATTAAGCCCAGCGGGGTCGATTACAACGCGCTGCAGGCTGGCGATCTGGTGATCACGGACCTCGACGGGCGGGTCGTGGAGGGCGAGCTTCGGCCGTCTTCCGATCTGGCAACGCACCTCGCTTTGTACAAAGCTTTTCCGGGAATCGGAGGAGTTGCTCACACGCACTCCAGGCATGCGACTGCCTGGGCACAGGCCCGCAGAGAGATTCCGTGCTTCGGGACGACGCACGCGGACTATTTTCGAGGCGCGATTCCCGTAACCGCCGACATGCAGGACGAAGAGATCGCGACGGATTACGAAAAAAATACCGGTTTGTGCATTGCGCGCCGGTTTGCGCAAATCGATCCGATGACGATGCCCGCGGTTCTGGTCGCCGGGCATGCTCCATTTACGTGGGGCGGGAGCCCCGCTGATGCCTCGCACAATGCGTTCGTGCTGGAAGAGATTGCGCATCTGGCCTTTATGACGATATCGATCGACAGCAGGGCAAATTCGATCACGGATTCGCTGCGGGACAAGCACTTCCTCAGAAAACACGGCTCGACAGCCTATTACGGGCAACCGAAGTAAAGAAAGAGCCCGGCAGCATGAACGGCCATATGTTGTTTTCAGTCGGATCTCCCTTCCGGATTCTCACTTGCAACAAATATCGCGCATCCGCCACAAATAGCAGAGGAAGTGATGGCAGATACAATTGCCTGGCACGGAAAAACGCTGGCGGAGCATGTCGGACTGCGCGACGACGCCGCTAACAAGGGATACCGTTTTCTCTCATTGAGCGTTTATGGCGCGACCAATTCGCCCGTGTACGCGGCGGTGATGATCAGGCGACCGGCCGTCGTGGCCCAGCGCGATTTTCCCGCGCTCACCGCAGACCAGTTTCAGGCAACGTTCAACGATCAGGCGCAGAAGGGTTACGGGCCGGTCATGATCGCGGCCACGGGTTCCTCTTCAAATCCCTTGTTCGCCGCCGTGTTTCAGCCGCAGAGCCCCATCGCTCTGACGCGCCATGGTCTCACTTCCGGCGCCGATACCGACACCGGCACCATCCAGGGCATGAATAAGCTGGCCAGGAAAGACGGCATGATTCTCCATTGCCTGGCCACTTACGGTGACCCCGGCGACCCGCGTTTCGCCGCCGTCTGGCTGACCAATTCCGCGAAGACGTTTTGGAATAACGATGGTCTGTCGGACACGGCGGCCGGTTATCAGGCCCGCTTCGACGCCCAGACTTCCGCGTGGTGCCGACCCGCCTTCGTCGCGGTGGATTCTTCGAACCGCTATATGTCCCTGTTCGTCGCTGACGAGATCGGGCCCTGGGTGGCCCGCCACAATCTCAGCCCCGACGATTATCAGAAGGAATTCAACACCTGGACCGCAAAGGGCTTCTTCCCCCTTTGCGTGCAGGCCGGCGGTCCCGACAAGACGTCGGCCCGTTTCGCTGCCCTGTTCGTTCAGAGCGAGACAACCGTGGCCAGGCAGTTCCATGCCACCGGTCCCGTTGCCAACGCGGCGATCGACGCAGTCGTGCAGCGGGGTATGGTGAATTCGCCGGTCCGTCACGCGGCCCTCGCGATCGTTCACAGGAAGCAGTTAGTCTATGCACGGGGCTACACCTTCGCTGAGCCGGACTGGCCCCTGGCTCAGCCTGTAACACACTTCCGCCTCGCAAGCGATTCGAAGACGATTACTTCTCTCGCCGTCTTTCAGTTGTTGGAAGAAGGCAAACTGCATCTGACCGACAAATTGCAGCAGATTCTGCAACTCAAAACACCTTCCGGCGGCAATCCCGTGGACGGTAATTTCGGCAATATCACGATTCAGCAACTGCTGGAACATTCGAGCGGCTTGCAGCCGAATGCATTTGGTAACAGCTACGCCGTCAGGCAGGCGTTCGCCCAGGCGGGCCATCCGGTGAACCTGCCCGTCAGCGCCGCCATGACGGACTCTTTCATCGCCGGTCTCAGCCTGCTCGCGCCGCCCGGAACGTCGCATTATTACAACAATTGCGGCTATTACCTGCTCGGCAGGGTGGTCGCCAGGCTGCGCGGGCTTTCCACCATCGATGCTTATCAGAAGCACCTGTTTGACCCTCTGAAAATTCAACGCGTGCGCCTGAATTCCACCCTGATCGCGAACTCCCCGGACGACGAAGCTCGCTACCAAAGCCCTGACCTGAGCGTGGGCCCCAGCGTCATGACGCCGGCACAACCGGTCGTTCCCTATGGGTACGGAACCGAAGACTACGCCACTCTCGCCGGCGCCGGCGGCCTTACCGGTGCCGTTACCGACGTCGCCCGTCTAATCGCCATGATGCTGGACCCGGATACGGCAGCGATGAAGCGGGTCACCGTAACGGACATGCTCAACAGAGGCGCTGCGTATCTGTCGTTTCTTTCCACTCCGGCCGGGATGGCCCTTCTGGCTGCGGGCAAGGCTCTCGCTAACGATGGTGGTGCGCGTTCCGGCTACGGTTTCGATGACACAAGCGTTTCCGGCGGCAGCTATTACGCCCAAAAGGGCGGCGAACTCACAAACCTGTGTAACAGCGTGGTGCAGCTGAACGGCGAGTGGGGTTTCGTCATGTGCTGGGCCAGCCCGCCGGTGGCGGCCCCCGGCTGGTATCCGAACTATCCGGAGGTGATGAGTATCGCCACCGCCGCATCATGGAGCCCGGCCGATCTCTTCCCGGCCTTCGGTATGCCGTCTCTCTGATACTGGAACCGGTGAACATCCGGCTCCGGGCGGAAATCGGGATCAGGGGGAAATGCGCGCTGCTCCCCTTCCACACCTGCCAGACATTGCGCATCTGCAGGAACTCGGTACTCACTTGGGTTTACTCGCACCGCCTGACAGGTAGAGATCAGGAACACGCAATCAAATGGGAAGAACTTCAGAAGTCAAACGAACGGCCAGGGAGAAAACAAGGAAAACTGCCACTGACTGCATGCTCTGTAAGGTGTTGAAAACATGGTAGCGCTAACGGGAGTCGAACCCGTATTTAAGCCTTGAGAGGGCTCTGTCCTAACCATTAGACGATAGCGCCGTGCCGTCTACCACCTTACCAGATTTCCCGTTGCGCGTGAAACCATCAGATTCGACGCCTTGCCCGCCGAGGTGAGCGTCGCCACTCCCATCTGACCACAGTGTCGCTCCAGCCTCTCCTTCAGCTCCGCCCGCGCCCGCAGCAGGCGGCTCTTCGCCGCTGCCACCGTTATCCCCAATTGCTCGGCTACTTCCGGCATCGGTAACTGATCCACGTCCCGCAGCATAAAAACCCGCCGAAGCAATGGCGGAATCCGTCGAATCTCACGCCCCAGCACTTCCGCCAGTTCTCTCGACCCCAACAATGACTCGGGCGTCCGCTCCGGATCCACCAACTCCAGCGTCCCCCGTTCCTCACCGATCAGGACATCGTCGATGTAGAGGAACTTCGCGCGCCGTGCCTTCCGCAACCGCATCAGACACTGATTCACCACAATGCGCGTCATCCAGGTGGAGAAACGCGCATCGATATGAAACTGGTCAATGTGTTGCCAGGCCTTCCAATACGCATTCTGTACTTCGTCCTCAGCCTCTTCCCGATCGTGCAGAATCGATATCGCCAGCTTTAGTGAATTGCGATAGTTCCGGCGAGTCAGTTCGCTGAACGCATCGCGTCGGCCTTCCTGCGCGAGCCGAACCAGATCCTCGTCCCGCTGATCCTCGAAACCGTAACTCTTTTGCATCGCCATAAAATTCCCGAAATCCTATCGTGTAAGGACCTGTTCTGAGCATAGCCCCTTCGGAGAGAAGAAGTTTATTGTGATTGAAAATGAATTAAGTGGCGAAGCAAGAACCCGCCAAAATTTTACTCCTGCTAACATGAGTTTGGACATGCAGGAAACAGGCGAGCAGACGATCCAGCGAGTACTGGCCACCTACGACATCGGTCAGAAGCTCCGCCAGTTGCGGCTGCGAAAAAAAATTGCCCTTGTGGATCTCGGCCGCCACACGGGTCTCTCCGCCTCTATGCTGTCCCAGCTGGAAACCGGGAAGATGGTTCCTACTCTCCCCACTCTCGCCCGGATCTCTATGGTTTTCGACGTAGGTCTGGACTGCTTCTTCGACGCCAGGCGCCGCCGCAAGATCTTCACGATCGTCCGAAAGAATGAAAGGTTGCAATTCCCCGATCGTCCCGACTCGCGATCTCCCAGCTATTTCTTCGAATGTCTCGCTTTCTCTGCTCAGGAAAAAGGCTTGCAGGCGTATCTGGCTGAGTTCCCCTCTCGCCCCGGCGAAGAAAACCGACCCCACATCCATGAAGGGTCTGAATTCATCTTTGTTACCCGGGGTGAACTGACCATCGAGTGTCAGGGAGAGGACCACGTTCTGTCCGAAGGGGACAGCGTTTTCTTTGACTCCTCCGAACCCCATTCGTACAAGGGTGCTTCAGAGACTGGCGCTCAGGCTGTCGTCATTACCACGCCGCCACGGGCGTGAATCGCATCGGTCTTTCCGGACCGGGGATGGAAGCCCCGGTCAGCGCTGTAGCGAGCGTACCCAGTTCTCGCCAGGGCTCCAGGAAATCCCGGTGCTGATTCGGACTTGCGTGTTGAGTTGGGAGTAGCTGGTGACGTCGAATTTTCGGTAATCCACCCGAATCTCCCCGGTGATCCCATGACGGTACTCCCGGCTGATCCCCCCACTGACAAATCTGCTGCCAAAGTGAATCCCGGGCACTGCGGACTCAGAGGCCGTTTGCGAAGTCAGAGAATCGCTTCCACCCATAACGTTGACATGATAATGGCGTTTCACAATCATGCCGACCGTCCCGGAGAAACTCTGCTGCAGCGACGTTTGCACAAGGCCATTTCCGGGAGACACGCCCCGGGCGTACGAAAAGCTCAGGGTGCGGTTGCGGCCAAGATCCTTTGCAAACTTCGCGGAAAGGTCCGAAGTCAGGCTTCGCCGGTACAAATCGACCACACCGGAATGCTGTCCTGTCAGACGCGCAACTTCCGCGGGAATGGCGACAGACGCCAGGCTTTCACTTTCCAGTGCTGTAATGCCGGCCCGCAGTTGTAGCTGGGTCGTCCGATTCAGCGCGTAAGAGTAGATGCCCCCGATTGTGTGGAGATTAGCAAGGCTCAGACGGTGCGAAAAGGCATAATCGGTGAAAGTGTAGTACGTTCCTATCGTGGTCTTCCGCGTATAGCGGTAGCTCAAATCCGCTTGCGCCTGGTAGCCGGTAGTGCCGATTTTCGCGTTCCCGAAACCGGTCCGATCAACGAAGAAAAGTCCCCCTCCCGCGGTAATCACCATGCGTGAGGATTTGAGCCACTTAATGCTGGCCTGATTCGACCACTGCCGTGTCCCGTAGTTGGTCAACTGAACGTTCGGGCTCGCTGACAGGCTGATATTGGAAAGCGAACTCGTTCCTACCGCGGGGTCGGACAAACTGTAGTTTTGCGAGATCACGGACCCTTCACTGGCCGCGCTGAATACCAAACGACGCGAAAACAAGTGCTGGAAACCCATGTTGATGGATTGATTCGTGCCACCGGTGGCACCGCTCTTTGTGTATCGCGTCAGGGATGCGCGGTAGTCCACCGAGATCAAATCGTGTTTCCAGAGGTAGCGGCCCTCCATTGACCAGTTGGCGACGTAGCCGGAAGACGCAATGGTGGTTGTCGTCCCGCTGCTTCCATAAGCCGGCAGCCCGGTCTGATAAATTTCACTAAACCCCAGTGTGGGGACCAAATGCACCGACCGAGGGAGTTGCGGCCTCGAAATCGTGTAACTCCGGCTTAACACCGCCGGGCCGGAATAATTCTGCGCCGACGCCTGATCGTCCTCGGTCAGTACCTGGGGGCCGGTTCCGTTCCGCGCATTCGCCAGATTGGACTCCGCGACCGAACCCGGCAGCGGCGGCGCCGCCCTTTGAACCGGCGCGCTAGTGTCCGCCGCACCCGCCAGCCCAGCGTCCTGTCCACGATTTTCGAGCAGCGGATGAGCGGGGTTCAGCGGATCGTGCTTCCGGATCTCCTGTTCACGCTGTTCCGCGGGTGACAGGGGCCGGTCTCCGGGCGGTACCGGTTTGGCCTGGCTCTGCTGGTCCGGTTGGTCGGGAGTTCCCGGAACCTGTCCCGCCGCCACAGGCAGAAATGCGCAGAGGGAAAGCACGACGAGATGGAGAGCGGAACGCATGAAGCTATGTTCACTCTGACGTGCTGCGGGGATGAGTGTCAAGAGGGAGTAGTTCTGAATACCTTTGAGTGCTATGAGCTTTCACTCAACGCGCCTGACAAATCGAACGGAAAAGCACTCTGGCGCAACATTATTGATGCGCTCGCGCATTCCGCTTGCCGCGGCGAAAACCGGCGCCCGAAAATTTGGATGCGACGAACTCCGCCCTGCACACGTCATGTCTGTCAGGAGTGCCATGAAATTTACAAGCGCCAGGGCTGCCGCTCGTTCCCGTGGCGGAAGAATGCCGGATTCGCCCGACCACGCCGTGACGGGCGAAGCCGTCCTCGGCGGTTTCCCGTGGCGCCTCTCCCTGAGACGTGTCTGCGCGTGCTCGCTTGCAGTAACGCTTTGTATTCCCATTGCGCCCGCGGCGGAACTGCCCGTTCGCACCGTCGTCCTGTACAAACACGGCGTCGGCTTTTTCGGCCGAAGCGGCCCGCTCGGCCCCGGTGAATCCGCGCGGCTTGATTTCAAGGCGGCGGATATGAACGACGTCCTCAAGTCGCTTACAATCAACGACAACGGGGGCAAAGTGACCGCGGTCCGCTACGACTCCAGCATCCCGCTTGAAAAGAAACTCGACGAATTTCCCTTTCATCTCGACGCGGGCCAGCCACTCGGAGCCGTGCTCGACCAGCTCAAAGGCGCGCGTCTCGAAATGGAGTTTGGGCCGCAAAAGGTGGCCGGGGCAATCGTTTCCGCCCGCCTGATCCCAGGCGATAAGGATCACCCCGAGCGGGAACAGCTCACGCTCCTGCTCGATTCGGGCGAACTCCGCAACGTGGACCTTTCGGCCGCCACCGCCATTCGTTTCACCGACCCGAAACTGCAGCTCCAGTTCCGCGACTACCTCGCCGCGCTCACCAGTTCCCGCTCGAAAGATAAACGCAGCGTCTACATCGATTCCACGGATTCGAAATCCCGCGACGTGCAGGCCAGCTACATCATGCCCATGCCCGCATGGAAGTCGAGTTACCGGCTCCTGTTCGATGCTGCCGGTCCGTCAACCCTGGAAGGCTGGGCAATCGTCGACAACACCACGGGTGAAGATTGGACCAATGTCCATATTTCGCTCATCTCGGGGAAGCCGATCTCGTTCGTGAGCGAGTTGTACGACCCGAAATACATCCGACGGGCCAGTGCCGAGTTGCCGGAAGACCAGGCCGTCGCCCCGACCATTCACAACGGCGCCGTGGAAGTTGCCGCGGCCCAACCTCTGCTCGCCATGCGTTCTTCCGCCGGCTTTCAGGATGGACAGGGGGGCGGAGTTGGCGGCGGGACCTTCAAGGTAGCCGGGTTGCCGAGCGCCGCGCCGCCCGCTCCGCGGGGATCCGCCAGTTCCATCGCGCCTTCCGGCGCCGCCACCGAGATCGCGGACCTGTTTGAATACGCCATTCCGGCTCCCGTAACGGTGAAGAAGAACGAATCCGCCATGTTGCCCTTCCTGCAGCAGAAAATCACGGCCCGCAAGCTCATTATTTATTCCGACCAGAGCAAACCGAATCCTCTCAGCGCCGCGGAAATCACCAACACCACCGGCCGCACCCTCGATGGCGGTCCCATCACTGTTTACGATTCGGGCGCCTACGCCGGCGAAGCCCTCGTCGAAACCATCAAAAGCGCCGACAAGCGGTTCATCAGTTACGGGGTCGATCTCGGCACGCGCATCTCCACGGCGCTCAATTCACGCAACGATAATGTCCGCGAACTCCATGCGCACGACGGCATCCTGGTCACGCGCACCGCGCTGATCCAGACCAAAAACTACGCGGTCCGAAACGTCGACGCCCGCGCCAAGACGCTGATCATCGAGCATCCCGTGCACTCCGGTTTCAAACTGATCGACACCGCCAAACCCGTCGAAACCGCCGCGAACGTCTACCGCTTTGAACTCAAACTCCCGGCCGGCGGTTCTCTCGATTTCCCCGTCACCGAAGAGAACGTCTACGACCAGCAAACTTCGGTATCCAATCTCACGCCCGATTCGCTTCTGGTATACGTGCGAAATAAATCGATCGGCGATGCCGCCCGTCGCCAGTTGCAACAAATTGCCGATATCAAAACTCAAATTGTTAGCAATGACACGGAAAAGCGGCGGGTGGAGAGTGATATTCAAACCGTCACCAGAGACGAAGAACGAAATCGTCAGAATATCGCCAGCCTTTCCGCGGTCAGCGGGCAGCAGCAGACGGTACAGGATTATGCCCGGAAACTGGCCGATCAGGAGGTTCAGATCGCGAGACTCCACGATCGCGCGACGCAGATCGACAACCAGACGGCGGCGCTCCGGACACAGCTTGACCAATTGATCGGAAAACTGGAATTCTGAGGAAAATCGGGCACACGGTAAGCTAAAGGGAGTGCCTCATGACGACGACGCGATCCGGGCCGCCGCCGAGCGAAGCGGAGTTCAGCAGGAATTCTGGGATATATTCGGGCATCCCCACCGGACATCGCCTGAAACCAACCGGGCTATCTTAACTTCGCTTGGATTCGACTGCTCTTCAGCCGAATCCCTGAAGCTTTCCGAAGCCGCGCAGGAAGAAAAACAGCGCAACCGGCTTTTGCCGCAGGTTCTGGTTGTCACTTCCGGGGAGTCGGTTCGGTTCTCCGTTGGCCCCTCTGCGACCTCGCTCGATCTCGAAATCGCCTTCGAAACGGGTGAGATGCAGAATGTGACCGCGACGGTCTCCAATGGAACTGCCGAACTTCCCGCCAACCTGCCGCTCGGCTACCACGAAGTCCGCGCGAACGGCTCTGCCATGCGGCTGATCGTGACGCCGCCCTCGGCCAAAGAGATTGGCACCGGCAAACGCGCGGGACTTGGCGTCACCCTCTATGGCGTTCGCTCCGCCCGCAATTGGGGCTGCGGCGACTTCCGCGACCTCGGCGACCTGATCGACTGGGCCGTGCCGGCGCTGCACGTGGATTTCATCGCGCTCAACCCCCTGCACGCCATCCACAACCGGACACCCTACAACCAAAGCCCGTATCTGCCCAACAGCATCTTCTACCGCAACTTCCTCTATCTGGACGTGGAAGCAGTGCCCGGTTACGCAAAGGTGCGTGGCGCCGTCGAAACGCCGTCGTTCCATGCCGAGCTCGAGCGCCTGCGGTCCTCGGAAACCGTGCAGTACGAGGCCGTCGCGGCGCTGAAATTGCGCGTTCTCGACCAGATCTTCAGTTCCACGCCGCCCTCCGCCGCCTGCCGGAACTGGATTGCCGCGGAGGGCGACCTCCTTCGCCTGTACGCCACCTACTGCGCGCTCGACGCCCACCTGCATGCCGCCGATCCGAACCTCTGGGTCTGGCCTGACTGGCCGGAGCGCTTCCGCGACCCCGCCGGTGCCGCCGTTGCGGAATTTGCCCGCGAGCATGAGCGCGAGATCGTGTTCTGCGGCTGGCTGCAGTGGCTGATCGACAGCCAGTTGGCCGCCGTCCAGTCACGCGCGAAAGCGGCCGGCATGGACATCGGCCTTTATCATGACCTTGCCCTCGCGACCGACCGCTTCGGATCCGACTTGTGGGCGCACCGGCCCTTCTTCGTCCACGGCGCGCGCGTGGGCTCGCCGCCCGATGACTTCTCGCCGTCCGGCCAGGACTGGTCGTTTCCGCCGCCGAACCAGTTACGCCATCTCGAAGACGGCTACCGCCTCTTCCGGGAATCCATTCGCAAATCCATGCGTCACGGGGGCGCGCTCCGTATCGACCACGTGATGCGCCTCTTCCGTCTCTACTGGATTCCCGAAGGGCAGACCGCGGCGCAGGGCGCCTACGTGCGCGACCGCCCGGCGGACCTGGTGCGCATTCTGGCTCTCGAAAGCGTCCGCAACGATTGCGTCATCATCGGGGAAGATCTGGGCACCGTGGAAGACGAGGTTCGTGAAACCCTCGCCCGCTTCGGCATCCTGAGTTACCGCCTGCTGATCTTTGAACAGAACGCCGCCGGTTTCAAGCTGCCCGCCGAGTACCCGGCACAGGCGCTGGTCTCCACCTCGACGCATGATCTGCCGACCATCGCCGGTTTCTGGACCGGCGAGGATATCGCTGCCCGCCTCGCCGCCGGTATTGTCGACGCCGCTGGTTTCCACACACAGAAGCAGGACCGGATCCGCGACAAACAGCGGTTGCTCGACGCGCTGTTCCGGGTGAACCTTCTGCCGGAAAACTATGAACGCAACGCGGGACTGATTCCGGTGCTCACTCCGGAACTGCATTCCGCGGTTCTCGGCTTCCTCGCTTCCACGCCGTCGGCCCTCTGGCTGGTGAATCAGGAGGATATGACGGGCGAGACGCTGCAGCAGAACCTGCCCGGCACAACCGCCGAATATCCCAACTGGAGCCGCAAGATGAAGTGGTCGGTTGAAGACCTGCGAACGCTTCCGGAAGCGCGCGATTCCGCCGAACTGGTGCGGGTCCGGGTGGAGCAGAGCGGCAGGCATACCTTGGCGACCGGCGTGCACCCACCCATGCATGCCTGAAATCCTGAATTCGATTCTCTCCCGCTTTGGCGAAATTGCCAATGCCAGGTCGGTATATGGCGAACCGGTCAGCGCGCATGGCCGCACCATCGTTCCGGTGGCGCGCATCCGTTGTGGTTTCGGAGGCGGCAGCGGGCGGAAACAACATGACCACAACGCTGAAGGAGAGGGCGGTGGCGGTGGTCTGATGGCCACCCCGGTCGGCGTCTACGAGATCTCGGAAGCCGGAACCCGCTTCCTGCCGCTGCACGACAACCGCAAACTGCTTGCCGCTGTGTATCTGGGATTTTGCCTTGGCCTGCTGCTGCGGCGACGTTCCGGCTAGTACCGGTTTAGTTCGGCAATCAGCGCCGCCGGACCCTTCTTCGAATAAATATCCGTGAGCCGCTGCTCTTCGGGCGACGGCGCGAGAACGCGCAGGAGCGGCGAAGAACTCAGATCCTCGCGGGAAGGCACCCACACCTTACCGTCGGCGAACTCCACCTGGCTGACGAAGCCCGTCATACCGGCGATCTCGACCGGTCTTCCGGTGCGGGAAAACTTCAGTGCCGCATCCGGCTGTAACTTGCTCCGCTGGCCCGGCGCGATCGTCATGGCGGCGCTCGATCCCGGCACGGATCCGGCGACAAACTCGCGGCCGTCTTTATCCTTCACCAGCCAGCCAATCTCCACATATCGCACCGGCTTGCCGGACTGATTCCGGACCTCGATCTGCGGGGATCGGGCCTCATTGCCGGCTATTTCGGCAGACCCGGTAATCGGCTCCACCGGCGAATCCGGCATCTTCAAAAACGCGAACTGCGCCACATGCTCGCCGGCAGGCGCCGCCCCGCCGACCGCGCGCCCCGCCCGGCTCATCGCCACGTCGAGTTGTGGACGATCCACCTGTTTCGCCATGCTGAGCAGCATCTCTTCGCGCAGCCCCTTCTCGCCGCGCGCCTGCAGCACCCGCTTGAAGTAGGAGCGGTCGCGCTGCGCCTCGGTCTCCCAGAAAGTCATCGCGCGCTGCGAGTTCAGCTTGTTGGGGCCGAAGAAGCTCAGGTCGTCGAACAGCACGCCGTCGAGCTGGACACGCACCAGCGGTCCACCGGCCTGTTGCACCGGACGCACGAGGCGAATATCGACCGGGACCGTGAATTCCTGCGTGGGCGGAACGTCGATACACGGCCGTGCCACGGAACCTTTGCCGCCCGGCGCGAACTCCTGCGCCGTGATCAGCAGAACCACCCCGCGTACACGATGAAAACCCGCATTCCGGAGCGTCAGCGCCATATGCAGGTCCAGCACGGTCGCACCGCCGCGGTTGATGGCGCGCGATTCCCCCATGCTGGTCGAGACCAGCGCGAGAGGCGAATCCGGCGGCAGTTCGATCTTCACCGAACTGGCGGGATCGAGCGCCGTCTCCTGAGCGGATACCGGCATTCCAGCCAACAGTGCCAGCCCGGCTGCCAGCACCAGTCTATTCCAGGTAAACAACATTAAAGGTCACTGCTCCGCTATCGACATAGCTCGCCCGGATCTCGCCCCGGGCACTCACCGTCTGGTCCGTGACGGTGCCGTGATGGTTCATCAGCGTCAGGCTGCTGCCGCCAGTCCGGAGTTCCAGCCCCGAACCGGTCGACTCCAGCACCGGCTTCCCCGCAATCTGTTGCGATATCTGATGAGTCACCTGCCGGGCGTGCTGCGGCGCGCGCATCAGAAAGCCCGCTCCCAGCAGGACAACCAGACTCGCGAACGCCACCGCGATCTTCGGATTCCAAAGACTTTCCCGCGGCGCCCGCCGGACGCACTCTCCCGCTTCAAGACCCAAATGGATATTCGCGGTCATTTCGGCCGCCAGCTGATCCCAGTTCAGATCGTCCATCGGCACGCCCGCGATATCTTCCCGCAGGATGGCGAACTCCGTCATCCGGTCGAGGCACGCCGGGCACCGCCGCAGATGGCGGTCGAGGAAGAAGCGCGACACCGGACTGCAATCGCCGCCGGCCATCAGGGCCAGTTCGGTTTCCGTTAAATGTCTCGTCATCGTTTCCTCCTTTCCGCGAATTTTTTGAGTTTAATCCGTGCGTTCGCGATATGCGAGCGCACGGTGGCTTTGGAGCAATCGAGGCGCCGCGCCACTTCTTCGGCCGGCAGATCTTCCACGTCCCGCAGCACCAAAGCCGAGCGCTCCCGCGGCGTCAACCGATCGAGGCCAGCCGACAGCCATTCCCGCTGCTCGGAACGCAGCGCCGTCGCTTCCGGAGTCTCCATGTGGCTTTCCGGAGCTTCCGTCATCTCGCAGAAGGTGACCCGGTTGTGCCGGCGCAGAAAATCGAGCGCCGTATTCGTCGCGATACGGGAGAGCCAGTGGGCCGCCTTCTCCGCGTCTTTCAGCTGATCCTGCCGCTGCAGAGCTTTAATGAAAGCTTCCTGTGTAAGGTCCTGCGCGTCGTGGATGTTGCCTACCAGACGGTAGATTTGCCGGAAGATCCGGCGCATATTTTCGGCGACAAACTGTTCCTGCGCCTCCGCCGACACACCACCGGTTTCGGGCAGAATGGCAAACTGCCCCGCGGAAGGATCCGGTTTTCCCCGCTCGGGCGAGCCCGGAGGAGGGTAGTTCACGATAATCGTCTCCAGCGGCGCCAGAATCTGCATCCCTGAACAGATGACGTCAACTCTTCGTCAGGCGTGCAAAGGATTCCTGCGCGTTATGCTCAGTATAGATCCGACGGAAATGGGATATTCGCTCGAAGTTGCAGTCGTGGGGGCGGGCAAGACGCCGTTCGGTGCCTTCGCCGACAAAGACCTGCGCGCGCTCGCGGTAGAGGCCGGCGAAAAAGCGCTGGCCGACTCCAAATGCGGGCCGGACGCAATCCAGGCGTTTTATCTGGGCAATTTCGCCGGGCCGGAGTTCACTGGCCAGAATCATCTCGCTCCTTATATATCCACCGCGCTCGGGATGCCCGGCATTCCCTCCACACGCTTTGAAGCCGCCTGCGCCTCGGGCGGCAGCGCTCTTTTCCATGCTTTTCAGGCGGTTGCCAGCGGAATTTACGAAGCCGTCATGGTGCTGGGCGTGGAGAAGATGACCTGCCAGACCACGGCCCGCGTGACGGAAATCCTCTCCGGAGCGGGGGATTCGCGCGGAGAGGTTCATGTCGGATCGACTTTCCCTTCCCTTTTCGGGATGATCGCCCGCCGACATATGCACGATTTCGGGACCACTCGTGAGCACCTCTCCGCGGTCGCCGTCAAAAATCATGAAAACGGCGCTCTCAACCCGGACGCGCAGATGCGGAAAGTGATCACGCTGGAGCAGGCGATGAAAGCCCGGCCAATCGCGGACCCGCTCAACCTGTACGACTGCTCGCTCATCAGCGACGGCGCCGCGGCGGTGATTCTCTGTCCCGCCGACCGCGCCCGGCGCTTCACCGACAAACCGGTCAGCATCCTGGGCATTGCCCAGGCTTCCGATTACGTGGCGCTCGAGCAAAAAGCCGACATCACCACCTTCCCCGCGGTCCAACTCGCGGCCCGCAAGGCTTACGCGATGGCTGGCCTCGGTCCGGAAGAAATCCAGTTCGCGGAACTGCACGACTGCTTCACCATCGCCGAGATCGTCGCCATGGAAGATCTGGGCTTCGTTCGGCGGGGCGGCGGCGGCTTCTTCACGGCCGAAGGCGGCACGCGCCGCGACGGAGCCATGCCCATCAACGCGAGCGGCGGCCTAAAATCGAAAGGCCACCCGGTCGGAGCCACCGGCATCGCGCAGATTTGTGACGTGGTGCAGCAACTGCGCGGCCAGGCGGGCGAGCGCCAGCTCAAACGCAATGCCGTGGGACTCGCGCAGAATCTGGGCGGCAGCGGAGCCTCCTGCGTAGTCACCATTCTGGGTCAGGAATAACTGTGCGCACAGGAATCGTTTATACCGAGACCGTGGTCTACGCCGCGCCCGAGCGCTTCGCCGCCGACGCGCCTTACCAGGTCGTCATCGTGGATCTTTCGGAAGGCGGCCGTGTCACCGCGCGCGTCCGGGGCGATCGCGTCGCTATCGGTGATAAAGTGAGCGAAGCCGAAAATCAATCCGAAAACGACGGCGGCATTCCTTTTTTCCAAAAACTATGAAACTTGCAGACAGGATGTCCCGGCTCCTCGTCGAGTCGGCCTTTGACGTACTTTCGCGCGCCCGCGCCATGGAGGCCCAGGGCCGCGACATTATTCATCTGGAGATCGGCGAGCCCGATTTCGAGACGCCTTCGCACGTGATCGCGGCGGGCAAGAAAGCTCTCGACGACGGGTTCACGCACTACGGGCCAACCCCGGGCCTGCCCCAGGTGCGCGCCGCCATCGCCGACTATGTCTCGCGGACCCGCGGCATTTCCGTGACGCAGAAAAACGTCATTGTGACACCCGGCGGCAAACCGGTCATGTTCCTGCCGATGCTGGCCCTGCTGGAACCCGGCGACGAAGTCATTTACCCGAATCCCGGCTTCCCGATCTATGAGTCGATGATCCGGTTCCTCGGCGCCACGCCCGTGCCGATTCCGCTTGTCGAGGAGCGCGGCTTCTCTTTCGATCTCGACGTCTTCCGGGCCAGCCTGTCGGACAAAACGAAGATGGTGGTGCTCAACTCGCCCCAGAATCCGACCGGCGGCATCATCCCCGCGACCGACATTAAGGCCATTGCCGACCTGGTGCGCGACCGCGACCTGATCGTGCTTTCCGACGAGATTTACTCGCGCATCTACTACACCGAGGACGAGCCGGTCTCCATCACGACCTTCCCCGGCATGCTGGAGAAAACCATCATTCTGGACGGCTTCTCGAAAACCTACGCGATGACCGGCTGGCGTCTTGGCTACGGCGTAATGCCGGAGTTCCTGGTCGAAGCCTGCGGCAAGCTGATGGTCAACTCCACCTCCTGCACCGCGACGTTCACGCAGTTGGCCGGCATGGCCGCTCTGCAGGGTCCGCAGGACGATGTGGACATCATGAAGGCCGAATTCCGCCGCCGCCGCGACGCGTTCTGCGCCGGACTCAACAACATTCCGGGCTGGCGCTGCGAGATTCCCGGGGGCGCGTTCTACGCCTTCGCGAACATCAAGGCGACGGGCCTGAGTTCCAAAGATGTTGCCGACGCGCTGCTCAATGAAGCCGGTGTGGCCTGCCTCGACGGAGCGGGCTTCGGCGAGTTTGGTCAGGGCTTCATCCGCTTCAGCTACGCCAACTCCTACGAGAACCTCATGAAGGCCGTGCAACGCATCCAGGGCTGGGCTGCAAAGCAGGCTTAAGTAACACCGGGGCTGCCCTTACCGGGTGGCCCCCTCCCTGAGATAGTTCCCGCACAGAAGCCCGTCCATTCTCTCTGTCTTTGTGCAGGGAGTGTCTTCACCGATGTTTTTATCGGTGCTATTCCTCTCGACTGATCCTTCTTCTCCGCTGCAAGCTGAACTTCAGGCGGAGAAGAAGGTTCGAATGCGACGGGATTTCATATTCTTACTACGTGGTTTGGTTGGGCTGGTGCTTTGTATGGAGGCTTCTGCCCAGGGAGTGCCGCAAATCAGCGGTCTGGTGAATACCGCTACGGGACGCAGCGCTTCCAGTGTGCCGGTGGCAGCCCGCGGTTCGCAGGTCAGCATACTGGGCGCGAATCTCGCCGCGGTCACGCTCTCGGCTCCCGTGCCTCCGCTTTCCAATTCGCTCGGTGGCACCCAGGTATTTGTCGGGGGTATTGCGGCGCCGATTCTGATGGTTTCGCCGGGACAAGTCGATGTGCAGGTTCCCTTCGAATTGCCGGATTCGCTGTCGTTCGATGTCGTGGTGCGCACGGCGGCCGGGGATAGCGCGCCGCTGAACACCGTCCTCCTGGCGCAGGATCCGGGCATCTTCAGCGTCTCCAGGCAGGGTGCGGCCGTGAGTTCCTCCAATCCGATCTTATCCGGGGACGCGATCACGATCTACGCCACGGGCCTCGGTGCCGTGATGCCGTTCGTTCCCTCCGGTCAGGCCGCGCCCGCATCGCCGCTGGCCGTAACGGCGATCCCCGCCGTGGTCAAAGTCGCGGGGCAGATCGCGCAGATCACGTTTGCCGGACTCGCCCCGCAGCAGGCGGGGGTCTACCAGATTAATGCGATAGCGCCTATGCTCGCTGCCGGGTCCGCCACGGACGTGACTCTGGAGGCCGGTGTGGTGCCGGGTCTGACCGGGCCACCGGGACCCGCCGGCCCTGCCGGACCGGCGGGGGCCATGGGGCCAGCCGGAGCAACGGGGCCGGCAGGCGCCACGGGTCCGCAGGGACCGCCGGGAACGCAAGGCGCTTCCGGCGCGGCGGGTCCCGCAGGACCGCAAGGACCTCCCGGACCAGCTGGGCCATCAGGGCCGGCCGGACCCCAGGGGCCTTCCGGATTCGGATTTCCCGGTCCGCAAGGCGCTCAGGGGCCCGCCGGATCGCCCGGTCTGATCTGGCGCGGCGCGTGGCAGGCAGGAACGACCTACGCCGCGAACGACGCCGTGAGTTTCAACGGCGCCAGTTACATCAGCGCGCGGTCGGGAAACGCCGGTCAGCAGCCGAATTTAACCATAGGAGCCTCCTGGAACCTGCTCGCCCAGGCAGGCGCAACGGGCGCTCCAGGGTCCGCCGGTCTCAACTGGCGAGGTGTCTGGGTCGCCGGTACAGTTTACGGCCTCAACGATGCCGTACAGTTCGACGGAGCGAGCTATGTCAGCATCCAGCGCGATAACGCGGGACAACCGCCGGACATCACGCTTGGCGCCGCATGGAATCTGGTGGCGCGACAGGGCGCAACCGGTCCGGCCGGGCCGGTGGGTCCGCAGGGTCCCGCCGGGCTCACCGGCGCAACAGGTCCCACAGGCCCGCCGGGGCCTTCTGGGCCTACGGGTCCCAGCGGTGTTACCGGCCCCGCCGGCCCGACGGGACTGGGTTTCACCTGGCGTGGTATCTGGCTTCCCGGTACCACGTATGACCTGAACGACACCATCTTTTTCAATGGCTCGGCTTACGTCAGTACCCGCGCCGGAAATACGGGAAATCTGCCTGGCGGCAGTCCCGTTTTCTGGAGCCTGCTTGCCGCGCAGGGTGCCACTGGAGCTACGGGCGCCGTGGGCCCGACCGGCATACAGGGACCGATCGGATTGACGGGTCCGGCGGGACCTGCCGGCCCGGTTGGACCGACTGGCGCGACCGGTCCGATCGGCCCGCAGGGAGTTCCGGGCCCAACCGGTCCTGTTGGTCCCGTCGGCATCAACATCGCCAATCCGGTTATCTGGTTCTACTCCAACACGTACCGGGCGGGCGATGTGGTCAACTACAACGGTTCCGCCTGGCTGTCTCTCGTCGGTAATAACTTCGGCCTCACCCCCGGGGATGACGACCGAATCTGGGCCTTGCTCGGCAAAGCCGGACCTGCCGGCCCCGCCGGTGCAACCGGGCCCGCTGGTGCAACCGGACCCGCTGGCCCCCAAGGTCCTGCCGGACCACAGGGACCCGCCGGCACTACCGGCGCGAACGGCGCGGGCGGTCAGCTCTGGATCTCCTCGAACCCCTCGCCCCCAGGCTTAACCGGCTGGTATTACCCTCCGGGATCCTCGCAGGATGCCTCGGCGGGCGGCAACGTGGATGCCTCGGTGTACGCCAATGAGTCGGAAACGATCTTCGGGGCTTGTACGCTCGATGCGATGCAGGTGAAAAACTTCCTGTACAACCCCGTCACCGCGATCACCGTTCAGCTTTTCCGGAATGGCATCGCGCAGCCGTCGTTCCAGTGCTCGACCAGTGCTGCCGCCGGAGCGGCCTGTATCGTCGCCGGACAGGCCGTTGCGGTCGTCCCCGGCGACACCATCGCACTGAAAGTTTCCGGCGCGGGCGGAAAAGGGGGGTACGTTTTCTCCGCGCTGCACTGCCGTTAACGCGCGAACACTTTCCAGAAATACCCGACCACCTGCTCCGGAAAATCCGGAGGCATGTTCTTTTCGTCAATCATCCGGCGATGAACAATCGGCCCGATCAGGAGATCCATGGCGAATTCCGGATCCACATCGTCGCGCAGGCCGCCGGATACGGACGCCTGTTCCAGTAACCGCTGCACCATTTCGCGGCGTGGCTGAAAAGCGAAATCCTGCAGGGCACGTCCGAATGCCGGATTGCTCATCGCGTAGCTGATGACGTGCGGCCAGATTTTTGCCAGTTCCTGCGATTTCGCTTTGTAAGCAAGGTGCCGCAAGAGTGCCGTCAGATCGGCCCGCGCATCGCCGGAATTAAACTCCGGGTACTTCTCGGAGAGGCGGCGGATCACATCGAGCAGCAGCGCATCCTTGTTGCTCCAGTGCTTGTAAACCGTCGCCTTGCTGACCCCCGACGCGGCCGCGATGGCATCCATCGTGGCGCCCTCCAGGCCGCGTTCGGCAATCAGATCATAGGCTGCCTGGAGCACCTTCTCGTGTGCGTCTTTGCTGGGCGTTCTTGCCAAGTTACCAGGAAACCGATCTACAGCTGAATTCTGGAGAACGAGCGCGCGCCCCACACCATGAACATTGTACTCAGTCCGGTGAGCACGGCGAGATCCACGCCCACGCCGAAGTGCGACGTCCCGATCAGCACGCTGCGCAATCCGTCCACGCCGTAGGAGAGCGGGTCGATCGCCGCCAGTATCGCCATGGGCAGCGGCAGATTCGCGAGGGGAAACAGCGCACCAGAGAGGAAGAAGATCGGCATCACCAGAAAGTTCATCACCATCTGGAAGCCCTGCATGTCGGTCAGGATGCAGGCGATCGCGGTGCCCAGAGCGGTGAACAGAATCGCCATCATCACCATGAACAACAGAGCCGCGGGCAGGGAAGCGATCGACGGACGGAAACCCGCCACCACGCAGATCACCGCGACGATGATGCCCTGAATCACAGCGACAGTCGCGCCTCCCAGCGTGCGCCCCAGCATGAGGAGCAGGCGGGGCACCGGCGCCACCAGCATCTCTTTTAAAAAGCCGAACTGCCGGTCGAAGAGTAGCTCGATTCCGCTGAAAATCGAGGTGAACAGGATTGTCATGCCGATCATTCCCGGCGCCAGAAACTGGATGTAGCTGCCCTGGCCCGCCTTCTGAAAAACCGGACCGAAACCGAAACCGAGTCCGAGCAGATAGAGCAGCGGCTGTCCCAGCGAAGCGACGATGCGCGCCCGGGATCGCACGTAGCGTTTGAGTTGGCGCAGCCATAGCATGTAAATCGTCGTCATCGGCCTTTCCTCCACATTTTTGCCATATTGCGCAGGCTGGCCGAAGCGTCCGCGCTCTCTTCGCGGATCGACGAACCGGTCAGCGAGAGAAAAGCCTGCTCCAGAGTCTCGGCGCCGGTTTGCTGCTTGAGTTCCGCGGATGTGCCCTGGGCCACGATGCGGCCGTGATCGATGATGGCAATCCGCTGCGCCACGCGGTCGGCTTCTTCCATATAATGGGTGGTCAGGAAGACCGTGACCTTCTCTTCTTCATTCAGTTTCCGGACATGCGTCCAGAGCTGATTGCGGGTCTGGGGATCGAGGCCGAGCGTCGGTTCGTCGAGGAAGATAATTTTCGGGGTGTGCAGCAGGCTGCGGGCGATCTCCAGCCTTCGGCGCATGCCGCCGGAGAACTGCTTTACCGGATGGTCGCGCCGGTCCTTCAGTTCGAACAGACCCAGCAGCATTTCCGTGCGCTCATTGCGAAGCTTGCGCGGCATGCCGTAAAGGGCGCCGTGCAGATCCATGTTTTCGAAGGCTGTCAGTTCGTCGTCGAGGCTTGGATCCTGGAAGACGATGCCGAAGCGTTTGCGAGCTTCATTCTGATTTGTCGAAGGGTCAATTCCGTCGATCGTGACCGTGCCGCTGGATGGCCGCAACAGCGTCGTGAGCATTTTGATGGTGGTCGTTTTGCCCGCGCCGTTGGGTCCCAGAAATGCGAAGATCTCGCCGCGTTCCACGTGGAACGAGATATCGTTCACAGCCTTGATCTCACCGTAGGTTTTGACCAGGTTTTCTACCCGAATCATACAGTGAATACTAAACGGTTCAGTTTAGTTATGTCAAGACGCCGGGTTCAAGCGTGAATTCAGGAGATCCGGCCGCGCCGTCCGGCCCAGCGCAAATAGCGCAGCAGTTCCGCCCGGTGTTTCCAGGTGAACTCGCAAAACGCCGTACGGTCGATAGAGGCGGCATCGAGTCCCGACCAGGTCTCGATGCGCCATTTTAAATAAGGGCTGTCCCAGGGATGCAAACGGTATCCCGCCGAAAGTTTCCAGGCGACCCGCAGGGCACCGGCCGTAGCTCCGAACACGGCCTAAAAACCGCTCTTTGCCCCGCCCCGATCCTTCGTGGCGTAATAGCCCATACGGGTACGGGCGACTGCGGTTCCGGAACTTTTTACCGAAACCTTGATGGGCCGGAACGATCCATCGAGAGCCTGGTTCGTGGGCGTGTAGGTGATGGTGTACTGATTCCGAATGTCGTGAGCCACTTCGTGAGCGATCTGCTCCACCTGTGTCACATCTTTCGGATAGAAAGCGAGACCGCCGGTGCTGTCCACCAGCAGCGCGAGCGCGCGCTTTGCCTTGCTGGCTTCCTTCTTTTCTTCTTCCGTCAGCAGTCCGATCGCGTAGATCAGCACATCGTTCTGCTGCGCTTCCCGCACCAAAGCCTCCAGGCCGACGATGCTCGCATTGTCGTTGCCGTCGGTGACCACCAGAATCACCTTTTTATCCCGCTTCGCCTTCTTCTTGAGGTGATCGATGGACATTCGGATCGCATCCCGCATGGCTGTGCCGCCGCGCGAATCGATTTTGGCGAGTCCCTGCTCCAGCATCTTGATATCGCTGGTGAAGTCGGCGTCCAGATACGCTTCATCGTTGAAATTCACGACGAATGCCTCGTCCTGCGGGTTGGAATCCCGCACCAGCGTCAAAGCCGACTGTTCCACCGCCTGGCGCTTCTCCCGCATGCTGCCGGAATTATCGATGATCAGGCCCAGGGAAACCGGCACGTCTTCGTGCTTGAAGTCTTTGATCTGCTGCAGCACGCCGTTCTCGAAAACCGAAAAGGCGCTGCGGGTCAGATTCGTGACCAGGTGACCGGATTTATCGGTGACCGTCACATTCAGCGGCACGAGGCGCGTCTCGGAGGTAAAGACCGCGTCGTCCGCCTCCGGTTTCGCCTGGCCCTCCGGTTTCGCCTGACTTTGTGGCGGAGGCGGCGGAGGCGGAACCTGCACCGGCTGAATCTGCGTAAAGACAACGACCGGGGCCAGCATCGCTGCCGCCCCGGCCAAAAACGTCGATCTCGTAAGTAAACTACTGCGTCGGCGCATAATAGCCGGTTCTCCAGAAGGGATGAAGCTGTGGCAGGCCGCGCGGCTGGATAATTTTGACCACAACCTTACGATATTTCCCGTCGCGCGTCGCGTTCGTCGGGCTATATCCAAGAACGTACTGATTGCGCAGTTCGATACCGATTTTCGCCGCCACGTCGGGCAATTCGTTCAGGTTCTCGACAATAAAATGACGGCCGCCGGTAGGTTCCGAAATATCCGTCAGAAGCCCCGGCCCGGAAAGTTCCTCCGGCGTGCGTCCGCGGGACGAGATCGACTCGTAAATTCCAATCGCGTAAATCTGGACGTCGGCTTCTTTCACAAAACTCTTTAATTCGGATTCCGTATACCGGCTGCTGTTGTCGCCTCCGTCGGAGATGACCACCAACGCCTTACGCGGATTGTGTGCCTTCTTCATTGTACGAAGCGCCAGCAGTACACCATCCAGAAGGGCGGTCCGGCCCTTCGATTGAGTGAACGTCAGACGGTTCTGGATCTCTTCCAGATTGTGCGTGAACGGCGTGACCAGTTCCGGACGGTCGTTGAACTCGACCAGAAACGCTTCGTCCTCCGGATTCGCGGTCTTAAAGAATTCGGCGACCGACTGCCGGGATTTCTCCAGTTTCGATCCCATACTGCCGCTGGTGTCGAAAACGATCCCGATGGAGAGCGGAGCATCTTCGCTGCCAAACGAAACAATCTTCTGTTTCACCTTGTCTTCGAAGATGTCGAAAACCTCCTGATCGAGACCGGTCACGAACCGGTTCAGCGGGTCGGTCACGGTTACCGGAATCAGGACAAGATTGGTGTCGATGCGAATATTCGCTTTGGGTTGCGGTATCGAAGGCGCATCGCCCGCTTTGGCGCGGGGGATAATATTGACGTTAGCGCTAACGCCCGGGTCCTGCGCGGACAGACCTGCGGCCATGAAGACCGCACAGACGAACGGCCCGGCGCAAAGACAGGACACACTTTTCAGGACATTGGCACTGCGGGATGGCATCTGGTGCTTCCCTTTCTGCCTGGAGTCTAGCACAAGCCGCTATGGTAAGATCGCGTGTGCACCGTAACATTCTGGCGGTAATTCCAGCCCGGTACGCATCCTCCCGTTTCCCCGGAAAAGCGCTGGCCCGACTCGACTCCCGCACCATGCTGGAACACGTCTATGAACGGGTTTCCATGGCCCGGTATCTGGGCTCCGTCATCATTGCGACGGACGACCACAGAATCTACCAGGAAGCCCGCCGTTTCGGCGCCCGCGTGCAGATGACGCGCGACGATCACGTTTCGGGCACGGATCGGGTGGCGGAAGTCGCCTCGGCCTTTGAAAATGCCGAACTCGTGGTCAACGTGCAGGGTGACGAACCCCTGATCGATCCGGCCGCTATCGACGCCGCTGTTCTTCCCCTGCTCGAGGAACCCGCCATTCCAATGGGTACTCTGAAGAAACGAATCGAGGACCCGCGGGAAATCACCGACCCGAATGTCGTCAAAGTGGTGACGGACCGGTTTCAGAATGCGATTTATTTTTCACGCTCCACCATTCCTTATATGCGGGACGGCGGCGCGGTGACTCACTACAAACACATTGGCCTCTACGTCTACAAGAGGGACTTCCTGCTGCGGTATTCGGGATTCAGCGTGGGCCCCCTCGAACAGGCCGAAAAACTGGAGCAATTGAGAGCGTTGGAAAACGGATTTAAGATACGCGTCGTGGAAACCGATTATGAATCGCTGGGCGTGGACACGCCGGCGGACCTGGAGCGGGTCGAATCGCTCTTCCGGGCGGGCCGAAATGCCGTCACGAAAGAAATGATTCAGAATGGCTAAACACATTTTTGTCACCGGTGGCGTGGTTTCCTCCCTGGGGAAGGGCATTGCGGCAGCCTCGATTGGCTGTCTGCTGGAAAACCGCGGCCTGAAAGTTACGCTGCAGAAGTTCGATCCGTACCTCAACGTCGACCCCGGTACCATGAGCCCGTTTCAGCACGGGGAAGTCTTCGTCACCGACGATGGCGCCGAGACCGATCTCGATCTGGGGCATTACGAACGCTTTACCCACGCACAGCTTACGCGCGCCAACAATCTGACCAGCGGCCGCATCTACGAACAGATCATCCAGCGCGAACGGCGGGGCGACTACCTCGGGAAGACGGTGCAGGTGATTCCGCACGTCACCAATGAAATCAAAGCGGCTATCCGGAAACTCGCCGCGGACAGCGATGTGGTGATCTGCGAGATCGGCGGCACGGTTGGCGACATCGAATCGCTGCCGTTTCTGGAAGCCATCCGCCAGGTCCGCCATGAAGTCGGTCGCGAGAACTGCATCTTCGTCCACGTCACCCTCGTCCCGTGGATCAACGCCGCGCAGGAACTGAAAACCAAGCCGACCCAGCACAGCGTCAAGGAACTGCGCGCCATCGGTATCCAGCCCGATATTCTGCTCTGCCGCGCGGAGCGGTTCCTCCCCGCGGAGATGAAAGACAAGATCGCGCTGTTCTGTGACGTCGCGCCGGACGCGGTGATCACGGCGAAGGACGTATCGTCGGTCTACGAAATCCCGCTCGTTTTCGCCGAAGAGAAGGTGGACGAAATCATTCTGCGCCATCTGCATCTTGACGCCAGCGGCCCGCGGAACCTGGAAAAATGGGCGGCCATGCTGCACCGGATGCAGAATCCGAGTGACAGCATCGACATCGCGCTGGTTGGCAAATACGTCGAATACGAGGATTCCTACAAGAGCCTCAAGGAAGCCCTGCTGCATGGCGGGATTCACCACAACGTCAAGGTGAACATCCACTGGATCGAGGCGGAAAGCTTCGAGAAGGGCAAACTCGAACGCGAACTGGAAGAGTTCGACGGTATCCTGGTGCCGGGCGGCTTTGGCAAGCGCGGCATTGAGGGGATGATCAACACCATCGAGTTCGCGCGGGTCCGGAAGGTTCCTTATTTCGGGATCTGCCTCGGCATGCAGACTATGGTCATCGAGTTTGCGCGGAACGTTTGCGGGCTCACGGAGGCGAATTCCACCGAGTTCGACCCGGCCACGCCCCAGCGCGTGATCTACAAACTGCGGGAACTCAAGGGAATCGACGAACTGGGAGGCACCATGCGCCTGGGCGCCTGGCCGTGCGTGCTGAAGCCCGGTACCTTCGCCCACAAGGCGTACGGCACCGATGAGATCAGCGAGCGCCACCGGCACCGGTTCGAGTTCAACCGGGAATTCGAGGAAGTGCTGACGTCGAAGGGCCTCCGGATTACCGGCGAAACGCCGAACGGCACGTATGTGGAAATCTGCGAAATCGAAGATCATCCGTACTACCTCGGCTGCCAGTTCCACCCGGAATTCAAGTCGAAACCGATGGAGCCGCACCCGCTGTTCAGTTCCTTTGTGGGCGCCGCGAAGAAATACCGGGCGCACCGCATTGCCGTGAAGGAAGCGCCGCTGCTTCCCGAGCCGGAATTCCAGGCATGAGCCTCGCGTTCTCCGCTTTCCGCGACCCCGCCCGGCTGGTGCTGATGGCCGGTCCGTGTGTCATCGAAAGTGAAGAACACGTGCACCGGATGGCAGCGGCGATTTCCGAAGTCGCCACGGCTGAAGGTTTCACCTACATCTTCAAGGCTTCGTTCGATAAGGCTAACCGGACGAGCATGAACGGGTATCGCGGACCGGGGTTGCGCGAGGGAATCCGGATTCTGGGCGGTCTCCGCGAATTGGGTTTCCCCATCGTGACTGATATCCACGAGCCGTCCCACGCGGCGCCTGCGGCGGAAGTCGCGGACGTCCTGCAGATTCCGGCGTTCCTCTGCCGCCAGACGGATCTTCTTTTGGAAGCGGGCCGTACAGGCCGTATCGTGAATATCAAGAAGGGCCAGTTTGTGGCGCCCGCCGACATTCACCATGCCGCGGACAAGGTAGCCTCCACCGGGAATGCGCAGGTGGTTCTCACCGAACGGGGCTCTTCCTTCGGCTACAACAATCTTGTGGTGGACATGCGCGGTCTCCGGATCATGGCCGACGCCGGCTGGCCGGTCGTGTTCGACGCGACACACAGCGTACAATTGCCTTCGGCGGGTGGCAGCGCTTCGTCCGGACAGCCGCAATTTATCGAGCCACTGGCGTCGGCCGCAATCGCCGTAGGCGTTGCCGGAATCTTTGTGGAAGTGCACGACCACCCCGAGAAAGCGCTGTCGGACGGTCCGAATGCCCTTCGCCTCAGCCTGCTGCCGCGGTTTTTGCGCAGAATGAGGTTGTTGCAGGAAGCGCGGCTCGCGGCCGATTCGTTCTGAACGCCTCGCGCCGGCCCGACGTCATAAACTGACAGAGGGTATACATGTTTCCTGACCTGAACCGCCGCCTGCGACTGTCCACGCGTTCCCGACGCGCCGGCTTCTCCCTGATAGAGCTTCTGATCGTCATCGCGATCATCTTGATTATCTTGGCTGTCGCACTGCCGAAGCTGACCAAGGCGCGCACGTACGCCCAGGAAATGGCGGCGGTGAAGGCGATTACCACCATCCATACGGCCGAGACCCAGTACTACTCACAATACGGGCAATACGCCACCTCTCTGACTCAACTCGGACCACCAACCAGCGGGGCGGCCGGGCCGAACGGCGCCGAACTGATCGACCGCGACCTCGCGACCGGCGAGAAAGGCGGCTTCAAGTTTGTCCTGCAGCCCAGCCAAACGGGCTACTCGCTGGCTGCGACGCCGGTGCAGTACGGGACGTCGGGCACGCACACCTATTTCTCCGACCAGAGCATGTCGATCCACGCCCACGCGGGCCAGGAACCGGCAACCGTCAACGATCCTCTGATGGGCGAGACCCAGCAGCAACAGCAGCAATCCAAATAACGGCAATGATTCCCCGGCCTCTGAATCTGGAGCAACTGGTCCGCTGCCTCGAACGGCAGTTCGGGCCGGTGTCCCTGTTCCCGGATGAGGGATTCACAAAGCTTCGGGTTGACGGCGTAGCGCTGACCTTTCTCGACGCAGAGCGGCTGTGCCTCGGGGAAACGACCCTTGACGCATTGAAGGGCAAATGAGTACGGCGAGTCCCGCAAGACTACGGAATTCGCAGTTGACGTTTCTCGCGCTTGGGCTTCTGGCGAATGTTCTGGCTTCGGTTGCGGTTCACCGAGCGGCGGGGGCGGAGCGTTATCGCCTGGTTGCTTTCGGTGCCGCCCTGGACATGACGGTGACGGTCACCGCTCTTTATTATTGGCTGATCGTGCGGCCCGGATTGCGCCGGAAAAGCAGCCTCGTGTTCGTGGCTCTGATGTGTCTGACGCGGGCGGCCTTCGCGCTTCCGGACGTGATTCCGGGCAGGGCACTGATTGGCGCGGGCGCGGAGATTGCGCTCGTGGCGGCTCTGGCGATCAGCTTCCGTCGGGCGCGCCGATTGAGCGCTGACCGGCCCGATACGGATCCGGTAGAGCGGATCAGGGCTGTACTCTCCGGAATTGTTCCGTTTCGTACAGCCGAACGTGCTCTGGCGGGCGAGTTTTCGATCCTTTACTACCTGTTCGCCTGGCGCGCCAAGCCGCACGTTCCCGCTGGTTCACGGCCGTTTACGCTTCACAAACAGAGCGGGGTCAACGATCTGTTTCTGATGGTGGGCTTGCTATCACTCCTTGAAGTCGGACCCGTCCATCTGGTGATTGCGCGCTGGAGCGTGACCGGCGCGTGGATCCTCACCGGGCTCAGCCTCTACGGGATGCTGTGGGCGGTTGCGCTGTCACGTTCCTTCGCTATGCGGCCCACGCTGGTCAGCGATCGGGGAATTCTGCTGCGCTTTGGCCTGCTGTTTTCGCTGTGGGTGCCCGTCGAAAGCATTCGGTCCATTTCGGCGACTCCGGTTCCCGGCGCAGTTCCGGTTCCACGTAACACCTCCGGAAACCTCTTTATCGAGTTCACGGAACCGCTCGAAGCCGAAAAGATGCTCGGCTTTACCACGAGGATTTCTGCCGTCGCGATCCGTGCCGATGACGCGCAGTCTTTCCGGGACACTCTCCTCGAGTTGATGCCGGAGAATACCTCCAGACCTTTGAAATCATATTGTCAAACAGCGGTTGTTGAGCAAGAATGACAGCAGGGCCACGCGCACACAAACTAACCGTTGGCCTCGAAATTGCCAAATAGCAGGTAGGAGTACTGAAATGACACATTCCTCTCTTCCCGCGACCGTGGTGAGTGCTCAGAAGATGCCTCACGCACAGAAAGACGACATTCTGGCCTACGCCCGCGAAATCTTTGGAGACCCTCAAAAGACTCATTCGTGGCTGACGACACCGAATCCAGTATTCAGAGGCATGCGGCCCAAGGATCTGATTGCGATCGGCGATTCGATAGATCTTTCCGATGTCTGCGATGAGTTAGGACGTATCGATCACGGCGTTTTCTGACGACGAATGAACGTTTACCGAATCTCGCGACTTCGGTGGATTGACCGACGCGAGGGGTCCGGTGTACCGGGCCGTTGGAACTATCGCTACTCGAAAGTGCTGTATACCTCGTCCTCCATTTCTCTGGCCCTGCTTGAAATTTTGGTACATATCCAGCCCGACCAGATTCCGGACGACTACCATTGGATAAAAGGTGAGATTCCCGACCAACTTCCTATTGATACTGTCGGCGGACTCCCCGAAGATACCGCTGGCTACGGCACCATGTGGGTGAATTCGGCCAGACGTGCGATCCTCGCCGTGCCCTCGGTCATCGTTCCGGAGAAGAACTACCTGCTCAATCCGGCGCACGAAGATTTCCGAAGCATTCGCTGGCTGGCTCCGCAGAAGCTGGTGATCGATCCTCGGCTCACCGGAATCAAACCATCTCTGACCCTCGCCGCACCTTTGCCCGAGACGTCCGCCGTGCAAGGTGCCTGACCGAGCCCTTTCACCGGTACCGGATATCGATCACCTGGCGCGATAACAGCGGCGGCACATCGACCGTGAACGTGCCCGCAGTGCCGGCCAACGCCTCCCGCACCATACCGGAAAACTCGTCGGTCGTGAAGGCCCGCCGGATCGACTGCCGTCCATCCGCCGCCGCCTCCTTCCCGATAAGGGGACAAAGAAACACGGAGAACAGGGCCAGTGGCAGGGGATGCCGGATCAAATCCAGAATCAGCAGTCGGCGGCACGAACGCCCCACATTGCGGATCAGTGCGATATTCTGCTCCGGCGTCAGGTGGTGCGCCATGAGCGACGAAATCGCCACATCGGCCTCCGGCAGGAGCGCCGTCGTCGCGTCGGCCGCAATTACCGGAACATCGTTTTGAAAACCCGGCTTCAAATCGACGCCGATGACCTCAACCCCCATGCGACGCCGCAGGTAGCTGAGCAGATCGCCACCGCCGCACCCAACGTCGAGCACCCGCCGAACCGGTGCGCCGCCCGACTTAACAAACCGCTCCAGGGTGGGAAAACTTCCGAGCAGGAAATGCACCCGGGCCAGATCGCGATGAAATCTGTCGAGGATGGGACCGTTAATCTCGTCCGAATCCATCAATTCGGGCAGCAGGGATCTCGTCAAAGCGTCGTCGCGTCCATCCGCTTCGATTGTCGCGCACTATTTGCCTCTTGTGAGGCCCAGTGCACGAATCCTTTTGTGGAGATTTGTTCGTTCCATGCCCAGCGCCCGGGCGGCGCTCGATACGTTCCACCTCGATTCCTCCAGCGCGCGCAGCACGTGCTCCCGCTCAGCCGATTCCCGCGCTTCCTGGACGCTCGATCTCGCACCGGTATCCTTCTGCAGTTTCAATTCGAGCGGGATCGCGCCTGCATTCAGCACGTCCCCATGGGAAAGAATCGCCATGCGCTCCACCACATTCCGCAGTTCCCGCGCATTGCCCGGCCAGGAATACTCCGTGAACGCTTCCCAAACCTCCTCATCGAAACTCTTCCTCCGAAAACCGTTGCGCGTGCAAAAATCTTCGAGGAAGTAATTCGCCATCGGCAAAACATCCTGGGGCCGCTCGCGCAGCGCGGGCACGCGAATTGGCACCACGCTGACCCGGTAATACAGATCTTCACGGAACTTGCCCTGCGCCACCATCGCAGCCAGATCGCGGTTGGTCGCGGAGATCACCCGGACGACCACCCGGATCGTCTGTTCGCCGCCCACCCGGTGGAACTCGCCTTCCTGCAGGACACGCAGCAGCTTGGCCTGGGAATTTGAATGCAGATCGCCAATCTCATCGAGGAAAAGCGTGCCGTGGTCGGCCATCTCGAATTTGCCGCGGCGCATGGCGGTGGCTCCGGTAAACGAGCCCTTCTCGTGCCCGAACAACTCGCTCTCAATCAGTTCGCCGGGAATCGCCGCGCAGTTCACTTTGACGAACGGGCCTCCGGAAAACGGACTGCAGCCGTGGATATGCGCCGCCAGCAGTTCCTTGCCGGTGCCGGACTCCCCGATCAGCAGCACGCGCGCATCCGACCGCGCCGCCATGCTCGCCTGTTCCACCGCCCGCTCGAACGCCGGGCTTGAGCCGATCATCTTCGAACCGGGCCCCACCGCGTCCCGCAGCCGCTTGTTTTCCTGCTTGAGCTTGCCCTGCTCCAGCGCGTTCTTCACGGCCACCATCACGCGGTCGCGGCCCAGCGGCTTCTCCAGAAAGTCGAAGGCCCCGGCACGCGTCGCCTCCACGGCGTCGGAAATCGTGGCATGCCCGGAAATCATGATCACGGGCGCCGGTATCTCCGCCGCCTGCAGTTCGCGCAGCAGGTCGATGCCGTTGGCGTCGGGCAGCCGGACATCCAGCAGGAACAGATCCATACGCGCCCGTTCCGGCATGGCCCGCATCTCCGCGCCGCTGCGGACCGCGTTCACCTGGTACCCTTCCCGCTCCAGTATCATGCGCAGGGAACGCCCGATGTTCTCTTCGTCGTCCACCACCAGAATCCGTCGGCTGATCATTTGCTTACTTTCCGGCCGGCAACAACACGCGGAACCCGGCCCCGCCCAACTCACCCGCAATCAGCAGGATGTCGCCCCCGGACAACAGTGCGCTCTTACGGGCAATGGAAAGTCCCAGTCCCATGCCGCGCTTCTTGAAAGAAATCGTCGGCTGAAAGAGTGACTTGCGCGCCAGTTCGCTTAGCCCCGGCCCCGAATCGTGAACCTCGATCGCGATCCGATCCTCGAACGGACTCACCCGTGCCAGAATCTGCCCGCCCTCGCCCGCCGCTTCCGCCGCGTTCTCCAGCAGATTGACCAGAATACTTTTCACCAGATCCTGGTCCGCCATCGCGCTCAGGCTGTGTCCGGCGGCTTCCACCGCGTACCGCACTTCCGGATGCGCGGTTTTCAGGAACGCAATCCGCTCTTCCACAAGCGCCTGCACATCCAGCAGTTCCGGGCACACCGGTGGCTCGGACGAAAATTCCGAAAAGGCCCGAATACGGCGCTCCAGACTCTCGATCTCATCCACCACGATGTCCGCAGCCTGGCCCAGGAATGCCTTCCGACCCTCCGGAGAGCCCTCGTCATGCCGTGCCACCATCTCTTCCACCGTAAGCCGGATCGGCGTGAGCGAATTCTTCACCTCGTGCGCCATCTTGCGCGCCAGCACCTGCCAGCTCGCCAGCTGCGTCAGGTAGACCAACCGGTCGCGGTTCTGTTCCAGTTCTGCTGCCGTGCGATTGAACGCATCCGTCGCGAGTCCGATTTCATCCGTTCGATCGTTTGGCACCCGGATCCGGAAATTGCCGCCCGCCAGATCTTTCAGCGCGCCGGTCAGGTTTACGATCGGCCGGCTGAACCGTGTCGCGACGAACCAGACCAGGCCCAGTGCCACCAGCCAGATTCCTGTCGCGAGCAGGCTCCAGGCCACGAAGAATCCGCGCCGAAAGTCTCGCGATGCCGTCTGGTGCGCCCGCCCGATCTCGTCGGCAAGATCCTGCATCCGCACCGCGAGGGGCCGCTCCCAAACGTCCACCCCTTTCGCGGTGCGGCGCATATACTGCAGCTCGGTACCCCGCTCGCCGGTGCGTACAAAACGCTCGGCCTCTCCGCTTTCACGAAACTCCTGGACAACCTGCGGCACGGTCTCGCCCGCGTAATGCTTCGGCGTCGCGTGGCCCGCTACCGCATCGTCCTTGAGCTGCTCCTGAGCGAGTTTGTAATACTCCCGGCCGGTATTTTGCAGGGAACGCGAAAGGCTGGAAAGCTGGTCGACCGGCCGCAGCCGCAGGCTCTGTTCCAGAAGAATGTTGGTCAGCCAGAGCGTCGCTCCCAGCGGCAGCAGCGTCGCCGCCACGAATACCAGGGCGAGACGAGTCCGGAGACTCACCCGTATCTCGCTTTCTTCAGTTCGGCCACCGTGAAAGGCCCGGCGTTCAGCAGCCAGCGCTGCTGGTTGCCCTTCACCGGGCGGCTGAAAATTTCGATGAGCCGCGTAATGTTGATACCCGGTTCGCCGATCACACCGATCTGATCCCGCGGATCGTCGGCCCGCAGATCCAGCTGGACGTAAAACGGCTTGTCCGGATGCATCAGCGCCTGCTCGACCGCCAGGTTGTCCAGACACCACGTTTCGGCCGCCTGAGCGGACAAATGGGAAATTGAACGCTGCGAGCCGGGCCGGTCGCCGAACCGCGTCACCGAGAAGTGCTCATCCCAGATGTCGTAACTGAGCGCAAACCGCGCCGCCGACCGCGCGTCCGCCACCACCGCATTCGGCTGGGAGGTAATGGTCAGCTGTCCGATAAAGGCTATCGACACCCCGTCCTTCAGTCTCTCAAGAGCCTTACCGTTGAGGAAGCCCAGCCGCGGAGCGGAGATATGGATGTAGTCGCCGTCGAGGTGCACAAGCAGTTTCGGGGCGATCGTCACCGCGCGCGCCGTCACCAGCAGGGCGCAACCCGCCGCCCCGGCTCCGAGCGCCGCCACCAGTGACCTGCGGGTGAGACGTTTACTCAATAGTTCATCCCTGCCATAAAGACGGGTGAAACACGTCCTTCGACGACCGGAAATGCCATGGTGAGAACAAATATTCCCTGGCGGTAGCCGATTCCCAGGGAATGCCGCACGCCGCCCGTGCCTTTGTCCCGGTTCCAGAGCGCACCGGAATCGTAGAATACCTCTCCCACACCATCGCCGAATTGATAGCCATAGCTGAGGGAATTGTGTGCCACCCGGGTGCCGCCCAGCGGGTTGATCGCGTACCGGTCCCAGCCTCTCAGCGTGGAACTGCTGCCCAGCACGAAACGTTCGAAGAAGGGCGCATCGCCGGAGATGTTTCCCCCCATGAAGTCATCCGACGCCAGTTGCTTCCCGTACTTCACCTGATAACGGAACGAGATCGTCTGCCGTGTATAAGAGTAGTCGGAACCCAGGCTTCGTGTTCCCAGACGCAGGCTGTACTTGCCATCGAGAGTCTGCTGCACGGTGCCCTCCACCGAATGAGCGAAATGGGCATCCGCGGTCAGCGCGTTCGCCGAACGCTGGCTGGCGCCGGACGTTTCCGGCTTCATTTGGGCAAAGTTGGCGCCGAGGGACAGCGTCAGCGATTTTGCTGCCACGAAGGTGAATCCCGGCGAGACACCGCGGCGGGTGCGGTAAAGTTCCAGTCCGGACTCCGCGCCTCCGGCCGCCATCGCCCGCTGCGTGGAATTGCTCCACTGTTCGTGAAAATCTTCGAACCCGATCCCGAACCGCACCTTGTCGCTGAAAACTTTGGCGTCCTCATACCGCGCCACAATGCCAGTGTATCGTTCGGTGAGGTCGTCGCCGTTGCTTACCGCGCCCAGCGTGAACGTGTTCGGGCCGGCATGTGTCGAAGCCTGCACCTCACCCGTAAAGCCTTGTTTGGAGTGATAGAGAAACTTCGGCACCGAAACTTCGAAGGCAATATCCCGCTTCACGACTTCGAAATTCACGCGAATCTGATCGGGCTGGCTCCCCCGGGACAGATGTTCGTTCACGGCGCGAAGGTGCAATTCCTTACGAAGCTCCGCTGCCATGTCACCGATCGCCGTCATGTCGCACCGGGCGCCGACCATGGCGATCAGCCGGTGCCGCAGTCCGGCCGGCAGTTTCGCCCGTTCCACCTGGACGCCTGAAATGGATACGCTTTCGATGGTGTAGCGCTGGTTGACGTTCGCTTCCGAAGCGGCGCGAAGCAAGGCCTGTCCGGCGAACGCCGGGCCGGAAAGAGCGGAGCCGGTCAGGAGAAGTAATGCCGGGAACGAAGTGAGACGCGCGGCGAACATTGCACACCAGGTTGCACGCCGTGTTCCCATAAGTAAGCGGTTGAAAACAAATAACAAAACTACAGTGGCCTGTGTGGTGTGCCGAACACAGGTGTGATGGACAACAGCCCTGCTGAGATCGTGCTCAGTTCACTAAAGGACTTTCGCCAGTTCAGCGGCGAAAGCGCTTTTCGGTTCCTGATCACGCTTTTTACCGCCGCGCCGATCAGTACGATTGCGTTGTTGTTCCGGCCGTGCACCCGCACCAGCCGCACTCGGCGGACCCGTCCTCGGCGTCACGGCACCCTTGGTAGGCTGCGCGGGATTGGCACGAAGGACTTTGTCCTCGAGCGGAGCTCGGTCGAAACGCCGGATAATGGCCTGCATTTCGTCCGCTGTGGGGGCTTCCACGAACGCGAAGCCCTTCGACTCCTGCGTTTCGTGATTCCGGATGACCTTAACAGAATCCGCGACAAGGTCCTCAGCAGCGAGCCATTGTTTAATGTCGTCAGCCGCGACCCAAGTGGGCAAATTGCCCAGAAAGACGGTAAAGCTCATTCAGTTGCTTAAATTACTCCGTGGATTGGTTTTTGGTGGTGTTCAAGAGGAGGGGGGTCCGATCTCTCGCCTACCTGATACTAACAGACCGTTTCGCGCCGTGCAATGTTACCCTGCACAGGTCGCGTTGCAACTATTTTGATGGAATCGCCGCGAATTTCGATTCGCGGATGTCGCAGCCAAACCGCGTCCCGCGCGCGCCGCGTATACGAACTGGCCGGAAAAGAGCGCCAGCTACATTTTGTAGCGGCCGAGATCCTCGTCCCCGAGGTTCTCCAGATAACGTTTCAGCTCGGCGTTCGTGTTCACCTTGTCGGAAACCGTTGTCGCATTCTTTGCCGATTTCAGCACCGAATCGTCCACGTAAATCGGGCAATCCAGCCGCAGGGCAAGCGCCAGGGCATCGCTCGGGCGTGAATCCACGGAAATCAGTTCCCCGGCCCGCTCCACCCAGATCACCGCGAAAAACGTGTCTTCCTTCAGTTCGTTGACCACCACTTTGCGGATACCCGCATCGAGGCCCACCAGGAGAGTCTTGATCAGGTCATGCGTCATCGGCCGGGGAGTGGAAACCTTCTCAATCTCCAGCGCGATCGCATTCGCTTCGTAAATCCCTACCCAGATCGGCAGAACGCTGCTGCTGCCCACATCTTTCAGGATGACGATCGGCATGCTGGTAACAGGGTCCATCATCAACCCGCGGATCTTCATCTCGACTTCCATGCTGTTATTACAGCACAGAAGCGAAATCCGCCTGATTGACGCTTTCCCCCACCAAAGAGTTGGGGCCGGCGCGCGTCACCCGCGCCGGAACGTAGTGTCCGAGCAGCGCTTCATCGTCCCGCCCGCTGAAGTTCAGAGTCTGATTGTGCTCCGTCCGGCCGATCCACTGGCCCAGCGTCGCGTGCCGTCCCTCCACGTGCACTTCTTCCACCGCGCCCACGCGTTCGGAGTTCCGCCGGATCTGAATCGCCCGCTGCCGCTCGTTCAGAATCATGATGCGCCGGGTTTTCTCTTCTTCGGGGATGTGGTCGCCCAAGCCCAGCGCGGACGTGTTGGGCCGCGGCGAGTACTTGAACGCGAACAGGGAGTCGTACTGCACCTCTTCGAGCAGCTCCAGCGTGTCTTCGAAGTCCCGCTCGGTCTCGCCCGGAAAGCCCACAATAATGTCCGTGGTGATTGAAATCGGCCTCCGCGCCCTCTTCATCCAGGAGATCCGCTCCATATACTGCTCGCGGGTGTAGAGCCTTTGCATACCCTTCAGCACGCTGGTGGAGCCGGACTGCACCGGCAAATGCACATGGCTGCAGAGGTTCCTGTTCGACTCGATGGCGTCGATGATCGGCCGTACGAAATCGCGCGGGTGGGAGGTCATGAAACGCACGCGGCGGATACCGGGGATGCTTCCCACGCGGTCCAGCAATGTCGCGAAGTCCCACCCGGCGGGCGATGGATCCCGGTAGCTGTTCACGTTCTGGCCTAACAGCTGAATTTCCGTGCGCCCGGAATCCGCCAATCGCGTCGCTTCTTCCATCACGCTGGCGCTGGTGCGGCTGCGCTCCGGCCCGCGGGTAAACGGCACCACGCAGTACGAGCACTTCTTGTCGCAGCCTTCAATGATCGTCAGATAAGCGCGGTGCGGATTGTCCCGGCGTGTAAAGGGCGTATCGAAAGCTTCGCTGTTATCGAGACTCAGCCCGGTGACGCGCTTATTCCCCGCTTCCAGTTGCACCAGCATTTCCGGCAGGCGTGTATAGCTGGCCGATCCCGCCACCAGATTCACGTGCGGCGCGCGGTCGAAGATCTTCTCGCCCTCTTGCTGCGCCACGCAGCCGATCACCGCGAAAATTTTGTCCTTCCCGGCCGACTTCTTAAAATGCTGCAGCCGGTTGAAAACCTTCTGCTCCGCCTTGTCCCGAATGCTGCAGGTGTTATAGAAAACGTACCCCGCTTCCTCCGGCGTCTCCACCTGGTTATAGCCTTGCTGAAGCAGCGTGCCGGCCACCTTTTCGGAGTCGTGTGCGTTCATCTGGCAGCCGAAGGTTTCGATGTAAAAGGTCTTTTCCACGGGGTTTGATCTTTTTCCATTGTATGCGGGATTGGCCGAACCTTCCGCTGGGGGACGCGGCGAATCGCGAGCGCGACGGCAACGCTACACTCAGTGCACATGCCACGTATGGCCATCGCGGGCGCCACCGGCTACATCGGCGGACGCCTCGCCCCTCGCCTTCTGGAAGCCGGTTATCCGATCCGCTGCCTCGTGCGCTCCGCCCGCAAACTCGAAGGCCGTGACTGGACGTCCGACCCTCGCGTCGAAATCCGCCAGGCCGATCTCGCCGACGCCGCCGCCCTCACCCGCGAACTCACCGGCTGCGATGCCGCCTTCTACCTCGTCCACTCCATGATGTCGGCGGACGCCGAATACGCCCGCCACGATCTTCTGCTTGCTCAGACCTTCGCCACGGCCGCGCGTGACGCCGGCGTGGCCCGCATCATCTATCTGGGCGGCCTGGGCGAAACCGGCGAGGGACTCAGCGAGCACCTCTCTTCCCGCCGCGAAGTGGAAACGGCACTGGCCTCCACCGGCGTTCCCGTCACGGTTCTCCGGGCCGCCATGATCATCGGTTCCGGCTCGGCCTCGTTTGAGATTCTTCGCTATCTGGTGCACCGTCTGCCCGTCATGATCACGCCCCGCTGGGTCGCCACCCGTTGCCAGCCCATCGCCGTGGACAACGTGCTTACTTACCTCACCGGCGTGCTCGCAACGCCCGAAACCACCGGGGGCACCTTCGACATCGGCGGCAGTAAGATTCTTCCTTACAGCGACATCATCCGCATTATGGCGGCGGAACTCGGCTTGCCCCGCCGCTGGATCATTCCCGTGCCCGTCCTCTCGCCGCGGCTCAGTTCCTGGTGGATTCACCTGGTGACGCCGCTCAGCAGCAAGATCGCCCGTCCGCTCGCCGAAGGACTCAAAAACGAGGTAATCTGCCGCGAAAACCGCATAACCTTGCTGATTCCGCAGGATCTGCTCGACGTGCGGCAGGCCATTCACTCCGCCATCAGCCAGGTCAAATCGCAACTGGTGGAAACCAACTGGTCGATGGCCGGACCCCTGCCGGGCGACCCCGACTGGTCCGGCGGCACGGTCTTTCGCGATTCCCGCGAGATCGCCATTCATGCCCCGGCGTCCGCGGCCTTCCGCGCCGTCTGCCGCGTCGGAGGCTCGAATGGCTGGTACGCGGCCTGGCTCTGGGCGATTCGCGGGTGGCTCGACCGGATGGCGGGTGGCCCCGGTCTGCGTCGCGGCCGCCGCCATCCCGACTTCCTGCGCTACGGCGACGCGCTCGATTTCTGGCGCGTGGTCGGTCTCGAAACCGATCGGTCGCTCACGCTCCGCGCCGAAATGAAACTGCCCGGCGAGGCGTTGCTGGAATTTCACATTGAACCGGATGGCGCGGGGCAGTGCACTCTCCGGCAGACCGCTCTGTTCGAACCGCGCGGCCTTTTTGGACTTCTTTATTGGTATGGCGTTCTGCCCTTCCACGGCATTGTTTTCCGCGGCATGCTTGCCGGGATTCGGCGGGATGCCGAGCGGCTCGCGGCCAACAGCTAAGCCAACGGCGTGGCTGGACGCAGCGCGAGCGGCGTCGAGTCTGTCACCAGTGTCAGCCAGTCTTCGAGTTGGCCCTCGCTGCCGTAAGTCAACTGGTGCATCGCCTGATGCACAAATCCCTTCAGCAGTGGACGATGATACCCGCCCCGAATTCCCGGCGGCGACGGCACCCGCTCCATGCGCGCCAGAGGCCGCAGCATTTCGAAAACCTGTCCTGGAGACGCACCCCCGCGCAGCACCGTCAGAATCTTCTCCGCCAGGGCGCGCTCCTGGGGTACTTCTTCGGTCAGTCCCGCAATCATTCCCCACTCATCCGGACCTGCGTAAGATCCGTCCTCGAAAATCACAATATCCAGTTGCAATTCCGTCGGGGATAGCGGCGCGCCGTTGCCGCGTGAGCCGGAGGAACCGCCCAGGAACCCTCCGCCGCTGGGGACCTCCTCCGGACTCAGGACGTCGCGATTATCGCCGTACATGCCCCGTTCCGTCAGCAAACGTTTCGAGCCCGGCAGGATCAGAGACTCCTGGCCTCGCACCACGCCGGTGCGGCCGCTCAGCACGTCGAACTGCGTGCCGGAACCCAGGTTGCTGAACCGCGAGGTCGGTGCGTGTCCTTCTCCGTCCGTAAAGCGCCACAGGAAACTCAGCGTGACGATCGTCTTCCCGCTCCGGTTCAGCAGCACCGCCGCGGTCGGAATCTCTTCCGGCGGACAGTTCCCGAATCGCCGGGGTCTCGAGAGAATATCCGCAACCAAATCCACGAACTCCGGTTGGTCCGGCGTCACGAGGGGCAAGCCGTAGTCCGCCAGATCGTGGTACGCGATTTGCATTTTCACAGCGGCCATCTTCCCATGAATGCGCCGGGTCAGAGCCCCTCACCAAAGTGGGAACTGTGCGATAAAAGGCGCGTCGCCTTCCAGGAAATCGTAATCCCCAAGGCGGTCGCGCGTTTCCCAGACCACCGTCTCGAAAATGCGATTCTCCATCTCGCCGGTCCAGGCATGCACCCGCAAAAACACCAGCAAAATCGGGTTCTTTCCCGGATACGCGAACTCGTATCGCATGATCTCCGAAGCCCCCGCTGCTTCGATTCCCAGTTCCTCGCGCAATTCACGAATCAGCGCGGCCTCCGGCGTCTCTCCCGCTTCCAGTTTTCCTCCCGGAAACTCCCACTTGAGCCCGTGCGGCTGATCGGCCCGCCGCCGGCAGATCAGAATACGGTTGTCGCGCTCCAGAATCCCCGCCGCTACCTGTGTCATTAGAATCAGACTACACATGAGTCCACAGTTGCTTGAGCACTTCCGGAATCCGCGCAATGTGGGAGAGTTGCCGGCGCCCGCCATCACCGTGGAAGTCTCGAATCCGGTTTGCGGCGACATCCTCCGGCTCTCAGCCCTGATCGCCGAGGGCTGCGTCCTGGAGACTGCCTATAAAGTTCGCGGTTGCACGGCGTCCATCGCGGCGGGTTCGGCGCTGACGGAACTCATCGCGGGCAGGAATCGCGATGCTCTCGCGGCCGTGACGAAAGAAGACATCGAGGCCGCTGTCGGCGGCCTGTCGAATGAATCGAAACACGCCGCCGCCTTATGCCTCGACGCCGTCCGGGCGCTGCTAAAAGCCGTAAAGTTCTGAATCGCACATCGGTTGCCGGACTGCTCCTTTGAAGGCCGAGGTGCAATATGGCAAACGACACGAATGAAATTCGCTCCACGTTGAACAATTTAATCGAAACTCTGAAAGACAGCGAGCAGGGTTTCCGCGATTCCGCCGAGAAATTACAGAGTTCGGCAATTCGCAGCCAGTTTCAGAGCTACTCATCCCAACGGGCGCGTTTCGCCAGTGAATTGCAAAAACATGTCAGCCAGATCGGCGGCACGCCGGAAACCAGTGGCTCCACCGCCGGCGCCATTCATCGCGGCTGGATTGGCCTGAAAGCCGCTATCACCGGAAACGACGACCACGCCATTCTGGAAGAAGCGGAACGCGGCGAGGACTCGGCCGTGAAGAATTATCGCGAGTCCATCGCGAAAGATCTGCCGAGCGATATTAAAGCGGTAATTGAAGAACAATATCGCGATGTATTGGCCGCGCACAACCAGGTGAAGGCTCTTCGCGACGGCGTCGCTACCTCCACCGGCAGCAGCACCCCGCGAACCTATTAACCCTGCAAACGGGCGCGGCGGCGGGACATGGAGCCCGTCGCCGCGCCATTTCGATCTATTTCTTCATGTGCGGCGGATCGACGTTGTTTTCGTTGCACGGGTATTCCCGGACGTCCTGTTCAGGAGCCAGAATGGACAATCGCTTCACGGTCCATGAGCCCTTCAAAACTCCCGGATCTTCCATCGTCGTCTCCAGTTCCAGATGTCCCAGATCGGGCCGCCGGTAGCGCTCCACCACGTGCAATTGTTCCGTATAACGGTGTCCGCCAGGATCCAGCCAGCCTTTTCCGTTGAAGCCGACGCGGTCCACCACCAGCGTGTCTTTTTCCCAGTGCCCCACCGAATGCCCCCACCACGTGGGATCTTCCCCCTTTGGATGCGCGCGGCCGTCCAGATAGATCTGCCGGTACGCCGGGTCTTCATCGTCGTAGAGAACGATCATCAGCTTTGGCGTGTGCACCAGCTTGATGTAGGGCGTGGGCCAAAGGACGGCATGCGGCAGGCAGTAAGTAGCCGGGGTCAGCTCTCCGTTCGGCGCGCCGGCCGGCAGAAATGCCGCCAGACCGGGATCGGTCGTGTTCGGCCAGCTCCAAACCCCGGAAAGATCCGGCTTGCCGTCCGCCAGACGCGGAGTCGGCCCCTTCGGCGCCACGCGGCGGATACTGGAAAGCGCCGCTTCGTGCCCCTCGCCCGGCGTCCCGCCCATCACAACGTAATTGAGCTTGAAATCGAGGCGCGTGTCGCCTGCCACCGCGAAGCCCTTCTTCTCTCCCGGCGCCAGATACCGGATGGAACTCACCGTCACGTCATACGATCCGGCTGGCAGCTTGGCGATAGAGTACTCTCCCGTGGAAGACGTCGTCGCGCTGCTGGCGACCCCGGACTGCGCATTGCGCGCCTCCACGATGGCGAGCGGCACGGGGAGCCCGTCCGGCGCGGTAATCACCCCCTTCAAACCGCCTGTACCCTGAGCCCAGATACCGGTCGCCGCGAAGATGAGGAAGAGTAGAACGCGATTCATCAAGCCCCAATTATAGTGTGCAATCCAGGCGGCGGAGGGCGCCGGCGCTGGCCTTTGCGTGCCGCCCAGGTGGCCCGCACCGAATCTCTGCCTCCCTTTTCTTATCGTTCACCACAAAAAATTCGATCTGATTCCCCATTTACTTGACAGCTCCGGTCCTCTACACTCGTTTTCATCTGTCTATTTCCAGGGGGAACTTCTAACGTGAAAAAAGTACTGGCAGTACTGTTTTTGTGCGCGGCCGCTGCCTTTCCGCAGGGCGCGACCAGCCCGATGAGCGGCACGGTCTCCGATCCGCAGGGCGCTCTGATCCCCGCCGCGGATATCAGCGTTTCCAATCCGGCAACCGGTCAGCTCTTCAAAACCGCTTCGAGCGAAAAAGGCGAGTGGTCGCTGCCCGCTCTGCCGCCCGCGGCGTACAAGGTTTCCGTCTCCAAAACCGGCTTCAAGACCGCCACCATTGACAATGTCGTGATGAACGCCGGCGTGCCCGGCACCGTCAATGTGAAGCTCGAAATCGGCCAGACCAGCGAAAGTGTGGTCGTCGAGGCCGGGCAGGAAATTCTGCAGACGGAATCCGCCACGCTGTCGAGCACCGTGCAGGCCCGTCAGGTCGCCGAGATTCCCTTCGCCACCCGCAACGCCGTCGAACTCATGGTGACCCAGCCCGGCGTCTCCACGCCCACCAACCCGCGCAGTTCCTCGATCAACGGCCTGCCGAAGGGCGCGCTCAACGTCACCATCGACGGCATGAACACGCAGGACAGCCTGCTCAAGAGCAGCGACGGCTTCTTCAGCTACATCTATACGCCCATCGACGCGGTGGAAGAGATCACGCTCAGCACCTCCGCCACCGACGCTCTGGGCGGCGGCGAAGGCGCGGCCAACATCCGCTTCACCACCCGCTCCGGCACCAACGCCTTCCACGGCGGCGTCTTCTGGCAGAACCGCAACACCTATTTCGACGCCAACTACTACTTCAACAACATCAACGGCCAAGCCCGCGACATCATCAACCTGAACCAGTTCGGCGGTCACATCGGCGGTCCGGTGAAGAAGAACAAGCTCTTCTTCTTTGCGAACTTCGAAACCTACAAACTGCCGAGCACCTACAACTTCACCCGTCAGGTGCTGACGCCGGACGCCATTTCCGGCAACTTCAGTTACAAAGGCACCGACAACGTGGTGCACAAGGTGAACCTCTATAACGTGGCCGCGCTCGCGAATCAGTCGCTCGCCTCCAGCATCCGGCCGTTCGCCACCACGCCGGATCCCATCATCGCCGCCACTCTGGGCCAGATCAACACGCTCACCTCAACCGGCAACCTGAAGCCCCGCACCGCGACCAACAACGACTACGTTCGGAACGATTACAACTACCAGCCGCACAGTCTGGATCGCCGCTACTTTTCGAACAATAAGCTCGACTACAACATCAATTCGAAAAACGTCTTCTCGCTGACGTATAACTACGACAGCTACTTTTCGGCGCCCGACGGACTCAACAGCGTGGTGCCGATCTACGACGGCACCGGCACCGTCCTCGGCAGCACCGTCAATGCCGGACAGCGCAGCGTTCGCTTCGTCGGCATCATCGCTCTGCGCTCGGCGATTAAGCCCACCCTGACGAATGAGTTCCACGGCGGTCTCGATGGCGGTACGGTGCTGTTCCGCGACACCATCAACCAGGGTCTCTTCTCCACCTGGAAGGGCTACAATCCGAACTTCGGCAGTTCCTACATCGCCGGCGTCACGTCCGTCTCCACGCCGCAACGCCGCAACTCGCCCACTAAGTCTTTTACGGATAACGTCTCCTGGTCGCACGGCTCTCATTCAGTGAGCTTCGGCGGCAACTTCAGCCAGGTGAATCTCTTCCAGTCCACTCCTGGCACGGTCAACAGCATCATCCCGGGCATTACGTTCGGCGTCTCTTCCCTGGATCCCGCGTTCAATGGCGCCACCGATATGTTCACGGCCGCCAACTTCCCGGGCCTCTCCAGCACGGACCGCACGAACGCCCAAAACCTCTACGCCATCCTGACCGGCCGCATCTCGTCGATCTCGCAGGGCGTCAGCCTCGGCGCGGACGGCAAGTATGCCTTCACCCCCGCCGTGGATCGCGACCGCATCCGCGATTACGGTCTGTTCGCGCAGGACGCATGGCGCGTCCGGCCGGATCTGACTCTGACCCTCGGTCTCCGTTACGAGAAGCAGGAACCGTTTGAAAATCTCAGCCGCACGTACTCCGTGGTCGGCTATGCGGGTCTCTGGGGCACTTCCGGCATCGGGAACCTCTTTAAGCCCGGCGCGTCGGGCGGCGTGGCTCCCACTTATACGAAAATCGGCGGCTCAGCCGGTTATGCCATCCCCGGCCGTGCTCTGCCTTCCATCGGCGCCGCGTGGCAGCTTCCCGAAGGCTCCGGTCTGCTCAAGTGGCTCACCGGCAGCCGGAAAGGCTCTTCGGTTCTCCGCGCCGGATACGGCATGAATATCGTCCGCGAGGGCTCCAACGTCTGGACCAGCATCCTCGCCTCCAACCAGGGCCTCAACCTCGACGACTCCGTGGATCCCGCCAACTTCCCGGCCAACTTCGGCCCGGCCGGCGGTGCCTGGTTCCGCGATTCCAGCCTGCCGTCGCGCCCTTATCCCTCCGCCCCCAACTACCCGCTCACCCCGGCCGTCACCAACAGCCTGAACGATTTCGATCCGAAGCTGAAGCTCGGTTACGTGCAGAGCTGGAACATCGGCTTCCAGCGCTCTCTGGGTGAGAACACTGTCGTCGAAGCCCGCTTTACCGGCAACCACGGCACCAGCCTGTGGCGCCAATACAACCTCAACGAAGTCAACATCGTGGAAAACGGCTTCCTGAACGACTTCAATATCGCCGCCAACAATCTCGCGATTGCCAATGGCACCACCGTGCAGGGCCTGTACTCGCTGCCTTCGCTGAAGAGCACGAATTACGGCAACGCGGGCCTGCCCGGTCAGCAGAACCTCAGTTTCATCAGTTCCGCCATCGGCAACAGCACCGACACCACGACGGCAAACAACCTGAAGTACGGCCAGGCGGGTTCGCTGGCCAACTCCATCGCCACCAACGCCACCCGAATGGCGAACCTGCAGAAGGCCAACCCGGCCGTGCCGGCTAATTTCTTCCAGGTGAATCCGGCGGTCTCGTCCGGCGGTTCTTTCCTCGTCGATAACAGCGGCGCTTCTTACTTCAGCTCCGGCCAGCTTGAACTGCGCCGCCGCCTCAGCAAGGGCTTCCTGATGCAGGGCAGCTATGTGTGGGCGAAGTCGCTCACCAATGGCGCAACAGCCAGCGCGACCGATAGTTCCCAGCCCACCACGCTGCGCAACGGCCGCATCGATCGTCTGCCTTCCGGCTTCGACATTCGCCACGCTCTGAAGGTCAACGGCATCTGGGATCTCCCCTTCGGCCCCGGCCGCCACTTCCTCGGCTCCGTCAGTAATCCCATCGCGAAGAAGGCCATGGAAGGCTGGCAGCTGGCGGGCAATGTCCGTATCCAGACCGGCACGCCGCTCTTCCTCACGCCGCCCACCGGCAGCGCCGGCTTCGGGACGTTCAATCAATACAGCGACGGCGTCGTTTACCACAACATGACGCAGAGCGAACTGCAGTCTCTGGTCGGGAACTATAAGACCACGGACTCGACCGGCAAGGGGCAGGTCACCTTTCTCCCGCAGAGCATCATCGACAACACCAAAGCGGCCTTCGCGCAGGGCGGCCTCACCCCGGCCAACCTCGATCCCAACGCGAAGTACATCGGACCCGCCGCGCCGGGCACGGTTGGCTACAAGTCGTATATTTACCTGCCGGTCTGGCGCTTCTTCAACTTCAGTCTGATCAAGACGACGAAGATCACCGAACGGGTGAATCTGGAATTCCGCGGACAGGTGCTGAACGCGTTTAACCTGACCAACTTCCAGCCCAACAACGGGATCGGCAGCGCCTTCGGTCAGACCACCGCTGCCTATCGCGATACGTCCGGCACGGTGGATCCGGGCGGGCGAATTCTGGAGTGGGTCTTCCGCCTGAATTTCTAGGGCGATTCAATGGCGCAGGCCGGGCTCAAAAGGCCCGGCCTGCGCTTTGCCGGTTTCCGCCTGACTCTTTAACACGCCATGTAATCCGGTGCGAATGTGGGGGAGATTGTTAATCTGCGCGCCGGTTGTTAACCGGCGCCGGCTGGTTTCCGACCCGCCGCTGGAAGACATCCTGCACCCCATCGAGAGCCATCAACGAATCAAAGGTTCGCAGCGCTACTATACGTGGGGATTGTTCCGGAGCCTGTTCACGTAATCTAATCCATCGACGATGTCCCCGCGATCTCTCCACATCCCGTAGAACGGAAGGTTCCTGATCGAAGGCCTCGTCCCCCGCGGCTTCCCGATCTGCCGGAATCGGTACCTCGACCATGTTCCTTCTCTTATCTTCACAATCTCAAGCGGCCTGAAGACACCGTTCTCGTATTTCGTTGGGATCGTCATAATCGGGACTCCTGTGACCCCTCATTATGACAAGTCGAAGGGATAGGGTACAGCATCGTGCGGGTGGCGATTCCAGCCGTTCCGAACGCCGACTCCCGCCAACATCGCCGCGGGCCTTTCCGGATACTTCCCTCCGGAACTGCGACCCTGTATGATGGCCTCGCCCGTATGAATCCAACCCGCCGAACATTCCTCCAGACCACCGCCGCGGCAACCCTCTCCGCCTCCGCCGCACACACCCAAACCCGCCCCCGCCGCCCCAACGTCCTGTTCATCATCGCCGATGAATGGCGCGCGCAGGCCACCAGCTACAACGCGGATCCGAACGTCCGCACCCCCGTCCTCGACCGCCTCGCCGCGCAAAGCATCGGCTTCGACACCGCCGTCTCCGGTCTCCCGGTCTGCTGCCCCTTCCGCGCCAGTCTGGTCACCGGCCAATACCCGTTGACCAACGGCGTCTTCATCAACGACGTGCCTCTGCAGCCCAACGGCCCCACCCTCGGCGAAACCTTCACCCGCGCCGGCTACCGCACCGGCTGGATCGGAAAATGGCATCTCTACGGCAGCCCCGGCGGAAAAAACGAGCGCCGTCTCGACTACATCCCGCCCGAAAAACGCTTCGGCTTCGACTACTGGAAAGCCTGCGAGTGCACCCACGAATACAACCAATCGCTCTACTACGAAGGCAATGACCGGACGCCCAAATACTGGCCCGGCTACGACGCCTTCGCCCAGTCCGACGACGCCTGCGCCTTCATCGAAAAACAGGCCAAATCGAGCGACCCGTTCTGCCTCGTCCTCTCCCTCGGCCCGCCCCACTTCCCCCTGAATACCGCGCCGGAAAAATACCGGGCTCTTTACAAAGACGCCCCCATCCGTCTCCGCGACAACGTCCCGCCCGACCGCCGCGACGAAGCCATCGAAGGACTCCGCGGCTACTACGCCCATATGGCCGCGCTCGACGACTGTTTCGGCCGCCTGCTCGCCACACTCGACCGCGCCGGCATTGCCGAAGACACCATCGTCGTCTTCACGTCCGACCACGGCGACATGATGCTCTCCCAGGGCCTCACCACCAAACTGCACCCGTGGGACGAATCCATCCGCGTGCCGTTCCTCGTGCGTTACCCGCGCAAACTCGGCGTCAAAGGCCGCCGACTCCGCACGCCCCTCAACTCCCCCGACATCTTCCCCACGCTCCTCGGCCTCGCCGGCCTCCCCATTCCGGACTCCGTCGAAGGCGCGGACCACTCTGCCCTCATGACCGGCCGGCCCGAGGCCTCCGCCGACCGCGGCACACTGCTCACCCTCGCCATCCCGATCACCGAAGCCCGCCGCTATGGCTTCGCCGAGTACCGCGGTCTGCGCACCACCCGCTATACGTACGTCCGTTCCATCAAAGGCCCCTGGCTGCTCTACGACAACCAGACGGACCCGTATCAGATGCGCAATCTGCTCGGAAAGCCGGAAGCCCGGCAGCTACAGTCCCGCCTCGACCGCGACCTCAACGCCGAACTGAAACGCCGCAAAGACGACTTCCTCCCCGCTGCTTCGTATATCCGCCGCGCAAATGTCTCTCACTATCAGGAAGTAAACGCGAAAATCGGCCGCCACCCCAGCCCATGGGGCGATTGGGACTCCACGCTTTCCCCATCGGGCACTCCGTTTTAGGAACTCAGAGCAAAGGAAGCTTCGCGGTACCTGCCGTTGTGCGGGGCCTTCAGGGAATGCGCAGGAGCGGATCTGACATCGCTTGGGGACCTGTTCTATACGTGCGCGGGTCGCTTTCGCGCTCGCGGCTTTGGATCGTCCTCGATAATGCCCGAAAGTAACACAGGTTCGCGGTCGGGGAACTCTGCGATCAGCGACAAATTGCCGCCCATAGCCTCCACATATTCCCGCAGGGTCGAGATCAGGAGGTCGCTGCGCTTCTCCAGTTTCGAAACACCTTCCTGGCCGATGTTCAGTGACTTGGCAATCTTCTGCTGCGTGAGACGGCGAGCGTGGCGAAGTTGCTGGAGCGTCATTTCCTCGGCAATTAGCCGGGCCGCGCGCGCCTCCACTTTTTTCCGTTGGCCGGGGCTCAATGCGTTGATAATCTCGTTCCCGTTCCGGGACACGCAGGGCCTAGGCACTCAAATGCATTGTTAAGGAGTGCAAGCTTTTGCCCGCTTGAATCCCCTGGAAATCGATTCAGGCGAGCCGTCTCCCGAGGAAAGTGACGGCAGCGGAACGAGAACAATGACCGAAGCCCTGCCCGATGCACAATCTGCTCCGGAAGCCGGACACCCGCACTCCCTCCCCAACCACGACGCCAATCTGAAGCGTCGCAAAGGAAATTACCGCGCCGCTTTTAGCCGTCACCCGAGCCACGGAGCGAATGACACTCCACGCTCCACCAATACCCCTGTATTTTTGCCCCCGTTTGTATGACAATAACCTCACCAAAGGTGGGGTGCTATGTCGCATGTTCTTAGAACCGTATCCGCAGTTTTTCTCCTCGCGGGCGCCGTATCCGCGCAAATGCCCATAAAACGCGTCGTTTTATACAAAAACGGCGTCGGCTATTTCGAACACTTAGGTTCCGTCCGGGGAAGTCAGGAAGTCACTATCTCTTTTACCTCCGGCCAGCTCAACGACGTTCTGAAATCCTTAACCGTCCTCGACCTCAACGGCGGGCATATTTCGGGCGTAGCCTACGGTTCCTCCGCGCCGGTCGATCGCCAGTTGGGCGACCTGCACCTTCCCATCGGCGAAAAGGCCACCCTCACCGAATTCCTCGCCGCTCTGCGCGGGGCAAGACTCGAAGTCCGCAACGGCGCCAATGTCGTCACCGGACGCCTGCTGAGCGTCGAACGCAAAACCCGCATGGGCAGCGGCGCAACCCTCGAAGTCGACTACCTCTCACTCATCACGGACACCGGCGAAGTCAAAACAACCGAAGTCACGCCCGCCTTCTCGGTCCGTCTGCTCGAACGCGGTCTCACCGGCAAAGTCGACCGTTTTCTCGACCTGCTCGCCTCCGGTCGCGACGCCGACGTGCGCCGCATGGTCGTTTCCACCGAAGGCTCCGGCGACCGCAACATCTTCGTCAGCTACATCAGCGAAGTGCCCGTCTGGAAGGCCACCTATCGCCTTGTGCTCAACTCCAAAGGCGCGTCGGCGCCGCTGCTGCAGGGCTGGGCGATTGTCGATAATACCGTCGGGCAGGACTGGGAAAAGGTCCAGCTCTCGTTAGTCGCGGGCGCGCCGCAATCTTTCATTCAAAACCTCTCACAGCCCTACTATTCCCGCCGTCCCGTCGTCCCCATGTCGCAAAGCGCCAACGCCTCGCCGCAAACCTACGAGGCCACGCTCACGCCCGGCGGCGCGCGACTCACCGGCACCGTTCGCGATCCCGCGCGCGGGGTTGTTGCGGGAGTGCGGCTGCAGGTTTGGGACGCGGGCGGCAACGTCGTCGCCGAAGGCCGCACCAACCAGGCCGGCGCTTACGACATCGCCGTGCCCGCCGGAACCTACCGGCTCGAATTTCAGTCCCCCGGCTTTCGCAATACCGCATTCGCCGGCGTGGTCGCTTCCCTGGACCAGGTCACCCGGCAAGATGCCGTCCTCAGCGTCGGTTCGGTCAGTGAGTCGGTCGAGGTCACCGCATCGGCCCCAAACCTCAGCACCGAATCCGCAAGTCTGGCTTCAGGCGGACGGTCCCTCGGCAGCGGCGCAGCGCTCGGCGGCAGCGGCGGAATGGCCAAACGTGCAGTGGGGTTCCCTCCCCCTCCTCCCCCCTCGCAAAGCGTGGACGCCGCCCGCGCCCAGGCCCAGTCCGCCGCTTCCGCGCAGGAACTCGGCGATCTCTTCGAGTACAAGCTCAAAGAGCCGGTGACCATTCTGAAGAACCGCTCCGCCCTCGTCCCCATCGTGCAGTCGCCCATCGCCGCCGAGAAGGTCTCCATCTGGAATGAGCAAGCAGGTCTGCCTCGCCCGCAACGCGCCCTCTGGCTCACCAACACCACGGGCCTGACGCTCGACGGCGGCAGTTTCAGCGTGCTCGAAGAAGAAACCTTCGCCGGCGAAGGCCTTTTCGATCCCATTCGCCCCGACGAAAAGCGCCTCGTCTCCTACGCCACCGACCTCGCCCTCAACGTGAACGCCCGCCAGACCAGCGAACCCCAGCGCGTGTCCCGCGTCGGCATCAGCCACGGCGTTCTCACCCAGCAAAGCGAAATCCGGGATCGCAAAACCTACACCTTCCGGAACGAAGACACCACGGGACGCACCGTCATCGTGGAACACCCCGTGCGTGCCGGTTACGAACTCCGCGGCGACGCCCGGCCTGCCGAATCCACGTCGGGCCCGGTCGAAACCACCTCGGGATGGATGCGCTTCCGTGTCAAAGTGGAACCGAAACAGACCGCTTCCCTCGTGGTGGATGAGGCTCGCCCCCTGCAAACCACCTACGCTCTCACCAGCCTTTCCGCCGATCAGGTCGCGCTCTTCGTCCGCCAGCGGTCCATCGACGGCGCCATTGAGGCCGCACTCCGCAGGATCCTCGAACAGAAGTCCGTCATTGACGATCTGGAAACCAGAAAGACCAGCCAGGAGGGCGAGACCACCAAAATCTTCGACGACCAGCAGCGCCTCCGCGAGAACATGAAGGCCCTGAAGGGAAGTGCCGAGGAGAAAGTGCTTCTCCAGCGCTACACAAAGCAGCTAAGCGATCAGGAAGATCGTCTGGAAGCGCTCGAAAAGCTCTCCGCCCAACTCGAAGCGCAACACGACGCCGCGCAGGCTGCGTTGGATCGTGCCATTCAGGAACTGACGCTCGACGTCCGACTCCCCTGACGCGCACCAAAATTCACCCTCCCGTACAAAATTTCGGTGATATGCAGTACCGGTGCGTTCCGGGCACTGGAAACTTTACATTGCAAATCTGCACAAATAGAGTATGACGATCACCGATGAAGAATTTCTCCACCTGGTCGGCGTTTCTGACGATATGAAGCCGGAACCCGCGCCTGCACGCGCCGGTTCCACGCAGTGTAACTGCGGCATGAGCGAGCTGCACGCCATCGAGCGCGACCGCCTGCGCCAGCAAATCGACCGCCTGATGGACACGACGGCGCGCCTTGAAGCGGCCAATGCCCAGACCCAGGCGCACTGCAGGTCACACGTGCGACGCTGGGCGCGCGTTGCATGGGCGGGTTGGTTACTGGCGGCTCTGCTCGAGTACGCCAGGCATTCCGCATAGCCCGGTTTCACCACGGTTGCGGCCGAATCCCGTAGTCATCGGTCAGAACGGGTGAATGGGGAAGAACCGCCGATAGGCGGCTGTCGCGGGCTGGCTCTTGCTTAGTTCCCCAACTCCCGGTTCAACATATCCAAAGCCATCTGCGCCGCGAACGCCCGCACCCGCGGCCGGTCGCTCGACGGCCAGATCCGGTGATAGCTCCCCAGAAACTCCGGACCCGCGATCCCGATGAACACCGACCCCACCGGCGCCTCGTCCCCGTCCGCCGTCGGCCCCGCATTTCCCGTGATCGACACCGCCCACGTCACGCCCGCGCGTTCCCGAGCCCCCGCCGCCATCGCCTCGGCGACCTCTTTGCTCACCGCTCCGTGAGCCGCAAGCAGCGCCTCCGGAACTCCCACGCACTCCGTCTTCATCCGCCGCGTGTAGGTAATAAACCCGCCGACGAAATACTCCGAACTCCCCGGCACGCTCGTAATCCGCTCCGCCAGTCCGCCGCCCGTCGCGCTCTCCGCCACCGCCAGCGTCGCCCCCGTCGCTTTCAGTTTCCGCCCGATAATCACTTCCAGCGGATCGCTGTTCCGCGAATAGATCCGTTCCCCCAGCGCCGCGTCGATCTGGTCCCCCACCTCCGCCAGCAGCGCCTCCGCCTCGGACTCGCTCGTGCACCGGGCCCGTAAGTGAACCTGCAGATCGCCGTTGTGCGCCAGTACGGTCGTGGCCGGGTTCTCGTACTTCTTGTAAATCGGCGCGATCGTCTGGTCCAGATCCGATTCCGACATCCCCGAAATCCGGAACACTTTCGTCCGGATGGCCAGCGGCGGCACCATCGCTCGCAGCCGCGGCATGCACTCGCGCGTGAACATCAACTTCAGCTCATGCGGCGGCCCCGGCAGCATCATCACCGTGCAGTCCTCGCCCGCAATCCACTGCCCCGGCGCCGTGCCCCGGTCGTTCGACAGAATCTCCGCGCCCTCGATCACCATCGCCTGGCGCTTGTTGATCTCCGGCATCACCCGCTTCATCCGCCGGAAACGCTCTTCGATCCCCTCGCTAATCTCCGCGTTGAAAATCAGCGGCCGGCCGAGCGCGGCCGCCAGCGCGTCGCGCGTCAGATCGTCTTCGGTCGGTCCCAGCCCGCCCGAAATCAGCAGGAACTGCGACGCGCCCATCGCCAGCCGCATCGCTGTGGCCAGCCGGTCCCGGTCGTCCCCGACCACATGCTTCGCCACCACTTCCACGCCGATCTGATTCAGCTGATCGGTCAAAAACAGCGAATTTGTGTCGACGCGGTCAGGCGTCAGCATCTCCGAACCTACGGCCAGAATCTCAGCGTTCATGTCTTTGGATTGGATAGAAGTGACCGGCTTAAAGCGCATTAAAAAGGCTGGTAGCCCCGAATTCCCATATCCACCCGGTAAATCGCGTTCGTGGTGGCCACTATCATTGCGCGGGACGGCGAAAACGCCAGGCCCACGATGCCCGGCCCGGAAAGCACGTGGTCGATGGTCCGGTCCGGCTGAATCCGCACCACGCCCTTACGGCCCATGTAGCTCGCCGCGGCATACAGATTTCCGGCCTCGTCGAACGCCAGCCCCTGCGGACGGCCCAACCCGCGATAGAACACTTCCACGTCGCCGTTGTCGGCCACCCGCTGGATGCTGTCGTAGCTCGATGTCGTCGGCCCCGACACATACAGATGCTGGTCCGGCCCCCACGCCAGGTGATACGCCGCGATCGAGGGTTCCAGCGTCGCATATACGTAAATCTGGCGGTTCGGCGCAATCTTGAAAATCGTCCCGGATCGGTCGCCCACGTAAAGATTGTGTTCCTCGTCGAAGCAGATCCCCGTCGCCACGCCCATGCCTTCCACGAACACCGACATGTTTCCGGTCGGCGTCACCTGGTAAACCATGCCGTCGAAGCGGCTCGAAATGTAAATCAGCCCGTCGTGCCCGATCGCAATCGCCGTCGCGTTCATCATGTCGTTGATGAAAGGCCGCATGTTGAAGTTCAGGTCGATCCGGTACACCGCCACCGGCACCTTCTGCCCGCGCGACCCGCTGAACGTGCTGTACACGTTGCCGACGCTGTCCACCGCCGGGCTCGCCACCGGATGCAGGTTTTCCGCGATCGGGATCCCGATGTCGCAACTCCAGATCTCGCTCGCTTTATCCCCTTCACCCACAATCAGTTCGCCAGCTGAAGCGCCTTCCGGCACTTTCACGATCACCAGCGAATCCGACCCGATCACCACCTGCGCCTGCACGTCCCCGATCATCACGTGCGGCCGCTCCACGTCCTGCCCCTCGGCATACTTCCGCATGCCCTCCGCCAACCCCTTACCGCGGATGTAGAGTTCGCCCCCGGTGATTGCAGCCTCGGGCTGCACCTGACTGATTCGCGGTCTGCCGTTCTGATCTTTGCGGATTGCCATTATCTTTCTTGATTACCTGAACACACGCTTGATTACCTGAACACGTCAATACAGATTGAACCACCCCAGCCCGAATAAGACAACCGCGCCGTACACGCCGGCCATCATATCGTCCAGCACGATTCCCGCCCCGCCCGGAATTCGCTCCAGCGAACGCACGGGCTGCGGCTTCAGAATATCGAAAATACGGAACAGGACCAGCCCGATCAGCAGCGAGCGCCAGTTCAGTCTCGTCGCGCCCCCCAGCGTCAGCCATTGCCCCAGCACCTCATCCACCACCACGATCTGCGGATCTTTCCGGCCGGACTCTCTCGCCACCACGTCCGCCGCCCAGATTGCCGGAGCCAGAGCCGCCACCGACAGCACTGCAAATCCCAACGGCGTCAGTCCCGCAATCATCAGAGGCCACGCAATCAGAATCGCCGCGACCGATCCCGCCGTGCCAGGGCCTTTCGGAAAGTAACCCGCCCCGAAAAACGTCCCCAGCGCCCAGGCCGCCCGCGTCCGTCCGGCCTTACTCACCGTCGTCTTCTTCACCCTCCATCGGCTGATGGATCGGTGTTGAAATCACGTACTTGCCGGACGCCCAGTTCCCCAGGTCGATCGTTCGGCATCGTTCGCTGCAAAAGGGCGCTTCCGGATCCGTGAGCCGGACAGATTTATGGCAGATCGGGCACTTCATCAGGCAAATACCATCAAAGAATTTGGATGAGTTGCGGCGGCGCGGGATTCGAAAGAGGCACTGCGGTACCGTTCCACGGCGTTCCGGTTTCCGGCAGCAATGTCCCGATGATGTCGTAATCGTGCGTTTCCGTGATCCGTAGCTTGCGCATCTGCCCCGGCTGCGGCGCCGCGCCCTCCACGTCATTCACCAGCACCACGCCGTCGATTTCCGGCGCCTGCGTCGACATGCGCGCCTGCCACAGCAGATCGGTGTCGGGCGAGAGCCCTTCCACAAGAACATCCGCTTCGGAACCCACCAGCAGCCGGTTCTTCGCCCGCGAAATCTTCCGCTGAATCGCCATCAGCCGCTGTTTACGGTTGTGGATCGTGCGCCCGCCGACCTTGCCATCCAGTTCATGGCTGCGGCTGGTGTCTTCGTCGGAATAGGAAAACACGCCCAGCCGGTCCAGTTTCGCCGCCTCCACGAACTGGCAAAGCGTCTCGAAATCGGCCTCGGTCTCGCCCGGAAAGCCCGCGATGAAGCTGCTTCGGATCGCCACGCCCGGAATCGTCGCCCGGATTCGCTCCAGCAGCTTCAGGAAAATATCGCCGCTCGCGCCGCGCTTCATGCGCTTCAGCACGTTCGCGCTCGCATGCTGCAGCGGCATGTCGATGTATTTCACCAGCGCCGCATGTTCCGCCAGCGTATCGAGCAGTTTCTGCGTCACCTTATTCGGATACGCATACAGGAACCGCACCCACTTCGGCTGCGGCGTCTCGATCTGCGCCAGTCGCGCCAGCAACTGCGCCAGCCCGTCTTTCAGCCCCAGATCTTCCCCGTAACACGTGGTGTCCTGCCCAATCAGGTTGATCTCGCGAACGCCCTGGCTGAACAGCCTCGTCGCTTCCGACACCACCGATTCAAACCGCCGGCTGCGAAACTTGCCCCGGTACTGCGGAATTACGCAGAACGTGCACGGGTGATCGCAGCCCTCCGCGATCTTGATGTACGCGAAATGGCGAGGGGTCGCCAAAACCCGCGGCGTCAGTTCGTTATAAAGGTAAAGCCCCGGCTCCGCCGCGTCCGGCTCCATCCCTTCGCACGCCGCCACCACTTTATCCAGTTCATTGGTGCCGATCAGCGCGTCCACTTCCGGCATGTCTTTCTGGATATCGCCGCGATAGCGCTCTACCAGACAGCCCGCCACGATCAGCTTCTTCGCGCGGCCAACCCGTTTGTATTCCGCCATTTCCAGAATCGTGTCGATCGATTCTTTCTTGGCCGGGTCGATGAAACTGCACGTGTTGACCACCAGCACTTCCGCCTGGTCCGGATGTGTGGTGAGCTCGTGACCGCGGGCCGTCAACTGGCCCATCATGACTTCACTGTCGACGAGATTTTTGGGGCAGCCGAGGCTGATGAAACCGACTTTCAATGGGTGAGGACTCTCTTCAGAGTAACAAATCCGGCGGAAGTACGTTCCCGTGGGGCTCCGTGGCGTCGGTGCAGCCTGGCACGGATATCCAGCCCACCCCCCAAAATGCGGGATTGACCGGCTTCAATATCCACCTTAATCTGCTCATGAACCCGTGGGTTCCAGAAAGGAGCTTTATGAAAATCCGAGCCGCTTTTCTCTTCCAGGGCGTAATCGCAGCACTACTGATTGCGCCGAACGCTCGCGCCGCCTGTACCGCACAGCCGCTGACCGCGCTGTCCGGAACCTGGGTGTTTTCCACCGAAGGTTTCAGCATCCCGTATTTCCAGTTTCTGGGCAGCGCCGGCAGCTTTACCGCCACCACCGGCGTGGACAATAACGGCCTGCCAGTCGGCAATCTGACAATCGTCGAAACCGAGGGCCTCAACGGCTCGATCGCCCGTGTCGAGCCCGACAAAGGTCATTACCAGTTGAATGACGCCTGTACCGGAGGCACCCTGAATCTCTTCGTCGGCAGCCGGCCTGAGCAATTCGATTTCTTTTTCATCAATTCCACGGAAATGGTACTTGTCGGAAGCCAGAACGGGGACGCCATCTCCGGATCTGCACGCCTCCGCTCACCCTTGACCTGCACCGCTTCCCCCCTCGCCGCGATCGCCGGAACCTGGGTATTCAGATTTGACGGATTCGATCTCACCCGCGGCTTCCCCGAAGTGGCCTCGGCGGGTCGCTTCACCGCCACCGGCAGCGTTCTGGACGTGGTCCAGACCGGCGGCGTTTTTGGCGGGAATGTCCGGTATGAACCAAGTCGTGGCACCATCCAGGTCACCAGCGACTGCTCCGGCGGAAGCATGACATTCGCACTCAGCGGCCGCCCGATGCTGTTCGACTACTACTTCGCAGACCCGAACCGCATTGTCCTGGTGGGCTCCATCGGCGGGGATATCATCACCGGAACAGCGCGTCGTTTTGGGACTCAATAACCACGGACTCGGCCGGAGCGCCCGTCGTGGACGCTCCGGCTTCAATCTTCGTCCGTGTCGAGTCCCGAATCCCGAGCCGGGTACTCCAGTGGCACGTCATCCTCGGGAACCTCGTGAGTGCGCACTTCGCCCTCGTCGGGATACGGCCGTTCCAGACCGCTTACGGCTTCGGCTTCGAAATACTGTCCCTCTTCCACCAGTTCCGCCACGCTCTCGGAGCCTGCATCCTCATCGTTCGAAAGGCCCATATCGTCACCGGACTGGCCCGCCGAACCCGGATTCGGATGCGCTGTCGTCCCGCTGTCGCCACGCGGAGGCGAGTAAGTCCGCAGAGTAATATCGTCTGGCTGCTTCATGTCGTCCGAGACACCGCATGTCGCGTGCCATAACCCACCGCTGCTGCTTTGGCATGCCGTGTGCCCCTCTCGTATCTTTATGAATTTCCGAAAGCTCGCACTTTGCATCGCCCTCGCCGCCGTTCTGTTTCGCACCGCCGCCGCGGCCCCCGCGCCCGCGCCCGACCCATTGAACCGGACCAACCCCCGCGCCGCCATCACCGGCTTTCTCGTCGCCTGCCATCAGGACGATTTCAGCAAAGCCGCCGAATATCTGGATCTCAGCCGCCTTCCCGCCAGGCAACGGGAGCAGGAAGGCCCCATCCTTGCCCGCAACCTGGAAGCCCTCCTCAACTCCGCGACGCACTTCGACATCCTCCGTCTCAGCCGCGATTCGCAGGGCAATCCCGAAGACGATACCGACCCGGACATCGAACACATCACCACGCTCGACAACCCCGAGCGCGCGGAGCCCCTGAACATCACGCTGCGGCGCAGCCAGCCAGCGAACGGTCCCGCCATCTGGCTCTTCTCACCGGCCACGGTGGCCGCGATTCCGCGCACTCTTCCGGCCCTGGCCACGGCTTCCGCCTTCGAAAAGCGCCTTCCGCGTTTTCTCGTCGCCACGCAACTGCTCGAAACCCCGCTGTGGAAATGGATCGCGCTCGTCTCCGCCGCGCTCGCCCTTTTCCTGTTATTCCGCCTGTCCCTCCGCCTCCTTCACAGGCTGGAAGCCTCGCTCAGTGCACACTTCCATAAAGCGCGAGAAACCGGCGCGAAGACCCTCGCCTGGCTGCCCGCGATCCTTGCGCCGATTCTCGTCCTGCTCATTCTCACGTTTTTCCGTATCTTCGAAGCTCTGGTGGCCCCCGCCGCCCTCACCCGGCTTTACATTGGCCGCGCCCTGCTGCTTCTCGTCATCGGCTCCATTGCCTGGGGAGTCGTCAACCTGCTCGACTACCTCATCGTCCGGCTCGAAGCCGGCCTGACCCCGCACCGCCGCGCCGTTTCCCACTCGGTGATCGATCTTGGCCGCCGCACTCTCAAAGCGATGATCTCCATCTTCGCCGCCATTACGATTCTCGATAATTGGGGCCTCGACATGACCACTATCATTGCCGGCCTTGGCGTGGGCGGGATCGCCGTTGCCCTCGCCGCCCAGCAGACACTGGCCAACCTGTTCGGGGGCGTTTCCGTGATCGGCGACGGACCGGTTATGGTCGGCGACTACGGCAACTTCGGCGGCGTCCTCGGCACCATCGAAAACATCGGCCTTCGTTCCGCCCGCGTCCGCACCCTCAACCGCACGGTCATGAGCATCCCCAACTCCGCCTTCGCCGCGATGAACATCGAAAACTACACCGTGCGCGACAAGATTCTCTTCAACCCGAAGTTCACCATCAGCCGCGCCACTCCGAAGGAGCAGATCCACCACCTCATCGCAGCCCTCGAACAACTGCTGAAAACCCGCCCGCAAATCGAAACCGGCCCCTCCCCGGTCCGCATCAGCGCCTTCGCCGCGCCCGCGTTCACTCTCGAAATTTTCGCCTATGTGTTGACGAAGGACGTGGACGAGTATTACCGGCACGAAGCCGACCTGTATCTTGCGATCAATGAGGTGATCGATGCCGGGAGTGTGACGCTGGTGTAAAAGTCTCAAACACAATTAGCTCGATGGCCCCAGTACCGTCGATATCGTACCGCGCCCGGAAATACTCCAGCCCAACTGATGAACCCGACGCCGTTCCGTCGCAACGATACCCGCAACCCTATATGGCCGCTGAACTTACCCAATCCGAAGCCGCGAAGAGCGCCCGGTTTTCATACCCCGAAGCCCCGACCGGAGTTCCACCCGTATCGGCATCGGCCCGAACGAGGACTCTTCATACTGAACTTCCGGAATCACCGCCTCTCGACTGTACGAGAGCCCCCGACCGGTGCCTGCTCTCCCTCGTCGCACTCAAGCTCCGCCTCAGCCGCCAAATCGGCCAGCAACTCCGCCGCGGCCTCGGCATCCCGAACAGTCAGCCGATATACTGCCCCATCGCCACCTTCCGCGCATCGAGCGGTGCCTCCGGTCTGCGCGCCTGCGCCATCTCAGTGCAACTCCGTGCCCGCAACCGCTACGTTTGCCGGAATCGAGCCAAAACCATTCACGTGAAAATGCCCTCGCTTGAAAATCCTGTCAAGTGGTTCTCACACGTTTTAAGGAACCGGCTTGACCTCGGCTTACCGTCTCTGAAAATATACGTAATACGGAAATTTAACAAAAAATCAATTCAGGCTCATTCTACACGTTTTAAGGAACCTGCTTGACCTCGGATTACTGTATCTGAGAGTATACGTTATACGTAAGTTACGTCGAAAGCAGAAAGGAAGGGCTCTGGAAATGGCTTTTACAATCGCGGTTGCGATGCCCAGAAAAAAGTATGGGGAGACGAGCTTTGGGGAGCGTCTTCAAAATATCCGCAAAGCCCGCGGACTGACCCAGGTTCAGTTGGCCGAAGCCGCTGAAACTACCCAGCGCGCGGTTTCCTATTACGAAACCGAAGCCGGTTTCCCTCCGGCCCCCGCCGTGATCGCGCTTGCAAAAGCGCTCGGCGTCACTACCGACGAACTGCTCGGCGTGAAGCCGCCGAAGGTCGAACGTGTGAACGACGATTCCGAGGCTCGCCGGCAATGGAAGCGATTTCAGATGATCTCAACGCTTCCGGAACGCGATCAGAAGGCCGTGGTTCGGCTGATTAACTCTTTAGTCGCCGCAGGCCCCGCTCACCGGAACGGCTCACGGGGAGAACGCGATGCCCGTTAATGCGTCCGAAGCCAGACAACACGTCCATGAACTCATCGAGCAGCTCGGCCCCGATCAGGTTGCAGCCGTTCTCCAGTTGCTGGAAGTGATGGTGGACCCAGCTGACGAGCCGCTCAGTGAAAATGACCGCCGCGCCGTCGCCGCGTCACGCGCACACTTCCGGCAGCATCCGGAAGAGGGCGTTACGTTCGGCGAGTTCGCCGCCGAATGCGGCTTCACCATGGATCAGGTCCTCGGTCATAAGGACTGAACCGGTGAAGAAAATCCGGTTTCTTTCGCATGTGCCGGCTGAGGTGCGCGCGATCCCGCAGCCGCTCGCCCTCGGCATTCTGAAGGCGCTGCACCGATATATCGAAACGGGGCAGGGCAGGGTGAAACCGCTCTCCGGCGAGTTCGAGGGACTGCTGCGGCTGCGCGTCGGCAATTACCGCGTGCTCTTCGATGAAACAGAAGACTCAATCACTGTGCATCGCGTGCGGGATCGTAAAGACGCTTATCAGTAAAGAGAAGGAAAGACGAGGAACGCGCCCGTCCACTCCGTCGTTGACGCTCCTCCCGCTGCCCCACGCCGCCGAATCGCTTTATAGCCTTCCGGCAGGTGCTGCGGGTTCAAAAACGCCGTGAACGGGCAGTGCCGCGGCTGTTTGGCGGGGTGCCTGGAGTAGGGGCGTGGCACTTAAGCCACCACCACGGCGGCCAGCGATTGATATGCGGATGATATGCGGATTCTGCTTTACAGCCCCGACTGCAGTTCCACCGATTCGGAAAACGTACTGGCCCGTTGATCTGATGTAACTCCAACTGAAAAAAACTCTCGCTTCTGATCGCGGACGTCCGGCATCGCCACACTCTACCACTTCGCGGATCGCTTTGCCCTGGCTTCATTTCCGGCTCAACCCTCACCCCAACCCCGCCTTCGCCACCGCATCCACATGGATCCCCGCGCAATCCACCACCGGGAACTCCCCGCTCGCCCCATCAAAAGCCAACGCCAGATCCGTGCCTCCCAGCAGAATCGCTTCCACCCCCTCCTCCCGAATCAACCTCCGCCCAGCCTCATAAAACACCGAACGCTGCCCCGCCGTCACCACCCCGGCCGCCGCCATCGCCACATACGCATCGTGTACCCGGTCTAAATCCTCTCCCCCCGGCGGAACCACGCGCGCGCTCCCGATCGCCCCATAAAACCGCGTCTCCATCACCGTCCGCGTCCCCAGAATCCCGACCCTTTTCAGCCCCCGCAATTCCACCGCCCGACTGACCTCCGCCAGCAGATTCACAACCGGCAGCGGCGATTTCCGCTCGAAATCCTCAATACAAAAATGCCCGGCAATCGACGTCACCACAACACACCCGGCCCCCGCCGCCACCAAGCGCCCGGTAAGCCGCATATAAATCTCCACCTGCGCCGCCACATCGTTCGCGGCCAGATTCCCCAGCAGCGTCGGCGTGTCGGCATGAACCATCGTCAGTTCCAGCGCCCGCTTCTCCCGCGCAAAAATCGAAATCAATCGCCGGTAATAAAAATCCGTAGCCGCCGGGCCAATCCCGCCAATCAGGCCGATGTGCATTCCACCATCTTGCGCCACCGCCCCTCGGCCCTCCGGTCGTAAAAATCTCCCCCCTCCATCGCAATCAGCCGGATCCACTCGTTCTCCACCAGCTCCCGAACCTGCGCATGCGCCTCCAGCACCCCGTCGATCCGCGCCCGCGGAGCCTCCACGAAAACCTGCAGCCGCAGTGGCTCATGTACCCAATCCGTGCCGTCATGCAGCGACTGCATCGGCAGCCCCGTCCGCAAATCGCCCGCATTCCCTTCCCAAACTCCAAACCTCCCCACCACGTTATGCAGCGCCTTATTCCCGCTGCCGAACAGCTCGTTATTCACGGTCGACCCGTAATACTGCAGATTGATCCAGCTCGCCACCACCACCGGAGCGGTCAGAATCAGACTCAGCACGGACCCGTCCGCGTCCGCCGCCGCGTCGTAATCGTGCAGGAACGCGCGCCCACCCAGGTCCAGCGAACGTGTCCTCGAACGCGGCGCCGCAATAAACGCGGCATTCCCCGCCAAACCCCACTCCGGACGCACCTCCGACCAGTCCCGGCTGCGTTGCAAGCCGTCGCTTCCTAACCTCTCCGATGCTCCCTGCAACCAGCCCTGCAACTCGGTGCGCTGCCCTGCCGTCAATCCATCGGCGTCGAGGAGCACCACCTGATTCGTCGTGGTCACATGCAGCCCCGCCACGAAAACCGTATCCTCGGGAATCGCCAGGTTCCTGCGCCGCAGCTCTTCACGAACCTCCGGATCGTTCATCAGCGCCGCCGCAAGACGCGCGTTCACGTCGCCCTTGTGCCCGCCGCACGCGCCGCAATCCAGGCTCGACCCGTAAGGGTTATTCTCCGTGCGGCTCCCATGTCCGCAGATCAGCACCACGGGAGCCAGCTTGCCCGGATCCAGACTCATGTTGCGCAGCGCATCCGCAACCAATTGCACCCGCGCCTCCAGCGGAATCTGCCAGCTCAGCGCGGGCTTCTCAACGGGCTTCTCCGCCCACCCCAACAGCCGTTTCACAATCGCGATTCCATAGCCGAGACCCGCGCTTTCCACGTAAGGAAAACAGGCTGTCGCGGAACCGCGCAGCTTGCTCCAGGCCCCGGCAAGCCACTTCGTTTCGGGCTCTGTCTTCTCGCCCGCAACCGTGTATCGCGGCGAGATCAGCACCGGGCAGCGTGCCGTTTCCCCGAACGCCACCGCCATGCCGAAAAAGCCCGCGAAGCCGATGGTCTCGATCCCCTCATCCTGTGCTTCGAGCGCTCTTCGGTATCCCTCCGACCGCACATCGATGCAGAACACCGCCTGCAGGCGCTTCCGCGTGGCACGGGTCTCTCCCGCCGTTTTCCCGGCGAGACGGGCCGCCAGATCCGAACGAAAACTCCCTTCCGCCGCCAGTTGAGCCACATAGCGCGCCGACGTGAACGTGGAAGGCGCGGAGACCCTCCGGCTCGCGCGATATCCCGCGCCAATCGCGAGCAACCCCGCGTCATACGCCAGCCGGATCGCCAGCACCTGACGGACCAGGTTTTCTCCCGCGCCCTGGCGCTCCTGATACGCGGCCCATGCGCTCCAGCCGAAGATGCTCATCAGCTGCCGATGGAGATAATCCTCCACCTCTTCGCCCGGCACGTCCAGCAGAAAAAGCAAAAGTGCGATTGCGGCGTCCTCGGTCTCCGGCAGCGCGCGCATGAGGGAACGGAAACCGCGCAGGCCATAAATCTCCGGATTCAGATCGATGGAGGCCGCGTGTTTCCACGCCAGATAAAGCGATTCATCCCGCCTCGGCATCGCCCACACGCTCTGCCCGTGATCGAAATAAGATGAGCACCACTTCGAAATTTCATCGGTCACCAGCCCCGCCCAATCGGTCCCTCTGGTTTGATCAAACCTGGTGTGATCGATCCAGTCGGCGACCGTCAGGATCCTGGACGACTCCGCCGTTCGGGCGAGATCCGCTTCCAGCCACCGCTTGGGGTCGACCGGCGCCTCCATGCCCGTGTATTCCGCATAGGCCTCCGCGATCTGTTCCTCCCGAATCGCACCGGCATCGAGCCTCTTCCGGTAGTACTCCGCCGGCATCAGCATCGCGCCGCGGCCCACTTGATCATGCAAGCGGGCGGCATCCGGAAACCGCCGTTCCGTCAACCCGAGAAACGGATTCACCGCCACGAAATTCTGCAGCGGCCAAAGCGGCGGAATCCGTTTACACGCGGCTTCAATGGCCCGGGCGGGCGCTTCGGTCGCGAACTCCGGCATGGACTTCATCGCGGTCAGAGACTCCTCTCGTTCTGTCGCACCGGCCATAGCGCCATCGTCAGACGATTGGCCAGCGCATTAAAATAAAATCCGTTTCGGGCGTGGATATAGAAGGTGCTCACGGTACGGTTCCGCCAGATACTTGGCAATTGACTCTGCGCCAGCGCCGTCGTTAAGAAGGCCAGCAGGATCGCGCCGGAAAGCGCCTTGTTATTCGGATGGTGTGCGGCCGGCGCAACAATTATGGAAGCGACCGCCTCCAGTCCGAAGTACACCGCAGCCAGGCCGACCCCGGCCAGCACGCCCGCGAACGCATACCAGACTCCTCTGGATGCCCACAGCAGTTGCGCAAGCCCAAGGAAAAAGATCCCGCTGAGCACAGGTTCGTCGAACAGTGTGAAGCTCGCCAGCCATCCCGCCGATGCCGCCAGCAAGCCCGCAGCCAGCGCCGCCCATCCCACAGCCCGACCCCTTCGCACCGGCGGATTCGAAACCACGCTGCCCGACGCCAGGAACGCGTAGGCTTTGTAAAGCGAGTGCGCCACCAGATGCAGCAGCGCCAGATGAAAGGCGCCTAGTCCGCATTCCAGCATCATGAAACCCATCTGCGCCACGGTCGAGAACGCCAGACATCGCTTCACGCTCGCCTGCGTCAGCGCCACCACGGATCCGAACAACGCGGTGAAACTTCCCACCACGGTCAGCGCCGTCATCGCCGGCGGAGACAGCGAAATCAGCGGACTCAGCCGGATCACGAGGATCCCTCCCGCATTGATAATCCCCGCGTGCATCAGTGCGGAGACCGGCGTCGGCGCTTCCATCGTGTCCGGCAGCCAGCTGTGAAACGGGAACTGCGCCGACTTCAGCATCGCCGCAAACACCAGCAAACAGGCTATGGCACCGACGGATGCGGGGATTTGATGCAACCTGTCAGCAGCGGCGAACAGCTTCCCGAAATCCCACGTGCCAAAGACCCGGTAAGTCAGAACCAGCGCGCCCGCCAGAGCGCAGTCCCCCAGTCTGCTGATCAGAAATTTTTTCCGCGCCGCCAGCACGGCCCCGGGACGGTCCGGATAAAACTGCAACAGTTGATGAAGACTGAGACTCGTCGCCAGCCATGCGAGCGCGAACCACAACAGGTTCTGCGCCAGAATCAGCCCGAACACGCAAGCGCCCGTGCAGCATAGCCAAAGATAGAATCTGGCCTGCTCCGGATCTCCGTCGAGGTAGCGCCGCGAGTACTGGCAGATCACCGCGAAGAGAAAGGTGCTGAGAACCAGCAGCACACTGGTAAGCCGGTCGGCAAAGGGAACCGCGGCCACCGCGCCCGCCACGCAAACCAGGGAAAAGATCTCTGCCGCTGCCGCCGTTCGCTCTCGCTGTATGCCTGTTCGATACATTCTCCAGCCAGATTAGCCAGTTCTCCATGCATACTTCAAATAGAAGATTCGTATGCTAACGTTCTGTTAAACAGATGCTTCCCGCCGGCTCCATTCTCAACTATCACCACCTGCGTTACTTCCGGGCCATCGCCCACGAAGGCGGATTAACAAAAGCCGCCGCTCACCTGAACGTTGCCCAGTCCGCTCTCAGCGTGCAGCTCCGTCAACTCGAAGAGAGCCTCGGTCATCCCCTCTTTGTTCGCAGGAACCGTAAACTCGAATTGACCGAAGCCGGACAACTGGCGCTGCGATACGCCGACTCCATCTTTCACACCGGCGATGAACTGATGGACACTCTGCGGCACCAGTCCCCCCGCGCGCGCCAGGTTCTTCGAATCGGCACCGTCGCCACGCTCTCAAGGAACTTCCAGTGGGAGTTTCTGAAGCCGCTCCGCGCCCGGCGCGACGTGCAGTTCGTCCTGCGCTCCGGCACGGTCCGCGATCTCATCGCGCAACTCCGCAACCACGAAGTGGACGTGGTCCTTTCCAATCAGGCCATGCGCAGAGACGCCGATACCGGCCATCACAGCCACCTGCTCGCCGAACAGGAGATCAGTCTGGTTGGTCGTCCCGTGGCCGGTCAGCCTGCGTTTCGCTTCCCCGAAGACCTGCGAAAAACGCGTGTGCTTCTCCCGAGCCTCGAAAGCGAAGTGCGCGCGTCGTTCGACCTCATTCTCGACCAGGCGGGACTTCGCCCGGTCATCGCGGCCGAGGTCGATGACATGGCCATGCTTCGCGTTCTCGCCCTGCGCCTCCGGGCCGTCGCCCTGGTGCCCAAAGTCGTAGTGCAGGATGAACTCCGTTCCGGCCTGCTGGTGGAACGCTACCGCTTCTCATCGGTCAAAGAACGCTTCTACGCAATCACGCCCAGCCGGACCTTTCCCAATCCGGTGGTCAAAACCCTGATTGCGCACGCCACGAAGAATCGGTAAAGCTCGGGAGCGGCTCCGTAAAGCCCGCCCCAGTAAAGCCCGCCCCAGTAAAGCCCGCCCCAGTAAAGCCCGCCCCGCAGCGAACGGGACGCCTGCAATCAGGCGGACACTGCGCGTGCGTCCGAAGTCCCTCGGCTCTCCGAATTCTCGCGTCGTTTCCCGGGACCGGTCTCCGCCGAAGCGGCGCGAAACGTGTCGGGAGATGTCATCTCCGGAGCCGGTTTCGCGAAATAATATCCCTGCATCAGACGGATGCCGCTGGACTGCAGTACTTCCAGCGTGGCGGCCGTCTCCACGCCTTCCGCAATCACGTGCAGCCCGTACTCGCCCGCGAACTCCGCCAGCTTTTCCACCACCGTTCGGTACATCGGCTCGGACACCCGCGAAATAATCGACTTGTCGAGCTTGACGTAGTCCGGTTTCAGATCGCAGACCATCTGCAGCGAGTTCGACCCTGAGCCGACATCGTCCAGCGCGAAACCAAACCCTTCATTCCGGTAGTACTCGCAAATCCGCCGCAGGTGCCGAACGTCGTGTGTCTTCTCGGATTCGACCACCTCGAACACGACATCCGACGGCTTCAAAGGGGTTTCCGCCATGGCCTGCAGCGTGGAAGCCATGCAGAAGACCGGGTCGTAAATCGACGAAGGCATGAAGTTGATGAACACTTTCGTCCCCGGAATGAACTGTTGTCCGGATTTCCTTACAGACAGCTGCCGCGCATACGAATCGAACAGATGCACGCTTCCGCGGGACATCGCCGTGTCCAGAATCTCGCCTCCCGAATACATGCGGTCGGCGATCAGGCGGATAAGGCACTCATGCGCGAACACGCTCTGCGCGGCGGCATCCACAATCGGCTGAAAATAGATGGTAAAGGCGTCGTTTTGCAACGAAGTATCGAACCATTCGGTGTCCAGCCGCCGCGCGTATTCTTCGAGTGAACCTGCCCCCATGATGCGCGGGCCGCGCTCCCGGCTCACGCGCAGATCCTGGCGCTCGGGCTCGGAAAGGCGCTGCCGCAACCCTTTCAGCGCCTGTACATAGCCGGATTCAACCCGAAACAGGTCGCCTTCCGCCTGAAAGGAAACCTGCATCTCCGCCAGGTGCGACTTCACGATCCGCCGGAGTATCGGCGTTTGCGCGAACAGGAGAATAGAATCGTCGTGACAGTCCTGATAACGGCTGCACAGCAGACAATTTTGTTTGTCGTCCATTTTCCTCTGTGTGTCGATCCTCTGTTCGAAAGACTTTGCCTTGTTGCCGGCCGGACCGTATGGTATCAAAAGATCTCCGTGGAATAAACACAAAATTCACAAAGAACAGGGGCGTTTCCCTGGCCATAACGGTTTCTTACTTTTAAAGATGCGATTTCAGCCCGGAATCGTCGTAAAATTATTTTATCAGCCCGGACCCGACCTCCCTTGGCACGTTTCATGATCGCGAAGCCGCCCCTGTTCGTCGCAGCCGGAAAAAACCGGGCCGACGGCGGATTCGGATAGTTCCGCGGCTTTCCGCGTAGTATGCCGTCGGCCTTCGCGGCGCGCACGGGGCCGCTGAAGGTCAATCCCTGGACGTTTGAAACAATCCCGCGTCTTTGCCTGATAATTTTTGCCTGATTTTTATTGAAGAAATTGTTGGCGGTGAATCCCTGGTGAGCGGTCCGTTGCCGCGGTCATTAACTCCTCGGACGGCGAATTTTAACCCGCCGCCCGCAGCGCCCGGTCGAGATCCCGCCAGAGATCTTCCGCGTTCTCGATCCCGACACTCAGCCGCAACAGCGAGGGTGGCAGGTGCTCCTGTCCGGGAATGCCCGCCCGCCGTTCCATTGTCGATTCCACGGCACCCAGACTGGTGGCATGCTGGATCAGTCGCAGCGCGGAACAGACCGATTCGGCCGCCTCCGCATCGCCGCGAACGTCGAACGAAATAATCGTGCCGAATCCGCCCAGTTGTTCGCGCGCCACCGCGTGTGTCGCGTGGCCGGGCAAGCCCGGATACCGCGTGATGGATACCGAGGCGTGCCCGTTCAGTCGTTCCGCCAGCACGGCGGCGCTCTCCTGCGCGCGCGCCAGGCGCAACCCCAGCGTGCGCACGCCCCGAACCGCCAGGAAGCATTCCAGCGTCCCGGGTGTTGCCCCCGTGAGTTCGCGGGTGTGCCGGAGCGCGGCGTACAGGCGGGGATCGTTCACCGTCACAATCCCGCCCAGCAGATCGGAATGGCCTCCGATGAACTTGGTCGCGGAAAGCATCGAAATGTTCGCGCCCAGTTGGAGTGGCCGCTGGTTCAGCGGCGTGGCGAAAGTATTGTCGACAGCGAGGATCGCCCCCTCTTTGCGCGGCGCCGCGCAGATGGCGCGAAGGTCGGCCACCGCCAAAAGCGGATTGGACGGTGATTCCAGCCAGATCAGGTCGGCGTCTCGGCAGCCCTCAATCCAGGCCGCCGTATCGGCAACGGCGATCCGGCGGACCCGCCAGCGGCCCCGGGCCTCTCCGGCCGCGGCCAGCCCGGCAACCCCCTGGTAGCAGTCGTCGGGCAGCAGAATCGTTGCGCTGCCCGGCAACTGCTCAAACACCGCGGCAATCGCGGCCATTCCGGAAGCGAAAGCAAGGGCGTCCCCGCCCTCCATGCCGCCGACAATCTCTTCCAGTGCTTCCCACGTCGGAGTCCCATCGTCTCTGGAATACGCCCGCCGCTCCCCCAGCACGAAATTGGAAGCCGGCACCAGAGGCACGTTCAGCGGAGCCCCCGGACTCCGGTCCCGGCCGCCGGCTACCAGCCACGACTCGATCGACCACGATTCGGTAGACAATTCGTCGGCCCGGTTCCGCTTACTTTCCATCCCTTCAGTTTAGTTCCCGGAAAGAGCGGAACCGGCAAACCGGACCCGCCTCAGGCGCGCGGTTGATTCGTCGCGAACAGATAGCGGTGGATCTTCCAGATTCCGTCTTCTCGGCGCAAAATGAAGATCTCGTTATTGCCCTCTTCCACTTCGATATCCGCGGCGAGAATGCGCGTGCGGCCGGCGGAACTCGTGCGGGCCCATGCCCAATCGCCCGCCTCTTCGATTTCATGAACCGTAAAGCGGATCGCGAGCTGAATGGTGGCGAAGACCTGCTCGTAGCCCGCGCGCACGGCATCGCGCCCGATGAGTGCGGGCGCATGCTGCGGCATAAACACAGGGTCGCTGCCATACAGATGGAGGATCGTCTCGATGTCATTGCCGTTCAGCGCGGTTTCATAACCCTGCAAAACCGCGTGAATTGTGTTGTCTGATTTCATGTTGTTGAGTTCTCCTTGACTCTGAACTCAGTCTTTCATCATTCCGAATATGAGACAATAAACAAAAATGCAAAATCTTATTCCATAATTGAGAAGATGGAAAACACACCCGATCTCAACGCGATGGCCCTGTTCGCCCGTGTGCTGCAATACGGCAGCTTCTCGGAAGCGGCGCGCAGGGTGGGCATTCCCGTTTCCACCCTGAGCCGCAAGATCGGCGAACTTGAGGACGCCCTGGGCGTGCGCCTGATCGAGCGCACCACCCGCGCCCTGCATCCAACCGATGCCGGTCGTGAATATCTGCCGCATTGCCGCCAGATCGTCGAGGCGCTGGACGCGGCCCAGGCCTCGCTTCAGGCGCGGCACGCCGAAGTCGGCGGCACACTGCGTCTGGCGACGCCGCCCAACCTGTCTCATTTCCTCCTCGTCCCTCTCATCCGGACTTTTACCGAACGTTATCCGCGGGTTTCCGTGAAGGTGCTGGTTACCGATCGTCACCTGGACATGGTGGAAGACGAGGTGGATCTCTCTCTCCGCGTCGGCCGTCAGCCCGAAAGCAGTCTGATCTTCAAGCGCCTGATCCGGTACCGGCATATTCTCGTTGCGGCGCCGGCGTACCTCTCTGCCGCAGGCCAGCCCGACCATCCCCAGGACCTTCGCCACCACCGGCTGCTCGGCTTCAGCAAGTGGTTCGGCGATGTCGTCTGGAAGCTCTCCAACGGCTCCGAAACCGAGCAGGCGTCCCTTCAGCTCTCTCTCGGAATCAACGACTACGCAGGCGTCATGGAGGCGGCGGTCTCCGGCATGGGGATCGCCGAGATCCCGTCCATTCTTTGCCGGCGAGAGTTGCACGACGGTCGTCTGGCGCCTGTCATGCCCGCCTGGCAATTCGAGGAAGTGGATCTTGGAGCCTACTACCTGACCCGACGCCATCCGTCGCGCGTCGTGGAACTGTTTCTCAGTCACTGCGTTGCCGGAACCGAAGACCTCTTGCGGCGTCCGGGTTCCTCTCTCTGATCAGCGCGCCCATTGCTAACCGGCGCTGTCCGCGGACTTCCAACCCGCCGGCAATCTGCCCAACGCCAAATCCTCAAAGTGAATCGGTGACCTGAGCGCAACCGGGCGGAGTGATAAACTTTGCGTGGACATGTCTTCGCTCGTGCCCGTTGCCGCCGCGATCCGTCGTCTTCTGAAGACGCCTGCAGGGGGCCTCTGGCTGATGCTGTCCCTGACCTGCCCTTTCGCCTCGCAGGCGGGGAATCACGACGCCCTCAAAGCCGACGCCGCGCAATACTTTCGTGACCGCGTCACGCCGTTCGTCAAAACTTACTGCCTTCCCTGCCACCGCAGTGAGCGCCCCACAAGAGCCGGCGTGAACTTCACGCCCGCTCTCAAGACGCCCGAACACGCCGCGTTCACCGAACAATGGAAGAAGGCCGACGCCCGGGTGATGGCGCACGACATGCCGCCGAAAGGCGCGGCGCAGCCATCCGACGACGATCGCCGCATGTTCGCGGAGTGGTTGCCGAAGCTGAAGTACCTCAGCGACAAGGATCCGGGCCCGTTCGTCATCCGGCGCCTCACCAAACCCGAGTACGCCAACACGCTGCACGATCTCTTCGGCGTGCCCACGTCCGTCGCCGATGGACTACCCGATGAAGTCGCCGGCCAGGGATACCTCAATTCGCTCTCGCCGCTCCAGCTCGAACAATATCTTGCGATCGCCGAAAATGTCCTGCGCCAGGTTGTCGCGCCGCCCGGCCATAAGCGCACCGACATCGAGAAGCGGCTCTTCGGCCCCTCGGCCCGTCCCACTGGCGACGCCCGGAGGGCAGCGCGGGAAATCGCCCGGTCTCTGGCCCGCAAAGCCTACCGCCGGCCACCCACGGACGCGGAACTGGACACCCTGGTCGCCACCTTCGACCTCGGCACGCGCAACAAACTCCCCTACCAGCAGGCGCTCGGCCTGATGCTCAAGGGCGTCCTGGTTTCGCCGCAGTTCCTGTTCATAACGCCCGCAATCAACCCCGTGGGAGAAGCCGGGCCGAACACCGGTATCGTTCCGCTCGACGACTACCAACTCGCCTCCCGTCTGTCTTATTTCTTATGGGCCACCATGCCGGACCAGGAACTGATGACTCTGGCCGGCCGCGGAGAACTGCACCTGCCCGCGGTTCTCCAGGCGCAGACGAAACGCCTCCTCGACGATCCCCGTTCGCGGGCGCTGTTCGATGGCTTCGGCGCCCAGTGGCTGAACGTCGGCGGCCTGCAGCGCCAGGTCTTCGACCCCGCTCTGTTTCCGCAGATGACCCCCGCCCTGCGGCAGGGGATGTACGACGAAGTCCGCCTGTTCTTCCAGAGTATCGTCCGGGACAACGAACCCGCCATCCGTTTCGTCGACAGCGATTACACTTACCTCAACGGCACCGTGGCGGCGATTTACGGCCTCGAAAACACCGTGCAGGGAGCTGAGATGCGCAAGGTCCGGCTGAGCGACAGCCAGCGCGGCGGCGTGCTCGGCATGCCGGGCATTCTGGCGGCCACATCTTTGCCCAACCGCACCAGCCCGGTGAAGCGCGGCGTCTGGGTGCTGGAACAGGTGCTCGGCGAACACGTGCCGGCCCCCCCTCCGGACGTCCCGGCCCTCGATAAGCAGGATCCCGCGGCCGTCGCCCATCTCACGCTCCGCCAGCGGACCGAACTCCATCGCACCAATCCCGTCTGCGCCAACTGCCATCGGATTCTCGATCCCATCGGGTTCGGTCTCGAAAAGTTCGATGCCATCGGACGCTGGCGGGACCGCGACACCAACGGCCAAGCCATCGATTCTTCCGGTGAACTGCCCGGCGGTAAGCGATTTTCGGGCCCGGCGGATCTGAAAACCATCCTCGCCCAACGCAACGCCGACGTGGCCCGCAATCTGGTCGAAAAGATGCTGGCCTACGCTCTGGGCCGCAAGCTCGAAGGCTACGACGAAATTGTCGTGGATGACCTGATGGCCGATCTCGCCGGGGGTGAGGGGAAGAACGCCGGCGGTGGCGGGAAGAATGAAGCGTACCGTATGCGGGATATCATCAACGGCGTTGTGACCAGTTATCCTTTTACGTATCGGCGCATTGAAGCGCAAAGGAGTCTCCATGAGCAGAATTGACCGGCGGGCTTGTCTGAAAGGGTTAGGCGTTTCCCTCTCCCTGCCGTTGATGGATTCCCTGGGTTGGGCGGGCGTCCCGGCCGGCAAAGCCGACAAGCCGCCCGTGCGCCTCGGCTTCATGTATATGCCGCACGGCGTGATCATGGATCAGTTCTGGCCGTCCAGTCCGGAGAGCTTCCTTTCGTCGCCGCCGCCGGCTCTGGAATCGCTGCGCCCGGTGCTGGATCAGTGCGTCGTCATGAAGGGGATTTCGGGCGTGCCCATCGCGCCCTTCAACGGGGCGCCGCACGCGCTCGAGCTGTCTACCTGGTTGACCGCGACGTTGCCGGCGCCCGAAAAGCGCAACGAGATCAATATCGCCATCTCCGCCGATCAGATCGCCGCCAACCACGTGGGCGCGTTCACCGCTCTGCCCTCGCTGGAACTGGCCACCATGCCGCAAACATGGAAAGAGAACCAGGAAGGCCTGAACGAGGGCTATTACTCGCATTGCAGCTTCAGTTCCCCCACGCAGGCCGTGCCCGCGGAGGTCAATCCGCGCAACGTGCTCAATCGCCTCTTCAACAAACAGGGAGGCAATACCGTTGCGTCGACCCCCCTGAGCGAACTCGATCGCGGCCTGCTCGACATCGTGCTGGGCGGTGCCCGGGACCTCCGCAGAACCCTGCCCGTCTCGGACCAGCGCAAGCTCGATGAATACCTCGACAGCGTGCGCTCCGTCGAGCGGCGCATCGCCGCCATCGAGGCCCGGCAGAAGGAGGCCGCTCTGGAGAAGGCCGGCGTCCGGGCGAGCAATCGTCGCGCCTCGGATTCGCCGCCCATCGAGATCCGCATTCCCGAAGGCGAAAAGCGCAGCGAGTACATGCAGGTGATGTGCGACCTGAACATCCTCGCGTTTCAGACCGATATGACGCGCGTCAGCACCTACATCGGATCCACCCCCAACGGCGCTTCGTATCCGGAACTCGGATTCAACGACCAGCATCACTCCAACACCCATCACAACAACGATCCGGAGAAGGTTCGCAAAATCGCCCTGATCACCGAATTCAACATCCGCCAATTCGCCTACATGGTAAAGAAGATGGCGAGCCTTCGGGAGGCCGACGGCACCTTGCTCGACAACTGCATCATGATGTGGGGCTCGGGACTTGAGGATGGCAACGTGCACACGCGCGAAAACCTGCCCTTTATAATCGCCGGAAAGGGCGGCGGTTCCATCCGGACCGGACGCTACTTCGCGAATACCAGGGGAAATCAGGGCGACCTGCTCACCACCCTGCTCGCCTGCGCCGGCGTTCCGAACGACCGGCCCGTTGGCATCGCCACGAAGCAGATCGCCGAACTCAAAGCTCAGGCCTGACAATGTGGGGCAGATAGTTTATCTGCGCGCCGGTTGGTAACCGGCGCTGCCGGGCTTCCAACCGACCAGCAGGACGACAGTCCCGCCCCCCACATCAGAAGCTTTGGGGAGCCCGGTTATTTGACCACGAATTTTTCGGCCATAGCCGGAACGCACGCCCCCGCACCAACCCACTACCGCAGCTTCTGACAACCCCAAATCGCCCCGCGCCGAACCCACTCCCGCAGCACCCGAACCTCCTTCGCGGGCAACGCCGGCCCCGGCGGCATCTGCAACTCACCCTCATGCCGCAGCGCCTGAATCAAAACGCTCTCCTCCGGCTTACCCGGCTCCACCGCCGGACCGCGTCCCCCACCCGCCAGCAGGCTCTCCCGGTCCAGCAATGACAACCCGCCATTCCGCAGCTCCTCGTTGTGGCAACTCACGCAGCGGCGGGTCAGAATCGGCGCAACCCGGTCCTCGAAAAACTTCTGCTCCGGATTTCTCCTCTCCGGCGCCGCGGCCAGCCACAACAGCAGGAATACCGTCACTTCGCCTTCTGGCCCAGCCCGAACTGATTCCCGGCACGAACCACCTTCCCGTTCGACACCGTCACATCCAGCATCTTTTCGCTCTGCACCTGATGCCCCGCCTCGTCCGTCAGCGTCGCCACCAGCTTCTTCGTGGCCGAGTCGAAAATCTCCCCGGTCGAGGAATACGCGAACTTGCCATCCATGCTGAAACTCATCCAGCCCACGCAGTCGCGCGCCTTGAGGCTCTTCACCTGCTTCGGCGGCATCACCGTCGCGTCGAAAATGTGGATCGCGCTGTTCGCGCAGTCCGCCAGCCACAGCTCTTTCTCGTCCGGCGTCAGGGCAATCCCGTGCGCGGGGCAGCCGTGCCGCTTCACCGGCCCCTGCTTGTAGCCTTCCACTTCCACGTGGTAAAGCTTCTTGCCGGTCCTGATATCGCCCACTTCGAAGCCCAGCAGACCATTAATATTCACGAATGCCAGCGTATTGCTGCCATTAATCGTGAACGGCCGGATCACGTTATCGAACGGCCCCACCGTGCTCACCACCTTGTTCGTCTTCGGATCCGCGATCGACAGCACCGGCGACTTCAGCCCAGCCAGATAAACCTTCGTCCCGTCGTTCGACCAGATCGTGTTGTGCGAGCCCGATTTCGTCTCCACCGTCGCGATCACCTTGCCGTTCGCGGCATCCACCACATGCCAGTTCGGCCCCTCCAGCTGCGGCACATACAGCGTCTTGCCGTCGGGCGATATCGCCATCCGGTCGCAGCCGCCTTCATACGTCTGGTCCCAGATCTTTTTCCCGCTGATCATGTCGATTGCGATCATCCGGTTCAGAGACGACACATAAATCCGGCCCGTTTTGGCGCTCGCCACCACGCCCTTCACGTTCTCCGGCTCTTTACCAGCCGGCACGTCCCACGTGGGAATGCGCTTCACGAACTTATAACCGTTGTCGATGTCGAATACGGAAATCCCGGTCCCGCCGTACTCGGTGTAGTTGCGGGTGCCGGGATTCGCCACATAGAGCAGATGCTGATCGGCCGCGCTCGCGAACGTGCCGGCGAGGAGGCCAGTAATGCAAAGGCGTAAGAAACAGCGTTGGATGGTCAAAGCACCGTCATCATATAACAGCTTTCGCGGCTTCGGCGCCCACTTCGTAGTGATCCAGAATCTCCTGCCAGAACCCGCGCGCCTGGAAAATCAGCTCCACCGCGTCCCGCACCGCCCCGCTGCCGCCCGGGCAGTTGGTCACCCAGTGGGCCTCTTTTCGCACCTCGATGCGCGCGTTGTGCGTCGCAATCGCCAGCCCCACCCGGTGGAACACCACCACATCCGTCAGATCGTCGCCCACGAAAGCGATCTCCTCGCTCGAAATTCCGGAGTCTTTCATGATTTCCTCGATAATCGGGATCTTTTCCGTGAAGCCCTGATACGAGTAATCCATGTGGGCCTGCAGCGCCCTCTGGTCCGTCGAGAAAGACTTGCGTCCGCTGATGATGCCGGTGCGCACGCCCTTCCTCTTGCACCACTGCAGCGCAATGCCGTCCGTGGAATCGAAACTCTTCACTTCAATCACGGTGCCTTCCGGCCCGGGGAAGAAATAGAGCTTGCCGTCCGTCAGCACGCCGTCCACATCCATCAGCAGCAGTTTGATCTTAGACGCCCGCGCCCGCACGTCTTCGCTTACTTCGTGAATCAATTAATCCTCCTCGAACAAATGTCGGTACAAACGGCGCTGTTTCTCCAGCGCCGCCAGATACAGTTCCTTCTTGGCCGCGTCGGGTTCCGTGACCCGGCCGTGCTCCGGCTGCAGCGCTGCAATGTCGCGAACCATGCCCAGCCTTTCAAGCGCCAGCAGCGCCGCCCCGCGCGAGGTCGCCTCGCGTTCCATGCACATGCGCACCGGATGCCCCAGCGTGTCCGCCATCATCTGCGCCCAGACGGGGGAATGCAGCAGCGCCGCGCCGGAACCCACCACTTCCCGCGGCGTCCCGAAAGCCTTCTGCAGAATCTCGTAAATATTGCCGAAACGCAGCGCCACGGATTCCAGCGCGGCATGCAGAATCTCCATCGGCGTCGTGGCGGAGGCCAGTCCGGTGATGGCGCCCCGCACATCCATCCGCCACTCCGGCGAGCGTTCGCCCGCGAACAGCGGCAGCAGCGTCAGCCCGTGCATCCCCGGCGTCATTGCGGCCAGTTGTCTTTCCGTCTCGGCATCGTCCGGCAGTTGCAGCGTCCGCTTCATCCATGCGTAAACCGCGCCGCCGTTGCTCAGCGCCCCTCCGGTCACGAAGCGCTTCCGGTCCACCCGATAACAGAACAGTCCCGCCGGAATTTCCACCGCCGCGGCCTCGATGGTCACCCGCATGGCGCCGCTCGTGCCCACCATCAGCGCCCAGACATCCTGCGTCGTGCAGCCGCTGCCGATGTTGTCGCACGCGCCGTCCCCCAGAGCCGGATACCAGGGAATGCCGTCGAGTTCCGGCCATCGTTCCCGGAACGGCGAACGCAGCGCGGTGCGGGGCTGGTCGAGCGTCGCCACATCCGCGAACTGCTCCCGGCGGACCGGCAGCGCGGTCAGCATCTCCTCGTCGTAATCGTTGCCGTTCTGGTTCCACAGCCCGCTCGCCGACACCATCGACGTGGACGCCGCCGCCGTTCCGAAGAACTCCAGAAACAGGTACTCGCCGACGCTCATCCAGCGCTGGGCGGCGCGGAAGGCTTCCGGTTGCATCTCGGCCAGCCAGAGCAGTTTGGGAGGCGGATAGCTCGGATGCAGCACGCAGCCCGTGCGCGCGTGCTGCGCTGCATTATCGACGCGCTGCGCCAGCCGGACCGCCGCTGCGGCGCTCCTCGAATCGAACGGGTGCAGAATCGCCGTCACGGCTTTGCCGCCACCGTCCACACCCACCAGACTGTGCCAGAACGTATCGACGGCCACCGCCGCCGGTCGCACGCCCCGGCTTCGCAGCTGTTCACGGATGCCGTCGATCGCCCGCGCGACCGTCGCCGTCAGCGCGTCCGCGTCGATCTCCCAGCCGCCGTCCTCGGACGTCCGCGCCTGGTACCCGATCTGCGCCCCGAACCCCGCCACTTCTTTTCCCTCCGGCGAAAACAGCAGCGTGCGCGCCGAAGAACTGCCCACGTCGAGGGTGAGTACGCAATCCAACTGTCATTTGTAGCATGCATTATCGGAACCATGCGGTTCGGTGGAATATCCTCAAAAGATGCGTTGCAATTGGCCTATGTTGTGCCAGGGACCGAGCGTTTAGTGGCGACCGGGGGTTTAGTGCAAAAAGTAAGGGTCGGAGTCTTCGGCTGGGGTATCGTCGCTCCGAAATCTCCCGATATCGCCTCCTTCGAGAGAAATCTGGAGTCCTCCGAAACCTGGCTGACCCCGTTCAACGGCTTCGGGCCCGACAATTTCCTCGCCGGCACGCCGGAATTCGACTTCTCCGTCTATCGCGACTGGATCAACCAGCGTTTCGCCCCGCGCCACTACCAGAACCTCGCGGAAAAAATGGACATGCCCGCCCTCTACGCCATCGGAGCCTTCATCCAGGCTCTCGGGCAAAACCCGGGCATCGAAGCGGAACTCAAAGCTCTCGGCACCCAGGCGCAGGTCTTCGTGGGCACGGGTCTCGGCAGCCTTTCCACGCTTTACGACGCGAGCGTCGCCCATTACGAATCGCAAAAGCGCTGGGATAAGTTCTGGGCCGCCCCGGAGCGTAACGCCGCCGTCCGTGAGTTTCTGGCGAACCCGTCCGCCCAACCCGACCTGGCTATTCCGCCCACCCCCGATTCAGTCTCCGAGAGCGACCGTCCCGCCGCCGAACAGGCGTGGAACCGCTACTGGATGGCGCTTTCCACCGATCTCCGCGACTATCTGCACGCCCTCTCGGCCATCGAGAATCTGAGCCTCGAAGGCGAAGTGGAAGTCGGCAAACTCAACGCTATCCGCGAAAAGGAAAAACGCCGCGCGCGCCTGCAGGAAAAGTGGGGAGCCCCGGAGCCGCCGTGGAAGGTCTCCGCGAACGTCATCTGGAACATCCACAACACGCCGGCGGCCCAGATCTCCATCCTCGCCAAAACCCGCGGTCTCGCCTTCGCGCCCGTCGCCGCCTGCTCCACGTTCGGCGTGGCGCTCAAACTCGCCATGAACGCCATCCAGGCCGGCGAAGCGAAACTGGTTGTGGTCGGCGCCACCGACCCGCCCCCGCACGCGCTCACCGTCGGCTCTTTCTTCAGCGGCCGCGTCCTCTCCGCGGATGGCTCCGTTTCGGTTCCTTTGACCCGTATGCAGGGCACCCACGTGGCCGGCGGCTCCGTCGTCTGGATCGTCGGCGACATGGACTATTGCAAATCGAAGGGCTTCACCCCGCTCGGCATGGAGCCTCTCGCCGTGGGCGTCAGTTCGGACGCGCACCACATCATCACGCCCTCTTCCGAAGGCCCCACAATCGCGATGAAGGAAGCACTGGAACAGGCCGGCGCCGCGCCCGAAGACGTCGGCACCTGGGACCTGCACGCCACCGCCACGCCCGGCGACTTCTCCGAAGTCACCACCTTCCGCGCCCTCTTCCCGGAGTCGGTCCTCGTCACCGCCCGCAAAGGCACCTTCGGGCACGGCATGAGCGCCGGCGGCGGCTGGGAACTCACCGCCCAATACCTCGGCTACCAGCGCGGCCGCCTCTACCCCACACCGCTCGCCGAACACGACCTGAACCGCTCCATCGCCGCCGTGCATGACCGGATGGTCTTCAACGTCTCCTGCGAGACGCCCTCGCGCCTCGGAGGCAAGCTGTCCATGGGAATCGGCGGCATCAACGCCTGCGTTATTTCGGGCCCGCTGAAGTGAAGTCGCGGGCGTAGTAGCCGGGCTTGGCGCGCACCGTCATCCCGTCGCGCTTCACCCGGATCAGGACTTTCCGGAATGTCCCGTCGCGGACCGGGTTGGAACTCATGTAGCCCACTTCGTAGAGGGCTCGGAGTTCTTCGCCAACCTGCGCGAGCGCCGTCCCGACATCGCGGCGCGACGCGTCGAAGGCCGCCCCGCCCGTCTCCGCCGCCAGCCGGTCCATCTCCCGGATCCCGTACCGGTTGCGGGCCGTCAGTTGGCCCTTCTTCGACTCCGTGTAGCGCACGGTATAGATCAGTGCATCCGCCGCCTGGGCCGCTTCGATGGCATCCGGCAGGTCATGGGCGCTGGAGTTGTCCTCGCCGTCGCTGAAGAGGATCAGGGCCTTCCGCTCGCCGCCCTGCGGCCGGGGCGCCTCCGCGAACGCGCCCGCCGTCAGATACATGGCATCGAACAGTGCCGTACCTGCCGACCGGGTCTCGTCCGGTTCCAGTTCCGGGAAGTGCCGGTCGCCCTTCTGGAATCGGTCGAGCGCCTCCATCATGCCGGCGACCGAACCGGTGAAGCCGCTCACCACCCGGACATGGTTCCCGAAGCACACCAGCATCCCGCAGTCGCGGCCCGTCACGGCCTTCCGGAGGAAGGTCTCAAGGTCGCGCCGGTGCTGCCGGTTGAACTTCTCCTGGCTGCCGCTGACGTCCATGACGACGCCCAGGCGGAGCGGCAGATCGTCCGACCGGCCGAAGTACCGGACCTCCTGCTTGACGCCGTCTTCGAACACCTCGATGTCGTCCCGCGTCAGGTCGCGGCTCAGCTTCTCGTCCGCATAACGTACGATGAAGGCAACGTTAATCAGGCTGACATCCACCTTGATCGAGACGGAGGGGATCGAGACGGAGGGGCCGGAGGTCGGCGGGCTTTCCTGTCCCGCCAGCAGGCCGGCGGCAAGAGCGATCGGAATCCAGTTCATCGGCATCAAATACGTCTGAGAGTGTACATGAGTTTGCAGGAGACAATCGGGGCCACGATCACCCGCCACGCCATGCTGCGGTTCGGCGGACGGATCGGTGTCGCTGTCTCCGGAGGCGCCGACTCGCTCTTTCTGCTGCACGCCCTGCGCGACGCGGGCCTGGCCGCCGTCGTCCTGCACGTCAACCATCGGCTGCGGGGCGCCGAATCCGATCGGGATGAGGCGTTTGTTCGGACTCTGGCCGCCGAACTGGGCCTTCCCATTGAAGTCGCGACATCGCCCGTGCCCGAAGGCAACATCGAGCAGGAGGCGAGGCGCGCCCGGTATGCGTTCTTTGAAGCCTGCATCGCCTCCGGAGCCTGCGACGCGGTCGCGACAGGCCACACCCTCGACGACCAGGCGGAGACGCTGGTGTCGCGTTTCCTGCGCGGCGCGGGCACCGCTGGTCTGAGCGGCATCCGGCCCGTCACCGATCGGGGCATCGTGCGGCCCCTGCTGGCCCTCCGGAGGGACGACATCCGCGCCTCCCTCGCGAGCCGTAACATCCTCTGGAGAGAGGATGCGTCGAACGCCGACACCGTGTTCCTCCGCAACCGGATCCGCCTCGATCTCATGCCGCAACTCGTCGCTCTGAATCCGGGACTGCCGGATGTCCTCGCGTCCACGGCCGCCTGGGCGCAGGACGAAGAGGCCTACTGGACCGCCGAACTCGCCCGTCTGGAGAGTCGCCTGCTCACGCACAACGGCGAGGCGGTACTGCTGCAGGTCGGGCTGTTGAACGAACTGGCGGTGGCGGTCCAGCGAAGGCTGCTGCGCCGCGCGGTTGAGAACGTGCGAGGCTCGCTGCGCGCCATCGACTTCCGCCACATCGAAGGAATCCGCGCCCTGAGCGCGACCCGCGAAGGCAGCGGCCGCCTGCAGTTGCCCGACCTCGACGTCTATCGTTCGTTCGACTGGCTGCGCCTCGCCCCCCTCGGTCTCGACTCGCGCTTCGAACGAGATTTCGAAATTCCCCTCGAAGTCCCCGGATCCCACTCCCTGCCCGAGCGCCGGATAACCATTGAGATGGAACTGGTTGCCGCTCCGGGCGTATATAATAATCAGATGAATGTGCTGGACTGGTCCCGGTGTGCCGGTTCGCTGACGTTGCGGAACTGGCGTCCAGGCGACTCGTACCGTCCGGCAGGCCGCTCGGGAAGTAAAGACAGCCCTGAAAAAATCAAGTCTTTGTTTCAGGAATTCCGGGTTCCGCTCTGGGAACGGCGAACGTGGCCTGTCATCACCCAGGGATCCTCAATTCTTTGGACGCGCCGGTTCGGGCCGGCGGCCGAGGTCTCGGCAGGGCCGGATTCGAAACAGTTTCTGTTGATTCGTGACGGCGTGGAATCGAACGCGGCACTTCGGGCGTCCAACCAAGCAGGTCCCCTTTTGAACGGGGAAGCAGCGGTCTGTGAAGAGGTATTGTGAACTCAAACGTAAAAACAGTCATCTTTTGGGTGGTGCTGATCTGTGTCGCCGTTTTGTTGTGGGCGGTGGTGAGACAACACGGCGGCAAACCGGACCGCGCCCTCAATTTCAGTGAATTCCTGGCCGAAGTGGACGCCGGCAACGTGAAAGCCGTCAACATCAACGGCAATGAAGTGAAGGGCGACTTCATGAACGGCCGCGATGCGTTTCACACGATCGTGCCGGGCAACTATCCGAAGCTCTTCGATCAGATGACGGAGAAGAAGGTCCAGATGACCTTCAACGATCCGAGTTCGAGCGGGTGGGTCTCCCTGCTGGTTCAGTCGTCTCCCTTCATCCTGCTGATCGGTTTCTGGATTTTCATGATGCGGCAGATGCAGAGCGGCGGCAACAAGGCTCTCAGCTTCGGCAAGAGCCGGGCCCGTCTGCACTCCACGCAACAGCGCAAAGTAACGTTCAAGGACGTGGCTGGCGTCGAAGAAGCCAAAGAAGAACTGCAGGAGATCATCGAGTTTCTCCGCGAACCCCAGAAGTTCCAGAAGCTGGGCGGTCGCATTCCGAAAGGCGTGCTGCTGATCGGTTCGCCTGGCACGGGTAAGACTTTGCTGGCACGAGCCATCGCCGGGGAAGCCAACGTACCATTCTTCTCCATCTCCGGTTCGGACTTCGTCGAAATGTTCGTGGGCGTCGGCGCCAGCCGTGTCCGCGACCTGTTCGAACAGGGTAAGAAGAACGCACCGTGCATCATCTTCATCGACGAAATCGACGCTGTCGGCCGGCATCGCGGTGCCGGTCTTGGTGGCGGCCACGACGAGCGCGAACAGACTCTCAACCCGTTGCTGGTCGAGATGGACGGTTTCGAATCCAACGAAGGCGTTATTCTTGTCGCCGCGACGAACCGTCCCGATGTGCTCGATCCCGCCCTGCTCCGTCCCGGTCGTTTCGACCGCCGCGTGGTGGTGGGTCGTCCCGATGTGAACGGCCGCGAGGCGATTCTCAAGGTTCATACCAAGAAAGTCCCGCTCGGCGATGACGTGGATCTCTCGGTCCTGGCCCGCGGGACACCCGGTCTCGCCGGCGCCGATCTGGCCAATCTGGTCAATGAATCGGCCCTGAACGCCGCGCGTCAAAACCGCAAGGTCGTGATGATGATCGATTTCGAACTCGCCAAGGACAAAATCCTGATGGGCGCGGAACGGAAGTCGATGATCCTGAGCGACTCGGAAAAGCGCACCACCGCCTACCACGAAGCCGGTCACGCGATCGTCGCGATGCGCGTCCCGAATGCCGATCCGCTGCATAAGGTCTCGATCATCCCGCGCGGTATGGCGCTGGGCGTCACCATGCAGCTGCCGACGGACGACAAGCATAACTACAGCAAGGTCTACTGCGAAGACCAGCTTGCCATCATGATGGGCGGCCGCATCGCGGAAGAGATCTATCTCAACCAGATGACCACGGGCGCCAGCAACGACATCGAACGGGCCACGGAAATGGCGCGCAAGATGGTCTGCGAATGGGGCATGAGTGAACTCGGACCTCTGAGCTTCGGCAAGAAGGAAGAGCAGATCTTCCTCGGCCGGGAAATCTCGCAGCACCGCGACTACAGCGAAGAGACGGCAATCCGCATCGACGAAGAAGTCAAACGGATCATCTCGACCGCATACAGCCGGGCGCGCGCCATCATCGAGCAGCAGTCGAACGCTCTCGTCCGCGCGGCGGAAGCGCTGCTCGAACGGGAAGTCCTGGACGGGGCCGAAGTAAAGATCCTGATGGACGGCGGCGACCTGCCGCCGATGGGCAGTGGCCGTTCGAAGGACAACGCCGAGCATACGCAGCAGGTGATTCGTCCGGAAAGCGGCAGCGGCCGTCGTATCGGTCTTTCCGAAGGCGAGCGGCCCGCTCCCGCTTAGGCCGCCGGTTGATCTCGTTTCCGGTTTACCTGTTCGATATCGATGGAACCCTGCTGGATAGCGCCGCCGACATATGCGGCGCTATCCAGCAGGCGCTTGAGGGGCATGTTGCCGAGCCCCCGCCACTCGAATATCTGAGGCGTTTTGTCGGTTACCACCTGGACGTCTGCTTTCTGGACGCACTTCCGAATTATTCCCGCCAGCAACTGGATGAATTAATTCAGATTTACCGCACGGCTTATCCGGCGCGTGGTCATGCGTCCACCCGCTGTTATCCGGGCGTGGCGGAAGCATTGCAATCGCTCGGCGGGCGGAAGGGCACCGCCACCACCAAAGGCACGCCGACGACAAGGGTGATCCTCGACCAGTTCGGACTTCTCCCTTACTTCGATCACGTGCAGGGCACCGACGGTTTTCCCTGCAAGCCCGAACCGGATGTGATTCTTCGGTCGCTGGCCGCACTGGGCGCCACGCCCGGAGAATGTCTGTTCGTGGGGGATTCCGCCGCCGATATGGAGGCAGGACGGCGCGCGGGCGTGCGGACCTGCGCGGTCCGCTACGGCTACGGCAATTTTGAAGATATGGCGCGCTGGGATCCGGATTACTGGATATCCGACCTTGGCGAACTGTGCCGCTAGCCCCCGAAAATCAGTCCTTCGACAGTTTATCGAGGATTTCCGCGCTTTCCTCGATCTTATCTTCGCGATAAAGGACGCTGGCCAGGGCTTTCAGGGCGTCCGCGTTGCCCGGTTCGGATTTGACGACCTGGCGGTAGAGATCCTCCGCCATCGCGTAGTCCTTCCGGTCGACGCATTCCTGCGCGGCCTGCATTTTCGTTTTGGCGTCGCCCGAAGGAGCAGGCGGGGCCTTCACCTTTTCCGCCGACACTGTGGCCGGAGCTTCCGGGTTACCCGTATCCGCGCTGGTGTTTTCGAGTTTGAACGCCGCCCACGCGAGGACGCCAGCCAGCACGCACGCCGGCACCGTTGCCCAGATGATTCTGACGATGCGGTCGTGCCGGGCGCCGGATTTTGCGCGGGCCTTCGGCGCGGGTTGCTGCGGGACCACCGCCACCTCCGGAACGGGTACGGTTTCCGCCGCAGCCGCCGCGGCCAGGCGTCGCGGCAGTTCGCGCGCCAGTTTATCGACTCCGACAATCAGACGGTTGAGATTTTCCTCGGTCCTCTGGCTGTCCTGACGAATCTGGCTCATGGTCTCCACCTGCTTCGACATGTCGCTCTCCAGCGCCGCGATGCGCTGGATGAGCTTGACCTGAACGCTGCGGACGAAGCCCTCGAGGGCGCGGGCGTGAGTCTCTTCGATCTCCTGCCGAAGCTTGCCGGATACCTGCTGAAAGCGTCTCGCGACGGCCTCCTCGATCAGTTCCGGGAGGCGCGCCTCAAGCGTGTCATAGCTGCCCCGCCCACGCCCCGGCAGATCTTTCGGGGGCACATCTTTCGGGGGCACATCTTTCGGGGACAAATCTTTCGATGCCAGACCCGTCGATGCCAGACCCGTCGAAGCCAGACCCGTCGATGCCAGACCCGTCGATGCCAGATCTTTCGAAGGCAGATCCTTCCTGCCGAGCGATTCCTCCAGCTGCGTATTCAGCCAGCGCCGCGGATCCGACGGGACGGGCGCGTCTCCGAGCTCCATTTGGGCGACACGCGCGTCGATCTCATCCAGCCGGTCCAGAATGGGCCGGATGTCGTCCGCCAGTCTGCTCATGATTTCGTAATCATGCTCATCGAGATCGGCCGCGGGGTCTTGCCGGATTCGCTGGCGAAGGCTCAGAAGGTCGTTCATCGGCGCTGCATACCGCCGCCCGCGCCGCGTCCGCGCAAAGCGATCGGCGCCGTCGCCGGAGTTTCCGGCCCCGCCCCGGACCGGTTCGTCCTCGGTCAAACCTTCGCCCCGGGGCTGTTCTTCGGGCAGCCGGCGGAGACTTCCATCCCGCCGCAACTGCGGAGAGAAATACTGGCCGCCGTCATGGACGTACAAAATCGCGTCGACGAGGTGCCTCGACGGGCCATTCTTCAGCAGGTAGCCATCGCCACCCGCCTGAACAAGTTCGCCGACGATCTCTTCATCCTCAGAGCCTGCGTAGACAATGACCTTGACGGCCGGGAACCCGAGACGGACACGCCGGACAAACTCGATGCCGTGAATGCGGGGGAGGTTCAGATCCACGAGAGCGATCTGCGGTCGCGTGGTTTCTATCTCGCGAAGCGCGGTTTCGCCATCGCCGGCGACTCCCGCTACTTCGAATCGTGGATGGGACGAAAGAAACGCTTCGAGCCCGTCGCGGCGCAATGCGTCTCCGTCGGCCAGCAAAACCCGGATTTTGTCGGCTTGACCCATTTCCCTCTTAATTCGTCAGTATGACCTGAATTGATGCTTCCGTTAATACCAGCCCGGTTTGCCCGGCGTCTCAGCACGGGAGGGAGGCGGATCCCGGATTTCGCCGCAGCGCAAGCCGCACCAGCGCGGCTATCCCTTTCACATTCAGTTTTCGCATGATATTGGCGCGGTACGTATCCACTGTTTTCGGGCTGATATCGAGACTGCTTGCGATATCTTTGGGCCGCATTCCGTCCACCAGCAGCCGGAATACCTCCCACTCCCGTTTGCTGAGGGCCGAGAGGACGTCGGACGAGTCTTCCGTCACGGGGGCCGATGGCCGCGCCGTCGCGGGAAGCCCTTCCGCGTCGCCGGCGGCAGCATCTCGTCGCATTTCACCTTCCCCGTGTGCTTTTCCCGAAAGGGCGGACGTCGGCGCCGTGGAGGGCCGCAGCACTGGCGTCACGTAGCTGTGTCCCTCGCGGATGCTGTCAATGGCATCGAAGAGGCGCCTCGCGGGCTCTTCCTTCAGCAGGTAGCCGTCGGCGCCGGAGGCCAGGAGCTTCTGAACGACTTCATTGTCCCGCTCCGTGGAGAGCACGATGATTCTGGTGGGGCACTGCGCGCCCCGCACGGTCTGAATCAGATCCAGTCCGCCCATTCCGCGCATGTTGACGTCGATGACGGCAAAATCGGGCTGATCGGACAGGATCCTGGCGAGAGTCTGCTCTCCGCCCGAACACTGACCGATCACGGAGATATCCGGACGGGACCTGCAGACGGCGGCTATCCCCTCGCGAATGATTTCGTGGTCGTCCGCCAGCAGCATCCTCAGTTTCGGCACTGTCATTGCTCCCCCGGATTCCCGAAGTACTTCACTCACGATTGTACCCCGCTGGATCCAAACGCACATTTCAGCGCCGGGAGCGGGCGCGCAACGGCGTCAGCGCGAGCGAAAGGAGGCAGGGTTCCGGGAAGATCTCTCCACAAAGAACGAGCGTGGCGCCTGCCAGCCCGCTCCGGCGGCGCTCTCTCCGGCCGCCGACGATTGTGGTTTCGGCGCGGGGCGGCCCGGCGTGAGATTTTTCAACCCGTAAAGCGCCAGTTCAAAGCGGTCTTTGACGCCGAGCTTCTGAAAGAGCCGGGACAGATAGACCTTTACCGTGCCTTCGGAGATCATCAGGGCGGAGGCGATTTCCTTGTTTTTCAGACCCTGGGAAAGCAGCGCGACGAGCTGTCCCTCGCGGCGGGTGAGCGAATAGCGGCGCGCGCCCATGATACTGTCGGTGAGCGCCTTGTCGAACCAGAGCTCTCCCTCATTGACGCGGGCCAGACATCGCAGCAGCGTATCCACCGGCAGGTTTTTCCGCAGAATTCCGCGGATTCCGAGGCTCATTGCCTGCAGAGCGAGTTCCGCCGGAATGGCATGGACCCAGAGCACGATTTTCGTCTGGCAGGCGGCTCCGCGCAGTCCGCTCAGGACCGAGAAGGTCACGTCGCTGGTGAGATCGACCAGGAGCAGATCGGGCCGGTGCGCCTCCAGTTCGGCGGAGAGCCGGTCGACGTCCGCGCACCAGGAGCACATCCCGGCGCCGTCGTGTTCAGCCAGGATTTTCATGAGCCCTTCGGCCAGAATGGGCTCGTCGCTGCAAAGGAGAATTCCCGCCACGTGAGGAAGCTTACCACTTAATTGATATAATTCTTCAATATATTTTCCAATTAATTCCGGAAATAAATTCCGGCGGGATCCGGGTCCGGCGGACCGCTTCCGCCCTCCCATAGTCGTACCCACTATGGATAACAAAGATTTGTCACCTATTTTCGGTATTGTGCCGGAGACCGAAAGCGCTATAAATTCAGATTAACCACTAAAAATGGACCGACGAACGAAAGAGCGACATGAACTCCAGCTGGTCTGCCGGTACAGCGCGGACGCGGTTCTTTCCGCCACCTACGAAGGCGTGACCGAGAACATGAGCCGGGACGGCATTCTGATGCGCTGGCTCGAAGAGGTTCCTTTACCGGAACCGGGGAATACTCTGACGGTGGAAATCGATCTGCCGGGCGGAGAGGACTTCGGGCCGCGCGTCATGCGCTGTTCCACGACGGTGGTTCGGGTGGTGCGGGGCAGATCGGGGGCGCCGATGGTCGGCCTGCGGATTAACAAAGTACGGTTTACCCGCTCCGGCAGAAAACGCACGGACCTGGCGGCGATGAAGATGCCCAACGACCGGGTTCACTGAACACGCCTGCGGTGTGGCCGGCGGAATCACGGCGCCGGCCGGGTTAACGGTTTGTCGCCATAGCCGTCACCCTATTGGCGACCGGGGGCTGCGCAGGGATCGGCTCGCGCGGTCCCTGTTTTGCAATCCTGGTGACTTTTCGAAGCGCGGCGGTTCGGCAGGGAAGGGAACCAATGATAAACACGATCGGGAATTTCGCAAAAGAAGAGCGGGGTCAGGATCTGGTTGAATATACGCTGGTGATGGCGCTGGTGGCGCTGCTGGCGATCGCCCTTTTCGTCAATGGAGACACGGTGCGCGGCTCGGACCTGAAGTCTCCGGGAGACCCGGCGCGCCTCGCCGCGCTGACGGAGCACTGAAGCCAAGGGAAGTTCCCTCAAAGGCGGATCTTGAACCGCACGACGACGATCAGTGCGGCGGTTCCGAGGGCGAGAAGAGGGGCGTGGGGCAGGCGCATGCCTTTTGTCGTGGTGACGTCCAGTTCCGCACTGCTTTTGTAAGGGGCGCGAAAACTCAGCATCTCACGGAGGATCCAGGCCACGTTGAACAACGTCTGGCGTACTCTGCCGCGAAACAGCAGCAGCGCCAGGGCAACCACGCCGCCCAGAAGGGCCGTCAGCAGAAAGATCCAACAACAGTTGCCAGGGCCGGCGATGGTGCCCGCCGCGGCAAGCAGCTTGACATCCCCCGCCCCGCGGGCCCGACACAGATACAGCGGAAAATAGAGCAGGAAGCCAACACCCATTCCGGCCGCCGCGCGCGCCAGCCCGGGTAAACCCGACCCAACCGTATTCCAGAGGAGACCGGCCAGAATTCCCGCCAGCACCAGCCAGTTGGGAATGCGCCGCCAGCGAAGGTCAAACGCGGCGGCCACCGCCATCAGGAGGGCCAGCAGGATTTGTCCGGTGGTATCGAGAGCCGGCTGCGCGAGCTGCACCCGGAAGGTCAGGCCCGCGCGGCGAGAGCGGCGTTGACGGCTGCCCCCACAATGGAAATCTCGTCGTTGGTGAGCACGACCTCGAAAACACTGCCCTGCAGCGGCGACATGGTCACCATCTCATGCAGATACTGGCTGAGCAGGGGAATGCGGACAAACCGGGCGCTGGGACCGGTGAGGAAAAACTTGCCGGGGCCGTCCATATGAATGCTGTTGGCCGTGGCGGCGGCGAGCGCGCGATGCCAGAGGACCTCGAATTCGCAGCAGCGCTGATCTTTCGGGTGTTGATCCCTGTCCTGGGCGATGGCGAAGATCTCTTCGGGTTCCAGATCGAGAAAACGGAGGCGCATGGCGCGGTGGCCCATGATGCCTTCGAGGTGTCCGCGCCCGCCGCACCCGCAATAGCTTTCCTTCGGGTCCAGGCTCACCACCATGTGCCCGCCCTCCCACACGCCTTCGGCGCGGGGATACCGGCCAAAGCCGATGCCGTTGCCAAGCGTCCAGACGCGAATGAAGCGCTCGAGTTGCCCGCGGGTTGCCGCCATGCCGGCGGCCGTGACATCCGCGTCGTTGAAGATGGAGACCGGCAGCGGGAAGTGCAGGCTGTCGAGCGCCGCGGTGACCATCTCGGCCAGTTTGGCGCCTTTCGCCTGTTTCAGGTTGGGGGATTCCTCAATGACGCCGTTGCGAATAATGCCCGGAAATCCGATGCCGACGCCGGCCGGAGTGGCGCCGTGTTCCTGACAGAGATCCCGAATCATGGTCGCGATGGTTTCCGCGATGGATTCCATGGGCATGCCGGCAACGCCGGGTTCTTCAGGATTGAAGCGGCCGCCTTCGACGGCGGATCCCTCCCGGGCCGGGAAGGTCCGGATGGGCGCGGAAACTTCATGGCCCCGCACCAGGCCCACGGCGATTTCACCCGCAGCTACAACGCCAATCATTTGGTCTGACATGATCTTGTTCCGACCCCGATTCTAGTAGGTTCTGAGCTTGTTCAGTCCATTAAAGGCGGCGGCCTTGTAACATTCGGCGAGCGTCGGGTAATTAAACACAGTATCGACGAAATATTCCACGGTGCCTCCCAGTGAAAAGACGGCCTGGCCGATATGCAGCAGTTCGGTGGCGCCCTCCCCAATGATATGCACGCCGAGGATGTGGTGCGTCTCGCGGTGAAAGATCAGCTTCAGGCGGCCCGTGGTATCGCCGCGAATCTGACCGCGGGCAATTTCGCGGTAGTAAGCGACGCCCACTTCGTACGGAACGTCCTCATCGGTCAGTTGCTCTTCCGTCTTCCCGATGAACGAGATTTCCGGGATGGTGTAAATGCCGTAGGGATAGTTCTCCGGCTTGGAAACGAGCGGGATGCCAAACGCGCGACCGGCGGCCACGCGGCCCTGTTCCATGGACACCGAGGCGAGGCTCGGAAAGCCGATCACGTCGCCGACCGCGAAGATGTTGGGCTGTTTGGTCCGGAAATCGGAATCGACGGGGATACGACCGCGTCCGTCCGCCTCGATTCCGGCGGCGGGCAGGTTCAGATCGTCCACGTTGCCGGAGCGTCCGACAGCGTAGAGCAGCGCATCGCCGGTGATCTTCTTGTTGCTCATCAGCCGCGCCGTTACGACTCCGCCGGACTCTTCGACGCTGTCCACCTCTTCGTTCATGCGCATGGTGACGCGGCTGTCGCGCAGGTGATAACTGAGGGCTTCGACAATTTCCGCGTCGGCGAATTCGAGCAGCCGGGGGCGCTTCTCAACGAGGATGACGCGGACGCCCAGAGTCGCGAACATGCAGGTGTATTCGACGCCGATAACGCCGCCGCCCACCACGATGAGCGTACGCGGCACTTCCGCCATCGAAAGGATCTGATCGCTGTTGATGATGTTGTGGCCGTTAATGGGAACGCGGTTCGAGGCAGCCGGTTTGGTGCCGGTGCCGATGATGACGAACGGCGCCTCGATCTCGGTTTTGCCGCGCGAGTTTTCGACGACCACGTGGGTGGGGTCGAGAAAGCTGGCGGTTCCGAAGAGCATCTCGATGTTGTTGCGGGAAAGCTGTGCCTGGGTGACATCGACTTCGGTCTTGATCACATGCTGGACCCGGAAAGAGAGGTCCGCCATGGTGATCTTTTCCTTGACGCGGTAGTTGATGCCGTAGATGGCCTGGTACTGGTACCCGGACAGATGGAGCACGGCTTCGCGCAGGGTTTTGCTGGGAATGGTGCCTGTGTTGATGCAGGCGCCGCCAATCACCTCCCGCTTTTCAACGAGGGCGACGTGTTTTCCCGCCTTGGCGGCTTGAATTGCGGCGCGTTGGCCCGCCGGGCCTGAGCCGATGACGATCAGGTCGTAATGTTGCATTCGGACTCTGTCATTCTCCTACATCGGCTATGTCGGATGTATGACAGAAAAGTTTATGGGCTATATGGAAATAGCCCACATGCGTTTTCGGGAGCGCCTCTACCAGTTCGTGATCGAGCCATCCGGCCGGAAATACGTCTGGGCCCGATTCGTGTCGTACTTCGTGACTTCCAGAAGCGGGGTGAGCTTGCTCATGTCGAGTTCCACGCCCAGGCCCGGACGTTCGTTCGGGTAGAGCTTGCCGTCTTTGAAATCCATGCAGACGGGCAGGTGGGGCAAGTCGCGCCCGGCGTAGCTGTATTCCATCAGCAGCGGGCCGGAAAAGGTCCCGAGCGAATTGACCAGCGCGGCGGTGGCGATGGGCCCGGTGAAATGCGGGACGATGCCGACAAAGTGCGTCTCGCAGATGGCGGCGACCTTCATCATTTCCGTGATGCCGCCGACGTTGGGCAGCGTGGCGCGGACGAAATCGATGTCGTGGTTCTCCACAAGGCGGTTGAAGTCCCAGCGGTTGCCCCACTCTTCGCCGGCGGCGATCGGGACTTTCACCATTTTCCGGAGCTTGGGCAGATCGTCGTTAAAAGCTTCGGCGCGGACCGGGTCTTCGACGAAGAACGGCGCGAGGCCTTCGATCAGGTCGCAGCCGCGGACGGCGTCGATCAGGTCGAAGCGCTGGTGGAAGTCGATGCAGAAATCACCATTCTTGCCGACGCCGTCGCGTACCTGCTGGCAATCCTCGAACAACTGGTTCACCTTCTGGCGCGTGTTGTACGTCGTGTTGGCGGGGGTGTCGGCGGCGCCCATGCGGAAAGCCCGGTAACCCGCCGCAACCGTGGCGGCGGCGCGGTCCTTCAGACTCATGCCCGGCTTGATGCCGGGGACCGTGCCGCCGGTGTTGTAGCACTCGCAGAAGTTGCGCGTCATGCCGCCGAGGATTTCGTGCACCGGCAGCTTCAGGACTTTTCCGCGGATATCCCAAAGAGCGAGGTCGAGAGCGCCGAGCGCGTCTTCTTTTTCCCGCCCCGGAGGGTAGAAGAACGAGCGGGACATATCCTGCCAGAGGCGTTCGATGTGCTGTGGATCCTGCCCGATCAGACGTCCGGCGCACTGCTTCAGGGTGTCAGGGAAGCCGCCTTCGCCGACGCCGGTAATGCCGGCGTCGGTCTCGATGGTGACCACGGTGTCCGCCTGGTTGAAGAGCGGATTGGGGCGTGGAGGCGCGAACGCGCGAACGCGCGTGATCTTCATCTTCGGCAGGGCTGCCTGGACGAGGGGGAGGTGCGCGAAAGCGGACGCGCCGGCGGCTGCGGCCGATTTCAGAAATAAACGGCGGTTCATCAGATCTCCTTCAGCAGCCGGCGAGTGGCGCTGTGTTGCAGTTGTACGTACGCGGGTTCCATCTTCGCTCAGATCCTTCTGCCGGTTACTTTGCCGTTGCGAATCAGGCCGGAGGATTCGTTAATCGTGGTCTGAATCTGGCCGCCGTCGAAGTGGACGGCGACGGTGTACCGGTTGATGTTCGAGATGAAGTTGAGGTCGAGGAGGAAATCCGTGTCGGAGGTCCAGTGTCCGGTTGCTCCGGCGAGGAGCTTCAATGGACCATACGGGCCGAGGCGGTAAACGCCGTCGAGACCAACGGGAAAGTTGAGCTCCGTGCCCAGGTATTTGACCTTGAGCTGGGCCTCGCTGTTGCCTTTGAACGTGAACTGCAGACCTTCCAGGCGGGAGGCGTTGCGCGGGAGTTCCCAGGCCACGCCGGAAACGGTTTTCGCCATGGCGGGAAGGTCACTCAGAGGTGTGGGCGCGGGGGCTTTAGCGGCCTCGGCGACTTTCGCCTTCATGTCCTGCACGCCAGCGGGATTCGGCGGCAGGGGCTGGTCCGATTTGATGGCTTTGGCGATCTCCGGGCCGACTTCATTAGCCGGATAGCCGCCGCCGGTGACGATCACGATCATGTCTTTCTCGGGCCAGACGGCGACCTTCTGGCCGCCGCGTCCGTTGCCGCCGAACTCTTCCAGCCCGCCGACGTTGGCGAGCCACCAGCCAAAGCCGTAGCCGCCGCCCATGCGTCCGGGATCGGCCTGCTTCGTGATGGATTTGTGGATCCATTCTTTCGAGATAATCTGCTTGCCATCCCAGATGCCGTCGTGCAGGTAGAGGTAACCGATCTTGCCGAAGTCGCGCGGGTAGAAGTGGCTGTCGCCCCAGCCGTGGGTGCGGCCTTCATCGTCCGGCGGCCAGATCACGTCTTTGATGCCGAGGGGTTCGAAGAGGTTCTTGCGGCCGAAGTCGGCGAGTTCCTGATGGGCCGCGGCGGTGACCACGGAGGAGAGCACGTGATAGCCGGGGCTGCAGTAGCCGAACTTCTCGCCGGGCGCGTATTTCATAGGCAGGGCGAGGGTGTAGCGAAGCCACTGGGTGGTCTCCCGCATGTGGCCGAGTTCCTGCTCGCCCGGGGCGAAGCCGCAATCGAGGCCGGAACTCATGGAGAGCAGATTGGCGACCGTAACGGCCTGCTTTTGCGCGTCCGGGCTGGCGGGAGCTTCTTTCGGAAAGAAAGACAGCATGGTCTGGTCGGTCTTGACGAGTCCTTTGTCCACGGCAATGCCGACGAGGGCAGCGGTAATGCTCTTCGTGACCGAGGCGACGTCGTGCGTGGCGGTCGGCTTGTAAGGATAAAAATAGGTATCGAGGACGACGTCGCCGTGACGGATAACCGTGACGCTGTGGACGTTCAGATGCTTGCGGGAGATGTTATCGACCATTCCCGCGAGCACCTGGGAATCGAGGCCCTGTTCTTCCGGCGTGGATTCGTGCCAGCCTTTGGTGGGGTAGTAAGAAGGCGTGGCGGCCCAGGTCTGCGTGCCGAGAAGGGCCAGCAGGGCCGGTAGCGCGGGGCGGAGATTCATTCGGGACCAAGAATATCAAACACGGTGTCCCTGTTGACGGTGGACTTCCAGCGGTCGTTGAAGCGCCGCGCGAGTTCGGGTTCGCCCGCGAGAATGCGGCCGAGCCCGAGTTGCACATGTGGCTCTTCCACCTGTTCATCTCTGGAGAGGCGCTCGGCGATGTCGCTGCGGCGATTGGTGAGACCGCCGGTGTCGAGCAGGACGACGCGTTCGCCGATGATGCCGAAGTTCTTGAGGTGGGCGTCGACCGAGAACAGACCCCTTTGCCAGCCGGTCATCCGGGTGTCGAGATAGCGGTTCAGCCAGAGTTCGACACGCTCGAAGTCTCCGGCCGCGGCCAACTGATCCAGGCGCTTGTCGAGAGTGGCTTCCACGCGTTCGGTGGCTTCGGCGATGGTAAGCCAGCCTGGCCAGCCGCCGACGAGAACCGTGGCGGTGGGAAACGTGACGGATTCGGGCAGGATGTCCGAGCCCGCCAGATGCGCGCGGGCGAGTTTGTCGCCGCGGCGGTCGCGCTTCACGTAGGTGCGCAGTACGGTGGAGACGTGGCGCGTGTACCAAACGCTTTTGGGGACAACCAGCATCATGCCTTCGGTGACCACGCGCATCCAGCGGAGCACGCGCGAGGGGCGCGAGAGGAGGCGGTCCCCCCAGCCGAACGGCATGCGGTGCGCCCAGCGGCGGAGCCACTTCCAGAGCAGAATCAGGGCGACGACTTCGGTAGGGGTGCGCTCGCGTTTGACCACCCAGTGCTCGGAGGCGTAGACGACTTTGCCGATCCCCTCACCAAGGCGCGTGAGTCGGTCGCGGGTGAGTTCTTCCGGCGCGTGCGCAAGCATCCGGCCCATCTCCTCTATTCTGAACCTTAAGAGACTGTGGCGAACTGGCTCATGACTCCCGCGTATATCGGCCCTGGCGCGGGGTTCGCATTTTTCGGCTCCTTTCTGACGCTGGTGTTGGCGGTGCTGGCCGGCCTGGCATCGCTGCTGATCTGGCCGTTGCGGGTTCTGCGGGGCCTGTTCCGGCGGCGGCGCGGGCAGGTGAAAAGGGCGATCTTTCTGGGGTTCGACGGGCTGGATCCGGGCGTGACGGAACGGCTAATCGCGGCCGGCAAGCTGCCCCACTTCGCGCGGCTGCAAGCGATGGGCGGCTATCGAAGGCTGCGGACGACATTCCCTGCGCTTTCGCCGGTGGCATGGTCCACGTTCGCGACCGGGGTGAATCCGGCGAAGCACAATATTTTCGATTTTCTGAACCGCGATCTGCGCACGTATGCGCCGGAACTTTCCTCGGCGAAAGTGACGCGCTCGGCGGTGGAGATGCGGCGCAAAAGCGAACCGTTCTGGAAAATTCTGGGCCGGCACAACGTGAGCAGCACGATTCTGCGCGTGCCCATTACGTTCCCGCCGGAGGAGTTCAACGGGCGCCTGCTTTCGGCCATGTGCACGCCGGATCTGCGGGGCACGCAGGGGAGTTTTTCGCAGTTCTTCGCGCCCGCCGGGGATCTGGAGGGGCCGGAAGGCGAGGCGATTCCGTTTCGCGTGCAGGACGGGCAACTACGGATTCAGGGGCAGACACTCCGGTTGACGAAGGGCGAATACACGCCGTGGATCCGGCTGCGATACGGCTCGGCGCGGGGCATTGTGCGGTTCCTGTTGACCGGCGAAGCGCCATCGTTTCGGTTGTACGCGACGCCGGTACAGATTGACCCGGAGAGCCCGGCGCTGCCGATCAGCCATCCGCGGTATTACGCGATGTATCTGGCGAAACTGCTGGGGTCGTTCTCCACGCTGGGAATGGCCGAAGACACGTGGGCGCTCAATGAGGGCGCGATCGATCAGGCGGCATTTCTGGCGCAGGCGCGGGAGATTCAGCGGGAGCGCGAAGCGATGTTCTTCAGCGCGCTGGACCATACGCGACGCGGCGTAGTGGCGTGCGTGTTCGATACGACGGACCGGGTGCAGCATATGTGCTTCGGGCAGGCCGATGTGATCGAGACATTGTACGTGGAGATGGACCGGATTCTGGGGCAGACGCTGCCGTATGTGGATGCGGGGACGGCGCTGTTCGTGCTGTCCGATCACGGGTTTTGTTCCTTCCGGCGCGGCGTGAATCTGAATGCCTGGCTGCGCCGTGAGGGCTATCTGACACTGCTGGATAATGCTGCGGAATCGGGTGAGTATTTCGAGGGCGTGGACTGGTCGCGAACGCGAGCTTATACGTTCGGGTTGAGTGGCGTTTATCTGAATCTGCAGGGTCGTGAGGCGCAGGGCGTGGTGGCTCCGGAAGACGCGGCGGCGCTGCGCCGGGAGTTGGTGGCGAGGCTGTCGGGCCTGGTGGATGAACAGACAGGCGAGATGGCCGTGCAGGCCGTGTATCCGGCCGCGGAGATCTATCACGGGCCTTATCTGGGCGCCGCGCCGGACCTGATTATCGGGTACGCGGAGGGGTATCGGGCGTCCTGGGGCGCGGCGGTCGGGAAAACGTCGGCGCTCGTGTTTGAGGACAACACGAAAGCGTGGTGCGGGGACCACTGTGTGGATCCGCATCTGGTGCCAGGGGTGTTGTTTTCGAATCTGCCGCTGGACGCCGCGGATCCGGGAATCGAGGATCTGGCGCCCACGGCGCTGCAGTTGTTCGGGGTTCCGGTCCCCGGGTGGATGGAAGGGCGTTCGGTGATTCCGGTTGCGTAAGTTTTGGCCGCTGCTCGGGGCCTTGTCGATGATGACGGGTTGCGGCGGCGGGGCGCACCGGAAGGTGATCGTGATCGGGGTGGACGGGATGGATCCGGGCTTCGTGGAGCGGCACTGGAATGCGTTGCCGAATCTGGCGCGCCTCCGGGACGACGGGAGCTTTCAAAGGCTGCGGACCACCACCCCTCCGCAGAGTCCGGTCGCCTGGTCGACCTTCATTACGGGGCTCGATCCGGGTGAGCACGGGATCTTCGATTTCGTGCATCGGGATCCGGTCACGAAGGATCTGTTCCTTTCAACGGATCGCACCATGGCGCCGCGGTGGGTGCTTTCGCTGGGGGAGTACCAACTGCCGCTCTCGGGTCCGCGCGTGGAATCGCTGCGCAAAGGGAAAGCTTTCTGGCAGACGCTGGCCGAGCGCGGGGTGCCGGTGACCATTGTGCGGATGCCGGCGAACTATCCGCCGCTGCCTTATGGGAACGAACTGTCGGGGATGGGAACGCCGGATCTGCGGGGCACCCAAGGCACCTTCAGTTTCTACACGGACGCGGCGGGGGAAGAGTCGAGAGCGGTCTCGGGCGGGTTGATTCGCCGGGTGCAGATTGTGCGGAATCATGTCGCGCTGCGGGTCGAGGGTCCGCCGAATACGCTGCGGAAGGATCGGGCCTTTGCTGCGGTAACGCTCGATGTGGATGTGGATCCGGAGCGTGCGGTCGCGCGGTTCGCGGTGGGCGAGGAGATGGCGGTGCTGCGGCAGGGCGAGTGGTCGGACTGGCTGGCCGCGGACTTTCCATTAGTTCCGCATGTGGCCTCGGTCCGGGGCATGTTCCGGGTTTATGCGAAACAGCTGAAGCCGGGCTTCGAGGTGTACGTTTCACCCGTGAATATCGATCCGGAAAAGCCCGCGCTGCCCATCTCGCAGCCGCCTTCGTATGCGGGCGAGGCCGGGCGATTTTATACGCAGGGCATTGGCGAGGACACCGCCGCGCTCCGTCAGGGCGTATTCGATCTGCCGGAGTTTCTCGCGCAGAGCCGGCTGGTACTGAAGGACGAACAGATGCTGCTGGACCATGCCTTGCGCCGGTACCGCGACGGGTTTCTGTTCTTCTACTTTTCCTCGGTGGATCAGAATTCCCATGTGCTTTGGGGCCGGCACGACGACGAGTTGCTGACGTTTTATCAGGCGGTGGATCGGGCGATCGGCGAGGTGCGAAGGCGCGAGCCGGAGGCGGCGCTGCTGGTGATGTCCGACCATGGATTTTCCACCTTCAATCGCGCGGTGAATCTGAATGCCTGGTTCGTCGCGCAGGGTTTGATTACGGGGGATCGGCGCAAAGCCTGGGCGGCGGGACTGAACGCGGTCTATCTGGATGGCGCGGACCGGGAAGACGTCCGGCAGCGGCTGCTGGCGTTGCGGGATCCGGAAAACGGTCGCGTGGTGGTGGAGCGGGTGAGTGACGTGCAGGCGACGGCGGAGAATCGTGCACTGGCTCCGGATCTGGTGGTCGGCTATGCGCCGGGATATCGGGCGTCCTGGGCGACCGGCTTGGGGGAGTCCGCCGACACGGTGTTCGAAACCAATACCGATGCCTGGATTGCGGATCACTGCATCAACGCCGACGACGTGTCAGGCGTGTTGTTCCTGAGCCGCGGACTGCGGGCGCCCGAGCCTTCGCTGAAGAGTTTATCGGGTGTGATTCTGAGGTTGTTCTGATGTTTTCACGACATACCGTCAAGCTGGATAAAGCGCTGCGCGACCGGGCGCGCGAGGCGGCCGAAAAGGCCGGTTACAGTTCGCTCGAAGAGTTCGTCGCGCACGCCATCGAAAAAGAACTGGCGCGCCTGGAAGAGGCCGAAGCGAAGGACGCCGTGGTGAAGCAGTTGAAGGGACTGGGGTATCTGGAGTGAGGTTCCTGCTGCTGGCGCTGGCGGGCGCGGTGTACGGGTTCCTGGGCGGCGCACTGTTCCGGCGCGTGCACCTTCGCGGCGAGATCAACCGGATTCTCGCTCACGTGCTGAGCTTCCGGTTGTTCATCGATGAGCCGGTACTGGTATTCCGGGCGCAGGTGGAATTGCTCCGGGAGAATCTGCGGGTGCTGCGGAAAGTGGCGCTGCCAGGCGTTGTCATGGCAATCGTTTTCGTGCTTTCGTTCGGGACGCTGGACCGGTATTTCGGGCGTGGCGAGTTGCCGGCGGGGCGGCCGATGGTGATCACCGCTCCGGACGAAATCGCGCTGCCGGCGGAGATAGTCGCGGAGAGTCCCGCCGTCCGGATTCCCCGGTTACACGAGGTGTCCTGGCGGGTCCATGTGGCGCCGGGTTTCTCCGGTGGGCTTCCCGCGGGATTGCAGGCTCGGTATCCGCGAGCACGGATTTTCGGGGCGGAGTGGTGGCTTTGGTTTTTCGCGTTCAGTGGCGCGGGCGCGACGGCACTATACTCAGTCAGGTATGAGCGCTCCGCTGTGTTTTGTCCTGATGCCGTTCGGCGTGAAGAAAGGCGGTGACGGCACAATCGTCGATTTCGACCGCGTATACGCCGACCTGATTGCGCCGGCGGTGGCCGATGCGAATCTGGCGCCGTTGCGCGCCGACCAGGAAACCAACAGCGGCATCATCCATAAGCCCATGTTCGAGCGGCTGATCCTCTGCCCGTTCGCCGTGGCGGATCTCACGCAGGCCAATGCGAACGTCTACTACGAACTCGGCGTGCGGCACGCGTTCCGCCCGGCGAGCACGATCCAGATCATGTCCGAAGGCACGCGGCTGCCGTTCGACATCCAGATGTTGCGCACCATCCCTTATAAGCTTCTGCCCGATGGCACACCGGATCCGGCGAGGTTGGCAGCGGCTCGCGAGGGGATCGCGAAATTCCTGAGCGAAGCCCGTAAGGGCGCGAAGGACAGCCCGATCTTCCAGTTGCTGGACGGCGTGCGCGAACCCGTGCTGGAGCATATGAGGACGGACGTGTTCCGCGATCAGGCGGAGTACTCAGTGCGCTGGAAGGACGCTCTGGCTGTCGCCCGGAAAGACAGCAAAGCTGCCGTTGGCGCTGTGGAGGCTCAACTGGGCGACATCGCGAACGTGGAATCCGGTGTTGTGATCGATTTATTCCTTTCTTATCGGGCAAGGTCGGCGTGGGCCGAGATGGTGGCGCTGGTAAGCAAGATGGCGCCTCCGCTGGCGCAAAGCGTCATGGTGCGGGAGCAACTTGGTCTGGCGCTGAACCGTTTGAAACGCCGTGACGAGGCGGAGCGGGTGTTAAACAGCCTCATTGAAGAGCGCGGGCCGAGCAGCGAGACGCTGGGCATTCTGGGACGGGTTTACAAAGACCGTTGGGAAGAAGAGCTCAAGGCGGGGAACGCAATCGAGGCGGAGGGCTTCCTCGAAAAGGCCATAGACACTTATCTGCAAGGCTTTGAGGCGGACTGGCGCGACGCCTACCCCGGCGTGAACGCGGTGACCCTGATGGAACTCCAGGAACCGCCGGATGAGCGCCGCGCCGGCCTGATCCCGGTGGTCCGTTACGCCGTGGATCGGAAGATCGCGCGCGGGAAGGCCGATTACTGGGATCACGCCACGCTGCTGGAACTGGCGGTCCTGGCGATGGACCAGAAAGAGTCGTCGCGTCATCTGTCGCGCGCGCTCGCCTGTATCCGGGAGAAGTGGGAACCCGAGACAACCGTCCGGAACCTGCGGCTGATTCGGGAAGCGCGCGAGAGGCGAGGTTCCGCGCCGGCGTGGAGTCAGCTGATTGAGGACACGCTCGCGAAGAAGGCCCTGTAGGCGTCAGCGTTTCTTCGGTTTCTGCGCTTTGGGATCCGAAAACGTCTTGCATTTCGGATGGCTGGCGCAAACCGGTGTGTGTTCACGCCGGGCGCAGCCGCAGCGTCCGCATTTGTCGCCCGCGTTATAGTCTTCGTCCACGTTGAACTCCTGCTTCGATCTTCGCAGTTCCGGAACGAAGCCGTCGGTATTTCAGAGAAGAGCCAACTGCTCCTCGTCGGGCTCGGCTCAACAATACCAGGGTTCATTGAGATAAGGGACCGTGGCGCGCGCGGCGAGGTGGAAGTCCGGGGGAGTGCCGAACGCCCGGTTCCAGATCCGGCCGAAGGTGGCGGCGCGCGAGGCGCCTGCTTTGTCGCCTTCGCGGACGATCTTCTGCAGGTCCGCGCAAAGCAGATCCATCGCGGGGTCGGGGTGTTTCCAGCGGTACTGCAGGGCGGCGGCGTCGAATTCCACGGGGCCGAGATCGTCGAGTTCCAGCATTTTCGAACCCGCCGGGATCAGCAGACGGATGGCGAACTGGATGGGCGCAACGTTTTCGATCAGGTCCAGATCGCGAATCGCCGTGAGGAAGTCCAGATACGCTTCGCGGGTTGTCCACGGCGTGAAGGTCACGAAGGTCGGCAGCATGGTGAGGCCGTGCCGGCGCGTGCTTTCGAGTGCCCGCACGAATCCGACCCGCGTGTGGCCCTTGGCGAGGCGGGCAAGAACGGCGTCGTCGAGCGATTCCACGGCGCTGATCAGAAAGAGGCAGCCGGTGCGCGCGAGCACCTGCAGGGCTGCTTCCTGCTGCAGCAGGTGTTCGACTTTGACGGTGACATCGTAAGTCAGGGAGGGGAATTCTTCATGCAGGGCCTCGACCAGCGGGAGGGCATGGCCGGGCCCGTTGAGGAAATCGGGATCCCCGAACGTGATGTGTTCCGCGCCCGCGGCGACCTGCTGGCGGATGTCGGCCAGCACGACTTCGCGGGGCACGATTCGAAACCGTCCTTCGTAAACGGGAACGATCGGGCAATGGCGGCAGAGGTGTTTGCAACCCCGGCTGGCTTCGGTATAGCCGGCCACTTTGCGCTGGCCGTTGTGCAGAAGACTCGCGTACCGGTGCAGCGGTGGCAAGCCGGTGCGATCCGGCGTCCGGAACGGCAGACGGTCGAGGATAACCGGAAGCGAGGAAGTCGCCCGTCCGCCGATGAGATCGGCCAGAGCCCGTTCGAATTCCCCGCCGACGATGTGGTGCACGCCGAGGCTGCGAAGCAGTCCCTCATTGACGGGGGCGTAAAGGCCGTAGCAGCAAACGCGCGCGGCCGGATTCAGGCGGCGGACCCGCTCGATCAGCGGCAGCGCCATCCGGGTCGCGGTGTGCATGGGCAGGTGGAACGCGATCCAGTCGGCGGCCGCGATCGCCTCGGGGGGCAACTCGTCGCGCGAAAGATCGAGCGCGACGACGTCGTGGCCTTCGGCGCGAAGCCAGGCGGCAGGCGAGGCGAGGCCGAAGGGCTGGTGCCCGAGATCGTAGGTGGAGAGCAGGAGAACTCGCAAGCCAACCTTATTATCATGGGTAGGGCTCTCCGATTCGCAGCTCGGGCATAAGGTTATATAAAGTACCTCGGGAATCGGGTGCTGGTACGAGTAACCCTGTCCCTGATTCGTTATCCTCTGGTATTAGTTATGTATTGATTGCTATACTCAGCCGGACCGGAGTAAAGAGAGCGGAGGATGAAAGCTTTATGAAGTTTGCCTTTCAGGCGTTGTTTGCGGGGGTGTTGATCTGGAATACGGCGGGTTCTTTGCAGGCGGGAACGGCCAATGAACTGGCCCCGTCGTGCGTCGGTCGGGGACTGCAGACCCTACAGGACTATCTGAGTCTTGACGGGGAGTGTTCCGTGGGGATTCTGAACTTTTCCAACTTCAGTTTCAACGCTACAGGAACAGGGGATCTCTATTCGGCGTCTGATATTGCGGTGACGCCGGTTTTCAACGGCAGCGATACCGGTTTCGGGTTCAGTCATTATGGTGGCGGACAGTTTCAGGTGGCGGCAGGCCTGACGGCGACATATGTAATCGACTACACATACGTGATCGACGCCGGTCCCGTGGGCTCAGGTGCCGATCTCGGGATGGATCCCCCCTTCGGCAGCATCTCGATCGCGGAGGATATCTGCGTGGATTCCCATCTGACGTTTTCGTTGGGGGGAGCGCCGCAATGTTCCGTATTCAGTGATTTCAGTTCGGCTTCCGCCCCGCAGAGCCTTTCGGTGGATAACACAAATCCGCCGCAGTCGTGGACGGCGCATCTGAATCTCAGTCCGCGGGTACAGTCTTTCGCTACGGTGCAGGACACGATCAGTCTTACGGGGGGCATGAGTGGCGCGGGTTTTGACAACGTGACAAGCAGTGGGGCGATTATCAACAGCACACCCGAACCTTTTGCGTCCGTTCTGTGTTTGACCGGTTTGCTGGCCGTGATGGCGGGTAGACGGCTGGCTGGATAATAATCTGCATGCGGCTTGCCGGTTCGGTTGCAGTTCGCTTTCTGGTTTTCGCTTTTGCCCTGACACTACTGCAGGCCGGCTTCAATCCGGAAACCGGCACTTTCGCATTTCAGCATTATTCCCCCAGGGATTACGGGGCCTCGCCGCAGAACTGGTCGCTGGCCCAGGATCCCCGGGGAGTGATGTACTTTGGCAATACCGACGGGCTCCTGGAGTTCGACGGCATCAACTGGCGAACTTTGCGGCTCCCGAACCGCTCGATCGTTCGTTCGGTCAGCGTGGGCAGCGCGGGTGGTGACGGGAAGTGGACTGTTTACGTGGGCGGCCAGCGGGACTTTGGCTATCTGCAGCCGGATTCCGCGGGCGTCATGCAGTTCGTTTCCCTGCTGGGCAGGGTGGCGGAATCGGATAAGCAGTTCGCCGACGTCTGGAAAATCCTGCCCACGCCGCAAGGCGTTTATTTCAGCACGTACAGCCGCCTCTTCCGTCTGGAGAAGGACGGTACCGTCCGAGCTTGGCCTGCCGAAAAGAAGTTCGGGCGTGCCTTTTATGTGTTCGACACGGTTTACGTCCAGACCGCGGGCAAGGGACTGCTTCGTGTCTCCGGAGACGAACTGGTCCCCGTTCCGGGAGGGCAACGTTTCTCCTCGGAGGTGATCAACGCCGCGGTCGAGTTTGACGGCGGGGCGTTGATCGGATCCACCACTCATCTTTATCGGTTGTCGCGCGAAGGTGTGGAGCCTTTCTCGTCCGCGGCGGATGCGGAACTCGCGAAGGGCAGCATCTATTCCATGCAGGTGCTCCCCGGCGGTGAGATCGCCGTTGGCACGCGTACTGCCGGCCTTTTCCTGCTGGACCGCACGGGGGAAATCCAGCGTGTCATTTCCAAAGCTTCCGACGGCCTGAGTGATGACTGGGTCAGCGCCATCTACGCGGATCGGCAGGGTGGCGTTTGGCTGGCGCAATTGTCCGGCCTGACACGATTCAATCCCGGTTTATCGCGGTTCAGTGCAAAGAGCAATCTGGACACGGACGTAGAGTGTATCTCCCGTTTTGCCGGTTCGGTCTACGCGGGTACTTCCGCGGGCCTCTTCAGGATGACGACTTCGCCCCGTACCGGCCCAAAGTTCGAGCAGGTGGAGGGTTTCACCAACGCGGTCTGGGCTCTTACGCCACACGGCAATATGCTGATGGCGGCCACCGACGCGGGCATCTTTGGGATTTCCGGGCTGAAGTCGAACAGGATTTTCGAAAGCACCCGAACCGTTTGGGATCTGGTCTCTTCCAGGCTGGACGAGAGTGTGATTTATGCAGCGCGCCGGACCTCGGTCGTCAAACTGCGCGCGCTGGGCTCCGGATGGGAGACAGCCGTCGACTTCGAGCAACCCGGCGAAGAATTCCGCAGTGTTCTGGAAGATAAGGACGGAGCGGTCTGGGCGGCATCGAAAGGGAAGATCTGGCGGCTGCGCTTTCGGGCTTCGACGGTGGATGCCGAGCAGTGGGATGCGGCGCGGGGAGTTCCCGCGGGCTGGATCAATATCCATCGCCTGGATGGACACGTCGTCTTCGCGACCACCAAAGGTCTGAAGCAGTTCGACGCCAAAACCAATCAGTTCGTCCGGGACGACACCCTGGGGAGCCGGTATGCCGATGGCAGCCGCGACGTGTTCAATCTCTACGACGACCCCTCCGGAAATCTTTGGGTCACCGGCGAAGGCTATCACGATCTGCTGATTTATCATGGCGGCAGCTATAAGAGACTTCCCGCTCCCCTGCTGCGCTCCGGCATTCAGGAAATCTACGGCATGTCCATCGATGAGGACGGCACTGCCTGGGCGGTCGGCTCCGATTACATTCTGCACCGCTGGGACCGCCGTCTGGCCGGTGACCCGGACCGCGATTTCAACGTGCTGACCCGTCGCGTCCAGGTGATCGGCTCGAAAAGCAGCCTCTACGGCGGGAACGGGTCGCTGGACGAACTCCGCCTTCCCTGGCGTGACAACAAGCTGACCTTCGAGTTCGCCGCTCCGTTTTACGAAGAGCCCAAGGCGGTGGAGTACCAGGTCAAGGTCGACGGGACCGACACGGACTGGTCGGCCTGGAGCCACGACACCAAGAAAGACTACAACTACTTCCCGGAAGGCTCTTACCAGTTGCGCGTCCGGGCCCGCAGCCCGCACGGGACTATCACGGAGAAGGCGGCTATGGCCTTCCATGTCCTGCCGCCCTGGTACCGCACCTGGTGGGCTTACTCCTTCTACCTGGTGCTCGGCGGGCTGTTCGTTTGGGGCGTCGTGGGGCTGCGTACCCGTCAGCTTCAGGAAGAAAAGAAACAACTCGAAATCATCGTGGAAGAGCGGACCGTGGAAATCCGCCACCAGCGCGACGAAATCCAGGTGCAGGAGCGCAAGAGCCACTCCCTGCTGCTCAACATTTTGCCGGGCAGCGTGGCCGATGAACTGAAGTCCACGGGCGCCGTGCAGCCGGTCGGATTCGACGATGTCACGGTGTGTTTCACCGATTTTGTCGGCTTCACGCTGTCCAGCGAAACGCTGGCGCCGGCGGCACTGGTCGATGCCCTGAACGAATACTTCACGGCTTTCGATGAGATTATTTCCCGCTACGGACTGGAAAAGCTCAAAACCATCGGCGATTCGTACATGTTCGCGAGTGGTCTGCCGACGCGGCGCAACTCGCACGCGGTAGACGCCGTTCTCGCCGCGCTCGAGATGGTGGATGTCGTGAAGCGTCTCGCGGCCAGGCCCGGCGGCATGGCGTGGAACATCCGGATCGGCCTGCACAGTGGTCCGGTCGTCGCCGGCGTGGTGGGAATCCGGAAATTCGCGTTCGATATCTGGGGCAATACCGTAAATTTCGCGGCGCGCATGGAATCGAGCGGCGTGCCCGGTTCGGTCAACATGTCCGAGCGCACCTGCCAGCTACAGCACGAACTGATCGACTGCGAGTTCCGGGGCAAGGTGCGAATCAAGGAAGGGCGCGAACTGCCCATGTTCCTGGCGAGAGGCCCGGCCCACGAACTGATGGACGGACCCGTAATCAACGGCGTTCCGGAGGCGTTTGCCCGCAAGTACCGCGAGACGTTCGGGGAAGAGCCCAAGTCGTTCCCGCTGCGCGTGCAGTCTCCGGAACTGGCCGAAACCGCTGCGGTCGGGGGGCGAACCGGCGGTACGGATTAGACCGGCGCGGACTGCTGGTCGTAGTGGGCGCGAACCTTACGCGCCGCTGCGCGGCCGACGCGCTTCGCCAGTTCTTCTTCCGTCGCCTGCCGGACCAGCGCGGAACTGCCGAATTCCTTCAGCAGTTTCCGCACGGTGATCTCGCCAATTCCGGGAATCTCATCCAGTTCTGAAGTCAGCGTACGGGCGTTGCGGCGGGTCCGGTGGAAGGTGACGGCGAAACGGTGGGCCTCGTCGCGGATGGTCTGCACCAGGTGCAGGATCGGCGAGAAGCGGTCCAGAATCACAGGCTCATTTTCCTGACCAAGCACGTAAATGATCTCTTCGCGCTTTGCAATGGAGGCCACCGGCTGGTTGATGATCCCGATCCATTCGAGCGCATCCGCGGCGGCGTGCAGTTGCCCCAGGCCGCCGTCGATCAGGATCAGGCCCGGCATGGGCGCTTTCTCTTCCTGCAAACGCCCGTAGCGCCGCCCCACCACCTCCCGCATGCTGGCAAAATCGTCGTTGCCAACTACCGTGCGGATAATGAATTTGCGGTAGTCGGCCTTCTTCATGCGGCCTTCTTCCCACACCACCATGCTGGCGACTTTGTCGGTGCCCTGCACGTGCGAGATATCGAAACACTCGATTCGTTTGGGCGCCTCAGGCAGGTTCAGCGCCTCCTGAACCGCTTCCTGAATCGCGAGCGAGGAAGGCTTCAGCACCCGGAAGCGCGCGTCGAAACTGTGTTTCGCGTTCGTCTGCGCCAGATTCAGCATGGCCTTCTTCTGGCCCCGCTGCGGCGTGTGGATTTCCACCTTGCGGTTCTTCTTTTCCGCCAGCAGTTCTTCCATCACCTCGCGGTCTTCGAATTCCACGGGCACGTGGATAATGGACGGCACGTACTGCTGCTCCAGATAGATCTGCAGCAGAAGCGAGGAGAAGAACTCGGGGGCGTCGAACTCCTCCTGATCTTCCCAGAAAAATTCCCGGCGATCCACGATTTGGCCGTTTCGCAGATGGAACAGGTTCACCGCGACCATCGGCGGTTCGGCGTAGAAGCCGAAGATGTCCACATCGTCGCCGGAGGCCGCGGCCATCTTCTGGCGCTGGTCGAGCTCCTCGATCGTGTTGAGCAGATCGCGCAGTCCGGCGGCTTCCTCGAAGCGCATGTCGAGCGACGCGGCTTCCATGCGGCCGCGCAGGTCGTTCGCCAGGGCGCTGTGCCGGCCCTCCAAAAAGAGGCGCACCTGCCGCACGGCCTGTGCATAAATATCCGGCGTGGTCAGGGCTTCCACGCAGGGGCCGAGGCAGCGGTGGATGTGGTACTGCAGGCAGGGCTTCGGATGATACCGGTTGAGATCCACCTTGCAGGAGGGCACCAGAAAGTGCCGGTGGATGAAGTGGACCAGGCGGTGCGCTAGATTGCCCGGAAAGTAGGGGCCGAAGTAGGTGGCGCCGTCTTTCTTCAGGCGGCGGGTGACGTAGACACGCGGGTGCCGCTCATTGGTGAGTTTGATATACGGGTAGGTCTTGTCATCGCGCAGCAGCACGTTGTAGCGCGGCTGGTACTGCTTAATGAGGTTGTTTTCGAGGGCGAGCGCTTCCTTCTCGTTATCGACCAGAATGTAGTCGATGTCCCGGGCCTCGCCGATGAGGGTGCCGGTTTTGGCCTCGGCCAGGCGATCCTCGTTAAAGTAGCTGCGAACCCGCGCGCGCAGGCTTTTGGCCTTGCCGACGTAGATCACCTTCTGCGTGCCGTCTTTATAGAGATAGACTCCAGGCCCGAGCGGCAGTTGCGCGACTTTTTCCCGGAGCAGAGTCGGAATCAGGAGCATGGGCGGGGTAGCCGGACCGTCCGGTCGGGCGGACAGGGCAATACACTTAAATTATGTCACGATGTTCGTGTACGACGTTCTTTATGCGAAGACTGTTTGTCGCTGTCCTGCTGAGCGGAGCCGCCCTCGCCGGCGCGCAGCAGACGCCCGCGCCCAAACCTCAGGAGAAGCCGGAAGCGCAGGCCCCGGACCCCTCCCAGTTGCCCCCCTCCCAGCTGCCCCCCGAAGAGGACAACGAAGCAAAGCCCGAAGAGTACAGCTTCAATCCGGTGAAATCGAAGCGTGACGTGGAAGTCGGCAAGCAGCAGCTCAAAAAGGGCAATCTCAAAGGCGCGGCGAGCCGGTTCACGACGGCGACGAAGTGGAATGAGGGCAATGCCGAGGCATGGCTGTTGTTGGGCGAGGTCGCGGAAAAGCGCGACGACCCCAAAACGGCCCGCGCTGCGTATCAAAAGTATCTGGAACTGGCCCCGACGGCGAAGAACGCGGGCGACGTCCGCAAGCGTCTGGAGAAGCTGAAGGGCTGAGGGTTGTAGGCTGAAATTGACTGCCCTCCGTCAGCGCAGAGAAGGAAGTTATGCGTCTCTTCGCCGGCTTTTTGTTCCTCCTTTCCCTCGCTTCCGGTCAGACGCCGGAAAGCGGCACGCTGCCGGAGCACTGGCCTACCGGCGGCCCGAACTGCATGGAAATGCAGGAGTTTTACGTCCACCAGTACAATCCGAATTTCTACGTGCTGCGGCAATCAGGTTGCACGGACTACGAGAAGCCTTTCCTTTACCTGATCTTCGGTTCGGATAAAGCTCTGCTGTGGGACACCGGGTCCCGCAATGCGCGGGTGCGCGAGGCAGTCGACCGGCTGCTGGAGCGCTGGCTCAAGGCGAATTCGCGCGCTGGAATCCCTCTTGTGGTGATGCATTCGCACAAACATGGCGACCACATCGCCGGCGATGCGCAGTTCGCCGGTCGAGCCGACACAACTCTGGTGAAACCGGATCTGGCGAGCGTGCAGGCCTTCTTCGGCTTCCGGCAATGGCCGGAGCAGAACTCCACTTTCGACCTGGGCGGACGCGTACTCGAACTGATTCCGATCCCCGGCCACACCGACGATTCCCTCGCTCTCTACGACCGCCGGACCGGCATTCTGTTGACCGGCGACACCGTGTATCCAGGGCGGCTTTACGTCAACGCGGCTGAATTTGCCACGTTTCGGCAGAGCATCCACCGATTGGCGGCATTTGCGGACACCCACCCGATAGCGCACGTCCTGGGGAACCACATCGAGCAGACGCGGACACCGTTTACGGATTATCCGACCGGGACGAAGTACCAGCCTGAAGAGCACGAACTGGCGCTGGGCGCGGCTCATATTTTCGAACTGGACCGGGTGCTGCAGGCCATGGAAAAGCCGGCGCGGGTGCCATTGCGGGACCTCACGATCGCGGTCCGTTTACCAACACCCCGCTAAATCGCGTTTAGACTGAAAGAGAACTTATGAAGCGAATCGCTTTCGTGTGCAGCCTTGCCGTGTGTGCAACCCTTGGTGCGGCCGAGGGTCCGCCGAAAACCCGGCTGGCCGAGGTCGAAAATGTCGAGGCGAAGGCTTACTTCGCGGATCTGACGCTCGACCCGGAAAAGACTACGTTTTCCGGCGAGATCAATATCCGGATGGAGATCATGGAGCCGCTGCAGACGCTCTGGCTCAACCAGGAGCAGTTGCAGATTCAAAGCGCCGTCCTGAAAGCCGGCGGCGTGGATCTCAAGGCGCAGGTTGTGGCCGGAGGAGACGATTTCGTCGGGCTCCGCTTCGAGTCCGTGGTGCCGAAGGGCAGCGCTGTCGTGACCATCCGGTACACCGGCGAGGTGCAGCAGAAGAACAGCAGCGGCATTTTCCGCCAACAGGAAGGCGGCAACTGGTACCTCTATACGCAGTTTGAGCCGACAGACGCGCGGGCGGCGTTCCCCTGTTTCGATGAGCCTTCGTACAAGACCCCGTGGCAACTGACTCTCCACATCCCGGAACAGGACAGCGCCATCAGCAATACGGCGGTTTCTTCCGAAATTGTCGGCGGCGGCAGGAAAAATCTGATTTTCGGCGCCACGAAGCCCTTGCCCAGTTATCTGGTCGCCTTCGCCGTGGGCCCGTTCGAGTACGTGAACGCGGGCACCGTGGGGAAGAACAAAGTCCCGGTGCGGATCGTCGTCCCGAGAGGCAAAGCGGCGGAAGCGAAGTATGCCGCGGAGGTCACCGCGCCGATTCTGAGCTGGCTGGAGGAATATTTCGGAATTCCTTACCCTTACGACAAAGCCGATCAGGTTGCGATTCCCAACACGGCCGGTTTCGGCGCCATGGAAAACGTCGGCATGGTGACCTACGACCAGTCGCTGATCCTGGCGGATCCGAAGGTCGATCAGATCGGCCGGCAGCGCACCTACGCGAGCGTTGCCGCGCACGAACTCGCGCACCAGTGGTTCGGCGATCTGGTAACCACATCCTGGTGGAACGATATCTGGCTCAACGAAGCGTTCGCCACCTGGATGGAGCGCAAGATGATCGCGGAGTGGAAGCCGGAATGGCAGACACGCGTCGCGGATGTCGGCTCGAACATGGGCGCCGAGCACGACGACAGCCTGGTGTCGGCGCGGAAAATCCGACAGGAAATTCTCAGCAAAGACGATATCAACAACGCCTTTGACAGCATTACGTACGAAAAGGGCGCCTCCGTGATCGGCATGTTCGAGAACTGGATGGGCGCCGAAGAGTTCCGCAAGGGCGTGCAGGGTTATCTGAAGCAGTATGCGTTCCGCGCCACCTCCGCCGGTGACTTTCTGGACTCTCTGAGCACGTCAAGCAAACGCGACGTGACGAAACCGTTCTCCACGTTTCTGAATCAGGCCGGGGTGCCCATCGTTTCCGTTGCCCTGGAGTGCAAAGGCGGAGCCGCCTCGCTGCAACTGGAGCAGTCGCGCTTCCTGCCGACCGGTTCGAAGGGCGATACGAAGCAGGTCTGGAGCATTCCGCTGTGCCTCCGCTACGGCACGGGAACCACCGGCCAGAGCCAGTGCATGCTGATGACGCAGGCCACGGAGACCGTAGCGTTGAAGGGCGCGAAGGGCTGCCCGGCGTGGGTGGAGGCGAACGACAAGGCGGTCGGGTATTACCGGGTGCAGTACAAAGGCGGTCTGCTCGCGGCGCTGACCAGCGGCGATGTCGTGTCTCGCCTGAGCGGTCCGGAGCGCGCGGAACTGATGGGCAACGCGCAGGCGCTTTCCGGGGCCGGGAAACTGACCGCCGCCGAGGCCCTCGGGCTGGTGGAAACGTTCCATGCGGATCCGGAGCGCTATGTGTCGCAGATGGCCGTTGGCATGGCTCTGGGGCCGCGGGCGCAACTGGTGCCGGACAATCTGCTGCCGAACTATCGGCGCTTTCTGCAAAGGAACTTCCAGGCTCGCGCGCTGGAACTGGGCTGGACGCCGAAGCCTGGCGATACGGAAGACACCCGCTTGTTGCGGGCGGCCGTGGTGCGGCCCGTCGCGACCTGGGGCGGCAATGAGCAACTGGCCGCGCAGGCGAAGGCGTTAACCGAAAAGTGGTTTGCGGACCACGCAGTCATTGACGCCAATATGCTGAGCCCGGTGCTCGGCACGGCAGCGTTCTACGGTGACAAAGCGCTGTTCGACCGGTTCCTTGCGGAGTTCGCGAAGACCAAAGACAAGCAGGTGCGTCGCGCGCTGCTGGGGGCGATGAACTCGTTCCGGGACAGCGCGTCCATTGAGGCCGGCATGCAGGCGCTTCTCAACGGTACGGTGCCGTTCATCGAAGGTCAGGGACTCCTGTTCGGCGGGCAGCAGGAGCAGGCGACACGGATGCAGTCGCTGCGCTTCGTGGAGTCGAACTGGGATCAGGTGGTCGCGAAGATGCCGACGGGCGGCGGCTTCGATTTCGGCTCGGTGCTGCCGAGCGTCGGGGCGTCGTTCTGCGATGCGTCGTCGCGGGACGAACTGAAGAAGTTCTTCCAGCCGCGCGTGGAGAAGTTCGTCGGGGCGCCGCGGGCTCTGGATCAGGTGCTCGAAAGCATCGACCTGTGCATCGCCAACAAGGCCGCGCAGAGCCCGAGCGTAAGCGCGTTTCTGAGCAAATACTGATTCCCGTTTGAGCACGATTTACAATCGCATCGCGGGTGAGAGCGTGGAGCGTCTGGCCGCGCTCAGCGACGGTATCTTTGCCGTCGCGATGACGCTGCTTGTCCTCGATCTGCACGGACCCGTGCGGGACAAGGTGCATTCCGAGCAGGATCTCTGGCTCGCGCTCGGCGGCATGTTTCCGCAACTCGTCGCGTATCTGATGAGCTTTCTTACGCTGTCGATCTTCTGGAACGGCCAGCAGGTGCAGCTGAATCGGTTCGCGAGGAATGACCGGCACCTCACGTGGATTCACTTGGCATTCCTCTTCGCGGTCTCAATCATGCCGTTCTCCACGCGGCTGCTGGCGGAGTTTATCCGCTATCGCGTTGCGCTGCTGTGTTACTGGGGGAACATCCTGTTGCTGGGGCTGATCCTCTTTGCGGGCTGGCGATACGCGAGGCGTGCGCGGTTGCTGAAGCCGGAAACCACCGAGGCCGTTTCAAAGGCGGTGGAACGGCGCATCATAGTCGCCCAGGGGCTGTACGCGGCGGGCGCTCTGTTGTGCGTTTACGATACGTACGCGAGCATCGCGTTTATCGTGCTGGTGCAGTTGTTGTTCGCATTCGGGCCGCGGACAGGGCTGCTCTCGCGGATCTAGTTCCCGATGTGGGGCGGGATGTTATCCCGGTGCGGGCTGGAAACCCGCCAATGATCGCGGATCTACGGCGCTGGCAGCCGCGCAAGCCGGTTTTCGCGAGGGGGCAGGGGAGAGAAAGTCGTGTCGTCAGGCAGCGTCCGTTCGAGGTAGCGGCGCAGTGCCCGCGGGTCGAAGCCGGCGCGCCCCGTGAGATTCAGAGCGAACCGATCGGCTTCCAGCTCGTTGGTCCGCTGTTGGGAAAGGTAGCCCGGCGGAACCGCGAGGCCCGTTTCCGCCGGGCCGGCATGCAGGCTGAATCCGATGGTGAGAAACACAACGGGCTTACCCGGCGCCGGACCCGGCATGCGAAGCCCGTGCCGCAGGGCGATGTGACCCATGGAATGCGCGAGCATGGCGGCGAACTCGTCGTCGTTGCGGGCGGCCCCGAAAAAGGCGTCCGGAACAAGAATGATGCCGCCGGGGAACGGCATGGGCTCGGCGGAATCGGCGATGACGGCCTGAAACGTCCAGACGGTTCCGGGCAGTTGCGAGGCCAGGCGGTCTCCCGTCCGCCGCAGGTATTCGATCTGTTCGGCCGATTCGACCGGCCGCCCGCGTTTCAGCACGTCGGCGGCGAGTTGCTTCCCGAGCGCGCGCTCCTTATCCGGAAAAGCGGGATCCGGAGTCTGCTGCGCAACGCATGGCAGAATAAACAAAAAAAGAACCGCTTTCACGGAAATCCACCTCGTGTAAGCGGGACGCGCCGCGGATTCGATCTGTTTCGCCCTGGGGTACTTTGTATTTCGCCAGAGCTTTGCGCCACGGTGTACCATGAATTGAAGCTACGAATTGAACGCTGATGAAGCTCCTCGAAGCGCTGCCTCCGGACGGTAAAGACCGCGGGTTAGCGCTGTCTCTTGACCCACAAAGGATTCCGGCCCACATCGCCATCATCATGGACGGCAATGGGCGCTGGGCAAAGCGGCGCGGTCTGCCGCGTTTTGCCGGCCACCGCGCCGGAGTGCAGATGGTGCGTTCCGTAGTGGAAGATTGTTCTCGTTTAGGCGTCCATGCGCTGACGCTTTACGCGTTTTCGGCGGAAAACTGGAAGCGGCCCCGTCCCGAAGTCGACATGCTGTGGCGTCTGCTGCGTTTTTACCTGCGTCATGAACTGGAAGATCTGCAGCGCAACAACATCCGGCTGCAATCGAGCGGACGCGTGGAAGCTCTCCCGCAGCGCGTTTACGAAGAACTGCGGGCGGTGGAGCGGGCCACGGCGCGCAACACGGGCATGTGCCTGAATCTGGCCATCAACTACAGTTCGCGCAACGAACTGGTGGACGCCGTCAACGCGCTGGTGGACCAGGCCCGGATCGAAGGTCGGCTGGACAGCCTGGTGGTGGACGAGGAAATGATTTCGAAGCGCCTCTACACGGCCGGTTTGCCGGAACCGGACCTTTTGATCCGCACCTCCGGGGAGATGCGCATTTCGAACTTTCTGCTCTGGCAGATTGCGTACGCCGAACTTTACGTAACCGATACCTTGTGGCCCGACTTCAACAGGGAAGAATTGTTACGCGCGATTCTCGAATTTCAGCGCCGCGAGAGACGTTTTGGCGGCATCGCCGAAACCGTCACGGAGCCCGCGGACCTTACCGTCGCCGCCGATTTTCCCGATGAGGAAACAGAGGAAATCGCCGTCTCTTCGCAATGAAGCGCATTCTTACGGCGTTGGTTCTGGTTCCGGTCACCCTTTACACCGTCCTTCTCGCTCCCTGGCCGATATTTCTGCTGATGGTCGCCCTCGTGGCGTCGCTCTGTTTTATCGAGTACGCGGCGATTACGCAGGCGTTCGCGCCGCTGGGCGTGGTGGCGGGGTTACTGATCCTGATCGCCCCGCCACCCGAAACCACCCTGATTCTGTTTCTCAGCGCCCTGGCGGCCATGTGCCTGCCTCTCGCGGCGGAGTCGCTGGAGAAATCCGTCGCGCGGGCGGGCGCGCTGATGCTGGGCATCGTGTACGTTTTCGGCGCGTGGAAAACCGCCGTATTGCTGCACGATCTGAATACTCCGCGTCCGGAATCCGGCCGTTACTGGCTGCTTTTCGGGCTGGTGGTGAACTGGGTGGGAGATACCGGCGCCTACTATGTGGGCCGGAAGTTCGGACGGCGCAAGCTGGCGCCGCTGGTGAGCCCGGGCAAGACGTGGGAAGGCGCCATTGCATCCATCGTTACGGCCATGATCTTCGGCCTGATTTATTTGCCGATCGCCATTCGCGGAATCTCGTGGCCCATAGCGGGCGGAATCGCGCTGCTGGCAAATATTGCCGGGCAGCTGGGCGATCTGGCCGAATCCGCGATCAAGCGAAGCGCGGGAGTGAAAGACAGCGGCAAGCTCCTGCCCGGCCACGGCGGCATGCTGGACCGCGTGGACAGCTCCCTTTTCAGCCTGCCGGTCATCTACACCGTCGTCAGCCTGCTGCATTTTTGAGAGCTCCCCCGGGCCGGATCAAAAATCCCACTGGCTTCCGAAGTGCAAAACGGCTCTGGTCGAGACCATCGACCAAGAGGATATTCGTATGGCCAAAGAAGCGCACAGCAAAGCAGCCGAGCACCACGAGAAAGCCGCCAAGTCGCACCGCACCGCCGCCGAGAAGCACGGGGCCGGGGACCACGCGGAAGGAAAGAAGCATTCCGCCGAAGCCCACGAACATTCCGGCAAGGCGCACGAATCGTCCAAAACGGCTCACGAGAAATCGGGCCAGCAGAAATAACTTCCGAGGTCTTTTTAGCGACGGCCGGTTCCGCTGTCAGGCGCCGGCTGTCGCGACCTGAATCTCTCTCCTCTTCATGTCCCGGACAATCGTTCGGGAGCCCCCGAACAGCACCAGCGCGAGCAGCAGCGAGAAGACCGGCATCAGGAGCATCGCCTGTTGCAGTCCTGTCGCGCGATGCGCCTCCGTAACCACGACCGAGTTTGCCAGGTCCGCGGCGTGGCGCGCCATCAGGTCGCTCACTTTGCCGGTGAGAAGCGGACCGAACGAAGCGCCGCACAGGTACATGCACATGAAGTAGATCGCCATCGCGATACCGCGCATGGCGGGCGCCACGATGTCCTGAATCGAAGAGTAGACGAAGCCGTAATACGAGCAGAGCGAGCCGTAGAAAAACGTGATCAGCGCGATGGACGCCGTGACATTCCCCGCCAGGATACCGAACCAGGCGCAGGGCGCGCCGCAGAACGCCAACAGGGAGGCGAGCACCATGCGCCCCTGCGGTTTCCAGTGAATCACCCGATCGCCCAGCCAGCCCGCGAGCAGGCTGCCGGCAACTCCTCCCACCGCGTAAGTGATTCCGGTTCCGATGCCCGCGTGCGCCAGGCTCACGTGGTGAATGCGACTCAGGAAGGCCGGCATGAACTGCCCCAGAGCGTACATGTTGAAGTTGAGCAGGGCGCCGGACAGAATAATCCACCATAGGGTGGGGATTCGCAGCACGGTGATGGCGGAGCCACCCTGCGTCCCGGCCGGTTCGGCGGCACCTCTTGCCGGTTCCCGCAAGCGGAGCAGGAAAGGGATGAGAATCATCGCTGGCACCGCGGCCACCACCATCGCGGTTCGCCAGCCCCAGGCCTGCGCGATCGGTCCGCTGAGAAAATAGCTCAGCGCGCCGCCCACCGGCACGCCAAGCATGAAGAGGGCAAGCGGTCTGGCTCGCCGGTGAGCGGGATAGAGGTCGCCGATCCAGCTGGTGGCCGTCGGCGCCACCACCGCTTCGCCCACCGCAAAGCCGAGCCGCGACAGCAGCAGCATCCCGTAGCTGCCGGCGAGCGCGGTGAGAGCCGTCAGAACGCTCCAGACCGTGATGCCTCCGGCCAGCAGCTTTTTGCGGCTGCGCCGGTCGGCCAGGCGGCCCAGCGGCACGCCCACCAGCGCATACAGCCAGATGAACGCGCTGCCGATCAGGCCCACCTGCGTGTCGTTCAGGTGAAATTCCCGTCGAACCGGCTCCGTGAGGGCGCCCATCACGTTCCGGTCGTAAAAATTCAGGATGTTGATGGCGATTAAAACCAGAAGTGGTGGCATTTTTCGACTCCGTGGGCGCGGGAGGAATGCTATCACAAAGCGATCGGTTAAAATGATTACTCCCGCCCCGTCAGCGTGTCAGACCTCGCCGATCAACCAACTGGAGACTAAACATGAGTGCTATCAACACGAACGAGGAACATCACGTCCTGACGCTGGAGGAAATCGGCAACCTCACGCAGGAAGGCGGCCAGCCCGCTGAAACGCTGATGAACGTTGTTGCGCTCATCGCAAGACGCTTTCAGACCGAAGTCTGCTCCGCTTACCTGCTGGAACCCGACCGCGCCAATCTGGTGCTGGCGGCGTCCGTCGGCCTTCGCAAAGAATGCATCGGAACGCTTCGGCTGGGTCTGCACGAAGGGCTGACCGGTCTGGTGGCGGAAGAGGTGCGCCCCGTCGCGGTGAGCCAGGTCAATCTGCATCCGCGGTTCAAGTATTTCGGCGAAGCGGGCGAAGAGAATTACCAGTCGTTCGTTGGCGTGCCCGTCATCGAGCGCGGCATCCTGCAGGGCGTTCTGGTGGTCCAGACGATCGACACGCGCGTGTTCAGCAGCGATGAAATCCGCATGCTCATGGAGGCGGCGACGGAGGTCGCGCCCGTGATCGGCGAAGCCCGCAATCTGGCCCGCTTCATCGCGCCCACGCAGGAACGTCTCTGGGCGCTGGCCCGCAATCTGTGGTGGAGCTGGGATCACGAAGTCACCAGCATCTTCCGCGAACTCGATCCCGTGCGTTTCCGCGAACTGAACCACAACCCGATCTCGCTGCTCTCGGAAATGCCGCTCGCCACCATTGAGCGGCGCGCCGGCGAACTGATGCTGCACAGCCGCATCAATTACGCGTACCGTCGGCTGCAGGAATATCTGCGCTCCGACCGCACGTGGGCGGGCACGCACGCCGGCATCCTGCGGCCTCGTCCCGTGGCCTATTTCTCCGCCGAATTCGGCATTCATGAATCCGTTCCCATCTATTCCGGCGGCCTGGGAGTGCTGGCGGGCGATCACATCAAGAGCGCGTCGGACCTGGATATTCCGCTGGTCGGCATCGGGCTTTTTTACGCGCAGGGTTATTTCCGTCAGCGCCTCAATATTGATGGCTGGCAGCAGGAAGATTATCTCCCGACCGACGTGAACTCCCTTCCCATGGAACCCGCCATCGGCGTGAACGGCGCCCCGGTGAACATTCAGATCGATACCCGCCGCGGAGCGATCCTCGCCAAAGTCTGGCGCATGAAAGTGGGCCGCATCGATCTGCTGCTGCTCGATTCGAACGTGGAAGGCAATGCCCCCGAAGACCGCGAACTGACCTCGCAGTTATATGGCGGCGATGGTCGCGTGCGCATTCGCCAGGAGCTGCTTCTGGGCGTCGGCGGCGTGCGCGCGCTGCGGGCCATGGGGATCACGCCGGGCGTTTATCACATGAACGAAGGGCATTCCGGCTTCGCGGTGCTGGAAGCGATCCGCACCCGCATGGTGGATGAAGGGATGGGTTTCGATCAGGCCGCGCCGGTGGTCACGCGGGAGGTTGTTTTCACGACGCACACGCCGGTGCCGGCGGGTCACGATCGCTTCCATGCCGATCTGATCGAAGAGCACCTGGGACCGCTGCGCGATTCGCTCGGTATCTCGCGCGAGCGCCTGATGGAACTCGGGCGCGAGAGTCCGCATCACCACCATGAGTTCTGCATGACCGTGCTGGGTCTGAAACTGGCGCGGCGCGCCAACGCCGTTTCCGCTCTGCACGGCGAGGTTTCGCGCGCCATGTGGACCGGGCTGTTCCCGGGCCGCAGTGAAGACTCCGTGCCGATCGGCCATGTCACCAACGGCGTGCACGTGCCCTCCTGGCTGGCGCCGCAGATGTTCCGGCTTTACGACCGTCATCTGGGGGCAGGCTGGCATGAACATTCCGGCGAGTCGCGCATCTGGGAAGGGATTGAAAATATCGACGATGCCGAACTCTGGGAAACGCACCTCAGCCTGAAGACCCGTCTGCTGGAGTTCGTGCGCCGCCGGACCGTGGAGCAGGCGCGCCGCAGAAGCGAATCGCCCGAGACGCTCGCGCGGCTGGGACGTGTGCTGAGTCCGGATGCGCTCACCATCGGCTTCGCGCGCCGGTTCGCCACCTACAAGCGGGCCAACCTCATCTTGGCGGATATCGAGCGTCTGGGCGCGATGGTGAACGATCCCAAACGCCCTGTGCAGTTTGTCTTCGCCGGCAAGGCCCATCCTCGTGACGAGCCCGGCAAGCGGGTGCTGCAGCAGATTGCCGAACTGATGCGGGATAAACAGTTCGCAGACCGGTTTGTCTTCGTGGAAGACTACGACATCAACGTGGGGCGCCACCTGGTGCAGGGCGTGGATGTCTGGCTCAACAATCCGCGGAGACCGCTGGAAGCGTCCGGAACCAGCGGACAAAAAGTGGTGCTGAACGGCGGGTTGAACCTGAGTGTTCCCGATGGCTGGTGGGCGGAAGCGTATGACGGGCTGAACGGATTTTCCATCGGCACCGGACGCACCCACAGCAACCTGGACATCCACGACTCGCGCGACGGAGAAGACCTTTACCGCACCCTGAAAGACGAGGTTATTCCGCTCTACTACCAGCGCGACCGGGACGGCTTGCCGCGTGGCTGGATCAAAAGGATGAAGCGCACAATCCGCACTCTGGGATGGCGCTTCAACGCCGACCGCATGGTGATGGATTACACGCTGAAGTGCTATGTTCCTGCGGCGGGCGGGACGTCCAGTGACATGTCGAGAAACTGCTGAAATCAGGAATCCGCGGCAGGTCCCGCAGAGGCGGACCTGCCGCGGATTGCAGCCTTACCGGCCGGGAATGAATCCCAGCAGATAGGCGACTACCAGAATCAGAACAATGGTTCCGACGCCGATTCCGGCACCCCCGCCATAGCCCCAGCGGCTGTGGCCGTAGTAACCGCCACCGCCTCCCAGTAACAGAATCAGAAGAATAATCAGAATGAGCATTTGTCGAAGGTCCGAATGCGCCGGGAACTGCTCCTAAGTGCCCAGAACTTTTTCGACCTGACCGGCTTTATTCTGCACTTTCCCGCCGATCTTTTCCGCGGTTCCCTCGTCCTGCATGTCCGGGTTGTTCGTGAGTTCGCCGATTTTCTCTTTAACGGCGCCCTTCGCTTCGTGCATCTTACCGGTAACCTGATCTTTTGTGCTGTCTTTCATGGAAAGTAAGCTCCTGACCGGGTACTAGGCACGTGCCGCTCCAAACCGGAAGTGCCCCGAGCTGGCCACGGCAATCCGATCACTGGCGTTCCCGTCGCCGTACGGATTATGCATTCTGGCCATGGCGTCGCGGTCTCGCGGGTCGTCGAGCAGACGGCCCACTTCGAACACGATCCGGTCCTCCGAGGTACCCACCAATCGCACGGTGCCCGCCTCCACGGCTTCCGGGCGCTCGGTTTTGTCCCGCATCACCAGCACCGGCTTGCCGAGCGAGGGCCCTTCTTCCTGCACGCCGCCGGAATCGGTCAGCAGCAGCCATGCCCGCTGCATCAGATCGACGAACGGAACGTAATCGAGAGGCTCGATCAGGTGGACGCCAGGCAATCCGGCCAGATGTTTTTGCACCGGCGCCATCACGCGCGGATTCCGGTGGACGGGATAAACAATCTCCACGTCGCCGCGCAGCGCGAGGCCCCGAAGGGCGGCGCAGATGCCTTCGAAACCCGGGCCGAAACTCTCGCGACGGTGCGCGGTCACCACGATCAGCCGTTTCCGCGCATCGAGAAAGCTGCCGTCGAAGCCCGGCAACTCGCCGGAGAGAAGGCGTTGGCGCACGTGCAGAACCGCATCGATTCCCGAATTCCCGGTCACATGGATGGTTTCGGGTGCAATGCCCTCTTTCAGCAGGTTTTGGCGAGAGCCTTCAGTCGCCGCGAAATGGAGCAAGGCCAGCCGCGTTGTGACCACCCGGTTCATTTCTTCCGGAAAGGGTTGCGCCATGTCGCCGGTGCGCAGGCCGGCCTCCACGTGACCCACGGGAATGCGCGCATAGAATGCCGCGAGTGCTCCGCAAAGAGTAGTCGTGGTGTCGCCCTGCACGTAGACGATATCCGGCTTCGCCTGGGCGAGCACCGGTTCCAGCGCCGCCAGCATGCGCGAAGAAGACGCGGCCAGCGTCTGGTCCGGCGTCATCAGGTTGAGGTCGAAATCCGGAGTCACTCCGAAGGCGGCCAGCACCTGATCGAGCATCTGACGGTGCTGCGCGGTTACGGCCACACGCACCGAGTACTGGTGCGGCCTCGCCTTCATATGCAGGATGACGGGGCAGAGCTTGATTGCCTCCGGGCGGGTTCCGAATACGAAAAGAGTTTTCAGCATCTCTTCTGCTTCAGTGCCCCGGGGCAGGGAAAAATCTCCTGAAAAAAACTAACGATGGCGGAACGTGATCCGGCCTTTGGTCAGATCGTAGGGGGAAAGCTCCAGGGTGACCTTGTCGCCGGCCAGCACGCGAATGCGGTTCCGTCGCAGGCGTCCCGCGAGATGCGCCAGCACCACGCGTTCATGTTCCAGCTGCACACTAAACAAACCGCTCGGAAACTTTTCGAGAACGGTTCCCGTGACTTCAATACTGTCTTCCTTACTCATTCCACCTCACTCTTTCAGATTTCTGCCGCTCGGCCCGCGAGAAATAAAAACAGGGCTGCCGCGGTGGGTACCGCGCAGCCCTGCCGATCTTTTACGTCTTAGGACGATCTATACGCAATACGATGTCTACAGTATAGCGCCCGCCCTACGTTTGAGGGGGGTCTCGGGGACCCGGCCAGCGAATCACCAGAATGCCGGCTTCCACCGCGGGAAATGGCGAGTCATCCGCCCACGTTGCCGGCGTGACGGTCACGGAGCAGTTTCCCGGCGGCTCCGACACGACCTCAAAAGTTAAAGGGGACGTGGGCGTTACCGTGCACGGGTTGTCGTCATAAATCGCCAGGGCCTCCACGGCTTCCGGCGAAAACGCGAGCAGGATGTCGCCGCCTTCGGTGCTGTCCGACACCACCGTGACCTTATCTCCCGCCCGAAATGGAACCGAAGCGGTGTTCTCGTCAATCCAGGTAAGGTTCGTCGAACCCGCCGCAGGTTTTGCCATGTTCCCGACCAGGGGAAACACGATCTTCGATTCTGCCATGTCAATCCTTAGAAAGGTGATTTTGTTCGCTTCCGCAAACTTGCGAAACCGAGTATCTCACAAAAGCTCGGGAGCCGCCGGGCGCGGCGCCATCAGTCCGTGGAACCACCCGTTCAGCCGAGTCCGGCGGCTACAACCCGTCCTTTTTAAAAGCAGCCCCGGAAGCGCGCTGACCTACTTCTTGGTCCTTATCGGAAGGGGCGCGAGCCCGGAAGCGGGATCGTCCAGCAAATTCGCCAGCTCCGGGCTCCTCCGCAGCATTTCGATCGTATAGCCGCGCCGCAGAGCTTCGCGGAGAAGCGGCAGCGCTTTATCACGGAATCCCAGAATCTCATAACCTTCCCCAACGCGCACCATGACGTCGGTGTCTTCCGGACTCATGGCGATCGCCTGCCGCAACAGCGTGAGGCTCTCGCGCCGGTCTCCGAGTGCCGCGCGATAGGTGGCCAGATCCGCAAGAAGGAACGCGTCCGCCGGGTTTTCCCGGCGCGCCTGAAGCGCCAGTTCGATCGCCTTGAGGTAAGCCGGGCGGGCTTTCTTCATGCCTCCCGAAGTGAACTGAAAGGCAACCCCGAGATTTGCCCAGTTCAGGTAATCGGCGGGGGCGAGTTCGGCTGCCCTGGCGAACGCATCGGCGGCCCTGTCGAATTCGCGGGTGGTAAGACACAGGGTGCCCAGCGCGCGATAGTTTACCGGATCGTTCGGTGAGAGCCTGACGACCTTCCGGAATATAGTCCTCGCCGCATCGTACTGACCCTGCAGCACATGAACTCTTCCGATATTATTCAGGACCATCACGTTGTCCGGCGCTGCATCCAGCGCATGGTTGAACTGCAGTTCCGCATCGTGCAGTTTGCCAGCGTTGAAAAGATAAACTCCCCGGTTGTTGAAATTCCGCCAGTCCGCCGGATTCAGATCGATCGCCTTCTGCCAGGAAGCTTCGGCATCCGCGTTCCTGCCCTGTGCCTGGTAAATTTCCGCGAGTTCCCGGTACACGTCGGCGTTGCGGGAGTCCAGTTCCAAAGCCCGCCGGAAGTCCTGCATCGCGATACTGCTTTGACCGGTGCCGTTGTGGATGCGCCCCAATGTGACGTAAATCGGCGCGAGTTCCCTGTCCAGTTCCAGAGCCCGGTTGGCGCTCGCCAGCGCCTTGTCTTTCAGCGGGATCTCTTTCGTCAGGCGAAACTGTTCCCAGTAAGCGTCGGCGAGTTCGGCCTGGGCGAGGGCGAACCGCGGGTCTGTCCGGAGAGTCTGCTGAAACAGTTCGACGGCTTTTGAAAGATTGCCAGGCTTATCCCGCCGAAGCAGCAGTTGATGCGCCTGCTGATAGGTGGTGTAGGCGCCGCCCGGAACGGTGTGGGTGTTCCCCCGGTACACCCCATATGCCGCCAGGGAAAGCAGCACCAGCGCTGCCAGCCCGGCCACGGCGATCCGACTCATCCTGCGTGCGGTCGCCTTCGGGCGCGAATCGACGAACGCCGCCAGCGCCTGCCGCATCCCTTCGGCGGAGTTGAAGCGCGCTTCCGGCCAGGGCGCGGTGGCCCGGTTAATGATGGCGCCCAGCGAGCCTGGGAAAACGGGCGGCGCGTCTTTCACCGGCTCTTGCTTCGCCGGGCCTTGCTCGACCGGGTCCGCAGGGAACCGGCCCGCGACAAGAAAGTAAAGCAGCACGCCGAGAGCGTAGATGTCGGAAGCGACCGACAGTTTGCCACCCGCCAGCAATTCCGGAGCGGTATAACGCGGCGTTCCCGCCAGGCTGGCTGCGATTCCGGGATCCTGACTCAGGCCGAAATCCATCAACAGAACACGCCCGGCGCCACCGGACGAACTCCGTTCCCGAATGGCATTCCCGGCCTTGATATCCCGGTGCAGGATACCGGCGCCATGCAGCGCGGACACCGCCTCGCACAACTGAATCAACATGCACGCGTCCTCGTAAGGATCGACGGGACCACTGGTTTTGACCAGTGCCGCGAGCGTCACGCCTTCCACCCATTCGCTCCAGAGCCCGACGCGGCCGTCATGCGAATCCACGCCGTAGACCGGCACGATGTGAGGATGTTTCACCCGGGCCATCATGCGCGCTTCCTGCAGAATCGCGGCCTCGCCGGAGTGCTCTCCCTGGCCGGGACGCAGGAGCTTGAGCGCGACCTCGCGGTGCAGTTGCTGGTCCCAGGCCCGGTACACGACGCCGAAGCCTCCGGCGGCAACCGGCCTCAAATCGCGGAACTGGCCCCAGACCTCCGGATGGGCGAGCGGCTCGTCCCGCGGCGCCGCCGACATCGTGCGGGTTCTCTCCGGCCACGTTTGCGTATCGTCTGGCACCACGGCCGATCGCAGGTGGGAAAGGACGTCCAGGCGCCGCCGAAGCACGGGATCCGCCGGGCGCACCGTGGCGGGCGCCGAGCCATGACGGCACAGCAGCGGTTCCACGGCGGCCAGGAGTTCGGCTCCCCGGTGCTGTGTGCCGCGCGCGACCAGGCCCGCCACCAGAACCGCGGCTTCGGCGAGGTGTTCCGGCCGCAGTTCCAGAGACGTCTCCACCGCCGCAATCACCAGGGCCTGTTCCCGTTCCTGCAGTGCGGCCAGACCCTGCTGATAATCGCTCAGATCGGCCGGAAACAGGCCGAGCGAGAGTTGCAGCGGCAGCGCGCCTCCCCGCAGCCGGGCCTGAATCCGCCCCACGGTCTCAAACGGCTCCGCGGATTCGGCGATCCACGGAGGCAGCCAGTCATAGTGCGCGGAGTCCGACACGGGTGTGCCGTATTATAGCGGACCGCGGCGGGACCGCCTCCTTTGGCACGCGCGCGTACCGGACGTCCTCTCTCGGGATAATGGGAAAGAATGAAATACCGAAAACTTGGCAGGACCGGTCTGGAAGTCAGCGAAATCGGCTATGGCGCGTGGGGCATCAGCGGCAAGCAATGGATCGGCGCGACCGATGACGGCTCCCTGGCGGCGCTCCGGAAAGCCATTGAGCGCGGCGTGAACTTCATCGACACCGCGCTGGCTTACGGCGACGGGAAAAGTGAAGAACTGGTGGGCAAGGCCGTGGCGGAAACCGGCGAAAAGGTTTATGTCGCCACGAAAGTGCCTCCCATGAACCGGGTCTGGCCGGCGCGCCCGGACGTGAGCATCGACGACGTATTCCCGTATCAGTACATCATCGATTCCACCGAGACCAGCCTGCGGAATCTGGGGGTCGAGACCATCGATCTGCAGCAGCTTCACGTCTGGAATCCGGCATGGGTGGATCGCGAAGAGTGGCGGCGCGCCTTCGAAACGCTGAAGACTTCAGGTAAGGTCCGGTATTTCGGCGTTTCGATCAACGATCACCAGCCGGACACCGGCATCGGCATCATTGAGACGAGGCTGATCGATACCGTGCAGGTGATTTACAACGTTTTCGATCAGACGCCCGAGAACGCGTTATTTCATTCCTGCATGACGAACAACATCGGCGTGCTGGCGCGCGTGCCGTTCGATGAAGGCTCGCTGACGGGCCGGATCAACCAGGCCACCACGTTCCCCGAAGGCGACTTCCGCAATCACTACTTCCGCGACGACCGCAAAAAGCAGGTGGAAGAACGCCTGGTCGCGATCATGAAAGATCTGGGGCTTTCCGAACCGGGCGATATGGCGCCGGTGGCGATGCGCTTCTGCCTGTCGCATCCGGCCGTTTCCACCGTGATCCCCGGCATGCGATCGCTGTCCAGCGTCGAGTCGAACGTGGAAGCTTCTGCCCTGGGACCGCTGACCGAAGCGGCTTTGCAGATCCTGCGCCGGCACGCCTGGGACCGGAACTTCTACGCCTGACAGGACTGCAGGAATTCAAGGTCCGCGTTGCCGCCCGAGATCACGATGCCGGCGCTGCGGATGCCGGCTGGCAGTTTGCCGAATAACACCGCTGCCGCGGCGACCGCTCCGCTCGGTTCCACGAAAATCTTCATGCGCTCGAGCAGGAACCGTACGGTGGCCCGGATCTCGTCTTCGGTGACCAGAAGCATCTGTTCCACGTGCCGCTGAATAATCGGAAACGTCAGTTTGCCCGGGGCAGGGGAGCGCAGTCCGTCGGCAATGGTGTCGGGCGGCGCAATGGCGACGCGCTCCCCTTTCGCGAACGACAGATACGTATCGTTGGCCAGTTCGGGCTCCACGCCGAAGATCCGGATGCCCGGACGCAGACTCTTCGCGATAGTGGCCGAGCCGGAGAGCAGCCCGCCGCCTCCCACGCAGACCACAAGGGCGTCGAACTCGGGCGCGTCTTCCATCAGTTCCAGAGTGGCTGTGCCCTGTCCGGCGATGATCATCGGGTGATCGAAAGGCGGCACCAGCGTGCCTCCCGTTTCGGCCATCACGGCTGATGCGATGGCTTCGCGATCGTCGATAAAACGGTCGTAAGTAACAATGCGCGCGCCGGCATCGCGCGTGGCATCCATCTTGGCCCGGGGCGCGTCATGCGGCATCACGATGGTGGCCGGTGCGCCCACGTGGCGCGCGGCAATGGCTGTCGCCTGAGCATGATTGCCGGAGGAAAACGCGACCACGCCTCGCGGCAGATCGGCTTGCGGAATCGAAAGCACCAGATTGGCGGCGCCGCGAATCTTGAACGCGCCGCCGCGCTGCAGATTCTCGCACTTGAAAAAGGACCGGATGCCCGCGCGCTTGTCGATGCTGCGCGACGTCATGACCGGGGTGCGACGAGCCAGAGGGGTGATCCGGTCCGCCGCCTGGCGGACCATTTGAGCCGTAACGATTTCGTCCATGAAAGGGGATGAGCGGGAAGAGATTTAGCGGGCGGTTTCGAATTCGAGGCGGCTCTGCCGGTCGTGGCGGCGCCGATCCTGATGTTCCTGCCAAAGCGTGGCGATTCCGGCCCAGAAATAACCGCCGACAAACAGCGCAAGGAACGGCAGCGTCAGGTAATTGTTCGTCTCGATCGCAAACCAGCACATGTAGAGGAAATAGCAGCCGCAGGCCAGCTCAAAGTAGGGCAGCATGCCGCTGCGGCGCTTGTACTTTTTGACGGCCATGCGCTTCTGCACCGTGCCTTCAATGGCATACTTCGGGGTGCGGACGAAACCGCTCTCCACGCCGAAAAGCGCTTCCAGCACCGCACGCGTGTTGTTCAGTGTGAGTCCGACTCCGACGGCGATCAGCAAAGGCAGGATGTAGAAGGTCCGCTTCCAGTCTTTGGGGTGCAGTTCACGCTGCGCGATCACGTAAAAGGCCGAAAGAGACCAGAAGGACGCCACGATCAGGGGCAGGTCGAGCAGCACCATCTCCCACGCGCCCATATAGAACCGCACGATCATTACCGGCAGCATCAGCGCGGAAACGATGACCATCAGCGGATACGAAATATTCGGCGTCAGGTGCATGAACGCCTCGGCTTTCACGCGGAACGGGATATCGGCTTTCACCAGCGTCGGCAGCAACTTCTTCGCGCACTGTGTCAGGCCTTTGGCCCACCGGAACTGCTGGACCTGGAAGCCATGCATTTCCACCGGCAGTTCGGAAGGGCAATCCACGGCCGGCACATAGACGAACTTCCAGCCCTTCACCTGCGCGCGATAGCTGAGATCGGAATCTTCCGTCAGCGTGTCATGCTGCCAGCCGCCCGCGTCCGCGATCATCTCTTTCCGCAGAATGCCGGCGGTTCCGTTGAAATTGAAAAAATACCCGGCGCGGGACCGGGCTCCGTGTTCCAGAACGAAGTGCCCGTCAAGCAGCACCCTCTGCACTTCCGTGAGCGCGTTGAAGCCGCTGTTCAGATAAGACCAGCGCGTCTGCACCACGCCGACGCGGGGATTCGAAAAATGATGGATCGTGCGCGTCAGGAAATCGGCCGGCGGAATGAAATCCGCGTCGAACACCGCCACGAATTCTCCGGTGGCGGACTTCAGACCCTCCTGAAGCGCTCCGGCCTTAAAGCCTTCGCGGTTCGTGCGGTGCCGATATTCGATATTGTGCCCGATGTTGCGGTACCGTTCGCAAAGCGCTTCGGCGAACTGGTGCGTGTCGTCCGTGGAATCGTCCAGAACCTGAATCTGCAGCAGTTCCCGCGGATATTCCATCCTCACCACTTCGTCGATCAGCCGTTCCAGCACATAGCGCTCGTTGTAAAGCGGTAACTGGATCGTGACCGGCGGGAGTTTGTCGAAAGGAACCGGGTCGCCCGTTGCATTCCGGCGAAATTTGAAATACGTATAGATGGTGTCGAAGCGGTGAAGACCGTAAACGGAGAGAATAGCCAGAACGCCGAAGTAGGGGATCAGCAACGCCCAGTCGAACCACGCCAGCCGGTGAATTCCCGCGAAAGTATCGTCAAACATCCCCCGGGAGATTCGGCTTATCGCCGAAGAGGCCAGTAAAGCGGGAAAAGGGTGTAAAAGCATGGTCTTTTTAGGTCGCGAACCCGAAGACTACTAACGAAACCGGGAATGCACCATGTGAAGGAACCTGCCCGGCGAGGGACAAACTCCCTTCATTTTACACCCCCGCCCCGGTCCGTGCCCGTGACTCGCGCGTGAACCCCGCGCGAGCCGGGCGTGGACCAGCGACAAACTCCGGGTGCCCTTAGGAGGAGTCGGGCACCCGGGTGTTGACGCAACCCTTACTGCGCGCCTGCCGGAGGACGCATCGGAGTGGAATTCTGATCGGCACTGTACATGGTCACTTCCACGCGGCGGTTCTTTGCCTGAGCGGCGCGGCCGCGCGCCTCATCCACCGGTTTATCTTTCCCGAGGCCGACCATATGGATGCGGTAAATCGGAATATTGTGCTGCGAAACCAGGTAAGCCACCACGGCGTCCGCGCGCCGTTTGCTCAGAGCGGAATTGTACTCGTCGGTGCCCACGCGATCGGTGAATCCTTCCACCGCGATGAAGAACCGCTTGTACTGGCTCTGGCCCGCCACCATCTGGTCCAGTGCCATTTTCGAGTCGCTGTTCAGCTTGTCGCTGTTGAACTTGAAGTTGACGGTGCTCTGACCGACGGGTTTATAGTCGTCGAGATTGGAGACAACGCCTTTCAGATCGCTGACGTCCTTGCCGACCTGCTCGGCCCTCTGACCCGCCGCATCCGCGCGCTTCAGAGCGTCGCCCGCGCGGTTATCCGCCGACAGCGCGCGTTCTTTCGTCGCGCTCAGTTCGGTCTCGTCTTTTTCCAGATTGGCCCGGGTCTGGTCCAGCGATTGTTTCGTCTGATCGAGGTTCTGTTTCGTCTGATCGAGATTCTGTTTGGTCTGGTCCAGAGACTGGCTGGTCTGATCCAGCTTGCCGCTGATGGGATCGACGGTCTTAGCGACGTACTTCTTCGTGGCGCAGCCGCCGCTCAGCAACGCCCCGCCGATGATAAAAGTCGAAATAATAACGTTCTTCATAGCGATGAAAACCTCCAGGTCTCCTTCGCCTTAGCATTTAGCAATCGGCTGGCCATCCTCGCAAACAATTGACAGCGCTGGACTTTTTCGACGAACAAAGCGCGCCGTTCGTAAGATTTACCGGGAATTCGCTGTTGGTGAAAGATTTTCTGAACGAAATGGATGAAGGGAAATACATGTTCGGCTTTTGTAAGAGCAAGTGCCGGAAACACGTTAACCCGCTTCAGAACGTAGACTATTGGCAGGAGCGTCCATGCGTAAGTACTTTCCGTTTTCGCTCATGCTTCCGGTCGTCTTCGCCGCGACACTGAGCGCGGCGAATCTGAAACTGTATATGAAAGACGGCAGCTTTCAGCTGGTGCGGGAATACAAGGTGGAAGGCGATCACCTGAAGTATTACAGCGTCGAGCGCGCCGACTGGGAAGAGATCCCGGCCGAACTGGCCGACCTGAAGCGCACCGGGGCCGAAGCCGCCTCGCGCAGGGAGATTCTGGACCGTCAGGCGCAGCAGGTGGCCGACGAAGCGCAGGCTGCCAAAGAGGAGCGGGCGGAAATCCGCCGCATTCCCCGCGACGCCGGCGTCTACATGCTTGACGGCGAGCAGTTGCGGATCTTCAAACTTGCCGATGCCGCGGTCCACACGAATAAAGGCCGCACCGTGCTGAAGTACGTGACCCCGGTCCCGATTGTCGCCGGAAAATCCACCCTGGAGATTCAGGGCGAGCGCTCGACCAATCCGGTCGGCGAAAAGCGCCCCGAGTTCTTTCTCCAGCTTTCCCTCGAAGACAGTTTCGCCATCGTCCGGATGACCTCGCAAAAAGGCGTTCGCATCGTGGAACGGATCACCATCGCCCCGATCGTGAACGAAGTCATCGAGGAACGCGACGTGGTCCCCTCCTTTTCGAAACAGTTGACCGACAGCGGTCTGTTTAAAATCTGGCCGCAGGAAACCCTCGAAAAAGGCGAGTACGCCGTCATCGAATACAACGAAGGCAAAGTCGATGCCCGCATCTGGGACTTCCGCATCGAATAAGGGGTGCGAAACTCTTAGTTGAAAATGAGTGAGAACCATCGCAAACCGGTGCGCGTGCGCCGGGTGGACCAGTGCCAGTCCGTCCACGAGATTTTTGAGAACTGCCTCCCGGCTTTCGGCGGCGCGATTCTGCGCCGGGTATACAGCATTCTCGATCACGCGATTGCCCGAAAGTGTCCTCTGACGCTCTCCATCGCCGGTCCCATCACCGTGAGCGGACAGCATCAGGCATGGCTGATTCCGCTGCTCGAAACCGGCTGGGTCGCCTACATCAGCACGACGGACGCGGTCTGTTATCACGACGGGCACCGCAGCCTGAACGCGCACACGAAAGATCCCATTTACGAAGTGCCGATCTTCGGCGACGACGGCGCGCTGCGCGATGAGAAGGTTATCCGCGTAACCGACATGGGTTTCGACGAGGAAGTGTTGCTCGACCAGGACAAGTTTCTGGCCGCCGTCCTCTCGCGTCCGGAATTCCAGAAGAAGATGACCGGCACGGAACTGCGCTACCGCCTGGGCGCTTTCTACGGCGCGCAGGAGCAGCGCAACGGCGTGGAACCGGGACTGCTTTCCACCTGCAACCGGCTGGGCATCCCGGTGTTCGTCGGCGCGCCTTCCGATGGCAGCGTCTTCCTGAACTCCATGAAACTCTGGGCCATGAAGCAGGCGGGCCTGATCCCCGAATACGCGTTCGATCTGGACCTGCACGCCGAAGTCTTCGAGGCCTGCGCCTACCACCACTGGGGGCTGTTCGAGAGCGAGGCGAAGGGGATCGCGACGCTCATCCTGGGCGGCGGCGTGCCGAAGAATTTCAATCTGCAGCCGGAACCGGCGCTCGGCCAGGTGCTGGGTCTGCCGAACGTGCGCGGATATGAGTTCGACGTGCAGATCACGACGGCGCCGGTGACGGATGGATCGTTGTCTTCCTGCCCGCCTGCCGAGGCCGTGACCTGGGGCAAGGTCGATAAAGACACCTACCTGCAATCCACCGAAAGCCTGCCCGCGGACTATTCGATGATGATGCCGTTCGTGGTGAAGGCTCTGATGGAGAAACACGGCGCGCGCGAACCGCACCGTCTGTTCGAGCACCGCGAACGTCTGGTGGAAGCCCTGCGCGGCGCCGTCCGGGAAAACGGCGAGTGGCTGCTCGATTCCGTCAAGTACGCCGTAGCGCGGTAAGAGAGAGATCGGGAGGGGCGCGCGGGCCCCTCCTTAATTCAGGAAATAAGTCCGGTAAAGCGTATCGCGCTGCTTCGGCACGAATCCCGCGTCGCGGATCATGCGCCGCAGTTCTTCCTCGGTGGCCTGATGGTGGGTTCCGGCCGCCGAAACCACGTTCTCTTCGATCATGATGCTGCCCACGTCGTTCCCGCCGAAACGCAGCCCCAGCTGGCACGTCTTCAGCCCCGGCGTGACCCACGAACTCTGAATATTTTCGATATTATCCAGATAAATCCGCGACACCGCCAGCGTTTTCAGATATTCCACCGCGGTGGCTTCCTCTTTGACAAACCGGCCGAGCGATGTCAGTTCACGCTGGAAAGACCACGGGATAAACGCCGTGAAACCGCCCGTGTCTTCCTGAATCTGCCGCACGATATCGAAATGATTCATGCGCTGTTCCAGCGTCTCGCCGCAGCCGAACATCATGGTCGCGGTGGTGCGCATGCCGAGCGAATGCGCGGTGCGGTGCACGTCGATCCACTCCTGCGTGCCGCATTTCAGCCGGGAGATGCGATGGCGCACGGCGTCGTCCAGAATCTCGGCGCCGCCGCCCGGAATGGAATCGAGACCCGCGTCGCGCAGCCGGGCGATGGTGTCGCGCAGCGAAAGGCCGCTTACCTCGGCGATATTCGTGATCTCCGGAGCGGAAAAGCAGTGGCACCAGATCTTGAATTTCGCTTTGATCGCCCGCAGCAGATCTTCATACCACTCGATCTTCAGATCCGGATGCAGCCCGCCCTGGAACAGCATCCCGGTGCCGCCCAGATCGAGCGTCTCCTGGATTTTGTCGAAGATCACCTCGCGAGGCAGCACGTAGCCGTCCTTGTGCCCCATCGGCCGGTAAAAAGCGCAGAAACTGCAGTATTCCGTGCAGAAATTCGTGTAATTGATGTTGCGGTCGATGATGTAGCTGACGATGCCGTCCGGATGATGGCGGCGGCGCACGGCGTCCGCTTCCATGCCCACCCCGATCAGGTCGGGCGACTCGAACATATCGATGGCTTCAGCGCGGGAAATCATAGGGAAACTTTTATTTTAAGACCGCGCGTCCGGCGCCGGACTAAAGCGCCGTCGCTTCGACCAGCCGGCGCAGATTGCGCCCGCAGATTTTACTGCCTTCGAGCTTGTTGCCGTCCGGGCCGGGCCAGTGGGTTTCCAGATGAATGAAGCCCTTGTAGCCGTCTTCCGCCAGCGCGTCGATCTGTCCTGTCCAGTCGATATCGCAATCGCCCAGCGGCCCCCAGACCGGCTTGTGGCCGTCGAGTGTGCAGTCTTTGGCGTGCACGTGTGCGATGCGCGTGGCATCGAGCAACTGATACCCCGTGGGGAACGGCTTCTCGCCCGACACGTAAGCGTTCGCGGGATCCCACACCACCTGCAGATTCTCGTGATCGATGGCGGCCAGCACGCGCGCCGTCTCCTGCGCGGTGGCGATATTGCAGGCGTGCTCGTTTTCGAGCCCGATCACCAGACCGTGATGGCCGGCCTTGTCCGAAAGATCCTGCAGCGCATCCACCACGCGTTCGAAAACCGCCTCCGGCGTCACCACGCGCCAGTAGGAAAACACCCGGATGATCTTCGCTCCCGTGAGTTCCGCGATACGGAACGCGCGCTCGGCAAGCCTGGGCTGATCTTCGTACGAATGCTTCGAATTGAAGATGTCCTGCTGAAACCGGGAGTCGACCTCGGGCGCGTCCGGGAGCGAGCACTTCAGCAGAGGCGTGGCGATGGCCACCACCTCCAGCCCGTGCCCGCGAAGCACGGACATCGCGGCGGCGATTTCGTCGTCGCTCAGGTCCATGATGTTCCGGCCACCCACGACGCGCAATTCGGCGCCCTTCATACCCAGTTCCTGCATCGCGGCCGCGGCAATGCCGATGTCGGAAGAAAATTCGTCGGTGATCGCGCCGATACGAAAACGCTGCATTCAAACGGATTTTAGCAGTGTTGCCATGACCTGCGCGCGGCGGGATGCAAATCGCCCGAAAACTGCCGCGGCGGCTTTCGGGGCAGGCGGAGTGTAATAGGCTGGTTGTAAATGGTCAAGAATGTTTTAGGCGGTGTTCTCCAAACCTGCTGCACGGATCCTCTCACGGGCTTTTATCGCGACGGCAAGTGCAACACCGGTCCCGACGATATCGGCAAACACACCGTCTGCGTCCTGGTGAACGACGAATTTTTGCGGCATCAGAAATCGATCGGGAACGACCTGATCACGCCGCGGCCGGAGTTCAACTTTCCGGGCCTGAAAGCGGGCGACGGCTGGTGCGTCTGCGTGGGGCCGTGGAAGCGGTCGTTCGACGCGGGCGTAATGGCCACGGTGCGTCTGGAAGCCACGCATGAAAGTGTGCTGGAAGTGGTCCCGCTCGAAACGCTGCTGAAAAGCGCCCGGGTGAACTAGCAAATAAAAAGCGGCTCTGGTGATGTGGGGCAGATTGTCAATCTGCGCGCCGGTTGGTAACCGGCGCTGTCGGCGGGCTTCCAGCCCGCCGACACCTTCACCGGTCAAACAACTAGAAATACAAACGCAGTCCCATCGTGATCAGTCGCGGACCATACTGCGGGCCGGTCGCGCGCCCGAAGTTGGCATTCCCCACCGTCCCGTTGACGCCGAAGTTGGTCCGGTTGAACGGATTGAAAGCGTCCGCGCGCAACTGCAGTCGCAGCTGATTGCCGTCGCCTTTGGGCCAGATCGCGAGCTGTTTCACCAGCGCGATGTTGTCCACCAGAACCGGCGGCTGCCGGAAACGTCCGTTGTACTGCGAAGACGTCCCGAACGAGAACTGTGACGGGATAGAGAACGGCGCCGCGTTGAAGTACAGGCTGTTGGGGTTATTGGGGTCGAGCGAAGTGCGGTCCTGACCGGTCAGCAGGGTACCGCCGTTGGCGTTGCACATCCGCGAACTGGTGAACAGCACACCGTTGCCCAGCGTGTTCGGGCAGGTCAACGCGATCAGCGCGCCGCTGCGATACTGATGCGTGTCGGAAACGGTCCAGTTCCCCACCACCGCATTCACCACGCGATTCTTGCCGCCGAGGAAACGTTTTCCGTTCCCGAACGGCAGATCGTAGCTGCTCAGGAAATTGAACACGTTCGGCAGATCGAAGGGCAGGTAAGACTTCGGCTGAGTCAGATTGTAGTTATCCTGCGGATACACCTGGCTCTGCGAGAAGATCTGCCGGTAGGTGAGCAGAGAGAGAGTCTTCGAGCGGACGTAAGACGCCTGGAACTGCCAGTCGCCGAATCGCCGGATGACTTTGAACGTCGCCGCGTCATACCACGTCTTTCCCAATCCGCTGTTGCGCGACCACACGTTCAGAAACTGCGGATACGGCCGCAGGGACTGCGCGAGCGTGCCGTTGTCGGGGAAGTTCGCATACGGCTTCTTGAAGCCGGCCGCGACCACGGCGGGATCGGTGATGGTCTTCTGCAGCAGACCGCTCGCGCCCAGATACAGATACGCCGGGTTCACCTGATTCAGATCCACCGTGGAATTCAGGCCGCGTCCGCGATTGCCCGCGTACTCCGCTTCCACCAGGAAATGCTTGATTTCGCGCTGCAGGCTAAGGCTCCAGTTGTAAACGCGCGGCGCCTTGCCGAACGTCGGTCCCAGATAGTCCACCGAGAGTCCGTTGCCAATGCTGGGGCCAAGGAAGGGCGGCGGCTGGTAGCCGGCCGGTTTCGGGATGCCGCCATCCCACTGGAACGGAGCATTCAGACCGTCCGAGATCTGGGCGAATGAGCCGTTCGCGCCCAGCGTGCAACCGCAACCGCCGTTGCTGGTGGCTTCATAGAAGATACCGAAGCCGCCGCGGAGCACCGTCTTCTGGTTGATCTGGTACGCGAAACCGGCGCGTGGTCCGAGGTTGGTGTAATCGGTCGGCCAGAAGCGCGTCACGCCCAGGCGATTCGGACCGCTGCCCGGGAACACATAAGCGCCGGGGTAATTATTGGCCGCCGGATTCGGCGTGGTCAGGCTGACCGAGCCCATCGTCGGCGCGTACCAGTTAATCGGCACTTCATACCGCAGGCCCAGGTTCAGCGTCAGATTCGGACGAATGCGCCAGTTGTCCTGAAAATACGCGTCATAGTACTGATAAGTAATGTGCGCGTCCTGCACCGGCGTGGCGGCCGCTGTCGCGGAATCCGGCAGACCGAGCAGGTAACTGGCGAACGAGTTCCCGGTGGTTCCCGTAGCAGCCGGATTTGCCGTCTCATTGCGGGCGAACACGTAGGTGCCGTTCGTGCCGGCCAGATCGGTCGAGAAGGTCTGCGGGCGGCGATAACCCCAGCCCATCTTGAACTCGTGCTTGCCTTTCACCCAGGTCAGGCCCTGGTCGATCTGCGGCGTATAGTTGTTCTGGCCGCCGCTATTCACCTTGCCCTGCTGCATGCCCCACGCCGTGTAAGCGTCGGCTGCGGCGAACTGGATCACCGGCGTCACGTCGGAGTTTCCGGTCAGACCCTGGAAACCCACCTTCGAAGCGAAGCCGCTCTGATCCGGCACGAACCACTGCTGCACCGTCGTCGAATAGCCGAACGTGGTGTGCAGCAGGACCGTGGGAGAGAACGTGAAATCGTGATTGATCCGGTAAATATGCGGCTTCTGGTACTGATCGCCCAGCGCCGTGCCCAGCGGCCCCGTGAAGTCCGACACCGCATGCGTCAGCTGGCTGTCCCAGGACTGGAAATAAGAGATGCGGTTCCGGTCCGTGAAGTTGTGGTCGATCTTGAACGCATAGATATGGTCGGTCACCTGCGAAGTGTTCACAAACGCGTGATTGTTCGAAAGCGCCGCGCCCGTGGGAGCCGGAACGAACGGCAGAATCGCCGCCGAGATCTTGCTGAACCGGCTGGTCGGGATGATGTTGCCGGTGAACGGTGTGCGCGTGGCGGTGGATCCCGATCCCGCCGTGGTGGCCGGATCGTAAATGACCTGCGGGATCCCGCTGAAGTTACCTTGCAACTGCGCGGCGGTCGGAACCGTGTTCAGAATCGCCGCCGGACTCACCGGGCGCAGATCGTGATCGCTCGAAAAATAGAAAAACGTCTTGTTGCGGCCGTTGTAGATTTTGGGAATCCAGACCGGTCCGCCCACGCCGCCGCTGGTGGCGTTCAGGCGATCCTTCGGACGGAAGCCGGGCGCGTTGTTGCGGTTCTGATTGACGCTCCACCCCGCCGCTTCCCAGATGTCCCGGCGCATGTTGTAAGCCCACGTGCCGTGCAGGCTGTTGCTGCCGGAGCGCGTGGTGAACACTTCAATACCGCCGCCCACGCGCCCGTACTCCGCCGTATAAGTGCCCACCAGAAGTTTGACTTCGCTGAACGATTCCCCGCTCGGCGGATTGAAAACCGTGCCGCCGGATTCGGGAATCACGTTGCTGGTGCCGTCGATCAGCTGCTCACGTGAGCGCCCCGTCGAACCCGCGATGCTGGTTTCGCCGCCCTGATTAACACCGGCCATGTAGCCCAAAAATGCCGAGGGATTCTGCAGACCGCCCGACCACAATGGCAGCGTGCGATACATCTTCGGCGTCAGTGTCTGGCCGCGTTCGCTGGTTTCGGCATCGAGCAGCGTCTGGCTCGCGCTGACTTCCACGCTTTGCTTCACGTCGCCGACTTCAAGCTGCAGGTCAAGCGCCTGCCGTTGCGCGATAAAGATCTGAATTCCGTTGCGGACCAGTCTTTTAAAACCGGCCTTTTCGGTCGAAACGTTCCAGATGCCGGTCTGGAGACTGGGAAATACGTAGAGTCCCGCTTCCGAAGAAACGGTGTGAAGCGTAACGCCTGTATCGACGTTCGTGGCATCCACGGCGGCGCCGGCTACGGCTGCGTTATGCGCATCCATCACGGCGCCGGAAAGCGATCCGGTCTGGGCTTGCCCCCAGACAAACGAGCAACTCAATAAAAACAGACTTGACAGACGAGCGAGACGTTCGGGCCTGAAGATTGCAGACCGCGGGCGTGCAGGCATAATAGTGACCTTCCTTTGCGAGAGATGAAGGCACTATATTGCCTCTTGTGTTACAAAGTCAAGGCTTATGCGGTAAATGGAATGCCGTGTAGATGCCGCCGGACACGCCGCCGCGCCCGCTCTTGCCGCCCGTCGCGAAAATCACGACGAACTGCTCGCCTCCTGCCTCATAGGTAATGGGCGTCGCGTTGCCCGACATGGGCAGCGTGGCTTCCCACAGCAGCTTTCCCGTCGTCTTGTCGAAAGCGTGGAATTTCCGGTCGAAATTGGTGGCGCCGATGAAAACCAGTCCTCCCGCCGTCACCACCGGCCCGCCATAATTCTCGGTCCCGGTGTTCTTCATCCCCTTCGCCGCCAGGTCCGGATACTCGCCCAATGGAATTTTCCATGCATATTCGCCGGTATTCAGATTAATGGCGTTCAGAGTGCCCCACGGTGGTGCAACGGCCGGGTATCCATCCGGATCGAGGAACTTGTGATATCCCGTGAACCGGTAGGCCGGCCGCGTGGGCGAAGGTCCTTCGCTCTGCATCTCCTTGCTCTCGCCGCTCAGCAGATACTGCGCAATCGCGCTGACTTCGGCCGCTTTCAGCCCGGGGAAAGACGGCATGCGGCCGGCGCCTTCCCGAATCACCGCCGCAATCTGTTCCGCCGTCTTCCTGCCCCGCAACTCGGTCAGCGCCGGGATCGACGGTGGGGCGCCCAGCAGCGCGTCGCCATGGCAATTGGCGCAACTCGTCAGATACACGCTGCGCCCCGAATTCCCGGTCTGCGTCGCCGCCAGACTCGAAGTCCACGCGATATCATTCGCGTTCACATAAAGGATGCCGGTCTGCGGATCGTAAGCCGACCCGCCCCATTCCGCGCCGCCGTCGAAACCCGGCATGATCACGGTCTCTTTACCGGTCGTGAAAGGGATGAACTGCCCTTCGCTGCGCATGGCGCGAAACTGTTCCAGAGCCCATTGGTGCGCCTCCGGAGTGCGCGTCGTCAGCATGTTTTCCGTCAACAGCTGCCGCGAAAACGGGGCGGGTTTCGTGGGCAGCGGCTGGGTATCCGCCGCGCTTTCTCCCGGCACGGAACTGCCCGGATACTTGCGATACTCCACCGGAAACAGCGGCTTGCCCGTGGTCCGTTCGAACAGATAAACGAACCCCTGCTTCGTGGTCTGCGCCACCGCGTCGATCAGGCGGCCATTCTGCCGCACCTGCACCAGCGTGGGCGGGGAAGGGAAGTCGCGATCCCAGATGTCGTGCTTCACCGCCTGAAAGTGCCAGATGCGCTCTCCGGTCTCGGCGTTCAGCGCGAGCAGCGTATCGGCGAACAGGTTGTTCCCCGCGCGATCCGCGCCGTAGAAATCGGTCGCGGCCGAACCGGTTGGCGCGAAGACGATGCCGCGCGCCGTATCCACCGCGAACCCGGGCCAGGTATTCGCGCCGCCCGTGTACGTCCACGCATCCTTCGGCCACGTCTCATAACCGAACTCGCCGGGATGCGGAATCGTGTGGAACTGCCAGCGCAGCTTCCCCGTGCGCACGTCATAGGCGCGGATGTCGCCGGGCGGCGCGGGCAGCGCTTCCGGCAGCCGTCCGCCCATGATGAGCAGATCTTTATAGATCACCCCCGGACTCGTGAGCACCACGGACTGCTTCTCGGGATCGCGCCCCAGCCCCTCCCGCAGATCGATGCGGCCAGCCTTGCCGAAGCTGCCGATCGGCTTTCCGCTGCGGGCGTCCACGGCGTAAACAAAGCTCTGAATCGACGTGAAAATCCGCCGGTCCTCCCCTTCGCCCCAATACACCACCGACCGGTTCGCGCCGCGCCCCGCGATCCCCGAATCGAACTGCCACAGCAGTTTGCCGGTGCGGGCATCGAGCGCAATCAGTTTGTGTTTCGGCGTCAGCCCGTAAAGCACGCCGTCGACCATGATCGGCTGTGTCTGCGGATCGCCCGGGCCATCGGCCGTGTCGTACGTCCACGCGACTTCGAGCTTCGAAACATTCGTGCGGTCGATCTGCTTCAGCGCCGAGTACCGCGTGCCCGCCGGGCCTCCACCGTAGCCGGGCCAGTCGGTCTGCTGGGCCATGCCCAGGCCAGTGCACACCAAAGCCGCCGCAAAGATTCGCGAATTCATTCGATTTCAAGATTAAACGATTTTTCGCCCCCGCGACTCACCGCAGCTTCATCTGCGCTTCCAGAAACTTCGCGATAGCCAGCGTCAAAGCGCGCGGATGTTCGGTCGCCACCATGGCAAGCGCCTGGATCCGCGAGATCTTCCTGCCCGGAATCCGGAACACCCGGAAATTCCCGGGCTGGTCCCGCAGCGCGTACTCGGGCAGTATCGAATAGCCGAACCCGGATTCCACCATGCGCCGGATAGCCGCCGTGTCGTCGGCCTCCATAATCACCCGCGGCCGCGCCCCGATCTCCGCCAGAAAGCCGTCGATAATCGACCGCATGTTGCTGCGCTTCGGATACAGCAGGAACGGCGCATCGTTCAGCTGCTCGGGCCGGATCGCCCCCACCTTCCACGCCCGCGAAGGCTTCTCCGCATGCTGCACGATCAGCAGTTCCTCCTCGAACAGAGGCCGCACGATCAGCTTCTCAGTGGGAAACGGCAGGGTAATAAGCGCCAGGTCGAAACGCCGATCCAGCAGCCCCGCCACCATCTCTTCCGTGGCCGAAACTGTAATGTGAATCGGCGTATCCGGGTAGCGCTGGCGCAGCAACTGCAACGGCCGCCCCACGTGGTGGATCAGCGTGGTGGCGCCGGTCGCAAGATGGAAGAGCCGGGAATCGGCGGCCGGACTGGCATCGAATTCGTACTCGATATCCCGCATCTGCCGGACCACCACGCGCGCATGCTCCGCCAGCCGCAGAGCCGCCGGCGTGGGCACAATGTGCTTGCCGGACCGCACGAAAAGATCGGTATGCAGTTCCCCGGCCAGGCTGCGCAACTGCATGCTGATCGCGCCAGGCGACACGCAGAGCTTCTCCGCGGCCTTGGTCACGCTGGCGCAATCGATCACCGCAAGGAACAGCTCGAGCTGGCGGAATTCCACAGACCGAGCATCGCACAATAGTGTGATATTTGTTTGTAAGCACATATGATCTCCCGACGCGATTTCGCCCTGTCCCTCGCGGCTCCGCTCGCCATCCCGGTTGGACTACACGCGCAAGCCAAAGCCATTCAGGCCCGCATCAAAATCGATGCCGACCGCAGGATCGGCGACATCGACCCCAAGCTCTACGGCAACTTCGCCGAGCACCTGGGCCGCTGTATCGAAGGCGGCATCTTCGAAGAAGGCTCCCCTCTGGCCGATAAGAACGGCTATCGCAAAGACGTAATGAAGGCCGTGAAAGACCTCGACGTCACGTTCCTGCGCTGGCCCGGCGGCAACTTCTCGTCGAACTACAACTGGAAAGACGGCATTGGCCCGCGCGACCAGCGCCCCGCGCGTCTCGAAATGGCGTGGGGCACCGTCGAGAGCAACCGCTTCGGCACCCATGAGTTTCTCGACTACACCGAAGCTCTCGGCATCGAGCCTTATGTCTGCGCGAATCTGGGCACCGGCACCTGGACCGAGGCGCAGCAGTGGGTGGAATACTGCAACGTGGCCGACGGCACCGCCATGACCAAACTGCGCCGGCAGAACGGCCGCGAAAAGCCCTGGAAAGTGCAGTACTGGGGCCTGGGCAATGAGATGGACGGACCCTGGCAGATGGGTCACCGCACCGCCGAGGATTACGGCAAGTTCGCGCTCGAAGCGGCCAAGCTGATGAAGTGGACCGACCCGAACGTGAAGCTGATCGCCGCCGGCTCCTCCAACTTCCGCGAAGGCTCCGACTGGGTGGGCTGGAACCGCGAGGTGCTGGCTTATCTCAAGGACCACATCGAATACCTGTCGCTCCACACCTACGTCGGGAACGCCGCCAACGACTATCACGATTTCGTGGCGGTATCGAATCAGCTCGACGACCGGATTCGCACCGCGGCCGGCATCATCCGCGCGGCCCAGGGCGGACTCAGTCCGAAGAATCCCATTTACATCGCGTTCGACGAATACAACGTCTGGTATCGCGCCCGCGGCAACAGCCAGCGCGGCCGGAAAATTCTGGAAGAGCATTACAACCTCGAAGACGCGCTGGTTATCGCGACCATGCTCAACACGTTCGTGAACAACGCGGATACCGTGAAGATCGCGAACATGGCCCAGATCGTGAACGTGATCGCGCCGATCTTTACCAATGAGAAGGGGATGTTCCTGCAGACGATTTTTCATCCGCTGCAGTTGTTCGCGAAGAACACCCGCGGCGCGGCTCTGCAGACGTTTCTCGATTGCCCCACGTACGAGAGCAAGAGCTTCGGCAAGGCGACCTGGCTGGACGTCTCCACGTCTCTCAACAACGGCGTCGTCACCATGAACGTGGTGAACCGCCACCTCGATCAGGACGTGGAAGCCGAAATCGAAATTCAGGACGGGGCGTTCAAAGGCAAGTTCGAAGTGGCCGTCGTGACCGGTCCGGATATCAAGGCCGAGAACGATTTCGGAAAGACTACCGTGCAGACCGCCACCACCAGCGTCACGGCCAGCGGCAGCAAACTGCGCCACCGCTTTCCGCCGCACTCTTACACAATGCTGAAAGGCTCGATCGCCTGACGTAGCGCGGTTTGGTGTCGAATACCAGGAAATTCGACAGGGACTTTGCGATGTACAATCTGCATCGTGAGAAGAACGCAGCTTTACCTGGATGACCAGTTGTGGGTTGTGTTGCACGCTCGGGCCCGGACTGAAAAGACTACCGTTTCGGAACTCGTTCGGCAGGCAGCGCGGGATCGTTATATCCGCAGCGTGCAGACGCGTCTGGCGGCCATGCAGGTGTTCACAGGTACGCGAAGATCCCGCGGCGCCGCGGTTGACAGCAGCGAAGAAGTCCGTCAGCTTCGAACGGGATCACGGCTGGACCGGCTGGGAGGCCGTTGACCGTCCGCATCGATTCCGACATCCTGATCGAAGTCTCACGGGGCCGTGACAAGGCCGTGGTGGAGCGGTGGATCGAACGGGGCCGGTCCGATGCACGGATCCTGATCTCCCCGGTCAGCGTCGCCGAACTCTGGGCAGGCGCCCGTCCATCGGAATATAAGACGCTGGAAGACGTGTTCGGGGTGCTGAACTGCGTTGCCTCTGATTAGAAGACGGGCCGCCTTGCCGGAGAATACCTGCGGCGATACCAAGAAAGCCATGCTGGACACAAAATCGCAAGCTTTATCCCATGCAGGAAATCGCATTCTGCGAATGAGATCCTCACGCTGAGAGCCGGCCCGTCGCGCGTGATCCGACCGGAGCCAGCTTCAAATCAACTGGACGCTGACGACATGACGGCCTGGTGATTTCAGTCTTTTGCCAAAACGCACCCGGGTTCGGCAACGGCACCGCATTCTCGGGAGCGGTCCGGTGTTCGCCCGTGACCCGGAGCCGACAAAGCCGTTTTTAATGAAGCTGGTCGATGCCGTGGGCGTTATGATTGCCACATGCGGATACGAGCAATCTCGATTCTGTTCTGCCTGGCCGCTCTCGCGCCGGCGCAGAGTTCCCCGCCTGGCATGCGATGTCCTCAACGAACGCTGATCCTTTCCGAACTTGGGGAGAATGCACCGAACACAGCGCATTTTCAGGCGGAGCATTTCGCCTATATGCGAGAGTTAATGAAATCCGGCAAGGTGATTGCGGCCGGCCCCGTGACGGACAACCGTACATCAGTGATCGTCCTTGCCACGAAGGATTGGGCTGAGGCCGAGGAGATCCTCAGGAAGGAACCGTTTCACCGGGAAGGAGTCCTCAGGATGGTGAAGCACATCGTGTGGAACGCCTGCGAACTGGAGCCGTAAAGAGCGTCGGCGGTCTCTGGCTCCCACCGAGGGCGGCGGACGGGCGCGAAGAAGCATCCGCCGATGTTTCTGCACCTAATGGTGGGTGTGGTTCCTGATACCTTGGGATAACACCTGCATGTCGGGCCAGATTACGCTACGCCACAGACCGGACACGGAAGAGCTTGCCGCGAGGCGCGAAGAATTCGCTGAGCTTCTGACGAAGCTTTCCGAACGGGAGCTCGATGTGTCCACGCTCCGGGAGGATTTGGCGGCGCTGGAGGTGCGTTACGTCCGCGACGTGGGGTCGCTCTACGAGCAATTGGATGCGATCCACAAAAGGATTTTCGAGCTTCGGACACTGATAAACCCGTCGCTGGCAGAGGAACAGGAGCAGTGCGGTGATCAGGCGCAGGGCGGGTGCGGTGGTTCCGCTGCGCCGCCTTCGAGCGAGCTGAAATCGCTGTATCGGGATGCGGCGCGTCGGCTGCACCCGGATCTGGCTGAAAGTCCGGAGGAGCAGGGGCGCCGCACCAGGTTCATGGCGGAGGCGAACCGTGCGTATCACGCAGGGGATGCGGAGGCGCTGCAGCGGATTCTGGAAGATTTCCACTATGCCGATGGCAGAGAGCCCGGCTGCATGACCGGGGCGGAACTGGTGCGAGTCATGGAGCAATTGCGCGACGGCAGGGAGCGCCTGGCGGCGCTCGATCGGGAACAGGAGCGGCTGCGGAGCACGGAGATTTTCCGGTTGCGGCAGGAGATTGCCGACGCGGAAGCGCAGGGGCGCGACATGCTTGCAGATATTGCGAAGATGATTCGCGGCCAGATTCAAAGGGCGGAGCGAATTCTGACCAGCGTTGAAGGCAGGTTTCCGAATGAGATACCGTTGCCACCGCGCCAGCGTGTGGGGCGATTTTACGGTAAGGAATAGACGCACGAGAGTATGCAGAATACCGGGATAGCACGGCGGAGTTTGCTGAAGGTCAACTCTGGGCAGGGCAAGTGCCGTCGGCCTCACGTCGTTTGAATCCCTGCTAAAGAGGCCCGCGAGTAACGGCAAAGGGTTTACCGGAACTGCGGGCGGATCGTCCGGCACTCGGAGATAGCTTGACTGTATGCTTTACGGTACGATGCTCCCGGTGGCGCTGTGCTCGGCGGACGGGGCCGCGCTCCCCTCCCACGTACGAGATCAAGAGCTTCTGCAGGGCGACCTGGCTGGATGTCTCCACGTCTCTCAACAACGGCGTCGTCACCATGAATGTGGTGAACCGCCACCTCGATCAGGACGTGGAAGCCGAGATCGAAATCCAGGACGGCGCTTTCAAAGGCAAGTTCGAAGTGGCCGTCGTGACCGGGCCGGATATCAAGGCCGAGAACGATTTCGGAAAGACCACCGTGCAGACCGCCACCAGCAGCGTCACGGCCAGCGGCAGCAAACTGATCCACCGCTTCCCGCCGCACTCTTACACGATGCTGAAAGGCTCCCTCGCTTAACTCAACGTGGCTGCTGAGGAGTATGGTGATGATGACGCCTTTGATCGCTTGCTTTAGAGGGCACCACGGGCAAGAGGTCTAATTAGTGTCAGGGGCGGCGAGAAGCGATACCAATTCGGGCGGCGCGGGGCGGAGCCAGCGGAGCCGGTTCCTGGCGCCCATGGGCGGTCAGGCGTTAAACGGGCAGTGCTTGTGGTACACCTTCATGCTCCTGTCGGATCGTCGGGCGCCCGGAGAAAGCTGACGGTTGGCGGTGATTAGGAACGAAAAGTCCGGATCGCGACGCGAATCCGGCACGCTCTACTCGCCGACTGGCAAAGAGCAACGGAGCGGCGTCGGCGTTAGCGGATGAACTGGACTCGGAACTCCGTCTGCCCCGCCAAAGCATCGAATTCATGATGATCAGCCGTTAGGATGGTGCCCTGCACACGCTCCGCCAACTCAATGGCGAAGCAGTCCGCCAGTGAAACACGCCTGAGTCTGGCTTTCAGTGTTCCAGCCGCTTGCCAAACGCGCGGCACCAGGCTTGCATCCTCCATTACGCCCAACCGTGTCAGGTCCGATACCGCCCGCAGTGCCTCGTGCCGGTTGGCAGCCCGCTCAAAATCATAGAAGACCTCGCAGAGATTCAGGGCGTGCGCATAACATTGCGATTCTGGATCGAGAAGAGCATTGGCTACCGCGTCGGCGCCAGGTTCACCCCGAAGGAACGCGATCATCGCGCTCGCATCGAGTACGAAGATCACGGTCGGGATTCCAGGGTTACCTCGTCCCTTTTCCGGCTCAGGAACGACTCGCTCGAAGTCGGGATATGCCGGTACTTGCCTTTGATCGAATCGATCAATTGCTTCCTGCCGGTAGTAACGTGGCGAGGCGCTTCAATGGTTGCCAGTGCCTCCATGAGTTCCCGTCGCTGCTCGGCGCTCAGACCGCGAACAGCCTCCACGATAGTTTGAACCTGCTCTGACATGGCATGCTCTGACATGGCACTGTCCTGGTTCCATCATAGCCAATCGAAATGCCGCCGGGCAGGTCACTGTACTTGACGCCCAAACACGTTCCAAACCTAATGTGGAAATATTTGGAGCGTTTCGAGGATACAACCCACGATCAACGGCGCAGATTTTAATGGGGCCTCCGGGTGGATCGTCCGCGCATGCATCGAGACTCGGTGCCGGCTGTGTCCTATTGCGTTCGGCTGTAGTTCTCCGCACACACCGCGCGGACCCCATGCCATGGCCCCTTTCTCTTCGCCGCCCCGGCCGCGCCGGACTGCTGCGCCGGACGCCCCCTGCTCCGGCCGGCATTTTTCAATACGATATACTCGGCGAATCGTAAACGGTATGACTTACACAAGACGCGACATCGGAAAACTTGCGCTGGCCGTGCTGCCGGCCTCCGCGCTGCTGGCCAAACCGGACTCGAAATGGGGCGGCGTCCAGATCGGACTGAACGTCCCCTACAGTTTTCGGGGAATGTCCGGAACCGCGGACAAGATCCTCGAATACATGACGAAACTCAATCTGAGCGCCTGTGAGTTGCGGCTGCAACCCGTGGAGGCGGAACTCGGGGCGCCCGGCGTGTTTGCTTCAGGGTTCGATGCTCCCGGCGGCGCCGCGCGCGGCGGACGGGGCCGCGCTCCCCTCACGCCCGAGCAAACAGCGGCCGCCGAAGAGACTGCCCGCAAGCTGGAGGCGTGGCGCCTCGCGCTTTCCATGGACCGGATCCGGGACTTCCGCGCGAAATTCGAAAACGCCGGCGTCCGGATCCAGATCCTCAAAATCGACAACTTCAACTCGTTCAGCGATGCCGCCACGGACTATTTCTTCAACGTGGCGAAAAACCTCGGTTGCCAGGCGATGTCGACCGAAGGACGGCTGGGCGACGTCGAGCGGCTCGGGAAATTCGCGGCGAAACACCGGATCATGGTGGGCTATCACGGTCATACGGCGGGGCCGGGCGGCGAAGCGTTCGGCGCGCCGGAGAACTGGGACAAGGCCATGCAGGTCTCTTCTTACAACGGCATCAATCTTGACCTCGGTCATTTTCTGGTCGGTAACAAAACCTCGCCCGTTCCCTATCTGATGGCCCATCACGACAAGATCACCCATATCCACGTGAAGGACCGGAAACTGGACGGCGCGACGGTTCCGTTCGGAACGGGCGACGTGCCAATCGCCGAAGTGCTTCAGCTGATGAAGAAGAACAAGTGGAATTTCCAGGCCACCATCGAGTTCGAGTACCCCACCCCCCAGGGCTCGGACGTGATGACGGAACTTGCCCGCTGCGTGGAGTACTGCCGCAACGCGCTGGTCTGAACTCCGGGGGCCGACCCGGTGAAACCGCCCTCTCGATGTAGGGCAGGATGTCATCCTGCGGCGGGTTGGAAACCCGCCAACAGCGCCGGTAGCCAACCGGAGTGCCGGGGAACAATCTGCCCAACTTCGCACCAGATGCTGGCGCGGCTTGCGAATCCGCCACCGGCGCCGGAAATGATGACGGTTACTGAATCAGAAGTCCGACTTACGGCAGGAACGCCGCTTCCGCCGCATTCGGCGCGGACATTCTCACAGGCGTTCGCAGATACCCGCGGATCCAGCGGAGCGGCGGCTGACCGAGGCGAAGAAGTCCGGCAACTTCGAACGCGATCGCGGCTGAACCGACATCGCGTCCCGACACCGGAAACGGCCGGTCAGATCCGGATCACCCGGTTCGCGCATTTCCGCTCAAATTAAACAGCAAAGAGCCCGATCCCCCTGCCGGCGCACCGCATCAGCCGAACTCTGCCCGCTATGAAGCCACCTGAAGCACGATCTTGCCGGGAGCATGGTTTCCGCGTCCATATTCGAATGCTTCCCGTGCACGGGAAAGCGGAAACACTTCGGCTATCACCGGCCTCAGATTCCCGCCCTCAACCAATGCGCTGATTTGATCAAGCTGTCCTCGATTGCCACTCACGATGAAAAATATCCCGCGCGCGCCGTTCTGCTCAGCTTCGCCGGTCGGAATCGGCGAAACCAGTGTCACCAGTACGCCTCCCTTCCGAAGCACGCGCCACGAAAGCCTCCGCGTTTCACCGCCGATCGTGTCCAGCACCAGATCGATGTCTCGCAGCGTGTCTTCGAAGGGCGTAGCGGGGTGATCGAAGGGCGTAGCGTGATAATCGATAACAACATCCGCTCCCAGGCTCTGCACGAACGCCATGTCGCGCGACGACGCCGTGGCCAGTACGCGCGCCCCTCGCCAACGCGCCAGTTGCACCGCCAGTGACCCGACACCGCCCGCGCCGCCGTGGACCAGTACGTTTTGCCCCGCGGCAAGGTGCGCATGTTCAAAGAGTGCCTGCCAGGCTGTGAGCGCCGAAAGCGGCAGCGCCGCGGCCTGGGTGTGCGGGATGCCGCGCGGCTTTAGCGCCAGGTTGACCGCCCGCACTGCCGCGAACTCAGCAGCCGCGCCGTCACGCGGAAAATCGGCAAGTCCATAGACCTCGTCGCCGATCCGAAAATCGGTTACATCGTCCGCCATCCGCTCCACGATCCCCGAAATTTCATGCCCCGGAATGCCAGGGATTCGGGGCGTCCCATCCGCGTTCTGATAGGTCTCGTCCCAGGTCAATTCCGCGGGCGTGATGCCGGTGGCACGCACCTGCACCAGTACATCTCCGCTTCGGACCTCCGGCAGAGGTGCATCCTCGAAGAATATCTGTTCCGGCCCGCCCCGGCCGTGCGTTCTGACGGCTTTCACAAAAGTCCTGCTTTTCGATAATATTTTGACGCGGGAACAGATACAAGCAGGTGTGCGTTATGACATAACCTCCGATGCGACGGCGCAGATCCGGTACGAATCCATCCCGGCGACTGCTCGACGTTCTGAACCATACAGACTCGAATCGCTGACAGGCCGTTCCCCGCTATTTACCGACTTTTTTCCCCACAAAATCAACCACTTAACCCACTCCCCTCGCCATCTCCTCCCCGCCCGTGCGCCATTCTCACGCCAGGAAGGAACCACCATGTCATCCACCGCGCAAACCGAATCCAATCGCCGTAACGCCCAGGCCTCCACCGGCCCCCGCACCGAAGCCGGAAAAGCAGCCTCCTCCCAAAACGCCTGCAAACTCCACCTCTTCTCCACCCGCAACTTCGTCCTCCCGCAGGACGAACCCGAGTACAACGAACTCACCACCGCTCTCTGGGACCGCCTCAACCCACAGGACGCCCTCGAAGGAGCCTACGCCATCGAGATCCTCCGCGCTACCTGGCGTCTCCGCCGCTGCGCCAACGTCGAATCCGATCTGGTCGAAAAATCCTTCGCGATTGCCGAAAAAAGACAGGAAGACCCCGCCGACGCCACCCTCTACGCCAGCCTCGCCGAAATCCAGACCTCCGTCGACCGCGCCCGCACCCAGGCCCTCGGCATCCTCAACCGGGCCACCGCCGAACTCCGCCGCCTGCAAACCGAGCGCCGCCTGCGCGTCGAAACCCTCCCCGCGCAATTCGAACCCACCCGCCTCGGCATCTCCGACACCACGCAAATCACCAAAGGCATCACCGCCGCCGTGAACGCGCAACTCGACCTCGCCAAAATCGAACAAATCAAACTGGAGAACGCCGTCCACGCCGCCGCCTTCGACGCCATCCCGCCTATTCCCGTCGACACGCTCATGAAGCGCTACGACAAACCTGCTGCATCCGCCCCCCCCGCCCCCGAAACAAAACAAACCCGGACGCCCCGCAACGCCGCCTGCGCCTGCGGTTCCGGCCTGAAATTCAGACGTTGCTGCGGCGCCGGCGCGCCCCCGGTCATAGACCAGGCCGCCGCCGCAACCGCCGCCGCAACCGCGGCCGCCTGACGCTGCTGTCCATTGGCCCCATGGATTCCGCTTGCACCGGGACGGACGAATCGTCTGGTGCATCCCAAACCACCGCGGCGCGCCGTTCCGCCGTGCCTGGATCCGTAATAGAATTTGTGATGAGGAATCGAATGATCAGAAAAGCTGCTCTCTCACTACTGGCCGTCTGCGTGGCCGCCGGAATCGCGTTATCGCAGGACAAAATGGCGGACAAAGCGCCGGCAAAGGGCGCCACGAAAGCGGGCATTCTGCAGCCTGGCATGGAGCCGACCGGTGGCTGGGCCACCCAGGGCGACATCGGCCAGAAGGCCGACGATCCGTGGTCGAACACCACCAGGGCCGCTTCCGTGGACAACAAACCGGTCCCGGGCAAAAGCGTCACTCTGACCGGCGAAATCCTCGATCTTTCCTGCTATCTGCAGCTCGGCAAACACGGTGACAAGCACTCCTCCTGCGGCAAGAAATGCATTGCCAACGGCGAACCCATCGGTCTGGTGACCAAAGAGGGCCAGGTTTACCTGCTGATGGCCGAAGAGCACGATCCCCGCCGCGACGGCCAGGTGAGTTTCCGCAAGGCCGCGGGCGACAATTTCGCGAAAGTCATGACCGTGACCGGCACCGAGACTTCCATTAACGGCGTAAAAGCCGTTTATGTGCAGGGTTATCTCAATAAATAGATCCGCGGCGGCAGCCACAAAATCCTGAACTGTAATGACGAAGAACGCAATCGCGGCCGGTATTCTTATGCCGGCCGCACTTCTGTTTGCCGCCGGCCCGTCCGGGGCGCCGAAGGAACCCCTTGGCCTGCTGCCGATCAGCTGGCCCAAAGACAATCCATATTCCGCGGCCAAAGCGGAACTGGGAAAAATTCTGTATTTCGATAGCCGCCTCTCGAAGGACGGCACCGTCTCCTGCGCCACCTGTCACGATCCGAAGTTCGGCTTCACGGACGGACAGCCGGTCTCGTCCGGTATTGGCGGACAAAAGGGCGGCCGCAGCGCCCCTACCGTGATTAACCGCGCGTGGAGCCTGGCCCAGTTCTGGGACGGCCGCGCCGCGTCTCTCGAAGCGCAGGCCATCGGTCCCATGGCGAATCCGATCGAGATGGGAAATACCCATGAGGCGATCGTGACCGCTTTGCGCGGCATCGCGGGTTATAAGCCGCTCTACGCCGCCGCTTTCGGGGATGGCGAGATCACCATGGACCGGACGGCCAAAGCCATCGCCACGTTTGAGCGCACGGTGCTTTCCGGAGATTCGCCGTATGATCGCTGGAAGGCCGGGCAGGCGAATGCCATGTCGCCCGCTGCGGTTCGTGGCTACCACGTGTTCCAGAAAGCGCAGTGCGATGCCTGCCATGAAGGACACAACTTTACCAGCAATATGTATTCGAATCTGGGCGTGGGAATCAACGCGGAGAAGCCGGATCTGGGCCGCTACGACATCACGAAGGATCCCCTGGACTGGGGCGCATTCAAAACGCCGACGCTGCGGGATGTGGAGCACACCGCGCCCTACATGCACGACGGCAGTCTGAAGACGCTCGAAGAAGTGGTGGATTACTACGACAAGGGCGGGACGCCGAACAAAAACCTGGATCCGCACATTAAACCGCAGCACCTGCGCACCGATGAGAAAGCCGACCTCGTGGCGTTCCTGAAGGCCCTGAGCGGAAAAGGCTGGCAGCAAATCAAAGCCCCGGCGGTATTCCCGCAATAAACCGTCGTTTCTTTGCTACCCTCGGTTCAGAAACGGAAGCCAATCCCGGCCGGTGCCGGGCCCGGACTTCAAACCCGGCGTGCGGCACTTCGTGTCGCTGGTGGGTTCGACCCCCACTGGCTTCCGCCAAACAGGTTGTTTGTTTTCATTGGCTTAAAGTGCCTCCTCAGAGATTGTACGGTTTTTTGTACGGTCGGGGTACGAAATCTTCGCGATTGCAGCGTCGATAGCGTGCTGAAATTCAAGCACGAAAGGTGCGTAGTGCTTCTCGGTGGTGCGGATGCTTCGGTGGCCCAGGAGCAGCTGTACGGTATGCAGGGTCGCCCCCCGGTTCAGCAGTTCGATAGCGAACGTATCCCTGAACCGGTGCGGGTGCCCATTGTGGATTCCCGCCAGCTTGCACACACGCGAAACCGACTTCCGGGCGTTGCCGATCGCCGTGCGCAGTTTCGAATTGCCTGACCAGAAGAAGTAGGGTGAATCGTCGGGAAGTGCACGGAGCGCGTCCGTGACCTCCGGCGGCAGACTCGCGTACATCGGGCGTCGTGTCTTCATGATCCGGATGTGAAGTTTGCCGGTTTCGAGATCCACCCGTTTCCGCTCCAGCTTCACGGTGTCGCTGATCCGGAAGCCCGTGTGCAGCATAAGTAGTATTCTCGCGCGGGCGCGAATGCGGTTGAGGTCGCGCGTGAGCGGGTTGTCGTCTTCCAGACGGTCGCAGGCTTCGAGAATACGGGAGACTTCCCCGGAGTCAAACGGAAGGGTTGGGAGTCCGTCGTCTTTCGCCGGTTCGAGATCCTTTGCGACGTTTCCATCGCACCACTTTCGTTTGGCGGCGAACGCGAACAGAGCGCGCAGCGTTTTAAGTTCCTTGTTCAGTGTGCTCGGTTGAATCGCCCGCGGCTTCGAGCCTTTTCGGTTCGGCGTGAAGACTCTGGACTCCTGGAATCGTGTCAACATGTCGAGCGTTACCGAGGAGATCGGCTTCGCGCCGCAGAACTGAATCAGGTGGACGAATGTCTTCTGGTGACTCTCGATGGTGGATTCGGCCATGTTCCGCATTTTCCGGTGCCGGATGAACGCCTCGATCGCCTCTTTGACGGTGGCGACCGGGGCTGCGTCCGGTGGTGTCTCGCTCCACTGCTTCGTCGTTTCGAGCGCGCGCTTCCAGTCGCGCATCCGCATGGCCTTGCGGACTTCCTGACCGTTCAGCACGCCGTAGCACCAGATCGGACAGTCACACTTCGTCAGTTCCTGGGGGTTCGGCTTGTTGAAGTGCTTGCACGATCTGGTGTGGCGACGGTAGGGGTTCAGCACGCCAGTCGCTCCTGATAGACCTTCTCGGCGACAGATGCGGGGACTCGGATGCTGACGTGCCGCCGTTTCTTCGGCCGGTGCTCGTGGCCAAACCGCAGGACGTCGTCGCGGTTTTCAAACCAGCGCTGGACGGTCTTGTAGTCCACGTGCCAGCGCTGCGCCAGTTCCGGCAGGGTGAAGTGCTGTTCGAGCGCTCTGGTCATGGGGTCCTTCAGGCGTGTTTGTTGGCTTCCATCCAGCTGTCGAGCCAGTCATGGCGGACCAGCTTGCGCCTGCCGACGTTCATGTGGGCGAGCTTCGCGACGCCGTGCACTTTCCCGGCAAGAACGTTGGTGACGTGGGCCTGTGAACAGCGGAGGATCTCAGCGATCTCCCGAATCGTGAGGATGGGGGTGTTGTTGTTTTCCATTATTCCCTTCACTCGGTATGCCGCCGTCAAAGTGGAGCGTGACACGCATGAACGCATTTAAACAGGAAATCGCCGTGGGATTCAGTGGTTCGGCATATTGGGGGCGCGTGTTTTCACCGAGTACGGGCGATTCCGCGCTGCGCGCCCGGTCGGAGTTATGGCTGCACTTCCTCCAAGCGAGCTGCGACCGCAGATCGGCATATTGGGGGCGGTGTTGCCGGCAGTGGATTTCCGGGCGGCGTCGGCTTGTCGGTTCGGCATTCCGGGGGCGCGTTTGCTGCCGATCATCGGCATTTTGGGGGCGTATGAGCGGCAAACTGGGGGCGCATATTCCTATATGCTCCTGTACAAGGACCAGTAGTCGGCATCCGTTTGTCTGTGGAAATGTCGAAAACAACGACATTCTCCGGAGCCGCTCCGCCCCTACGGGCAGGGGAAAATTCGCGTCCGCGGCCTCCAAACCGCTACGCTGCTCGCGGTCGATCGTCGTCTTCAGCATGGCCTGGAAAAAGCAGTCACGTCTCAGTTCCTGACCGGACCGTTGGGATAACGCCCGGCACTTAACATCGAAAGATGGCACGAGTTGAAGGGGGACGCGGGATCTGGTGGGGTATTCTGGCCGGAATCGTCGCGGCGGGCCTCCTGTCGCGAGTCGCGCACACGGGGTTCCGAATCCTGGACAAGTATCCCGGCGATTCGCTCTACGCTGCTATGGTCTATGTTCTTTTCCGGCTCACGGGACGGATCGCACACGTCGCGGTGTGCGCGGCGGTCGCGATGGCTGCAATTGAGTTTTTCCAGTTGACGCGAGTGCCGGCTGACATGCTCACCAGCCCACACCTGGTGGTGCGCGTCTGCGCCCGCCTTCTCGGGACCGAGTTTAGCGTGCTCGACTTGCTGGCCTACGCCGTGGGAATTGCGTGCATCGCCGCAATTGATCGTGTCCTTTCGGTGAGGGTGCGTAAGCGTTTTGGGCGGGGCCTATTTCTCCGGGAAATAGGTCTTAAGAATACGGCGCACGGAAGTACGGCCGATCCCGAGGCGGCGGGCGATCTCCGCTTTGCTGACACCAGCGCGATGC
>CAINNJ010000024.1 GCA_903851195.1 uncultured Acidobacteriia bacterium
ACCAAAGGCGTCTGATAACTCTTGTATGAGTGCGCGGGTCGGGACTATAAAAGCAATTTTAGAATTGAATTGTCTGCGAAATACCTCGGAAACCCAAAGTCTCAAGAGAAATGATTTTCGTAATTGTTTAGCGTCTCCAGCCTGATTTTACCGATAAATCAATTGGCATGGACGCCATCGTTAACCCATCTGAACCGCCGAACCGCAAGGGCCACGAGGCTTGCGATCGCCGCATCGCCGAGTTGGAAGCTCGCAATGCTGTGCTCGAAGCGCGGCTGGCCAAACTCGAACAACTCCTCGCCGACCGCGAACGAGGCAGCAAGCGGCAGGCGGCTCCGTTCTCCAAAGGCCCGCCCAAGCCGGACCCTAAGACGCCCGGACGCAAGCCCGGCGATAACTACGGCACCAAGGCATTCCGCGCCGTTCCCGATCCGGATCAGGTCGACGAGGTCTACGATTCGCCTCTTCCCGACAAGTGTCCGCGTTGTGGCGGCGGCGTCGAGCAACTCCAAGTCGCGCATCAATATCAGGCCGATTTGCCGCGGAAGCCCATTCTTCGAAAGTTCAATATCGCCGTAGGCCGTTGCACATGCTGCCGCAAACGGGTGCAGGGCAGGCATCCCCTGCAGACCTCCGACGCCCTGGGTTGCTGCGCCAGCCAGGTTGGCCCCGATGCACAAGCGCTGGCCGTCATACTCAACAAGCGATTAGGCTTGTCGCACGGCAAGGCGGCTTCGCTGCTCAGCGATTTCTTCGGCCTCTCCTTCACACGCGGCGGCGTGTGCCAGGTCATGCTCCGGGCGGCGAAACGGACCGAGCCGCAGCGTGATCAGATCGTCGAGCAGCTTCAATCCTCGCCGTGGCTCGTGCCCGACGAGACCGGCTGGCGGATCGGCGGCGTGTCGGCATGGATGCACACGGCGGTCGGCCCCAACGCCGTGGCCTACCTTGTGCACAGGCAACGCGGCTATGAAGCGGCGGTGGAACTGATCGGCGAAAACTATGCGGGAAAACTGACGCACGACGGATGGTCGCCCTACAACCGGTTCAGATTCGCCGACCACCAAACCTGTATCACTCACCTGCTCCGGCGGTGTGACGCGATGCTGGAACTATGCGACGGAATCCCCGGCGCGGCGGCGGCGACACCCCGGAAAATCAAGGCCGTTCTGCACGAATCGCTGGATGTCCGAGACCAACGCGACGCGGGCCGGATCACCCCCGCAGCGGCCGACGAAGCCGGCCACAGCCTGTGGGAATGGATGATGCGGATCATCGAACCGACCAAGTCGCATGTGGGCAACGAGCGGCTGTGCAGGCATCTTTGGAACCACCGCGCCGAACTGTTCACGTTCCTGCATTTTCAGGGGGTGGACGCGACCAACTGGCGGGCCGAACAGGCGATCCGCTTCGCGGTGGTCAACCGGAAAGTCTGGGGCGGAAGCCGTACGGACCACGGCGCGTGGGCACAGGGCGTGCTGCTGACCGTGCTTGAGACGGTCAGAATGCGGGGAGCGGACGTGGTCGAATGGCTCAGCCAGACGTTGTGCCAGTGGCCCAGAGTCACGCCGCTGCCGGTCGTCCCCAGCGGGTAGACGCTAAACAATTACGCGTTGGCTTCATTCAGCACGTCGAAGTAATCAATCTGCCCGTGAAAATGCCCGATGATGTCCTCGACGCGCTGATGCAGCAGCGGGATCGCCTCGTCGGGTTTGGTCGGTGCCCACGCCGGATAGACCTCGTGCCACACCAAGGGATGTCCCTTGAGCGTCAG
>CAINNJ010000025.1 GCA_903851195.1 uncultured Acidobacteriia bacterium
GTTCCCGACTTCATCGAAAGCATCCTGCGTGCTCACGGTCCGCTCGATCTCTCGCTCTCTCCGGTCGCGGTGGCCGAACTGGCGCATGGAATCTTCCGCGCCCGGACGCCGGAAGCCGCTCAGACCCGCCGCCTGTTCGTGGAGGAACTGGTCAGCCTGATCCCGGTCCATCCTGCCACCGAACAGACCGGGTGGCTTGTGGGCCAGATCGAGGGACAGGAAACGGCGACGGGAAATGTGCTGCCGTTTAACGATCTGATGATCGCAGCCGCCGCGATTGAGCAAGGCGATGCCGTGCTGACCAGCAATTTGCGGCACTTTCAGAGAATCCCTAACCTGACCGTTATTCCGTTCTGAGTGAGAGCGGTAAAATCGGGAGAGGCGTCATGGACTGGGCTGGTTGCGATCTCGTGGAGGTTGATCCCGATAAGGTGGCGGGGCAGCCCGTTGTCAGGGGCACGCGTGTGCCGGCGGATGTCGTGCTCATCGACGAAGAGTACGGCCGGACGCCGGAGCAGACTCACGCGAGTTTTCCGACGCTTAACATGCAGACCATCCGCGCTCTGCTGACCTTTGCGCACTCTCACGAACCGCAACTGCACGCGTGAAGGTTCTGCTGGACGAGAACATTCCGCACGATCTGCGGCCGTACCTTTCGCATCACGACACGTACACGGTTGGCTGGCTCGGCTGGGCTGGTTTGAAGAACGGCCGGCTGCTGGAGGCGGCGGAAAGCGGCGGATTCGAGGTTCTGGTTACCGGCGACCTTTCGATGCCGTATCAGCAGAACCTCACGGGCAGAAGTATCTCGATTGTTTCGCTCTCAGCGATTGGCTGGCCGATTATTGAGCCTTATGTTCCGGGAATCGTCAGCGCCGTTGACGCGGCGAGGGCAGGCGGTTTCGTGCGGGTTGACTGCGGGTCTTTCAGGCGAAAAAAGTAACTTTTGAAGGTGATCTCTGGTCCGGTGGTTCGAACCGGGCGCGGGTAGCTTTGGAGCATCGCACCCTGATGAACCCGATTCGAGGATCAGGGAGAGGAAATCGATTCTACCGAGATCGTCGCCGGCGACGATGGAGTCGGCGTCGCTCCATGCGCAGCTCCTGGTCGCCGCATCGCAAGTGGAAGTTGCGATTAGTTCGCCCGAATCGAGGTGCCAGACCTTCAGAGTTTTGTCATCGGACGCGGAGACGACGCGCATCCCGTCCCCGCTCATCGCCAGCCCGAAGATCGAGGATGAGTGGCCGGTGAGGGTGCGGAGTTCGGCTCCGCCCGGCGCGGTGAGCTCAAGAGTTCGAAGGCGCAGCCAGGGCCGCGGCGCAGCTTCGGTAAGGGTCTCCGGAAAATCCCGGATGGAGCAATCCCTGCATGGGGCAGCAAGAGACCGACTACCTGATTTGCAAACTGGCCCGGATCGTGAGAGATCACATGGGCCGAAAAGCGGAGTGCACAGTGAATCAGCGGCAGCGCGCTCTTCAGTGGTGATTCGGCCCGCACATAGTCTCGTTGCAAATCGTGCAGTTCGATCGCTCCGGCCGATGGCGGCCTTTCCGCAGTCCCTGAGAATTCATCGTTGACACCAGCTTTCGCAAGCGGTACAAGTTGTAACGTGACAGATCGTAATTATTCCGGCGGGAAGGTCCGAGCTCCGCTCACGGAACTTGAAAACGAAGTGATGGCAGCCGTATGGGAGGCCGGTGCGTTGTCGGTCGAGGCCGTTCACAAGGCGATCTCCACGAAGCGTGAGCTCAAGGAGGTGACCGTGCGGACCATGCTGCGGCGCCTCGAACAGAAGGGCTATCTGCGGCATGAGGCCGAAGGCCGCGCGTATATTTACCGCGCCGTGGAGCCGGCGCGCAGCATGGCGGCGCGGGCGGTGCGGCAGATTATCGACCGGCTCTGCAAAGGTTCGGTCGAGGAACTGGTTTCGGGACTGGTCGACGCCAGGGTATTGAGCAACGGCGAACTCGACCGGCTGGCCAAAGCGGTTCGCAAGAGTCGCGAAGGAGGCGGAAAATGACTGCTTACCTGCTGGAAGCCTCGTTCCGCGCCGTCCTGATGGCTGCCGGAACCGGGGCTGTGTTGGGGCTGCTCCGCATTCGGAGTGCGGCGGCGAGACACGCGGCGTGGACCGCGGTACTTGCCGCGATGCTGCTCCTGCCCGCATGGACAGCGTGGGGGCCACGGGTGGCCCTGCCGATTCTTCCTGCAGCAGGGCGCGGTGAGCTTGAGCCTATCCTGCCGGAAGGGGATCTGCCGGAAGGGGATCTGCCGGAAGGGGATGGTCTCCAAATTCCACACCGCCCCGCGGTGTCCGCTGGTCCCGTAGAACGGGTTAATACCAGCCCGCCCACGCCGGAACCTGCGGCCGGATGGCCCTGGGCGGGGATCGTCCTCGGGTGCTATTTCGCCGGCGTTAGCGTAATGCTGACGCGGTTGATCGCGGGAACGGTACGTGCGCGTTCTCTGGTGCGCCGCGCCACGGCCGAACGCGGCATATTCACGAGCACTGACTGCGCCGCTCCGTTGACCGTGGGATGGCTCCGCCCGGTGATCGTGCTTCCCCCGAATTGGCATAGCTGGCCGGCCGGCGAACTTGCCGCCGTGCTGATTCATGAACGAGAGCACGTCCGGCGGCGCGATCCCCTGATCCAGTGGATCGCGCTGCTGGACCGGGCCGTATTCTGGTTTCACCCGCTCGCCTGGTGGCTGGAGCGCAAGCTTGCAGAGCTGGCGGAGGATGCGTGCGATGCAGCCGTGCTGCGTCGCGGCCACGACCCGCGCCTGTATGCCGAGTATCTGCTGGATCTTGCCCGCGCCGTTCAACACGCCGGCACGCGTCTGCGGCCATGGGGAGCGGCGTTTCACGGTGGCGGCCTCGCTTCGCGGATTCGACGGATTCTGGACGGCGGGCCTGTGCAGCCTTTGTCGCGCCGCCGGGCGACAGCTGCCATCGCGCTTTGCGGAATGTCGCTGGCCAGTTTCGCCGCGTGCAACCTTCAAAACGCCCGGAAACCGGCGCGGGGGCAACTCAGCATGAACGAAATGGGAAAGCGGGATGCCGCGGAACGGGAAAAGAAGGCGGCTGAGGGCCAGGCTCTCCTCGACGAGGCCAGGAGACTTACTCCCGCGCAGGCCACAAGCAAGGTGGCGAGCCTGCAGGCCAACCCGCGGGACGAGCGCACTTATTACGAACTGATGCGCTACTACGAATTCCATTCCGATGTGAAGGGGAAGTCCGCGCTGATTTTGTGGTACATCGAGCACGAGCCGGGGGGCAACGTGCGGCCCTGGAATATCAATCCCGGCTGGGACCGCGCTGCGTATGAGCACGGCAAACGACTCTGGGTCGCGAATACCAGGAGACCTGGCGCGGGCCCCGAAATCTATGAGCGGGCGGCGGCGTTTCTCCAGGGCGCCGACAAGCCGCTGGCGGAAGATGTTCTTCTCGCGGGCCGCAAGGTGTATCCGGCAGACGCACGGTGGGGCAGGCTTCTGGGAGAGCACTACGCCATGGCTCTGCTTGGTTCCGCGGAGCCGCGAACCGAATACAACGTCGTCCGCAGTTTCAGCGTGTCCGAAGCACAGGGACCCTATGCCCGGAGTGTTCGGGCGAAGCTTGACCAATCCACCGACAGCCGCTTATTGGCGCAGACAGCCCAGGGGCTGATGGCATGGGGGAGCAATCAGGACGGGCGCCTCAGCGCCGACACCCTGGCGCTTGCGGAATCCCTGACTTCGCGGGCTGCAGTTCTCGATCCTTCGAGCGAAGCGGCCGATTCCATGAAGTTCCGGGTACTTCAGACAAAGGAAATGGAGAGGCTGATGGACCTGCGGAAGCTCCCGGCCGGAGAGCAAAAGCGCCTCGGAGACGCCGATCGTCTGCTGCTGATCCGGTTTGAAATGGATCAGGCCTGGAGTCCTTCGGGCAGAAATCCAAACCTCGATCTCGCGGCGGCGAAGGCTCGCGAACTACTGGAACTGGCCCGACGGGCACCTGGTTCGGCGCACAGCGGCTATGCGGTGTTTGAAGCGAACCTGATGCTTGGCAAGGTCGCCCTGCGGGAAGGACATCGGCGCGAGGGTGCGCGCTGCCTGCTCGCCGCGGCGGATGCCCCGGCGTCGGAAGAACTCCGCCACGACCCGGTACTGATGAACCTGCCGCGCACGCTGATTGACTGGGGCGAGCGCGATTCGGCGGCACAGTTCCTGGAACGAATCGCATCGAAAACCCTCCGAGCGAAAGAACTTCAAGAGTGGGCGGCGCGGATTCGAAGGGGCGAGAATCCGGACATGAGGCCTGTCATGACAGGCTGCGGCCAGGAGCCGTGCTAGCGGAAGTTTGCCACGGTTCGCCTATCCCGGGTGCAGCGCGCAACGCTCGCCGGTCGCGCGGCACATCATCCAAAATCCGGGGACGCTGACGTGACTGCCTACTGTTCGCGAGCTTCGTTTTCGCGGCGGGCTTCTTTCACGAGGGCCGGAATGTTTTCCTCGCGGATGCCCTTTTCCCGCGCCCGCCTGCCCAGCGTTTCGGACAGCCGGTCGAGCCCGTAATTTGCGGCGTACCGGCGGACGGCGTCCTCCAGAACTTCCGCCGGCTCGCGGTGCTGGTGAAGCGCTAATTCCTCGATCTGTTTCCGGAGTTCGTCGGAGAGCAAGGTTGTCGTTTGCTGCATGGCCTTGTCTGCAATTGTCGCCCAAACGGCAGATTGAAATGCCCGTCTCGCCGTTATACTTTTGGCATGAAGACGGCGGTTTCAATCCCCGAAGACGTTTTTGCCGGTGCGGAAAGACTGGGACGCCGGACGAAGCGTTCGCGAAGCGACATTTATGCCGCCGCTCTACGGGAATACATCGCGCGCCACTCCGGCGATGCGGTTACCGAAGCGATGAACTCTGTTCTGGATGAGGTGGGAGCAACCGGCGCCGACCCTTTTGTTTCGCTTGCGGCACGGAACAGGCTGGAAAGTGTTGGTTGGTAATCTCGCAGGGCGAGATCTGGTGGGCAAATTTCTTTTAGTGACCGCTCGGGTTGCAGCCACCGGACACGGCTGAACGGGGTGTTCCACTGAATGACGGCGCCGCGCCCGGCGGCTCCCGAGCTTCCGTCACCGATCGGTTCCGGTCCCGGTTTTCGCCGCCCAGTAGTTGTCGTTCAGGGCGATGCACTCAATCAGAGCCGGATCGGGACTGTCATCTGTGTGCCGCTCACCAGCAATTTAAAGTGGGGTGACGCTCCAGATAATGTAATCCTGGCGTCGAAAACGACAGGGCTGGCCAAAGACTCCGTGGCCAATGTCTCTCAGATTGTTACTGTGGACCGGGAACTTCTAACGGAATGTGCGGGTAAGGTCTCAGGGGCGCAGGTTCAAATTGATCCTTGCCGGGCTTGACGTTGTGCTCGGCAGGTAAACTCAGCTGGATGCCTGCCCACGGGATTCGGGCAGCGCGGTTTTCACGCTCTGTGGCACAATCGCAGGTATCCGCCATGGTCGCGATCCTCTTGCTTTTGCTGGTTTTGCCCTTCGCGGCCGCCGCCAAAACGTGGCCGGTGGACGGCATTGTGGTCGCGGTGGACCCGCTGGCGCGGACCATGATCGTTTCGCACCGGCCGATTTCCAATAAGGGCGAGAATTACATGGCGGCGATGTCGATGCCGTTCCGCACGCTGGAATCGGCGGAACTTACGGGGCTTTATCCCGGTGTCCGCATCGAGTTTGAACTGGTGGTGGAGAAAGACCGGTCTTATGCGCGCAATGTCCACAAATCCGGCGGGCCGGATGTGGCGATTCCGGCGCCGAAGGAACAGTTGAAAATCGGCGATACGGTGCCGGATTTCGCGCTGACCGATCAAGGCGGCCGCATGGTGCGGCTGGCCGACCTGCGCGGCAAGATCGTTGCCGTCAATTTTTTGTATACGCGGTGTCCGCTGCCGGACGTGTGCCCGCGCCTTGCCGCGAACTTCGCGCTGCTGCAGAAACGCCTGCGGGGGAAAGATCTGGTGCTGCTTTCGGTGACGGTGGATCCGGACTACGACACTCCGGCGGTGCTCGCCGAATACGCCAGACGCTGGGGCGCGGAGGAGAGTATCTGGAAGTTCCTCACCGGGGATGTCGCGAAATTGGCGGCGGCGCTGGGGGAGGTGTACTGGTTCGACGAAGGGTCGATCGGGCACAACTCGACCACGTCCGTGATCGATCGCAACGGCAGGCTGGCCGCGGTGGTGGACGGATCTTCCTGGCGCGCGGACCAGCTTGAGAAACTGATTACATACCATCTGGAGCAAGCGCCATGAAAACGTCCCGGCTGTTTTTTGCGGCATCCTCGATTGCACTGACTCTCTCGGCCGCGCAGGCTCCGCGCACGGCCGATAACTGCACGCCGCCGCCGAGCGCGCTCGCGCCGACGCTGCCCGCGAAACTTCTGCCTGGCATGGGAAAAGTTCACTTGGCCATCACGACTTCCAGCCCCGAGGCGCAGCAGTTTTTCGATCAGGGACTGGCACAGATGCACTCGTTCTGGGCCAGAGAAGCGGAACGTTCGTTCCTGCAGGCGGCCGCGCTCGACCCGGCCGCGCCGATGCCGCAGTGGGGTGTCGCGATGGTCTCGGCGGGCGACTGGCGGCCGCGGTTCCAGATCGATCTGCTGACGCAGGTGCAGGGCAAACAGACGCCGCCTTCGATGGTTCGCGCGCGCGCCGCCGCGAAGAAGGCTGTCGAGCTTAGCCAGGCGCCGGGCAAGGCTACGGATCTTGAGAAGCTTTACGTGGCCGCGGTTGCCGCGCGGCGGGATGCCGAGTCCAAAGACCCGGACGAGGGCTTCGTGAAAGGCATGCGCGCGGTGCTGGCGAAGTATCCCGGCGAGACCGAAGCGCAGCTCGATCTGGCGCTGATGATTATGCGCGGGTTCTCGACGACGGACAAGAAACCGCTCGCGCCGGGGACGATGGAGGCGGTCAGCATTCTGCGCTCGCTGTTGCCGAAAGAGCCGGAGCATCCCGGCCTGCACCACTACATTATTCACGGCTTCGAGGGGTCCACGTTCGCGAAAGACGCCTGGCCGAGCTGCGAGAAGTACACGCAACTGGTGACCAATATTCCGCACGCGATTCACATGCCGGGGCATATCTACTCGCAGACGGGGCGCTGGGACGACGCGGTGAAATCGTTCTCCGCCGCGGCCGTGAATGAGCGCGGGTGGATGAAGCAGGACAAGCTCTACGGGGACGGCCATCACGGCCATAACGTGCATTATCTGGCGACGTCGTACTCGTTCGAGGGCCGTTACGACGACGCTCTGGAGGCGGCGAAAGAGCTGCTGGGTTACCAGGAGAATCCGGGGCAGGCGGCTTCGGCCGATCTGATGACCAGCGCGTATGCGCAGGGCTGGTTTTCGATGCTGCGCGCGCAGATGCAGTTCGAAAAGTGGGATGCGGTGCTGGACGAGACGGTGCTGGTTCCTTACAGGAAGCCGCGGCAGGAAGCGTGGCGGCACTGGGCTCGCGCGATTGCGCAGGTGAACAAGGGCAACGCCGCGGAAGCCACGGCGGAAGCGAAGCTGTTCGAACAGTCGATGGCGGATTTCCAGAGTAAGACGAAGCGCCCGGAACCGGCCGAACTGGTGGTCGCGCGGCAGGAACTGGCGGGGCATCTGGAACTGGCGCAAGGCCATGCGGAGCGCGGGTTGAAGCTGCTGCAGACGGCGTCGGCGGCGGAGCGGCATCTGACTTACACGGAGCCGCCTTACTATCCCCGGCCGGTTGCGGAAGCGCTGGGACATGCGGCGCTGAAGAATAATAAGGCTTCGGTGGCGGCGAAGGCTTTCCGGGTCGCGCTGGAGCAGTATCCGGCGGACGCGCATGCGGAGAGCGGTCTTCGCGCGGCTTCCGAGATGACGAACCGGAAGCTGCTCGCTGCGCGTTAACACCGTGCTCGGATTTTTCATTGCGCTGCTGCAACTGGGCCAGGCGCCGCCGGAGAGTGGCGCGTATATGCTGCAGGGCGGCACGGTGCATACGATCTCGGGGCCGGTGATTGAAGATGGTTCGGTGCTGGTGCGCGACGGGAAGATCGTCGGCGTGGGGCATCGGCTGCAGGCTCCCGAGGGTGTGACGGTGATCGATGTTCACGGGCAGCAGGTTTATCCCGGCATGATCGATTCGGCCAGTCTGAACGCGGACCCCGCAAGCGAGCACCTGAAGGCCGCGCGCATCAATGGCGTGACCACGATGCTGCGGCTGCCCGAGGGCGATCCGGTGGGTGTTGCGACGGATGGTCCGGTGCCGGTGATTCATGTGCGGTTCCCGGCGATCGCCACGAGGCGGATTCCGCCGCATGAATCGGCGGATGACGACGATGAGCCCACTACGGCGGTTGCCGCTGAGGTTGTGTCGTATGCGGCGGCGAAGAAACAGCATGACGCGCAACTGAAGAAGCTGAACCGGTTCTTTGACGAGGCGCGGCGGCGGCCCGCGGGACCGATGGGTGCGGTGCTGGCGGGAACCGCGCCGCTTTTTGTCACGGCGGTCCGGGAGCGGGAGATCCGCGAGGCCGTTGCGTTCGCGGTGAAGCAGAAGATTCGTCTTATTTTGACCGATGCGTATGAGTGCTATAAAGTCATCCCGTTGTTAAAGGCGCACGATGTGGCGGTGATTCTGGGGCCGCCGCTGACGCTGCCGCTGGATGAGGACGATCCTTACGATCGGTCTTACACGACGGCGGCCGAACTGGCGAAGGCGGGGGTGCGGTTCTCGATCGGGACGTTCAGTCAGAGGCTCAGCCGCAACCTGCCGTATCAGGCGGCGGCGGCGGTTGCGTTCGGGCTGCCGCATGATGAAGGGTATCGGGCGGTTTCGCTGGGGGCGGCGGAGATCCTGGGTTTGGGTAAGCGGTTCGGGTCGATTGATGAGGGGAAGGCGGCGAATCTGATTGTTTCGGATGGGGATCCGCTTGAGGCCACCACGCATGTGACGCGGGTGTTTATAGAGGGGAAACCGGTGGATATGGACACGCGGCAGAAGCGTTTGGCGGAGCAGTACAGGCGTTAGGACCTGGAAAGTGCGCCGGTTACCAACCGGCGCGCAGGTTGACAACCTGCCCCACATTTGAAAGTGGTGCTGACTCAGGATACTTAGTGAAAGTGGTGCTGACTCAGAATACTTAGCGAAAGTGGTGCTGACTCAGAATACTTAGCGAAAGTGGTGTTGGCTCAGGGTGCTGGTGAAAGTGCTGCTGACTCAGGATACTTAGTGAAAGTGGTATTGACTCAGGATACTTAGTGAAAGTGGCGCTGACTCAGGATACTGGTGAAACGTTCTGCTGGCTCAGGGTGCTGGTGACAGTGCTGCAGACTGAGGGGTACTGGTGAAAGTGATGATGACTCGGGCTGCTAGTGGCGGCCGCCTTCGAGGTGGAGGCGGAGCGAGGGAATCCAGACGGGGCCGCGGTCCTGGTTGTAAGCCGGATTCGAGACGTGCTGCAGATCGAAGCTGGCGAAGAAGCCGGGAAAAAGACGCGCGCTGTAGTAGGTTTCCCAGATCATTTCGCGGCCGTAGCGAAGACGGCCGTCGCCGATCAGGAAGTCATAGCCTCCCGCCGCCAGATATTGGGCGTGGACGGCTGAGATGCCGCTCGAGGTGAACTCCGTGCCGACGTTGTCGAGAGGGCGATGCCAGCGCGTGCCTTTGGCGGAAACGCCCGCGGTTGCCAGGCGGTCGATGGCGGTGAAGGCGAAACTCTCGGTTTTGCCGTCGTTCCAGCCGAAGCGGCCGAAGACACCGAGGTCCGCGGTGATGTCCTGTTCGGCGTTCAGTCCGAAGCCGTATTTCGCGGTGCCGTTCTGCCGCGTGGCCGTCACGTCAGGCCTGGCGCCGGTCGCTTTGGCGAGTGCGATGGCCGCGCCGTAGTCTCCGGCATCGGCGTGGTTCCAATACTGCAGGACGCGCACGGTTCCGGGGTGCTCTTTGGCGGTGTAACGGTACTCGCCTTCGACGACATCGCCGCGGTTGCGGAGGAGGCGGCGGTCAAAGCGAAGGCCGTTGGCCACGCGCGGCATGGCGGCGCTGCCGTACCGGAGAGACCAGTGGCGGAAGTTCAGTTCATGCACCATGCCCCAGGTGTAGCCGCGCACGTCGGCCGGGTAGTCCCAGGCTCCGTTGAACATGACGCCCCAGCCGATGAACTGGGTGCGGGGATCGTGGGAGAAGCGGTTGTTGTCGAAGAAGTCGGTGAGGGTGAAGCGGCCTGCGGTTACGGTATAGCGGTTCACCGGGCGCGGGCCGGCGAGCTGGTTCGCATCGCTTTCGGAATCTTCGGTGGGGCCGCCGAGACTGAAGTCGTGGGTGACGTAGAGGCGCGCGACGTAGGGCTTCGGCGTAGCCGTGGCGACGCGGGGCAGTTCACCGTTGGAGGAGTTCGCCAGCCCGTCAACGCCGCTGAAGCCGCGTCCGCCGGCGATTTCGGGATCGAACACCACCACGGTATTTTTTTCCGCGCGCAGGCTGAGAAACAGTGTGGTGGTGAGGGACACGTCGCGTTCGGTGTAGTTCTGCAGGCTGAAGGGACCCGAGTAGGGCGAGCGGAACGTGCCGTGATACTGGCCGATGGAGGTGGCCTGATAGTAGAGGTTCCAGCGCTGCGGAACGACCTGCGCGGGCTGCTTCGAGTCTTCGAGAGGCGGGCTCTGCGCGGGTTGTGGCTGTTGCTGGGCTGTTGCGATGCGTCCCACGAGCAAGGCGACAGCCAGTACGGTTCGACGGTTCAACGTTCAGGATAACGTGGTAAATAGCCGAAAAAAACCGCTAACGCGTGACAAAACGATGAAAAAGAGACTCTAGCCCAGCAACGCGGCGATGTGGTGATGGCCCCGCTTCACAGCCCAGGCGAGGGGCGTGGCCCAGGGTTCCGCGTCCGCTTCCACGGGATCCGCGCCGGCCTGGAGGAGCAGTTTCACGACCTCGATTCGGCCCCAGCGGCAGGCCCAGGCGAGGGGAGTACTGCGGAGCATCTCGTCGCGGACGTCAAGGCGCGCGCCGGCCTGGAGCAGAGCGGCCGCGAATGGCGCGCCTTCGTCTTCGGTGACGTAGTCCCGCAGCGCCGCGACCTCATGCAGCATGGTGCGCCCCCACTGGCCGCGGAGGTGAGGGCCGCAGCGCGCGAGCAAAAGGTGGAAACAGTCGAGGTAGGTTCGGCGGTCCAGAGCCTTGTTGCCGGCGGCGAGCCAGGGGATGTGGTGCCAGAAGGAGAGCGGTTGGCCGAGCATGCCGAACCAGCGGGGATCGTCGGCGGGCCAGTCGATTCGGTCGAGGGCCATGCGGACGATCTCCGGATCGCCCCCCATGCTTCCGAAGCGGAGCAGTTCTTCGGCGCGGGCGGGGTCTGCGGCGAGCAGTTGGCGCGCGAGTTCGGTTTCGCGATAGATGGCGGCGGTGTCCGCGCCGACGACGCCGCCGTAGCGCCGGAGGAGCGGCAGCAGGTTCCATTGCTGGTGGCTGTAGGCGCCGTGAACGGACGATCCGCTGCAGTAGACGTGGACGTTGGGATTGGCGCCGCGGCGGAGGAGCAGTTCGGCCATTCCGGCATGGCCGCGGGCCGCGCTTTGCCAGAGGGGGGAGCCGGCGGAGTAGACGATTTCCTCGAGGTTGGCGAGGCGCACGCGTTCGTCGGGGTCGAGGCCGAGATCGAGGAGGAACCGCAGGACATCGGGGCGATTGTGTTCCACGGCGGCGGTGAGTGCGCCGTCTTCCGCGGTCAGTTTGCCTTCGGCGTGGCGGGCGCGGAGCCAGGCGAGGTCGCCAGAAATTACGGCCGCTTCGGTTGCTGTTGGCGGGGTTTCGGACTCGGCCTCTTCCGCGGCGATAGTCCGCTTCGCTTCTTCTTCGCGGATGATGGCCACGATCTCGTCGTACCCGCGCTCGGTCGCGAGCGTCAGGGCCTGGGTGGGCTCGCGGAAGGGATAAATGCCCTTGCGCGCGTCGGAACCAAACGCCATTAACAGGCGAACCATCCGCGGCATGCGACCGAGGACCGCGTAGTGGATGGCGCGGTGTTCGTTGGACTCCGACATGTCCATGTGGACCAGTTCGGGGCGCGCCTGCAGCATCGCCTGAACCTGGGCGAGGTCGCCGGCGCGCACGGCGTCGGCGAGCCGAGCTACATCGCCCGAGGCCATGCTATTTATTCAGGGCGTAGGCGTAGAGCGAATCGCCCGCGCCGACGACGACGTACTGCCTGCCGTCGAGTTCATAGGAGATGGGCCCGTTGGCAACGGGTCCACCCAGCCGGGAGTGCCACAGGATGGCTCCGGTGACAGGCTGGAAGGCGATGAAGTTGCCGAAGGGATCGCCGGTGAAGAGCAGGTTTCCGGCGGTGGTCAGGATGCCGAAGTTGCCGCCGCCGATGCCGGGGAATTCGTGGGTCCACTTCACTTTACCGGTTTTGTAGTCGATGGCTTTGACGGAGGCTTTCGACCAGAGGTTGTTCTCTTTGCCGGCGAAGCCTTCGGGCTTTTCGACATCGTCCGTCATGAAGAGCAGGCTGTAGTTGTCGGTCGCGCTCACGTAGAACAGGCCCGTCTGCGGACTGAAGGACGGCGGAGCCCAGTTGGTGCCGCCGGAGGCCGCGGGCATGCTCAGAATCCCGTCTGGTTTGGGGTCTTTGTCGGCATTCGGAATGGGCTGGCCGCGCTGGTCTTCGCCCTTCGACCAGTTCAGCGGCACGTAGGGCTTCGACAGAATGTTCTTGCCGGTGACGCGATCGAGCAGAAAGAAGTAACCGTTGCGGCTGGCCTGCGCGATGAGTTTGCGGGGCTTGCCGTCGATGACGCCATCGATCAGAACGGGCGTTTGCACGGCATCCCAGTCATGCGTGTCATGCGGGGAGGCCTGGAAATACCAGGCCATCTTGCCGGTGTCCGGATTGAGGGCGACGATGGAGCAGGTGTAAAGGTTGTCGCCCTTGCGGCCCTGTCCGGCGAAGACGGGATTCGGGTTGCCGGTGCCGAGGTAGTAGAGATTGAGTTCCGGATCGTAGGTGCCCGGCATCCAGGTCATGCCGCCGCCGTGTTCCATGGCGTCTTTGTTGGGCCACGTTTCCGCGCCCTTTTCGCCGACGCGCGGGGTGGAGTTCCAGTGCCACTGGGTTTTGCCGGTCTCGGGGTCGCGGGCTTCGAGGTAGCCCGGGACGTCGAGCGAATCGCCACCGGTGCCGACGATGACGTGGTTGCCGATCACGACGGGCGCGGGGGTGGAGAAGTATTCGAGGCGCACGTCGCCGATTTCGACATGCCAGCGCTCTTTGCCGGATTTCGCGTCGAGGCAGATGAGGTAATTGTCCGGGGTTTCGAAGTAGAGCCAATCGCGATACATGCCGAAGCCGCGGCTGCCGATGTGGATGCCGCCCTTCGATTTCCACTCGTAGTGCCAGAGCTGACGGCCGGTGCGGGCGTCGACGGCCCAGGCGTGGTCGGGAACGGAGAAGTAGAGCACGCCGTTGACTTCAAGCGGCGTGGCTTTCATGGAGACGCCGCCGGGCGCGTTGGGACCCATGTTGATGCGGTAGACCCAGGCGAGCGTGAGAGAGCCCACGTTCGCGGAGGTGACCTGCTTGAGGGGGCTGAAGCGGCGGCCGGAATAATCGCCGTTGTAGGAAGGCCAGGTGTCGGTGGGGAGTTCTTTGAGTTTGGCGGGGTCGAGGCCCTGGCCACAGAGGATTCCCGCGGAGAGCGCCAGCGCGATCAGGGTTCTCATTTCTTGCTCACCAGATAAGCCAGCACGTCGTGCAGGTCTTTGTCGTTGAAGGTCTTCATCAGCTTTACGTGTCCCTGCAGAGGCTCTTTGACTTCGAGCGTGACGCCCGGTCCGAGGTTGAAGCCGTGGTATTCGCCGGAGGAATCGCGAATGCCGGCTTCGAAATCGTCATGGTATTCGAGCACGCCGGTGACGGTTTTGCCGCCCGCGGTGACGGTGGCGGTGGGGCGCGCGGCGGGTCCGCGTCCGCCGGGATAGACGATCTTGCCGAGGAGCACGCCTTCGTCGTATTTGGAGGCCACGCCGCGCAGGTCTTTCGAGCCGGTGTGGCAGGCGGCACAGTTCGCCGCGAAGTAGGTTTCACCGCGCTTCGCGTCGCCGGTGTTCACGTTTTTGAGCGTGTAGGAGCCGCGGTCGATGGCGTCCTGCTGGCGGTTGCGGATGAAGGCGGCGATATCTTTGATCTGGCCGTCGGTCATCTGCGGGAAGGCGGGCATGCCGGGGCGGCCGCCGCGAATCACGGGGCCGATTTCGTCACCGCCTTCGTCGCGCAGGGCGACGGCGGAGCGCACCAGATCCGGACCTTCTCCACCTGTCGCGTTGGTGCCGTGGCAGAAGCCGCAGGCGGGGCCGAAGGCGGCTTTCCCGCGTTCCACGGCGGCGGGTTCGGGCACGGGGCGGCTGATCAGGAACGGGCTGCGCACGGGCCCTCGTCCGCCGGCCGGACTCTGCGCCGAAAGAGCGAGCGCGAAAGCCAGCGCCGGCAGGCCGGTTTTAAACAGGATAGAGAACATAGATGGTGTGCTTGTTACGAGGTTAACGCACCGCCTGATAACGTAAACAACATCGTGCCTGAACCTACAGCAGCGCTCACTTACTTCGCCGACGCGATCTCGCGGCTCGAACAACTGCGGCGCACACAAACCGGGAATATCCAGAAGGCCGCGGATCTTTGCGCGGACCGCATCTCGAAGGGCGGACTCGTGTTCCTCTTCGGCAACGGCCACTCGCGGATGATGTGCGAGGAGATGACGCCGCGACAGGGCTGTTTCCCCGGCTTCGTCGCACTGGTGGAACTGGCGCTTTCAAATCACGCCAATATCGTGGGCGCGAACGGACTGCGCGCGCCGCTTTATCTGGAGGGCTATGAGGGCTATTCGGAACAGATTCTGCGCGGGTACAAGTTCGGCCCGCACGATGCGTTTATCGTGATTTCGACCAGCGGCATCCGGCCGGTGATTGTGGAGATGGCGATGGGGGCGCAGAAGCGCGGGATGCCGGTGATCGGCATCGTTTCGAAGGCGCATTGCGAGGTGGCGAAGGCGGCGCACTCGACGGGGAAGAAGCTGATCGACTGCGCGGATATTGTGATCGACAACCAGTGCCCTCCGGGCGACTGCGTACTGGAACTGGAAGGTCTGGAATGGCGGACCGGGCCGGTTTCGACGGTGACGGGCGCGACGATTATCAATATGATCCGGTGCGCGACGGCGGAGGGTTTGCTGGCGCGCGGGATGAAGCCGGTGCTGCTGCCCAGTCATCAGTTCGTGGGGAATACGGGGGCGGCGGCGCAGTTGGAAGAGTTCTACGAGGCGTATAGGAAAAGCCTGCGGCATTTGTTTGAGTAGGGGTGTTCGAGCAGGCGAGTTCGAGCAGGCGATGAGGGAAGTTCTGCTGGTGACCGGTTCATCGGGGATTGCGGCGGCTACGGCGCGGTTATGGCCGGACGGGCAGCCCGTGTTCATCGTGGGGTCGGATGCGGCTGGGTGTGAAGCGCTGGCCGCGGAGTTGCCGGAGGCCGCGTACTTCGTCAGCGATGTGCGCGACGAGATGGGGGTGCGGGCGGCGGTGCAGAGTTGTCTGGAACGCTTCGGGCGGATCGACGCGCTTTTTAATGTGGCCGGGATCAGTGCGCGTTCGCGCGGGGATGGTCCGCTGCATGAGTGCAGTTCGGAGGGGTGGGATGCGGCGATGGATGTGAACGCCAAGGGCACCTTTCTGATGTGCCGGGAAGTGTTGCGGGCATGGATGGAGTCGGGTCGGCGCGGCGCGATTCTGAATACCGGGAGTGTGCTGGCGCGGCATCCGGAGCCGCGATATTTTTCGACCGCCGGTTATGCGGCCAGCAAGGGCGCGATTGAAGCGATGAGTCTGGCGGCGGCGGCTTATTATGCGCCTCACGGGATCCGGATCAATGTGCTGGCGCCGGGGCTGGTGAAGACGCCGATGAGCGAGCGGGCGCAGGGGAATCCGGAGATTCTGGAGTTCGTGAAACAGAAGCAGCCTCTCACGCAGAGTATGCTCAGCGCAGAGGACATCGCCCGGATGGCGGTGTTCCTGCTGCGGCGGGATTCGGGCGCGGTTACGGGACAGGTGATCACAGTGGACGGAGGCTGGTCAGTCGCATGAAAACAGTTCGGATCGGAATGCTCGGCTCGGGGTTCGTGGCCGATTTTTATATGCAGGGGCTGGCGAATGTGAGGGATCACGAGGTGGTGATCAACTACTCGCGTTCCATGGACCGCGCGCGGCAGTTCGCGGAGCGGTGGGGAATTCCGTCGTACACCAACGCGCAGCAGGTGATTACGCGGGACGACATCGATCTGTTCATCATCGCGCTGCCGAATGAGGAGCATTTGCCGGTGTCGCTGGCGCTTTCGGCGGCGCGGCGAAATCAGGTCTGCACGAAGCCTCTGGGGCGCAATGCGGCGGAGGCGCGGCTGATGTATGAGGCGGCGCGCGATTCGGGCGCGATCCACGGGTATGCGGAGACGGAAGTGTTCGCGCCGGCGGTGGTGAAGGCGAAGGCGACCATCGACAGCGGCGGCGTGGGCAAGGTGCTGTGGGTGCGTTCGCGGGAGAGCCACAGCGGGCCGCACAGCCCGCATTTCTGGGACGTGGATAACACGGGCGGCGGCGCGCTGAACGATCTGGGATGCCATTGCATCGAGGCCGCGCGGTACTTCTTCGGCAAGCAGGACCGCGTGACCGAGGTGATGGCGTGGGGCGCGAATCTGATGCACAAGAACAAAACGAAGGGCGAGGACAACGCGCTGCTGCTGCTGCAGATGGCGAGCGGCGGCGTGGCGCATTGCGAACTGTCCTGGACCACGCTGGGCGGCCTCGATCTGCGCAATGAGATCCACGGAAGCGAGGGGTCGATCTTCACGGATGTGACGCGGCAGACGCCGGTGTCGACGTTCACGAAGAAATCGAGCGGGTATGTGATCGAGAAGGCGGATATCGATTTCGGGTGGACGCGGCCGCTGCCGGAAGAGGCGTTCGCGTACGGGTATCAGGGCGAGATGAAGCACTTCGTGGAGTGCGTGCGGGACGGGGTGCCGCCGCGCGAGACTTACGAGGACGGGTATGTGGTGAATTCGATTCTGGATGCGGGTTATCGATCGATGAAGGAGCACCGATGGGTCGACGTGACTTACTGACTACCGTGATCGGCAGCTATCCGTTTCCGGGCTGGCTGGAGTATGCGACCGGTCACCTGGAGGAGTTCGGCGAGGCCGATATCGAAGAGATGCGGAACGATGCGGTGATCTCGGCGGTGCACGATCAGCTGGCGGCGGGGCTGGATGTGATCACCGACGGGGAGCAGACGCGGTACGACTTTAATTTGTCGTTCTACGGGCGCCTCGAAGGGATCAGCGGCAAGCCGTTTTCGCCGCGGCGGTTCGGGCCGCCGGCGCATGACCAGCGCGGCAAGTATGCGGTCACGGGGCCGATCCGTTCGGAGCATGGGCTGGGGGCAGTGGCGGAGTTTCGCCGGCTGGTGCAGATCGCGGGCACGGCGGGGCCGGTGCTGAAGGCGAGCGTGCCGGGGCCTTACACGCTGAGCGGACGGATCGACGCGCCGGACCGGTGGAAGATCACGGAGCAACTGCTGCCGGTGGTGCAGCGCGAACTGGAAGCGCTGGTGGCGGCGGGGTGCACGGAGATCACGCTCGATGAGCCGTCGATGAGTTGTTATGCGCATCGCGAGGACCCGCGGCGGTTTGTCGAGATCTTCAATGAGACGGTGCGGCCGGTGCGGGGATTGTGCAGGCTCTCGACGCATCTGTGTTTCGGGAATTACAAGGGGCGAGCGGTGGGGCCGCGGCAGTATGCGCCTTTATTTCCGGCGTTTCTGGGGCTGACGGTGGATGAGATCCATCTGGAGATGGCGAGCCGGGAGTTTTCGGAGCTCGAGTTAATCCGGCCGATTGCGGAGCGCGGGATCGATGTGGCGCTGGGGGTGATCGATGTGAAGAGTTATTACATCGAGACGCCGGACGACGTGGCGAAGCGGGTGGCGCGGTGTCTGGAGTTCGCGCCGGCGAACCAGCTGGCCTTCGCGCCGGACTGCGGGTTGAGCCAGACGGCACGTTGGGCAGCGCGGCAGAAGCTGAATAATATGGTGGCGGGAGTGCGCCAGGTTTGACGGGGCTATTAGAGGATATTGAGCGGTCGAATGTCCGGGACGGCGGCTTTCGGCTCTGGTGGCTGGGGCAGAGCGGTTTTCTGCTGCAGTGGGAGGGCGTGCATGTCCTGCTGGATCCGTATCTTTCGGATTCGCTGACGCGTAAGTACGCGGCGACGGATAAACCGCATATCCGGATGACGCCGATTCCGATCGAGCCGGCGCAACTGGCATTCGTGGATGTGGTGACTTCGAGCCATAATCATACGGATCATCTGGATGCCGAGACGCTGATCCCGTTGCTCGGGCGCGCGGGTTTAGTGATTCCGGAGGTCAATCGGGCGTTCGTTGCGGAACGGTTGGGGATCGATCCGGCGATGCCGGTGGGACTGGCGGATGGGCAGAGCGTGGAATTACATGGAGTTCGGTTTACCGGTGTGATGTCCGCGCATGAGGAGCCGAAGCCCGAGTATCTGGGCTACGTGCTGCAGTTCGGCGGCTGGACCGTGTATCACAGCGGCGACACCATTCGGTATGACGGGATGGCGGAGAAGCTGGCGCCGTTCGGGATCGATGTCGCACTGCTGCCGATCAACGGGCGCGGGCCGGAGCGGCGGGTGGCGGGGAATCTTTGGGGGCGCGAGGCCGCGCAACTGGCGCACGACATCGGCGCGAAGACGGTGATCCCCTGCCACTACGAGATGTTTACGTTCAATACGGCTCCGCCGGACGAATTCATCGCGGCGTGCGAGGCGCTGGGCCAGGCCTTCCACGTGATGCCGTGCGGCGGGCGCTACTGCACTTTGAGGTAATCCGGCAGCCGCTGTTCCGCGTTGCCGAGAGCGCGCGCGAGACTGAGCTTGGCGAGGTTGTGGGCGAAGAGCGCGGTGATGGCGTCGAGATCGGAAGAGGCGACGGCTTCCACGGCCTGGGTGACTTCGACGGAATCGGAGATGCCGGCTTCGAACTTTTCGCGGGTGAGCCGGAGGGTTTCTTTCGCGACATCCTGGTTGTTCTTCGCGAGCTCGAGCTGGCTGGTGGCGGCGGTGAGGTCGAGGAACGCATTGCGGATGTCGCTCTCGATGCGGCCGCGGATGTCTTCGGCTTCGGCGCGGCGCTGGTCCAGAGTGGCGTCGGCCTGCGCGATGTCGCCGGCGGCGCGTCCGCCCTGCCAGATGGGAATACGGATGGTGCCGACGACGGTGTAGGTGTGTTCCGCCTGGGTGAAGCGCGGGCCGATTTCGCCGATATCGGCGGAAAGCGCGAGCGAGGGCAGGCGTTCGGCGCGGGCGGCGGTGCGGGCGCGGGCTGCGGCGCGGACCTGGGATTCGGCCGATTTCAGATCGGCGCGGGCTTCGAGGGCCTGCTTCACGGCATCGTCAACGGCCAGCGGCGGGGGCGCGGAGAAGGCGATGGTGTCGGTGATGTCGTAGTTGTTGTTGGCCGGCAAGCCGGTGAGGCGGGCGAGGTTGATCTTCTGGCGCGCGAGATCATTTTCCAGCGTGGCCAGGCGCTGTTGCTGCGTCTGCTGCTGGACGAGGCTGCGGTTGACGTCAATCTGCGCGAGGAGCCCGGCCTGGCGGCGCTGCAGGGTTTGGGAGTAGACGGCCTTCGCGGTTTCCAGCTGGACGCGGGCGGATTCGACCCGCGCACGGGCCGCGATCACCTGCAGATACGCGCCGCCGGTGGCGAGGACGACGATGTCGCGGGAATCCTGCACGGCCTGTTCGTTCGCCTTGACGATCTCCTGGCTGGCGCGGTGGTTGTTGAGCGCTGTGAGATCCACCAGATTCTGGGTGAGCGTGGCGCGCACGTCGAAGTAGTTGATGGGGCCGACGACGGCGGGCAGAAACGGCACTCGGATGCCGAGGGCCTGGAGATCCTGCGTGAGATAGTTTTCGCGCACCGTGCCATTCAGATTGGGCATCAGCGCGCTGCGTGAGACGCGTTCCTGGCCGCGCGCCTGGCGGACGGCTTGCGCGAGGCCGACGGCGCCGAGGTTGTGCGCGAGAGCGCGGTCCACGGCTTCTTTGAGGGACAATTTGCCGGAGAACGGCGCGGAGGACACGCTGCTGTTGCTGCCGGCGTAGGGGCCCTGGACCTGAATGTTCGTGTTCAGGGTGTTGACGGAAGTGGTGGTTCCGCCGAGCGGCGTTTGCGTGGCTGTGACGGAGCCCGAGGCGCCGCTGCGGCCGGAAAGAGGCAACTGCACGGCCGAGGATCCGCCGCCGCCCGAGGGCGCACCGCCCAACTGAGCAAAGGCCGGAAAAGCAATCAGAATAAAGAAGAATTTGCGCATGTATTTAGCCCAACTGCTTTCGGAATCTCCAGACGCTGAAGGAAAGCATGACGACGGTAAAGACGATAAGCACCAGAAAATTCGGCCAGAGAGTTTCGAGTCCGCTGCCTTTCAGCAGCACCGCGCGGGTGATGATGCCGAAGTGCCGCAGGGGGTTGATCAGAGTTACCGGTTGCAGCCAGTGCGGCATGGCTTCGACGGGCGTGAGCGATCCCGATAAAACGGAGAGCGGCGGGTTGACGAAAAAGCTCATCAGCTGCGCCTGCTGGGCGGAGCGGGTGAAGGTGGCGATCACGGTGCCGATCCCGATGCCGCAGAGGACGCACAGCGCCGCGCCCGCTTCCACCAGCAGCAGGTTGCCGCGGAAGGGCACGCCGAAGACGAAGCGGATCAGGGTGGTGGCGAGCAGGATCATCCAGCAGAGCAGCAGAAAGAGCGGCGCGATCTTGGCGACGATGATCTCGGTGGTGCTGGCCGGGGTCATCAGGAGCTGTTCGATGGTGCCGGCCTCGCGTTCCTTGATCATGGAAGCCGAGGAGATAAGGGAGCCGTTCAGCATCAGCAGCACGCCGAAGGTGCCGGTGACGATGAACCAGGTGGAGACCAGGCCGGGATTGAACAGGAAGGCTGGATGGAGGATGATCCGTCCCTTCGGCTTCATAGGCGGAGCGGACGTTCGCACGATCTGTGCGTGCAGATTCCAGTTCTGCAGCACGCCTTCGGAGTAGCCCTGCGCGATGGCGGCGGTGTTGGCGTTCATGGCGTTCAACAGGATCTGGACGGTGGACTGGCGGCCGCGGGAGAGGTCGCGCTGGAAATCGACGGGGATGACGAGCCCGGCGTCGATCTTGCCCTGAGAGATGGCTTCGCCGAGCTGGTTCACGGAAAGGTAGGAACCGCCGAGGACGAAGGCGCCGCTTTCGGTCATGTTCGAGATGAGATCCCGGCTTTGCAGGGTGTGGTCGAGATCGACGATGCCGAGGTGCAGGTGGTCGATGGTGGCATTCAGGGCGAAGCCGAAGAGCAGCAACTGCAGCGTGGGCGGGATGACGAGGGAGATGGCCAGGCGCCGGTCGCGGCGGATCTGGTTGAACTCCTTGCCCATGAGCGCGCCCAGGCGGACGCCGAAGAGTTTACTGAGGATACTCATGCGCTTAACTGCATCCTCCGCATTCTTTTCCAGGCCATGAAGTAGAAGAACGATCCGATCAGGCCAATCATGAGGACGTTGAACCACATGGCGGGCCAGCCGCCGCCCTGGAGCAGCGCGTCGCGGACGATTTCGATGTAATAACGTCCCCAGACGATGCCGGAGACCCAGCGCAGCCCGGGGGGAATGTTCTGGACCGGGAAGATGAGTCCGGAAAGGAGAAAGACGAGCAGGAAGCCGCCCAGCGCGACGGCCTGAATGGCGGCGGCCTGACTCGGGATGGCCGCGCCGAGCATGGTGCCGAAGGAGGCCACGCAGAAGGTATAGAGCACGGTGGCGACGAGGAGCGGCGTGGGGTCGCCCACGATGGTAAGTCCGAACCAGGTATAGAGGAGGATCATCATGAGGAGCCACTCGGCGAAGGCGATCAGCATGAAGGCGAGGATTTTGCCGAGGAGGAATTCATGCGCCGAGATGCTGGAGACGTAGACCTGCAGGATGGTTTTCTGTTCGCCCTCCTTCGACATGGCGAGCGCGGCGAGGAGCGGCGGGAACATGGAGATGCCGAGGACGAAGATACCGGGGCCGTAGAACTTTTTCGATTCGCGGCCGGGGTTGTACCAGAGGCGGATTTCGGCTTTGACGGAAGCGGGCCGGGTGGCGCCGCCCCCGTCATCCCGGTTCATATACGCGGCGACAATTTCGCCGGCGTAGCCTTGCACCAGTTTCGCGGTATTGGCGTCGGTGGCGTCGATCATCAGCTGGGTTTCGGTGTTTACGCCGCGGGCGAGGTCACGTCCAAAGTGCTGCGGAATGATGAGCACCGCTCTGGCCTGATTGGCCACGAATGCCTGGACGGGGGGGCGATCGACGGGCCAGGCCACCACGTGGAAGGTCTGCGAGGCGCGGAAAGCGTCGATGAACTCGCGGGAAGCGGAGGAGTCGTCAAGATCCTGCACGACGATGGGCAGGGCGGTGACCGTGAGCGAAATCGCCGTGCCGAGCAGCAGCAGCAGGCACATGGGCAGGATCAGCGCCAGCGTGACGGCCAGGCGGTCCCGGGTAATCTGCGTCAGTTCTTTGGTGGTTTGGGCGAAAATACGGCGCATTTATTCCTCTTTCGCAACCTTTCCCTGTTTCCGGGCTTTTTCCACCACCACGATGAAGACGTCTTCGAGCGAGTACGTCTCTTCGCGCGCTTCGAGGACCCTGATCTGACTGGCGTTCAGACGATCCGTGGTCTCCCGGATGCCCTGCTCCACCGATGCGTCCGTGATGACGTGCAGGCGGTCGCCGAAGAGCGAAACGCGCCAGCGGTCGTCTTTCTCGCGGAGCAGATCGGCGGCTTTTTGGGGCTGGTCCACAACGAATTCGAGCAGGTGCCCGCCCTGCTGCTGCCGGACACCGCCGGGGGTGCCTTCGGCGACCAGTTCACCGGCCACCATGAAGCCGAGGCGGTTGCACTGCTCGGCCTCTTCCAGATAGTGGGTGGTCACCAGGATGGCGGTGCCCATGTCGGCCAGTTTGTTGATCATGCGCCAGAAGGCGCGGCGGGCCAGAGGGTCGACGCCGGAGGTTGGTTCGTCGAGGAAGAGGACGCTGGGTTCGTGGAGGATGGAAGCGCCGAACGCGACGCGCTGCTTCCAGCCGCCGGGCAGGCTGCCGGTGACCAGATTCTCTTTGCCTTCGAGACCGGAGAAGGCGAGGACCCAGCGCTTCTTTTCCTCGACTTCGTCGGGCGGCACGCCGTAGACGCCGGCGAAAAAGTCGAGGTTCTCGCTGATGGAGAGGTCGTCGTAGAGCGAGAACTTCTGGGACATGTAGCCGATTTTCTGGCGCACTTCGTCGGAGCGGAAGCCGCCTTTTCGGCCGGCGAGTTCCATGTCGCCGGAAGTGGCCTCGATGAGGCCGCAGAGCATTTTGATGGTGGTGGTCTTCCCTGCCCCGTTGGCGCCCAGGAGGCCGTAGATTTCACCGTATTTGACGTGGACGTTCACGTCTTTGACGGCGGTGAAGCCGCCGAAGCGCTTGGTCAGATGGTCCGCGCCGATGGCGGTCTTGCCCTTGAGGTCGGCGTGGGGGTGGCGGCCCGGGTAAGGCGGCGACTGGACGTCCTGCCCGATGGCGCGGAGGGTGGCGACGAAGGTGTTTTCGAGAGTCGGGCGGTCGACACGGAAGATGTCGGCCTTGAGGCCCGCGGCGACGAGGCTGGACTCGACCAGTTTGCGCCCGATGGCTTCGTCGGGGACGATGATGTCGAGGCGGTCGCCGAAGCGCTGCACGTCGTAGATTTCGGCGTGGCGGGCGGATTCGAGGGAAAGGATTTCTTCGGCGCGGCTCAGGTCGTCAGTGTGGAGTTCGAGCCGTTTGGCGCCGAGGTGATCGCGCAGTTCGGCGGGCGTGCCGATCTCGCGAATTTCGCCCAGGTGCATGAGGGCGACGCGGTGGCAGCGTTCCGCTTCGTCGAGGTAGGGTGTGGCGACCATGATGGTGAGGCCGTCGAGCGCGAGGTGGGCGAGGGTGTCCCAGAATTCGCGGCGGGAGACGGGGTCGACGCCGGTGGTCGGCTCGTCGAGAAGCAGAACGCGCGGCTGGGCGACGAGGGCGCAGGCGAGCGCGAGTTTCTGTTTCATGCCGCCGGAGAGCCGTCCGGCGAGACGGTCGGTGAAGCGGTCCATGTCGAACATGGAGAGATAGCGATGCGCGCGTTCCTGAATTTCGTGGCGGGGCACGCGCCTCAGATCGCCGATATAGCGGATGTTTTCGGCCACCGTGAGATCCGGATAGAGGCTGAAGGCCTGGGTCAGATAGCCGGTCTGGGTGCGGGCTTCGCGCGCGGGCTGGCCGAAGATGGCGACCTGTCCGGAGGTGGCTTCCATGACGCCCGCAAGTATCTGGAAGGTGGTGGTTTTGCCCGCGCCGTCGGGACCGATGAGTCCGAAGATTTCGCCCGGGTGGACTTCGAAACTGATGCCTTTGATCGCCTCCGTGGTCGGGTACTTCTTCGTCAGAGTATCCACTTTGATGGCGGCGGAGACGGAGACGGCGGGCGCGCCGGCCGGGGCGGTCATGGCAGCTGGATCTCGGCGTCGGCCGGCATGCCGGGTTTGGCGAAACCGAGCCCGGATTTGAGCTGGAGTTTCACGCCGACCACCTGCTTGACGCGATCGTCGCGGAAGTAGGTATTTTCGGGTGTGAAGGTGGCCTGGGGATCGACGCGGGAGACGACGGCGTCCAGAGGCTGTTTCGGATTGGAATCGAGAAAGACACGGGCGCGCTGACCGAGTTTCACCTTGCCGATTTGACCTTCGGGGACGAAGCCGCGGAGATAGACCTTATTGAGGTCGAGCAGCGTGATGAGCGCGGTGCCGGCCTGGACGACTTCGCCAGGTTCGGCGGAACGGGTGACCACGGTGCCGTCGAAGGGCGCGTAAATGTTGAGGTCTTTGAGGTTTTCCTGCGCTTCCACGAGTTGGGCGCGGGCACGGGCGGCGTCCGCGGCAGCGCTGGCGATGAGAGGCTGCTGCTGCGCGATCTGCTTCCGGATTCCGGCGGACTGGGTGACGCGGATGCGCGGGTTCGACAGGCCGGCACGAGCCACCTGGAGCGCGGCGCGGGCCGATTCCACCTTGCGGCGCGCCGAGTTCACGACGGCCTGCTGGCTTTCCGCCGCCGACTCCGCCTGTTTGCCCTGCCGTTCGGAAACGGCGCCGTCTTTGGCGAGGCGGGTATAGGCATCGCGATCGTAGACGGCGAGTTTGAGCGACGCCTCCTGCTGGGCGAGTTGCGCTTCGGCGCTGGCGACTTCGGCCTCCGCCTGATTGACGCGGCTTTCGGCGTCGAGCGAGGCCTGGTCGGTCTGGAGATCGGCGCCCTGCAACTGATCCTGCAGGATGGCGATCTGCTGCTGCTGGGAGCGGACGCTGGCGTCGGCTTCGTTGACCTGAGCCTGCGCCTGATCGACGCGGGCGCGCACCTGGCTGTCGTCGAGGGTGGCGATGATATCGCCGGCTTTGACGGTGTCCCCCTCGCGGAATCGAATGGATACGATGCGGCCCGCCACTTTGGGGGCGATGGCCGAATCGTCCCCTTCAATGCGGCCGGTGAGCGGGACGATGTCGGCGGGCACTGCCGGCTTCTGGAGCCAGACTTTCCAGACGCCGAAGGCCGCGGCGGCGAGGAGGAGAAGAATCGGAATCAGCTTTTTCATTCAGGGCTTTCCTTGGTTTGGAGCAGAGCATTGCTTTGAAGACCCCGCGGGGCTTTGAAGAGCCCGCAAACCCGCGAGGGAGAAGGAGGTGATGTGCTCGGCGATCTGGTGAATGCGCTCGGGGGACATGTTCAGGTCGGGCCAGAGGCGGGAAATGACCGGCCGCGCGTGTGCGTAGTGGACAACCTGGCCGATCACGCTGTGCGCGCACAGGCGTGTGGTCTCGTGATCCGGCGGGAGTTCAAGAAGGCGGCCGAGAACCTGTCGCATGAGGGCGTAGTTCGGGCCGATCACCTGTTCGATCACGCGGTCGAGCCCGGCCGTGGGCTGGGCCATTTCGTGCGCCATGATGCGCACGTGCCAGGAGCCGCGACCGCTGGCCGGATCGCCCGGCTTCGATAAGAGGTTCAGCGACATGCGCGTCAGCATGCCGGTGATCATCAGGCGCAGGGCGATTTCGGGCGAGAGGCTCTGTTCGGCGATGCGCCGGACGTCGTCGTGCCCGGCGACGCAGAGAGATTCCTTGAGCACGGCGTCATAAAGGCCCATTTTGTCGCGGAAATGGTAGTTGACGGCGGCGACGTTGGCGCCGGCGCGGGCGCAGATATCGCGAACGGTGGTGGCCTGGAAGCCGTGTTCCGCGAAAACTTCGCCAGCCGCTTCAAGCAGGCGGGAGCGGGTAATCTCCTGTTCGGGGCTGGGCGGCGGGGCGTCCTTCGGCGGCATCCTGAAACATCAGATTAAAACACTTGTTTAACCCGCGTCAACAGGTGCGGCTGAGAGATTTTCGGATGCGGTCCGAAAGGTCAGTTGGGCCGGAGCAACAGGCGGTTATCGCGCAGGGTGCGGCTCAGGTCGCGGCAGAGCAAAGTCCAGACCGGAAACGATTCGGAGAGGCGGTCGAAGAGATCCCGCTTCTTCGGATTGACGGAGTGGTGGCTGGCGCGCTCGTAGAGAGACTGGCCGATCTGGTCGAACCAGCGGACGTTGTGGCGGCGGGCCATCTGGTCGCGGAAGAATCCGGCGAAGAAGAGCACCTGGGATCCGCCCATTTCGAGCACGCCGGGATCGCGGTGCATGTCGGTCTGGAGCACGAAGTGGTCGAAGACCTCGCCCAGATGGGCCATCGGGGGGATGGAAGAGGTATCGGCGCGCGAGGTTTGGGAGTAGTGCGCCAGAATACTGGCTACATAAAGGACTTCATCATCCTTTAGTCTCCGGTCTCCCATGGTTTCCCTGAGATTGACCAGGAAAAAGTTGAGAGCGTGTTGCGAATCAATGGCGATTAGTTCCTCGAAGAGACTGTCCATGCGACTCCTTTGCGGAAAAAACACTCATTTTGAACCGTGCGAAGGCAATCCGGCGGCCTTTGTAATTGAAATGATACGGGCAGGCGGGGACAGGTTCCAAATCGATTCTTTTCATGGGATGCATTCTTTTTGACACCGAATATTAACCAACAGCATAGTACCGATAGTATTCACCTTGATATCCGTCGCTGTTAAGCTGAAAGTGGTGCTATCCCTCACATTCCGGCGCTGGTTGGTTGCGGGCGTTGCGCTTATTTCGGTTCTGCTGGCAGGTTATCTGTTTGTCCGGCGACAGACTTCACAGCCCGTTCGGTCTGTATACCGGGCAGTTTATACGAAAAATCCTCCGTATTATTCGGCACTCCCGGGACAGCGAGCGGTTGGTGTGACGGTAGACCTCTTCGACATTGCCGCGCAGCGGCAGGGCGTGAAGCTCGACTGGGTTTACGCCATGAGCAAGCCCGAAGATTTGTTGCGCGACCACAAAGTAGATTTCTATCCGATGGGCGTGATCACGCCGGAACGGGAAGCGAACCGGGAGATTCATCTTTCCAGCGAGTGGATGGCGACGGAAACGTGGATCGTGTGGTCCAGCCGGTTTTCGACCGAGGCTCCGGATCTGACGGGAAAGCCGCTCGGCGTTCCCGACGTGCTGGCGTACCGGCGGGCCGCCGAACTGCATTTTCCCCGGGCGCAGATGAAACTGAGCGCCGACCGGACCAAAATCATGGACAACCTGTGCCAGGGCGGGACGGTGGCGGCTTTGATGGAATCCCGGTCACTGGGCTCTTTTCTGCTGGATCGGCCGGCAGGCTGCGACGGTGTGCCGCTCAAATCGGAACCGGTGCCGGGCACCTATCAGAAGATGGGGATTCTGGGACGCCCCGAAGATGCGGCGGTGATCGACGGTCTGCGTGAGCGGCTGGGCGAGATGGCGCGGGACGGCACCATTCAGCGCATCCATCGCAAGTGGGGCTTCGCGTTCTCACCGGAAACGACGCTGGTCAACGAGCTGAATCTGTCTCTGGAGCGGAGGCGGCAACTGACGATGGCGGTCACGGTGCTGACCGTCCTTCTGGCCACGCTGGTGGTCATTGCGGTATTTCTTCGGCGCGCGGTGCGCCGTTCACGCGCGGCGGCGACGGCGAAGAGCCAGTTTCTGGCCAACATGAGCCATGAGATCCGGACGCCGATGAACGGCATTATCGGCATGGCGGAACTGCTGCGGACGGCGGGCACGCTGAGCGGGGAGCAGTTACAGTTGGTGGAATCGATCCAGCTCTGCGGCCGCAATCTGACGCAGATTCTGAACGACGTGCTGGACGTCAGCAAGATCGAGGCCGGCAAGGTGGTGATCGAGAACATCAATTTCCCGGTGGACGACCCGATTCGCATGGTGATGACCACGCTGCGGCCTGAAGCGAACAACAAGGGCCTGCTGCTGACCACGGAGAAAGGTCCCGGCGTGCCGCAGTGGCTGACCGGCGATCCGATCCGGCTGGCGCAGATTCTGATTAATCTGGTCGGCAACGCGGTGAAGTTCACGGAAAAGGGTTCCGTTTCCCTGCTGGTTACGGTGGAGCGGCGGGAAGGCGACAAGGTGGTGCTGCGCTATGAGGTGCGCGACACCGGAATCGGGATCCCGCTGGAGGCACAGAAGCGCCTGTTCGATCCTTTTACGCAGGCGGATGCATCGATGACGCGCCGATTCGGGGGCACCGGACTGGGGCTGACGATCGTCAAGCGCCTGGCCGAGCAGATGCAGGGCACGGTCGGCATCGAAAGCGAGCCGGGCCGCGGTTCGCGGATCTGGTTTACGGCGACCCTGCAGACAGGCGTGAAGCCGCCGACGGTGGAAGAGTCGGCGGTCGCGGAGAAGAAGCCCGACACGAAGCTCAGAATTCTGGTGGCGGAGGACAATCCGGTCAATCAGAAGGTGATCTCCGCGCTGCTGCGGCGTTTGGGTCATGAGGTGCACATGGTGCCGAACGGCCGCGAGGCGGTGACGCAGCGATTCGCCTCCAGCTACGACCTGATCTTTATGGACTGCCAGATGCCGGTACTCGATGGCTATGAGGCCAGCCGGGAGATTCGGCGGACGGAAAACGGCGGCGACGCCATCTGGATTATCGCGGTGACGGCTCATGCGATGAAGGAAGACGTGCAGCGCTGTCTCGATGCCGGCATGAACGACTATCTGGCGAAACCGTATACGGCGAAGGATCTGGAGCGCAGTATCGCGTCGCGGATGGCGTCGCGAGACCGGCCTGGCGTGCTGGAATCCGCGGCGGGCTGAGCTTTCGTTCTGTCTGCCTCCAAAGCTTCTGCGCCTAAAACTTCCGCGCCTAAGACGACAGTGGGCCTCGGTGTGCCATGCGGTTTGGCATGCCTATTCTTACGACACAGGACGGAACCGAAATTTACTACACCGATTGGGGCGCGGGCGATGCCGTTGTGCTGATCCATGGCTGGCCGCTGAACGGCGAGATGTGGGAGAAGCAAGCGACGTATCTGGCCGAGCAGAAGGCGCGGGTGATCCGTTATGACCGGCGCGGCTTCGGCCGGTCGGCGCAGCCCTGGAACGGTTACGACTACGACACGTTTGCCGCCGATCTGAACGCTTTGATGGAAAAGCTGGATCTGCGAAACGCCGTGCTGGCGGGGTTTTCGATGGGCGGGGGCGAGGTGGTGCGGTACCTGAGCCGGTACGGCGAGGCGCGGGTGCGGCAGGCCGTGCTGATCTCCGCCGTGACGCCGTTCTTATTGAAGACCGGCGACAATCCGGACGGCGTGGATGGCGCTACTTTCGCCGGGATCGAAGCGGCGATCCGGGAGGATCGGCCGGCGTTCCTGAAGACGTTCGGGGCGGCGTTTTACGGGCGGACCATGTTGAAGCACACGGTCTCCGAGGAGGTGCTGGAGTGGAACCAGGCGATGGCGCTGACCGGTTCGGCGCGGGCGACGCTGGCGGCGGCGCGGGCATGGTCCACGACGGATTTTCGGGAAGACCTGCAGCGGATTACGATTCCCGTGCGGGTAATTCACGGAACGGCCGATGCGACGGTGCCGATCGAAATATCGGGCAGGAAGTCGGCGGCGCTGCTGAAGAATGCCACGCTGACCGAGTACGAGGGGGAACCGCACGGCCTGTTCCTTACCGCGGCGACGCGGCTGAACGAGGAATTGCTGTCGCTGCTCTGAAGGCGTTCGAGAGGAAATTCCGGCGATTTTTGCGCGAGACGGGAATAAGTTCGGCGGGCCGGTCATGTAAAGGCTTATGAACCGGTTTGTCAGGCGCATTTCCCTGGGCATGCTCGCGGGCGGGGTGGCCGGCGTGGCCCTGCTCGCGACCTCTTCCCGCGATTTTCGGCTGCTGGCGCCGGCGATCCTGGTCGGCGGCGCGTATGCGGCGACGCTGCGGCCCGGGCGCACGGCCAGGGACGCTTTTGTCAAACCGCTCGGGGTTCAGCCGCCGGACACGGCTGAACGGGTGGTTCCACGGACTCACGGCGCCGCGCCCGGCGACTCCCGAGCTTATGTCGACAGCCTGATGGCGGCGAGCGCGCTGGGCATTCCGCTGTGGTGCCTGATCAGCGTGATTGCCCGACCGCTGGCGGGCGGACAGATGCCGGAATGGGGCGCGGAGCAGATGCGGGCGCAGTTCCCCGCCCTGGTCGGGTGGATTCTTTATGGCGGAGCGCTGGGCGTGCTGGTGCGGATTGTCAGTGACGCCGCGCTGCGCTTCTTCGGGCCCGAAGAGGAACCGGTGCCGGCCGCGCCGAAAGAGATCCGGCGCATTCTGATTCTGGGCGGCGGCTTCGCGGGGATGCGCACGGCGGCCGCTCTCGAAGAAGAACTGCAGGGCGACGCTTCGGTTTCGATCACCCTTGTCAGCGAGACCAACGCACTGTTGTTTACGCCGATGCTGGCGGAGGTAGCGGGCGGCAGCCTGGAAGCGAGTCATATCAGCACGCCGCTGCGGGGCGGTCTGCACCGGACGGAGTTCATCCGGGGGCGCGTGCAGAAGATCGATCTGGAGCGGCGCCTGGTCAGCGTTGGCGAGAGCGGGGCGTCGGCGGACGATGCCGGTGAGCGGCGCGAACTGGTTTGGGATCATCTGGTCCTGGCGCTGGGCGCGACGTCGAACTACCTGGGCAACGCGAATGTCGAGAAGCTGTCGTTTAACTTCAAGAGCCTGCTGGACGCGATTCGCATCCGCAACCACGTGATCGAGATGTTCGAGCGGGCCGACCGGGAGACCGATGTCGCGCTGCGCAAACCGATGCTGACGTTCGTGGTGGCGGGCGGCGGGTTCGCGGGCGTGGAACTGGCGGGCGCGATTAACGATTTCGCGCACGGCATTCTGGCGGATTATCCCGGGCTGGAGGCTGGCGATCTTCGCACCGTGCTGGTGCATTCGCGGGACCGGATTCTGCCGGAACTGAGCGAGTCGCTCGGGCGTTATGCGCAGCGGAAGATGGCGGCGCGGGGCGTGGAGTTTCGGCTCAACACACGGCTGCTGGATGCGCGGCCCGGCGTGGTGGTGCTGGGCGATGGGGAAGTCGAGGCGGAGACGCTGGTGTGGACGGCGGGGACGGCGCCGAATCCTCTGCTGAAGACACTGCCGGTGGAGCGCGACAAGCGCGGCGCGGTGCTGGTGGGGGAGACGCTCGCGGTGCCGGGTCATCCGGGTCTGTGGGCGCTGGGCGACTGCGCGGCGGTTACCGACGCGAAGACCGGCAAGGCGTGTCCGCCCACCGCGCAGTTCGCGCTGCGGGAGGCGGATACGCTGGCCCGCAATATCTGCGCGGAACTGGCGGGGCGTCCGCAGCGCCCGTTCCACTTCGATTCGCTGGGCGCGCTCTGCGTGGTGGGGCACCAGACGGCGTGCGCCGAACTGACGGTGCCGTTCGCGCGCAATAAGACGATGCGCTTCTCCGGGCTGTTCGCGTGGCTGCTGTGGCGCGGGATTTATGTCGGGAAGCTGCCCGGGGTGGAGCGGAAGATCCGGGTGCTGATCGACTGGACAATCGAGATTTTCTTTCCGCGCGATATTGTGCAGACCATCGATCTGCAGGGTAAGTGAGCATGACGGTTCCGGAAACGTGGCGCGATGCGCTGATCGGACTGGCAGTGGGCGCGGTGGGCGGAGTGCTGGGCAGCCTGATGATCAGCCAGTCGGGGTCCTCTGGTTTGGCGCTGGAGGGGCTGGCGCTGGGCGCCGTTTTTGGGCTGACGTTCGGACTGTTTTTCGCGCGGCGGGCGACCACACCGGGCGCGGGGCTCATCTGGGGCCTGAGCTATGCGTTTCTCGGCTGGCTGACGCTGCCGGCATGGGCGGTGCCGCTGCTGGCCGGAGGGGGCGGCACGGCCATGATGCTGCAGGATGCGCATGTGCATTTTCCGGAACTGGTGGCGGCACTGCTTTGTCTTGGGCTGCCGGTCGGGCTGGCTTTGGGTATCCGGGGGGGTATCCGGGGGAGTTTGCGGGAGGCCGCCGATCGCGGCGAGTCTCACTGGCCGCGTGCGCTTTTGACGGGTGGTTTCGCGGGCGTGGTAGCCGGTCTGATTTTCAGCCGCTGGATGTACGCAGGCGATTTCTTTCCGCTGTTGAGCGGCTTCGGGCAGATGCAGTCGAAAGGGGCGACGGTGCTGCTGCACTTCGGCGTGGCGCTGGTGATCGGCGCATCCTTCGGCCTGCTGTTTGAGAGGGACATCCGGAGCTATGGTTCGTCCATGGGTTGGGGGCTGGGATACGGGATTTTCTGTTGGTTCCTCGGCCAGCTCACGCTGCTGCCCGCGCTGGCCGGGCAGGCGCCGGACTGGTCTGTCGACGCCGGCAGCCAGTTGTTCGGATCGCTGGTCGGCCATATTCTTTACGGGTTGATTCTGGGTGTGGTTTACGCCAGTCTGGACCGGGTGCGGATCCGGCTGTTCGTGCAGTCCGACCCGCTGAACCGCGAGCGTGAAGGGCCGGGGTTCCGCGTGCTTCGCTCGCTGCAGTGGGGCGCGATGGCGGGATTCGCGGGCGGCGCGATTTCGAGTCCGGTGATGCTGGCGACGGGGATTCTGCCGAAGGTGGCGGGTATCGAGACGGCGTTTTCCACCGGCTTCGGATTGCTGGTGCATCTGCTGATCAGCACGCTGCTGGGCATGAGCTACGGACTGCTCTTTCGCAATGAGGCGCCGAGTCTGGGGCTGGGCGCCTCGTGGGGCTGGCTGTTCGGGATGATCTGGTGGTATCTGGGACCGATGACGCTGCTGCCGCTGCTGCTGACGGGCGAGTGCGACTGGAGTCCGGCGGCGGCGTCGGCACTGCTGCCATCGCTGCCGGGACATCTGATCTACGGCGCCGCCACGGCATTTACATTTTTGTTTCTGGAACGGCGGCATCGGGACTGGCTGCTTTCCGATCCGAAGACGGCCGCGCGGGAATTGCGGCGCGTGCGGCCCTCCGGGACACCGGCTCCGGCGCTGTGGCTGTTCGCGCTGGGAACCGGCGTGCTGCTGCCGATTCTGCTGGGTTAAGCGCAGGGGGGGCGTCATTTGGCGCATCAGCGGGATTCGGAACCGGGCAGGAGCCCTGCATGCGCTGGTTTTGCGAATGGCGCTTGTCCTGCTGTTCACAACGTCAGGTGCTGAAGAAGCTCGCGACATCCGGATTGGCATTGGTCCTCATGGCAACTTTGCTGTGGGGCGGGTGCCTCTCCTGCGAGCAGTATTTTATGTTCCGCATGTCGGGTGGTGTCTCGGCGCCGACCGACTGCTGCAATCCCTCCGGCGGATGCAAGGAACTGCCGGCAAACGGCACCGTTCGGAGTGGGTGCCGCCTGCAGCCGATGGCGCTGAACGATGCGCCGCAGCAGATTGCCCCGCCGCTGCAGTTCTGCATTTTTACCATCGAGCCCAAGCCGACGGCGATGATTGCCGGGCAAGTGACCACGCTCGACGCCCGGCCGTTCGTCCCGCCCGATCGGAACGTTCTCCACTCCCTGCTCCGCCTCTGAACCCGTTCCAGGTCTCGTTCGTTCCTGGAAAGCGGTTCATGAAGAGGAGAAATTGTGCGTTTCAAAAGACGAATCGCGGCTTTGGCCGTGTTCGCGTGGGCCAGCCGCGCGCAGACCGCCGAACCGGCGCGCCTGGCCGACCTGATTGCGGAGGCTCTGGCCGAGAATCCGGAAGTGCTGGCCGCGCAGAAAGATTATGAAGCGGCCCGGCAGCGCCCGACGCGCGAGCGCAGCCTGCCGGATCCGGTGCTTTCGGCCGGCTGGTCGAGCAACGGCGGACCTTTGCCGGGCCAGCAGCTTGGCAGCAATCCGACCAGCAACATCGGGGTCACGGTGTCGCAGGAGATCCCGTATCCGGGCAAGCGCAGGCTGCGGGGCGAGATCGCGGCGCAGGATGCCGAGGCCGCATTCTGGCAGTATCAGGCGGTGCAGCTCGGCGTGCGGTCGCGCGTGACGCGGCTTTACCATAAGCTGCACCACGCCTGGGAAGCCATCGGGATTCTGACCCGCAGCAAAGAAGGGCTGGCGCAGATGATTCATCTGGCCGAAGCGCGGTACACGGCGGGCAAGACGCCGCAGCAGGATATCTTTCGCGCGCAGACGCAGCTTTCCATGGTGGAAACGCGCATACTGCGGATGCGGCAGGACCGGCTGGCGGCCGAGGCGGAGTTGAACAGCCTGCTCAACCGGAAACCGGGCAGTCCCGTGGGGGAACCGACGGGCGAAGACGCGCGGCCGCTCACGATGACGGTGGACGAACTGCTCGCCAAAGCCGCGGCGACGGCGCCGGAACTCGCGCGGCGGAAGAAGATGATTGCGCGCGGTGAGCTGAGCGTCAATCTGGCGCGGAAGGACTTTCATCCCGATTACACGGTGGCGGCGGGTTATTACAACCAGGGCTCGATGTCGCCGATGTATCAGGTGCGCGTGGATATCCCGCTGCGGCTGCATGCGGAACAGAAGCAGCGTCCCGCCCTGAACGAACAGGTGGATCTTCTGGCCAGCGCGCGGCGGGGATTCGAATCGGCCGAACAGAATCTGCAGTTCCGTGTGCGGGAAGCTTTTGGCGAGGCCGAGACCGCGTGGAGGCTGATGCAGCTGTACGCGGACACGATCCTGGTGCAGAGCCAGCTGACGGTGGATTCCTCGCTGCTGGCGTATCAGACGGGGACGGGCGATCTGGCGGCGGTCCTCAATAATCTTGCGACGAAAGCGGACGTCGAGGAACAACTGCACGAACAGGGGCTGAATTACGCGCTTGCGCTGGCGCGCCTGGAAGAAATGACCGGCGTGGAAATCACGGGAGGCCGCCAATGAAGTTCGTGAAATTTCTGTTTGCAGTGGTTGTGATTGGACTGCTGTTCGCGGGCGGGTTCGGGTATGGGCGCTGGTACAGCACGCGGCCGTCGGTGGTTAAGAACCAGCGGAAGATCCTCTATTACGTGGACTCGATGCATCCGTGGTACAAGTCCGACAAGCCGGGCGTGGCTCCGGATTGCGGGATGGATCTGGAGCCGGTCTACGCGCAGGGCGCGGGGCCGACAGAGCCCGGCGCGCCGACGAGGCCGGCAAACGCCGTCGAAGTGACGCCCGACCAGCAGCATCTGATCGGCATGAAATACGGGACGCCGGAATGGACAGACGGCGGGGAAACGATTCACGCGCCGGGCCGCGTGATGCCCGACGAAACGCTGCTCACCCGCGTGCAGGCGCGCACGGACGGCTGGATCCTGACGGTGGACGCGAACTTCACCGGCAAACCCGTCACGCGGGGACAGCCGTTGCTCACGCTCTACAGCCCGGAACTGCTGGCGGCGCAGCAGGAGTATCTGCTGGCGCTTAAGGCGCGCAGCCTGATGCAGCACAGTTCCATGCAGGAATCGATGGCGAATAACGAATCGCTGGCTGAGGCCGCGCGGCGCAGGCTGCTGCTGCTGAATCTGACGGAAGCGCAGATTGCAGGCGTGGAACAGGCGCAGCAGCCACTACAAAATATTGCGATCAGCGCGCCGGTCAGCGGCTACGTGATGGCGCGCAACGCGTTCCCCGGCCAGCGGGTTACGGCTGAGACGGAACTGTATACGCTGGCGGACCTGAGCGGCGTGTGGGTGATCGCCGACGTTCCGGAAGCCGATGCGGCGCGGGTGCGGCCGGGGCAGTCGGCCCATGTGACGGCGCCGGGAAGCAACGTTCCGCTCTTTGCCCGCGTGACTTTTCTGCAGCCGCAGGTGGATCCGGTGTCGCGCACGCTGAAGGTCCGGCTGGAGCTGGCGAACAAGGAAATGCAGCTGCGCCCGGAGATGTGGGTGCAGGCGGATATCGAGCTTGCGGGCGAGCGGCACCTCACGGTGCCGGCCGACGCGGTGCTGGACGCGGGAACGTCGAAGACGGTGTTTGTCGATCGGGGCAACGGCTACTTCGAGCCGCGCGCGGTGGCGACAGGCGCCCGGAATGCGGACCGCGTGCAAATTCTGAGCGGCCTGAAGGCGGGAGAGCGCATCGTGACCTCGGGCGCTTTCCTGATGAATTCGGAAAGCCAGATGAAGGCGGCCACGAGATGATCAACCGGGTTATCGAGTTTTCCGGCCGCAATAAACTCATTGTGTTTTTGCTGGTGGGGGCGGCAGTAGCGGCCGGGCTGTGGTCCATGGGACATGTGCCGCTCGACGCGATTCCGGACCTGAGCGATACGCAGGTGATCGTCTACTCGCGGTGGGATCGCAGCCCGGACATCATGGAGGACCAGGTTACGTACCCGATTTCGAGCGCCATGCTTTCCGTACCCGGGGTGCGCACGGTGCGCGGGTTTTCGGATTTCGGGTATTCGTATGTCTATATCATCTTCGAGGAAGGAACCGATATTTACTGGGCGCGTTCGCGGACGCTCGAATATCTTTCGGCCGTGCAGCCGCGGTTGCCGCAGGGCGTGCGAACGGAACTGGGTCCGGACGCTACAGGCATCGGGTGGGTGTTCCAGTATGTGCTGACGGATTCGAGCGGGAAGCACGATCTGGCGCAGCTGCGTTCGATTCAGGACTGGTTTCTGCGGTATCAGCTGCAGTCGGTGCCCGGCGTGGCGGAGGTGGCGCCGCTGGGGGGATTCGTGCGGCAGTATCAGGTGAATGTGGATCCGGTGAAGCTGCAGGCTTACGGCATTCCGATCAGCCGCGTGGTGGAAGCGGTGCGGACCGGCAATAACGACGTCGGGGGCCGGCTGGTGGAACTAAGCGGCGCGGAGTATATGGTGCGCGGGCGGGGTTATGCGCAGTCCACGGCGGATCTGGGCGGCATCGCGCTGGCGCAATCCGAAGGCGGCGTTACGGTGCGGGTACGGGATGTCGCGAATGTCGAGTTTGGTCCGGATATCCGCCGCGGAATTTCGGATCTCGGCGGGAAAGGCGAAGCGGTTTCGGGCATTGTCGTGATGCGGCAGGGCGAGAACGCGCTGGCGGTGATCGAGCGCGTGAAAGCCCGCCTGCTGGAGATCGGGCCGGGGCTGCCCCCAGGTGTCAAGATCACGCCTGTCTATGACCGATCTGAACTGATTCTGCGCTCCATCGACAACCTGAAACACACGCTGCTGGAAGAGCTGGCGATCGTGTCGCTGGTGATTCTGATTTTTCTCTGGCATGTGCCGAGCGCGCTGATCCCGGTGCTGACTATTCCGATCGCGATCGTGATCTCCTTCGTGCCCATGCATCTGATGGGCGTGACGGCGAATATTATGTCGCTCGGCGGCATCGCGATCGCGGTGGGCGCGATGGTGGATGCGTCCATCGTGGTGGTGGAGCAGACGCACAAGAAGCTGGAGGAGTGGGAGCGCACGGGGCGCAAGGAAGATTATCACCGCGTGGTGATCGAGGCGGTGAAGGAGGTGGGCGGGCCGAGTTTCTTCGCGCTGCTGGTGATCGCGGTGGCGTTTCTGCCGGTGCTCGCGCTGGAGGCGCAGGAAGGGCGGCTGTTCCGTCCTCTGGCTTATACCAAGAATTTTTCGATGATCATCGCGGCGGTGCTGGCGATTACGCTGGATCCGGCGATGCGCCTGCTGTTCACCCATATGCAGGATTTCCGCTTTCGGCCACGCTGGCTGGCGCGCGTGGTGAGCGCGGTGCTGGTGGGGAAGATTCATTCCGAGGAGAATCATCCGATCAGCAGGATTCTGATTCGGGTGTATCAGCCGGTGGCGGCGTGGTCGTTGCGCTGGAAGTGGATCGTTCTGGCGGGCGCCACGGCGGTGGTGCTGGTCACGGTGCCGGTTTACCGGCGGCTCGGCTCGGAGTTCATGCCGCCGCTCGACGAAGGGGCATTGCTCTACATGCCCACCACCGTGCCGGGCATTTCGGAAACGGAAGCCCAAAAGCTGCTGCAGGCGCAGGACAGGATCCTCGCGCGCTTTCCGGAAGTGGCGCAGGTTTTCGGCAAGGCCGGGCGGGCCGAGACTTCGACGGATCCGGCGCCGCTTTCCATGGCGGAGACTGTGATCACGCTGCGGCCCGTCGTGGAGTGGCGCAAGACGGACACCTGGTATTCGGAATGGGCGCCGCAGTGGCTGATTCCGTGGTTCCGCCACATCACTCCCGACCACATCTCGCAGGATGAACTGGTGGACCAGATGAACCAGGCGCTTCGCATGCCCGGCGTCTCGAATGCGTGGACCATGCCGATTAAGAACCGCATCGACATGCTGACCACGGGCGTGCGGACTCCCGTTGGCGTGAAGGTGTTCGGGGGCGACATCCATACGATCGAGCGACTGGGACAACAGATCGAAGGGCTGCTCCGGCCGGTGCGCGGGACCCGCAGTGTGTATGCGGAGCGCGCGGCGGGAGGCTATTTTCTGGATGTCGCGTGGGATCGCGAAAAGCTGGCGCGCTACGGGCTGAGCATGGAAGACGCGCAGGCGGTGGTGACCAGCGCCATCGGCGGCGAGAACGTGACCACGACGGTGGAGGGCCGCGAGCGTTATCCGGTGAATGTGCGTTATCTGCGCGGTTATCGCAGCGACCCGGCGGCGCTTTCGCGCCTGCTGGTGCCGGCGACGGGAGGCAGGCAGCAGATTCCTGTGGCCGAACTTGGCGAAGTGAAGCTGACGTCCGGCCCTTCCATGCTGCGCGATGAGAACGGGCTGCTGAGCGGCTATGTTTACGTGGATATCGCGGGCCGCGATCTCGGCAGTTATGTGGAAGAAGCGAAGGGCGTGGTGCGAAAGGGTCTGCAACTGCCGCCCGGTTATTCGATCTCCTGGAGCGGCCAGTATGAAGGGATCGCGCGGGTGCGCCAACGGTTGCTGGTGGTGATCCCGGTGACCCTTTGCCTCGTGATGCTGCTGCTTTTTCTGAATACCAAATCGGTGGTGAAGACGCTGGTGATCGTGCTGGCGGTGCCGTTCTCCGCGGCGGGCGCGATCTGGCTGCTGTATCTGCTCGGCTACAACATGAGCGTCGGGGTGTGGGTGGGGCTGATCGCGCTGATGGGCGTGGATGCGGAGACGGCGGTTTTTATGCTGCTCTATCTGGATATCGCCTATGAGCAGGCCGCGCGCGAAGGGCGGCTGCGGAATCTGAAAGAGCTGCAGGCGGCGATTCTGGAAGGCGCCGTGAAACGCATCCGTCCGAAGTTCATGACGGTGGCGGCAATGTTTCTGGGGCTTGCGCCGATTATGTGGTCCACCGGGACGGGGGCGGATGTGATGAAGCGCATCGCGGCTCCGATGATCGGCGGCATCTTTACTTCATTTTTGCTGGAACTGGTTGTTTATCCCGTGATTTACGAGGTCTGGAAATGGCATTTCGAACTCAAACCAAAACTTGCGCGTGCGTGATCTTTTTGGCCGCGGCGGCCTGCGCGCAGAGTTATCCGGTGCGGCATAAACACCTGCGGAACGGGGTGACCGGCACGCTGCGCGTGGACGAAAACGCGATTACGTTCACGGAGCCGGGCAAGCAGGCGAAGCACTCGCGCGTCTGGAAGTACGACGACATTCAGGAACTCGTGCTGGGCGCTGGCACGCTGCGGATTGTCACCTATGAAGACAACCGGCGCGAGTTCGGGCGCGACCGGGTCTTCGATTTCGATCATCTGCCCGCGAGCGTTGTTGCCGCCTGGTATCCGGTTTATCGGCGGCGTCTGGACGCGCGGTTCGTGGCGGCGCTGGCGGATCCGGCGGTGCAGCCCGAGTGGCAACTGCCGGCGAAACTGGCGCGCGGTACCGGCGGGTCGCAGGGCATGTTACTGGTGGCTCGCGATCTGGTGGTTTACAAAACGGCGGTTTCCAGTGAAAGCCGCAGCTGGCGCATCGCGGACCTGGAGAACATCAGTTCCTCGGGGCCTTTCGATCTGACGATTACGACTCATGAGCGCGGGTTCCGTTTTCAGCTGAAACACGCACTGGAAGAAGGGCGTTATCAGGAACTCTGGCTGCGTATTAATGAGACGCATGGGTTGCGCATTCTGAGCCGGCCCGGGGGCCCCACATTACTTGAGTGAGGCGGGGCTTTGCTGCAACGCGAACTGAAAGAAAGGAGGCTCGCCGTCCTCCGGCCGGCCGGGATGATACCGGATGACGATCCACTTCGCGGAGGATTCGCCGGAAGTCCAGCTCAGTTCGGCCTTGACCCTTTTGCCAGGGGCTTCGGCGATGAGCGAGTGCGGAAGGCCCGCGGAGATGGCCAAAGGCCCGACCCGCGCCGGCACAGTGGCCTGCTCCGCGGCGGCGGAGGGTTCGGGCGCGCGCTCATAAACCACCTTCCGATCCAGCACAACCCGGAGAGCGAGACTCGCCTCGGGGTTGATGATCTGAATCGAAATTTCGGCACTTCGCTGGCCGTCCAGAAAACCGGTCAGCAGCAACACAGCGAACAGCCGCGGCGCGCCATGCAGTGCCATGCCTAAGCCTGCCGGCGGCGGCGTCCGATCAGGACAACCGAGCCGGCCAGGGAAAGCAGCATTATGGTGCCGGGTTCGGGAGTCGGATTCGTGTTGACCTGCGCGGCCGTGCAGCCTTCGATGACGCAGAGTCCGTAAATCTCGGCGCCGCTGAGCAGAGCGCGCTGGCCGATGCCGAAGCCGGGTTCCGCGACCACGGAGTTGTTGAATAAGCCGCTCTGGGCCGTGCCGTCGATATGCGCGCTGTTACTCACCAGCGGGATATCGAAGCTGTTGGTGAGACCGCTCAAAGTGGTGTCCACGGTCAGCTTGCGGCCTACGGTTCCGGACGCGCCCGCGAGATCGAGAAAGCGCTGCAGTCCGGACGAGTATCCCTGGGAATGCTCGATTTCATGAATCGCAATGGTCAGGAAGTCCCATTTCCCGGCTGCGGCGTTGCCCATGACGGCGTTGCCGATTCGGCCGACGTTCACGGTGCCGCCACCCAGCATTCCGTTGGTAGCGGCAATGGTGAATTCGGAGTTGTCCCAGGGAGTGGAGTCGAAATAGAACTGGCTGCCGCTGTTATCGATGCGGATGTTAGAGGCATTCGGACGGCCGTTCATGTCCGTGCCGGTGACCGCGGAATCGGCGACCGCGCTGTCGCCCGACAGGTCGGCGAGGGTAAAGCCGATGGTTTCCGACCAGTTGACTCCGACGGCGGCAGTCAGATAGCCGATGGCAACGCCGATGTCGGATTTCAGCACCGCGGTAACATCGGTGCGTCCCGCGGCGGCGGTCGAATAGAGTTGGCCGGCGGCATCCTGGTAGACAGTGCCAAGGCTGGAGTAATCGGCGGTGATGGTGCCCGCGAAGACGGGGGCAGTCATCAGGAATAGCGAAGCAGTTAGAACGTGCGTTTTAGTCATACTTCCTCCGTTTGTCAGTGACTTACATCACTTTGAAAGGGAGTATAACTCAGCTTGACGCCGGATTCCAGCGTAAAAATGTTTCACGGCGGCGAAAAAAAAAGAGCCCGGCAGTCAGGCGCCGGGCTCTGAGTGAGATCACTTAGGCTGGCTTACAGGGAGTGAAGGAACGTGAGCAGATCCTGTTTCTGCGCCGCCGAAAGCCGGTTGTAGCCGTCCACGACGGCGTTGGCCTCGGAACCCGCGCTCTGGTGCGCCTGAATCGCCTGGTCCAGATCGGACGTTCGGCCGTCATGCAGGAAGAAGAGGCGGCTGCCCAGGCCCCAGAGCGGCGCGCTGCGCCAGTCGTCACCCTGTGCCTGCCCCTGTACGATGCCGTCGGCCAGGCCCACGCCCATCTTGTGCACCGCCAGATCCGAGTAAAGCGCAACGGGTTGCTGACTCAGCGCGGCGGAAGTGGAAAGTCCGGATTGCAGCACCGGCGTATGGCACATGGCGCAGCCGATCTGCGCGAAAACCTGGCTGCCGCGCTGCTGCGCCGGACCCTGTTGCGGAGCAGGCGGAGCGGGCAGGAAGCGCATGAACTGCACGAAGCCCATCAGATCGCTCATGGAGGCGGTCGGGGTGGTGGCGGTCAGGTTCGTGTGATCTTCCGGAGTGGCGCCTGCCCCGCAGTTGGCCGTTTCGTCGCGCTCATTGGGAAAGAGTTCGTTGGTGACGCCCTGCTCCACGTTGTAGGCCTCGCCGGCGAACATCAGCAGGGACTTGTTCTGCGCCTTCCAGCCGAACCTGGTGATGGTGCCGTCGTTACCGTTGCGGTTCTCGTGACCACGGATCCCGAGCGCCTGCTTCTGCGGTCCGTTCGCGGCCAGGTTGGCCAGGATTGTGGACTCGGTAATCGCCTCGATCAGGCCCGCGCCGAAGACTGGCGTCGGAATGCGGAAAGAGGCGTTTTTCTGCTGCACGGCGGTGGCGAAGTCCGGCTGTGTAATCGAGCAGCCCGGCGCGTCGGAGCGGCCGGTGACGACGAAGAGATCGTGCACACCGCCATCGGGGGAACCGTCGGCGTTCTTCGCAAAGCGAACGACGCGCACCGGCCCGTTCTGCTGCAGGAACGCAGGCACGACGTTCCGCGCGCCGTAGTTAGTCGCCATGGCAATCTGCGGATTCACCTGCGGGCTGCTGCCCCCCACACCGGGATGAGCGTGACACTGGGCGCAACTGTTCCCGTTGAAGCGCGGGCCGAGCCCCACTCCGGCCGCGCCGGGCTGGGTGCCGGCGACGGAATCCACCTCCGTGAAGCGCGCCGCCCCCTCCTGAAACCAGGCGAGTTCGGTTGCTGTGAGGCCCTGTGGCGGGCGATTGGGAGTGGGCGGCGGCGGTCCGGGATTGGGTCCCGGTCCCCCCTGCGCGTAGATGTTTTGGGCATACAGGGCCGTTGCGGCCAGCAGCCCAGTGGTCAAGAAGGTTCGTTTGAAACTGGCCATGAACCGAGTACAACAGGCAAATGTAAAGTATTTATGCTCACTATCGGGGTAAGTGTAAAGCTACAGTAAACAGGCGTCCCGATCTGAAAATTTCCGCTATACATGGATAGTATCCGCACTTTGAAATGACCAATACTCTCAGCACAAAACTGCTTCTGGTGGACGACGACCTGAAGCTCTGCCGTCTGATCTGCAGTTATCTGGAGCCGATGGGCTATTCGGTTTCGACCGCGCACAACGGCACGGAGGGGCTCGCCATGGCGCTGGCGGGCGAGTACGACGCCATGATTCTGGACGTAATGCTCCCGCAACTGGATGGCTTCGAGGTGTTGAAGAGGCTGCGCGCGCACTCCAATCTGCCGGTGCTGATGCTGACGGGGCTGGGGGACGAGGCGGATCGGATCGTGGGTCTCGAGATCGGGGCGGACGATTATCTGCCCAAGACGTTTTCCACGCGGGAACTGCTGGCCCGGCTGCGCGCGGTGATCCGGCGATCCAGAATTACGATGGCCTTCAAGAAGGAAGAGCGCGACGCGGCGGTTACGGTGGGCGAACTGCGCGTGGATCCCGAGACGCACGAGGCTTCCGTGAACGGGAATGCCGTGGGTCTGACGGCCGTCGAATTCGATCTGCTGCTTTCGCTCGCGCGGGCGGCGGGCCGGGTGAAGACTCGTGAGCGGCTGCTGCTGGAGGTGGCGGAGCGGGACTTCGAGGCGTTCGATCGGTCCATCGACGTGCATATTTCTTCGATCCGGAAAAAGCTGGGGGACGATCCGAAGGCGCCGCGCTATGTGCAGACCATCCGGGGAGTCGGCTACATGATGCTGAAGCCGGGAACGGCGGCGGAATGAAGGGAAAACTGCCTTCGTTGCCGGGCAGCCTTTCGCGGCAGATCTTCGCTCTGGCGTTCGTGAATCTGGGTTTGCTGTTGCTGGTGTTCCTGGTGTTCGCGCGCTACCAGTACCGGCTGGAGTTCGGATCGTTCCTGTTCGCGCCCGCGCGGGACCGGCTGGAAGCGGTGGCGGCGGAGGTGGCGCTGGATCTGGAACAGACGCCGGTGGAGCGGCGCACGGAACTCATGGGCCGTTTCGCCGCCGTTTACGGGGTGGATTTTTATCTGTTTAAGAACGAAGGCACGCAGTTGGCGGGAAAGCCCGTTCAGCTGCCTGTGGAAGTCCGTCGACGTCTGGAAGGGCCGCGGCCCCGCGAGGAGGCCGTGCAGCCCCGTGGGCAAGGGCGCGGAGAGGGGCGCGGGGAAGGAGCCGACGGCGGGCCGGAAGACGAAGGAGTGCCGCCGCGACGCCGTGGTCCGCCGCCCCCGGATCGGCGCGGACCGTCGCCGGGGTTGCGCGGTCCCACACCTGGAAGGCGTGGTCCGCCACCGCCTCCGGGTCAGGGTGGCCGGGTTTTCGAGATGCCGGTCGGCAACTTATTCTGGGCTGGCGTCCGTATCCCCGTCGAAGAGCCCGGGCAGGAAGGCCAGGTGCGAGGCACGCTGCTGCTTGCCGCGACATCCTTTTACGGAACGCCGCTGTTCTTCGATTTCAAACCGTGGCTGGCGGCGCTGATCGCCGTGATGGGGATTTTTGTCGTCTGCTGGCTGCCCTTCATCCGAGGCCTGACGAAGACGATCAGCCGTATCACGGAGGCCGCGGAGCAGATCGAGCAGGGCAATTTCGAGATGGAGCTGCCGGTGGACCGCAGCGATGAACTCGGGCATCTGGCCACGGCGATTAACCGGATGTCGGCCCGGCTTTCGGGCTTCGTGAGTGGCCAGAAGCGGTTTCTCGGGGACATTGCGCACGAACTCTGCGCACCGATTGCGAGGATGCAGTTCGGCCTCGGCATTCTGGAGCGGAAGACGGACGAAAGCCAGCGCGCCGCCGTGGACGATGTGCAGGACGAGATGCGCCAGATGTCCGGGCTGGTGAGCGAACTGCTCTCGTTTTCGAAAGCGGGGATGGAGAAGAAAGACCGGCCGCTGGGGCCCGTGGACGTTGGCGAAATCGCCCGGCGCGCGGCGGAACGGGAAGGCGGGTCGCCGGCGTTTCATATTGAGATTCCGGAACCGGTCAAGGCAATCGCGGACGCCGAGTATCTGCTCCGGAGCCTGGGAAATCTGCTGCGCAACGCGCTGCGCTACGCGGGCGACGCGGGCCCGATCACCGTGTCCGCCCGGCGGGAGAAGAACGAAGTGGTGATCGCCGTGACCGATTGCGGGCCAGGGCTGCCACCCGAGGAACTGGACCGGATTTTTACGCCGTTTTATCGGCTGGAGGCGTCTCGTAACCGGGACCACGGCGGGGTGGGACTCGGGCTTGCCATCGTGAAGAGCTGCGTGGAGGGCTGCCGGGGCCAGGTGCGCTGCCGGAACCGGCAGCCTTCGGGCCTGGAAGTGGAAATCCGTCTGGCCGCGGCGTGACGAATTTATTTCTCTAGCAACAGGCCCGCGTGCCGATAAGCCTCATAGCGACAAAAGGGCGCGGCAACGCATGATCACACTCGCACCATACCTGAAGTCACGCGGGGGCAGTACGGCCGGGGAAAGAGAGGCCGAGGCGCTGAACCGAATCATTTCGGTGCTGCTGCAGGGAATCGCGCTGCACGGGTTCAACTACGAGCCGGCAGCCTTCGCGGCGTTCGAGAAATCCATCCGGAAATTGCGGGCCGATTTCGACCACGTGACGGACGAAGCCACGGCACTGCTGCTGACGGGCGCGGCGATCCGGCGGCTGGAGGAGCACAATGCCGCCGCGGAGCAGTATCTGACCGCCCGTCGAAACGAAGAGGCAGCGGTGGTCGCCCTGCTTTCCGAGACCCTGCTGCAGGTGACCAAGGCCGGTCCGGAGACGATGGTGCGCGTCAAAGAGATCGAGCGGGATATTTCTCTGGCAACCAGCATTGAAGAGATGGCGGCGGCGCGGGGAAGGCTGGAGGCTTGCCTGGCGGTCTTGCGCGAGGGGTCGGGCGCGGGAAAGGAGGCCTCGCTGCCGGAGACGGGTCGGGGCGAGGCCGGCACGGACCCCATCACCGGTCTGCCGGATGCGCGATGCGCAACCACGGCGATTGCGGAAATCTGGCACCGCCGGAACGATTCTCATGCGGCGGTGCTGGCGCCGGAGCGGATCGAGAGCATCAACATGCGGTTCGGATTTCAGGCCGGAGACCAGGTGTTGCTGTTCCTCGGACAACACGTGGCGCGACAGCTTGCTGCCGGCGACCGGCTGTTCCGCTGGCGGGGCCCGTGTCTGCTGCTGCTGATGGAGCGGCCGCTGCCGGAGGCATTCGTCACCGCGGAACTCGGCAGACTGGCCCCGGCCCGCGTGGAGACGGCGCTCAGCTTTCGGGAGCGGGAAGTTCTGGTGCCAGTGTCCGCCGCGTGGACGCTGTTCCCCCTGCGCGGGATGTCGGGCCCGGACGAACTCATCCAGAAACTGAACGAATTTGCGGGCAGCCGGTCATGGGCGGGCGCCGAACGATCGCCGCCGCGATGTAAAGACACGCGCGGGGTGGGGCAGTGGGAAGTGCAGGTAGGGCAGGTTCAGTCGGCCGCAGCCTCGAAGGCGGAGGCCGAAGAGGTCACTCGCTGGAAATGGTAGCGTTCCAGCGAAATACAAGTGCAGGCGGAAAGCGTGCGGACCGTGCCCATGGAGGCCCCGAAGTAGTCACCGTCCTGCATGACCACGGCTTCTTCCTCGCCGATCCACGCCTCCACGGTGCCCCGGACAAGAATATACAGCTTGTCGGTCGGGTCACCCTCGACCAGGATGGTGCGTCCGGAGGGAAAGTGCTCCGTCGCGAAGCATTTTGCGAGTTCGGTAAGACATGGCCAGGGAAGGTCTTCAAAATCCGGCAACAGCTGCAGGCGTTCGGGCTCCACATCAACGTGCCGTCCGTCCGGGGAGAAGCGAAAGCCGCTCTGCTTTTGCCAAAGTTCGGCGTAGTATGGGCAGGAGGCGAGCAGCGATTCGTGGGTTCCCTGCGCGATCAGCCGCCCCCCGCTTAGCCCCCCCTCGTTCAGTCCCCCCTCGTTCAGCACCCCCTCGCTCAGAACCCCGTCGCTCAGCACCCCGTCGCTCAGAACAAAAATACGGTCTGCGCCCGCGACGCACGCCAGGCGGGACGCGGCGGCGATGACGGTGCGACCCGCCGTGACGCGCCGGAGTGTCTCCTGCAGGGCGGCTTCCCGCGCGGGATCCAGTTCATAACCGATTTCATCCAGCAGCAGAACGGAGGGATCCCGGAGGAGGGCCCGGGCGAGCGCGAGCCTCTGCCGGACCTCGGCGCTCAGCTGGCTGCCGTCCACGCCCGCCGGCGTTTCGTAGCCTCGCGGCAGGCGCGCGATCAGCGGTTCCAGGCCGGCGGCGCCGGCGGCACCCACGATCGATTCGGCCGAGGCGTCCTGACTTCCCAGTCGGATATTCGCCAGCAGGGAGATATCGAAAATCGAGTGGTCCTGCGCCACAAGGCCCATGCGGCTCCGCAAGGAAGCCTGCGTGAAGTTTTCAATTGGCGTTCCGTCGAGAAAGATGGCTCCCGACGAGGGATTTTCGAAGCGCAGCAGGAGATTCAGCAGGATCGTCTTCCCGGACCCCGAAGCGCCGACGAAGGCCGCGTACTGGCCGCAGGGAATGCGAGCCGTGATGCCGCCCTGAACGTTATCGAAAAGAATTTCGCGCCGCAGGCCCGTGAATACTTCGGCATCCGGCGCGTCGAGCACGGTGTCCGGGTCGTTGAAGCGGCTCCGGATGTCGCGAAGGGCAATGCGGGCCTTCGACAGGAGGAGCAGCCAGCCCGACAAACGGCTGAGAGCGGCGCTCAGCAGCAGGGTGAGGATGATCAGCGAGATCATGTTCGCCAGGGTGATCGCCCGCGTGAAGAGGAAAAAGAAACTCATCACTGCTGTCACGATGTGCAGAATCAAAATTCCGAGCAGGGGCACGCGCGACGCCAGGGCGGATGCGAACCCCGCCCTGGAGACCGCGCGAAGGTAGCCGCCGCCCGCTCGCCGGAACGAGGCGGCGAACATCGGCTCCAGACCGAACGCGCGAATGAGGGGCTGGGCGCGGACGGTCTCATCGATGAGGTCGAGGGCCTCGGTTCCGGCTGTTGCGTCAGCGCCTTCGCGGCGCCCGAACGCGCGCGGCGCCAGCAGGGTCCACAGCCAGTAAGAAACCGCGACAATTCCCGCCGCGAAATGCGTCCAGACGATTAAGAAAGTAAAAAATAATGCTTCGAGAAAAGGCAACAACCCGCGGGAAATTCCGCCCGCCGCGGCGGCCGCCACCACCCCCGTCGAGGCGGCAATCTCCTCTTTGAGACGCAGGGCCTCCGGACCCGCGTGAAACGCCATCGGCATCCGCTGCAGGCGTTCGAACAGGGTCTGCCGGAGGTTCATCAGAGCCCGGCCCCGGAAGCCGGCGTAAAGGTAATCCCGCAGCACTCCCAGCCCGCTGATCAGGATCAGAGCGAGAAGGAGACGGCCAACGGGCAGCAGGAGCACGTCCCGAACGGGGCCGCGGACAGCGGCGCTCAGCGCCCGGTTCAGCGCGCGGCCAAAGCCGAAAGGAAGAAAAGCAAGAAAGCCGGCCTCCAGCACGGCGAGGAAAAAAATTAATGCGATCAATTGAAATGAACGCCGGGGAAAAAAGGATATCTTTTCCGGCGACAATAAGGGTTTATCAGCGGTCAACGGACATCCTACCGGCGAGTATCGCATGAACGGCCCCGCCATCAGCGCCTGGCTGCTGATATGATGCCATTCGCTCATGTGGCAACATAATTACATTCCCGTCGGCAACAGTCTTCCGCTTTCGGCGCTGGTGGCCGCGCTTCCCATTTTCGTTCTTTTGTTCATGCTGGGCGTGGTCCGCAAGGCGGCCTGGATTTCTTCTCTGGCGGGTCTGGTCGCCGCCATGCTGGTGGCTTATTTCGCTTATGGCATGCCGCCCGCCGTGATGCTGAGCGCATTCGCATACGGCGCGGCGCAGGGCCTGTTTCCCATCGGTTGGGTGGTTTTCTGCGCCATTCTGCTTTACAACATCACGGTGAAAACCGGCAAGTTTGAAATCGTGAAGAATTCCATCGGGAATCTGACGGGCGACCGGCGGCTGCAGGCGCTGCTGATCGCCTTCGCGTTCGGGGCTTTCATCGAAGGCGCCGCCGGTTTCGGGACGCCTGTCGCGGTGGCCGCCGCGATGCTCACGGGCCTTGGGTTTTCGCCGTTTTACGCGGGCGGCATCTGCCTGCTGGCGAACACGGCGCCGGTCGCGTTTGGCTCCATCGGCATCCCCATTGTGACGCTGCAGAAGGTGACCGGGCTTTCGCTGGCGCGCCTGAGCGCGGGCGTGGGACGGATCTGCGCTCCGGTTTCCCTGATTGTGCCGGCGTACCTGATTCTGGTGATTGGCGGATGGCGCGGTCTGATGGGCGTGCTGCCGGCCGCCATCGTCTGCGGCGTGGCTTTCGGCGGGACGCAGTTCCTGGTGTCGAACTTCATGGGACCGGATCTCACGGATATTCTTTCTTCGCTGGCGGCGCTGGGCTCGCTGGTGCTGCTGCTGAAGGTCTGGAGCCCGAAGGACAAGTTCCACATGGAGGGCGACGGTCCCGTGCCGCCGCGCAAGGTGATTCCGGTGGGCGAGGCGCTGCTCGCGTGGTCCCCGTTCATCCTGCTCGTGATCTGCGTTCTGACCTGGGGCCTGCTCAAGCCGGAATTCAACAAGCACAGCATTATTTTCGAGTGGCCCGGGCTGCACAATCTGGTTCAGAAGATGCCGCCTGTCACGGCCAAAGCGACGCCTTACGACGCGAAGTACAGCTTCGACTGGCTGTCGGCCGCCGGCACCGCGTGTCTGGTCGCTTCGATCCTTTCCTCCTTCGTGCTGCGTCTTTCGCCGTCAACCTTCTTCAGCGTGCTGGGCAGCACGGCGAAGCAGCTGATTTACGCCGAAATGACGATCGGGATCGTGCTGGGGCTGGCGTTTCTGATGAATTATTCGGGCTCGACCGGCACTCTGGGCCTCGGATTCGCCACCACCGGCGCGATGTTCCCGTTCTTCAGCGCGCTGCTCGGCTGGATGGGCGTGTTCCTGACGGGCAGCGACACGTCCGCCAATGCCCTCTTCGGCAACCTGCAGGTGGTGACGGCGCAGCATCTGGGGATGAACGCGACGCTGATGGCGTCGGCGAATTCGGCGGGCGGCGTGATGGGCAAGATGATCAGTCTGCAGAGCGTGGCGGTGGCTTCCGCCGCGACCGCGATGGCGAGCGGCGAAGAGAGCCGCCTGTTCCGCTTCACGCTGCGGCACAGCATTCTGCTGGCTTCGGTGATCGGCGGGATCGCGATGTTCTACGCGTATGTAATGCCGTCCTGGGCACCGTAAGAGGCGGCACCGCGTTCCCGACGGACGGGCAGTTCCTCTGCCCGTTCTAAAACTTGGGGACCGAATAACGCTCACAGACTCCGGACCGGCAGAGAAACCACGTCATCCACGCGCATGGTTTCCTTCACGACGAACGGCTCCCCGTATTTGACGCCGATCAGGTTGCCGTAAAACCGCGCCATGGCCGCGAGGCGGTCGCGGATCTCCGCTTCGTCGGGAAACAGAGCGGAGCCTTCCTCGACGGGCCCGTACTGCGAGCGGTAGGTCAGCAGGGAATCCATGCGGCTCTCGAAGTACGCGGTGATATCGACCACGAACGAAGGCGTGACGTTCGCGTAGATTGACGAGTAGATGATCTTGAACGGGCGGTGCGGTTCCGTGTACTGGTCGATCTTTTTCAGACCGGCGAGGAAACAGGCCTCATAGCCGATCTCGGAGGCGCGGTAATGGTCCGGGTGCCGGCCTTCCCAATACGGCAGGATCACGGTGCGCGGCCGCAGTTCGCGAATGCGGTGGGCGAGGGTCATCCGTCCGGCCATCGTATTCTCCAGACGCGCGTCCGGAAAGTGCAGATTCTCGCGGTGCGAGACGCGCAGCACCTTCGCCGCAGCCTGGGACTCGGCCACGCGGATCTCCGGCGAACCCCTGGTGCCCATGTCGCCCGCGGTCAGATCGATAATCGCGGTGCGGTACCCCGCCTCCGCCATGCGCAGCAGCGTGCCGCCGCAGGTCTGCTCCACATCATCGGGGTGAGCGGCAATAGCTAACAGATCGAGCATGATTTTTACCAGTAAATATCCCGGCGCGGAAAGTAACGCTGGCGGGTGCCCATGACCTGCACCAGCACCATGCCCGCGATAAAGCCGCCGATATGGGCGAACCAGGCGACACCGGCGTCGCTCACGCTGGTGTGGGCGATCGAGCCGTAACCGCTGAACAACTGCGTCACGAACCAGTACAGCAGGATGAACATTGCCGGGATATCGACGGTGGTGACGAAAAAGAAGACGAAAACCAGCGTCCGGATATTCGAGCGCGGAAATTTCAGCAGGTAGGCGCCCATGACGCCGGCGATGGCCCCCGAAGCGCCCACCGTGGGCACCCGCGAATAGTAATTAAAGACGAAGTGGACCAGCGCCGAGATCACCCCGCAGCTCAGGTAGAAGCCGAGGAATTTCGAGTGGCCCATGGCGTCTTCCAGACTCTTGCCGAAGGCCCAGAGGAAGAGCATGTTGCCGATGATGTGGCTCCACCCGCCGTGGAGAAACATGTACGTGAAAAGCGACTCCAGCCGCAGATGCGCCGGCACCACGCCATAAAGCGTCATGAAGTAGTTGCGGGAGTAATCGTCCAGCAGGAGTTCGTAAAAGAACACCAGGGCGCAGGCGACGATCAGCAGAGTGGTGACGATGGGCGCGGTGTACGTCGGCCGGTCATCGCGCAGTGGAAACATGCTGTTTACCTGTTCAGTGCTATCCGTTTCGATGCAGCTTCGGTCAGGTTCGGTTCGCCCGGCGGGCGATGTCCGTCTGCGTGCGCCGTTCGCCGCGCGCCAGCAGGTTGCGCGCTTCGTCGAGCGTCGCGATGCCATCGGCGCCGACCGCGCCCCGTGCGCCGACCGCCGTGCAGTTCAGCGCGGCCATGGCGTTGGAGAATCCAAGAGCTTCCGCCATCGGCATCTGCTGCAAAACAGCATAACAGAATGCGCCGTGGAAGACGTCTCCGGCGCCCGTGGTGTCCACGCAGTTCACCACGAACGCCGGCGAGTAGACGAAGCGTCCGTCTTCGAGCGCCAGCGCCCCGTGCGCGCCGAGCGTCATGGCTGCCACCCGGACGCCGTGCCTTTCCTGAATGGTCTGCAAGGCCAGAAAGGGATCTTCGAGGCCGGTCCAGCGCGCGGGAAATTCCGAGCTGGCGACCAGATAATCGACATGAGAAAGCACTTTATCGAATCCGGCGTAAAGTGTGTCCACGTCGACAGTTACCGGAATGCCATGTTCCCTCGCGATGCGCGCGGCGCGTTCCACGGCGGGGGTATCGTGGCCATCGATGTGGAGGAGGCGCGCGCAGGTGATCTGCTCTTCGGTAATCTCTTCGGGGGCCAGGGTCAGGCAGTCGGGGCGGCTCCAAAACACGGTCCGCTCGCCCGTGGCCTCATCGATAATGATGTACGCCGACTGGTTGGGGCAGCCGGTTCGCTGCTGCACATGGTCGATATTGACGCCTGAGGCGCGCAGGCTGTCGAGTTGGAGCCGCCCGCGTTCATCGTCACCCACAGTGCCGATATATTTCGAGCGCAGGCCCAGCTTCGCGCAGGTCACGATGGCGCTGGCAACCTGGCCGCCCACCGAGTACTGTTCGCCGTGGAACGGCACCTTGCCTCCGTACGCGGGGAAATGCGGCACGCGCAGAAGGGTGTCGGTCGCGTTCAAACCCACGCCGACGACGTCGAATTCATTCATGTCTGGAAAGCCTTGAAGTGTTTGCTCAGTTTCAGCCCCTGGCGCTGGTAGGAAGAGCCGATACCCTCGCCATAAAGCACCCGCGGGCGCTCCAGCAGTTTCTCGAAAACCAGACTGGCCACCACCTGGCCGTCTTCGAGAATAAACGGCACCTCATGAGACCGGACTTCGAGCACCGCCCGCGTCCCGTTGATCTCGCCCGAGCCGTAGCCGAAACCGGGATCGAAGAAACCGGCGTAGTGGATGCGGAACTCCCCCACGGTCGGATCGAAGGGCACCATCTCGGCGGCGTACTCGGCCGGAATGCGGACCTTTTCCCGCGAAGCGAGGATATAGAAGTCCTCCGGATCGAGGATCAGCGTGCGGCTGTCGTTGCGGCGGATCGGATCCCAGAAATCTTCCGGCGCGTAGTGCTGCACGCGGGCCAGATCCACCAGCGGCGCATGTTTCTTGGCGCGGTAACCGATCACGTCCGACCCGTCGATTCCCACCAGATCGACGGAAAGCCGCAGCCCGTTGCGGATATCCGCCGCGCCGCGCGATTCATCCGGCAGGTAAACCAGGGCCTCTTTGCTCTCCAGCTGGCGCAGCAGCAGGTCGGACGGCGTATGCTCGCCGCGGAATAAACGCAGTTGCGAGAGGCGTTCGCCCTGCCGGACCACGACGCTGAAGGTGCGCGGCACAATCTCGGCATAGAGCCGGCCTTTGTAGCCGGGGGCGACGATCTCGAACTGCCGGCCTTCATCCGTGATCAGGCGGGTAAAGATGTCGAGGCGGCCGGTGGAGCTTTTCGGGTTCGCCTTGCCGGAGACATCCGGCGGCAGCGTCAGCTCTTCCTGCAGCGGAACGATGTAAACGCAGCCTTTTTCGAGCACCGCGGGACGGGTGAGGTCCAGGGTGTGGAGGCGGTACTGTTCCAGCTTGCCCGTTACCGTGGCCGAACCGGTGGCGAGAAAGCTGGCGCGGACCCGGTAGGCCTCCGCGCCGAGCCGCAGGTCAAGCGACGAGGGTTGAATCTGCTCCGGCAGTATGGGCGTGCGTGCACGAATCGCGCCGGACGCGATCAGTTGCTCCAGCGCCTGCGAAGGCAGGACGCCCTGGGGCAGATCGGAGAACGCGCGCTGTAGCTCCACTGTCATGCGAGTCGAATTTCCCATAATCCCATGCCGGGTTTGTCGATGCCCGCCTCCGCTTCGCTTCCCGAATCCGGTCGAGTGCCCTCAGTTCAATCTGACGAACGCGTTCGCGGGTAACGCCAATCAGCTTTCCCACTTCTTCGAGCGTGCGCTCGCCCGCGCCATCGAGGCCGAACCGCAGCCGGATGGTCTCCCGCTGGCGCTCATTCAGCAGGCCGAGCAGTTCCGTGGCCTGGCGTCGCAGGTCCTCCGCGGCGACCAGATCGCCGGGATTCAGACTGTTCGGGTCCGGCAGCAGTTCGCCGAGGTGCATCTCGCCGTCACCGCTGACCGGCAGATCCAGGGAAACCACTTCCGGAGTGAGCCGTGTAGCCCATTCCACCGTTTCGAGGGGCAGGCCGCAACGGTCCGCCAGTTCTTCGGCATGCGGCTCGCGGCCGAGGGACTGGCAGAGCGACCGGGAAGCCTGCGTGACTTTACCGATCACTTCGACCATGTGGACGGGAATCCGGATGGTGCGGGACTGATCCGCCACGGCCCGGAGAATTGCCTGACGCACCCACCAGCAGGCGTAAGTGGAAAAACGGCAACCGCGGCGGTGGTCGAACTTTTCGACCGCCCGCATCAGTCCGATGTTGCCTTCCTGAATGACGTCCGCGAAGGCAAGGCCGCGGCGGCGGTAGTGTTTCGCCACGCTGACCACCAGGCGCAGATTGGCGCGAACCAGCCGATCTTTTGCGTGGTTCGTTTCCGCCAGTAGTTGGCCTGCACGGGCAAACGCCTGGTGAACGGCGGCGGCGCGCATGCCGAACGCAAATTCCAGTTCGCGGACGGCTCGCTCGCAGCCGCCCTGTTCGGCGTCCCGAAGGAGGGCGTCGGCGTCCAGAAGGCGGCGAAATATCCGTTCCGCGGTTTCATCGTCCCAGTGTTCCGCGCAGGCGAGTCGCGACAGACGGACACGATACCGCGCGTCGGGCCACCCGGAATCCTCGCGCGCCTGCGCTGTCAGTTCTTTGGCTTCAGGCAATTCGGCTTCGACAAATTCGGCGATTAGGAAGGGCAAACGGGAGAGCGTCCGACGCAGTTTTCGCTGTCCGTTCATGATCTGCCTGCCGAGCGCCACTTCGGCTTCCCGATTCAGCAGCGGCACATCCCGCAGCTCATGCAGGTAATGCCACAGCAGATCGTCGGGCTGGTCTTTGTGAGCGCTTTCGCAGGTGTCGCCTGGGAAGAGGTGTTCGTCGACAACTGAGGCGAGCGCTTCGACCTCCTCCGGGTTGTAAGTCATATACCTTGCCGTGCAACCGGTCGGCCATGGAAGGTGATTACAGGGATATGACAGGTGGCCACTCTGCCGAATTCCGGCTCCGCGCGACTGCGTCTTATCGCGCAGTCGCGCAGAGCCAGAGCCGGATGCCTCAGTTCTTCAGGTACTTGTCGAACCAGGCCAGTTCTTCGTAAAGCACGTGTTCCATGGTCTCTTTGCCGCGGTAACCGTGGGCTTCCGCGGGCAGCATGACCAGCCGGACCGTGCCGCCGTTGCCGCGAATAGCCGCGTAAAGGCGCTCGGACTGAATCGGGAAGGTGCCGGTGTTGTCGTCCGCCTCGCCGTGGATCAGCAGGATGGGCGCTTTGATGTTGTTGGCGAACCAGAAGGGCGACATCTTCGTGTAGACATCCGGCGCTTCCCAGAAAGTGCGCTGCTCGGCCTGGAAGCCGAACGGCGTCAGAGTTCGATTGTACGCGCCGCTCTCCGCCACGCCGGCGCGGAAGAGCGAGGTGTGCGCCAGGAGGTTCGCCGTCATGAACGCACCGTAGCTATGGCCGAAGACACCGACGCGCTCGCGATCCACCACACCCATCTCCACCGCCTTGTCGATGGCCGCCTTCGCGTCCATGGTGAGTTGTTCCACGTAGGTGTTGTTGACGGTGTCGGGATCTCCGATGATCGGCATGGCCGCGTTGTCCAGCAGCGCGTAGCCGTGCAGCACGGGCAACTGGTGGTAGGTGAGTTCGGTGAAGGATTGCGTGGAGTGGCCGGTCACCTGACCCGCCGTATCGGCGTCGCTGAATTCATACGGATACGCCCAGACCACCGCGGGCAGGCGCGTGCCGGCCTTGTAGTCGGCGGGCAGATAAAGCGTGAAGGAAAGCGGCACGCCATCGGCGCGCTTGTAGGTCACCAGCTGTTTTTTGATGCCTTCAGTCTGCGGCGCAGGGTTAGTGAAGTGGGTGAGCGCCTTGAGCGTCGCGCCGGTGCGGATGAAGTAGTTCGGGGGCTCGGTCGGGCTCTCGCGGCGGGTCAGCAGGCGCTCGCCTTTGTCGTCGAGGACCGTGACGACCGTCTCATAGGCCGTGGGTTCCGACTGGAAAATACGCTGCGCTTTGCCGGTGGAGATGTCGAAGCGATCAATGAAGGGATGGTCGCCTGTCGGTGAAGCGCCCGCGCCGGACATCAGGATCTCTTCGCCCGCCTGAATCACGGTGCGGCGTCCCTGGGGCGTCATCTTCATGAGCGGCGTGCCGGGATCGTGATAGGCATCGCGCTCATTGCGGCTCGAGAGGACTTTGGCTTCGGCGCCGGGCTTATCGAGATCGATCTCCATGGTGCGCACCACGCGTTTGGCGCGTTCGTAATCCTCGACGAGGGCTTTGCCGTTGGCGAGAGGCTGGATGCCGCGGAAGCGCTGTTCGGTCCGGAAGACCTCTTTGGGCTCGCCCTGGAACGGCGCGGCGTGCGAGACGATTTTGTCGCGATACGGCACCTTTTCTTTGGGATTGCCGCCATCCTGCGCTTCCACCCACAGCAGCGTGGCGGGCTTTTCGGGCAGCCATTCATAGGAACGCGGCCCGGTGCGGACACCGCCGATGGGCGTGCGTTCGGCCAGCGCCAAAGCCGCGATTTTGTATTCGGGCTTCGCGTTGCGATCCCAGACTTCCACGTCCTGCGGGAAAGATCCGGCGGGCAACTGGTACGAGTAGGGCCGGTGCAGGCGCGCCACCATGAGGTGTTTCTCATCCGGGGACGGGCGAACCATGGTGAAGATGCCGGGCTTGCCGAAGGGCGTGGCTTTGCCGGAGGCGGAATCGAGATACGCCAACTGCGCGGTCGCATAGTAATCGAAGAGGTCTTCGTCGTGCGGATTCGAGAGCAGGTCTTCGAAGGTGGGCGCGGGTCCGGCGTGCCCCAGACTCTCCTGCGTATGCGGACCGGAGGGCACCGCGCCTTCTTTGGGCGCCGCGCCGCGTCCCGCCGGAATCAGGTGAACGATGAGGGTTTTGTTATCTCCCAGCCACTCCACCGCGCCGTTTCCGGCCCCGCCGCGGCCGCCGCCGCCCACGCGAACGCCGTTGATCGCGGAGCCTTCCACCTTGTGAGTCTGGCCGGTCGCGGTGGCGCCGAGCCACAGCTCGATGCCGTGGGCGGTGGTGTTGGTAAAGGCGAACTGCTTGCCGTCCGGGCTCCAGACCGGAGCGCCGAGCTTGGCCGCTCCCGGCAGAGTGACCTTCACGTCGCCGCCGTCGGAGAGGCGTTTAATGCTGAAGGAGGTGTAGTTGGGCGCGAGGTGCATCCCGTTGGTGTTGGAATCGATCCGGATGCCTGCCAGGCGCAGCATCGGCTGCGCGACCTCCGCGATGGCGGGGTAGCGCACGGGCTGCATCAGGATCGCGTAATCGTGCTGGGGGCTGACGGAGATGACGGGGGTCAGCGGGGCATTGAGAACGTCGAGAACTTCTTTCGGAGGTTTTTGATAAGGGGTCTCGCCGGCCAGAACAAACGTGGTTATGACCAGGAGGGAGGCGGAGCGGATTGGTCGGCGCATGATCGATTCTAGCGGACGGATCCCGTGCCGTGGCGCCGGGTGGCGCGGCGAAAGAAGATCCGATTGACTCCGCTGTACTATGCGTCATAATACAGCTGTGATTCCTTTCCGGCTGACTTTTCAGCCCGGCACTTCGTTGTATGAACAGGTGGTCTACGCGGTGAAACGCGCCATCGTCTCCGGCCAGATGCGCCCGGGCGATTCGTTCCCGTCCGTCCGCGTGCTCAGCAAAGAGCTGAAGATCAACCCGAACACGGCGCATAAGGTGGTCACGCAGCTGATCGGCGAAGGGCTGCTGGAGGTCCGTGTCGGCGTGGGAACCGTGGTGGCGGCGCTGCCGACCTCCACCGCGACGGAGCGATCGCGGCTGCTGAAACAGGAACTGGAGCAACTGGTGGTGGAAGCGAAGAAGCTGGGCATGGAACTCGACGACGTGCTGCAGGCGGTGACCCAGCACTGGAAACGACTGGGCAGGTGAATATGACGGCGACCGACTATCCGATTACTTGCGACGGGCTTTCGAAAAAGTACCGCGGCGCGGATGCGCTGGAGGGACTGCACCTGCGGGTGCCGGCGGGCAGCATCTACGGCCTGGTTGGCCCGAACGGCGCGGGCAAGACGACGGCCATTCAGACGATGATGAACATCGTGCGGCCCACCCGCGGCGCGGCACGCATCCTCGGAACGGATTCGCGCCGTCTGGGACCCGACGATTTCGCTCGCATCGGCTATGTTTCCGAAAACCAGCAGATGCCGGACTGGATGACGGTCGGGTACTTCATGAATTACCTGAAGCCGTTTTATCCCACGTGGGACGACGCGCTCGCGAACGAGATGCTGCGCGGTTTCGACCTGCCGCTGAACCGCAATCTCAGTCAGTTGTCGCGGGGCATGCGAATGAAAGCGTCCCTGGCCTCTTCGCTGGCGTACCGGCCGAAGCTGCTGATTCTCGACGAGCCCTTCAGCGGCCTGGACCCGGCGGTGCGCGACGAGTTCATCGAAGGCATGCTGGAATCGGCGGCGGGTGGCGACACGACGATTTTTATTTCCTCCCACGATCTGGCGGAGATCGAGAGTTTCGCGAGCCATGTCGGTTATCTGGAACGCGGGCGGCTGCAGTTCTCCGAAGAGATGAGTTCGCTCACGGCGCGTTTTCGCGAAGTGGTGGTCACGCTCGAAGCGCCGCTGACGGAACTGCCGCGGCAACTGCCCGCGACGTGGCTGCGTCCGCAACTCGCGGCGAGCACGGTGCGCTTCGCGGCCAGCGATTTCGATGAGGAGCGGACGCCGGCGGAGATTCGGCAGTTCTTCGCGGCGGCACGGGACATCTCGGCTGCGCCAATGGCGTTACGGGAGATCTTCGTGGCGCTCGCCCGGCGGAACGCGAAATGAGGCAGGCGTTTCACATTTTTCGGACCAACGCCAGACGCTTGTGGCCGCAGATCGCGCTGTTCGTTGTGGTGCTCGCGCTGAAGAATGTCGGGTATCGATTTGCATTGCTCTTGCTGCCCGCGTGCTGGTTTCTGATCGCCGCGCTGGTCCATCAGGAGGCGATTCCGGGACACCGGCAGTTCTGGATCACGAGGCCATACCGCTGGACCAGCCTGCTCGGCGCGAAGGTGATGTTCATTCTGATTTTTATTCATGCGCCGTTGCTGGTCTCCGACTGCGTCGGCCTGATCCGGGAAGGCTTCTCTCCGCTGCATGACGTAAGCGGGCTGATCGAACGGCAGGCACTGCTTTCGCTGGAGCTTGTGGTGCCGCCGCTCGCCATCGCTTCGGTGACCAGCGGCATCACGCCGTTCGCGGGGTTTTATGTGCCGTTTGCGTTGTTCTCCCTTGCGGCCTGGTATGGAGTCATCCCGATGTACATCAATCCCGGCATTACAGGGCTGGACTGGCTGGCTTCGCAGATTCTCGCGGTCGCGGCCGGGGTCATTCTCGCCGTGGTAATCGTCCGGCAATACGCAGCGCGTCACACCCTGTCGGGGCGCGCCGGGGTGGTCGCCGCGCTGCTGCTTCCGTTCCTGCCCGTGGCCTGGAACACCGCTCTTTACGCGACCACACTGGCCATCAAACCCGGCGCTTTGGCGCCAATGCGACTGGAAGCGGACCCGGGCCGCATGGCGGAATGGGAAGGGGAGACCTGCTTCAGCCTTCCCGTAAAGCTTGTGGGCGCCGACCCCTCCCTCGATCTGGATCCGTTAGGCGCCAGGGTGGCGGTGGATGCGCCTGGTTTTCATCTGCAGGGCGGCTGGCAACGGGAGACGTCCCTGCGGGAGCGCGGCGACGGGTATCGCGAAAAGGTCTGCATGGCGAGAAGCGACTATACGCGCGCGGTCGACCAGTCGGACCGGCATGGAACGGTGGCCGTGACCGCCACGGTGGCCTTCGCGGCGTGGCCGGGCTCGGTGCAGTCCCGCGCCTGGCTGGGCCGGGGAAGAGTTGCCGTGCCCGGAGTTGGAACGTGTGCAAGTGGTCCCTTCGGTCCGCGCTGTCTGACTCCACTGCGTCCGGAACGTCGCGGGTTTGCGGTATGGGAGGAAAGAGGACTTCACCTCGCCACCCTCACATACGGCCGTTATCATTTGCCTTTCGAAGTGACGCTCGGGACAAGTCCGGTGTTGTCGTTTAGTCCCCTGATCTTCCCCAATTACAACCGCTTCGATTTCATTGTCGGCCCGAACGCGGAGATCTCGTTCAGCACGCGGACGAACGGCGCGATTTACTCGGTTCAGCTGCATTACCCGCGGGTCCGCCTGTTTGCCGCCGGAGCGAAATAACAATGAACCTGGTTCTCCACATCTTCCGTAAAGACCTGCGCCGTCTGCGCCTGCACATTGTCGTCTTCGCCGCGCTGGTCGGCGCGTTCGCGATGCTTGACATCGCTTATGATCCTGGCCCTGGCTCGGCGCTTGAAATCCCGCGCTCAGCGCTGGAGGGACTGATTACGCTTACTGCCTGGTGGCTGGTTGCCACGGCGGTTCACGAAGAGCCATTGATCGGCGGGACGGCATTTTGGCGCACCCGGCCTTACAGCCGCCCCGAACTGCTGTTCGCCAAAGTCCTGCTGTTCGCCGCCGTGATTCTGCTGCCGTTGTTGCTCTCGGATTGCCTGATTCTGGCTGCCCAGGGCCTGCCGCTGCTTTCACAGGCCGGCGGACTTCTGCTGCGGCAGGCGGCGTTCGGTGTCTGGCTCATCCTGCCGCCCTTCGGCATCGCCGCGTTGACGCGGGATCTCACGCAGTACGCCGCCGGCTGGTTTCTGGTCGCGGTCTGCGGAGTCGCGCTGCTGCAGTTGAAAGGCGAGTCGCCGCTGCTGGCGAACGACTTCTCCTGGTCGATCGTCGGGATGATCGCGTTCTTCAGCGCGGCCCTGATGGCAGGCGCCTTGGGTCTTCAGTACCGCAACGGACGGACCGCGTGGAATCGCGCGCTCTTCGCCTTTGCGCTGATTCCGCCCGCGCTGCCTGTGTCCTGGGACGGCGCGCTTGGCGCACAGCGGATTTTCGTGCCAGCCGCCGACCGCGCGGAACGAATCCGGATCCGGCCGGCGGCGGATCGCCTCGCGCACGCCGCTCCGCGGACAAGCAACGATGCGTTCTGCGTGGATATCCCGGTGCAGGTAAGTGGCCTCGAAGAGGCGTGGCATCTGGTGATGGTGGCAGGCAGCGCGGAGTTCACCACGACCGGCGGGCGGCATCTCAAACGGGCCGGCGGCGATCAGGAATCATGGCTGCGTCAGGAGATGGGCGAGTACTGGCAGACGGCCTGCGTGGTCGGGAACCCGGGCGGCGTTCATGCCGCCGCCACCGTCAGCGCCGTATTCGCCATCATGGACGAAGAAGCGCAGTTCATCGCTCAGTTCCGCGGCGAGCCGGTAATGGCGCCGGATGTGGGCTTGTGCGAGATCCGGCCGTCCGGGGACGAGGCGCGATTGTTGTGCCGCGCCGGCGTGCGTCCACCGGCCACGGGTATCGTTCGGCTGCATACGGGTATGAGCGGCCAGGTCATTCCGCCCGGGGCGGGCGTGGCACTGCACGAGGCGGCAAGCGGGTCGATTGACGCGGGCCCGGATGGTTCCGACATCTCCTACTTCAATCATGCCTGGGCGCCCTGGCACGTGCTGCCCGGCTTCAGCCCGGTGTTCAAGTGGAACTGCCTGGTCGCGGAAGGCGGGCGTGGTTTACGTCCCGCGCTCAGCGGCGCCTTCGTGGATGTCGCGTTCGTCAAACGCCACCCCATCGCTTTCCTGCAGCGCACGTTCACGGTGCCGGACCTCGTTATCGGCACGCCAGGCGGCCCCGCAAGATAACGGACGCGATATCCTCGTTCGTACATGCTTCGATGGCTGGTGGTCGGTATCGGCGACGTCACGCGCAAACGGGTGATTCCCGCAATTCTCGAAGAGCCGCGGAGTGAACTGTATGGCGTGGTCACCCGCGATCTGACGAAGGCCGCGGCGTATCCGGGCGCACGCGCGTGGACCACTCTGACCGAAGCCTTACAGGACAGTAACATCGACGCTGTCTACGTCGCGTCGCCCGTTCTCTTCCACGGCGAACATACGTTGACCAGCCTCCGCGCCGGCAAGCACGCGCTCTGCGAGAAGCCGTTGGCCATGAATTATCCGGAAGCGCAGAGCATGGCGCGGGAGCCGCGCGCGCCGGGGCAACTGCTGGGCGTGGCGTACTTCCGCCGGCTTTTTCCGAAACTGATTCGCGCGAAACAGCTGATTGCCGAGGGCGTGATCGGCCAGCCCGTGCTGGCGGAGGCCAACTGCCATGGCTGGCTCGAAAGCGAAGAGCGCGGCTGGCTGCGGGATCCCGCGCTGGCGGGCGGCGGTCCGCTCTATGACATCGGCTCGCACCGTATCGACGCGTTCAATTTCCTCTTCGGGGAACCGGTCGCGGCCACCGGGCTGCGCTCCAACGCGGTGCACCAGATGGGCGTGGAAGACTCCGCCAGCGTGCTGATCAACTACGCGCACGGCGTGCGCGGCATCATCGATGTGCGCTGGAATTCACGCGTACGCCGGGACCAGTTCCGCGTGATCGGCACCGAAGGCGAGATGGTGCTCGACCCGCTGCAGGGCGGCCAGCTTCGCTATGGAGATCGGGAAGAAGACTTGCCAATACATTCCAACGTGCACTACCCGCTGGTTGCGAACTTCACGGCCGCGGTGCTGGATGGAGTGCCGCTCGCGTGTCCCATCGGCGACGCGATTCAGACCGACTGGGTGACCGCGCAGGTGATGAAGTAGCCGATGCCTGCACCCGCACTCGCTCCTATCGGACTGGCGATGGCCGCCACCATGTCCGTCTCCAACGTGCTGACCGACGTGGCGCGCAAACACGCGCTCACCGGGCGCGACCTCATTCCGACCACGTTCTGGATCCGCACCGCCGTCACCGTGGTGATCGCGCTGGTGCTGCTGTTCCGCGTCGCGACAGGCTCCGCGATTGTGCTGCGCGACGTCGGCCCGCTGTTCGGCATCGAGTCGCTGCACTTCGCGCCGCTGCCGACTTTCCTTGCATACCTGCTGCTCGACGTGCTGCTGATCTCCGGCGTGACTTGCCTCTATTTCCGCTCCCTGCAGATCTCGCCGCTTTCCATGTGCGTGCCGTTCCTGGCGTTCACGCCGGTGTTCCTGATTCCCACCGGTTACGTGATTCTGGGCGAAGTGCCGTCGCCGCTGAAGGCGGTGGGCGTGGCGCTGATCGTGGTTGGTTCGATGGTGATGCACCGGCGTCTGTTCGCGGAAGGCTGGATGGCGCCCATCCGCGCGGTGCTGCGCGAGAAGGGCAGCCGCTACATGCTGCTGGTCTCGTTCATTTTCTCGATTACCAACCCGCTCGACAAGAAGCTGGTGACCATGAGCGATGTGTTCACGGAAGCCTGCGCTTACGGCCTGGGACTCGCCATCGCGTTCTTCCTGATTGGCCGCTGGCAGGGCGCGAACTTCGCCGCCGCGTCGAAAGCCAACTGGAAGTGGATCTGGCTGGCGGGCCTGCTGGACGCGGTTTCGCTGCTGTTCCAGCTGGCGTCGTACTCGTATATCGCGGTGGTGATCACGGTGAGCATCAAGCGCGCGGGCATCGTGCTGTCGGTCTTCTCGGGCTGGCTGTTCTTCCGCGAACGCGGCATTACCGATAAGGTGATCGCGGCTTCCGTGATGTTCTGCGGCGTGCTGATTCTGTACCTGCCGGTGTCGCCTCTGGAGACGGCGGGTATCGCGCTGTTCACGCTGGCCGGCATGGGCGTGGCGCTCTATGCCACACGGGAAGAAAGCGTCGCGGAGGTGGTCCGGTGAACGTCGCATTCGTGGGCTGCGGCGGGATGGCCGCGCATTACCTGGGTGTGTATCGCGATCTCGATTGGGTGCGCGTGGTGTGTTGTATCGACGCGGAGCTGAGCAGCGCGCAAAAGGCCGCGGATACGTTCGCATCCGACAAACCACTGGCGACCACCGATTACGGGCAGGCGCTCGGGAACGATATCGACACGGTCATCATCAGCACGCCGAACTCGTGTCATGCGTTCCAGGCGATCGCGGCGATGCAGGCGGGAAAACATGTGCTGCTGCAGAAGCCCGTGGCCGCGAATCTGGCCGATGCGGAAGCGATCGAACGCGCGGCGGCGGAATCCCGGCAGACCACCGGGCTTTACATGAGCTACTTCGACCAGCCTCTCATCCACGACCTGCGGGACATGGTGTCGCAACAGCGTCTGGGCAACGTGGTGCACTGCTATGCGCGGCTGATGCATCGCGGAGGCATGATGTGGTCGAAGGAAGCGCTGGCGGGCCGGCAGACCTGGCGCGGGTCGGTAGCGGAGACCGGCGGCGGCTGTTTCATTCAGCTGGCCGTGCACTATATTCACATCTTCGAGTGGGTTACGCAGTCGAGAGTCGTGCGCGCCACGGCGCTCACGCAACGGCTGCACTGCCCGGGTCTGGAAGGCGAAGACGTGGCTTCGGCGCTGCTGCAGTTGGAGTCCGGCGCGCTGGTCACGCTGGACACGGCGTGGTGCGCGGATGGCGAGGAACTGGCGATTCACGGGACCGGCGGACGCGCGGTGTACCGGGGCAATCGCTGGCTCGCGTTGTCGTCGTCGGCGGGGAAGTTCGAGGGGCGCGTTGTGCGCTACGACGGGGGTGTCACGGAGGCCTTCGGCGGTCCGCTGGGTGAAGAGCAGGTGTTCGAGATAACGCCGCCCGGATTCGCGGATATCGGCAATGCGCTGAATCAGCATGTGGCGTTTCTCGAAGCGGCGCGCGAGGGCCGGGCCGCGCCGGTGTCGATCGCGTCGGGCGTTTGGGATATGCGCGTGGTGGGCGCGGTGTATGAGTCCGCGCGAACGGAGAGAGCGGTGAGACTGGCATGAACCTCGGCATTGTCTCCGACGAGATCGATCGCGATTTCGCGAAAGCGGTGGAGATCGGCGTGGCTCTGGGAATCCGCCGGTACGAGATTCGCGGGCTGCCATCCGGCCGCGCGCCGATGTGCGATCCCGCGGATCTGCGCGAGGCCGAGCGCATCGCGGCACACGAAGGCGTGGAGATCACGGCGCTCTCGCCCGGCTTATTCAAGCTGACCGAAGATCAGGCGGGCTTTGCGCGCGAGATGGCGGAAGTGTATCCGCGGGCGGCGGAGTGGGCGCATCGATGGAATCTTCCGGGGCTGATCGTGTTCGGCTTTCACAAGCCTGGCGCGACCGAAGAAGGCGCTTCGTCGATGCCGCGCGAGGAAGTGCCACAGCAGGTGGTCGAGTGGCTCGCCGAAGCCGGCGAACGCGCCAGCGCGGATGGCCTGGTGCTGATGATCGAGCCCGAGCCCATCTGTTGGGCGGACACGGCGCGCGGAACCGCTGCGCTGATTGAACGCGCGGGCATGCCAGGGCTGCGTATCAACTACGATCCGGGCAATGTAGCCTGGCTGGAACAGCGCGATCCCATCGGAGAGTTCGAAGCCGCCGCGCCGTGGATCGCGAACGTCCACATCAAAGACCTGCTGCCCTGCCCCGCCGGGGTGCGTCCCGCGTTCGTGCCGGCGGGTGAGGGCATGATCGAATACGGCGCGCATTTTCAGGCGCTCCGGAACGCGGGCTATGCGGGGCCGATTTCGCTGGAGCCGCACATGGACGGCAAGCCGGAGACCATCCGCCGCTGCCGGGATGCCGTGCAGCGGCTCTGGGCTATTTGACGGTCACTTTGCTGCCGTCGGCCGTGCGGATGCGCATGTCGGTGAATTTCCAGTTTTCGGTGTTCTGAATGGTGCCCGCGGTCTTCGCTTCGATATCCAGATTGCTGAACTCGAAATCCTTCAGCACGGCTTCGGGATAGGCGCTCACGGAGAAAGCCTGTTTCGCGCCGGAGGCTTTCACGTCGGAGATTCGGATGTTGCGGAAGTGCGGCAGACCCTGCGCGGGCGGCACGGGCGCGGCCAGGACTCGCCAGTAGTCCGGCACGTTCGTCATGCCGTCCGGGATTTTCGCGTAGCTGAAAGCCGGGTTCCAGTTCAGCGTCACGCTGATGGCGGTGGGCACGTCCACCATGGTCACGCCGCGGATATCGATGTTCTCGATAACGCCGCCGCGCGTGCTGGCCGATTTGAACAGGATGCCGTTGGGGACGCCCGCCAGTACGGTGAGGCCGGAGACCTGGACGTCTCGAATCCCGCCCGAGGTTTCGCTGCCAACCGTCACACCCGCCGCTCCGCCGCGCACGGTGTTGTCAAGCAGTGTAACCTTTTCGGTGGGCCGGTTGACGCGCAGGCCATCGGAGTCGCGCCCGGACTTCAGACAGAGCGCGTCATCGTTGCACTCGATATCGCAGTGCTGCACCAGCACGGCCGAGGAGGAATCGATGTCGATGCCATCCGTGCTGGGGCCGCGCCCGCCGATGTTGTTGCGGATGGTGATGCCCTCGACGTTCACGTGTTCGGAGTAGCAGATGTGGACGGTCCAGAATGCCGAGCGCTGCAGGTTGAGCCCTTCCAGATCCACGTTCGAAGACTTGTAGATCTGGATCAGGCGCGGCCGGGGGCAATCGTAATCCACCGCCCAGCGCAGGCCTTTCGGCTCATACTCGTCGCGGCGCATGTGCCAGTAACGATCCCACCACTGCTTGCCGTCGCCATCCACCGTGCCCTTGCCGGAGATCTTGACGCCGGACTGCTCGTAGACGTTGAGCAGCGCGGCGGGCCAGCTCATTTCAATGCCGGAGATGCGCGTCCGCATCACCGGATAGGCCGCCTGATCCTGCACGCCGCGGAGCGTGACGCCCTCATCGATGCGCATGTTCATGCCGGACTTCAGGAAGACGGAGCCGGTGAGATAGACGCCCGGCTTGAAGACCACGGTGGCGCCATGGCCGGCCTTCGCCGCCGCGTCGATAGCTCGCTGAATCGCTGCTGTATCGACCGCCGTGCCATCGCCCTTCGCACCGTATTGCGTCACCGGGAACTCCGCCGCGAACAAGGCGGAAGACAGCAGCAGGGGTGCAAAGAGAAGGGCGCGCCTATTCATGCCGTAAAGCTACCATGGGGTCGATTCGCGCGGCTCTCCACGCGGGAGCGTAACCTGCCGCCACGGCAGCGGCGACAAGCACCGCGATAGAAAGCCCGATGGAAAGCGGGTCGTTCGGTTTGATGCCGAACAGGAAAGACGCCACGAAGTGCGCGGTCTCCCACGCGGTGACGAGGCCGAGGGCAAGCCCGACGGAGGCGAGCACAAGAACCTCGCGGAGCACCATCCAGATCACCTTGCCGCGTTGCGCGCCGAGCGCCATGCGGATGCCGATCTCGCCAGTCCGCCTCGCCACCGCGTACGCCATGGTGCCGTAGAGACCGACGCCGGCGATGAGCAGTGCCAGGACCGCGAAGCAGGTGCAGAGGTCCGCGAAGGTGCGCTCCTGCTGGATGGTTTCATCGATGGTGGCGGCCTGCGTGGTCACGTCCGCGACCGGCACGGCGGCACTGGCCTGGTGGACGATCTGCCGTACCGTGTTCGCGAGCGCGAGCGGATTGCCGGCGGTGCGGACCACATAAGTCATCCCGCCGAGCGCTTTCATATCCTGCGTGTAAGGGACGTAGACGACCGGCGGGTTGTCGTTCCGCAGGCTGTTGTAGCGGCTGTTGCGGACCACGCCGACGATCTCGATATCGGGAGTCGGCTTCTCGCCACCGAGGCCGATGCGGCGGCCAATGGGACTCTGCCCGGCGAAGAACTGCTTCGCGAATTCCTCGGAAACCACGGCCACGCGGGGGCTCTGCATATCGTGGGCTTCGAGACCCCGCCCCAGCAGGACCGGGATCTGCATGGTGTTCAGGAAAGACTGGTCCGCGGACACCATGGGCGTGCTGAGCGGCTTGCCCGTAGCGGGGAGACCGGTTGCGGGCAGGCCGGGAACCGTCAGTCCCGTTTCGTTCCAGTAGTGAGCGGCAAGGGGGAACTCCGCCAGGCCCGCGCCGCGCACTTCGGGAAGCACGCGGAAGCGGTCCGCGAGGTTGGCGTAGAAGTTGGCGAGTGCCGCGTCTTTGTAGCCGGCCTGTCGCGCGTTGAGCTTGAAGATCAGCAGGTTCTCCTGGTTGAAGCCGAGTTCCACGGCGCGCAGGTTCGCGAGCGTGTGGACGAACAGACCGGCGGCGATGACCAGCAACAGCGAAATGGCGATCTGCGCCACCACCAGGACGCGGCTGAGGCCAAAGCGGAAGCCGAACCGCCGCGTTCTCACGTGAGCCGCACCGGCCCGGACTTCCTTCAGGGCCGGCGCGAGATCCACTTTGGTGGCCTGCAGCGCGGGGGCAAGGCCGAAGACGATTCCCGTGGCGACCGCCAGCGCGAACGTGAAGCCCAGCACGGGCCAGTCCAGACCGGCACGCAGGATGGCTTGTCCGTTGCGATTGCCGAGCAGCAGGGTGATGAAGCGAATGCCGCCGAGCGCGACGAGCAGCCCGAGCGCGCCGCCGCTGAGGGACAGCAGCACGCTCTCCGTCAGCAGTTGCCGGATGACGCGCATCCGTCCCGCGCCCATGCTCAGGCGGATCGCCATCTCGCGGCGGCGGGCGGTAGCGCGGGCGAGCAGCAGGTTGGCGATGTTGGCGCAGGCAATGGTGAGAATCAGGCCGACCATGGTCATCAGGACGAGCAGCGGTTTGGAGTACTGGCGGCGCAGGGAGTCGATGCCGGAAGCGCCTTCTTCCAGCCGGAGTTTGGGCAGGCCCGCGCGCTGTTCGGGCTTCGTCACCGTGCTCTCTGCATACTGGCCGAACTCACCGGCGAGTTGGGTTTGCGCCTGCTGCAGGCTGACGCCAGGCTTCAGGCGGCCCATCATCTCCACCCAGAAGAAGTTGCGGTTGAAGAAGCGGCGCTTTTCTTCTTCAGCGGGCTTCGGCGTGAGCAGCGGGGAAGAGTGCAGGGGGAGGAAGACGGGCGGGTCCTGCCCGGCATCGAGACCGAAGAAGCCGGGAGCGGAGACGCCGACGATGGTGAACGGGACGTTGTTGACCAGCAGTTGCTTGCCAATCGCTGCGGGGTTTGCGGCATAGCGCCGTTGCCAGTAGCTGTAGCTGAGGACGGCGACGGGCGGGGCCCCGGCGCGGTCGTCTTCATCGAGGATCAGGCGTCCGGCGGCGGGCGTCACGCCGAGGCCGGGGAAGTAACCGCCGGAAGCAAACACGCCGTGCACCAGTTCGGCCTGGCCTTCGGCGACAAGGTTGATCTGGAAGGCGGATGCGTACGTGAAGAGAGTGGAAAGGGCGGTGTGTTTCGGGTCAAGCGTCGCGACGGCGGGGAACGGGAAGTTGGGGCTGATGCTGCCGCCGCCGTCGCGGTACATGGTTCCCATGATGCCGCGCGGCGGCCCGGAGCGGCCCGCGGAACGCCACTTCAGAATGACGAGTTCGCCGGGATTCCGCACCGGGAGCGAACGAAGCAGAACCGCATCCATGAAGCTGTAAATCGCCGTGTTGGCCCCGATGCCGAGGGCGAGCGAGAGCACCGCCATCGCGGTGAAAAGTTTATTCGCCGCCATGGCCCGCAGGCCGTAGCGCAGGTCCTGCGCGAACTGTTCCCAAAACGTCCATGTCCACATAGCGCGGCTGTCCTCCTTCAGAAGTGTGATGTTGCCGAATGGCGTGGGCCACTGCTCCTCGGCCCAGAGAGCCAGATGATGTTGCAGTTCTTCGTCGAGTTCGCGCTCATACTGGGCGCGGCGGAGCAGGAACCGCAACCGTCGAAGAAGTTCGCTCATACCGCCTCAATCACGCGGGCGATGGCGCCCATTACGCGGCCGAAATCGTGCAGTTCGCGGTCGAGTTGTTTGCGGCCTTCGGGAGTGAGTTGGTAGTAGCGGGCGCGCCGGTTGTTCTCCGAAGGACGCCACTCGCCGGCGATCCAGCCCTTCACCAGCATGCGCTGCAGAGCCGGGTAGAGCGACCCTTCTTCCACCAGCAGCACGTCCTGGGACGTTTCGCGGATGTGTTGTGCAATGCCGTAGCCGTGCATGGCGCCGAGGCGCGCGAGCGTCTTCAGCACCAGCAGGTGCAAGGTTCCGGGCGGAATTTCGGGGCGGGTTCCCATAGCCTGGCTATACGACAGCCTGCCTATAGGACCGTCAGGCTATAGGAAAGTTAGCAAAAAAATCTAAGCAAATATGCCGTCGTGCACGTTGCCCGCGGTGTCCGTGAGCCGGAAATCACGCCCGGAGTAGCGGTAGGTAAGTTTCAGGTGGTCCATGCCGAGCAGCGCGAGCACCGTGGCGTGGAAGTCGTGGATGTGCATCCGGTTCTCGGCGGCGTGGTAGCCGAATTCGTCGGTAGCGCCATAGGCGAAGCCGGGTTTGGTGCCGCCGCCCGCCATAAAGAGCGAGTAACCATAAGGATTGTGGTCGCGGCCGTTGCCGCTTTCCGAAACGGGCGTGCGGCCGAACTCACCGGACCAGATGACCAGCGTGTCCTTCAGCAGCCCGCGCGCTTTCAGATCGGTGAGAAGTCCGGCGATGGGCTTATCGACTTCGGCGGCGTTCTCATTGTGTTTGGCGAAGAGATCGGAGTGCTGATCCCACTTGTAGCTATGGGTGCACTGGATGAAACGGACGTCGCTCTCGGCCAGGCGGCGCGCGAGCAGGCACTGCCAGCCGAAATCGGCGGTCTTGGGATCGTCGAGGCCGTAGAGCTTCTTGGTCGCCTCGGATTCGCCGGAGACATCGAAGACTTTGGACGCCTCGGCCTGCATCCGGAAGCCCATCTCGAACGACTGAATGCGGGTTTCGAGTTCGTCGTCGAGCTTCCAGAGATCCTGATGTTTGCGATTGATCGCCTGGATCATGTCGAGCTCATAACGCTGCTGTTCGCGCGTGAGGCCCTGATTGACCAGGTATTCGATCGGCTCTTTCTGAATCTCCGAAACCTGCATGCCTGCGTTGCCGATGGCCGTGCCCGCGACGGAGCCGGGCAGGAACCCAGGCGCCCAGTTCTTCGCGCCGCCATGCGAGAGGGCGGGCTTAATCGTGATGTAGCCGGGCAGGTTGCGGTTTTCCGAGCCGAGCCCGTAGAGCACCCAGGAGCCCATGCTGGGACGCGTAAAGGTGAAGGTTCCGGTGAAAGTCTGCAGCAGCGCGGCGCCGTGATCCACGCCTTCGCCGACCATGGAGCGGACCACGCAGAGGTCATCGGCGCGTTCGCGAATATGGGGCAGCAGGTTGCTGATCGGCAGACCGCTCTGGCCGCAGTTCTTGAACTGCCAGGGCGATTTCATCAGTCCACCGGTCTTGCCGGCGGCGAAGGTGAGCGGCTGCTTGATAGGAAGCGGCTTGCCGTCGTTGGCGTCGAGGTATGGCTTGGGATCGAAGGTATCGATCGACGAGGGGCCGCCGTGCATGAAGAGGAAGATGACGCGTTTGGCGCGCGGCGTAAAGTGAGGTGTTTTCGGCGCCAGCGGATCGGGGTTCGTATCGGCCAGCAACGATTGCAGCCCCATCATGCCGAAGCCGCAACCGGCGGCGCGCAGCATGGCGCGGCGGGACATCTCGGAAGTGCGGGGAGCTTTGGTGAGGAGAGATTGGATGTTCATGTTCAGCCTCAATACACGTAAATGAATTCGTTGGAAGCCATGAGGGCATGGCAGAGAGAGGTCCAGGCTTTTTCTTCGCTGATGTCGTTCCACTTGTGGTGGAGGCTCTGGACGTAAGTAAGACCTTTGTCGATTTCGCCGGCATCGGGACGGCGGTCGAGGATCCGAATATAGAGCTCTTCGATCCGGCGGCGGTCCTGCTTTTCCTGCTTCAGAACCGTATCGGTCAGCGCCTTCGCTTCACGGACCACCATGGGGCTGTTCATTACGAACAGGGCTTGCGTGGCGACCGTGGTGGGGCTGCGTTTGCCTTCGGGACTGGTGGCGTCACCGAAGTCGAAGAGGGTGTAGAGAGTCGGCAGGTTGGAGCGGCGCAGCGGCAGGTAGATGCTGCGGCGATTCGTCGATTCCGGGTTCATGCTGATGCGGCTGGAGCTGGTTTCGCCGTCCGTGCCGACGCCGGGATCGAGCGTGCCGCCCATGGTGAGGTCGAGATCGCCGCCCATGGCGAGATAGGCATCGCGAATTTCTTCGATGCTGAGGCGCTGGCGCGGGAAGTGCGAGAGCAGGCGGTTTTCCGGATCTTTGCTCTTCTTCTCTTCATCGAAAGCGGCGCTCATGCGGTAAGTGCTGGAGAGCATGATCATCCGGTTCATCTTTTTGATGGACCAGCCGTTTTCCATGAAGGCGGCGGCGAGGTAGTCGAGCAGTTCGGGGTTCGACGGGCGCTCGCCCAGGCGGCCGAAATTATCGGGAGTGCGGACAATGCCGTCGCCGAAGTGGCCCTGCCAGATGCGGTTCATCATGACGCGGGAGGGGATCGGGTTGCGGGGGTCGACAATCCAGTCGGCCAGTTCGAGGCGGCCGCTTTTCGTCGAGACCGGGCCTTCCGGCGCGTTCAGCGCCAGGATCGACGGGACCGTGGGGGCGACCTTGTCACCCAGGCTGTGATAATCGCCGCGGATGAACACCTTCTGGTCCATCGTCTCGCCTTCTTTGACGGCGCAGGCCATGGGGATTTCCTGGGTGGGCAGGTTTTTCGCGAGTTCCGCGGACCGGGTGAGCAGCGTGCGGATCTGCTCCGCCTTCTCCGGCGCGAGAGTGGCGATCTGTTCATCCTTCGAACGATAGAGAGGGCCGTTTTCGATCCAGGTCGCGACGAAGAACGGATCCTTCTGTTTGTTCATGACGGGACGAGGGCCCGCGATTTTTCCGGCGGAGGGGAAACTTTGCTCCGCCTGTTTCCACCAGCTGAGATCCTGATCGTACTGGTAGGCGCTGCGGCGGAAATCTTCCTGATACTGGGCGGCGATTTCCTGCCGGTTGGCGTCGGTAGCCGCGTGCCATTTCGCCAGTTCGGGATTCGACTTCACCTTGAGGTAGGAGACCCAGCGGGTGAGCAGCTTTTCGTCGAGCTTCGAGTCGGCGGCGACGGACGCTGCCGGCTCGTTCTTCCCGTAGACCCTGTAAGCAGCCTGCATGTAAGCGGGAATCTGCTTCTCCTGCTCGTCGCGATGCTTCTTGGCATCGCGGTCGAAATCGAGGATTTTGGCGATGTCTTTCTGCACGCCGAGGTATTCGGTCCACTGCTTTTTGAACGCTTCGAACTGGCCGGCGGGCGCGAGCGGCGTCTGCACGGGATCGCCATCCTGACCCTTTGTATAGCTGAGCGTCGAAGCGAAAACGGCCGCGAGCTGGTAATAATCTTTGGTCGCGATGGGATCGAATTTATGGTCGTGGCAGCGGGCACAGGTGACCGTGAGGCCCAGGAACGCTTTCGCCGTCACGTCGATCTGGTCATCGACGACGTCATAACGCTTCAGAGGGAGATCCTTCTGAGCCAGCGCCTTCTTACCCAGGGCGAGGAAGCCGGTGGCGACGATGCCGCGATATCCGACGCCGGATTTCGGATCCTCCGCCAGCACGTCCCCGGCGAGTTGCTCGCGGACGAACTGGTTGTACGGCATGTCGTCATTAAAGGCCTGAATCACGTAATCGCGATAACGCCAGGCGTGCGGATAACGGTGATCTTCGTCGCTGCCGGTGGAATCGGCGTAGCGCATGGCGTCCAGCCAGTGGCGTCCCCAGCGTTCCCCGTAACGCGGCGAAGCGAGGAGGCGGTCGACCACCTTTTCATAGGCGTTCGGAGACTTATCGGCAAGGAAATCCTGAATTTCCTTTTCCGTGGGAGGCAGGCCGGTGAGATCGAACGTGGCGCGGCGGAGAAGGGTGGTCTTGTCGGCGGACGGCGCGGGTTTCAGGCCGTTCTTTTCGAGATTGGCGAGGACGAAGCGGTCGAGAGGCGACGCGGCCCAATCCTGCTGTTTCACGGCGGGCGGAGCGGCGTGGGATATGGGCTTAAAGGACCAGAAATTTTTGTCGGCGTCGGTGATCACGCCGCGCAGCGCAACGGGGCGGACGCCCGTGCCGGAGAGAGCGTTGCCCGCGGAAGGCGTGGTGGCCGGGACGGGAGCGCCCGCCGCAACCCACTCGCGAAGGGCGGCGATGGTTTCCGCTGGAAGCTTGCCCTGGGGCGGCATTTTGACCTGACTCTCATAGGCAAGAGCCTGGATGATGGCGCTTTTGTCCGCCTCGGCCGGTTTGCCGAAGATGCCGGTGGACGCAGCTTCTTTAATGGATTCGGGGCTGCTGAAATCGAGGCCGCCGCTCTTGAGTTTGGCGTTGTGACAGCCCTGGCACTTTTCCGCGAACAGCGGGCGTGCATTCTTTTCGAACAGCTCGAGGCCGGCGGGTGTCGTCTGGGCCGTCAGAGCAAAGCTGAAAGCGGAGAGCAGAAGTGCGGCGGAGGGAGTGCGTGAGGTCATGGATTCTCGGCAGCTTAAACGTTAACCGTGTTGCTATTGTATCGCCTTTTCAGAGAGGCGCGCAAAAACCGGCAAACGGGTACACGGGACCTGTCGTCCATGGGACCTGTCGTACATGGGACGTATCGTACAGGGAACGTCCTGTACGGCGGGTAAGTTTGTCCTGTCTGAATCTGGCGGATCAATTGCTGTAACAGAAGCAGGAGAGTACAAATGTTGCACTGGTCACTGATTTTTCTTGTTATCGCGCTTGTCGCTGGAGTGCTGGGCTTTGGTGGTATAGCCGGGACTGCGGCCGGAATCGCAAAAATCCTCTTCATGGTATTTCTCGTGATCTGGCTGGTTGCTTTAATTGCCGGTCGCCGGGCTGTCTGATCGCGGTCTGTTCACAGAGGGAACGCAAAAAGCCCGGAAAGCCACATGCACTGTCAGTGCATGTGGCTTCCCGGGCCTTTTGATTTCAACTGACCTCAGAATGTAACGCGCATCGCCACCTGAATCACGCGCGGTCCGCGATCCGCCGTCGCCGTTCCGAACAGCGTATTGATCTGCTGTCCGGCGGCGTTGAACTTCGCCGCGGTATTGATGGTGGACCACTGCGCGTGATTGAAGGCGTTGTAGAACTCGCCCCGGAGCTGGAGCGACATTCTCTCGCGAATCACGAAGTTCTTGAAACCCGAAAGATCCCACTGGTTCTGTCCCGGGCCCCGGAACACATCGCGTGCGGCACTGCCGATGTAGCCAAGAGCCGGCAGCGCGAACGCGTTGGTGTTGAACCACTGATTCTGGTTGCGATTGCCATAGCCGAGTTGCGGATTGGCGATCACGTTGATGCGCTGGCCATCCCCGCCACCGATCAGATCGGTGCCGGCAACAGTGCTGAAAGAGACGCCGGTGGGCGCGCCGTCCGCAAAGGTGGCGATACCGGAAACGTTCCAGTGCGCCAACAGTGTGCTGAGAATCGGATTTTTGAAGCGCGCCGATCCCGGCAATTCATAGAGCCACGAAATATTCGTGACGAAAGTGCGGTCGAAGGACGACTCGCCGTAGTTCAGTACCCTCGGATTGCCGTAGGTCGCAATGGTGTTGCCGTTACCCGAACCGTAATCCATCGATTTCGACCAGGTAAAATTCGCCTTGAATTCCATGCCGTTGGAGAATCTGCGGTTCGCCTGCGTCTGCAGGGAGTAGTAACTCGAAGTTCCGATCGGCTCCAGGAACGTAATGGAACCATAACCCGCATAGGGAGCGAGGAAGTTGTTCGGGAGCGGCTTACCCGGCAGCGTGGGATCCTGCGCGCTCGCCGCGAATCGCGCGCCATAAGGCAGCTGATTCAGATTCTGGGACATTTCCAGATGACGTCCGAGTGTGCCGACGAGAGCGACGTCGAGCACGACCGAGTGGCCGATATCGCGCTGGCCGCCCAGGCTGAACGAGTAAGTCGCGCCGAGGCGGTGCTCGTCGTTGCCAAGAATGTTCGAAGGGAACAGCGTGCCGGCCGTACCAAGGAACGAGTTGAGGGTTCCGTAGTAAGTGGTCGGGGTGTAGGAAAGCGGGGGAGTCGACTGGAAGCTTCCCGAGCAGCAAAGGCTGGGCTGGCTGGTCGGAATGTAGCTGATGCCGAAGCCGCCGCGAAGTGCCGTTTTTCCGTCGCCAAACACATCGTAGGCGAAACCGAACCGCGGACCGATATCCAGCGCGGAACCTTTTGTCAGACCGAGCGGCACGCCTTTCTGACCGGCGATGATGATGCCGTCAGTCGGATTGCCGACACCCGGCACGATCGCGCCGACATAAACCTGCGGGAGTTGCGCTCCGGTCACCGGGTTCACGGCCACGCGTGTTCCGGCTGAAGTGAGAGCGGGGGCATACAGTACGGGAGCCTGGGAGGCAATCCACGAACCGGGATCGAAGCCGGCCATGATATTTTTACGCTGCCGCCACGGAATGCGCGTGGTGAAGCGAACGCCGATTTCAAGAGTCAGGCGCTTGCTCACCTTCCAGGAATCCTGCACATATTCTTCGAAGGCCGATTCGCGATAGTCCGCCGCGTTGCGCGCCGAGCTTTCGGTATAAGTATCGAAAACGCCCAACAGCGCGTTCGAATAGCCATAGCCGGTATCGAGCGGGTTATTGACGTCTTTGGCAAACGCGAAATTACCGGAGTAGGCGGTACCGGGATTACCCTTCCACATGCGCGTGCGTTCGATGCTGACACCGGTCTTCAGCGTGTGAACGCCCAGGACTTTGGTCAGGTTGTCGGAGAACGTGAACTTCGTGGTGGCGCCATCGATCGGCGCGCGGGCGTCGTACGAATATCCCGCCGCCGAAGGCACATCGCCGAAGCTCATGATCGGAATCACGTTATTGGAGTTCGCGGAAGGGTACCACTGCCCCAGGCCGTTGAGATTGTAAGTGGAACGCTGAATCTTCGCGTTCTCTGCGTCGCTGACGGGACCGCCGGGCTCATCCCAGTGATTGATGCCGAAGGTGACTTCGTTAATCAGCGTTGGCGTGATCGTATAGACAAGGTTGATCGACGGCGTTTCGATGCGCGACTTATAGAACGATTTCACCAGACCCCATGCCGGTCCCGGGGCCGCGCCGACAGCGTAACCGGTGCTGGAGTTATTGATCTGGTTGTTATGGCCGTACATGCGGAGCTTATCGGTGAAGTTGAAGTCCACGCGGTACGTGTAATTTTCGATATTGACGATCGGCGTTTCCTGGAACAGGAAATTGTAGTTACCGCCGCTGACCGCCCGGTTGGTGAAGTTCGGCAGCGGGAAGACGCTGAGCAGCGACGCTCCCAGCGGATTAATCTGGCTGGGCGGCACGATATTTCCGGGGTACACGGTCTTGGTGCCGGACTGGTTCACGGGGATGAGAGCACCGCCAACGGTCACGCTCTGTGAGAAGTTGCCGGCGCGTTCCAGCGCGGTGGGCATGGTGTTTTGCTGCAGGGCTTTGGGAACACCCTGATAAGCATACTGGTTATTAAAGAAAAAGAAAATCTTGTTCTTCTGCGTGTTGAACTTCTTCGGAATGTAGACCGGGCCGCCGATGCTGCCGCCGCCGATCACGTAGCGATATTTCGCCTTGGCCACGTTGTTCAGATTGTTGAAGTACGAGTTGGCATTCAGATCTTCATTCCGAAGATAGGCGTAAATATCGCCGTGAAACTGCCGGGAGCCGGATTTGGTGGAGAGATTGATGATGGCGCCGCCGCTCTGGCCATACTCGGCCTGATAGCTGGAGGTTTTGACGTTGAGTTCCGCCAGCGCGTCGGTGGCTTCGGTCGCGTAGAGAGCGCCCTGACTGGAAGGATCCGACCCGTCGACGCCGTTCAGCGTGGGGATGGTGGCTGCAGCGCGGGTGCCGTTGATGCTGGAGTAATTCTGTCCCGAACTGGGGCCATCGGCGTCAGTCGCGCCCGCGAATCCGGGCAGACCGCGCAGCAGACCGCCGAAGGAAAGGCCGCGGGAAAGCAGGGCCTGAATCTCGTGCTTATCGAGATCGGAGGAGCGTTCGGCGCTTTGGATCTGAACGGGAGTGGCGTCGGCCTGCACGGTAACGGATTCGCTGGTGCTGCCGACCACGAGAGAAAGGGTGCCGGTGGCGCGCCGCTCACCTTCGGTAACGACAATGTTCTTCTGTTCCAGACGCGAGAAACCGGCGGCCTGAATGGCGATGGAGTAAGTCGCGGGCGCGGGAACAGCCTGGAAGGAAAAATTGCCGCCACTGCCGGATTGGAGCGTGATCACCGCGACAGCCGTATCCTGGTTCGTGAGTGTGACGGTAGCGCCGGGGACTCCCGCGCCGGAAGCATCGACCACGGTTCCGGATATGGTGGCGGTCTGCTGGGCACGCGCGCACGGCGGCATGGCGGTCAGCGCCAGAGCCGCAAGTACCGCGATGAGATGCATCGGATGGAACCGACGTAATTTTGTACGGGCGAGCCCGTTACGAGTTGATTTCATGGTTTTTGGTTCCGTTTTCGCAGTACCCGGAGAGTTCGGCGTCACAAATCGCATGGTCCGCCCTTTCTCCCTCAGGGCAAGATGCTATCAGTTCGTAATCGATAAAGTCAAATGGAATCGCCGCGCGTATCGCCGCGCAAACGATGTCCGGTTATTCCGGTGAATTGCCTCCGGACACGGTATGTCACGCTGAGCAAATGGCGGTGGATCTGGTGGTTTGCGTAGCGACGGAAATGGAAGGCGAGCTTTTGCGACCCCATCTGCCGGTTGTTTGCACCGGCGTGGGCGCGGTGAACGCGGCGTGTGGGCTGACCCGGTATCTGGAGCGCGAAGGCGCGCGCGCCGTGGTTGTCTGCGGGATCGGAGGCGCCTACCCCGGGTCCGGTTTGCCGGTTGGCAGCGTGGTGTGCGCGGCGTCCGAGTGCTACGGCGATCTGGGGGCGAACTCGCCGGACGGTTTTCTCGATATGCAGGCACTGGGTTTCCCGCTGGTCTCCGGTCCCGCGCCGATTTATAACGTATTCCCGCTGCGGATTTTTCCCGCGGAACGGCGAGTGCCCTTTGTCACCGTCAATACCTGCACGGGCGATAACGCAACGGCCGTTTCAATCGCCGCGCGAACGGGCGGGTGCGTGGAAAATATGGAAGGCGCGGCCATCGCACATGTCGCGACGCTTTTCGGGATTCCGGCGGGAGAGATCCGGGGCATCAGCAATCCGGTGGGCAACCGGGACCGCGGCGCATGGCGGGTCCGGGAGGCTGCCATCGCGGCACAGGAAGCGCTGTTAATGGCCTGGCGGCAGGCCGGCACATCCTGAGCCATGCTGGTTCAGACCTGCTGCAGGACAATCCTGCTGCGGGACAATAGAGAAGTGCTTTCTCAAAGGGGTGCTCCGGTTTATGACGCCATCGTGGCCGGCGGCGGCATTGTAGGCGCGGCCTGCGCGTTGGAACTGGTGCGCGCCGGCATGCGCGTCGCTCTGGTGGAGCCCTCGGTTTGCGGCGGCGGCGCAACGGCCGCGGGCATGGGCCATCTCGCGGTAATGGACGATTCCGAAGCTCAGTTCGCGCTCACCCGTTACTCACAGATCCTCTGGCACGACTTGGCCTCCCGCCTTCCGGCCGATGTCGAATATTTCCCGTGCGGCGCCCTCTGGGTCGCCGCCGATGACCAGGAAATGGCCGAGGTAGAGCGGAAACACCGCTTTTACCGCGAACGGGACGTGCCGACCAGGGTGCTCGACAAACATGCATTGGCGGAAGCGGAGCCGAATCTGCGCGAGGGCCTCGCGGGCGGGCTCCTGCTGACGGACGACGCCGTGGTTTATCCTCCGTGCGCAGCCCGATTCCTGATGACGGAAGCCGTGGCCGCGGGGCTGACCTTTATTCCGGGACGCGCCGTCACAGAGGTTGGCGAAAACGGCGTCCGGCTCGACGACGGCACCGCGCTTTCCTCGTCATTTACCGTCGTCGCCACGGGAGCAATGGCCGCGAAGCTGGTCCCTTCGGTGCGGATCCAGCCCCGCAAGGGGCATCTCGCGATTACCGACCGGTATCCCGGCTTCCTCCGGCATCAATTAATCGAACTCGGCTATCTGAAGAACGCTCATTCTCATGACGCCGATTCGGTTTCCTTCAACGTGCAGCCGCGAATTACAGGACAGATTCTGATCGGCTCTTCGCGACAGTACGGCGTGGACGATCCTGCCGTGGAGCGACCCATGGTGGAGAAGATGCTCCAGCGCGCCGTCGAATACATGCCGCGGCTTGCAGGCCTTTCCGCCATCCGATGTTGGACCGGATTTCGCGCCGCGACACCGGATAACCTGCCGCTCATCGGACTCTGCCCCGGCTATAAAAACGTCTATCTCGCCGCGGGCCACGAAGGTCTGGGGATTTCCACGTCGCTCGCCACCGGGCGTCTGCTGACCGACCTGATTCTCCATCGCGAATCGGCCATCGCGCGGGAACCCTATCTTCCCGAAAGAACTTTCGCCCACGCCTGATTTAAACCAGACTTGAGCTTTCCGGCGGCACGGTCAGGATTCGGTTCTCAAACCGGGGATTAATGTAGACGTCTCTGCGGATTCCCTCCAGATACTCGCGCCGCCACGCGGCCGGACTCCGCCCCTCGGCTGCGGTGAAGTGCCGCGTGAAGTGGTGGACAGTCTGGAAACCCACCTGCTCCGCCACTTCTTTCAGCGTGTAATCGGAGTAGCGAATCAGATCTTTCGCGCGCATCACGCGGTGGCGCTGCAGAAACGCCAGCGGCGCCATCCCGACGCTGGACTGGAAGTGCTGGCGCAGAGTCCGCTCGGTGCAGCCGGCGACACGCGCAATCTCGCGCACGGTCAGTTGTTCGCAGAGCCGCGAACGGATGCACAGAAGAGCGCGGTCGATCACCGGATCCTGATGCTGCGCGTCCGTGGCGGCGGTTGTGCTCTCGGCCGGCGCTCCGGCCGGGCCCTGCCGCAGGTACAAAAACAGGATCTCCGAAAGCAGCGCGCTGCAGAGTTCGCGATAATACGGCTGCTTTTGCTCGCCTTCCACGCGAATTCTTTCCAGACGCGCGGCAATACCGGAGTCTTTTAGCCGCGGTACGTGGGTCGCGCTCCGGAGGCCGCGTTCCAGCACGCCTTTGCCGACGCGGAACTTGACGTCCAGCGTCCGCATCAGCGAGTTCGCGCGCAGCCCGTGCGTCTCCCCCGCGCGAATCACGCAGAGTTCCCCTCCGGCGATGGGCAACGTGCGGTCGCCGATGGTGAACACGCCTTTGCCGTCGAGAAACAGGATGAGTTGGAAATAATCGTGATGATGCAGCCGCAGGCTCCAGCCTGCCTGGTAGTCATAACGCGCAATCCACAGGACGTCCACGCCTGTTTTCAGGATCGAGCGCTGTGGCATGCCTTCAATTATGAACTGAAGAGCCTTGCCCGGATTCGCTGGAGTCAGGATTCGGAACCCTGGCTCGTGCACAGGCCGGGCCCGTCCAGACCGGCCGCATCCAGGTAGCCGTCTCTCACATCGAAGATTCCCGGATAGCGTTTTTCCCAGCCCCGGCTGGCGACGGGAACATATTCCCGCGCGTTCGCTTCCACGGCCGCGGTGCCCGGTATGTGCGCCGCGATTCCCACCGAGTGGACCAGCGCCGCGCCGGGACACGTCAGGTCCTGCACGCAGCGGAACATCTTATACTTCTGCGCCGCGGCCGCCATGAGCAGCGTCTGCGACTGCCCTTTGCAGGCCTTCAGCGCGACACCCGTGTAACCCATATCGCGCGCCAGCAGCAGCGTGTCGAGGCCGGTCAGGGATTCGTCGATCACAATGGGCCGCAGCTTCGCGGCTTCGAACATGGTGTTGCCGCGATCCGCCGCGAGATCCCGCGCGGTGGGCTGCTCGATGTACTGAACGCGCGTGAAGGCTTCGGGCGCCATCTTCTTCAGCGTGCGCTCGAACTCAAGCAGGTACTGCACGTTGGGACAGCGCTCGTTGAAATCCAGCGAGTACACCCAGTCGCGAAAGCCCCGTTTTTGCTGCGCGGCGGTTGTGACGCGATCAATCTCGGCAACCCGGCCGGCATCCCACGTCAGGTCGTTTCCGTTGAGCTTGATCTTGATCGCGGTCACGCCGCTGTACGGAATCCAGTCTTCCAGACATTCCGGCAGGCCGTCGCCGATTTTCTTTTGCACCTCGCCCGGCGTCAGGGAATCCGAGGCGCCCACGGAATGGTACATGCGGACGCGCTTCGCCATCTTCGGCGCAATGTATTGATCCAGATATTCGCCGCGGAACTCCGGGTTCAGATAGTGCGCCAGATCGTGCCGCACGAAGTCTTTGCCACACACGGAGAACGCGTTGCGATGGTGGAGTTTCCCGAACGCGTCGTGCAGAGCGGCGTCCAGCGGGCTGGCCGTCACCAGCGTGCACAACTTCGGGATGGCCACGGGGAGGTTCAGTTCGCGCGAGACCTCCGCGGCTGCCTTGAGATATTCGGGCTCCAGCGCGAGATTAATATCCAGAGGATGCGCGAAACCGGTAAACGACCGGGTAATTCGCTCGATTCGCAGCGCGAGGGCTTTCATGGCGCCGAGAGTCGTCTCGTACGGAACACCAGGCGCGGGGAAGGACCAGACGTTGCCGAGCGGGATCGCCGCGTAGCCACTCGCGGATTGGCCGCTTCGCAGACGCAGCCTGCAGCGCACATTCAGAATGGTGACCCGGTCGACTTCCCTGCCCCCGAATTTGTAGGGAGCCCGATACAGGAAATCTTCGAAGGACGTGGAAATCTCTTCAATGCGGGCGTCGGTTGTCTTCGCGGCGAGAAACAACGCGGGCATGGCGAGGAACTCCCGGCGAGGGAAGCCACCTGACATCATGAAAGTTTCCAGGGAGCGCGGTAGGGGCGGGCCAGCCATGTGTTGGCCTCGTCATCGCCGACGATTCGCTCTGCTGCGGCGTCCCAGCGGATCGACCTCCCCAGACGAGTCGAGATGTTGCCCAGATGGCACATGACCGCGGAACGATAGCCCTCTTCGATGTCGGCGGTCGGTTTCTCCCGGCTCCGGAGGCAGTTCAGGAAGGTGCGCGCGTGCGGCGCGTTCAGGTCCTGGCCTTTCATCGACATCGCCTCAATGGCCGGCGCCGTTGAGCCCTTCGGCGTTTCCGGGTAGACGTTGTATCCGGCGCGCGTCAGCGACATCATGCCCTTACTGCCGTAAATATCAAGCGTGGAAGTCTTGCCCTCCGCCACTTCGCTGGTGGACCAGAGAACGGTGGCTTTCGGGAAACGGTAGAGCACTTCCTGCACGTCCGGCGTTTCGCCGCCATCGGTAAGACCGAAGCGTCCGCCCATGCCGGAAACTTCGAGCGGCGCTTCGGCGCTCAGAATCCAGCGGGCGATATCAAGGTGGTGCGCGCCCCAGTTGGTCATCTGACCGCCGGAGTAATCCCAGAACCAGCGGAAATTATAAATGGCCCGAAAGGCGTCGAAAGTCCGCTTGGGGGCCGGTCCCAGCCACATGTCCCAATCGAGCTTGCCGGCCTCGAAATCGGCCGGTTTGAGTCCCGGAAATATATTTCGCTGAAAGCCGGCGTGAATGCGGTGGACTTCGCCGAGCGTGCCATCCTGGATCAGTTTCACGGCCTGAATGTAGTGCGCGCCGGAACGCTGCTGGCTGCCGGTCTGGACAACACGCTTGTGCAGGCGGGCGGCGTCGAGCATCCGGCGGCCTTCCGCGACGGTCAGAGACAGAGGCTTCTCGCAATACACGTCCTTGCCGGCTTCGCAGGCGGCGATGGTCATGAGGGCGTGCCAGTGGTCCGGAGTCGCCACGATCACCGCATCTATGTCCTTCCTGTCCAGCAACCGGCGGAAATCCTTGTGCCCCGTCGCGCGTCCCTTGTCGGCCGACATGGCGATGCCCTGGTTCAGAAAGTTTTCGTAGACATCGCAGACCGCCACGGGATCGACGTCGGGTTGTTTAAGGAACGTGCCCCAGTCTTCCCGGCCGCGGCCGCCCGAACCGATCAGGCCGAGCCGCACCCGATCGTTGGCGCCGAAAACGCGCGTGGCACTCAGGGCGGAAACGGCGCTTACGGCGATGGAAAAACGACGTCGGGTCATGAACGGGCCTCTTTGCTCCTTCAGATATATCGCACGGAAGCTGCCTGGGCAACCGGCAAGGCGCCCGGAGCGCGGCAATCTCCGTTTCAGACAAAAAAAAGACCGGTCCGGCGGCGGCGCGCCCGATATAATTGGGCCACCGGGCGGGGATCCTGTCTTCCCCGCTTACTTTCAGAGGGGTGTTCATGCGGTGGACTTTGTCGTTCCTGTTTGCGGCCAGCAGTCTGATGGCGCAGGCCCCGTCGGCCAGCGTCACGGGGCGCATCACGGATGCGTCGGGCGCGGTGATTCCGGGTGTCTCGGTGAAGGTCGCGAACGTCGCCACCAATCAGACGCGCGCCGGTCTCTCGAATGCCGCGGGAGACTACAACCTCCTGTATTTGCCGCCCGGACGCTATACACTGGAGGCGGACGCAAAGGGTTTCGCGACGCATAAGCAGGCGGCGTTCAGCCTGGATCTCGATCAGGAACAAAGAATCGACATCCGGCTGGAGGTGGGCACAACCGGCCAGACCATCACGGTGGCCGAAACGCCTGAATCGCTGAATACGGAAAACGGCTCGCGCGGCGACGTGACATCGAACGCCGAACTCACCGAATTACCTCTGAATGGCCGGAATTATACCGATCTTTCCTTTCTGACGGGCGGCGTGGTCGCGAAATCCGACAACACGGACGGCCAGTTCTCCGTGAACGGCGCCCGCGCCGACAACGTCGGTTTCCTGATCGACGGCATGAACAACACGCAGCGGCGCAACACCACCGTGATGGTGACGCCGCCTCTTGAAGGCGTCCAGGAGTTCAAGGTCATCACCTCGGGCTTCGCCGCCGAGTACGGCCGCTACGCCGGCGGACTGGTCAGCATGGTCACGCGCAGCGGAGGGAATCAGGTGCGGGGATCGCTGTACGAATTTCTCCGGAACAATGCCTTTGACGCCCGCAATTTCTTTGACGCCACGAAATCGAAACTGATTCTGAATCAGTTCGGCGCCACCGTGAACGGTCCCGTGGTGCTGCCGAAGATTTACCACGGAAAAGACAAGACATTTTTTCTCTTCAGCTGGGAGACGCTGCGCTCCGTTTCCGGCATCACGGCGCGCGGCGTGGTGCCCGATCCGCAGATGCTGTCGGGGGATTTCACGGGTGCCCGGACCGCGGCCGGAAAACCGCAGACGATTATCGATCCGCTGGCCGGCAACACCGCCTTCGCTGGCAATAAGATTCCGGCCTCACGCCTCGATCCGGTCTCCCGCGCGATTGACGCGTATTACCCGAAGCCCAATGTTTCGGGCAACGTCAACAATTACATTTCGCAGGGGAACTCCGGCACGAATGCGCCGAAGTTCAATACCAAGGTGGATCACGCGATCGGCGCGAACGACCGCCTGACCTTCAGCGCTCTCTGGAACAATACGGCCGCCGTGGCCCCGTTTATAACAAACCGCTCTCCGGTGATTCCGTTCGGGACCACCAACGACACGTTCGGCTTGCTGGCGGGAATTCGCTATATCCATATCTTCTCGCCCTCGCTTTTCAACGAGGCGAGCGTCAATTTCTCCCGCAGCACGCTGCGGCAGTTGCCCACGGCCAGCGATCACGACTGGTCCGCCGAGGCCGGTTTCCTCGGGGCCACCAAAAACCCGCTCGATCTGGGCCTGCCCTACATAACCGTCAGCGGCTACATCGATCTGGGCCAGCCTTACGATCTGCCGAAAACCTGGTCGTACAACAATTTTCAGTATGCAGACGGCGTCACCTGGATTCACGGCCTGCATACCGTGAAATTCGGCGGCGACCTGCTCCATTTCCAGTATTTCAATCACGATTACAGCGATTTGCGGGGACGCATGACCTTTCTGGGCCGCTTCACTAACGATCCGATGGCGGACCTGGTGCTGGGTTACGCCCAGACCAGCCGCCGGCTCACGCAGGTAGGCAGCGAATACCACCTGGTCTCGAACTACTCCGGCTTCGTGCAGGACAACTTCAAGGCAACGCCCCGGCTCACGCTGAACGTCGGCCTTCGTTACGAACTGCTCAAACAGCCGGTCGAGAAATACAACGCTCTGGCGATGTTCGTGCCGAGCCTTGGCAAACTGGTGGTTGCCGGACGTGGCCTGCTGTCGCAGACGGATTATGACAGTGCGATCCAGTCCACCGGAGTAGCGCCCTACATTACGACGACAGACGCCGCGGGCCTGCCACGCAGCGTGGTGAAAACGAATTACGCGGACTTCGCGCCGCGCTTCGGCTTTGCCTGGCGGCCCTTCGGCAACCGGACCGTGATCCGCGGCGGTTACGGAATCTTTTACGGCACCGACTCGCTGTATCGCTACAGCGGCTTCAGCAACACCTTCCCGTTCACCAATACGCTGACGTTCACCGCGACTTCCAGCGCTCCGCTGGGCCTCACCGTCTCGAACCCGTTCCCCGCGGCCAAAGCGAAGAACTCCGGCGTCACCAGCACGAACGGAATGCTCGCGGACAGCCCCAGCCAGTACCTGCAGTCCTGGAACGCCACCATCGAACGCGACCTGGGAGCGGGCACGGTGGTCGAACTCGCGTTCGCCGGCTCCAAAGGCACACACCTGCCCATCCGCTATAACGTCAACCAGCAGACACCCGTGCCCGGCGTGGGACTGGCGGCAAAGCCCTTTCCCGTTTTTTCCACCGTCACGATTATCGACGACTCCAGTAACTCCATATACAACTCAGGCACGGTTACCGTGCGGCGACGGCTCAGCCGGCAACTCTTCGTGCGCGCCACTTACGTCTACGGAAAATCGATTGACCGGTCGTCCAATACGGCGGGCGTGCTGGCCGCGCAGAATGCCTTTAACCTGGGCGCCGAACGCGGCCGGTCCGACTTCGACGTGGGCCATTCGTTCCTCGCGAGCTTTATTTTCGCGCCAAAACTTTCCAATTACTACGCGCTGCGGGACTGGCAACTCAGCGGGTCCATGACGGCCTACACCGGCCTGCCGTTCAATCCGCAGGTGGCGAATTTCGACCTGACGACGGGAGGCGCCTCCCGCCCGGACCGTATTGGCTCCGGCAAACTGGACAACCCAACACCCGACCAATGGTTTAACCGCAGTGCGTTTCCCGTTGTCCCGGCGGGGGCGTTCCGCTTCGGCGACTCCGGCCGCAACGTGATCGACGGGCCCGGCACTTTCGTGCTGAACACCGGGGTCTCGCGCCGCTTCCGCTTTACGGAAACGCGCGCCGTGCAGTTCCGGGCCGAAGGCTTCAATCTGACGAACCGGGCGAATTTCGGCCTGCCGAATCCGCAGGTAGACGTGCTGAGTGGCGGCACCATCACCACCGCCAAAGCGCCGCGACAACTGCAACTCGGGCTGCGGCTCGAATTTTAGGTCTTGACAGGAAATTCTAATGAATCGACGCACATTTATCGGAACCGTCGCCGCCGGAGTCACTGCAGCATCCGCCGCCTCGTCGAAACCGAACATCATCGTGATCCTGGCCGATGACATGGGATTTTGCGATATCGGCTGTTATGGCTCCGAGATCAGTACGCCCAACCTCGACGCACTGGCGAAGTCGGGTGTGCGGTCCACGCATTTCCGGAATACCGCGCGGTGCTGCCCCACCAGAGCGGCTTTGCTGACCGGGGTTTACTCGCATCAGGCCGGCGTCGGACACATGGTGAACGATTATGGAGTTCCCGGCTATCGTGGCGAACTCAGCCGCAATGCGGTTACAATTGCCGAAGCGCTCAAGGGCGCGAGTTACTCCACGGCCATGGTGGGAAAGTGGCACGTCACCACGCCCGATCCGGATAAGCGCGATAACTGGCCGGGTAAGCGCGGTTTTGATTACGTTTACTCGAATATCGTCGGCGCAACCAATTACTTCGCTCCGCACGGACTGATCCGGAACGATCAGCCTATTACGGCCACCGGCGATTACTATCACACCGAAGCGCTGACCGACGAAGCCATCGGCTACATCAACCGCCAGAAAGACGCCACGAATCCGTTTTTCCTGTATCTCGCCTATACGGCGCCGCACTGGCCCTTGCAGGCGCGCGACGCCGACATCGCGAAATATGCGGGACGCTACGCCGGCGGCTGGGACAAACTCCGTGCCGAGCGTTATCAGCGCATGCTGGAAATGGGCGTGGTGGATGCGAAATGGGGCATCGCGCCGCGCGATCCCGACATTCCGGCGTGGGACTCCGTTCCCAACAAAGAATGGCAGCAGCGCCGCATGGAGGTTTACGCCGCGCAGGTGGAAGAACTCGATCGCGGCATCGGACGTGTGCTCGATGCGCTGAAAGCCACCGGCGCGGAGGAGAACACCCTGGTGTTGTTCATGTCCGACAATGGCGGCTGCGCGGAAGTAATCAAAAATACTCCGAACGCCGGTTATCCCACAAAAACCCTTACAGGACAGAACGTGACCTGGGGAAATCGCCCGTCCGTGATGCCCGGACCGGCCACCACGTTCCAGAGCTACGGGCCGGAGTGGGCGCACCTGAGCAACACACCGTTCCGCATGTACAAACATTGGGTACACGAAGGCGGCATCGCGTCGCCACTGATCGCGCGATGGCCCAGGCAGATCAAAGAACACGGCACGTGGACGCACCAGTCCGGACATGTGATCGACGTGATGGCCACCTGCCTCGACGCCGCGGGCGCTTCCTACCCCAAGACATACAACGGGAACACCATCACACCGCTTCAGGGTAAGTCCCTGCTGCCCGCGCTGCGCCAGCCGAAACACACCACCGCGCGAACTTTGTTCTGGGAACACGAGGGCAACCGGGCCGTGATTGAAGGCGACTGGAAGCTGGTCTCGAAATATAAGGGACCGTGGGAGCTTTATAATCTGGCCGAAGACCGGATTGAGACAAAAGATCATGCGGCGACGGACCTTGCACGCGTGAAAAAGATGGAAACGCTGTATGAAGCGTGGGCCGCGCGCTCGCAGGTAGTGCCGTGGGACCGGCTGAACCGCACCGGCGCGCAGGGGAACGGATAATCATGTCCGCCCGTGGCCGCGAAAAAACAATTCACGTATCAGCAGGAAGATCATGATCATCTCAAAACGTTCGCTCTGTCTGGCGGCTCTGGTGACTTGCACCGCCGCTCTTGTATCCGCACAGGATTCCCGCGGCACCATTTCCGGCCGGGTTCTCGATCCGCAGGAAGGAACGATTGTCGCCGCGAGAGTCAGCGCCACGAACCAGGAGTCCGGCGTGGCCACATCCGCGGTAACGAATGAAGCGGGTAATTTCCGCCTGCCGTTTCTTTTACCGGGGCTTTATCGGCTCACTGTCGAGATGAACGGCTTCAAGACTTATTCCCAGACCGGACTCGAACTCCACGTGGCCGATTCGCTCGATGTGACGGTCCGGCTGCAGGTGGGCAACGTCGCCGACACGATCGATGTCCAGGGTTCGACGCCACTGCTCGACACGGCCGATAGCTCCGTCGGCGATGTGATCGACACACGTCGCCTGGCCGAGCTGCCGCAGCGCGGCGGCAATCCTCTGGAACTGGAGCGGCTGAGCCCCGGCGTGGCCAACACCACGACGATCCGCATCATGAAACTCTCTTCGCCGGACGGCACCTCCAGCATGACCGTCAACGGCAGCGGCAACGACCAGACGCAGTACAACATCGACGGCGTCAACGACACCACAAATGATCGCGGCAAGGGTTATGCGCGCGTGGCGTTTATTCCGCCCTCCGGCTCCGTGCAGGATTTTAAACTCCAGTCGAACCCCTATGACGCCGCGGTGGGTCACGTTCTTGGTCCCGTCATCAACGTCGGCACGAAGAGCGGCGGCAACGCTATTCACGGCGAGACTTATTACTGGGCTCGCAACAGCGCCTTCGATTCCTCGAATTTTTTCGATAACAAGGCCGGACTGAAGAAGTCGGTCTACCAGGATCACCGCTACGGGGCAAGTGTGGGCGGCCCGGTCTTGATCCCGGGCGTCTATGATGGCCGAAACCGCAGTTTCTGGTTTTATTCGTGGGAAGAGAACCGGTATGGCCAGCCTTCCACCTCCAACCAGACCAGCACCGTGCCCACCGCGGCCGAACGGGCCGGCGATTTCTCCGCGCTGCTGGCGCTGGGTTCCAGCTATCAGATTTACAACCCGTTCTCGACTGTAGCCATCGCGGGCGGCCGCTACCAGCGAACGCCTTTCGCAGGCAATATTCTGCCGAAGAGTCTGCTGAGCGCGCCCGGCCTGAGCCTGGCTAGCTACTATCCGCTGCCTAACCAGACAGGCACCGTCAACGGCCAGAATAATTATTACTTTCCGGACGTTCGAATTCAACGCTATGACTCTCATCTGGCGCGCTTCGACCACCAGTTCAGCCAGAATCACCGCGTCTTCGCCCGAATTAATCACTTCGGCTACACCATCCCGAAAGACCTGTTGGGCGTTCCGGCCACGAAGGAGATCTTCCACCAAACCAATCAGGGCGGAGCGCTCGACTATGTGGGCGTCCTGAGCCCCACACTCGTGCTGAACGTGCGCTACGGGATTGTGTCCGCAATCTATCCGGAAGCCCGCGTCACGCAAGGCACCGATCTGGGAACTCTCGGATTTTCCGGCGCTCTTACCAAACTGCTGAACCCTTCCACCACCACCGTGCCACGCGCCACCGTGACCGGTTTCGCAACGCTTTCGAACTGGTCCGATGGCGACGGCTTCGCGGCCGCCACCACGCATACTCTGGTAGGCGATCTTACCAAATCCATCGGCCGGCACTCGGTTCGCTTCGGCGCCGACGCCCGCCTCTTCCGTACCTTCAGCAACCGCTACTCCGGGTCGATCTCCCCGGACTTCACCTTCGCAAACACTTACACGAAGGGGCCGCTCGATAACTCCGCCGCCGCCTCACTGGGTCAGGAACTGGCGGCGATGCTGCTGGGCATTCCCGGAGGCAGTCTCACGTCCGGATCCACGCTGAATTACGCGCTGCAGAATAAGTACTGGGGCGCGTTCCTGCAGGACGATTTCCGGCTCTCTTCGAAACTTACTCTTAACGTGGGACTCCGCTTCGAACAGGAGACAGGCCTGACGGAACGCTATAACCGCCTTCTGGGAACGTTCGACACGTCCGTGAACAGCCCGGTAGCTGCGGCCGCGACCGCCGCTTACGCGAAGAATCCGATTCCGGAACTCCCGACCGCGGCCTTTTCGGCTAAGGGCGGACTTACGTTTGTGGGACAGAATGGCGCCGGCCGCAGCCCTTATGGCAACAGCAACAACTGGCTGCCGCGAGTCGGTCTGGCTTACCAGCTTAACGATAAGACGGTAATCCGCAGCGGCTACGGAATTTTCTTCGGTACCATCGGCGTGGATACCCTCCAGCCTGTGCAAACCGGCTTCTCTCAGTCCACCCCTATCCAGGCTTCGCTGAACAATGGCGTCACCTATACAGCGACGCTCGCGAATCCTCTGCCCAATGGCCTGATACCGGCCGCGGGCGCCGCCGGCGGACTCAGCACCAATCTCGGTCAGGCGATCCAGTTCTTCGATCCCAAGATGAAAGCGCCTTACTCGCAACGCTGGTCTTTCGGAGCGCAGCGGCAGTTACCGCTCGAATTCGTCCTCGACGTCAGCTATGTCGGGAACCGGACCACCCATCTCGCCGTGACGAAACAAATCAATACGACACCTGCCCAGTACCTGAGCACTTCGGCCACGCGCGATCAGAACACGATCAATTTCCTGACCGCAACCTTCCCGAATCCCTTTTCCGGGCTAAACTCGGTCTACACTTCCACCATTTCGCGCGCCAGCCTGCTGACACCGTATCCTCAGTTCGGCGCGATCTCCGTGCTGGAGCCGCAGGGCTACAGCTGGTACCACTCTTTACAGGCGCGCCTGGAGAGGCGCTTCAGCCAGGGCTACACAGTGCAGTTCGGCTACACATACTCGAAGTTCATGCAGGCGACAGAGTTCCAGAACGCCAGCGACGCGCGGCCTTACCGTACGGTCTCCGACCTGGACCGGCCTCAGATTCTGACCATGAGCGGCGTCTGGGAAATTCCCTATGGAAAGGGCAAAGCTTTCGGTGCTCATGCGCCCGGGGCGATTCAAGCCGCGCTTGGTGGCTGGCAACTGAACGGCACCGCGATCCGCCAGGCCGGCGCGCCACTGGGTTTCGGGAATGCGCTGTTCTCCGGTAACATTAAAGACATCGCGCTCCCACAGGATCAACGGAGCGCGGATGAGTGGTTCAACGTCAACGCCGGCTTCGTGAAAGCGACCGCCAACCAACTGGCGAATAATATTCAGACTTTCCCGATCCGTTTCAGCGGCGTTCGCTCCGATGGTCAGGCCACGTGGAGCGCCTCGCTTTTCCGGAATTACACGATCCGTGAAAGGGTCACCGCGCAGTTCCGTGCCGAGGTGTTCAACCTGAATAACCACCCGACGTTCGATGTGCCGAACACCACGCCGACGAGTTCTTCCTTCGGCATCGCAACGGCGACCATTTCCGAGCCCCGCAACTGGCAGTTCGCACTGAAATTAAAGTTCTAAGGATCCGATGACCAATCGCCGTGAGTTTCTGGCAGCCTTTGCTGCCGCCCCGTTAGCCGCGCAGAGCACCAGGAAAAGTAAGCCGAACGTTCTGTTTATCGCCGTGGACGACCTGCGCCCGGAGCTGAGCTGCTACGGGTTCAACTACATCCACAGTCCGAACATGGACCGCATCGCGAAGATGGGCATGGTCTTCGATCGCGCCTATGTCCAGCAGGCGGTTTGTTCGCCCTCCCGGTCGAGCCTCCTCACGGGAACACGACCCGATTCCACGAAGGTCTGGGATCTGGTCACTCACTTCCGCGCCGCCGAACCGAACATCGCCACGCTGCCGGAGCATTTCAAGAACAACGGCTACTTCGTTCAGGGCATGGGTAAGATCTACCATCCCGGCTATGACGATCCGCAGTCCTGGTCCGTGCCGTGGCAGACGCCGAAAGCGCCCACTTACGCCAAAACCGTCACGCCGAACGTCGAGGATGAGGACAAAGTCCGAAAGGGCGGTCCGGCTTTCGAAGCAGGGGATGTCGCGGATAACTTCTACAAAGACGGCATGGTGGCGGATATCGCCGTGCAGACTCTCAAGACTCTGGCGAAGAAGCCCGAGCCATTTTTCCTTGCGGTAGGTTTCGCGAAGCCCCACCTGCCCTTCGTTTCGCCGAAAAAGTACTGGGATCTGTACGACCCCGCGAAGATCCAGTTGGCGCCGAATCCGTACCATGCGGAGGATTCACCCGAATATGCGCTCACCAGCAGCGGCGAACTGCGCAATTACTTCGGGATTCCGGCCAAGGGGCCTATGCCCGATTCGCTGGCGCGCCAACTGAAGCACGGTTACTATGCGTCCATCAGCTATACCGACGCCCAGATCGGCAAGGTTCTGGATGAACTGGAGCGCCAGAATCTGACGAAGAACACCATCGTCGTTCTGTGGGGCGACCACGGCTGGAAGCTTGGCGAACACGGCGAATGGGCTAAACACAGTAATGTGGAGAACGACACCAACGGCGCCCTCGTAATTGCCGCGCCGGGTATGAAGGCTTCCGGTAAGCACAGCAAGGCTCTGGTGGAATTCGTGGACGTTTTTCCCACCCTGGCCGATCTCGCCGGACTCTCCCTTCCTTCGCATCTGGAAGGCGTGAGTTTCAAGCCGCTGCTTGATCAGCCGGATCTCAAGTGGAAATCCGCCGCCTTCAGCCAGTATCCGCGAGCCAAACGGATGGGTTACTCGATGCGCACGGAACAGTACCGCTTCACGGTTTGGGTGCAGAAAGACAACCATGAACAGGTGGATTTCGTGGAGCTTTACGACCATACAGCCGATCCTCAGGAAAACACAAACATCGCTCACCGGCCGGCGAATGCGGAACTGGTGAAACAACTGATGGGGCAGTGGAAAGCCGGCTGGCAGGCCGCCAAACCTTCGTAAGTGATGGCCTGAATGATAACTATGATGAACCGACGATATTTTCTGACCGGCTGTGCCGCGGCGTCATTGGCCGCAACAGCCCGGGCGGCTGCGGATACAAAGTTCGACGTCGCCGCGTTTGACGGGACGCGCGTTCTCCGCAACGCGCGCAAATATCTGTCCGATAAGCCCATCACGGTAACGGCGGCACAGAGCAAGCGCAGCGCGGGCGGCCTCCACGACTTCTTTTCCGAAGGCGATTACTGGTGGCCGGACCCGAAAAACCCCGAGGGTCCTTATATCCGCCGCGACGGCATGACCAACCCGGATAATTTCGTGGAGCATCGCGCGGCTTTGATGAAACTGAGCGTCCAGGCGCCTGCGCTGGCCGCCGCATGGAAATTAACCCAGGACCGGAAGTACTCGGACCACGCGGCCGCGCATATCCGCGCCTGGTTCGTGGACGAAGCCACGCGCATGAATCCGAATCTGGAGTATGCACAGGCCATTCACGGCCTTTATACGGGACGCGGCACCGGCGTCATCGACACGATTCATCTGGTGGAAGTCGCCCGCGCCATTCCGCTGATTGCCGGATCGGGTTCTTTGTCTCCTGCCCATTTTGACGCGACGAAAAGATGGTTCGCCGACTATCTGACCTGGATGAATACCAGTAAGAACGGCAAGGAAGAGCGCGATGCCAAAAATAATCATGGAACCTGCTGGTACCTGCAGGCAGCGGCGTTTGCAAAACTAACGAACAACTCGGAAGTTCTGGCGAACTGCGCAAGACAACTCAGAACTTCCATCATTCCCCTCCAGATTGCGCCCGACGGAAGTTTTCCCCTGGAACTGGCTCGCACCAAGCCTTACGGCTACTGTCTTTTCAATCTGGAAGCGCTCACCACGCTGTGTCACATTGTTTCGGAAACGGGCGACAATCTCTGGAACTTCACAACACCCGATGGCCGCGGCATCGCCAAAGCCATTGAATATATGTTCCCGTATATCCGCGATAAGAAGACCTGGCCGAATCCGCCGGATGTGATGTACTTCGACTCCTGGCCGATGCGGCAGGAAGCATTGCTGTTTGGCGGACTTGCCTATGGCCGCGCCGAGTACCTGGATGTCTGGAAAAAGCTTCCCGCCGATTCCGATGTGGAAGAAGTGATCCGCAATTACTTTATTCGTCAGCCGCTCCTGTGGGTTTAAAGAAACATGCGGCGGAGTCGTTCGACAACAAGACGCGCGAAACATTCTGCAGTTCCGGCGCAGGCCTGAAAGACGAATAGAAACGAAATGATGAACAGACGAGATCTTCTGAAGAACGCAGCCTGTGCCGCGGCCGGCGGCATTGTGGCGGATTTGCTGCCCGCACAGGGCGGCAGGAAGCCGAATATTATCTTCATTCTGGCTGACGATCTGGGCATCAACGGTCTGGGCTGCTACGGCGCGGATCACTACAAGACCCCGAATATCGATAAACTGGCGCGCGAAGGCACGCGTTACACACACGCCTATACGGCGCCGCTCTGCGGTCCGTCCCGCGCGCTTATCATGACGGGCCGATACGCCTTTCGCACCGGCGCCACCAATCAGGACGCAACCGGACTGATGAAGCCCGCGGTGGAAACCATGATGCCGTCTTATCTCAAACCCGCCGGCTACGTAACCGCGTCTATCGGAAAGTGGGGTCAGCTTCCTCTCGGACCGGCTGAATTCGGCTTCGATGAATATCTGAAGTTCAAAGGCAGCGGCGTGTACTGGAACACGCAGGAGAACGGTAAGACCATCCGGGTGAACGGCAACCCGAGAACCATTCGCGATAAAGAATATCTGCCCGACGTGATGCATGATTTCACTGTCGATTTCATGACCCGGCATCGGGAAACTCCGTTCTATATCTATTACTCCCTGTCTCACGTGCATGCGGAAATCCTGCCCACTCCGGACAGCAAGCCGGACAGCAAGGATCTCTACGCCGACAATATTGCCTACATGGATAAGCTGGTCGGAAAGCTGATCGCCGAACTGGAAAGGCTGAAACTGCGCGACAATACGCTGATCGTTTTCGTCGGGGATAACGGCACCGGCGGGGCGTACGCGGCCCAGTCGACCATCGGCGGACGCCGCATCGCCGGCGAGAAAGGTTCCATGCTGGAAGGCGGAGCGAACGTGCCCATGATTGTCAACTGGCCGCGCAGAACGCCGGCCGGCAATGTTTCCGCGGACATGGTGGATTCCACGGATTTTCTGCCGACTTTCGCCGAGATCGCGGGCGCGAAGCTTCCGGCGGACAAAGTGCTCGACGGGCACAGCTTCGCGCCGCAGATCTACGGCAAAAAGGGCCAGCCGCGCGAATGGATCTTTATCGAGCTCGCAAGAGACTGGTATGTCCGGGAGCAGAACTGGAAACTCAATCAGGCCGGTGAATTGTTTGACATGACGCCGTCGCCGTTTGCCGAGCCGGTGATCCCCGCTGATACGACGAACCCGGCGGCGAAGGCGGCCCGAATGCGCTTGCAGGCGGCCCTCGATAAACTGAATCCCGGCGGAGGAATTCTGGACGAAGGCGACGGCACCGGGCGGCACGCGAATCGCGAAGAGAACAGAAAGAAGAAAAAGGCCAAAAAGCAGGCGAACTGAGACAGCCACCTTTGCCGGCAGCCTGACAGCGGTCTGAAACTTCTGTCAGGCAAATACCTTACTTTGGTGCCCGGGGCGGGAATTGAACCCGCACACCCGTTGCCGGATAACGGATTTTAAGTCCGTTGCGTCTGCCGATTTCGCCACCCGGGCACAGACCTAATTCTACAGCCTCCACTCCGCCCAAACCCTGCCACCACCCGTAACTCAAATGTAATAAGGCTGCCGTCGTGCAATCCTCCCGCGCATGAGGATTCTGCCCCGCGACGAAACCTTCTTCGATCTCCTGGTCTCCCAGGCGAAAAACGTCCTCGAAGCCTCCCGCCTGCTCGAGTCCGGTCTCACCGGTTCCGCCGGCAAAACCGAATTCAACGCCACCGCGCAACAGCTTCGGGATCTCGAACGCAAAGGCGACGCGCAACTGCGCGCCATCCTCTACCGGCTCCACAAAACCTTCATCACCCCCATCGATCCCGAAGACGTCCACCAGCTCGCCTCGCGCATTGATGAAATCCTCGATCATCTCGACGCGGCTGCCTACCGCATCGATGCTTACGGTCTGGACCGCCCACCTGCGGGCCTGCAGGACATCGCGCGTCAGGTGCATGGCTGCGTTCAGGCCACCGTGGAAGCGCTCGAAGTCCTCGAACGCGACGGCGTAAAAAAGCCCGATCTCCTGACCACCCGCTGCGAAGAGATCAATCGCCGCGAATCCGAAACCGAAGACAGCGTCCGCGCCGCCGTGCGCGACCTCTTCGCCAACGAACGCGATCCCATCACCCTGATCAAACACAAAGAGATCTGCGAGTTCCTCGAATCGGCGGCCGACTGCTGCGAAGATGTCGCGGCCACGCTCGAAACCATCGCCGTCAAGAACAGCTGAGTCCCCCATGCCGGTCCTTCCCCTGGTTATTTTCATCGTCGCGCTCGCGCTGACGTTCGACTTTCTGAACGGCTTTCACGACTCCGCGAATTCCATCGCCACCATCGTCTCCACGCGCGTTCTGAGCCCGTTACAGGCCGTCGCATGGGCTGCATTTTTTAACTTCGTCTCGGCGTTCACCTTCGGCACCAGCGTGGCGGGCACCGTGGGCAAAGGTTTCGTCGATACCCACATCGTCACCGTCTACGTGATTCTCGCCGGAGTCGTCGGCGCCATCGTCTGGGATCTGCTGACGTGGTGGCTCGGCCTGCCCACCAGTTCCTCGCACGCCATCATCGGCGGCTACGCGGGCGCGGCCATCGCCCGCGGTATCTTCGAGCACGGACTCTCCGGCGGCATGCACGCGCTGATCCCCGGCAAATGGGCGCTCACACTCGCATTTATCATCTTCGCCCCCCTTATCGGACTCGCCGCCGCCTTCCTCATGATGGTGCTGGTCTACTGGATCTTTCAGAAAGCCACGCCGGTCCACATGGACTCCTGGTTCCGCCGCCTTCAACTCCTTTCCGCCGCCGCGCTGAGCTTCTCGCACGGCACCAATGACGCCCAGAAAACCATGGGCATCATTACGGAAGTGTTGCTTACCGCGAAGGTCATTCACGAGTTCAAGGTTCCTTTCTGGGTGATCCTCGCCGCCCACGCCGCCATCGCGCTGGGCACCTTTTTCGGAGGCTGGCGGATCGTTCACACCATGGGCAAACGGCTCACCCGGCTGAAGCCGCATACCGGATTCTGCGCGGAAACCGGCGCGGCGGGCGCCATCCTCATCGCCACCCATCTGGGCCTTCCGGTCTCCACTACGCACGCCATCGCCGGCGCGCTGGTGGGCGTGGGAAGCGTGCAGCGCGTCAAGGCAGTGCGCTGGGGCGTGGCGACAAATATTCTTTGGGCCTGGATTCTGACCATCCCCGCGGCGGCCTTGGTAGCCGGCTTGCTCTTTACGCTCATCCGCCTCGGAAACCCTCATGCCTGAGACTCTCTCGGCCGACATCGGCGCGTCGCTCCAAACCTTCATCGGCAGTTCCGGTTTCGCCAAAAGCGGGGCCATCGTGACCGATCTGGACGGCACCGCGCTCCACGAAGACGCCGGCCGCATCTACATTCCCAAACCCGTCGAACTCGGTTTCAAAGCGCTGCACGATCTCGGCCGGCCCTTCGTTTTAAATACCCTCCGTTTCCCGCTCTCGGTGCTGCGAACCTTCGGCCGGGACTGGTACGGCGTATCGAACTCTCCCATCCCCGCCGTCACCCTGAACGGCAGTCTGCTTGGCTACGTGACGAAAGCCGGGAACGACGAGATGGGCTTTGAAGAGATTGCCGCCTTCCCGCTGCAAACAGCCGACATCGACGACGTCCTGAACAGAGTGGAAGAACTACTCGGCGGCGGTGTGAAAAACCTTCTCGTCTTCTACTACCCGCGCGACTGGCGACTGGGAGAAATCATCTGGACTCCGGTCCCCGAACGCGTGATCCCGGTTAAAGAACGGTATGTCTCGGCATCTTCCGTACATGCCGCGGAACTGCCCAAATTGCGCGACCTGATGCACGCCGAAGAGATTTGCATGGTGTTCCTTCTGGTCGAGGCTACCGACGAACAACTCATGGCCTACCAGCACACCCGGCGCAACAATTTCTTCACCGCCCCGGGCGTGGACAAGCTGTTCGGAGCGCGCAAAATGGCGGACGCTCTGGGCTTCGACCTGCGGGAATCCATCGGCGCCGGCGACACGGAAATGGATACGTTTCTGAGCGGCGTCGGGCTCGCGCTGGAGGTGGGCCATCTCGAACTGCAATGGAAAGGACTGCGGGGCACCATCCGCCTGCGCGACTCCTTCGAACTCGGCGACCTTCTGTTTCGCGCCGCCGAAATGCTGAAGGCGGTTCCGGTTTGAAAGAGCTGAAACAGCCGAAAAAAACGGTGCGCGACATAATCGCATGGCATTTCGGCGATAAAGACGGGAAACCGGAAATCGAGCGCCTCTCCGGCGGCATCACCAATCAGGTATTTTGCGTCCGCGCGAAAAAGCATTCGTATATCGTGCGGCTCGGCGCGGACGCCGGCAAGATCAACGATTTTCTGAAAGAGCAGTGGGCCATCGCCAAAGCGCGCGAAGGCGGCGTGCCCGCGCCGGAGGTTCTGGAAGTCAGCGTGGAAGCCGCGCCCGTGCCGTACATGATCTCCCGGCAGTCGAAGGGCACGGAAGCCACCTACCACGCCGGACGAAGCGCCATTCTGCGCGAAATGGGCCGCTTCGCCGCCATCATCAACGCCATCCCCACCGCGGGTTTCGGCGCCACCTTCGAGTGGTCTCTCAATCGGCTTTCGCACAACACCACCTGGGCCGCCTATCTCGAAAACGAACTCGAACTCGAGAAAAATCTGGAGACGCTCGGCAGCGCCGGCATGCTCGATCCCTCGCGGATCCGGAAACTGCGAACCACCCTCGAAGGCGCTTCCCGGAACGACCGCCCGCCCGCGCTGAACCACGGCGATATGCGCCTGAAAAACGTCCTGGTGGACGAAAAGGGACGCATCGCCTGCATCCTCGACTGGGAGCACTGCACGTCGAATCTGGCGCCCGAATGGGAACTCGCGCTCGCTCTGCACGATCTTTCAATCGACGAAAAGCAGGATTTTCTGGAAGGCTACGGTCTTACCGGAAAACAGATTTCCGGAATTTCCCCGGTGCTCAAAGCCATGGCCATCATTAATTACGCGCCTGCCGTTCGCCACGCCCTGCACGCGAAAAAAGAGGACAAAATCGAGTGGTACCGGGTCCGACTGGCCGGCGAACTCGACCTCTATTCGCTGTAAATCAGAACTGGAAATAAACGAACGGCAGGGACTGATCCGACGCCGTGAATAACTCGATCGCGAGCAGCGCCATCACCACCGCGACCGTGCGTACCCACGCCGGCGAGACCGTCAACCGCGTCAGCAACCCGCCATATTCTTCCGCCAGAGCCACCGCCAGCGTCGCGACCGCCAGCTTGATCTGGATCGGCGTCAGCATCAGTTCGCCTGCCGTGCGCGTGAACATTTGCCCCACCACGAACAGCGCCGCCGCCAGCGTCTTCGCGCGGAAAAACACCCAGCCGATATTGACGATGAGGAAAGTGAGAATCGCCAGCGGTATCCGCACCAGCCCCCGCTTCTCTCCCCTGCCCCACACCACTCGCTCTATCGACAACACCGCCCCGTGATAACCGCCCCAGATCACGAAGTTCCAGCTTGCCCCGTGCCACAAGCCGCCCAGCAGCATGGTCAGCATCAGGTTCGCGTAGGTCCGCGCGCGCCCGTGCCGGTTCCCGCCGAGCGAAATATAGACGTAATCCCGCAGCCATCCCGAAAGCGTCATATGCCAGCGCCGCCAGAACTCGGTCACGCTCGCAGAAAGATAAGGCCGGCGGAAGTTTTCCGGAAAATGGAAACCGAACAGCAGCGCGACGCCGATCGCAATATCCGTATAACCGGAAAAATCGAAAAAGATCTGCAGTCCGAACGCAATCGTGCCGGACCACGCCGGTAACAACCCCGGAAAAGCCTGCGGATTCGCGAAATACCGGTCCGCCGCGATGGCGAACTGATCGGCGCAAATCAGCTTCTTCACGAAGCCGGTCAGCATCATGGCGATACCGCGCTGCCATTCCTCGCCCGATGGCGCGCGCCAGTTGAAGTAGTCGAGAAAGAACTCCTTCGCCCGCACGATCGGCCCGGCCACCAGTTGCGGAAAGAATGCCACGAACAGAGCGTAGTCCACATAGCTCGTAATCGCCGGCTGCTCGCCGCGATACACGTCGATCACATACGAAATGCTCTGAAAAGTATGAAAACTGATCCCCAGCGGCAGGATAATATCGAGCGGCTGCACCGTAATTCCCGGATGCGCCAGCTGCAGAAACGTCTCGCGCACGAAATTCGCGTATTTGAACCAGCCCAGCAGGCCAATATTCGCGAACAAACTCACCAGCAGCGCCATTCGCCTCGGCGCGCCATGCCGGCGAATAATCCAGAGCGCCGCGAAGTAATCGATGGTGATCAGCCCCAGAATCAGCGCCACGAACTTCACGTTCCACGCCATGTAGAAGAAAAGGCTCGCCGCCAGCAGCAGATAGCGGCGCGCCGGCTTCGGCAGCGCATAGAACAAAACCAGCACCACCACCAGAAAAGCCGCGAAATTCAGAGTCGTGAACAGCATCCGCTATCTCGACCCCGCGATTTCCGCCATCTTCGCGCCTAACCTCTCGGAAAAGATCGGCCGGCCGGCATGATTCAGATGCAGCCCGTCCGCGTAGAATTCCGGACGTTCCAGATCCCGAAAAGTCTCGCCCGGCAGCACCGTCACGCGCGGCCGACGCCAAACACTTTCGATAAAACGCGCGGGTGTTTCACGGCGCGGCGGAGGCAACGGTCCACCCGGCAGTTCGAGAAAAATAATCCGCGTCGGCGAATCTTTATAAAGGTCCAGAATCCGCCCGAGCCAGAGTTTCCGGTAAGCAGTCAGCGCTCCCGTCTGCGGCACTTTGGCGGAACTCGCGAAACCATTCACCGAGTTCTTTTGCCAGTCCTTGAGACCGGGCGGGAAATTCACCGCGCCCGTTCCGAAATCGACGGAAAGTCCGGTTAAATCTTCCGGTTTTCCCCCGTATCCGTCGATATAGCCTTTCCCGTCGTTGCGCCACGCTTTGGCCGCCCGAAACCGAGCCAGCGGATGCGCAAAGAAATCCTGCACATCCCGGCGCAGCGTCACCCCGCGGAACAGGCAACCGGTCAGCACCGTGCGGCGCAGTTCCGGCGCATCGTACGATTCGGCGAAATCCGGGCAATCGCTCCATCGCAGCCGGCCCACTGAATAGCTCAGATCGGACATCCGGTTCGACGGATTTTCCCCGCCGTCTTCATCCGAATACCGGTCCATCGCAATCGCCAGCGCGGTAAACCGCCGATGGTCCGGATCTCCGTCGCGCAGCAGGTAATACCAGTCGCGAGGCGATGAACCCGGCACGCCCAGATTCCAGAAGTGAATCCGGTCGCCCGCCCCGGCGTCGGCGTTGCGCGCGCTGAAACCCTCGGCCACCCGCGAATCGCCGATCACGGCAGCCTCCGGCGCCTTGCCCGGAAGCGTGTGCCGCAGCCAGAACACATTCAGTTCCAGTTGTCCGGTAGTCGAATCTGGCGCAAGATAACGCAGATACCAGCCGCTGCGGAATATCGCCGCGTCCAGCAGGAAAAACACCGCGATCGAAGCGATGCTCCACAACACCGCCTGCCGCAGTGTAGCGGGCGCCGCGGGCCTGCGAACGGGCTTCGGTTTCCGAATCGCCGGGGGCGCCGGTTCCGCAACCGCGACACCCCTTTCGCTTTCGATCAGCCACTCCAGCAGCGCGCGCCGCTGCTCACGCGGCAGCGCCTCGATGGCCTTCCGGATTCCCGGCAGCTCCGTCTCGTTCATGCGGCAAACAAAGAAAGCGCCTTAGATTTCCAGAATTACCGGCATAATCATGGGACGCCGCTGCGTCTCCCGGCTGATAAACCGTTTCAGATCGTTGCGGATCTTCTCTTTCATCACGCCGGGATCGGATTTTTCTTCCGCGCTCGAGTTCTCCAGAGTCCTCGACACCGCTTCCCTCGCCGCTTTCATGAAGGCCGCGTCGCTGTCCAGCGCAAAGCCGCGGCTGACAATCTCCGGCGCCGATTCGATCTTGCCCGTATGCTTGTTGATCGCCAGAATCGGCAGCACGATGCCGTCTTCGGAAATCACCCGGCGGTCGCGAATCACCATGTCGCCGACCACTTCGCCCACCGCCCCGGAATCGATGCAAACCCGCCCGACCGTCACCCGCCCGGCCTTGCGCGCCCCGCGCTTATCCAGTTCCAGCACGTCGCCGGTCTCGAGCACGAACGATTCTTCCAGCCCGATCCCCTGCAGGTGCGACGCCAGCCGCACATGCTTCGCCAGTTGCCGGTATTCGCCGTGCACCGGCACGAAATAACGCGGCCGCACCAGATTCAGCACCAGCCGCAGTTCTTCCATGCTGCCGTGACCCGATACGTGCAGCGGCGGATTCATGCTGCCGTACATCACGTCCGCGCCGCGCTTCGAAAGGTGATCGATCATCCGGAAAATCGTCTTCTCATTTCCCGGAATAATGCGCGAACTCAGCACCACCGTATCGCCGGCGCTGATGGAAATGTGTTTGTGACTGTCCACCGCGACGCGGGATAAAGCCGACATCGGCTCGCCCTGCGTGCCCGAAATCAGAATCGTCGTTTTCGACGGTTTCGCGTTCGCCACGTCCTGCGGCCGGATCAGCACGCCGTCCGGGATGTTCAGCAGCCCGTGCCGGTGCGCGATCTCGGTCACCGAAATCATGCTCCGCCCCACCAGCGCGACCTTTCGGCCGAAATCGTGAGAAAGATCCAGAATCAGCTGCAAACGGTGGATCGACGAACTGAAGCACGACACGAACAGCCGGTTTTCCGCCCGGTTGAACACGTCTTCCAGACGTGGCCGAACGGCGCGCTCGGAATCCGAATAACCAGGCCGGTCCGCGTTCGTGGAATCCGAAAGCAGCAGCAGCACGCCCCGCTTGCCGTAATCGGCCAGGGTGTGCAGATCGAACAGTTCGTTATCGGTGGGAGTGGGATCCACCTTGAAATCGCCCGTGTGGATAATCACGCCCACCGGGGTCGTGATCGCCATGGCCACGCAGCTCACGATGGAGTGCGTCACGTGGATGAACTCCACCGTGAACGGCCCGATCGACACAATGTCCTTCGGCTTGGCCGGTTTCAGATCCGGTTCGGGGACTTCATACTCTTCGAGCCGCCGCTCCACCAGAGACAGCGTGAACGGCGTGCCGTAAACCGGAACGTCGAACTCCTCCAGAAAGAACGCCACCGCGCCGATGTGGTCCTCATGGCCGTGCGTCAGCAGCAGCGCGCGCACATGCTGCCGGTTTTCCTTCAGATAAGTCAGGTCGGGCGTGACAATGTCGACGCCGAGCAGGTCATCCTCCGGAAACATCATCCCCGCATCGATCACGATGATGTCGTCGCCGTAGCGAATCGCCATCATGTGCATCCCGAACTCACCCAGCCCACCGAGCGGGACGACTTGCAGTTTCTTATCTTGCATTCTGTTGTTTGTAACGAAGGAGCAATTCAAATTCTAGCCTGTCCTGTATCGTCCTGACCGATGGCGCATCATAAACGTGATGCCTGCAACGTCCTCACTCTGCCCGGCCATAGCCAATCGCTGGAGTCCGCGCGCCTTCTCGGACCGGCCCGTAAGCAACGCCGATCTTCGCCATTTGTTCGAGGCCGCCCGCCTCGCCGCCTCCTGCTTCAACGAGCAACCGTGGCGCTTCGTCATCGCCACCAAAGAGAAAGCCGCCGATCATGACAAACTGCTCGGCCTGCTCGTTCCCCCGAACCAGCAGTGGGCGAAACAGGCGTGGCTGCTGGGAGTCACAGCCGGTAAAAAGACCTTCACGCACAACGGCGCGCCGGACCGTTTTGGCCTGCACGACGCCGGCGCCGCGCTCGCTTCGGTGGCGATCCAGGCGTCTTACATGGGCCTGCAGGTCCACGGTATGGGAGGCTTCGACGCAGCCCGCGCGCGTACCGAACTGGGCATCCCGGAAGACTTCGAGATCGGCGCCGCTTTCGCCCTGGGCTACGTCGAGGGACCGGACGAACCGCCCGCCGACCGCAAACGGAAGTCTTTGGAGGAGATCGTTTTTGGCATGGAATGGGGTCGACCCGCCCTGTAGCACGGCTGCCAATCGCCCGGAATCGCCTCAGGAACGACCGGGTTGCTCCTCCGAATGGACGAGATCCCGCCAGCCTGCCAAAACGTTAAAAGGCCCGCCTTTTGGAGCGGGCCTGCTCGCCCGATATACGGGAGAGCTTCGATGGGAGAATCATTTTCAACGGCTTCACAACCGCTAAAAACTTTAGTGATTGGATCTTAAGGTTTTGCATAACCTTTCGTCAAGCGAAAAACAAAAAGGAAATTTTCCACAGCCTAAACGCCTGCACGCAAAACACTTACAAAAGGGTGACGAATTTACCCGGAATGCGCGGGAAGTCGTGCAAAAGGCCCATATTCCCTCTCGCGACGGCTCCAATCCCAACCATCCAAAGCACTTCAGGGTCTGCCGGCAGGTCTCCCGCCCGCGTTGCCCGCGGGAGTTCCGGTCAGGTGCAGCGAGATCATCTCATCGCCCTCTCCCGAATCCCCGTAGCGCCGCAGCAGCACCCGGATGCCCCCCACCACCACTCCCGAGAGGACACAGAAAGCCGCCAGCACCCCGCACAGGATGAACACGTTCCAGAAGAAGTTCACCGGATTGTCCTTCGGCGTCGGAACATGTTGAGGCAGCGTCACTTCCGCCTGATACTTCACCTGCGCGAGCAGCCGTTCCGCGTCGTCCGGACCAGGCGCGTTGAGCGTCACGGCCACCAGCGGCCCCGCCCGCTTCACCAGCGCCCCGGCGATCTTCTGGAACTCCGGATACCGGTCCCGCGCCATCTCCATCGTCGGGTAGCTGAAAATTAAAAGGGTAGTTTCCTTACCTTTCGCCCCATACTTCGCGACCGCCGCCTCGGCGCTGAACCGGAACGCGGCAGTACTGGGCGATACAGAAGGCGCGTAAAGCGCCAGACTTTCCGGACCCGTGATATACCGCTCCGAATTCGGCAGCGCGCCGGCGGGCAGGTACTTCGGCAGCGTGGGAAGCGGCGAATGCCCGTAATGCGGTACCGTCGCCACCACGTGACTCAACTCATCGGGCCGGATCTTATACCCCCGGAACACGAACAGGTAGTTGCCAGCCGCCACATACTCGTCAGCGTCCGTCTGCACCGCCAGCCCCATCAGACCGACCGGCTTCGCATCCGCCGGACGCATCGCATCCCAGCCCGCCATCGCCCCGGTCGCGTCGGAAAACCGGTACGCGTCAATCGAGTATTTCTGGCCGCCATCGGCATAAGGCGCGCTCTCCGAGTCCTGTAAACCATACTCGGCCCAGACCTTCGCGGCAGGCACCGGCGCCGGACCCGGCTCACCCCGCTGCCAGTGCCCGATCGTCTCCGGCAGAATGGCGGAATACGCCAGCGCCGGCAAAAACAGCATAATTGTTAGCCGCATCAATCTGTGAGACGCCACCCGCATCGATTCTGATTCCCGCACCCCATCATATCTTCCGTACCAGGCCCGCCATGGCGGATTTCCCCGACGCTTCCAGCCCCTCCGCCGCCCCGGCCCGGTTCGCCGCCGGCTGGTTCTGGCTCGTCTTCCACTTGCCCTCCAGCCGCGTGACCGCGATTTCGATCCCGACGATTCCCCGCAGCAGCCCCTCGATGTAATCCGGCGGCGCGTCCGAGGGCTGCCAGGGAACCGCCTGCCCGGCCTCATGACGCGCCGTGAGCCGGTCCAGAAACCCGCGCAGACGCTCCGGATCGGAATAGACCGTCATCCGCCCGTGGGCGTGCACCACCGCGTAATTCCAGGTCGGCACCGCGCGCCCGTGTTCCCGCTTCGTGGGATACCAGTTCGGGCTCACATAGGCGTCCGGACCCTGGAAAATCGCCAGCGCTTCCCCTTCGAACTGCCCCTGCGGATTCGCCCGCGCCAGGTGTCCCCGCAGCGTTCCCAGCGGGGCCGACGGACCAGCCGGTTCCGGATCGTAAAGCAGCGGCACATGGTTCGCCAGCAGTCCGTCCGCCCCGTGCGTCACCAGAGCCGCCAGCGGAAATTCCGCCATCAGCTCACGCAACGCCTCCGGCCTGTCCTCACGAAATGCTGGGGGTAAGTACACGTCGATCCTCCGAAACGGCTAGCGCGGCATGTTGTAGAGGAACGTCATCTGCAGCACGATGCGGTCCCCCTTGAACTCGGCCGGCAGCGGCGGCAGCGGGTTCGACGCGCTGATGGCCGCCACGGCGGATTGATCCAGCGCCTTGGCCCCCGATTGCCCGTTGAACACCACTTTCGTCACCAGCCCCTGCTTCACCACCGCGAACTGCAGCACCACCTGGCCCCGCTGCCCCAGCCGCGCCGCTTCGGGATACACGGCGAACCAGTTCCGCCGCACCGCCGCGATCACCTGCTGCATGTACGGCCGGAAATCCACGCCCATCGGGTCGCTCTTCAGTTCCAGGCTCGATTTCGGCCGTCCGGCGGAAGGAGGCAGATTCAGCCCCGGCCCGCTGCCGCCTTCGTCACCGGAATCGCCGACGCTGATGGTCCCCGGCGTCGCACCCGTATGCGACAGATTCCGGACCGCTTCCTGGATCCCGGCCGTCGGCATCTGGATCAGCCCCGTCGGCCGCCCCGGCCCCGTTCGCTGCGCCGGATTCACGTCCTGCAGCGCCAGTTTCGGCGCTTCCTGCGGCTGCGGCGGCAAGGTTCCGATCTTCGGCAACTGCGCGGTTTGCACCGTGACGGGCGCCTCGATCTTCGGCGCTTCCATCAACACCGGCTTCGGCGGCGTCTGCGCTGCCTGCTGCGGCGGAGGCGGCGCGGGCAGCGGCATCGCCTTCACCGGCTCGGCCTGTTTGGCGACGGGAGCGGGCGCCGGAGCCTTCAGCACCGGGCGCGGCGCAATCGATTCCACCGTCAGTTCCTTGCTGATTGGCGTTTTATTCGGAGCCTTTTGCGTCAGATCGGGCGGCGTATAAAGCGGCGTCACGTGCTTTACGAAGATCCGTTCCGGCGGCAGCGGCTCATACGGCGCGCCTTTCACCGTCACCAGCACCACAATCAGCACTACATGGAAAACGGCGGACCCGACGACAGCCGCGCGCCTGCGACGCCAGTCCTCGGCGGGATTTTCCGCCAGCAGCAGATTCAGTTCAGGTTCCGTATCTTGTGAGGCGATGTCCGGCAGAGCTAAGGTTTCCATCCCGGGGCGGCTTTCCATTCGGATGCGAGTGTTTTCGCCACCACGCCCGCGTGCTCCCCGATCTTATCAATCACCGCGAGCGCGATCTCCAGAGTTCGACGCGCCGCCGCGCCATTCAGTTTCGGCTGCCTGCGGCTCTCCACGGCATCCAGAAAGGCGTCGAACTGCAGCTTCAGCGGCTCGCCCGGCTCCACGGGAAGCTGTTCGAACGCGACCCCGTCCGCCCCGCCCACCGTAAACACCGCGGCCGACTGCTTCGCATAATCCACCGAAATATACTGCTGCGGCTGGAAAAGACGGAGTTTTCGGACTTTATCCGTGGAAACGCGGCTCGCCGTCAGATTCGCGATGCAGCCGTCTTCGAACTCCAGCCGCACGTTCGCGATATCCACCTTCGGCGACAGCACGGAAATCCCCGCCGCGCGGATTTCCTTCAGTTCCGACCGCGCAAACCCGAGCACGATATCCAGGTCGTGAATCATCAGGTCGAGCACCACGTCCACATCCAGACTGCGCAGCGTGAACATACTCATCCGGTGCACTTCAAAGAACAGCGGCAGCGTCACCAGCTTCTCCAGCGCGATCACCGCCGGATTGAACCGTTCCAGATGCCCCACCTGCACCAGGCGCCCCTGCCGCTCCGCGGTCCGCACCAGTCGATCGGCCTCTTCCAGACTCGAAGCGATGGGTTTCTCGATCAGCACATCGATCCCCGCTTCGAGCAGCGAGCAACCCACCTCCGCATGCGCCACCGTAGGCACCGCGATGATGGCCGCGTCCACCTGGCCGATCAGTTCGCGATAGTCCGTCAGCACCTGCGCGCCATGCGCGAACTCCCGCGCGCGCGCCTCATTCGTATCGACGACGAACTTCAGTTCCGCCCGCGCGCTTTCCGACACTACCCGCGCGTGATTCTTCCCGAACGCGCCGGCACCCACCACAGCTACCCGCTTTTTCACCCCAGCGCCTCCATCCCCGTAATCGCCAGCCGCGCGGCGTTGGCCTTTTCCACCAGTTCCTCGCGATCGAGCAGCAACGTCCGCCCGGCGTCCACCGCCAGCGCCGTCGTTCCCGTTTCCACCATCACATCCACAGTCCCCGGCCCGATCACCGGCACATCGAACAACAAATGCCGACGCCGCGACGACGCTTTCACCAGCGCGAGCCGTTTGCCTTCCACCAGACTCGCCGCGCGCCGCAGCATCGCGTCCGTGCCTTCCATCGCTTCGAGCGCGACACAGGCCTTATCGGCAATGGCCACGCTCTGCCCCAGATCCAGACTGGCCAGCGCATGCGCGATCTTCCGGCCATACTCGATATCGCGCATTTCTTCGGCATCCGGCTTCCGCTTCGTCACCGCGCCCAGCGGCGCCAGCAGCGGCTTCAGCAGCAGCGTGGAATCCACCAGTTCAATGCCTTCGTCGAGCAGCACTTTCTGCACCGCGCCGATCAGCGACTCGGTATTTTTCGAGCCCAGCGTCAGCAGCACCTTCGCCAGCCGCCAGTCGGGCCGGATGGACGAAAAAATCTTCGCGTGCTTCACCTGCCCGGCCATCATGATCCGCGTCACGCCCTCGGTATGGCACAGTTCGATCAGCTTACTCAACTCGCCCAGCGAGATCCAGTGGCAGCGCGCGGCAGCCTTCTCCACCGCGGCGGACGCTTCCTCCCGGATGGCGAATGCAATCGCCTCGTCGCCCTGCTTGCGCGCGGTTTCGAGCGCCAGCACGGGGAAACGGCCATTGCCGGCGATAATGCCGTACTTCATCCTTTTATAACGCCGCGCTCCGAACTCTCGATGAATCCGAGCAACTCGTCCAGTTCCGCGCACGGCGGCACCTCGGCGCGAATGCGCTCCAGCGCCTGCGTGGTATTCAGTCCCGCGCGCGTCAGCAACCGCAGCGCCGTCTGCAGCGATTCGATCACCGGCTTCTCAAAACCCCGCCGCGTCAGACCGATGGAGTTCGCGCCGAACACCTGCACCTCCGGCTGGTAACTGGTCAGCGAGTACGGCATCACGTCCTGCTTAATCACACTGTAAGGACCCACGAACGCATGACGCCCGATGCGGCAGAACTGGTGCACGCCCGCGAACGGACTGATATCCGCCCAGTCCTGCACCGTCACATGCCCCGCCAGGCCCACGCTGTTACCCAGAATCACGTGATTGCCGATATGACAGTCGTGCGCCACATGCGCGTAAGTCATCAGCAGGCAATCGTCGCCGATGGTCGTCTCGAGGCCGCCGCCCGCCGTCCCGCGATGGATCGTCACGAACTCCCGGATCCGGTTGCGGTTGCCGATCCGCGTGAACGCGCGCTCCCCCTTGTATTTCAGATCCTGCGACGCCACGCCTACCGTCGAATAGGGGAAGAACACATTGTCCTCGCCAATCTCCGTCGGCCCTTCTATATAAAGGTTGGCCATCAGCCGGGTTCGCGCGCCGATCCGCACTTCGGGGCCGATGACGCAGAACGGGCCGATCTCCGCGGTGACGTCCACCTGCGCGGCCGGATCGATAATCGCTGTCGGATGTGCCGGCATTACTCTGCCGGTGCGTCCTCAGTGGTCTTCTGGACCTTGTCTTCCAGCTTGCACATTACTTCCGCCTCGGCCACCAGCACCCCATCCACCAGCGCCCGGCCGGACATCTTCGCCACCGAACCCTTACGCCGGATCAGCTTCATCTCCAGCCGCAACTGATCGCCGGGCACCACCGGCCGGCGGAAACGCGCGCCGTCCACCGACACCAGCAGCACCAGTTTCTGATCGCGATCCGGAATGCTGCGAAGCACCAGAATGCCGGCCGTCTGCGCCATCGCTTCCACGATCAGCACGCCCGGCATCACCGGAAAATCCGGAAAATGACCCATGAAGAACGGCTCGTTCGCCGTCACATTTTTGATTCCGACAATGCTCTCCGCATCCATTTCGACAATCCTGTCAACCAGCAGAAACGGATACCGGTGCGGCAGGATCTGCCGGATTTCATTCACGTCGAGGATGGGCTTTGCGGGACTTGGCATGGAAATTGTCAGTATAGCGGCCTGGGCTGTATCGGTAGGCCGTTTCTGAATAAGCTATCCTCCGAAGCATGTCCCAACCAAAGCAAGTGGCCTTGTCCTGGAGCAGCGGCAAGGACAGCGCCTGGGCGCTGCACTTACTGCGGCAATCCGCGGACGTGGAAGTCGTCGCCCTGATCACCAGCTTCAATGAGGCCGCCGGACGGGTCGCCATGCATGCGGTTCGCCGGGAACTGGTCGAGCGACAGGCTGCCGCCGCGGGGTTGCCGCTCTGGCAGGTGGAACTGCCGTGGCCCTGCACCAACGAGGATTACGAAGCGCGCATGGCGGATGTCTTCCGGCGCGCGCTCGCGGAGAAGATCGACGCGGTCGCCTTCGGGGATCTCTTCCTCGAAGACATCCGCGCTTACCGCGAGAAGCAACTGGCGGGCACCGGCCTCGAACCGATCTTCCCGGTGTGGCGGATTCCGACCGCCGAACTGGCGCGCAACATGATTTCCGCCGGTCTGAAAGCAAAGCTGACCTGCGTCGATCCCTCGCAACTCGACCGCGATTTCGCCGGCAGGGAATTCGATGCCGCCCTGCTGCGCGATCTGCCCGCGTCCGCCGACCCCTGCGGCGAGAATGGCGAATTCCACACTTTCGTCCACGACGCCCCGGTCTTTGCAACGCCCATCGCGGTGAAGAGCGGAGAGATCGTCGAACGCGGCGGTTTTGTCTTCGCGGACGTCCTGCCCGCCTGAGCGTTCAACAAAGCACCCCTCGAATCCGCCGCACGGTCATTCTTGTAATGTAAGCGAGGCGTAATATGGCGGTTCTGGATTGGTCGCAATGTCCGGCAGTGGAAAGCAACCCTGACAAGCTCGGGGCGCGTGGGTGCTGCGCGGTACGCGCATGCCGGTGGCCTCTGTTTTTGAAAATATGGAAGACGGGCTGTCGATCGCCGAAGTCATGGAACAGTTCGACCTGACGAGCGAAGAAATCAAATCCGTGCTGGAATTCGCCGCTCGTAGTCTCGATGCGCCGGTGCCCGTTCCAGCTTCTCGTCCGGCGGCGGATGCGCGTTCTTTTTGACCACTGCACGCCCTATGGCATAGCTCGCTTTCTCGTCGGCCATGAAGTAGCGGCGGCACGAAAATTGGGCTGGGCGGAGTTCACGAACGGCAAGCTTCTGAACGCGGCCGGGGAAGCCGGGTTCGATGTGATGGTGACGGTAGACCAAAACATCCGTTATCGACAAAATCTTCAGGGCCGGAAGATTGCATTGGTGGTCTTGAAACGGGGACGCTGGGCGCTCGTGCGACCAGTGATGGCAACGGTGGTTGCCGCTGTTAACGAAGCAAAGGCCGGAAGCTCTATCGAAGTGCCGATTCCCGAGATAGAAACCGGCCGCGTGTGAGCTTTTTATCCAGCGTGGCGGCCGGTTCTCCGGCAATCAGCCAGCGGCCTCGATCGCACTGACCGACACCGGCAGCACCGGCTCAAAGACCGCCGAGCCATCCTCCGCGATGCGGATTTCCCCGGACCCGATGTCGTACACCCACCCCGAAATCGTCAGTTCCCCCCGCGCCATCGCGCCCGCCACGGATGGATGCGTTTTCAGATGCGCCAGCTGCATCAAAACGTTCTTCTCCGTCAGCACCGAAAGCAGATTCCCACCCGCTTCCGCCCGCAGACTTTCCGCCACCTGCAGCGCCGCCTGCCCGTGGTTGAGCCATCTCTTCACGGTCGGCATCGCCGTGAGAGATTCCGGCTGGAGCAGCGCTTTCATGGCGCCGCAGTCGGAGTGCCCGCACACCACAACATGCCGCACCTGCAGCGCGCTGACCGCACACTCGATCACCGCGCTCACGCCGCCCGGCACCTCTCCGTAAGCGGGCACCATGTTGCCCACGTTGCGCGCGATAAAAACATCGCCGGGACCCGATGCCGTGATGGTTTCCACGTCCACGCGCGAATCCGCACACGCCACAATCAGCGTGTGCGGACGTTGCGGCTCACTCGCCGCTCTTCGGTAGGCCTCGGCATTTTCTTCGTGGACTTCCGTCCGAAAACGCCGGACGCCTTCCTTCAGTTGTTCCAGAACTTCCTTCATGCTTTGCCGTGATGCTTTCGCCTCCAGCCGAGCACGCCACCTGCCAGCGATAACAGCGCAAGACCAAACGTCGAGGGCTCCGGCGTGAACTGAATCGTCCCGAGCAACCCGTCCGCTTCATTGTTGATACCGGCCGCGAAGTACAACGTGTTCGCATCGAAACCAGTCGCGGCGGCATGGAACGCGATGCCCCAGAGACCGGAATTCACCAGCGGCGCGCCGTTCGCGCCCGTGATGGTGCCAACGAACGCGCCCGTCGTCGGATTAAACGCGTTGATCCTGCCGTCGCCGAAGTTGCCGACCAGCAGATCGCCGCCGAACGGCCCGAAGCCGGCCGGAGCCAGCGCGACGCCCCACGGCGCATCCAGATTCGTGTTCGTAATCAGGCGCTGCAGAAAGTTCCCGTTGTTATCGAACACGGAAACCACGCCGGTATTCGCATTCGTCGACGCGCGGTGAGTTGTCGGGTTCACCAGCGCGTATTCGATATATAACTTGCCGTTGATTTCCTGGATGTTATAGGGAGAGTAACCGGAGGGCAACGTAGGATCCACGAAGTTACCCGGCGCGGTGGTCTTACCGAAGGTTGAGTTAAAAACATCCACCTTGCCGTTACCGAAATCCGCCGCATACAAAAAATCACTCGTCCCCGCCGTGGCCAGCGCGAGACCGGTATAAGAGGCATGATCCGTAGCCGTAAATTCCACCGCCGCCGTGGTTCCGGAAGACCCGTTCCACGCGTCGATGGTGCCGCCCAGCGTCGAAAACAGAAACAGCGACTTACCGCCAGCCGGCAACTGGAAACTGCTGGCGGTGCTGTTGAACACCTGACCTGTCGGTCCCTGCGGAGGCGTTGCGCCGCTTCCAGGCAGGCTCACCACCAGCGCCTGCGGTGTTCCCGCGCCGTTATACAGAGTCGTGTCGCCGGTGACCTGGTTGGAAACCCAGAACGGACTGGTGGGGCTGGCGGACATTCCCCAGGGGTTCTTCAGATTCGGATCCGTGTTGACAGCAAGGCCGCTCACGTCCGACACGAGATTCGTCTGGATGTAAGCGGCCGGTGCGAGAGAACTCCCGGCCAGAGTAACTACTCCGAGAGAAAAGATACAACGGAAAAGAGACATGAGAGTACTCCTGAACGCGCCGCAACCCTAAGTAACTCCCGTTGCGGTAGCGATTTCAAGTTCAGTGTATTCTCGCCTCAAAACGGAGGTGTGAACGAGTTGTAAAACAACTAACCCGAGGGTAACCCGGAGCACAAACCCGGCCTCACGGTTGTTAACCGGAAGCCGCTACTTACGGGAAATGCCCCGTTCCGCCAGCCAGTCCACCAACCGGTCGGTCCACGTCTCCACCGGCGCGCCCGGCTTCTTCGTAGGACGCAGCGCAAACCCATGCTCGCCGTACGAATAAATGTGCATTTCCGCCGGAATGTGATTCGCTTCCAGTTCCAGATAAAACTTCACGGTCGGCTCCACGTGCGAACGATCGTCGTCGGCACAAACCAGGAACACCGGCGGCGCGTCTTTGGGAATCGGGAACAGCGCATTCGGCGCAATCTGAATCGGAGTGGTGGCGGGATCGGGTGCCGGCGCGCCGGGTGTCGGCCGGCTCACCGAACCCGGGCGATAAAACGGATACACCAGAATATTGAAATCCGGCCGCGAACTCACGCGCTCCACGGGGTCCGGCGACGACGGATTTCCCGCATCGAACTTCGTCTCGATCATGCCCGCCACTTCCCCGCCCGCCGAGAATCCGATGAAGCCCAGCCGCGCCGGATCGAACCCCCACTCCTTCGCGCGGCTTCTCACCAGCCGCACCGAACGCGCCGCATCCGCGTAAACCTCATTCGGCAGCGTGTATTTCGATCCCGGCGCGCGCGCCAGCCGATACTTCAGCACGAAGGCCGCGATGCCGCGGGAGTTCAGCCAGTCCGCAATCTCCCAGCCTTCTTTTTCCATCACCAGTTGCGTGTGCCCGCCGCCCGGAGCCACCACCATGGCCGCGCCCGTCGCCTTCTCCTTCGGCGGCAGAAACACGTAAATGGAAGGGGAGTGCGTCACCGTATAGTTGCCCGGCAACGCGCTGTTTTTGGGACTGACGGAGGGCTTCGAAACCTCCGCCGCCGTGATGCCTTCCGAGCCCGGCGCGCCGTTCGGCCAGAGCTTGATCTCTTCCCCCCGCTCGGCACACAGCGCGGGCAGCGCCGCCACACAGCAAACGACAAAAGCGCGAAGTCTCATAGGTTCGCGGTCACTGTATCACAGCGCCTGCCAGCTATTTCTTCGGACTGCTCGCGCCGGCGAAAACGTTCCGCGCCATCGCGTCCACCACTTTCGCCTCATTCCGCGCGATCTCGTAATACGCCGTCTTCAGCAGCTGATCTTTCCGTTCGAGCAGTGTTTCCCGAATCGATTGCTGCGCCCGCGGATCGCTCAGATCCCGCTGCCCCGCCGGCTCCTTCGAAATCATCTTCAGCAACCGGTAACCTTCCGGCGTGTGGATGATGGGCGACAACTGCCCCGGAGCCAGCGACAGCACCAGCTTCCGCAGCTCCGGACTGGTCTTATCCAGATTCGACTCCGGCATGAAACCCAGATCGCCGCCGTTCGGCGTGGTCTGCGGATCTTCCGAATAATTCTGCGCGAGCATCGCGAAGTCCTCTCCCTGCCGCACCCGCGCCTCGATCGCCTTGATCTTCCGCGCCGCTTCTTCTTCCGTCTTCGCTTTATCGTTCTTCAGATTGCGCACGTTCGGATCCGCATGCGGCGTCACCACGATCTGCGCCATGTGCACCTGCGGCTCCGGCACGTTGAAGCTGCCCCGGTTGGCGTTGTAAAACGCGGCGACGTCGGCGTCGCTGATATTGATCTTCGACGTGATGTCTTTGTTAAAGAGCTTCTTCACGCTCTCGTCCTTGCGGATGCGCGCCTTCAGCTCGGCCAGCGTCAGCCCCCACTGCTGCAGCTGTTTATCGAATTCTTCTTTCGTGTAGGGCGTCTTCAGCTCGTTCAGGCGCGCCTCCACGTCGGCGTCGGTCGCCACCAGCCCGGCCTTCTCGGCGCGCTGCAGCATGATCTCGTTATCGATCAGCGACCGCAGCACCTCCAGCCGCCGCAACTGGACCTGGTCTTCGCTCTCCCCCTCGCCCTTGCCGGGAAACTGAGATTTGTATGTGCGGTCCACCTCGGCATAAAGCACCGGGCGCCCGTTGACCGTCGCCGCGACATCCGGCCCGATCGAATTCCCACAACCCGCCAGAAAGGCGCAACTGCTCACGATTACGGCCGTCGCCGCACTCCAGAGGATCTTCATCGATGAACCCTCATTATAATGAGCGGTAACCCATGAGAGTAGGAATTATCGGAACGGGAGCGATTTCCCACAAACACGCCCAGGCGTACAAGAACATCGGCTTCCGCATCACAGCCTGCACCGACATCAACGAAAAGTACGGCCAGGCCTTCGCCGCGCAGCACGGCGGCGTCTTCGTCCCCACCTACGAAGAGCTCTGCCGGCACCCCGAAGTCGACTACGTGGACGTTTGCACCTTCCCCGATTTCCGCCTGCAGCCCCTCCGCATCTGCGCCGAAACCGGCAAACACATCCAGGTCCAGAAGCCCATCTCCACCAGCTTCGCCACCGCCCGCGAGATGGTGGAGACCGCGCGCAACGCCGGCATCGTGCTCGGCGTGGTCAGCCAGCACCGCTTTGACGATTCCACCCTGTTCCTCAAACGCGCCATCGACGCCGGCCGTCTGGGCAAACTCATCCAGTGCGACGCCTACGTGAAGTGGTTCCGCTCCGCCGAATACTACAGCCGCCCGATTAAAGGCAGTTGGGCCGTGGAAGGCGGCGGCGCGCTGATCAACCAGGCGATCCACCAGATCGACGTCCTCCGCTGGCTCGCCGGCCCGGTCGAACAACTCACGGCCATGTGGCAACTGGGCGCGCTCCACAAGATCGAGTCCGAAGACGTCGTCAACGCTCTTCTCCGCTACAGCAACGGCGCCACGGGCGTGATTCAGGCCTCCACCGCCATGTGGCCCGGCTACTCGGAACGCGTGGAAATTCACGGCTCCAAAGGCACCGCCATTCTTACCGGCGATAAGCTCACGCACTGGGATGTGCAGGACGACGAGGAGTCCTCGGCAGCCGACCCCGCGCCGGTCGCGAAAGAAGTCGCCTCCGGAGCTTCCGATCCCATGGCTATCTCCCTCGAACCCTTTGAACGCCAGTTCCTCGATTTCGCCGACGCCATCAAAAACAAACGGAAACCGCTGGTCTCCGGCGAAGAAGGCTGCGACGCGCTGGAAATCGTGGAGCGCATTTACGCCTACTGCCGCGGCTGAGTTGGCGCGAAGCGCCACGGCCATCCGGCGATGGCCGATTGAGTATCCTCAAAGTCAGTGAAACCCGAACGATCTCAGGAACTCTTCGACCGCGCCCGGCTCTCCATCCCCGGCGGCGTGAATTCGCCGGTGCGCGCCTGGCGCGGCGTCGGCGGCACGCCCCGCTTCATCGCCCGCGGCCAGGGCGCGCACCTCTTCGATGTCGACGACAACGAGTACATCGATTACATCGGTTCCTGGGGCCCTCTGCTCATCGGCCATCGCCATCCGGAGATCCTCGACGCCATTCAGGAAGCCCTGACCCGCGGCACCAGTTTCGGCGCGCCCACGGAACTCGAAGTCGAACTGGCCGAGACCATCCGCGCCATGGTGCCCTCCATGCAGATGGTGCGCCTGGTCAATTCCGGCACCGAAGCCACCATGAGCGCCCTGCGCGTCGCCCGCGGCTTCACCGGCCGCGACATCACCATCAAGTTCGAAGGCTGCTATCACGGCCACGTGGATTCCCTGCTCGTGAAGGCCGGCTCCGGCGTCGCCACGCTCGGCCTGCCGGATTCCCCCGGCGTCCCCAAAGGCTTCAGCGACACCACCATCACCGTCCCGTTCAACAACGTGGAAGCCGTGGAAGAGGCCTTCCGCGCGCATGGCGACAAGATCGCCGGCATCATCGTGGAGCCCGTCTGCGGCAACATGGGCTGCATCCCGCCCAACGCCGGTTTTCTGGAAAGCCTGCGCCGCATCTGCGACCAGTACCAGTCCCTGCTGATCTTCGATGAAGTGATGACCGGCTTCCGCGTCTCGCCCGGTGGCGCGCAGCAGTTGTACAACATCAGACCGGACCTCACCACGCTCGGCAAGGTCATCGGCGGCGGCCTGCCCATCGCCGCCTACGGAGGACGCGCGGACATCATGATGTTCGTGGCGCCCAGCGGCCCCATCTACCAGGCGGGCACGCTCTCCGGCAATCCGCTCGCGGTCGCCGCCGGTCTCGCCATGCTCCGGCACATTCAGAACAACCCCGGCATTTACGATCAACTGAACCGCAATACGTCCCTGCTCGCCGCCTGCGCGCCGGAAAACGTCACGGTCAACCGCATCGGCTCCATGATGACCTGGTTCTTCACCGATCAGGACGTCACCGATTACGATTCCGCCAAGACCAGCAACACCGCGCAGTTCGGCAAATTCTTCCACGCCATGCTGGAGCGCGGCATCTATCTGCCGCCCTCGCAGTACGAAGCGTTGTTCGTTTCCGCGGCGCATACCGACGCCGATATCGAACGCACCGTGGATGCCGCGAAAGAGAGTTTCGCAATCGCCGTGAGTTAGTCTTCCCGCAGCGCCGCCAGCGGATTCACGCGGGCGGCGCGACGTGCCGGCACCAGCAACGCGATCACCGCCACCCCCGTAAACAGCATCCCCGCAGCCACGAACGTCGCCGGATCCACCGGCTTCACCCCGAACAGCAGATACCCGAAAACACGCGACAGCGCCATTCCGGCCACCAGCCCCACCACAACCCCCGCCGCGATCAGCCGCAGACCTTCCGCCAGCACCAGGTTCCGAATCGCGCTCTGCCCCGCCCCGACCGCACTCCGAATCGCCAACTCCCGCCGCCGCGCCGTCACCGATAATGACAGCAATCCATAAATCCCGATCACGCTCAGCACCACGCCCACCGCCGCAAAGCCCGCCAGCAACTCCATCGCGAAGTTCCGCGACGCCAGCGAATCGTCCCGAATCCGTTCCAGCGTTCGGATATGTTCCACCGCCGCCGTGGGATTGATGGCGCGCAACTCCTTCTGAACGGTCACCAGCAGAGAGCGCGGGTCGGCCTCGGTGCGCAGCACCAGATCCTTCGAAAACGCGCCCGCCTGAAACAGCGGCAGATAGAGTTCCGGTTCGGCCGGTTGCGTCAGATCCACCGTGCGCCCGTTGCTCACCACACCGGCAATTTCCAGCGGCTTGTTGCTGCGCCCTCCCATCCAGATCTTCTTTCCGACGGCGCTCGCGTGCGGGAAATACCGCTCCGCCAGTGCACGATTCACAATCGCCACCGGCGGCGCCTTCTGATCGTCTGTCGTGCGAAAATCGCGGCCCTCCGCAATCGCGGTTCCCAGCAGGGCGAAGTATCCCGGCGTCACCGATCGCATTGGCACGGCCACGCGATCGCTCTGCTTCCCCGCTTCCGGCTGACCCTCCATCTCCACTCGCCCCGGCCAGCTGTTTCCGGTCAGCGGCACGCCCCACGCAAACGCCGCCCCTTTCACGCCGGGCAGCGACCCGATGCGCTCCAGCGCGCGGCGATGGAAGCTGGAATAATCCCCCTCCATGGAAGTCACCGTCATGGTGACCAGGCGGCTCAGATCGTAGCCCGGCTGCACGTTGGAAAGATTGATCATCGTCCGCACCAGCAGCCCCGCGCCCACCATCAGGGCCAGCGTCAGCGCAGTCTGGAACACCGTCACCGCGCGCAACAACCGGCTCTCGCCTCTGCCCGTGCTGCTCCGCGGTCCGGAACCCTTCAGCGCATCCGCCGGATCCACTCGCGAAGCCCGGATCGCCGGCAGCAGCCCCGCCAGCAAAGCGGCGAGGATCGCCGCGCCAAACGCGCACGCCAGCACCGGCAAACCGGTCGTGACGGCATCCAGACGCGGGATCGCATGCCCGCCGATCTGCCGGAACACGCGAACCGCCCCGAACGCCAGCAGCATGCCGAAAATGCCGCCCGGCACTGCCAGCAGCAGGCTTTCCGTCGCCGCCTGGCGCAGTAGCGCGCCGCGCCGCACTCCCAGCGCCACGCGCACCGCGTACTCCTGCCGTCTTCGCAAACCGCGCACCAGCAGCAGCGCCGCCGCGTTGCTGCACGCGATCAGCAGCACCAGCGCCGCCGCTCCCAACAGCGGCAGCAGGATTCTTCCGCCATCGCGATTCATCTCATCGATCAAAGGCTCCATCCGCGGCGCCACACCCGCGAACTCCGGCTCGCCCTGCGCTTCCCGCGCCGCCATCACGGTCAGTTCACTCTCCGCCTGCGGCAGCGTTGCGCCCGCCTGCAGACGCCCCACAAGGTCCCAGGCGGGGTCCTTCAGAAACTTTGGATCCACCGTGGCCGGAACCCAGTAATCCACCGTGGCATTCACGTCGTAATTCGGCTCCTGCGAGGCGCCGGGCGACGGCAGGAATCGCGCCCCGCGCTGCATGACGCCGATCACCACCGGGGCCGCGGCGCGCCGGTCCATGCGAATCGACTTGCCCAGGATTTGCCGGTCGCCATGGAAAGCGCGCTGCCAGAAGTCATACCCGAGTACGATTACCGGCGACGCTGTGGCCCCGGAATCGGGCGCCTCTTCCGGGGAGAACGTACGGCCCAATTCCGTGCGCAACCCGAGCACGCGGAAATAATCCCGGCTCACGGCCATGCCCTCCATGGACTGGCTGCCGGTCGGCGTAATCAGAAAGCCGAAGCCCCAGCGGTACGCCGCCAGCCCGCCCAGCTTCTTCGCTTCCTTCCGCCACTCCTGCCACTGTGCCGCCGGCCAGCCACGCGGCTGACCCGCTGTCTTTCCGTCCGTCCGTTCCGGCGGAATCAGCACCAGACGCTCCGGCGCCCGGTAGGGCGGTGGCGTCAGCAGCACGCCCTGGATCAGGCTGAAAACAGCCGTGGTGGCCCCGATGCCCAAAGCCAGCGTCACCACCAGCAGCGCGGTAAAGCCGGTCTGCCTGGCCAGCATCCGCGCACCCAGCCGAATATCCTGCCACATTCCTGGAACCTCTGCACGCTCGGACGATGTCGCAGCCCGATCGGTTAGCTACTTTTTATGAATCACGCCTTCTTTCATCACGAAAGAAACCCGCTCCGTGACCGTGATATCTTTCGAAGGATCGCCCGGCACCGCCACCACATCGGCGCTCTTCCCCTTCTCCAGCGTCCCCGCGATGTTCGAAATCCCCAGCAGTTCCGCATCCACCGAAGTCCCCGCCCGCAGCGCGTCCAGCGGCTTCATCCCCAGTTTCACCATCAGCCCGAACTCTTTCGCGTTCAGCCCGTGCGGTTCCACCCCCGCGTCCGTCCCCAGCCCGACAACCACGCCCTTCTGCACGGCTTTGGTGAACATTAGCGAAACGCTGGCTACCGCCTGCCGGATCTTCACCACGATCTCCGGCGGAAAGTAAACGCCGTGCTCCAGCTTGTCGTCCAGCCACCACCCGGCCATCAGCGTCGGCACCAGCACCGTGCCCTTCGCCTTCATCATGTCCAGCGCCTCGTCGTCCAGAAACGACCCGTGCTCGATGGAATCGATCCCCGCCCGGATCGCCCGCTTCGCCCCGGTCGCGCCATGCGCATGGGCTGCGGTCTTGCGGCGCAACGCGTGCGCCTCCTCCACCAGCGCGTCCAGTTCCGCCTGCGTCAGTTGCGGCGTATCCACATCGTCGGTCAGCGACAGCACGCCGCCCGTGGCGCACGTCTTAATCACGTCCGCGCCGTATTTAATGTCCAGCCGCACCGCCCGCCGCGCCTCTTCCGCGCCATTGATCACGCCGTCTTCCGGCCCGCTCTCCCGTCCGAACAGCCCCTGCCGGAAGCCCGCCGCATCGTCGCAATGCCCGCCCGTGCTCCCGATCGCATGCACCGCCACCAGCATGCGCGGCCCCACAATCTTCCCGTCCCGAATCGCATTGCGCAGTCCGATATCGATAAAGTTCGCGCCGCCCACATCCCGCACCGTGGTGAACCCGGCAAGCAGCGTCTTCCGCGCATTCTCGGACGCGTCCAGCGCCTGCTCCGCCACCGTCTTCCGGAAGCCGTCGATGGTCTGCTGCTTCCAGTCGTCGCTCTGCATCATCGAGAGGTGCGTGTGCGCATCCATGAATCCGGGCAATAACGTGGAATCGCCCAAATCGATGGTTTCCGCATCGCGCGGAATCGCCGCGCCCGCGCCCACCCCTGTAATCTTTCCGTCCGTCACCACCACCAGCCCGGGCGCGACCACCGCTCCGGACTTCCCGTCGAACATCCGCGCGGCCTTCAGGACCACCGGTTTCGTGGCCTCCGCGGCCTGCGCCGCGATCACCGTAAACAGCAGAAAAAGCAAGCGTTGCATCGTGTGTACCAGAGTCTCATACAGGGGGCCGTTAGAATGAATTCTCACGTGACCCAACCCTTGCCGTGGATCGCAGCCGGAATGTTCGCGCTTTCCGTCGCCCTCTGGCCGGCGGCGCCCGAGCGCTCCCGCGTGCGCACCGCCTGGGGCTTTCTCATCCTGTACATCGTCGTGGTGATCTGCTCGGCGCTGCCCGCCGGCTGGGTGCCGGTCGCGCGCGTCACGGGCGAAGTCTCCATTGCGCTGATTGAACTGGCCGGACTGCAACTCGCGGTCGTCCTGGTATTCGATTACCTCCTTCGGCGCGTCCGCCTGCCCAAATTCATCAGCGAGATCGTCTTCGTCGCCGGCTACATCGCCATCATTTTCCATCTGCTCTTCAAGCTCGGCGTCGACGTCAACGGTATCTTCGCGACCTCCGCCGTGGCAACCGCCGTGGTCGGCCTTTCCCTGCAGGACATGCTTTCCAACATCGCCGGGGGCGTCGCTCTCGAACTCGAAGGCGGCATTCAGGTGGGAGATTTCATCCGCTGCGGCGACCTCTCCGGCTGGGTGCAGCACGTCCGCCTTCGCCACACCGCCATCCTGACTGAAAACGGCGACACCGTCATCCTCCCGAACAGCCACCTGACGCGCTCCGCCGTGAATATCTGCGCCCGGCTGCATCGCCATTCCATTCCCCTGCAGATGCCTTATCAAAGCAATCCGCAGGAAGTGATCGATGCCGTGGAATTCGCCCTGCGGAAGTCGCTTCCCCCCGGCGTTGCGCCGGACCCCGCGCCCGTCTGCCAGATCGTCAAAATGGCGCCCGGCCAGATCGATTACGCCGTGCTGGTCTGGCTCACCGAACCCGGACATGCCTCGAAAGCCATTTCCGCCGTGAATGTGCGCCTCTATTTCGCCCTGCGGCGGGCCGGTCTTCCGGTCGGCGAGATCACCACGCTGGTGCAGTTGAAAGACGGCGTCGCCGATGGCTCGGAACCGCTCGATCCGGTGGATGTCTTGCGCCGCACGCCCATCCTGCGGCTGCTTGCCGATTCCGATCTGATCGAAATCGGCTCCCGCCTGCAGCAACTCTCTTTCGCTCCCGGCGAACAGATCATCCGGCAGGGCGACGAAGGCCCGTCCATGTATTTCATCGTCGCCGGCGAGGTCGCTATCCAATACCGCGCGCCCGATGGCGCCGAACGCCGCATCTCGGTCCTCGAATCCGGCGACTTCTTTGGCGAAGCTTCGCTCCTCACGGGCGAAAGCCGAAGCGCCAGCGCCGTTGCCCAGACCCGCGTCGATTGTTACCAGCTTCACAAGCACGGCCTGCAGGGAATTCTGGAGCGCCGCCCCGAACTCGCCGAAGACATGTCGGTGGTAATGGCGCACCGGCAGATGGAACTCGCCGTGATTCGCGAACGGCTCGATCAGGAAACCGCCCGCCAGCGCGAGGCGGAGAACCAGACGCAGTTACTCGCCCGCATCCGCCGCTTCTTCTCGATAACTGCGTCGTCCTGAACGAAGTACGCTCCCGAACCGTGCGGCTGTGCGTTCCGCCTAAGAGTTGTGTCCGATCAACCAGTTCCATTCCCGCCTCCCGACTTACACTTCATCCGTCCCGTTTGACGCCTCGTATCGGTAGACGTCGGCGGGCAGATAAGCGCATAACTTGCGTTTTACTCCCCCGATAACACTCTGTTATGGGGGATAAGTGAAGAAATTCTTACTGTTCGCCGGGGTGGCGTGCGCCATCCCGTTTCATGCCCCTGCCGCCGCAATCGCGTGCGGTTCGGGCACACTTGCCAGTTACATTTCCCTTGCCGCGGGCTGCGATGTAAACGGCCAGTTATTCGCCGGATTTACCGCGCTGCCCTTCACACCGGGAAGCACCACGAGCCTGAGTCCCGCTTCCATCACGGTAACGCCCATCACCGCGGGCGGGCCGGGACTTCTGTTCACGGTCAATGAATCCGCCGGCTCCAATCAACTCGCCGATGCCGCCATCGGCTTCACCATCGCTCCGGACGCCGGTTCGGCGAACCTGCTCGCCGGCAACACGCTCACGCAAAACGGCGGCACGGCCACCGGCGCCGGGAACGTGGTGGGCACCGAATCCATCTGTCTCAACAGCGCCTTCACGGTCGCCGGTGTCTGTCCCACCAACCTGGCCGCGAGGAACCTGGGTACGTTTGCCCTCGCCGGCGGCCTTGCGCAGACCACCGACTCTCTGACGTTCGCCGCCCCGAGATCGCTCATCGGGATCAACGCCAACTTCTCGGCGGACGGGGGACCGGGCGGCACCGCGGCGGTCACCAGTTTCGCCGTTCAGGTCACCACCGCGACCCCGGCAGTGCCCGAACCTTCCACCTTCGCGGCACTTACCGGCGGCCTGCTCGGTCTGGGTCTTTACTTACGCCGTTCCAATAACTCTCTCCGGAGGATCCAATGAATAAGCTGAAACCCCGCAACTTCAAATCATGGTTAGCCTTAGCTGTAACTTTCTTCTTAGTCCAGCCGACGCCTTCCGCCTTTGCCGCAAGTCACCGCGAGGCGCCCATTACGTCACTCGACCGCACGGCGGATATCACGGATTTCTACGCGTTCGTCAGCTACGAAAATCCGAATAACGTCGTGTTCATCCTGAACGTGGATCCGCTGCTCGATCCCGGCAACGGTCCCAACTACTTCCCGTTCGATCCGGATGTTCTCTATTCCATCCACGTCGATAACACCAACAGCGCCGCCGACAACGTGCGTTTCGACTTCCGCTTCCAGACGGAAATCCGCGCGCCCGGTCTGGCGCAGGGCTTCGCGGGCGCTCTCACCGGCATCAACGCGCCGGCCGACGCGCCGGCCCCGCTCGGTCCCGGAACGCCCATCGTCCCCCCGGCCATCACCTCGCTCGACGGCGCGGGCTCCGCGGGGCTCAGCCTCCGCCAGCATTACACCGTCTCCATGGTCGTGAACGGCGTCTCCACGCCGCTCAACACCTCCGCCTCCTCCGGCCTGATCGCCGTGCCTTCGAACGTCGGCCCGCGCACCATGCCGAACTACACGGCGCTCGCGCAGCAGGGCATCTTCAGCCTGGGCAACGGCATTCGCGTCTTCGCCGGCACCGTGGACGATCCTTTCTATATCGATCTCGGCGCCGCCTTCGACACGTTCAATCTCCGCGCCGGCTCGTTCCCCTCCGGCGTCCCCGGCGTGCTTACCCCCGCGCAGGACGCCAACGACAACGTCAACTACGCGGCCGATAACGTCTCCGGCTACAACGTCAACACCATCGCGATCGAAGTCCCCATCGCCATGCTGACCCGCACCGGAACCAAAGTCGCCGCGTCCGATCCCGCGGCCACCATCGGCGCGTGGGCCACCACCTCCCGTCCCCGCATCACCGTCCGCAACTCGCCCGACCCCTCCACCGGCGCCGGCGAATTCCGCCAGGTGCAGCGCATGGGCAACCCGCTCATCAACGAACTCATCATCGGCACCGGCTTCAAAGACCGCTGGAGCATGGACCGTCCCGTCAACGACTCGCAGTTCGCGAGTTTCGATCTGGACCCCCTGCTGCCGCGCATCCTGAACGCCGCTTATGAAGCGCTCTTCGGCGCGGGCGCGCTGCCGATTCCGGCTCCGCCCCGCACCGACCTGTTGCCGCTGGTGACCTACGCGCCGCCCATCGCGGCCCCGGGCACCCCCGCCGGTCCCGTCGCCGATCTTCTCCGCCTGAACACCGGCGTTCCGGCAACGCCACAGCCCTCGCGGAAGCGCATGGCCGTGCTCGCCGGCGACCTCGGCGGCTTCCCGAACGGCCGCCGCGTTTCCGACGACGTGACCGACATCGCCCTGCGTGTCGTGGCCGGCGTCCTGGTGCCGTCCGCGCCGTTCAACAATCCGACCTCCGTGCACCATTTCCTCGGAGACGGTGTGAACACCAATGACGTGGCCTATCAGGAAGTGTTCCCGTACGTTGCCTTCGCGCAAAGCGGCCGCAACAGCCGCCATATCGATCCCGGCGAGCAGGGCTGCGCCGGCATCAGCGGTGGTACCTGTCCGGTCCAGTAAACAACGCGAGGCCGCCCGTTCTGTCCGGCGGGCGGCCTTTCTTCTGAACTTATGCTGACTTACTCGTTACTTACACTCTTGTCATTCCTGGCGGAAACGCCGGTCGTGCAGCTCAGTCCGGCCGCGCGCCGCATGGAGCAGGTCCGCAAAGAAATCGAAAGGACGCCGGACCGCGCCGACGCCCACAATGCGCTCGCCGCCGCCTTGTTGCGCCGTGCCCGCGAGACCGCTGACCCCGCGTTCTTGTCCCAGGCCCAAGCCGAGGTCGATAAGTCCCTCGCGCTTCAAAAGGACAACTACGGCGCGCGCAAAGTGGAAGCGGGAATCCTGCTCGCCGGTCTCGAATACACCCGGGCGAAAGACGCCGCCGCAGCCCTGAACAAGCGCAATATGGACGACATTGAGGTCTACGGACTCCTCGCCGATGCCGCCGGAGAACTCGGCGATTACAAGACCGCCGAAGAAGCCGCCCAGTGGATGCTCGACCTGCGCCCCGCCGACTACCGCAGCCTCGAACACGGCGCGCACTTCCGGGAAATCTTTGGCAATCCTTCCGGAGCCGCCGACCTCTGGACCTCCGCGCTCCGTCAGGTCACCGAAAGCGAAACGGAAGAACGCGCCTGGATCCTGGTAAACCTGTCCGGCCTTTATCTGCGAACACAGAACCTTCCGGGCGCCGAAAAAGCCGCCGCCGATGCGCTCAAGATCTTCCCCGCTTATCCGCAAGCCGCCATCGCGATGGCGCATGTGCGAATGGCCCAGCAGAAGTTCGCGGAAGCGGCCACGCTCCTGAAAACCCTGCCGCATTTGCCGCTCGCCGAGCGCTACACCGTGGCGAAAGCTCTCGATCAGGCCGGCAGTCCGGAAGCCCCCGCCGCTTACACCGCCTTCGAAACCGCCGCCCGCGCCGCCATCGATAAACCGGATAATGCGAACCGCGAACTCGCGGCTTATCTCCCGCCGGCCGAAGGCCTGAAAATCGCCCGCCTCGAAGCCTCCAGACGCCAGGATGTTCAGACTCTCGACACCCTGGCTGCGGCGCTCCGCCGCAACGGCGACGAAGCAGGCGCCCGCGAAGTCCGCGGCAAAATCGCGGCTATTGAGGGTGGAAAATGAATCCCCTGAAATCCGCGCTGCTGACCTTCACCTTCCTGGTCACTGCCGCGGCGGAAACCACGGACCAGCGCATTGCCGCCCTGCAGACACAAGCCGAAGCGAAATCCGGCGATTTACAATTGAAAACCCGTCTCGCCGCCGCCTTTCTCCAGAAATTGCGGGAAACCGGGGACGCCGGCTATCTCCGTCGCGCCGCCGCACTCACCAACAGCGTTCTCGAATCCGACCCCGGCTTCACCGCCGCCAAGCGCCTCAAAGCGCAGGTCGCCATGAACCTGCATGAATTTCCGCAGGTCGCGGAATTCGCCGAAGCCATGCTCGCCGCCAACCCGAGCGATTCCGAAATGCTGGGCCTGCTCGGCGACGCGCAGATGGAACTCGGCGCGTACGACGCCGCGGGCAAGACCTACCAGCGCATGGCCGCGCTCGGCGGCAATCTCTTCACCTACAACCGGCTCGCTTATCACGATTTCGTCACGGGACATGCCGATACCGCTCTCGCGTGGATGTCGCAGGCGGTCGCGGCAGGCAGTCCCGATCCTGAAAACACCGCCTGGTGTTACTCGGAGTTCGGCGACATGTTATTCAAAACCGGTCACACGGCCGATGCCGAACAGGCCTATCGCAAGGCGCTCGAACTCTTCCCCGGCTATCATCGCGCCCACGCCGGCCTGGGCCGTGTGGACACCTCGAAGAACGATTACACCTCCGCCATCGCCCACTACAAAGCCGCCCAGGCCGTCGTCCCTCTGCCGGAATACAGTGGCGCGCTCGAATCTCTCCACACCAAAACCGGCCACCCGAAAGACGCCGCCGCCCAGCGCGCGCTCATGGATGTCACCGAACAACTGATGTCCGCCAACGGCGAGAAAGCCAACCGGACCCTCGCCGTGATCTACGCCGACGAAAACCGCAATCTCCCCCGCGCTCTCGAACTCGCGAAAGCGGAGTTCGCGGTGAGAAACGACGTTTACAGTTATGACGCACTCTCCTGGGTCCTTTACAAACTCGGCCGCCTCGAAGAAGCCGCCGAAGCCAGCGCCAAAGCCCTGTCTCAAAACACCCCCGAACCCGCCTTCCAGTTGCACTCCCGCGCGATTGCCGAAGCTTTGAAGCACAAGCCGTAGCGCCGCCGTGATATATAGTGGCGGAAGAACGCTGAAACACGGCATGAACAAACCAGGAACGGCATGGATCGCGCGCGGTCCCGCGCTTTCAACCCTCGCGGCGGGAATTCTCGCGGTCTGCTTACAGACCACAGCCAGCCCGCAGCAGCAGACGCCGCCGCAAAAGGCCCTCGTCGACCAGTACTGCGTCACCTGTCACAACGAGAAGGCAAAGATTGGTAACTTCGTTCTAAGTAACATCAGCGGGCAGAGCGTGGCCGAACACGCTGCCGCCTGGGAAAAGGTCGTCCGCCGGCTGCGCGCCCGCTCCATGCCGCCCGCCGGGCTTCCCCGCCCCGACGAGGCCACTTACAACAACGCCGTCGCCTCGCTCGAAACGTCTCTCGACCACGCCGCCGCCGCGAAGCCCAATCCCGGCCGCACCGACACCTTCCGCCGCCTGAACCGCACCGAATATAAGAACACGATTCGCGATCTGCTCGGCCTCGACGTCGACGTCTCCGCGCTGCTCCCTTCCGACGATTCCAGCCACGGTTTCGATAACGTCACCGTCGGCGAACTCTCGCCCACTCTGCTCGAACGTTATCTCTCCGCCGCGCAAAAAATCAGCCGCCTCGCGATCGGCAGCCCCGTGCGCTCGCCCGGCGGCGAAACCATCATCCTCCCCGCCGACCTTACGCAGGAAGAGCATTTCGACGAACTTCCCTTCGGCACCCGCGGCGGCGCCGTCACCCGCTTCAACTTCCCGCAGGACGCGGAATACGACATCCAGTTGCGCCTCGCGCGCGACCGCAACGAACACGTGGAAGGCCTCACCGGCACGCATCAGGTGGAACTCAGCATCGACGGCAAGCGCGTGGAAGTCTTCACCGTGAAACCGCCCGCCCGCACCGACGATCACAGCAAAGTGGATGCCGGTCTGCAGATTCGCGTGCCCGTCAAAGCCGGTTCCCATGAACTCGCCGCGGCCTTCCTGAAGAAGCCTTCCGCCCTTCTGGAAACCGAGCGCCAGCCCTATCAGGCGCACTTCAATATGGACCGCCACCCGCGCGTCCAGCCGGCGCTTTACTCCATCTCCATCGTGGGACCGTTCAACGCGAAAGGCCCTGGCGACACCGCCAGCCGCGAACGCATCTTCGTCTGCCATCCGGCGAATGCATCAGAAGAGGACGCCTGCGCCAAACGCATCGTCGGCACCCTCGCTCGCCGCGCCTGGCGCAAGCAAATCTCCGACGCCGATATCCAGGTCCCGCTGCGCTTCTACAAAGAAGCCCGCAAAGACAGCGGCTTCGAAGCCGGCATCGAGATGGCTCTCCGCGCCGTGCTCGTGAGCCCGCAGTTCATCTTCCGCATCGAGCAGGATCCCGCGAACGTCCCCGCCGGCGCGGCCTATCGTCTCAGCGATGTGGAACTCGCCTCCCGCCTCTCCTTTTTCCTCTGGAGCAGCATCCCGGACGATGAGCTCCTCACCGCCGCCATCGAAGGCAAACTGAAACAGCCAGCCGTGCTCGAGAAGCAGGTCCGCCGCATGCTCGCCGACCCGCGTTCCGAAGCGATGGTCAACAACTTCGCCGAACAGTGGCTCTATCTGCGAAACCTCGCCTCCGCCAATCCCGACGCCCGCATGTTCCCGGATTTCGACGACAATCTGCGCCAGGCCTTCCGTCGCGAGACCGAGATGTTCTTCGAGAGCATCATGCGCGAAGACCGCAACGTGCTCGATCTGCTGCAGGCCAACTACACCTTCGTCAATGAGCGCCTCGCGAAACACTACCGCATCCCGAACGTCTATGGCAGCCGCTTCCGGCGCGTGACGTTCAGCCCCGAGGATCACCGCGGCGGACTGCTCAGCCAGGGGAGCATCCTCACTGTCACGTCCTACGCGACGCGCACTTCTCCCGTGATTCGCGGCAAGTGGATCCTGACCAATATCCTCGGCACTCCGCCGCCGCCTCCGCCGCCCAACGTGCCGCCGCTCAAAGAAGCCGCCGAAACGGGCCGCATTCTCACCATGCGCGAACGCATGGCCGAGCATCGCGCCAACCCTGCCTGCGCGGGCTGCCACAAACTGATGGACCCCGTCGGCTTCTCGCTGGAAAACTTCGACGCCGTGGGCCGCTATCGCGCCGCCGAGAACGGCGTCGCCGTGGACGCTGCCGGTGGTCTGCCCGACGGCAGCAACTTCAGCGGCATGGACGGTCTGAAGAAAGCCCTGCTCGCACGCCCCGAGCTCTTTGTATCCACCACCACGGAAAAGCTGCTCACCTACGCGCTTGGCCGGGGAGTGGAAGATTTCGACGCCCCCGCGGTTCGTAAAATAGTACAGGATGCGCGCGGCGGCGACTACCGTTTTTCGTCGCTCGTTCTTGGTATCGTCAACAGTACGCCGTTCCAGATGAGGAGATCGCAATGATCATGAAAAAGGCTCTGCCCCGCCGGACGTTCTTACGCGGCGTGGGCGCCACGCTCGCGCTGCCGCTGCTGGATGCCATGGTGCCCGCCATGACGGCGCTGGCCGCCACGCCCGCCGCGCCGGTGCGCCGCCTGGGCTTCGTCTACATTCCGATGGGCAGCAACTTCGCCCAGTGGGCTCCGGCGAAGACCGGCGCCATCACGGAACTCTCTCCCACGCTGCACTCGCTGACCCCGTTCATCGATCACCTCACCATCCTCGGCAACATCGAAAACAAGAACGCTTACTCGCCCGGCAATCACGCCACCGCGAACTCGGGCTTCCTGAGCGCCGCCAAAGCGAAGATGACGGAAGGCTCCGATTACGAACTCGGCACCACCGTCGATCAGATAGCCGCGCAGCAACTGGGCAAAGACGGGCGCCTGCCTTCGCTCGAACTCGCGATGGACCTGCTCACCACCGTGGGCAACTGCGACAACGGCTTCGCGTGCGTTTATCAGAACAATCTGTCGTGGTCCTCGCCCACCACGCCGCTGCCCGCCGAAGCCCATCCTCGCGTGGTCTTCGAGCGCCTCTTCGGCGATGGCGGCAGCAATGCCGATCGCCTGGCGGAACTGAAGCGCAATGCCAGCCTGCTCGATTGGGTGAGTGAAGATATCGCCCGTCTGCAGAAGAAACTCGGCCCCGGCGACCGTTCCAAAGTCAGCAACTATCTCGATACCGTGCGCGAAGTGGAGCGCCGTATCCAGAAGGCCGAAACGCAGACCGCCGATTCGCATCTGCCCGATCTCGATCGCCCCGTCGGCGTACCCGCGTCTTACGCCGAGCATGCGAAGCTCATGTTCGATCTGCAGACCCTCGCGCTGCAGGGCGACGTCACCCGCGTGATCACGTTCCAGTTGGCCCGCGAAACCAGCACACGCACCTATCCCGAGATCGGCGTGCCCGACCCGCACCACCCGCTGTCGCACCACGCCAACGATCCGCTGAAGCTCGAAAAGCTGGCCAAGATCAACGCGTATCACGTCTCGCTCTTCGCTTATTTCCTCGACAAACTGAAGTCCACGCAGGATGGCCAGGGCACGCTGCTCGATCACTCGCTGTTCCTCTACGGCAGCGGCATGGGCAATCCGGACGTTCACGATCACATCGATCTGCCGATCCTGGTCGCGGGCGGCGCGGCGGGCCGCGTCAAGGGCGGACGGCACATCCGCTACGCCGAACCGACGCCGCTCGCGAACCTGCACCTCACGCTGCTCGATCGCGCCGGTGTCCACCTGAACTCCTTCGCGGACAGCACCGGCAAGCTGGCCGAACTCACGGATACCGCAGCCCTATGAGGATCCTTTCAGCGCTGATCCCGGTCGCGAGCTTACTCGGCGCGGCCACCGACAGCAACCTCGCCGAGGCCGAGAAGAAGGCCGACAAAATCGCCGTCCTGAGCCTGCTGAAGAACCACGCCGACGTCAACACCACCGCCGTCGACGGCGCAACCGCGCTGCACTGGGCCGCCTACTGGGACGACCTCGACACCGCGAAACTGCTGGTCGATTCCGGCGCGAACGTGAACGCGCCGAATCGCTACGGCGTCACCCCGCTCTCGCTCGCCTGCACCAACGGCAGCGCGGCCATGATCGAACTGTTGCTGAAGGCGAAGGCGGACGTCAATGCCGCTCTGCCCGAAGGCGAAACGCCGCTCATGACGGCGGCGCGCACCGGCAAGCCCGATGCCCTCCGCATGCTGCTCACGCGCGGCGCGGACGTGAAGGCCAAAGAAGCCACGCACGGCCAGACGGCTCTCATGTGGGCCGCGGCGGAAGGCAATGTCGCCGCCGTCGAGATGCTGGTCGAGTTCGGCGCCGATGTGCACGCCGTCTCGAAAGGCGGCTTCACGCCCATGATGTTCGCCGCGCGCGAAGGCCAGCCGGGCGTCGTGAAAGCACTGCTCAAGGCCGGCGTCAAAGTGGACGAAACGCTGCAGGCGCCCGCGAAACAGGCCGGCATCACCGCCATGGGCCTCGCGGTCTCAAACGCGCATTATGATCTCGCGTCCTTCCTGCTCGATGCTGGCGCCGACCCCAACGCGGCCGGACAGGGCTGGACCGCGCTCCACACCATCACCTGGGTTCGTCAGCCCGGTTACGCCAGTAACGACCCGGCGCCCACCGGTTCCGGCAACATGAACAGCATCGAGATGGTGAAGAAACTGGTCGCCAAAGGCGCCAATCTCAATGCGCGGATGACGAAGAAGACCAACGTCGGCCTCAGCAGCCTTAACACCTCCGGCTCCACGCCGTTCCTGCTGGCCGCGCGCACCGGCGACGCGGAACTGATGCGCCTGCTGGCGAAGCTGGGCGCGGACCCGCTGCTGCCCAATGCCGACGACACCACGCCGCTGATGGTCGCCGCGGGCGTCGGCACGCGCTCACCCGGTGAAGATGCGGGCACTAATGCCGAGGTTCTGGAAGCCGTCAAAGTCGCCATTGAACTGGGCAATGACGTCAACGCCGTGGATAAGAACGGCGAGACCGCGATGCACGGCGCGGCCTACAAACAGGTGCCGGAAGCCGCCGCTTATCTGCTCGCGCACGGCGCGAAGATCGACGTCTTCAATCACAAGAACAGCCACGGGTGGACTCCTCTGCGCATCGCGGACGGCGTGCATCGCGGCATGAACCTGCGCGCCTCGCCGGAGACGGCCGTGGTGCTGCGCAAAGCGATGGCCGCAGCCGGAGTCTCCACCGTCGTCGAGCCCGAAGAAGGCATCAGCGGCGCCACCAAGTAGCGCGACAAGGCTGTACTTTGTAACACTCGCCTGAATGGGCGATTGTATTCGGTAATGCAGCTCACTTACTATTGCGCCTACGGGAGTTTTCCATGCGCGCAATCGGTAATACCTCTGCATTGTTCTTAGCGGCCCTTTGCGCCGGCTCGGCTCTGGCTCAAAGCTCCGCTCGGGCCCAGAACCACGAGTTCCGAAGCGACTCCCGGGAAAAGAACACGATCCACATTCTGCGGTCCAGCCTCGGGCAACCGGGCTCGGCTTCCGGCATCACCCCGTTCGCCGTCACGGCAACCAACCTGGTGCAGGGGTCGGGACCTGTGATGCGGAATCCCACGAATTACCTGATCTTCTGGCAGCCGCCGGGCCGCGCCGCTTTTCCGGCCGGTTATCAGACCGGCATCGAGACGTTCTTTAAGAGAGTCGGCGGCACACCGTTCTATAACATCGTCACGCAGTACAACGATAAGTCCGGCAATCCCGCGCCCCCCAATGCCACGTCCTGGGGCGGATCCTGGGTCGATAACAGCGCCGCGTCCTCCGGCTGCAACGGTTCCGTCGGCGCGGTGGGCGCGACGCCGAACTGCCCGCTTACCGATGGCGATGTGCAGGCCGAAGTCGATAAAGCGATCGCCGCGAATCCCGCATGGACCGCGCCCGGCATCAACGTCGAATACTTCGTTTTCACGCCCTCCGACGTGGATGAATGCGCCGGCAAAGACTCCGACGGCAATGCCTCCTGCTTCGCCATCAACGGTGGACCCGGACCCAAAGAGAATAGCGACTTCTGCGCCTATCACAGCTTCTACGGCGGCACGAAGATCTACGCGTACCAGCCCTTTGCCGCCAATGGTTCCTGCTATCCGCCTTCCAATATTCAGGCCACCGGCTACCCCAACGGTGCGAACCTCGACATCGTTCTCTCCACGGTCTCTCACGAACTGATTGAGTCCAATACCGACCCGCACATCAACGGCTGGAAAGGCACCGGCGGCAACGACGATGAGATCGGAGACAAGTGCTCTTACAAATACGGCTTTGTCGCGCCGGATGGCACCAGCACGCTGCTCAACGGCACGCGTTACCAGATCCAGACCGAGTGGAGCAATGCCGTTACGGGCTGCGCCAAACGTTATGGCAACACACCGGCGCTTTCGGTGCCCACCACGCTGAACTTCGGCGCCAGGCCGTCCGGATCGGTTACCAATGTGAGTCTCAACGTCACGAACACCGGGGCGGATGCCAACGTGTTGTACGTTCGCCTCGGCGCGGGCTCCGACCCGGCGTTCAGCGTGACGAGCCTGCCTCCCACGTGGGCGACGATCCCGGCCCCTGCGACGTTCGCCATCAATGTTCGGTTTGCGCCGGTCGGCGCTCCGCGGAACGCTGTTGGATCCGTCATCCTCGATACCGACCTCACGCCCTGCGATACGGGCGATTCGTGCGTGACGTCCTCCAGCGAAATCGTCAACCCGCTCCTCGGCGCGAACCTGAATCCGCCGGTCATCAGCAAGGCCTTCACGCCTTCGTCGATTCCGCTGGGCGGCACCAGCACGGTGAGCTTCAGCGTGAGTAACCCGAACACCGTCGCGCTCACCGGCGTGGCTTTCACGGATCCCCTTCCTGCCGGCCTCACCGCCGCCGGAGCCGCCAGCGCGTGCGGCACGGCCGGCATCACAGCGGGAGGCACGGTGATCGCACTGAGCGGCGCGACCATCGGCGCGGGCGCGGCGTGCACCATTACCGCGACCGTTACCGGCGTGACTCCTGGCGTCAAGCTGAACACCACGAACGCCGTGACATCGAATGAGGCGGGCGCGGGCAATGCGGCCAGCGCGACACTGCTGGTCGTCGCGCCACCGGTCATCAGCAAAGCCTTCGCGCCCAATAAAGTGGTGCCCGGCGGCGTCACGACGCTCAATATCACGATCGTGAACCCCAACAGTTTCGCCGCACTGGCCGGCGTGGCGTTCAGCGATACGCTGCCCGCGGGCGTGGTGGTCGCGACACCGAACGGACTGACCTCCTCCTGTGGCGGTGTCGCGACGGCCACCGCGGGTTCCGGGACCGTCAGTCTCGCAGGGGGCGCGATTGCGAGCGGCGGAACGTGCCTCGTCAGCGCGAAAGTGACGGGAGTATCGGAAGGCATCGACATCAACTCGGTAAGCGTGACTTCAACCAATGGAGGCGCGGGCAACACGGCCACGGCCACGCTGTATGTCGCCACCCCGCCCAATCTGAGCAAGTCGTTCGGACTGGCGAGCCTGCTCACGCTCTCCGCGGGCCCGCTCACGTTCACGCTGAGCAATCCCAACAAAGTCGTGACGCTCACCGGACTGCAGTTCTCCGACACGCTGCCCGCCGGTCTGCTGGTGGCGAGTCCTAACGGTCTGACGGGAAGTTGCCCCGGCGCGGTGATCACGGCGGCGCCCGGCTCGAATCTGCTCACGTTCTCGGGCGCCACGCTCGCGCCCGGCGCGAGTTGTGCCTTCACGATTTCCGTTGCGAGCGACGGGACGGCCGTCGGCTACGTCACGAACACCACGAGTACCGTCACCTCAGTGGAAGCGCTGCCTGGCGCGCCTGCCAGCGCGGTGCTGTTCATCGGCGACCCCTACCAACTGCGTTACACGTCGAACCTCACGGTGGGCGATTCGGTCGTCAACATCTCGAACACGGGCGCTTCGGGAGGCGTCACCACGCAGTCCGGCACCAGCGCGGGCGTGGGCGGTTCGCTCTGCGCGAACGTCTACGTGTTCCGGCCGGACGAGAGCATTGTGTCGTGCTGCTCCTGCCCGGTGACGCCGAACGGACTGGTGTCGCACTCGGCGCAAAGGGATCTCCTCAACAACCCGTTGACGCCCATCGGCTCGCTCACGTCGGTTGTGATTAAGCTCGTGGCCACGCTGCCGGTGGCGGGAAGTTGTGTCAACTCCGCGGCCGGCGTGTCCGGCGCGACGCTCGCCAACGGCATGGTCGCGTGGGGCACCACGCTGCACGCGAACACCAATGCGGGCGCGGCGGCTTACGACGTAACGGAATCGGCGTTTACCGCGAACAGCCTGAGCACCTCAGAGCTGGCGCGCCTCGGGAACGTCTGCTCTTTCGTGCTCGCGCAGGGAAGCGGGAACGGCGTCTGCAATTTCTGCCGGAACAGCGGCCAGGGGGCACAGCAACAGTAGCAACCCACGGAGCGCAATAAAAAAGGGGCGAGCCTTGCGGCTCGCCCCTTTTTTATTGCTTCCGAAAGAAGGAAGGTTATTCCTTGCCCTTCAGCTTTTCGCGCTGTTCTTTCAACACGGCTTTGCGGCTGAGCTTGATTTTGTTGCCTTCCAGACCCAGCACCTTCACCAGAATCTGATCGCCTTCTTTCAGCTCGTCGCGAACTTCCTTGATCCGGGTCTCGGCGATTTCGCTGATGTGCAGCAGCCCGTCGGTGCCGGGGAAGATCTCGACAAACGCGCCGAAATCCACCAGCCGGACAACTTTGCCCAGATACGTCTTGCCCACTTCGGCGGTCGCGGTGAGATCGCCGATGATCTTGAGGGCTTTCTTTGCGGCATCCGGATCGCTCGAGGCCACGTGGATGGTGCCATCGTCCTCGACATCGATCTTGACGCCGGTCTGCTCGATGATGCCGCGAATCACCTTGCCGCCGGGTCCAATCACGTCGCGGATCTTGTCCTGCGGGATCTTGGTGGTGTAGATGCGCGGGGCGTAAGGCGACATCTCGGAGCGAGTCGAATCGATGACCTTGTCCATCTCGTCGAGAATGAACAGACGGCCGCGCTTCGCCTGATCGAGAGCTTCCTTCATCAGTTCCGTGGTCACGTTGGGAACCTTGATGTCCATCTGGAGAGCGGTGATGCCCTCTTTCGTGCCGGCCACCTTGAAGTCCATGTCGCCGTAGTGATCTTCGGCGCCCGCGATGTCGGTCAGGATGGCGTATTTGTCGCCTTCCTTGACGAGACCCATGGCCACGCCGCCCACCGGAGCGGAGATCGGCACACCGGCATCCATCATCGCCAGACTCGCGCCGCAGACCGTCGCCATGGAGCTGGAACCGTTCGATTCCAGAATGTCGCTGACCACGCGGAGGGTGTAGGGGAACTTCGCTTCTTCCGGAATCACCGCGCTGACGGCGCGTTCGGCGAGCGCGCCGTGGCCGATTTCACGACGGCCCGGGCCGCGCATGAAGCCGACTTCGCCGACGCTGAACGGCGGGAAGTTGTAGTGCAGCATGAAGCGTTTGAAGCTTTCGCCCGCTTCGAGGAGTTCCACGCGCTGTTCGTCGTCTTTGGTGCCGAGCGTGACGGTGACCAGAGCCTGCGTCTCACCGCGGGTGAAGAGCGCCGAACCGTGGGTGCGGGGCAGAACGCCCGCCTCGCCCCAGATGGAGCGGATTTCTTCGAAGCCGCGGCCATCGGGACGGCGGCGGACATCGAGCATCTGATCGCGGAAGATCTTCTCTTTGAGAGCGTCGAAGAGCTTGCCGGCTTCCGACTTCTGGTCGTCGGCGGCTTCCTCGACGGCGCGCGCATGCAGCGCGTCGATCTTCGCGTAGCTTTCCAGCTTGGCGTACTTCTTCGTATCCATGGCGTCGGTCAGTTCCTCGCGGAACTTCTTTTCGATCTCCGCCTGGAGTTCGGTGTTGACCTGGGGAGCTTTGAACTCCTTCTTGGTCTTTCCCGCCGCCGCAACCAGCTGACGCAGCGCGCCCGCGATCTTCTTGCAGCATTCGGCGCCGTGTTCCAGCGCGCCCAGAACTTCGTCTTCCGACGCCTGCTGCGCGCCGGCTTCCACCATCACGATGCCCTGTTCGGTGGCCGCAACAACGATGTTCAGCTTCGAGGCGCGCGCTTCGGTGTAGGTCGGGTTAGCAACGTACTTGCCGTCGACGAGGCCCACGCGGACCGCGCTCACAAGATGATGAAACGGGATATCGGAGATCGCCAGAGCGGCGCCCGCGCCGACGATGGCGAGCACGCCGGGGTCGGTTTCCGGATCAGCCGACAGAACCATCGCGATGATCTGGGTTTCGTTGAGGTAGCCTTCGGGGAACAAGGGACGCATCGGGCGGTCGATCATGCGGCTGGTCAGAACTTCCTTTTCGGAAAGTCTGCCTTCGCGCTTGATGTACCCGCCGGGTATCTTGCCCGCCGCATACGTGTACTCGCGATAGTCGCAGGTGAGAGGGAAGAATCCCTGGTTGGGCTTCGGCTTGGGAGCAGCGCAGGCCGAGACGAGGACAACCGAGTCACCCATCCGTACAACGACAGATCCGCCGGCTTGCTTTGCGATCTTACCGGTTTCAAGCGTAAGCTTCTTGCCGTCAAGTTCGACTTCAAAAGTATGTATGTTCATCGTTGTTATTCCAGGTTACGTTCCCTGGACTTCCTTGTCTGCCGATGGACTCGGCGTCTGATTTGCGAGGGGGGAGTTGACAGGAGGGATATGGCCTGCACGTTGGTGCAGGCCATGAGTTCGCAGCCCGGAAATCCGGCAGCCACATCCGTTCGCGGAACGGACATGCCACACAGGCGCGTGTTTCACTTCCACTGCTTGAGTATGGACCCTGTTACTAATGACGGATCGAGAGCTTGGTCAGAACGCTCTTGTAACGCTCCGGCCCGCTGTTCTTGAGGTAAGTCAGCAGCCTTCTGCGCTTCGCCACAAGGATTAACAATCCCCGCCGCGAAGAATGATCTTTTTTGTGTGTCTTGAAATGCTCGGTCAGCTCCGCAATACGCGTCGTCAACAGAGCGATCTGGACTTCCGGCGACCCGGTGTCGGACTTATGGGTCTGGTTCCGGGCGACTACTTGCCGTTTTGCTTCTCCCGCCAATGCCATCTTAAGGGTTACTACTCCTGTTCTTCTCTTGTACTCGTTTGTATCAGGCTCAGTGTAACACAGACGTATTGTGCGATGGTGAGAACCACGCGCGATGCGGCGGATCTGAGGTGAACTCCTCTATTCTCTCATCCCCGGTCCGCCGAAGGCCGGAACGGCTATTTCGAAAGAACGAAGCCGTCCACCTGGACGTCGAGCAGGTGGTTGACGCGGATACCGTAGATGCCATCCGTCTTCGCCACCGCGCCGGTCTTCGGCTCGGAATGCACGACGGTCCCGTTCACGACGAAGTCGATTTTGTCCGCGCCAACCCGCACTTCAAGGTCGTTAACGGACTTCCCGCTGTCGTCCGGTTTCTTCACGGCATCGGACGGGGTCCGGCCCACCACGTTGCTGGTCGCGTTGCCGTCGCGTTTCTTCACCAGCCAGGTGCCGTTCTGCGCCACTTCGAAATACAGGTAGGTCTGGTCCGCGCCTTCGAGGCCGCTGCCGCCGAAGACCAGGCCGTAGTAGTTGGCGTGACCGCTCGGTTTCAGCAGGGTGAACGAGCCCTTCAGGGTGTAGGTTCCGCTGGCGGTGTTCGCGGGATTCCAGTAGACGGCCGCCTGGGGATTGGTGGCATGGAAGCCGGAACCCGCGGTCACGAATTTGATTTCGCCGGCGCCGTCGGGGTCGGAGGCGGAAGTGCTGCGGTCCACGCGCAGTTTCCAGCCTTTGGGGGATTGGGCCAGCAGGGGCATGGTGGCCGCCACCGCGATTGCGATCAGCGCTCGTCGATTCATCGTTTGATCTCCTGTAAACCCTCGTCATTTTACGCCATTGCTCGTTGGTCCGGAGCTTGTGCGCGGGGAACACTGGTAAGATCGCTCTGTCTTCATGGCGCGACCGAACGCGAACGTTTCCAGTTTTACGCCGCCCTCGGGCTTTCCACCGACCGCGGGTTTCGCGATTGCCGTGGCGATTCTCTATTTTGGCCGCGAACTGGTGATTCCGCTGGCGTTCGCGCTGCTGATCTCGTTCCTGCTGAGCCCGGCGGTGAAGCGGCTGGAGAGGTGGCGCGTGCCGAGGATGCCGGCGTCGCTGCTGGTGGTGGCGCTGGCGTCGGCGGCCGTCACGATTATCGGCTGGCTGGTGATGGGGGAACTGATCCAGACGGCGCGCAGCCTGCCTCAATATACAGACAATGTGCGCCGCAAGGTGCAGGCTCTCGAGGGGCAATCGAGGAGCGTGAGCAGGATCGTGTCGAGCCTGGAGGAACTGGGCAGCGACGCGGAAACGGCCGCTTCGACGCCGGTGTCCCCGGCGACCGGCGCCACGAAGCGGGGACTGCGCAGGAAATCCGAACCCGCTCCGGAGCCGGCGGCTCCGGCGTCCGCCGCTCCGGTCGTGATGCCGGTGCGCATCGTGGAACAACACACGCTGGTGCAGGTGATCCGGGACTACTCGGGCGGCGTGCTGCGGCCGATCGGGACGATCGGTCTGATTGTGGTGTTCACGATATTCATGCTGATCGACCGCGACGGTCTGCGCAACCGGTTGCTGCGGCTGATGGGCCAGGGCAAGCTGCAGGCGACCACGAAGGCGATGGACGACGCGGGGCAGCGGGTGAGCCGTTATGTGCTGATGCAGTCGGCGGTGAACGTGGGCTTCGGGACCATTATCGCGACGGGGCTTTCGCTGCTGGGCGTGCCGAGTTCGCTGCTGTGGGGCGTGCTCGGGACCTTCCTCCGCTTTCTGCCCTACGTGGGGCCGATTATCGCGTGGCTGCTGCCGTTCGCGCTGACGCTGGCGGAGAGCGACGGGTGGGCGACGCCGCTTTCGGTGACCGGGCTGTTCTTCGTGACCGAGATGATTATCGGGAACCTGGTGGAGCCGCTGCTCTACGGGGTGCATACCGGGCTTTCGGCCGTGGCGATCGTGTTTTCCGCGGTGTTCTGGACGGTGCTCTGGGGGCCGGTGGGGCTGCTGCTGGCGACGCCGATGACCGTTTGTCTGAGCGTGCTGGGACGGCATTCGCCGCAACTGGAGTTCCTGAACATCGTGCTGGGCGACGAGCCGGTGCTGACGCCGGACGCGATCTTCTACCAGCGGCTGCTGGCGCTCGATCAGCAGGATGCGATGAACGTGCTGGAGAATCTGGGCAAGGGCATTCCTCTGATCCAGTTGTTCGACCAGGTGGTGATTCCGGCGCTGGCCATGGCGCAGCGGGACCGGCATACCGGGCAACTGGACGCGCGGCGCGAGGATTTCGTGGTGCAGAGCATCAACGAGTTCGTGACGGAACTGACCGAGTCGGAGGCGGTTCCCGTGGCGAGCCGGGGGGCGCGCGCGACGCGGGTGTTCTGCATACCGGGGTTCGGGGCGGCGGACGAGATCGGGTCGGCGATGTGGGCGCATTTTCTGGGTCAGGAAGGGTTTCCGACGATTGCGTTTCCGGTGACGGAATCGCCGGGCGAACTGATTCAGAGCCTGGGCGGGCAGGCGGACGATGTGATCTGCATTTCGGCGGCGCCGCCCTTTTCGGCGAGTCATGCGCGAAAGGCCGCGAAAAATATCCGGGAACATGGCGTGGATTGTTTGATTGTGGCGGGGCTTTGGGGGATTACGGGCGTGAGCGAGGGTGCGCCTTCGGCGCGCCTGGCACGGCTGCAAAAGTCATTGACGGCGACGATCGCTTCCACCCTGGCCGAGGCGGTGGAGCAGGTGAAAGCGGCGGATCGGCGGATGGCGCCGCGGGAAGAGACGAGCGGCGACTGACCGGCCAGGCGATTTCAGCTTCCTGCTCCGCGCGCGGAGCATGGCATTTTTTTCGGCTTCATGCTCCGCGCGCGGAGCATGTCGGGGAGAAGCCAAACCCCGGCCGCATGAGATGGCAGCGCCTACCCCCGAATCTTTGTTGCGACTTTGCCGACTCAGAGCCTCGAGGAATTGAACCGGCTTTACGCGGACTGGCCACAGACCGGGGCGGCCACCCTCTTATGACCCAAGAAGTAGCAGACGGGCGAGGGCGCGCCTGTTGCGGGTTTCTGGAAAACGCCGCTAAACGGTTCAAAATACGGGGTAAAAAATAATTTCGAAGACGGTCACCGGCTTTCGGAGAGCAGTTCGCGAATCCGGGCAAGCAGAACTTCGCGGCGGAAGGGTTTGGGAAGCAGCGGGATGTCCGTCCCGACGATGCCCAAGTCGCGGTCCGGATAGCCGGAGATACAGAGAACGGGAACACCGGGGCGCAGTTCACGGAAGCGGCGGATGACCTCCGACCCTTTCATGCCGGGCAGGACGACATCGCTCAGCAGCAGGTGAATGGGTCCGGGAAAGAAGGTGGCGAGTTCGAGAGCCTGGGCGCCCGCGGCGGCGGAGAGGACCTCATAACCATGCGAGGCGAGAGCGTGCCGGACGTAATTGCGGACGGCCTCTTCGTCCTCCACCAGCAGCACGGTTTCGGCGCCGCGCGCCGGGAGTTCGCCGGGTTGGGGCGGGGGCTCCGCAGGCAGAACGTCGGTGAGCGCCGGGAGGAGAACACGGAAAGACGTCCCCACGCCCGGCGTGCTGCAAAACGAGATGGAGCCGCCGCTCTGCTGCACGATTCCGTAAACGGTCGAGAGGCCGAGGCCGGTCCCCTTCCCCGGTGGCTTGGTGGTAAAGAAGGGCTCGTAGAGATGCGACTGGACTTCGGGCGTCATGCCGGTCCCGGTGTCCGTGACCGAGATCGCGAGCCGGTCTTCGGGAGCCGTACCGGCCGCGGCCTCCGGTTCGGAAGTTCCGCGCAGCCAGGAGGTTTCAATGAGGAGCTTACCGCCGCCCGGCATGGCGTCGCGGGCGTTCACGGCGAGGTTGACGATTACCTGCTCGATGAGAACGGGGTCGGCGCGGATGAAGCCGTCGTGGGCGCCGGGCGAGATCGTGATCCGGATCTTCGGACCGATGAGCCTGCGCAGCATCGATTCGAGGCCGGACACCAGGCTGTCGAGCAGAATGTTTTCCGGAACGCCGGAGGTGCCGCGGCTGAAGTTGAGCATCTGGCGGGTAAGGCCCGAGGCTTTCTCGGCAGCCTCCGCGATCTGTTCGAGGGGAACGCGGAGAGGGTGCCGCGGACCGGCGGTGTCGAGCGCCATCTCCGTATAGCCGATGATGATGGTGAGCAGGTTGTTGAAGTCGTGCGCTATGCCTCCGGCCAGCAGGCCGATGCTTTCGAGCTTCTGCGCCTGCCGGAAGCGGTTCTCGAGTTCCTTGCGTTCGGTGAGATCCACCGTGAACCAGAGGGTCTTGCCCTCGTCGGGCTCATTCAGTTTGACACCGGCGACGAGCACCGGAACGTGCCTGCCGTTCTTGTGACGATAGGTCCTTTCAAAAGGCGCGCAAACGCCGTCTCTGCAAAGAGTTTCGCCGACGGTGTCGCCGCTGCGCAGCGTGTCCGGGGTCGAGATGGACATCCAGGTGGCGGGAGGATCCGTTAACTCGCCCGCTGAGTAGCCCAGCATACGAAGAAACTGGTCGTTGGTTTCGAGAATGCAGGTGTTCTGCGTGACGAGGATCCCAAGGATATCGGCTTCGAAAAGGCGGCGGAAGCGCTCGTTGCTCTGCAGCAGCGCTTTCTCGGCGCGTTTGCGCGAGGTGATCACGCGCAGGGTGAAGACGGTGCCGATGCATTCCCCGTTGAGTTCCACGGGAGCGCAGGAGGCGGAAACATTGACCGGCGTGCCGTCTTTGGCGCGGAACACATCTTCCATTTCCCGCACGACTTCGCCGGAGAGAAGAGCGTGATAAAGGCGGCACTCCGAGAGGGGAAAAGGGGAGCCATCGGGATACGTGGGGTGAAACAGGTCATGAGGACTCTGAGCCCGGAACTCTTCCAGCGAATAGCCGAAGGCCCGCTCGGTGGCCGGGTTGATCCGTTCCACCGCGCCGTGGCGGTCGAGGAGCATGATGCAGTTGGCGCTGCCTTCGGCGATGCTCGCGCTGAGGCGAAGCTGGTACTGCAGGGCGTGTTCGGCGCGTTTGGCTTCGGTGACGTCGCGGACCACGCCGGTGTAGCGAACGGGCTTGCCGTGGTCGTCCCGAAGCACCTGGCCGGAGCCGGCGATCCATCGGAATACGCCGTCGGCCGAAGGCCTGGTGCGATATTCCTCGATGCAGTGGCCGGAGCCGCCTGGCTCGACTGCGCGCGCGAAAGCCGTCCGGATGCGATCCCGGTCTTCGGGATGAACGGACTGCAGGTAAAGTTCAACGCCCGGTTCCGCTTCGGGAGTCTGCCCCAGGAGGCGGCGGTAAACATCGGACCACTTCGCTTCTCCGGTGACGAGATCGATGTCGTAGACATCCGTGTCGGTGGATTCGAGCGCCAGGGACAGGAGCGCTTCGCTCTCCGCCAGGCGCCGGCCGGACTCTCTGTTTTCCGCGCGGGAGGCGGCCTCCCGCAGGGCGCGATCGACGGCGGCGCCGAGGCGTCTCAGATTGTCCTTCATCAGATAATCGGCGGCTCCGGCGCGCATCATGGCAACGGCGAGAGCTTCGCCCGCGACGCCCGAGACCACGAGAAACGGGATGTCGCGACCGGATTCCCGGAGAATGGCGAGGGCGGAGGGCGCGTCGATCGTCCCTTGTTCTTCTGATGCCTGTTCTCCCGATGAAGGAAGAGCGGACAGGCGGTAGTCGCAGACGATCAGATCCCAACAGCGGGCGGCGAGAGCGTTCCGCAAAGAGGCGGCATCCCACACCCGTTCCGGGAGCGCGTGGTAGCCCGCGAGGCGCAGTTGCCGCACCAGCAGTTCGGCATCGCGGTCGGAATCCTCAATGTGTAAGAGCCGGAGCGGGCGATCCATGGCGCTCGTCAGTACGTCTCCGCGACCAGGTGCGAGCTTCCCGCCGCTTGCCTGCTTCCGGCGGCGGCGTCCTGCGAATCGAAGGGGCCGGAATCCGGGCCGGCCTGCAATTCCTGCGCGGCGGGCAGCAGGATACGGAAGGACGTGCCCACGCCAGGCGCACTGGTGAAGGTCACGCGACCACCGCTTTGTTTGACGATGCCGTAGACGGCCGAGAGGCCCAGGCCCGTGCCCTTTCCCTGCTCTTTGGTGGTGAAGAAAGGCTCGTAAACGCGGGCCTGAATTTCGGGGGTCATGCCGCAGCCGGTATCCGTGACGGAAATCGACAGCCAGCGCGATGGGTCCTGTTCCGCCGCCTCCGGAGCAACCCAGGCGGTTTCGATGATGAGTTTGCCGCCATCGGGCATGGCGTCGCGGGAGTTCACGACGAGGTTGAGGATGGCCTGTTCGATGAGAGTGGGGTCGGCATGGATATAGCCGTCATGCGCGCCGGGGAGCAGCAGGACTTCGATTTCCTCGCCGATCAGGCGGCGGAGCATCTGTTCGACGCCGATGACGAGAGTATCGAGGAGCAGGAATTCCGGGGCGCCGTTATTCATGCGGCTGAAGGTCAGTAACTGGCGGGTGAGGTCGGAAGCCTTGCCCGCGGCGCCGGCGATCCGCTCCATCGCCGGGCGGAGAGGATGCCGCGAATGCAGCGTTTCGAGGGCCATTTCCGAGTAGCCGATCATGACCGTCAGCAGGTTATTGAAGTCATGCGCGACGCCGCCGGCCAGCTGGCCGATGCTTTCGAGCTTCTGGGCCTGGCGGAACTGGGCTTCGAGATTCTTTTGCTCGGTCAGATCGACGACGAACCAGAGGAAGCGGCCCTCGTCGGCGGCGGTCAGATCCACGCCGGCGATCAGCACCGGAACGCGGGCGCCGTTTTTGTGAATGTAAGCTTTCTCGAAGGCGGGGCAGACGCCGGTTTTGTCGAGCGACTCGAACGCGAGACTGCAGGTAGGAAGCAGTTCGGGGGGCGTCAGACTCATCCATGTCATGCCGGACGCGGTCAGTTCTTCGCGCGAATAGCCGAGAACGCGGAGGAAATAATCGTTGGTTTCGAGAATACGGGTGTGGTCCGTGATGAAAATACCGATGATATTCGAGTCGAAGAGGCGCCGGAAGCGCTCGTCGATCCGGCGCAGTTCGCGCTCGGCGCGTTTTTGTTCGGTAATGACGTTGAGGGTGAAGACACTGCCCATCGCCCGGCCGCCGAGCGCGAGGGGGGCGACGGAGATGGCGACGTCGACGGCGGCGCCGTCTTTCGTGAAGAGCACGACTTCCATCTCATGGACGACCTGGCCCGAGATCACCGCCTGGTACATCGGACAAGTTTGCAGCAGTTCGGGAAAGGCCACGATATCCATGTGGCGAAGCAGTTCACACGGAGATTTTGCCTGGTATTCCTCCAGCGTAAAACCGAAGACGCGCCGTGCTTCCCGATTGATGAACCCGACGCGGCCGTCGACGCCGATCAGCATGATGGGATCGGTGCTGTTTTCCGTGAGGCAGGCGTTCAGCTGCAGCTGATACTGCAGGGCCTGTTCGGCGCGTTTGGTTTCCGTGATATCGCGGACCACGCCCACGAACCGAACCGCGCGCCCGTGTTCGTCATACAGAGTCCGGCCGGAACCGGAAAGCCAGCGCACTTCGCCGGTGGCGGAAGGCGCGGTGCGATATTCGGCGGAATAAATGCCTTCGCCGCCCGACTGCAGAGAACGCGAAACTTCCCGTTCGACATAATTTCTGTCCTCCGGGTGAACGACCTGCAGGAAAGCTTCATAGGAAGGCTCCTGTACGGGAGAAACACCGAGCGCGGCACGCGCGCGGCCGCACCAGACCAGGTCGCCGGTGACGGGATTGAAGTCGAACACGCCCGTGCCGGTGGAATCGAGCGCGAGGGCAAGCCGGGCCTCGCTGTCGCGCAGGCGGCGGCGGGACTCATTGCGTTCGGCGCGCGAGGCGGCTTCGCGGAGTTCGCGCTCCACGGCGACGGTGAGGCCGGTCAGATCATCCTTCATGACGTAGTCGCTGGCGCCCGCGCGCAACATTACTGACGCGAAATCTTCGGTTGCGGCAAAATCTTCGCCGGCGGTGGCGAGGGCGAGGAGCGGGACGTCATGGCCGGATTCGCGCAGGATGGCGAGGGCTTCGGGAGCGGTGAACGACGTCATGCCGCAGTCGCAGATCGCGAGATCCCAGGGGCGAGAGGAGAGCGCCGCCTTCAGGCCGGAGGCGCTGTGCACGCGTTCGGAATCGACGGTGTAGCCCGATTTCAGAAGATGGCGGAGAATCCGATGTTCCTCGTTTTCGGAGTCCCCGATGTAAAGCAGGCCGATTGCGCGGCTTGTATGTTCCGTAAGGATCTCCATTTTCCTCCGAATCGGCGCGTTGTTCCGGGATGTCGGGAAAAAGCTGGCCGTAAATCCCGCGACTCCGTTTCTATTCTGACATTTTCGCAATCAATGAGCGCGGGCGGGAGTTCGGGCGCGGGAAGACAGGCGCGAATTTCCCGGCGATAAGCGGGTTTCGCGTTCGCGGCGCGTTTCTTCGATCCGGACGCAGCCCGGGCAATGGTTATCAAGAAGACCGATGAGGGCGGCGGGGGCTATACACGGCGGGGTTCCAAACTTCAGAATGCGGATATGACGACAGAACAGCCATTTCTATCCGATGTGCAGCAGTTGAGGGCGCGCGCGCGGGCGAGTCTGGCGCAGGGCGCGGTGACGCCCGCTTACCAGGCCGACGTGAAGCAGACGATCGAGATTCTGCAGAGCGTGCTCGCCACGGAGATTGTGTGCGTGCTGCGTTACACCATGAACGCGATTGCGGCGACGGGGCTTTCGAGCCAGGGAGCGAAGGAAGAGTTCGAAGAGCACGCGCGAGAGGAACAGGAACATATGCGCCAGGCGGCGGAGCGGATCAACCAGCTGGGTGGAACGCCGAATTTCAATCCGGAGGGGCTGGCGACGAGGGCCGCGTCGCAGTATACGGAGACGGAGAGTCTGGTGGAGATGATCCGGGAGAACCTGGTCGCCGAGCGGATCGCGTGCGAGCATTACCGGGAGCTGATTCGCTATTTCGGGGACAAGGATCCGACCACGCGCGTGATGCTGGAAGGAATTCTGGCGAATGAAGAAGAACACGCCAACGATATGAAGGATCTGCTGACGGCGCATGAGACGCGGTAGGCGGCGTCTGTAGGGGGAGCTCAGACGAGCAGGGCGAGCGTGGCTGCGAGGAGCGCCGGCGGCATGACGAAAAGGCCGATGCGGAGGAACCGCGCGGCCGAGACGTGAACGCCCTCGCGGCGCAGGGCGACGAGCCAGAGGATGGTGGCGAGCGAACCGGTGACGGAGAGGTTGGGGCCGAGATCGACGCCGAGGAGCAGGGCGTTGCGGAGGTGAAGAGGAGCCGCGGAGGCGGCGAGCGCGTCGCCGGTGAGGAGTCCGGAAGGCAGGTTGTTCATCACGTTGGAAAGAGCGGCGATGCCGAAGGAGGCGGCGAGGCTTCCGGCGGGCGGGGACCAGAGAGCGAGGGCGTGGAGGATGGCCGCGCCCTGCTGCTTCGCGCCCGCGTTCTGCAGGGCTTCGACGAGGATGAAGAGCCCGGCGACCAGGGGGAGGACGCTCCAGGAAACGCCGCGAACCAGCGGGGCGAGGCGTTGGCCGGCGGTCGCGGGGAGGATCGCAAGGAGGGCGGAGGAGAAGGTCCAGATGCCGAGATTGCGTCCCGTGGCGGACGCGGCGAGCAGCACGAGTCCGGTGGCCAGGATGCCGGCGACGGCGCGGCGTCCGGCGGGTTCGAGGGGGGACATCGGGATATTGGTGGCGATGCCGCCGGCCAAATCTTTGCGACAGGCGAACCACAGCGCGAAAAAGGTCACGGCGATGGAAGCGAGCGAGGGCAGCAGGAAGGTGCGGAGCCACGGTAGCAGGGGCGGCAGGGCGGAACCGTAGACGACCAGGTTCGCGGGGTTCGAGACGGGCAGGACGAAGCTGGCGGCGTTCGCGATGAGGGCGCAGGCGAAGAGCGAGGGCAGCGGGCGGGCACGGGCTTTGGAGACGGCGGCGAAGACGGCGGGAGTGAGCACGACCGCCGTGGCGTCATTCGAGAGAAAGACGGTAACGGCGATACCGACCGCGTAAACGAGGGCGAAGAGGCGTGTGCCGGAGCCGCCGGCGGCCTGGACGGCGTGGCAGGCGAGCCAGTCGAAGACGCCTTCGCGGCGCGCGAGTTCGGAGAGCAGCATCATGCCGGAAAGGAACAGGCAGACGTCGAGCGCTTTCGCGACGGCGGCCGCGGCGGCTCCGAAGGTGATGAGCCGGAAGGCCAGCAGGGCGAGCGCGCCGAGACACGCCCAGATCGCTTCCGGCCACTGTTTGGGACGCAGCAGGATACCGAGGATGGTGAGACCGGCGATTGCCCAGGTGAGCAGAATGTTCAAGGGGTGAGCATTTCGCGCGCCATCCAGCTTTCGAGTCTGGCGTCAAGGAAGTCGGGGACGAGGAGGGAGACGCCGGGAAGGTGGTCATGGGTGGTGGCGATGCCGACGACGCGCATGCCGGCGGCGAGTCCGGCGGCGACTCCGGTTTCCGAATCCTCGAAGACGACGCAGTGGTGCGGGGGGACACCGAGTTGATCGGCGGCGCGGAGGTAGATTTCCGGGTGCGGTTTGGGATTGCTGACCTGATGGCCGTCGATGGTGGCGCGGAAGAAGGGGCGGAGTTGGGCTGCGTCGAGGACGAAGTTGACGTTGGCCGGCTCGGCGTTGGTGGCGACGGCGGCGGGGAGGTTTTGGTGGCGCAGGAGGAATTCGCGGACGCCGGGGACGAGGGAATCGGCGAGTCGCGGTTGGAGCATTTCGCGGTAGAGCGCTTCTTTGGCGGCGCCGTGGCGGAAAATTTCTTCGGGAGTGAGGGCGTCACCGAAGAAATCGCGAACGATTTCGTCGTTGCGTTTGCCGTACATGCGACGCTGCATGGCCTCGGTGGTTTCGATGCCGTGGCGGCGGTTGTATTCGGACCAGGTGAGGCGGTGGAGGGGGTTGGAGTCGACGAGGACGCCATCCATGTCGAAGAGGAGGGCGCGGATTTCAGCCACGGGAGTCACCGGTGAGTTCGGCGTCGAGCCAGGCGAGGAAGTTGGGGGAGCCGGCGACGATGGGGAGGGCCATGACTTCGGGGAGTTCGTAAGAATGGGAGGTTTCGAGGCGGAGACGGACCTGCTCGAAGAGGTCACGTGACGATTTAATGACGAGGAGCCATTCGGTGGAAGTCTGGACCTGCTCCTTCCAGCGGTAGTAACTCATAATTCGCGGAATTACGTTGACACAGGCGGCGAGCCTTGTCTCGACGAGTTGCCGCGCCAGGCGCTCCGCCTCCTCCGCGGAATCGCAGGTGCTGAAAACAACGATCTTATCTGTCATCTTGATGGGGTTGAAGTTACTTTCTTTTCTTACTCTGTTACCATTGTCTCTCGAAGCCTCAGCGATGAAGATCTCCGGCATCCGAACAATTTACGCGGCGGTTGTGCTGTGCGGAATTGTGTATGCATTTATTGTGTTACGCGGCGAGAACGGGATACCCGGTCTGCTGGCGAAGCGGCGGCAGGTACAGGAATTCGAGCAGACGAATCAGCAGCTGGTCCGGGAAATTGAGCAGAAGAAGGAACGAATCCAGAGGCTGCAGGACAATCCGGGTGAGCAGGAGTATGAAATCCGGCAGAGATTGAAGCTGGCGAAGCCGGGCGAGAAGATTTATATTCTGGACGACAAGAAGCGGTAGGGGCGGGCGGTGAAGAGGGGCGTGATATAAAGGGAGAAGCCCTTTGTAGTTGTCCTGAAGGCCACCCTAGCTCAGTTGGTAGAGCGGCTGATTCGTAATCAGCAGGTCGCCGGTTCGATCCCGGCGGGTGGCTCCAGATAAATCCTTTTAATCCATAAATTTACGTTTTTGGCGGTTCCGGTTTACGGGTTTATTTTGCCCGAGTGTGTCAGAAACTGTGCTTTCATTGGCTAACCTGTTCCGTTTGGAAAGCGCCTCCCGTTTCAATCTGCAATCTCATGTTCGATTCCTTCTTTTCGCGTCACAGCCGAGGTGAGTTGCCCCGATGTGTGGACCGGGTACTGTCCTTTGCAGTTACAGGCAGGCCACGGGTCCCTTTGGACGCCCGCGGTTACCGGTCGAAGTGGTCGGCCAGCGCGTAGATGTCCTGATTCAGCGCGCGCATCGCGTTCAGCAGGTCCGGATACGGTTCGTAGCGCAGGTTCACGAGACCCTTGTTCGAATCGCGATTCGAAGGATCCGTGGTCTTATCGTCCGGATCGTTGTCGAGGTATTTGAACCAATGCAACCCAACACAGGTCTTCGACTCCAGCAGCCCCAGCGCGAAGAGGGCGCGACGCCCATCGCCGAGTACGACATCGGCGTGAACGCGTTGGGGATTGCGACGCGGCCTGACGCAAGACAGCTTCGTCGTCGAGACCGTCCAATCGGGTTGCCTGAGCCGTCTGAAAATCGACGCGGGGCTCGCGACGCAGCGTCGCGGCCACGATGATCCCTTTCGGGTCGTTATCCGCCTGAAACAGGATGCTCAATGCTTCGCCAGGTCCCGCGTTGAGATCTCGTGACGGGCGCGCTCGAGCCGTGCGCACAGTTCGGGGCGGCTTTCGCTCAGAGGCGAGAGGGAGCGCCCGATCTCCGCTTCCCCTTCGCGGATGTTGCAATCGACCTCTGGCTCATGAGCAAGATAGAAGGCAGACGACGGAATCCAGGGAGACACGCGTGCCGGCAACGTAGAATCCGCCGTTGCGCTGTTCGATGTATTCACTTCGCCCCCTGTTTCCAGTATAGAAGTTTCGGGAAAATGCGAGTTGTGTGAAACTCGCACCGATGGTGCTGCCCGCGATGCTGCATCGCACTGTTCCGCTCGCTCTCCTGCGCCTACGAAACGCACGCGGTGCCGCAGAAGCAGCAGCGATTTCTCTGCCAAATATTAAATCGCGAACTCGTGATCGATATCTTCCGCCTTCTGCGCCCTTTCTGTTGTAAGGAGTCGCAAAAAGCAATATGCAGAGAATTTATTTCCGGGGATTCGCGATGGCCGGCCTCGCTGCCGCGTTCGTGGCCGGGGCCTGCGCCCAGTCCATCGCCTTTGCTCCCCAATCGCCGAGTATCGGCGTCAAGTCCACCGTGCAATTCGCCGCTCACGTCAGCGGGGGCCTGAGTTCTGCGGTACAGTGGTCGGTCGCCGGGGTGACCGGCGGCAACGGCACGAACGGCACCATCTCCCAGAACGGCCTGTACACCGCGCCGGCCAGTCTGCCGGCGCAGAATCCCGTCACGGTGACCGTGACCAGCGTGGCGAACCCGTCGGTGTCCGCCTCCACCTTCGTTACCATTCTCGCGGCCGGGCCGACGGTCACGTCCGTCAGCCCCAATCCGCTGCCCACGGGCAGTTATACCGTAACCATACAGGGCTCCGGTTTCCAGCCGTATGCCGTAGTCCTGAATACGTCCAATAAGCAGACCATTCAGCTTGGCGCGGATTCGGTGACGCCGACGACGATCGTGGCATCCGGCTGGCAGGCCAACGCGAGCAGCGCCGTGTTTTCCGTCAAGAACCCCGGCAGCGTGGCGAGCAACAGCATCACGGTCCCGGTAGTCAGTTCCACGCCGACGTTCGCCCTGACCGTGGCGAACGGCTCGGGCGGCGGCTCGTATGCCGCGGGCACGGTGGTCACCGTCACCGCCAACACGCCCCCGGCCGGCCAGAAGTTTACCGGCTGGACCGGCGCTACTGTCGCCAACCCGGCATCCGTCACCACCACTCTGGTGATGCCGGCGTCGAGCGTTGCGCTGGCCGCAAACTACAGTTCGTCGACAGCCATGTCTTACGCGCTAACCGTGGTCGGCGGGGCCGGCAGCGGAACCTACGCGGCGGGCGCCACGGTGACCATCACCGCGAACGCGCCTCCGGCCGGCCAGGCCTTTGTGAACTGGACCGGAGCGGCGGTCGGCAACGCGGCATCCATGAGCACCAGCCTGACCATGCCCGCCGCGCCCACCACCGTAACCGCCAACTACACCACCGGCGCCAATCTGTACAACCTGACCGTGAATAACGGCAGTGGTTCCGGGAACTACGCCGCGGGCACCCAGGTGACGATCACCGCAAACGCCGCGCCTCTGGGCCTGGCCTTCTCGGGCTGGAGCGGGCAGCAGGTCGCGAACACCAACGCCACCACGACAACGCTCATCATGCCCGCATGGACCACGACGGTGAGCGCAAGCTTCTACCCGGTCCCGAACGCCATCCCGTTCCCGGTCACCACGCATCCGCGCGTGTGGATCACCACCAGCGACGTTCCTCGTCTGCAGTCCTGGGCGACCTCTTCGAATCCGGTCTACCAGAACGGCCTGCTGCCGGTGTTGCAGAAGGCCGTGTCGGATTACGAGACGCAGTTCTTCCCGGGCGGCGTCGCCAATCCCAACTACCCGGATCCGGGCGACGTGCAGGGTTACACCGGCATCCTCACCGAACAGACCGCAGTGGTTCTGGCTCTGAACTCGCTGATCGATTCCGGCGCCGCCAATCGCATCAAATATGCGCAGTATGCGCGCAACCTGCTGATGTACGCGATGAATCAGGCGGCGCTCGGACACGCGGCCAACCTGCCTTTCCGCGATCCGGCTTTCGCGGTTTACAACCGCGCCAACGGCTCGGGTGAGCAGTGGCCTCTGATCGTGGACTGGATTTACAGCGCCGTGGATGCGCAGGGCCAGCCGATTCTCACCTCGGCCGATAAGCGCACCATCCGCAACGTGTTCCTGATGTGGGCGAACGATTGCATCAATGCCTCCACCACGGGCGGCGACCATCCGGTTCCCATCGGCGCCACCAATACGACGCAGTTGCTGCCCAACCAGCTGCCCTATCGCCTGGCGGCCAACAACTACTACTCCGGCCATGTCCGTGAGCTGACCATGATGTCTCTGGCCATCGACCCGGCCGACGATCCGGCGCTCGACCCGGCGCGTCCGCCGCAGGTTCTGGGCAACTCCCTCCGCAGTTACATCGCGAACGCGACCGGCTCCTGGCTTTATCAGCAGTGGGCGATGTACGGCGAGCCGGCGGCAGTCGCGTCGGCCTACGGCATCCCGGGCGGCGGCGCCGGGTTCGGGCTCGCCAGCGGCGGCTTGCCCCCGGAAGGCATGCTTTACGGAGTCTCCTACGCGACCGTTCTGGGAGAACTCCTGGCTCTGCAGACGGCGGGCTTCAACAATCCCTCCTACGCGGGGCCGCAGATCGCCATGATCAATACGCCCATGTGGGACCGTTTCGTGCGCGGTGTGTTCACGTCTTTAACACCCGCCCCGAAGACGTTTTCGGGCTCTGAATCCTATCTGGGCGACGTGTACCAGCTGACCACCTACGGCGATCTGCTGCGCTTCTTCGTCACGCCGGACTACATGGCCCCGTTCGCGCTCCTGTCGCTGCTGGAAGGGCAGCAGGGCAGCACGGCGCACCTGACCGAAGCGCGCTGGTTCTCCTACAACGTGGTGCAGGGCGGGCCGGCTGCGTTCTACCAGCGCATGCTGACTCCGTACTCCATCACCCACACTTTGCTCTACTTTCTGTTGTTCGATCCGGCCGTGAACCCGGCAAGCATTCCCGATCCGCGCCCCGGATATCCGACCACGTTTATCGACGCGCCGCAGAGCCGTCTGGTGAGCCACAGCGACTGGTCGCAGAACGGCACGATGTTCGACTATAAAGCCACCTGGGAATCCATCAACCACCAGGATGGCAATGCGGGCCAGTTCGAACTGTTCCGCAAGGGCGAATGGCTGACCAGGGAACTCTCGAACTACGACGACCATGGCCTCGGCCTGACCTGCTATTACCACAACACGCTGTGCCTGCAGAACACGAGTCCGGACGGCAATCCGCAGGTGGGCTATTTTGAAGCGGGCGAACTGGCCAAAGGCGGCCAGTGGATCCTGGCCGAGAACGCGGGCGATCCGACGACTCAGTTCAGCAAGGGCACGGGTTATTACTACGCCAACAGCGATCTGACGAAGCTCTACAACCGGCCGAACCCGTGGACCCCGAGCGCGAGCATCGATAACATCACCCAGGCGACCCGCTCGATCCTGTGGCTCAACAACGACTACATCGTGGTCTACGACCGCGCCACGTCAAAGAACGCCGGCCTGTTCAAGCGCTTCAACCTGACGCTTCTCACTAACCCGACCATTGCGGGCAACACTCTGACCGAGACGCTGCCGGGCGGGCAGCAGTTATTCCTGCAGAGCCTGCTCCCGGCCAATGCCGCGATCACCGCCCGCAACACGGCGGGCGATCTGACGACAGTCGCGGAACTGGAACCGGCCCAATATGTAGCGACCGTGCAGGATTCCTCCAACCCGGCCGATACGCGGTTCCTGCATGTGCTGCAGGGGGCCGACTCCGGCGTCGCCATGGTTCACGCCGTGCGCGTCCAGAGCAACGCCGGGGCGGCCTTCGACGGCGCGGCCTTCGGCTCCAACGCCGTCTACTTCCCGGTCACGGCGGCGCCTGGAATCTCCTCCACGACGCTCAGCGCGCCCTCGGACGTTCATACCGCCTATATCACCGGCCTGACGCCGAATGCCGGATACAGCGTGAATGTCCAGACCAACTCCGGCGGCAGCACGCTGGTGGTGAATGCCAACGCCGCGGGCTCGCTTACGGACGCGGCCGGAGTGCTGCGGATCGCGTTCTGATCGCGAGCCGGACGAAACGCCAGGGGGTGGCTGCACCCTGCCACCCCCGGCAACCATTCCTGAGGAAAAAGCAATGAAAGGACTGACAATGAAAACGAAATATCCGTTCGCGGGACTGATGGCCGTCGCGGTCATGGCGTCCGGCGCATCCGCAACCTCGCTGCAATTCGGCTACACGGGCGGGCTGCAGCAGAAGGAAATCACCACCAGCGGCACCTATTACATCCTTTTGGCCGCCGCGGAGGGCGGCTCGGCAGCCGGCGGGCTGGGGGGCGGCGGCTCTCTGATCGCGGGATCGGTAAACCTGACCGCCGGAACGGTCCTCGACTTGATCGTGGGCCAATCCGGCGCGACCGGCAACTTCGGCACGGGTTGGGGTGGCGGCGGCGGAGGAGGGACCTTCCTCTGGATTGACGGGCTTCCCGATCCGCTGTCGATCGCGGGTGGCGGCGGGGGCGCGGGTTACGCGTTCTCGGGCGGAATCGCGGGTTCCAGCTTCCAGGAAGCCGGTTGGGACGGAACCGCCGACGGTGGCGGCACCGGCGGCGCCAGTGGCAGCGGTGGCTTGGGAGGGACCAGTTCGGACGTTGCGTTCAACGGAGGCGGCGGCGGGGGATGGACCGGCGCCGGGTCCGATGGTGTGGGCAACGCGCCCGGCACGGGGCTGGGAAGCGCCGGTGGGGGCGGATTCGGCGCGTTCTCATTTGCCGGCGGCGCCGGCGGCTGTGACGACTGCAGCGGCGGACCGTTTGCCAACGGCGGCTTCGGCGGCGGTGGCGGCGGCGGCTGGCAGGGTGGCGGAGGCGGCGGGGGGTACTCGGGTGGCGGTGGCGGCGATGGCAACGGCGGCGCCGGCGGGGCGGGTGGCTCTTACCTGAGTGCCTCGGTGTCGCTCCTGTTCTTCCAGGGCGGCGCCAATCCGGGGGACGGCTTTCTCCGGATCAGCGATAACCCGGCGGATCTCACGCCGTCGCCGGAACCGGGAACGATGGTACTCCTTGTGGTTGGCATGGGAACTCTCGGAATGTCCCGGAATCGACTGCAGAAGCTCTGGCGCTGAGCAAGCTTTGTTGCCGGGTTTCCGAACGTATGGGCACGGCCTGGCGAGGAGCCGGGCCGTGCCACGAGTGATTTCAGCCCGTCCCTACGGCACCCACGTGCAGCCGTGAAGCGTGTTGGAATATTCCGACTGGATCTGGTAACTCGTGCCGTTCAGCGACACGGCAGGAAGGGCAAACACGAAAGCGCATTCGTCGCCGATTTCATTGCCGGCGAATGCGCCTCTCCGGTTATACCAGGCGTTCAGATTTTGGTCCGGATCGGTGATCGCTTCGAACGTCTCATGGGACAGCACACTGGCCATCGAGTCGATCGCCGGCCCGTTGGGGCTGGCACCGGCGGGAGAAGTCGGAACTCTGCATCCCGACACATTGGTATAAGGCTCAACGGAGAAGATGACGACGCCGAGGTCCGCGAATTTCATGGAGCCATGGAAACCGCAGAAATACCAGGTGGCCGGATTGTCGGGGGAATAACACTCCACACTGCTGCCGCTTGCGCCGAACTGGGTGCAAACGTCGGTTCCCTGCGAGAAAAAGAGGTGGTGAATCTGCCCGTAACCGGCGCCGAACGTTCGGGCGGAAGCATGCACCAGCACCGCGAGATCGGCATCCCCCAGAGTCTGGCGATACACGTTGTAATTCAGCGCGGCGCCCTGACCGACGGTGGCTGCAAGACCGGCGGTGTACTGGTCCAGGATGTGAAACATGTTGCTGCTGTAAAGTTTGCCGAGGAAAGTGTCCGCATCCGACAGGGTGGGTCCCCCAGCGCTCTGGGCATACACGCCGGACGCAGGATTCAGGGGATTGACGAAGATATTGTGCGACGTAAACTTCTGCAGGGTCGGGTTGTTCTGCGGGTTCTGCAGATCCGCCGGATAAAAGCCGAACGTTACGGCGGGAATGGTCGGCGCGGCCGGGATAGCGGAAACTCTGGTGACGCCCTCGCGCAGCGGTCCGGTCTTCACGTTGAAACCGAGATTCAGATAGAGTTGACCCGCCGCCAGGTCGTCTCCGTTGATCTCAATTGTGGCAGGAGGCGCCGCGACGACTGTTACCGGAACCAGAGCGGCGCAATATAGCACCGCCACTGCCGTAATTTGTCGGGAACGATATACTTTCATGAGTCATCCTTTCATCGGATGTGCCTTTTCAGGCACTCAGGTAGTATAGGTCCGAAAATAAATGACTAACTGACTTATAAATTCCAAAAAGATGGGAATGGTACTCTTTGGAACGCTGTTTGGCGTTGAAGCGAACTAACCTGTCCCGGGCGTTAAATTCATCACAAGATCAGCCCGGGAGGCGGTAGTTACATTACTGGCGACTAAAACGAAAACCGGGTCATCAGCTGCAGTTGCCGCGGGGTGCCGGCCCCGACGGGTGAAGTATTGATCGGCGCGGTGATCTTACCGAAGCTGGAAGTGGAACTGATGTTCACACCGGGATTCCCCAGCTGCGGATGATTCAGAAGATTGAACGCCTCCGCGCCGAGTTCGAACGACATCCGCTCGGTGATGCGGAACTTCTTCGAGAACGCGGTATCGATCTGGAAAAGGCTGGGCGCGCGCAGCGTGTTCCGTCCCAGATTTCCCCACGTGCCTTTGGCGGGGACGGCGAACGCGGCGGGGTTCAGCCAGAGTCCCGAGGAGCCGTAGTTCAGATAGACGGGAACGCCGGGAACCAGATCCGGCCGCTGGGTGGAGAGAACGTTGCCGTCCGGCACGTCGGTGGCTTTGCGCGTCACGGCGATGCTGAGCGGAAGGCCGGTGCGGGCGGTCGAGATGCCGCTCCACTGCCAGCCGCCGTACCAGTGACTGCGGCCGAAGGGAATCTGGTAGGCGAAGTTGGCGCTGAACACGTGCCGCGCATCGTAAGAGCTGTTGCCTTTCTCGCAGGAACGGCAGGAGACGTTTTCCGCGCCGGTGCCGTCCGCCGAGCCGCCCCCCGCCGAGCCATCGTTCAGCGCATGCGAGTACATGTAATTGACGCGGAGCAGCAGGCCGTTCCATGCGTTCGCCTGCAGCGTGTTGACCAGTCCGTGAAAGTTCGAGACGCCGTCCTCCCCGCGCACGTCCACCTGGTCGAGCGAAGGCAGCGGGCGCAGGCCGGTCGCGGGATTGATCAGGTTCACATACGTGCGGCTGAAGGTGTGGTAGTTCTGCTGTCCGTTGTAGCCCGCCGTGAAGCTGATTTTGCTGGTCAAAGCCTGCTGGATGCTGAGCCCCCACTGCTGCGAAACCTGATTGCGCTTGTTGCGGGGCTGCGAGCGCGGCGCGCTGGCGATGGCGGCGTTCGGGTTGATAAAGGGATCGAACGGGTAGGCGAGGCCAGGCGTGGTGGCGGCCGAGAGCGTGTAGCGCGACGCATCGTTGTTGGCCGGGCTGTACTGGTCGCCCAGCTGCGCGTCGCCGTAGAAGATGCCGCCGCCCACGCGGATCACGGTGCGGTCTTTGAACCGCTCCGGCGACCAGGCGAAACTCACGCGCGGCGCCAGATTGTTCGTGTCCGGGAAGGCGAAGTCGGAGCCCACCGGGCAGTAGCCGCCGCAGGTCTGGATGTCGAAGGGAATGTCGCGATGGAAACGCTCGGTGAAGACGTTGTAGAACTCATAGCGCAGGCCCAGATTGGCAGTCAGGTTGGGCCGGATCTTCCATTCGTCCTGCACATAGCCGAAATACTCGATCTTCCGCATCTGCTTGGTCGGCAGTTCACCGGAGCCCGCCAGCGTGTTCAGCTTGTTGTTCTGGAAGTCGGTGAGAGAGGCATAACTCGCGGTGCCGTCGGAAAGGTTGAAATCGTGCACGATCAGCTGCACGCGGCGAACTTCGATGCCTGCCTTCAGCGTGTGAGCGCCGCGCAGGGTGGACCACTGGTCGACAAGGGACTCCGTGATGCCAATGGCGATGCGGCGGTTGCCGCCGGGAATGGTGGAGAGCGAAGGGATGGAAACGGAGGCGATCGCGCCCGTCGGGATAGAGTTCAGCGGCTGGGCGTAATTCGCGGCGAGGCGGAGTTCATTGGTGGTGCGCGGATTGATCAGCCAGAGAAAACCGAAGACGCCGCTGGTGGGCGCGTCCAGATTCCGCGTGCCATAGGGCAGAGACGCATTCGGCGCGAAGATGTCCGTGCTGTTCTTCGTGAAGCGGAAGTAAGAGCTGACGGCGTCCGAGAAGCGGTGGTCGAGCCGCAGCAGGCCGACATGCTCATCCTGCGTGGAACTGCCCACGCCGTTCCATTGCATGTAGTTCGAGTTGCCCGCGATCGGCGTGGTGCCTTCCGGGTAGAGGTCGAGCAGGGGCTTGAGGGCCGGCGCGACTTTGGCGCGAAACGCATCGGTGGGCACGAAGCCGATCTGCGTCTTGCCCTGCCGCTGGATCAGGCCTTCGTAAGACACGAAGACGAAGGTGTGATCTTTCCAGAGCGCGCCGCCGGCCGAGCCACCGAACTGGTTCATGCGAAACGGCGGGAGCGTGGCGCCGTCGAACGGGCTGCGCGCGTCCACCGCGCTGTTCCGCAGATACTCGAAAACGCTGCCGCGCAATTGGTTACTGCCGGTCTTGGAAACGATATCCACCTGGCCGCCGGGAGCGCCGCCGGATTCGGCGGTGTAGAGCGCGGAATTGACGCGAAACTCCGCGATGGCGTCTTCGGAGATCATGATGCGGCTCTTCGATTCGGCCTGGTTGCGCACGCTGGTGGCATCCACGCCATCGATGCGGAAATTGTTGTCGTCGCCGCCGCGCCCGAAAAAGCGCACGCTCGCGCCGTTGCCCGCGCCCGTATCGATGGCGCCGGGAACCAGCAGCATGAGGTTCTGCCAGTTGCGGCCGTTCACGGGAAGCTGCGCGATCTGCGTGGTGCCCATCGCCGCGCCGACCGCCGCGGAGTTGCGAACCAGTTCGGTCTCGGCGACCACTTCCACTTCACTGCTGACACTGGCGATCTCGAGGTCGAAATCGAGCGTCTTCGTCTGGCCTACGCCGAGATCGGTCTCGGTCCGAATCCCCCGGAAACCGTCTTTCGCGACTTCGATCACGACGTGGCCCAGCGGAAGGCCGGCGAACAGATAGACGCCGGCGTGATTCGTCGTCACCGGACGCGTGAGGCCCGTATCCGGATAGCGAATGGTAACGGTGGCGTCCACCACCACGGAATGCTGCGGATCGCGGAGCGTGCCGGTAACCGAGGCGCGGTCCGATTGGGCGAAGGCCGCCAGCGCCGCCGCGAACGTCAGTACGATAACGGATTTCATATGTCTTTTCCTGAAATGCGATTGGTTTCTATGCCACGCTGTGCGCGGCGGGAACGGGTTGCGGACGGGCGACGGATTTCCGGCGGCGCGGCAGCCAGTAGAGCAGTACGCCCGTGACCATCAGCAGCGCGGAGGCGAAGCCCGCGGCCGCGTAGAGAAGACGGAACGGCAGGCCGCCCCACTCGCCGTAGTGAAGGCCGGCCATCGCCTGGACGAAACGATTGCCGAAGGGTTTGCCGGCGTAGAGGTCAACCGCGGTCACCTTCGCGGCGCTGTTCAGATAGACGACGTTGTTGCCGAGGGACCGGAAGTCCCCGGGCCGCCACACGCGAATCTGGACGCTGCCGTTGCCTTCCGGCAGGCGGATCTCGCGAAGCCTGCCATCGGGAATGGCGCGCTGCGCCGCGGTAATCAGTTCGTTCAGGCCGGCCTTCTCTCCCTTGCCTGCGCCACCGCGGGCGGGCCGTTCGTCGCGCGAGAACGGGGCCACCGCGGCGAGCATGCCCCGCAGAGTCTGAGGAAATGACAGCCAGATGCCGGTGAAGGCGGCGAATACCAGCAGCGCACCAGCGGCCAGTCCGAACACGCGGTGCAGATCGAGCGAGGTTTTGATGCCCGACTGGCCGGCGCGATAGGAAAACAGTTTGCTCACGCGGGCGCCGGCGAGCAGCCACAGCAGGAAGCCGGTGATGCCGCTGACCAGCAGCACCAGACCGATGTAGCCGGCCACGGTGCGGCCCGTCTTTTCGGCACGCAGGTTGTGGTGCAAGTCCACCAGCCAGTCCATCCAGCCGAGACTGGCGAAGCCGAGAACCTTGTCCGAGCAGGCATCGTAGATCACATGGCGGAACACTTTATCGCCATCGTCCGTGCGGAAACGCGTGCGGGATTCGCCGGCGTCCGGAAGATAAATGCGGTTGATCGGGGTTCCCGCATACGCGCGCACTTCGGATTCGACGCGATTCCAGTCGGTAACGGCCGCGCAGTTGGTGGTCTGCGCCGGCGGCGAAAGCCACATCGCCATTGGGGGACGCAGGGCGACGATCCCGCCCGTTACTCCCATCAGCACCACGAAGATACCGGCCACGAGGCCCAGCCAGAGATGCACCCAGCGCATCGCTTTACGTATTACAACTTTGTGATTTGCCATCGGTTGCGGTCGGACGCCCGGCGGACGTCTCATCCAGGCTAACAACGGCTTATTTCAGGGAAATGAGAGGAACCTGAGGATTACCTGAAGGCTGCGGAATTCCGTCCGGCGACGGAGCGGGAAAGAGCACGAGGAAGCGGGAACCGCCGCCGGCAGAGCTCTTCGCTTCGATGCGGGCGCCATGCAGACGGGCGATCTCGCAGGCGATCGCCAGACCGAGGCCCGCGCCACTCTGGCCGGCACGACGCGTTTCGCGGCTGCGCGCCTTATCCACGCGGTAGAAACGTTCGAAGATCCGGCCCAGGTGTTCGGCGCCGATGCCAATGCCCGTGTCGGCCACCTCACAACAGAGCCGCCCGTCGGCGCGCAGCGTTCGGGCCGTGATTTCTCCGCCCTCCGGCGTATACTTCACGGCGTTGTCGAGAAGGATGAGCCAGAGCCGGCGCAGGCGGTCTTCATCCGCGTCCACAAACAGGGGCGGGCTTGCCTGAGCCGAGGCTGCCTGAAAGTTGAGGCGCAGGCCTTTTTCCGCAGCCAGCGGGGCGATTTCCGAGCAGGCATGCGACAGGCTGGCGGCGAGGTCGACGCTGGTCCGGCGAATGGCTTGGCCGGCGATCGCGCCCGCGTCGGCGCGCGCCAGTTCCAGAAGCTGTTCGATCAGCACCGAGTTGCGCTCCGCCTGCCGCAGAATGCGGTGCAGCGCGTCGCGATAGCTGCGCTCTTCCGCGCCCGGTTTCAGAAGGGCGATCTCGGCCGCCGCGCGAATGATGGCGATGGGCGTGCGCAACTCGTGCGAGGCGTTGTCGGTGAACTGCCTCACCTGCCGGAAGCCTTCCTCGACGCGGACCAGCATGCCGTTCATGGTTTCGGCGAGCGCCTGCACCTCGTCACCGGTGGAGGGGACCGCGATGCGCTGCCCGAGATTCGTGGAGTCGATGGCGTTGACGGCGGCGATGATGCCGGAGACGGGGCGCAGCGCCCGCCCGCTGATCCAGTAACCCGCGGCGGAAGCGGCCAGCAGAACCGCCGGGAGCGACAGCAGCATCCAGAGCCACAGGCGGCGCAGGATGGTGGCGGGAATCCAGAGGTCCGTCGCGCAGATCACGTCGTAAAGCTCATGGTCGAAAGTGACGCGCGAGAGCAGGACGCGGAGAGCGTGGCCGGGGCTGTCCACCGTGGCGAAACCCGCGGTATCCGGCAGCGCCACCTGCTTCGCCCAGGGGTTGCTGAAGACCACTTCACCGGACGTCTTGCCGGGGCCGGATGTCTTGCCGGTGCCGGATGTCTTGCCGGGGCCGGAGCTCTTGCGGACAAAGAGAAGATTGGGCTGGAAGGCGGGATGGTTCTGCAGAGAGGCGCTCAGTTCCGGCCAGCCAAAGCGTTCCAGATGGCGGCCGATGTGGTCCTGCAGACCCGCCAGCCTGGTCTCCAGTTCGTGATCCACGATGGAGTGGATGGCGGCGCGCACGCTCCACCAGGCCGCCGCTTCCAGCGCGCCGAACAGGACGCAGAACGCGGCGCAGTAAATCAGGGCCAGGCGGATGCGGATGGGGAGTTTCAGCGGATCAGTTCTCCACAATCCGGTAGCCGAAACCGCGCACGGTGTGGATCAGGCGCGGACCGTTACCTTTATCCACCTTCGACCGCAGCGCGCTGATGATCACGTCGAGATTGTTGTCGTCGGCCGACGTGCCGGAACCCCACGCAACGCGCGCCAGTTCCTTGCGGGCGACCACATGGCCGGCGTTGGCCAGCAGCACGTGCAGGACGCGGAATTCCGTGGGAGTCAGATTCACGGAACGGTCGCCGCGCAGCACCTGGTGCGACTCGGTATCCATCTTCAGATCCGCCGCGGAGAGAGTGAGCGGCCGGGGATCACTGCGCCGCAGCAGCGCCCGCACGCGGGCCGAGAGTTCGAGGAAAGAGAACGGCTTGGTGACGTAGTCCTCGGCTCCCGATTCGAGCCCCAGCACCACGTCGGTGACGGAATCAAGCGCGGTCAGCATGAGCACCGGCGTTCGGTTGCCGGATTTGCGGAGCGCGGAGGCCACGCGGAAGCCGTCCATCACGGGCAGCATGACGTCCAGAACGATGGCGTCGAAGCGATGTTCGGAGGCTAACCGGAGCGCGGCGCCGCCGTCGCGAACCAGATGGACGGTGTACTGGTCCTGCTCGAAGCCCTGCCGCAGCACATCCGCCATCTCCGGTTCGTCTTCGACGATGAGTAACTCCGCGCGCGCCATCCGAAACACGATTGTAAGCAGAGACGGGGCGCGGCGTCGCGCTATTCATGCAGGATTCACCATAATGCAACCCGATGGATATAAAACGCCGATGTAACGGTTCGGTCGCGGCTCTGTAACACGGATCTAATCTGCGGCTGGTAACCTGCGAATCCGGCCCTCGCGAAAAACACATGAAAAAAAGTACTGCATTATTAATTGGACTGTTGTCCTTCGCCTCGCTGCATAACGCCGCTTATGCGCAGGGACTGCTCGGAACGATTCTGGGGAACGTGACCGACACGAGCAACGCTTCCATTGGAGACGTAACGGTCTCCGTCAGGAGTCAGGCGACGAACCTGCAGGTGACGGCGAAGACGCAGAACAACGGCCTGTATCAGATTCCGAACCTTCCGATCGGCACTTACACGGTCACGTTTCGCAAGGAAGGTTTCGACAGCGAGTCGCATCCCGAGATTCTGGTGCAGGCGGAACGCGCCACCACGGTGAACGGCGCTCTGAAAGTGGGCGCGATCAGCACCACGGTGGAAGTGACCGGCACGCCGCTGCTGAATGAGACGGATCCGACCAATGGTTACGTGCTGGAAGAGCGCACCATCCGGGAGACGCCGCTCGGCACCGGGAGTTTCACGCAACTGGCGCTGCTTTCGCCGGGCGTGAACGCGGACTTTCTGGCCGGCACGGGGTCGAACAGCGGCCTGGGCAATCAGGCGATCTGGGCCAACGGACAGCGGGACTCGTCGAACAGCTTCGTGATCAACGGCGTGAATTCGGATAACCTGTTCAACGGGAAATCCGGCAGCCAGGTGGATTCCAGCCGCTTTACGCTCAACACCGGCCAGGGCAGCACGGTGGCGGGCGAGGTTCGCACGAATACGTCGGTTTACGACGGCATCGGCCAGGCGCTGCCTTCGCCGCCGCAGGAGACGCTGCAGGAAGTGCGTGTCAACACGGCGATGTACGACGCGACCCAGAGCGCGAAATCGGGCGCGCACATCTCGCTGATCACCAAGTCGGGATCGAACGCCTTTCACGGCGAAGTCTACGAGTATTTTCAGAACAATATTTTCAATGCCGCGCCGTTTTTCCGGAATGCCAACACTTCCGTGCCGGCCGGCCAGAAGGTGCCGCCGCTGCACTACAACCGCCCGGGCGGCACCATCGGCGGACCCATCCTGAAAGACAAGCTGTTCTTCTTCGCGTCGTTCCAGGCGCTGCGGGTGAGCGATAACCTGGCGGGCACGCAGTCGCAGACGGTGCCGCAGCACCTCACCGACGACCGCAGCGCGGCGACGCTCTCGGCCGTGGCGCAGCAGGATCTCGGCGTCGCGGTGGCGGCGAGCCAGATCGATCCGGCCGCGCTGAAGATCATGAACGCGAAGGTCAACGGCACTTACTTCATTCCGAGCGCCACCATCACGGACCCCGTGCTCGCGAAACAGCTGGGTTATAACGTGACCGTGACCGGCAGCCCGAGCACTTCGCAGGCGTCGATCGCAACCGGCAGCGTGGATTACAACTGGACGGACCGGGAGCGCCTCAGCGTGAAGTATCTTTTCCAGGATGCGCCGAACTACAACCCTTACGGCGGCGGCACGGCGATCAATGGTTTCGGCAAGTCCCTCGATTCCGGTTCCGAACTGGCGTCCATCGATAACACCACGGTGCTGAACCCGAACCTGACGTGGGAAAACAAACTGGGTTTCGTCCGCATGCGGTCTTATGCCAACACACAGCAGCCGTTCACGCCCGCCGATCTGGGTGTGAATCTCTGGGGCATCAACACGTTCCCGCAGATCTCGCTGGGCACGGTCGACAATGCCCTGAACAAGACGCTGAGCTTCGGACCGAGCGGCAATTTCGCGAATGTCGGCGTGTTTCAGAATAAATGGGATCTGAGCTCCACGGCGAACTGGGTCCGCGGCCGCCATACGTTGTCCTTCGGCGCCACGTGGAACCACACGCAGCTGAACGTGATCAACCGCAACACGCAGGCGGCGTCCATCGCGTTCACCAATTTCGCGCAGTTCCTGGCGGGCGCGGAGAACACGTCGAGTTCCACTTTCTACAACGGTTCGGCGAACCGCTATTACCGGGCCGATCAGGTGGGCGCGTTCGCGCAGGACAGTTATAAGCTGAAGAGCAATCTCACGCTGAGCCTCGGCTTCCGCTATGACCTGGAAGGTCCGCTGAGTGAGAAGCACGGCACGCTGGTCAATTTCGATTCCGATCTGTACAAGTACAACGCGGGCACGGACACAATTACGAACAGCGGTCTGGTTTTCGCCGGGAATTCTCCCTACGCGACGAGCGGCGTTTCGAATTCGACGCTGAAGGGCCGGCAGTTCGGCTTCGGACCCCGGCTGGGAGCGGCGTGGAGCCCGGGCTTCGTGAAGCATCTGACCGTTCGGGCCGGCTTCGGACTTTACTACGACCGCGGCGAACTTTTCACGTACTTCTCACCGGGCGCGGGGCGCGGTTTCAGCGGTCCCTTCGGCGTCACCATGCAGTTGCCCTTCACGGTGCCGATCAGCGCGCCGCTGAACGGGACGCTGTCGAATCCCTTCGGGCCCACCGCGCCGGGAACGCCGGGTGACCCCGCCGTGCTCGCGAAACAGCTGCCCAATCTGGCGCAGATGGTCGGCGGCGCGGCGCCGTATATCTTCGGGGGCTACGATGCGCACAACACGCTGCCTTACACCATGAACTGGAGTTTCGATCTGCAGTACCAGCCGGTCAATTCGTGGGTTTTCACGCTGGGTTACGTGGGCAACCACGGCGCGAATCAGGTGCTGCCGGTGCCCTTCAACCAGCCGGGCATCGCGACGGCGTCGAATCCCATCAACGGCCAGACTTCCAGCTATGGCTTCAACATCGTGCCGGCGGAAAGCGTGGCGACTTACGAGGGCGGCAACACGGATCTGCGGGTGCCGTATCCCGGCTTCTCCAGCAACTCGGTGCTGTACCGGACTTCCGGCTTCTCCAACTACCATGCGCTGCAATCGAGCGTAAAGAAGAGCTTCAGCCATCACTTCCAGGCGTCGGCGTCTTACACCTGGTCGCATGCGCTCGATGTGCAGTCGAATCTTGGCCTGTTCTTCAACGGCAACAATCCGCTGGAACCGAGCCAGTCCTATGCGTCCTCCACGTTCGACCGCACGCACGTTTTCAACTCCACATGGACTTACGACATTCCCGGAGTTTCGGCGAAGACGGGGCTCCTGGCGGCAGTAGTGAACGGCTGGACGCTGAATGGCGTGGTGGGCCTGCAGAGCGGCCAGCCCTACAACGTCTATGACTTTTCGGGCGCCGTGGCGGGGCTTTACAACAGCACCACGATCAACATCGCCGATCCGATTATCGGCTTCCAGCCGGGCGTTTCGATGTCCGATCTGCGGCTGCAGGGAACCACGGGCGTGAATCCGCTGAAGCCGCTGTTCGATGTGTCGAAGCTTTATATACCGACCATCGCTCCGGGAACGATGGGCGTTCCGCCCTGCGCGACCGTAAGCGGCGCTACGGTTTGCGATACGTATGAGGCGGGATTCTCGGCTACCGGCCGGAATACCTTCCGCGGGCCGTTCCAGACGCGCGCGGATCTGGCGCTGGGCAAGACCACGAGGATCACGGAGCGCATCGGGCTGCAGTTGCGGCTGGATGTTTTCAACGTGCTCAACCATCCGGATTTCGACGTTCCGAGCGCGAGCACCAGCCTCTACAGCGTGACGCGATCGGGCAATGCGATTAAGGCAATTACGGTGCGCGCTCCGTCGGCCACACTTGGTTTGCTGCAGCAGACGCTCGGCAGTCCGCGTGTGATGCAGCTTTCGGCGCACATCCGGTTTTAAGTCCAACAGGTCCGTTCGATAATGAAGCGGTGATCGAACGGACCTGTCTCTCTGTACTCTTCGCCTGCGTGCTGCTGAGCGCGCAGGCGTTGCATTTTGAGGTGGCGTCGCTGAAGCCGAGCGCGCCGGGGAAGAACTTCGGCGGCATCCGTCCGGCGGCGGGGGGACAGCGGTATCAGGCCACCAACTGCCCTCTGCAGCTGATGTTGCAGGTGGCGTTTCGCGTCAAAGCCGAGCAGATTCAGGGCGGGCCCGCGTGGGTGCAGACGGAACCGTTCGACATGGACGCGAAAGCGGAGCGGCCGTCGAGCACCGAGGAACTGCATGCGATGCTGATCGATCTGCTCACCGAGCGGTTTCACCTGCGTTATCACAAAGAGAAAAAAGAAATGCCGGTCTACGCGCTGGTGGTGGACAAAGGCGGGGTGAAGATGACTCGGCATGAGGCCGCGAATGCCGGCGAGCCGTGGATCGACACGAATATCAGCGGTATGGTGCGGGTAAAACTGAAGGCGATTTCCGCGCCGATGGATTACGTCGCGTTTCGGCTGGCGCAGATGCTGGACCGGCCGGTGGTGGACTTGACCGGGCTGCGGGGCGGTTACGATTTCACGCTGGATTACACGCGCGAGTTGCCGCCGGGCGTGCCGGAGAATGCGCTGCTGAACGGCGCGCCCATCGACACGTCGGGGCCGACGATCTTCGCGGCCGGGCGGCAGCAACTGGGGCTGGAGTTGAAAGCGCAAAAGGGCTTCGCCGACGTGATCGTGATCGATCACGTGGAGAAGCCCTCGGAGAATTAGGCTTGCATCCGATCAGATCGGCGCCATGATGGGCGGCGTGCCGGACGACTTCTTCGGCGCCATCGGGTTCTGGGCATAGCGCGTCAGGTCGCGTTCCATCTGGCGGAGGCTGGCTTCATTGACCGGGTCGGCGTCTTTGAGACCGGCGACCGTGGTCCGGATGTTGGCGAGTGAGGCCATCACCACCGCTTTGACGTCCGGCGTGGCGTTGGGGCTGGCGCCGAGAGTCATCACCGCGTCGAGGAAAACGCGCTGGGTCTGGCGCTGCATCGAACGGAGCATGCCGGCCGGCGCGGGCGAGCCGAAGACCTTCTTCGCGCAGGCGTCGATCATTTCGGGCAGGGTGAGAGCGTTCTGCTGGCGATCGGCAAAGCCGATGAGACGCGCGGCCGTTTCGGGCTCGAAGATCTGATCGAACACCAGTCCGGCGATGGTGCGGGCCGCGGCGAGGTGGTCGAAGGCGGCGCCGGTGGAGGACTCCATGTTTTCCTGATCGGGACCGCGCGCGCCGCCGCCACGGCCGCCCGACACGCTGCGGTCGACGGCAACGGTGAGGCTGGCGAGCAGGGCCTCGGGGATGGCGAGGCTGGCGGGATCCACGTCGTCGAGCAGCAGGCCGAGGATCTCACGCTGTTTGGCGGCGGGCACGATCTCGGTGGCCGGGATGGACTCGCCCTTCACAGCGAAGTTCGTGTACAGGCCGCCGATGTAGCGGACGCCGCTGTCGATGGACCAGCGGTGGTGCAGGTAAGTCATCCAGAGGCGGATGCCGCGGAGGTCGCCGAGTGGCTCGCCATCGCGCAGAACGCCGGGGCCGTAGTTGGCGAGCAAAATTTTGCGCTGCGCGGCGGCCTGGCGGAGGTATTCGGCGGGGTCGGGACCGTCGTCGTAGCGGTTCCAGCGGGGGTCGGTGGAAGGCGTGAAGAGCAGGCCCGCTTTGCGCATGTCTTTGATGATGTTTTCGAGACCGGCCTGTTCCTGCGCGGGCGGGAATTCGGTGTAGGCGTAGCGCACGGTCATGATGTCGTAGGCGCCGATCTGCTTCTGGTAAGCGTCGGTGAGATCGATCTTGCCGTTCACGACCTTGAGCCGGGGCGACGGGTACTCCATGACGGAAGCGCGGTCGTTCATGCTCGAGTTCCAGTTGTGATCGAAGCCGAGGGTGTGGCCGGTTTCGTGGGCCGTGAGCAGCGCCTGGCGAAGCAGCACGAGTTGCTGTTCGGTTTCGGGCGTGGAGTACGGGGGCAGGCCGGCGTCGAGGAAGCCATCGTCATCGCCCCCACCGCCGCGCGCGGTCTGCGGTTCGTAGGTCTGCCAGTAGCGGCTCACGGTGCGGACGCGGTCGGACTCCAGGCGCACGCGGGCGGCGAGGATTTCACCGGTGCGGGGATCGGTGAGACCGCCGCCGGTGGAGTAGCCGCGCTCGTCGCGATCCACCCAGTAGATCTGGTTGTAACGAACGTCCATGGGGTCCATGTCGGCCGGGGTGTCCTTGATCTGGAGCGCGTTCTTGAAGCCGGCGGCCTCAAAGGCCTTGTTCCACCAGAGGAAGCCGTCTTTCATAGCTGAGCGGGTGGGCTCCGGAACGGCGGCGTCGAGGTAATAAACGATGGGCTGTTTCGGCTCGCTGAGAGCCGCGTTCGGATCCTTCTTTTCGAGGCGATGGCGGCGGGCCCATTCCACGACGTTGGAGGAAGTGGGCGGGAGCGAGTAGTCCACGAAGCGGATGCCCTGAACGCCGATGCGGGGATCCGTCTTGCGCGGCTTGTAGCCGGTGGGCGGCTCGACGAAGCTGTAGTGCAGGCGGCCGGTGAGCACGCGCGATTCGGGCGCGGTGCGGGCGCCGCCGGTGACGGCCTCATAGGTGGCGGTCACTTCCACTTCGCTGTTCTTCGGGAAACCCTTGGTGTGGGGCAGGTAGATGGCGCTGCGGGCGGGATCGAAACGCCACGTGGTGCCGGCGATGAGTTCCACGGCCTGGGGACCGCGACCGCCGCCACGTCCGCCACCGGCGCTGGCTGCCGCGAAACCGGCGGAATCGCGGACGACCAGAGGCGTGGCGTCCACAATAACTTTGCCGGCCTCCGTGCGGATAACGGGCAGGCTGGCGATGATGGAATCCGGGAACGAAGCGTCAATGCCTTTGGCGATACCGGGTCCGCCGGTGCCGGCGCGGAAACGCAGATTCTTCTGCACCACCATGACTTTGGGGCCGACGCGCTGGAACTGAATCACGCCGCCTTCACCGCCGCCGGCCCATTCGAGGCCAACGCTCCCGGAGCCGCTGCCCTTGGCGACAGAGGTGAAGTAGAGGATGTCCTGGTCGAAGCGGGTGAGTTCGAACAGCAGGCGCCCCTGTTCGGCATCCCAGAGCATGGGGATGTAACCGTCGCGGCGTTCCGGCCCGGACTGGGCGCTCAGAACGCCTGAAAACAGGGCGATCAGGACGATGGACTGAGTGAAAGAGGATTTCACGGCTTTCTCCTTGAGGATGGGCCACAACTGGGTGGAGGAAACGGCATGATAGCAAATGGGCCGGTGACCAGAACAGGACGCCCGCATTTACTTCCCCCGAAAAAGGAATAAAATGGCGGACAGGAGATCGCCCTTCGCGGAATGGATGGTTCGGAAGGCGCAGCCGAAGATCTGCACAGCGGTCTTCGGCGGGCCGTCTCGATGTTACTCGAGGCGATGTCGTTGAATGCGGTTCGCTACAATCCCCGGGAACTGGCGCAGTTCCTGACCACGATCGACGGGTTTCGGGCACAGTTTGAAAGCGCGCGGGACGCCGCGACGGTGCGGGGCATCTGCGGGTCGGCGGCGCGGACGCTGGAGATCTACGCATCGTCAGCGGAACGGTTTCACCTCGCGCGGCGGGAGCAGGCCCGAAAATCCATCACGTCTCTTACCGATACGGTGATCCTGGTGTCGCGTTGCGGCTGCGAGACGGCCGAAATGCTGCGGGTCATCCGGAATGAGATGGAAAATGCCGCCGACGCCGAGGAACTGACCCTGCTCAACGCGCGGCTGAACGGTTGTCTGCAGAAGATTGCCGAGGAGGCTTCGGCGGGGCGCAGGCAAGCGGCGGAGGAGGATGGTCGCGATCCCCAGGGGGGCGCGCCGGTGGCGTGGAGGAGTCCGGCGGCGGAGTCTTCGCTGCCCGCCGCGGATGGCACGGGCGGGCGGAATCTGGTGGATCCGGTGACCGGGCTGCCTTCCGCGCAAAGCGGTGTCGAAGCGATCCGCGCGGCGCTGGAGAGGCCCGGCAGGCCGGGCTATATTCTGTCGTTCAGCCTCGAACGAGTGCAGGCGATCAATCTCCGGTTCGGATATAAGGTGGGCGACCAGATCCTGGTTTATTTCGCGCAGTATTTGGCCCAGGAGCTGAACCCGGAGGACGCCTTATTCCGCTGGCGCGGGCCGGGCTTTTTTGTGCTGTCGGGCCGTGAGGGGAATGAGCGGGAGTTGACGGCAACCGCCAAGAAGATTGGCGGCAGTAAGCTGACGCATTCCATCGCGGTGGGCGATCGCGAGATCTCCGTGCCACTGGCGAGCACCTGGAAGCTGGTGGCGCTCTCGGAGTTCACCGATGTGGACGGGGCGGTGATGTGGCTGGACGATCTGAGCGCGGGGATGAGCACGGAGGCACAGCCTGTGCGCCGGCGGATGTCCCGGCCATGACGCGGCGAATCTAAACGACTGCGGCGCCGCGTTCCAGCAGGAGCGCGCGCAGAACCGCGCGGTGGCAGCGCGACTCGTCTTCGCAGTAGCAACCGAGGGCGAGGTTGGTGTGGTGGGAAAGCGCGGCCAGCAGGTCCAGGTCGTGGGCGGGGCCGGGTTCGCTCATCGCGCGGCGGAACTGCTTGCGGAAGGCGGCGAGATCGGCTTCGGAGGCAGAGTGCAGGGCTTGTTTGACGAGGTCCGGCGTGGGCGCGAGGTTGGGGAACCAGACATCGTAGTAGTCGAGACGGGCGAAGTCGGCTTTGGGGACTCCCCGCGGGGGGCGGCGCACCGTGCCCAGACGTATTCCTTCATCGGGGTGGCGGGGCGTGCCGAGCTGGACGATGCGGATGGGCATGGAATGATTGAAGCACGGGAGTCAGCCATTCATGGATGCCACAGTGCCATGCCATCATTCTATGGCACAATCATGTAAGGGTTAACCATGAAGAACTTCCACCTCCCACTTCCGGACCACACCTATGCGCAGTTGAGGACCGAAGCGGAACGAACACAGGTGCCAGCGACAGTTTTGGCGCGTGAGGCAATCGATGTTTGGCTGGGGCATCTCTCGCGAGTCCAGAGACATGCTGAAGTTTTGAGCTACGCTTCCGAGACTGCCGGTTCCGATTTCGATCTCGATACCGATCTGGAATCGGCGAGCATCGAACACCTGGTGAATACCGGCAAGTAAGCCTATGAGGCGAGGCGACATTTATTGGGCGGACCTGGTGCCTCGATCAGGATCCGAACAGACGGGTCGACGTCCGGTAGTTGTCGTGTCCCACGACGGCTTTAATCAAACGCCATCCTGGAAATCAATCATCGTTGTGCCGCTCACGACTTCCGCGTCGCAGGCCAGAAGAGGGCCCACGGTAGTCGAAATTCCCGGCGGGAGATCTGGTTTATCCACCACCGGCATTGCAATCTGCCACCAGGTGACGACTCTGGATCGCGCCAAGCTGACCGAATGGATCGGCACGCTGGCTCCGCCAACCCTGAATGCACTCGAAAAGGCCTTAAAGGCAGCGCTGGACCTTAACTGAACGAAAAAAGGCGGCGCTTACGCGCCGCCTTTCCTTTACAACCCTGCGTTCCGGTTACGATTACGCGGTACGGGACTCGGCTTTGCCACCGCCGAGAATCGCACCCTGGGCCGCCGCGAGACGGGCGATCGGCACACGGTACGGAGAGCAGGAAACATAGTCCATGCCGATCTTGTGGCAGAACTGCACCGAACTCGGCTCGCCGCCGTGTTCGCCGCAGATGCCGATTTCGAGCTCGGGACGGGCGTGCCGGCCTGCGTCGACGGCCATCTTCACCAGCTTGCCAACGCCTTCCTGATCGAGGACGGCGAAGGGATCGGCTTTGAAGATCTTTTCCTTCTCGTACTCTTTCTGGAATTTCGTATAGTCGTCGCGGGAAAGGCCCATCGTGGTCTGGGTCAGATCGTTGGTGCCGAAGGAGAAGAACTCCGCCGAGCCTGCCACGCGGTCCGCCGTGAGAGCGGCGCGGGGAATCTCGATCATGGTGCCGACCATGTAGTGGACGGTGACGCCCTTCTTCGCGAAGACTTCTTCGGCGACGCGGACGACGATCTTCTTCTGGTTGTCGAATTCCTCGACCGAACCGATCAGCGGGATCATGACCTCGGGGATCACCTTCACGCCCTTCTTCGAAACGTCACAGGCGGCTTCGAAGATGGCGCGGGCCTGCATTTCGGTGATTTCGGGATAGGTGACGCCGAGGCGGCAGCCGCGGTGGCCGAGCATCGGGTTGAATTCGTGGAGCTCTTCGACGCGGTGCAGGAGTTCCGGCAGCTGCTTCTTGAGATCCTTCACGGCGATCTTGTAGCGGGCCGAGATTTCCTTCTTCATCTTCGTATCGGCGTAGGGCAGCAGGGCCGAATCGACCAGAAGATTTTCGCGCTTCGGAAGGAATTCGTGGAGCGGCGGATCGAGGGTGCGGATCACGACCGGGTAGCCGTCCATGGCCTTGAAGAGACCGGCGAAGTCGGCGCGCTGAATCGGCAGGAGCTTCGCGAGTGCCTTGCGGCGGGATTTTTCATCGCGGGCGAGGATCATCTCGACGACGTGCGGGAGACGATCTTCGGCGAAGAACATGTGTTCGGTGCGGCAGAGGCCGATGCCTTCGGCGCCGAACTGGCGGGCGACTTTGGCGTCGCGGGGGATGTCGGCGTTGGCGCGGATGCCGAACTTGCCGCGGAACTCATCGGTCCAGCTCATGAAGGTGCCGATGAAGTCGTGGTTGAGGTTCGGTTCCACGGTGTTGGCGTGGCCAAGGTAGATGTCGCCGGTGGTGCCGTCGAGCGAAATGAAGTCGCCTTCTTTGACGGTGATGGTTTTGCCGCCGACCTGCGCGGTGAACACCTTCTTCTTCTCATCGATGCGGATTTCGCCGGCGCCGACGACGCAGGGGCGGCCCATGCCGCGGGCCACGACGGCTGCGTGGCTCGACTTGCCGCCGATGGCGGTGAGAATGCCCTTAGCCACGTCCATGCCGTGAATATCGTCCGGCGTGGTTTCCTTGCGGACCAGCAGGACGGGTCCTTTGGCGACCATTTCGACGGCGTCTTCGGCGGAGAACGCCACGCGGCCGACGGCGGCGCCGGGCGAGGCCGAGATGCCGGTGGTGAGTTTCACCAGGTCCTTCAGGGTCTTCGGATCGAAGACGGGGTGCAGCAGCTGATCGAGCTGGGAGGGCGCGACGCGGAGGATGGCTTCTTCCTTCGAGATCATGCCTTCGCCGACCATGTCCACGGCGACTTTGACAGCGGCGGGGCCGGTGCGTTTGCCGTTGCGGGTCTGCAGCATGTAGAGCTTCTTGTCCTGAATGGTGAACTCGAAGTCCTGCATGTCTTTGTAGTGCTTCTCAAGGTTGGTGGTGATTTCCTTGAGTTCCGCGAAGGCTTCCGGGAGGATGGCTTCGAGTTCGGAGATGGGCAGCGGGGTGCGGATGCCGGCGACGACGTCTTCGCCCTGCGCGTTCATCAGGAACTCGCCGTAGAACACCTTCTCACCGGTGCCGGGGTCGCGCGTGAAGCCGACGCCGGTGCCGGAGGTCTCGCCCATGTTCCCGAACACCATGGCCTGAACGTTGGCGGCGGTGCCGATCTCGTCCGGGATCTTTTCCATCTTGCGGTAGTAGGCGGCCTTGGGATTCCACCAGGAGCCGAACACGGCGCCGACGGAGAGGTTGAGCTGTTCGCGCGCGTCTTCGGGGAAGGGCTTCTTCGTTTCCTTGAGGACGAGCTTTTTGTAATCGGTGATGACGGCTTTGAGGTCTTCGGCGGTGAGGTCGGAATCGGTCTTGACCTTCATCTTCGCTTTGCGGGCGTCGAAGATGTGGTCGAACTTTTCCATCTCGATTTCGAGCGCGACTTCGCCGAACATCTGGATGAAGCGGCGGTAGCAATCGTAGGCGAAGCGCTCATTACCGCTGCGGGCGGCGAGGCCGGCCGTAGTGGTGTCGTTCAGGCCCAGGTTGAGAATGGTGTTCATCATTCCCGGCATGGAAAAGCGGGCGCCGGAGCGAACGCTGAGGAGCATGGGGTTCTTCGCGTCGCCCAGCTTCTGGCCCATTTCTTTCTCCAGCTTCGTCAGGGCTTTGCCGATTTCGGTCTGTACGGAATCGGGGATCTGCTTGCCGTTGGCGAAGTAGGAATTACAGACGTGGGTGGCGATGGTGAAGCCCGCGGGAACGGGCAGACCGGCGCGGGACATTTCCGCGAGCCCGGCGCCTTTGCCGCCGAGCACTTCTTTCATCTTGCCGTCGCCGTCAGCCGTGCCGCCGCCGAAGGAAAATACGTTTTTGCTCATTTACTCTCCAATTTTGAGGAAACTACAATTTCTGAAAAATCCGCGATCGTGGAAAACCCGACCAGCATGGTGTGAAGCAGGGTAAGGCGGTTCTGGCGAACGGCCGGATCGGACGCGTTGACCAGAACTTTGTCGAAGAAAAGATCGATTTCGGGACGCACCGAAGCGATCGCCGCGAGTTGGGCGCGGTAGTCGCCGGGCGCCGCTTCCGCCGCCGCACGGTTGTGGACGAAGGAGCGATACAGGGAGGTTTCCGGTCCCGCTTCGAGGAGGGCCTCGTCGATGGAAACGGACGGTTGAACATCGTTCTGGCGCAGGATGTTCTTCACGCGTTTGAAGGCCGCGGCGACCGGCTCGAAATTCTCGGTCGGGCGCACTTCGCGCAGGGCAATGAGGCGGTCTTCGACGTCGATCAGATCGTTCCAGCCGGTAGCGATGACCGCGTTGACTTCGTCGTAGGCAAAGCCGCGAAGTTCGCGGAAGTAGTTGCGGATGCGGTCGAGGAAGAATTCTTCCAGCTGCGCGTCGCCGCCCAGCAGCGAACGAATCGGCAGGCGCAGTTTGCCTTCAACCAGGATCTTGATAATTCCCTGCCCCGCGCGGCGGAGCGCGAAGGGGTCTTTCGAGCCGGACGGAATGAGTCCGACCTGGAAGCATCCTCGCAGGGTGTCGAGCTTGTCGGCAATGGCGAGCAACTGACCGGACTGCGTGCGTGGAATGGAGTCTTCCATGCTGACCGGTTTGTAATGGTCGTAGATGGCGGTCGCGACTTCTTCGGGCTCGCCCTGAGCGCGGGCATAAAGGCCGCCGATGACGCCCTGAAGTTCGGTGAACTCCTTGACCAGTTCGGTGGTGAGATCGGCCTTGCAGAGGAACGCCGCGCGCTGCGCGTGGGCGTCGCCGCCGAGTTCCTTGACTAATTCCACGGTGCGGACGGTCTTTTCCAGATAACTCCCGAGTTTTGCCTGAAATGTCACGTGGGCGAGATCTTCCACGCGGTCGGCCAGGATCTTTTTCTGGTCGGTGTCCCAGAAGAAGCGGGCGTCGTTGAAGCGCGCGCGGAGGACGCGCTGGTTGCCGTGGACGATCAGGCCGTCGGGATCGCCGTCCGTGTTCGTTACCGCCACGAACTGCGGGGCAAGATTGCCGTCCGGCGTTTCGACCGAGAAGTATTTCTGGTGGAAACGCATCACGGTCGAGAGGACTTCTTTCGGCAACGTGAGGAACTCGGTGTCAAACGAGCCGGTGATCGGGGTCGGCCATTCGGTGAGATTGACCAGCGTGTTCAGCAGGTCGTTATCGCACTTGTACCTGGTCGGAACGGCGCGGATGCGGGCGCGGCGCTCGTCGGCGGAGAGGATGACGAAGTTGTCGCGCAGCGACTGCTCGTAAGTTTCGAAGGTGACCGGGAAACGCGAAGCGCCGAGCTTGCGGTGTCCGCTCGACTGGTTGCCGGAAGCGACGCCCGCGATTTCGAACGGAATCACGGTTTCGCCGAGCAGGGCAACGATCCAGCGGATGGGGCGGATGAAACGCGGGCCGCCTTTGCCGGGCCAGTACATGCTCTTCGGGAACGGCGTTTTCAGAATCAGCTGGGGGAGCGCCGCGGCGAGGATATCGAGAGCCGGGCGGCCGGCGATTTTCCGAATATAACTGTATTTTTCGTTCTTGCCGTCGGAAACGATTTCGAGCTGGTCGACCGTGACGCCCTGTTTGCGAGCGAAGCCTTCCACGGCGGGCGCGGGCGCGGATTTGGCGGGGCCCCAGACGCGCTCTTCGGCATCGGGTTCGCGTTCCACCAGACCCTCGGCGCGGACCGTGAGACGGCGCGGAGTGGCATCCGTGCGCAGCCTGGTCTCGCCCAGTTTCAGGTCGGCGATCGCCTTGCCGAGATACTCCAGGGCGCCGGCCAACATCCAGTCGGGAATTTCTTCGCAGCCGATTTCGAGAAGGAGATTCATGCCTGTTGCTCCACCCAACTGGCGGCTACGGCGACCGCGAGCTTACGAACGCGCGCGATCATGCCGACGCGTTCCGTCACGCTGATCGCCCCGCGGGCGTCCAGCGTATTGAAGAGATTGCTGCATTTCAGCACGTGATCGTAGGTGGGCAGCAGCGGGAAGCGGCGTTTTTCCGCGGGATCTTTGGTTTCGGCGCAGAGGTCGAGCAGGCGGCGCGCTTCGCCCTCATGGATCTCGAAGAGCTTCCAGAGTGTGGGCACGTGCGCGGTTTCGAAATTGTAGACCGAGTACTGCAATTCATCGTTATAGCGAACGTCGCGGTATTTCACGCCCGGAGTCCACTCGATATCGTAGACGGAATCGACGCCCTGCAGGAAGGCGGTAAGACGTTCGAGGCCGTAGGTGATTTCGGCGGGCACAAGGTCGAGATCGATGCCGCCGCACTGCTGGAAGTAGGTGAACTGGGTGATTTCAAGGCCGTCGAGCATGACCTGCCAGCCGACGCCCCAGGCGCCGAGCGAGGGGTTTTCCCAGTTGTCTTCTTCGAGTTTCAGGTCGTGTTTGCGGAGGTCGATCCCGATTGCTTCGAGGCTGCCCATGTACTGCTCGATCACGTCGGCAGGCGTGGGCTTGAGGATCACCTGCAGCTGCATGTGCTTGTAGAGCCGGTTCGGATTGTCGCCATAGCGCCCGTCGGCGGGGCGGCGGCTGGGCTGCACATACGCGGTGCGCCAGGGTTGAGGGCCGAGGGCGCGGAGAAACGTTTCGGGGCAGGAGGTACCGGCTCCGACTTCCACATCGTAGGGCTCCTGAATGATGCAGCCCCGCTCGCCCCAGTACTGTTTCAGCCTGATGACGTTCTCCTGGAAGGTGGGCACTTTCTGTGAGGACATGAGGATTTATGCGGCGGCTTCGAGAACCGGAAACGTGATGAGTTTCCGCTCGATCTGAGCTTCGATTTGCTGGCCGAGGAAGCGGCGCAGGTCGGCCGCGACGGTCTGGGGCCAGGGACGGCCGGCGAACCGCGCGACGGGAGCGTGGAGGATTTCTTCGGCAATCGCGCGGGATTCGGAGGAAAGTTCCCAGGAATTCCGAAGGTCGAGCGCGCGGCGGCAGTCGTGACAGTAAAGGCCAGCGCGGAAGCGGCTGAAGAAGGCGCGCTGCGGATGTTCGGGATCTTCGAGCCAGGAGCCGCAGCCGAGGCAGGCGTGGAGATCGGGAAGCAGACCGGCCAGGCGAACAGTCCAGAGACTGAAGTAGGTGACGGCGCACCAGACGGCGTCGTTGGTTCCCGAGGCGCCGGGAGGGGCGTGCATGTGTTCGAGCACGGCGGTGAGCAGGCGGAAGTACTTTTCGTTGGGCTCGGCGGGAGGCAGGATCTGTTCGGAGACTTCGGCGAAGAAATCGAGGGCGCAGGAAGCGGAAAAGTCGGAAAGCAGCGAGAATTGTGACGACAGAAGCTCGCAGGAGTCGACGTTGACCAGTTCGCGATTCTCGCGCTGAAAGTAGGACATCTGTATGTGCGATAGCCGTTCCAGGCCCGAACCGAAGCCGCTTTTTGGCCGCCTGGCGCGTTTGGCGACGCCCCGCAATTTGCCCAGGTCGCGTGTTAAGAAACTGACGATGACGTCGCCTTCCTTAAACGGCCAGGTTTGCAGGACGAAGGATTCGCTCACGCGAGCGGACATAGTAGCTGTTATACACGGAACTTCAAGATTATCATGGCGGTGCTTTTCACGCGTGTTTTCCGGGAGTTGCCGGATTCGTCAGACTGGCGTACGCTGGCACCAGGAGAGCGGGCCGATGGCAACGGGAACTCTGGATTGGTCGCAGTGCCCCGCGGTAGAGAGCATACCGGGTAAGGTCAGCGGAGCGTGGGTATTTCGTGGAACGCGGATGCCGGTGCAGACAGTTTTTGAAAATCTGGAAGCCGGGATGTCGGTCGATGAGATCACGGAAGTCTTCGACGTGACGGCGGAGGAAGTGAGATCGGTCCTGCGTTTCGCGGTCAGGAGCCTGGAGAAGGAGCCGTCGTTCGGCTGATGAGGATTCTGTTCGACAACGGCACGCCGAAGCCGGTAGCCCGAAGTCTGACCGGTCACGAGATTACTTTTGCCCGGGAGGTCGGCTGGCATGAACTCGAGAACGGAGCCCTGATCCGGCGGGCTGAAGAAGCCGGGTACGCAGTCCTTGTCAGCACGGACAAGAACATCCGGTATCAGCAGAATCTCACCCGACGAAAGATTGCGATTGTGATCCTCGGTAACCAGCAGTGGCCATTGGTAAGACTGCACCTCAACAGGATCGCTGCCGCGGTGAATGCGGCGACATCCGGCAGTTTCACGGAAGTCGAAATCCCTTTTGGGGCTACGGGCGGCTGATCCGCGCTCTTTTTGCGCCGCAGTGATACAATCCGAATCCATGTTTCCAGAGCTTGCCGCTGAGTTTATTGGCACCCTTGTGCTCATTCTGTTTGGTAACGGGGTGGTTGCCAACGTCGTGCTGTTCGGGTCCGGCGTGCCGGGCGAGATCGTGCACGGCGGGTACACGAATATCACGCTGGGCTGGGGACTGGCCGTCACCATGGGAATCTATCTCGCGGGGCGGATTTCGGGCGCGCATCTGAATCCGGCGGTAACGATTTCACTGGCGATCTACCGGGATTTTCCCTGGCGGAAAGTGGCGCCTTACATCGTGGTGCAGACGCTGGGTGCGTTCCTCGCGGCGGCGCTGGTCTATTGGAACTATCTGCCCGCGTTTCAGGCGTTCGATCCGGGACTGGAGAAAACGGCGGGGGTGTTCACGACGTTTCCGGCGTTTCCGCTGGTGCCGTTCGCGGGGTTGCTCGATCAGACCATCGGAACGGCTCTGCTGCTGATGATGATCCTCGCGATCACGGATGAGCGGAATCAGCCGCCGGGGGCCAATCTGGGCGCGCTGATGATCGGCCTGATTGTGGTGGCGATCGGGATGGCGTTTGGCGGGATGCACGGGTACGCGATCAACCCGGCGCGCGATTTCGGGCCGCGGCTGTTCACGGCGGTGGCGGGATTCCGGAACAACGGCCTGACGGACGGCGAGAAGGTCTTCTGGGTTCCGATTGTCGGGCCAATCCTGGGAGGCATCCTGGGCTGCGCGGCTTACGACTTCGGCATTCGGCGATTCCTCCCCCGGAATTAGACCGGGCAAGTTGGGACCCCGGGGTACAGCGCAAGGCGCGTGTACCACCGGGAGGAGCATTGCGACTTCTTATCTGAGAAGTGTGCGGCGACCAGGAAAATTCTCAGGAAATATTGCGGATTTCCGCCGCTCCCGGTCCCGGTACGCACTGGAAAATAAAGGGGTTGATGCCAAATCGGGAGGCATACCGATTGCGAACGGTTTCGTTGAAAAACGGAACGGCGCGGGCTTCGACCAGGTTCACGGTGCAGCCTCCGAAGCCCCCGCCGGTCATGCGGGCGCCGTAGCAGCCGTCGGTTTCGGCGGCGGCGCTCACCAAGAAGTCGATTTCTTCGCAGGAGATCTCATAGTCGTCGCGCATGCTCTCGTGTGAGGCGAGGAAAAGCGCGCCCATAGCGGGGGCGTCCTGGTTCGCGGCGGCTTCAACGAATCGCCCGACTCGTTCGTTTTCCGTGACGATGTGGCGGGCGCGGCGCTTCACAACGGCTGGCATGTCAGTCGTTTCGACCTGGGCCGGGGTGGCGTCGCGCAGAGACCGGATCTCCGGGAAACGGCGCTGCAGGGCCTCCACGGCGGTGGCGCATTCGGCCACGCGGATCCGGTAGGCGGAGGCGCCGAGTTCGTGCTTCACGAGCGAGTTGACGGCGATGATCCGCGGGTCCGGCGGGAGCGTAACGGCCTGGTAGTCCAGGCTGCGGCAATCGATTTTAATCGCGGCGTTTGATTGGCCGAAGACGGAGACGAACTGGTCCATGATGCCGCAGGGCATGCCGACGAAGTCGATTTCGGCGCGCTGGCAGAGCCGGGCGAGTTCGAGCGGGGGGAAGTCGCGGCCCTGCAGCAGCGCGAGGGCGGTGGAGACTTCGAGGGCGGCGGAGGAACTGAGGCCGGAGCCGGTGGGAACCTCGCTGCGAATGTTCAGGTGGAGGGGCGGGAGGTCCACGCCATGCAGGGCGAGTTGGACCGCGACCCCGGCGACGTAGTCGGTCCACTGGCGGCGCGGCTGCAGGGTCGCGGTTTCAGCCGGGTTCCAGGAGTAGCTTTCCTGTTGCTCTTCGGAGAAGACATGGATCAGGCCGTCCGGAGAGGGCCGGGTTTCCACGTACGTCGCGAGGTCCAGCGCGATGGGGAGGACGAAGCCGAGGTTGTAGTCGGTATGTTCGCCGATAAGGTTGACGCGGCCGGGCGCCCGGAACGTCCGGGGCTGCATCAGGCGCTGCGCCCCCGGCGGGCGAGCAGCAGCAGGAACGCGCCGAAGGCGAGCATGACGAGGCCGGTATAAAGGTCGACATTCACGTCCGGGCCGGAGGCGCTGAGCGACATGGGGGCGTGCGGATTCGACACGACGCCGAGGACGACCAGGATCAGGCCGGTGATGGCGAAGAAAGCGCCGGAGGGCAGTCTGAGATCAAGCATGGTTTGTCCTTAAAGAAAGATCAGGTTCAGGAAACAGAGGCAGGCAAGCACGACAAGGGCCAGCGGGGCGGGACGCATGTACCACGGGACGCCGGCTTCGTGCGGCACCTCGGTCATGCCGTAGACCAGACCGCGCAGTTGTGAATCCGGGCAGGCCGTGGTGACCAGGCTGATGGCGATGGTGACGACGGCGCACGTGGTCCAGGCGATGATGGCGATCCAGAAGTTTTGCGCCATCTGGGACGGGAAGCTGTGCAGCACGCCGAGCGCGCCGCCTTTCCCTTCGGCGACCGACAGACAGAAGGTGAGAGCGGCGGCGCCGGTTCCCGAGAGCAGTCCCCAGAACGCGCCGTGGCCGGTGGCGCGCTTCCAGAACATGCCGAGCAGGAAGGTGGCGAAAAGAGGGGCGTTGACGAAGCCGAAGACCAGCTGGAGGAAGTCCATGATGTCGTTGAACTGGGCGGCGAGGTAGGCGGTCGCGATGGAGAGGGCGATGCCGACCACGGTGGTGACGCGGCCGACGTTCAGATAGTGGCTGTCGGATTCGTTGGGCTTCAGGTAGCCCTGGTAGATGTCGTAGGTAAAGACGGTATTGAAGGCGGTGACGTTGCCCGCCATGCCGGACATAAACGAAGCCATCAGGGCGGTGAGGCCGACGCCGAGCAGTCCGCTTGGGTAGAACTGCGCCATCAGAGTGGTGAGGGCCTGGTCGTAATCGTAGCTGTCGCCTTTGGGCGGGAGCGCATAGCCGGAGCCCATTTTGGTGAGGGCGAGGGCGGCGATGCCGGGCAGGATCACGATGAAAGGCATGATCATTTTCGGGAAGGCGGCCATGAGAGGGGTGCGGCGCGCGGCGGACATGGAGTTGGCGGCCATGGCGCGCTGGATGACGAGGAAGTCGGTACACCAGTAGCCGAACGAAAGAACGAAGCCAAGGCCGCCGACGAGACCGAAGGCTTCGACGCCCATGGGGTTCTGGTCGGCGCTGCCGATGTAGCGCCAGGCATGCGTCATGACGTCCGGCAGTCGCTGCTGGATGCCGGTCCAGCCGCCCGCGCGGGAGACGGAGATGATGGCGAGGGGCGAGAAGCCGACCACGATCAGGAAGAACTGGAGAACTTCGTTGTAGATGGCGCTGGTGAGTCCGCCCAGGTAGGTGTATGCGAGGACGATGACGGCGGAGAGCAGGACGGAGGCGTCGAACGACCAGCCGAGCACGAGCTGGAACATCTTCCCCAAAGCGTACATGGAAATGCCCGAGGAGAAGAGCGTCATGATGGCGAAGGTGATGGCGTTGAGGCCGCGCGTTTTCTCGTCGAAACGCATTTTGAGATATTCAGGGACGGAGCGCGCTTTGCTGCCGTAGTAGAACGGCATCATGAACACGCCGACGAAGAGCATGGCGGGAACGGCGCCGATCCAGTAAAAGTGCGACGTCATGATGCCGTATTTCGCGCCCGAGGCGGCCATGCCGACCACTTCCTGCGCGCCGAGGTTGGCGGCGAGAAAGGCGAGGCTGGTGATCCAGACGGGGACGTTGTGTCCGGCGGTGAGGAATTCGGTGGAGGAGGTAACGGATTTGCGCAGCCGCCAGCCGATGCCGATGACAAACGCGAAATAGAGAACGAGGATGACGTAATCGACCGGGGTCAGGTGCAACGGGACCACCTTTCAAGCGGAAACAGGCTCACTGCCTTGCCGCAAACGGAGCGCAATAAAGAGGTTACCCGTTTGCGGGGCAGGGGGCAAGCTTTGGAACGTGGATTTTACAGACGCGTGTCAGTTCTCGTCCGGCGGCCGGGTTTCCGGGTTCCGAAGCCAGGGCGGGTCGACCCAGACAGCGGCAGGGGGCCTGGCGGTTCGCGGCCAGAGAATACGGTGGAGCTTGCGGTAGCTGAGGTACTCGGAGAGGGTGGTGATGGGCGATTCGATTTTGCCGTCGACCGGGATAGCGGCGCGACGGAATTTGCGTTTGAGGGCGTTGGCGACCCAGGCTTTACTGCCGAATTTCGGTTTTCGGTTCCTGCCGTTAGTTGTCTGGTGACGTTTTCTGGACACAGTTTGGTCTCCCTGGTGGGAACGTAACAGCCCCTGCGCGCGCCGGCGGTGGCGCTGGTGACGCAAGTGGTTGAGGAGCAAGGAGAAAAAATCGGGAGAAACCCGAACCAGGCCGCCCCATTGGCGTTGCGCATATGATCTTAGGAGCCAATTCAGGAGGAACAACGATGAACCGATGGTGGCGGCTGGTAGGCGGGCTGTCGATGAACCTGGCGCTCGGGACGCTCTACGGGTGGAGCGTGTTCGTGGCGCCGCTCGAAGCGCGGTTCGGGTGGAAGCGGGCCGACACGTCGATGGTGTTCACCATTGCGGTGATCGTCTTCGCGCTCAGCTTCGTGGTGGCGGGCCGGATTCAGGACAAGTACGGGCCGCTGGGGTGTTCGTTGGCGGGCGGGATTCTGGTGAGTCTGGGCTTCTATCTTTGCGCATATACGACGAGCCTGAACTACCTCTATCTGTGCTTCGGCGTGATCGGCGGGCTGGGAAACGGGTTCGGTTATGCGACGCCGATTCCGGTGATGGCGAAATGGTTTCCGGATAAGCGCGGACTGGCCGTGGGGCTGGCGGTCGGCGGCTACGGGGCGGGGTCGGCGATCTTCGGGCCGCTGGCGCAACTCAAGCTGATCCCGGCTTATGGGCTGCCGACAACATTCCGGATCTTGGGCGCGATCTTCCTCGTGATGACGATGTTCGGGGCGTTCCTGCTGCGGAATCCACCGGCGGGCTACCGGCCCGCAGGATGGACGCCGCCGGTGTCCAAGAGCGGCGCGGCGCGGGAGTTCACGCCGGGCGAGATGCTGGGCACGCGCACGTTCTATCTGATGTGGGTGGCGTATGCGCTGGGCTGCTCGGCGGGGCTGATGGTGATCAGTCAGCTGGTGCCGTTCGCGAAGAGCGTCGGGGTGACGGCGGGGGCGCTCTCGACGATGACGCTGGTGGTGGGCGCGGTGGGCAGTGCGGCTGGGCGGGTGCTATCGGGGTGGATGTCGGACCGGCTGGGACGGATCAATGTGCTGCGGGTGATGATCGGGATCTGCGTGGTCGCGATGCCCGCGTTGTATGCGGCGGGGAGCAACGTGGCGGCGCTGTATGCGGCGGTGTTCGTCGTGTACTGGTGCTACGGCACGCAGGTGTCGGTGAACGGCGTGGCGGCGGCGGACTTCTGGGGACTGCGGAATGCGGGCGTGAACTACGGGATCCTGTTCACGGCGTGGGGCGTGGCGGGGACGATCGGGCCGCGTATCGGCGGGGTGCTGTATGACCGCTATCACAACTACCAGGCGGCGTTTTACACGGCAGCGGCGCTGGCGTTTGTGGCGCTGCTGTGCGAGTTGGGCGCGCGGCGGCCGGTGAGCAGCGCCGCTTACCAGTCCGTCGGGCGATAGTCCTTGAGGAACTGACCCCAGAGGGGCGCGATTCGGGCGATAATAGAGCACGATATGCCCACGGCCGGAAAGAACCTCCTTGTTTCCGATAAAGTGATGGCCTGGCTCTCCGCCAGAGCGGCTTCCGAGGGTCGTACCGTCGATGAATTGGCTGAGGAACGACTGCTTGAATCCCTCCGTAAAGAGCAGCGGGACAAATCGTGGCAGGGGCTGCTCGCGCGAGGCCGAAAACACGGCCAGACATCCGGAGTTACCGAAGAGCAGGTTCCTGAAGTGGTCCGCGAATACCGAGCCGAACATCGCGGGCGGTAGTGCAGTCGGTCACCCTCGATTCGAATGTGTATGTGAGCGCCCTGAACTGGGGTGGGCCGTGTCTTCTTATCCTGAATATGGCCCGTGACGGCCTGATCCGGCTGCACCTGACAAATTCGATTCTGGCGGAAGTCGGCGGCGTGCTGCGGGAAAAGTTGCATTGGCCCGAGGACGACATCGAAATGGCTCAGCGTGAGATCGCGGAGTTCGCGAATCAGGTGTCGCCGAAGGAGTATTTGCTCGCGGTTCCCGGCGACGATGACGACAACAGGATTATCGAATGTGCAGCCGCGGCGCGGTCCGGATATCTGATAACGAATGACAAACATCTGCTGTCGCTCGGCTCGTTTCGGGGCACTCGAATCGTGACGCCCGCGGAGTTCCTGTCGCCCGGCGAAGGGCGGATCGTTTGAGCACGATCTCTATGGCGTTCTTCCGCACGCTGGCGCGCGGCGGCCGGTGGACCAGGCTACGGACAGCGCGGCTTACCAGTCTGTGGGGCGATAGTCCTTGAGGAACTGACCCCAGAGGTGTTCGCCGGTGTTGATGCCGACAATCAGCGGGTCCAGGATACGGGCGGCGCCATCCACGATGTCGAGCGGCGGATGGAAGCGTTGCTCGGCGGTCTTGCGCGCGGCGATTTCGACGGGATCCTCATCGGTGACCCAGCCGGTATCCACGCTGTTCATGTGGATGCCGTCGGCGTGGTAATCGGCCGCGGAGGTGCGCGTCATCATGTTGAGCGCGGCCTTGGCCATGTTGGTGTGCGGGTGGCGGGTCGTCTTCCAGTTGCGGTAGAACTGGCCTTCCACGGCGGAGACGTTGACGATGTGTTTGTCGCGCTCGGGCGTACGGAGCAGGAGCGGCTTCAGGCGCGCGTTGATCAGGAAGGGCGCGACCGCGTTAATGAGCTGCACTTCGAGGAGTTCGACGGACGAGACCTCGTCCATCAGCAGACGCCAGGAGTTCCGGCCGCGCAGGTCGATCTGCTGGAGGTCCTGATCGAGAGCGCCTTCGGGGAAGAGATGCCGCTGGCCGGGGAGTTCTTCGGGAAGCAGGGCCAGTTGGGAGAGTTCGGCGGAGGGCAGCACGGCCGCGTCGCGAAGGAGGCGCGGGCGCAGGTCCTCATAGTGATGGAGCAGGCGACGGGTGGCTTCGGGGGCGGCGTTGAGCGCCGCGCGTTCGCCTTCCATCATGTGCCGGTAGAACTCGGGTGGGCGGCGAACGGTCTGGCAGGCGTTGTTAATGATGAAGTCGAGGCGCGGACGGGTGGTGACGATCTCGCGGCAGAAGGCTTCGACACTGGGAGTGTGGCGGAGGTCGAGGCCGAAGATTTCGAGGCGGTGGCTCCAGTCGGCGAAGTCGGGCTCGTTCGCGTAGCGTTGGGCGGAGTCGCGGGGGAAGCGGGTGGTGACGATGAGATGCGCGCCGCAGCGGAGGAGTTTGAGTCCGGCCTGGTAACCGATTTTGACGCGGCCGCCGGTGAGGAGGGCGACGCGGCCGGTGAGGTCGGCGCGCTCCGTGCGCTTGGCGAAGTTGAAGGCGGCGCAGGGCGGGCACATCTGGTCGTAGAAATGGTGGACTTCCGAGTATTTCCGTTTGCAGACGTAGCAGTGTTGGGGCTCGATGGGTTCGCGGTTTTCGGTCGGCTCCGGGCCGGCATCCTCCTGAGTGAAGTTCTCGGGCGGGTAGACGTTGGGCGTCGTGAAGACGGGCTGACGGCGGAGGACGCGGATGCCGGTTTCCTGGAGGACGGAACCGGCGCGTTCGGCGGCGGCGGCGTTGCGCTCGCGTTCGGCGGCCTTCACGCGGCGGCGGCGGGCGACGGGGTCCGGCAGATAGAACTGCGCGACGGCGAGATGGAGCCGCTGGCGGTCTTCGGGCGGAAGCTGGTCGAGAAGTTCGCGGCGGGTATCGAGGTATTCGAGGAGTTCGGCGGCGCTTTGGACGCGAGTATGGAGCGCGGCAACATCGGGTGAATCTTTGCGCATGGGGCTGCTACGGGAGCATGGGGCTGCTGCGGACGTTTGACTTAGCGTAGCAGCCATGTGAAAAGGGGAATGCTCGCGTCAGTTTTGACACAATCTGTTGGTAAGCTGGCGAAATGCGATTCATTCACCTCTCTTTTGCGGCAATTGCATTTCTGGCGGCGCCGGCCTTTGCGGCCTCCACGTGGAACTGGAGTTACAGCGGTTCCGGATACACGGCAAGCGGAACTTTCACCACGGTCGATACGCCGGACATGAACGGCGGCTATCTGATTACCGGAATCACCGGGGACCAGAACGGCGACGCGATCACGGGGCTGTATGCCGCGGGGACGGCGATTCCGGGGAATGACGGGTATCCGGTGGACAATCTGGTCTTCGCTTCCGGACCGCAGTTGTCGGGGAACGGCTTCGGCTTCGTGACGACCAGCGGGGTCAATGCCAACCCGTTCTATGCCGATTTCACGACGCCTGCCGGATACCTGAGTTTCGAGTCGAAGGGCTCGTCGGGAACGGATACCTCCGAATTGCCCATCTCGTTTTCCGCTACGCTGGTGTCCACGCCGGAGCCCGCGACGTTCGGACTGCTGCTGGGCGCACTGGCTCTGACGGCGATTATCGTTTGCCCGTCCAGGTAACGCGCCAGATCGATTTTGTGCCATCGTCGGTAACCATGAGGGACCCGTCCGGGGCGGTGGCGACACCGACCGGGCGGCCCCAGACGTCGCCGTTGGGCAGGACGAAGCCGGTCAGGAAGTCCTCGTAAATTCCGGACGCGTGGCCTTTGTCGAGCGGGATGCGGACCACTTCATAACCGGTCCGCACGCTCTTGTTCCAGGACCCGTGCTCGGCGGCGAAGATGTCGCCTTTGTATTCGGCCGGAAACTGGCTGCCGTTGTAGAAAGTCATCTGAAGTGAGGCGTTGTGGGGCTGCAGCAGGACGTCCGGCACGATGACTTTGCCCTTCAGTTCGGGGTGTTTGCCTTCGTGCCGGGGATCCTGGTTGCTGCCCATGTAATACCAGGGCCAGCCGTAGAAGCCGCCTTCTTTCACGCTGGTGACGTAGTCGGGGACGAGGTTGTCGCCCAGGTTGTCGCGTTCGTTGACGGAGCACCAGAGTTCGCCGGTCAGGGGATTCACGGCGATACCGACCGGGTTGCGGATACCGGCGCCGTAGATTTTCACGAACTTGCCTTCGGGCGTGTATTCGAGGATGTTGGCGCGGAGTTTCTCGCCGGGCGTGGTATCGGGGTCGTCGACATTGGAGCGGGAACCGACGGAGACGAAGAGCCTTTTGCTGTCGAGCGAGAAAGCGACGTCGCGGGTGGAATGTCCGCCGGTGGGAATACCGGAGATGATGGTTTCCGGCGCGCCGGTGGCCTTGAGATCGCCGCTTTTGTAGGCGAAGCGGACGACGGAATCCGTGTTGCCGATGTAGACCCACTGCGGGTTGTCGCCGAGCGGGTAAAACGCGATGCCGAAGGGCGCGTTCAGACCGGCGGCGAAGGTGGATGTTTCCTTCGGTTTTCCATCGGCCGTGATGCCGCGAAAGATTTTGATTTCGCCGCGGCCGGTGGTTTCGGCGACGAAGAGATCGCCGTTGGGGGCGGTGCGGGTGAGGCGGGGGTTGGCAAGTCCGGTGGCGTAGAGTTCGACTTTGAAGCCTTCCGGGGCGACGGGCCAGGCGTCGGCCGGGCGCGGAACGACCCGGGCTCCATTGGAAGAGGCGGGGGTGGCGCCGGGTTTGGGCAGGTTGTCCGCGGTGATGTGACGCCAGACACCGGCCTTGACGTTGGTGTAGCTGGCGAAGGCGGTTTCGCCGGTGAGGACGTTTTTCGGATTGGCGTTGGCCCAGGCGAGCCGGACGGCGAAGGCGCAGGAGAGGAAAGCGGCGCCGAGGGCGGCGGCGCGGAGGTGTCGGTTCATATTGCTGCTGCCATTTTAGCTGTTCGGGGAGTTAGTGGAAGTGCATGTGGGAAAGTTGTTAATCTGTGAATGACCTGGCCGAGATACAGATTCGGGATGTGCCGGAAGACGTTTACCGCGCGTTGAATGCCCGCGCTGCGGGGGCGGGAATGTCTCTCGGCGAGTATATTTTGAAGGGTTTCAGCGCGGGGGCCGAGCGTCCGACGTTGAAGGAATGGTTTGAAGGTCTGAAGAAGCTGGACCCGATTGTGACCCGCGAATCAGCCGAGGATGCCGTCCGCGCTATCCGCGGCAAGTGAAGGTTGTTCTCTCGACGTGGTGCGGGTGGAAACCCGGCAACAGCGCCGATTCACAATCGGCCCCACATGCGCGCGATTAGAAACCGATCGCTTCGAGCGTGTCTTTGCCGCAGATGCGGACGATCTCGCCCTTGAACTCTTTGTCCGGGCGCACGCGGGACGGCACGTCGAGAATTACGGAGAAATCCCCGCGCGCTTCCAGGCGTAACCGCACCTGGGTCTCGCCGGGCTTCCGTTTGAACAACTCCTGCAGTTCGGTGGCGTGATCGACGCCGTTGCGCCCCATCACCACCTTGATGCTGATGAGTGACGGCAGAGGGACGCGCACTTTGTCGAGCGGAATGATTTCCTTGATGGAGACCTTGGTGGGATTGCCTTCTTCGGGCAGCGCGCCGCCGCGGATGAGCACCGCCTGATCCTCCACGATTTCCGCGTTGAGGCTCTCATAGGCGGTGGTGAAAACCATGCCTTCGATGGTGCCGGCGCGGTCCTCAATCACCATGGAGGCCCAGGGCTTCCCTTCCCTGTTGCGCCGCCGCTGGATGCCCGTCAACATGCCGCAGAGCGCGAGTTCGGTGCCTTTTTCCAGCCCCTCCAGCGTGGAGGAATCGTGGCTGGCGAGTTCACTGATCTTGTCCTGATAGGCGTCAAGAGGATGGCCGGTGATGTAGAAGCCGAGCATCTCTTTTTCGTAGTTCAGGTTTTCGCGCAGAGTCCAGTCGTTGGCTTTGGGCAGGGTGGGCTCGGGATCGTCGGCCATGACCATCATGCCGAAGAGGCCTTCCTGGCCGTGTTCGCGATCGCGCGCGGCGCGGATGCCGGCTTCCATGGCGCCGTCGAGAGCCAGCATGAGTTGGGGACGGGTGCCGTCGACCGAGTCGAGCGCGCCTGCCTTGATGAGACTTTCGATCACGCGCCGGTTGATGGCGCCCATATCGGCGTGTTCGCAGAAGTGATAAACGGACTTAAAGCGGCCGATTTCCTTGCGGGCTTTGATGATGGCTTCGGCGGCGCCCTGGCCGACGTTCTTGACGGCGCAGAGGCCGAAGCGGATGGCATCGCCTTCGGCGTCGCGCACCGGGGTGAAATTCAGTTCGCTGGCGTTGATATCCGGGGGCAGCACGCGAATATTCATTTCGCGGCATTCATTGATGTACTTGACGATTTTGGCGGTGTTGCCGGTTTCCGACGTGAGCAGCGCGGCCATGAAATCGACCGGGTAGTGCGCTTTGAGATACGCCGTGACAAAGGCCAGAAATGCATAAGCCGCGGAGTGCGATTTATTGAAGCCGTAGCCGGCGAACTGCTCCATCAGGTCGAAGATTTTTTCGACCTTTTTCTGGGGATGTCCGCGTTCGAGAGCGCCTTTGACGAAGCGCTCGCGCTGCTTGACCATCTCCTCCAGCTTCTTCTTGCCCATGGCGCGGCGAAGCATGTCGGCGTCGCCCAGGGAGTAGCCGGCGACGCGGTTCGAGATCTGCATCACCTGCTCCTGATAGAGGATGATGCCGAAGGTTTCGCCGAGCAGTTCCTTCAGTTCGGGCAGATCGTAGACGACGGCTTTGCGGCCGTGTTTGCGCTCGATGAAGTCGTCGAGCATGCCGCCCTGAATGGGGCCGGGGCGGTAGAGGGCGTTGAGCGCGGTCAGGTCCTCAATGCGGCTGGGCTGGTAGCGGCGCAGAATGTCGCGCATGCCCGGGGATTCGAACTGGAAGATGCCGCTGGTGAGACCTTTGCAGAAGACTTCGTAGGCGGCGGGATCTTCGACGGGGAGATCTTCCTGGATCAGTTTGACGCCGTGGCGGCGCTCGATCATCTTGACGGCGTCGTCAATGAGCGTCAGGGTGGTGAGGCCGAGGAAGTCCATCTTGAGAAGCTGCAGCTTGTCAAGACCGTTCATGTCGTACTGGGTGACGATTTCGTCGCGGTTGGTGCGGCTGAGGGGAACCAGCGTTTTCAGCGGCAGCGGGGAGATGACGACGCCGGCGGCGTGGACCGAGGAGTTGCGGGCGAAGCCTTCGAGGCGCTGGGCGACGTCGAGAAGTTCTTTGATGCGCGGGTCTTTGGCGGCGGCCTCATTGAAGCCGGGCTCCTGCTCAAGGGCGTCCTTCAGCTTGATGTTGAGCGTGGTGGGGACGAGCTTCGTCAGCTTCTCGACTTCCCCGATACTGAATTCAAGCACGCGGCCCACGTCTTTGATGGCCGCGCGCGCGCCGAGGGTGTTGAAGGTGATGATCTGGGCCACCTGTTCGCGGCCGTACTTGCGGGTGACGTACTGGATGACCTCGCCGCGGCGGTTCATGCAGAAATCGATATCGATATCGGGCATGCTGATGCGCTCGGGATTGAGGAAGCGCTCGAAGAGCAGGCCGTACTGCAGGGGGTCGACGTCGGTGATCGACATGGCGTAGCCGACCAGGCTGCCGGCGGCCGAACCGCGGCCGGGGCCGACGGGGATGTCGATGGATTTGGCGTAGCGGATGAAGTCCCAGACGATGAGGAAGTAGCCGGAGAACTTCATCTGCTGGATCATGGAGATCTCGCGGTCGAGGCGTTCGACGTATTGGGCGAGATCGTGCTTGAGCCAGCCGGAGGCGCGGAGGGCTTCGAGGCGGGGGCGGCGGCGTTCGAAGCCCTGGCGGGCGACGTAGGCGAAGTAGGAATCGGTATCGAAGTTTTCGGGGATGTCGAAGCGCGGGAAGGGGTCTTTGACTTTGTCGAGCTTGATGGCGCAGCGCTGCGCGATTTCCCAGGGGCGGTTGACGGCGTCTTCGAGTTCGCCGAAGAGGCTCATCATCTCGTCGCGCGTTTTGAGGTAGAAATCCGGGTGATCCCAGTGCATGCGGTTGGGATCGGAAATGGTCTTGCCGGTCGAGATGCACATGAGGATCTCGTGGGCGCGGGCGTCGGATTTCCGGAGGTAATGGGAGTCGTTGGTGGCGACGAGCGGGATGCCGGTTTCGATGGAGAGGCGGTTCACCTGCGGGGTGAGGCGCTTGTCCTGTTCGAGGCCGTGGTCCTGAATTTCGAGGAAGAAGTTATCGCGGCCGAACATGTCGCGATAGGTGTGGGCGAGGTTGCGGGCGTCGGCGTACTTGTCGTTGAGGATCTGTTCGTTGAGGTCGCCGCGGAGGCAGGCAGAGAGGCAGATCAGACCGCCGGATTTTTGCGCCAGCAGGTCTTTATCGATGCGGGGCTTGTAGTAGAAGCCGTCGAGGTAGGCGGTGGAGACGAGGTCGATGAGGTTGCGATAGCCTTCCTGGTTCTCGCAGAGGAGGACGAGGTGGTTGTAGCGGTCGCTGGTGGAGCGGGACTTGTGGTCGGTGGCGACGTAGACTTCGCAGCCGATGACGGGGTGAATGCCTTTGGCTTTGGCGGCATTGTAGAACTGGACGGCGCCGAAGAGGTTTCCGTGATCGGTCATGCCGACGGCGGGCATCTTCTGTTCGGCGCAGACCTGCATGAGCTGGTCGATTTCGCAGGCTCCGTCGAGCAGGGAGTAGTCGGTGTGGTTGTGGAGATGAACGAATGGAGTCTCAGCCATAGACGAACTGTTTGACGCCGGGTGTCCGGCGCGATTTCAACACGGGGGAGGTATTTTTAGTTTAGCCGAGGGGCGGGGGTGGTGCGGAGCGGGGACGGGATGGCGGGGAAATGTGCCGGGTAGCCGACCCGGTCCGGACGAGACGGTTCGCGGGTTATTCGTGTTCGGGTGATCCTCGAAGATCAGACCGGGAAGGTCAGACCGCGGAAGCGTTCGTCAGTGTACGTCTGACTTTGCACACGAGCGTATTTGTAATGACCGCCGGGTTGCCGCGAGTTCCTGGACAAGTAAGCTCTCCTCCGGAAGGGTTAGCTTGTACTCCCTTGCCAGAACCTTGTTCGCCAGATTGCCCAGCGCATAGTGAGCGACGGCCTCATTCCGTTCCGAACAGAGAATCAGGCCGATCGGCGGGTTTTCTCCTTCGATGGTCCAGTGCTGCGTCGCGTAGTTCAGGTACAGATTCATCTGGCCGGCGTCTGCGTGGGTGAACCGGCCAAGCTTCAGATCGATCAGAATCAGGCAGCGGAGCCGTCGATGAAACAGGAGCAGGTCGACCCGGTACCATTGGTCCCCGACTCGAAGGCGTTTTTGACGGGCGATGAACGTGAACTCGCCTCCAAGCTCCAGAAGGAACTTCTCCAAATGCTCGATGAGAGCGTCTTCCAGTTCACTCTCAGAGTATTCGTCCTTGAGATTCAGAAATTCGAGAACGAGGGGGTCGCGGATGTGGTCGTCGGGAGAGATCTCGTCGTCCGGTTTCGACTTCGCGACGAGCGTGCGCCGGGCGGCCTTCGACCGTTCAAAGAACTGGGAAGCGATCTGGCGATCCAGTTGGCGGACGGACCAGCCGCCGCGAAGCGCTTCGCTCGCATAAAATGACCGGGCGGCCCCGTCCTGCACAGTCAGCAGGCGAACGTAGTGAGACCACGAAAGCGGGAAAGCCGGGAGTTGCTGCAATTTTCCGGACGGTGTCTGGACGATTCCCGCAGAATCGGATTGTCCAGACGGCGTCTGGACAATCTCAAGGTGTGCCAGATAGAACTGGCGCATCTGGAAAACATTGCTGCGAGAGAAGCCGCGCCCAAACCGTGCCATCAGGTCCGACGAAAGGCGATCCATCAGCCGCTCGCCATACCCCGCCTTCTCGCGGCCCTTCTGCTCTTCCTGCACAATCCGGCGGCCAACCTCCCAATACGCCGAGGCAATGATGGAGTTGACCTCGCGCGCGGCTCCGCGGCGTGCCATCTCGAGCAACTCGACGATACCTGAACGCAGCCGTGTATAGGCGGCGTCGGGTTCAGAGTCGGTTTTGGATCTCCTGGGCAAACTCCAGATTAGTGCAACGTTGGCCCGGCTGGCAGCGCCTGATTCGCGCGCTGTCGAGTATCCAACTTCAGGGAGTGGATCGAGCGGTTGAAGGCACTGCCGCCGCTTTAAGCCTCTGCAGCGAACAGAGCGGCGAGGTCCAGGGAAAAGCCCGGGAACAGGGCGGAAGTCAGACGGTCTTCCGCGCTCAGGGTTTCCACCTCGCGGTAGAGGGCGATGCTTTGTTCCAGCCGCAGCAGTTCCGCGGTTTTGGACTCGGGGTCGAGGATCCAGTATTCGGCAACGCCCGCGGCGGCGTACTCCAGGCGCTTGGTTTCGCGATCTTTTTGAGCCGTTCCGGGGGACAGGATTTCAACGGCCAGGTCCGGGACACCCCAGTAGGTTCCGATGCGATCGGCGTGTTGGGCCGACATATAGACCAGGTCCGGTTCTCGCACTTTGCCGGGCCAGAGTCGAACCGGAAGCGGTGCGAAGCGCACATGGCCCAGTTTGGCCGCGGAGACAAAAGCGTGCAGCGCCATGGACAAACGCAGGAGGATGAGTTGGTGAAAGTCGGTCGGCAGTTCGATGACCTCGATTTCGCCGTCGGAAAGTTCGACCAACCTGCCGCGGTCCGAGAGCGGGTAGTAATCCGCCTCGGTCCATTCTCCGAATTTTGGGAAGGTTTGCATATTACTGTACCGGGCTTTCCTCCGGAAGCAGTTTCCGGATCTCATCGGGAAGAGTGAACACGCCGTCGTCGAGCGTGCCATTCAGGGCCACTTCGTCGGCCTTGAAAATCAACTCCTGGCCGGAGACGGTCATGTGAATCCGGACGGGCCATTTCAGGCCTTCCACGGTGCGCCAGGCCTGGTAAGTCAGCACCGTCGGAACATTGCCCATCCCGGTCTGTGAGTCGGAACTGGTGCGGTAGAGGAGCCCGGTCTTGCGGTCATACCAGCGGGTGGCCGTCAGGCGGCCTTTGCGCCCGCGCAGGGTGACGCGGTAGCACTCATGGCCATCCACGATTTCCAGCGCTTCGGTGCGGACCTCGCCCAGCATGTAACGCCAGCCGAGGATTCCCGCCGCGTCGAGCGTCACGCCCAGACCGGTCAGATCGCGGCGCGGTTTGGCGCGGGGACCGAGGATGGGATCGCGCTCCCAGGCCACGCGGCCGTCGCTGCCTTCTTCCTGTTTGCCGAGACCCGGGATGTCGACGGACTGGTAGTAGCGGCCGTCGCCCGCCGCCCAGGTTTCGGTGCGGGCTTCCATGTTGCGGTTCAGAAAGTCGATGGTGCCGGTGATGCGCTGCGTTTTGAGGCGTTCATAGGCGGAAGCGCCGCCGGATTCGAAGATGTGGCGTTCGATGATCTCCTCGGCGTTGGGGAGCGCTTTGCCGGCGCGCTCGTCCTGCAGACGGCCCTCCACCTGGGCCGGATAACGCACGTCGTCCGGTTCGCGAAGGTCGTTGTAGGCCACGTTGAGGACGGAGAGGCGATACTGCAGATCGCCCCGCACGGCGAGCATGGTCATGGGCTGATTCAGGCCGTCGCGGACGCGCCACGATTCCACCGTGTAACTGACGGGTGTGGCGCCGGCCGAGGCCAGCACCACGGACGCACGGCGGGCCAACAGGCCGGTGGACAGGTCGAACCACTCGGCACGCTGATCCGCCGAAGGAAGCAGCAGCACCTTATAACAAGGCTTGCCGTTGATGGTTTCGATGCCTTCGACGCGGGATTTCGGGTAGAGCGAGTGCCAGTCCGCTTCCTCCAGCATGCGGGAGCCGCGGAGGGCTTCCTCGCGATCAGGACCGCGTTTGATGCGCGGGCCGGAGAGTTTCGTCCAGGCCCACGCGACGCCGTTATAGACACCTTCGCGGGCTTCCTCGGGGACTTTCACGTCGCTGACGGAATTCCCCTGGCGGGTCCACGCGACAGTGGCGCGAAGCAGGACGTGCTGGCCATCGAGAGAGCGGCCTTCGATTTCGTCGCGCTCGGTCCGCTTGGAGTTCCACGCCGCGCGGCCGCCGGTAGCGTCGATATAGCGGTCGAAGACGGTCGCGGCGGCGGGCAGATTGCGCGGGACAGCCGCCTGCATCACAGCGCAGAAGAGGCTAATTGCGCACAGGAACAATCCAGGCTTCAGCAGCTTCGGTGACAAGGTCATGTCCGGCGAGAAGGGCCTCCTGCGTTTGACGGACTTCCACGTCCGGGGTTACACCGTTGCCTTCGAGAACCTTTCCCTTGTCTGAAGTGTAACTCGCCTGGGCAAACTGGAAGCCATCGCCATCGGGCAGGCGTACGATGTCGGACGGCAAGGCCGCGCCGGCGGTGCGGGTTCCGAAGATGCGTGCGCGCTGCAGATCCTGCAGACCCTGCGCGAGAATCTCCGTGGTGGAAGCGCTGCCGGCATCCACCAGAATGGCCAGTTTGCCGGGGTAAGTGACCGGACGCGGGAAGATCACGAATTTCAGGGTGGCTTCGCGCATTTTCATCTCGCCGAGCTTCTGGCCGGTCTTGTCGATGAAAAAACCCGCGATTCCCATCGCCATGATGCCGATGCCGCCGGGGTTGCCGCGCAGATCGAGGATGATGCCCGGCGCTTTGGAAAACTGTTTGACGGCCGCCTCGAAGCGGGGCATGATCGACACCGGATCGAGGAATTCATTGAACCGGATGTAACCCGCGCCGGAAGGGAGCGCGCGGGATTCAAAAACGATGCGCTGTTCAGGCAGATTGCCGAAGGTAACGAGTTTGCCTTCGGGCTGCGCGCGCTCGATTTCCAGATGTTTGCGGGCGCCGTTTTCGTCGACCACATCGAGCTGCAGAGGCTTGTCGGCCGAGCCGTTGAGTTTACGGGAAACGGAGCGCTGCACCAGGCGCTGTGCTTCCTGATCTTTCAGCGCGCCAGTCAGTTCCAGCAGTGGCGCCACAATGTCGCCAGCTATGGCATCGAGCACCATGCCCGGTTTGATGCCCGCGCGCTCGGCCGGGGAATTTTTCTCCACGCGGCCCACTACGGCCTTCCCGCCGATGATTACAGGAGTGATGCCGGGGGACGCTTCGGAGGCGGCCGCGGACGAATCGCCGCCGGTCAGAGGTTTGTAGAGTTCGGCCGGAATGATGGCGTAGTGGGAGGCGCTCAGTTTCGCCAGCATCTCACTGAGCAGGGAACGCACTTCGTCGAGCGACTGGGCTTTGGCGATGCGGGGTTTGGTGGAATCGTGAACAGCCTGCCAGTCGAGACCGTTGAGTTTGGGGTCCGGATGCCGATCGCGCACGGTACGCCAGACGGTCTCGAAAGACTCCATGGTCTGCGTTTTCTGCGCGGGTGTAAGTTCCGCGAAAAGTATTCCGCACCGGGCCGTCACGGCGAATAACAGAAAGGCCCGAAAAATTATCGAACGGCTTACTGGCACTGGAATCCACCGGCAGGATAGCATGTGTGCATGCAAGGATTGACGTGGGAAACCGCGGAAGACATCGCGCTGGCACTTTATGAGCGGCACCCGGAGGTCGATCCATTGACCGTGCGGTTTACCGATCTGCACAAGTGGGTGACGCAACTGGAAGACTTTGAGGACGACCCGGCCAAGAGCACCGAGGGGCGGCTGGAGGCGATCCAGATGGCGTGGCACGAAGAGTACGAAGAGAACAGTTAAGATGCGACGCCGGGATTTCCTGCAGGCCGGAACACTGGCCGGTGCGTTGGGGGCGCCCGCTTTTGGTGCACCGGCCTTTGGCGTAACAACCCCGAAGGCGAAGAGCGTGATCGTCCTGATGCTGGTGGGCGGGCCCTCGCACGTGGACACCTGGGACATGAAACCGGACGCACCGGCCGGCTACCGGAGCCCGTTTCGTGCCATCCGGACCAATGTGCCGGGGATCGAAATTTCGGAGATCTTTCCCCGCATGGCGCGGCAGGCCGACCGGTTCAAGCTGGTCCGGTCGGTCTGGCACGGTAGTCCGTCCTTTCACGATGCGGGGCATCAGGTGATGCAGACGGGCCGGTTTTTTGGGGGCGAACAGGAGCATCCGCATCCGGGATCCGTGCTGGCGAAGCTCACGGGACGAGAGAGCGTGGTGCTGCCGTTTCCGATCGGGAGCACCGGGGGCAACATGCCGCACGGACAATCGGCGGGTTATCTGGGGACGGCGTTCGACCCCCGGCTGATTGGAACGAACACGGCGGGTGAGCCGGAGAGCGTACGCGAAATGTACGGGCGGAACCGGTTCGGGCAGAGTTGCCTCACCGCGCGGCGGCTGGTGGAAGCGGGAACGCGCTTCGTGACCGTCAATATGTTCGAGACGGTGTTCGGGGAAACGACCTGGGATATCCACGGGGCTTCGCCCTTCAGCCCGATCTCGGCTTATCGGGATCATGTCGGCCCGATGTTCGATCAGGCTTACAGCGCTTTGCTGGAGGATCTTCACCAGAGGGGGCTGCTGGCAAGCACGCTGGTGGTGGCGATGGGCGAGTTCGGACGGTCGCCGAAGATCAATCCGTCGGGCGGCCGGGACCACTGGCCGCAGTGCTCGACCGTGCTGCTGGCGGGCGGCGGGGTTCAGGGCGGACAGGTTTACGGGAGTTCGGACCGGACAGGAGCAGAACCCAAGGACAATCCGGTGCACGCTTCGCGGGTGGCCGCGACGATCTATGCCGCGCTGGGCATTCCGGCGGAGACCGCGTTTCCGGGTCCGGACGGTCGGCCGATTCCGGTCGTGGAACCCGGAACTTTACCGATTCCGGTGTAAGAGCCCAGGACGCGGCGGAGAAATATCTGCCGCGCGCGTCCTGAAAAGCCGGAAGGTTACTTCACGAACGCGAACGTGACGGGCGCGCCGAGTTCCACTTTGTCACCCACGGGCGTGAGTTTCCCGGTGGCGTGATCGATTTTGAGCACCGAAAAGTTGTTGGTCTTCTGATTCCCGGCGACGATGAAGTTTCCGGAGGGGTCGATCACGAAGGCGCGCGGGGTGGATCCGCCGCTCGAAACGTTCTGCACCAGTTTCAGCAGGGCGGTTTTCGGATCCACATCGAAGACGGCAATGGAATCGTGGCCGCGGTTGGAGGCGTAGACGTGCTGGCCTTTGGCGTCGATTTCGATCTCGGCGGTGGTGCTCTTGCCTTTGAAATCCTCGGGAAGCGTGGAGACGACGCCGATGTCCTTCATGGCGCCGGTATTGGCGTCGAATTCAAAGATCGTGACGGTGGAGGCCATTTCGCTCAGCACATAGACGTGCTTCTGGTCGGGGGCGATTGCGAGGTGGCGGGGGCCGGAACCCGGTTTGACGGAGGCGGAGGGGGGCGTGTTCGGGGTGATCTTCCCGGCTGCCGGATCCAGTTGGAAAATCATGACACGGTCTGTACCGAGGTCGCCGCCCATCATGAATTTGTTATTCTTCGTCAGCACGACCGAGTGGGCGTGCGGCTGCGCCTGGCGGCTCTTGTCCGGACCGCTGCCGGTGAGTTTAATGACCGAGGCCGCTTCGCCGAGTTTGCCGTCGGCCAGCACCGGGAAGGAGGCGAAACTGCCGCCCGAGTAGTTGGCGACCAGAACTTCCTTGCCGGTGGCGTCCACCACAATGTGGCAGGGACCGGAGTTGCCGGAAGAGACCTGGTTCAGTTCCGTCAGTTTCCCGGACGCCTTATCGATGGCGTAAGCGGTTACGGAACCGGCTTTGGCCCCATGATAGGTATCGACCTCATTGATCGCGTAGAGGTATTTGCCGTTGGGGTGGACGGCGAGGAAGGTGGGATTCGGGGTTTCGGAAACCAGCCCGAGCGGCGTCACCTTGCCGGTTTTGGCGTCAAACCGGTAGGCGTAAATGCCTTTGGAGTTGCTTTGGGGTTCCGTGTAGGTGCCCACGTACATGAGTTGGGCCGAAAGGAGCGGCGTCAGCGCCAGGGATGCAAGAAGTTTCATCGCCCATTGAATTTATCAGGCTTTGCGCTCCGGCGGCAGTGTCGGGTACTTTACAGAGCTTTACCAAGCAGTGATAACCTTTCTTCCATTCCGCGCGTCTAGCTAATTAACCAACGAACGACGTTTGACTCGCGGGACGCGGCACCCCCTCTGCTGCGCTCGTGGGGCAGACGTCAGACCTGCGCGGTTCCCCCTCAACTGCGCACGTCAGGCAACCGGTGCGGCTCGTGAGAGTCGCACCGGTTTTTCGCATATGAGGAGCAGAACGCTTCTGTTCGGATTCGCGGCGCTGGCAACTCTGGTGGCCTGGCAGCGTCCGTTCCGTGAATACCCCGGTCTCGAATACAACAACTTTCCTCTGCCACCCGACTATCGGGAAAAAACGGAATGGGTGTTTGCGCGGCTGATGTATCCGCAGGGTTCGGGCGGCGGGTTTCGCGGGTTTCGGAATCGCGGCGACTGGCGCGAGGGGAATTCCATGTGGACGCAGGACTATCCGCGCGCGGACCGGCACTTTTCCGGGGCCATCCGGCGGCTCACCCGGCTGCATGTGCGGTCCACCGAACAGCCCGTCAATCTGGACGACGGCGACGACGTCTACAACTGGCCGTGGCTCTACGCCGTTCAAACCGGCCAGTGGAGACTCACCGATGCCCAGGCGGCCCGGTTGCGCGAGTATCTGCTGCGCGGCGGCTTCTTCATGTGCGACGACTTCTGGGGCGAGGCACAGTGGCGGGTTTTCATGGAGAGCATGCAGCGGGTGTTTCCGGACCGTCCGGTGGTGAACATTCCCGAGAGCGACCCGGTGCTGCAGACCGTCTACGATCTGCACGACCGCTATCAGGTGCCGGGAGCGCGATATCTCTCGACGGGCGTCACGTACAAATGCGACGCCTGTCCGGCTTACTGGCGCGGCATTTATGACGATAAGGGCCGGCTGATGGTGGCGATGAGCGTGAACTCGGATCTGGGCGATTCCTGGGAGTGGGCGGACGATCCCCGGTACGACGAAAAGTTCTCGGCGCTGGGGATCCGGATCGGCGTGAACTATGTCGTTTACGCGATGACGCACTAAACGAGCTTACGGCCGGGCGGCCGGCTTTTCACCCCGATACCGCACCTGCCAGACCCGACCGGCGCCGTCGTCGGCAATCAGAAGCGTTCCGTCGGCGGTTTCGAAGACGCCGGAAGGACGGCCCAGGACGGTTTTTTCGTCGCCGGAGTCCGTCCAGCCCGCTACGAAGTCATAGCCATGTCCGGACGGCTGGCCGTCATGGAACGGGATGAACCGGACCACGAAGCCGTCCCGCTTCGACCGGTTCCAGGAGCCGTGCAGCGCGACGAAGGCCCCGCCCTGAAAGGCTTCCGGAAACTGGTGGCCGGTGTAGAAACAGAAATCGAGCACCGCCACGTGAGAGCCGAGCAGTTCATCGGGCTCCACGGTTTTGGCGGCCAGCGCGGCGGGCGGGGGTTTCATGCGGGGATCCTGATTTTGGCCGAGGTACGTCCACGGCCAGCCGTAGAAGGCGCCGGGCTCGATGTGGGTGAGGTAGTCGGGAACCAGATCGTCGCCGAGTTCATCGCGTTCCTGGACGGCGGCCCACAAGACATCGGTGTTCGGGTACCAGTGCAGTCCGATGGGGTTGCGCGTGCCACTGGCGAAGACGAAATGGCCGGAACCATCGGGATTGTACCGGTTGATGGCGGCGCGGCGGGGATCCTCGCCTGTTGCCACGTTGTGCTCCGAGCCGATGCCGACGTAGAGGTAACGGCCTGCGCGGTCGAAGAGAAGACTGCGCGTCCAGTGGCCTTTACTCATGCCTTGCAGGGAAACGATCTGCTGGCCCTTGCCGGCCGAGAAGCTGGCGGAATCGTACGGGTAACGCCGGATGGCCTCAGCCTCCGCGACATAAAGGAAGTTGCCGGAGATCGCCATGCCGTAGGGGCGGTCGAGACCGGTGAGAAGAATTTTGCGCCGGTTGGGGTCGCCGTTCGGGAACACGTAGACGGCGCCGGTGGCCGGCGGTTTGGCGTCCTGCTTCACGGGGGAAGCGGAGTTCACGTCGAAACCGGCGTCGGAGAGCAGGATTTCTCCGCGGGGTCCCTGTAACAGGAAGCGCGGCGCTTTGAAACCGGAAGACCAGAGGCTCACCTCGAAGCCTTCCAGACTATGAAGGAAAGTCTCGCCGGCCCCTCGCACAACGGTCTGGTGATTGTCGACCGAGGGTGTGGCGTGCGGGGCGGGAAGCGCGATTTCGCCCGGTTCGGGCTGAGGCGCGGCGGGGGCTACGGGGCGCGGTTCAGCGGCATTGTCCGGCGGCGAAATTTGCTTCGTCCAGACCAGGTGGCCGGTTTTCGCGCCGTCGGGGCCGGTGGTGCGGATCTCCTGGATCAGATTCCCGTTCGCATTGAGCGAGGTTCGGGCGGAGCGGCGCTGGCGGCCGCTGTTCCAGATTTGCTCGGTAATCAGGACATCGCCTTCCCAGCGGCACAGAATGGTCTCGTCGTCGGCATCGGGAACGGCGTGCGTTTTTGCGTCGGTCTGGCAATCGCCCTGAAAATTGTGCGCGCCGTGACCATCCTTATCGGTTTGCGCCATGCGGATGCGATTGGGGGTCTGTTCAACCGACATTCTGGCGACAGCCGGGAAATCGCTTTGCGACTGGCCGGACTGCAGCACCCAAATGCCGGCCAGACGAGGCGGCGCCGCGGCAAAGACGATTCCTGTAAAGGCGAGTGCGGAGGTCAGGCAAATAGTTCGCATACTTCCTCTTTGGCCGAAGTGTGCTGCAAATAGCGGGCCGGGGCGGCGAGCAGCAGACAGAAACATTGCAAATTGGTTAGCATGTAGCCAAGTGCCCGCCATCCGGGCGATTCGAAGCGCCCGATCGCTGGTTCGAACGTACTTCGATGGCCGCCCAGGAACCGTGCTTCGCGATACAGTCTGCCGTGTTATGGCAGACCGGCCGGTCGTTCGCACGCGGATAATGCGGCATTGGTCAGATGTCTCGCCGCCGGTCGCTGAAAACTTCCGCTTTCCGATTGCGCCACCTTTGAGGATCGCGGCATCAAGGAATTGAAGTGAAAACAGCCGAGGTTGTGAAGGCCTGGGGAAGAATTCTGCGGGGGCAAAGCCCTTCGCTATCCATCGAGATTACACGGGAGTGCCCGCTGCGGTGTCCCGGATGCTATGCCTACGGGGACGATCATCTGGGCGGCGGAGCCACGCTGCGGAGTCTGAGCGATTACAAAGGCCAGGCTCTGGTGGAGGGCGTTCTGGAACTGGTGGACCGGATGCGGCCGCTGCACCTTTCCATCGTCGGCGGGGATCCGCTGGTGCGCTACCGGGAACTGGAGCAGATGATGCCTCTGCTGTTGCAGCGCGGGATCCACGTCCAGGTGGTCACCAGCGCCTTCCGTCCGATGGCTCCGGAGTGGGCGCGGATGGAGCGGCTGAATGTGGTGGTTTCGATCGACGGATTGCGGGCCGAACACGATGTCCGGCGCGCTCCGGCCACTTATGACAGGATCCTCAAAAATATCTCCGGGCAGAGGATCACGGTACACAGCACGGTGACCGGCCAGATGATGAAACGGCCGGGTTATCTGCGGGAATTCCTTGAGTTCTGGACGCCGCGGGAGGAGATCCGCAAGGTCTGGTTCAGCCTGTTCACGCCGCAGAAAGGCGAAGTTTTGCCGGAAATTCTGGGGCCGGAAGAGCGCGAGCGGGCCATTGCGGACATGCTCGTGTTACGGAAGGAATTCCCGAAACTGGATATGCCCGAGGGCCTGATCCGGCAGTTTGCGAGACCGCCGCACAGCCCGCGGGAGTGCGTTTTCGCTCTGACGACGAAGACGGTTTCGGCGGACCTGAAGACGAAGATCACGCCGTGCCAGTTTGGCGGCAATCCGGACTGCGATTCCTGCGGCTGTATCGCGTCGATGGGTCTGGCGGCGGTGGCCGCGCACAAACTGGGCGGGGTGATTCCGGTGGGCGCGATTTTCCGGGGCTCGATCCGGATCGGGAACGCGTGGGCGGGAAATCCACCCGTGGCGCCGGACAGCGCGGCGGCCGAAAGCCCGCTGCGGATTCTGCAGGGATAGCAGCCCGTGGCAGAAGTGAGGCGGAAGGTCAGGCCAGCATGAGCTTCCACGCTTCCTCATCCTGACCGATGCTGAGACGGTTGGCACAGCGGATGAGGGGGAGGCGCAGAAGGCCCGGATTTTTTTCAATCTTCTGCAGCATTTCCGATTCCGAGACCTTCATGTATTTCAGGCCGGCGTCGATCCAGGCTTTGCCTTCGGTGTCGAGCAGCGCGGGCAGGCCGAAGCGGTCGAGGAAGCGTTTGATCTCGCCGGGCGACATCGGTTTAAGCTTGAGGTCGACCATGTGAATGGCGATACGGCGCTCCTTGAAGAACCGCTCCGCGGCGCGCGTGGCCTGTGAGTTCTTCACACCGAAAATCTGGACACTTTGCATCTCGCTCGATTGTGCCAAATGTCCTGGTGCACAAGGCACCCGAGTCGTTCACGAGCGCAGGAGTCGCCGGGCACGGCGCTGCCAGTCCCGTGGGACCACCCGATCCGCCGTGTCCGGCGGCTGGACCTGCGCGCCTCAGAAGCGCAGGAGCCGCCGGGCGTTCCGCCGTGTCCGGCGGGTGGACCTGCGCGCTTCAGAAGCGCAGGAGCCGCCGGGCGTTCCGCCGTGTCCGGCGGGTGGACCTGCGCGCTTCAGAAGCGCAGGAGCCGCCGTGTCCGGCGGCTGGACCTGCGCGCCTCAGAAACGATGAATGCGGCCAATCAGACGGCGATCCCGTTTGGAGGGCTTGCCGTGGCGTTCCGCTTCGGCGTTGGGCATGGCCCTGCGCTCTTCGGCCAGCTTTTCGCGGGCTTCGCGGCTGGCGTCGGTTTCCCGGTAGAGGGCTTGGGCCACGGGGGCGGGGCCACGCATTTCGCTGAGCGCCAGAACTTCCACGTGGAATTCCCCGCCCTCGTTTTTAATCCGCAACAGATCGCCAACTTTAATTTCGCGCGAGGGTTTGGCCGGAATGGCGTTGGACTGGATGCGGCCGAGATCACACGCCTGGGAGGCCAGCGAACGGGTTTTGAAAAAACGGGCGGCCCAGAGCCATTTGTCCAGTCTCATGATTACCCCAGTCGCATGATCACATTGTCCTACGGGGTTCGAAACGACGGTCAAAAAGAGGCGGTCGCCCGGTCGTCAGACGATACACTAATAGAAATACGCATGATTGCTCACGCGATTCCCGAAGGACTCACCTTTGACGATGTGCTCCTCGTCCCGGCCTGGAGCGATGTACTTCCAACTGAAGCCGACACCAGAACGCGGCTGACACGGCAAATCCCTCTGAACATTCCCATTGTCAGCGCGGCCATGGATACGGTGACGGAATCGCATCTCGCGATTGCGCTGGCGCAACAGGGCGGTATCGGTTTTATCCATCGCAATATGCCGATCGAGCGGCAGGCCGAGGAAGTGGACCGGGTGAAACGCAGTGAGAGCGGGATGATTGTGGATCCCATCACGATCGGCCCGGACAAGAGGATTTCCGACGCGCTGGAACTGATGCAGCGGTACCGCATTTCGGGCGTGCCGGTCACCAAAGACGGCGGCACCCTGGTGGGCATTCTGACGAACCGCGATCTGCGTTTTGAATCGCGTTTCGACATGCCGATTGCGGATGTGATGACGAAGGACAACCTCATCACGGTTCCTGTCGGCACCACGCTCGAGCAGGCCGAAGAGATTCTGCACCGGCACCGGGTGGAAAAACTGCTGGTTGTCGATGAGAATTACAAGCTCAAAGGCCTGATTACCGTTAAAGATATTCAGAAGAAGCTGAAATATCCGAATTCGGCGAAGGACGAGCAGGGGCGGCTGCGGGTGGGCGCGGCGGTGGGCGCGACCGGCGATTACATGGAGCGCGTGCAGGAACTGGTGCGGCGCAAGGTGGACGTGATCGCGATCGACACGGCGCACGCGCACAGTATCCGCGTGTTCGAGGCCGTGAAGGCGGTGAAGAAAGCGCTGCCGGAAGTGCAGCTGATCGCGGGCAATATCGGGACGTATGAAGCCGCGCGGGCGCTGATCGACCTGGGCGTGGACGGGATTAAGGTGGGCATCGGGCCGGGCTCCATCTGCACGACGCGGATTGTGTCGGGCGCGGGCGTGCCGCAACTGACGGCGATCGCGGCCTGCAGCCGGGCGGCGCGGGAATCGGGCGTGCCGCTGATTGCCGATGGCGGCATTAAGTTCTCGGGAGATCTGACGAAAGCCATCGCGGCGGGCGCGGACGTGGTGATGATCGGGAGTCTGCTGGCCGGCACGGACGAAAGCCCGGGCGAGACCATCCTGTATCAGGGCCGCACGTTTAAGAGCTATCGCGGCATGGGCTCATTGGGCGCGATGGCCACGGGCAGTGTGGACCGGTACGGGCTCGATCCCACGCAGAAACTGGTGCCGGAAGGCATCGAAGGGCGCGTGGCATCGAAGGGACCTCTGTCGGAACTGGTTTACCAGCTGGTGGGCGGGCTGCGGTCCGGCATGGGCTATTGCGGCTGCCGCACCATTCCGCTGATGCAGGAAAAGGCCGAGTTCGTGCGCGTGTCGCCGGCCGGGCTGCGGGAAAGCCACGTCCACGACGTGATTATCACAAAAGAAGCGCCGAACTACCGGATCGAGTAGGGAAACATTTGCGTTCCCTCGTGTTTTCGCTGGTATAATCGGGTTTCGCCTTTTGTTCGCATATTAAGGAGTCGCTTCATGGATGAAAAAGAACGCGCGCGCGCACTGGAAACCACGCTGGGGCAGATCGAGAAGCAGTTCGGCAAGGGATCGATTCTCCGGCTGGGCTCGAAGGACGCGATTGTTCCGATTGCGGTGATCTCGACCGGGTCGATTTCGCTCGATGCGGCGCTGGGCACGGGAGGTTTTCCCCGCGGGCGAGTCTGCGAGATTTACGGACCGGAATCGTCCGGTAAGACGACCATTGCGCTGCAGGTGATCGCGGAAGCGCAGAAGATGGGCGGCATGGCGGCGTTTATCGACGTGGAACATGCGCTCGATCCGGCATACGCGCGGAAACTGGGCGTGGATGTCGACAATCTGCTGGTTTCGCAGCCGGATTACGGCGAACAGGCGCTCGAAATCACCGGGGCGCTCATCGCGTCCGGGTCGATCGACGTGCTGGTTGTCGATTCGGTGGCGGCGCTGGTTCCCAAAGCTGAACTGGACGGCGAGATGGGCGATTCGCACGTCGGTCTGCAGGCGCGGCTGATGTCGCAGGCGCTGCGGAAACTGACCGGCGTGGTGTCGAAGTCGAAGACCTGCCTGATCTTTATCAACCAGATCCGGGAGAAGATCGGCGTGATGTTCGGGAGTCCGGAGACGACCACGGGTGGGCGCGCGCTGAAGTTCTACGCGTCCGTGCGCGTGGATATCCGGCGCATCGCGGCGATTAAAGACGGCGATGCGGTGGTGGGCAACCGGACCAAGGTGAAGGTGGTGAAGAACAAGCTCGCCTCGCCGTTCCGGGAAGCGGAGTTCGACATCGTTTATGGCGAAGGCATTTCGCGCGAGGGCGATCTGATCGACCTGGGCGTGGCGCAGAACATCGTGGAAAAGAGCGGTTCCTGGCTGAGTTACAAGGGCGACCGGATTGGACAGGGTCGTGAAAACGCCAAGACGTTCCTGAAAGAAAACACGGATATGCGGAAGGCGATCGAGCTGGAACTGCGCAAGGCTTTGGGGTTGGTGAAGCCGGATCCGGCGGGCCCGGGGGCGAACGGACCGCAGGCGGTGCCGCAGGCACAACCGGCGCCGATGCCGAAAGCGGCTCCGGCTATCGCTCCGCGCGGGCGGTAGTACGATACTTCCAAAAAGGGAACCGCGTCTTTACAGACGCGGTTCCGATGGAACGTTCGATTTTGAGCCGCCGGATCCAAACAGGCGTTTCAGATTGGATACCAATGCGGAGGCCCGCAGAGATCCGAGATACATCGCGCCGACCACTGAACTCAGGAGAAGAAGCGCCGAGGCCGACGGGGCCGTTGTCGCAGAAGCGGCGTGCGTCGATGCCGCATTCTGCAAGAGCATAAGTACCATTACTACTGAGTGTATTGGTAATGGTACGATTGCGCAACAAAATCTGTTCCGGTCAACAATTTTTACTTTCGGGCGTTCCGGGCAAGGCTCCCGGCGGCAGGTTTCGACTCATGCGCCAGCTTAATGAGCCCTTCCACCTGCGATTCCGGGATGCTGGCGGAGATGTTGACCGCGGTTCCATCCGTACTGACCTTCAGGCTCTGCAGCAGCTGGGCGGCAGTCGCGGCATCCGGATTCTGGGCGGCGCCCATCGACACCAGACTCACGACCATGCGAACGATATCGGCCAGCGCGGACGCATTCTGGGGGGTGTCGGCAATCGCCTGGCCCGTGATGTCGATATTGGCGCCGAATTTGACGCCGCCGCTTGAAGACTGAATATTCTTCACCAGCTGGAAGGCCTGGGTGGCGGGACCTGTCGGCGGGGCGACGGCGCCGGGAAGCAGGGATGCGACGGAAGCGAGGCTCACCGACCAGGCGTCCTGGGACGTGCTGAGCGCCTGCACCTTCGTGGCGAGAGCCGGGCTGATGGAGTTCACGGCGCCAGCGCGGTCGAGGGCCGCTTTCACGGAGGCGACGTCTCCGGCGACCGCAACCGTGGTGCCGATAAACGCCACGGCGTGGGTTACTTTGCTGTCCGTGCCGGTGATCAGCGTCGCGCCGGCATAGGTGGAAACCTGCTGGTTCTTTTCCGCCGAGATGGCGGCGACCAGTTTCTCAACGTTGAAATTTCCCCTGCCGAGCACCAGTCCGCCCGGCTGCGCGGGATTGCCGGTGGAGGCGGCCAGGATTTCCGTAACGTCCTGACGGGGGTCGAAGCCCGTTTTCAGGATGAAATCCTGCAAATCCTTATCATTCGACGCGATCTGAGCCAGCACGTACTGGCCGAAGGGGCTGATCTTCGCGGTGGTGACATTCACGCCCGCCATCACCTGCGCGTCCGGCATCACCAGGTTGAGAAGCTGCGAGTCCGCCGCGAAGGCGCTTGCCGTTACTGCGATAAAACCAGCGAAAATTGCGATATGCCGCATGGGAGTCTCCTTTGATCCTAACGTAAAGTAAGACCGGCCGGTTCAGGCCTTATTAACAGGAGCGCCGGAATCTCAGCTTCTTTTTTCAATGCGGAAGTCGTCGAAGGAGGCGGTGGTGTGGCCGCGCGTCCAGACGCCGGCCTTGCCGGGGGCGGCCATGCCGGCGTCGACGGCGTCGAACAGTTTGCGGTTGCCGAACAGAACCCGGATCTTATCGCCCCGGAAAACCACCTTGGCGAGATACCACTGACCCAGCCGGATGTCGTGAGGCAGGGCCGAACGGCCCTCCGGCATGATCGGCACGGCGTCGGCGTGGCCGTTCCGGACGCGGTAAAGGCCGATGCTCTTGTCGTCGGCCCCAAAATGCAGCAGGTAGTAGTTGGAAGCGTCCTGGTAACGCCATACGATTCCGGCGCTGCGTCCGCGGCCACGGCCTTCGATCTTGAACTTGACGCTGAGTTCGCCGTCTTTGCAGATCACCTTATCGAAGATGGCGACCGGCGATTCGGACTCCGGAGAGGCGCCACCCGGCCGTTCGAGGACATTGCCGCGGCTGGGAGCGCTCGGGTCGTAACGAACTTCCCAGCGGGCGCGGGGGCTGCCGAGGGCGGAGACAAAAGTCCAGTTCGGGGGCGCAACTCCCGGTTTTACCGCATCGAAGTTAACGCTTTCGTTCCCGAGTCCGAGGAGACTAAGAAGCGCAAAGGCACCGGCCGCGGTTCGCATCAACTACCAGTTTACGCCAAAAGCAATGTACGAACGGCGACCGGAGCGAACTAAGTGAGCGACGCCCGCAGATAATCCATACATTTCTTTACTTCCTCCACCGACGTGCCCATGCCCGGATATTCGTATTCCACGAAGGCGCGAATCGGCCACTTGTTGTCGCGCAGCAGAACCAGCACCGGCTTGATCGGCGTATCGCCATCGCCGAACGGCTCATTCACGCCGTCCTTGTTGCGGCGGTCTTTGATGTGAAGGTGCGTGATGTTCTGGTGGTTCTCTTTGATGTAGGCGACGGCGTCGTAATTGGCGGCCGTGAAATGCCCGATGTCGAGGTTGACGCGCATGTACTTCGACATCGCGAGAGCTTTGGCGAAGCTTTCGGGCGAACCGAACTGATTCGGGTCGAGCACGTTGGCATAGCCGTGAACGGCCACACGGACCTTATGTTTATCGGCGAAGGGCGCGACGCGCTGGGCCATGCTCAGGGTAGTGGACGAGGCGATGAGATCCAGGCCGAGGGCTTTGGCCTGCAGGAAGCCCGCGTCGATCTCTTCGTCCGTAAAGTCGGGCGTGAAGCCGAGCGTGTAGGCAAACAGGCTGATGCCTGCATCGTCGAACTTCCGTCGGATGGCCTGATAGTAAGACGCGGGCGTGGCGATGCGGAACTGGCGAAGCGCCTCGCGGTCCAGTTTGCGCTGGGCGATCTGTTCGGGCGTGGGGGGAACGCGCGCGCCGCGGGCGACGCCGTACGCCGGGCCAGAGGAGGCCGGTTTGGCCGCGCTGGCGGGGGCGGGTTCGAGGTTCGGCGAGTACAGTTCGATTTCCCCGATGCCGCAGGCGTTGAGCGCCCGGATCAGATCGTCGATGTTGTCTTTACCGGGAGTGCGCGGCAGATCGCGGAAGCTATACGTAATGGTGCCGAGGCGAACGCCGGCCACGGTCGAATCGATGCGGGCGGCGAATGCCGAGGCGGGCAGGGCCGCGAGCGCCAGCTTTCCGAAATCTCGTCTTGAGTGCATGTTTACTCCAGCGTCAGTATATCTCCCGGTCGGGCAGACCGCACCGTCAGGGCGCGCGGGAAGCACGGGCAATTTAGAATGGAAGTAATGGGCAATCGGGAGTTCCCGGCTGTGATTGCGTTGGCGTTAGCGTTCACGCTGACTCCAGCGAGCAGCGCCGTTGCAGGCCCTCTCCCGAATTGTCCGAATCCGCCGGTGCCCGGAATTGCTGGTTCGCAACCGGACGCTGCTTCACCTGAAGACGTTTGCATACCGGCGGGTTTTTCCGATTTGACGATCGATTTCTTCGACGATTTTTCGTGGCGAAGTTTTGTCGCGCTGATTGCGCCGGGCGCCCCGGACGGGCCCCGGCCGTTCGAGAAATTTCATCCGCTGTGGGAAGTGTTCCATGAAGACGGAAGCGCGCCTTCCGCCGATCCTGCCGCCAATGCCTGCGCGGCGAAAACAGCGCCGGGCGACATGGTGCTCGCGTCGTTCTCCGGCATCCACGATATCGGACAGACGGCGGATGGCTCGCTGCTGGGTCCGCTGGTGGCGCAGAACGGGCGGTATGTCCGCTATCTGACGGGTTACAACGATGTCGCCTACCGGCACATCGTGAAGAACCAGTGGTACCTGCGCAGCCATCTGCCCGAAGTGCCGGTGCCGAGGCCGCCCGTGCCCGCCGTGCAGTTCCCCAACGGCAGCGTGGTGGTGAAATCGGCGTGGGTGGAGATGGAGGGGTTTTCGGAGGCGCAGCGGAAGCGGTTTTACACGCGGCTCGCCACGGTGCGGGATCCGGATTCGGGAAAGTGCGCGCAGTCGGTGGTGGGGCTGGTGGGACTGCACATTGTGCGGAAGACGGCGAGCCGTCCGCAGTGGATCTGGAGTTCGTTCGAACAGGTGGATACGGTTCCGCCCGCCGAACCGGGTGCGCCCGGCCGGTTTACCCTGCATGACGGGACGGACGCGGCGATGCCGGCCGTAAATCCGCTGGCGCTGGTGCCCCTGGCGAAGCAGCCTGTAAAGCCGTTTAACGTGGTGCGGTCGGCGAAACTGCCGATTCATCCGAACACGATGGCGACGAATGCCGCGTACCGGAAATTGCTGGCAGGTTCCATCTGGTCGAACTATCAGCTGGTGCTCACGCAGTGGCCGCTGGCGCCGGGGGATCAGTCGATCCCGGTGGCGGCCACGCAGGCGGGCGATATTTTCGAGACGTTTCCGGGCGAAGGCGCGACATCCACGTTTTCCAACATGGCGATGGAGACGTTCAATCAGAGCCGACCGGCGCAGGGGTGCATGAACTGTCACAACCGGGCGCGGCTGGGGGCGGATTTCCTGTACTCCGTGCTGATGCACGCGTATCCGGCGAAGATTGTGGTCCCCGCCGGGAAGTAGTTTACAGATAGCGGCTGCGCAGAATGTTCTGGTGGTGCAGGTTGTGGCCCGCGATGATGTAAGCCAGCGCCTCGACGTCGAAGAGATTATCCGAGGCGATTCCCTCCCTCGACCAGCACTCTTTGGGCAGGTTGAGAAAAAAGCTCAGCGTGGCTTCGCGCACGGTGCGGAATTCGGCGATGTGCTCGGCGAGACTTACTTCGTCGGCGCGCGCGGCTGCGGCGGCGACATCCTGATCCATCCCGGGCAGGGAGCTTCCGAAACCGCGGGCGAACCAGTACGCGCGGGACAGCATCACGCGTTCGGTATCCGTGATGTGGTTCAGCACCTGCCGGATGGACCACTTGCCTTCCGCATAGCGATGCAGCGATTTCTCTTCAGATATGCAACAAAAAAGCGCAATCGAGGGTTCGAGCTGCGATTCCAGGATGGCGACGATGTCGCCCGCCGGAACGAGCTTCGTGTAAGTGTCGTAGTAAGAGGCCGCTTTCATTTCTCCAGTCTATTTGCCGGGGATGCGTTAGAATTCCGGTATGCAAAAAGCCTTCGGATTGTTGGTGGTGCTGGCCTCACTGCTGCTGGGGGGTGACCCATGGACGGCAAAAGATCTGGTACAGCCGAAAGACGTGGCGGCAGATGTGAAAACACCCCTGCTGATCCACGTCGGTTTCCCGGTGCTGTATCGCGCGGCGCACATTGCGGGTTCGCAGTATGCGGGTCCGGGGTCGAAGGCGGAAGGTATCGAACTGCTGAAGAAGGCGGTGGCCGGACAGCCGAAAGACCGGGAGATCGTGCTGTACTGCGGTTGCTGTCCGTGGGAAAAGTGCCCGAATATGCGGCCGGCTTTCGCGGCGCTGCGTGAGCTGGGCTACACGCATCTCAAGGCCATGGTGGTTCCGGAGAACCTGAAGGCGGACTGGATCGACAAAGGCTATCCGACCGAGAAGCGGTCGGAATAGAGCCGTGGCCGCCACGGATTTTGAGGCCGCGTTCACGGCGCTGCGTCAACTGCTGCAGATTTGTCCGCAGCGGCTTGCCGTGCAGAAAGACACGCCCGAAGAGTTTTCCGTGGGTGGCAGGGTACCGTCGCCGTTTCCGCAGCACAAGGGAAATCCGATGTGGTTCGGAGCCGTGCGCACCGGCAAGACTGCCGTGAGCTTCCATCTGATGCCGCTTTACATGTCGCCGCCCTTAATGGCCATGCTTTCGCCCGAGTTGAAGAAGCGCCTGCAGGGCAAGACCTGCTTCGGATTCCGGAACGCGCCGGACGCCGCGCTGCTGGAGGAACTGCGGAAGCTGACGGAAGCCGCGGTCGCGCAGTGGAGCGAGAAGAACTGGCTGTGAGTCTGCTTCGGACGGTGGCCGCGACCCGGTATGTCACGCCCCTGCGCGAGGGCGGTTCTCTGCCCGCGATTGTGGAGGCCGAGGACCTGGGCCTTTACGTGTTGAAGTTCCGCGGCGCCGGGCAGGGGCCTCTGGCGCTGGTCGCGGAGTTGATTGCAGGCGAGATCGGGCGCGCGCTGGGGCTCCGCGTTCCCGAACTGGTGCTGATGGAAGTGGACGGGGCGCTGGGCCGCAACGAGCCGGATCAGGAGATCCGCGAACTGCTGCTGGCGAGCGCCGGGCTGAACCTCGGGATGGATTACCTGCCTGGCTCCGTGATGTTCGATCCGGCGGCCAAACTGCCGGCGGGCGCGGTGGATGAGCGGGTCGCGTCGGTGGCCGTGTGGTTCGACGCGTTTGTCACGAATGTGGACCGCACGGCGCGCAATCCGAACCTGCTGTGGTGGCACCGGGAACTCCGTTTTATCGACCACGGGGCGAGTCTTTACTTTCACCACGACTGGCAGGATCTGGAGAGCAAGGCGGCGTCGCCGTTTCGGCCGATTCGCGACCATGTGCTGTTGCGGTGGGCGAAAAGGCTGGAGGAAGTGGATGCGGAACTACAGGGGCGGCTGACGGAAGAGGTTCTGACGCGCATCCTGGAAGCAGTGCCGGATGCCTGGCTTCTGCCCGAGGCGAATGCCGCCACTCCCGCCGCGAAGCGCCTGGGGTATGTGAATTACTTCCTGCGCCGGCTAGGGGAAAAGGCGTTCGTCGAGGAGGCTTTGCGTGCCCGCGCCGGTCTCGTTTGAATTCGCGATCATCCGGGTGGTGCCGCGGGTGGAGCGCGGGGAATTTATCAATGCGGGCGTGATGGTGTTTTGCCTGTCGCGGCGTTTTTTGGGCGCGAAGGTCGGGATGGATTCCGGCAGGCTGCTGGCACTGTGGCCAGAGGCCGATGTGGAACTGATCCGCGAACATCTCGACGCGTTCCCGCGGGTCTGCGCCGGGGGGCCGGATGCGGGACCGATCGGGATGCTCTCATTGCGGGAGAGGTTCCACTGGCTGGCGGCGCCGCGGAGCACCATCGTGCAGATATCGCCCGTGCACAGCGGGCTTTGCGAAGCGCCGGAGGAAACGCTCAGCGCGCTTTTCGGGAAGCTGGTTTCGCTTTAGCCGGGGCCGGTGCTTCGGGCGTTTCCTTCCATACTTCGTCGTCCCAGAGGCGAAACCCGCCCCGGAAAGCATTGGCATTCGAGCCGAGTTTCACGCCCTGCGGGAAACCGGTCTCTTCCTGACTTTCCGGTTCCGGGGAATTGAGTGCCTTCAAATCCAGATACCGGGTGTTTCCGCCTCCGAGCACGACGTATTCCGCTTCGAGGGCGGTGCGCAGTTGGCCGATCACGGTTTCCACATGACGGCGCCACTTGGTTTTGCCGAGCCGATCCAGACCGCGCTGTCCCACGTAGTCTTCAAACGTGCGGCCCTTGCGATAAGGCAGATGCGCGAGTTCCATGGGCGCGAGAACGCCTTCGAGGATCATGGCCGCGCCGAGGCCGGTGCCGAAGCCGAGGAACAGCATGCGCCCGCCTTCGTAGCTCCCGAGAGCCTGCATGGCCGCGTCGTTAACGATGCGGACCGGGCAACCGAACGCGGCTTCGAAATCGAAGCCCACCCATCCCGGCGCAAGGTTGTGCGGCTCCGTGACCGGCTTGCCCCGGAAGACGATTCCGGGGTAGCCGATAGAGACGGCCGTGAAGTCCCAGCCTTCGGTCGCCTTCCTGACGTCGGCCACCATCAGAGAGGCGGACATTGCCGGGCCGGAAGGGATCTTGACCGGCGCGTCGTGCCGGGAGTCGATCACCTTTACATTATTGCCGCCGACGTCGAGGACGAGGACATTCTGTTTTGTTTTGGTCAAAGCGCTCTCACCACCGTTATCTTAGCCGAGGCGCTTAGTACGGGTCGACGTAGCAAGCCGTGGGGTGCCAGTAGCCCCAGCTGTCGTAATAACCGCAGGGCGCTCCGTAAGCGTAGGCGGGGCCGTACGCATAAGGAACGTAGTAGCGGTAACCGGGTCTGTAGGAATAACCCGGATAGTAGGATCTGCCGTAGTAACCGCCGCCAAAGTAACCGCCGCCGCGTCCCCCGCGGTCGCCGCCGTAGTAACCACGCGCGGGAGCCGAATAACTTCGCCCGCCACCCGAGTAACGTTGTCCGCCATAAGAGCGGCCGCCGGAACCGCCGCCGCTGTGTCCGCGATTCTGGGCGAGAGCGGAAACCGGGTTGGTCACGAGCAGGAGTGCGGCAAGTACCGCGGTAATCGCCGATGTCTTAAAAAGATTGAGTGCTTTGGTCTTCATGGAATCCCTTCACTTACGCTCCTTTCAGAGGCAAGCCACGGACCAAAAGCTAAGTAGTGAAAACAGGCAGTTTATGGCACGGCCCTCACGCGACTGCGGCGCGAAAACCACCGGATTGGTTGAGATGAACCGTTTAGCGGGGAGTGTCGATCGGGAGACCGACATAGTTTTCCGCGAGAGTCGTCATGCCGGCGCGCGAACTGGTGATGTAGTCGAGTTCGGCGATCTGGCGGCGGTAGTCGAAGCCGTTATGGGGCACGCCCAGGTGGAGCATCGACGTCATCCACCAGGAAAAGCGCTGCGCCTTCCAGATCCGTTGCAGGCAGGTGTGGGAGTACGCATCGAGGGCGGTTTCCGAGCCGGAATCATAGAAGCGCGAGATCGCGTCGGCAAGGACGCGGACATCCGCCACCGCGAGGTTCAGGCCCTTGGCACCGGTGGGAGGAACGATGTGTGCGGAATCGCCCGCCAGGAACAGGCGTCCGAACTGCATGGGTTCGGCGACGAAACTGCGCATCGGCGTGATGCCCTTCTGGAAGATGGGGCCGGTGTTCGGTTTCCAGCCGTCGCGGGTGGAGAGGCGCGTTTCCAGTTCGGACCAGATGCGTTCGTCCGGCCAGGCTTCAATGTCCTCATCGGGAGCGCACTGCAGATAAAGCCGGGTGACCTTCGGCGAGCGCATGCTGAACAGGGCGAAACCGCGGTCGGTGAGCGAGTAGACAAGTTCTTCCGATGACGGCGCGGCGTGCGCCAGGATGCCGAGCCACGCGAAGGGATACACGCGGTCGAAGGCGGTCAGAACGCCGGGAGGAAACGAAGGCCGGCAGATGCCGTGGAAGCCGTCGCAACCGGCAATCACATCGCAGGTAAGTTCGTGTTCCTTGCCATCTTTTCGATAGCGCACAACGGGATTCGAATCGAGGCCGCCGACGCTGACGTGATCCACCTCGAAATGCAGCGGCCGGGAGGTGGCCCGGCGCGCGTCGATCAGATCCCGCACCACTTCGTTCTGCCCGTAGACGGTGATGGCTTTGCCGGTGAGTTCCGCGAAATCGATGCGGCGGCGGATGCCTCCAAAGGCCAGCCAGACGCCGTCGTGACGCAACCCCTCGCGCTGCAGGCGGGCGCCGACGCCGGTCTCGATCATGAGATCGACGACATGCTGTTCCAGCACGCCGGCGCGCACGCGTTCCACCACATACTCTTCGGAACGGTTCTCGATGATGACGGAATCGACGCCGCGCCGGTGCAGCAGATGGCCGAGCATGAGCCCGGCTGGTCCAGCGCCGACAATCGCAACCTGCGTCTTCGGCACGGCTATTTCACGGCCTCCTGAAGCGCGGAGAAAGCCTCGCGATACTCGCGGCCTAGGCGGTCGATCAGTCCCGCCGCGGGGGGTGCATCGTGGATAACGCCGATTCCCTGCCCACAGCCCCAGATGTCGCGCCACGCTTTAAACTCGTCGCGCCCGCCCGCGCCGAAGTTCATCTTCGAGGGGTCGGCCGCGGGCAGGTTGTCGGGGTCGAGACCGGAGCGGGCGATGGAAGGTTTCAGGTAGTTGCCGTGCACGCCGGTGAAGAGGTTGGTATAGACGATGTCGTCGGCGGCGCATTCGACGATCATCTGCTTGTACTCTTCGGCCGCGCGGGCCTCTTTGGTGGCGATAAACGCCGAGCCGATGTACGCCAGATCGGCGCCCATGGCCTGCGCGGCCAGGATGGAACGGCCGTTCGCGATGGCGCCGGACAGGGCCAGCGGTCCATCGAACCAGGCCCGAATTTCCTGCACCAGGGCGAAGGGCGAAAGGGTTCCGGCATGTCCGCCGGCTCCCGCGGCGACGGCGATCAGGCCATCCGCGCCCTTTTCCATAGCTTTATGGGCGAAGCGGTTGTTGATGATGTCGTGCAGCGCCACACCGCCATAGCTGTGCACCGCCTGATTCACTTCCTCGCGCGCGCCGAGCGAGGTGATGCTGATGGGAACCCGCCATTTGACGCAGGCCGCCAGATCCTGTTCGAGGCGGATGTTGCTCTTGTGAACGATCTGGTTGACGGCGAAGGGGGCAGACGGATTGTCCGGATGCGCCCGATCCCAGGCGGCCAGTTCTTCGGTGATGCGGTGCAGCCATTCGTCCAGTTGAGCGGCGGGCCGGGCATTCAGCGCGGGGAAGGAGCCGACGATGCCGGCGGTGCACTGCGCGATGACCAGGTCCGGATTCGAGATCACAAAAAGGGGCGCGCCGATGACCGGCAACCGCAGGCGCTGGAGTGAGGTGGGAAGAGCCAAGGAATATTTTCGCCTGGCTGCACGATTTGAGAATTCCGGGGCGGAATACGCAGACATTACACTGGTGGGAAGCCCATGAAATTGTTGCGCACTTTTTCCCCGATTCTCCTTGTCTCCGTGCTGGCGGGCACGCGCCTGGCAGCCCAGCCCGCGACCTTACCCGACGTGGAGATGTCGCTGCGGAAGCTGAATGAAACCGGCACGCTGCTGATGATTGCGGCCCATCCCGACGATGAACGCACCAACGTTCTGGCGTATTTCGCGCGCGGCCGGTACATGCGCACGGCGTATCTTTCGATTACGCGCGGCGAGGGCGGGCAAAATCTGATCGGGGCGGATCAGGGCGCGAATCTGGGCGTCATCCGCACGCAGGAACTGCTGGCGGCGCGGCGGATCGATGGCGCGGAGCAGTTCTTCTCGCGGGCCATCGATTTCGGCTTCTCGAAATCCGTGCCGGAAACGATGGAGAAGTGGGGGCACGATAAGGTGCTGTCCGACGTGGTTTGGGTGGTGCGGCGCTATCGGCCGGATGTGATCATGCTGGGCTTCAGCGGCACGCCTGCGGACGGACACGGGCATCACCAGGCATCGGCAATTCTGGGTAAAGAAGCTTTCGAGGCGGCGGCGGATCCGGCGCGGTTTCCGGAGCAGTTGAAGTATGTGCAGCCGTGGAAGGCTTCGAAGCTGGTGTATGCGGGCGGGTTTGGCGGGCCGGGTGGTGGCCGGGGAGGCGCGGGCCGGGGAGGCGGCGGACGGGGCGGCAACACCAATGCGCCCGCGACGCCACCGCCGGCGCCGCCGATCGCTCCTCCGGCCGCGGTGGTGACGTCCGGATACAGCACGTTTCTGGGGCTGACGTATGACCAGATCGCGACCATCAGCCGCAGCCAGCACCGTAGTCAGGGTTTCGGAAACGTGGGCGCGAATTTTGGTGGGCAGGGCGGTGGCAGAGGTGGCGCGAATGCGCCGGCAGGCGGCGGGCGTGGCGGACGCGGTGGTGCACAGGCGGTTCCCTCGCAGACAGAAGCCCCGGCGGTGACGCCGCCTGCGCCCGCTCCTCCGGCGGATCTGTTCGCTGGTATCGATCACTCCTGGAATCGTCTCCCTGGCGGCGCCGCTGTAGGCACCATCCTCGACCAGGCGATTCGCGAGTTCGACGTGGAACATCCGGAGAAAACCATCCCGCTGCTGGCGAAGGCGCGACCTCTGATTGCCGCCGTGCAGGATCCGCTGGCGAAGATTAAACTCGCGGAACTGGACGAACTGGTGGGCAAGTGCGCGGGTCTCTGGGCCGATGCGCAGGCGCGCCAGGCGGAGGTGACGCCGGGCTCGAAGGTGGAACTGATCAGCACCGTCTACGCGCGGCTGCCGGTGGACGTGAAGGTGCAGTCGATCCATGTCGAAGGCCCGTGGGCGGCCGCAGAAGCCATGAAACTGGAGCCGCGGCCGGTCTCCGGCGTGACCGGAACCATGGAACTCAGCGTTCCCGCGACCCAGCCGTATTCGCAGCCCTACTGGCTGCAGAAACCGCCGGTGAGCGGGCGGTATACGGTGGACGATCAGATGCTGGCCGGGCTGCCGGAGAACGCGGTGGAGCGGGTCAGAATCGAACTCACCGTTGCGGGCCTGCCCATCGAAATCGTTCGCCCCATCGAGAACCGGTTCGCGGAACGCGCGGAGCCGGAGCGGATTCGGCCTCTGACCGTCGTGCCTGCCGTGGCGGTGAATCTGCCGAGCGGCGTGGAAGTGTTCCCGTCCGCGGCGGGGCGCAATGTCCAGATCGTCGTCAAAGCCAATGTGGCGAAGGCGGAGGGATCGCTGCGCGTGGAAGTGCCGGCCGGGTGGAAGGCGGAACCGAAGTCACAGGCGTTCAGTCTGACGGCGGCGGGCGAGGAGCGGGAACTCAGCTTCCGCATCACGCCGCCGGCGAAAGACGCGACAGGCCAGTTGCGCGCCGTGGCGACGCTGGGCGGCAAAGACATCGGCGTGGGGATGCAGACCATTTCGTATCCGCACATTCCCGTGGAAGTGCTGTTTCCGCCCTCGGAAGTGAAACTGGTGCGCGCCGACATTCAGGTGAGCGCGAAGAAGATCGGATACATCATGGGCGCGGGCGACGAGGTTCCGGAAGCGCTGCGGCAACTGGGCGTGGAGATTTCGCTGCTCAGCGAAGCGGATCTGGTGAAGGGCGACCTCTCGCGCTTCGACGCTATTGTGGCCGGCGTGCGCGCCTACAACGTGCGGTCCGATCTGCGCGCCAGCCATTCGCGCCTGATGGATTACGTGAAGAACGGCGGCACCTACGTGGTGCAGTACATGAGCGCGGGCGCGCAGAATTTCGGGCCTTATCCGATCACCATCCCGGCGGGCAACGGATTCCGCGTGACGGTGGAGGAAGCGCCGGTAAGCTTTCCGCACGTGGACAGCCGCCTGCTGCAGGCGCCGAATCATATTTCGGCGAAGGATTTTGAGGGCTGGGTGCAGGAGCGCGGCTTGCTGTTTCCCACGGAATGGGATCCGAAATATGAGACGGTCCTGGCTTCCGGCGATCCGGGCGAGAAGCCGCTCGAAGGCGGGGAGTTGTGGACGCACTATGGCAAAGGCGTTTACATCTTCAGTTCGTACGCGTGGTTCCGGCAGTTGCCGGCGGGCGTGCCGGGCGCTTACCGGTTATTCGCCAATATGCTGAGCGCGAAATAGCGGAACGCGGCGGCGTCCATTACCAAGGCGCCGCCGCACTGCACACGAACGCCGGTTAGTGGTGGCCTCCCTGTCCGGGTCCGGGACCGCCGCCGGGGCCATCCAATCCGGACGCCAGCAGTTCCTTGTCGATGGCCTGCTGGGCGGTGGTCAGAATGGCGTAGAAGGCCGCGTCCGCGGTGGATTTGGCCAGCAGTTCCTGCATCTCGATGGTGGAGACCGCAGCCACCGCGGCAGCCACGCCGGAGTTGCTTTCAACCGCCTTAATGAGATTGGCCTGCGCCGTGGCTTCACTGGTTTCGAGCGCCGCCAGAGCCGTTTCCTCGGTGGTGAAGATCGAGGTCGCCTGGGTGGCCTGAGCCGTGGTGAGAGTCAGTAACTTCGTCAGCCGGGTAACACGGGCGGCTACGATTTCGGCCGTGGTCGGCGGTGTGGACGTGGATGTATTTGCCGATAACAGGGCGAGGGAAGAGGCCATCAGCGCGAGCGCGCTCAGTCTTATTTTCATGAAATTAGCTCCTTATATCGTGATCGTCGGAATACACGAATGCGAGGCCGGTTTCCGGTGGGAAACCGACGGGGCCGCATTCTTGTACTCGTGATCCTGTAGACGACAAAGGGCGGGCGCGGGTTTACTTCGAATTCGAACAACAAATCCGCAATCTGAAAATGTTACGTTCATAGTCGAACCCTATCTTTTATGAAATCTCTATTGACTGCTGCAACCACCGTTCTTCTTCTCTCGGCGGGCCTCGCCTCCGCGCAGAGCCCCAAGGCGACCGAAACCGCCACCATTGGCGGCAAGACGATTACCATCCAATACTCAGCGCCTTCGGTGCGCGGCCGCCAGATCTTCGGCGATGGCGGTTTGTTGTCGCACGATCCGAACTATCCGGTCTGGCGCGCCGGGGCGAACTCGGCAACGTCTTTGCATACGGACGCGGATCTCGATATCGGCGGACTCACGGTGCCGAAAGGCGACTACACGCTGTATGTGGACGTGAAGAATCCGGATGCCTGGGAACTCGCCATCAATAAGCAGACCGGCCAGTGGGGGCTCACCTATGACAAGGGTCAGGATCTGGGCCGCGTGAAGATGAAGATGACGAAGCAGGCCAACGTGGAAGTGCTGAAGTACTCGCTGAAGAGCGCGGGCGGCAATAAAGGCACGCTCGAACTGGCCTGGGAAACCCATGCGGGTTCCGTGCCGGTAACGGTAAAATAGCTTTTTCCCCGAAAAGCTTTCCCGAAAGGCAGGAAACCTCGCATGGCAATCACGTTCACGCTGAACGGCGGCAGGCAAACCGTCGACGTCCACCCGCAAACCCCTCTGTTGTGGGTTTTGCGCGATACCCTGGGAATGACCGGCACCAAATTCGGCTGCGGCATGGCGCTGTGCGGCGCGTGCACCGTGCATCTGAACGGCAGCGCGATTCGCGCCTGCATCACGCCGATCGCGAGCGTCGCGGGCAAGTCGGTCACGTCCATTGAAGGGCTCTCGGCGGATACCACGCATCCGGTGCAGCAGGCCTGGATGGAAGAGGATGTGCCGCAGTGCGGGTACTGCCAGTCGGGGCAACTGATGGCGGCGGCGAGTCTGCTGGCGAAGACCGCGAAGCCGACGGACGCGGATATCGATGAGGCCATGCGCGGCAACATCTGCCGTTGCGGCACCTACTCGCAGATCCGCCGCGCCATTCACCGGGCGGCGGAAATCAAATCCAGCGGAGTGAAAGCATGAGCGTCAATCGCCGCGATTTTCTTCGAACCGGGGCCGGGCTGTTTATCGGCCTGATGCTGCCGGAGAGTTCCCGGCTGGCGGCGCAGGGCCGCGGACGGGGCGGGCCGGCACTGAATCCGAACGCCTATATTCACGTGGGCACGGACGACTCGGTGACGTTCCTCATCACAAAGGCGGAGATGGGTCAGGGCACCGTGACCTCGCTTTCGCAGTTGCTGGCCGAAGAGCTGGACTGCGACTGGAAGAAGGTGCGCACCGAGTTCGCTCCGGTGGACCCGGCGCTCTACGGGCAACAGGGCGTATACGGCAGCCAGAGCATCCGGTCGAGCTGGGCTCCGCTGCGCCAGGCGGGCGCGGCAGGGCGCGCGATGCTGGTGGAAGCGGCCGCGCAGAAGTGGGGCGTGGACAAGGCGCAACTGCAAACGGACAACGGTTTCGTGGTGAATCCGGCGTCGGGCGCGCGGCTCAGCTACGGCAGCCTGGCGGAGGCCGCGTCGAAGCTTCCGGTTCCGGCGGGCGTGCCGCTGAAAGATCCGAAGCAGTTCCGGATTATCGGCAAATCCGTCAAGCGGCTCGATACCCGCGCGAAGGTGAACGGGACCGCGCAGTTCGGTCTGGACGCGAAGGTTCCGGGGATGGTGTTCGCGGTCGTCGCGCGCTGCCCGGTGTTCGGCGGCAAAGTCGCGAGCTTCGATCCGACCAAAGCGAAAGCCGTGCCGGGCGTGAAAACAGTGGTGCAGGTGCCGAGCGGCGTGGCCGTCATCGGGGAGAACACGTGGGCGGCGATGCAGGGCCGCAAGGCACTGGAGATTCGTTGGGACGAAGGCCCGGTGGCGAACGTCAACAGCGCGGGCATCAGCAAAATGTTCGCCGAGTACGCGGAGCAGCCGGGCGCGGTCGCGAAGAAATCCGGCGATTTCGAGCAGGCGTTCGCGGGCGCGGCGAAGAAGGTCAACGCGGTGTACGAGGCGCCGTACCAGTCGCACTCGCCCATGGAGCCGATGAACTGCACGGCCGTGGTGCGGGCGGACAGCTGCGAGATCTGGGCGCCGACGCAGATGCAGGCGGGCGGACGCTCGGCGGCGGCCCAACTCACCGGGCTGAAGCCGGAGCAGGTCAAACTGAACACGCTGTTCCTGGGCGGCGGCTTCGGACGTCGCAGTTCGGTGGACTATCTGTCGGAGGCCGTCGAGGTTGCGAAGACGATGCCGGGCACTCCCGTGAAGCTGACGTGGTCCCGCGAGGACGACATGCAGCACGATCTGTACCGGCCGGCTTCTTATGTGAAGTTCAGCGGCGCGGTGGACGCGGAAGGATGGCCCGTGGCGCTGAGCGCGAAGGTCGCCTGTCCCTCATTCTTCGGCGGCCGGCCGGGCGCGGTGGATTCCACGGCGGTGGAGGGCATCCACACGCTGGAGTACACGATTCCCAACATGTACGTGGACTGGCGCAAGGCCGATCCCGGGATTCCGACGACCTTCTGGCGCGCCGTGGGCTACACGCAGAACACGTTCTTCGCCGAGGCGTTTCTGGATGAACTGGCGGCGGCGGGCGGCAAGGATCCGGTGGAACTGCGCCGGAAACTGCTGGGCAATTCCCCGCGCCTGCTCGCGGTGCTGAACCGGGCGGCGGAGAAGGCGAACTGGGGCAAGCCGGCGGCGGGTCGCCATCAGGGCGTGGCCGTGGTGAACAACATCGGCAGCTTCACGGCGATGGTCGCTGAGGTTTCCGTGGACAAGGGTAAGCTGAAGGTTCATCGCGTGGTCTGCGCCGTCGATTGCGGGCACATCGTGAATCCGGCGATTATCACGCAGCAGATCGAGAGCGGTATTGTCTATGCGCTTTCGGCCTCGACGAAGGGCGCGATCACCATCGACAAGGGCCGCGTGCAGCAGGGAAATTTCAACAACTACGACGTGCTGCGGATCGATGAGATGCCGAAGATCGACGTGCACATCGTGGAGACGGAGAACACGCCGGGCGGAATCGGCGAGGCTTCGGTGCCGCCGCTCGCTCCGGCAGTCGCGAATGCGATTTTTGCGGCGACAGGGAAACGTTTGAGAAAGTTGCCGATCCGGCAGGAAGACCTGGTGTAAACGATGAACCTACTTCGAACAGCGATGGCGATGGTGGTGCTGGCGGCGTCCGCGTTGGGTGCGGACGTCAGCGGGACGTGGACGGCGAGTTTCGATACGCAGATCGGCGTGCAGAACTACACGTACGTTTTCAAGGCGGATGGCGCGCAGCTCACGGGCAAGGCGTCGAGCCAGAACGGCGAATCGGAAATCCAGGAAGGCAAAGTGGACGGCGACAAGATCTCGTTCACGGAGAATCTGGTGTTTCAGGGGATGACGATCCGGATCGAGTACACGGGGAAGCTGACGGGGGATGAGATCCGGTTCACGCGGAAGGTGGGGGATTTCGGGACGGAAGAACTGACGGCCAAACGGTCAAAATAACACACGAACAGCGAACAGGGTCAATCGGAGATTGACCCTGTCGTTGTTCTTAGGACGCTGTTTTTTTAATTGTTAACCGGAAGACTACCAGCGTTTGCGGTCGCCGCCGTAGCCGCCACCGCCGCCGCGATTTCCACCGCCGCCACTGCGTCCACCACCGCCGCCGCCCGCGGACTTCGGTTTGGCCTCATTCACATTGAGCGCCCTGCCGCCAAGTTCATGGCCATTGATGGCTGCGATGGCGCGTTCGCCTTCGCCGTCATCGCTCATCTCCACAAAGCCAAACCCTCTGGGCTGGCCCGATTCGCGGTCCGTAACGATGCTGACGCGGTCAACCCGGCCATATGTCTCAAAGAGCGCGCGGAGATCCTGCTCGGTGGAGCCGAAGCTCAGATTACCTACAAAAATATTCTTCATTAACTTTCCTTGTGATTTGAGAGCGGCCAATTCGGGTGGGCTGGAGAACGTCGTGCCTGAACTGCGGGACAGTCAAATGCTTTCTAAGAGTAACACTTCTGGCGCGCGCCGGCGCAATATGATAGCGTGCAGCCATGAAGAGATGGATTCTTTACAACGTGACGGTCGCCCTGATAGCGACGAGTCCGGCTTTTTGTCAGAGTGCGGCGCCCGCGGCGGCTCCCGCGGCTCCAGGTGTCGCGCCAGGCGCGGGAAGGGGTCCGCAGGGACCACAGGTGACGTCGCCCGAGGTGCTGGCGGACCATCGCGTGACGTTCCGCCTGCTGGCGCCGAAAGCGGAGACCGTGGGTCTTCGCGCAGGGGACATTCCCCAGTTGATGGGCGGCGGACGCGGTGCGCCTCCGGCTCCCGGCGCTTCCTTTACGAAGGGAGAGAACGGCGTCTGGGAAGCGACGGTCGGGCCGATCGATCCGGGCGCCTATCGCTACACGTTCACCGTGAACGGTGTCGCAGTGATGGATCCGCGCAATCCGGCGACGAGCGAATCGAATACGAACAGCTGGAGTCTGGTGGTGATTCCGGGTTCGGATTTCATGGACACGAAGAACGTTCCGCACGGCGCGGTGGCCGCGGTGACCTACTATTCGAACGCGCTGAGCAAGTTCCGGCGGATGCATATTTACACGCCGCCGGGTTATGAGGCCGGCGGATCGCAGAAGTATCCGGTGTTTTATCTGCTGCATGGCGCCGGCGACTGTGACGATTCCTGGACTTCCGTGGGGCGCGCGAATCTGATTTTCGATAATCTGATCGCGGCCAAAAAAGCGAAGCCGATGATCGTCGTGATGCCGGCGGGCCATACCAGCCAGATGCAGGGCGGTGGTGGCGGGCGGGGACCGGCGGCGCCCGGAGCGGCGGCGCCTCGCGATGAATTCCTGGAAGATTTCACCGGCGACGTGATGCCTTACGTGGAGAAGAACTACCGCACCATGACCGATCGCGCGCACCGGGCGATTGCCGGCCTTTCCATGGGCGGCAGCCAGACGATGAATATCGCGTTCAGCCACCTGGATAAGTTCTCTTCCATCGGCGTCTTCAGTTCGGGCATTCTGGGCGGCGGCGGAGCGGAAGTCTGGGAGAAAGCGCATCTCGCGAACCTGGATAATGCGGCGCTGAAGAAGGGCACGAAAGAAGTCTGGTTCAGCACCGGCGTGAACGACGGCCTGATCACGAACAGCAAAGCGACCGTGGAACTGCTGAAAAAGCACGGTTTCGACGCCACCTTCAAAGAAAGCCCCGGCGCCCATACCTGGATCAACTGGCGGAATTACCTGAACGAGTTTACGCCGACTCTGTTCCAATGAAGCTGGCGTTGTTGTTCCTGCCGGCGGTGCTGCCCTTAGTGGCGGCGCCGCCGACCAATCCGGACCGCCAGCGACTGATCGCTCATCTGGAGATGACGGAAAGCTGGCTGGTGGACGAAGTGGCGAATCTTTCCCCGGCGCAACTCCGGTTCCGCCCGAAACCAACGGCATGGAACATTCTCGACTGCGTGGAGCATCTGACCCTGGCCGAACCGCAGTACTGGGAGATCTTCAGGAAGACCATGGCTGCGAGACCGACGAAGAAGGACTCGCCATCGGACGATATCGATCGCCTGTGGTACGGCATCGACCGGACGGAACGCACCACCACCGTGCCGTCGGAAGTGCCGAAATCGCGCTTCACGGAGATGGCGTCGGCGCTGGCGGAGTTTCGGGAGTTGCGGTCGACCATTCTGAACTACGCGCGCGTGACCCAGGAGGACTGGCGGCACCATATGGTTGCGGAATGGGATCGCGATGCCTGGCAGTGGCTGCTGATGATATCCGCGCATTCGCAGCGGCACATCCTGCAGATTCGCGAGATCAAACATAGCCCGATTTCCCTCGAGACTGAACGGGCACTTCGATATACTTCCATTCGACGGAATGCCATCGAAACTGTGTGTGATGACAGCGCTGAGTGCGCTGGCAGTGACCGGAGTGCTGTGTGCCCAGCCTCCTGCTTCGACTCTGAACCTGCTCTATGTCCCGACCGGCAACGCGAACCCGGTATTTATCGGGGACAGCCGCAAGGGCGACAACCTGTACACTTCGTCGATTTTGGCTCTGAATCCCGATACCGGGAAGATGAAATGGTATTTCCAGGGTTCGACGCACGATACGCACGACTGGGATGCGACCGAGGTGCCGATTCTGTTCGACGGCACGGTGGAAGGCAAGCCGCGCAAACTGCTGGCCCAGGCGCATCGCAACGGCATGTTCTTCGTACTGGACCGCATTACCGGGAAGGCCGTGACGTCCACGCAGTTTTCCGAGACAGCGAACTGGTCGAAGGGCTTTAACGCGCAGGGACAGCCGATACCGAATCCGGAGAAGGAACCGCAGCGCGCGGGCGCTCTGGTGTCGCCGCCTTCGGGAGGCGCGACCAACTGGCCGGCGCCGAGTTTCAATCCGGATACCGGATTGTTCTATCTGCACGCCTCTTCCGGGTATGCGATGTTCTATCGGACGGACGCGCCCGGCGAAACAGTAGCGGCTTATGGCGGGTCTTCCGAACATCGCGTGGAAGGCTTCGGCGGCTCGCTGCGGGCGATCGATTATAAGACCGGAAAGACGAAGTGGATCCACGAGTATCCGGGCGGCGCGGGTGGCGCTGGCGACCTGCTGAGCACCGCGGGCAACTTACTTTTCGCGGGTGACGGCGCGCAGAACATTGTGGCGCAAGATCCGGTCACGGGCAAGATCCTGTGGCATGCGGGCCTGACGGCGGGCATCAGCAACGCGCCCGAGACTTACATGCTCGACGGTCATCAGTACCTGCTGGTGGGCGCGGGCGACAGTCTTTACGCGTTCTATCTGCAGTAACGGAACACGAGTGAACAGGCGCGAGTTCATGGCCGCCGCGGCCACCGGATATCTGCTGCCGGCGCATACCGCGGCGGCCGCGCCGTTTCCGCTGCACTTCGCCAAACGCTCCCCCTACGATGCGCTGCTTCGCTTCGTGGAACCGGGCACGGACGAGTTTGCGGGGGAGAAAGCGGCTGTTGAACTGGAGCGCCGGCTCGCGCAGGAGTTTGCCGGCGGCCGCTTCTTTGTCTTGCCCGATTCGCAGGTGCGGTTCGAGATCGCGCGCCCGGGCGAGTACCGGACCGGCATCTGGCAGATGCCCGAGCGGAAGGTTTTGCAGGAAGATGTCGTTACTTCGGCGCAGCCTTATTTTCGCGATGTGACCTCGCACGTGTTCGGGCGGGCGTACTCCTTTCAGAAGCAGTTGCTGCGCGGGAATCCATACTGGCGGACTCATCTCGATTCGGCCACGGGCATCGATACGGACGGGAATCAGGGCATCGCGGTCGGCGATATCGATAACGACGGTGTGGACGAGATTTATGTCTGCCAGTCCGGCGGCTTGCCGAATCGTCTGTATAAGATCGGGCCGGACGGCGTGGCGCAGGATATTACGGAGCGCGCCGGTGTGGGGATTCTGGATGAGACCACCTGCGCGCTGTTTATCGATTTTCGGAACTCCGGCCGGCAGGACCTGGTGGTGCTGCGTCGCTATGGTCCCACGCTGTTTCTGAATCAGGGTGACGGGACTTTTCGGGAACTGCCGGATGCCTTTCATTTCCTGAAGCCCGCCCAGGGCGTGTTCACGGGCATGGCAGCGGCGGATTACGACCGCGATGGCCGCGTCGACCTCTACCTGTGCACGTATGTGTATGTGCAGGGCGAAGATCAGTATCAGTATCCGACGCCTTATTTCGACGCCCGCAACGGCCCGCCGAATTACCTCTTTCACAATCGGCTGACGAAAGACGGCGGCCGGTTCGAAGACGTCACGGAAGCGGCGGGGATGAGCGAGAACAACGACCGGTTCAGTTTCGCGCCCGCCTGGTGCGATGTGGACGGCGATGGCTGGCCCGATCTCTACGTCGCGAACGATTTCGGGCGGAATAATTTTTATCGCAACCACGCCGGACATTTTCGCGATGAGGCGGCGCAGGCGGGCGTGGAAGATGTGGGCGCGGGAATGAGCGCGTCGTTCTTCGATTCCGACGGCGACGGCAGGCCCGACCTCTACGTGTCGAATATGTGGAGCGCGGCCGGGCAGCGCGTGGTGCGCGACCCGGCGTTTCAACCGGGCGTCGCGAATGGCGCGGAATACCGGCGTCATGCCAAAGGGAATTCGCTCTATCGCAACCGGGGCGACGGGACTTTCGCCGATGTCGGCGGCGCGGAAGGCGCGGAGATGGGCCGCTGGGCGTGGAGTTCGGGCGGCTTCGACTTCGATCTGGACGGCACGCCGGAGATTCTGATTGCCTCCGGCATGGTGACCAACAGGACGCAGTCCAGCGGCACCGATCTGGACAGTTTCTTCTGGCGGCAGGTGGTGGCCAAGTCTCCCGACTCGCTCGCCGTGGATCCGGAGTATGAGAACGGCTGGAATACCATCGGGCAGTTGTTTCGCGGCGATTGCGACTGGCGCGGGAATGAGCCGAATGTCTTCTATCGGCGCGAGAAGGGCCGGTATGTGGACGCCTCCGGAGTAAGCGGCCTGGACTTCGCGGACGATACGCGCGCCTTCGCCGTCACCGATTTCGATGGCGACGGGCGGCCGGACGTAATTCTGAAGAGCCGGCGGGGTCCGCAGATCCGCGCCATGCAGAATACGTGCGCGGGGGAAAGGCCGGCCATTGCGGTGCGGCTGGAAGGCACAAAGTCCAATCGCGATGCGATCGGCGCGCGGGTCGAATTAAACGGACAGGTGCAGTGGATAACGGGCGGCAGCGGATTTCTTTCGCAGCATTCGAAACGGCTCTGCTTCGGAATGGCGGGGCGGAAGCGCGCGGAGATTTCGATCGTCTGGCCCTCCGGCGTGAAGCAGACGCTGCGCGATCTGGAGGCGGGTTTTACTTACACGGTGCGGGAGGACGTGGCGACGCTGACCCGAGTGGCTCTCCGCGCGCGAAAGGCGCTTCCCGCCGGCCTGGTTGCGGCTGATAATTCCACGGCGTTCGCGGATACCTGGCTGCTGGAGCCGGTGCCGACCCCCGACAAGCGGCGGGGACCGGGCTTCGTTCTGCTGCAGGCCGGTGGCGCGGTTTCCCTGCCTGCCGGAGTTCCGGTGGAGAACATCGACCTGACCCACGAACCGGATCACGTTGCGGCGACGTGGTCGCTCTTCCATCGCTATCTGTTCGAATATCGCGCGGAATTCTCGTTGCCCCGGCTGGTTCTGATCGATGAGCAGAGCCGGGCGCGAAAGGTCTACGGGGCGATTCCCCGAGAGGCCGCGCTGCGTGCCGATCTGGCGGCCATCGGGAACTCGCATGACCGGGCGCTTCCCTTCCCCGGGCGCTATTGCATTCAGCCCCGGCGCAATTACTTCAAGCTGGGCGTGGCGTTTTACTGGGCGGGTTATGCGGACCGCGCGCTGCCTTATCTCGAAGAGGAACTGCGCCATCGTCCGGAGGCGTGGAGCGTGCTGCTGGCGCTCGGGCGGATTCATCAGGAACTGGGGCATCTGGATGCCGCGCTCGAGTCCTACCAGGGGGTGCAGAAGCTGAAGCCCGGTTATGCGCCGGCCATGGTGAGCACCGGGCTGGTACTGTTGCGGCAGAAGAATCCGGCGGCGGCGCGTGCGGCTTTTCTGCAGGCGTTTGAGGCCGATCCGAAGAGCGCGGAGGCCGCCAATGAGCTCGGGCTGCTGGCGGCGCAATCGAACGAACGCGATGCGGCGCGCGACTGGTTCCATCGGGCGATCGAAGCGGTTCCCGGCCATGCCGAGGCCACCAATAATCTCGGCGTCTTCTATGCGCAGATCCGGCAGTATGCGGATTCGGTGGCGGCCTTCCGGTATGGGATCGGGCACAACCCTGGCAATGAGGCGTTGCATCTGAATCTGGCCCGCGTGTACATGATGATCGGGCAGCGCGAGGAAGCCCGCGGCGTGCTGCAGGAACTGCTGGAGCGGCGTCCGGACAGCACGATGGCGCGGAAGCTTTTGGGCGAACTGGAGGGCCGGTGAACCGCCGGGAGTTCCTGCTGGCCGCGGCGGCGCCGGGCACCGCGCGCGGCGAAACCGCGCTGCCCGACATGCTGCTGGAATACTTCGCCGGACGGCTGGACCCTACCCGGAGCAAACGCCGCTGCGGGCGAAGACATTGAAGACAGCGGAACGCGCCGGCTATCGGATCGAGAACGTGATTTTCGAAAGCCGGCCGGATTTCTTCGTAAACGGAAATCTCTAGGTCCCGGCGGATTTATCCGCTCGCGTTCCGGGAATCGTGATGCAGCGCGGCCACTTCGACCCCGACCGCATGACCGGCGATTATCAGCAGATCTGCTTCGACCTGGTGAAGAGTGGTTGCGTGGTGCTGTCTTACGATCCGATCGGGCAGGGTGAGCGGCGGCAGAACTGGACGGCGAAAGACGCGGAATTCGATTCGTTGTTCTCGACCAGTTTGGAACATGCGCTGATCGGCAATCTGCTCACGCTGTTGGGGGAGAGTGCGGCGGGGCTGCAGGTGTGGGACGGGATGCGTACGGTGGACAATCGATGCGGAACAGATTTACGGAAAGGGCCGGTTCCGGCTCGAAATGTCGGGCGATATTGCGGAGCTGGCCGATTAATTCTGCTGTTTTCGTCCGATGTGGCGGCGAATATCCGGCCAGAACTCGACGAAGGTGTTGGAAATCGCCTGACCGAGAAAGCTGAGACCGACACGGCTGAAAGTCGCCTGCGCGGTCACCTGGCTATCCGGACGCCACGCATTGGAAATCGCGCTGGATGCCGGCGTCGCGATGAAGCGCGCGTAATTCGGAACCTCGCGGCCGTTGCGATCGTGCGCGATCACCACCATGCGAAGCGCGTTTCCGATGCGGGCGCCCACGGGCTTTCCCGGCACGCGGAAATAGCGCGGATCTTCGCCGAGATAAGCGCCGATGCCCGCTTCCATGGCGTTATTCGCCGCGTTGCCGCTGACACGGAGCCCGTTGCGTTTCGCAAATCCTTCCCAGTGCGGGCCATACTCCGGGGGCGAATTCTTCCAGGTCAGCAGGCCGGAACTGAAGACGCCGCCCAGCAAAGTCACGGGACCCGCCGTGGAATTGGCGAACCATTCCAGCCGCTGGGCGGCGGTTATAGGCCGGTAAGGCGCCGGGGTAACGACGTTCGTTTGTTGCGCCAGTGCGGTTGCGGCACCCGCGAGGAAGAGCGAAACTGCTGAGAACAATCTCATCGCTGTGATGCAGGCACGTAGGCATCCACTCAATGCGGGGGTCAGCGCGCAGGCGCGGTTTCCAGTTCCGGTTCCGGATGGGTAGCGGGCGCCGCTGCCGCAGCATCCGCCGGCGCGATGGACACGACTACGGTGTGGGTGCCCTCGCCGGAAAGACGAATCGCCGCGCCCTCGAAAGCCTGGCCATCCAGAACGAAGCGGGCGCGACCGGGCGCGGCATCCTTGTTGACCGTTATCGTGTAAGTCGCGGCCTGGTAGCGGAAACGGATTTCGAATTCCGGCCACGCCGCCGGAACCGCCGGCTGCAGCGTGAGCGTATCGCCGCGCAGTTTAAAACCCAGCACTTCTTCGATCCAGATCCGGTACATCCACGCGGCGGAACCCGTGTAGAAGGTCCAGCCCGCGCGGCCCACGCGACCCGGCGCGGTAGAAACGTCCGCGGCAACCGCGTACGGCTCAGCGCAGTAGCGCGCGACATCTTCGGGCGTGCGCGTATGTTCCACCGGACTCATCATGGTGAGCAGCCCGGCGGCGCGATCGCCTTCGCCCAAACGCGCCCAAGCCATCGCCATCCAGAGAGAGCCATGCGTGTACTGGCCGCCATTCTCACGCAGACCCGGCGGGTAACCCATGATGTAACCAGGATGCGGTTCGGACTTATCGAAAGGCGGCGTGAAGAGGCGTACCAGCTTGTTCTCGGTATCGGCGAGCAGGGCTTGCGCGGAATCCATGGCCTGCCTGCGGCGGGCGTGGTCGCCCAACCCGGAGATGACCGACCACGACTGCGGAAGCGAATCGATACGGGCTTCGGCATTGGCATGCGAACCGAGAGGTTCTCCGTTATCGAAGAAGGCCCGCAGATACCAGTCACCATCCCAGGCCGTGCGTTCCGTGGCCGCGGCCAGTTGTGAGGCACGCTGGCGCCAGTCTGCGGTCAGGCCCGGTCTTCCGTGGGGCACTGCCTCGCCATCCAGCACGTCGGCGAACGAATTCAGCACGGACGCGAGGAACCAGGCGAGCCAGACGCTCTCGCCCTTGCCCGCCGCGCCCACCTCGTTCATCCCATCGTTCCAGTCGCCATTCCCCATCAGCGGAAGTTCATGCACGCCCAGTTGCCAGGCGCGTTCCAGCGCGCGTTCGCAGTGTTCCCAAAGCGGCGCGGTGTCGTGCGTGACCGAAGGCACGGAGAGGCGTTCGTGCTCGCCGGGCGCAAGGGGCGGGGCTTCGAGAAACGCGATTTGCTCGTCGAGGATGCCCCGGTCGCCCGTGACTTCCACGTAGTGCGCGACCACGAAAGGCAGCCAGACCAGATCGTCGGAGCACTTCGTGCGCACGCCCATGCCGGTTTCGTTGTGCCACCAGTGCTGCACATCGCCTTCGGCAAACTGGCGTCCGGCGGCGAGAAGGATATGGTCGCGCGTAAGACGAGGCGCGGCGTAGAGGAACGCGAGAGAGTCCTGCAACTGATCGCGGAAGCCCATGGCGCCGCTCGATTGATAAAACGCCGAGCGCCCCCAGAAACGGCAGCTCAGAGACTGGTAAAGCAGCCAGCGGTTCAGCAGCAGGTCGGCGGAAAGCAGCGGGGTTTTGACCTGAATGGCGCCCAGCACGTGATCCCACCACGCGGTGGTCGCGCGAAGGGCGTTTTCCACCTGCTCGCGAGTCTGATAATTCTTCAGCAGCGCCCGGCATTCTTCCACGGACTCGGTCTGGCCCAGAAAAAACACGACCTCCGTTTCGGCGCCCTGTGCCAGCAGGACGCGGACCTGCAGGGCGGCGGCGGGATCCAGCGCGACGCCGGTGCGGTTGTCGAGTTTCGCCCGCTCCAGAGAAACGGGGCGAGCGACAGTCCTGTTGCGTCCCAGAAACGCCGTGCGATCTCCGGACCACGACGAAGGCGCGGGACTGGATGCCGCGAACGCCACATAACCCGCATAGGAACCATTCCAGTATTGCCGCGCGAGAATGGCCTGCGAAGGCTCATCGCGCGAGGTCTGGATATGCAACTGGCTGGCCTCGCGGGTACCGCCCAGCACCAGTTCGGCGAAATACGTGACCGATAAGCGGCGCTGGTGAGAAGAGTCATTGCGAAGACGCAGGCGGTAAATCTTGATCGGGTCGCCCGAGCCGTCTTCGCGCAAGGGAACGAACACGGTGAGTTCCTGCCCGATGGCGTGGCTGTTGTGTTCGAAAATCGTGTAGCCCTGGCCATGGCGGGCACGGTAGGCGTCGCTCTCGCGAATGGGTTGCGGCGTGGGACTCCAGCAGGCGCCGCTCTCTTCGTCGCGAAGATAAATCACCTCGGAAGGTTCATCGCTCACGGGATCGTTATTCCACGGCGTGAGGCGATTCATCTGGCTGTTGCCGCGCCATGTAAAGCCCAGCCCGCTCTCGCTCACCAGCGCGCCGAAATTCGCGTTCGCCATCACGTTCACCCAGGGGGCGGGCGTCGTGTCGCCAGGTTTTAAATAGACCGCGTACTCGCGGCCGTCTTTCGAAAATCCGCCCTGTCCGTTGAAGTAAGGAAGCTCCAGGAACGGCAGCGGCCGGGACGGCTCTTCGGCGTTCACCTCACCGATGAAGCGCGCGCCCGCGACGCCGGCTTCCGACATGCCAGCCATCTGCTGCTGCAGCGAGCCGCGACTGGCCGAGGTGACCACGCTGGAACAGGCCAGCAGAAGGTTCCGGAGATCTTCCGGCATGGGGTGCCAGTCCCGCAGAAAGACGCCGCCCGGTTTGTCCGTGCCGGTCTCCAGAGAGTGCGCCTCCACCAGCCGGAGCAGGTGCTGGCGCAGCGGCAGATCGTAACTCGGGCTTTCCTGATTCAGGATAACGAGATCCGCGCGCAGACCGCGCATCCGCCAGTAGGTGTGGGCCTGCAGCAGTTCGCGAACCAGGTTGATGTTGCGCTCGTCGGCGATGGTGACCGTGACGATCGGGAGATCGCCGGAGATGCCCAGTGCCCAGATGCCGGACTGGCCGAGGCGGTTCCTCAAAACGCGGTCGGTGGGACGGAGCCGGGGATTCGGATAAAGCAGGTAACTGGCGAGTTCCTGGAAGCGGTGTGCGCGGGATGGTCCGATGCCCAGGTAGCGGAACTGCAGTTGGGACCGGGTCCACATCAGCTCGAAGGCCTGCGAGACCGCGCCGGGACGGCGATACTTTTCCGCCAGAGCGATCAGGGCTTCCCTGGATGATGCGGCAAAGGTCACGAACGCGAGTTGCACGCGGTCGCGGGGCGCAAGAGTAACGCGGCAGCGAAGGCTGAAGACGGGGTCGATCACGGTGCCGGTAGCGCCGTTGAGATCGCGGCGCAGCGCGTCCGGCGAAGCGGTCGTGTTGCAGCGCCCGAGAAACGAGGCGCGGTCGGTCTCGTACTGGATGGCTCCCGCGAACCCCTGCAGCATGTGGCCGGCCCAGACCGGAGCGTCTTCGGGCGAACGTTGCCGGCGATAAGCCAGCAGAAGGCCGTCGCCCGCGTACTCCGTCTCGATGAACATTTTCGCGAAGGCGGGATGCGCGGCGTCCGCGGCATGCGGCGCGAGCACCAGTTCCGCGTAACTGGTCAGTTCGATCTCGCGCGTTCGCGTCGACCAGTTGGTGATCGTGAGACGGCGCAACTCGGCGTCGTCTTCGGCGGCTACCGTAACGGCCTGGAGCGTTTCGATGTCGAGGGCGCGCCGGTGGTACTCGGTGTGGTCCGCGAGGAACCGGACGGAACTCGCGCCGACGCTGCCGCCGATGGGCTGCCACGATGCCGACCACGTGGTCTGCGCTTTGAGATCGCGAATGTAGAGGAAGCTGCCCCAGGCATCGCTCGCCGGGTCGGAACGCCAGCGCGTGAGATCGAAATCGTTCCAGCGGCTGTAGCTGCCCCCGGCGTTCGTCACCATCAGCGCGTAGCGGCCGTTGCCGTAAAGATGGACGCGCGGGACCGCCGTGTTCTCTTTCCAGACGCGTTCGGCGGGATCTTCAGCCACGGCGGGCAGCGGCGCGCTGAGGCCGCCGCGGATGTCTTCGGAAGGCAGCGGGGCGCTGGGCACGCGCTCGAACAGCAGCGACTCGATGGCGCGGATTCTGGATTCCGCGTGGAAGCGACGCTGCATGATGCCGCGATGCAGAACGTTGCTCAGAGCCAGCATCGACATGCCCTGGTGGTGCGACATGTACGCGTAAATCACCACGCCGCGCTTGCCTTCGCTGGTGCTCTGGCGGGTGAAATCGAGGGCCTCATAGAAACCCATCGGGCCTTCCATATCGAGTTTCCGCAGCCGGATCAGATTGTCCACGGCGGCGCCGAGATCCACCTGCAGACTCAGCATGGTGGCGTAAGGAGCCACCACATCCTGTTCTTCGAGGCCCGCTTTGAGAGCCAGCGCGGGCACTCCGAACGCGTGGTACTGATACGTCTGATTGGAATCGAGCGCGCTCCAGGCGCATTCGGAGACGCCCCAGGGAAGGTTCTTTTCACGGCCCCATGCCATCTGTTCCTGCACGGCGTTGCGGCAGGCGCTGTCCAGAAGCGAGTTATCGAAGCTGCGCGTGAAAAGCAGCGGCATCAGGTACTCGAACATGGTGCCGCTCCAGGAGAGCAGTGTCTGGCCTTCCGAATTGCCGACCCGGGGCCTGCCCAGCGCGAACCAGTGGGCCAGCGGCACGTCGCCTTTGGCGATGGCGACCAGACTCGCGATGCGGCACTCACTGGCCAGCAGATCGTAGTGACTGGTGAATTCCACGGGGCCGCCCACCACGTAACCGATACCGAACAGTTTGCGCTTCGTATCGAACAGGAAGCCCATGTTGATCTGTTCGGAAAACTCGAAGGCGCGTGCGGCGAGCGCATGCCAGTTGCGGGCCGCCTGCGCGGCGTTGCGCTGCGCTTCCTGAAAATCCCGGTCCAGGTCCGCGAGCCACGCCGCAACCCGCGGCTGCATTCCCGCCTGGCCCTTGTGCTCCAGTATTTGCCGCAGAGCGGCGGGGCCGCCGGACGCGATGGATTCCAGAGACCAGCCCTGGTGCAGCACGCGGCGGCGCAGGCGGATGACGTCATCGCCCAGTTCCTTCAGCAGGAAGTCCGGAAGCTGCGAGAGCGTTTCCACCCACTTCAGATAGAGATCGATGGTCTGGTTCCAGGCTTTGACTTCCCGCTCCAGACGCAGTGCCCAGTAGGCATGCTCCTCGCCGGGAGGCGCATAACGACAGCTTTCCGCCAGCTGACTCGCGGGCACCTGGGCCATCCGCACGCGCCCGATGAGCTGATGGGAATCCGGTTTGCCGCGGAGAAGCTTGCGCAGCGTCTGCAGGGGAATGGCGAACGAGGGATCGTCCGGGCCCGCCGCTTCCACCTGCTCCAGCGTATCGGTGAGTCCTCGGACGCAGTTACTCGCAATGAGCGGGGCGCGAACCAGATCGTGCGCGCCCTGCGCGAAAACCCAGAGACTGGCGAGCAGATTGCCGCTGTCCACCGTGGACACGTAGCGCGGATAGAGAGGCTCGGTGCTGGTTGTGTCGTACCAGTTCAGCAGGTGCCCTTCATAGCGCTGCAGGCGGCTCAGGGTGTCGAACGTCTTCGTGCAGCGGTTCAGCAGATCGTCCGCGGTGAGATAGCCGAAATCCCGCGCCGACATCGCGGAACACAGCCAGAGACCGATGTTGGTGGGCGAGGTCCGGTTCGCCACTTCGACGTGCAGCGCCACCTGGTAGTTATCCGGCGGCAGCCAGTTGGTGGAATCGTTCACCAGATCGTCGAAGAAGCGCCAGGTCTGGCGCGCGAAGCCGCGTAGCAGGCGGTGATGCGTGTGCAGCAGCCGCCGTGTCCGCGTGTTGGTGATCGGCCGGTTCAGCCAGTACAGCAGCGCCGGTGACGCCACCCACGCGGCGACGAAAACCACCACGGGCGCGAAGACTTTTTCTGCCAGCAGCACGATCATCAGCAGCGCGGAACCGGCGCTGATGAACGCCATCTGCCGCATGGTGGAGCTCATGTGCAGACGCGAATCGGAAGCCGCTCGCTCAGCGGTCTGCCACTCCAGCAGGCGCTTGCGGCTGACGAGTTTTCGATACCCGACTTTCCACACCGCATCGGCCGCGATCCATGCCTGATGCGGCAGGAACGCGATCATCACGATGGCGCGCAGCACCTCATCCCAGGCGCCCTGCCAGCCGATGACGGAGCCCTGTATCCGGCGCGCCAGCCGCTCCAGAAGCGGCGCGACAGCGGGGATTGCGATGGCCAGACCAACCACCAGACTCCACGCGCCGGGAGCCGGCGAGATCAGCCAGCCGGCCAGCAGCAGCAGCATGGACGCAACCGGCACCAGACTGCGTCGCAGATTGTCGAGGATGCGCCAGCGGCTGATCACGCTGAGGGGATTCCGCTCGCGCTCGCCCGATGCCACCCGAACCTTGTGGAGTGCCCAGCCGGCAATCTGCCAGTCGCCGCGGATCCAGCGGTGGCCGCGCTTGCTGAAACCCGCGTAATCGAGCGGCATGAACTCGAAGAGTTCGATATCGCTGGCGAGCGCCACGCCGGCGTACGAGCCCTCGATCAGATCGTGGCTGAGCAGCGTTTCCACGGGAAAGCGGTCGCCCACGCTTTCGTCGAACGCTTCCACGTCGTAAATGGCTTTGCCGTGAAAGATCGCTTCGCCGAAGAGATCCTGCTGGGCGTCCGAAACCGCGTGGCAGTAAGGATCGGTGCCGGAGGTGTCCGCGAACACGCGAGTGAACCGGCTCGCCGTGGCGCCTGGCAGAGAAATGCTCACACGCGGCTGGATGATGGAAAAGCCCCGTTGCCGCACCTTCGTCACCGGATCGAGCACCGGGCGATTCAGCGGATGCGCGATGGTGGCCACCAGCTTCTTCCCGGTATTCGGCGGCAACTGCGTATCCGCGTCGAGCGTGATGACGTAGCGTACGGGCTGCGGAGGCAACTGGCCAACGCGTATGATCTCGCCGGAGCCTTTGCCGCGCAGGCACCGGTTGAGATCTTCGATCTTGCCGCGCTTGCGCTCACGGCCGATCCAGCGGCCTTCGGTCTCCGACCAGACGCGGTCCCGGTGGAACAGCAGGAAGCGATCGCCGGCGTAGCGCCGGTTCAGGTCCTCGATGCCGTTGCAGATGGCCTCATACAGTTCGGCATCGTTGGGCGCGGTCTTCTCATCGGCATCGGTATAGTCGGAGAAAAGACTGAAATAGAGATGAGGGTCCTGATTAGCCAGGAACCGGACTTCAAGTTTTTCGATTTCCTGCCGGACCACTTCCATGCCGGTGAGCATCATCGGCACGACCACCAAAGCGGTGTGTTCCTCCGGGATGCCTTCCTCGAAATCCAGCTTCACGAGCGGCTGCGGGGCGATGTAAGAGATCACCAGCGCGTTGACGATGTGGAGCGCGAGTTCGCTCAGCGGAAACAGCGCGAGAAAGCCGAGAATCGAGAGCGTGGAGACGCCGTGCACGCCCAGTTCCCACGCGAGGCTCAAAGCGAACGCGACGAAACACAGAGTGAGCGACGTGATTCCCGCGAGATAGAAGAAGGTGGCGCCGGACCGGACCGCGCGGATGAGGCGAACGCGCCACGGAACTTTGGCGTGCAGTTCCTTCTCCAGGATCCGGACACCCGGGCCGACCAGATACCAGCAGACCTGTCTCTTTTCTTCGTCGAAAGCGTTCGTGGCCAGTTCAATCGCGCGTTGCGCTACTTCCCGCTCGCCATGACCGCTTCGCCGCGAAAGTTCTTCAACGGAGCGGCGGCAGATATCGCGGGTCAGAAAATCGCTCCGCGGATAACTGCCGGAGGGGTCGCGGCGCAGCGCGGACTCCACCACATTCAGAGATTCGAAGAATTCCGCGAAATTGATGTGGGAGAGAGTGCGCAGGCTGTTGAAGGCATTCGCGACGGAGAGACTTTCCGCGGCCTCACGACTATGTTCGGGGCGAACCAGGTCCGCCAGCGGCTTGCCCAGTTGTGTTTCGAACCACTGCCGCGCCGGCACCAGCGCGCTTTCCTCATCCTGCAGTTGCTCGGCAAGGCAGGTGACGAAATAGGGCTGCAAGGCCATCGGCTGGCTCTTCAGCAAAGCCAGCATCCGCGGAAGGCTCTCTCCACCCGCGCGCGCGGCGGCAGCAAGGCGGTTCGCCCACAGATACGCGGCTTCGCGGAGTTCCTGTTCCTGCCCGACGCGCTCGGCCAGACCGGCCAGAGCCTCGACCAGCGCGAACCGCAGCATCACGGGGAAGACCCAGAGTTCCGCGATCGAGAGCGGGGCTTTCAACTGGTACTCACTGACCGCGTCGATCAGAATCTGTTCGGTGAGCGCATTGTTGGCCCGGCTGATGGTGCGGCGGGCGAGTTCGCAGACATGCAGGTTACCGTCGGGAGCCGTGAACCGCGAAAGCACGCGGCGAAAACCGGTCGGCAGAGAACGGCGGATATCGCCGATACTTCCCCTTAACAGATGCGTATTGTCGAGGAGCCACTTGGCGGATTCGGTGACCGTATGGTCAACCCGGCACGCTTCCAGGAGTTCGCCGCGCGCGGCTTTGAGCGCGGATTCACACTGGCGCAGATTATCGAGCACGCCGCGCCAGGTACAGATTTTCGGCGCGGACGGGTGATCTTCGCCATCGAACCCCTGACGCGAGAAAAACACGCCGGGTTCGCCGGCCGCCCGCAGAGTTGTGACGATGGCCGGAACTTTCGCCGGCTCTACTTCAACGACAATCAGTTCCTCGCCGGGCAGGCGGAGCGCCGAATATTTTTCTCCGGCTTTCGACGAATCCGATCGGATGCCGGTGGATTGAAAATACTGAACGCTCGGAACGTCGTTCCGCAGGGTGTGATAAGCGCGCCCGGCGTACGCCTCATCCCCGCTGTAAAAGGCGAGGACAACGCTGCGGGCCTTCGCGCTCATCGTGATCGTCCCGCATCAGGCCCGATCACGCAACGCTCGGGTGAGAACGGTAATCAGCAGTAAAGTTCCAAAGACGATGCTTCCCGTGAGACCAGACGCGAAACCGATGCCTCCCGTGGAGGCCGCAAGAGCCACACTCAGAAACATCAGGGCGAAAATGAGCATCCATCCGAGCATTAGTACAGTTCTCCCAAGGGGTATTTGCGCGACTCTGACCGGAGCCGCACGGCTGCACCCTTGCAACCCAGTGGCCAACATCCGGCGCCAATGGATTCGCGAACTTACAACGAATGCCGGGCTCCGCAAGCGTGCCCCGGGCGAAGAAAATACCCGCTCCGGTCGCTTAGGCCAGCGTGCTCTCCTGCTTTTCCTCACATTTGGGGAAAATGAGGCGGCGCCACGTACAGTAGAAGATTGGCGGGCATTTATATTTCCTGGCCGTTTTGCGCGCAGAAATGCACGTATTGCAACTTCGCGTCCGGAGTGCAGCCGAGGGAACTCGAAGCGCGCTACGCCGCGGCTTTAGGGACAGAGATCCGCGCCCATGAATGGCAGTGGACGCCCCAAACTCTCTATCTCGGTGGCGGAACTCCGAGCGCCATGGAACCTGCGGTCTTTCAAGAGACATTGCGGGACCTGCCGGGACGGCCCTGGACAGAGGCCACTGTCGAAGCCGCGCCCGGTTCCCTGACACCGGAACGCGTTGCCGCCTGGATGGAAGCCGGCATCAATCGCGCCAGCCTGGGCGTGCAGTCGTTTGTGAAAGCGGAACTGGCGCGGACGGGGCGGAAGCACGACGCCGCAATCGTGCGGCACGATGTGGAACTGCTGCGCGCGAACGGCATCCACAACATCAATCTGGACCTGATCGCGGGCCTTCCCGGCCAAACCGCCGACAGCTGGAAAGCGTCGCTGGAAGGCGTTCTGAGCCTGGACGCGCCGCACGTGTCCGTCTACATGCTGGAAGTGGATGACGAGAGCCGCCTCGGTTCCGAAATCATCCTCGGCGGCAAACGCTATGGCGCTTCCGACGTGCCGGGCGACGACCAGATCGCCGCCTTCTACGAATACGCCGTGGAAGAACTGGCAAGGCACGGCATTCCGCGTTACGAGATTTCGAATTTCGCGCGGCCCGGCGCCGAATCCCTGCACAATCTGAAGTACTGGCATCGCGAGCCCTATATCGGCTTCGGTTCGGACGCGCATTCCTTCGACGGCATCTCCCGCTGGCAGAATGTCGAGGCCGCGAAGGATTACGTGGCGTTGTCGGAAAAAGGCGCGCCGGTGCGCGAGGAAATCACCCGGCCGGATCCGGTGGAAGAGAAATTTTTCGTCGGCCTGCGGCTGAGCGAGGGCGTGGAGCCGGACCCTTCCGACTGGCTGCGCTACGGACCCGCGCTGGAGCGGTTCCTCGCTGGCGGCGTGATGGAGCGCCACGGAAAGCGCCTCCGGCTGACCGCGCGTGGTGTGATGATTTCGAACGAAATTTTTCAGGAGTTTCTCGCCGCATGAGTGTTTCCCCGAACTGGATCGATCTCCGAAGTGACACCGTCACCCGTCCCACGGCCGCCATGCGGCAGGCGATGTTCGAAGCCGAAGTTGGAGACGACGTTTATGGTGAAGACCCGACGGTGAACCGTCTGGAGCAGCGCGCGGCGGAGATCACCGGCAAAGAAGCCGCGCTGTTCGTGCCCACGGGAACCATGGGGAACACCATCGGGCTTAAGGTGCTGACGCAGCATGGCCAGGAAGTGATCTGTGATTCGCGCGCGCACCTGCTCGACTGGGAACTTTCCATGCTCGCCTGGTTCTCCGGTTGTCTGGTGCGCGCGGTCCCCACCGATCACGGCGTGCTGACCTGGGACGATATCAAGTCACTCGTCAAGCCGGTGGGCCCGCATTCGGCTCCCACCGGCGCCATCGAGATTGAGAACACGCATAACATGGCGGGCGGACGCGTGTATCCGCAGGCCGTGATCGACGACATCTGCGACCGTGCGCATGAACGCAGCGTGCCGGTTCACATGGATGGCGCGCGTCTGTTCAATGCGGCGGAAGCGGCGGGGCTGCCGGTGAAGCGGATTGTCGCGAAGGTGGATACCGTGATGTTCTGTCTGTCGAAGGCGCTGGGCGCTCCGGCAGGGTCGATGCTGGCCGGGCCGCGCAGATTGATCGATGAGGGCCGTTTGCTGCGGAAGCGCCTCGGCGGCGGCATGCGGCAGTCGGGCGTGCTGGCGGCGGCGGGGTTGCTGGCGCTTGAGGAGAGCCCGAAAGGTCTGGCGGCGGATCACGCAAATGCGCGGGAAATCGCGGGTCGCCTCGCAAAGATGGATGGTGTTCGCGTGAACCCCGTCGAGACGAATATCGTGATCTTCGACGTGTCGGGCACCGGGGGGACGTCGGGCGAGATCAGCGCAGCCCTGAAACAACGGGGCGTGCTGATGAACGGCGTGGGCGAAAAGATGCTGCGCGCCGTGACCCACTACGACGTCACGGCACAGCAGTGCAGCACGGCAGTGGACGCACTGGAAGAAGTTCTGAAGAGTTAATTGCGGCGCAGGGCGGGTCCGTAGAGAACCCGCCCGGGGCGCTCACTGGTGACGGCGCTGTTTCGCAGCACGAATTTGCCGTTCACCATCACGTCCCGGAAGCCTGCGGAATACTGGTGCGGCTTCACGAAATCCGCGCGGTCGCCGACTGTCGCGGGATCGAAGATCACCAGGTCGGCGCGCATGCCGGGGCGCAGCAGGCCGCGATCCCAGAGCTTCAGACGCTCGGCCGGATAGCCGGACATGCGGCGAATGGCCTCTTCGAGTGACAGCACTTTTTTCTCCCGCACGTACACGCCAAGCACGCGGGCGAAAGTGCCGTAGCTGCGCGGGTGCGGCGCCGCCTGGCCGAACACGGGAATCTCGCCGTCCGACGCAATCATGGTGAAGGGCGACTGCATGATGCGCACCACGTCTTCTTCGCCGATGGCATGATAGATCGCCGAACAGCCGCCTTTGGACTGCAGCTCGATCGCGGTCTCGGCCGCGTTTTCGAACGTGGGTTCCGCGCCGCGGCGGCGTGTGATGTCCGCGAGATTCTGACCGGCCAGGGAAGCGTCGAAAGAGCAGTTCGCGATGCCAACGTTCTTCGGATCGCCGCCGCCACGATCGATACGCAGATTGTTGACGATCACGCCTTTGATGCGGGCGCGCTGTTCGGGCGCGCCGAGCCGTTCCAGCAAAGACTTCTGGCCGCCTTCCAGCGCCCACTGCGGAAACAGCGCCGCGATACCCGTGCTGGACGCGGTGTAGGGATATGCGTCGATCGTGACATCGACCCCGCGCGCCCTCGCCGCTTCCACCAGTTGCAGGGTCTCTTTGCTCTTGCCCCAGTTGGCGAGGCCGATGATTTTGTGGTGCGTCACCTGGGTGGGCAGGCCGCCCTCTTCACCGATCCGGATGGTCTCGCGCACGCTGTCGAGTGAGTGGCCGGCCTCCTCCCGCATGTGGGAGATGTGCATGCCGCCCATGGAACCGACTACCTTCGCGAGTTCGATAATCTCCTCGACGGGCGTGAAATTTCCGGGCACGTAGTAGAGCCCGGTGGACATGCCGAAAGCGCCGTCCCGCATGGCCTGCGCGGTCAACTGCTTCATCTTTTCGATTTCGTCCGGCGTGGCGTTCCGGTTCGCCAGACCGAGCACCTGTTGGCGGATGGTGCCCTGCCCCACGAACGTGGCGTAGTTGATGGTGACGGGCGTTTTCGCGATACGGTCGAGAAAAGGCGCAAGCGGCAGCGCGGAACTGCCGTCGGGTCCGCTGATGATGGTCGTGACACCTTCGCGGAGATAGTTTTCAGCGGTGGGGACACGCAGGAGCCCGCGGTCGCCGTGGGAGTGGATATCGATAAAACCCGGCGCGACCACAAGTCCTTTCGCGTCGATCTTCACGGGCGCGGTCGCGCCGGGCAGGTGGCCAACCGCGGCGATCGCATCGCCCCGAATTCCGATGTCGCCGTAAAACCAGGCGCTGCCGGTGCCATCGATCACGCGGGCTCCGGTGATGAGCACGTCGAAAGCTCGGGAGCCGCCGGGCGCGGCGCCATCAGGCCGTGGAACCTCCCGTTCAGCCGTGTTCGGCGGCTGCAACCCGAGCGGTTTCTCGGAAGAAGGGGGTTGTGCTTGCAGCAGCCAGGCCGCCGCGGCGAAAAGGCAAAAAAGACGGCGCATGTTTTATTTCCCGAGGTATTTTTCGAGATCGGGATGCAACAGGGCCTTGATCTCCGGTTTGTCGAGATCCGCCTTCGTAATTACGGCGGCGCTCAGGTCGATTTGTTTACCGGGTGTCTTGCCGTCCAGCTTTTCCGCGACGGCATGCACGGCCTCATAGCCCATTTTGAAAGGATCCTGCGCCACCAGAGCGTCGATCACGCCGGCATTCAGGTCTTCAATCAGTCCATCGCTCGAATCGAACGCGACGAATTTCAGCTTGCCTTGCAGAGCGCGGGACTTGATCGCCTGCGAAGCGCCCACGGAACTCGGCTCTGAAGAGGCGAAAATTCCGTCCAGCTGCGGGTGCGCCGTAAGAATATTCTCCGCGGCGGACATGGCTTTTGCGCGGTTCGACATACTGTATTGCTCGGCCACCAGCTGAATGCCGGGGGATTCCTTCAGCGCCTCTTTAAAGCCGCGTTCCCGGTCCATGGTGGAAGCGCTGCCCGGCGCGTTCTGAATCATGGCGACGGTGCCTTTGCCATTCAGCAGCGCGGCCAGTTTGCGCCCGCCCAGTTTCCCCGCTTCGAAGTTGTTGGTCGCGACGAAAGAAACGTAATTAGTGGAATCCACGCCGGAATCGAAGACCACCACCGGGATTTTCGCGGCGGCGGCGCGGTCGAGCGAGGCATTCAGAATCGTACGGTCCGCGGCGGCAACCACCACGCCGTCCACGTGCCGGTTCAGCATGGAATCGAGAATTTCGAGTTGCCGGCTGTAGTCGGTCTCGTTCGGCGGCCCGTCCCACAGAATCTCGGCGTGAAACTCCCGTCCGCCGGCAACCGCGCCCGCGTGGACGGATTGCCAGAAGACGTGCGCCGTTCCTTTGGGGACCACGGCGATACGGCGTTGCTGCTGCCGGTTGCAGGAGATGCCGCTCACCAGTATGAGCAGCGCGGCGGCAAGGAGTGCCGCCTGCCTACATCGCACACCAGCCCCCGTCGATCAGAATGTCGGTGCCGGTGATGAAGCCCGCGTCGTCGCCGCACAGGAACGCGGCCAGCGCGCCGATTTCTTCCACCTTGCCCCAGCGTCCCACCGGGATTTTCGACACAAACTGCGCATTCAGCTCGGGATTCTGCAAAATCGGCGTATTCATTTCCGTGGCGAACGGTCCGGGACTGATGCCGTTGACCGTGATCCCTTCGGAAGCGAGTTCCAGCGCCAGAGCTTTCGTGAGACCCAGCAGCGCGAATTTCGTCGACGAATACAGCGTGCGCTGCGGCATGGAAACGTGCGCCATGATGGACGTCATATTAATGATGCGCCCGTAACCCGTGCCTTTCATATGCGGCACGAAGGAGCGGCACATCAGAAAGACGCTGTTCAGGTTCGTGTTCTGCACGCCCATCCACTCGTCGAGCGTGAAATCCGTGATATTCTTCCGCAAATTCGTGCCGGCATTATTAATGAGGATCTGAATTTTCCCCGTTTTCGCCGTGACGGCGGCCTCAAGGGCGAGAACTTCGGATTCGTTGGCGATATCGGCCGTGAAAATGTCGGAGGTGCCGCCCGCGTCGGCCACTTCCTGGGCCACGCTTTCCAGCTTCCCTTTGTCACGCGCCGTCAGGACGAGGTGAGCCCCGTTCTTCGCCAGTGCGATGGCCATGGCGCGGCCCAGACCCTTGCTCGCTCCGGTGATCAGAGCATTGCGACCTTTTAATGCGGTATTGTTCACAGCGGCATTGTAACAACTGCCCGCCGCCCCGCGCGCGTAATCGGGCGGCGGGAAGAACGCCTGTGTCCGGTTTCACCCAAACTCACCCTTCGGGTAGCATAGGACCAAGCGGAATCCGATGAGAGAATTGCAGATTTTATCCCCCGACGGCAAGAGCCGCACCATTCACCTGGAAGGCGAGCGGATTACGCTGGGGCGCTCCAGTGCGGCGGAACTCTGTTTTCCCGACGATAACGGCCTGTCCCGTCAGCATCTGGCCTTTGAACGCGATGGCGAGAGCTGGCTGCTGCACGATCTGAACAGTAAGAACGGCACCATTCTCAACGGGGCGCGGGTGCTGGAGCGCATGCCGCTGAAATCGGGCGACCGCGTGATGGCGGGCCACCTGATTCTGGTCTACGACAGCACGGCGACCCGCGCCACGAAGCCCGTGGTGATCTTCGATCCGCACGAGGAAGAGGAAGTCCACACCAGTTCTTCCACGGTGATGACCAACCTTGAAGACGTCATCAAGCCGGACCGGACGGAAAGCTCGGGCATCGCGGCGGCGCAGGTTTCCGCGCTCATTCGGGCCGGCAACGAACTCTCGCTGCACCGGCCGCTGCCGGAACTTTTCCCGTTCATTCTGGATCTCGCGATCCAGTCGGCGAAGGCCGACCGAGGCGTGCTGATGCTGCTGGAAGACGGGGAACTGGTCGTCCGCGCCAACAAAGGCGAAGGTTTCCGGATCAGTTCCGCGGTCCGGGACCGGGTGCTCAACAGCGGAGCGTCCGTGCTGGTTCGCGACACGTCGATCGACGACGCTTTCCGCGAGCGCCGCAGCATTGTCGAGCAGAATATCCGCACGCTGATGGCGGTCCCTTTGCAAACGCAGGATCAGATCATCGGCATCATTTATGTGGATTCGCCTTCCCTGACCCGCGAGTTCACCAAAGACGACCTGAGCGTGCTGACGGTGATGGCCAACGTGGCGGCCATCCGGATTGAACAGACCCGCTTCGCCGAACTGGAACAGGCGCGGCAGTTGCTCGCCCGGGATCTGGAACAGGCGGCGGAAATTCAGAAACTTTTCCTCCCGGGTGTCGCGCCGAAAGTGCGCGGGCTGGATCTGGCGGGACACAACGCGGCCTGCCGCACGGTGGGCGGCGACTATTACGACTTCTTCCCGTACGAAGGCGGCCGCGTCGCCATGGTGCTGGGCGATGTTTCGGGCAAGGGAATGCCCGCGTCGTTGCTGATGATGGGCCTCCAGGCGCGCGTGGAAGTGCTGATCGAAGAGCCGAAAAATCTGGCCGAGGTGATGACCAAGCTGAACCGGATCACCTCCGCCAACTGCCCTTCGAACCGGTTTATCAGCCTTTTCTTCTGCATCCTCGACGGCGACACGGGCGAACTGACGTTCTGTAACGCCGGCCACAATCCGCCTCTGATCATTCGCGGAAATGGCGAGTGGGAACAGCTGAGCGGCGGCGGCCCGGTGATCGGAATTCTGCCCAGCATCGAGTACCGGGAGTTCAAAGTGCAGCTCGAAACCGGGGACACGCTGGTGATTTATTCCGATGGCGTGACGGAAGCGGCGGATCCGCAGAACGAAGAGTTCGAAGTGGAGCGGCTGGCCGAAGCGGTGTCGAAAAGCCGTCATCTGCCGGCCGCCGCCATCGTCGCGAACGTCAACAAAGCCGTGGCGGATTTCACCAGTGGCGCGCCGCAATCCGACGATATTACGCTGGTTATCGCAAAGCGTGTGGCGCAATGAAAATTGCCGTATTAGGGCTGGGCTATATGGGATCCACGCACGTCAGCGCGTGGAAGCAGTTGCCGGGCGTGACGCTGGCGGCGGTGATGAGTTCCGACGAGCGAAAGCTTGCGGGAGATCTGACGGCCATTGAAGGAAACCTGGGGAATTCCGGCGAAATGCTGGATTTTTCCGCCGTGCGCAAACACCGGACCGTGGAAGCCGCGCTGGCCGACACCGAAATCGACGCAGTGGATATCTGTCTGCCCACGGACCTGCATTCCGAAGTGGCCATCGCCGCTCTGCGCGCCGGTAAACACGTTCTGGTGGAAAAGCCCATCGCGCTCGACGGCGCCCAGGCCAGGGCCGTGGTGCGCGAGGGTCGGAAAAGCGGCCGCATCCTGATGGCCGGGCAGGTCCTTCGCTTCATCCCCGCCTACCAGGCTCTGAAACAAAAGCTCGAAACGGCCGGGCCGCTGCGTTCGGCCTTCTTCCGGCGGCGCTGTTCCGCTCCGGCATGGAGCCGCTGGCTGGCCGATCCGGCTCGCAGCGGCGGCGGCGTTTTCGACCTGCTGATCCACGACGTCGATTACTGCATTTCGGTCTGGGGAATGCCGCAGTCCGTCCGCGCCACGGGCTTTGAGGATCTGGCGGCCGGCGTGGATATCCTGCATGCCGAGCTCACGTACCCCGGTCTGGGACCGGTGGTGATCACGGGCGGCTGGCACCATCCGAAATCGTATCCGTTTTCCATGGAATTCACCGTGGTCGCGGAGAAAGCCACATTCGAATGGCCGTTCGGCGCGCCGGAGCTGCGGGAATACCGCGCCGACGGCTCCGCGCATCCGCAGACACTGCCCGCGGGCGATGCCTTCGCGGCCGAACTCGCCTACTTCGCCGAATGCGTGCGGGAAGGGCGGCAGCCCGTGTTGTGTCCCCCCGAACAATCCGCCCAGGCCGTCGCGCTGATGCGGTTTATGCTGGAATCTCGCAGCCGAAAAGGAGAAATGATCTTTGTCTGATACAAGACCGTCCGATACAAGACCGTCTGATACACGGCCGTTTGAGGTGCTGGAAACCGGTGTGATGTTCTGGGCGGGCCGCGACCCCGGCGAGACCATTGAGGAGATGAAAGCTCTCGGCGTGCGCTGCGGTCAACTGGCCTTGCCGGGCGATCTGGATCTGAGTTGCGCGCCGGCCTGGAAGGAAGCGCTGCAGGCCGCGGACTTTACCGTATACACGGTGTTCGCCACGTTCCAGGGCGAGAGCTACGCGGATAAACCGACGGTCTACGAAACGGTCGGCTTCATCCCCCCGGCGACCCGCGCGGAACGCGAGCGACGAACCTGCCGGGTCAGCGATTTCGCGGCCGTCATCGGCGCGCCGGCCATCGCCACGCATGTCGGCTGCGTCCCCGACGACGACACCAGCGCCGACCACATCGCGGTCCGCGAAATGGTGCGGCGCATCTGCGATCATGCCGAAACGCACGGGCAGAAATTCGCCCTGGAGACCGGACAGGAAACCGCTCCCGTGCTGCTCGATTTCATGCTTGGAGTGAACCGGCCGAATCTGGGCATCAATTTCGACCCGGCCAATCTGATCCTGTACGGCACGGGCGACCCGATCGAAGCGCTGGGTCTGCTGGGCGAACATGTGCTGACGGTCCACTGCAAAGACGGCGACTGGCCGCCTGCGGACCAGCCGAACGCCCTGGGAACGGAGCGCCCTCTCGGACACGGTTCCGTCGGTATGGAACGATTCTTGCGCCAGTTGCTGAAGATGGGCTATCGTGGCCCTCTCGCCGTGGAACGCGAGGCGCAGGACCCGGCCGAACGCCTGCGCGATCTGGCGTCCGGCATTGAATTACTGCGCAAACTGAAAGCCGAACTGCTTTAAGCCGAGCTGCCTTAAGCCGAACTACTCGCCGTCCTGCATCACCGAACTGTACCCCGCCGCCTGCACCTTCGTGTAAGGCTGCGGGACTTCGTTCGCGAGTTCGTCCGTCACCACGACGAATTTCTTGAGCCAGGACTGGCCGAAGGTCGTCGTGATGGCGACGTCGGCGGCGTCCCGGCCCGTGGCCATCAGCACGCGGGCGATGCGGGGATGATTGTGACGGGCGTCGAAGGTCCACCAGCGCCCGCCCAGGTAGGCCTCGAACCACGCGCTGAAGTCCATCGGAGTATCCGAGAGCGGCACGCCGATGTCGCCCAGATAGCCGGTCGCGTAACGGGCGGGAATGTGCATGGCCCGGCACAGCGAAATCGCGAGATGCTGAAAATCCCGGCAGACGCCCTGGCGTTCCACCGAGACGTCGAGGGCCGATTTCGTGGATCGCGCAAAATTGTAACCGAACGTGACATTTTGATGCACCCAGTCGCAGATGGCGTGCACGGTCGGCCAGCCGGGCGCCGTGTTGCCGAACAGGTTCCACGCCAGATCGGACAGTTTGTCGACTTCGCAATAGCGGCTGGCCAGCAGAAACTGAAGAATCTGCGGGGGCATTTGACTGATCGACGGCGCCTGTGCATACCAGTCGATGGGGTCGGGTTCACCGGAGTCGCGAATCAGGGTGGAGTTCGAGAGGCGAAGCGGTCCGCCCTGGGCGAAGATGCGGATGCAGCGGTTTCCGAAACTGTCGAGATACTCGTCGCGCGGAGCGTCCGGCGAAATCTGAATCTCATCGGGCTCCAGCAGATCCGCGGTTCTCGACGGATGGACGTTCAGCATGGCAACTACCGTCATCGGCTTCGAAAGCTGGAGTTCGATGTCATAACCCAAACGAATTAACATAAGCTTTCCAAATAAGAAGTTTTCCGGTGCAGAAATCGGACGGCCGGGAAAGAACGACGCACAACGGGGTATTCTCGGGTCGTCCCGGCCGAATTCCCGTCGATGGGTGCACGCGAAGGGCCGTGCAAGGGGTCCGACAACGTACCATCCGGGTGTTCCCTGTACTCGTTTTCACGCCGCAGGCGTTATACTGAAGAGCTTCATGCGTCTTTTCCGCACGGTCTTCGCGTTCCCGTTTCTGATGGCTGCTCCCTTGTTCGCCGCGACCTTCGGGACCGTGGTGGCTCCTCCCGGGGGCGCGTCCTACGCGGACATCGTGCTGGACGAGGCTCGCACGCGCCTGTATCTGGTGAACAACGCGCTGAGCCGTGTGGACGTTTACAACTACAAAACCAGAGCGTTCCTGCCCTCGATTCCGACGGATGCGCAGCCGGTGTCGGCGGCGCTTTCGCGCGATGGCCGGTTCCTCTACGTTACCGCCTATCAGCCTCCGATTCTCGATATCGTCGATTTAAATGCCGGTCAGATCCAGGGAACCGGGCGCATTCCCCTGCCGGCGAATCCGGAAGGGGTGGCGGTGGGCGCCGATGGCCGGGTTCTGATCACGGCCGTGCCGACCACCGGAACGGCGAACAGCCTGCTGATTTACGACCCCTCGCCCGCGGCGGCGAACACAATCGCCAACGTTCCGGTTGTGCCTCCCGCCTCCACGCCACCTGTGCTGCCCGCTCCCTCGGGACGCATCTATGCGTCGTACCGCAGCCGCTTGCTCGCCACGCCCGATGGCAAGTGGATCGTAGGCGTCAACGGAACCAGCGCCACGGCCAAAGTGGTTTTCTTATATGAATCCGCCTCGGGGACCGTTTTAAGAAGCCGTTCGGTGACGAATTTGTCCACGTCGCTTGCCATCACGGCGGACGGCTCGAAATTCATGGCGGGCTCCACGCTGTTCGACTCCCAGACCCTGCAGGTGCTCGCGCAGGAGAACACGTCGAACGCGCCGTTTACGTTTCTCGCCATCGGCCCGGCGGCCACCGGAACCGCTGTATTCAACACCCAACTCAATCAGGGCGGCAGCGTTTTCGCGCCGGACGGCTCGGCGCTCTACGCGGCCTTCAACACGGCGCCCCTGCTTTCCACCAACCCCAACGTCCGCGAATTCATGGTGAACGATCCGGACAATCTGCTGATCACCATGGGGCTGCAGCTCCCGGAAAATCTGGCCGGCAAGATGGTGATCGACGGAGCCGGCGCCAATGTGTACGCCATCTCCGATTCCGGGTTCATTATTCTGCCGGTAGGCGCGATCAGCCAGTCGCCTCTCGCGGTTCCGCAGAGCTCGTCCGTGCTGCTGATTAACGATATCTGCGGCGTTTTCAAGGGAAGTTCGGCGGTGGATGGTTTCGACAACGCCGGACGAGGCAGGTTCACGGTCGGTCTGACGGTTCTTCCAAACGTGGGCGGGGGCGGCGGCTTCCCCGGCCAGCCCGGACAACCCGCGGTCAATGTGCCGGCGCCTGCTTTCACGGTCGCCAACACGGGCAACACGCCGTCCGTGACATTCCGGTACAACACCGCGAACGCCACCAGTCCCGGCACCGCCGGACCGACGAATTACATCGTGAGTTCGCCGGAGGCCGTGAATATTCCGGCCACCATTCACGTCTACCAGAACAACCGGGACTCCATCTCGTCCGGCACCCTGCTGCCGGTTCCGATCAACGCGACCACCACCGAAGGTCTGACCGATATCCTGCTCGATTCGGCGCGCCAGCGGATCTATATCGCGAACTCCGGGCTGAACCGCCTGGAAGTTTTCGATATCAGGACCCAGAAGTTTCTCGCGCCCATCAAAGTGGGCCAGTTGCCGCACGCCATGGCTCTTGCGTCGGACGGCAACACCCTCTACGTCGCCAATTCCGGCGGCGAATCGGTCTCCATCGTCGATCTGAGCCGGGGAGTCCTGTCCGGGCGCGTCGCGTTTCCCGCCTTTCCGTTTAACGCGGCGGTCAATATCGCCAATCCGGTTTCCATCGCGATGAGCGGTCGGGGTCCCCTGTTCGTCATGTCGGACGGCTCATTCTGGAAGATTTCGGGCAATCTGGCCCTGCCGAAAACGCTGAGTTCCACCATTTTCGGGACTTCGAAGACGATTCCGGGCGGGAATCCGACCCAGTGGTCGATGGCGGCGACTCCCGGCGGCGAGTACGTCCTGGTCGTCAACGGCGCCGGAACCGAGTACCTTTACGACTACACGGTGGACGATTTCACGATCACCAAAAGCCTCGGCCTCACCGGCTACATCGGGGCGGTCACGGCGGGTCCACAGGGTCGCTATTACTCGGTCGGCGGTACCATTCTGAACGCCTCACTCACGCCGGTTTCGACGAGCACCAGCGGGCTTTCCCCGACAAATCGCCTGGTTCCGGCCGTCACGGCCATTTCCGCCAATCAGGTGGCGATGTTCACCGTGCCGGTCCGGACCAACTCGAACACGCCCGCGACGGATGCGGGACTGGTCGAAATCTACGACACGAACACCGGGGCCTCGGCGGGGAGCGCCGCCACGCTGGAAGGTCCCTCCACTGCGGTCACGGGCGCCGCGCGGGCTTCCGTCTTCAGCCGCACGATCGCGTACGACTCCACCGCCTCGACGGCATACGTTCTCACCGACACCGGTTTATCGATCGTCAAAGTAACTCCCGCGGCCAGCAACGCGGCGCTGCGTCCGACCATCAACACCGGCGGGATCGTCAGCGCGGGGGACAATTCCCCCGGCATCGCACCCGGAGAAATCGTCTCTATTTTCGGGAAGAATTTCGGCTCCGGCCAGACCGCCACCGTGCCGCTGCCGACTTTGCTGGGCGGTGTCTGCGTCACCCTGAACAACGTTCCCCTGCCCCTCAGCATGGCGTCCACGGGCCAGATTAATGCCCAGATTCCGGTCACCCTCGCGGCGGGCAAGTATCCCCTGCTGATCCGCTCCATCGATAATCAGGCGATTTCCGCGAGCACCACTGTCACGATTTCGAAATATGCGCCGGCGGTGATGGTGGGCGCCGACGGGCAAGCCGCGATCCTGCACGCGAACGGGCAGTTCGTGAACCGGAACAAGCCCGCCAACCGCGACGAGACGCTGCTGATCTACGCGACCGGGCTCGGCGTGACCCACGGCGGAACGGTAACTACCGGCAATGCCGCGCCGGCGAATCCCCTGGCCGTCACGGATGCCGTGCAGGTCTTTTTCGGGAATCCGCTCTACAAACAGGCCGCTATGATCGTGCATTCCAGCACACTTGTGCCCGGCATGATCGGCATCGCCCAGATCTCCATCACGGTTCCGGGATTTCACGAAAAAGGCTCGGCGCTTCCGGTGACCATTAAAATCGGCGGCGTGAGCAGTTCCGTTACGGGAGCGCTGGCTCCCTATGTTTCGGTCAACTGAACCGGTTTGACGGCGCGTTTTAATCTGTTTCAAAGCGGTGCTATTTCGGACTTTTTCGGGTAGAATGCCCCGTTCCTCGTGATTTTGTAGCACAATATAGAAGGTCAAAAGTATGCGATTTCTGGCAGTTGCGCTCGCCGCCCTCACCCTTGTCTCGTGCAATCGGGATCCCAATTATCTGAAACAGAGGTACCTGGAAAGCGGAAAGAAGTACTACGATGCAGGCCGCTACCGCGAAGCATCGATTATGTTCCGCAAGGCGATCGACAAAGATCGCCGGTACGGCGACGCCTACTACAACTGGGCTCTGACGAACCTGAAAACGAATCAGATTGCCAATGCGGTTCCCGCGCTGCGTCGCGCCGTGGAACTTCTGAAGCCGGGCACGGCCGATTCCGACGATGCCATTCTGAAACTTTCGGAAATCATGGTGGTCGCCGCGCAGTCGCAGGAACGCAACGAACAGATCGTAAAAGAAGTTACCGATTACACCGCGGGCCTGCTCAAGCGCAACCCCAAATCGTGGCAGGGCCTCAAGCTTTCGGGCGATCTGGACATGCTCGACACGGTGGCCAAATACCGGAAAGCGCAGACGGTCGAGGCCAAGGCGGCTCTCGGGAAAGCGGTGATGGACTACCGGTCCGCCCTGTCTTCCAAACCGGGCGACTACATCATTACGCTCGCGCTAGGCCGGACTCTTGTCCTCGACGGAGAAACGGCAGAAGCGGAGAACCTGTTCCGGAGCCTGGTCGCGAAAGACAAGACGAATCTCAGCGGCGTCTACGATCTCTACAGACTGTACATCGGCATGCGGCGGTTCCCCGAAGCCGAAACGCTGCTGAAGACCAGCGTTAAGGATAATCCCAAAGACACCTCGCTCCGCCTCGAACTGGCGCGGTTTTACTTCGGCACCAACAACCGGGACAGCCTGATTGCGCTGCTGAACCAGATGAAGGCGAATCTGAAAGACTTCCCCGAAGCCTACATGCAGGCCGGCGACTTCTTCCTTCGCGTGAATCAGTTCGATGAGGCGATCCGTCAGTACGAAGAAGGCGTCCAAAAAGATCCGAAGCAGAAGAACACCTATCTGAAGCACGAGATCGAAGCGTATGTGCGCCAGAACAAACTCGACCTTGCCCGCGCCAAGAACGACGAGATTCTCAAGTCGGATCCGAAAGATCCGGAAGCGCGTGGCCTGAAAGCGACCTTCCTGCTCGATAAGGGCGAGGTGACGCAGGCCATGACGGAACTGCAATCCGTGGTGACCGCCAAACCGAACAACTTCGTGGCGCGTTTCAACCTGGGACGAGCCCACTTTGCCCGCGGCGAGTATGAGCAGGCCCGGCAGGAGTTCGACAAAGCGATCGAACTGCGCCCGGACTATCTCCCCGCCCGCCTGGCACAGACGCAGGTGGCGTTGCTGCGCGGCGATTTCGACTCGGCCGTTCGCTATTCGGACGAAATTCTCCGCGTCAATCCGAACAACGTGCAGGGCCGCGTGATGAAGGCCGCGGCCTTCCAGCGCCTGAATAAATTCGCGGAAGCCCGCGCGCTGCTGACTCCGGTGATTGAAAAGAACCCCACGCAGGTGGAAGCGCTGCTGGAACTGGCCGTTCTCGATCTGAACGAGAAGAAGAACAAAGAAGCGATCGAATACTTCCAGAGAGCCTACGCCGCCGCGCCGGGAAATATCCGGGGACTGCTCGGAATTTCGAAAGCGTACCTCGCCGATGGCCAGATCGAGAAATCGGTCGAAATCGTGCGGGCGGAAGCCGCGAAGAACCCGGAGAGAGCCGATCTCCTTCGCGAACTCGGCAATTCGCAGATGTCGGCCGGGCACTTCGACGAGGCCGTTTCGAGCTATCAGAATCTGCTCTCGAAATCGAAGGATCCCCGTCTGCAGGCGGACGTGTGGAGCCGCATCGCGCAGTCCTATCGCTATAAGGGCGACGTGCAGCATGCCGTGGAAGCGCTCGAAAAGGCGCACCAGGGAATGCCCGACAACAGCAACATTCTGACGAATCTGGCAATGCTCTATGAAGAGATCGGCAGAAACGACATCGCCAAAAAAGACTACGAACTGGCCATCAAGCTCGACGCGAACAACGCCTACGCGCTGAACAACCTGGCTTATCTGATCTCGGAGAGCAACGGCGACCTGAATCTCGCGCTGTCCTACGCGCAGACGGCCAAGCAGAAACTGCCGAACTTCAACGAAATCACCGATACCCTCGGCTGGATTCTGCTGAAGAAGAACCTCACCGACAGCGCGATCGACAACTTCCGGAGTCTGGTTGTGCAGGCCCCGCAGAACCCGGTCTACCATTACCATTACGCCATGGCGCTGAATCAGAAGGGCGAGCGGGACAACGCGCGCAAGGAATGCCAGGCCGCGCTCGCGAACCGGCCCACGAAGACGCAGGAGTCGGATATCCGGCAGTTGATGTCGAAAATCGGCTAACCCCGCTCACAACGGAAAACGGGGAGGTTCCGGCCATTGGCGGTCGGAACCTCCCCTTTTTGTTTGTGGCCTTTATATTTGTGCCGTGCCTGGCGCCGGCGAAGCTCTACGCTGCCGCGAAGCGCTTTTCGACTTCCGCCCAGTTCACGACACTCCAGAACGCGCCGATGTACTCGGGCCGGCGATTCTGGTACTTCAGGTAATAGGCGTGCTCCCAGACGTCCAGACCCATCACGACGCTCTTGCCTTCCATGATCGGGCTGTCCTGGTTCGCGCTCGAGGTGATTTCCAGTTTCCCGCCGCTCTTCAGCAGCCAGGCCCAGCCGGAGCCGAAACGCGTGGTGGCCGCGGCATTGAACTTCTCTTTGAACGCATCGAAACTGCCGAAGGTGGCGTCGATCTCTTCCGCCAGTTTCCCGGACGGCTTGCCGCCTTCCGTCGCCGGAGCGAGAATCGTCCAGAACATGGAGTGATTCGCGTGGCCGCCGCCGTTGTTCCGAACCGCGGTCTTGATCGCATCCGGAACGATCGCCAGATTATTGGCCAGCAGTTCCTCGATCGTCTTGTCGGCCAGTTCGGGCGCGGATTCCAGAGCCTTGTTCAGGTTCGTGACATACGCGTTGTGGTGTTTGCCGTGGTGGATCTCCATCGTCGCTTTGTCGATGTACGGTTCAAGGGCGTCAGTCGCGTAGGGCAGTGCGGGTAAAGTAAAAGCCATTGTTTCTCCTTTTGTGTTGATGAATGAAGTCGCTGGTCCGATGCCGGCCTTTTTTGAAATGCTATCGTCTTTCGAAAGCGTCGGCGAGGCGGAACATTTTCTGCTCGTCGAAATGATTACAAAGAATCTGGAGGCCGACCGGCAAGCCCTCTCCGGTAGTCCCGCAGGGTACGCTCATGCACGGAATCCCGGCCAGGCTGCCGGTGATTGTGTAAATGTCGGACAGGTACATTTCCACCGGGTCGCTCATCTTTTCCCCGAGCCGGAAAGCCGGAAACGGAGAAACCGGCGCGATGATCGCGTCCAGAGATTCGAACGCCCGCGTGAAATCCTTCGAAATCAGGGCGCGCACCTTCTGGGCTTTGACGTAGTAGGCATCGTAATACCCGTGGCTCAGCACGTAGGTACCCAGCATGATGCGGCGCTTGACCTCGGCGCCGAAACCTTCGCCCCGGGTGTTCTGGTACATGCCGCTCAGGGTGTCGGATTTCGCGGACCGGCCCGTATAGCGTACGCCGTCGTACCGCGCCAGGTTGGAACTCGCTTCCGCGCAGCAGATGATGTAGTACGTGGCGATGGCGTAATCGGTGGCGGGCAGGCTGATCTCGCGGACCTCGCAGCCGAGCCCTTCCAGTTCCGTCACGGACCGGTTGATCAGCGCCGCCGTCTCCCCGCTGGCATGCTTCATGTACTCGACCGGGATGCCCAGTTTCATGCCCCGAACCTCGCCGGTCAGGTGCGCCGCGTAGTTCGGCACCGGCGCGGCGGCACAGGTGGAATCGAGCGGATCCCGCCCGGCCATCACCTCCAGCACGGTGGCCGCGTCCCTCACATTCCGGGCGAACGGCGCCACGTGATCGAGAGAACTGGCATAGGCGACCAGACCGTAGCGCGAAACACGGCCGTAAGTCGGCGTCACGCCCACAATGCCGCAGAAGGAAGCCGGCTGGCGGACCGAACCGCCGGTATCCGAACCTAACGAAACCACAGCCGTTCCCTGCGCCACCACGGCAGCCGAACCGCCGCTGGACCCGCCGGGCACGCGATCGGGAGCCACCGGATTTCGCACCGGACCGTAAGCGCTGTTTTCGTTCGACGACCCCATCGCGAACTCGTCGCAGTTGGTCTTGCCGATCAGGATGCCGCCCGCCGCTTCAATCCGCTCCACCGCCGTGGCGTCGTAAGGCGGAATGTAGTTCTCCAGCATCTTCGAGCCGCAGGTGGTGCGAACGCCTTTGGTGAGAATCACGTCCTTGACGCCGATCGGCACGCCGCCCAGCGGTCCGGGATCCTCTCCCGCCGCCAGTTGCCGGTCCACGTTTTCCGCGGCAGCCAGCGCCCGTTCCGGACAGAGGAGCAGATAAGCGTTGGTTTTCGGATTTTCGGCGGCGGCGAAATCGAGCGCGGCGCGGGTGAGTTCCACCGCCGTGAACTCTTTGTTCTTCAGTCCTTCGCGAACCGACGAAATGGTAAGCTGTGCCACCGGAATCATCGTTCGATCACCTTCGGCACCTTGTAATAGCCGCCTGCCGTGACCGGAGCGTTCGCGACGGCGAGTTCGCTGCCGAGCGGCGCGCGCTCCACATCGGGACGCAGCGTGGCCGTGTCGCTCGCTTCATACAGCACCTGCGCCATGGGAGCGACGCCTTCCGTGTCGATCTCGGCCAGACGGTCCATCTGTTCGAGGATGCCGCCCAGATCGTGCACCATGCGGCCAATCTCTTCTTCGGTGAGTGTCAGATTCGCGAGATTCGCGACATATCGGACGTCGGTTTCGGTCAGCTTCAAAGTCTTGAGTTCCTCAGCGGGTTTGTCTCAGTGGGTTGTCTCAGTGTGGGTTTGTCTCAGGCCGTCTCGCGGCGGCGCGCGTTGCGATAAATGCGGCGCATGCCGGGATCCCGAATATCGCGCGAGTCGTCGGAAAGATCCACCAGAGCCGGCAGCGTTTCCCGCTGCGGTTCGCGGCGCGGCGGCATGACGCGGAATTCCAGTTCACCCACGATATCGGGGCCAATCGCCTTCCGCACGTTTTGCAGAATCTGAAACCGCAGACCCCAGAGATTCTTGCGCCACGTCTCGTCTTCCACTTCCACCACGAGTTTATTGCGAACCAGTTTCACCGCGCGCGTGCGCTCCGCCAGCCGCTTGCCCACCGCCTTCTTCCAGGCTCCGCAGGCAATGCGCTCTCCCGTGATGAGGTCGGACGCGCCACTCCACTGGGCGATGATGCGGCTGGCCTGATCCATAGGGTCGAAGGGGTAGGTGAACGCTAACTAGGTGAACGCTATCGATGATACCAAAGGCGGGACGCAAAAATGGCGCGGCGGCGAACGGAAAGCTCGCGACCGCGCCACTCCGGAATCACAACGCCAAGACTACTGGACTTTAACGAAGATGATGGCGAACGTGTAGAGCGCCAGGGATTCGATCAGAACCAGACCAAGGATAAGCGCAAAACGGATAGCCGGGGCAGCCGCGGGATTGCGCGCCATGCCTTCGGCGGCGCCGGAAACGGCTTTGCCCTGACCGAGGGCGCAGAGGCCGGAAGCGATCGCCATGGAGAAGCCGGCGGTCACGGGAACCCACGGATTGCCGCCGCCCGAAGTGGTCGCGGCGCCGCCCTGGGCGAACATCGGAATCGCGAGGAACATCATCGCGATCATCAGGAAAAACATCTTTGTCTTCATTTTTGTTGCTCCTTATGAGAATCGTTTTCCGGAGGTGGTTGCGTTCCTCGCCTGGGGGCGGGAGGCCTCACGCGGAAAACGGCATTAAGCCGGATAAAAAATCTAGTGTTCTTCGGCAACCGCGCCGGCCACGTACATCATCGTCAGCAGCACGAAAATGTAGGCCTGGAGCAGCGACACGAACACGTGCAGCCCCATGAAAACGGCGGGTCCGAATAAATAGGTCAGACTCAGAAACACCAGCGTCACCTGCTCGCCCGCATACATATTGGCGAACAGACGAATGGTGAGCGAGAGCGGCCGGGCCAGGTGGCTGATGATTTCAATCGGAATCATCAGCGGCGCCATCACCGGGATGGGCCCGAGGAACTGCTTCAGATACTTGCCGGGGTGCTTGGTCAGACCCACGATGTTGTAGTAAAGGAACGCAATCAGCGCGCATCCGGCGGGCACGTAAACGGCCTGCGTCGGGCTCATGAAGCCCGGAATGATGCCGATCAGATTCGCCAGCAGCAGGAACACGAAAAGGGTTTCGAACAGCACCACGTGATGGTGGCCGTCGTGGCCCACCTGATCCTCGGCCTGATCTTTCACAAAGCCATGCACCAGCTCCATGGAGTGCTGCAGCGTGCCGGGCTTATCGACCGAAAGCCGGCTGCGCAGAATCAGAAACAGGACAATCATGATGACCGCGACCAACAGCTGCATCACAATGTAATCGGCCCACGGTTCTTTCGGATCTTCCGCCGTGAGGTGGAAAAGCGCGAGTATCGCATTGCCGAGTCCGGCGAAATAAGTATTGAAAAGGTGTGCCAGCCAGGTTTCGTGCGTAATCATTGCGGGTTATTGTTTAAGCGTAACCAGTTCGTAAAGTATTTCCAGAATCGCAGCGGCCGGACAAACCAGAAAGCCGCAGAACGCGGCGGGACGGCTGAAACCCGAAAAGCTCAGTATAACAATGGCCCCGAACACGATGGCCGTGAACTGGATGAACACCCATAACCCGGTGCCTCGCCCTGGCCGGTCGTCCTCCGGTGTCCGCGTGTCCGTCGCCAGGCGGGAGACCCGGTTGGCGGCGCGTTCAATCAGCCGGAGATTCAGATACGCCGCCACCGACCCCAGCAGGAAGCCGCCCGCCGTCGCGATTCCGCTGACCAGAGCCGCGGCGACGGTCCCGGCGGCGGCCAGCAGCAGAATCCAGCGGGGCAGCCTCGCGACAGCCTGTTCGAACTCCTGCGACATCTTACTTGTCTTTATCCAGTTCACGAATAAGCGACACGAAGCCGGAAATGGTGCCGAGGCCAAGAAAAATGTAGCGGAGCCAGGTCGTGTGAAACAGCAGATCGAGCCCGTGGCCCATCGCGTAGCCGACGAAAGTGGAAATCGGCAGCAGCAGCGCCAGCGACGCATATTTCCCGATACCGCGTGTCGAGGAGGGATCCATCGGTCTGATCCAACTTTACCTTGTTCTGATCTGGACTTTCCGGAGATGGCCCCCCTTTGACAAAAACTCCGGACAGATAGAAACTGATGAACGGCCGATAACAGGATTGTCATGAAATACACCACGTTGTTGTTGCTTTACTTAGCGGTCTTCCCGATGGCTGCAATGGCGCAGTCGAACAGCACCGCGACATTGAGCGGCACGGCCACGGATGCCACCGAATCGGTGATTCCGAACGTCGCGGTCTCCGCCACCAACGCGGACACCCAGCAGACGCGACGCACGGTGACCGACGTCAACGGCGTCTATCGTTTCGACCTTCTGCCCCCTGGCAATTACGATCTGAAAGCCGAGCACACGGGATTCAGCCCGGTATTGCGGAAGGCCGTCCCGCTGACCGTGGGCGCGGCGGCGACTCTCGACTTTCGCCTCCAGGTAAGCAGCGGCGCGGAAACCGTGGAAATCATCTCCGAAGCCCCGCCGGTCGAGACCACCCGCACCCAGCAGGCCAACGTCATCGAGCAGCGCGCCATTGCGGATCTTCCCATCGACCGCCGCGACTATCTGACCTTCAGCCTCCTCGCCCCCGGCGTCTCGGACTCCAAAGCGCACGCGGATTCCGACACCTACCGGGTCAAACAGACGCCCGATTCCGGCCTGTCCTTTTACGGCAGCAACGGCCGCGGCAACACCATCAACGTGGATGGCGGCGAATCGAACGATGGCGGCGGCGGCGTGCGGCCCACCATCGGGCAGGAAGCGGTGCGGGAGTTTCAGGTGAACCGTTCGAATTACACCGCGGAGTACGGCGGCTCGCGCGGCGGCGTGGTGAACATCGTCAGCAAGGGCGGCACCAACGCAATCCACGGCAGCGTGTTCGGCTTCTTCCGCAACAAGGGGCTGGACGCGACCAATCCCTTCAACGTGGTGCTGGATTCGGCCTCGAATACGCTCACCCGCGTGAAGCCGGATTCCTCCCGGCAACAGTTCGGCGCCACCGTCGGCGGCCCCGTCCGCAAAGACAAGACGTTTTTCTTCCTCGATTACGAACAGGAACGGCGCCGCGAATCCACCGCCGTGCCGATCCTGACGGACACGTCCGTATTCGGCCCCACGCCCGCCCAGAAGGCGATTCTGGCCCAGTTGCCGGCGGCCGCGGCGGCGCAGTTGACGGCGGCGCTTTCCACCCCGGCGGCCGTGCAGCAGATGTTCCAGATCAACAGCGGCATCTTCCCGTTCCAGACCGACCGGCATCAGGGTCTGGCCCGGCTGGACCACCAGTTCAACCGCGACAACCAGTTTTCCCTCCGGCTGAATACCAGCAAGGTTTACGACACCAATCCGAACGTCAGCGCGCTGACGGGAATTTCCCGAGGATTTCTGCAGGACACCTTCGATGCCACCGTGGCCATGTCGTGGATCCACGTCTTCACGCCGCGTTTGATCAATGAAACCCACGCGCAATTCAATTACTTCGATCAGCTCACCGGAACCAACGACAAGTTCGGCCCGGCCCTGGAACTGGCCGGTTTCGGCAACTTCAACCGGGACCGCTTCCTGCCGAGCGAGAGCATTTCGCGGCGTCCCGAACTTTCCGACAATCTGACGTTCAGCCTGGGACGGCACACACTGCGCACCGGCGCTTATGCCCTGATCCGCAACGAACATTCCGATTCCGCCACGTTCTTCAGCGGCCGTTTTACCTTCGGGCCTCTGCCCGGAGGACTGGTCAATGCCGCTCTGGCCTCCACCACCATCAACTCGCTGCAGGCGTTCAATCTGGGGCTGGCGCAGAGCTATCAGCAGGGCTTTGGCGACGGCGCGGTGCGTGCCACGTATCCGCTGTTTGCCGGCTTCGTGCAGGATGAATGGCGCGCCACGCCGTCCCTCACCATCAACGCGGGCCTCCGGTACGAAGTGGACAACCGGCGTTCGCCGCTGCCGACGGATCACAAGGAAATCGGCCCGCGCTTCGGCTTCGCATGGAGTCCCAACGGCAAGACGGTGGTTCGCGGCGGCTACGGGATTTACTACGCCACCATCGACTACCAGATCGATTACAGTGTCTACGCCCTGGGCGTCACGCCGAGCGGCTTCCGGCCGATCGCGCAGGTGCTGACCACCATCCAGACGGCGGGAGCGCAAAGCGCGGCGAACATCTTCAGCACCCTGCGGGCAAAAGGGGTGATCGGCATTCCAACCCCAGGCCGTTCCATCACGCCGGCCGACCTGACGCAGTTCGGCATCAATATCAGCCAGACGGGACCTCTGCCGCCGCTTTCCGTGGTCTTCAGCGCCGCGCCCGATTACAAGAACCCGCAAACGCAGCAGGCGAGCCTCGGGATTCAGCACGAATTCACGCAGGGCTTCACCGCTTCGGCCAGCGGCGTCTTCGTGCGCGGGTCGCACCTGACCGATGCGTACGACAACAATCTGCTTTCCACGGCGCCTTTCGATAAAACCCTCGGCACCCAGAACTACGCGCCGGACGCCACCCACCCCGGCGGGTATTTCGTCAATCCGCTGATCTACCAGAGCAACGTCTATGAGTCGAATTCGAACTCGTTTTACAGCGGCCTGATTCTGGAAGCCGGCAAGCGGATGGGACGCGCCGTGCAACTCAACGCCAACTACACCTGGAGCCATGCGACCGATGAGACCACCGACTACAACAGCGATTTCGAGCCGAACAACCAGTTCTGCCGCCGCTGCGACCGGTCTTCTTCATCGTTCGACGAACGTCACAAAATCGTGGCCTACGCGGTGCTGCAGTCGCCGTCTTCCCGCGATGCCTGGACGCGCGACTGGATTTTCTCCCCCATCTATCAGTTCCACAGCGGCCAGCCGTTCAATCTGCTGGTGGGCGGCACCGATCTGAATAACGACCGTCACAATACGACGGACCGGCCGGCGTTCGCGGGCCGGAATACCGGCCTCGGACCGAGTTTCTGGACCTTCGACACGCGCCTGCAGCGGGGCTTTGCGCTGCGGGAAAAGATGCGGATGGACATCATGTTCGAAGCCTTCAATTTTTTCAACAAGCTGAACTACCAGAGCGTGAACAATACCGTGGGCGCGACATTCACAGGACCGTTCAACGTCACGGGGCGGGATGACCGGAAGCCGACCGATCCTCTCGGTTTCACTTCGGCGTTCGAGTCGCGTCGCCTGCAACTGGGTTTCCGGTTGACGTTCTAACGGGCATTGCCCGCGATTCCGGCATTTTTTCGCTCGCGGAATCAGTGATTTGCGGTTCCGCCAGGCATACCGTCAAGGTCGCGCGTGTTCACCATGAAGCCAGGGAGAACACCATGGCGGAGACAGCGGAACTGCAGAAGAACGTGGCGGCAGGAGTGGCGCATGACCTGAATAACCAGGTGATGCTGATTCTGAATCACCTGGAAGCATCGGATCTCGACGGCGCGAAACGGGCGGCGGCGCGATGCTCCGAACTGACCAAGGGCTTGTTGTCGTGGTGTCGTGGCGATTCGCCGGACCTTTGCGCCCTGGATCCCGTTCGCTGGCTGACGGATTTTGGAAACTCGCTGCGCCTGCCGGAGCGCGTTGCCCTGCGGATGACTCTGCCACAAGCGCTTCCGGAGATCCTGGCGGACTCCGCCGCGCTCTCGCGGATCTTCACCAACCTCATCGGGAACGCGCTCGAAGCCATGGGTGATACCGGCCGGATCCGGATCACGGCAGGCGCCGGGTTCGTTCAGTTGCAGGATTCCGGCCCCGGAATTCCACTATCCAACCGGGACCGGATCTTCGAGCCGTTCTTCACCACCAAGGGCGCCCGCGGCACCGGACTCGGTCTCTGCATCGTGCAGGACCTCATGCGTCAAATGGGCGGCAGTGTTCAGTTCCTCGAAACAACGGAGCGCGGCGCCTGTTTCGAGCTGCGCTTCCGTCTCGCGGATCAGCGGCGATCGCGGTCCCGGTCGTGATCGTCGCGGTCATGATGATCCCGCTCGCGGTCGCGGTCCCAGCGATGATCGTGATCGCGGCGCCCCCGGTCTCCCTCCCAGTGCCCCTCGAAAAAGCGCTGGCCATCGTGACGAGGCCCCACCCAGGTGGCGCCTTCATAGGGCGGCCTTGTCCAGTAGCCGTTGTGCCACCGGTAGCGGCCACCTTCCGGATACCAGTAGCCATCCACCCAGACGAAACCCGGCCCGGGCGCCCGAGGCCGCGCATGCATCACCCGCGGCGGAGGAGGGGGACCAATCTGAATACCGAACGAAACCTGACCGAACATCGCACTGCACCCCAACAGAAACAGGGTGAACATCCGCTTTTGCATGGCTGACTCTCCTGCCTTATCCAGAGCATGCGCAGTGCCACTTCCGGATGATCTTGTTGTTTTCCCAGTGATATCATTTTCCGAACAGGTGCAATTGCCATGAAGGTTTCAAATCGTTCTCTGTTCTGCTTACTGATCAACGGAATCGGACTGCTCGGGCTGGCGATTCCGGCCGTCGCGCACCACTCCTTCGTCGCGGAATTCGATGAGTCGAAGCCCGTCAAGGTCACGGGAACCGTAACAAAAGTGGAGTGGCAGAATCCTCACGTCTGGTTTTACGTGGATGTGAAGGATGAAACAACAGGCAAAGTCGCGAACTGGGGCTTTTCGGGCGGGGCGCCGGGCCAGTTGATGCGCCGCGGTGTCACCCGCGACGTGATCAAACCCGGCATGGTGATCAAGGTGGAGGGCTACCGGGCGCGCGACGGCTCCAACAACAGTTCCGGCGGCAAGGTGACCTTCCAGGATGGCCGCATGGTGTTCACCGCATCCGCCGAAGACCGGATTCCCGGCGAGAAGGACAAAAAATGAATTGGCTTCGCATTTTCATTTTGCCCTTAATCGCTATTCCGATGCTGGCGCAGAGTTCGGGCGCGCAGAAATCCGTCCCCCGGATGCCGGACGGCAAACCGGATTTCAGCGGCATCTTCGAATGGCCGAAGAGTCCGAATGGCGAGCACGGCAAAGGCTCGGCGACCATCTTCGACCGGAAGAACTTCGCCCCGCTGAAGCCGGGCGGCGAAGCATTCCTGGAGCCGCGCACCGGCGACATGCGGCACGATGAACCGCGCGATTTCTGCATGCCCGCGGGCTTCCCCGGCGGCATGCTCTCCGCCAACGCCGTCCGCCTGGTGCAAAACAGGAATTTCCTCGTGATCGCGCATGAGTTCCAGAACAACACGCGCCTGATTCCGCTGGACGGCCGTCCCCACCGCGAAGGGCTGGAGCCCATGTTCTACGGCGACCCCGTGGGGCACTGGGAGGGCGACACCCTGGTCATCGACACCACGCAGTTCAAGCGCTGGGCTCTGGACGATTACTTCTACACGAATCCCAAAGAGTTCCGCATGCACAGCGATGCGTTGCACACCACCGAGCGCATGAAATGGAAAGACGCGGCGACCATCTCCTACCAGCTCACCATCGACGATCCGAAGATTTTCTCCGCCGCCTGGTCGCAGGATTTCGAAATGAAAGCGCGGCCCGACTGGGAGAAGATGGGCATCTTCGAGTACGTGTGCGAAGAGAACAACCGCTGCCCCGGCGGCAAGTGCGAAAAGCACTAAAACGGCACGGCCGGACATTCCGCGGCCGGTCCGGTTAAACTCGAATCGGATGCAGGAAGACCGGATGCAGGCTCGCGTCGCGCACATGCGGCATCTCGTGGAGACGCTGCGGCATTTAGAGGACCGGCTGCGGGAGGGCGGCGGTCCGCAGAAGATCGAAAAGCAGCATCGCGCCGGAAAACTGACCGCGCGCGAGCGGATTCAGCAACTGCTCGACCCGCAGTCCCGGCTGGTTGAAATCGGCCTGCTGGTGGCTTATGACAAGTACGACGGGCAGGCTCCGGCCGCCGGTGTGGTGACCGGTATCGGCCGTATCGAAGGCCGTCCCGCGGTGGTGGTCGCGAACGATGCCACCGTGAAAGCCGGGGCCTGGTGGCCGGAGACGATCACCAAGATCCTGCGCGCCCAGGAGATCGCCATGCGGAACCGCGTGCCGATCGTCTATCTGGTGGATTCGGCGGGTGTCAACCTGCCCTATCAGGACGGCATTTTTCCGGGCCAGTACGGCGCGGGCCGGATCTTCTACTACAACTCGCTCATGCGGCGCAAACTGCATGTGCCGCAGATCGCGGCCGTCATGGGGCCCTGTATCGCGGGCGGCGCTTATTTGCCGGCGCTGAGCGACGTGATCCTGATGGTGGAGAAGACGAGTTTCATGGGGCTGGGCGGGCCGAATCTGGTGAAGGGCGCGACCGGCCAGTCCATCGATCAGGAGAGTCTCGGCGGCGCGCACCTGCACAACGCCACCAGCGGCGTGGCCCATTACGTCGCCAAAGACGATGGGGAGTGTCTGCGGATGATCCGGGCGCGTTTTCGTTCCCTGCCCGCTCCGGTGAGCGCGGCGGCGGGCGCGGAACCGGCCAAGTCCGTCGACGAACTTTACGGCATCCTGCCGGCGGATCATCGCCTGCCGTACGCCGTGGAAGACCTGCTCGTGCGGATCTTCGACGCGGGCGATTTCGTCGAGTTCCAGCCGGAATTCGCGCCGGAGATGCTCTGCGCCAACGCGCGTCTGAACGGGCACCCGGTGGCGGTGATCGCGAACCGGCGGGGCTTTCTGAAGCCTCGCATCGGCGGGATTATCTATACGGAAACGGCCCGCAAGGTCGCGTACTTCGTGGAACTGGCGGAGCGCGAAGGTACGCCGATTGTGTACGTGCAGGATGTTTCCGGCTTCATGGTGGGCCTGCAGGCGGAAAGCGAGGGCATCATCCGCGCGGGCGCCGAGATGGTGGAAACGATGTCCTGCGCCAGCGTGCCCCGCATCGTGCTGACCACCAATCACGCGAGCGGCGCGGGCTATTACGCGATGGCCGGGCAGGGCTTCGATCCGAACTTTACGTTTAGCTGGCCGACGGCGCGCATCGGCGTGATGGAAGGCGATTCGGCGGTGCAGGCGATGTTCTCGGCGGAACTGGAAAAGCTCAAAAAATCCGGCGAAACCGTTCCGGCGGAACTGCAGGAATCGATCGACCGCACGCGGGCGGATTACGAACGCTGGCTCGACGCGAAGTATGCCGCGGCGCGCGGGCATTGCGACGCGCTGATCGATCCGAAAGACACGCGCGAGGTGCTGACCCTCGCGCTCGAAGTGGCGCTGAACCGCCCGCGCGCGACGGCGCTGGCACTGGAGACTCTGTAGATGATTCGAATTGCAAATGGCCAGGGCTTCTGGGGAGACTGGCTGGAAGCCCCCGTCCGGCTGGTGGACGAAGGGCCCATCGACTTCCTGGTGCTGGACTATCTGGCCGAAGTCACCATGTCGATCCTGCAGAAGCAGAAGGAAGAAAACCCCGCCCTCGGTTACGCGCGCGACTTCCCTCCCCTGATCGGGCGGTTGGCGCGGAAGCTGAAGGAGCGGAACATCAAGGTCATCGCCAACGCGGGCGGCGTGAACCCTTCGGCCTGCGCGCGCGCCGTTTTGCAACTGGCGCCGGAACTAAAGGTCGCGGTGGTGCACGGGGACGACGTGTTCGACCGCATCGACTCGTTCCTCGAAAAAGGGTATGAGCTGCGCGACATGGATACGGATGAGCCGATCCGCTCCATCCGGCCGCGCATTCTTTCCGCGAACGCTTATATCGGGGCGTTCCCGCTGGCGGAGGCGCTCGATTCGGGGGCGGATGTGGTGATCGCCGGGCGGTCCACCGATACCGCGCTGACACTCGCGCCCATGGTGCACCGCTTCGGCTGGAAGGCCGACGACTGGGACAAGCTCGCGGCGGGCACCATCGCCGGACACATCATCGAGTGCGGCGCGCAGTGTACCGGCGGCAACTGTCAGGTGGACTGGGAAAATATCCCGGATATGGCGAACATCGGCTACCCGATTATCGAGGCGGAGCCGGACGGGACGTTCACGGTGACGAAGCACGGCAGCGCGGGCGGACGCGTTCATTCCGACACGGTGAAAGAGCAACTGCTCTACGAATTGGGCGATCCGAAGCGGTACATCACGCCGGACTGCATTGCCGATTTCACGTCGATTCAGTTGGCGGATTCCGGGGAGAATCGAGTGCACGTGAGCGGGATCCGGGGCGGTCCGCGCCCCCCGACGCTGAAGCTGTCCATCAGTTACACGAACGGGTGGAAATCGATCGGGACGCTGGTTTACAGCTGGCCGCAGGCGCTCGCGAAGGCGCGGGCGGCGGACCGGATCGTCCGGGCGCGTCTGGAGGCGCTCGGGCTGCGGTTCGACGAGATTTACACGGAGTTTTTCGGGTACAACGCCTGCTTTGGAGCGGCGGCGCCCCCCAACCCGGATCCGCCGGAGATCCAGTTGCGCATTGGGGTTCGCGGGCAGGACCGGAAGGCGGTGGACCGGTTCACGCGGGAGCTGATTCCGCTGGTGCTGAATGGCCCGCCGGGCGCGACGGGATTCGGCGAAGGGCGTCCGCCGGTGCGGGAGATTGTGGCGTACTGGTCCGCGCTGCTGCCGCGCGAGGAAATCGAAACCACGGTCGAGGTGATCTCTTGAAAAAGCCGCTCAGCGCGATTGCGCACACCCGGTCCGGAGACAAGGGCGATACGTCGAACATCGGCGTGATCGCGTTCCGGCCGGAGGACTATCCCATTGTATTGCGCGAAGTTACAGCCGAACGTGTAAAGAACTTCTTTGGGGATTTGGTAAAGGGTGAAGTGAAGCGTTTCGAGCTGCCGAACCTGGGCGCGATCAACCTGTTGCTGCACGAGGCGCTGGGCGGCGGCGGGACGGTGTCGTTGCGGGTAGACGCGCAGGGGAAGACCTGCGGCGCGGCCCTGCTGGGCATGGAGATCGAGGTTGATTGAGGTCACGCGGTCCGGGCGCGTGGCGGCGATTGCGCTGCACCGTCCGGAGAAGCGAAACGCCCTGAATGCAGAGCTTTGCCGGGCTTTGGTTCAGGCGATTGATGAGGCAGATGCCGACGCCGAAGTGGGTTCGATTTTGCTGCGGGGCCATGGCGCGGCGTTCTGTGCCGGCATGGACTTGCGGGAGGCGGTCGAGACGGGCTCCGGGGAACTGGCCGGCATCCATGAGCGACTCTTCACGACGATCGTCAGGGTGAGAAAGCCGATTGTGGCGGCGGTGCACGGAGCGGCCTTGGCGGGCGGCACGGGTCTGGCGGCCAACGCACATGTGGTGGTGGCCGCGGCGGACGCGCGGTTTGGCCTGACCGAGATCCGGATCGGGCTGTGGCCCGTGCTGGTGTTTCGGGCCTGCGCGCTGGCGATGGGCGAACGGCGCGCCACCGAACTGAGCATCACCGGGCGCGTGATCACGGCCGCCGAGGCGCAGAACTACGGCTTGGTGACCGAGGTTGCGGAAGACCCGTTGGCCCGGGCGCGGGAGATCGCGGCGACAGTGTCGGCGTATAGTACGTTCGCACTCCGGACCGGTCTGGACTACGTGCAGCGGATCCGGGGACTCGGGTGGTCTGAGGCCGGCGCGATCGGCCGGGAGGCGCGAGAACAATTGATGGGCCATGCGGATTTCGCGGCAGGCGTCCAGGCGTTCCTGGGGAAGAACCTGTGAGCCACGTATTCCGGGATACCGACAGGATCCGGTACTTCGATGCCGAAGCCAGCGGGCGGGCCAGGGTATTGACGATGTGCCGCATGTTGCAGCAGGCGGCGCACGGCCAGATGCACGGGATGGGGCTGTCCATCTCACAGGTCCGGGAACTGAACCGCATGTGGGTGCTGACGCGGTTCGCGGTCAACGTGTTCGCTTTCCCGCAGGTGGGGGACGAGGTTTCGGTCGAGACCTGGGCCACCGACCGCACCGGCGGCGTGCGCGCGTATCGCGACTTCCGGATGCGGGATGCGGAAGGCCAGATTCTCGCGGAGTGCGCGAGTCTTTGGCTGCTGCTGGATCTGAAGAGCCGGCGCCTGGTGCGTCTGCCGGATGCCGTGCTGCAGATTCGCGAACCGGAGCGCGTGAGCGCGGACACGGTGGACTCGACGACGCTGGACCCGCCCGAGGCCGTCACGGGCGTAGACGAGTTCCGCGTCCGCTGGAGCGATCTGGACGAGAACGGGCATGCGAACAACACCCGGTATATCGAATGGCTGCTCGAAACCGTGCCGGATGCGGTGCGGGCGGGCGGCGGGCTGTCGTCACTGGATATCCAGTTCGTCAGCGAAGCACGGCCCGGCGAGACGATCCTCGCGGTATCGGATGAAGCGAATGGCGCCTACCGGCATCGATTGACGGCGGGCGACGGGCGTGTGCTCGGAATCGCGCGAACGGTCTGGCGTCAGGAGGGGTGAGTCAGGAGGGGTGAGTCAGGAGGGGTAAGTTTCGGCTTCGGCCGCTTCGGCCTGTGCCGCCAGTTCCTCTTCGGAGATCTCTCCGGCCAGCACCTCCAGCGCTTCCTGTTCGAAGCTGGCGGGCACCATCAGGTGCAGCACGCCGAGGTTCTCCTTGTCGTTGACCAGACCGCACGGGATTTCCGCGCTGCGCAGAAGGCCGTTGGCCATGCGCGCGTCATCCACGATGGTGAAGGATCCGACGGCCACCAGGGCTTCGGCAACCTCGCCTTCGGGCTGAGGTTCGGCATCAGCGGCAACAGGAGCGTCATCGGCCGGCTCCTCTTCGTTCAGGCCGCGGCTCGCGAGTTCTTCGTCGTAAATCGCTTTGGCCGCGTCCACCAGATCGTCGCGATTGGTGGCGAGCAGCGACTCGTCCGAAAGCAGGCTGAAATGGCTGCGGATCTCATCCAGGTCGATGGGCATCTTTTGTCTCCCCCTCGTAGTCTGTCATGGCGGCGACGACGACAATGCCGAGGGTCGCAAGCACCCAGGCCACCGGCAGAGCGGGCGGGATTCCGAGCCGCGCCAGGGCGGCCGGGAACTGTCCGGCGGCGGCGTGATTGCGCTCCGCCAGACCCGCATAGTACGGGGTGAGTAAAGCGATGACGCCATATAAATCCACGGCGGCGAGGGCGGCGATGAACAGCAAAGAGTAGCGGCGCAAACCGGCCACAACGATCATCGCAATGCCGCCGCCCAGCGACCAGAGATACCAGCCGGGCATGTTCGGAACATTCTGGGTGACGAAGGTCGCAAGGACGCCATAGGCGATGCCGGCAACGAAGAACGCCAGCAGAACCGCCGGCGTCTTCAGGGCGGTGTTGCGGGTTCTGGCGGCCGATAAAAGGGCGATCAACGCGATCAGTTCGAGGACCCCATACATCCACGACTTCAGCGTCAGGAAGCTCCACGCGCCGAACCAAAGGAACGATTTAGCAGCCACGTGCGCGGCGCTGAACCAGTTGATCTGCACGATGGAGCGAAGCATCGCGGCGCGGTCCGGACGCAGCAGCCAGCCGCTGAACGTGTGTCCCACAAAGAGATTCCGCACGTACCACCAGCCACCGACGAGCAGAGCGAGCGCCAGGATCCGGATCAGGTCCGGCTTGCGACGCCACAGCAGGATCACGAGCGCCGGCAAAAACGTCAGCAGATACGCCTTGGAGAGCAGGCAGGCGCCGAGGATCAGACCTGGCCAGAGCCAGCCAGGCCGGGAGCCGGTCAGAAGCAACACCAGAGCGGACACGAGAGCGATTGCGAGGGAGTCGTTCGCGATGCGGGAGACGTCGATGGCGAAGCCGGGCGCTGTCGCGAGCAAAGCGGCGCAAAGCAGGGCCGGACCGCTGCCGAAGATGCGGCGCGCGGCGAGCCACGTCAGCGGAATCGTAAGCGACGCGAGCAGCAGGCTGAGGAGACGAATCAACAGGACCCGTGAAGCCAGCGGCCAGGCGCCGGTAAACCGCAGCGGCTCGGAAAGCAGCCAGTAGTAGAGAGGCGGCTGCTGCGCTTCGTAGAACTCGAAGGTATGAAGCGCGGGCTGGTGCGCGAAGGCGGTCGGCAACGTCGCCAGGCTCTGCCGGCGAGCGGCGCGTTCCGCTGCAGGAAGCGCCCACCAGTCCGGATGGATCAAATACGGCGGGCCAATCCACTTCAGCTCATTCGCCAGCGGCGTGAGACGCATGGACTCATCGATCTCGCGCGAGACGGGATCGTGAAAGTCCGGAATGGTGCCTTTGTCGAGCCAGTGCTGCAGCCAGGCGAAGTGGGCGTACTCGTCCCAGCCCTCCCAAAGGGGCATCAGGACGCAGTAGAAGCTGCCGCGCACCAGAAAGAGCGCCCAAATGAGCAGGACCCGCCAGGACATCCTGCCAGCATACCTGCATGGGATGATGGGCTTGAAGATCGCCCATGAAGACTGTCATCCTCCTCCTGGCCTCGTTGCTGCTGGCGGGTTGCGCGGGCAAGCCCGCGGAACCGATTCATAAATATCCGATGCGCGGCGTGGTGACGCAACTCGACCCGGAGCATCAGGTGGCGACGATCAAACACGAGGACATTCCCGGCTTCATGCACGCCATGACCATGGAATACGGGCTGCGCGACAAGCAGGATTTCGCCAAACTGCACAGCGGCGACAAGATTCAGGCGACCGTGTTCGTGCAGGGCGACGATTACTGGGTCGGGGAAGTCAAGCCGGCGAAATGAGTGAAGCGGAAGTCCGGCAGCAAATGCGGGAGGAGTGGAACGAGCGCGCCCGCGAGGACGCTCACTACTTCGTCGCTTTCGGACGCCGCGATCAGGATGACGAGGAGTTCTTCGCGACGGCCGCGGATCTGGTTCGGGAACTCGAAACCGAACTGAAGCGGCTGCCTCCGGCGGTCCCGGGGGAAACGCGGCGGGCGCTGGAAATCGGTTGCGGGCCGGGCCGTCTGATGCGGCCGATGAGCCGCCATTTCGACGAGATCCATGGCATCGACGTGTCCGACGAGATGATCGCGAAGGCGCGGCAGAAACTACGGCAGGTTCCGCATGCGCAGCCGCACCATGCATCGGGGAGCGATCTGTCGATGTTTCCCGACCGGCACTTCGACTTCGTGTACTCGTACGCGGTCTTCCAGCACATTCCGAGCGGTGAGGTGGTGTTCTCGTATCTGCGCGAAACGGTGCGCGTACTGAAGCCCGGCGGGGTGGCGCGGCTGCATATTAACGGGCTGCCGAAAACGTCGAAAGCCTACACCACGTGGGCCGGCGTGCGCATCAGCGGGGATGAGGTTCGCGCGTTTGCACGGGAGCACAATATCCGGCTGCTCTGCCTGACCGGCGAGGACACGCAGTATATGTGGACGACGTGGCAGAAAGACGGCGCGCTGATGGAACCCTCCGGCGCGCCGTCGATCCGGGCCATCAGCAACGCGTTTTCGAGCGAGCAGGCGGTGCCGTCGAGCGGACGGCTCGCGTGCGCGGCGCTGTCCATTGAGAACCTGCCGCGGGAGTGCGACCTCAACTCGCTCGCCGCGATGGTGGATGGCGTTCCCTGCAAGGTCTGCTATATCGGGCCGCGCAGCCACAACCGGTTGAGCCAGGTCAACGTGTTCCTGCCCGCGGGGGTGCGCACGGGTCTGCTGCCGGTGCGACTCGAATTCCGCGGCGAACGGCTGTGTCCGGAGAAGTACGTCCGCGTCATCGGGCCCGGTCCCGCGGTGCCGCGACTGACCGCTTTGAGCGACGCCGTCAACCTGCTCTCGCCGCAACGAATCGAGAGCGGCCTGATCAAAGCGACCATCGAAGAAGTGGACGATATCGAAACTTTCCGCGCCACGGTGGACGGTCTGCCGGTTCAGGAGATCGACACCTTCCGCACCGATCCTCTGGCGGAGCGCTGGGAAGTGAACTTCCGGGTGCCTCGTCTACCGGCGGGCGGTCACGTGCTCGAAGTGTTTCTGGGGAGACGTATGCTCACGCGAATGGGAATTCTGCTGACGCTGCTGGTTGGTTGTCTGATGGCCGCGGATTCGCCGGAGACGCTGTTGCGCAAAGCGCTCGAAACGAAGACAGGCACGGTGACGCTGCCGGCGGGAGAGATCGTGGTGGGCCGGGAAGTGCAACTGCCGCCCGACGCGCACGATCTGGACATTCGCGGCGCCAATACAACGATCAAAGCCTCGGAATACTTTCGCGGACGCGCGCTGCTGGTCATCCCCGGCGGCCGGAATATCCGCGTCCACGACCTGACGCTGGACGGGAACCGGGATGCCCTCGGCCGGATGTTGTCCCTGCCCGCGGGCGGCGCGCCGTATTCGCGTTTACTGCCCGGCAACGGGATCGTAGCCGAAGCGGTGACCGGGCTTGAGATCTTCAACGTGAAGGCCGGTCACGTCCCGACGTTTGCGGTTCTGGTGAACGGCGGGCACAACGTGAAACTGCATGACATCGAAGTGTCCGATTCCGGCTTCTTTACTCCGCAGCGGAAGAACAATGCGACCGGCGGCATTGCGCTGGAAAACGGCTCGACGGATTTCGAGATTCGCCACTGCCGTTTCGGCGGTCTGCGGGGCACCGGCATTACGGTTCGGGGTTCCGAACGCGGCCTTGTCGCGGAGAACGAGTTTGCCGTGATCGCGCGGGACGGCGTGCAGGTCTTCGATTCGAAGACCGTCACGGTGGAAGGGAACAGTATCCGGCAGATTGGTTTTCCTCTGGAAGAGGTGGACGGACGCGCTACGTGCGTCACCTTGACGCGTGTGACCGGCGGAGAAGTCCGGGGGAATATCTGCGCGGAGACGCTGCTGGGCGCCATCACAATCGGCGGCATCGGGATCAAGGTGACCGGCAATCACCTGACGGCGCTGAACATCGCGCATCGCGATACGTCCGGAATCTACCTCGAAGCGGGGACGCTGAACGCGACTGTGGAAGGCAATGAGATATCCGGGTCCGGGATGGGCAATCACTGCGTGGGCGCCGCGCCGGAGGTGGTGCTGAAGTCGAGCCGGATTCTCAGGAATGAGTGTTCGGATGAGGCGTCGGTGGCCCGGCTGTGGTTTCCGGATTCGCCGGAGTGGCCGGCTTTGCCGCGGGACCTTTGGCCACACGCGATACGGCATTGACGAGTTTGCGGTAGGGGATTTTCGCCCAGTCGTCCACCAGCAGCAATTCGCCGTCCCGCCACGTGGAGTAGAACCAGCGCGAGAGAATCGCGAGTTGTTCCATGCGCTCGGTGGATGGCGAGAGCGTGTCGGGAACGGCGCTGGCCATTTCGCGCAAACGGGCGTCGAGTGAGGCGACGCGGCCATCGGCAGCGGTGAACTCCATGCGCGTGAAGCCTTGCCAGGAGCCCGCTCGGAGCCAGCCGAGTTCGATCGCTTCGGGGTCGGCGGAGGGCACGATGGCGATGGCGTGTAGTCCGTCTACCTCGCGTGCCATTTCGTCGCGCAGGCTCAGAACGGATTCGATGCGGCCGATGCGCTGGTGCATCATGGCGGCGCCTTCAAAATCCATCTCCGCGCTGAGACTCTCGCGGGCAGCGGCGGCAGGGGTCAGCAGCGATTTGCCGCCGGTCCGAAGGAATTCCGCCACGCGAGTGGCTTCTCCGCGGTATTCGTCTTTGCCGACGGCCAGTTGACAGGGGCGCAGGCAGCGGCCCATTTCGCCATACATGCAGCCGGGGTGGTCGGGGGCGGGGGCGAGATCTTCCAGGCAGCGGCGGAGCTGGAAGAGATCGAGAAATTCGGATTCGAACAGCGCGGCGGTGGAGCGGCTCCGGAAGGGTCCGAAGTAGACGGCCTCGGCGCGGCTGAGATGCGTGGTGACGTGAGTGCGCGGAAAGGCGTTGGTCAGCACCAGTTTGACGTAGGGCGGCAGGCGGAGGCGGATTTCCCGGCGATAATCGGCGCCCAGATGCCGGCGCGCGAGTTCCCAGAGAAGGAAATGGGATTCGAGCCGCGAGCCGGTGAGGCGATATTGGACCCGCTCGGCCGTATCGCGCAGGTTCAGCATACGGGAAGACTTCGCCTGGGTGCCCAAAAGACGCTGCAAACGGCGGCGCAGGACGTTGGTGCGGGCCAGATACGGCTTCCCCTGCCGCGGCCAGAGAAGAAAGACGGCAGGCTTGTTGGGAATGGCCTCGATGGCTTGGTCAAGCCCCGAATCGCCTTCCGTGACGGCGGGAATGGCCAGTTCCGAAATCATCGTCCTGATTGTCCTCCAGAGTACAACGGGCGTGTTACGATGACCGTCGCATGTCGACCATCAACGAAGCGCTCCTTCAAACAGCATCGCAGCCTGTTCAATCCATAGCAGACGTGATTGCGGCGTTCGAAGGGATCGACCGGATTCTGCCGGAATCGGACGGGCTGAAGTGGTTCAACGGCCTGTATCTGAACGTGACGAAGGCGGTGGATGCGAGCGTGGGAAATCGGCACTGGAACAATCCGGCGTGGCTGACGGTGCTGGACGTGCGTTTCGCGCGACTCTATCTGGGGGCGATTGCGGCTTCGCTGACGCCCGGCCAACAGGCGCCCGGCTGCTGGCAGGTCTTCTTCAACGCGCGCCATGACGCCGCGCTGGCCCGGGTGCAGTTCGCGCTGGCCGGGATGAATGCGCACATCGATCACGACCTTTCGATCGCGGTGGTGGAATCGTGCCGGCAACTGGGGCTGACGCCCGCGCATTTCGGGCCTCTTCATGAAGACTATTGTCAGGTGAACGGACTGCTGGACACGCTCATCGACCAGACGAAACGGCAGTTGATGGTGGGCTTGCTGGGGAATCCGCTGCCCGCGTTCGGGATGGTGGAAGATCTGGTTGCCGGATTCGGCATCCGTGCTGCCCGCGAGGTGGCGTGGGACAACGCCGAGTTGCTCTATCAGGCGCAGGCGATTCCGGGGGCGGCGGAGCAGTTCCTCAACGGCCTGGACCGCCTCACGACAGCCGAGGGCGCGGCGCTTCTCGCGCCCTGTCTGGCGGTTCCGCTTAGTCTTTGAACGGTTTGCCTTCGGGAGTCACCAGAACTTCCGAAGCCTTTCGGCCTTTTTTGATGGCCGCTTCATAAGCGAAGATCGTGCCGCCTTTGGAGAGGGCTTCAATTTTCGTGATGGTGGCGCCGGCGGTTCGCTTGTCCAGTGCGGCTCGGGCAGCGGCGGGGACGGCGGCGAGATCGATTTCCTGTTCCACTTCCGTCACGGCGCCGGAAGCGTCCAGCAGGATGTCGCGGGTTTTCCCGTTCCGTTTGGTCTCGACCTCGTAGCTGGTCTTCCCCTTTTCCTTTTCTTTGGTGAGCCCGACAAGCTCCGCGCCTTTCAGTTGCTCCTGCACGGAGGTCCGCACGGGACCGGGAAGGTCTTCGAGTTTCACCTTTGTTTCCGCGGCAAAGGCGACGATGCAACACAGCAGGGCCGTGAGAAGTTTCATGAGTTTCATGGTGAATCTTATCGCACCTGTTCCAGTTCGAGCAGAGGTTTTTTGTTCGGACCGTTCGCGGGAGGCGGCGTCTCGGACGGCGCGGGCGCGACCACCTGCTCGGGCTGTTCCGGAGGCGCATAGGCGGTCAGGCGAGGCGGACGGGCGTCGGGCTCGAGCAGCAGGACCTGGCGGTCGCCGTAATAGCGGATCAGCCTTTCGTTGTCGGGCCCCAGGTCGCGAGCCCAGACGACGCGCTGACTGTCGATATCGGCGCCGTTATAGACCCACTCTTCCTGGAACTGGTGCTGCGGCCAGTACTGGACGAAGATCAGGAGCTTGCCGGGCAGGGCGGCGATCTGGCCGGCAACGTCGCGGCGGCGTTCGGCATTGCGGTGATTCACGGAATCCCACATGTCGAACGCGCGGGTCTGGCGGGCGAAATCGGCGTTATCGGGCAGGTGAAGGCAGTACCAGAAGGTGAACTGCGCGATGCAGAGACCGAGAATGGCGCGGGCGAGCAGTGGTCCCTGCGGAAGTCTGGTGAGGCGTTCCAGCCCCCGGACGCTGATGAGGACGAACAGACAGACCACCGCGGCCAGATAGTGGAACTGAAACGCCGGGAACAGGTTGATGCCGAGCGCGAACAGAGCGCAGGTGAGCGCGACCCAGGCCCAGCGGTAGCTTCGGATGGTTACGAGAAAGGCCAGCAGCGCGAGATAGAGCGGCGGGTAGAAGTAGAAGCGATAATAACGGGTCCGGAAGGCGAGACGCTGCAGGTAGCTCGAAACGGTGTCGCGGCCGGGGTGAAAGGCCCGTTGCATCCGGAAGTCGAGTTCCTGTTCACGCGTGAGCGTGATGTGGGGAGTGAGACTCGGCTGCAGGGTGAGGGGCGCCGGAACTCCGTACTGGTATTGACTGAGCTGGTAGGGGAGAGTGAACCAGGCTCCCGTAGCGCGTTGGTTCTGCAGCAGGGTGACGCCGATAGCCGGGAGCACCACCAATCCCGCGATGGCTGCCGCGCGCCAGGGGACACGGCGCGCGCGTAGTTCCGGCAGAAAATACAGAGCGGCGCTCAACACCAGAAAGACCGATTCATAGGGCCGGGTGAGAAGGTGAATGGCGATGCCGAGGCCGAGCAGAAGGGCGTTTCGAACACGAGCTTCCGGGTAGTTCCGCAGCCGGGGCAGCGCGCCGAAGACCAGGCATCCGGCGGCGGCGGAAAGCGCTCCGCCCCAATAGTTATTGGTCCACTGGTTGAGCGGGCCGAATTCGAAGACGGCCAGCAGACCGCCGGTGAAAGCCCAGGCGGGAGTCGTCCAGCCCCGCAGCATCCAGTAGCAAAGCGAGCAGAACGCGGCGGCGCCGAGCAGGACACCAGCCCACGGGTTGCCGAATAGGTTCCACGCCATCGCGAGCAGCAGGCCGTTGCCGATGGGATAGATGGCGCCGTAAGCCGGTTGCTGCAGGACGAAGAAGGTCTCGAAAAACTGGTGCAGAGGATGCGCCGGATTCGCGAGGCGCCCGTGGCGCAGCGTGTCGGCCACCAGCAGATGTCCGAACTCATCGTAGATATCGGGCACGGGAACGGGGTGATTCGGCAGAAGCAGCAGGCGCAACAAGACGGGCAAGACAGCGAACAGGAGCAGGCACCAGCCGGTGTGGCGCGCGAAGCGGGCCGTGAGCGGGGCCAGCCACGGCCGCCAGAAGAGCGTCAGAGCGACCAGGAAAAGGGCGACGTAAAGAACGACGAAGTCCGCGGCGCCGAAGCCGATGGGGTTTCGCAGCGGGACGAAGGAAAACATGCGGAGAGGGAGAATAAAAAACCGGGACCCGAAGGCCCCGGTTCAGGGAGTGGAGGCATGCTCCACGCCGCGTCGATCAGGTTTGACCCTATTGTTCGAATTTCTTTGTCCCCTTCGAATCGGGGTGTTCCAAGAATAACATGGGCCGCTGGAGTTTCTCCGCGCCGCTAGACTTTCTCTGCGATGGATTTGGCCTGCAGGAAGAGCAGCAGATAATCCGGGCCGCCGGCTTTGGAATCGGTGCCCGACATATTGAAGCCGCCGAACGGATGCGCGCCCACCATGGCTCCGGTGCACTTGCGGTTGATGTACATGTTGCCGACGAAGAACTCCTCGCGCGCCCGCTGCACGTGCTCCGGATTGTTCGAATAGATCGCGCCGGTGAGGCCGTAAACGGAGTCGTTGGCCATGGTCATCAGTTCGTCGAAGTCGCGCGCTTTGGCGACGGCGAGGACGGGTCCGAAGATCTCTTCCTGGAAGAGACGGGATCTCGAATCGACGTCGACGAAGACCGTCGGCGGGACGTAGTAGCCGAGTTCGGAGCTTTCCTCGCCGCCCGTGAGCAGACGGCCTTCGCCGCGGCCGATTTCGATGTAAGAAAGAATGGTCCGCCGCGCGCCGGCGCTGATGACCGGTCCCATGTAGTGCGCGGGGTCGTCGGGAGCGCCCACGCGGATTTTTTCCGTGCGGGCTTTCAGCTTTTCGACGAACGCGTCGTAGACATCCGCATGCACAATGGCGCGGGAACAGGCCGAACATTTCTGGCCCTGATAGCCGAAGGCGGAGACCGCGACGCCTTCGACGGCGGCTTCGAGATCGCAATCGCTGTCGACCAGAATGGCGTCTTTGCCGCCCATTTCGGCGACCACGCGCTTGATCCAGATCTGGCCCGGCTGAGCTTTCGCGGCCAGTTCGTTGATATGCAGGCCGACGTCGCGGGAGCCGGTGAAGGAAGTAAAGCGGGTCTTCGGATGCGCTACCAGAGCGTCCCCTATTTTGCCGCCGCTGCCGGTAAGGAAACAGAACGACTCGGGCGGGAAACCGGCTTCGAGCAGCGCTTCGGCGAAGACCGCCGCGATGGTGGGCGTTTCGCTGGAAGGCTTGATCACGACAGTGTTGCCGGCGACCAGCGCCGCGACCGTCATGCCGCAAAGGATGGCGAGGGCGAAATTCCACGGCGGGATCACGACGCCCACGCCGAGCGGCAGATAACGCATCTCATCGCGCTCGCCGGGCAACTGCACCACGGTTTGCGGACCGGCCAGACGAGCCATCTCCCGTGCGTAGTATTCGCAGAAATCGACGGCCTCGGCGACTTCGGCTTCCGCTTCGGGCCAGGTCTTACCGGCCTCAAAGACCAGCCAGGCATCGAACTCGAGCTTGCGTTCGCGAATGATGGCGGCCAGACGCAGCGCCATGCCGATGCGAGCTTCGGCCGGAGTTTTGCTCCAGCGGGGAAAGTTGCTCCAGGCCAGATCGATCGCCCGCGCGGCCTGTTCCACGGTGGCTTTCTGCAGCACGCCCACCACTTCATCGGGACGAGCGGGATTGACGGAGGTCAGTTTCTCATCCGCGCGGACGCGCTCACCGCACAGCAGCAGGTCGTATTCACGGCCCAGCAGCGCGCGAACCTTCTGCTGCGCCGCTTCCATGCGCGCGCGGTTTTCGGGCGCGGTGAAATCGGTGTACGGCTCGTTGCGAAATTCCGGCAGACTTAAGCCAAGCGTTCCTTCAATCGCCATTTCCCCTCCTGCACTTCGATTTTGCCAAATGCGCAGGCCGGGTCATGTCCGAAACTGCACCACCAGTCTTCGGCGGCGGCCTGCGTCAGGAGGCGGGTTTTGTTGTCGATGCCTTCAAGTGGGTACAGATCGAAGCCCGAAACCCACGTGGGAGTGATGTTGGCCGCGAACTGGATCAGATCCGCGAAGTGGCACCAGGTGACGCCCTTCGACCGCAGCACGACAATCATCATGGAGCGATTGTGGCCGGGCGTGACGATGAGTTCCAAACCGGGCAAAACCTCACTATCGCCATCCAGCAGATACATCCGGCCGGATTCAATGAGCGGTTCGTAGTTGACCGGGCGGTAGCTGACGGCATCGCGGGGATGCCGTTCCCGGGCATGTTCGAGTTCCGCGCGCTGGGTGAGGAAGCGGGCATTCGGCAGGGCCGGCACAACGCCGCCGCCTTCGTCCACCGTGTTGCCGCCCGCATGATCCCAGTGGAGGTGCGTATTGATCACCAGATCGAAAGACGCGGGATCGAAACCGTGCGCCGAGAGCACTTCGCGCAACCGGGGTGGATCCGGGGTCTTCATGCGCTCTTTGGCGCGTTCATCGTGACGGACGCCGCCACCGGTTTCGACCAGTATGCGGTGGACGGCGTCCTCGATCACGAAGCAGTTGAAACCGGCTTCAATCAGGTTCAGTTCATCGACGGGCTGCGATTTTGCCCAGAGAGTTTTCGGCACCACGCCGAAAAACGTTCCGCCATCCCACCAGTACGAGCCGGCGCGCACCAGCGTGACGCGGAAATCACCAACTTCGATGGACGACAATCAGCCCTGGACCAACTTCTTTCCGCGTTCGAAGAGTTCGGCGGCCTCGTCGGCAATCTGCCGGCCGCGGTCATAGAGCTCTTTGCCGCGCTCCATCAGCTCTTTCCCGCTCAGCTCCATGGCTTCGCGGCTTTCTTTGGTTGTTTTACCGATGTATTTTCGGGTGTCCTGGCCCGATTGAGGAGCGTACAGGATAGCGGCGGTTGCACCCACAGCCACGCCCGCGAGGAACCAGCCTATTGTGTTGCCGTTGTTTTCGTCCATACGATTTCATTCTAATGGACAATCACGTGCTTCACCAACTGTAGCTTTGAGACAGTTTGAGGAGTATTGTGAAGCCATGACCAGTTCCGATCCGCAGTCCGAAGAATCCATGAACGAGGAATCGTTCGTTCCGGTTTTCAGCTCTTCCAATCACGACGCGGAAATGGAGGCGATGACTATCAAGAGCATTCTGGAGGCCAGCGATATTCCGACCATGCTGGTCGGTCCGCACATGATTCCCAGCCTCGATTTTCAGGTGCACGTGCCCGAGCATCTGCTGGGGCAGGCGCAACAGATTATTGACGACGCGCGTCTGGCCGGGCCGCGCGCGGCGGAAGAAGCGGAAGCCGAATCCGAAAGATAAAGGTCAGCGCAGGCGGATCCCCTGTTCGGAATTCCGGATCAGGATTTCGAGCCGGCGACGGCGCGTGTCGTCCTTTTTCGCGCTCACAACCCACCAGATGAGGGTTTTCCGGTAGCCCGGAGGCTGCGCTGCAAAGAATGTCCAGGCTGCGGGATTCGCGCGAAACCGATTCTGTTCCTCAGCGGTAAATGCGGCGGTTTCTTTCTGTTCGTAGGAATAGATGGAAGAACGCTTTTCGGTGCGGGCGGCGAACGCTTCCAGACCCGCGGGCAGCATGCGATTCGCGGCAGTCAGTTCCGCGACGCGCCGGATGTTGACCGCGCTCCAGATGCTTCCCCGACGGCGCGGCGTAAAGCGAATGGTGTAGCGAGTGGTGTCGAGATTCCTGCGAACGCCGTCGATCCAGCCGACGCACAGCGCTTCATCGACCGATTCCGGCCAGGTGATGCAGGCTTCTCCGGAGCCGCGGGTGTGAAATCCGACGAGCAGTTCTTTCGCGGTCGCATGGTGCCGGTGCAGCCAGGCCCGGAATTCCTCCGGCGTACGGAAGAAAACGGGCTCCATGCTCAAAAACGACCGGGGAGAACGCAAGTGAAATTCGCCTCCTGGTCCGTGCTGCCGGCACCGTTCCACTTCGCTTCCTGCGGATAGGGACAGAGCGGGCGCGTGCGGTCCACGGCTCCGTTGGTCAGATGGCTGGCGGTGACGCGCTCCGGCGCGACTCCTTTTTCCACCCAGTTTTCGAGAGGCTCGATCATGTCGAAAGCGGTCGCGCCCGGACCGCCGCTGCAGTGCTGCATGCCGGGAACCATAAAGAGCCGGTAGAACTCTTTGGTGTCGCGCAGACCGTGATTGCCGCCCCGGCTCATGAACTGCGCAACGCTTTCGTAGTACTGAATGCTGTTGAGCGGTGTGATGTCGGGGTCGCTCCAGCCGTGGTATTGAATCAGCTTACCTCCGCGGGCGCGGAAGGCGGTGATGTCCGGGCTGTTGGCATTGAACAGAGCGCCGAGTTTGGCATCGGTGAAATCGACGTCGCTGTCGAAGCCGTCGGCGGCTTCAAAACGGAATGTCTTGTAGTCCCAGGCGGGATCTTCGAAGACCATGTAGCGGTAGAAGGGGATGCCGAGGTTGGCGTGCGCGCTTTTCCCGGGCATGAGGCCGGTGATCCAGTTGGCCCAGCCGCCCGGGCCCGCCTCGCCGCCGGGCATGATGCCGGGATAGATCTGATCGCCATGGGAGTCGCGCAAGCCGGTCCAGATTTTGGTGACGGCGTCCACCTGGGCCGAAGTCAGGCAGGTAGGGCTGTCGGGGCCGTTGCAGAGCAGTTTGGCGGGGTTGAAGTGGCAGCGGCGGGGGTCGCTGAGGACGCCGTCTTTCACGCCGTCCAGCGCGTCGCATTCGTTGTTCACGGCGTCCGCGAGCAGGGGAATTTTTGAGGCGGGGATGTAGCCGTCGCCTTCCATGGCCATGGCGGTCCAGAGGTGGCCACCGGCGTAGTGCCGGGTCCAGTTGTTGGCGGGGTCGCCCGCGATGATGCCGTCGAAATCGGCCGGATAGCGCTGGGCTTCGATGAGCGCTTCATGGCCGCCTTGGGAACAACCGTTGAAGTAGGAATGCGCGGGGGCGTTGCCGTAGAAGGCGTTGAGGATGACCTTGTCGGCTTCCGCCATGACGTGCACGCCGCGATCGGCAAAGTCGGCGACTCTCTGCGGGTGGCCCAGAGCCCAGGCGCCATCGTTGGTGTTGGCGCCGACGTGACCGGTATCCGTGCTGCTGGTCGCGTAACCTCTCTGGAGAGGCTTCAGCATGGGGGCATAGCTGATGGTCCCGGCCAGCCCGCCGTTTCCGACGGCGAGCAGTTTGTGGTTCCATTGCGCCGGCATCCACAACTCGAAGCGCACTTCCGGAGGAACCACTGCGACGACGCGGCAGAAAGCGGGGACCTCACCCGCGAAGAGGCGGGACTGATCGCCCTTGATTTCGAACGGACCCGCGGCCACCGGCGCGGCGGAAACGATTCTGACTCCGGGCAGGTTCACGCTCCCGAGGTCTTCGCATTTCCGCTGCGCGTGCAGAGCGGTGACAAGGGTAAGAGCAAAAAAAATACGGAGCCTCATGGCTCCGTATTCTTACACAGCGGCGCGGCCGCGCATAAAATGCGCGATCAGGGCAACTACCGCCAGGACCAGCAGCAGGTGGATGCCACCCGATGCCACATGCATCGCCGCCCACGCGAAAAACCAGACCGCGAGCAGGACGAAGAAAATACCAAGGAAAAGGAAATCCGATAATACTCTCATACTGGCCTCCTGTTATTTGATATTGCTGTCGGACGATACCGCCGGCTTGTTGTTGATCGCGTCGCCGCTTACCACCAGTTCCACGCGGCGATTGCTCTGCCGCCCCTCGGCAGTATCGTTGGATGCAACGGGCCGGGTCTTCCCGAAACCTTTGGCCGTTACCGAATCCGATGTGATGCCCTGGCCTACGAGGTAATCCCGAACGGACTCCGCGCGGTGTTCGGAGAGGGTCTGGTTGTATTCGTCGCTGCCGACGCTGTCCGTGTGGCCTTCGACTTCCAGCTTCAGGCCGGGATGCGCGAGAAGAATTCCCGACACCTTGGCGAGTTTCTCTTTGGTCCCGGCCCGCAGTGAGTATTTACCGGTATCGAACAGGACGTCCGACATGTTCACGATAAGACCACGAGCGCTGTCGCGGGTTTCGAGAACCTTGTTCAACTGATCGCGCAGCTGCTCGCGAAGCGCCGCGCGCTCCTTTTCAGCCTGGTCGCGCATCCGGTTGGCCTGCTCCATGGCGGCGCGGGCGCTGGCGGTTTCGGTTTCGAGGCGCTTCTGCTGCTCGATGGCGGCCTGACGCGCGGCTTCGGCGGCCGCACGATCCTTTTCAGCCTGCAGAGAGGCTGCCTCGGCGGCCTTGCGGGCGGCTTCGGCGGCGGTTCTGGCAGTGTCGGACTTTTCACGCTCCAGATCGGCAGCGGCGCGCTGGCGAGCCTGATTTTCGGCTTCGAGAGTGGCCTGGCGTTCCCGTTCGGCGGCGGCCGCGCGGGCTTCTTCATCCATCTTCTTCAGACTGATGATTCGGGCGTCTTCCGACATCTGCACGGATTGGCGAGCCACGGTCTGCAGCATTTTTTTGTCGCCCTTGCCGCGGTAGTAACCTTCCGCGTTCTGCAGTTCCACTGCGGCCTTTTGCAGCGTATCGGCAGCATATTTCTCGGCGCCGGCGTTGCGGGCGACCGTGATGGCGTTACGCGCTTCCTGTAAGTCGAGCGGGATCGTCTTATCCGGTTTCAGCCTGGCGACCGTGGTGGCATCCATGTTGCGCGTGTAGATACCGCGCTGCAGAAGCTGCACTTTCGCGTCGACTTCTTCAATGGTTCCGGTGGTGTCTTTGCGGATGGTGTTCTCCATTACGACTACGTCGCTCGGTTGTGAGACCGCGAAGTAAGGCTCGGCGGTCACCATCAGACCAAATGCCTGCAGGTCGGTGGAAGCCTGAATGGAACTGCTGGAGCTGTCCACGAAGACTTCGCCGAGGTTATCGGCGCGGCCTTCCGGAGTAATTGCCCAGAGTACATAAGTAACGAACTCGGGACCGAAGCGGGCCGCGGGTTCCAGATGCGTGAAGCGGGCGGAGACCTTCGTCGCGCCGGTCTTGCTGTCGACTGTGGCTTCGCCGCGAGCATCCGGCTCGAGTTGGGTGCCGACAAAATCGACCTTCGTGGATCCCTGGCGGTGGTGATAGTTGATCGCCTTCATGGTGCGGGAGACGACTTCTACTTTGAAAGTAGAGATCGGCTGGCTTCCGCCGGGCTGATCGGAGATTTGCTTTTGTGTGGGGTTAGGAACCTGTCCGGGAGCCGAAACGATCGACAGAAGAAAGACCGGTAAAGTCCAGTAAGCGTGTTTGATGCTGATTTTTCGAGTTATTCCGAAGCAGGGCATTCCAGCCTCCGTGATGTTAAGTGCATTTACGGAGACATATAAGTGCAATCCGCTGGCCAAACCCTGTATGTGGCCGCTTTCCAAGTGAATCAGCGAGATGCGCGCGGGCTCATTCGTGAGTTCCCGAACCAAACGGGCAGTTTCTTCGCAGTCCGCCTCGCGCGGGTTAGGGATACCAGCGCGCGGGGGTGATGACGGGCTTCGGTTCGCCGTTTTCGACGATGCGCGCAATCAGCTTCGCGCGCAGTTTCGCGGCGATCTCCTTCGTGTCGGCGCGTCCTGCAAGATTCACGATCTCATTCGGGTCGTTGCGGAGATCGTATAAGTGACGCTCGACGTAATGCTCGCTCCAGGGCTGTTTCGGATCCGTTGCGGTGGGATCGAACACGCAGTATTTCCACTGCTCGGTGCGAATGGCGCGGCCCAGAGCTTCCTCGCGCATCTGTATGTAGACTTCGTTCCGCCAGCCCGCGGTCCTGCCGCGAACCAGGCTCATCAGGCTTTTGCCCTGCATGGCGGCGGGGACTTCCGCGCCGGAGGCTTCCAGCAGGGTGGCAGGCAGATCCACGGTGCTCACCAGCTGACTGACCGTTTTACCCGCTTCGAAGCCGGGGCCGCGCACGATCAGCGGAATGCGGGTGGAGGCTTCATGACAGCTCCGCTTGTATTCGGCGTTGCGGGTGCGGAAGTGGCAACCGTGATCCGTGGTCATCGCGATGATGGTGTTATCAAGCTGGCCCTGGGCTTTCAGTTCGGCCAGGATGCGGCCAAACTGCTCATCGATGCGGGCGACGATGCCGTAGTATTCGGGCAGTTGCGATTTCCAGTCGCCGGGGAAGGGCGCGAGATCCGGCGGGATGTAGAAGTTGTTCCGGTAACGGTCCGCGTAGCCTTTCGGCGCGATGAAAGTGTTCGTGGAGTTCTGGAAATGCGGTTCCAGATGCGAGACGAAGAGGAAGAAGGGCTTCTGGCGCTTCTGGCGGAGGAAGCCGATCGTCTGGTCGGTCAGGGCGTCCACGCGGTACTGATCTTTGAACTCGACGGGCTGGTTGTTGCGGTCCCACATGCGGCCTTCCATGGGAACCGAGGAATGCTCCAGCGCATTGGACGCAACCCAGAACTGGTCGTAACCACCGCGGCGTTCCGGCGGAACGATGTCCCCGGTAGGTCCCGTGCTGAGGTGCCATTTCCCGATATAACCGGTCTCATAGCCGCGCTTCGCGAAGAGCATCGGCAGAGTGGTTTCGTTGTCTTTGAGCACCAGCCCGTTTCGCACCACGCCGGTGGTGGAAGGGTATTTGCCGGTCTGCATCGAACTGCGGGCCGGGGCGCACACGGGCTGGGGCGTGAAGGCGTATTCGAAACGCACGCCTTCGGCCGCGAACTGATCCAGGTTCGGCGTAATGCCCATGGGATTCCCGTAGGCACCGATGGAATCCCAGCGCTGCTGATCCGTGAAGAAGACGAGCACGTTCGGAGGCGCGGGGGATTGGGCTCCGGCGAGGCCGGCAAGGGCGGAGGCACCGAGGAATTCGCGTCGGTTCAGAGGCATGGGATCTGTCTGAATATATACCGGCGCCCGAAGAGAACCGGCGGTCAGGTCAGAACAGGCGCTTCGAGCACTTTGTCCAGCGTGATGGGCAGTTCCCGAATGCGCTTCCCGCTAGCGTGATAGACCGCGTTGGCCAGTGCCGCCGCCACGCCGGTGATGCCGATCTCGCCAATGCCGCGCGCGCCCATCGGCGTTCGCGGATCGGGGATATCGAGAAAGTACACTTCCATATTCGGCACATCCGCATGCACCGGGACGTGATACTCGGCAAGGCTGGGGTTCATGATGCGGCCGGTGCGATCGTCAAACAGCGTTTCTTCCGTGAGGCCCATGCCGATGCCCATCACGATACCGCCCAGGAACTGCGAGCTGGCGGTCTTCGGATTGAGGATACGGCCGGTGTCGAACGCGCCTACCCAGCGGGTGACGCGCACTTCGCCGGTGAATTCATTGACGCGCACTTCGCAGAACTGCGCGCCGTAAGAGCCCATGGAGTATTTCAGCGTTTCGAACGGCTGGCCGGTTTTGACTTCAGCCTCGACAAAACCGCGGCCGGCGCGTTCCAGGATCGCGGTGTAGGTCTCGCCCACGTCGGACTTGTCGCGGCGAAACAGACCGCCGTTGGTGGCACGCACGTCGTCGAAATGCGCGCCGGCCAGGGGCGAAGAGGAATCCTCGCGGGCCAGCTTCAGCAGTTCGGTGTGAACCTTGTCCGACGCGAGTTGAATGGCGAGCCCGATGCTGATGGTCTGGCTGGAACCGCCCGCCACGGAGGCTTCCGCCATGTCCGTATCGCCGTATTCGAAGCGGACGGCGGTGAGCGGCAGGCCCAGGCGTTCGGCCAGATGCTGCGACTGCACCGTGGAGGTGCCCATGCCCATTTCCTGCGCGGAACTCTGCGCGACCGCCGTGCCATCCGCGTTGATGCGAACCTTCGCGGCGGAGGGGAAGCGATAGGCCGGATAGAAGGCGGTCGCGACGCCCTGGCCGATCCACCAATCGCCTTGGCGCGTGGCCCGGGGCTTCGGCGCGCGGTTGTGCCAGCCGAACTTCTCCGCGCCCATGCGGTAGACCTCTTTGAAGTTGCGGCCGGAGAAAGGAGTGCCCTTTTCGGGGTCCTTATCGGGGTCGTTGCGGAGACGGATCTCGACAGGATCCATCCCGAGCCTGGCGGCTACTTCGTCGATGGCGGATTCGAGCGCGAAGGTGCCAATGGATTCTCCTGGCGCGCGCATGAACGTATTCGGAACCGTGTCGAGCGTAATGACTTTTTGGCCGAAATAGAGGTTGTCGGCGGCGTACAGATGCCGCGCGGGAAACGAAAACTGTTCGGCGTATTCGTTCGTGGTGGAAGTGGCGGTGACACCGGTGTGGATCAGCGAGGTGAAGTGGCCGGTCTTATCGACGCCGATCGCGACACGCTGTTCAGAGGCGGTCCGTCCGCCCACGATGCGGAAGACGCCCTCGCGGGAAAGGGGCAGTTTGACAGGTCGTTTGGTGACTTTCGCCGCGAGCGCGCAGAGTTGCACGTGGCTCCACATGGGGCCCTTGCCGCCAAAGCCGCCGCCGACGAAGGGCGCGAGAACGCGAACGTTTTCCTTCGACAGAGAGAACATTTTGGCCAGCGAGTGGCGCACGCCCTGGACGAACTGCGACGTGTCGTAAACCGTAAGGTGATCGCCGTGCCAGACCGCCGTGGTGGCGTGCATTTCGATGGCATTGTGGTTGTAGCGGGGCGTGACATAGATCTGGTCGGTCTGATACGGCGCTTTGGTAAAGGCTGCTTCCGCATCGCCCCGGCGAACCTCGGGATCCTGCCGCATCACGTCTTTCGGCACGGTTGCGTGGACCTTTTCGTCCATGAACGAGACGTGGGCGGACTCCTGTTGGTACTCGATGCGGATCAGACTGCAGGCGTGTTCGGCGCGTTCCAGCGTGTCGGCGACGACCATGGCGACCGGTTGGCCATTCCAGTAAATCGTGTCGGTATTGAGAACGTTCGCTTTGCTGCCGGCGGCTTCGCTGCCGCCCTCCATGCTGAAGAGCGGCGGATTCACCATCTTCGGCGCGTTCTCATGCGTCAGCACGGCGATTACGCCGCGGGCGCGTTCGGCCTGGCCGATGTCAATGCTTTTGATGGCGCCCTTCGCGATGCTGCTGTAGACGAGCGCGGCGTACGCGAGGTTGTCCAGCGGGTACTCGGCCGAGAAGCGGGCGTGACCGGTGACCTTTTCCACCGCGTCGAGGCGGTCGATCGGCTTTCCCATGACACGCTCCGCATCGCTCAGCTCATCGCGATTGCGATCGGGGACGAAGCGGACGATGGCTTCAGTGACTTTGGAAACGATACTCATTGAGCGGTTCCTTTCCGCGACAGTTCGCTCAGGACACTGACGATCAGGCGCTTCGCCAGTTCGATTTTGAAGCCGTTGTGCTTGCGGGCGCGGGCCGGGGCCAGTTCCGCTTCGGCGGCGCGGCGAAAGGATTCCTCCGTCGCCGGTTCGCCGTGGAGTTGCTTCTCGGCGATAGCAGCGCGCCAGGGCTTGTGCGCGACGCCTCCCAGGGCCAGCCGCACGTTGCCGATCCGGCCGTTTTCCGTTTCGAGTACGGCGGCTACCGAGACGATCGCGAAGGCGTAGCTGGCCCGATCCCGCACTTTGCGATAGAGAGAATTCGTCGCGAAGGCAAGAGGCGGCAGATCGACCGCGGTGATCAGTTCGTCCGGGCGAAGATTCGTGTCCGTGTCTGGTCTGTCGCCGGGCAGGCGGTGGAAATCGACGATCGGGATGCTGCGCGGGCCTTCGGTTCCGGTCACCTGAACCACGGCATCGAGAGCCGACATCGCGACACACATGTCCGAGGGGTGCGTGGCGATGCAGGCATCGGAACTGCCGAGTATGGCGTGAATCCGGTTGTGGCCTTCGAGGGCGTCGCAACCCGCGCCAGGCTGACGTTTGTTGCAGCGCGCGGCGGAGTCATAGAAGTAATAGCATCGGGTGCGCTGCATCAGGTTCCCGCCCGTGGTGGCCATGTTGCGCAGTTGCGCCGAGGCGCCCATCAGGATGGCCTGGGAGAGCACCGGGAAGCGTTCGCGCACGTGCTGGTGAGCGGCTAACTGGCTGTTTCGGACCAGCGCTCCGACACGCAGGCCACCCTCGGGCAGGTCGGTGATTTCGGCGAGAGGCAGACGCGTGATGTCGATCAGCCCGCCGGGCTGTTCGATGTTCTCGCGCATCAGGTCCACCAGATTGGTGCCGCCGCCCAGGATTTTGTTGCGCGGTCCGCTGGTCAGCAGACCGGGCACGGCGGCGACGGATTCCGCTCTGGTGTAAGCGAAATTGTTCATTGGGGGCGCGCCTCGCTTTCGCTGGTTGCAGCCGTTTCGCGGATGGCATCGAAGATGCCTTTATACGCGCCGCAGCGGCAGACGTTGCCGCTCATCCGTTCCCGGATTTCCTCGTCGGACAAGGTCAGAGACGAGTCTTCCGTGACCGCGCTGGGACAGCCGTTCCGGAACTCGGCGAGCATGCCGATGGCGGAACAGATCTGACCCGGCGTGCAGTAGCCGCATTGGAAACCATCGTGTTTCACGAAAGCGGCCTGCACGGGGTGAAGCCCTTCTGAACTCACCAGGCCTTCGATGGTCGTGATGCGCAGCCCGGCGTATTGCACCGCGAGCGCCAGGCAGGAGTTGATGCGCTGGCCGTCGGCAAGAACGGTGCACGCCCCGCAGGCGCCCTGGTTGCAGCCCTTTTTGGTTCCCGTCAGCCCGATGGTTTCGCGCAGAACGTCCAGCAGAGACACGCGCGGTTCGAGTTGCAGGTTATGGAGAATACCGTTGACGTGAAGAGATACCGGCACCGCGGCGACGGCGACGTTCGAGCCTGAAGACATACGTAGTTCCCTCTGGATTCCGACGCCTTCATTTTGCGGATTGCGGCGGGTTGCCGCAATCGCGGAGGGGTCGATTCCTTACGGGAAGGGCCGGCCGGATTATTTATTACTTCGAGAAATAACGTTCCGCAAAAGTAATAAACGTCGGCCAGTTCGGAGCCGGCGTGTGTCCGCCGGTGTGCTGGCGGAACGACACGTCGCCGTCCATCAGAGGCGTTTCGATAGCCGGGAACTCCGTGGTGCCCATGTCCTTCCTGCCAAGGAGTTTGTAAACGGGGCCGGCGCCGGCGGCCGCTTCGAACATGCCTTTCGCGTCCACCCAGCCGTCCCCTTGTGTTGCGCCGGCGCTGATGAAGACGGGCCGGGGCGCGCACAGCGCGACCAGTTCATGGGAATCCACCGGCAGGTCATTCCAGTTCAAAGGACCGGCATATTTCAGGAAATTCCCGGCCATCCAGTGATATTCGCTGGTGGCCGCGACATTTTCCACCAGTTCACCCCAGTTGCGGCGATGAATTTTCACTCCGCCTTCGCCGGAAGAACTCACGAACGCGATGGCGAAGCGGGAGTCATAGGCCATCGCGACGGCGGTCGCTTTGCCGTAACGCGAGTGGCCTTCCACGCCGACGCGCTTTGCGTCCACCGCCTTGTCCGTCTCGAAATAATCGAGCGCCCGGCTGGCGCCCCAGGCCCAGGCGCGCAGCGCGCCCCAATCGTCGGGCTTGCGGGGCTGGCCTTTGTTGACCAGGCCGATAATGCCTTTGGTGAGTCCCGCGCCGTTATCCGCCTGAATGCTGCCGGGCACCAGCACCGCGTAGCCCCAGCCTTTGGCGAGAACCTGCTGCTGCCATGTGGGACCGGTTGGCGGAGGAGGTCCGCCGGCGCGCGCGGGTCCGGGACCACGTCCGGGAAAGGGTCCGATAAAGCCGAACTCCATGATCACGGGAACCGGCCTTGTGGCACTGGCGGGAGTGCTGAGGTTGAGCTGGATGTCCACCGAGATCTGCGGGTAAGCGGAATTATCCACGTGGCCGATCAGCTTTTTCGTGATTACCGGGACGCCGCCATTAGTTTCGTTCAGCGTTTCCGTCACTTCCCACTTCACGGCGGGCGTGACTTTCGGCATGCGGCCGTAGATCTCGCGATCGAAATCTTCCACGATTTCCGGGCGGCGTTTATCCCACCAGTCTTTCGCGGTCTTCACTTTTTTGCCGTTCTTCAGCAGCATGACGTCCGGCAGAACCGGATAAGGGTTGGCCTTCGACTCGTCGTAATTGGCGTAGTTCGGGGCCTGCGGATTGCTGCCGTTCGCGCCGGGCCGCAGCGAAGAAATATGCAGCAGATCCATCATCTTCTGCCGGTCTTCCTGCGAGGCGATCTGGGTGGGATTCGGAGGCGGCGGAGCTGGGGGCGTGGCCGGAGCCGGCGGCTGGAAGCCGAACGCGGCAAAGCCGGATATCAAGACGATGCCGAACAGCGGGACGCGAAGGGATCGCGTTAGGAACATGCAGGAACCTCTCGGGCTCGATTATATTTCAGTTCGCCCAGTAGCCGTCTTTGGCGCGCGCGGTGAGGTTGTGATCCACCAGTTCCACGGTGATTTTATGGAATTTGCCGTCCGCCGCGGCATTGCGGGGCGTGTAAGTCACCAGATAATATTCGCGTCCATCGGCGAGCGCGGTCCGGAAATTCTTCAGCATGTCGTTGGAATCGTGGAAATAGACGCCGCCGGTCGCCGCGGCCAGTTGCGCCATGCCGCTGCCGTTCTGGAAGGAAATGGAACTCTGGCGGCGGTCGAGTTCGGTGAGGAAAGACCCGCCGCGGTTCCGGGCGCCACTGGATCCGGCCCCGGAAGTAGTGGCGTCGGAGGCATTGCCGGCGGCGAAGGACGGTGAGTTGATTCCCCGGGAATCGATGGAATAAATCGTGATATTGCTCTTCGAAGCCACGCTGAGCGACTTCTGCAGAAGCGGCTCCATCTGCTGATCCGGCGGGAATTTGAACTCACTGTAGTTCGGCAGATAGGCGCTGACCACGCCGAAGAATTCGCTGCCGGGCACCAGACTGAAGCCGTCGGAAACCAGAATCAGGGAGCGGTCGGTGGGCACGTTGGCGAGTTCCGAGATCAGGCTGTTCAGACTTTCCAGAAAGCTGCGGGTCATCAGGCCGGAGCGCTCGGAAAGCGCGCCGATTTCCTGGCGAAGCGTCTGGCGTTCGGGGTAGCAAGCCTGCGATTTCGCCGCCGGGCCGCAGGGGCAGGTGCGGCAGAAGCGTTCCATGCGAATTTTGACGTCGTTGACTTCGATAGCGAGCGCCTGGGCGTCGACTCCGCTCAGGCTGGAGAGGAACGAGTTCGCGCGCAGCTTCGAGAGGATGAGGCCGGAATCCGCGGTCGCGGGCTGGATCATGCGCAACTGGCGGCCGAGCGCGATGAGCACGTATTGCGCGTTGCCGCCGCTCTGGTCCTGTTTAAAGAGTTGCTCCAAGGCGTCGCGGACGTGGCCAAAATTGGCAAAAGACGAATGGAGCGTATCGAAGCAGATAACGTAGGTGCGGCGGGCGGGCGGCTTCGCCGGTGAGGGCGAGGAGGATGCAGGAACGACCGTGCGCCCCGGCGCATCCGGCACAATGCCCCCCATGCTTGCGGCTGCCTCGGTCTGGAAGTTGGAAATCTCCTGCAGCACGCCATCCTCATAAATATGGACGTCGCCGGCCTTCAGACCCGTGACGTGGTGACCCTTTTTATCCGTCACGATCAGAGGAACAAGAACCTGGCGGACATTGGACTCGAAGCGGACTTCCGGAGTTTGCGGGTACGCCAGGGCACAACAAATCCAGAGCAGGATGCCAGCGCGCAGGCTCATCTTCAATCTGAAAGTATAACGCCGGCGAAAAAAGAGCGTTCCCTCCTATTCCCATCGGGAAGAGGGTATACTGGCTTAGTGGAAATTCTTGCGGGCTTTCTGATCGCCCTTGCAATCGGCATTACGGGAGTTGGAGCGGGCAGCATTACGGCCCCGATCCTGATTCTGTTCTTTCATCAGTCCGCCTCGGACGCGGTGACGACGGCGCTGGTGTTCGGGACGGTTGTGAAGCTGATCGCGACGCCGATCTACCTCGCCCGCGGCCATGTGAACCTGCGGGTGCTGAAGTTCATGGCGTTGGGAGGGCTGCCGGCGGTGATCATTGGCAGCGTGCTGCTCAGTTTCTTCGATAAGAACGCCGCGACCAGGCCGATTCTGATCATCGTCGGCATTACGGTCGTGATCTCGGCGTTGGGCACGTTCTGGCGCAGCATGTCGCCGGCGGGAGTCGCCTCGAAGCCCGTGCCGGTCAAGTGGTTGCCATGGATCGTCGCGCCGATCGGATTCGAGGTAGGCTTTTCCTCCGCGGGCGCGGGCGCCCTGGGCACCGTGGCGCTGATGCGGTTCACCAGTCTGCTGCCCGCGGAAGTGGTGGGCACCGATCTGGCGTTCGGGCTGCTGCTTTCCGTCTTCGCGGGCGGGATTCACGCGAGCATGACCGGTGTGCCTTGGTCCATCCTGATCAAACTGTTAATGGGTGGCATTCCAGCCGTGCTGATCGGCACGCAACTGACAACTGTCGTTTCGCCCCGTAAGATGCGACTGGCGCTTTGCGTGTGGCTGATCTATATCGGCGGACAACTTTCGTGGCGGGCGATTCAAACGCCTGCCGCCGCCCCGGCGCACGTCACGCCCGCTGTCGCGCGGAAGGGCTGATTCCGCAGTGCTATTCTGAAGGCGGTTCGGCGTTGACCACACGCAGCAACGCACGGTCTTCATGCGGCTACGCACAGTTTTACTTGTCGCTTCACTGGGGTTGGCGGCCGGCTCTGCGGTAATCGCGCAAAGGCCGTTCAAGGAATATCCCGGCATCGAATACGACCATTTCCCCCTCCCTTCCGGCTGGGAGCAGAAAGCGGAATGGACGAGGGCGCGCCTTCGTTATCCCGATATCGTCGGCTATCCGTTCCGGCAATTAACCCTGCAGGACGGCCGCGATTTTCCGGGGTACTGGACTTTCGATTATCCGCGTTCCGACCGCCATTTGCTGGAGGGCGTGCGGCGGCTCACCAGAATTGAGACTCGTTCCGTGGAGCAGGTGGTTTCGCTCGACAGCACCAGCGACATCTACAACTGGCCGGTCCTATACGGCGTGGAAGTGGGCCACTGGCTCCTGCCGGACGAGCAGGCGAAACAACTTCGCGAGTACTTGCTGCGCGGGGGCTTCCTGATGGTGGACGACTTTCACGGCCTGCGCGAGTGGCAGATCTTCACCGCGAGTATGAACAAAGTGTTTCCGGACCGGCAAATCGAGGATCTGGAGAGCAATAATCCGGTGTTCCACACGATTTACGATCTGGACCGCCGGTTTCAGATTCCTGGCGCGCAGTATTTTGACAGCGGCCTCACCTATGAGAAGGGGTCCGATCCCGACTACCGCAACGGTAAAGAACCGCACTGGCGCGGCATTTACGACGACAAGGGCAGGCTCATGGTGGTGATTTGCCACAACATGGATCTGGGCGATGCGTGGGAGCATTCCGACGAACCGGAATACAAGGAAGAGTGGGCCGGTCTTGCCTACAAGATCGCGATGAACTATTTTATTTACGACCTGACCCACTAACGGTCATAATGTGAGAGCCTCCAGAGGCTTCCTTATGCCATGTAGCCCCGAAATCCTCAAAAATGTTTCGCTTTTCGCCCTGCTGGACGACGACGAGGCCGCCATCCTCGCCGCGCAGGTGGAGGAGCGCCGTTTTGCCCCGCGCCAGCGAATTTATAAGATGGGAGACGCCGGCGAGCGCGCGTATGTCATGGTGTCCGGCCGGGTTCAGGTCACAACCGTGGACGGCGACCAGCAGGAAGTGCTGGTGGACGAGCCGGGTCCGGGCGATTTCTTCGGCTTCGCGTCGATGATGGATGAGACGCCGCACCAGACGGCGGCGCTGGCGCTCGAAGACACGGTGTGCGTCGAGGTGGACCGGAACGACATTCTGGCGCTGCTGCAGCAGAAGCCGCATTCCGGAATCGACATGCTGTCCGTGCTGGGCAGGCAGTTTCACGCCTCCCAACAACTGGTCCGGCTGCGCGCCGCCAAGAACCCCAATGACGTGATCGAAGAGGAAGCTACGTGGGGGGACCACATCGCCGATGAAGTGGCCCGCTTCGGCGGTTCCTGGCGCTTCATTATTACCTTCGGCGTGGTGCTGGTGGTGTACACGGTGGTGAACGTCGTGATGGGCAAGTCCGCGTGGGACCCCTACCCGTTCATTCTCCTGAACCTGTTTCTTTCCATGCTGGCGGCGATCCAGGCGCCGGTTATCATGATGAGCCAGAACCGGCAGGACCAGAAAGACCGGTTACGGGGTGAGCTCGATTTCGACGTGAACCGGCGTTCGGAAGCCGAGATCCAGGGCCTCTCGCGAAAGCTGCATCTGCTGGACGAGAAGGTGGACGACCTCACCGACTTGCTGCGGGAAATGCGGCAGAGCCGCTAAACTGTCCGGTAAGTGCAGAAGCCGTCTTTCGATCCCGGTTTAACACAGCAGTTCGGAGCGCCGCTGCGGCGGGCCATCAATTACGACGGCTCGTTCAATGTGCGGCGGAGCGGCGTGAGCTGGCGCGCCTTCCATCCGTGGCTGCATATCGTCAGCATGAGCTGGGCCGGTTTCGCGATGCTGGTGGCGTGTTTCTACTTCGGCATCAACCTGGCGTTTGCCTGCGCCTATTTCGCGCTGGGTCCGGACGCCGTCCATGGCTCCGCGGCGCCCACGGAAACGGGCCGGTTTCTCAACTGCTTTTTCTTCAGCGGCCACACGCTGACCACGGTGGGCTATGGAAATCTGGTGCCGCGGGGCATAGCGGCGAATCTGGCCGCGACCATGGAGGCGCTGGTCGGGCTGCTGGGCTTCGCGGTGATCACCGGGCTGCTGGTCGCGCGGGTGGCGCGGCCCTCCGCGCGCATCCAGTTCAGCGGTAACGCGCTGGTGGCTCCCTACCAGAACGGCTCCGCGCTGATGTTCCGGATCGCCAATGAACGTTCCAACAATCTGATGGAACTGGAGGCGAAGGTGTTGCTGATGCAGGTGACCGGGACGGCCGGTAATCTGGAACGGAAGTTCGACCTGCTGACGCTGGAGCGGCCTTCCGTGCTGCTCTTCCCGCTGACGTGGACGGTGGTGCATCCGATCGACGAGAGCAGTCCGCTGTTCGGCAAAAGCGCCGAGGATCTGAAGGCGCTGCAGGCGGAGATTCTGATCCTGGTGAAAGGCTTCGACGAGACCTTCAGCCAGGTGGTGCACACGCGGTTTTCCTACCGCGCGGACGAGATTGTGTGGGGCGCGAAATTTCTGCCCGCCTTCCGCGTGGAGCCGAGCGGCGACATTCTGCTGGAACTCGATAAGGTCGGCGAGTTCCGCAATGTTTCTTAATACTGCAAAGCTTCTCTAATACTGCAAAGCGAGGCGCGGCCCCGCGGCGCGCCGCCAGGCTTTCCAGACGAGGTCCAGAAATTCTTCTTCGTCGATCAGCCCGAGTTTGACGCTGATCCAGCCATTGCTGTCGATGCCTTTGGGAATGCTGAACGTTTTGCTCTGGCTGGATAACATGATCTGTTCCTCCGGGCCGACTTTGAGGTTGGCGAAGCCCGCGCCGTGCCAGAGTTTGGCAAAAAGTTTTCCGTTAACACGGAAATCGGGGTAACCCGGATTCAGTTTCTCCTGCACCAGTGGCATGGCGAGAAGAACTTCTTGAGCCCGTGCTGCGCTGATCATTCGAATAATTCGAAGCTGCCTTTTAAACGGATATCGCGAGAGGATGAGCCCACGAACACCTCGAATTCTCCGGGTTCCGTGGCCCATTCCTTCACAATAGGATCATAAAAAGAGAGCGCCCGCTGGTCAAGCGTGATCAGCACGTCTTTCGTTTCACCGGGCCGGAACTCCACGCGTTTAAACCCCTTCAGTTCCTGGCGCGGCCTTTCCACGCTGCATTTCACGTCGTGTACGTAGCACTGAATCACCTCGGCGCCGGCGCGCGGGCCGGTGTTCCGGACCTTCAGCATGACCTCGATCAGTTGCCCGTAGCGCGGCGTGCGCGGATAAATGCGGAGATCGCTGTATTCGAAGGTGGTGTAAGAGAGGCCGTGGCCGAAGGGGAAAAGGGGCTCGATCGCGGCCTTGTCGAAGTGGCGATAGCCGACAAAGATGCCTTCGTCGTAGGAGACCTGGTCGTTCTCGCCGGGGTAGTGTCCGAAGGCCGAAGTGTCTTCCGCACGGCGGGGGAAGGTGACGGGAAGCTTGCCGGACGGAGTGGCATCGCCGAAGAGCACATCCGCGATGGCGTGACCGCCTTCCTGTCCGGGAAACCAGGCCATCAGGACCGCGGGGACCTGCTGCAGCCATTTGCTCATGGTGACGGGGGCGCCGGCATTGAGAACCACAATCGTGCGCGGATTCGCCTTCACCACGTTTTCGATCAGTTCGTCCTGGCCGGGCGGCAGATCGAGCGTCTTTCGATCCGTGAATTCGGTCTCGATTTTCCCATTATTCCCGGCGAAAATGATAGCGATGTCGGCGCGCGCGGCAAGGTCGACCGCTTCCCTGCCCTCCCGCGCGTATTCCACTTTGAAGGCCGCGCCGGCGCGTTCCCGAATGGCGTCGAGCGGTTTCGATGAGTAGGCGGGCGTGACTTCGGAACTGCCGCCTCCACCAGTCTGGTTCACATCGGCGTTGGGGCCGAGGACGGCAAGCGTCCGAATGTGGTCTTTGCCGATGGGCAGCAGTGCCCGTTCGTTCTTCAGCAAGACCAGGCTCTGGACGGCCACGGTGCGAGCCAACGCGCGGTCTGCCGGGGTATCGATCCTGCCATCGGTCTGGCGCTGTCTTTCGAACAGGCCCATGGCGAACGTCGCGCGAAGGATCCGGCGGACGCTCTCGTCAACGGCATCCTGGCTAATCTTGCCGGAAGCCAGCAGCGGCTTGAGTTTGTCCCGCGTGAGATAGCCGCCGTCGAAGCCCGGATTGCCGCCGGGCTGGTCTTTGAAGTAACCCACCAGGCCGGTTATGGACGAGGCGGACGGCATTTCCAGATCCAGCCCGGCATTAACGGAGTTTTCCGTGTTGTGCGTGCCGGCCCAGTCCGAAATCACGAAGCCTTTAAAACCCCATTTTTTCCTGAGAATGTCCGTCAGCAGGTGCGGGTTCTCCGCGCAGAACGCGCCGTTCACCTTGTTGTAGGCCGACATTACACACCAGATTCCCGCCTCTTCCACGGCGGCCTGAAACGCGGGAAGATAGATTTCCTGCAGAGCGCGCTCGTCGATGCGCACGTCGACCGAGTTGCGGCGAAACTCCTGGTTATTGACCGCGAAATGCTTGATGGTGGCGATCACGCCGCGCTCCTGCACGCCGCTGATCCAGGCGACGGCAATGCGTGAGGTGAGCCACGGATCTTCCCCAAACCCTTCGAAATTGCGGCCCCAAAAGGGCGTCCGCTGGATGTTGACCGTGGGACCGAGGATCTGGTCGCGACCGAGCGCGAGAGCCTGTTGCCCGAGAGCGCGCCCCTGCTGCGTCGCAAGGTCCGGATTCCAGGTGGCGGCGAGCGCTATGCCCGCGGGAAAGGCGGTGGCGTGCAGAGCCGCCGGCGCGAGCGGCGATTCCGGATCTCCCGGACCGGCCCAGTTCCGGATGCCAACCGGTCCGTCGGTCATGCGGATGGGAGGGACTCCCAGACGGGCGTTGCCCCGGCTGGTCATCCAGCCGGCTCCGTTCAGGAAGCCGAGCCGTTCCTCCAACGTCAGGCGCGCGAGCAGGTCTTCCACGCGTTTGTCGATCGCGAGTTTCGGATTTTGATAGGGCAGCATGGACTTCAGCCGGGAGCATCCGGTGGCGGCTCCCGCGGCGGCGGCGGCCAGAAAGCTTCTGCGCAGTAGCATGGAATTCTACAGGTTAGCGCCTTCTTTGCGCCAGGCTATAATCAGCGATAACGCCTGCAACCCATGCACTTCGGTATCGAAACACACACGCGACGACTGCCGGAATGAGCGGAGACCGAGCGCAAACGTCTCTGCGGATCTTTCTGGCGGAGGACAATCCCGGCGATGTGGAACTGGTGCGGGTGGCACTCCGTGAGCATGCCATCGTCTGCCATTTGTCGCTCGCGACGGACGGCTTCGAGGCGAAGCGGTTCATTGAGCGGATGGGATCCGATCCGGACGCCCCTTGTCCCGATCTGTTGCTGCTCGATCTGAATCTGCCGAAAGCGGACGGACATGAAGTCTTCGCGATGTTCCGCGCGCATCCGCTCTGTGTTCATACACCGGTGATTGTGGTGACGTCGTCCGACGCGCAGACGGACCGCGAGCGCGCGGCGGCACTGGGCGCGGCACATTTCTTCCGAAAACCCTCCGATTTGGGGGAATTTCTGAAACTGGGCGGGGTCATCCGGCAGGTTGCAGCCTCGCACGGACTCCTGCCGCCCGGCTGATTATTCGCGATTCAGCTGCACCACGCGCCACATCGGCTTGTCTTTCTCGCCGGCTTCCTGGGTGAACTCCTGCGAGGTTTTCGCGGGGTCGTAATCTCTCCATAACCAGACCAGGGAATCCGGCAGTTCGGCCGAACCCTGGCGCTGGCTGTGCGTGCCGACTCCGAACGAGAAGTGGTAATCGTAGCCCTTCAGTTTCAGCGAATTGGCCAGGTGAATATTGGCGAGCGGCCAGCTTCCGGCGCGGGGATTTTCCTGATCCTCGGCGCCATCCTGCAGCCAGACACGGATGTTCTTCTTATCCGTGCGCCGCACAAGGATCGGGTAGGCGGCCCCGCCCGTGGGCTGCTGGTCCGAGGTCTGCAGCGCCGCGAAACTGCCGATCCAGCTCAGCACGCGCGAGAACTGGTCCGGCTTCAGAAAAGCGGCGTTAAAGGCGCAGATGCCGCCCGAGCTTTCGCCCACCATGGCGCGGCTGTAACCGTCTTTGCGCAGCGGCACATGCTTTTCCACCTCGGGCAGGACTTCGTCAAGGACGTAGCGGGCAAATTTGTCGTCCACGGTGTCGTATTCGATGGACCGGATGTTCCGCTGCGGCGCTGTGCCGGGTTCCACGAAGATGTTGGCCATGAGCGGGATACGCTTCTCGGCGAACAGGTTGTCGAAGGTGTCGAGCAGATGGTAAGCGTCGTTGCGGCTGGCTGTGTAGAACTGTCCATCGCCCCAGAACTGCACGGGCAGCGGCGTGCGGCCGTCCCACTGCGCGGGCGTGTAGTACCACATGCGGGCCTTGAGACCTGGATAGAGTTTGCTCTCGATGTTGATGGCTTCGGAAAGCTTGCCCTGCGGGACGCCGGGCTGCGGGTACGATTCCTCAGTGAACGACGCGACGTCGTTCGCGCCGCCGATAACCTTGCCATCCACCAGCCAGGAGTAGCGGTAGGAAGTGCCCTGTTTGAGGGGACCCTGAAAGATCCAGAGGCTGCCCGCGCGGGTGGCCGGCTCGGGCTTTGTCTGATTCACCTGCAGGAACGGCTGTTTTTCGGAGGCGACGGCGAAGAGGAACTGGCCGTGCTCGCCGGCGTACGCCGTGCCCTTTGCGAGTTTGTCGTCTTTGGGATCGGCAAAGGTGTCCCGCAGCGCCTGTTCGAGTTCCGGCGAATGCAGTTGGGCCATGCGGAGAAGTTTGTCGGCGGGGACCTTTTCCGCGAAAACGGCGGAGGCGGAAAGAACAAGCAGAGAGGTGATGTGGACGCGACGCATGGGTTCGCGTCGATTCTATCGCAGGGGGCTTTCTTTATCCGGAGCGGGCGTGAGACGCCGCGCCACGCTCCGGACGAAAGCGGAACGGATTAGCGGCCTTCGCTCGATGGCGGAACCAGGCCCTTCACGCGCATGTAGACACCCATGGCGCCGTACACTTCGTTGGCGTGAACCACGATGCCGTAAAGCGCGTTGATGCGGGGCTGCATGCCGCGGCCGGCGGACACGGACTCCATGGCGTTGGCATCCGTCAGAGCGTCGAAAGCCTTGTCACATTCCGCGAACGATTCGGAGAGCGCGGCCACCAGGTCGGCCTTGCTGGTCTTGCCGGCGGCGCTGCTGGGCTTGCGCTGGCCGTTCAGAGCCGAACAGGTGCCCATCTGGTTGGCGATGTGGGCGACGCGCTGGCCGAAAGTTTCGACGCCATCGGCCGGCCTGAAGTTGTAGTTCTCTTCCGGCATCTTTTCGGCGGCTTTCTGGAAATTGGTTTTGATTCGGGCGTAAGCAGCCTTCAGAATCTGGGACGACGACGGAGCCGCTTTATCCTGCGCGAACAGCGAACATGCCACGGCGAGCGCCAGCACGGATACGATTTTGGTTTTCACTTGATTTCTCCTGACGTAAGGGACTTCTCGTCCAGCTTACCTTGTTTCGAAGATCCGGCCGCTACACTCAAGACGGATGGAACAGTTCGCCCTCAGCTTCACCTCCGAGCCGGTGATACCGGAACGCCGCGTCTTCAGCCTGCGCGAGCTGAGCGATGCAATCCGCGGCACGCTGGAGCGGGGCTTCACGAATATCTGGCTTTCGGGCGAAATCTCCGGCACCAGACTGCTGCCCAGCGGACATTGTTACTTCACGCTGAAAGATTCCGAAGCCCAGATCAAGTGTGTCTGCTGGAAGCTCTCGTACTGGCGCCTGAAGTTCAAACCGAAGGACGGCGTCGAGGTTCTGGTGCGCGGCCGGGTGGATATCTACGAGCAGCGCAGCGAGTACCAGTTCGTGGTGGAGACCATCGAGCCGCAGGGGCATGGCGCGCTGCAGATCGCGTTCGATCAGCTGAAGTCGCGATTACTGAAAGAGGGCCTGTTCGAAGCGTCTGGCAAACGCCCGCTGCCGCGATTTCCGCTCCGGATCGGTATTGTGACGGCTCCCCAGGGCGCCGTGATCCGGGACTTCGTCGAGATCCTGTCACGCCGCTTCCCGGGCCTGCATGTCCGCCTGTTTCCGGCGCGCGTGCAGGGCGTGGGGTCGATCGAGGATGTCTGCCGGGGGATCCAGTACTTTGGCCGCACCGGCTGGGCGCAGGTAGTGGTGATCGCGCGGGGCGGCGGCTCGCTCGAAGACCTCTGGACATTCAACGAAGAGGCGGTGGCGCGCGCGATTGCCGATTCGCCGGTGCCCGTGGTCTCCGCCATCGGGCATGAGACGGACGTCACCATCGCGGACTTCGTGGCGGATCTGCGGGCGCCCACGCCCTCGGCGGCCGCGGAGATGGTGGTCTGCACGCGGCAGGAGGTGCTGGACCGCGTCGCTTCGCTGCAGGCGCGTATGACACAACTGCTTCGTTACCGGCTGGCCACGCTCGCCCGCCGGCTGCACGAACAGGCCATCGACCGGGCCACCACGCTGCTGCACCGCAGTCTTTCCCGCCGGCTGCAGCGGGTGGACGACGCGGAGGAACGCCTCCGCAACGCCATGCGCCGCCAGTTGGCCGGGGAAGAAAAGAAACGGCGCGCGCTCGAAGAAAAGCTGCGCTATTTCGATCTGCGCCCGCGCCTGCGCCGGGACCGGGAACGCCTGACTTACGGGACGGCGCTGCTGGAATCCCTGATCAAAGCTTCCCTCAACAAACGCTGCCAGCGCTATGAAACGCTGGACGCGAAGCTGAGCCAGCTGAATCCTCGTCTGGTGCTGGCGCGGGGTTATGCGATTGTGCTCAACCCAGGCGGCGAGATTTTGAAAACAGCAGCCCAGGCGCCCGTTGGCACGGACCTGAAACTGCTGTTCGAAAAAGACGCCCTTACTGCTCGTGTGCTGGAGGCAGAGCTTCAGCAACGCGATCCGCGAAGCGCTGCAGAATGAGACTCCAGCCGCCCGGGGAATCGACGGCGTTCCGCATCGGTTCGAAGCCCGCGCCCTGGCGGCCGAAGTGGCGATGCTCCAGATCCACGCGCGTCGAGCCGTCCGGCTCCGAGGTGAAGCTTACTTCCACTTCGCTCGATTTGGCGACGTCCGGCTGGTACTTCCATTCTTTGTAATCGATCTGCCAGGCCATCACGAAACGGGCGGGCGGTTCCCAGGCCAGAATGCTGCCCCAGTCGCAATCGGTGCCGTCCTCCTGTTCGGTGTAACAGCGGCCGCCGAGGCGGCATTCCATGATGCCGCGTTTCATGGGCGATTTTCCGATGTGATGCGTGCGGGGCCACCAGGAATCGAGGTCGGCGGTGAACACCTGAAAGGCGAGTTCACGGCTGGCTTTCACGGTGATGCTTTTGCGCACGGGCTGGTCTGTGTCAACGGGCGTTGCGGGCATTTCCTGAGTCGTCATTGCAGTTCCTTTTTAGCGCGTTTTTCAACCTCTCTGGCGAATGCGGAGAGGGCCTGCGACCAGAACTGGTCGAGGTACTCGCGAAGCGTCTCGAAACCGGCCGGGTTGAGCCGGTAGAGACGCCGATTGCCGGCCGGCTGATCCAGCACGAGTTGCGCGTCTTTGAGAATGCGCAGATGCTGCGAGATGGCCGGACGGCTGACAGGCAGGCCGCTGGCGAGTTCGCCAACGGGCAACGGGCCCTGCAGCAGACGGGCGAGAATGGCCCGGCGCATGGGGTCACCCAAAGCATCGAGCTGCGCCTCTCCGTAAGTATTCACTTACGGTAAGCATAGGCTAACCTTGTCGGGCTGTCAACTGGCCGGGGCCGGCACCGGGTATTTCCTTGACACACCCGGAACGGTCGCATAGAATCCACCCAGTAGCTTTCATTCAGGGACCGACAGAATTCCTGCCAAGGTGTTTCTATGAACCAACGAACTCCGTATGTTCACCCGGCTGTGCTCGCTCTTTTGTTTGCGCTGCCGGCGTTTTCACAACTTGATAACGGCGTGATCTCCGGGCGTGTCAGCGATGCCAGCGGCGCTGTGATCGCCGGAGCACAGATCGTCGCGACCAATACCGCCACCAATTTCACCAGCGAGAGCAGGACGAATGCGGACGGACTCTATCGCATCCCGTCTCTGAATCCCGGGCCGTACCGGGTGACCGTGCAGAGCGGCGGATTCCGGAGTTACATCCGCGAGGGCATCGACCTGCGCGTGGGCGAAAACGTCGAGGTCACGGTGGCGCTGGAAGTGGGCGCGGCCTCGGAGTCGATTAAAGTGACGGCGGAAGCGCAGCAGTTGCAGACGGAGACATCGTCGGGCGGCGCGATTCTGGAAGGCGCTTACATCCGCCAGTTGCCGCTGTATCAGCGCAATGTCAAAGCGACTTTCTACCTGCTGCCGAACGTGGACGTATCGGGCTTTGGTTACTCCGGCAATCTGCAGGGATTTCACATCGACGGTCTGCCCGACAATAAGATCGGCTACTTTCAGGACGGCACCTATGCCGTGGGCAATAACAACGGCACCATCTACACGACCGACCCGATTCAGAGCACCGTGGAAGAGGTGAAGATGCTCTCAAGCGCGCTGCCGGCGGAGTACGGGCATTCTTCCGGAGGCGCGATGATCGCGGTGCAGAGGACCGGCACCAACACGCTGCACGGAGAGATTTCGGAGTTCGGCCGCGTCAGCGCCATGCAGCACCGCAAGTTTTTCGATCTTTACCACTTCGGGCAGGTGCAGCCGGGGCAGGTCGCCACGCCTTCGGAATTGTTTCAGCAACCCAACGCCACCCTGCACGGGCCCGTCTATTTGCCGAAGCTCTATAACGGAAAGAACAGGACGTTCTTCGTTTTCGCCGTGGAGCGCCTGATCGAAAAACAGGCCAAACAGCAGGCCTACACGGTGCCGGACGCCGCGGAACTGGCCGGGGACTTCAGCTTCGCGGGACATGGTGTCGCGGCCAATCAGCTGTATGATCCGCTGAGCACCATTCAGACCGGCACGAATACCTACTCACGCACGCCGATCGCCGGGAATGTAATTCCTCCCTCGCGAATCGATCCGGTGGCCGCGAAATTCATCGCGCTGACGCCTTACGCGCTGCCCAATGCGCCGGGCACTTACAGCAACACGGGGCCGACGAATAATTTTCAGGGCACTTATCTGAAGAAAGTGTTCTGGGAAAATTACACGGGCCGCATCGATCACCAGCTCAGTCCGGACTTTAAAGTTTTTGCGAACTGGACTTATAATTCGCGGTATCAGCGCAGTCCCAATCCGCAGATCGCGAATCCGCTGTTCGACGGCAGCCTTTCGACCGAACAGGATTATCAGAACACGGCGACCATCGGCGTCACTAAGGTGATCACACCCACGCTGATCAATGAAGCCCGCGTCGGTTATTACCGTTTCGAAGCCAACGTGATTTCTCCCGACCTGAACAAGAACACCGCGCAATTACTGGGAATTCCGAATGTATCGGGCGCGCTGCTGCCGGGCGGCCTGCCCCTGAGCGTCGGCGGCGGGTCGGAGAATGTGATCGAGAACTTCACCGCAAAGGACGATGTGACGTGGGTGAAGAACAAGCATAGTTTCAAGTTCGGGTATGATCTGCTGCACTCCCGGCAGAATAACTACAATCCCGGCACACCCAGCGGTTCCTTTAGTTTCGACAATGCGAACGGCCTGGCAGGCACCGGGACCACTTCCATCCCGAATACCGGCGGGATCAGCTTTGCGTCGTTCCTCCTCGGCTCGGTGACTTCGGCGACGTTCTCGATTCCGACCGCAAGCTGGCTGCCGCGGGATAACATCAATAGCTTCTACTTCCAGGACGACTGGAAAGTGAGTCCGACACTGACACTGAACCTGGGAATCCGGTACATGCTGGAAAGCCCGTGGCATACCAAGTACGGTCAGTTCTCACAGTTCAATCCGACAGCAGCGGACACTGTGGTGCCCGGCGCCGCGGGCCTGATCACACATCCGGGCGGCAATCTGACGAAGTGGGACACCAATAACTTCGAGCCCCGCGTGGGGATTGCGTGGCATGCGATGCCGAAACTGGTGGTCCGCACGGGCTTCGCCATGCAGCATGCCGATCTCGGGCTGATGCCCTCGCAACTGGACGAGTACAGCATCTCGACGACCCAGTCCCAGGCATCCGGCGTTCCGATGCCGATCTACCAGATCAGCCGGGGGCCGAATCCGATCGTGTATCCCTCGCTGCGTTCAGACGGCACGCAGCCGTACCTCGGCTGCACCACGTCGGCGGGGATTACCAGTTGCGGTTCGCGCAACACCACGTTCACGGACACGAATCTGCGGAATCCGTACACCATGACGTGGAATATGAACCTGCAATACCAGCTGGGGACCGATTATCTGGTGGAACTGATTTACGACGGCACGGCAGCGGTGGGTCTGCTGGAAACGCCACAGTACAACGCGCTACCGGAGAATTATCAGGCGGGTAATTCGACGGCTCTGGCGGCGCTGGTGGGAAACTCGCAGATCTATCGGCCTTTCGTCAACTACGGCACCATTACTTACCGCGGCAATATCAGCCACTCCACTTATCATGCCGGCACTTTCCACATGCAGAAGAGACTCTCGCGGGGCTTGACATTCGACGGCTTCTATACGTATGCGAAGAGTATCGACGGCACCGGCGTCAGCAACGTTGACGTCGATACGAAGCTGTTCAAAGGTTTGTCTTCCTTCGATCGGAAACATCGTTTTGTCGGCAACTTCAGCTACGATCTGCCTGTCGGGAAGGGGCGAATGCTGATGAACAAAGGTGGCTTACTGGATGCCATGTTCGGCGGCTACACGCTGGTGTTCTCTTATTCCGCCTATACGGGAAATCCGGTAACGCCGGGCTTCACGAACAGCCCCTACACGTATTTGCCCGGCTATATCGGGATCGGCGGGCGTCCGAACGTTCTGGGACAGGCGGTGCTCCGCGACAACTGGCAGGATCTGGGTGGCGACCGGTTCAATCAGGGCAATCACAACAGCACCATCTGCTGCCTGAGCGACTATGCGTATCCGGGACAATACCAGTTCGGCAACGAGGGCAAGAACACGTTCATCACGCAACGCGCGATCGCGGCCAGCTTTTCGGCGCGGAAAGAATTTCAGCTGAAGGAAAGAATGAAGCTGCAGTTGCGCTTCGATTTCCAGAATCCGTTTAAGTGGTACCAATGGGGCAACATGAACACCACGGTGGATCTGAAGAACGTGGATGCCGCGGGGAAACCGACCTCGGGCAACCTGTTCGGGAAGATTCCGTCGGGCAACGAAGCGACGTCGGTGGCCGATGGCGGCGTGCCGATGATGAACGCGACCATTCGGGTGATTTGGTAAGACCGCTCAATTTCGCAAGACCGGCTCATCGGGTAAGACAGGAAAAACATGAGAATACTCAGTGCAATCGGCCTGGCCCTGTGCCTGGCCACCTCGCTCGCGGCGCAGGATACGCGCGGCGCCATATCAGGGAACGTCAGTGACGCCCAGGGCGCGGTGGTATCCGGCGCCGCGGTCACCGTTACCAATACCGATACGAATATTTCCGTCCAGTTGACGACCAACTCAATCGGCTTTTACGAAGCCCGCCTGCTGCAACCGGGCTCTTACCAGGTGACGGCAAGCGCATCGGGCTTTAAGAAGGTGGTTCGCTCGGGTCTTACCATCGGGCTGGGTCAGGAAGTCACCATCGACCTGAAACTGGAAGTGGGCGCGGTGACGGAATCGGTCACTATCTCGGGCGAGACGCCGATTCTCGAGACCGACTCGGTATCGACAGGTCGCGCGCTGACGACACGTGAACTGATGGATCTGCCGGTGATGACGAACAACATCGTTCTGCAGGCCATGCTGGCGCCGGGCGTGCAGAGTCCGGGGACGACGCAGTATCTCTCGCAGGGACAGATCGGCGGCAGTTCCGGCAGTTATTTCTCGCCGGGCAACGTGGGCGGTAATGAATGGACGGTGGACGGCCAGCCCAACCAGGGCTCGGGCCGTAACACCGCCTTCACGCCCAACACGGACATGGTGGAAGAGTTCAAAGTGGAGACGTCGAATTTCGATGCGTCCTTCGGGCACTCCACGGGCCTGAATCTGCAGGTGTCGACGAAATCCGGCACGAACCGGATGCACGGCACACTGACCGAGCAGTATCTGAACGCGCACTGGAATGCCGCGCCGTTTTTCGTGAAGCAGAATTACTATTCGAAGATCGCCGCCGCGCACGCCGCGGGTAACAACACGCTGGCCGACCAGCTGGCCTCGCAGCCGATCACACCTGGCGGGCACGACAATAATTTCGGGGCCACCATCGGCGGGCCTGTGATTCTCCCGAAAGTCTATAACGGCAAGGACAAACTGTTCTTCTTCTTCGCTTACGCCGGCGTGCGCAGCCGGGAACCCGCGCGTGCCACGGACATCAACGATACGGTGCCGACAGCCCTGCAGCGGGTCGGTAATTTCTCCGAGTTTCTGGCGTTGCCGAACAGCGCGCAGTACGCCGTTTACGATCCGCTGAGCATCCAGCCGGATCCGGCGCGCGCCTCGCACTTTGTCCGCACCATGTTCCCCGGCAACATCATTCCGCAGAGCCGGTTCAACAATCCCGCGCTGAGTTTCGTGAGTAAGTACATCCCGCTGCCGAACAACAGCACCAATCCGACCGCGGTGAACTACCTGGCCACCAGCCAGGTGGATAACAATAACTACAACGCGTTCGATCAGCGGACGGATTACCAGATCTCCGATAAAGACCGCGTGACGTTCCGCTGGAACTGGAGCCACTACATCGAGTATTACGGCGATTTCACGTCCACCGGCCTGATGTCCGCCGACGACACGCGGAACAATGTCAGCGGCGTGGCGAACTGGAATCATATTTTCAACCCGACCACGCTCCTCGACGTTTCGGTCGCCGCCAACCAGTGGTTTCAGCGACTTTACAACAGCGGGCTGACGTCGAAGAAACCATCCGATTTCGGTCTGCCGAGCTATGTGGACCAGCAGTGCGCGGCGTTCAGCGACTGCAGCGCGCCGGTGTTCAACCTGCCTGGCTATTACTTCTACAACGGCTCGAATTTCGGCCGTTCGCTTTCCTCTTATCCGAAGACCCGTTCCCAGGGCGTGAAGGCGAATCTGTCCCATATCGCCGGACGGCATTCGCTGCGCGGCGGCATCGATTTCCGCGATCAGGTTCGCAACGATATCGGCTTCAACGGCAACTCGGCGGGCGCGTTTACTTTCGCCAATAACTTCGTCCGCAAAGATGACGACGGGAATGCCCCGAACGCCAGTGTGGGACTGAGCTGGGCCACTTTCCTGCTGGGAATTCCAACTTCGGCGTCGATTGACAACAACACCAGTCTGTCGCAGGTCAACCAGTATTACGGCTGGTACGGACAGGACACCTGGCGCGTGAGGAACAATCTCACGCTGACGCTGGGACTGCGCATGGAGTTCGAGACGGGACCGACGGAGCGCTATAACCGCGCCATCACGTATTTCGACCCCACCGCGCAGTTGCCGATCACGGCGGCGTCCCAGGCGGCGTACGCGGCAAACCCGCTGGCCCAACTTCCCGCCAGCGCGTTTTCGGCTCTCGGCGGCAACGTTTATGCGGGGACCAACGGTGCGCCGCGAAATCTCTGGCAGAACCAGCTCATGTATCTGCCGCGCGTCTCGGCGGCCTGGCAGTTCAATCCGAAGATGGTGTTCCGCGCGGGTTACGGAGCTTACTATGACACCCTGAGCCCGATTGTGGAAGCAGCGAATCAGGCGGGGTTTTCGCGCACCACATCCACGAATATCAGCAACGATTTCGGCCAGACCTGGCTGTCGGGAAATCCCGCCGCCGGCGTTTCGCCGCTCACCGACCCGTTCCCGGTTCGCTCCGACGGCACCCGGTACGATGCGCCCTTCGGCAACTCACTGGGATCTTCTTATCAGGCCGGACGCGGCTTCAGTTTTACACCTTATGACCGCAAGCATGCGCGCGTGGATAAGTGGCGCGCGGGCGTGCAGCGGCAGATCACGGGCGACATTCTTGTGGAAGCCTCCTATTGGGGCCAGTATGCCAGCGATATCGGGATTTCAAAAAAGCTGGATTTTCTGCCGGCTTCTTACTGGAACAACAGTGAGACCCGCAATAATGCGCTTGCCTCGGCGCTGAACGCCAACGTCTCCAATCCGTTTTACATTAATAACTTCTCGGCGCTGAAAACGTCGAACCCGGTGCTTTATCAGTCGATGACCACCCTCGGCTTCTTCACCAGCCCCACCATTCAGGTGAATAAGCTGCTGCGCCAGTTCCCGCAGATGAACGGCCTTACGGAGAATAACGCTCCCTTCGGGAAAGACCGCATCCATGCGCTGGAGCTGAATTTCACGAAGAGGTTCTCCTCCGGCTTTAATCTGAACGCTTCTTATACCTGGATGAGTGTCCGGCAGGCGACCACTTACGACAATGAATTCGACGCTTCTCCAACCTGGTATGGCAGCAACAACGGAAGGCCACGGCGTCTTACGCTCAGCGGCATTTATGAAATCCCGTTCGGAAAGGGCCGGCGCTACCTGACCAGCGGCCCCGCCAGCTGGATCCTCGGCGGCTGGCAGACTTCGTGGACCTATCAGTACCAGCCGGGCGATCTGCTGAACTTCTCGACCAACGACTTCTATTCAGGTCAGATCAACAAAATGAGCAGCGCGCTCACGAATGTCAAACAGAGCCTGACACAGTGGTTCAACACCAATGCCGGCTTCGAACGGAACTCGGCGAACGGCCCGGCCGCTTATCAGATCCGCATGTTCCCGCAATATATCGACGGAGTGCGCGGCGATAAGATGAGCGTGATCAACGCGAATATCCGGCGTGACTTCCGTCTGCGGGAAAGGGCTACATTCCAGATCCGGCTCGACGCGCTGAACGTGCAGAACCGGTCGCAGTTCAACGACCCCGACACGAATCCGTTCAGCTCGACGTTTGGACAGATCACCAGCCAGACGGCGTCCACGAACCGGTTCTACGATATTCAGGCGCGCATTCAGTTTTAATCCTGCGCGAGAGGATCCCAGACCGGGCGCAGGTGCAGTGTGAAGCCTGCGACCGGTCCTTCTCCTTCGATTTTCTCCTGTTGCAGGCGCGTTTCCGGCTCGCCCGCGGGCCGGAAGATCTCGACGGCGCGGCGCTCCGGATCGATAAGCCACGCCAGTTGAGCGCCATTCGAAATCCACTCGCGCATCTTGTCCCGAAGAACCGGAAGACGGTCGAAAGGGGACCGGAGTTCGATCACGAAGTCGGGACAGAGGTGCCAGTAACGTGCCATGTCCCGCGGGTCCATCTGGCGGACGCGCCCCAGGGCCGTCCAGGCCGCGTCCGGCGAACGGCGCGCCCCGTTCGGAAGGACGAAGCCGGTTGAGGAATCGCTGGCGACACCCGTGCCGTCGCGCAGGGTCCAGGCTTCCAGCTGGAATCCGATTTTCCCGTTGCGAATCCCGGCCAGCGTGTAGTTCGGCGGCATGATGATCAGCTCACCTCCGGCGCTCATTTCAAAGAAGAAGTCCGGATGCTCGGAACAGAATTCCGAAAACTCCTCGTCGGTCATGGGCGCCATCGTAAGCGTCGCGGGCAGCCATGATTCTTCAATCACGAACGGCATGTGAGTATTGTAGCGATATGACCGGGGACACCAATTCTCGCCGAACCCTGACTCGCAGGCAGGCATTTGCCGCGTTGCCTGCCGCCGCAACCGCGCTGGCCGGGACCACAAACACGCCCGCGCCCTTCGGAGCGATTCCGTCCGCCCGCCAACTCCTGTGGCATGAGCTCGAAACCTACGCATTCCTTCATTTCACGGTCAACACCTTCACCGGCCGGGAGTGGGGTTACGGCGATGAGGATCCGAACCTCTTCAATCCCGCCGCTTTCGACGCCGATTCGATCCTCGAAAGCCTTGCCGCGGGCGGTATGAAAGCGGTGATCCTGACCTGCAAACATCACGATGGCTTTTGTCTCTGGCCCAGCAAAACCACCAGCCATTCTGTCCGGAGTTCGAAGTGGCGCGGCGGCCAGGGCGACGTGGTGCGTGACGTCGCGGAGGCGGCCCGCCGGCGCGGCATGCGCTTCGGCGTCTATGTTTCGCCGTGGGACCGGAACACAGGGTCGTATGGCACGCCTGCGTACGTCCAGATGTACCGGGCTCAGTTGCGCGAACTGCTGACCGATTACGGCCCCATCGCCGAAGTCTGGCACGATGGCGCCAATGGCGGCGACGGCTACTACGGGGGCGCCAAGGAAAAGCGCAACATCGATAAGAAGAGCTATTACGGCTGGCCTCAAACCTGGGATCTGGTCCGGTCCCTGCAGCCGGAAGCCGTGATTTTCAGCGATGTGGGGCCGGATATCCGGTGGGTTGGGAACGAGCGCGGCATCGCCGGCGAGACCTGCTGGGCGACCTACGATCCGGTGGGGGAAGACGGCGGACCGGCATCGCCCGGCAACGTGAACGCCAAAGCGTCGCCAACCGGCACCCCGCATGGTTCGCGCTGGCTGCCGGCGGAGTGCGACGTGTCCATCCGTCCGGGCTGGTTCTGGCACGCCGAAGAAACCAGCCGGGTGAAAAGTCCGCGCCAGTTGTTCGACCTGTACTTCCAGTCCGTGGGCCGGGGCGCGTCTTTCCTGCTCAACGTGCCGCCGGACCGGCGCGGCCTGATCGACCCCGCCGATGCGGCCTCTCTGCAGGATTTCGGCGCGCTGCTCCGGCAAACCTTCCGGGTGGACCTCGCCGCCGGAAGCAAGGTCACGGCCTCCAGCGTGCGCGACAAGGGCAAAGAATTCCGCGCCGCAAATATGGTGGAGGGCGGCGTTGCCCGTTACTGGATGACCGAAGAGAACGTCCACACCGCGGAGGCCGTGCTGGAGTGGAAGCGTCCTGTCACCTTCAACGTGATGCGCCTGCGGGAACAGATCGCCCTGGGCCAGCGTGTGGAAGAGTTTCAGGTCGACATTTGGCAGGATGGCGACTGGCGAAAGGCAGGCGAGGGGACCAGCATCGGCGCCTGCAGGCTGCTGCGGACCGGCGCCAACCTGACCACCACGCGGGTGCGGCTGCGGATTCTGCAATCGGCCGCGCCACCGGCAATCTCCGAATTCTCGCTGCACCTCGCTCCGGCCTGAGACCACCCTCAGATCGGAACCGGGAAGCACGTTAACCTGACTGGATATGGACAGCGTCAGAATTCGCAACTGGAACGAGTTGAATGACCGGCTGTTCGAAGATACGTGGTACCGGCCTCACGGGCGCTTTCGCGGGCCTTTCGTCTTCCGCGGCATGTCCAACGCGGGCTGGGATCTGCAAACCAGCCTGATGCGCCTGGCCGGCCAGTTCGAAAAACTGGAAGGCAGTCTGCTGCGGAATTTCCAGAAATACGGGCACAGTAAGACAAGTTCCGGAGATTCGTTCTGGCACTGGCTGGTGGTCGCGCAACATCACGGCCTGCCGACGCGACTGCTTGACTGGACGTACTCGCCGCATATCGCGGCGCACTTCGCAACCGAGGATTTCGACCAGTTTCAGCATGACGGCGTGATCTGGGCCGTGGATATGATCGGCGTGCATGACCGCCTGCCGGACAGCCTGCGCAGCGTGTTGCGGGAAGAACATGCTTTTGTGTTCACCACCGTGATGCTCGACAGCTTCGCCAAATCGCTTACTCAGTTCGATCTCCGGTTCAATAAAGCGCCCCGGGTGGCGGGCGCGCTGTTTCTGGAGCCGCCCGCGCTCGACGACCGGATCGTGAACCAGGCGGCGCTGCACTCCATCATGTCGCCATCGAATGCCCGCCTCGACCGCTGGTTCGCGGAAACCGCGCCCGACCTGTTCCGCAAGATTGTGATTCCGGCCAGCGTCAAGCTGGAGATACGGGACAAGCTCGACATGATGAACATCACCGAGCGGCTGATGTATCCGGGGCTCGACGGTCTGAGCAAATGGCTCCGGCGATATTACAGCCCGCTGAATATTGCCGAGGTGGTGTACCCGCCAGGCGCCGTGGATCTTCCGCTGAGAAGAGTGGCGGTGATCCTGGAGGTAAGCGACGGCGTAATGGAGCTGCAGATATTGCAAAGCGAGGGCACGCCCGACTTCTGCTCAAAAGTCACATCCCGCGAAGATGGTCTCTGGTATGACCTGCACCTGCAGTGCCCGGTCACGGTGCAACTCCGTACGCCCGGGGAACTGACAGAAGGCCTGCTCGCGTACCTGCGCGATTTAAAATCCGCACAGGAGACTCACGTTCGCGTGATCGTCTGATGGAAGAAGCATCGGGAGAAGTCACCAGGTTATTGCAGGCATGGAGCGGCGGGGACCGGGCGGTGGAAAATCAGCTGTTCGGACTCGTGCAGCCGGACCTGCACCGGCTGGCGCGCCGGCTGATGAGTTCCGAGCGGCAGGACCACTCGCTCCAGGCTACCGCGCTGCTGAACGAGGCTTACGTCAGGCTCGTCAGCGCGCGGGAACGCGATTGGGAGAATCGCAGGCACTTTTTCGCGGTCGCCGCCCGGGCCATGCGGCATCTGCTGGTGGACCATGCCCGCGCGCGTCCCAAAGGCGGCAAGGTCGCTCTCGACGGAGTGGAACACCAGCTCGGCGGGCCGGACGCGAACCTGGAGCTGGGTCTGGCCATCGACGGTCTGTTGGAAGAGATGGAGCAAAAACATCCGGACTGGGTGACCATCATCGAGATGAAATTTTTTGCGGGTTTCACCGACGATGAGACCGCGGAAACTCTGGGCATTCCGCTGCGGTCAATGCAGCGGCGTTTCGGTGAAGCCCGCAAATGGCTGTTTGAAAGAATGGAACCGCGGCGCACGTCATAATTCACGCTGTCAGCAAGGGAATTAGGCCGCGAGCGACGACACCATCGCCGGGAGCACGGCCGATTGAGCCAGACTGGCCAGGGCCTGCATCCAGGCCTGCGTCATGGGTTTCACGCCGCGGACGTAGTTCTGCAGATCCTGCCGCCGGATTCCCAGCAACTGCGTCTCGAACTTCACCCCGTAATACTGGCGCGGCGCCGCCAGCGGCTGAAAGCCGAACATGCGCTGATACGTCTCGGCATGCTCCACGCGGGGACAGGCCACCAGCCACCCGACTTCGTAGAAATCCGCCAGCGCCGCCATATTGCCCAGCAGCCGGACAAACGTGTCCCGCCGCGCCTGCGGACCGAAACAGAGCCGGCTGGCTTCGACGTACGATTCGCCGGACATCCGGATCAGTTCAGGGTGATCGCCATAAACATGCTGCGCGGGCGAGTCCGTCCAGCCCCGCGCGGGGTTTACCACACTGATGCGGACGGTGGCCAGCGCCTGCTCGGCGGCATCGCGGACCAGAAAGCTGAAGTTGCTTTCCATCTCGTCGAAGGGATCCGTGAACCGTTCGTCGGCGCGCGGATCGATGGAATTCTTCCGGCGGTAGCAGGCGTAACGAAGACGATAGACTTCGTCCAGTTCTTCCCGGGTGCGGGCAATCCGGCAATCGTGAGCGGGTGAGGTTTTGTTGAGCATGTTTTCGCTTCCTTCACCCACCAGAGCGGAGGAGGCGAAAAAGTCCGCCAAAAAATTCCGAAATTTTTTATGCGCGCAAAAACGCGGTGGTTTCCCGGAGGAACAGTTCGCGCTGATCGTGATGAAGCCAGTGGCCCGCGTTGGGAACGGTCACCAGGCGGCAATCGGGAATGGCCTCGAACCGGGGATCGCCGTGCGGCAGCGGCGCGAAACTCTCGAGTCCCCAGAACAGCAGCGTCGGGCAGGCGATGCGGCGGAAGATCTCGGTCGCCTCGCCGATGTCGTGCCCGTAGGGCGCCAGTGCGCGCATGTAGTTATCGAACTTCCAGGTCATGGAGCCATCGGCGTTCCAGTTCGTCCCGTGCAGCGTGAGGTGGCGGGCCACCTCGGCCGAGAGACGCGGATTCGCCTCGCGCATCCGGGCGACGGCGGAATCGAGATCCGGGTACGCTTTGGCCGTTCTGGTTTCGACGTTTCGCACGGCTTCGATCCAGCGCCGCATGCGCTGCGGCGCCGGTTCACTCATCCGGTGTTGCGGAGGGAAACCGATCCCTTCGATGGACACCGCGCGTCCCACCCGTTCCGGATACAGGCCGGAGTAATGCAGCACGATCATGCCGCCGAGCGAATGACCCACCAGACGGACCGGCACGCCGCCGTGCAGCGCGCCGACGATATCGAGCAGACCGGAAAGATCGAGGACGTTTTCCGCCATGCTGTACATCGCGCCGGGCGCCCAGGCGGAGTTGCCGTGTCCGCGCAGATCGTACGCGTAAACGTGATACTCCGGGCAAAGGGAACGCGCCACCCAGTCCCAGCTGCGGGCATGGTCCATCCCGCCGTGCACCAGCACCAGCGGCGGCTTGCCGTCCTGCCCGTAGTCCCAGAACTGCAGCTTCAGGCGGTCGGAGTAGAAGAAGTGGGAAATCGGTTCCAGATATTTATTACCCAGATTTCATTGATGCAAAGACGCCAGCAGGCGTCGCATCCCCTTCAGCCAGCGATCGTAATCGGTAGCTTTGCGCCGGAAATACTCGGCCACTTCCGGGTGCGGCAAAATGAGGAAACGCTCGTCGGCCAGGCCTTCCATGACGGCGTCGGCCACCTGCTCCGGGGTCAGAGCGGTTTCCAGCAACTTCGCGGCGATTCCGCTCTCCGGCGCGCCGAGCATGCTGGTCCGAACGCCTTGCGGGCAAACGGCGGAGACGCGAATTCCCTGCTCGTAGTGCGTGATCGCGAGCCATTCCGCAAGCGCCAGGGAGGCGTGTTTCGTCACTGCATACGGCGCGGAACCCAATTGCGTGAGCAGTCCGGCGGCCGAGACCGTCTGCAGCAGGTAGCCGCCGCCGCGCGCGATCATGCCGGGAAGCACGGCGCGCGCCGCGTAGAGGTGCGCTTTCACGTTCACGGCCCAGATCCGGTCCCAGTCTTCGTCGGAGGTCTCGACGCCGCCCTCGATCAGAATGCCCGCGTTCGAGCAGAAGAGGTCGATCGGCCCGTGTTCCCGCTCCACGGCGCCCACCAGACGCTGCAGATCGCACTCCTTTGCCACATCGAAACCGTTTTCCAGATCGGCGGACACCACGGCGCGCGCCCCTTCGGCTTCAAAGCGGCGGCACAGCGCGCGGCCGATGCCGTTCGCGCCGCCCGTCACTACGATGACTTTGTTCGCAGGATGCACAGCGTTCAACCTATCACCGAAAGGCTGACAGCCGCCTCAGCGGGAAACCAGTGCAAGCAGCCTCGGATCCGTCTCGCGCGACATAAAACGCTCCATACTCCTGGCCGAGAGCGGGCGCGACAGCAGGAACCCCTGCGCCACATCGCAATCCACACTGCGCAGCAGCGCGTGCTGCGACCAGCGCTCCACGCCCTCCGCAATCGCGCTCAGTCCCAGGTTATGCGCCAGATCGACAATCGAGTGGACCAGCGGCAAGGTGCCGGACGGCGAATCGATTTCGCGAATGAACGAGCGATCGATCTTCAGTACGTCGATGGGGAGGCGGTGCAGGTAGCTCAGGGACGAATACCCGGTTCCGAAGTCGTCGAGAGCGATGGTAAGACCCAGTGAACGCAGTTTTTCCATCTGACGGACGGACTCCTCCAGATGAACCATGACGACGCTCTCCGTGACTTCCAGTTCCACTGCGTTGCCGGTAGTTCCGCCCTCGCGCAGCGCCCGCGCGACGCTCTGGGCAAAATCCGCCTGGGCGAACTGAAGCGTGGAGACGTTGATGGCGATCTTCGGGGGGATGAAACCGGCCTGGACCCAGGCTGCGCGTTGCCGGCAAACCTCCCGCAGCACCGAGGCGCCAATCTCGAGAATCAGGCCGGATTCCTCGGCGATACCAATGAAATCGCCCGGGGGGAGCAGACCAAGCTGCGGATGGCGCAGCCGGATCAGAGCTTCCATTCCCGCCAGAGCCATGCCGGCCGGGACGGCTTCGCCAGCGCCGCCGGAAGACTCCCCCGCGCCGTCGGCACGTTCGCCGATCATGAACTGCGGCTGGTATTCCAGTTCGAACTGGCTCTGCTCCAGCGCCTGGCGCATGTTCCGATCCATGTCCAGCCGGTGAAACGCCGTGCCGTTCATATCGTGCGTGAAACACTGGAAGCGATTTTTGCCCTGGTCTTTGGCGCGGTACATGGCATTGTCCGCGTGCTTCTGCAGAGTGGACGGGTCTTCGCCGTCCGCCGGGTAGAAACTGATGCCGATGCTCGCGGTGACAAACAGTTCGTTGCCGGCCACTACGACGGGTCGGCTGAGTGCCGCCAGCAGGCGCATTGCGGCATCCCGGGCGATATGCTCGTCGTCGATTTCCAGCAGCAGCATGAATTCATCGCCGCCCATGCGGGCGATGATGTCGCTCTTGCGGAGGCAGGCGGAAAGGCGGCCGGCAACCTGCTGCAGAAGCACGTCGCCGGCGCCATGGCCCAGCGAGTCGTTGACCTGCTTGAACCGATCCAGATCCAGATAAAGAAGCGCGAGTTTCTGTCCGTTCCGCCGGGCCCGATCCACCGCTTCCTGCAATCTTTCGGTGAAAAAGAAGCGATTCGGCAGCCGCGTGAGACTGTCGTACTGGGCCCGGTAGGCCAGTTCCCGATATAGGTGCGCATTCTCGATAGCGCTGGCCGAGAGTCCGGCCATCGCTTCCAGCAGATTCAGGCGGTAAGCGGACGGCTTTGCCTTGTAAGGCCAGTACGCCTCGAGTGCGCCCAGGATCTCGCCGGCGCCGGAGAGAATGGGTACGGTGGACGCGGAATGATAGCAGGCGGAGAGGAATTCCGTCTCGGCGGGAGACCAAACCTGTTCGGACGGGGCGGAGCCGGGACGCGCGATCGGACGCGCCGGCGCGTTGGAGGTCGGAGTCCGCGCCTGTGCCGCGGCAGCCCGGATCCTGGCGTGAAACATTTCGCCTGTCCCTTTGTCACGGAGGGCGTCCGCCCAGACCTCCGGCAGTCCGGCGCTGGCGGTAAAGGTAAAATCCCCGGCCGAGGCGGTGACCGCCACACAGGCGGAACCCGGCTCGCTGGCCGCAATCAGTTGCGCCACCCGCCCCAGCACCACGCGGAGCGGTTCGCGACGGGCGATGAGCTCCAGCGTTTCCTTCCGGTCGTGATCCAGCTTTCGCGCCACTTCCAGCTGCGCCAGCAATTTCCCGCGGTTCCGGTAACTGCCGGACGCAGTCACCAACAGAGCCACGAAGGAAAATATGCCCAGCACGGTGACGATCCGGAACCCGGTGCTGCGGTACCAGGGCACCAGAACAGTGAAAGCGAGGCGGGCCGGGTGCGGGTCGACGTTGCCGTTCCGGTCCATCGCGCGCACTTCGAAGCGGTGGGCGCCCCCGGCCAGTTTCCGGAATGACGCGGAGTTGCCCTCGGCGAAATCGCTCCACTTGTCGTCGTCGAGCCGCCAGGAGAACAGCAGCATCTCCGGCAGCGTCATATTCCACTTATCCACGCCCGAAAACAACAGGTGCACGGGCGCGTCCGGGGCCGCTTCCCGCGGGTTCACATCTTCGCTCAGCGTCGTTCTCGGCGGAGCCGGATCGGCTTCCGGATGGAAAAGAGAAATGCCCCGCGTGGTGCCGGTCCAGATGCGCCCCTGGCGATCTTCGAACACGGTATAGACTACGGACGAAGGCAAGCCGTCTTCGCCGCTGTTCACAATCCAGGCGCCGTTCCGGAAACGGTCAACGCCGGTGCCGGAAGCCACCCAGATGGTGCCGTCGCGCGCGCGCAACATGTTGCGGACCCGGTCGAAACCCTTGTGAACGGAGGTCCACCTGTGCCCGTCGAACTCCTGGATTTCCAGTCGTCCGCCAACCCAGAGCCGGCCCGGCGACGGCTCGAAAAGGGAGAAAGCCCCGGTCAGGGTGAATCCGTCCGCCGCCCGCACGGAGCGATATTTCCCCTTGCTGTAGACACCGAGGCCACTGGAGCCGCCGATCCACAAATCGCCATCCGACGTCGCGCAGAGTGCCCGCAAATCGGTGTTTAACGAGGTGTTTTCCGGGGCGAGAAAAGGATGAAACTCGTTGCCGTCGAAGGTTTCGAACCGCCACGCGGCCAGATCGTCCTGCACCTGCGTCTGCACCAGAAAGCCACCGTCGCGGCGCGGCAGGAACGGCCGGATCTTGCGCCCTTCCGGGTGCCGGACCAGTTTGAAACGAGCGGTGCCCGGATCGAAGACAAGCACGGTGCCGGGTATTCCGGAAAGGATCGCGATTCGGCCGTCCGGGAGCGCCCGGAGCGCGTCCGTCAGGGTATTCGAAGGCCGTTGACCGCCTGGCAGCGGGTATTTCGTCCATTGGTCGCCTTGCAGGCGGATCAGGGTTTTGGGACTGAGGAACCAGACATTTCCCGCGGCATCGTCGGTAATCGCATTAATCAGCTCGTCGTTCTCGGGGCCGCGAACGGCGGCCGGAGTCCTCCAGATCGAGGGAGAATAGCGCGCGATGCCCTGGCTGGTGGACACCCAGAACGTGCCGTCCGCGGCCGGATTGATGTCGAGCACGATGCCGGAAAGGGCGCCCAGGCGGCCGGCCGGTTCCTCCCGGCCGCCGGTCAGGCGCATGATCTGGTCGCTGTCCGCCACCCAGATGTCCCGATCGGCCCCTCGCCATCCCGTCAGCAGTTTGCTCTTGCCCCGATAAAACGGATGCCAGTCTTTGCCGTCGAAACGGATCAGAACCCTGCTCTGCCCGGATGAGGCGGCGACGAATACCTCGCCGTCAACGCCTTCGCGAGGCTGGTCGAAATCGAAATAGGCGGCGGGCGCCACGTATTCCTGCCACTGCAGCCGGTCGTCGCCGGGAGTTTCGTGAACCAGAGCCGTGCCGCGCTGTCCGGAAACCCAGATTCGGCCGCCGGGCGTCCGGTACATGGCAATGAACCGCTGCAGGGCGCTTTCCGCCGCGGTCTTGATGGTGCGTGTGGCGCCGGTGCCGGAATCGAATTCCACAAGTTTGTCCGGCAGCAGGACCAGGACACGCCCCCCTCGGAGTGGACACAGAGCGACGTAATAAAGCGGATCCGCGCCGCCCGGCAGTACCCAGCGAAGGCGGATGTCCCGGGTGAACTTCGGCCACCGCTTCAGTTCGGGCAGTTCGAAAGAAGTCCACTTCGCGCCGTGATAACGACGGAGACTGGTGCCGTCAAACATCCAGAGGTCGCCGTCGCTGCCGATGGTCAGCCGTCCCAGTCCCGTGGGATCGGGTACGGTCTCCACGCCATATCCCGTAAGACGGGAAATGCGCTCGACATCGCCGTGTTTTGCCAGCGCGGCTCCGGAAGAATCGATCGCCACATTGGCGGTATACGATTCCGTCATGCCTTCCGCGGTGCTCCAGAAACGCCACGCGGGAGGCGCCTGCGCCGCCGCGGAGACGGACAAAACGGCAAGCGCACTCATGGCGCGCAACAGGGCGAAAGCTGTCACGCTCTTCTCAAGCCCGCCTTTTCCGTTCCGTCTCAAGCCCTGGACCTAATATAACGAAAGCGGGAACATGTCGCGCGAAAATACCGTTCCCCGCGGATACCGGATTTTGCGAATTCCTGAAAAATCGATCCGATTTGCCGCATTCTCAGCGAAGCGTCGTTTCCGGGCCGCGCCGCCCCCCGGGGCGATATCCGCGAGATACTTGAGAACATGCGCGCATGGCAGGTGAAGCAGTGGTGTGAGCCGTCGGAGATGCTCCTGGCCGACATTCCCGTTCCGGAACCCGGCCCCGGTGAGGTCCGCGTCCGGAATCGCGCGGCGGCGCTGAACTTTTTCGACGTTCTGCAGATTCAGGGCAAATACCAGGTGAAACCGCCGTTTCCGTTCACGCCGGGCGCGGAGATTGCCGGCACCGTGGAAGCCGTTGGCGAAGGCGTTACCGACTGGACGCCGGGTGACCGCGTGCTGGGCATTCCCGAGGGTTCCGGCTTCGCCGGGCAGACTCTGGTGGACGCCCGCAAAATCTTCCGGATTCCGGCCGGGATGAGTTTCGCGCAGGCCGCCGCGTTCCCCATCGTCTATCACACGTCGTGGCTGGCTTTGAAAGACCGCGCGGCGATCCGGGAAGGAGAATGGCTCCTGGTGCATGCTGGCGCCAGCGGTGTGGGCATGTCCGCCATTCAGCTCGGCCGCGCGTTCGGCGCGCGCGTGATCGCGACGGCGGGTTCGGCCGAAAAACGGGCTTTTGCGAGTCGGCAGGGCGCGGAGCACGTGCTCGATTACGGGGACCCGAAATGGGTGGACGAGGTCAAAGCAATCACCGGAGGCCGCGGCGCCGACGTCATTTATGATCCGGTGGGCGGCGATATTTTCGATCTTTCCGGGAAGTGCATCGCCCCGTATGGACGCCTGCTGGTGATCGGTTTCGCTTCGGGGAAAATCCCTTCCATTGCCGCCAATCGCATTTTGTTGAAAAATATCTCCGTCGTGGGCGTCTTTTGGGGCGGCCACGTCAAAATGCACCCGGGTTACACCCGGAAGACGCAGCAGTCTCTCGACGAACTTTGGGCCGCCGGCAAACTACTGCCGGAAATTTCAGATTCCTGGCCGCTCGAAGAGCTTCCCGCCGCCATGCAGGCTCTGACGGAGCGGAAAGTGCTTGGCAAGGCCGTGATTACCATCGAACCGTCGTAGCCGGCAAAATCCGGCGCGCTCAGGGCGCGGGAGTCAGCTTCACATCCCGTTCCCAGTCCCGCAGTTTTTCCATCAGGAAACGGACGCGTTCCGGCTGCTCGTTCGCCAGATTCTTCTTCTCGGAGCGATCCGCTTCCAGATTGGAAAGCCAGATACGGTCTACCTGCTCTTCGCCGGGAAACTTGGGCGGGTTCAGGATCAGTTTCCAGTCACCCTGCCGGACCGACCGCTGATTTTCGTGGCTCCAGAACAGAAATTCGTGATCGGGCGCCTCACCCCGCAGCACCGGGAGAAGATTCTGTCCGTCGATGCCGGCCGGGGGCTTTGCGCCGGGGTCGGCGAGGGCGAGCAGCGTGGGCAAAATATCCATGGAAATCATGGGCCTGTCCCAGACCGTTCCGGGTTTTACCGCGCCGGGAACGCGCAACAACGCCGGAACGTGCATGCCGCCGTCGAACAGGCCCAGCTTATAGCCGCGGAAAGGCTCGTTGCTGCCGCCGTGGTACGGTTTGCCGTCGCTCGACGCGCGCACCTCCCGGGTAGCGCCGTTATCGGCCTGAAAATACACGATCGTGTCGTTCTCCAGGCCCTGCCGTTGCAACTGGTCCAGCAGGCTGCCGATGACGTCGTCCACGGCCGCCACCATGGCGAGGTGCATGCGCCGGTCCCGTTCCATGGTGACCGGAAAGCGGTCCAGATATTTTTTCGGAGCCATCATGGAATAATGCGGCGCGCCGAATGCCAGGTACATCAGAAACGGCTGCCCGCTGGTTTGCCGCGACAGCCAGGCCTGCGTTTCGCGCCCCAGCAGTTCCGTCATGTAGGCCGGCTCTTCGAACACCTCCGTGTCATTGCGCCAAAGGTCGTGGAAGATCTTTCCGGGGGCGGAACCAAGCTGATAATAGCGGTGCGAAAAGGCGTCGAGCCAGCCCGAATACCACCCGAAGAACTCATCGAAACCCTGTTGCATGGGCCGGCTCTCCGGCGCGCTGCCCAGATGCCATTTGCCGAACGCCGCGGTCCGGTAACCCGCCGCCCGCAATAAGCCGGGCAGGGTGGTTTCGCCGGCGTGCAGCCCCTTCACGTCCCAGGTGGGCTCCGAAGGCAGAGCGCCCTTGACACCGGCGCGGTCGGGATACTTTCCGGTCAGGATCGCGGCACGGGAAGCCGAACACACCGGCGCATTCGAGTACCACTGTGTGAACCGGACGCCGGACGCCGCCAGCCGGTCCAGATTCGGGGTTCGCGCTTCGGGATGTCCGTAGCAGCCGACGTCCCCGATGCCGTGATCGTCGGTCACGATGACGACGATGTTGGGTCTGCGTGTGTTCTGTGCCGCGGCGGGAAGAGCAACCGCGGCGGGCATCAGTCGCAGAAATTCCCGCCGGTCGAAAATGGCCATGACGGTATTATCTTCTAATGTCCAACAATCCCGAGGCGCCCCGGAAACTCGCGTTCCTTCACACCAGTCATGTCCTGATTCCGCTGTTTACTCAATTGGCGAAAGAACACCTGCCCGGAATCGAAACCTTTCACATGACGGATGAGTCTCTGATCCGCAATACCATCGCCGCGGGCCGGCTGACGCCGAACACCATCCGCCGGGTGGCCGCGATGATCGGACTGGCGCACGACGGCGGGGCGGATGCGGTGATGGTGACGTGTTCCTCGATCGGGCACGCGACGGCACTGGCCCGGAGCCAATACGATTTCCCGGTTCTGCGCATCGATGAGGCTCTGGCGGATACAGCGGTAGCCGCGGGGACCCGGATTGGTGTGGCAGCCACCCTCAGCACCACGCTGAATCCGACTCTGGAACTGCTGAGAGAAACGGCCGCGCGTGCGGGCCGTGAGGTGGAACTGATTCCCGCGCTGGCGGCCGGAGCGTTCGAAGCCGTACTCGCGGGCGATACGAAACGTCACGACGAACTGCTGCTGGCCGCGCTGCTGGGTTTGCAAGGCCGCGTGGATGTGATCGTTCTGGCGCAGGCCTCGATGGCGCGCGTGGCGGCACTGCTGCCGGAAAACAGCGGACCGCCAATGCTTTCCAGCCCCGTAATGGCCATGCGCCGCGCCGCGGCCGTGCTTGGATCGATGACGGCCTGAGGGCCTGACGCGATTCAACGGGTGAGAGAAGTTGCGAGGTCAGAGATTATCGGGGAAGATAATCGCGAACTGCCGGATAAGCCGCGCGGACGAAATCCCTTCCCAGAATTTCCGCGTTGTTGTCCTCTCCCGGAGGCACGGCGACCACAACACGAACCAGGGCGGTATCGCTGCGGTGATTGCGTATGGAGTTGGAAACGAGGTAAAACTTGGCGGCGAACTCATCCGCGATAACGCGGCCCTGAGACTGATACCAGTAAAGGACAAGGCTCTTGTTCGTGCCTTTGGAAACCACGAAGTGATTGATATTAATGGTTTCGCCCGGCACCTGAACATCCACTTTTCCACTCTCTTCCTGCTGCCACCCGGCGCCGGGAAGGCAGTTCTTGGGTGAGTGCGGCGATTGCCCCTGGCGTTGCGTCCTGAAGTACGCGATGAAAAGGTTGGCGCTGCCCAGCGGACCGGTATAGAAGCGCGTCAGCGTATCGTCGGCCCGCAGAACTTCGAGAGTTTCTTTGTCCACGTAGCCTTCCTGAGCGAGGCGGTAATCGCCGATTTCGCGAGGAAAGGCGATGAGCGGGGAAGCCAAGGGCGTCGCTTCCCCGTGGGAAGCGCTGTAAAAAAGGACCGCCTGCCCGATCAGCACAAGGGTGAGGAGGCGAAGGTAATTATTGCGCAGCAGTTGTTTCATGCCGTTTTTCCCGCCACATTCGAAACCCGGATCAGGAACTGGTGAAATAAGGCCAGAATCGCGAACGCCACCATAAATATCACCCAGCCCTGGGCTTCGTGAAAGAGTCCCTCCGCCAGTTCCGGCCGGAAGTTCGCGATGATGCCGGTCATGGTGACTCGTCCGGCGTTGGCCACGATCGCGATCGGAATGGTCGAAAGAAACAATGTGACGCGCACCCACGTGCGCTTTTCCGCGAAGTAGCCGTAAACGAGGGAGAAAAATGTCAGGGTGAGCAGAGACCGGATGCCGCTGCAGGCCTCCACCACGTTCAGTTTCTGCTCGGCCAGTTCCAGTACGTTGCCTTCCCGCAGCACGGGAATTCCGATGTTCGAGATCGTGTTCTCCGCCACCTGGCTCGCCAGCAACTGAAGCGGGAACGTGATCTGGTTATAAATGATCGCCGGGATGGGAATCATGAAGAACAGCAGGAAAAGCGGAAACGCGAAAATCCGGAGATAGGGCATACCCCCGAGCAGCAGAGTCGCACCAATGATCGAGATGACGAAGGACGTGCGGGTAAGGAACAGTTCGGCGCCCAAAGTGGCCAGGTAGAGCTGGAGGGCCGCCCAGATCATGATCGCGAGTCCCCACCAGTTCGGCGACGCGGGGGTCTCGGCGATCTTATCGCGGTGCTGCCACGCGATGTATGCGGCGATGGCGGGCACGAAAAAGCCGTGACCCATGTCGGGGTCGTCGTACCACTGCCAGAGCAACCCCTTCAGCATGGGTGCGTAACAAACAATCAGGAGTGCGGATACCCATGAGACAGTCAACCATGAGAATGGGGCAGAAGTCCGGGCGGACGGAGACCCGGTAAGCGCGGGGGTCATGAGTTAAGTGTTTCCAGCATACCATTCTGTCGGCGGACAGCAGTCAATGTGAAAATTCGATCCCGTCGTCCGGAGACTACACTGAAATGGTGAACCGTCTCACGCCCCCGACGTTGGCCGGAATGCTGCTTTGCGCATTTGCCGCCTCGCAAGCCGCCGTCCCGATTATGCCGCTCACGGACATTCGCGCCGGAATGCACGGAACCGGCCGGACCGTGTTCACCGGCGACAAGGTGGAAGATTTCGATGCCGAGATTCTGGGCGTACTGCAGAACACCGGCCCCCGCGAATCCCTGATCCTGGCCCGTCTGTCCGGTGGCCCACTGGAACACACCGGCGTCATGCAGGGGATGAGCGGTAGTCCGGTTTACATCGATGGCAAGCTGATTGGGGCCGTTGCCATGGCGTTCCCCTACGCGAAGGACCCGATCGCGGGAATTCGGCCCATCGAAGAGATGTTTCAGGTGGATTCCATGTCGGGACAACCCCCTGTCAGTCCGGCGATGGTGCGGCCCGCGGTAAACCGCGCCGCTGCCGGCAAGGATCTTTCCCCGCTGTTCCCCGCCCGGCCCGCTGGCAGTTTCGGAAACCAGTCGCTGACGGAGGTCGCGACCCCGCTCTCGCTTTCCGGCTTCACCTCCGCGGCAGTCGAGCAGTTTGCGGGCGGCCTGCGCTCCCTGGGCCTCGAACCAAGGCAGGGCATTTCGCTCGGTGGCGCCCCGGAGATGCGCATGGGCGATCCCGCCCGCCTGCAACCCGGCTCCATGATCAGCGTGGAACTGATGACCGGCGATATGAGCGTCGGCGCGGACGGAACCCTGACCTGCATCGATGGAAACAAGGTCTACGCGTTCGGCCACCGCTTCCTCGCGATCGGTCCCACCGAGTTGCCGTTCACGCGTTCCGAGGTGATTACGCTGCTGGCGAACGTAAACACGTCGTTCAAGATCTCCGCGGCGAAGGAACTGATGGGCGTGATTACACAGGACCGGAATACGGCCGTTGCCGGCGCGCTGGGACGCCAGGCTGCCATGCTGCCGCTGGATATTTCCGTTACACAGGAGTTCGGCGGGTCGAAGCCGGTCGGCGAGTATCACATGCAGGTGGTCAACGATCGCTTTTTGTCTCCCTATCTGATGCAGATGGCGGTTTTTTCGGCCATCGACGCGACGGAGCGGGCCACCGGCGCAAACAGCATCCTGGTGCATGCGTCCATTGAATTCAGGAATTCTCAGAAACCGGTGGAAATCCGCAATATTTATGCCGGCGAGGGCAGTTCCGCCATGGCGGCGGCCATGAATACGGCTGTCCCGCTCTCCTATCTCATGCAGGCTGGCTTCGATACGCTGGGGATCAGAAGGCTGTCGGTAAAGCTGGAAAGTTCCAATGTAAAAAAGGATCTGAGCATCGGCCAGGTCTATCTTTCGAAGAAGGAAGTGAAGCCCGGCGAAACCGTGGAACTGATGACCCTGCTGGACGGTCAGAATGGTGTGGAGCTGACGAATACCGTGAAATACACGATTCCTCAGGGCGCCGCGCCGGGACTGCTGTACTTCACCGTGGCGGACGGCGGACAGACCAGTATCGCCGAATTGCGGCAGATTCTGACCGAAACACCGCATTCGCCCGAACAGCTCATTTCCAATATCAATCGCCTGCATTCCAGCGATAAGGCCTACGTGCGAGTCTGGCGGGCCGAGCCCTCTTATCAGGTGCAGGGCGAGGAGATGCCCGATCCCCCGCCCTCACTGGCGCTGGTGCTCGGCAGCACCCAGAACGTGACGCAGAACCGGAATTCGAAAATGGCGGAAATCGTCATCGACGCGGGCAACATGATGGTCACGGGTTCGAAGACCGTCCAGCTTGAGGTGAAAGAATAATGCGGCTTCGCCTCCCGGCCCTGCTGGCGCTGACCGCCGGCGCCGCGGCCGCCTCGTCTTCCTCGGTCTGGGAAATGTCGTCTTTCGCGGATTTCATGAAAGGGAAATTCGAGGGCGTTTCGCTGGGACGAGACGGCCGGATGTCGCTCGCGCCGAAACTGGACGTTTTCTTCAATTCCGAGCAGCCGGTGGTCTGGAATCTGGCGGCGGGACCGGACGGATCGCTTTATGCGGCGACCGGACATCGCGGTCGGGTGTTCCGGATGGATAAGACAGGCGCGCCTCGTCTTCTGTGGGTGGCGGACCGCCCCGAAGTTTTCGCCCTGGTTGTGGACCCGAAAGGCGTCGTCTTCGCCGCGAGTTCGCCCGACGGCAAGATCTTCCGCATCGAGAACGGTAAAGCCACGGAATATTTCGATCCGCAGGCGAAATACATCTGGTCTCTGGCTCTGGCGGCGGACGGAACTCTCTATGCGGGCACGGGCGATGGCGGAAAGATTTTCCGCATCACGGGCCCGGGCAAAGGCGAAGAGTATTACGCGACGGGTCAGGGAAACGTCACCAGCCTGATGCTGGACGCGGAAGGCCGCCTGCTGGCGGGCACCGAACCGAACGGCATCCTGTATCGCATCACCGCGAAGAACAAAGCGTTCGCGCTCTACGATTCCACGCTGCCGGAAATTCGCGCCATTGCCCCGGATGGCGAGGGTGGCTTCTATGCGGTCGGCCTGGGCGGCGCTCTCGCCAAGAAGGTGCAGGCGGCTCAGCAGGCCACACAGGGCGCGCAGCAGGACAGCACCACCTCGGTAACCAGTGTGACAGTAACGGCCGACGCCGGCGGCGACCTGAAGCCGAATCCGCCGGAACCGGCCAAGCCACAACCAACCACCACGGCTCCGGCCCAGCCCACCGTAACCGCGACCACAACAACGGCTGGCGTGGATCTGAGCGGCATCGAAAAAAGCGCCATTTACCGCATTCGCGCGGACAATACGGTCGACACGCTTTGGAGCTCGAAAGAGGAGAACGTGTTCGATATTCTCCCGGCGTCCGGCGACAGCCCGCTCTACTTCTGCACGGACCAGAGCGGGCGCGTTTATCGCCTCACCGCCGACCATAAGCTGACTCTGGTCGCGCAGACGAATGAAGCCGAAGCGGTCCGGCTGCTCCGGTGGAACGGGGCCATGCTCGCCGCCACGGCGAATATGGGCAGGATTTATCGTCTGGGCGAGAGCGCGGGGAACACCTCGGGCCTGTATGAATCCCCCGTTTTCGATGCCGGCAGCATCGCGCGCTGGGGGAAACTTCGCTGGCAGGGCGCCGGGGCCGTCACCATGCTGACGCGCGCCGGCAACAGTCTCCGGCCTGACTCTACGTGGAGCGACTGGTCGGAACCTCTGCGCGACAGCGCGGGCGCGCAGATCACGAGCCCGAACGCCCGCTACCTGCAATTCAAAACGACCTTCGCGGGAGCCGGGGCGGCGGTGGAGAACGTAAGCGCGGCGTATCTGCCGCAGAACAACCCTCCGGTAATTCGCTCCGTCACGGTGCTGACGCAGCCCGTCGCGGCATCAGCGGCGAAGACCGGGGCATCGGCTTCCAACAGTTCCAGCGCGGCTTCCGTGCCCTTTACCGTAACCGTGACCGACACTGGCGATGCCGCTCCCGTATCTTCCACCGGCACGCCGACGCAGACCCTTTCCCGCGCCCAGGGCCAGCAACTGCTGGTCTCCTGGCAGGCAGACGACCCCGACAGCGACAAGCTGGTTTATCAGCTGGATTTTCGGGGCGAGGGAGAGCGCGACTGGAAAGCCCTGCGCAAAGGCCTTCACGAGAACAGCTTTACCATCGACGGCGACGCCCTGGCGGACGGCCGCTATCTCTTCCGCGTCACGGCTTCGGATCGGGAAGCAAACGCCGCGGGTTCCGCGAAAGACGCGGAACTGGTCAGCTCTCCGGTGCTGATCGACAACACGCCGCCCGTGTTGCGCGTGCAGTCCTCCACACGGACCGCGGGCGCTGCGGACATCGTGTTCGACGCGCGCGACGAAGCCTCCACGCTGAAGCGCGCGGAGTGGAGCCTGGACGCCGGGCCCTGGACCGCGATCGCCCCCGCCGACGGCATTCTCGATTCGCAGTCCGAACAGTTCCGGCTGCATCTCGCGGAAGTGCCGCCGGGAGAACACGTGCTGGTAATCCGCGTGGCCGATGGCGGCAACAACACCGGACTGGCGAAGGTCATTCTGCGCTGAACCGATGCAGACGAAATCGGGTCAGAAAACGCTGGAGCGCGTGATTTCGAAGGCAGGTCTGGGGTCGCGCACGCAGGCCCGCAGCTGGATCCACGCCGGGCGCGTTCGCGTGAACGGGAAGATCGTGGAAAATCCGGACCACTGGATCGATTTCGACCGCGACCGCGTCCTGTTCGACGACAAACCGCTGCAGGTCCGGGACCGCGTCTACCTGCTGCTGAACAAGCCGGCGGGCTACATCACCACGTTCAAAGATCCGGAACGCCGGCCCACGGTTTACGACCTCATCACCGGCGTGGACACCTTCGTGTCGCCGGTCGGCAGGCTCGATCTGGAGACCAGCGGTTTGCTGATTCTCACCAACGACACGCAGTTCGCCGAACGGCTCACAAACCCGGATCACCGGATTTCCAAGACCTATCTTGTGCGCTGCGAAAGCGTGCTGCCGGATGGCGCGCTGGAGCAACTGCGGCGCGGTGTGTCGCTGAACGACGGCCCGACGCGTCCTGCGGAAGTGCGTCGCCGGGAAGGCACCGAAGTGGAGATCGCCATCACCGAGGGCCGCAATCGCCAGGTCCGCCGCATGATCGAAGCGGTTGGCAGCAAAGTCGCGGATTTGCGTCGTGTACGAATTGGCGGCCTGGGCATTGGTGGTCTGGCGGAAGGGTCCTGGCGCGAACTGAACGCCGGGGAGATCGGTGCTTTGGGCGGAAGGGAAGTCCGCCGATGAGATTTCTCGCCGGATTCCTGACAGGTCTTGCGCTCGCCGCGTTGTCGGGAGTCCTGCTGCTGCGCAACGCCGGAGGTTTCAGCGCGCGTGAAGCGCCCGGGACTTTAGAGGTGTGGGCCGCCGGCACGGCGCGAAGGCTCTCTCTGCCCGCCGGTGCCAGGGACCAACGCAACCCGGTTCCGGACTCGCCCGAAGTTTTGTCCGAAGCGAAGGAGCACTGGGCGGATCATTGTGCCTCCTGCCACGCCAACAATGGCAGCGGTGACACGGTGCTCGGGAAAGGGATGTTCCCGCCCGCGCCCGACATGCGGCTGCCTGGCACGCAGGGGCAAACCGACGGCGAACTGTTCTTCGCGATTCAGAACGGCGTCCGGCACACCGGCATGCCCGCATGGGGTTCGCCCGGCGATGCCGGCACCGACTCCTGGAAACTGGTCCGTCTGATCCGCTATCTGCCGCGGCTCACCTTCGAGGAGCAAAAGCAGATGGAGAAAATGAATCCCAAGAGCGAGCAGGAGAGACTGGAAGAAGAGCGGGAAGAAAAGTTTTTGCGAGGAGAAAGCGACGATGCACCAACGGCTGCCCATCGGCATCACTAAGATTTTCAGGCTTATTGCTACCGGCCTGATGGCAATTTCCCTGTTCGCGCACGGCAATTTCGATCATGTCGTCGGAACCGTCGTTAAGATGGAAAACCAGACGGTCACCGTCCACACCGCCAAGGGCAACGTGGACGTGAAACTGGATGCGAAAACCGAGGTCACCAAAGAAGATCACAAGTTCACGCCCTCCGATCTGAAGGCCGGAATGCGGGTCGTGATCGACGTGGAAAAAGGAAGTAAAACAGCGCACTCGGTCAAGGTGGGCGTGCAGGCCGCGCATTAAGCCGGATCTTCAATCAGGAGCGATCAACACAATGCAGATTCAATCCACAAAGCGTTTGCCCTTCCACCTTGCGCTGACCGCGGCGCTGACGCTCGGGAGCCTTTGTGCCCAGACCCCGGAGTATGGTCCCGAGAAAGGCACGCTCGTGATTCAGGGCGGCGGCTCGGCGGCCGGCACCGGGATCATGGAAACGTTCGTCAACAAGGCGGGCGGCCCGAATGCGAAGATCGTTGTGATTCCCACCGCCGGAGGCAACCGGAATCCGGATGGGTCGATCAAGGCCTATGAAGAAGACAAGGTGGTGGCCGTCTGGAAAAAGCTGGGTCTCACGAATGTCCACATGTTGCACACGGCGGACCCGAAGGTGGCCGATACGGAAGAGTTCGCGTCCGTTTTGAAAGATGCCTCGGGCGTCTGGTTCGATGGCGGCCGCCAGTGGAACGTTGTGGATTCCTACGCCAACACACGCACTCTGGCGGAATTCAGGAAGGTGCTGCAGCGTGGCGGCGTGATCGGCGGCAGTTCGGCCGGGGCCACGATCCAGGGCGATTATCTGGTTCGCGGCGCGGTGGCCGGCTCGGAAATCGTGATGACGCCCGAGCCGCAGCATGAGCGCGGTTTTGCCTTTTTGCGGAAAAGCGCGATCGATCAGCATATTAATACCAGAAATCGCTGGGACGATATCATTCCGGTGATCAAAAAATATCCGGAGATGCTTGGAATCGGCATTTCGGAAGGCACCGCGATCGTGGTGACGGGCGACCGTTTCGAGGTGATCGGTAAATGGAAGGTCGCCATTCATGACAATACCCGCGCTTATGAACCGTGGGAGAAACCGTATTACGTTCTCTCTCCCGGCGACGTTTACAACATGAAGACCCGCAAGATCGAGAAGTATGGCACCGGAGTGTTGATGCCAGCCACTATCTCCGCTAAATGAAGATGACCAGACGGGAATGCCTGCCCGCCCTGTTTGCGGGCCTGACCGTCGCGTCCGCCGCGGCGCAGCGCGATGCGCGCAAGATCCTGGCTGGCGCTCTGGAGATTTTTCAGGTGCACGTCAATGCACGAGGCAACTGGGTCCTGGTGAGACTGGGCAGCAGCGCGGGGCTCACCGGAATCGGGGAAGCGTCCCACGGGGCCAGTGACGAAGCGACGGTGCGCTATCTGCTGCGGTTTTCGGAGCGCCTGCGGGGCCGGAGCATCTTCGATATCGAGTGGCTTCGGGCTGCCGTGGCTGCGGATCTGGCGTCCGGCGGCACCAGCGCGGCGTGCGCTTTCAGCAGCCTGGAACAATGCCTCTGGGATCTGATCGGGCAGGCGCTGGACGTTCCCGTGTACGACTTTTTTGGAGGCGCGCTGCGGACCAGCATCCGGAACTATGCCAATATCAACCGCTCGACGGACCCGCGCACTCCGGCGGGGTTTGCGTCGATGGCGGCGAAGGCGGTCGATGCCGGGTTCAATGCCGTCAAACTGGCCCCGTGGGATGACATGCCTCGCGACTTGGCCGACGCGCGGAAGGTCGAAGAAATCACGCAACTCGGGATCGAGCGGGCCGAGGCCGTGCGCGGCGTCCTGGGATCCGACAAAGACCTGCTGCTCGATGCGCACAGTAAGTTCGATTTGCGCCGTGGACTGGCTTTGCCGCGCCGGTTGGAACACCTGCAGCTGTTCTGGCTGGAGGAGGTGACGCTGGTCCCCGACCTGCCCGCCGTGCGGCGCGAGGCGCGGATGCCGTCCGCCGGCGGAGAAGTGATTTATGGGGCGAAAGGCTTTCTGCCGTACATTAACGCCGGGTCCGTGGACATCACGATGCCGGATGTGAAATATTGCGGCGGATTGCTGGAGTTGAAGAAGATCGCCGGGCTGTCCGAGGCCGCGGGGCTGAAGGTGGCGCCGCACGGGCCTGCCAGTCCGGTGGGAAATGTCGCGGCCGCCCATGTTTGCGCGGGTCTGCCCAACTTTTTGATTCTGGAGTTTTCGTTCGGCGAGGTGCCGTGGAGAGCGGAACTGATCGATCCGCCGGAGGTGATGGATAAGGGGTATCTGTCCCTGAGTTCGAGGGCGGGCCTGGGGATCCGGCTGAACGAGAAGACTCTGGCGAAGTACAAGGTGAAATAGAGGTACCGGATATATCGAAAGATGTATTGTGATCGGGAACTTCGCTGTTGCAGAATTGAGGTGCGATCCCGGGACTGTTCCGGCCCGCGAAGGCGGGCTGCCAGCAATGGCGGGATCGCGCGATTTTTGTCAGGCGTTGGCGGAACGGTGCCCGGGGGACGGGTGCCAGACGGGTGATCGGCCAGGTGCTAAACTGGAGTTTCTCGCTCAGGGCGGTTAGCTCAGCCGGTTAGAGCACCTGCCTTACAAGCAGGGGGTCCGCGGTTCGATCCCGCGACCGCCCACCACTTCACCCCTTTTAGAATCAATACTTTGTAGTTCTCCGGATTTATCATTTGCCTTCTCCGAGTCAAAAACGTATCAAAACCGTATCAAAACCCCTCCGGTTCTGAACTGCCGTATCAAAACCCGGGGTCAGGTTTTTCATTGGCGCGCCGATTCAGTTTGCTCAGCGCCTCCCGCTTCATTTGCAGTTTCATCTGCGAGTATTTCTTGAACACCTTCGCGTCAGTCTGCCGAAGCATCTGCGTCACCCACTCATCGGCCACGCCGCCGGCGCTCAGCCGCGTCGCGTGAGTGGACCGAAGATCGTAGAGCCGGAAATACGGGATGCCCGCCTTCCGGAGCGCCGTTTGCCAGGGCTTCTTGAAACTCAGCTGATGGCCATCGGGATTGACCGGACTCGGAAACAGCCACGGGCCGGGTCCGGCCAGTTCGATCTGATCCCGGAATGCTTCAACCGCGATGTCCGTCAGAGGAACCTCGGCGACGCCGGTGGGCGTTTTCGAGTCCTCGATGAAAACGACGCGGTTGTCCGGATCGATCTGCTCTTTCCGTAGCGGCGCGAGTTCCTTGTACACGCGCAGCCCCGTCTCGGCGAGGATCCGGACGCCGCGAGTCAAGTCAGGCGATGTATTTCCCCAAATTTGACTTCGCAATTTCCGTTTATCGCGTTTGCATTATCCATTAAGGGGCCGGATGGCCCGGGAGTCAAGCGATTTATTCCAGCTTCGCTGCGCGGCCGAGGAATAACCTCCGCTCGGCGTGCACGATCCCCAGCCGAACCCGATCCAGCCAGCCCCGTCGGCCGACAAACGCGTGCGCCGGATTTCCCAGCGCGTGGAAGAAGACAAGCGCCCACTATTGAAGCCCAATGGTCTCGATTTCAATCTCGTGCCCGATCGCCAGAAACGACCCGGTTACGGTCCGATACTGCCGCTCGACTCCGGAGTCGGGGAGCTGCAGGACCTCCGCATAGGAGCGATCAAAAAGACAGTCGGCCGCCCCTGTATCCAGACGCGCTGTCAGTTCCCACGCTGCGGTCCCCGTAGCTAAGCCGGACAGGGACCAGAATCCCGGCACTGGTTTCCTGATATTCCAGGTCCGCGTCGAAATCCAGAGATCTCAATCGAGCCATCCGCCGGCGAACGGCTGCTCGTCATGCGGGGAAACGAAGATCAGGAACGGTGACAGGTCGCCGCCGGCCCGCGCGTCTTCGTACAGCTGTTTCGGATTCGGGCCACTTGCCACTACCCGGCTGCCTTCCAGAACCACCCATTGACCGATGAACCGAGCCTCTGGCCGCGAAGCCCAAGCCAGTTCGGCGGCGCGCGGACGGGATGGCGTTGGACGGACCGCAGGGACCGGCGTCTCGCCCAGGTATGCCCGGACCGCCGCCGAGATCAGCGTGCTCACATCCATCCCGCGCCCGGCCGCTTCCGCGCGGAGCCCGGCTTCGATATCGGGAGCCAACTGGATACTCATCGCGATCCTCCCCTCCAGCATAGCGAACCCGGCCGCCGGTCCTGGCCTGCTGGCCGATATCACCCGCTATTAGAGAGCGCGGTGCTTGTGGAAATGTGGAAAACGCGAACCGCAGCCGCCTCCGGAAGGGGGGAAAGTCCGATTCGTGGGAGGACGATCACGGTTGCATGGGTTCTCTTCGGCACCTGGGGTGAACGTGTTCGGCCCTCGCGGGTTTTAGCCGATTTGGCATTGCCGCTCTGTACGAGTGGCCGACAATACAGACAGTCGGTCCTATACATCGCAAGGGGTTCGCGCAAGCGATGCTGAGATCCGAGCTAACAGGACGTCGATGGGCGCGGATGCCGGTTTCTACATTCTCGATTACGGGGCTTTCACCAGTGCCGGAAGGCTTGCAAATCAACGTGCGTGGCGAGTTTGAATCTCACTTTCGGAGACGGGAAACAACTGCCCGACCGGGCCAGCTCGGAATCGAGCGCTCGCAGATTAGAAACCGACCCATTGGCGGCCTGGCTCTTATAAAATCCTCTTGCCAATTAGAAGTTTTCGATGGTTGGGCGCTCAATGGCCTTTACAGTCCACCCTCGAACAGGACGGCGCCCGGATGGCCAGACCCGATCGATTCGAACGGCGTACGGTTCTGGTAAACAAATTCAGAGTACCGGGTAACGGCGAGGCTCTCGAAAAGGTGAACGCGTTCACTGAGGAACACGGTTGCCTGGTGAGTACAGATGGTGATCACTCGCCGATAGCCATGTGCCCTGAGGCGGCCACATACCTCGCGTTCCATACTCGCGGCCAGAGACAAGGCATCTAAACCAGGAGCGCATCCGGTCATAAATATTTCGGCGACCTCACATGGCTCGAACGGGCCTCGCAACGCGACATATTTGGCCTGGAGTTCCTCCATAAGCGCGAAGATCGGTGACATGCTGGGGTACTGGGCCTCGCCGGATGCGGCCGGCATCGCCCCGTCGAACCCGTGAGCCATGCAGAAACCAACGAGCTTGCCACTGACCCGGTCGCGGGCAACCACCGATGTGCCGTGCCTCATGCTTTCGTCTACAACCTGACGGCAGAAGAGGCGGAATTCGTGGGACGGCAGTTCGAGAGCCTGAGCCATTGGCTCAGCTCGCAGAAACGATTCCATCGCCAGCGCGGCGGTCTGGTCCACATCGGCATGCGTCAACGATTCGATGATGATTCCTTCATCGGGAATGGGCGAGACCGGCCCGGCCCCATCGAGGATAAGCGCTGCTTCCAGCGCTGACATTCGCATCGTGAGTGCACTTTCCTGCCGTTCGCCGATTGCCTGGCGGCGGCCGAGACGCAACAGGAAACGGATCCACTGCATGGAATCGCCACCAAGCCGCAGGAAACTGTCGGTCCGGCGCACCGGTGAAACGTTGAGAAGGTCAGACCAGGTCGCGGCGATCCATTGCTCGGAGTCCGTTGCCGGCAGGTCGTTGGGACTGACATCGGGGTCCGGATGGGACTGCGGCGCCCACCGCGAAATATCACGCGCCAGTTTTCCGTTCGGGAGCCGTGGCAGGGCTTCCATTCCGATGAACTTGCCGGGGCAGGCGAACTCCGGCAGAACCTGGCCCAGCAACGTCGACAACTGGCAGGAGTTCGCCTCCGTCGGCGCTATATAAGCGATCAGCCGCAGTTCACCCGGAAGCCCTACGGCCGCCACAACAGCTTCCCTGATGCCCGCATTCAGGCCGATCAAGGCATTCTCAATTTCTTCCAGTTCCACTCGATTGCCGCGAATCTGAACCTGCCGGTCGCCGCGGCCGGCATAGTAAAGCATTCCATCCGGCCCTTCGAAAACCCGATCGCCGGTCCGGTACATGCGTTCAGCCGGCGCCTCAGGATCGGGCAGGAATCGCGCGGCCGTTTCTTCAGGCCGGTTGTAATACCCCAATGCGACCGCCTGGCCGCCGACATACAACTCGCCTTCCTCGCCAGGCTGAACGGGCTTCTGCCCGGGACCCAGCACGTAGCAACGAGTATTAGCAATCGGTCTGCCGATCGGTATGCGCGCTCCGATTGGCTGAGTAGGCGATGCCACAATCGCGAAAGTTGCGTCTCCGGCGATCTCGGTGGTTCCGTAGAGGTTCAGGAGCGTGGCATTCGGAGCGGCCGCATGGAAGCGAATGGCCGTATCGCGCGGGAGCGCCTCTCCGCTCGATGTCCACAGGTTCAATGCCGGCAACGCATTGCCCAGCCGTGGTTCCGCTTCGAGCAGAAGGTTGAGTAGCGCCGGAACGACGGTAATTCGCGTTGCGCGGCTCTCGCGCAGGAGGGCAATCAGCCTGGTGGGATCGGAAGAATCGCGAGACGGGACAATGAGCGTGGGGATTCCGGCAAGGAGACCTCCATACAGTTCCCAGACCGAGTCGACGAACGCCGGCGAGGTGCGGGCCGCCAATACATCGGAACTTCCGAATGGAAATGCGTTCCACATCCACTCGATCCGATTTGCGGTTGCGGCGGCGGACCCGGCCACTCCTTTGGGCGTCCCGGTGGAACCGGAGGTGTAGATCAGATACAGGGGCGTTTGGGGCGGCCGTTGCTCGATCGACTGAAATCGACCGGGCTCAGCTTCGAGATCCTCCAACCAAAGAACGGGCCAGGGTGACAATTCGGATTTTTGGCCGGAGCGGTCGGGCGTCCAGGAGTCGAGCACATACTTAGGGCGGCAATCTGCGAGGATAAAGCTGCGACGCGCCATTGGGTAGAAGGGATCGAGCGGAACGGCCACGGCCCCCGCCAGGCCAACGCCCAGCATCGCGGCAAACGCGTCAACCGAGCGGGACATGTGGATCGCGATCCTGTCTCCCGGGCACACGCCTCGGGCGGCGAGACCGGCGGCGGTCGATTCGGCTTTGAGCCGCAGTTGGTGAAACGAAACGTTCCCGGAACCGCTTAGGTTGAGGAGCGCAGGCTCGTCGGGCCGGGCCAGGGCGACAGTCTGGAAGCGCGCGAAAAGGTCGCCCCGTATTGTGGGTTCCGGCATTGTGCTTATCTCACGCCAATCTCGCTTTGCGCGTGCTTGCGTACTGGCCGCATCGCGAGACCCAAACCGGCAAATAACGAGGCCAGCCAGATGACGGTCCCGCCGACGATACCGACCACGCCAAACATTGCCCCACCGATGATCACCACTCCCTGGCTGATAGCGGCGAAAGCCCCGGCGTTCATATTGTTCTCAAGATCGCGGGCGAGATCGAACAGCAGTGGCAACTGGCTAAGGCTCTGACTCATGAAAACGATCTGCGCCGTGTCGGTGGCGGCAGTGGATGAGCCACGAAGTGAGATTGAAACATGTGCCGACTTTAACGCGATGGTGTCGTTGATTCCGTCCCCGACAAAGCAGACAGACCGGCCTTCCCTTTGAAGCTCCTTGACGATCGCCGCTTTGCCGGCGGGCAGCGTATCGTAAAAATAACGTGAGATGCCCAGCTTCGCGGCAATACGCCGCGTAGGCTGCTCGTGGTCGCCGGAGACGATACAGACGTCCAGCTTGCGTCTGCGCAGCTCGGTCACCACCAGGTGGGCTTCCGGTCGCAGAGTGGGGCGCAACTCGATGGCGCCGTGCAGAACGGAGTCGACGGCGACCATGACCAGCGAATTCGCCTCTTCCCTGCTGGTCATCAGCAACTCCTGAAAGCTGTCTGGAATTGGGACTTGCTCATCGGCCATAAACCGCGCGCTTCCCACCCGGATCCAATGCCCGTCCAGGCGCACACTCAGGCCGAACCCGACGCGGTAGTCCGCATTGTCAGCTTCCGGGACGGTCAGGCCGCGGCGTCGGGCTTCGGTTAGAATTGCCTTTGCTATTGGGTGCGTCTGGCGATGCTCCGCGGCTGCGGCCTGCATGACCACGGTATCGGCGTCTATCCCCGGCAAAGTGTGGACCTGCGCCGCTTGCAACTCATCCAGGGTTAAGGTCCCGGTTTTGTCGAACACCACGGTGTCCACGTCCCTTAGGAGCTCGAGCGAGCGGCCGTCCTTCACCAGAATTCCCTGCGTGGCGGACGCGTTCAGGAAATTCAGAAGCGCAATCGGCGCGGTGAGCCGTATGTTTAATCCAATGGCCGATCCCAGAATCGTGACCATCGACTGATAGCCGGAGAGAGGCAGGGCGACGAGCGCCAAGGCCAGGCTGGGCGCCACCGAGCGGTCGGCCAATCGCTCGCCTTTTGACACGACGCTCGCCTGATAAGAGGCCGTCTTGTTTAGAATCGCACCGATTTGGGCCGCCACCGTCTCCTCACCGGTTTTCTCAACCCTGACCACCGCCCTGCCCGATACCATCATTGTCGCGGTCAGGACCGGATCGCCGGCGCCTTTCTCCACCGGTTCACTTTCGCCGGTCAACAGATGTTGATCGACCATCGCCGCGCCTTCAATGACAATGCCGTCGACTGGAATCACATCGCCGGCCTGGAAGACGAGGGAATCGCCTGCCCGGACGGACTCAAACGGGACTTCAATATCGGCACCGCCGGCGTGCTTCCAGACGGTCTTGGGCTGCTGGCGGAAGACTTCGCTCATCGTCTTGCGCGAACGGTCCTGGGTTACCAGTACGAGCTTTTCGCCGATGTAGTAGGCAACAAGACTGAATGCCCCGGGAATCAGGTAGCCGCCGCAAAATAAACCGATGAAGTAGAGCGACCCCATCACATCCATGCGCAGTCTGCGTTCCCGCACTATGGCCTGGTAACCGTTGCGAAAGATGACGCCGGTGCTGTACAGCGCGGTGCCGAGAGTGACAATGACGAGTGGTGGGTACACAATCGCGCCAACAGCCGCCGTAATGCTCACGGCTGCGGCCGCGATACAGCGGTTCAGTTGGCGCTCATATGCTCCCGTGGCCGGGTCGGCATCCGCTGAGGCGAGTTCGTCGCGGTACCGGCCGAAGACCGGATCGACCTTCTCGGCGACCAGCTTTTGGAAGCGTTCGTCAATCCCGGCCAACAGGGCCCTGGTGCGGCCGGCCTCTCGCCGGTAGAAGAGCGGGCCAGCCTGACGGGTCTCGAGCCACGACTCTTCGAGGCGGCTTCGGATGCGCCGGATCCCGGCGTCGAGGCTCTGCGCTTTGAGGCGTGCCCGCGCCGCACGCGCCGGAGCCGCCATCTTGGGTAAATCACTCGTATAGGTTGGCATGCAGGGCTGGGAATGGGAGTTCAGTCAGACTGGATGCGCTCTCAGGTTGACCAGGTTCAACAGAATCCGGAACATTGCGGAGGTTCGGCGGCTGATTCTCTGCGCACTTTGCGCTGAATGGAGAGGTATCGGGAATCGGACCAGCCCAATTTGCGAAAACGATGAGTACGGCCTTCATCGAGTCGAAAAGTTCCTCGGCGACGGCGGGTTCAAGGCGATGTCCAACCAGGAGGTCCGCGAGCACCTGTTCCATAATGTCGCTTACCTCGTACACGTACTCAGCACGCGTTAGGACGGGATGTCGCTCGATCCCAAACCATTGATCCAATTCCCCAAACGCGGCTTCGTCCACCCTGGGCATCTCATGGTGCTGGCGGTAGTACTCGGCCCGAAGAGATTCTCCTTTCGTAGCCGCGCCACGGCTTCGGTCCGGTCCATCCACCACTTTCGGAACGGCACGGACCATGCACTTTTCGTGAAGCTCGTGATATCGTAGCTCGGCGGCGATCCAGATCGAGCGAATGCGCTGGATGAAAGGATCAGAGCTGCACTTCGGGAAAGCCTCCTTGAACGCCTCGACGCCTGGTTGGAAGGCGTTCTGCCGCTCGCGGATTTGGTAACCGGTGAACCCCGGTGGCATATGATTTCGGATCTGGCCGCGATAAATCACACTGCACGGCTCGAAGTCCGTACCATACAGAAAGAGGGAACCCAAGCCTCGCCGCAGCCGAGCTCCAAGTACAAGCCAATCGAGGGCCAATGATTGGCGCCCCTCTCGCATGGCCTTTGCGGAATTCGAAAGCGCATGTCCGGCGATCGCCATCATGGGGATGAACAATCCGTGGCTTAGCCTCCATCGTTTATCGCCAAGATGGGACTCGGCGCCGGTTGGATGCGATGCGGCACACATCCGCCGTTGACTTGTCCCTGCGACAGTTGCTACGGCATTCCACAAGCAGGAGATCTGCGACAGCAGGATGCCCTGTTCCGGATCGTCAATGGCTCCGGCGGCTGGCGGTATCAGTCCGCCGTCGGGCAGCGTAATGATCTTCGCGCGCCTGTGATAACCGTTTGGCGGGCTCATGAACCTGCTGCTCGCGCCGAAGTGCCCGCGTAAAGGACCGTGACTCGTTGATTCGATCCGCATGACGAGGTTTGCCGGAGTACTTTGAGGGCTGGTGTTCCTGATCGTCCGGGGGCGACCTTCCAGGTTTCTACGAAGAGATGGGCTGCCTTGGCGGAAAGGGTGCAAGCCAGACTCGAAACAGAAACACTCGGCATGCGGTGATGGATAGTACCTCCTCTGAAGAGTCTACCAACGGCGCGCTTCCGTTCGCCTTCCGGATCGTTGTCCGTAAGGCCGAAAGGGAAGATCTTCACCGTGCCCCCCATGGGCAAGCCGTCGCTGCTCACCGGCAACCAGTGTGCACTGGCTCCAACAGCTCGGGAAGTGCCGTTGTGGGAACTGTAGGGCCTCGCTATGAGCGGATCAGGCGTATCAAAACCGTATCAAAACTCCATCCGTTCAGGCACCTGAAGTTACCCTTTGAGCGAGAGCAGATTCCCCAGGTTGCTGAAAACAAAGAAAAAACGATAGAAACCACAAAGCCAAAAGAAGCCTTCTCCACGTCTTATAAGCAGGGGGTCCGCGGTTCGATCCCGCGACCGCCCAACATAACTACTTTAATTTCAATAGCTTACGGAATCTCTGAGACTCCTGCCAGAAAGCACGACACCAACAACTTAACCTCTGTTGGCCCCGTATAAGCAAGGCCAATGGTATCTTTGACCGCCGCGAGGATGTTCACGCTGTAGTAAGGATTGCTGGTAGGCATCACGGTGCGGTTGTCGCTGGAGCGCGTTCCCCCGCGGGTACGCCGTGACAAGGCTGGCCGCTTTTTGGCGTTTGGCCCGCGAACTACCAGATCGTCTTGAGTCCGGACCTTCGGATGTTCTCGTCCCGCGTTACCAGCGGAACCCTCAGGGCCAGTGCCGTAGCGGCAATAATCCGGTCAGGCATATCAGGCACCAGATCCCGCGCTATTATGCGCAGTTGGCAGGCAACCGCCAAATCCAGTGGCGCGGTACGGAAGCCTGCCAGCGGATTCCGGAGCGCCGCTGTGAGCCGTTCCAGCGCCAACCAGGGAATCCTGCCCTTTTCCGCAAGATAGGTCGCCTCGACAAGACAGATACTCGGAACATAAATCGGATCCCCGTTGACTCCGGCCGCATCCATCGACCGCGCCGCGCGTTCGGACAAGCGGGGATCGGAAAAGATGTACCACAGCACCGCGTGTGTATCCGCGACAACGCTGGCCATCAGCCTTCGTCGCGTGGGAAGTTCTTCCACATTTCGAGTCGCTCCGCGGCAATGTCCTGCTCGGAGACGGATACCCCGAGATCGGCACAGAGCCCACGCATGCTGAGCAGCGGACGCGGAACATCGGTGCGGTATTGCAGGAACTCAGCAAAGTCCAGCACCTCTTTTTGCCGGTCTGGCGCCAGTCCCCTCACCCGCTCCAGGATAGCCTCTTCAATGCTCATCGACCACTCCGCCCATATTATACGATCCGGCGGCCATCAGGACTCAAACAGTATGGGTTCACGAGGGAGAGCGGGTACAGTCAAATTTTACTCGCGGGCACTCGGCAGTCACACTCCGCGTTTTTCCCGCACAGCGGTTGCCTGGTGCAGTTCGGGAAAGGCTCCGTTGCTCGCCACGACTGCCGGGCATTCCGGCCAGCAAAGACGAACCAACTCGAGCCATTGTCGAATCCGTTCCCGGAACTTCCGCTCCCTCGCGTAGTCCTGCACACCCAACTGACTACCCAGTCCCATCGGACCGAACAACGGAATCCGCTGGACCTCTCTGGCCTGATAGCACCGCCACGTCAGCCACGTGTACAAGTCGAGGCATCCGGGATTGTTCGCCAGCGCCCGCACGACTTCTGTATCGACCGGCATTGGATGGGTCCTGAGTTCCTCCCGGAATGCCGGCGAAAGTGTGACTGTATTCTCTCCCTTCTTTCCGCCTGCTGCCGAAGACCCGGCGGAAGCCGTCATGCAGCCGCCGAAAATGCGATCCATTGGTCTGCATTCCCCACTCGACCAGAATTTCGGTGGCGCTGCCGAAACGAACCACGGGGCTCTTCTGGCGGACGGCGGCCGTGGCGAGCCACAGCAGGACAAGCCGGTCCTGCCCAAACGGCACGCCGTACTCAGGATGCCCCACGATCTCCAGCAAGAACCGTCCGTTCCGGCGCGAATACTTCAGCGTCTGAGGCGGTAGTCGGCGAATGGATTCGATCTGTTCTACCTTGCCAACCGCACGTACAGCGACGGGCGGGGCGACGAGGACATCTTCAAACAGATCGCGGACACACGCACCGGCGTGTTTCAGCATTGCGATCCTCCGGAGACGTTTGCCACCCGACGCACGCGCGTTAAGGTGGGGACTCCAAAAAGTTGTTCAGAAAGTTGTGCAATAAGCGCCGGAGAAACACGAAGACGCCGCAAAAACGAGGGGCAACCGCCATAACAACCAACAACCTGAGCGCCCCCACCCTACCGGACACAAATCGATACCGTATTACTGGGGAACGCTCCCACGCGAATCTGCAGCGGCAGAATGCCGCTCTTGCTCGGAGCCTGCAGATTCACCTGCATCACGCCGGTAAGCGATGGCGCCATACCCGCAAATACCACCGGAGCATTCACTCCTCCTACCGTTGCTGTCGTCTTCAGCGTTTCATTCGCCAGCGGCGACAGCGGCGTCGGGGCGCCCGTTGGAATCGGTTGATCTAACGGCCCGGTTCATATCAAATAGGCCGTCAGATAACTCCCGGCCGCCGCGCAGTTCGTAGCGGAGTTCACGCTGAAATCCTGATTCTGCACCACGCCCCAGTTATCCCCGTAAGTGAGGATGCTCGGCGCCGCCGCCTCCACCGTGATGGCATTCGACAGACTCGCCCCCGCTGCGCTCTTCACCTGAACCAGCACCGAACCGGTCCCCGTCTCAAAAGGCATCTGAAAAACAACCAGGTCCGCCGATTGGTAATAGGCAGGCGCCGCCTTGCCGTTTACCGTCACCTGCGCGCCGACAAGATTACTTCCGTAAATATCCACCAGCGAACCGGGCGAAACCACCGTCGACCTGCCGCCGTGAATCACGATTCCGTTCGTGAAAATCACCGGCGGATTTCCCTGCCCGCCCAGCTGAGACTTGATTGAATTCGCCGCGGTCTTCGCGTTGTACTTCGTATCGAACAGCAGGGCCGCGCCAAATCCCGGATAATTACCGGGAATCCACGAATAACTGTCGGTCACACCCCACGTCAGCAGCGCCGTGCAGTTCGAATTGGCCTGACACGCCGCCAGCACATTCTGATAAGCCGCCGCCTGCGCGCTCAGATTCGCGCCCGTTGCCGCCCCGCCGGAATCCACCGGAACCCGCACATCCATCTCCGTAATATGCACCTCAAGACCAAGCGCCGCATAGCGCGCGATATTGGTCGAAATATCCGCCATCGCAGGCGGGCTCGACGCGGTAATGTGCATCTGCAGCCCCACGCCGTTCACCGGCACGCCCCGTCGCACCATTCCCGACACCAGGTTATACACGGCTTCGGACTTGGCGCCCAGCCCTTCCCCGCCCGTGTCGTTGTAAAACAGCTTGGCGTTCGGGTCCGCCGCGTGCGCCCACTGAAAGGCCAGGTCCACATAACCGCTGCCCAGCTGATTCAGCCAGTACGACGGCTGCGCCCCATAGGGCGCGCCGTAGGCGATCGCTTCATTGACCACGTCCCAATCGATCAGTTGGCCCTTGTAATGCCCCAGAACCACCTCTATGTGTTCCTTGAGAATGTCGGCCGCCTGCGCCGGCGTGTAGCTGCCCGTGGTGAGCCACCCCGGCAGCGCCTGCTGCCAGACCAGAGTGTGTCCCCGGACCTGCATCCCGTTCGCCTGCGCGTACTGCACAATCTGATCCGCGGCGCAGAAGTTGAACTGGTGCGGTGCCGGTTCCGTTGCCGCGAACTTCATGGCGTTTTCCGCCACCACCAGATTGAACTCGCGCCCCAGCGCCTGCGCGTAACCAGGATCGGAGAAGTGAGACGGATCCACCGCCGCCCCGATCAGCAGCCCCCTGGCCGCCGCGGCATCCCGCAAACCCGTGCCGCTTCGCGCCGCCGTCTGCAGATACGGCGCCGAGAGCGCATTCGACTCGCCCTGCGGCATCGCCGCCGCCAGACTCGTCACCGTCAGCGTGTTGCCGGGAGCCACGTTGAAGCCGAAGTACACCCGCCCCGCCGCAAACAGGCCGGGATCGGCGAACGCCCCCACCTGCATGCCCCCCGCGAACACCACAATCTGGTTCGAGATCCGCGCCACTTCCAGATCCACCGTGCCGGAAACGCCGTCCGGCAGCGGCATCGTCACCCCGGTTCCGTTTCCCGACCCGCCGGTCCAATAGCTCACGCCGATCGCATTCCCCGCCAGCCCGACATCGAGCCGTTTCAGTCCCTCCCACCAGTTCGCCCCGGTATTCAGCGCTCCCACCAGCGTAAGAAACACGCCGGAACCGGAATTCGACGAAGAAGTCGAGACTGTCGTCAGAACGCTGAAATCGCCCGTCACCTGCAGCAGCGGACCTGTGGTATTGGTAATGGTGTTATAGCCGGATCCCGCCTGGATCGTCAGCGAATTCGCCGAAGCCGTCAGCCCGCTCACGCACCCCCACTTCCCCGCCCCGATCATCTCCTGAGCGCCGGGCACATAGACCCAGCCGCTCCGCAGAGGGGGCGCGGCACTGAGTGCCGAAGCCAGGAACAATGTGAGACAGAAGCGCCTGAGTGAAAGGGATGGAATGGCCGGCATCTCACTGTTATACCGTTTACAAATCCCGGCTGCCGGCTCGTTCTGCAAGGCCAGTCGAACGGAATTCGGAACTGTCACCGCTGGCTGTCACGGCCGGAGCGGCCTTTGCCATCCGTCTATTCCCGGCCGCCAATCTGGCAAAACGCTGTATATTAGGGGGTATGCCGCGAATGCAGGTCGACCTGCCGACGGATCTTCGCGAGATGGTGGAGCAGCGTCGACTGCCCGCATCCGAACTCCTCCCGGAAGCGGTGCGAACGGAAGATGCGGTGCGAATGGAAATCCATCGCGAGGAACTGCGCGCCGCCAGTCTGCTCTACACGGCCGAACTTGCGGTACAGGTGGGTCAGCCCGCGCCGAGGCAGCGTGCTGCCGCGGCAGAGGTGGCTCGGCGAATTGCCGGCCGTAAGGACCTGAAGATCGGCTAGCCCTGTGTTGATCCGGGATTGGTGTTGATCCTGAATTCGTTTTGATCCTGAATTTGTGTTGATACTGGATTCGGGCGCGGTCAGCCGGTTGGCGGAGCGCTCGCGGAGCGCGCTGGCGTTGATCGTCGCCCTTCGCGACGACGGTCTGTGGCCACCGACGGTACCCGCCGTGGTTCTCGTCGAGTGCCTCCAGACGCGCCCGGGTCGCGACGCGAATCAGAATCGCTTCTCAAGACCTGTGAAATCGCCGTAGCGGTCCCTGAGACTCTCGCGAGGCAGGCAGCCTGCTCCGACGCCTGGCGCGGCGAGGGTCAGCCATCAATGCGCTTGTCGGTGGCATTCGCGGAGCCCGGTGGAACCGTACTCACGTCCGATCCTGACGACCTGAAGGCGCTGGCGGATCATGCGGCTGACGTGGTGATTGAGCGGATCTGAAAACACCGGAAAAAGCGCGAGGAAAAGGCGTAAGCTTTGCAGGAAACGTTCCTCATCTTTCCTGCTCCGCACCTACTGCCCGACGCGACTTAGACAAGACTTCACCTCGGCTGTCACTGCCTGCTGTTGTAACCGGATCCGGCTCATTGGCGTGCGCTGGCCCATGTCTTCCTCAGGCTTGCGAATCGAGGATTCGGCGCTCCGCGATGCGCTGGTCGGCGTTGAGCCGAAGCAGGCGAACAGTGGCGGCGCCCACGGGAGTAAGTGGCTCGATCCGATAGCCGCGCCATTCGAAGTGATCCTCCCATGATCACGGCGGGGATGAAACAGAGGAATGGCTTCACCGGTTTCGGGGTCGATAGCGCTGACATCGCTGCCCTTCCATGCATTGCATCGCGTGCAGGCCCACGCAAGGTTTTGCGAATCGGATGTTCCGCCATGCTTTTGACTCACAATGTGATCCACCTGATGCGGAGTGTACGAATCGCGCTCGTCGAGTAGGCAGTATTCACAGCAACTGCGGGCTCGTTCTGCGACGACCCGGCGCAGGGTTTTCGAAACCGTCACCGCCGGCTGTTGCGGCGAGCGCGGGCCTTCGCCACAATCATCAGGTGTTCGAGCTGCAGAAAATCGTCAAGCTCAGCACGTTCTTCGGAACTCAGAGCATCGCCTTTGGCCAGTTCGATCAGGTGAGAAACGCGCGCCAGCGTTTCTTCCGAGGGCCGGAACGCGTCGATCTGCTCGGGCGATTTTCCGGCAACGATGAAGTCAATGATTTCATCGCCGGCTGTGGCAGGGACCATGATCCGTGAACCTCAAAGCTATTGTAACTCCGGCCGACGCCTTTACCGTCCGAATCATCGGCTGGCACCAACGGCACACGCGCTCGGGCTGGCGTTCAGTGCCGGAATTTGGCCGGGGAAATTAGCAAACACCGTGAATCGCGCCCCTTCCGAAATCGCACGGCGTTTCGCGGAGCGCGCGGCCGACGCAGAGCGGGGTGAGGTCATCAGAGGCAGCGGCGGGCCCAGCCCGGCGGATGAAAGGCAAATTCCATCGGCACATCGGGTAAGTCCCTGCAGAGTCCGAGGTGCTCAAGACTATCGGCGCGGAATCCAGGCGTGATGGAAGGGACAGGCATACATTGCTGCAGATCGATCAAATCATCGGGAGCACACGCGCGGATGCGGCGAAACGAGAGGATTTGCGCAGCAACACCGATGGGAAGTGAGCCCGCACATTCATCGCGCGTGAACATGCGCGAGAATCAAAGGTTTGCAATACAATACGTGCCTGCTAGATTAGCCCATGCCCATCAACGCCGACAAGCCGCATCTGTGGAAGGCCGACACCCGCGCCTCCGTTGACCAGTTCAATCAATGGTTCATGAAGTTCGCACCGAAAGCGTATCGCGAAACTCGGAAGAAGACAATTGAAGATGTCGAGAAGGGGCTTTCACAGACGAAAGACCTCACCATCATAACGCCGGACGTAATCAAAGCCAATCCAGGCATTCTGCCGACCCTTAGGATGTCCACCTGTCCGCCGCTGGCGCGCGACCGGCTCATCGGCCTTGCCGATTCGACCAAAAATTTCGTGGGTTGCCTCGAGGAAGGCAAGCTTCCCCGGCTCCTGTCGCCCGAACTGCTCGACGAACACCTTGGCAAGATTACCCGCATCCTCTCACGGATGCTAGACGCGGATATTTTTCCGTGGCTGAAGGAAATGCGCCGTCCCACCAAAGAAGAGCGCTACCGCTCATCGACCATCGTTGCCGACCGGCTATGCGGCGCAGTGGCCGAACCGATCGTGCGCAACGCGCAGGAGAAGCGCCAGCTTGCGCTGATCGAGAAATATCTGACCGAACGCGGCTACAAATTGAAGGCACCCCATGCGGCAACCCCGCTCAATCAGATGGAGCCAGGCACATTTTCTTTTCGGCTCAATGTTCTCGTGAAACCGTCAAAAGAGGAAGCCAAGATCGTTAAAATTCCTATCGACGCGGTGATCCAGCCCAAGAAGGCTAAACTCCCGCACTTGCCAGTCCTCATCGAGGCAAAATCGGCAGGCGATTTTACGAATGTAAACAAACGCCGAAAGGAAGAAGCCATAAAAATCACCTATCTGAAAGCCACCCACGGACAGGATGTAGTTTTCGTTCTTTTCCTGTGCGGGTACTTTGATGCGGCGTATTTGGGCTACGAAGCTGCTGAAGGGATCGACTGGATATGGGAACATCGTACTGAAGACCTCGCGCGGCTCGGACTCTGAAGGAGCGTATGGAAATCATCGCGTCAAACAGCATTGAGGAGCGTCGCCAACAGGAGCAGGTACGCCTCGACTGCCTCAAGAGCGCAACGGAACGTAACAAATGGGGGCAGTTTGCCACTCCACACGAACTAGCCTTGAGCTTGGCCCGCTACGCGCATGCGCTCAGCGGGAGGACCGCCGTGCGTTTTCTGGACCCGGCCATTGGCACCGGCTCGTTTTACTCGGCGGCGCTTGAGGCATTCGGCGAAAAGCACATGGATGCTGCTACCGGCATCGAGCTAGACCCGCTCTTCGCGCAAACTGCCGCGACGCTATGGGAAGGACAGGGGCTCCAGGTCATCAGGGGGGACTTTACCAAACAACACCCTCCCGCGCAACGATTCAACCTCGTGCTCACCAATCCGCCCTATGTCCGCCATCATCATCTGGAGGCAGGAGAAAAAGACCGCCTCAAGGCGCGACTCGCGCAGTCTTTACACCTCGACATCAGCGGTCTTGCCGGACTGTACTGCTATTTTCTCTTGCTGTGCCACGACTGGATGGAAGAGCAGGGGCTTGCCATCTGGCTGATTCCCTCGGAATTTATGGACGTGAATTACGGTGTCACCATACGCCGCTATCTCACCGAGCACGTGACGCTCCTGCAGATTCACCGCTTTTGCCCCACAGACGTGCAATTCACTGACGCCCTGGTATCTTCCGCTGTCGTAATATTCCGCAAAGCGCCGCCGCCTGCGGGCCATACCGTCCGGTTCTCATTCGCAGGCCCGATTGAGCGTCCCGAGAAAGAAGCGCAGGTGTCGCTTGGCACCTTGCGCCAGGCGCGCAAATGGACACAGTTCCCGGCCACGACGACCGTAAACGATACCGGCGAGCTGAACTTGGGGAATCTCTTTGCAATTAAGCGCGGCCTTGCGACCGGCTCCAACAGCTTCTTTATCCTGACTGAGGACGAGATCAAGGAACGACACATCCCGCACAAGTTCGTAACGCCGATTCTGCCCGGCCCTCGCCATCTCACTGGCGACGTCATCGACGCGCTGCCCAATGGAGCGCCGGACGTGTCGCCGCGTTTGTATCTGATCGATTGCAGCGAGCCGGAGGAACGCATCAAGGCGAACTGGCCCCGCCTCTATGATTACCTTCTGGTCGGCAAGGCACAAAACATTCACGAGGCGTACCTCTCCAGCCATCGCACGCCATGGTATTCGCAGGAGCAGCGCCCGCCCGCACCGTTCCTGTGCACCTATATGGGGCGTTCCCGCAATGGCGAGCATCCCTTCCGGTTCATTTGGAACCGCTCACAAGCGACTGCCCACAACGTGTACCTGATGCTCTACCCGATAGGCCCGTTGCGCGCCGCGCTGAAAGAACATCCCGAATTGCACGCGCTGGTGTTTGAGGCGTTGCAGCGCATTACGCCAGCGCAGTTCATCACCGAAGGTCGCGTGTATGGCGGGGGGCTGCACAAGGTCGAGCCGAAAGAGCTGGCAAAGATACCGGCGCGCGATGTATTAGCTGCAGTAAAGAGGCACGTGCACGTCGAAGAGCAACTGCCGATGCTGTTTACGTGAGCATCCGGAGCCACGTGAAAGGAAGAATCAAATAGCCGTTGCGCCTACGCCTGCTTGCAAGCCGGAAAACTCCGGTCCGGTGGACAACGCCGTGGCGATTTTGGTCACCACCGGATCGTACTGGCTCAGTATTGGCGCACGGCGGACGCATCTCGGACATTTGAAACCCCGACTCCGCTCCAACCTCCTCCCCCCCAAAATCCCGTTCACAACTTCAAAAAATAAATTTCCGCCCCAAAACCCCAATAAAACCGCCCCTCCCCATCTCACCCCCACCCCGTCCTCCCCCACCCCATCCCCCATAATCGAATCGCATGAGGACCGAACTCCAGCGCGAAACCGCCCGCCGCAACGGTGCCAAATCCCGCGGCCCCCGCACGCCCGAAGGCAAAGCCGCATCCGCCCGCAACTCCCTCCGCCACGGCTGCTACTCCCGCGCCGGCTCCCCGGAAACCAACGCCGCCCTCGACGAACTCCGCCAGATCCTCGCCGAACGCCCCGAGCCCACCCTATCCGCCGACCCCCTCACCGCCCTCCATCTCCAGGCCCAATGGCTCCACTGGCGACTCCTCCGTATCGTCGAACTCGAGACCCGCCTCCTCAACGCCGAAATGGCCCGCCAAAGCCTCCTCCATCCCGATCAGAGCGGCCCCGCTCTCGCCTTTCACGCCCTCGCCTTCCATGCCATGAAGCGTCTGGGCGACGAAACGCGCACCCTGCAAATCCTCAGCCGCATGGAAGACTTCCACCACCGCCGAATCGTCTTCCTCTGCGCCCGCATCGCCCAACTCCGCGCAAACACCGAACGGAACGAACCCGGCCACCAGATCGTCGCCAAAGAAAAAATCGCGAAGGAACGAACCCGGCAGCCCGAACTTTCCAACCCCCTCAGCGCAGCCGTTCCGCCAGCGACGCCTCCAGCTTCACCCGCTTCCCCTCGCTTTCCACCACAATCTGCCCGTTTTCGATGCGAACGTCGTCAATTTTCACGAAACTCTCCGGCACATGAGCATAAAAAAACAAAAAATGCGCTTCGATCCTGCTCTTCGCCCCGAGCCACCGGTAAGTCGGCGCGCCGAACATCGTGCCCGTCGAAATCGCCTCCCGCCGCGGCACGTCATAAGGCTGCGTGCTGAACTCCATGCCCCGGGAAAACTTCCCCGTCGCCGGATAATTCCCCCACGTCTGCAGCCACGGGAACTCGTCCCGGCGAAATACATAACCGATCGCCAGATGCGATTTCGTATTCAGCGCCGTCACCCACTCAATCCGCCGCGCCGGGTCGAGCAAAGTCGCCGTATGATCCAGAAAATGCGGATTGGCCGGCGTCTCGCGCATATTCACCACGCTGCCGTCCAGCGCCGGAGCCGAAGGCCACGTAAAGTCCTTTCCCTTCGGCAACCGCCGCTGGCTTTGCGGATTCGGATTGGTGCTGTCCGCGTACGGCCGCGTCTGCGAACGCGATCCCGAAACGTCGAAAACAGTCGCCCCCGATTCCAGAAACGGCGACCCGACCGTGGCATGCTCCGCCCAGATCACCGGCCGGTCGAAACCGAGCAGGTTTTCGAGCACCGTATCGACATAGACCACGTTCTCTCCGTCTACCATGCGGACCGTGCGGGTCACGTCTTCCTGCACAATCGGGAGCCTGCCCCGCATCACGACCTGGGACGTCTTGCCGGTCCGTCCCGCCTCGGCCTCGAACATTTGCAGATGAGCTTCACCGTGGCCGGGCAGTCCCGCGGCACGCTCTTCCGCCGATACCGGACCGAAGCCGTCCAGGCAAAGGAAGTGCCCGGTGCCCGGATTAAATGCCGCCGGCCCCCGGCCGAGTTCGCGATTCATGCGGGTCGGGTTCCACAGCGGGCTGGGCAGTCCCGGCTCGGCCTTGAGCAGCAGTTCGGCGAAACCCGTGCCCTGCTTCAAAATGGTGAGGGCCAGCTTGTCGTTCGAAAGCGTAACGGCCGGCTGTCCCTCGAAACTGGTCTGGCCGAATGCGGACAGCGCCGCCAGACAAAGCGTAACGGAGAAGGTAACAGAGCGATAAGTCACGACGCCCAGATATATCATTGTTCACAGAATTTCGCACACTTATGCTGAAACCAATTTTGCTGGTCCTGGCCGCCATGCCCGCCTTGGCGCAGACGCCAAATCCCGGACGGACCGAGTTCGAAAGCCGCTGCTCGGTCTGCCACGGAGCCGACGCCACCGGCGGCGAACTGGGCCCGAACATCGTCAACCGTCTCACGCGTCTCAGCGATACCGATCTCGGCAACGTGATCCGCAACGGTCTGCCCGCGCGCGGCATGCCTGCCTCCACCGTGACCGACACGCAACTGACCTCGCTCGTCACTTTCCTGCGGACCCTGCGCGTTTCCCGCCAGCGTCCGGCCGTGCGCAAATCGGTCCAGACCACCACGGGCGCGAAACTCGAAGGTCTGGTCGTCAATGAGAGCTTCCTCGACCTCCAGCTCAGGACCGACGACGGCAACGTGCACCTGCTGCGTCCCGTCGGCGAGAAGTATCGCGAAGTCACCTCCGGCGTCGATTGGACCAGTTACGACGGTGACGTGAAGGGCAACCGCTACACCACCCTGAAACAGATCGACAAAACCAACGGGAAAACCCTCGCGGCCAAATGGATGTTCACCCTCGAAAATACCACCCGGCTGCAGACCACGCCTCTGGTCGTCCAGGGCATCATGTACGTCACCAACGGCAATGAATGCTACGCGCTCGATGCCGGCACCGGCCGCGAGATCTGGCACTTCCAGCGTCCGCGCACCAAGGGCCTCATCGGCAACGCCGCCGGCGGCCAGAACCGCGGCGCAGCCTGGGCCGGCAACCGCATCTTCATGGTGACCGACAACGCGCACGTCATCGCCCTTAACCGCATGACCGGCGAACTCGCCTGGGAAACCGAAATGGCGGACTGGCATCAGAACTACAACGCCACCGGCGCGCCTCTCATCGTAGGCCGGTCCGTCGTCACCGGAACCGCCGGTGGCGAACAGGGCGTGCGCGGCTTCATCGCCGCCTACGATCAGGAGACCGGCAAGGAAACCTGGCGCTTCTGGACCGTTCCCAAAGCCGGCGAGCCCGGTTCGGAAACATGGAAAGGCGCGGAGATCGAGCACGGCGGCGGCGCCGCCTGGTTCACCGGCATCTATGAGCCCGCCACCGAAACCATCTACTGGCCCACCGGAAATCCCGGCCCCGATTACAACGCCGATAAGCGCCCCGGCGACAACCTCTACACCTGCTCCATCGTCGCTCTCGACGCCAAAACCGGCAAGATGAAATGGTATTACCAGACCTCCCCGCACGACCGTTTCGATTGGGATGCCACCGAGCCCATGGTTCTGCTCGACACCGCCTGGGAAGGCCAGCCCCGCAAGCTGCTTATTCAGGCGAATCGCAACGGCTTCTTCTACGTCCTCGACCGGACTAACGGCAAGCTGCTCCTCGCCAAACCGTTCGTCGATAAAGTGACATGGGCGAAAGAAGTGGGCCTGGACGGCAAGCCCGTGCTGCTGCCTCTTCCCACCGTAGGCCGCGGCACGCAGGTCTGCCCCTCGCAGGATGGCGCGACGAACTGGTTCTCCACTTCGTACAACCCCGTCACCAGCCTCTACTATGTGCAGACGCTGGAAAAATGCGGCATCTATACCGTGGCGCCCGTCGAATGGGAAGCCGGCCGCGGCTATCTCGGCGGCGCGCAGCGAAACGTGCCCGGCGAAGCGGCGCAGAAAATCCTCCGCGCCATCGACATCAAGACCGGAAAATCGGTCTGGACGCTGCCGCAGAAAGGCCCCGGAAACTCCTGGGGCGGCGTCATCTCCACCGCCACCGGCCTGGTCGTCTTTGGCGATGACAGCGGCATGCTCGTCGTCGCCGACGGCACTACCGGAAAACCTCTCTGGGAGTTCCAGACCAGCCAGATCCTGAAAGCCTCCCCCATCAGCTATGAGTTCGATGGCAAACAGTACGTGGCCATTGCCGCGGGCTCGAACGTCCTGGCGTTCGCACTCCCATGAAGAGCCTGATCGCGATACTCATCCTCTCGGGGGCAGCTTTCAGTCAGACCGTGCCCACCGTCTTCATCGCCGGCGATTCCACCGCCAGCAACACGGAGCGCAAAGGCTGGGGCGATCCCGTCGCGGATTACTTCAACCCCGAAAAGGTCCGCGTCGTGAATCGCGCCCGCGCCGGCCGCAGCGCCCGGACCTTCCTCAACGAAGGCCTCTGGGACAAGCTCGCCGCCGATCTGAAAACCGGCGACTACGTCCTGATCCAGTTCGGCCACAACGATGGCGGCCCGCCCGATAAACCGCCCGCCCGCGGCGATCTCCCCGGCATCGGCGAGGAAGCCCAGGAACTCACCATGCCCGATGGCCATATCGAACAGGTCCACACCTTTGGCTGGTACTTGCGAAAATTCATCGCCGATACCAAAGCGAAGGGCGCGCACCCCGTCGTGCTCTCATTGACCGTCCGGAACATCTGGGCCGCGGGCAAAGTGGAACGTGGCTCCGGCCAGTTCGCGCTTTGGTCGCAGCAGGTGGCCGAGGCCGAAAAAGTCCCGTTCATCGACCAGACCAACATCATCGCGGACGCCTACGAAAAACTCGGCGAACCGCGCGTCAAAGAACTCTTCCCCGTCGACCACACCCACACCAGTCAGGAAGGCGCGGACCTCAACGCGCGCCTCGTCGTGGCCGGCCTCAAAGGGATCCGGTCGCCGCTCGCGGGCTTCCTGTCCGCGAAGGGCGAGGCCGTCAAAGCCGCTCCGTCGCTCGCGGTGCTGCACCTCCCCGTGCCCGCCCGCGCGGACCTGCCCACGCTCTTCCTCATCGGCGATTCCACCGTGCGCAACGGACACGGCGACGGCATCGACGGCCAATGGGGCTGGGGCGAGCCGATCGTCTCGCTCTTTGACACCTCGAAGATCAACGTCGTCAATCGCGCTGTTGGCGGCCTCAGCAGCCGGTCGTTTTACACCGGCGTCTACTGGGAAAAAGTGCTCGCCATGCTCAAACCGGGCGACTACGTCATCATGCAGTTCGGCCATAACGACGGCGGCTCTCTCGACGGCGCCACTGGCTATCGCGCCAGCCTGCCCGGCTCCGGTGACGAGACAAAGCAGGTAGGCGACGAAACAGTCCACACCTTCGGCTGGTATCTGAAACAGTACGTCGAACAGGCCCGCGCGAAGGGCGCCATTCCGATCGTCTGTTCGCTGGTGCCGCGCAAAATCTGGAAAGACGGCAAAATCGAGCGCAACTCAGCGACCTACCGGAAATGGGCCGCCGAAGTGGCCGCCGCCGAAAAAGCGCCCTATATCGATCTGAATGAGCGCATCGCGCGCGAGTACGACGCGCTGGGGCCCGAAAAGGTCGACGGCTTGTTCGCCGACCCGCATACGCATACCAGCCGCGCCGGCGCGGAGCTCAATGCCGCTGTCGTCGTGGCGGGCCTGAAAGCGCTACCGGAGAAACCGCTCGATTCCTACCTCCTGGTCAAATGAACATGTCCATCACAATCACGTCCGTTGAAGCCCGCGATATCCGGTTCCCCACCTCGCGCGAAAAGATCGGTTCCGATGCGATGAACGCGGATCCGGACTACTCGGCCGCCTACGTAGTGTTGAAAACCTCCGACGCGGCCCTCGAAGGCCATGGCCTTACGTTCACCATCGGACGCGGCAACGAACTCTGCGTGGCCGCCGTGCAGGCGCTGGCCCCTCTGCTGATCGGCAAAACCTTGGAGAGTTTCACGGCGGACATGGGCGCCTTCTGGCGGATGATCACGGGCGACAGCCAGCTTCGCTGGGTGGGCCCGGAAAAGGGCGTCATCCATCTGGCCACCGCCGCCGTCGTCAACGCCGTCTGGGACCTTTGGGCAAAGTCCGAAGGCAAGCCGGTCTGGCGGCTCCTCTGCGGCATGACGCCCGAAGAAATCGTCCGCTGCATCGATTTCCGCTACATCACCGACGCGCTCACTCCGGAAGAAGCGCTCGGTATCCTGCGGGCGAACGAGCCAACGCGCGCCGCGCGCATCGCGGAGATGGAGCGCGACGGCTTCCCGGCTTACACGACATCCGCGGGCTGGCTCGGCTACACCGACGAGCACCTGCGCCAGTTATGCCGCGACGCGCTGGCCGAGGGCTGGACGCACTTCAAAATCAAAGTCGGCGCGGATATCGAGGACGATATCCGCCGTTGTTCCATCATCCGCGAAGAAATCGGCGACCGGCGCCTGATGATGGACGCAAACCAGCGCTGGGACGTGGGCGAGGCAATCGCCAACATGCGCCGTCTCGCGCGCTTCGAACCCTGGTGGATTGAAGAGCCGACCAGTCCGGACGATGTGCTCGGCCATGCCGCCATCGCGCGGGCCATCGCGCCCATCGGAGTGGCGACCGGCGAACACTGTCAGAACCGTGTGATGTTCAAACAGTTGCTGCAGGCGGAAGCGATTCAGTTCTGCCAGATCGACAGCTGCCGGCTGGGCGGCGTCAATGAGATTCTCGCCGTGCTCCTGATGACGAAGAAGTTCGGCGTGCCGGTCTGCCCGCACGCGGGAGGCGTGGGCCTCTGCGAGTACGTACAGCACCTGTCGATCTTCGACTACGTGTGCGTAGGCGCATCGCTCGAGAACCGTTTACTCGAGTTCGTGGACCACTTGCACGAGCATTTCCTCGATCCCGTGCGGATGCGGAACGGCCGTTATATGCCGCCGGAACGTCCCGGCTACAGCATCGAAATGAAGCGCGAATCCCTCGACGCTCACGAATTTCCGGGCGGACCGGCGTGGAGGGACTGAGTGCCTGCTTCGAGGACCGACCTCACCTTTTCCGCAAGGGTGCGCACCGTGTAGGGCTTGAATAGCAGGCCGGCGATCCCGCGCCCCTGCAGGCGTCTGGACGCTTCATCGTCGCCGCCGCCCGTCGAGAGAACCACGCGTACGGCCGGCTGAATTCGCTGCATTTCGAGCAGAACGTCCTCGCCGCTCATTTCGGGCATGTTGAGGTCGAGGATGACAAGATCGATTTCCCGGGCATGTTCGGCGAAAATGGCCAGGGAGTTTCGGCCGTTTCTCGCGGTGAGTACGCGATATCCGGATCTCTCGAGAGCGATTTTGGCGAAGCCGAGGACGCCTTCTTCGTCGTCCACGAGTAAAATCTGTGGCGAAAGTGGTGTCATTTGGACAGCCAAGAATCAGTTTGCGGGAATCTCACGTGGGGGGCAACACTCGGCAGGCCCGATATGTCCCGTATCGTACAACGGGTAATTTACCGGAACTTCACAAAAAGACGGGCACGACGAACGATGTCTTTACAGTCGGGTGCTGAAGTGGAAAGCGGAGCAGAGAAAATGAAAACAATCGTCGTTCTGATGTTGACGGTCGGCACGACCTTACTCGCCCAGCCCCCCGGCGGTGGACCCGGAGGCGGTCCCGGCGGACCGGGCGGCGCCAGCGGGGATGGCATCTGGACGCGGAACGCGGCCTTCGGAGAACTGGAAACTTTCGACCTGTGTAACGGCCACCAGCCGGGTATGGGCGCGTATCACCACCATCTCAATCCCGTTTGTTTGCGCGCGCAGTTGAATGACAACGTGGTCGCGCTGAATTCGGGGCGCCTCGGCACGAAATACGTGGAAAAGGCTTCGGGCTGGACTCATTCGCCGATATTGGGATGGTCTTTCGACGGCTATCCGGTTTACGGGCCGTACGGCTACACGAATCCGGCCGATGCGAAAAGCCCGATCCGGCGCGTGCAGACCGGGTTTTCGCTGCGGAACATCACCCAGCGGCACTCCCTGCCCGCATGGTCGCTGCCCTTTCATTCGGCCGTGCAGCAGAACCTGACAAGCGCGCAGTACGGGCCGGACGTCAGCGCGAAATTTCCGCTCGGACGCTACGTGGAAGACTACGACTATGTGTCCGGTTCCGGCGATCTGGACCAATACAATGGCCGTTTCACGGTCACGCCCGAATATCCCAACGGAACCTACGCCTACTTCGTGACGCTGTCGCAGGATGGATCCACGCCGGTGTTTCCGTACATCTTCAATCTGCAGTACTACGGCACAAGTTCCGGCGGTGCGGCAAACAATGTGCCGTCCGACGCGGCGGACTACTTTGCGAACGGCGCTCTGACGCAGACGGCTTCCACGGATCCGCGCATCGCGACCTGGCTGACAAAGAACTCGTCGACCTTTGCGCAGGCGATTACCGGCTATGACCCGTCGGCTGGTCCTTCCACCACATGGCCCTCGATCAAGCCGGCGGGCGCGACCATCATGGGCGGAACCTCGACACCGACAGCGGCGGATGTGCAGCGGGTGCGGGTCAGCGCCGCGTCGGTCTATGTGAACTCGAACAACCTGCCGTCGTACGTGATCGGACCCTGGTTCGACTCGAATATGACGAGCGGCGTCTTCATGAACTGGGCCGCGCCGCAGACCGTGCAGGTGCAGTTTCCGCGCACGCCGGCCTTGGCGACAACCAAGACGGGCACGCCGGGTGGCGCGGTGGGGATCTGGGTGAACGGCGTCTCGATCTTCAACACGGTGGATGGCGCGAGCTACAGCAACGCGTCCGGCGCCGATGCGGGTGGCGGCGGGGTCGCGACACACGCGGCGCACGTGTCGTCGGCATCCGGCGAAAGCGGGCCGCTGGCGGCGGGGTCGCTGGTGACGGCCTACGCGCAGTTCGACGCGGTGCTGGCGACCACCACGACGGGAGCGACCGGCAACGTGTGGCCAACATCGCTGGGCGGGACGACCGTGACCGTCACGGATTCGGGCGGGGCGGTGCTGCCGGCGGGCGTGTTGTACGTGTCCCCGGGGCAGGTGAACTACCAGATGCCGGCGGCGGCCGCAGCGGGCTTCGCGAAAGTGGCGATCGCTTCGGGCGGCGTCGCGGTGAACGGCAACGTGAACATCGCAGCGGCGTATCCGGGCATCTTCCGGGCTGCGGCGGACGGTTTAGCCGCGGCACAGACGTTCACCTTGAACGGAGCGAAGCAGACGTACGGGCCGGTGAGCGCGGTGGACCTCAGCGCCGGACAGGTCTCGCTGATTTTGTATGGGACCGGAATCGGAAACTCCACGGTGACAGCAACCATCGGCGGCGTCAACGCGACGGTCGCGTACTCCGGGCCGCAGGGCACGTATCCGGGGCTCGATCAGGTCAATCTCGTCATTCCTCCGAGCCTGGCGGGCAAGGGGAAAGTCACCGTGGTGCTGACCGCGGGCGGCAAGGCGTCAAATCCGGTTTACATCGTGATCTTATGACCGGGCGGATGTTGGGGCTGCTGGCGATCACGGCGGTGTTCGCGACAGGTTCGGAGCCTGTCGCGACATCGTGGATTCTGAGTCCGGCGGGCAATGCGCAAGTGGCCGCGATCCTTCCCGAGGTGCAGGCCGTGGAGTTGGGCGACGAGTTCGTCACGGTGCGGTCCGCCGGGCTTTCCCTGCGGTATCTGGGGCCGCTCGAATCGAATCCCGCGCCGGAGAATTCGACCCGCAGTTTTGCATACCGGTTCCCCCGGCATCCGGTCCCGGCCACCGGTCGTCATCCGCGACTGCCGGCGGGAGTGGCGGGCGCATTTCTGAACGGCATGCCGATTTACAACCAGTTCGAGACGTTGTCGTTCAACGGCGCGAATATCTGGCATTACGACCGGCTCGCTCTGAACGCCCGCGCCGATGGGAGTCACGCGCCGGCGCCGGGCCTGCTGGAGCAACTCGCGGCGGCCGGAGAGAAGCATTCGCCTCTGGTTGGTTTCGCGATCGATGGGTATCCGGTATATGGTCCGTTTGGGCGCGTGAATGGCGCGTTGCGGCGGATGCGTTCAGGTTACCGGCTTCGCCAGATTGCGGCGCGGCATGAGCGGGGCGACGGTGTCGAGTTAACTCCCGCGCAGTATGGTCCTGAGGTGAGCGCCGAAAATCCGCTGGGTACGTTTGCCGAAGACTACGAGTACGTGGCTGGTTCCGGCGATCTGGATGAGTTCAACGGGCGGTTCGTGGTGACGCCGGAATATCCGGAAGGAACCTATGCCTACTTTCTTAGTTCCAATGAGAATGGTCAGTGGGCATTTCCTTATTTACCGGGACCGCGCATGTACGGGAATTCGCCGGACCCGGTGAATGGCGCTTACACCGTCCTCGGGCATCAACGGGTGGAACTCAGTATAGACTCCGGAAAATTGACGGCGGGTAAGCCGGTGCGGATCCGGCTAAGATCTCTCGATAAGAGCGGCGAGCCGATCCGGCATTTCGAATATGTGCATGAAAAGCCGATTCACCTGTTGGTCGCTTCGGCGGACCTGGCGGAGTTCGACCATATCCATCCGGAATTAGCGGCTGACGACTCTTATGAGGTGAGGTACTCATTTGCGCACGGGGGTAAGTATCGCTTGTGGGCGGATTATTCGTTGCCGGGCGAGGCGCCGCGCGTGGAGGCGTTCGATGTGACGGTCGAGGGTCCGCCGCGGAAACAGCAGCGTTTGAAAGAGTCCCCGAGTCTCGTGAGCCAGGCTGGTTCGCTCGGTGTCGAACTGGTTGCGGAGAAACCCTTACGGGCCGGTGAGGATATCCCGGTGACGCTGAAACTAACCGGATCGCTGAGCGAGTTAGAGCCTTATCTCGGCGCATGGGCGCATGTGATTGTGATCGGCGAGGATTTGCAGAGCTTTTCGCACGCGCATCCTCTGGAGGCTGCGACCACCGCGGCGGGATTGACGCATACACATGCGGCGCTGGGTCCCGCGCCTTCGGAAATTCATGTCGTGGTGAATTTCTCTGCTGCCGGTTTATACGGATTGTGGGCGCAGTTTCAATCGGCGGGGAAGGTGCTGACCGTGCCTTTTGTGCTGCGGATAAAACCCTCCGCGGGGGGCACCGTGTCACAAGTCGCGATCCCGGCGGATGCCGTGCGCGTACGGGTCACGGCTCACGGTTATGAACCGGCGAGAGTCGCGATTCCGGTAAACCGCGCGGTCACGCTGGCATTCAGCCGCGAGGCAAGTCCGAACTGCGGGGCGGAGGTGGTGTTCCCCGCCCTCGGAATCCGGCGGGCGATTCCATTGGGCGGGACAGCGCTGGTGGAGTTACCGGCGCAGTCCGCAGGCGAAATCGGATTCGCCTGCGGCATGGGCATGATGAGAGGGGTGATGATCGCGCGGTAAGGGTCAGGCCGCGTGATTCCAGATGTCGATATGCCATTTCCAGGCGCCGTCTTCCTGTTTCCAGACGACCACATATTTCACATCGACGGAACCCGCGACGCCGTCGTTCGAAGTAGAAATGGTGGCGCGGCCGATTTCGATGGCGGTGTCGGGCAGATATTCCACCTCCACCGTGTTCAGTTTGATTGCGGTGACGCCGAGAGCAACGGCGGCTCCGCTCCAGAACGCGGCGATATTCTCGGCGCCGGTGATCATTTCCGAGCCGGGGGGCAGAACGCGCGCGCCGGTCGTATAGACGCGGGTAAGCGCGCCGAAATCGCCCTTACCGACTACTTCTTCTTCGAAAATCCTGTTGGTTATGCTGAGATCGGGTGTCATAGCTTAGTCAGTGTACTATTCGTAACGCAGACAAACAATAGGATCCAGATTTGCAGCGCGGTTCGCGGGGTAGTAGCCGAAGAAGAGCCCGACGCCCACCGAAATACCGACGCCGAGCACCACCCACAACGGTGACACGGCGGCGGGGACATCCGGGATGGCGGTGCGCACCGCGAAGGCGATCAGCGCGCCGCAGAGAATGCCGATGATCCCTCCGATGCAGGAGAGCGTAATGGCTTCCATGAGGAACTGCACGCGAATATCCGATTTGCGCGCGCCCATGGCTTTGCGAATCCCGATTTCGCTGGTGCGTTCGGTGACCGAGATCAGCATGATGTTCATCACGCCGATGCCGCCCACCAGCAGACCGATGGAAGAAATGATCCCGGTGAGCAGCACCAGCGCTCCGGTCAGTTGGTTCCAGAGAGCACTGAGAAAATCGGGGCTGGAGATTTCGAAATCGTCTTCGCCCATATGGGGGACGTGGCGTTTGCGGCGGAGAGCTTCCTCCACCTGATCGTGCACGGCGTCCATCGGCACGTCTTCGCGCGCGGCCACGGCGATGAAACGCTCCTTAATTTCAGGGAAGCTCTTGCGGAAATTGCTCATGGGAATGCAGGCGAACTGGTCGACGCCAAAGTTGGAGAAGAGGCCCTGGTCGGGCTCGAAAAGTCCGATGACTTCGTAGAGTCGTCCGTTGAGACGGACCTGCTTGCCAATCGGATCGGCGTGAGGGAAAAGCGAGTCGGCGATAGACCGGCCAATGACGATGACGTTACGGGCGTGCTCTTCGTCGTACTGCGAAATAAAGCGGCCCTGTGCGATCGCGAAGAGCGGCAGCGCGCGGGCATAGTTGGGCTGGGTGCCGCGAAGGAAGAAGCGCTGGACGCGGTTATCGCCGTAACGAATCTCATCCACCTGCTCGCCGAAATTGATGCGCTGGCCGAAGATGGTGGCATAAGAGACGCCAGGGCAGCTGTCCTCAATGAACTTCTCGTCGCCGTCCTCCAGGTATTTGCGCAGACGCACCTTCGCGGGCAGGCGGCCGGCGCCCTGCCCCGCGGGGATGCGGGTGACGAAGAGAGAATTCGAGCCGAGGCGGGCGACGCGTTCCTTGATGATGCCGTTCAGGCCGTCGATGATGGAGGCCACGGCGATGACCGACGTGACGCCGATGACGATGCCGAGAATGGTAAGCGCCGATCGGGCTTTGCGGTCGCGCAGAGTGTCGAGCGCGACCAGAACGTTTTCGACGAATTCGTCACGGCGCATGGCGTCAGGCGTCCTTTCGGAGGGCGGTTACGGGGTCGAGCCGGGCGGCTTTGCGGGCCGGGTAGATGCCGAAGAAAAGGCCGATGACGGAGCTGATCACGACGCCAAGGACGGCGACCCAGAGTTTCACGGATGCGGGAAAGGACGTAAAAGACCGGAGCGCGGTGGCGCAGCCAAATCCAATCGAGATGCCGACAACTCCGCCGATGAGGCACTGAATCAGGCTTTCGGTGAGGAACTGGCCGAGGATATCGCGTTGTGTCGCGCCGAGGGCCCGGCGGACGCCGATCTCGCGGGTGCGTTCGGTGACGCTGACGAGCATCACATTCATGATGACGATGCCACCGACGACGGCCGAGATGGAGCTGACCAGGACGAAGACGGCGAAGAAGCTGCCGCTGATGCTCTGCCAGAGGGCGATGTAGCTTTGGGCGGTGCCGACGAAGAAGCTTTCGTCCTGTCCGGCGCGGTCGTGACGGCGGGTGCGCATCAGGCCGGTCACTTCGTCCTGCGCGGCATTGAAAGCTTTCTCTCCGCCGGACGCTTTAATCTCCAGAGTGAGGGAAGAGCGGGTGCCCCGGATTTTCAGGTAAGTGGTGAGAGGGATGATGGCGAAATTATCCTGATCCTGACCGAGCACAGCGCCGAGTTTCTCAAACGTCCCGATAACAGTGAATTCCTGGCTGCCGGTGCGGATGTTGCGGCCCACGGGGTTGACGCCCGGAAAGAGCTGATCCACCACGGAACTACCGATGAGGCAGACGTAGGCGGCATGGAAGTCTTCGCTTTCGGTGAAGTAGCGGCCCTGGTCGACGGTGCGCGTGTCGATCTCGACCATGTTGGGCGTATAGCCGATGATGCTGGTGTCATCCACCTGTTTGTTGCCGTACTGGATCGAGAGAGACCCACTGGCGGACGCGCCGACGAGTTCGCAGGACTTGCAGCCTTCGCGGACGGCGGCAAGGTCTTCGGGGCCGATGTTTTTATTCTTCAGAGCTTTGACGACGACGGTGAAATCGACGACGGCGAAGGGCGTTTTGGCGACACGGAAGACGTTGGTGCCGAGGTTCGCGATCTTCGTTTCGACATACGTGTTTGCGCCCTGCACGATGGTCATCACCGTAATCAGGGTGGCGACGCCCATGGTCAGGCCGAGGATGGTGAGGGAGGCGCGCAGCTTATGGGCACGGATCGCGTCGAGAGCGAGGCTGAGGTTGTCCCGGAGATCCATGTCGACCGATACAACAGTGTAACGATTCGGACGGTGCGGATGTTTCAGCGGGGTCGATCCGGGCGGAAACGGGGAGCCCGGTTACCAGCCGTTTACGTCGTCTTCGAATATCTGCCCGAATTCGTCCGGGATGGGCACAATTTCGGGAGCTTCGGAACGCGTGCGCGCGGAGAAGGCGAGAACGAGCCGGTTCCACAGAGCCCGAAGGTCGGGACCGGAAGCGCTCGCGAGTACCCGCAGCGGAAGGGTCGCCATTTCTGTAGCTAAGATTAACATCTCGTCTGTTAACGAAAGCAAACTCTTTGTACAGCCTGGACGATCTTTGCTTTTGATCCTCCAGACGGGTGATTTTTGCTGAATTTGAACGTTAGCAGTATTACACTTCTGTTTTGGTTTTAATCCATCCGGGAGACTTCTGTGGAGAAAGTACGGTGCTTTTGCGGCAGCCACTCCGATCGCCTGATCGAGGCGGGCGGAGCGGTGATGGAGGGCGATTACCGGCGCGCGTCATCCGTGGTAACGGCGCTGCACGTGGATCAAACGGTGTCGGGGACACTCCGCGAGATGGCGGAGCTGTTCGGGCTGATGAGCGTAAAAGTGGAGGCGCGGGAACTGTGCCTTGAACGCGCGCTGGACGACGTGCGCCGGCGGAACGATCAACTGGAGCGGGAGATGCAGCTTCGGATGGAGTTCACGCGTTTGTTCACGGGATCGGTCATTCTGCTTTGCCTGTATGCCGCGACGGTTTCATTCCTCGAAACCGTGATGCACCTGCCGATGCGAGCGCGCGACATCTCGACCCAACTATTGAACTGTTTTTTGTACAGCGTGCTGGGCGGCATGATTCTGTTTTTTGTAAGGCGGCACCGCTACCCGCTCAGTACCTTCGGACTGACGACGAGGAACTGGCGGAGATCGTTATTGGAGGGGCTGCTGTGCGCCCTCGCGTTTTTGCCCGCGCTGGTGGTGGTGAAGGCATCGCTGGTGCGCTACAACCCGGCGTGGGCGGGACAGCCGCTCATCGAGTGGACGAACTGGGGCCCCTGGCAGATGATCTTCGTGTATATGGCCGTGGCGTTCCTGCAGGAACTGGCCGGGCGCGGTTTCACGCAATCCTGCCTGGAGCGGCTGCTGAAGGGGGAAAGGCCAGTGGGCACGGCGATTTTGCTGGCTTCCGCGCAGTTCGGCGTCATGCATCTGCACTACTCGTTTCAGGTGGGCCTGATCGCGTTTCTGGGCTCGGTGGTGTTCGGCGCGTTATATGCGCGGCACCGGACGGTTATCGGCGTAACGGTCTGCCATTTCGTGCTGGGGCAGATGATCTTCGGGCCGCTGCAACTGGCCCGGTAAAGCGCGCGTTATTTTGCCTCCGCGTTACTTTTCGAGGGTGATCACCGGCACCGGCACGGACTGCGCCGGTTCAAATAAGCCGAAGGAAAACACGTTGGTGCCGGCGGCGATGGACACATATTCCTTGCCATCCACCGCGTAAATAATCGGCGAGGCGGTGATGACGTCGCCCACGTTGTAATGCCAGAGGTGGCGGCCGGTCTTCGCTTCGAGCGCGATCAGGTGGCCGTCGTCGTCGCCGGAAAAGAGAACGCCGGTGGCGGTGGTGACGACACCGGTCCACATGCGGGACGTGTTGCCGACCGGGTACTGCCAGACGCGCTTGCCGTTCTTCGGGTCGATGGCGCGGAGGATGACGGGGCCGCCGGGTTCGGTGGCCGCGCCGCCCGCGAAATTCTTCATCGGAACAGGTTTCTGGTTCGAAAGTGTGAACATGCCGCACTCTTCCTGCGTGAGGATGTAGAGCAGGCCGGTGCCAGGGTTGAAGCTCTGGCCCATCCAGTTAGTGCCGCCTTTGACGCTGGGGCAGACCCAGTTGCCTTCGGCCGTGGGATCTTTGCCGGGGACGATGACGGGCTTGCCGCTGTCGTCGATGCCGGAGGCCCAGGTCAGATTGTCGATGAGCTGCGTGGCCTTGAGGAACTTGCCGGTCTGGCGGTCGAGGATGTAGAAGAAGCCGTTGCGGTTGGCGTGCACGACGACTTTGCGCGTGGCGCCTTCCCAGGGGATTTCGAGGAGCACGGGCCAGCTTTGGGCATCCCAATCATGCAGGTCGTGCGGGGTGAACTGGAAGTACCATTTCAGCTTGCCGGTTTCGAGGTCGAGCGCGATGACGGAGCAGGAGTAGAGATCGTTGCCTTCGCGCGGCTTGCCGGCGTAGTCGGGCCACGGATTGCCGGTGGTCCAGAAGAGGGTGTTGGAGTCGGGGTCGAAGGTGCCGGAAAGCCAGGTGGCCGCGCCGCCCCATTCGTGCAGGTCGCTCCATGTTTCCGAACCGGGTTCGCCTCTGGCGGGGACGGTCCAGGTGCGCCAGACTTCGGCGCCGGTTTTGGGATCGAGGGCGGCGATGAAGCCGCGCATGCCGGTGTCGCCGCCGGCGCTGCCGACGAGCACTTTGTCCTTGACGACAAGCGGCGCGGAGGTGGAGATGGTGCCGGTGGAGGCGTCGGCGAAGTGGTGGCTGAAGAGCAGCGCGCCGGTCTGGCGGTCGAGCGAGACCAGGTAGTTGTCGGTGGTGGTGAAGTAGACGGAATCGCCGTAGATGGCCGCGCCGCGATTGACGCCGCGGCGTTTGGCCTGGCCATCGTCATAGCGCCAGATCAGGCGGCCGGTGCGGGCGTCGAGAGCGTGGACGGAGTTCGAGTTCGTCACGTACATGACGCCGGCGTAGACGATGGGCGAGGTGCGCAGGCCGTTGGCGTCCGGGAAATGGTAAGTCCACTTGGGGACGACGTTGGCGGCGTTCTGCAGGGTGATCTGTTTCAGGGGACTGTAACGCCAGCCCTGGAAGTTGCCGGCGTAGGTGAGCCAGTTGTCGCCGGCGCCTTTGACGATGTCCTCATAGCGTACTTGCGCGGCCGCGGTGGTGAGGGTGAGCAGGGTGAGGAGGATCGTCTTCATTTGGAATCTTCTTTCGCGTTGTCGGACGCCGGGCGGATGGACTGTTTGGCGAGATAGGCGAGCAGGTCGCGCAGTTCCGTGGCGGTGAGGCGGGTATCGTAGTCCTCCGGCATGAGCGAGTGGTTGAGGACGGCCAGGGCTTTCACGTCCGCCATCTGGATGAGATGGAGTTCGCCTTTGGTGTCGACGACCTGCAGGGAGTAGTTGCTGCGATTGCGTGCGATGCCTTTGACGATCTTGCCGTTCTTGAGCGTTACCGTGACGCCTTCCTTGCCGTAAAGGGCGAAGTTGCGGGAGGGGTCGTTTTTCGCGGGGACGATGGCCTGGCGGATGTAGGCGAGGGGGCGGCTGCCACCGATGTTGCTGAGGTCGGGACCCATGCGGCTGCCTTTGCCGAGGATGGCGTGGCATCCGCCGCAGCCGGCCTTTTCGCCCCAGTAGAGGCTCTCGCCGGCGACGGGATCGCCGGGCACGCGGCTGTCCGAAGCGGGTCCGGTGAGGGCGCGGATGTAGGCGGTGAGCTTCCAGGTGTCGTCATCGGAGAGGCTGGTGGGCGGCATGTCGGTGCCGGGGACGCCGTTGCGGATGGCGGCGAAGAGTTCGTCGTCTTTGAGTTGGTGGGACTGCAGTTGACGCACGAGGTTGGGGCCGCGTCCGCCGACGCCGTCCGGGCCGTGGCAGCCGCCGCAGGACTGGTTGTAGAGTTTCGCGCCTGCGGCGATGGCGACGGGATCTTTGATGGCGGGGTTGGGTTTGGGGGTGGCGGACTGGTCGTGCTGGGCGCGCAGGAGGACGGGCAGGGTGAGCAGCAGCGCGGCTGAAATTCGCATGAATCAGATTCTATGTCATAGGTGGAAATGCAAACGAACAGGCCGATCGGCGAGAAGCGGGCTGGTTCACTTTATTAAAATCTGCAGAAGCGCCGGGCTCATGTCGAGGCCGGTCCATGGCCTTGGGCGGGCGGATTCGCAGGTTCGGCTGTACTATTCGCAGCCCCCGATCAGTGACCCACTGTTTCCATTTACAGATCCATTCAATGCCCGCGCAATGCGTGCCGACACATTATCCACATGCGTGCCATTTTTTATTGACAATGCGTGCCTGGTTCGGATAAGCTCGCATTATGAAATCTGAATCAACGGAGTTGACACCAGCCGCAAAAGGCGGGATCGCCAGAGCCGAAAAGCTCTCTAAACGCGAACTGTCGGAAAGTGGCAAGAAAGCAGCGGCGGCGCGGTGGGGCGCGGATCTGCCACAGGCATCGCATGACGGCCCCCTTCAAATCGGGGATTCGATCTTCGTAGCCGCAGTTTTGCAGAATGGTAAGCGCCTGCTGGCGCAGGGTACCTTCCTTAAGGCAATTGGACGATCCCGGACACCGAAGGCTGGTACAGGCGGGTTAAGTACAGGCGACGGGCTCCCGTTCTTCTTGCAAGCTGAAATACTTAAGCCATTCATCTCAGAAGAGCTAAGATCGTCGACTACTCCAATATTTTTTCGCCTCAGAAGCGGACAAAGGGCCGTTGGATACGACGCCATGCTTCTGCCCATGGTGTGTCAGGTTTACCTCAAGCTCCGCAATGATCTTAACGACAAAATCCGCAATGGTGACAGCGCAACCAGAAAAACTGCGGAAGGAGCAATGAAGCAATACGAACACATCATCACTGCCTGCGACATCCTGATCCAAGGCTTAGCGATGCGCGGAATTATTGCTTTGGTAGACGACGCCACGGGCTACCGCGCCAACCAAGCCAAAGAGGACATGCTGCGTGTCATTGCCCAGTACATTGCCCCGGATCTCCGGCGTTGGACGCAGAAGTTCCCACCTGAATTTTTCGAAGAAATCTATAGGCTGTACAGCTGGGACTATAAACCCGGGAGTATCAAACACCCTCAGTACGTAGGTAAACTGATTAATAAGTACATCTACGAACCGTTACCGCCGGGTGTGCTGGAGGCGATGAGAAACTCGGTACCCAAGAACGAGCATGGGGCGCGCACCGCGAAGCTATGGCAGACCCTGAGCGTAGGAACCGGCATCCCCCATCTGGACAGGCAAATCGCCGACATCTACATGATGATGAGACTGTCCGCTGATAAGGACGAGTTGGCGCGGAACTTCGACAGGCTTTACGGAGAACAGCTTCAATTGCGCCTTCACATACTCAAAGAACTTCCGGAACTCTCCGCGTGATTCCGCTGCGAAGCGTCCTCTCAATACCGGCACTTTGTACTCCAATACAGATGCCCCACGCGGCGGGGTCAGCGCGGGGGGACTGGCAGCAATTTGCTGTCAGTTCACCGGCGCGCCGGGGCGGAGATTAAACGGCAGCATCGCGCCTTTTTGGGAGATTTCGAATTCGATCTGCTCCACCACCGCCTGGTGCTCGGCGATCAGGGAGTCGAGCTCCTTTTTCTGCTCTTCGGTGAGATAGCGGGTCTTGCAGAAAGCGATGGCGCGCTCGGCTCTTTCCTTCGCCTTGCGGGTGACTTCGATGGCTTCTTCGATGGTCATTATTCTGATCTTAACTCTTCAATAGTTCTTCAGTTCCAGTTTCGCGATGGCCTCCAGATGGACTTCGTCGGGGCCGTCGGCGAGGCGCAGGGTTCGGGAGTTCGCCCAGGCGCCGGCTAATTCAAAGTCATCCGAAACGCCCGCGCCGCCGTGGGCCTGAATCGCGCGGTCGAGGACGCGCAGCGCTACGTTCGGAGCCACCACTTTAATCATGGCGATTTCCGCGCGCGCGCCTTTATTGCCGACCGTGTCCATCATCCACGCGGCTTTGAGAACCAGCAGGCGGGCCTGTTCGATTTCGATTCGGGAGGTCGCGATATCGGCGCGGATGGTGCCCTGTTCGGCCAGCGTTTTCCCGAAAGCCACGCGGGATTTCACGCGGCGGCACATATCAGCGACAGCCCGTTCGGCCACTCCGATGAGGCGCATGCAGTGGTGAATGCGGCCGGGTCCGAGGCGTCCCTGGGCGATCTCGAAGCCGCGGCCTTCGCCCAGCAGCAGATTGCCGGCGGGCACGCGGACGTTCTCGAAAAGCACCTCGCCGTGGCCGTGCGGGGCCTGTTCATAGCCGAAGACGGGAAGCATGCGGACGATCTTCACGCCGGGCGCGTCCATCGGCACCACGATCATGGACTGCTGTTTGTGCTTGGGCGCGGTGGGGTCCGTCTTGCCCATGAAGATGGCGACTTTGCAGCGCGGGTCGCCGGCGCCGGAGGTCCACCACTTGCGGCCGTTGATGACGTATTCGTCGCCATCGCGGACGATGCTGGATTCGATGTTGGTGGCGTCGGAAGAAGCCACGGCGGGCTCCGTCATGGCGAAGCAGGAGCGGATTTCACCGGCGAGCAGAGGCTCCAGCCACTGCTTGCGGAGTTCCGGGGAGGCGTAGCGCTCGAAGACTTCCATGTTGCCGGTGTCGGGCGCGGAGCAGTTAAAGACTTCGGGGCCGATGGGCGAGGCGCCCATGATTTCGCAGAGGGGCGCGTATTCCAGGTTCGTGAGTCCGGCGCCGTGTTCGCTGGCGGGCAGGAAGAGATTCCAGAGTCCGGCGGCGCGGGCGAGGGGCTTGAGCTCTTCGATAATCGGCACGGGCTGCCAGCGGTTCGGGCCGCGGGTGTGCTCGTGGAATTTGTGCTCGTTGGGGAAGACGTGCTCCTGCATGAAGGCGCTGACGCGCGCGCGGAGGTCGTTCACTTTAGCGGAGTATTCGAAGTGCATGAATTTTAGTCGAGGAGGTCGGGTTCGAGGCGCGTGATCCACTGCCAGAGGGGCTGGAACTGGAAGCAGCCGGCGGCGGGGGTGCCAAGCTGGCTGCGCGTCAGCAGCGCGTCTTCGTGGCGGATGGGGACCGGCGTGCCCGCGGCCTGGGCGAGCAGCTGGGACTGGCAACTGCGGTCCATGGCGATGAACCACCAGACGGCTTCGTCGACGGTCTGGCCGACGGTGAGCAGGCCGTGGTTGCGCAGGATGGCGGCTTTGCGGGGTCCGAGCGCGGCGGCGATGCGGTCGCCCTCGCTGGTGTCGTAGACGATGCCGGTGAAGTCGTCGAAGAGGCCGTGGTCTTCGTAAAAGGCGCAGGCGTCCTGTGTGAGGGGGTCGAGGAGTTTGCCAAGGCACGACCAGGACTTGCCGTACATGGAGTGGGAGTGGGCGGCGGCGACGACATCCGGACGCGCTTCATGCACGCGCGAGTGGATGGCGAAGGCGGCGCGGTTGACGGGGTGTTTGCCTTCCACGACCTCGCCGCGGGAGTTGACGAGGATCAGGTCGGAGGCGCGGACGTGGGCGAAGTGAACGCCGAAGGGGTTGACCCAGAAGTGGTCGGGTTGTTCGGGGTCGCGGGCGGTGATGTGGCCGGCGACGCCTTCGTCGTAACCGAAGCGGGCGAAGAGGCGGAAGCCGGCGGCCATGCGCTGTTTGCGGTGGAGGCGTTCGTCGGCGAGGGTGGCCGGTTTGGCCGGTGCGGGGATGTTGAGAGTGATTGCTGCCGCTTGTGCCATGACTGCACTTTATAACAAAGCTTAGCGGTATGTGCAGAGGGCCGGGTCCAGATGCGGGACGCCGTTGAACGCGTGCAGGCGGAGTTGATCCGCGCGGAGGCGCATGACGGAGATGGAAGCGTTCAGGAGCACACCGGCAAGGCGCATGGCGCGGTAATCCTCCACGTCCATGCTGAGCGCGGCCCAGATGCCGATGGGCGTGGCGGAGGTGAAGATGGCGATGTTGTGGTCGTCGGTGGGATCTGCAGTGGCGGCGAGGGCGGTGCGGCGGGCGGCGATGCGGTCATGGAAAGCGAGCCAGGTTTCGCCGTCGTAGCGGGGGTGGCCTTTGATCCACGCCTGCACGATTTTGAGGTCGCTGGGGGTCCAGCGGCGATGGACCGCGGCGTCGTGCTGTTCGCCGGCGGCAAGCAGGTCGGCGCGCATGGTTTCGAACTCGTGGCGAAAGGCGGCGTCTTCCTCGCACAGGATGGGCGCGAGCTGGCTGTAGACGTGGTCGAGATCGAACTCATTCCAGCCGGGGTCGACAGTGAGTTCGGGAACGGCCACGCCCGCGTCGGAATAGGCGGAGAGCACCTCGTCGGCGGTCTGCCGTTGCCGGGTCAGCGCGCCGGAGTACGCGGCGTCGAAACGAATGCCGGAGCGAACGAAGTACTCGCCGGCGAGGCGGGCCTGGCGGCGTCCGAGATCGGAGAGCGTGTCATAGCAGTTGCGCGTGCCGGCCTGGCCGTGGCGGATCAGATATATCTTGCTCATGAGTTGCGGTTCACCAGTTCATCGGCGAGTTGGACAAGGGTGCGGACGCGGCGGTCGAAGGCGCGGAAGCGTTCGTCGTGCGTCTGGCCGCGATGGAAACGCACGTAGATCTGCTGCAGAATCACGGCGAGTTTGAAGATGCCGAGCACTTCGTGATAGCCGAGTTGCGAGACGTCGCGGCCGGTGCGGAGCGCATAGCGGTGGACGAATTCATCGCGCGTGTACCAGCCGGGCGACATGGTGATGACGGGCGTGGCGGGGTGCGGATCGTTTTGCGAGGCGATACAGGCCCAGGTCCAGTAACAGAGGGTAAGGCCGAGGTCGGCGAGGGGGTCGCCGAGGGTGGTCATCTCCCAGTCGAGCACGGCTTCCACGCGGTTCGCGGAGGGCGCGAGCATCACGTTGTCGAGCTTGAAATCGTTGTGGACGAGCGTGGGCGCGGGCGAGGCGGGGATGTGGTTTTGAAGCCAGTGGATCACGCGGTTCATGGCGGGGAGTTCTTCGGTTTTGGCGTGCTGCCAGCGCTCGGACCAGCCGCGCACCTGGCGTTCGACGAAACCGGCGGGCTTGCCGAGCGCGGCGATTTTCGGGGCGGCGACGTCCACTTCGTGCAGGCGCACCAGGCAGTCGATGAAGGCTTCACTGACCAGGCGCGGGTAGTCGGGGACGGCGTTCCATTCGGGCGGTGGCGCGTCGCGAAGAACGATGCCGTGGCGGCGTTCCATGAGGAAAAACGTCGCGCCGACGACGGCGGGATCTTCGCAGAGCAGGACGACGCGAGGGGCTTCCGGGAAGTGGGGATTCACCGCGTCCAGCACGCGAAACTCGCGGGCCATGTCGTGCGCTTTGGGGGGCACGGGGCCGAGGGGCGGGCGGCGGAGGACGTACTCGGTTGCGCCCGCGCGGATCAGATAGACGAGGTTCGAGTGGCCGTTCGGGAATTGGGCGATTTCGATGTTGCCGGCGAGATCGGGCAGCCGGGCTTGCAGCCAGGCCGCGAGATTGCCGGTGTCGAGTTCTTCACCGGCGCGGACCGGCGTGATGTCGGTCGTCATCATTTCGCGGCGCGGAGGGTGACGCCAGGTTCGGAGGCTTCTGGGCACAGGTGGCGCATGTTTAATGATGGTATCGCGGGGGGAGATGAGGGGATTCGGACGGGGGAGATCAGGATTGGGATAAATCAGATCAGTCCATCCGGCCGAGAATCTCTTCTCTTAGTTCGATGCGCCTGGCATCATTCAACGCAAGGACGGCAACGGTAGTTCGGCCTGATGCGGTTAACCCTGAACATAAGCGCCACGATAAACAAACTGATCCGCCCACCGGTCTGGGCGGGGGTGGAACAGGCTCTCCACCTTGCCTGTCATCGGGTCGATTCCGCTTTGGTTTGGGCCTTTGTGCAGATTGCAGCGATGGCAGGCGAACGCAGGATTTTCGATATTATCGCCACCGCCATGCTGACGGGCGACAATGTGTTCGATGTGATGCGGCACTGCGCTGTGGTCCTGGTGAAGCAGTCAGCACTCGCAACGACTTCCGGCCCTCTCCCGAACAAAAGACCGGGTTCCGGAATCCACCGTTAATTAGCAAGCCGGGCCAGCTGCCGCTGCGCTTTTAGCCGAAGGATGGAGATGAAGTCGGCGGCATTGATCAGAGCTTCGTATTCGGATCGCTCGTCAGCGGTTAGCCGCCCCTCATTCGCGCTTTCACCAAGCACCTCGATCCGCGCTAACACCTGAGGATCGATTCGGAAGGCCACCAGACGCCGCGCCGATTCCGCGTCCAGACACTGACTCAGGGGTTCCAGAACACTATCGAGTCCGGCAGCCACGCTCATCACTCTCACGCTATCACGGGAAGAGACGACGCGCTCATGCTCCTCGTTTCCCGGTCCACGCGGTCGGAGTCAGGCAGTTCAACGATAGTAGCGGACAATCCACTCCGCCACGCAGCAGGGCTTTTCAGAGCCTTCGAGCTCGATGGTTACAGCGAAAGTGAGGTCGGCGCCGCTGGAGCCTTCTCCGGAAAACGGTTTGACGTTCTGCAGCGTGAAGCGGCCGCGGATGCGGGAATCCACACGCACGGGCGCGGGGAAGCGCACGCGGTTCAGGCCGTAGTTGACGCGCATGGTCACGCCTTCCACGGGCAGCACATTGCGGGAAAGATGACTCAGCAGAGACAGCGTGAGGAAGCCGTGCGCGACGGTGGTCCGGTAGGGCGAATCGTGTTCGGAACGCTCGCGGTCGAGGTGGATCCACTGGCGATCTTCGGTCGCGTCGGCGAACAGATCGATGCGGCGCTGGTCGACCGTCAACCAGTCCGAGACGGCTACTTCTTTACCGGTAAGTTCGTGTAAGTTGTCGATGGTCATCGGAGCGGCTTTCCCCAGTCTATGTTCTGGCGCAGAGCTTTCTTCAGGATTTTGCCGCCCGGGTTGCGCGGCAGGAAATCGGTGGCGGAGCGGATGACCATGTATTGTGGCACTTTGAAATCGGCGAGGTGTTCGCGGGCGAAACGGACGATGCCGGCGGGCTCGGGCGTGCGGCCTGGTTTGGGCACGACGATGGCGCCGACTTTCTCGCCCATCATTTCATCGGGCACGCCCATGACGGCCACTTCGAAGATATCGGGGTGGGCCGTGAGCGCGCTTTCCACTTCGACGCAGTAGACGTTTTCGCCGCCGCGGTTCACCATGTCCTTCTTGCGGTCGCAGATCTGGAGGAAGCCTTCCGCGTCGAGCCGGGCGAGGTCGCCGGTGCGGAGCCAGCCGTCCGCGAACGTCTCCGCTGTGGCCTCGGGCTTGTTCCAGTAGCCGGGGACTACGTTCGGGCCGCGGATAAGAAGCTCACCGACATCGCCGCTGACATCGGTCAGACGCAGGTCGACCACAGGCGCGGCGAGACCGACGGCGTCGGGTCGCGTGACGGAGTATCCGGCGGGCAGGAAAGTGGCGATCGAGGAGACTTCCGTGAGGCCGTAGCTGTTGGAGACGGCAGCGTTGGGGAAGGCTTCGATGAGCGCGGCGATGAGGTCGGGCGCGGCGGCGGCGCCACCGTAGGCCAGGCGGCGGACGCGGGACATATCGAACTCGCGGAAGTTGGGCTGGTGGATGGCAAGCCAGTAGATGGCGGGGACGGTGATGATGACCTCGATGCGCTCGGTCGCGATGGCGCGGAGGAAGGTCTGCACGTGGAACTGCGGCAGGATCACGGTGGCGCCGCCGCCTTCGCAGGTAGGCAGCAGCTGCGTGTTGCAGCCGGTGACGTGGAAGAGCGGGGCGGAGACCAGGTTGCGGACCGGGCCGGCGGGGCCGATGCCGACGCGGCGGGCGGTTTCCATGTTGGAGAGAAAGTTCTCCTGCGTGGTCATGGCGCCTTTGGGGAAGCCGGTGGTGCCGGAGGTGTAGAAGATGGCGGAGAGGTCGGCGAAGGTCAGGTCTTCGATGGCGTACGCCGGGCCGTCGGGAAGCGGCGCGCCGGGGAGGAAGACGAAGGCGCTGCCGGAATCCGTGAGGACGTAGTCGATCTCCGACTCGCTGAGGCGGGTGTTGACGGGGACGGCTGCGGCTCCGGCGAGTTGCGCGCCGAAGAAGGCGACGCACCAGTCGATACCGTTGGGCAGGCGGATGGCCACGCGGTCGCCGCGGCGGATGCCCAGGGCGCGAAGACCGCCGGCGACGCGAGCAGCGCGGTCCCAGAGTTCGCGATAGGCGATTCGCGGGCCTTCAAACTCGACCAGGGCTTCGGCGTCCGGGACGCGATCCACCGTGCGCCGGAGCATTTCGACGAGGTTGGGCGCGAGAGTCTGGTAGCGGGCAACGCCCAGAGAATCACGGTCGATGCCGGACTGGTCGAACGGTTTGAGAAGGGGCATTTAGCGGGATTGGTAGGTCTCACTGAACTGATTCCGGCTGTTGGTGAGCGTGAAAGAGCCGTCTTTCGCGACCGTGGCTTTGACCCAGTGGCCCTGATCTTCACTGCCCGGATTGGCGATCTTCTGTTCGGCGGTGTTGTGGGCCTTGTCGCTGTCTACCGCTTCGTGGAGTTGCCACACGCCTTCGACGCCGGGGAGCTTGGAGATGAGTTCGTAGGCGGAGGGCTGCAGGCCTTTTTTCGGGGCGTTGTTGACGACCACGACGACAGGCTTCAGAGCGTTGTACAGGGCTGGCGCGCCGGAGGCGTCGTTGAAGAAGCCGTGGTGGGTGGCCTGGAGGAGAGTCACGGCGCCGACTTTGTTCACCGGGCAGGCGAGCATCATTTCGCGGTCCCAGGTGAGGTCGCCGATATCGAAGAATTTGAATTTTCCGTACGTGAGCAGCAGGCCGGCGCTCTGGCCGTTTTCCGATTTATCGATGTCTTTTTGTATTGCGCCGTCGCAGAAAGGGTTGGGACCGCCGCCATTGATCGGTTTGGAGAGGACCTTGCCGGCCGAGGAAACGACGTCGAGTTTTACTTCACGGAGCTGGATCACCTGGCCGGGCTTAACCGGCGAGCGGTTACCGGCGGCGACGCTCTTGTACGCGATCCAGGGTTTGCCCCCGCTGCCTTCCGGCTCGACGGAGTCGCCGTGATCGTAGTATTTCGTGATGGGGATCAGTTTGGAAAGCGCGGGCGCGCCGCCGACGTGATCGCCGTGATAGTGAGTGGTGAAGAGAGCGTCGATTTTGCGCAGGCCGGCCTGTCTCGTGGCGACGTCGAAGATGCGGGCAGCATCGCGCTCGCCGGGGTTGCCGGTGTCGATCAGGAAACTTTCGCCGGTCGGGGTGACGATCAGAGTCGCGGCGCCGCCTTCCACGTCCACCCACCAGATGTCGAGTTTCCCGGTCTGGGCGGCGAGAACGGAGGGGAAAACGATACTGAGTAGAATTGCCTTGAGCATAACGGACTGAGTTTATAACAGGAGGCGGGCATGGGTCAGGCCAGGGCGGTGGCTTTGCTGCGGGGCGTGAACGTGGGCGGGAAGAATAAGCTCCCGATGAAGGATTTGTGCGCATTCTTCGTGGATGCCGGATGCACGGAGGTGAAGAATTACATCCAGAGCGGGAATGTGATTTTCCGGGCAGACGCGAAGGTATTGAAGAGCCTGCCGGGGACGATTGAGGCGCGAATTTCGGAACGGTTCGGGTTTTCCTCGCCGGTAATTCTGCGAACGCACGAGGAAATCGCGAAAATAGTGCGGGAAAATCCCTATGTCGCGCGCGGGGACGACGAGAAACAACTGCACGTGGTGTTTCTGCGGGATGTTCCGGCAAGGGATCTTGTGGATGCGCTCGATCCGCAGCGTTCGCCGCCGGATGAGTTCACGGTGCGGGGCGGCGAGATCTATCTGTCCCTGGTGAACGGGGCGGCGAAGACGAAGCTGACCAATGCCTGGATGGATTCGAAACTGAAGACCATCAGCACGGGCCGTAACTGGCGAACCGTGCTGACGCTCTATTCGCTTAGCGGTCCTGAATAACCGCGCCGGAACCGGCGATCTGATAAACCGTTTTGCCGGATTTAATTTTCGCGGGGTTGAATTTTTTGTGGGATTCTTCCGCCTCATGCCTGGCTTCTTCGATCAATTGCTCGCGGGACATCTCGTGTTTTTCGAGCGTTCCTTCGGCGATGGCCGTCTTGCCGATGGAATCCTTCGGGAACACGATCACGCCGTCCTCGACTTTGATACGGAGCAGGTGGCCGGAGTTATCGGTAAGGTTCATCCAGCAGCCGGCCATTTCGCAGACCTCGGTGATTTTGCCGGTGACCTGGACGGTCTTGCCGACATAGGGCGCGGGTTGCTCCATCAGCGTGGCGAGCGTCATGGAATCTTTCACGGTGAGGGGCTGGCCGAGTTTCTGGTCGGCGGCGAAGGCGACGGAGACGAAGAGTGCGACTGTCCACAGGTGCTTCATGCGTTTATTATGACTGAAAGTCCATGCAGACTGCGTCCACTGATGTTGTACGGCGGATCAACCGCCGCGTTGTACTGAATCTGATTCGAACGCGGCAGACCCTGTCGCGGGCGGAACTGGCGAGGCTGTCGGGCATGCAGCGCAGCACGATCTCCCTGATTGTGGAAGAACTGATCGGGGACGAATGGGTGCTGGAAGGCCCGCGAGGGCGGCTGCCGAGAGGCCGGCGTCCGACGTTTCTGCGGCTCAACGAAGAGCGGGTGATTATCGGCGTGGATATCCGGCCGACGCTGACGACAGTGGCGCTGGCCGATGTGAACGGGCGTTTCCTCAGCCAGGAAGCGCTGGCAACGCCGGGGCAGGCGGAAGCGGCGATCGACGCGGTGATTGCGCGCATTCGGAACCTGCAGGCGCGATGCGCGGGGAAGAAGATCGAAGGGGTGGGAATCAGTCTGCCGGGACGGGTGGATCCTGTCAGCCGGCGGTTCGTGTTTGCGCCGAATCTGGGCTGGCGGGATGTGGATCTTGAAGGTCCCATCAGCGCGGCGACGGGGCTTGACGTGGAACTCGATAACGCGGCGAATGGCTGCGCGCTGGCGGAGGAGTGGTTTGGGCAACATGCCCCGGAGCGGCATCTGGTGGTGGTGACCGTGAGTGAGGGGATCGGTGCCGGAATTCTGCTGGACGGGAAACTGGCACGCGGGCTGAACGGGATGGCGGGGGAGATCGGGCATGTCCCGGTGGATCCGGCAGGGCCGTTGTGCGGGTGCGGATGCCGGGGATGCTGGGAGGTTTATGCGTCGAACCAGGCCGCACTCCGGTATTACGGGTCGGCAGATCTGACTTTCGCGGAGTTGCTGCAGCGCGCGGATCAGGGGGATTCACGGGCGGTTGAAGCGCTGGAGAAGATGGCGCATCATCTGGGGCACGGGATGCGGCTCATCGTGGCGGCGCTGGCGCCGGACCGGATTGTGGTGATCGGGGATCTGACACGGTCGTGGGAGCGGTTCGGGCCCATTATCGAGAATGAGGTGCGGGCGCAGGTGCCGCGGGGCGGGACGGCTCCCCTGGTAACGCCGGCGCATGAAGACGGGATGGCGCGGTTGCGGGGGACGGTGGTGCTGGTTTTACAGAAGCATTTCGGGCGGGCTTTGGGTTGATTCCTGCGTTCATGTGAAATAATCGCGGCCATGAAGAGCGGTCGTGATTGGGTTCTGAGTGGATGGGTCCTGATTCCCGTGCTGGCGGTGCGCGCGGCGGCGCAGATTGCCGATTATCCGGCGGATACGGTGGCGGGGATTCCGGTGAATTACACGGAGTCGCTGGCCGGAACTTATACACTGCCGGATGCGCTGGTTCTTCTAAACGGCAAACCCGTCAAAGACACGAAAATCTGGACGGAGAAGCGGCGTCCGGAGATTGTCCGGCTGTTCGAAGAAAACCAGTATGGGCGCATGCCTGGGCGTCCTTCGGACATGAGTTTCGATGTCTATGACAAGGGCACGCCGGCTTATGACGGAAGGGCCATCCGGCGCCAGGTCACGATTTATTTTTCGAAAGACAAAGCGGGTCCGAAGATGGATCTGCTGCTGTATTTACCGGCGGATGCCAAAGGCCCCGTGCCGGTGCTGCTGAATGCGGGTTTTTCCGCCAATTCGAACGCGGTGGACGATCCGGGCGTGAAGGTGGGCGAGATCTGGGGCCGGGATCAGAAGCGGGTTCCGGCGACGCAGGGACGAGGGTTCGGCAAGCTGAACGTGCCGGCGTTCGTGAAAGAGGGGTTTGGTGTCGCGACGGTTTATTACGGCGATATCGATCCGGATTTCCTGGGCGGCGTGACGCTCGGCGTGCGGAAGTTGTATCTGAAGCCGGGGCAGGAAAAACCGGCAGCCGACGAGTGGGGCGCGGTCAGCGCGTGGGCATGGGGCCTGAGCCGCGCGCTGGATTACCTGGTGTCCGATAAAGGCGTTGATGCGAAGCGCGTGGCGTTGACCGGTGTGTCCCGTCTCGGCAAGACGGTGATGTGGGCCGGCGCGCATGACGAGCGGTTCGCGATGGTGATTGCGAGTTGTTCCGGCGAAGGCGGGGCGGCTCTGAGCCGGCGGAATTACGGCGAGACCATCGCGCACCTGGTTGCCTCGGGGCGGTATCCATATCAGTTTGCGGAGAATTATGGGAAGTATGCGGCGCATCCGGAAACATCGCCGGTGGACGCGAATTTGTTGGTTGCGCTGATTGCGCCCCGGCCGCTGCTGCTACAGACAGGAAACACCGATAAGTGGTCGGATCCGAAGGGTGAGTTTCTGGCGGCGAAGGCGGCGGAGCCGGTTTATCGATTGTTCGGGAAACAGGGGCTGGGCGTGGACGAGGTGCCCCCGGCCGGACAGGCGGTGCTGCATGACATGGGGTATCTCATGCATGCGGGCGGTCACGGGATGGTGCCTTCCGACTGGGATGTCTATCTGCAGTTCATGAAGATGCATTTCGTGAAATAGCCATGCGGCTGTTCTGGATGGTTTGTTTTTTGAGCGGTGGTCTGATGGCGGATTCCGATTTCGACGCGGCACAGGCGGGGCGCTTCGCGCGTCTGGCGCTCGATTGCGTTCATAAGGAGTACCCGAACAAGATCGCGCATTCGCTGAATTCGGATGCGGATGTGAAGCCTCCTCGTGAGCTGACGCCTGCCTTTTATGGCTGTTATGACTGGCATTCGTCGGTGCACGGGCACTGGCTGCTGGTTCGGCTGGCGCGGCTGTTTCCCGCGGAGCCGTTCGCGTCCGAAGCGCGCCGGGCCGTGGGCCAGAGCCTGACGGCGGCGCACATCGCGGCAGAGGTGAATTATCTGCAGGCAGAGGGGCGTACGTCCTTCGAGCGCCCGTACGGGCTGGCCTGGCTGCTTCTGCTCGCGGCGGAGTTGCGGGAATGGGATGATCCGCAGGCGCGGGAGTGGGCGATGACGCTGCGTCCGCTGGAAGATGCGGCCGTGGCGCGCGTTTCGGCGTGGCTGCCAAAGCTGGAGCACCCGATCCGGACGGGCGAACACAACAATACGGCATTCGGACTGGGGCTGATGCTGGATTACTCGCGGGCGGCTGGCAAAGCGGAATTCGGGAGCTTGCTGGAGAGCCGGGCGCGGGATTACTACCTGAAGGACCGGAACTGCCCGCTGGCTTACGAGCCTTCCGGAGAGGATTTCCTCTCACCGTGTCTGGCGGAGGCGGATGTGGTCCGGCGGTTGTTGCCGGCGGCGGAGTTCGGGAAGTGGTTCGGTGAGTTTCTGCCGGCGCTGGAACTGGAACCGACGCGGGTCACGGATGTGACCGATGGAAAGCTATACCACCTGGCGGGGCTGAATCTGAGCCGGGCCTGGATGCTGGGAGGTATTGTTTCGGGAATGCCGGCGGCGAGTCCGCGGCGGGCCGGATTGGCGGAACTGGCCGACCGGCTGCGCGCGGTAGGTCTGGAGGGTATTCGCGGGGAGCATTATGAGGGCGGACACTGGTTGTGGAGTTTCGCCGTCTACCTCGTGACCGGAAGAGGTTTGCGGTGACGGCGAATGCCGAAAATCGGGATTTGTGGTGCCCTTTTGGGGCACCGTGTTACGAGCTTTCCAAAGAAGAACCCTGTCCCGCAGCCTTGGCTCGCGTCTTCGCCGGCGTCTGAGCGAGCGACAACTGTAACTCTGCCATGGATGCCCGGAGTTCCGATCGGAACCACTCTTTCATGTCATTTGCCACTTTTTCCGGCTTTTCCTCGACACGCAGAAGCTGCGTCGACAGGTCGTTTCGAAGTTGGGACATGTTCGCGTTCATGTCAGTTTTGATCGAGTTGATCTGAGAGGAGAGATCCACCTTGACTTCCTCTGCACGTGCTTTGCCACTGCGATGATTCAGAACCTGGCCGAGACCGACGACGGCCAGTGTTGCCAATGGGGAAACGACCATGGCAACCAAGGTTGCGATATCCATACCTACATCGAAAGCGTAACATTGATTCCGATTTGAGCTAAGCCGCCTGTTCCGGAATGAAGTGTGTGAAAGCATTCATAAGTTCGGCGAGAGCATAGTCCCGTTCCCCGCGTTCGCAGGCCTGCAGCGCGTTATCGACGAATTCGGCCAGCCGACGGTGCCGCCCGCTGCGCTGGAAACGGAGCAGACGGGTGTGCAAAGCGAGAAGATTTGCCATCGCGCCATCCGTGTTTCCGGCGTGGAGTTCATGGGCGCTGTCAATGAGCGCGGTCAGATTGCTTTCGAACGTAGGAAACGGTATCAGCATTGGCGGGTAGCCCTCTTCAAAACACTTATCGGCTGAGCGGCGGGAAAGTTTTAGCGCATTTCGCGGAGCCAGACGACAAGAGCTTGTAGTTGATCCACATGGTCCGGCGCGGTATTACCAGCAAAGCCGAGAACGCGAAGGCGTCCCTTTTGAGTCTCGCTGAGTTGTTGGGTGCCCATTGGACCCTGGCGCAGACGCGGTTGCGCCTTCAGTCCGAGATGATCGAGCAGCCAATCGGCCGTCTCGGTGGTGCTGGCGAAGGTGCCCGGGAAGATTTCCGAGTGGGTGATCAGCATCGTTTTGCGGCCCGCGACAGCGTCTTTGGCGAATTTCAGGAAGATCTCCAGATGGTCGGGTTCAAGCTTCGATTCGAGCGGTCCGGGTTTGCCGCCCGCATAGCCCGTGTGGAGTCCGTCGATCAGCAGAACCTGCTCAACGCGCGCATAATACTCCGGGACGGCGAGGATCTCCCGGATCGCACCGTGCCCGGCGCTCCACGCGCTGAGCGTGACGGAATCGAAGGTGAGACCGGATTTTTCCGCCGCTTCCCGGAGCATGTCGCCGAACAGCGCCGGGCTCTGGAACTGTTTCGCGTAAACACCGGAACCGGAACCGGTCTGGACGGAAATCACGGCCATCTTCAGCGTCGCCGCGGCGAGTTCGGGCACAAGGGGTCCGCCGTGGAAGTGAACCAGGAGCCGCGCGTGCTTCCGGCGAGCAAGGGCATCGGGGATGAAAAGCGTTCCGGCGGTCAGCTTTTCATGGCGTCCGGAGATTCCACCAGGCGGTTCCGCAAGACGCGGGTGGGGCCGCGAGTGTTCGACCATGGGAGACGGGTTTTGGGGCGACGGGTTTTGTGCCTGCTGGGCGAGCAGGCCGGTGGCAAGGGCGGAAAGGAAGAAAAGGCGCATGTGGGGTGTGCTAGCCTGATTGCCAATTCTAATGTCTGTACGCAAATTTTTCGGATTTTTGGCATTTTGGGCCGCGTGGGTGGCGTCCGGCCAGCAGGCGGGTTTCGACACCATCCGGGAAGACACCCTGCGGGCGAATCTCACCTTTCTGGCCTCCGACGGGATGCAGGGGCGGCTTTCGATGCAACCCGGCGACGAGGCGGCCATTCATTGGGTTGCCTCCGAGTTCGCCAAGGCGGGTCTGAAGCCAGCCGCGGGCGGGAGTTTTTTGCAGCCCGTGGAACTGATCGAGTACCGCGCGGACCGGGCGCGCAGTTTCGTGTCCCTGAAGCGCGGCGGCCTTGAGAAGCAGTGGAAGTTTCCGGAGGCGTCCGGCGCGTTTCCGTCCGACGTGGACGTGACAGCGGAAGTGGTCTTCGCGGGCTTCGGCATCACCGCGCCGGAACTGCATTACGACGATTACCAAGGAATCGACCCGCGCGGGAAGATCGTGCTCCTCTTCGATCATGAGCCGCAGGAAGCGAACGCGGCGTCGGTCTTCAACGGCACGGGCAACACACGCTATGCGACCACGCGGGTGAAAGTGCTGAACGCGCAGGCGCACGGAGCGGCGGGCGTGCTGATTGTGGCGGAACCGAACCGGAACCACCTCTCAAATCAGGAGAGAGTCGCGCGCATCGGCGGAGCGGGACGGCGAACCGTGCCTCTGCCCCTGCAGGCTCTGGCGGAAGACGCGCTGCACACGCCCTCGGCGGTGATTTCCGACGCCGCGGCGAAGGAACTGCTGGCAGGCTTCTCTCCGGCGGAACTGCAGGCGGCCATCGACCGCGACTTAAAACCGCAGTCCCGGGCGCTGCCTGGCGCCGTGGTGACGATGCACTTCCGGAATGCCTCGGAAACGACCGGACGGAGTTACAACGTAGCGGGCCTGCTGGAGGGGAGCGATCCGCAACTCGGCGCCGAAACCATCCTGATGAGCGCGCACCACGATCACGACGGCGTGAGCGGCGCGGAGGTCTGGCACGGGGCGGACGACAACGGGTCCGGCACGGTGGGCGTGGTGGCTCTGGCGCATGCCTTTGCGGCCGCCGCCAAAGCCGGGCAGAGGCCGAAGCGGTCCCTGCTGTTCGTGGTGTTCGCGTCGGAAGAGCGCGGGTTGCTGGGCGCGTACTTCATGGCCGCGCACCCGCTGCGTCCGCTCGCGACGACGCGGGCCATGCTGAATTTCGACATGATCGGCCGGAATGAGGAGGAAAGCGACCAGACGAAGGGGCTGATCGAAATCCCGGCGGATACGACGAACCGGCTGAATCTGATCGGGTCGCTCTACAGCCCGGATTACCGTCGGGTGGTCGAGGCGAAAAACAAACAGATCGGGCTGGTGCTGGACGACCGGTTCGACCGGGAGGCCGCGCTGAACGTCTTTTTCCGCAGCGACCAGTTTCCTTTCGTGCTGCACAACGTCCCGGCGCTGTGGTGGTTCACCGGCTTTCATCCCGATTATCACCACACCACCGACACCGCCGACCGGATCAACTACGTGAAGATGGCGAAGATCCTGCGGCTCGCGTATCTGACCGCCGCGGAGTTCGCCGGCGACACGGCCCCGCCGAAATTCGTGGAGAATCCGGCGGGAAAGCAGCGGGTTAACTAACTGCAATACGGAATCGGCACTTATGAAAACGTAATGAAAGTTGTACTGAAACGTCTCATTACACTGTATTAAACTTTGCTATATGCAGTTAAAATCAGACTCCCCTGCAGAAGTCCTGCGAATTCGCCGCACGGTGTTGGGAGAGGCTCTGGTTGCTTCAATTGCGGACTGGGAGAAATACCCGTCCGCTGGCCGGGCGGACGCGGAATCGCTGGCCGAGTTCGTCCGGCTTGAGCTCCTGATTTTCGTCGATTATCTGGCAATCTTCTTTGAAAAAGGGGATGCCAGCTATCGCGATCTTTACATCGGCGAAAAGCTGAAACAGTGTTACGAACCGGGCAACTCCGCCGAAGCCTACCTGGCGCGGAAGAAGCAGGTCACCGAATCCGACCGGGCCATCTTCGTGCGGGAACTGCAGCCGCATCTGACCGCGGAACAGATGGCGCGGCTGACGGCAACGCTGGACGATATTCATCGCATTGTCACCGACCCGGGGCGAAAGCGCGCGAAAGTGCTGTTCGTGGGCGACTGCCTGCATCTGGATGTGGTTTCGTTTCTCGCCGGGCCGCTGCTCTTTCACGGCATCACCCTCGAACCCACCTACGCCACCAGCAAGAATCCGGTGGAACTGCACCGGTTCCTGCGCGATCTGGACGGGCGGACGTTCGACATCGTCTTCTTCAGCCCGTTCACCTACTCCTTCCATATCGAGTACTCCGAACTGCAGCTGATCCGCACCGCGGCGGCCAGCGCGGCCCGTCTGCGCGCGATTGCGGAAGCCGCGGAGCAGGACGCGCTGAAGACCATGCGCCTGCTGGGGGATCTGTTCGAGGCGCCGATTCTGGTGCACAATTCCGCCAATATCCGCCGGCATAACGGGACTCTGAAGGAACGCGCAAAAAACCTGGGCACGCTGCGGCCGCGGAGTGTGGCCCGCAAACTGGTCAACGCGTGGCTGCCGGGCCAGCTGGAGCAGCTGAATTCGCAGTCCTTCCGGCACTTCTTTCTCCTGGATGAGGCCGCCCTGCTCTCCAGTCATTCCGAAGAGGCTCTGGGAAGTCTGTTCTACGACTCCGAACTGCAGCACCCGGCGGAATTCGGGCGCGTGGCGGCCGGCATCTACCTCGATGCCATCGTGACGCAGATTCAGCTCTCGAAGAAGAAAGTGATCGTGTGCGATCTGGACAACACGCTCTGGAGCGGCGTCATTGGCGAGGGCGCGGTCACGCACTACATCGACAAGCAGAAGACGCTGAAGGCGCTGCGGCACAAGGGCGTCCTGCTGGCGATTGCGTCCAAGAACAATCCGGCGAATGTGAAGTGGACCGGCGCGGCGCTGAATGAGGACGACTTCGTCAGTTCGCAGATCAACTGGGAGCCGAAAGTCGGGAACATCCGGCGGATCGCGAGCGAGCTCAACCTCAAGCTGAAAGATTTCCTGTTTATCGACGATCGTGCCGATGAGCGCGCCATGGTCGGGGAGATGCTGCCGGAAGTGGAGACGCTGGATGCCGAGAGTCCCGATGTGTGGCGCCGGCTGGCGCTGCTGGCGGACATGCTGCCGGAGCAGGACGAACTCGACCGGACCCTGGCCTACAAGCAGCGGGAAGAGCGGCAAAAGTTCCTCGAAGATCCGGCCGCTGCCGCCGCGGAGCAGCTGGATATGTTCCGGAAGCTGAAGCTGCAGGTGACCATCCGGTCAGCCGGGGCGAAGGAACTGAAGCGCGTGGCGGAACTGGTGAACCGGACGAATCAGTTCAACATGTGCGGCTCCCGCACCACTCTCAAAGAGGTGACGCAGTGGCACGAGAGCCCGGACCATGCGGTTTTGGTGGTGGAGGCGGGAGACAAGTTCGGGACCATGGGCGTGGTGTCGGTCGCGGTGACGTCCCGCCTGCCGGACCGGGTGGAAATTCTCATCTTCGTGCTGAGTTGCCGCGTGTTCGGGTACGGCGTGGAAAAAGCGCTGCTGAATTATGTGCGGCGCGCCGCGGGACATACCAACGGGGGCACCGGCAAGCCGGTGGTCGGCCTGTATCAGGAAACCGCGTACAACGAGCCTTGCCGCCGGGCTTATCCGGACAATGGTTTTGAGTGGGAAGAAGACCGTTGGGTTTTCCGCGCCGGGCCGGAACCGGAAGATCCGGACTGGCTCACTGTACACGCGGATGCTTTACCGGCGCTGGCCCGCTGAGGCGAGCAGCGGTCTGAGGCAGGCCGCCACGTGCCGGCCCAGAAAGGCGTCCCCCGCCTTCGAGAAGTGGATGTCGTCGGGAATCTGGATTTCAGCAAGGCAGGGTTTCACGAGCGAGTTGAGATCGTTGACGTAGATCGACTGGCTGGCCATCACTTCGGCGGCTATGCGGTTATAGAGGTCGACATCGGCGGCGCGCTGTTCGAAGGCCGTTCCGCGGAGCGGGTCGACACAGTGCAGATCGCGCGGCACGGGGGTGGTGCTGGCCCAGACCAGAGTGGCTCCGGTGCCGCGCAGAATCTCCGCTATTCCAAGGAGATTGGCACGGTATTCTTCCGGCGGAACCACCGGAAGTCCGCCTTTCAGCGAAATATCGTGCAGGCCGAAATTGAAATGGATCACGTCCCAGTTGCCGGGGCGAATCCACTCCCCGATTCGCTGCAGCCCGTTGCGGCTGTGGGCGCAGTTTTCCGCCGGGCGATGCACGTTGGCCACACCTTTCAGGGTTCCGCGCGCGGCAAGTGTGTAGCCGACGGAAATGGAATCGCCGATCAGCAGGACGCGCGGCAGACCGGCGGTGTCCGCAACAGGGACGTAGGCCGGGTGCGCCAGCAGTTCGGCGCCGGCGGGAGCGGTGACGATGGGCCAGATGGAGCGGAGCTGAACAAGTCCGGGAGGCAGGGAAAGCGCGGTATGAACGCAGTACTTCAGCTTCAGGACGGCGCGGCTGAAAATCTGCGGCAATTTTCATATTAACGCAGAGTTTCGGGAATAATGGCCGGAACGCGCGGGGTGACGCGTTCCGGCCGCGGGTTGGCTGTAGTTAAGTGCGGCGGGCTCTGCCGGAAATGGTGGCGCCGTTGTCGGTTCCCACCAGCACGATTTCGCTGCCGCCGTTGAAGAACCAGAAATCGAGCGTCATGGGCACTCCGGAAAGATTCAGCCGGAGCGAGCCACCGGAACAATCCGGCAGGATCTGGAATTTGCCGCTGTCCGGCGACTGCCGGCTCAACTGCCCCCCGACGCTGGTGTCGTCGACGATCTGCAGCGCGCCAGCCGGAAGGCCCAGATTACTGGTGCCGCTGCTGGCCGTGAGAATGCCGATGGAGCCGAAGGGCAGGGCGCCTTCCACGCCGGTCAGAGTGAAGGTCCACTTGCCACTGAAGCTGTCGAGCGGATTGGCGGGGCAGGTGTTGGCTGGACCGAGCCAGGCGTGCCCTTCGATGGTCGCGCCGCCGGTAATACTGAGCAGCGAGAGCTCCTTGCCGCCGTTGACGAAATAGAAATCAAACGACATCGGGTTGGCGGAAAGGTCGAAATGCAGGGTGCCTCCGGAGCAATCCGGGAAGATCTCGAAGGTGCCTGTGTCGGTCTCCTGCCGCGTGACCTGCCGGTTGCGGCTGGCCGAATTGGAGATCACCAGAGCGCCCACGACGGAGTTGTTGATCTTACTCGTGCCGGCCGTCGCCGTGAAGACGCCTGCGGAGGCAAACGGCTGCGTGGGCGTGATGAAGCCGTTGGTTACGAACGTCCACGATCCGAAGAGCGTTTCCAGCTGGTTCGCCGGGCAGGTGCTCGGGGCGCTCACGGACGAGAACGTGGCGGAGTAGGAATCCTGAAAACCCTGCGCGGAAGTGACCTGCGCGATGATTCCGGTGATGGTGCCCGGAATCAGGTTCTGGGTAGTGAAGAGGGCTCCGGTGGGACTGGTACCGGTGGAAGACGCTCCCAAATAGGCGTTCCCGTTCAGACCCAGGGTAATCGACACCCGGTTCGAGGTGACCTGGGTCAGGGTGATCGGTGAACCCGGCAGCGTGCAACTGCTGCCCGGTACGTTACTGGTGCACGCCGACGTGGTGCCGAAGCCGGGGTCCGTGCTGACCAGATCGAAATGAATCACGCCGGCGGAGGTGTTGAAGGTTGTGAAATCGACAATCGGCGCCGGCAGATTGCCGACCACCGGCGCTCCCGCCAGATTCTTTATGGTGCCGCCGGTCAGTCCGGTGTAAGAACCGGAATTGGGCGCGCCCGCGGCGAAGACGTTCGGCGTCGTGCAGGGAATGTTGGAGAAAAAGATCCCGCTGGAATTGACGAGGATACAGCCGTTGATATTGGCGACCGCCCCGCCCGCCGGAATCACGAGGGGCGCGCCGCGAGCGAGCGCGGCGGCCGCGAGCAGGCCCGTGGCCAGACTGAGCGGCCGGAATTTCAGAGCTTTCGTTTGCATATTTTCCTTCCTCCCGGGAAGATTGCGTTCAAAACGGCGGCCCGTCGACTCCTCTCAATGAGGTATATCACTCAGAACAAAGGAGTAATATTGGCCGCTCGCGCTCAAGTGTAACGGCAATTCGACAATTGTGATCCGGTTGTTTTCCGGCGTTTCCGGGCCAATTGTAAGGGGGAATACGGGATCCAGGCGGAATGCGCGAAGACATGCGAGCAGTAGCCTCATGACTTCAGGAAAAGGCTGTGCGCGGGTGCGCCGGATCCTGAGATTTTCCCAACGAAATGCTGCGCAGCGCTCAGCCACCCCTGCCCGTTACACTCAAGTGGTGGCGGCCAATCTTCTTCCCGCGGCCGCGGCTGTCGGCGATCTGGCCGAGCGCCCCGGCATCCGCGAGGCGCTTCAATGGTTTACGCGTGAAAAGCAGTGGGTGAACGAAATTCATCTGCAGCTTTGCCGCGTCCCCGCGCCTACTTTCCTCGAACAACAGCGCGCCGAGTGGATGGCTTCGAATTTTCGGGCCTTGGGCTGGCACACGGGCATCGACCGAGCCGGGAATGTGCTGGCGTCGCTCGACGCGGATCCCGAGGGAACGCTGGTGGTCGCGACCGCGCATCTGGATACCGTGCTGGCCCCGCGTACCAAAGACGATATTTCGGTGGACCGCGACGGCGATTTCCGGGGACCGGGCGTATCGGACAATGGCGCGGGTCTGGCGGCGCTCCTCGCGCTGGCGAAAGCCATCAAATCCACGCCGCAAATCCCCCCGATCTGGCGGCGTTTGCTGCTGGTCGCCAACGTCGGCGAGGAAGGCGAGGGCAACCTGCGCGGCATGCGCCACCTCTGTAGCCAGGCCGAACTGGTAAAGCGCATTCAGGGTTTCCTGATTCTGGACGGCGCCGCGATCGACCACATCACCTGTCAGGCGCTGGGCAGCCGCCGGTTCGAGGTGACCATGTCGGGATCCGGCGGGCACAGCTGGAGCGATTTCGGAATCGGCAACCCGGTGCACGCGCTGAGCCGCGCGATGGCGTCGTTCATCGATCACCGGCCGGTGGATCCGCGTTCCACCCCGAAAGTCGCGGTCAACGTGGGAATTATCGAAGGCGGCACGAGCGTCAACGCCATTCCGGCCAACGCGCGGGCCAAGGTGGATATCCGCTCGGAGAGTAACGAGAAGATGGACGACCTGGTGACCCTGCTGCAGAATGCGGTGAGCCGGGCCGAGGATATCGAGAACAACCGCGCCGTGGCCGCGCGGATCAGCGCCCGGGTGAAGGAGATCGGCAGCCGCCCCGCGGCGCGGTTGCCCGCGGACGCGGCGATTCTGAGCGCCATCCGCGCGGTGGATGCGCATCTGGGCATCCGCGCCCGGCTGGACTGCGCGTCGACCGATGCCAATATTCCTTTGTCTTTAGGGATTCCGGCGATCTCGATCGGGGCGGGCGGACAGGGCGGAGGCGCGCATACCGCGGCCGAGTGGTACCGGCCGGACGGGCGCGATTTCGGACTCAAACGAATCTTCCTGACGGCGGCCCTGCTGCTGCGCGACAGCGCTCCGGCCGAATGACGGCCCGCGGCGGCAGCCGGCTGCAATCGAAGGCCGGCGCGGAACTGGCCCTGATCCTGGTCACGGTGATCTGGGGTTCGACGTTCGTGCTGGTGAAATCGGCACTGGCGAACATCTCCACCTATCTCTTTCTGGCGCTGCGGTTCACCGTGGCGGCGATTGCGCTGTTCGCCATCTACCGGAAGTCCGTGCGGCGGAAAGGAGCGGTGGCCGGTCTGGCGGCCGGAACGCTGCTGTTTGTCGCGTACCTGTTCCAGACGCTGGCGCTCGACCTCTCCACGCCGTCGAAAACCGCGTTTCTGACGGGTCTTTCAATACCGATGGTACCTTTGCTGAGTTCGCTCGTCTATCAGAACAGACCGCGCCTCTTCGAAGTTGCCGGGGTTCTGGTCGCCTCCTTCGGTATGGCTCTCATGACGTTGCCTCCGGGCAGATTTCAGGTAAGCCGGGGCGATTTCCTCGGTTTTCTTTGCGCGGTGGTATTCGCGCTTCATATTGTTGTGGTCAGCCATTACACGCCGGTTGCCGGCTTCCGGACATTAGCGGTGATGCAGGTGGCGGCGGCGGCGCTGCTGGGCATGGGCTCGGCTTTGGTCGCGGAGCCGGTACGTTTTCAGGCTACGGCGGGAGTGGTATCCGCCGTGCTGATCACCGGTCTGTTGGCGACTGCGCTGGCGTTTACGACCATGACCTGGGCACAGCGATACACCACCCCGACGCGGTCCGCCCTGATCTTCTCGCTGGAACCGGTGGTCGCGTGGGTGACTTCGTGGCTGCTGACGGGAGAGACCATGTCGATGCGGGGCCGTGTGGGCGCGGGCCTGATTCTGGCGGGCGTGCTGCTGGTGGAATTGCGGCCGGCGCCGGGATCTGGTAGAAATGAAACGAATTCGGTTGGTTCAGCATCACAATAGCCGGGGCGGCGGCGCCTCAGTATATCTTTGATAACTGCGTTATTTTACAGGAGTTAGTCAACAACCATGAGTATCTACGATAAAGTGCGGACGCAGAAGATTCTGTCGTTTTCGCTGATTCTGTTCACGCTCGCGATCGGCGTCCTGATCGGGACTGTCGTTCAGACGGGAGCGAAAGCGGCCCGGGGCCAGGCCGTGGCCCCGGACGCGACGCCGCTCACCATTCCCAGCCCCGTGATGATGCAGAACGAATTCACCAAGATCGCGAAGAAGCTGGAACCCTCGGTTGTAAATATTTCCACCGAGTACATTCCGAAAAAAGAAACGACGCAGAACCGCCAGGCGCCGAATTTCCGCCGCCGGCAGATGCCCGCGCCCCAGGACGACGATCAGGACGACCCGGGCGACCAGGGCGGCATGCAGCAGTTCTTCCAGCGCTTTTTCGGCCCGGGCGGCGGCGGCGGTAATTTCCAGTTCGGCGAACCGCAGGATGCCCCCAGCGCGGCGCTCGGCTCCGGCGTGGTCGTCGATAAGAACGGCTACATTCTGACCAACAATCACGTGGTGGAAAAAGCCACCCGCATTAAAGTGAAGTTCACCAACGATCCGACGGAATATCCGGCCGACGTGGTGGGCACCGATAAAGACACGGATCTTGCGGTAATTCACGTTCACAAGAACAACCTGGTGGCGGCGAAAATCGGAAATTCCGATGCCCTTCAGGTGGGCGACTGGTCGATCGCGATCGGCAGTCCGTTCGGCTTTCAGGCAACGGTGACGGCCGGTATCGTCAGCGCTCTTTCCCGCGACGTTCCCGGCGCGGAAGCGACCAGCTTCCAGCATTTCATCCAGACCGATGCGGCCATTAATCCGGGCAACAGCGGCGGTCCGCTGCTGAATATCAACGGCGAAGTGGTCGGCATCAATACGATGATCGCGAGCCGCAGCGGCGGGTATCAGGGCATCGGTTTCGCGATGCCGATCAACTCGGCCGTAAAGGTCTACAACGACATCATTAAAGAGGGCCACGTTACCCGCGGTTCCATCGGAATTCACTTCAGCGCGCGGCCCGACATCTCCGACATTCTGAAGGTCTACGGCGCGAAGCACGGGATTTTCGTCGAAAAGGTGGAAGCCGACGGTCCGGCGGATAAGGCCGGTATCAAGGCCGAAGACATTGTGACCGACGTGAACGGCAAGCCGATTAACAAGGGTCAGGATCTGATCGATATCGTCGCGGATGCGCCTGTCGGGACGTCGGTGGCGGTGGCGATTATCCGCGATAAAAAGCCGATGACACTGAACGTTACCGTCGGCGACCGGACGAAGATCTTCGCCGAGCTTTACGGCGGCAAGAAGAACGAGGACAAAGCCGAAACCGCTCCGGACGGCATGCAGATGAAGTTCGGGATGACGGTGCAGCCGCTCTCTTCGGCGAATCGTCAGCGGATGAACTACAAGGGCGAGGGCAGCGTGATGATCGCCTCGGTGGAACAGGGCTCGTTCGCGGAAGATATCGGTCTGGCGAAGGGCGATATCGTGGTGCAGCTTAACCGGCAGGCCGTCACGGCTCCGGAAGACATCAAGAAGATCCAGGGTTCCCTGAAACCTGGCGATTCGGTGGTGTTCCGGGTGATGCGGCAGGCGATGAGCGCTCGCGGCACGGGCGACTGGCAGCCGTTGTTCCTTTCGGGTAAAGTTCCGGACGGCAACTAGACTGTAACTGAGCAGACAGAAACGCGTACAATAACAAGGGGCCGGTGGTTCTGCAAAGACCCTCCGGCCCCGCTCATTTTGGCGAATGAAATTTCTTCACTGGATTCTCTTTCTCGGGGTATTTTCCGCGTCGTTTGCCGCCGTCCCCGCGGCGAAGAAAAAAGCCGCTCCCAAAGCGGTCGGGAAGAAGTCCACTTCTTCGAAAAGCGGCGCTTCAAAAACCGGCGCCACAAAAAGCGGTTCGGCGTCTGCCTCCTCCAGACCTGGCGTAAAGGGCAGGACACCAGTCGCCCGCCGGGTCGGCGCGCGGAACCGGGGTCCGGCGCGTCCCGTGTCATCCGGCTTCCGAAGCCGGCAGACCGTCCCGACACCGGAACGATACAAGGAAATTCAGGAAGCGCTGGCTACCAAAGGCTATTTGAAGTCGGACCCGAACGGCGTCTGGGATGCGCAGTCCGCCGAAGCTCTGAAACAGTTCCAGACGGACCACAATCTTTCGCCCACGGGCAAGCTGAGCGCCGCGTCTTTGATCGGTCTGGGGCTGGGACCGAAGGCTGCGGGGGCTGTGACGGTACCCGGCGCGGCGGACCCTTCGATCACGCTGCCCGAACCGCCTCGCGTCGAACCCGTTCCAAATCCACAGCCGTAGCCCCTTTCCCGCGTGAAGTGGGAACATAGGGACATGATCATCGGCGTTCCCAAAGAAATTAAGGATCACGAGACGCGGGTCGGGCTGGTTCCCAGCGCCGTGGCGGCCCTGCATGAGGCCGGGCATACGGTGCTTGTCGAGACACAGGCCGGGGAGGCCAGCACTCTTCATGACCAGGAGTACGCACACGCGGGCGCGACGATTGTCGCCTCCGCGGCGCAGGTCTGGGGCGATGCTCACCTGATCGTCAAGGTCAAAGAACCCCAGCCCGCCGAATACCAGTATTTCCGGCCGGGGCTCACCCTGTTCACCTATCTGCATCTGGCTCCGCTGCCGGAACTCACCGAAAATCTGGTGAAGTACGGGGTGAGCGGGGTGGCCTACGAGACGATTGTGGAACGCGATGGTTCCCTGCCCCTGCTCACGCCGATGAGCGAGGTGGCGGGCCGCATGTCGGTGCAGGTGGGCGCGCAGTATCTGGAGCGTCCGAACGGCGGACGCGGAATCCTGCTCGGCGGCGTGCCGGGCGTGGCGCCGGCGAACGTGGCGATCATCGGCGGCGGCGTGGTGGGCACCAACGCGGCGAAGATCGCGCATGGCATGGGAGCGCACGTCACCATCATCGATAAGAATCTGAACCGGCTGCGCGAACTCGACGACATCTTCAACGGCATGGTGGTGACGCTGGCGTCGAACACGTACACCATTGCCGAGACGCTGCGGCACGCCGATCTGGTGATCGGCGGCGTGCTGATCCCGGGGGCGGCGGCGCCCAAGCTCGTGCGGCGGGATATGATTTCGAAGATGAAGCGCGGTTCCGTGGTGGTGGACGTGGCGATCGATCAGGGCGGCTGTTTCGAGACGTCGCACGCAACAACGCACACGGATCCGATTTACTTCGTGGACAATGTGCTTCACTACTGCGTGTCCAACATGCCGGCGGCGGTGCCCCACACGTCCACCTTCGCGCTGACCAACGCCACCTTCCCGTACCTGCAGGCTCTGGCCAACAAGGGTCTGGAGAGAGCCTGCGCCGAACATCCGGGGCTGGCGGCGGGAGTCAACACCTACGCCGGAGAGGTCACCTATCAGGCCGTTGCGGAATCGCAGGGCCGGCCGTGGAAGCCGCTGAGCGCGCTGATCGGAGCGAAATAGACGGATGCCTCTGACGCATTTGAGCGAAGACGAACAGTTGTTCCGCGACACCGTCCGGCGGTTCGCGAAAGAGCAGATCGCGCCCCTGGTGCGCGGGATGGATGAGGCGGCGTGCCTCGACAAGGCGCTGCTGCGCCAGTTGTTCGAACTGGGGCTGATGGGGATCGAGATCCCGGAGGAGTACGGTGGCCAGGGCGGAAACTTCTTCCAGTGCGTGCTGGCGATTGAGGAGTTGTCGGCGGTGGATCCGGCGGTGGGCGTGGTGGCGGATGTGCAGAACACGATCGTCAACAACGCCATCATCCGGTGGGGCACGGATGCCCAGAAGAGCCGCTATCTGACGCGGCTGGCCGCGGACACCGTGGGCGCCTATGCGCTCTCGGAAGCGGGTTCGGGGTCGGATGCGTTCGCGCTTTCGACCACCGCGCGCGACGCGGGCGACCACTTCGAGCTGAACGGCCGCAAACTCTGGATCAGCAACGCCATGGAGGCCGGGCTGTTCGTGCTGTTCGCGAATGCCAATCCGGCGGCCGGGTACAAGGGCATCACGGCATTTCTGGTGGAACGCGGGTTTGGCGGGTTTCAGGTGGGAAAGAAGGAAGACAAGCTCGGCATTCGGGCGTCGTCAACCTGCGAATTGATTCTGGATAGCTGCCGGGTGCCGAAAGAGAATGTGCTCGGCGAGGTGGGCAAGGGCTACAAGATCGCCATCGAGACGCTGAACGAAGGGCGGATCGCGATCGGGTCGCAGATGGTGGGGCTGGCGCAGGGCGCGCTGGACCATGCCGTGAAATACGCGAAGCAGCGGAAGCAGTTCGGGCAGCCCATTTCGATGTTCCAGGCCGTGCAGTTCGATCTGGCGCGGATGGCGACCGAGCTGGAAGCGGCCCGGCTGCTGGTCTACAACTCGGCACGGCTGCGGGATGCCGGACTGCCCTTCGTGAAAGAGGCGGCGATGGCGAAGTACTTCGCGTCGGAAGCGGCGGAGAAGATCGCATCGAAATCGATCGAGATCCACGGCGGCGTGGGCGTGACGAAGGATTACCCGGTGGAGAAGCTGTGGCGGGATTCGAAGATCGGCCGGATCTACGAAGGCACCAGTAACATTCAGCTAATGACCATCGCTAAGAAACTGTTGGGTTAAGTGAGACGTCCTTTTCAGGAGAACGACATGCGCGCATTCCTCTTGTTTTCGGTGATAGCAGGCACGTTCGCGGGCGCGGTGCCCTCGTTTGCGGCGGATCCGAGTCCGGATGAGATTATCCGGCAGTTCGCGGCGAAAGAGGCCGAGTTCCGGAAAGCCCGGGAGAATTACACCTACCGGCAGTCGGTAAAGATGGAAGAACTGGATCCGGATGGCCGGGTGGGCGGCAAGTGGGAGATCACGTCGGACATCATTTTCGGACCGAATAAGCAGCGCGTGGAGAAAGTGGTTTACGCGCCCATGATCACGCTGCGCAATATCGGCCTGACGCCGCAGGACGAGCAGGATCTGCGCGCGGTGCAGCCGTTCGTGCTGACGACCGATGAGGTGTCCAAGTACGATATCCAGTACGCCGGGAAAGAGAACGCGGACGAGATCCCCTGCTATACGTTCAACGTGAAGCCGAAGAAGATGGTGAAGGGCGAGCGCTATTTCGAGGGGAAGATCTGGGTGGACGACCGCGATATGCAAATCGTGAAAACGTTCGGCAAAGGCGTGGGGCTGGTAGACGCGAAGACGAATCAGTTCCCGCGATTCGAGACGTACCGGCAGCAGATCGACGGGAAATACTGGTTTCCGGTCTATACGCACGCCGACGACACGCTGAATTTCCAGAGCATGTCGCAGCGCATCCGCATGGTGGTGAAGTATCAGAATTACAAGCGGTTCGGTGCCGAAACCACGGTCACGTTCGGCGACGAAGTGCCGGAGACGAAGACTCCCGACACGAAGAAGAAATAGTTGGCGCGTTACAATCGGGGTTCATGCCAGCAACCAAAATTACGGTAAATAACGACGGATCGGTACGGATCGAGGGCGATTTCGAGATCTGCGATCCCACGGGTCAGGCATTCGGCCTGGGAGGACGCACGGTGATCGGACTTTGCCGCTGCGGACAGAGCCAGAACAAGCCTTTTTGCGACGGCGCCCATGCGCGGACGGGTTTTCAGGATAAGGTTGTCGCGCGCGATCTGCCGGCGCCGAAACCCAAGGTTTAACGCGACCAGGGTTTAACGCGACCAGGGTTTAACGCAGCCGTACTTTTACCGGGCGGAATCCGGTTTTGTTGAAATGGCGCCGTTTTTGAGCGCCCATTCGAGGAATCCGGCGGGAGGGTTTTGTACTCCGTAGAAATTGGTTTTTTCGACGGAGTGCAGACCTCTCCACTGGATGCCGTTCAGGTCGGCGGTGCTGAGATCGGCGCCCGCGAGATCCGCTCCCGTCAGATCGGCCCCGGTCAGATCGGTATCGGAGAGATCGGCGTTGCGGAAGTTTGTCTTGCGAAGATTCGCGTTACGAAAATTCGCCGAGGCCAGGTTCGCATATTCGAGGCTGCTTTCCGAGAAATCGCTGCGGCGCAGATCCGCGGCCGAGAGGTTGGCTCGCAGCAGTTCCGCTTTCGGCAACTGCACTCCCATCAGAAAGGCGTCGCTGACATCGAGGCCGACCAGCGGCACCTGATCGGCATTCAGTTCCTGCAGGGCTTCGATGCGGCCGCCGCTGCCCCCTTTGCCCTGCGCGGTGTTGATCACCTGCCACGCCTGGTAGTGCCGTTGTTTCACGCGGTTGCCGGAATCGGCAAAGTAGAAGACCACGGCAACCAGCACCGAGAGGCTGCCCATATATTCCAGAACCTCGAGGAAAGCCCAGCGCCCGAGATACCAGGCGGTCCATTGCCAGACCCACTCGACGGCGTGGAACGGGTACGTCCACGCCGGGTGGTGGAGGCGGCGGTGTTCCGCCCAGGAATGCGGGCGCGCGCGAACTTCCCTCGAGTACATTAGTCGGCGATAGTCATGGTGGGTCCGGTCACGGCAGCGGCTTCGCGGGCGTTCATGAGCACCAGGGTGGCCAGCTCATAGAACACCTTCGCGCGCGGGTCTTCCGGTCCGTACGTGGTGACCGGGTGGCCGGTATCGCCACCGATGCGCACCTGGGGATCGAGGGGCAGGGCTCCGAGGAACTTCACGCCCATTTCCGTAGCCGTGCGGCGTCCGCCGCCGGTGCTGAAAACGTCGATGCGTTCGTCGCAGTGCGGGCACTGCAGATAGCTCATGTTTTCCACGATGCCGAGCAGCGGCACCCGCACCTGTTCGAACATGTGGACAGCCTTGCGCGCGTCTTCCAGCGAAACGTCCGACGGCGTGGTGACAATCACGGCGCCGGTGATGGGCGCGGACTGCACCAGGGAAAGCTGCACGTCGCCGGTGCCGGGCGGCAGGTCGATGATGAGGTAGTCGAGCTCGCCCCAGTCGACGCCGCGCAGGAATTGCTGGATGACGCTGTGGAGCATGGGGCCGCGCCAGACCAGGGGCTTGTCACCGGGGTTCAGAAAACCCATCGACATCAGTTTGACGCCGTACTGTTCGAGCGGCTGAATGCGCTCGCCGATAGCGGACGGCGTGGTATTCGTGCCCATCATCAGAGGCACGTTGGGGCCGTAAACGTCGGCATCCATCAGGCCGACCTTGTGACCGAGTTTTGCCAGCGCGATAGCGAGATTGACGGAGACGGTGGTTTTGCCGACGCCCCCTTTGCCGCTGCCGACGGCGATGAGATTTTTCACGCCGGCAATCGGCAGCTTCGGCTGCATCTGTTGTCCAGGACTCATGTGTGTGTGCTTCTATCTTATCGGTAAGGAGGAGACAGGCCGTGCCGGTCAGAGCATTAACTGGCCGCCGTTGACCTCAATGGTTTCACCGATGACATACGCGGCGGCGTCCGACGCGAGGAAGGCGATAACTTTCGCGCACTCGAGCGAGGTGCCCGTGCGGCCGAGCGGGATGCCGGCCACGAAGTTCTTGATCATTTCCGGCGTGGAGAAGACTTCGTGGAAGGGCGTGTCGATGACGCCGGGCGAGACGGCATTGACGCGCACCCCGGCGGAGGCCAGTTCCTTGGCGAGGCCTTTAGTGAGAGTGATGAGCGCGCCTTTGGCCGTGGCATAGGCGAGGGCTCCGGGGCCGCCGCCGTTGCGTCCCGCGATGGAAACGATGTTAACGATGGCGCCGGATTTGCGTTCGACCATGCCCGGCGCGACCATTTGCGAGCACAGCAGGGCGCTGGTGAGATTGAGGTTCATGATGTCGTTCCAGCGGTCTTCGGTGATCTGCGCGAGTCTCTGGCGTTCCACGAGCGAACCCGCGTTGTTGATCAGGATGTCGATGGGGCCGAGTTCCGTGGTGGTCTGGTCGACGAGCGAGCGGAGGTCGGCGGTTTTGCGGACATCGCCTTTGATAGCGACGATGCGGGCGCCGGTGGACGCGATCTGGTCGCGGACGGCGTGAGCGCCTTTTTCGTTGTTGTGGTAGCCGATGGCGACGCGCGCGCCGAGGTCGGCGAAGATGGCGGCGGTGGCGGCTCCGATTCCGGACGAGGCTCCGGTGATCAGAGCGGTTTTGCCGGTGAGATCGAGGTAGTTGGTCATGGTCAGTGGAAGGGTCAGGTTATCAAATGTCGGAGTAGACTCAGAATATGGATAGAGTCGAAGAGCTCGAAACTGCCATCGATGGATTGCCGCCGGAAGATTTCAGACGGTTGGCGGAATGGTTCCGGGAGCGGGATCAGGCGAACTGGGACCAGGAACTGGATGCCGATTTTGTTGCGGGAAAGCTCGATTTTCTGATGCAGGAAGCAGACGCGGAACTCGAGTCGGGCCTTGTCCGCGACTGGCCTTCGTCGAAGTGAAGTCTGTTGTAACGCGCCGGTTCTGGCGCCTATTGCATGCTCTTCCGGAAGATATCCGGAATCTGGCAACGAAAAATTATCAACTGTGGCGTGAGAACCCTTCGCATCCGTCGCTGCATTTCAGGCGACTGCAGGGTAGTCCCGATCTGTACACCGTTCGTGTTGGCGATCATTACAGAGATCTCGGCAGATTGCGGTCCGGAACCATCGTATGGATCTGGATCGGGACGCACTCCGAGTACAACCAGATGCTTAGTTGCCTTTAGGCGAGCGCGAGTTTGGTTTACAAACTTACCGCCGCCGGCTGCCGAAACTGCGCGGCGCCATTCTCGGCGCAGGTCTCGGCGAAGACGAACCGCCATTCCCGAAACGCCGCCCTGCGGGAGGTTCCGACGAAGCGCCGCCGCTTCCGAAACGCCTGCCCTGGGGCTGCTCCTCCGGCGGGCGGCCAAAGCGCTTGCCCTGGCTGCTGTCTCCTGTCGACGGACTGTAGCGCGGCGTGGCCGGGGCTGCGGCCGGCGCGGACGGATTCGCCGCGTAGCTCGAACTCCTGACCCCCCCGGACTGCACATACCGGCTGTTGCCATAGCGCTGCTGCGTGAACGTCCCGTGGCTGCCGAACTTCGGCGGCGCGGCGGGAGTCTCCTGGCCATAGTAGGAACGTCCGGCGCGCTGGGCCGTGTAGTAATTGTGGTATTCGTTGATGACGATCGGCTGGTAGCCGCCCCGGCCCCACAGTAACTCCCGCATGATGAGGTACTGCGGGAAAAAGGTCCAGAAAGCACTGGGACCGCTGCCGCTCCAATACCCGTACTGGTTCCGGCCCACCTCCGGCGAAGCAATGTACGCATATCCCGCGGGCTGCGCGATATTCCGCGCTTCGGAATCGTAAAGGCCGGCGTCTTTATGCGAAATCGCCATGCCGAGATCCTTCTCGACAGCACGGTACGCAACAGGCGATACATCCACCCACTTCACATCGCTGGACGTCTCCGGCGTTGCCGTCTCCGCGGCCTTCGCCAGGCCATTCGCGAAATGCGTGCGAACGGTCTTCAGCTTCTCGCGATAGGTCGCATCGCGACCCTCGTTCGTGACTTCCAGATCTTCCAGGATCTTGTCCCAGGAGTCGTAAAGCTGTCCGCTGAGCGCTTTCAGATTATCGGCGTTGCGCGCCAGATCGGTCGAGGCGTCGGCCAGCACACTGTCGGCCTGAATGAGCGTGGCGATCTGGGATCCGGTCGCCTTCCCGGCGGCGGCGGCTTCCCGGGCGGCGGCGCTGGCTTGCCACTGCTGCTCGGCGCGGTCGGGCGCGGAACGAATGGCGTTCAGGCGGCTGTCGAGGTCCGCTTTCTTGGCAGGCCAGTCCTGCTCGGCCTTCTCCACGATCTTCGCGACGGGAGTCACATCGATGGTGCGGATCTGATCGTGCTCCTGCTGCATTTTCGAAAGGTAATGCGGCAGATTGCGCTGGAAATCCAACCAGCGACTGGCCTCGCCATCCACGGCGGCGGCTTCATCGAGCGCGCCCTGGCGCAGGCGGCGCTCATCGCTCAGCAGCCCTTCAGCCTTCAGCACCTCCTGCCGGTCGCCGGAGCGGATCTTTTCGAGATCTTTCCGCGTCTGCTCGGCCCGGTCCAGCTTCGATTTCGCGGCGCCCAGCCGGGCGGGCCACTCCGAGACGACCGGCGTGCCGTTGAACAGATCGGCCTTCTGCGCCAGATCGTCTTTGATGGTCGCTTCGGTGCGCTTCAGCTGCGTCTTCGCCTGGTCGAGCTTCTCGCCTTCCTGAGCAATTTCCTGACGCAGCGAACGCGGCAGTCCTGCGCAACCCGTCAGCAACAGGGCGCCGGCAATCAGTAGTCTTTGCAGTTTCATTTAGGCCCCCCGGAAGAGGGTGATGTCGTTCGGTTCCACAAGCGTCCAGATGGAGCCCGAGAACGGCTCGCCCTCGAACTTGCGGAAATTCATGAAGCGCTTGCCGTCCTGTTCCTGGAACTGCCAGCCGTAGAAGCCCTGGCCCGTGTCGTGACCGTCTTTGAAAACGCCCATTTCGCGGCTGAAGCGGTAGAGCCAGAACTTGCCTTCGAAATCGAGAAAGTCGGACTGGTTCTGGCGCGCGTCGATCTCGCCCATGTCGTCTTCGGTCAGGCCGAGCTGATCGAGCGTGAGACGGCGGCCATCGAAATTGCCATAGACTTCCACGTTGTCGCCGGTGTGGACTTCCAGGTAAACGCGGCGATCCCGCCACATACCGCTGACCTCGAACCACTGGTTGCTGCCGGCTTCGTAGACGTCGCGGCGATCGACGGTAAAATCGATATCGCTGAAGTCCTCGGCGGCCCCTTCCACGGACAGGGTGTCTTTGACGCGCGCGTCCTTGACCTTCAGATTGGCAAGGTCTTCCTGTGGCGCGGGACGCGCGGGTTTGCGATCGAAAAACATAGCTACCTTGAGGTTAGACGATTGCGGGTCGGCTGTGCGTCAGCGGCCGGGCGCGGGCGGCAGTTCCTTCTGGAACTCCACGCGGGGCAGACGGCGCTCGTTCTTCAGGGCTTCCAGTTCGGCGTCCACGCTGTGGCTGCCCAGCTGCGCGAATTCCGCTTCGAGATTATCGTCCTTGCCGGCGCTGGCCAGTTCGCCGAACGCTTTCGCGGTGGCTTCCTGTTTGGCGACGGACTTCTCGAAGTTCGAAAGAGTGGCGAAGGCATTGTCGGCCTTCCCGACTCCGGCCAGGGCTTCGGAAACCTTCTGCTGGGCGGCCGCGGCGTTCTTGCGGGCAACGAGCGTGGTGGCGGTGCGCTCCCCGTCCTCGATCTTGTGCTTCAGTTCGGCGACCTGGGATTTCAGCGTCTCGCTCGCGGTGCGCGCCGATTCAATGGCGGCCTGCATGGAAGCGACCTGTTTATCGGACTCGGCCTTCTTGGCCAGTGCCTTTTTCGCCAGTTCCTCGTTGCCGGCGTCGAGCGCCTGACCGGCGCGCGCCTTCCACTCGGCGGACTGCTTCACGTACTTCTGGTATTCGGCATCGAGCTGGTTGTAGTTGCTCATCGCCATGGCGGAGGCGCGCACCACATTGTTCAGCTCGGTCTTCATATCGGCCACGGTCTGTTTGACCGTCGTCTCAAAGTTCGCGTCCTCAAGGGCGCTCACGGCCTCATTGGCCTGACCGCGGGCGACGCGGCCGGTGCGGGTAAAGATATCGGAGAAAAAGCCCATTTTTAATCCCTCTGCTCCTGAATACTATTGAAGATCGGCTGCCAGCAGGTCGCGGGCGTGCAGGACATCCACCAGAAGAAAGCTGACGCAGGAGAGGATGTCGTCTTCGTCGTCGGGGCCCATCTCCTGCAGCTTGCAGAAGTTGTTGAGCGTGACCACGGTCTGGCCGTCGGACTCACTCAGCTGGAAGTGCGAGGTGGAGATTCCGTTGTGCACGTCGAGCATCTTCCGCATGACGGCGGGCGTGATGCGATCCGACGGCACGGTGGCGCAGACCAGCGAGAAGAAGAGGATTTCGCCCTGCAGTTCGGCCTGCATGGAGAGGCCGCTGTCGACTTCCTGAATGCGAAGGCCCGTGCCACTGGATTCGGCGACCGAGTAGCGTCTGGCGGCGAGCAGTTCGTGAATTTGCGCGAGTGCGTTTTGGCTCATTTTGGGTGCTTCCTGCTGTGTTCCGAAAACAGATACGCAAACCGATGGCGGCTGGTTCGGAAACCATCGCCAGTATAGCGGGTCAGCCGTTACTCCAGGTGGAAGATCTCTTCGAGCCGCAACATCCCTTCATCGGGGCGGCGGCCGTCCAGTTGTTCGAAGAACGGCGCCATGCCGGCTTGCCAGCGGGCGTTGACTTCCTGTTCCGCCATGCGGGCGAGGGCACTTTGAAAGTCGGGCGTTTCGAGGTAGCCCACCAGCAGACCGTCGTCACGCAGGAAGAGGGAGTAATTGTGCCAGCCGGTTTCCGAGAGCGCCTGGCGCATGTCCGCCCAGACGGCTTTGTGGCGCTCTTTGTATTCCGCGAGCATTTCCGGGCGGACTTTGAGGAGGAAGCAGACGCGTTCCATATCGTTATGCGTAAGAGGCAGCAGCCTGCGCGCGGCCGCCGCGTTCCTCCGCGATCCGGCGAAGGTAACCGGATTCGCGGAAGGCAGCCAGAGGATCGACTGGAAGGCCTTTGGCCCGGCGCCACTCCTCGATCGCGGGACGGACATCGCTCTGAAACGCCGTCTGCAGGCATTCCTCGGCGTCGATCAGGCTGCAGGAGCGCTGGTGTCCGGCAAGGCGTTCGTGATCCACAATGGCGGCTTTGGCGAAGAGCATTTGCGCGCGCGTGATGGTCTGCAGCATCTCTTCGGTCTTGGGCTTCAGGTTGTGGCTCTGGTCCACCATGTAGGCGATGTCGGCGGGCCGGCCGGTCTCCCACTCGAAGCAGCAGATTTCGTGGAAGATGCGGAAGACCTGGTAGGGGTCGATGGAGCCGAGCGTGAGGTCGTCGTCGGCAAAGCGGCGGTCGTTCAGGTGGAAGCCGCCGAGCATATTGTCGTCGAGCAGCCAGGCGACGATCTGTTCGATGTTCTGCGCCTGGTAGTGGTGGCCGGTGTCGACGAGCACTTTCGCCTGCGGACCGGCGGCTTTGGCGAGTTGCAGGGCCATGCCCCAGTCGGCGATGTCGGTGTGATAGAAAGCGGGCTCGAAGGGCTTGTACTCGATGAGCAGCCGCTGATCGGGCGCGAGGGTGGCGTGGGCGGCGCGCAGGCCTTCCTCGAACCAGCGCTTATGCTGCCGCATGTTGGCGGTGCCCGGGTAGTTGGAACCGTCGGTGAACCAGGGCGTGATATCGCGGCTGCCGGCGGCTTTGGCCATTTCGATGGAGTCGAGAATGTGATCCAGAGCTTTGGCGCGGATGGCCGGGTCGGGATTCGCGAGCGAGCCGTATTTATATTCCTGATCCTGAAAGACGTTGGGGCTCACGGAGCCGATGCGGACACCCAGGTCGAGGGCGCGCTGCGCGGCAGGGGCAGCGTCCTGCACGCCGCCGGGGAAATCCCAGAGCACGTGGACGGCGACGGAGGGGCAGCAACCGGTGAAGCGGTGCACCTGCGCGGCGTCGGCCAGTTTCTCGTCGATGGTGGCGGCGGCGGTGGGGTCGAGGAACTTGCCGAAGCGCGTGCCGGTATTGGCGAAGGCCCAGGAGGGGAGTTCGATCCGGAACGCGTCTAAGGTGCGGAAGATCGCTTCTTCCTGGCGTGGATGGAGAGACATAGATGGCTTTCTGACGGCTTTTAATGAACCGCTCGGGTTTGCAGCCGCCGGACACGCTGAACGGGTGGTTTCATGGACTCACCGCGCCGCGCCCGGCGGCTCCCGAGCTAATTAGAAAGTAATACGGGCGCTCACCTGCAGTTTGCGCGGCTGATTCGATTGCGCCGTGACCGTGCCGAAGCTGGCCGAATCGATGTTGTTACCCGGCGCTCCGAAGTACACGGCATTGAGCAGGTTGAAGGCGTCGCCCTGCAGCGAGAAGCGCCATTGTTCGCGGATTTTGAACTCGCGGCGCAGGCTGAGGTCGAGATCGGAGGTGTGTTGGACGCGCAGGCCGAGGACTTCGGAACGCGCCACGTTACCGACCGTGAAGGCCGGAGGATCCACAAACGCCGCTTTGTTGAGATAGACGCTGGGCGTGGACCCGAGCACGCTGCCCTGGCCGTAATCGCCGTTGATGCGAACGTTGCCGCTGAAGCCCGGCGCGTAGTTCGGGAAACAGGTGCCCAGAATACCGCCTGCCGTGCAGCCATTGGCCACGATGGACAGCGGCGCGCCCGAACTGGCGGTGACGACACCGGCGATCTGCCAGTCGCTCACGATGGCGTTGAGGATCCGGTTCGATGCCGCGAAACGGTGCCCGGCGCCGACGGGCAACTGATAGACGAACGTCGCGTTGAAAACATGCGGGCGATTCACCGCGCCCGGCGCTTTTTCGAGCGCGTCGTTATCGGGGTTGCGCGGAGTTGCCAGATCGTCCAGCTGTTTGCTGAAGTTGTAGCCGATCATGGTGGTCAGGCCGTGCGAGAAGCGGCGGTTCAGCGAAACCTGAAGGGCATTGTAAGTGGAGTTGCCGAGATCGGCCCAGGGATTCGAGATGGCGCCGTATTGCGGGTAGGGGCGCAGCATCTGGCCGATGGTGCCCACGAAGTTCGAAAACGGCAGCGCGATACCCGGGATGATGGCGTTCGCGGACGCGATGTTAGCGGTGTTGGCGGTCGCGGTGAGCAGGGAACCCAGCGGCAGATACCGGGTCGGGATCTGGTTGGTGAACTGACCGGCGTTGCCCGCGCCCGGCAGGAAGTGGCCGGAACTGCCCGTATAGGCCAGAGACAGGGTGGTGCTGCCGGTAAGCGAACGCTGGATACTGAAGCTCCAGTTGTTGTAGTACGGGGGTTTGCCGCCAATTTCGGGGTCGCCATAGGTCATGGTCTGCGCGCCGGTCGGATTGGCGGTGATGAAGCCGGTGCCGAAGGTCGGATTGATGAACGGTGGCGCGGGAAAGGCGGGGTAACCGTTGTCCCAGTTGAAGGCCGGCTGGCCGGTCACGGTGCTGGCGAAGGAGCCGGTGGTGTTGAAGCCGGTCTGGCTCAGGCCCTGGCGTCCGTTGACGCGCCCGCCAACGCCGCCGGCGTGGCTGTAGGCGATGGAAAAGCTGCCGCGCACCACGGTTTTCGGATCCACCTGATAAGCGGCGCCGATGCGCGGGCCGAGGTTCAGGTAGTGCATTTTGACCGGCGTGCTGCAGTTGCAGGTGTTCGGGCCGCTGCCGGCGAACTGCAAAGCGCCCAGGTGACCGCCGGCCGCAGCATTGGCCAGTGTCGGGTCGAAGAACGACATGCGGTTGGCCACCTCTTTGAAGGGCCCCCAGGCGTCCCAGCGCAGGCCCAGATTGACGGTAAGGCGAGGGTTGATTTTGATATCGTCCTGCACGTAGGCGGCATAGGTCTTGTAACGGCCGCCGGTTTCGGCGACTGCGTTTTGCGTCACGCTGCTGCTGTCCACCGCGCCCAGCAGGTAGCTCGCGTAAGAGTTACCGGTGTTGCTGAGAATGCTGCCGGTGGGTGAGAAGCCGGCGGTCTCGTTGTTGCTGAAGGAGAAGGCGGCAAGGGTGCCGCTCAGCGGGTTGTTGAAGTTGTCCTGCAGGGACTGGAACTGGAAGCCAAAGGTCAGGGAGTGCTTGCCTTTGGTCCAGAGAATATTGTCCTGCAGCGTAAAGGTGTTGGCTGTTTCCACGTTGGCGTGCGCGTTGGTGCCCACCCAGCTGATCGGGGCGTTGGTGCCGGCGAAGTTGACGTCCGGCATGGCGGTGCTGGCAATACCCGGAGGCAGACCCGTCAAACCGGCTTTCTGCGGATAATTCCCGTCTGCCGTATCGTTCACCAGGGGGATGTAGATACGGCCCATGGAGTAACTGAACTGGTTGACGACAGTGGGGCTAAGCACATAGGAATCGTGGATCTGCGCGGTAGTGGGGTACTCTTTCACGAACCGGGCCTGGGTGTAGGGGAGCGGCAGGGAGTCGGTGCCGGGCGCAAGGCTGCCGGTGAAATTGGTGGTGTAGCGGCCCGTGCTGTAGAGAGCGAAGAAGCGGTTCTTGTCCGAGAGATTCACGTCCACTTTGCTGGTGAGGTTGTCGACGTTCACCTGGACCGGCAGCTGGGTCAGGTAATTGTTCTGAATGTTGCCGTTGGTGGCGTTCGGCAGATAAGACTGCAGGGAGAGAGCGGCTTTCGAAAGCCGGCTGGAGGGGATCGTGTTGTTCGGGAACGGCTGCCGGGTGGCGCTGGTGGTGCCGCTGTTGGCTGTCGTGGCGGGGTCGTAGATCAGCGCGGGCAAGGCGCTGAAGTTGCCCTGCCGGAAGTCCGCCGTGGGAATGGACTGCAGGGTGGGAATGGAGGCCGAAACGTAACGGTAGCCGTCATAGTTGGCGAAGAAGAAGACTTTGTTCCTGCGGATCGGTCCGCCGGCGCTGCCGCCGAACTCGTTCTGGTGCTCGATGGGGGTAGTGGGAGGGAAGAAGCCGCGCGCGTCGAGATCGGTGTTGCGCAGGTATTCGTAGACCGCGCCGTGGAACTGATTCCCGCCGGACTTCAGAACGAAGTTGCCGACGCCCTGGCCTTCATACATGGCCTTCGAGCCGTTGGTTTCCACCTGGAACTGCTCCACGGCCTCGACCGAGATGCCGAGCGCGAGGTTGCGCGTATCGCCCTCGGTGCCGGGGTTGGTCATCGGGAGACCTTCGATATAGATTTCGTTCTGGTAGGGCTGGCCGCCGTTAAACGAGCCGGTGGAGGGTCCGGCGACCTGCGTGCTGTAGGCGCCGACGCCGGCCACCAGACTGGTGAACTGGGTGGGATCGCGGGCCACGCCGTTCATGGCCAGGGGCAACGCGTCGTAAACCTTGTTGTCGATGGTGCTGCCGAGGGTGGCGTCATCGGTATGGAGTTGCGCGGGCGCGTCGTTGACGGTGACGGATTCGCTGGTGGCGCCGAGCTGGAGTTTGAGGGTGAGGCCGACGGTGGCAAGCGCGTCCACCACGACGTTTTCCTGCGTGAGCGTCTGGAACCCCTGGGCGGTGACGCTGACCCGGTAGCTGCCGGCGGTGAGCAACGGCAGGACGACGAGTCCAGCACCGGTGGTTTTGCGGACCGTGGTCACCCCGGTGGAGGCGTTGGTCGCGGTCACGGTGGCTTCGGAGATGGTGGCTCCCGAGGGGTCCGTGACGGTACCCTGGATGGAGCCGGTGCCACCGACCTGCGCGGCAGCGGGCACGCAGAGAACGACTGCGATCAGAGTGGAGAGAAAGTACGCGGCGTGGCGCATGTTTTGTGAAACCCCTTGCTGTTGTTTGAGCTTGCCATATTGGCAGGTGAAATGCCAGGGGATGGCGCCCACTGGCGACCGTTACACGAACGCGACAACGCCGCCCGCTTGCGCGGACGGCGTTGTCGATTCGTGCCTGAGGATCAAGGTTAGAAGCGGAAGCGCAGCGTTGCCGCCGCGTGCCGAGCCTGCACCTGTGCGCTCGTGATGGTGCCGAAGGAGGTGTTCGTGTAGTCCTTCAGAGCCGGGGTCGTGCACGCGCCGTTAACCGCATTGCAGTTGATCGCCAGCGACGTGTTCGGATTGCCCGGGTTGAAGTGGTTGAACACGTTGAAAGCATCGAACTTGAAGCTCAGCGTGCGGGGATGCGCTTCGGTGCCGATGTTGATGCTCTTCTCCAGGCTCATGTCGAAGTTGATTACGCCCGGTCCATAACCGATCGTCGGCGGCGCGTTACCGATACCGAGCGAGGTCAGAGAAGGCAGCGTGATGGCGGCCGGATTGAAGTTGTACCACAGCTTCGGATCGGCCACGGCCAGCGAGGAGTTCGCGCCGGTCCAGACCGACGAAGGCGTGCTGTTGCTGTCGAGGAACAGGTTCCCGTTCAGCTGGCAGCGGAAGGGAATACCGGTGTTGTTGCTGCCGTTGGCGGCAACGCTGCCGGTCCAGTATCCGGGAGGGGCGCCGTTGGCCGAGCAGCTAAAGCCGTAGGGGGCGCCCGAGTAGAGAACCGCGACGCCGGCGTAATGCCAGTCGTTCAGCAGGTATTTCGCGACGATGTTCTTCGTGAACTTCTCCACGCCCGGAATGTCGTAGCCCCAGTTGAGGTTGAGCGCACGCGGGCGGTTGCTGGTGACGTTTTTCAGCAGGTAATCGTTCACGTACTGGTTGCGGTTGTAGGTGAGAGTCTTGGACCAGGTGAAGTTACCGCCCAGCTGGAGGCGCTTGCTGAAGCGGCGGTTGATCGAGGTCTGCAGCGCATTGTAGTTGGCTTCGCCGTCCAGCGTGTAGCCCTGAATGGCGGCCCAGTCGACACCGTTGGCCAAAGCGCGGATCAGGTTGGTGGAGTAGAAGCCGGCCGTGCCACCATTGCCGCTGGTGGGGTCGAGGTACTTCGCGACCGGACCGGGGCCGCCGTTGTTGGCCGTCGGAGACCAGATGGTGTAAGGCTTCACCGCGTTGAAGTCGATGCGGCCCTGATTGAACTGGTTGTGCGCCACGTTGCCGATGTAGGAGACATCGAGGATGAAGCCCTTGCCGAGATCCTGCTGGATGCCGAAGCTCCAGTTGTAGGTGGCCGGGGGTTTCAGGTTCAGAGAACCGCCGGTGGTCGCCTGCGGAGTGTAGATGGCAGTCGAGCCGACCAGGCTGGTGATGGAGGTGTTGAGGATCAGCGGCGCCACGAAGTTCGGAGGAGCGGCGATGGGGCCGACGCCCGCGCCGGTCGCGCCGATGGTATCGACCGTGAAGGAGCGGCCGTAGAAGATGCCGAAGCCGGTCCGGATCGCGGTTTTGCCGTTGCCGAAGACGTCATAGGCGAGACCGATGCGGGGCGCCACCACGACGTCCGGATTGCCGAACAGCATGGTGTTGGCCGTCTTGATCCCGGAGAAAGGCAGTGTCGTGTACGAAGCGGGATCGAAGGTTCCCTGCTGAGCGTAAGGATAGACTTTGCCGGTAATGGGGTTGATGGAGGCCTTGTTGGCGGTCGGGCAGCTTACGCTGCCGCCCACCGGAACCGTGCAGGTGGGATACAGCAACTGGCCGCTCTTGCTGGCGCTATAGGAAGCGGTGTCGAAGCTGCCGAGGGTGGCGCCCTGCGAACGAAGAGTTCCGATGAACTGGAAGCGCACACCCGCGTCGATGGTCAGACGCTTATTGAACTTCCAGGTATCCTGCGCGAACCATTCCACCTGCGTGTAACGGGCATGGTTAATCTGCTTCTTGTTGTCTTCGCCGTAACCGTAGAGGTTGCCGGTGAGGGCGTTCGAGAAGGGGTTGCCGGTGTCGACCGGGTTGCCGAGGTCGGAGCCGAAGTAGTAAGTTCCCGCCGTGTTGTACACGGAGTAAACCGAGACGTTGCGGGCTTCCTTCTCGATGTAGATGCCGCCCTTGATGGTGTGGGCACCTTTGATCCAGGTGAGGTTGTCGTTCAGGTTCTGGCTTTCGTCGGTACCGTCGAACGGCCAGCGGCTGTCGAAGCCGAAGGTGGGCAGGTTGGGGATGCCGGTGGGCGCGGACTGCGCCGAGAAACCGGAAGGCAGGCCGAAGCTGACCTGCGGCAGGAGGTTCAGGTAGTTGGCGCCGAACAGGTTCGGAAGCTTCAGAGCATTGCCGCTCGCGTCCTTCAGAGGCAGCAGGCTGTTCTGGAACAGGGTCTGGTCGGTCGGCGAATTGCCCTGGTGGTTGCGGTTGATCCCCATGGTCAGTTCGTTGATCAGGTTCGGGCGGAACGTGTGGACATAGGTAAGAGCGGCGCCGGCCGAGGGGTTGTGGTAGCTGTGCGGGAACTGGCCCCAGCCATCGCCCTGCGCGCCGAGGATGGCGCCGTATCCCGTGTTTTCAAAGGCGTCCTGAATCAGGCGGACGAACATGGTGTCGCGCGTGGTAGCGTTGTAGTCCACGCGGAGGATCTTGTCTTCGCGGGGCTGGTTGTTGGTGAACTGGAACTGGGAGTTATAGGCGCGCGCGCCGGTCGGATCCTGGAAATTCGGCAGCGGGAAACGGTTCAGAAAGGCGAGACCAATCGCGCTGATGCGGCTGACCGGAATCTTGTTGCCGGCGAAGCAACCGGGGCCGCCGGCGGTGGTGCAGGCCGCGCCGGTCGCGGGATCGCGGATCAGAATCGGCGTGCCGTTCTGGTTGATCGACTGAGAAAAGTCGCCGGCTCTTTCGAGCGCGGACGGCATTGTGTAGCGGTTCGGGCCGGCCGTGCCGCTGTTATAGAGCTTGTCCCACGAGAAGAAGAAGAACAGACGGTTGCGGTCTTTGTTGAAGCGAACGCCGGGGATGAGCAGCGGGCCGCCGATGGTGCCGCCGGGATTCTGATAACGGTAACGGGGCTTTACGACGCCGGTCTTGTTGTTGAAGAACTCGTTGGCGTTGAACTCTTCGTGACGGAAGTCATAGTATGCGGTGCCGTGGAACTGACCGGTGCCGTTCTTGATGGTGATGTTCATCTGGCCGCCGTTGCGGGCGCCATACTCGGCGGTGTAGTTGGACGTGAGCAGCTTCACTTCGCCGATCGCGTCCGGGCTGGGCGACAGGGTGCTGTTCATCGAGTAGTTGCCGGAGTCTTCGCTGACGATACCGTCGAGTGTGACGACGACCTGACCCTGCTGGCCACCGTTGACGGTCGGCGTGTCGCCGCCCCATCCGCGGGAGTCGTGGTTGCTGAGATCCTGCACGCCGGGAAGAGTCTTCACGATCGCTTTGAAGTCGCGCCCGCGGATCGGCGTATCGGCGATCTGCTGGAGGTTGACGTTCTGGGAGCGGTCGGAACTGTCGGTGGCGACGTGGGCCGCTTCGGCCTGCACTTCGACGGAGGTGGTTACATCACCGACCGTGAGGCGGATGGTGTGCAGATCGACGCGTTCCTGGGCGCTGATGGTGACGTTCTTCTGTTCGTACGTTTTGAAGCCGGGCTGCACGACCTTGAGGCTGTAGCCGCCGGGGATCATGGCGATAAATTCGAACTCACCGGAGCCGCTGGTTTTGAATTCACGCACCTGTCGGGAAATATCGTTGGTGAGCTGGACGTTGGCGCCGACGACAACCGCGCCGGCGGAATCTACGACGGTTCCGGACACGGAACCGGTTACGGATTGAGCGTTGGCTGCCGGCATCGAGGCCAGCAACAGAGACATGAGAGATAAAGCCAGTCTGGTCGATTTCATGGACGGACCCCCTGAGATCCGATTTCTCTTTTACGTGGAAACCGCCCCGGAAACACGCCGGGGCCAAGGCCGACCCCTAACCGGGCCGCCAAATTTTAACGTTTCAAGATGCGTTCATTTATATCACTTTTGTAAGACTGTGTGAATCCCTCGGATCACTTTTTTTTACCGGGGCTTTTTGGGGAAGGCTCTGACGAGGTAGTCGACGATCTCGGAAACCTGCTTTTCGTTCGCCACGGCACCCTTGTCGACCATGTCGGAGACCAGGTCTTTCCAGCCGGCGCGGTCGTGGCCCATGCCGGTAACGGCTTCGGGTCCGTGGCACGTGCTGCAGACTTTGACGAAGGTGGCTTTGCCGGGGGCTTCGGGGAGTTGGTCGGCGGCAAGAAGGAAAAGCAGGAGAGCGAGTTTCACGGTTCAGGCTCCGAGGATCATGACGTCCAGCGTGCGCGGGCCATGGACGCCTTTGACGCGGATCATTTCGATATCGGCCGTGGCGGAGGGGCCGGAGATGGTGGTGATGGGGCGCGTCCGGTGCGGGGCGAGGGCGCGGATCCCTTCGGGGACCGAGTCTACGATCTGTTCGGCGCGGACAAGACACAGATGATAGTCGGGGATGAGCGAGAGGGCGCGGCGGCCTTCGTGCGCGGCGTGGCTGAGGATGATGGTGCCGGTGAGGGCGATGGCGGCCGTGCAGGCCGTCAGTGCGCCTTCGGAGGCGTCGATGGTGTTGTAGTCGAGTCCGGTGTCCGGGAGGAAGCGGAAACCCGCGGGAAGCCACTCCGGCGGCAGGCCGGGGGGAATGATGAGGCTGGTCTTGCCGCGGTTCGTGAGGGCCCGGGCGATGGTGTCCGGGATGGACGCCGCGCGGTAGACGGTGGCGTTGTAGTCGCGCAGACGATCGGTGAAGAGTTCGATGCGGGCTTCGGTCGAGAGCGCGAGGGTTTGCCGGTACTCGCGTTGCGGGACGGGCGCTTCTTTGGTAGCGCCCAGGGCTTCGCGGATGTTGCGCAATATCTCTGTCTTTGCACTCATCGCTTATTCCACCATTCACGGAAGGTTTGCTTCGGGATCGAGGGGAGGTCGCGGGTGGTGGACCAGCCGGGGAGTCCGATGGCTTCGAGGGGCGTGTGTCCCAGTTGCACCAGTTTTTGCGCGCCGGCGAGGCGGCTGCCGTCGGACATGGCGAACGCGGCCATCTTCATGCCGAGACCTTCGCCCATGGGCGCGTCGCCGTTCCGGACGACTTTCCCGCGGAGGTGGATCAGGATCTCCGGGATATTGATCTTGACGGGGCAGACCTCGTAACAGGCGCCGCAGAGCGAGGAGGCGTAGGGCAGCGACTGCGAGTGCTCCATCGATTGCAGCTGCGGGGTGAGAATCGCGCCGATGGGGCCGCTGTAGATGGAGCCGTAGGCGTGGCCGCCGGTCTGGCGGTACACGGGGCAGGTGTTGAGACAGGCGGCGCAACGGATGCAGTGCAGAGTCTCGCGCGATTCGGGGTCGGCGAGGACTTTGGTGCGGCCGTTGTCGAGCAGGATGACGTGGAACTCCCGGGGGCCATCGCCGGGGGTAACGCCGGTCCAGATGGAGTTGTAGGGGTTCATGCGCTCGCCGGTGGCGGAGCGCGGGAGGAGCTGCAGGAAGACTTCGAGGTCGTTGAAGGACGGGATGATCTTTTCGATGCCGAGCATCGTGATCATGACATCCGGCAGGGTGACGCACATGCGGCCGTTGCCTTCGGATTCGACGACGCAGACGGAGCCGGTTTCGGCCACGGCGAAGTTGGCGCCGCTGAAGCCGACTTTGACGCGGAGGAAGCGCTCGCGGAGGTAGGTGCGGGCGGCGGCGGCGAGGTCTTCCGGTTTGTCGCCGAGTTCGGTCAGGTTCATCTTCTCGAGGAAGAGCTGACGGATTTCGGACTTGTTCTTGTGCAGCGCGGGGACGACGATGTGCGAGGGTTTGTCGTGGCCGAGCTGGATGATGAGGTCGGCGAGATCCGTTTCCCAGGGCGTGATTCCGGCGGCTTCGAGGGCCACGTTGAGGCGGGTCTCATCGGAGGTCATGGTCTTGACCTTGATGATTTCCGTCTGTTTGTGGGACTGAATGATGCCGGTGATGATCTGGTTGGCCTCGTCGGCGTCGCGGGCCCAGTGGACCTGGCCGCCGGCCGCGGTGCAGGCGGCTTCAAACTGTTCGAGGTAGCCGGGAAGACTGGCGAGGACGCGGCGTTTGATCTGTTGGGCGGAGTCGCGGAGCTGTTCCCAATCGGGCATTTCGCCGACGACGAGGGCGCGTTTGTTGCGGATGGTTTCCGTCGCGCGGCGGACGTTGGCGCGGATTTGCGTGTTGCCGAGGAGGACGTGCGCGGCCTTTTTGAAGTCCGGGGCGGTGGCGGCTTCGCCGACGTGGACGCTCATTGGGCTAATATCTCCGCGATGTGGAGGCAGCGGGCCGGGGCGTCCAGCCGGGTGAGGCCGCCGTTGATGTGCATGAGGCAGGAGTTGTCGCCCGCGGTGCAGATTTCGGCGCCCGTCTGTGCAATGGCGTTCATCTTTTCATTCAGCATGGCGGTGGAGACTTCGGCGTTCTTGATGGCGAAGGTGCCGCCGAAGCCGCAGCACTGATCGGCGTTCGGGAGTTCGATGAGAGTGAGGCCTTTGACGGCTTTGAGCAGGCGCTGCGGCTTGTCGCCGATGTGGAGCGAGCGCAGGGAGTGGCAGGAGGTGTGGACGGTGACGGCGTGGGGGTACGTGGCGCCGACATCGGTAACGCCGAGTTTGTCGATGAGGAGTTCGGTGAACTCGAAGACGCGCGGGAGGATGGCGGCGACTTCGGCTTCGAGGCCCGCTTCGGCCGCCATTTTCGGGTAGTGGTCGCGGATCATGGCGACGCAGGAGGCGGAGGGCACGCAGATCACTTCGGCGTCCCTGAAGACTTCGAGGAAGTGCTTCATGATGCCGATGGCTTCCGGGCGGTAGCCGGTGTTGTAGTGCATCTGGCCGCAGCAGGTCTGGGCCTGACGGAACTCGACGGTGTGGCCGAGGCGTTCGAGGACCGTGACGACGGCTTTACCGGTTTCGGGGAAGAGAGTGTCGTTGTAGCAGGCAACGAAGAGAGAGATCAGCATGTTAAGTACTGGCGGAAGCGGGCGTAGTGCGCGCTCCACAGGTCAGCCTCTTGAGGTTCGTAACGGTCGGTGGGGAAGGAGCGGTCGATGGCGGCGCGGGCTTCGGCGAGCGACGCGACCGCGCCGGTGGCCAGCATCTGCATGGCGAGGTTGCCCAGGGCGGTGGCTTCGACGGGTCCGGCGATGACCGGGCGGCCGGTGGCATCGGCGGTGAACTGGTTCAGCAGACGGTTTTTCGCGCCGCCGCCGATGATGCGGATCTCTTCAAGGCGGTATCCGATGAGTTCTTCGAGCGAGTCGAGCACGCAGCGGTATTTGAAGGCCAGGCTTTCGAGGATGGCTTTCGTGTAGGCGCCGGGCGAATCGGGCGCGGGCTGGTGGGTGCGGGCGCAGAACCGGTCGATTTCGGTGAGCATGTTGTCGGGGCTGTGGAAGGCCGGGCAGTCGGGGTCGACGAGGGAGGTGAAAGAGCGGGTTTCGGCGCGGGCGGCGGCGAGGAGTTCGTCGTACGAGTAGTCGTGGCCGGCGTCGGCCCAGCGGCGGCGGCAGGACTGGAGGAGCCAGAGTCCGCCGATGTTTTTGAGCAGGCGGGTGGTGCCGCAGACGCCGCCTTCGTTGGTGAAGTTCAGTTCGAGGGCGCGCTTGCCGATGATGGGCGCGGGGACTTCGGTGCCGAGGAGCGACCAGGTGCCGGAGCTGAGGAAGGCTGCCCTGCCCTGCGTGGCGACGGCGGCGACGGCCGAACCGGTGTCATGGCAGGCGGGGGCGACTACGGGGGTTCCGGCGAGCGCCTGCGAGGCCGACGGGCGGAGGTGTCCGACGGTTGCGCCCGGTTCGAAGATGGGCGGCAGGAGGCGCGAGGGCAGGCCCAGGGCGTCGAAGATTTCGGTGGCCCAGGAGCGCGTGTTCGCATTCATGAACTGGGTGGTGGTGGCGTTGGTGTACTCGGCGCCGAGGTTGCCGGTCATCCAGTAGTTGAAGAGGTCGGGGATGGTGACGAGGGCGTTGGCGGCATCGAGGAGGCGCGGGGTGAGCCGGGAGGCGGCATAGAACTGGTAGAGCGTGTTGATCGGCATGAACTGGATGCCGGTCAGTTCATAGATGCGTTCGCGGCCGGCGATGCCGCAGACTTCTTCGACGCGGCCTTCGGTTCGACGGTCGCGATAGTGATACGGATTTTCGAGAAGCAGACCCGTTTCACCGAGGAGAGCGTAGTCGACTCCCCAGGTGTCGAAACCGATGCTTTCTACGCGCGGCACGGGGGGGTGTTCGAGCGTTTTACGGATTTCCGACCAGAGACGGAGGACGTCCCAGCGAAGGGAACTTCCGTAGTTCATTACCGAGGCCTGCCCTCCCGGTTCGGTGACCGGGAGGTTGGGGAAACGGGAGACTTCCTTCAGTTCGATGAGGCCGTTCGCGAAGCGGCCGAGGATGGCTCGGCCGCTCTCGGCTCCGAGGTCGAAGGCGAGGTAATCGGCTGGCATCGGCCTTAGGACAGCTTCTGCGTGGGCGCGTCGGGATTGCCGGGGCCGAAGTGTTTCAGCATGACCAGGTTCTCGGTAGCGCTCTTGTTCTGGATGACGACGCCCGTTTTCGCGGCGTCGGCGGAGACGAAGAATTCGTCCTGCGTCATCTGGCCGTAGCGGATGAGGCTGGGCGTTTCGGCGACGTGTTTGCCGATCATGCCCCAGCCGGAGGTGAGGATCATGCCGTAGGCGGCGGCGTCTTTGACGGTGACGGTCTGGCCGGGCAGGATGGTGAGCTCTTTGGCCGAGTAGTTGGGAGTGGAGTAGACCACCCAGCGATCGACGTGCGTGTCGTCTTCGAAGGCGACGTGCGGGTGGAAGAGGCGTTTGGCCGAGTAGTCGGGATCGACGTTCGCGTCCCAATCCATCATGTCGATGAGGTAGTCAAGGTCATGGTGGTGTTCGGCGGGAACGTCCTTGACGAGCAGTTCGTAGGGCACGCCGCGGCCTTCGACAAGGGACTGGTACATGGCGAAGACGTCGGAGTTGACCTGGGGCTCATAGGTGACAAGCGAGCCGGGGGCGTGGAGGATGCCGGGATCGACCTGCCAGCCGGTGCCGGGCTTCAGCTTGTAGGCGCGCGAGAGATAGAGGATTTCGTTATCGCCCTCATTCCAGCGCTCAAGGCAGCGGCGGATATCGTCCTTCGTGGTGCCGGGGTTGAGGCCCATGAAGGTGTAGGGGAAATTGTTGTCCTTGAAGTTGTACTGGGGCGGGAAGTAGTACGCTTCCGGCTTGCCCTTCTGGCCCACGCGCGCGGCGAACTCATCGTTCTGGTGCAGGTGGTGGGGGATGGGACCGAGGTTATCGAAGAACTTGCAGAGCAGGTTCCAGCCGCCATACTTCTGCATGACGTCGGCGCCGAGGAAGAGGTCGCCGGAGGTTTCGATGGCCTCTTTGAGGAGCGCTTTTTTGCCGTTGAACTCGATGTAGCTGAGGCCTTCGTCTTCGGCGGTGAGCGGGCCGTTGGCGGCTTTGGTGGTGGAGGAGAACCAGCGTTCGTCGATGCCGCCGCGGTGGGCGCCGAGCGCGTAGAGATCGCGCGGGTCGAGCTTGAGCCGGCCGCCGGGCATCAGGAAGGAGCGGGGGACCCAGCAGGGGGCGAGACGGACGACGCCGTCGCCCGCGGTGAGGGCGTCCGTGATGAGAGAGGTGTTCGACATTATTTACCTTAAAAACCCGGTATTTACCTTAAAAAAGCTTCGTGAAGTCCGCCATCGACCGGGATGATGTGGCCGGTGGTTTTGGCGCTTTCGTCGCCGGCGAGCCAGACGATGGCGGCGGCGCAGTCCTTCGGAAGGATAGGCCGCTTCGTGAGAGTCCGCTGAGCGTAGAAGTTTGCCAGCTTATCACGGAGCTCTTCGGTGGTCTCGGATTCGCTGTGTTCGATCTTATATTTCGAGAGCGACTGGATGACGCGGTCGCGGGGGAACATGGTGGAGCCGGCGACGACGGTGGCGGGCGCGATGCCGTTCACGCGGACCAGCGAGCCGAAGCCGACGGCGAGTTCGCGGATGAGGTGGTTGAGCGCGGTTTTGCTGACGTCATACGCTTCGCTGCCGTGTTTGGAGACGACGGCGTTGGCGGAGCTGGTGAGCACCATGGTGGAGGGCAGTTTCTGGTCCTCAAAGATGGCTTTGGCTTCCTGCGCGAGGAGGAAGTTGCCGGTGACGTTGACGAGGAAGGTGGTGTTCCACTGGGCGTCGGTCAGTTTGCCGCCGGGGCCGGTGCCCACGGGGAAGATGGCGGCGGTGTTGATGACGCTGTCGATGCCGCCGAATTCCAGAACGGTGTGGCGGATGGCGGCGGCGAGGCTTTCCGACGAGCCGAGGTTGGCCGGCGCGTGCGAGACGGTCTCACTGGAAGTGAGCTTCGCGACTTCGGCGGCGACGTCTTTGGCGGCTTCCGCGTTGACGTCCGCGACGACGAGGTGCGCGCCGCGCTGGGCGAGCATGAGGGCGACTTCGCGGCCGATGCCGCTGCCGCCGCCGACAACGAGGACGATTTTGCGGCTGAACTCGGCTTCGGGGGGCATGCGCTGCAGCTTGGCTTCTTCGAGCGCCCAGTATTCGATTTTGAAGGCTTCGGGACGGGGCAGGGCCACGTAGTTGTGGGCGGTGGCGAAGTGCTGCGACTGCTCCGGATGGCGAGCCTGGGAGAGCGGGCTGGCGACCTCGCCATCTTCGAGAGCGGCCGCGCCGGACATGACGTGGATGGCGTTGATGAAGAACTCGGTGGTGATGCGGGCTTCCTTCTTATTCTTGCCGAAGCCGAAGATGCCGAGGCCGGGGATGACGACGACGGAGGGGTTGGAGTCGCGGAGCTTGGGGGAATCGGGGAGCGCCCAGTCGTTGTAATAGGCGGCGTATTCGGCGCGATAGGTGACGGCCTTTTCGGCGATGCGCTGTTTCAGGACGGGGAGGCCTTCGGAGGGCTTCCAGTCGATGAACAGGGGGCAGATGCGGGTGCGGAGGAAGTGGTCCGGGCAGGAGGTGCCGAGGCCGCAGAGTTCTTTGGCCCAGGCGGAGCCGGCGAAGACGAGGGCGTCTTCGTGGTCGGCGTAGTGGGCGATCTGGCGGCGGTTGGAGGAGCAGATGCCGCGGAGGGCGGGCAGGATGGCGGCGGCGACGGACTGGCGGTCCTCAATGGGGGCCTGTTCGAGTCCGCCGAAGATGGCGCCTTTTTTGGACTGGCGGGCGTTGATGAAGCGGCCCATCTGGTCAATGGTTTCGATGGAGTTGACGTAGCATTCGCGCTGGGTGTTGCCCCAAGTGAAGAGGCCGTGGCTGCCGAGGATGAGGCCGTTGGCGTTCGGGTTTTCCTGGACGCCTTTTTCGAGCATGAGGGCGAGTTCGAAGCCGGGGCGCTGCCAGGGGATCCAGATGATGTTGGCGCCGAATTCCTTGTTATATTCGCGCATTTTGCGCTCGCCGTTGGCGCTGGCGGCGATGGCGATGGCCCAGTCGGGGTGGAGGTGATCGACGTGATCCCAGGGGAGGAAGGCGTGGAGGGCGGTGTCGATGGAGGCGGCGACTTTGTTGTGGCCGAAGGCGGAGAGGGGGTAGAAGGAGACCATCTCATCCTCAAAGGCTTCGCCGCGGTAGACGTCTTTGAGCTGGGTGAGGCGATCCATATAGAGGAGCGCGAAGCCGGATTCCTTAATGGAGCCGATGTCGCCGCCGGAGCCTTTGACGGCCATGATGCGGGTGTTGCGGCCGGTGAAGGGGTCGGGCATTTCGTACTTGGAGCTGGTGTTGCCGCCGCCGAAGTTGGTGATGCGGAGGTCGGCGCCGAGCAGGTTGGAACGGTAGCGGAGCAGGGCTAACGGGTTGCCGGAGAGCTTGGCGGCTTCGGCGTCGTTCCAGAGATCTTTGAGGAGTTCGGTTTTGGCAGTGGTGTACGGGGTGGACATACGGGTTAATTCTCCAGTTTCGCAGAGTGGCCGGGATGAGTGCGGGATTGAGTTTGAAACGTATCAGGGGGTCGTGGGACAGCATATCGGGTGCGGGGGGTGGAGTCAAGGATTGGGGGGTGGGTTGGGGGGTGCTGTGCCCGCGCCGATGGGGGGTGTGCGGAGCCATTGCGAAGCGGATGCGAAGCCGATGCGGACCCGGTCGAAGCCAATGTTGGGTGGGGTGAGTTCGTTTGTTTTGTTGGGGTTGGGTGGGGTTTAGTGGGTTTGGTTTTGAAATTGGCGGGAAGGGGGGATGGAATGGTGGTTTGGGATGGGGGTGGCGGGGTTTGGGGGGTGGCGGGGTTGGGGGGGTGGCGGTTTTCATATAGGCGATTTGAATTTACATGGGGTGGGGTGGGATTTGGGGGATCAGAGGTGGGGGATTTGTGGGTAAGTTGTTGGATTGGGACGGGTTAGGAATATTTTTTGGAGTTGGGAACGGACATGAATCGCCATGCGAATTCTTGAAATTCCGGATTGATGGTGGAATTCCAATTTGCAAGTAACTTTCTTGCCGAACGTGCAAGATCGGGAATTCGCGGAGATGGAAATCGTTTGTTTGCGGAGACTTCGAAACGGACGGCGAATTGCAGCAGAGGCAAAGCTATGACAAGGGATTTCCAGCCACGACTGCCGTTTCCCGCGGGTTTCGATTTGCAGCCCGATGTAGAATGCGAGATGGCGATGAAGAGCAAGACGCTGGGGCTGAAGGAGACGTTTGCGCCCTTCGGTCTGGACGAGTTTTCGATACCGCTCACCTATTGGGCCGATGGTTCCGGCATTATCGTCGGCGATTCGAGGCAAGTATTGGAACAGTTCCCGGACAAAACATTCCAGTGTTGTATCACCAGTCCGCCTTACTGGGGTCTGCGCGATTATGGCGTTACAGGCCAGATCGGCGCGGAGATGGACCTGAACGAGTACATCCAAAATATAACGGCGGTATTCCGTGAAGTGCGCCGGGTTCTTAAAGACGATGGGACGTTTTGGCTGAACGTCGGCGACGCTTACACGAGCGGTAATCGCACGTGGCGAGACACCGACAGGAAAAATCCGGCGCGCAGTATGACGTACCGGCCACCGACGCCTGCGGGCTTGAAGCCGAAAGATCTGATCGGAATTCCGTGGAAACTGGCGTTTGCGCTACAGGCCGATGGTTGGTTCCTGAGGTCGGACATTATCTGGCACAAGCCGAATTGCCAGCCGGAATCAGTCAAGGACAGGCCAACGCGCTCTCACGAATATGTTTTCCTGCTAACGAAGAACGAAGATTACCTATACGACAACGAGGCGGTGAGGGAGGCCGCTCAGGTCGTTTCGAAGGAGTCGGGAAGCAATAAGCGGAATCGGCGGACAGTTTGGAGTGTTAACACGGAGCCCTTCCCGGAGGCACACTTTGCCACGTTCCCGACCAGTTTGGTGGAGCCGATGGTGTTCGCCGGCAGCAGAGTGAACGATCTGGTACTCGACCCGTTTTTCGGGTCCGGCACGGTTGGCGCGGTTTGCCAGACTCACCGACGGTATTTTGCGGGAATCGAGTTAAAACCCGAATTTGCTGAGATCGCTCTTCGGCGACTTGGGTGGAAGCACGCCTCTAATGAAAATAACAACGCCGCTCCGAGTATTGTCTCCCGATCTCCAAATCTCACTGTACTCCCGGCTGCAGTCCCTCCGAAAACTGCACTTTCGGGAAGGACTGAAGGCAACGGTAGACGCCGATGATTTCGATCTCAGCGCGCTCGATTCGGAGCTCGCGAATAATGTCAACGCGACACATCTGAAGCGGCTCGCGGCGGAAGGACTGCGGGGCGAAATACTTTTCCCCGTGCCCTATTTATTGCGGCGGAACCCATTTCTGTTGGGCTATTACCGTCTCCTTTTCGGCTTCTCCCAAAAGGCATTTTACGAGCAGGGACCGTTTAAAGCATTCAAGACGCTAGAAGAGAACGGGCGCGTGCCACCGAGCCTCGAAGCGTCGATGCAGGCACTTTCTAAGAGCCTGATCAGCACGGCGACGATTCTGCTCGACGGAATCGATATGGTGCATGCCGAAATCGTTCACGATCTGCAACTGCTCACTTTGGGTCCGCAGTTGCGCGGAAGCAGAAATGTCGATGTCGGGCAGGCTGCCGTCGAGACCATGATGGATCTCCTGAAGGGACTGCTTGCGTCCTACTCGCCGGAGGTAAAACGGCGGAAGATCCGGTTTACCAACGACTCCGCGAACGAGATCCTGATTCACTTTGGCGGGGACCCGGATATCAGTTTCACGGCGCAACTGGAATCGGAGACCCGTAAGCTGGCAGCCATCGAAATCAAGGGCGGAACGGACGTGTCCAATATCTGGAACCGTCTGGGAGAGGCGGAAAAGAGCCATCAAACGGCGAGGAAAAGCGGATTCAATGAGCTTTGGACGGTGACGAGCGTGGATCTTGGTTCTTCTCCGGAGACAGCCCGGACGGCGCGGCAGAAGTCACCATCGAGCACGGAATTCTTTTTTATTCCCCGGATTGTGGATGGGTCCACGCCGGAGGGAATTCGGTTCCGGCAGTTGTTAGGTTCGATTCTCGGCGCGCGGCTTCAGGGATAAGCCCCGGAGTAATCAGATGTTTGTTTGTCAGCGCAGTTCCGAATGAATCTGGAGTGTGGTCCTGGAGCAAACGGCGGAGAAGCTTCAGCGACAACGGAGTCGGGCGAAGCCGATCACCAGATCGTCAGGGTTGGAGGAGGCCGGTAGCATGAAGTTGACCGTTGAACTCGCCGCGGAACAGGAGATAGCGCTCCGGGCCAGAGCGGCGGCACGGGGGGTGTCGGTGGAAGAATACGCGGGGCAGTTACTGGCGCGCGATCTTGATCGTGGCGAGGAAGAGGACGCTTCCGGCCTGCCACGCGACTCGCGGCCGGTCTGTGAGGTCATTGCCGACATCATGAAGGATGTTCCCGCGGAAGACCTGGCCGCGCTTCCCAAAGACGGGGCCAGCCAGATTGACCATTATGTTTACGGCCTTCCCAAGAGAGATGTGTGAAGGCTGTTTTTGCCGACACGTTTTATTGGACTGCGCTTACCAACCCGGAAGACGCCGCCCACAGTCGGGCCGCTGAGTTCAGCCGTGCCTTGGGGGCCGTGCGGACGGTGACGACCTGCGACGTGCCCGATGAGTATCTGGCGTATTTCTCGGGCGCGCGGACAAGCATACGGGTTCGCGCAGGAGATACCGTTGCGGCCCTTCTTCGAAACTCCGGCGTCCTGGTTGTGCCGCAGAGCCAGCAGGCGTTTTTGGCCGGCCTTGACCTTTACCGTGCGCGACCGGACAAGGGGTACAGCCTGACCGACCGCATTTCCATGCAGGTGATGCGGGCGCACGGGCTGACGGAGATTTTGACTAACGACCGGCATTTCGAGCAGGAAGGTTTTCGGGCGTTGTTCCGCGCCTGAAAAGGCCGAAGGCATCCGGGCGGGGGAGCCACGGGGGGCAAATTTGCTTCCATGGGCGATTGTCAGGATTCTCTATTTGTTCCACGGTACGGTGGCGGCGATTGTGGCTCACGGAATCGTAAAAGTGAGCGCCATTCCACCCAGGGAAATCGACCGGGCCATTGAGCGCAGGAAGCGGTTTGAAGCGAATCCGGCGAAGCATTGCAAATCAGAGGAGAGTACGGCATGACTAAAAAATCGGGAACTACGACCGACGCGGTTGAGATCCTCCACCGCCGCTACTTTGAGGGAAAACCGGAGCGGTTGGAGATTCTGGAGGAAGCGCGGGCGGACGAGGATGTCGCGCGGAAGATTTTCGAACTGCGGACCAAGGTGGGTCTCAATCAGAGTCAGCTCGGCAAGCTGATTGGCACGACCGCGCCGGTGATCTGCCGCCTCGAAGACGCCGACTATGAGGGCCACTCGCCGGCGATGCTGCGGAGAATCGCGGCATCGCTGAATCAGCGGATCGAGATTCGTTTCGTGCCGATTCGACGCACTGCATAGGGGCTGCCAGACAGGTTTCCGACGTCAGGTTGTCAAGTGTCGGGGGTGACTTTGAGGCAGGGGCAAAGGGAACGGTAGTCGCAGTCCAAGTGCCTCGATTTTTAGCTATCTCAGAGAGCCAGCGTCGCCTTGTCAGAGGTGCGGTTCGCAGTCGACGTTCGCCCGATCTTTTCCCGCGGAACGACCGATGCGGTGCATTGGCGACTGAATGCGGGGACAGGTGAACGCGATGTCTTGACGAAAGACCGTCACATGCGCCTGGCGAATTCAGGCCAGGCTCGAAGCTGCGTCGGGAGATTTTCGGAATCGTAAGATCCAGGCGTGATTGAACCTGTTTTATTGTGATACAACGTAAATACAGGTGGCGATACGGTTCGAGTGGGACGAAAATAAGAACCGCGAGAACGTCGCGAAGCACGGTATCGAATTCGCGGATGTAGCGACCGTGTTCGACGATCCGCTTTCGCTCACGGTCCCCGATCGCGTCATCAATGGCGAAGCGCGTTACCGCACGATCGGCGCGGCACTCAACGGCGTCGTTCTCGTCGCCCACACGGTGCGCGAGTTCCCTGGTGGCGATGAACTGGTCCGGATCATCTCAGCCCGTTACGCCACAATGGCGGAAAGGAAAGCGTATGAGGAAGGCGAATACTAAAGACCTCAAGGCACTCGCGCCAAAACCCGACGAAGAAATCGACACCAGCGATATCCCCGAAGTCACCGACTTTACCGGCGCGGTGCGCGGTCTGTTCGCGCGGCCCGAGACGCAGCAAATCAGTATCCGGCTGAGTGCCGCGGACCTGCTTCTCGCGAACCAGCTGGCGGCCGCGAAAGGGCTTGCGTACCAGACCTACATTAAATCCCTGTTACATGAGGCTTTGGAGCGGGAGCGCAGAGCCGCGCGGTAAGTCGCGGCATGACGCTCGTTTGTCTGAACCGCGGCGGTAGCGACCATTCACGGTCAAAACGTCGCGGTCGCAGAGGGCCGCCAGGAGGCCGGAACCAGGCGGGCGTTTTCAAGGCCAAACAACAGCCCTGCATTGTGCTACAGTGTGGCCGATGAGGAAAGCGTCGGTCCCCGAACTCCACATCCATACTTCGGAGCTTGTGTTCGAAGCCGCGGAGGGTGGCATTATCGTAAACGAACGCCGTGGGGAGCCCGTCGCAGAGTTGCGCCCCATTACGGCCCCGTGCGGAATATCGACAGACAGCAAGACGTCGATCTTCGATTCGATGCGCGGGATTTGGGCGCGTATGCCGCAGGTCAGCGACAGCACGAAGACGATCGAAGAAGATCGCGACCGCCAAGAATACGGCTTATCTCGACAAGTCGCAGATTGCCAAGTTCTATTTCAACGAGCCGGAATCTTACCGGGTTCGCGAACTTGTGCGAAGCGCCGAAAGCGTGTGCGACTGTGCGCGGCGGCGGATCACGGCCGAGTGCTCATGGCGTGCTCATGGCACCACGAATCCGGGCGAAAACAATTTGCAACCGGCGGTCTTCACGAGTCAGATCGTCCTGATAATGCGGGGCGATCCGGGCCAGCAGACTCAGCACGGACGCGCGGCGGCTCTGTGGATAAGGGTGGCTCTCCCGGAAATAGAGGGCGGAAGTGGCCAGAAACTCCCCGCCGGCGTTTTCCTGCGAGGCAAGCAGTTCGGGGTCTTCCTCCATCAATTGAGCTGCCCGAATCGTTTCCGTCAGGTAGAAGAAGAGCAGCGCGCCGGAAAGCATGGCGCCCACGCAGTTTTCCACTTTGCCCAACAGCATCACTCGCGACACCGCCGACAGATCGGCCTGAATCTCCTCGCGGTGGGCGCGAAGCAGCCGTTCCAGTTCCGCCCTCTCCGGAATGGCGGGAAGTTTCGTCCGCAGTTCGCCATCGAAGAATTGCCACGCGCGCTCGAACGCCGCTTCGAGGCCCGCTTCGTCGCCGCCGTTCTTCGCGACACGCAGATGGTAGAGCTCATGCTCCAGAACGAACGCCATGAACCCGCTGAACAGAACGTGCCGGATCGCGAAATCGCTTTCCCTCCGGATCACCGGCGCCGGCAAGACGACCAGATCGCCGGCGTGGTAGGAGCGAATGGCCTCCAGGAGTCCGGCGGTCGCTTCCGCGGGTTGGGCGCTTTCGAAGACATCGGCGGCCTCGCGCGGCAAGTAGCCGGCGCCGGCGCGGGTGTACAGCAGCGGGGCGAGTTCGCCGCAGGCGACCTGCGCCAGACGGAGCAAGCCTTCGCCGATCAGGATCCCGTATTCGCCGTCTCCCGCGAACGAATGCGCGTTGTAGCTGCGCGTGGCCATCGTTCCCAGCGCCAGATCGAAGGGGTCGTCGCGATAGAGCTTCTTCCGGTGATAGCTCCAATAGTCGTTCAGGATGGCCAAAGACCAGGGATCCTGAAAAGGGCTCCAGCCCGGCGTGTCGCAACGGCGGGCGAAATCGAGTTCGACGAAATCCAGATCGGGGTCGGCCTGGAGAAGTTCGTCTTTGCCGGGCAGATAGTCCGGGTGCCGTTGTTGAAAAGTCTCGATGCGTTCGCGGTAACGATTGAAGCGGCCGATCAGTTCAGCCGGATGAACGCCGGCGGAAAGATAAGCTTCCCGCTGGAAATGAGCCATGACCTCGCGAACGGAGGCGGGCCGGCCGGTGGGATCCGCCATGGCGTTCAGGCCTGTTCAATCGGGTCGATGAAGGGCACGAGGCTCACGCCTTCTTCCGACAACGGGCCGCCCTGGAGATTTCGGAACCGGTTCCCGAACCACGCCAGACGATGGAGCTGAACGCTGACCGGCCCGGCCGATCCAACGAGGTGGAGCGCCCGGTCGCCGCTGAATTCGAGGCCCGCGTCGGCGGTGGCGCGGCCATGCAGAAAGTCCTCGACAAGCGCACTGGAGCCGCGCACGGAGATCTGGACATTTCCATCCTGCGCGGCGAGCAGCGAGAACCGTTCGGCGGTCCGCAAGGTGGTGACGACGAGCCAGCTCCGATCCCACGCCGGTTCCTCCGCCAGTCTGGCGGCGAGAACATTCAGATTCAGAACCGAGGAACTCCGGATCCCGCTCGCGAAAAACACGATACCCTGCTTTTGTCCGAACTCGAAGCGAACCTCGGACTGACTCGCCGCCGCGGCCAGCCCCAGAGCGGCATTCGTTCTGATCGTCTTCGTGCCGCGGCGCGAGATGCTGAGGGTATCGAGTTCCGCCGTCGCTTCCTCGAGGCCGAGGCCGCGCGCGTATTCCGAGGCGTGCCCCAGGCGCTTGAAGCAGCCGTGTTCCAGAGTTCCGTAGTCCCCGGTCCGGACAGGACTTCCGGGCGGCCAAACCGGATATTCGGCCAGCGACTCCCACCAGGTTCGACCGTAGGTCCCGAGCATTGTTCTCAGGGTACATCGCATTCTGTTTTCTGGCCTCGACGCACCGTTGGTTCCACTGGCAGGGCGGACGGGCAGGGCGGTGTAAAGTCGAATGGAATTTTCACCGGACTCTCTTGGGACTGTAATGCCGGATTGTCAGACTGAAAAGTTGCAGTTTTGCTTTCCCAAACTGAACTTAAAGGAACTCCACATTGCGTCTTCACCTTCTGCCGTTCTTACCTCTCTCTCTGGCCTTACTTGCCCTCCCTGCGGCCGCGCAGGATACGCTGACACCGCCCAGTCCTCAGAAAGTGGTCATCGTGGTTCTGGAAAATCACGATTATCAGGAAATCGTGGGGGATACGGTCAACGCCCCGTATATCAACAGCCTGATTGGACAGGGACTGCTGTTCAACAACGCGCACGCGATTGAGCATCCCAGTCAGCCTAACTATCTGGATCTGTTCTCCGGCAGTAATCAGGGGGTTGCGAGCGCGAACGGGAGTCCGACGAACCCTTACGACCTGAATCTGCTGGCCGCGAAGCTGCAGGCGGCCATTGCGGATCCGCATACGCCCGCCAGCCAGCTCCCGACGCTGAAGGCACAGCTGGCTCAGATTCTGGCGCTGCTGGCGTCCGGCTTCGATCCGAAGTACGCGACGGGCGATGCGTTTCCCATGAGTCAGAATTTCAATGCGGTGTGGGGCGAGCCGATCCAGATTCCGTTCGTGACGCCCAACCTTGGTTCCTCGCTTTCACAGGCGGGGCGGACCTTTACCGAATATGTGGAGGGACTCGTGGACGCCGGCGCGGCGGACAGTTACGGGTATGCGAATATTCCGAAGATTAACGACCCCACGGATCCCTATTCGGTCGGCTATGCGCACCGGCACGATCCGGCGGCGGACTGGATCTCGGCGACGCCCACGGGCAATCAGTTGCCGCGGACGGCGGTTCAGGATTTCGCGAATTTCGGTTCGCAGAACGCGGATTTTTCGTATTTGCCGAATGTGTCGCTGGTGGTGCCGAACACGATCGACGATATGCACGACGGCGTGGTTCCGGCCAGCACGCAGGTGGGCGATGCGTGGTGCAAAAAGAATCTGGCGAATTACGTTGCGTGGGCGAAGACCCACAACAGCCTGCTGATTATCACAACGGATGAATCCGACACCGACGCGACGAACCACATTATGACGGTGGTGGCCGGCGACACGCGGATTGTGCAGCCGGGGGTTTCCAACCAGTACCTGACGCATTACGACGTGCTTCGGTCCGTGCAGGCGATGTTCGGGGTGTCGTATACGGGATGGAGCTCGGTGGTTTACGGGATGGTTTTCCGGAACGGTCAGATTGTGGCTACGACGCCGGGAAAATAAGAGGCGTTGTTCGGAGGAGCAGCCGGGTCAGGCTGTGGGAGAGCAGGGGATCTCTTTCATGGCCGATTCGCGCAAGCTCCTCCTTTTTGCGTTTTCGAGCTGGCCCGGCGCCGCCGATTCCGGCGCTGTTCACGGACGCCTCCCCCACTATCAACCCGCCGTTCGGCGAGTTCCAGGCGCCGGCTTCCGCAAGTATTAGAGGGTTCCGGAGCGCGGTGGCGCCGCGTCGAACAGTGTGAGGGTCTCGGTTAATCAGACGGACGGAGCGGACGGCAGCGGAATGCGGAGAGCGATAAGATTGAGTCTGTGGAGAAGACAGCCCGTATCTTCAACAGTTTTGAAGAGGCCGATGCAGCCGATGCCATGACACGCGCGCAGATGACCCCGCAACAGCGTGTGGACATTTTTTGCGAACTGCGGGAGCGAGCGAATCCGGATGCCTTTAAGCAGGGACTTGCGAGAGTTTATCGAGTGCTTGAACTCGAACAAAGCTGAATATCTGATTGTGGGCGCCTTCGCCGTCTCGTGGCATGGATTTCCGCGATATTCGGGCGACATCGCTTCCGAGGCCGAACTGAGCGATCGCCTTCATCGATTTTCGGGTTCGCCCAACGCTGGAAAATGCGGCTTTGGTGCCTTCCGCTCTCCGCTGAGGATTTCGCCACACCGAATCGGGTGGTTCAGCTGGGGTACGAACCGAACCGCATCGATCTGATGTCGTCGGTGACCGGAGTCACATTTGAAGAGGCCTGGGCAGAGCGAGATATCGGGGAACTTGATGGGTTACCGGTGAATTTCATCGGCAGGGCTGCTCTGCTTCGAAACAAGGATGCCACCGGCCGCTCGAAGGACAAGATCGATGCCGCTGAATTGCGGAAGCAGGATGGTTTGAAACCGTAAGCAGCCGCGTTGCCGAGCCGGGCGGAATCCCGATGGCGAAAGATCCGGTGAAGGTCAGGCTACTTCTTCGCGCGGAGCCAGAGCGTGCCGAACTGGTTCAGGTTGGTGCGGAGAGTTTTGGTCCCGGCGAACCAGTCTTCGTGGTTGAAGTGACCGAAGTTGCCGTCGCCGCGTTCCTTCTCGTCGAGGTCGCCCAGGGCGATGTTCAGGCCGACTTTGCGGTCGCCGAGGGCGGGGGTCCAGAACCTGCCGGGCTCGATTTCGAGGCAGGGGTCGAAGCTGACGGCCCACTCGATGATGTAGCCGTGGCCGCCGGGTTTGGGTTTGGCGGCGCAGTCCTGGGCTCCGGTGAGGATCCAGTCGTGATAGGTATTCCAGGCGCTTTCCACGGTGCGCGGCTCGCCTTCGAGCAGGCCGCCGGCGCCGATGCCGCCTTTGCGGGACTTGGTCAGGTTGCAGACCATCTGCCACGACGTGCCGTTGCCGGCCGCGCCTTCGTTGCCCTTCCACTGGTTGGTGGCGTTGATCAGAAGTTCCATTTCGTCGCCGAACCAGGGGAAGCCGGCGCGGGTGAGTTCGTGGGCTTTGGGATTTTCGTCGGGGAGCCAGCGCGGGGTGTCGATGCCGTAGAGCACGTCGTCGGTGACGTCGAAGGCAAAGTAGAGGCGTTTGCCGTCATGTTTGACGTAGCCTTTCAGGGAGAGATCTTGCGGGTTCGTGGTCGGAGAGAACGTCGGGATCCAGCCGGCGTTGGTGAAGGTGGTGGCGTCCGCCCATTCGCCGGGAGAGAGGAGGCCATCGAGTTTTGGGGTGGTTCCGGGGTACGCGCTCAGTTCGCGCGGAAAGTCGCCGGCCTGCAGGGACAGGCAAAGGAAGACGGCGAGCGGCAGTTTCATCGGACGCGTCGTTTGGTGGTGGTGGCCGCGGGGGCCGTGACGCTGACCCCCATGGCGCGCAACTGCGCCTGCGCCTGGGAGGCCTGTTCCTTACGCGGGTATTTGGCGATGAGGGCGCGGAAGGTGGCGATCGCTTCCGTCTTGCGGCCGGTGGCCTTGAGCGCCATGCCTTTGTCGAAGTAGGCGTTCGGCGTGACCTGTTCGTTCGAGGAGTAACGCTCGATCACGGCATCGAAATCCTGCGCGGCGAGTTCGTACTGGCCCTTGGCGGAGTGCGCTTCGCCGATGTTGAGCTGGGCGTTGGCGGCGTTCGGGTTATCCGGGTAGAACTTGATGAAGTCGGAAAACTCGGAGATGGCGAGGTCGTATTTGCCGCCGGCGTAGTCCTTGATGGCGTTGTTGAAGAGCGTTTCCGCCGGGATCTGGGCGGTGGGCTGCTGCGGGTTGGTGGTGGCGCCGGGCGGCGGAGGCGGCGGGGCTTGCAGGACCTTCACGGACTCGTTCAGGTCACCGAGGCGCTGCAGCACCTTATTGATGGACGAGTTGAGGTCGGAGACCTGGTTACGGACTTCCGACACGTCGTTGTTCGTGTTGTCCACCTTGGCGGCGAGGGCGGCGATGGGCGCGAGTTTGCTGTTCAGTTCGCGGTCCAGAGTCTGGTTGACGGTGGAACTGAGGACGGCCACGCCGGTGTTGGCCTTGTTGCCGGCATCGAGCGACTGCTGCAGAAGGGCCTGGATGGCGGCCAGTTTGGTGTCCAGGCTGCTTTGCATCGCCCGCACCTGGTCCTGCAGCTGCGCGATGTCGCGTTGCATTTCCTGCATCTCCTTGCTGGCAGCGAGAGCGCTGCCAGGAAGAAGAAACGTTATGAGAGCGAGAAGATAAGCGGGGCGCATTCGAATTTGATTATCCCAAGCTTACTGGCCGCTGGCAAAGTGGGCGCGGCGATTGCGCTGGAAGCAGCCTTCGGTGGCTTCGGTGCAGACGGGGCGTTCTTTGCCGAAGCTGATGGTTTTGAGGCGGTCCTGCGGGACGCCCTGCTGGGCGAGGAACTCTCGGGTGGCGGTGGCGCGGCGGTCGCCGAGGCCGAGGTTGTATTCGGCGGAACCGCGTTCGTCGCAGTGGCCTTCGACGTAGATGGTGGCGGTGGGGAAGTCGGTCAGGATGCGTTTGAGGGCTTCGGCGTCGGCCTGGAGGATGGCGCGCGAGTCGTCACGGAGGTTGTTGGAATCGTAGTCGAACAGGATGTCCTGGAGATCGGACTGGATGCGGCTTTCCGGGGTGCCTTTGTTGCCGGTGTTGGTGACCGGGGCGGTGTTGACCGGGGGCGCCGGGGCGGTGACGGAGAGGGTGGCGTTGGCGGTGATGGTGCCGCCGGGGCCGTTGGCCGTCAGAGTCCAGGAAGTGGTTTCGGTGGGATTCACGCTCCGGGTGCCGGTGGCGGGCACGGTGCCGATGCCGCGGTTGATGGTGACTTCCGTGGCGCCGGTGACGGACCAGCGGAGCTGGGCGGTCTGGCCGCGCTCAATGGAAGAGGGCTCGGCGGTGAATTCGGCGATCACGGGCTTCGACGACTCGGCCCGGGAGACGGAAGGGGGGTTGGTGTTGGAGGGTGGAGGAGGCGGCGGGGGCAGCGGCGTCGGCTTGTGGCACGCCGCGGTGAAAGCCGCAAGAAACGCGACCAGGAGAAGAGTGAGGGTGGAGAGTCGAACCTGCGAAAGAGTTTTCATAATTGCCCGGTTATATTTTGACGGCTTGTTACTAGCGGCTTCTATTTAACGCCCCAAACGGGATATCGATTGGTGCCTTGCTGGGTGAGCTGTTTGACCTGACTGCCGTCAGCCAGCATTGTATAAATCTGGGAGCGTCCGCCGCGGGTGGAGGCGAAGACGAGGTGACGACCATCGGGAGCCCACACCGGATTTTCGTTCTTGCCCTCACTGTGCGTCAACTGAGTATACTGGCCCGAGCCGACGTCCATCACGAAAATGTTCCAGTCGCCTTTGGCATAGCCGCGCGTCCAGGAGAAAGCAATGCGCTGGCCGTCGGGACTCCAGGAGGGATTGGAGGCTTCGCCTTCGCCGTTGGTGATGCGCTGCACATCGGCGCCATCGGCATTCATGCGATAGATCTGCTGGGCAGAGGGGCCGCTGACGAAGAGCAGGAAGTTGGGATTCTTCGGATTGACCTTGGGTTCGACGCAGATGGCGTCGCGGTGGGTGATGCGGCGGAAGCCCTGGCCGTCAATATTGGCGGCGAAGATCTGGGTGGTGCCGCTGGCGGACGAGGCGTAATAGATCTGCTTGCCATCCGGCGTGAAGTTGGGCGTGGTGTTGAGGGAGGCCTCCTGATTGTAGAAGGGCAACTGGCGGCCGGTTTCGGTGTTGACCATCATGATGCGCGGCGTGCCTTTAGCGTACGTGGTGAACGCGATGCGCGTGCCATCGGGAGAGACGGCGGGCATGATGGAGAGCGATTTCAAGCTGGTGAGCGGCTTCTGGTTGTTGCCATCCCAATCCATCACCATGATTTCATCGAAACGGGTGCGGTTCGACACGAAATAGATGCGGCTGCCGAGTAGAGAGCCGGTGCCGCCGAATTTCTGGATAATGTCGTTGGCGAATTCGTGGGCGACTTTGATGGCGCCGGCTTCGTCCAGAGAGCCCGTGTAGCGGCCGGTCATTAATTGCGCGGATTGCAGGTTCTGCTGCCGGGTGTCATAGAGATTGCCGTAGAGGGCGAGCACGCCATTCACGGCGGCGGTGTAGCCGAAGGCGAGGTGGGAGGCTTTGGTGGGAGCGGCCTGCCAGTCCTGCAGGGCGAAACCCTGGCGGTTGTCTTCGGGCTTCAGGTCTTCGGGTCGCTGCGGGTTGTTGAGCGGGTAGAGGCTTTTGGCCACGAGGTCGAAGAGGCCGGAGTTTTGGAGGTCGCCGTAGAGGGTGGAGTTGAAGGCCGACATGAAGGGCTGGGAGCCGGAGCCTTTGAAATCGATGACGGCGAGCGCGGGCTTGCCGCCCGCGCCGACGATGGTGGTGTTGATTTTTTCCTGCTGCGCGGAGAGAAGGAAGACAGCGGCGAGAATTGCCGGAAGAATCAGATAGGATTTGCGCATTATTGTTTGCCCATTATTGTTTGCCCAATTAATTTTTAACCTGAAACCAGAGTTCTACGGGAACCGAACTGCCGCTGTATTGGGCGGGGAGTTCGGGCAACGGGTTGGAATCGAGAATGGCGCGTTTGGCAGACGTGTCGAGCAGGTAATTGCCGCTCGGCTGGGAGATCTGCACGTTACTGACGGCGCCGTTGCGGGCGATGGTGAAGGAAACGCCGACCTTCTGGGCGCCGCGGACGTCCGCGGTATTCCAGTGCTGGGAGATGCGCTGGCGCATGAGGTCGACGTAGGCGCCGAAGCGGGTGCCGAGGACGGAGGCGGGGCCGATATCGATGCCTCCGCCGCCCTGCATGCCATACATGTTGGAGCTGACGGCCTGCGGAGCCTTCGAATACACCTGATTCGACTGGTACTGCATGGGCTTATAGGCGTTGAGCGGGGGAGGCGGCTCTTTGGCGGTCTTTTTCGGCTTTTCGCGGGGGTCGCGGAGGCGGATGGCGTCGGGCTCCGGAGCCTGGACGACGGGCTTCGTTTTGACGGGCGTCTGCTCCTGCGGGGCGAGGTTGTCGGTGTCGTTGGCGAGCGGATTGACGTGGCCTTCGTTGCGCGGAATCGGGATGGTGGAGACCATGCTGACGCCGACCGAACCGCTGCTGGCGTGTTCCCCGCCCCAGGATTTATCGGCGAAGTGGAAGTAGCCGGAGAGCAGGATGGCGCCGGCGAGCGCGGCGTGGGTGAGCAGGGAGCCGGCGAAGGGTTTCCCGAGCGAGTCTTCGGGGTGGAAAGTCCGCACTTCAGGGCTTCGGGTCATGGTTGCTATCGCCGCTTCGCGTCGTCCAGTTGCGTCACCACATTAATGCCGAATTTGGCGTTGCCGAGGATACTCATAACCTGTACCCCGATATCCATTTTCGTCAATTTGTCGGCCTTGATGTAGACGGCGGTCTGGCCGGGGTAGCGGGAGCGGATGGCGGCGGGGAGCTGGTTGATATTGACGGGCTCTTTGCCGAGGAAAAGGTCGCCGGTTTTGGTGATGGAGACGACCGGGAGGTCTTTGGTGACGACGCTCACGGTGGTAGTTTTCGGGACATCGACTTCTATGCCGGAATCCATGGCGTGCGCGGTGATCATGAAGATGATCAGGAGCACGAGGGCGACATCGACGAAGGGGGTGACGTTGATTTCGGCCAAGGGCGCTCCGCCACGGGAGCGTCGTCTGCCGTTCGATTCGCCGACGTTGAAAGCCATGCCGGGTTAGTCTCCGAAGCTGCGCTCGATGAGGTTGAGGAATTCAAGGCCGAAATCGTCCATATCGGAGCCCATGGCTTTGAGCTGCTGGTTGAAATGGTTATAGGCCATGGCGGCGGGGATGGCGGCGAAGAGTCCGGCGGCGGTGGCGATGAGGGCTTCGGCGATGCCGGGGCCGACGGAATCGAGGCTGGCGCTGCCCGCTCCTTTGAGGCTCTGGAAGGCGCGGATGATGCCGAGTACGGTGCCGAGGAGGCCGATGAAGGGACAGACGGAGGCGGTGGTTGCGAGCCAGCCGAGACCTTTTTCCAGGCGGCCGAGCTGCTGGTTGGTGCCGATTTGCAGGCTGCGGTTGATGGCGGCCTGGTTCGAGGGCGAACCTTTGGCCTTTACCTGGCGGCTGACCTCTTCATAGCCGGCGTCGAAGACGGAGACCAGAGGGGACGGGCGGAACTGCTCGCTGGCGACCATGACGGATTCGAGGCCATTCGATTTGCGGAAGGCGCGCAGGAAGCGTTCGTCGGTCTTTCGGGCGGCGCCGAGGACGGACAGTTTGGCGAAGATGAGGGTCCAGGAATAGACGGAGAAGCCCACCAGGATGACGAGAACAACGTTCGTCAGGATCGATCCGCCGCTGATCAGTTCCCAAAAACCTGTTTGTAATGACAGCAGAGCCGCGAGCGGACTCGTCAACGTATGTTCTCCAGATCAGGCACCCATCCCGAATTTATCATTGTGGCTTGTTTTTGCGTGGTGGTTTGCTTTGTGCGTCTAACGCCGTGTGCTGAACGTTCTGGTTGAAGAGACGCGCGCGGGGCGGAAAAAGTTGAGGGAGATCATGCGGATGGGGGAGGCTGGGGTGGCGGTTAGGACGGTTCACGTCGTGGTATCGGTTACCTGAACGGAATATCCACTTCGACGTAACTGCCTGGGGTTGCCGCGGCGACAGCCGCAACTACCCTGTCAACATACTGGCGGAGTACCGGCCATTGCGCGTTCCGCAAGACGACGATGGAGATTCTTCGGACTGCCAGATTCTGCTGATATTTAATGTTCTTATCGGCAGTCACGAGCAAGTCAAACCCGGCGTTCCCGGCTTCGTTCAGCAGATCGCCATTCACCAGACGGTCCCAGCCGCGCTCGACGGCTTCCACGATCACATGACCCTTTAGCGCATAGCGCAAGGGCGCCGGGGTGCTGTGGTCAAACAAGATGAGCATCCGCAGGTTTTCCGTCCGTCTCGTTCCCCGGGGGTGGAAACGGATCGAGGCTGCGCGCCGCGAATTCCAGCACCGCAACAACCTGCTCACGTTCCAGATGGAACCATTCCATGATTTCGTCGATGGTCGCTCCTGCCTGAAGATTCTCAAACATGATGGAGACCGGCATGCGGGTGTTCCTGAACACCCACGCCCCGCTTAGTTTGCCGGGAAGACTTTCGACAGCGGGACACTGCGACCAGTTGAGATTCGGCATGGCTGCGCCTGACTTCAGGTTACCGTGTTTAGCCGTTGCGTTCTTATCCTTTGAGGTCGCGGAAGGCGTCCTCAATTTCGTGGCGGGCGTCGGCGGAGACCGGGACGAAGGGCAGGCGGGGCGGGCCGCCGTAGTAGCCGTTGAGGTCCATGGCGTGTTTGAGGCCGGCGACGCCGTACAGGTCGGTCACGAGGATGGAAGGGTGGGAGATGCGGGCCTGCCAGTCGATGCCGGCTTCCTCCTCGCGGGTGCGGAAGGCTTCCCAGACCGCGATGGTGGCGTAGGGGGCGATGCTGGCGATGGCGAGCGCGGCGCCGTTCGCGCCGGATTTCAGGGAATCCCAGAGGCTGGATTCGGTGCCGCAGAGCACAATGAATGCCTTCGGCACGGCGGCGCGGATTTCCTGGACGCGGCTGGCGGGCGTGCCGGATTCGATGACGCCGGCGATGTTGGGGTGGTGCGAGAGGCGCGCGATGGAGTCCGGGAGGAGGTCGACGCCGGTGATCTGGGGCGCGTTGTGGATCAGGATAGGGACCGGGGACTGGTCGGCGAGGGCGCGGAAGAAGAGCATCTGCGCTTCGGGGCCATACATGAGGTTCCGGTACTGGTGGGGCACCATGCTGAGGACGGCATGGGCGCCGGTTTCGGCCGCGCGTTTGGCGAGTTTCGCGGCGGCGTGGACGCCTTCCGAGGAGACGTCGAGGACGAGAGTGCGCCCTTCCGGCACGACGGGAGCGGCGAGGCGCAGGACCTCGAGCTTCTCGTCAGCCTCCAGCAGGGGGCCTTCCCCGGCCATTCCGCCGATGACGAATCCGGCGAGGGAGGTGCGGCACCACTTCTCGAAGTTATGCTGAATCTTGGCGCGGTAGATCGCGCCGGTGTGATCGAACGGCGTCGCGGCCGACGCCAGCATGCCCTGTAATTTCATCTGACACTACCATGTTCTCAATTGACCTCGATTGTAAGCAGTCTGACAAAGAAATGACGATCGCCGAGCTGTGGGAAGCGGGCTCGACGGGCATTGTGGAAGTGGAGGATCGGGAGGATGTGGCGCGGTTGCGTGCGTTCTTCGATCACGACGCGGAGCAGGCGGGCTTGCTGGAGCGGTTCGGGGGCGAGGCGCGTCCGGCGGATACGCGGGACTGGGTGGCGTTCGCGCGGGAGCACCTGAAACCGATGGAGATCGGGGAGCGGATTTTCGTGATTCCGGAGTGGCGGGACGAGGCGACGCCGGCGGGGCGGATCCGGGTGGTGATCAATGCCGGGCTGGCGTTCGGGACGGGGGCGCACGAGACGACGCGGCTGTGTCTGGAGGCGGTGGAGCGGCATGTGCGGCCGGGGATGACGCTGGTGGATATCGGGACGGGGTCGGGGATTTTGTCGGAAGTGGGGGCGCGGCTGGGGGCGGCGCGGGCGTTTGCGAGCGATACGGATCCGGACGCGGTGGCGGTGGCGAAGGAGAATTTCGGGCGGGCGGGGGTGGTGGTGCCGGTGTTCACGGGGTCGGCGGACGCGGTGGGGAGCGGGGTGGCGGATCTGATTGTGGCGAATATCAGTCCGGCGTGGGTGGCGGAGCTGGCGGGGGAGTGGGTGCGGATTCTGAAGCCGGGGGGGCGGGCGATTCTGAGCGGTTTCGAGGCGGCGGATCTGGGGTTGGTTTCGGGGGCGATCGAGAGGGCGGGGGGCGTGGTGGCGGGGGTGTTCGGGGAGCTGGAGTGGCGGATGGTGGAGGTGGTGCGGGGGTGAGGCGGCTTTCGGGGCAGCGCCGGAAACGTGGCGCTACCCCGAAAGCAGGGACTCAGATCGCTTACCGCAGGACTGTCAGTTGCGTGGTTGCGGAGACGACTCCGCCGAGCGTGACCACGACCGGCTGGTCGCCGTTGGTCGTGCCGGCCGGAACTACAACGCTGACGGAGTAGAGCCCCGCGGAACCGGCCACCACGGTTGCGGCGCTCACGGTTGCGGGATTGGATCCGATTGTCACGGACGGGAGAGTGGCGAGGGGCGCGGCCTGGGCCGGAATCTGGCCGGGAATCAGGGCCGGGGTTGCCGGACCCAATCCGGTGCCGTAGAGGGTGATTGTCTCACCCGGCGCGGCGGGGCTGGTCAGCTTCGGAGCCGAGGGGTAAAAGCCCGCCTGGGCGATGTAGGTGCCGTCGGCGTGGGCGGCGAGCACATGTTTGCCGTCGAGGGTCAGCATCTGCGGCGCATTCGCCTGCACCGTTATGGGCAGTTGCGCGCTGATGCCGGACGGGTTTCGAACCTGCACCTGAACCGTGGCATTACCCTGATCGGAGGGGAGCAGGAAGTTCACCTGTGTCGGACTCACGTAACCGATGTAGGCGAGGCGGGGCGCACCTGTGAGGAGCACGCTGACGCCGTCGAGGGAGAATGGCAGCCCGCCGGCGATTACGTCGTCGGTCGTCCATGACCGGGTGGTGGCGGCAAGATTCGAGCCGTAGACGGTGACCCACGAATTGGCGGCCATGGGGCCGCTTGTCAGGGTGGCGGCACTGACGACGCTCGTGATGACCGGCGCGGCGGGCATGACGGGATTCAACTGGAGGCTGGAGGTGTAGATCAGGTCACCCGCGCTGGTTCCGTTTCCGTTGGCCGCATTGCCTGCCACATAGAGGGTGACGGGTCCGGCGTTGGTGGCCGGCGGTATCCAGTCGAACTGGAAGGACGCGCCATTCTTTGTGCCGTTGCGGGTTCCCGCTGAGGTATGTTCGATGAACTGGAGGCCGGTGGAGCAAGGCTTGGGGTTGTAGTCCTCGCAGATCACCTGCGTGAAGTTGTCGATGGGCAGCAGATCGCCCGCCTGCGCTTTGGCCGGATCGCTGTTGAGGCGCGCGGTGAGCTGGAAGCCCCAGCGCTGCTGGGTGGGGTCGGAGACCTGGACCGTGATGCGCTGTTTGACGCCGGGGATATAGACGGCGCCACTGTTGCCAAGGATCCGGACGCTGCCCGCGCCCGAATTGACCGCGCCGCCGGCATGACACTGCGTGCAGACGAGCGGATTCTCGCCCGCCGCGCCGCTGACGCCTGGCTTGGGCCCGTAACTGTGCGCCATAACGCAGGCCGGCGCGAGCGAATAAAGCAAAAGACGCGAGATATTTTTCAAAACGCTGGACATATACGAAGATTATTGCCGGGATGGATCGGCGTTGTGTGCGCGAGTTGTGAGAAAGGTGTAAATTTGCGGGCGAGACGAGAGGCGGGGCGGGCGGGATCGGCGGGATGGTGTTGGGCCGCACGGGGCCAGGTGAGGCGGAGGAAATGCGAGGCGGGGTGGGCGGAGATGGTGGGGGTTAGGGAAGCGAGTCGCGCCGGCCTGAGGTGACCGGCGCGCGGGTGTCCGCCTGAACTTAGGGTCTGGATCCTTCGTCAGCGCGCTCGGCTGCCTCGCCGGAACTGAGCTGCTTCATTATCTCGGCCGCTACTCCGGCGACCTCCGGAGCAAAGCGGCGCAGGTAATCCGGTGTTCCCTCGCGCAAAGCCAGCATCGCGGAATAGAGCGGGCGCATTCGCTCGGAGGCCGCGGTGGCTTCCATCATTTCGATTGCGGCATTCAGATGGCCTGCCTTGAACGCAGCGCGAAAAAAGGCGAGAGACTGATCCTGTTTATCGCTTTCGAGCGCCGGTTCGACGGTGCGGCGCGCGTCGCCCCAGTTATCGGATAGCGCGAGGCAGGCGGCGTATATATAGCGGGCGTCGGACGACTCCGGGTCGAGTTTGTGCGCCCTTGCCGCGAGCGCCCGCGCCTCGTGGAGAAATTCGGGGGGTTCCATTGCTTCGGCGATTTTCAGGATGGCCTGTGGTAGGGCTGCATCATTCCTGTTACCGAATTCAAAAGCATTCAGCCGGGCTGCTACGGATTCCTGCCATCGCGATGGATCACTATCAAACACTGCGGATTTCGCCAGCCATCCGGTGCCAATCAGGCTCTTCCATACGCCGACTTCCTCGCTGGTACTTGCGCCGGCGATTTTCTCTTCCAACATGCGTATCCCCGTCGTGAGACAATCCTCGGCCTCAATTTTCCGAGATTCGTCGGCCACGAGAGACAGAGCCAGGAAGAATTGGCAAGTGGCTAGCTCGGGATCCAAGGCAATACCTTTTCGGGCTGCGTTCTCTGCTTCCTCCCGACGTCCTTCATGAAGATAAGCGGCAGCAAGGTAGCCCCAGCAAGATTCGTCGTCGGGATCGTGTTGGAGCGATCGGATCAGGTATTCGATAGATTCGCCGAATCTACCCACCTCTCCCTGAGCCAGCAGAACGCCCATTTGTCGGGTGGCCGCGCGGTCGCCAGGGTCTAGATCAAGCGCCATTCGCAAAGCCGCTTCCGCAGCCTCCCAGTTGCGTAAGGTCTGAGCGTAAACGCCAATACTGCGCCATGCATCCAGAAAATCCGGTGCACAAGTCGTTGCATTTCGATACAGTTCCAGCGCGCCTTCGACTTCGCCTTCTTGCGCCCTGAGATGTCCTGTAGCGCACAGTACCCCTGCTCGCTGGTCGGGCTCCCGCGCAAGACGTTTTAGCGCAAGTTGTACGCTTTGCTCTGACACGGCTTCGTCGGAACCGGTTTTCGCTGTGCCAATAGCCGCCGAGATGGCGTAGTACGGCAGGGCAGGCAGGTTATATGTTTCGGCAGCGGCGAGAACACCGTCTATATCGAGAGGTCCTTCGATCTCTCCGCTTTCGAGGATAAGAAACAAGCAATTCAATTCCGGCGATGACTTAGCGGTCTGATCCGCAACTCGGCTGGCGCGAGAGACAGTTGCAAGTAGCCCCGTCATTTTTTCCGGTTGGAGTGTTTGCAACTTACCTGACGAAAAAAGTTCAAGCATGGGTGCCTTCGTTCCGAATGAACACGTCATCCCCGCAATCACACTCCAGAGAGACTCCGCATCGTAACCAAAAAAGGCTTTGCCTTTCGCCAGGAATGCAGTCTTCATCTCGCGCATTCTGGCCATACGTTCCCCTTTGTCCAGCACCTCCTGCGAAGTCCCGGTTAAGTCCGCCCCTTTGAACAGGCCGCATTCCACCAGAGCGCGCAAGGCCTGCGTTTCCAGACCGCGCCGCAGGCGGTCGTTATCCGTCAGTTGGGCGAAGGCAAACGCCAGATCCGCAAACCGCTCCTGCTGTGCGGTCGGAACCCGTCCCAGAATCCTTTTTGCCTGCGCCTCGATTTCCGCCCGATCGAACCAGGTCTCCAGGAACCGAATCAGCCAGACGAGGCGCTGCCGCACCCGGCGGCTCGCCCGCATCAGGTACCAGATGTTGAAGAGTCTTTCCGATAGCTGGAACGCGGCCTTCTTCTCTCCGTACCATGGGGTCTTCTCGACTACGCCGAAATCTTCGAGCCTCTTTAGCTGCGCCGACACCTGATTCACGCTCATCTGAGTTAGCCTCTCCGCGAGCATGCCGGCCGTAATCGGGTCCCAGTGTATGGCCATGACGTCGACCACTTGTTGCAACTGAGCAGGAAGTTCCTCAAAGCGCGCCTTATAAAGGGGCGTGTATTCGTCCAGCACCGATTCCAGATCATGTTGCACATCGCCATCGGGCACCTGTGACAGCACGCGATAGAGCAGCAGCAGTGTCCGGGGGTTTCCGCCGGTGAGCACGCGTAATGACCGAATCCGCGCATGCTGCGAGAGGATCAGATCCCGCACCCGCTCGTCACCCGATTCTTCCGCGAGTCTCCGGAGAGTCTGGAGCGTCTCTTCTTCATTCAGACCTTTCAACTCGATGATCTGAAAGAATTCATAGAAGGGCTGGTGATATTCGTAAAGCGATTCGAGGACCCGGCTGGACGCGCCGACGAAGTGGAGGGATTTCTGTTCGGAAATCGCCCGCCGGAGCGCCCACTGGTCTTCGTTTTTCAGACGATCGAGAACCAGGTCGATGTTGTCCACCAGCAGCAAAAAACGTTTTTGGGTTTCCGCCGCGGCCCCGATCAGAATTTCCAGTGCTTCGACCGTCCGGTCTCCCGTCGAGCGCTGAACCGCCGCGACCTTTCGGTCTACCTTTTCGGCCAGATCCGTGTTGCCCGACCGGTCCAGCGCGTCGCTCAGAGCGTCCGCGCAGTTCAACCAGAAGTCGGCGAGATTCGCTACGTTGTACTGCTCTTCGGGGAAGACGAGCGGCATCCAGAGCGGGCCCAGAGCAGGATCATCCTCCACCGCGAAGCCCAGTCGCAGCAGGAGCATGGTTTTTCCAAAGCCCCTCTGCCCGACGATCAGGTGGTGCTGCGGGGTTGTCTCTTCCGCCTCACGGCGAAGGTCGTCGAGAAGCCTTTCGAGGGTTGCCTGGCGCGCCACGAAACCGCGGATCAGGTCCTCCTTTTTGAGCAAGGCCGGGTTATAAATTCGGAACGGAAGAGGAGTGGAGACCATTTTCAGCGCTCCCCCTCCGGTGTGCCCGCCGCTGGTGGCGGGGCGACCCGCTTCATCCAGAACGCCCGGAGGAGCGGGGAATAAAAGCACCACCGCTCGCGCCCGGACTCGATGAGATACCCGTCGTTCTGGAGGACATCGAGCAGAAAGCTCAGTTTGCTCTCCCTCTGGTCCGGGTCGGCAATGGCCCCGGCGAGCGAGAGCAGAAGGGTGCCGCGGAGTGCCCCGCCCTGTTCGTAACAGCATCGATTGAGCAGCAGGATTGCGGCCTCCGCATCCGCGCGCCCGAGTTCGTCGAACAGCCTTTGGCGCCAATAGTCGAAGTAGTTCCTGTGGGCAGGCCGCAACAGGTTTTCGACCGCGGCGTCGACATCCTCTACGGCGGGCTCGCGGCCGATCTGACGCAACTGGTCGAACATTAGCTGCAGGTAGTACGGTATAGGCCGGTCCGACCCTACGCGTTCCAGCACACGCTTCCGAACGTCCGGGCTGAGGGTCATGTTGTACGAAGCTCCCAGCGCCCGAAGGAATTCGTCGGCGATATCGGACGGGAACCCGTCAAGCTTCTCAATGTGGAGATCATTGATCGCGTCGGCGACATTGATTCTCGCGGCTACCGTGTCGAGTCCGACGGAGCCCGCCAGCATCCAGCGGATCGGATATTTCTGCCTGATGGTGCGGATCCAGTAGAGGAACTGGTGGACCCGGTCCGCGCCGGCTTTCGAGCCGTCACCCAGTAACTTCAAAACGAAGACCGGAAGCTCGTCAATGAAGATGAGGCATTTTGTATCCAGTCGCCCCAAGAGTGCTGAGATTTCCTCGCCGACCTGCTGCCAGGAGACCTTGCCCGCATCTATCTCGATGGAAAAGCCGCATCCACCGGCTTTTTTGAACGTTCTTACCAGGCTGGTTAACCAGCTGTTCTGCAGCCACCCGGAGAGTTGGTCTCGCGCGTCCACATCGGGACAATCGGAGAGGAGTCCCGACCAGACTTTCTGAACAAATCGCAACTCGTTTTCGGAATCGGAGACGTCGACGTACACCGCGGCAAAACCATGTTGTCCGGCGTCTCTCTCCATCATTTTCATAATGGAGGTCTTCCCCACCCGCCGGGGCGCGAGCAGGAGCAAGTTGTCGGTTTCAAGTTTGTCCCAGTAACGAGCAATCTCGCGTTTCCGGTCGAAGAAGTCGCCATCCAGCGCGTTGTTTCAGGTTATGTTCCGCACAACCGGATTATACAACAATTTCATTGTACAGCAAATTCACTGTACAGCAAATCCGATGGACTACGGTGTTGGAAAGCTCTGAAGACGGGAACTTGCGCTTCGAATCGCCCGCGACGCATGCCTGGACGTTTACGCAATCGTTCCTGGCGGGCAGGGCCGAAACCCTGCCCTTCCTCTTCTCAACTCAGTTCTTAATGAACACGTTCGTCCCCGCGCTTTGTTTGAACGGGACGATGAAGCCGCCGCCTACGTCGGTGAGGATGTAGACGCCGAATATGTGGGGGCCGTTCGGGATCCGGGTGGAGTCGAACGACGCCGTGAAGCCGATGTTCGGGCAGGCGGCGATTCCAGGGGTTGCGCCGCAGACGTCCGGCGAGGGCTTGCCGTAACTGATCAGGTCGTAGGACGCGCCGTCCACCAGCAGGATCCCGGCGAGCACTTTGCCGCCGGGCACGTAGGCGTAGCCGGTGACGGTTACGGTGCCGGTCAGAGTGTCGTTGGTCTTCGGGCTGGTCATTTCGCCGACCGGTTGGGGCGAGCCGCCGTTCGCCACCGTGAACGCGATGGGCGTGGCGGGGAGCAGGGTCAGCCGACCGGTTTCGTCGCGCACGCGGAGTTGCAGTTTGTGCGCGCCGTCCGGCAGGGGCACCACTCCGGATGACGTGTTCAGCGTCAGGCGGAAGCCGATGGCGGGGCAGTTCGGCGGGCGCGGCGTCAGCGTGTTGCAGATGTCCGTGCGGGAGACGCCGTAGGTGGCGGCGCCGTAGGAGATGCCGTCGATGAGGACGTCGACACCCACCACGCTGAGATCGGTTGCGGCGGCGTAGCCGGTGAGGATGACGGTGCCTTTAATCGTGTCGCCATCGGACAGGGTTTCCAGTTTGCCGAAGGGCAGGCGGGCCGGGCCGGCGTCCACGGTGAAGCTGACGGGCTTATCGGGGAAGTCGAGCAGCGCGCCGCGGGTGTTGGTGACGCGGACCTTCAGGGTGTGCGCGCCGGGGGCGATGCCGCGGCCCGCGAGGTCCACCGAAGCGCTGTAGCCGATGCGGGGGCAGCCGGTGACGTTCTGGGTGGCGCAGAAGTCGGTGCGGGTCAGGCCGAGCGTGCCACGAGCCTGCGCAACGCCGTCGATGAGGACGTCCACGCGGGAGATGGTGGCGCCGGGGTCCCAGGCCACGCCGGTGACGGTCATGACGCCCTGCACGTGGCTGCCTTCGGCGGGGCTGTCCACGGTGCCGTTGGGGTAGCTGGGTGTGTTGAAGGGCGGGTCGAGGCGGACAGCGGCGTTCGCATACGAGGTGAGCGTGTAGGCCTGGCCGAATACGTCATGCCCGTTGGAGATTCCCACCGTGGCGGCGGCGTTACAGCCGGCGCCGAAGACGAGTGCCTGGCCGATTTCCGCGTTGCCGGCGCCGTATTGAAAGAGAATGGTGCCGTCTTCCGAAAGCGTGGCAGAGAAGTTGACCGGGCTGCCTTTTCCGCCGTTGGCCGCGGAAATGTTGTAGGTCTCGGCCGCCCAGCGAATGTTGAACGCGCGACCGGCGGAGGCAGTGGCGGGGGTCAGGCTGGTGTAGATCCCTTCATTAGCCTGGGCGGAACCGCTGGCCAGAAGCTGCGACCAGAGCGGGGCGATGGTTTTCGAGATGCGCAGCGCCGTGGAATCGGTGCAGGCGGAGAGGCTTTGGGCGGCGAGGTCGAAGAAGAGAGCTCCGTTTTCATCCACGGTGACGGAGGTGTATTTGCCGTCATAGAAGGGGAACGGGAAGGGCAGATCGATGCGGAGGCTGGAGCCGATATTGAGCTTCTGTTCGTTGGGGAACGTGAGCGCGGCACGGGGCGCGACGCTGAAGGCGGTATAGGCCGGCGTGGTTTTGGCGGAAATGCCGACCAGTTTGGCGCCGGCGCCGGTATCCGGATCGACGTAATAGGCGTTGATGTAGTCGCCGGGGACGATATTCAGGGTGCCGTTCTGCAGGGTGACGATATTGCCGCTGGTGGGGAGGGTACCGGTGTAAATGGAACCGGTGCGGGTGAGGACCAGGTTTTCGAGGTCACCCGAGCCGCTGGTCAGTTGGACCAGAACCGAGGGCTGGGTCTGGTTGGAGTCCTGCAGGATCACGCGAACGGATTCGCCGATGACGAAGGCGTCATCGTAGAAGCGAAGTTTGCCGGCGTTCGAAGGGAGGTCGAAGGAGGCCGCAATGTGGGCGGTGTCGCCATCGGAGGTGTAGGCGGTGGCGCCGAGTCCGCGTTTGGCGAAGGCGGCCCAGAGTTGGTCCTGGCTGGCTCCTTTGAAATCGACGCGGTCGGCGAGCAGGATGGCGTCGCGCATATCCACCATCGAGGAAGCCGGCGGGGAGAGCTTCATGCCGTCGAGCACGAGCAGGCGGATGCGGCGGCGGCCTTCGGCGTCGCCGAACTGTTTGATGAGAGCGGCGCGGGCTTCCCAAAGGTTTTCAAACCAGATTTCGCCGTCGGCGTGCACTTCGGGAAAGGGGATGACGTGGCCGAGGTCGGCGAAGGTGAGCGGGTTGGCGACGATGTTGGTGGAATACGGGCGGCTGCGGATGTCACCGACTCCGAAGGTCTGGTCGAAGTATTCGGCCAGGGGGTAGATGCCGTCGGGTGGGGCGTTGGGTGGCAGTGTGTATTCGAGGGCGAAGAAGTCGCTCCAGGCTTCTCCCATGGAGGCGCCCTGGAAGGTGGTGTAGGCCTGCCGGGCGAGGCGGGTGCTGACGCCATGTGTGTACTCGTGGACAATGACGCCGGAATCGAGTGCGCCGTCGGTAAACATCTGTGCCGAGGGCAGAACGTCCACCGGGCCGGGGCGGCTGATGAACATGGCGACCATGGATTGCGCGCCGTCATCCACCTGGCGGCGGGTGAAAAAGGAATTGAGAATCTGAGAACGGTTCCCCACGTTGGCCGCTCCGTAATGGGTGTAGGCGTAGATGGGATCCCCGGCCGTGCCGCCTTTGCCGAAGTTCTCCCGCTGAAAATTCCCGGCGGCTTCGTCAAAGCCGCTCAGGTAGTGGAGATCGTGAGCGCGGTTAACCCAATAAAAAAGGTTGGTATTGGCGGCGTCTTTGTAGGCGACCGGGTTGGGCATGCCGGCGCCAAGCTGCAGCGGGAAGCTGAAGTCGCCGCCGGCGGCGTTCGTGATATCCGGGGTAGTCAGAAAAGCCGTGCCGAGCAGGTTTTCGCCGACGACGGCGTTGTTGCCCGAGGTGGAATTGCCGGCGACCCAGCCGATGGGCGAGGCTTTCGGGTCACCGGCGAAACTCTGGATGGTGCGGGCCGCGACGGGCGGGGCGCTGGTCAGCAGGGTGCCGGGATTGGGGTTGGGTTGCGGACTTTCCCGCTCGAAGACTTGCCCCCGGGGCGGCGACTGGAAGAGCGTCAGCGATTGCTTTGCCAGAGCCGTCTGCGTGTCGCTGTCGATGACGGTCGCATAGCGGCTGGCTCCGTCATCGTCCGTGACATAGAAAAGCCAGGCGGGACGAACGACGCCGCGCACGGCGTACCAGACTGCCTCGCCCTCAATGTCTTCGGGGAGGGCCGCGGACGTGAGGCGGATGGCTCCGGCCTTTTCCGGGCGCCGCAGACTGGTGAGCGGATTGAAGTTCAGCGCGAGTTTCGGGTTCACGGCGCGGACGGCGGCGCGGGAGGCCTTCAGCACCTGGGACGTTTCGGGCGAGGGGAGGTCCTGCGCGGGCGCGTTGAAGAGCACGCCGCCCGAGTTCAGAACCTGGCCGGATTCGTCGATATTGACCGTCCATTCCGCGTTCAGAACCTCGATGCCGCGGAACTGCTGTTTGTAGATCAGGTGGGTGACACCGTTGTGTTCCGTCCTGTACTCATTGGACAGGTAGGCGCCGGAGATCCCGGGCGCGTCCAGCTGGAGTTGGGACGCGGACTCTTTCAGCCACGCCGCGCCGATCTGGCGGGGAGTTTGTGAACTGGGGCCGGTTAAGGCGCCCGTCACGCTGAAAGCGTGGTGGACACCGGTTTGGGCGAAGGCCGAGCCGGTTGCGAGTAAAAACAAAACCGCGCGTTTTGTTGACATTAAGCCTCGTTTCTGCAAAGCGTTTGGAAGTATAGCAGGAACGCCGAAGGGTAGCCGAGGTTACAAATCGGGCAAAGGCGTGTAAGCGGCCTGAAACGCGGGCGTGGGCTGTTCGCTACAATGACCTTTACGAACACGGCAGCGATCCCAGTCCGCTCGATAGCCGCATTTGGCCGTGCCATGCTCTGTCGGCTGGCGCGCACCTGAGAGAGAGCAGCCATGTCTTCGGCGTCTTTGCCGCAATCCGCACATTCAGGAAGTCAGCTCCTGTTCTCGGGCTACGATCCGGGGAACTTTTACGATGAGATGGTCGCGCCCAATGGTTTACCAAGACCGGGTGCCGCGCCGATGTACGAGAAGCTGGCCAACATGCCGCTCGAGATCTTCGAGGAACGGCGGAAACTGGCGGATCTCTCCTACCTTGTGCAGGGCATCACGTTTACGGTTTACAGCGATGGCCGGGGAACGGAGCGGCTGTTTCCGTTCGATCTGGTGCCGCGAATTATCCCCCGGTCGGAGTGGGACACGATCGAACGAGGACTGGCGCAGCGCGTTACCGCGCTGAATCTTTACCTGCAGGACATTTACGGCCCGCAGCGGATTCTGAAAGACAAGATCATCCCGCGGAACCTGGTCTATTCGTGCAAGCACTTCCGGCGGGAGATGGTGGGGCTGCAGGTTCCCCGTGACATCTACGTTCACATCGCGGGCATCGATCTGGTGCGCGATTCGAGGACCGGACAGTACCTGGTGCTGGAAGACAACGCGCGGTCGCCAAGCGGTATTTCCTACGTTCTGGAAAACCGGCTGGTGATGCGGCGGACGTTCCCGCGGGCTTTCGAAGTCTGCGAAGTGATGCCGGTGGATCATTACCCGAACGAACTGGCGAAAATTCTGCGCAGTATTTCGCCGCGGACGGGCGACCGGCCCGTCATTGTACTGCTGACACCCGGGCTCTACAACAGCGCGTATTTCGAACATTGTTTCCTCGCGCAGGAAATGGGAATCGAGCTGGTGGAAGGGCGCGATCTGGTGGTGGTGGACGACGTGGTCTACATGAAGACCATCCACGGGCTGACGCGGGTGGACGTGATTTACCGGCGCGTGGACGACGATTTTCTGGATCCGCTGGCTTTCCGTGCGGATTCGCTGGTGGGCGTGCCGGGCCTGATGAACGCGTATCGGGCGGGCAATATCGGGATGGCGAACGCGGTGGGCACGGGCGTGGCGGACGATAAGGCGATTTACGCTTACGTGCCGGCCTTCATCAAGTACTACATGGGCGAGGATCCGATTCTGCACAATGTGGAAACGCATCTGTGTTCCGACCCGGATCAGCTGGCGTACGTGCTGGATAATCTGAAGGATCTGGTGGTGAAAGCGGTCGGCGAATCGGGCGGTTACGGCATGCTGATGGGACCGTCGTCGGATAAAAAGACGATTGAGGACTTCCGGGAACGGCTGATCGCCGATCCGCGGAATTACATCGCGCAGCCGGTAATTCCGCTGTCGCGGTGTCCGTCTTTCGACCCGGCCACGGGCAGCCTGAGTCCGCGACATGTGGATCTGCGGCCTTACTGTCTGTACGACGGCGAGAAGGTGACGATTGTGCCCGGCGGGTTGACGCGAGTGGCTCTGCAGCGGGGTTCGCTGGTGGTGAACTCCTCGCAGGGCGGCGGTTCGAAAGATACGTGGGTACTGCGGGGTGACGAATAATGATGCTGTCGCGCATCGCCGATTCGCTGTTCTGGATCGGGCGTTACATGGAGCGGGCGGACAACACAGCGCGCATCCTGGACGTGAACTATCACATGCTGCTGGAGCAGCCGCCGGACACCTATAAGCTGCGCTGGGATCCGCTGATCACGGTGACGGGAGAACGGACCCGCTTTTATCAGAAATACGACGAAGCGGTGGCGCGCACGGCGTTCGATTTTCTGGGGTATTCGGAAGATAATCCGAATTCGATCGCGCAGTGCATTATCCGGGCGCGGGAAAATGCGCGCACCATCCGGGACCGGATCTCACGGGAGCTTTGGGAAGACATCAACGGTCTGTATCACAAGATTAATCGTTTGCGCGACGAGGGCGAAGATCTGGCGCGCTTCTGCGATGCGGTGAAACGCGGCGGGCACCGGTTCCACGGGGTTTGCGACGCGACGCTGCCGCGCGACGACGGCTGGCATTTTCTGCAGGCCGGCTGTGTGCTGGAACGCGCGGAAATGACGGCGCGAATTCTGGATGTGCATTACCATCAATTGCTGGAAGGGCCGCAGATTCTGAACGAAGCCCGAAGCCACGCGTGGATGGCCGTGCTGAAGTCCGTGGCGGCCTACGAATTCTACAAGCGGCAATATACGCAGATTGAGCCCGAGAAAGTAGCGGAACTGCTGCTGCTGGATTCACGGCATCCGCGTTCCGTGCGGTTCAACCTGGGGCTGCTGCAGAATTCGCTGTACGCGATCAGCGGGTCGGTTCCGGGCACCTATACGAACGAGGCGGAGCGGCTGACCGGCAGGACGCACGAGCAGCTCACGTATGACAGCATCGACGAGATTTTCGCGGGCGGGCTGCATAATTATCTTGAGGAGCTACAGGTTACGTGCCGAACCATCGGAGCCCAGATTACCGAAACTTATCTTTACTACGCGGTGAGCGCGTGAGGGCGGGTCTCCGGTGAACCGCTACAAACTGGTGCACGTCACGCAGTTCAAGTATGACGGTCCGGTTTCGGAGAGCTACAACGAACTCCGGCTGCGGCCCCGGCACGATGAATGCCAGAGCTGTTTGTCGTTCCGGATTACGACGAATCCTTCGGCAAAAGCGATCGGACATCAGGATTTTTACGGCAACTGGGTCCATTTATTTCACATTTTGCCGGATCACCGGTATTTGCGGGTGGAATCCGAGGCGGTGATTCTGGTGCATCCGCAGCCGCCCGTGCCCCGTTCACTGGTGCCGCTGAGCGAGCTGAAACAGATGCGGGAAGCGCTGCTGGACGATTACTTCGACTGGGTGACACCGTCGAAATACTGTCCGTTTTCGCCGGAAGTGGCGGAACTGGTGGCGCAGGCGGAAGCGGAGTCGGACGGCACGGTGCAGGGCTTCGCGGAGACGGCATCGCGGATCATTCACGAGGGTTTCAGGTATCAGCCAGGGGCGACGCACGTGCATTCGTCGGTGGCGGACTGTATCGAGACCCGGTCCGGCGTCTGCCAGGATTTTTCGCACCTTCTGTTGTCTTTGTTGCGGATGCGCGGCGTTCCGTCGCGGTATGTTTCGGGCTATCTGGTGCCGCGGCAGACCACGGACGAGCGGGGAGCGATGGAGCGCGTGATCGGCGGTCTGGCTTCGCACGCCTGGGTCCAGGCGTACGTGCCGGGGACGGGCTGGCTCGGGCTGGATCCCACGGTGGGGCAGTTCGTGGAAGAGCAGCATATCCGGGTGGCCTACGGGCGGGACTACGGGGATGTAGCTCCGGTGCGCGGGGTGTACAAGGGCCACGCGGGGCAGAACCTGTCGGTGGACGTGCTGGTGCGGCCGGCGCTGGACGACGACGGCGCGGAGTGGCTGGAGGAATCGGCTGCGGTGCCGCTGCCGGAGCCGGACGACGACTCGCTTTACAAGCAGCAACAACAACAACAACAGCAGCAACAGGTCGAGTGCTCTTTTTCACGCTGCTCGGGGCAGGTTGTCCCTCGGGCGCTGTTGGCGGGTTTCCAACCCGCCGCGGGATGCCATCCCGCCCTACATCGAAAGAACACTTTCAACCGGTCAAAGAACTGGTCTGGTAGCGTATGAGAGATGCTGCGATTCCGAGGTGTGTTCATCCTGATGGTTGGGTTGGCGCTGGCGCTGTCGGCCGCGAAGAAAGATGCGCCGGCGGATCTGACGCTGAGCGACATGGCGGGAAAGAAAGTCCACCTGAAGGATTTCCGCGGCAAGATCGTGGTGCTGAATTTCTGGGCGACGTGGTGCGGGCCGTGCCGGGAAGAGATGCCGATGTTCGTGGCGGTGGAGAAGGCGTGGGCACCGAAGGGCGTCGTGTTCATCGGCGCGTCGCTGGACGATAAAAAGACACGCGGCGCCATTCCCGAATTTCTGAAGAAGTACGAGGTCGATTTTCCGGTCTGGACGGGCGCCACGGCGGACGATCTGGCGCATTTGGGCATGGGTGAGGCGGTGCCCGATACCGCGTTCCTGAACGAGGACGGCGTGATTTTCGCGCGGGTGCAGGGCGAGATCAAACAGGCTGAACTGGAAGAGCGGCTGGAGTGGATTACGGGGGACCGCTCCCGTCCGGCGCCGAAGGCTCTGGTCCGGAATCTGCCGTAATAGTTTCGTAGTATTGTGGGCGGACGGGCAGCCCCGCTACCATGGCGTCCATGCACAAACACATTGTTTCGGGTCTGGTTGCCGCTCTCGCGCTCACCTCCGTTCCGCTGGCGTGGGGACAGGGCTGTGTGGTTTCGAGGTCGAACGGCGAAGTAGGCGGCCCGACGAGCGAGGGCGGCTACCTGGCGCCAGGCGAGTTCAACCTGAACATCGGCTACCGTCACCAGTTCTCGTTCCGGCATTTCATCGGCGATGTGGAGCAGAAACAACGCATCGACGTGCTGGGCAATAACATCATGAACAAGCTGAACCTGGAGAACCTGGGGATCACCTACCAGCTGACTCGGCGTTTCAGCGTGACGGCGGATCTGCCGGTAATGTCGGCAAGCCGGCGGGCGCACAATTCCCCCATTACCTACACGACTGCAGGCATCGGCGACATGTCTTTCACAGCGAACGGCTGGCTGTGGAATCCGGCGGAAAACACGCGGGGCAATGTGCAGTTAGGCGTTGGTGTGTTGCTGCCTTCGGGAAAGAGCAACATCACCAATGTGGTGGATGCCCTGGACGGCAAGGGGCCGCAGACCAAATTCGTGGATTACTCGATTCAGCCGGGACAGGGCAGCTGGGGTGTGCCGTTCCAGTGGGCGGCTTATAAGAATGTGAAGAGCACGCAGGTGTATTTCAACGGCAGCTACACCGCGATGGTGCATGACCTGAATACGAGCTATCTTCGCAGCACGACTTTAAATCCGGTGACGTTGAGCCAGTACACCGGGATTTCGGATCAGTATTTGCTGGAAGCCGGCGTGGCCCACGCGGTGCCGCATGTGCGCGGGCTGACGGCGACGTTCGGACCGCGGTGGGAAGGCGTGCCGTCAAGGAATTTGTTCCCGGGCGACAATCTGGGTTTCCGGCGCGCGGGCTATGCGGTGTCGATCGAGCCGGGTGTGCAGTACGTGCGCGGAAAGTCGGTGTTTTCGGCGGAAATCGGGCGTGCGATCCATCGGGACCGGACACAGAGCGTGCCGGATGTGCTGACGGGCACGCACGGAGATGCGGCGTTTGCGGACTGGGTGTGGCTGGCGAGTTATTCGTTCCGGTTTTCGGTGCACGGGCAGAAGGCGACGCATCCCGCACAGCATGACATGGACATGTCCAAAACGAGGTCGAAGACGGTAGCGGGAAGTTAGGGCCTGTGCGCTTCGGGCTTGCTGTTCCGCGATTGCCGGGGCTAAGCCGCGCCGATTACGGCCATGAGATTCCCGGACCCAGAATCGTGACGTAACAAACCGACGCGACGACCGCGAGAAGAATTAAGGGCAGGCTGCGGCCGACGGAGCCGGAGTTCGCGTTGGTTTTATCCGGATACCCGGGAAAACGAGAAGGCAGCCGGACGAGACCCACCCAGGAGGCGAAGCTGGTCAGCACGCCGGAGTTCAGAATCTCCATGCGGCCGCGGGGATCGAAGACCGGCCCGGCACACGCGATCAGACCGCCGGCGCCGCAAAGAGTCCGCAGCAGCTTTACGAGGCGGGTCCGCCATCCCGCCTCTTTCGCGCTGACTACAAAGTGCAGCTCCGCATTGATGAACGATAAGCTCCGGACGTACCAAAGCAGACCAATCGCGAACAGGAGAGCTTGCCAGAGCCCGGCTGGCTTTAAGCCGGAGACGAGGGCGATCGCGTCTCCCTGGCCAGTGAGCCCGCACTTCATCAGATAACCGAATTCCCAGAGCAGGCTGAAGGACATAGTAGCCCAGAGGAAAAGCCGGAGTGCCGGGGCCGCCGGACTCATTCGGCGCTGCGCGAGCAGGCAGGCCCCGGCCCAGATCAGATTTCCCGCCGGTCCGCCTATATCGAAGATCCTCCAGCCCGGAGCGGGCAGCGGAGGTTCGTGGATCAGCCGCGTCGTGGTGAAGATACCGGACCTTCCACCAGCGATGAGAAGCCCGATCCCGTGACCTGCGACTTCATGCGCGATATCCGTACTGATGAACGCGACGATACCGATGGCAGCGACGGTGATGAGATCGTCGGAGCACGCTGTTACCGGATTATGGGCGCGCGCCGGCATGCTCCAATTCGCTGTCGAAATCCGTTGCCGGGACGGTTCGCCGGTCCACTTCCCACAGGTAGATCTCGTTTCCGTCGGGATCGTCGAAATGGGCGAAATTGCCGGCCTCGCCGCGGATCACGGGGCCGTTCATGCGGACGCCTTTTTCGGTCAGGCGCGCCACGACGTTGTCGATGGGTTCATCGATTTCGAGGCCCAGCATCATGGCGCCTTTGGTTCCTGGGGCGGGATACCTTGGCGACGCCGGATGCAGACCGATGGTGAGGTTTTTGCCCGCTTCGACGGTGGCCCAGTTGTCGCCGAAGCGATTGCTGAGTTTCAGGCCGAGCACCTGGGTGTAGAACTGTACCGCGGCGTCCATATTCGTAACGAAGACGGTCGCATTGCCGCCGGAAATCATACTTTGTACTCCCTTCACGCACCATGCTATCGGAATGGTGCAAGATAAAGAAGAGCCAGTTGAGAGGGCCACTTTGTGAACCGGCGCCGCGTTTTTATTCCGTCGATCATTCCAGACAAGGCGTCGAGGGAGCCGCTGCACCGGCAGATTGCCAGGGAAATTTCGCGGGCGATCGAAAGCGGCGCCGCCCAGCGGCATGACCGCCTTCCGTCCACGCGGATGCTGGCGAAGATGCTGGACGTTTCGCGGAACACCGTACTCGCGGCTTATGACGAACTTGTCGCGAAGGAACTGATTTGTGGACGGACCGGCGCCGGCATGCAGATCAGCAAAGGCGCGACGGGACCGGGCGCCACGTTATACGGATTGCACCATGTGATTCGCGCGGCTCATTATCCGGCAACCGTGCTTACGCTGGCGGATCCCGACGGGAATTCGCTTTATATCCGTTATTAACAGGTTGCTGCCGACCGGACGCCCCGCGCCCTCTCCGCAGTTTTGGCCATCCAGCCGTCCGGAACTTCATTTACGGTTGTTAGCCCGGCAATCGCCCGCGGCACGCCGATTGTCATTCGGTACGTGTCTCGCAAGGAAGAGCAAGCGGGACAGCCCTCGATATGGTCGTGGACCGGCGCCTGGAGATCGACTGGCAGCACCTTGTCGATGTAGTCCATGAGAAGGTCGAGCTGGCCTCCGCAGATCAACTCGGGTCCGTCGCAGAGTTCCGGCCGCAGCAATTCCGCCATGAGGGTGCGCGCGCGATGGAGCCGCTGGCGAACGGTTGCGTCCGAAAGCCCCAGCAGTTCCGCAACCTCGCGTGAACTCAGGTCTTCCACGTCGCGAAGAAGCAGAACCGTGCGATAGTCCTCAGGAATGAGGGCGAGGGCCTTTTGCAACGCCCTCTGCATGGTCAGTTTTTTCTCGGCATCGGGCAGCGGCTCCGACCACGCCGGAGTCAGTCCTTCGAAGGCCAGACCAACCGGCTTATTATCCGCCGCGATACTCAATTCATTTTTCGCGCGCGAGGTGCGGAGGCGCGCCAGACAGGCATTCACCGTGATGCGGTGCAGCCAGGTGGAAAGACTCGATTCTCCCTCGAAGCCCGCGATCCCCTTCCATGCGGAGATGAAAGTTTCCTGAACGACATCCTGCGCTTCGCCATCACTGTTCAGGATCCTGGTTGCGGTGGCCAGAAGCCGTCCGCTGTAGTTTTTGACGAGATCTTCAAAACTGGCCGCGTCACCTGTTTGTAACCCGTGAAGCAGCGAGGACTCCAGTTCTGTCATAGAAATTGCGGTTCCCTTCGGAGCCGTTGCTCCGCTAGCAAAGATAACACTTTGCAGTAGCGCCAAAGATAGCCGCTGCATTCCGGGCATCCACTCAGATGGATATCGACAGCGGCCCGCAGATCGGGATGGAGGCTGCCATCCACGTAAGAAAGAAGAATACGGTCGAACGCGGCACAGGTCATGGCAACACACTCCTGTTCATTGGAGTGTTCCGGAACTCCGTTTGTGACAAATCCGTAACCGATCCGGAGAGGGCCTGAAAAAAAATTTTCGTCCGGTCAGTCACAAACCAGTCGGCCGTTACATCGAAGGGCTGCAAGAGAAAAACCGAAAAGGAAAATCACCATGACTAAGACGCGTATTTTATCGATCACGGCCGCCGCGGCCCTGCTTACGGCTTCTTTCACGATCGGCGCCCTAACGGCGAAGGCCGCCGATGCTCCGAGCGATCCGCAAATCGTTGGCATCGTGCTGGCTGCCGATCAGATCGACATCGACTACGGCAAGATCGCTTTGGCCAAATCGAAGAACAAGGCAGTCCGCGAGTTCGCGCAGCGCATGGTTACCGACCACTCCGCCGTGCAGGGCAGCGTTATCGGGCTGGCGAAGAAGCTCGGCGTGACAGCGGCGGACAGCGACGTCAGCGGGAGCCTGAAGAGCGGCGCGGTGGATATCACGGCCAAACTGAATTCCCTGAAAGGTAAGGAATTCGACAAGTTCTATATCGACAACGAAGTCAGTTACCACAAAGCGGTGACGGACGCGGTGGCCGGCGTGCTGATCCCCAACGCGCAGAATGCCGAACTGAAATCCGCCCTCGAAGGCGCGCAGCCGCTGTTTCTGAAGCATCTGGAACATGCCCGGCTGGTGCAATCGGGCGGCAAAGACAAAATGAGCCACATGTAGGCTGACCGGCACAATCATGTCGCGCCGAATCGTCTTATCCGTGATTGTTCTGGCTTTGGCGGCGCTGAGTCCTTTAGACTCGGCGTCCGCCGATACAAAGCCGGGAGCAAAGACCTGGACAGTGCTCATTAAAGGCTTCAAGTTCGTGCCGGAGCGGCTGGAAGTGGAAGCCGGCGACACCGTGATCTGGAAGAACGAAGATATCGTTCCCCATACGGCGACGGCAAAGAAGCTCTTCGACTCAAAGAAGCTCGATCAGGGTCAGTCCTGGAGTTATGTGGCTAAGCAGAAGGGCAGTCATCCGTATATCTGTCTTTACCACCCAACCATGACCGGCGAATTAGTGGTCAAATAACCAAACTGCTCATAAAGGGAGAAAAATGGAAGATCTGAAAACACTCGTAAAGGAACTGGACGCCATGATCGCGAAAGGCGAAATGGTGGAAGCAGTCGAGAAGTTTTATGCGGACGACTGTGTCTGGCAGGAAGGCAACACGGAGCCGAGGACGGGCGGTAAAGAAGGACAGAAAGCCTATCTGAGCGGCTTCTTCAGCACCGTCACGAAGGTCAACGGGCTTACGCTTCACAGCCAGACCGTCGGGGACGACATCACCATGAGTGAATGGACGTTCGATCTCGACACCACGAACGGCCCGATCCTCTGGAACGAAGCGCTTCGCCGCCGGTGGGAAAACGGGAAAGTCGTATCCGAGCGATTTTACACCGCTTAATCGGGAGGCAGCCATGAAAGCAACTCAGCCGCTGCTGAAAATACTCGAGGAAGCGCGCGCCTGTAAGGTGTGCGCTTCTTCGCTGCCCCTCGGTCCAAAGCCACTGCTGGCCGCCGATCCGGCTTCCCGAATCCTCATTATCGGGCAGGCACCCGGAAAGGCGACGCATCTGGCCGGTATCCCGTGGAAGGATCGCAGCGGCGATCGGCTGCGGGGATGGCTCGGCGTTACCGCGGAGCAGTTCTACGATCCCACGCGGATTGCCGTGGTTCCGCGCGGGTTCTGCTATCCCGGCTCCGGCGCAACGGGGGATCTTCCGCCGCGTCCGGAGTGCGGGCCGCTGTGGCATCCGAGAATTCTGCCTCTGCTCAACCAGGTGAGGCTGACCGTCCTCCTGGGGAGTTTTGCATTCTCCGCGCATCTGAGCGGACAGTACCCAAATCTTTCCGCAGCGACGGAGGATTTCCGCGCCATGATGCCCTCCATGATCGTCTTGCCGCATCCTTCGCCGCGAAATGGAATGTGGGCCGGTAAGAGGCCCTGGTTCGCCAGCGAGTTGCTCCCTGCGTTACGAGGGCGTGTCAGCGAGGTTCTGGCGAGATGAAACTGTTTGTGATCGCTGCAGGAGTCGTCGCCGTGATCGCCGGGGCGTCGGTTGTGCCGGGGCCTTATTCCGCGGCTATGCACGTCACGCCGGGCGGTGTTGCGTTACTTCAGTCCGCAGAGTTCGATCCCGCGGCAAGAGCGACCATTCAGCGGGCCTGCGGCAATTGCCACTCGAACGATACCGAGTGGCCTCTCTACAGCCGCTTGGCGCCGGTTTCCTGGCTGATCCGAAAAGATGTCAGCGAAGGACGGCTGTTTCTGAATTTCTCGCAGTGGGCCGCTTACGGGGCGGAGGGGCAAGGTCAACTGCTGGCATTAGCGGCGGGACAGGTCAAAGAAGGGAAGATGCCGCCGCAGCGCTATGTGTTGCTGCATCCGGAAGCGAGATTAAGCCAGGGCGAAAAGTCCCGGCTAATCGCGGATCTGGAGCGGGAATCGGCCCGTGTATCGCCGTCCGGCAAGTAAGAAAAATTCAAATTCAAGGAGAAGTGCAATGCCAACAAAAAAGAGAATCGCCACGATCTTAGCCCTGGCCGGCGCGGCTATTGCGGTCATGACGGTTTATCAGCCGCGGACGCAGGCAGCATCCGCAACCCACTCGGCGTCCGGCCCGAAATTCACGGCTGACGGAAAACTGATGCTGCCGACCGGCTACCGGAAATGGGTGTTCATCGGCGCGCCGCTCACGCCGAACGGACTTAACAATGGAAAGGCCGGCTTCCCGGAATACCATAACGTCTACGTCGAAGATAAGAACCTGACGGCCTATCAGAAGACCGGGGCGTTTCCCGAAGGCACCGTGATCGTGAAGGAACTGACCTTGCTTCGTAAAGGCACTTACCCGGATGGTTCGTCGGACAGCGCCTCGGGGCGTGGATTCGGCGAAGGCGAGTTTAACGGCATGGATGTGACGGTGAAGGACAGCAAGCGCTTCGCTTCCACCAGCGGGTGGGGCTTCTTTAATTTCGGTCATCATGCGCTGCCTTATGAGCCCACGGCGAAGAATGCGTCGAAGGAGGAGTGCGCCGGATGCCACATCGCGGGGGCAAGCAAAACCGATCTGACGTGGGTGGATTTCTATCCGGTGCTGCGCGGGAAGAATTAATCGGCGGTATGCGAGGCGGGATGATCGAACCGACCGGCAGTCAGCGGCGCTGTTGGCGGGTTTCCAACCCGCCGCCGGATGCCATCCGGCCCGACATCGAAAGAACTGCTTTCGTGAAATCTATTCCGGGCGGGCGGGAACGGAATCGATGAGTTGTTTGGCGCTCTTGCCGCGCGGGTTGTTCTGCCAGTTATCGAGCGGGTCGCCGGTTGGCAGCCAGGCGGGGAGGCTAAGCACCAGATAACGGGCGAGTCCGTTCAGGAAAGGCTCATAGGTGGCGCGGAAGGCGGCGAGTTTTTGTTCCGTGGTTTGGTCGTCGCCGAACTGCAGCCCGGCTTCTTCGAACTCTTTGCAGAGCCGCTGGTAGTCTTCCGGGGGCAGGCGATCTTCCGCCAGCGGGCGGGCGCTTACCTGAAAGACGCGCCCCATCTCGATGACGGCCTGGCGGGCGATGGAAAAAGTCAGCCGGGCCCGGAAAGTACGCACGCCTTTAAAACCGACCATCAGCAGCGCGCAGGCGTCCATGATGGCGGTGAGGGCGGCGAGCCAGGACTGATTGTCGTGCTGGGAACGATAGTAGGCCAGCATGGGATAGGAAAGCTGGCTTTCCAGAAGCTCGGCGGACCATTGCTGCCATTCGCTCAAGAGTCCGTCCAGTTCGTCCAGGCTCTCCCCTTCGGCGTAGCGGCACAGCAGGGTGACGGCGGCGGGGGGCGAACCGGCGGCCGCGTCCAGCATGATGACGCTGGCTTCGCGGCGGGCAAACAGCTGGTAGAGCACGGGCAGATAGCCGATCACGATGGCGATGAAGCCCAGGCCGGCGCCGGACTCGACGACCGCCAGGATCTTCGTGACGGAAGTGTGCGGGACGAGATCGCCATAACCAAGCGTGAAGAACGTGGCGCCGCTGAAGTAGAGCTGATTCCCCCAGGAGAGCGGCTTCGGGTTTCCGGTGCCCAAAGCCCAGTACAGCGTCCCGAAACCTACGATCAGACCGGAGGCCCAGACCATCAGCAGGAACACCATCGACAGCGGTCCGTAGAGGCTCAGATAGTTGTGGCGATAGTCGTTCGACGGAATGCGGCGGGCGACCTCCGACCAGATGCGCCAGGTGGCGCGGAAGAACAGGCGAACGAGGCGGATGCGGCTTTTGACGCGTCGCGGCAGCAGCATGACTTCGAAGGCGTCGTGCAGAACCACCAGCAGGAGCAGCACCGCGCCGGCGGCCGCGAGAAGGGGCGGAATGCCGGTCACTTAAAGCGCTTCTTATAGGCGAAGTCGAGGCCTACATAGCCGTTTTCTTCGCGGATCAGAATAGCCGACCAGTTCGGGTTGAAGGCCCACTCGACGCGGATCAGCTGGGTGCTGGTACTCGATACATCCGTGATGTAGGTGAAGAGGATTTCCGGTGTGACCTGCTGCTCGATGGTGAGGCGGGCCTGGGGGCTGCCGGTGATGCCTGTCAGCTGCGGGTCGATCTTGATGCGGCTCACGCCGAAGAAGCGCTGCAGGCGGCCGGCCACGGGGTTGGCGATCGCCTGTCCGATGAGCGTGTTGGCGCCCAACTGATCGAAGCTTTGCGACTGGCCGTTGGAGTTGATGGCGAGCGTAGGGTCGCTGGGCGTGCGTCCGGTGGCGAGCAGCGCCAGGATATCGGAGAACTGCAGCGGGGGATCGGAACGGTAGGTCACGTTCAGTTTGTTGAGGGGGCCGGAGAGCGTGAGAACGACATCGACGCCGCGGGCCTTGGTTTCCAGATCGACGTTCAGGACGGGCTCGATCTTGCCGGGGTTGAAAAACGATACAGAACCCTGACTGATGGAGTATTTGTTGCCGAAGAAGACCAGTTCTCCCTGGGTCACGTTGACGCGCCCGAGCACGGCGGGATTGGTGACCGTGCCGCGCAGCCGAAGGTTCGCGTCCGCCTGAATGCTCTGGGTGAGGCTGGTTTGCAGCACGACGTCCGGCGCGGTGGAGATCTGGACGTCGAAGTTCATGTTGGACGCGATGCCGGTTTTAGCGGAGGTCTTGAGCGGCTCGGCGGAAGCGGCCAGGATGGAGGCCGCGTCGGTCTTCGGATTGATGACAACGCGGTGAACGGTGACCAGGCCGGAGATGTCGCTGCGCTGCGAAGTGCCGGCCAGCGTGAGGTCCGCATCCGAGATGGAACTGACGCCCTCGGGATAGCGCACGCGGACGCCGCGGGATTTGGCCTCGATGCGGAAAGCGGGCAGGCCGTTGTTGAGGGAGATGAAGCCGGTGACGTCCACGCGGCCGCCGCCCGACTCCGCGGTGAGGGACTGGATGGTGGCGCGGGTGCCGCTGAAGGCGATTTCGCCGTTAGCGCCGGTGAGGCCGTTGGAGAAATCCGCGTAGTGGAACTCGCCGTTGCGGAGGGTGGCGCGGCCGGAGAGTTCCGGCGTGCCGACGTTGCCGCGGACTGCGCCATCGAGCGAGAGAATGCCGGAGGAACTGAGGTCGGCGTTCAGCGAGCGGACGAGCGCGAGATTCATATTGCCCTGCACGCGGAGGTCGAGAGACTGCGTTCCGGTGAGCGCCACCGTGCCGCCCACCGTCAGATCGGTCTGGGGGGCCTTGAGGCGCGCGCTTTCCACGCGCACCTGGCGTTTGGAAACCGAGACACGAATGGGCCCGTTGTTGGTGATGGAGAAGTTCGGGAGGGCGTGCGCGAAATCGCTGCCGGGCAGGGGGTGGACCTCGACTTTCGGGACGTCGAGAGTGGCGGTCATTTCGTCGGGCGTGCGGGCAGGGCCGCGAATATCGAGTTCGCCTTCGAGAGTGCCTTCGACGTTCAGGCTGGCGTCGGAACCCGGGGTGGCGAGCAGGGTGACGAGAGAGTTCAGCGCGGCGTTGCTGAATTTTATTTTTGCTTCGACGGGATAATCGCCGGCGAGTTGCACCGTGCCGTCCCCGCGGATGGAGGCGTTCGCCGCGTTCGACTCGAAGTGCGTGGTCATGACGGCGTTCTTCGTGGTGGCGAGAAGCCGGGCGTCGCCGAGGTTTCGGCCGGCGAGTTCGAGTCCGTTGGCGGAGGCGTCGGCGTTGAGGCTGACGAGGTCCTGCTGCAGTTGTTTTTTGGCGTCGTGACTGAACCTCAGCATGCCGTCCACGTGGAATTTGCCGAAGCCGTGAATGTCGGGCTGGCGTTCCCGGACGAGGTTGATTTCATTCAGCGGCATGGTGTTGCTGGTGAGATTGAAGTCGAGGTTGCCGTCGGAGAAGGCAGCGCCGTTCTGGTCGAAGTGCGTGCTGATGTTGACGCGCTTGGGACCGGAGACGAAGAGGCCGGTGAAGGTGCGGGCGGTTTGACTGACTAACTGGACGCGGCCCGTGATGGAGTCATAGGGTTGGCCGGAGATCTGGCCGTTTGCGAGAGAGACATCGGCGGCGCCGCGCGGGTCGTCCACAGAGCCGGTGATTTGGGCCGTGCCGGAGAGCGAGCCCGAGACCGGTGTGTCCTTATAACCGGTCGCGGTCAGGATCCTGGAGAGGTCCGCGTCGTGCAGTTCGGCGACGGCGGAGAAGATGGATTTCGGGCCGGCGTGCCAGTTGGCGAGGGCAAGGTTCCCCAGGACTTTGGCGTGAATTCCGTTCCAGGCGACATCGCTTTTGGCGACGGTCAGGCGGGACTCGTCGAGGGCGAAATCGGCGGCCAGGGAGTCGAGTGTCTGCTGTTGGTAGCGGACCTTCTGCGCGGTGGCGGAACCGGCGATCCGGGGATGGTCGAGAGGGCCGGTTACGGCGCCGCTGAAATGCAGGTCGCCCCATGCGACGTCGGGTTTTTCGCCGGGCAGGAAGGGCAGGAGTTCGGCGGCGTCGATGGAGTTCAGCGTGGCGGCGAGACGCTGAGAGCCGCCAGCGGCGTTGGCTCCGGACGCTGCGCCGAGGGCGCCGGAGACTTCGACGCGGGAGTGGGGCAGATCGATGAAGGATTGCCCGAGGTCAAGGGTGTGGGCCGCGGTGTCGAACCGGACGGCGACTTCCCCGTGCACGGGAGCGCTGCCGGATACGGGAGTCAGGGTGAGCTGCGCGGAGCCCGTCTGGTTACGGAGGGTGCCCTGGATATCGAAGGGTCCGGCGAGGGCGGCATCGTAGGGGAGATGTTGTTTGGCGGCCAGGGCGACGGCGCGCGCGAGGTTGAAGTTTTCGAGGCGGCCGGAAGCTTTGAAGCGTTCGAAGTTGCGGAGTTCGGCGGCGCCGGCGATCTCCCCGCCCAGGGCCTGGACACGGGCGCGTTTGGCGACGATCTTTTCGGGGTCGGCGTCGAAATCGGCATCCACGCGCAGGTTTTCCAGGGCGATGCCCTGAATCGCCACGCCGAAATCGGCGCTGCTCAGTTTGCCGGCGGCGTGATAGTCGCTGAGGGAGACGTAGCGGGCGGTTCCGGCAGCGGTGATGGTGCCGCGGGCGAGCTTCGTGAAGTCCCTGAGAGCGACGCGGGCCTGGTACTGGCCGGTCCAGACCGGGGACGCGAAGTGGTTGAGTTCGGTGTTGTGGAGTTCGACTTCCGAATTCGCGGTCTTCACTTTGGCGCCGGTGATGAGGACGCGGTCGAGTTCCATGGAGGCGGCGGCGGTGAGTTCGAGATCCAGTCCGGCGAGGTGCAGGGGGGCGAGGGCGACCTTGCCGGTGTAGCGCGCGCCGGCGGGGTCGAAAGCGACCTGGGCGCGGAGATTTTCGCCACGCGCGTTCCAGGGCTGGATGCGCGGCGGCGCGCCCGCGGCTTCGAGCAGGATCGAGCCGTTTTGCAGGTTGAATTTCGCGATTTTCAGATCGAGAATGACTTCCGCGGCGTTCTTGCCGGGCTTCCGGATTTTGGGGTGGGGGAGGTTCGTTTTTCCGTCGGCGGCGACGATGAGGTGGGCTTCGGGGCGGAAGGCTTCGGCTGCGGCGATGGTGAAGGCGCGGGAGAAGAAGGAGACGATGCGGAATTCCACGCGGGCACGTTCCACGCGGAGCAGCGGAGCATCTCCGGAGGGTTCCGTCCCGCGGATGACGAACCGATCGACTTCGGCGGTGAGGGTATGCCAGTCGAAGCGGAAGGCGCCGAGTTCCACTTTGCCGCCGGTAGCGCGCTCGGCCTGGGAGACAATCTCCGAGCGAACTTTCTCGCGCAGCCAGTCGCTTTGGGCAATCCACAGGCCGGCTCCGGTGAGAAAGAGCAGAGTCAGGGCCAATGTGGCGGCGCTGATTTTAAGCCAGAACTTCATGGCGCCAGGTCCTTATCCAGATACTGGATCCGGTTGCGTTTGCGCTGCTCTTTGACCCAGGCGTCGAGATCGGCATCGGCGCGGACGGCGACCAGTTTTTGCTCCAGACGCGCGCGAAATTCGGCCAGGGAGACCTGGTTTTCGGCGGCGCTCTTCTGCAGATCTTCTTCTGTGACCTGGACGGCGGGACGGAAGCGGAGGCCGAGGAAGGAGAGGAGATCGGACTGGCGGGCGAGGTCGTCTTCGAGGTCGCGGGTGGTGAGGCCGTAGGCAGCCAGGGAACGCTCCAGGGACGGGAGATCTCCCTGGGTGTACTGTTCCGCGTAGTCCTGTAAAAGCTGGGCGCGGCCTTCGGGGTTGAGGCGGGGATAGTGGCCGACCTCCATTTCGCGTTCCACGAGTTTCTGGTCGATGAGCCGCTCGGCGGCCTGGCGGCGGGCCGCGAGAGTGAACTCGGGCTGGGCACCGTTCTGGAAGGCGGTGAGGCGAAGACGGAGGTCCACTTCGCTCGCGGTGATGACCCGGTTGCCGGCGGAGATGGCGATGCGATCCACGATGACGGCGCCGGCGTTCGAAGCGGTGAGGAACGCGAGGAGGGTGAGATTCCGGAGATTCCTGAGCATCAGAAAGCCTGTCCGATGGAGAAGAAGAACTGGAAATGGCTGATCTGCTGCAGCGCCGCCTGGCACGGGTTGGTGACGGAAACAGAGCACTGCACTAACTGGACGTAGCTTCCCGCAAAACCGTTGTACTTCGGGGGATTCAGACTGTACGCAAGATCGAAGCGGAGCGGGCCGACGGGCGTGCGGTAGCGAATACCGAAGCCGGCGGCGTGAACCATGTAATTGAAATCTTTGACGTCACGCTGCTGGTAGCGGAAAGACAGGTTGCCGAGGCTCGAGTAGATGTTGCCCGCGTCCTCAAAAATCACGCCATTGATGTTCGCGCCGTAGAGGGGGAAGCGCAGTTCGGTGTTGTTGAAGAAGAGGGCGGAACCGCCGAGGGGGAAGCCGGTCAGGGTGTCGCGGGGGCCGGCCTGATTCTCGGGAACGCCGCGCTGGGTGTTGCCGCCGCCGCCGTAGAAGCGTTCGGGGAGCGGGATGGGATCCGAGGGATCGGAATTGGAGGGGATACGATAAGCGGGCTCGACGCCGAACTGAGTTTCGCGGGCGAGCACGATCTTTTCGCCGATCCGGTGGTACGTCGCGTTGCGGGCCAGCACGCGGACAAAGCTGGTCTGGGAGCCGAAGTAGCGGTTGGCCCAGCCCACGTCCAGGGTGTTGTAGATGCCTTTGTGGGGGTCGACGGGGTCGTCCCGGCGGTCCTGCACGAGGTTGAACGAAGCGATGCCGACGCGGACGGACTGCGCGAGGCGGGGGAGCAGCAGAGGATCGATCTTCAGATTGGAGACGCCGACATTGCGGTAATTGAAGCGGTAGAAGACTGTGATCGGTTTCGAGACGTGCTGGACGAACTGGGCGGACGCTTCTTCGCGCTTCGCCTGAAAGGTGCGGACGTCGTGCGTGTCGTCATAGAGGATCGACAGGTTGGCGTCGAATTTTGCCAGGCTGAAGACGCGGGGCACGAAATAGCTGACGGCGGCGCGTTTCTGCAGGGTGGAAAGGCGGCTGCGGAAACTGAGCGACTGGCCGGCGCCGAGAAAATTGAGGCGCGTGACATCGAGCGAGACGCGGGGACTGAAACCGGCGGCGCCGCCGGGGTCGGAAAGGTCCGTGACGGCGTTGCTGCCGCCGATGCGGGCGAACTCCGCGCCGAAGCCGCCGGTAATGGAGTAACGGCGGGCTTCTTCGAGATTGAAGAGGACGTATTTGCGGTTCTCATCGCCATCGGGATTCTGGACGGCCATGTCGACCTGGGCGAAGATGCCGAGGTCGTAGAGGCGGCGCTGGGTTTCCGCCATGGCGCCGGGCGAGAGGGGGTCGCCGGCGCTCAGAGTGAGTTGGCGGCTGACCAGGCCGGGGCGCGTGGTGGAAAGACCGGTGGTGACGACGTCGCGGACGAACTCCTGCTCGCCTTCGTGGATGGTGAAGGTGACCTCGGCCTTGTGGCGGGCGGCGTCGATCTTCGTATCCCAATCGAAGGTGGCGTTCGCGAAACCGTGCTCGCCGTACTGCTGCATGATGGCTTCACGGTCGGAGGCGATGTTGAATTCGCTGAAGATCTGGCCGGTCTGGGAACTGAGGGAGTTCAGGGTTTTCGAGATGTCGAGCTTTTTGACGCCCTCGATGCGGAGCAGTTCCACGGTGTACTGGGTGCCCTCGGCGATTTCGAAGAAGACCGCGAAGTCACTCTCTTTGCCGCGGAAATTGTCTTCGGTGCGGGATTTCACCTCGACGTCGCGGAAGCCGTTGGACCGGTAGAGTTCCGCAATGGTCTGTTCGTCGCGGCGGCGGGAAGCTTCGCTGTAGCGGCCCTGGCGGAACTCGAACGAGGCCGGGATGAGATACATGCGCTCGCGAATGGTGGCGGTGTTGAAGTACCGGTTGCCGGTGATTTCGAGGTGAGCGAGGCGGTGGCGGCGGCCGAGGGTGATCTGGTAATCGATCTCGGTGCGGCCGTTGCGCACGTCCTGCTGTTCGTAATCGACTTCGACTTCGAAGTAGCCGCGGGACTGGAAGTAATCGCGAAGATTGTTGGAGCCTTCGGTGAGCAGATCTTCGTCGACGGTGTGTTCCTCAAAGACGGGGATCTGCTGCTTGAGGGTGTTGCGGCGAAGCCGGGCGCCGGTGGCTTTCACTTCGACGACGGGGCCTGGATTAACAGTAATGCGCGGGACGGGGTTCTGCGAGTTGAGGCTTTCCAGAGCGACGGTCGCGCGGAGGCGATTGGCGTTCTGGTATTTGAGGCGGATGTTGTCGATTCCGCTCCGGGAACGGCTTTGGGTGACGCCGCGATAGCCGGGCATGACGAAACGATGCCACTTCGTGGCTTTGTCGATGGCGTTATCGGACAGCACCGGAGTTTCGCCGGGGTTGCCGCGGGTGATGACGGGGAGTTGGTAGTGACTGCGCTTACCGCCCTCCACGATAAAGGTGATCATGACCTGCTGGAAGGCGGTGTCGTAATCGAGGCGGTGAGAGATTTTCGGGGTGAAGTAGCCGTTGGAGACCAGGAGTTTGCGGATGTTCTCTTCGGCGGCGGCAAGCTGGTCTTCATCGAAAGGCATGCCGAGATCGAGGCGGGCGACGCTGGACATCTGCCCGGGGCCGGGCGGGTCGGAGGTGTTGGTCTCGACGGCGATGTCTCCGATGAACCAGCTGTTTTTCGTGAGAAAGCGAACGGCAACACCGCCAGGAACGGCGGAGGCATCCACCTGAATATCTTTATAGCGGCCGGTTGCGTAGAGGCGTTCAATGGAGGCGCGAATCACGGCGGCCTGGTAGGGCTGGTTTTGCTGCAGAGGGAGGAGCGCGGTGATGTCGGCGAGTTCGAGGGGTTGACTGGCCGGATCGAAGGCGATGGCGACGACGGGGAGGCCTTCGAAGCGCGCAGGGGAGTCCTGCGCGTGGAGCGCTAAGCTCAACAGACAGATAGCGATGGCACAGGTGGCATAGCGCTGTCGCAATGCCTACAGTCTAACAGCGCAAGAGGCCTTTCCGGCGAGGCCTGTTAAGATGGCGGCGGGTAAGATTTGTCATCTCAGGAACGTTTCAGCCGGCAGATCCGATTTGCGCCGTTCGGGCAGGAGGGGCAGGAGAGACTGGCGGCTTCCACGGCCGTGATTGTGGGCTGCGGCGCGCTGGGCACCGTGCAGGCGCAACTGCTGGCGCGGGCCGGGGTGGGGCGGCTGCGGCTGGTGGATCGCGACTACGTGGAAGAGAGCAATCTGCAGCGGCAGGTGCTTTACACGGAGGAAGACGCGCGGGACGGACTGCCGAAGGCGGAGGCGGCGCGGCGGCATCTGGTGGAAGCGAACAGCGGGGTGGACGTGCAGGCGCTGGTGGCGGATCTGAATCCGGCGGATGCGGAGGAACTGCTGGGTGGCGCGCACGTGATTCTGGACGGAACCGACAATTTCGAGACGCGGATGCTGATCAACGACTATGCCGTACGCGAGAGCGTGCCATGGATTTACGGGGCGGCGGTGGGCAGCTACGGGATCGCGATGCCGGTGCTGCCGGACGATTCGGCTTGCTTCCGGTGCGTGTATCCGGAGCCTCCGGCGGGGGTGCAGCCCACCTGTGAGACGGCGGGCGTGCTGGGACCGGTGACCAGCGTGATCGGGTCGATTCAGGCCATGGAGGCGATGAAGATTCTGGCGGGGCGCGCGGAGAGCGTGCGGCGGAAGATTTTCCGCGGGGATCTTTGGGACGGGCCGATTCGCGAGACGGCGATGCCGGAGAGGGATCCGGAGTGTCCGGCATGCGGGCGGCGGGAGTTCCGGTATTTGCAGGGGGAGAAGCGGGCTCCGGTGAGTTTGTGCGGGCGGAATGCGGTGCAAATTCACGAGCGCACGCGGCCGGTGGATTTGAAGGATTTGGCGGCGCGCCTCGCGGGGCTGGGGACGGTGCGGGCGAATGAGTTCGCGCTGCGGTTCGCGGAGGGGGCTTATGAGGTTACGGTATTCGCGGATGGCCGGGCGATTGTAAAGGGGACGGTGGATGTGGGGGTGGCGCGGAGTCTCTATTCGCGGTTTGTGGGGAATTAGCGGGCGGGGGAAACGGGGATCTCATCGATCGGCGCTGTTCAAGAGCCTCGGGGGGCCAGGCAGGAAGGCTAGCTCCCTGCCGACCATCTCGGATGCCGCGATCAGAATGTCCCGGAACGTGCGTGCCTCGAATCTCGACCGCGCACCTGTCTGCTCCATGATGCCCGGCAGCGCGGCCTGCAGCCCTCGGTAAATGTAGGTAATATCCTGAACCGTCGGATGTTTCTTCCTGCGAACGAAGGCGTTCCCGATCTCGCGAAAGACGCCGTCAGGCGTTCCGCCGTGAATGTATACGTCGGTGCCTGCGAGATCGCTCAGAGATTTGAGCGCCCGCCGATTCACCGCTTCCAGTACGAACCAGGTGTGCCGACCCGGTTGAAAGAGGTCCCATGCGACGGTAAGACCGAGTTCGAAAGGCATGTTCATCCTGGGCGTGGGAGGATCGGCATGGTCGATCTCGACCCGGGACAGGTCGTGAAAAGAGTATCGGCAGGCTCCGATCAGGTCAACGATCCGGTCCAACCGACGCGCGCCGCCTGGCAGTTCCAGTGTCGCGCGCGGAGTTACTCCATAGGCAGTCAGCGCGGCGATGTAGGCAAGGTACAAGTCGCCGAACTGCTCATCGTACGGGATGTTGAGGAAGGCGGCTCTTGGGTTGGTGCGCTTAGCGATGACCGCTCTCCCCCGGAGCCCGTTTCCCCGTCGGCTTTTTTCTCCTGGCGGCGTGACCCTGGCGCGGTTCTCCGAATTCCCGGATGGTCTCCGGACTCCACACCCACTTCTCTACCAGCGCCTTAACGAACTTCACGTCCTTTTTCGAAACACCGAGCAGTTTTGCCGTCTCCTCAGGGGTAGGGTGCGGGGTCGTGATTACGATGGGCCGCTTCATGTCTGGACCTGACTTGATTTTACCTGAAGGACCTGGGGATCGGTGGTCTCAGGTTTTCTCCTGCTTCGCGCCTTCGGCTTCTTTTCAGTAAATGGATTGCCTGCCTGCGGCACGGATAACGCCACCAGAACGAAGAGAAGCAACGGCGGCAAAAATCACGATACCATCCGAAAGATGCGATTAGGACTCGTTTTGATTTATGTGAAAGATCTCGCCCGGATGACGGTGTTTTATGGCGAAATCCTTGGATTGCAGGCAATCGAGTCCACGCGCACCGAAAGTTGGGTGGAGTTCGAGGCCGGGGCGATCCGGTTCGGGCTGCACGCGATTCCGGCTGCGATCGCGGAGGGGATCGAGATCGCTTCCCCGCCCCGCGCCCGCAAGGACAATCCCATAAAGCTCAGCTTTGCGGTTGAGGATGTAGCCTCCGAGCGGCGGCGGCTGGAAAGTCTGGGCGTCCCTCTCGTGGAACGCCCGTGGGGAAGTTGCGACGGAATCGACCCGGAAGGAAACGTGTTCGGGCTTCATCCGGTCGCGGAGATTTAGCCGCAATTTCGCCTCGTCTTTCGACATGGTAATGGCGCCGACGCGGTCGTAGATCCATTTCGAGGGGCGGTGGTGCTGGGCGGAGAAGGTGCCGACCAGTTTGCCGTCTTTGAGTTCCAGTTTCCAGCGGAGGGGCTCTCCGCCTTCGAAGTCGAGATAGAAATAGAGATTCACTTTGGCGCCGGACTGCTGCACATCCATGGCGGGGCCGGGTTTGCCGTCCCGGCCGATGCGAAAGCCGGTGAGTTTGCCGTCTTCCTTGCGGATTTCGACGGTCTGCTTTTCCTGGCGCTTGGTGCCGGCTTCGTCGGTGGTGTCGGCGACACCGGTCCAGCGGCCCGCGATGTCGGGGTCGGGGGCCTGCGCGGCGAGTCCCGCGACGAGGAGGGCGCCCAGGGCGAATAATCTGGTGGCGAATTTCATCACCATGAACTATATCGCAAACCTGACGGGCGTCCTGCAGAAAAACCCGCGATCCGCCGATAGACGAATTGTGTCGGCCGAGTTGCTTACGATCGTCGAGAGCGGGCCTGGTTCGTCGCCCCGGCCGTGCTGGGTGGCTACATATCTGGAGCAGGCGATCAGCGAGTTTCCGGAGGACGCAAAGATATCCGGCGCGATCCGGAAGCTGGCGGCGGAGTATCCGGAAGACTTCTTCCCGGCGGCGGCAAAGCTCCTGAAAGATGGGGCGACGTCGCCGGCACTGCGGATGGTTGCGGGCGCGATGTTGCGGGACAAGTCGTTTTTCGTGCGCCTGACCAATCCCGCACGCCGCTCCTGCGACAGTGCCGTGCGCCTTTTCCGAACCTTGCTGTCCGTGGATCCGACTCTCGATTTCCGCCTGGCTCGGCTGCTGTCGGCCCGAAACGGTAGTAGTCCCGAGGGAGTCCTGACGGGTGGCCATGCGGTGCGCGCTCTCGATATTCTCGATAAGACTTCGACCGGACAGCGGCTGCTTTCGGTGCTGGGGCGGCTTCACCACTGCGACGACGGGCGGCTATCGGCGAAGGCCGCGCTGGTGGTGGGAAAGCATCGGGACAATCCGGACTGGACCGCGAAGCAGTTATTGCGCGACGATCCCCGGTTGCGGGCCAATGCCATCGAGGCGTTCTGGGGCTCCCGATCGGAGGAGGCGGTGCGGATTCTCGAAGGGTGCGCGGAAAGCGCGAGCCATCGCGTGGCGGGCAATGCGCTGGTGGGACTCCATTTGGCGGGGTGCCCGGGGGTTGCGGAGAAAGTGCTGGCGATGTCGCGGTCCGGGGAGCCGGGGCGACGCGCCGCGGCCGCCTGGGTCATGAGGAGGATCGGGAGTCCGGGTTTCGTGGCGCGGCTGGCGGAGTTAATGCGGGATGAGAGTCCGGGGGTTCGCAGCATGGCGATCCGGGCGATGGTTGAAATAGGGCGGGTTGAAATAGGGCGGGTTGACATCGGGCGGGTGGAAACAGGGCGGGTGGACATAGGTCGGGTGCAGGCGGCGCCGGAACCGGAAATGCCTGCGGAGACGGTGGCTGAGGGGAAGCCGGTCCGGCGTGTCTGGGATTTTTCGATTCTGAAGCTGGATCAAACCAGGTGAGCGCCTGTTACGATCAGAGCCTCATGGGGAAGTCCGGACTGGTCCGGTCGATCGGGAGAGCGGATCTGGTGGCGGCCACGATCAACGCCGTCATCGGCGCGGGAATTTTTGGATTGCCGGCGCGGGTGTTCGGGCTGGTCGGCGATTACAGCGTGCTCGCCTTCGTGGTTTGCGGGCTGTTCGCGTCGCTGCTGGTGATCTGCTTTGCCGAGGTCGGAAGCCGGTTTCGCGACACCGGCGGACCTTATCTGTATGCCCGGGAGGCGTTCGGCGCGACGGCGGGGTTCGGGACCGGCTGGCTGATGTGGCTGGCGCGGGTGAGCGCCTTCGCGGCCAACGGGAATCTGCTGGTGGGCTATGTGGCGTGGTTCTGGCCGGGAGTGGCGACGGGAATCGCGCGGCCTGCGTTTCTGTGCGCGTTGTCGACAGCGCTGCTCGGAATCAACATCGTAGGAGTGCGGAACGCGGCGCGAGCGAATAACCTCTTCACGGCGGGGAAACTGATTCCGATTGCGCTGTTCACGGGGGCCGGACTGTGGTTCGCGGACTGGGGACGGTTCACGTTCGCGATTACACCGGGGTATGCGAAGTTCTCGACTTCGGTGCTGCTGCTGGTTTATGCGTTCACCGGATTCGAGATGGCGGTCATCCCGTCCGGCGAGATCCGGGACCCGCAGAGGAACGTTCCCCGCGGCCTGCTGACCGCCATGGGAGTGATTGCTTCGGTGTATGTGCTGATTCAGGTGGTCTGCATCGGGTCGCTGCCGGGACTGGGCTTATCGGCAAGGCCTCTGGCGGACGCGGCGGGACGTTTTCTGGGTCCCGCGGGAGCGGCGATTATTTCCGGGGGCGTGGTGATCTCGATCATCGGGAACCTGCATATCACCCTGCTCTCCGCCTCGCGGATTCCGTTCGCCATGGCGGAGCGGGGCGAGTTGCCGTCGTGGCTGAGCCGAACGCACGCCCGTTTTCACACGCCGCATTTCGCGATTCTGTTCACGGCGGCGATCATGCTGGTTTTGACGATCTCCGGTACCTTTATTTATGCGGTCACGATCAGTACGCTGGCGCGACTGATCACCTACGCCGTAACCTGCGCGGCACTGCCGGTGCTGAGAAGCCGTCCGGATGCGCCCGCCGCGCAGTTCCGGGTGCCGGGCGGGGTGGCGGTTGCGGTGGCCGCGATTCTGCTGACGGACTGGCTGCTCGCGAACAGTACGTTGCGGGAGGCCAGGGACACAGCGATCGCGGCCGGGGCGGGAATGGCGATTTACTTCAGCTTCCGACTGTTCCGTGCTCGCCAGGGCTCGCCTGATAAGCCTTTCCGGTAACCATCGCTTTGAGAAATCCGGCAATCTGCACCATGGTCGAGGACGGGGAATCCCAGAATTCGGCGTGGTCCACGTGAATTTTCAGCAGCGCGAGATTGGGGTCGTCGAGGCCTTTGGGGAACCAGGCTTTAAAGATGGGATTCCAAAGTTCCTTGTTTTTGGCGGCATCGCGCACGAGTTCGGCGGTGCCGGAGACCGACACGAAGTGGTTGTCGTCCGGGTTGGCGTAGGCGAGGTTGACGCGCGGGTGCTGCCGGGCCTCCTGCGATTTGGAAGAGTCCACGCCGGTGAAAAACCAGAGGTCACCGTCGAATTCGGCCTGTTGGGTCGACATGGGGCGGCTGCGCAGCCAGCCCTCGGCATGTTCGGTGGTGAGCATCGCGATCTTGATGTCTTTAATGAGTTTCCAGAGGTGTTCTCTGGGATCTTTTTCTTCAGCCATGGTGAACGAGTAAGCAATCGGGGTTCCCCGCCGCCAGGGAGTTATCGGCGGATCGTGCTATTTTCGGACTGTAGTTACACATAAGGGAGCACCTTCGGCATGGGTAAGTTTCTGCTCGGTCTGCTGACCGGAGCGATCCTGGTGGTTCTGGTCGCGGTGATCGGGTTTTTCGCGATTGCGTCGCTGCGTTCGAAGCCGCCGGCGGTGGCGGACGGCTCCACGCTGATTCTGCGCCTGTCGGGGGAGGTGCCGGAGAAGCCTTCCGTGGAAGTGCCGATTCCCTTGCTGGAGACGAAAACGGCGCTGACGGTGGAAAACGTCTGGAGCATTCTGCGGCGGGCGGCGAAGGATTCGCGCGTCCGGGCGGTGGTGTTCGAGCCGGAAGGCGCGGCGGTGGGCTGGGCGAAGATGCAGGAGATCCGGTCCGATCTGGAGGCGTTTCGCAAGTCCGGCAAACCGATTTATGCCTATCTGAAATCCCCTTCCACCCGGGATTACTACATGGCGAGCGCGTGCTCGAAGATCTACATGGCCCCCGTGGACACGCTGAATCTGAAGGGTCTGGCGCTGGAGCTGATGTATTTCAAAGGCACCCTGGACAAGCTGGGCGTGCAGGTGGATGTGGAGCATGTCGGCAAGTACAAAGATTTCGGCGACATGTTCACGAAAACATCCATGAGCCCGGAAACCAAAGAGGTTCTGAACGCGCTGGCGGACAACATCTACGCGGATCTGGTGAAAGCGATCGGCAAGGGCCGAGGGAAGGACGACGCCACGGTGCGGGCGATTCTGGACGACGGACCGTTTCTTTCCACCCAGGCGAAGACGCACGGGTTAGTGGACGAACTGCGCTATGAAGACGAGATGTTCGGCGAACTGAAGACGGCGCTCAAGCAGACGGAACTGAAAAAACTGGACGAGCACGATTACCTGAATGTGCCGGATTTGTCGGTCACGTCGCAGGACCGTGTGGCGTTCGTGGTGGGCCAGGGATCGATCACGCGCGGGGACGCGGATTCGAGCGGGGACAACGGGCTGGAATCGGCACCGTTCGTCAAGATGCTGACGAAGGTCGGGAACGATTCGAGTATCAAAGCGGTGATCGTGCGCATCGATTCGCCCGGGGGCGAAGTGTCGGCCTCGGACGAGATGTGGCGGGCGATGAATGCGCTCAAAAAGAAGAAGCCGGTGGTGATTTCGATGTCGGACGCGGCGGCTTCGGGCGGTTATTACATGGCGATGTCGGGCGATCCGATTGTGGCGTATCCGGGGACGGAGACGGGGTCGATCGGGGTGGTGTTCGGGAAGCCGAATCTGCATGGGCTGTACGACAAGATCGGGATCTCGAAAGACTACGTGAGCCGGGGCAAATTCGCGCTGATCGAATCCGACTACCAGCCGCTGACGGAGGCCGGCCGGCAGAAACTGCGGCAGGGCATCGAGGCGGATTACGAAGATTTCGTGGCGAAGGTGGCGGCGGCGCGGCGCAAGCCGGTCTCGGAGATTGAGCCGGTGGCGCAGGGACGCGTGTGGCTGGGCGATCAGGCGAAGGAACACGGCCTGGTGGATGAACTGGGCGGGATCGACCGGGCGCTGGAACTGGTGAAGAAGAAGGCGGGAATCCCCTCCACCAGCAACGTGAATCTGGTGCTTTATCCGGGGCGGCGCAGCCTGTTCGACGTACTGTTCCACCCCTCCGCGGAAGCGGAGGCGGACGCGATGCTGAAAAGGGCCGGACTGGAGCCGATGCGGGCGGCGCTGCGCGACGACCGGCTGCGGGTCTGGATGCGCGGCGGAATGCTGCGAATGATGCCCTTTTCGCTGGAATTCCGTTAATTTCCGGTGACGCGGCCGCGGGGCAAGAGGGGCCGCAAACTCATCAGGAATTGGGACTTGCCACAAGTGGCACGGGTGCGGCATATTGGTTCTGGCAGTCCGAGCCCGATGTAGACCGCGACTCATTTCTGGTCGATATTGACGCTGCAAACGGCAGTTGCTGCAAACGGCAGTCGACGGCGCCGTGTCCGGCGGGGGCGTCGCGTTCGGACCCGGACCAGGCCCATGACCCCGGAATTTTCGACCGCGGAACAATTCGACTTCCTGTTTTTCACGGAAACCGTCGGTATGCCCGTTTACGATCTGAAGCACCGGCGGATCGGGCGGGTCAAGGACGTCGCGATCGTGCCGCTGATTCATCCGGCGCGCGTGGACCGGTTCCTGGTGAGCGCGGGCGGCGCCTGGCTCTCGGTGCGGTACGACCAGATCGCGACGATTTCGCTCGAAGGCGGAATCCAGCTTTCGAACGAACGCCTTTATCCCTATCATTCCGACGAATACATGCTGCGGATCCAGAGGGATCTGCTCGACCAGCAGATTATCGACGTCAACGGCCGCAAGGTGGTGCGCGTCAACGACGTGACGTTCGAGATCCGGCATGACGAGAGAGATTCCCTGGCCGTGCTGGAGGTGGACGTGGGGATCCGGAGCATTTTCCGGCGGCTGACGCAGGGTGTGGTGCCCGCCACGTGGGTGAGGAAGGCCCAGCGGCCGATTCAGCCGAATTCGATCCGGTGGGAATTTTGCAACATTGTGGAAGCGGATCCGCTGCGCCGCCTGCGGCTGAATATTTCGCACGACAAGCTGGAACTGCTGCATCCGGCGGATCTCGCCGATATTGTGGAAGAACTCGGTCCGGCGGAGCGCGAGGCGATCATGGGGACGATCGACAGCGAGGTGGCCGCGGAGGCGCTGTCGGAGATCGACCCGAAGATGCAGGCGAGCATTCTGGAAGCGCTGGAGCCGGAAGTGGCGGCGGGCATCGTGGAAGAGATGTCTCCGGATCAGGCGGCGGACGCGCTGGCCGAACTGGAGGACGCGACCACGGCCGAGATTCTGGAGGAGATGGAAACCGAGCCTCTGGAAGAAGTGAAAGAACTGCTGGAATACGACGAGAATTCGGCCGGCGGCATGATGAACACCGAGGCGATTGTGCTGCCGGAAGAGACCACGCTGACGGCCGCGATGGAGAGTCTGCGGAAGCATGAAGATCTGCTGGAAAACACGCATGTGCTGTTTCTGGCGGACGCGAAAAACCGGATCACCGGGGCCGTGCCGCTGGCCCGGCTGTTTCTGGCGGATGGCTCCACCCGCATGAAGGATCTTTCGCTCGACCGGCTGATTTCGACCGTGCCGGAGGAGAAGCAAAACCGGGTGACGGAGCTTTTCGACAAGTACAATCTGCTGGCGCTGCCGGTGCTGGAAGAGGACGGCACGCTGGCCGGGGTGATTACGGCGGACGACGTCATTTCGGTCCTGAGGCATAAATAGTGGTGCGCGATCTGGCGGCACGCCTGAAGCGCCATATTCTGGTTTTCCTCGCGGTGCTGGGGCCGGGGTTCATCACGGCGGTGGTGGATAACGACTCGGGCGGAATCTACACGTATTCCCAGGCGGGCGCGCGGTGGCTTTATCTGCCGCTCTGGACGCTGCTGCCGATCACGATCGCGCTGATTGTGACGCAGGAGATGTGCTCGCGAATGGGCGCGGTGACAGGCAAGGGGCTCTCCGATCTGATCCGCGAAGAGTTCGGCCTGCGGATGACGTTCGGGATCATGATCCTGCTGGTGCTGGCGAATCTGACCAACGTGGTGGCGGAATTCGCGGGGGTGGCGACGGCGCTGGATATTTACGGAGTCAGCAAGTTTATTTCCGTGCCGGCCGCGGCGGTGCTGGTCTGGTTTCTGGCGGTCAAGGGGAATTACCAGAGTATCGAGAAGATTTTTCTCTTCGCCTGCGTGATTTACGTGTCGTATGTGGCGGCGGGCATTCTGGTGAAGCCGGACTGGAAAGAGGCGGCGATTTACAGCGTCCGGCCGCGGCTGATGATGGACAGCGGCTACATCACAATGCTGATCGCGATGGTGGGGACCACGATCGCGCCGTGGATGCAGTTCTATCTGCAGGCGGCGGTGGTGGAAAAGGGCATCACCGCGAAGGAGTACCGGGAGAGCCGCATCGAAGTGGTGGTGGGCTGCGTGATGACGTCCGTAATTGCGTTCTTCATCATCGTGGCGTGCGCGGGGGCGTACCGGGATCATCCGACGGACATCAGCAGCGCGAAAGAGGCGGCGCTGGCGCTGAAGCCGTTCGGGCAGTACGCGGTGCTGCTGTTCAGCGCGGGCCTGCTGAACGCGTCGGTTTTCGCGGCCTGCATTCTGCCGCTTTCGACTGCGTATTCGGTATGCGAAGGGCTGGGGTTTGAATCCGGCGTGAGCAGAAAGTGGGCGGAGGCGCCGATCTTCTACTGGCTTTATACGCTGCTGATCGTGGTGGGCGCGGGAATCGTGATTCTGCCGAAGTTTCCGCTGGTGCAGATGATTCTGCTGTCGCAGGTGCTGAACGGGATGCTGCTGCCGTTCATTCTGATCTTCATGATCCTGCTGATCAATAAGAAGAGCCTGATGAAGGAGTGGGTCAATCCTCCGCTGTACAACGCCGTGGCGTGGGTGACGGTGGTGGTGGTCATCGGGATGACGCTGGCGCTCACGGGCATCACGATCCGTAATCCACAATAAGTGTTGATGACGGAAGCTTCGATTATGGATGAACAGGAATTCCGGAAAGCCGCCGGCGACGCGCTGCTGCGGCTGCAGCGGTCGCTCGAGAAGGCGTCTGAAGATCACGCCTTCGATGTGGACAGCAAAGAGGGCGCGCTGGCAATCGAGTTTGAAGAGCCGCCGGCCAAGTTTGTGGTCAGCCCGAATTCGCCGGTGCGGCAGATCTGGGTCTCGGCCCGCGTGAAGAGTTTCAAGCTCGACTGGGATGCGGGCAAGAGCGCGTTCGTGCTTCCGGACGGGCGGACGCTGATGGAACTGATTGCGGGCGTGGTGAGCGAGCAATTAGGGGAAGCAGTGGCCTTACAATAGGGCGGCCCTGTTATAAGCTGAGCGGTATATGAAAGCTCTGTTTGGGGTGGGCGCGGTTTGCCTGACGGGTTTCGTGGTGTTGCTGGCGCAGACGGGCGGCGATCCGCTGGTCGAGGGATTCCGGCAGGTGGAAGTGGCGTCGGCCGCGGATGCCATGGAGCAACTCTACGGGCAGAAGCTCTATATGCGTCATGAGATGCGGCCGGTGTTCACCACGAAGTTCGCGGGTCCGGCGGTGACGGTGCTGCTGAAGAAAGAAGAGCATACGGAAGGCGCCAAGGCGTCGCAGGGTATGCTGGACGCGATCGACGCGGCGCCGGCCGGTTCCGTTTACGTAATGAAGCTGGAAGATGGAGCGGACATCGCCGGCATGGGCGGTCTGATGGCGACGGCCATGAAGGCGCGGGGCCTGGCGGGCGCGGTGATCGACGCGGCGGTGCGGGATGTGCCGCAGATCCGGAAACTGCAGTTTCCGGTGTACAGCATCGGCATCGCGCCTTCCACGTCCGTGAACCACTATCGCTTCGCGGGCGTCAATGTGCCGGTGACCGTGGCGGGCGCTCTGGTCAACGCGAACGACATCATCGCGGCCGATGAAGACGGAGTGGTCGTGATTCCCCGCGCGAAAGCGGCCGAAGTGCTGAAGAAGGCACAGGAACTGGATAACACGGAACACACCATGATTCCCTTCATCGAGAAGTTCCGTTCCATCCGGGAAGCGGTCGCGAAGTTCGGACGGATCTGAACGTCACGCGGCCCGGTGGATGGCCGCCATTTCGGAAACCGGGCCGCGGGCATGAGCGGCCGCGTTCGCGCCTTGCAGGGAAAGCTGCAGGCTGGAAAGCTGGGCGCTGAACTCGTGCGGGTCAATCACGAGTCCTGCGTACCAGGCCGAAGGTTCCGGTTTAAAAATCCGGCTGCGCGTCGCCCAATCGTTGACTACATTCTGGTTCGAGGAATCTGCTTGCGGCATGATTCTCTATCGGCGGAGAAGCGCCGAAACTTTAGCGGACGCGCGGGAAATGCTTACGCGCTGGCCGGAGTTTTCGCGCAAAAGCGGTCGAAAGCGCCGGTGAGTTGCTGCGCGATCTGGAACGCGTCGCGCTGTTCGATGTCGCGGCGATGCATGATGTAGACGGGCTGGCCGTCGCGGAAGAGAGCGATGGAAGGCGAAGACGGAGGAACATCCGACAGAATGCCGCGGAGATGGGCGACGGCGGCCTCATCGGCTCCGGCGAACACGGTGGCGGCGTGATCCGGGCGCACGGCGTGCTGCAGAGCCATGCCGATGCCGGGGCGGGCTTTACCAGCAGCGCAGCCACAGACGGAATTCGTCACGATGAGAACCGTACCCGGCCGGGAGATGGCGCGATCCACATCTTCGGGCGTACGCGCTTCTTCGACACCGTAGCGGGTCAGGTCCTGTCGCATCGGAGCGATCAGCATTTCGTTGTAAGGCATAGTTGTATTCTCCTACAGAGATGCCGGAAGGCCGGGAAAAGGTTCGGTGAACCGCCGGTCAGAACTTCACCCAGAAGGCACGGGCGGCCAGCCAGGAGGCGCCCAGAAGCCAGCCAAGCAGCGCCTGATACTCCCGATTCTTCTTATAGAGCGCGAACGAAAAATCGTCCGGACCCAGACCATCCGGCCAGCGCGGCAGCAGCAGAGGGACGCGGGCCGCATAGGAACGGTAAGTGGGCAGAATCGCGGTCAGGTGCTGTTCTTCCAGTTCGATCGCGGGCAGATAGACCAGCAGAAAGAGCAGGCCGAAGAGGAGCGCGAGACCGGCGCTGTCACCGGCGGCGGCCAGGCCAAGGGCGGTGAGCAGCGTTCCCAGATAAAGCGGGTTGCGCGTGCAGGCATACGGGCCGGAAATCGCGAGGCGCTGATTTTTGGCGAGGTGCCCGGCTGCCCACGCCCGCAGCGCCAGGCCGAGCAGGGAAAGCGGCAGGCCAAGGGCGAGCGACGACGCGGTGGGCCGCGAAAAAACGGCGAAGGCGGCGACCATGAGGAAGCCGGCCGAGACGCGCAGGCGGGCAACGCGATCGGCGTAGGGTTTGGGAAACCAGTGACGGCGGCTTTGCATTCGTGGGTTCAGGCGCTTTTTTCAGGCATGGCAGCGGACGCGGGCTTCGAGCGCCGCGAAGACCTGCAGGGGAGTGATGGCCCGCATGGAGGGGTCGATCATCGAACCGCGGCGGTGGGTGGTGCGAACGCCGGAGGTGCGGAAGACCTGAAAATCCCCGCCGTAGGGACCGTTGCGGACAGGGTCTGTCGGGCCGAAGATCGCGGCGCCGGATTTGTTGAGGGCGGCGGCCAGGTGGAGCGGTCCACTGTCCACGCCGATGACCAGGGCGGCGCGGCGCGTGGCGTCGATCAGGCCAGGGATACCGCTCTCGTGGCGCTCCATGCCGGGAACGACCGGAACGGCTCCCGGCGCCCCGTTCAGCACCAGCGGCATGTCGAGCCGGGTGCGGAGAAGTTGCGCGAGTTCCTGATAGTATTCGAGCGGCCACTGCTTTGAGGCCCAGCCGGCGAGCGGACTGGCCAGGGCAAACGGGACATCGGGAAGACGGCCTTCGGGCTCGCCCGGAGGGAGAGGAAAGGCGCGCACCAGATTGGACGCGCCGGCGCCGGCGGCAAGGTCGAGCGCCTGATCCACGACGTGCACGGCGTCGCTGCCGATGCGGCTGGAGTAGAAAAGGCCGGCGGCGCGTTCCCGCACCACGCCCGTGCCGAAGCCGGCGATTCGTTCCGGGCCCGCGAGGTGCGCAATCAGGGCGGATTTGGCGAGACCCTGAAAATCCACGGCCAGGTCATAACGGTCGGCGCGGAGTTCTTCCCGGGTCCGCTTCCAGGTACCCGGCTCATTCCGCCGGAAAAGCACAAAGCGATCGATGAAGCCATTCCCCCGCAGCAGCGGAACCCACTTCGGTTCCACGACCCACGTGATGCGGGCGGCGGGAAAGCTGTGCTTCAGAGAGGCCGCGCCGGGCAGGGAGTGGAGTATGTCCCCCATGGCGCCGAGCCGCACGATCAGTATGCTTTGCAACATCGTAGTTTAGCACCGGGAAGAAAGGACGCTCGTGGCCTCATCGATCACGCGGAGGGCCGTGACGCCCGTCATGCAGCGGTGGTCGATGGGGCATTCCCGCAGCAGGCAGGGCGCGCAGGAGACCGGCTCACGCAGCAGACGCGCATGCGGGCCGGAGGGGCCGGTAGCGGTTTCGTCCGTGGGTCCGAAGACCGTTACGGAGGGAACGCCGAGAGCGGCGGCGATATGCATGGCCCCGGAATCGTTCGTGAGATAGACGTGGCAGGCGGCGGTCATGTCGATGAATTCGCGGAGGGTGGTCTCGCCGGCGAAATTGCGGCCGCCCGAGGCTTCCGCCACCTGGCCGCAGAGTGCGCGCTCGGCGGCGGAGCCGAAGACCGCCACGGAACCGCGCGCTCGTTCGGCCAGGGTGCGGGCCGCTTCGGCAAAGCGTTCGGGGAGCCAGCGTTTGGCGCTGCCGTAGGCCGCGCCGGGGCTGACGCCGACAACGGGAGCGAGCAGACCTCGGGAAGAGAAAAGCTCGGCGCCGCGCCGGCGTGCGTCGACGGCGCCGTCGAGGCGGATCGAGGCGACCTCGGGCAGCGTTTCGATAAGGCCCGCGCGCCGGAGCAGTTCGAGGTAGTAGAAACGCTCGTGTTTGGGAATTTCGCCGGCTTTGGGCAGCGCGATGGCGTCGGTCAGCAGCGGGCCGCGGCCATCCCGCGCGTAGCCGATACGCCGGCGCGCGCCGGCGGCGTAAACCAGTGCGGCACTTTCGAGCGAATTGGGGAAAAGCACGGCCAGATCGAAGCGCTCGGCGCGCAGCGAACGGGCGAGTCGAAACTTGGCGGGGAGGTCGCGCAGCCCCGGCGCGCCCGCGAGGGGGATCACGCGATCGGGAGCGAGTTCACCCTCGTAAAGAGAAGCGACCCAGGGGCGGGCAAGGACGGTGATTTCCGCTTCGGGATAGCGGGAGCGGATGGCGCGCAGAGCCGGCAGCGACATGACGGCGTCGCCAATCCAGTTCGTCGCGCGGACCAGGATCTTCACTCGCGCGGCGGCAGCGGCGCGGGAGAGCCCGAAGGAAGCTGGGCGCCGACGGCAGTCGCCATTGCTTGTGTGTGTACGGCTGCTTGTGTGTGTGCCACGGGTGCCGGAAAAGTCATGCCGCTCTCACCGGCCGCCGCGGCGTGGGTGAGCAGGGGCGCCGCGGTGGCCCCGGTCTCCGTCTCGAGAAACAGCTTCAGCTTCGCTTCCGAACCGCCGAAGTGGTGTTCCAGAAACAGCTTCAGGGCGAGACGACGAACCTTGTTCCGGTCGGCAACGGGTTGATAGCGGAAGCCCCGGCCTTCCTTGCGACGGGACACGGCGCCACGGCGCGTCAGCCGGTCCAGCAGGGTGAGAACGGTGGTGTAGGCGAGCGGACGTTCCTGCGAAACGACGCGCCGGACGTCTTCGACATTTCCCTCGGTGATGTCCCAAAGGGCGTTGAGGCACATCATTTCAAGAGGCGGAGGCAGTTCCCGGTCTCGTCCCATAGCGGGGCTATTTCCTTTCAAAGTTGAGCGCGAGCGAGAGCTTCTCACCGAACAGGGAATCCGTCGCCGGCGCGGGTTTCGGTTTCGTCAGCGGGCCTGGGGCAGGCACGGCTCCGGCAGACGGTTTCGGAAGAGGAATTTCGACCCGGGAGGGCGCCGGAGCGGCGGGGGCTGTATTGATGTAGCGGCTCTTGCGGAGCGCGACGCGTTCGAGGCTGGAACTGTAGCCGGTGAAAAGGCCTTCGGCCTGGGGCTCTTTCTCGATCAGGGCGCGCATGCACTCCATCTTGGAATCCATGTCGTCGAGATAGTGCAGCAACAGGGCTTCGGGGAATACAGGAACCTTGGGCGAACCGAAGTCGAGCTGGCCATGATGGCTGAGGATCATGTGCTCGACCAGGTTGCGCAGTTCCACGGGAAAATCGGGAAGGCCGCGCAGTTTGTCCGACATCATGCGCATGGCGATGGAGATGTGTCCGATGAGCTGTCCTTCGGTGGAGTAGCCGAAACTGCGCTCATAGGTGAGCTCATAAATCTTGCCGATGTCATGCAGAATCACACCGGTGAGCAGCAGGTCGCCATCCACGGACGGATAATGCGGAGCGATCAGGCGGGCGAGGCCGCAGAGTGAAATGACGTGCTCCAGAAGGCCGCTGCGAAACGCGTGGTGGATGGTCTTGGCCGCCGGCGCCACTTTGTAGCGGGCGGCGATATCGGGATCGTCCAGGAAGGCATCGAGCAGGGCTCTGAGGTGGGTGTTGCCAAAGCCGGCGACCATGCCGCGCAGTTCGCTCCACATCTCTTCGGCATCGCGGGCGGAGGCGGGAAAGAAATCCGCGAAATCGACCTCATGATCCTCAACGGGCCGCAGTTTGTGAATCGTAAACTGCGGCCGGTTGTTATAGAGCTGGAGCAGGCCTTTGACCTTGATGAAGTCGTCGCGGTCGAAGGTGTCCATCACCTCCGCCACGTTGTCCCACATCTTGGCGTCCATTTCGCCGGAGCGATCGGAAAGAGTGATCGAGAGGTAAGGCTCGCCCGTGCGTTTCTGCCGGATCTCCTTGGCATGAACCAGGAGAACGACAGTGACGATTTCGTTCGGCTTTAACTCCCTTACGAAAGGAGATTTCATTTGTTCGGTGAGCTGTCCGCGTTCTTCACGGGGGTGGACGGCACAGGCGCGACTTCCGGCGCCGCCGCGCCCTGCGTGTCTTTCACGCCGGTACGGCCATACGGTATCACCTTCATCACTTTCTTCCAGTGACGCTGGTTCGCGACCGCCTCTTTAGTGGTGGTCTGCGGCTTCAGCTGCGCGGGGTCTTTCCAGGTAGTGTCTTTGTTGGGCGCGGCGCCGGAATCGACGAAGCCGGGCTTAATCTGCAGGAAAGCGTTGGCGCGGAGCTGGGTGAGAAGCTCGCGCAGTTTCGGCTGCACTTTGGGCTCGGAAAGACGACCGTTAATTTCGTTCTGCACTTCATCGAAACTGGCCTGGCCTTCGGCGGTGCGTTCCTCGACCTTCAGGATTTCAAAGCCGGCGTCGATGCGGATGGGGTCGGTGACAAAACCCTTCTTTTGCGGAAAGACCACCGACTCGATGGCGGGATTCAGCTGGCCTTTGGTGAAGGTGCCGAGCATGCCGTCCTCTTTGGCGGTTTCGGCGTCCGAGTACTGGCGCGCCAGTTCCGGAAACTTCTCGCCCTTGCGGATGCGATCGACAATGTCTTTCGCTTTCTTATCGGCGGCCGCGACCGCGGCGGGAGACTTGTCGCCGGCGGAGATCAGGATCTCGCGAACCGAGACGGATTCCTTGCGGACGAACTCGGCCTTGTGTTCGTCGTAATACTTCTGCATGTCGGCTTTGGGGATGGTGACGTTGCGGTACACCTCCTCACCGATGACCCTTTGCGTGAGCAGCTGATTCTTAAAGGCCAGCTTCAGATCTTCGAAGCTTTCGCCGGTCTGCTCGCGGACCCAGTCGTGAAACTTGTCGGGATCGGCAAGTCCGCTGGTCTTCTGAATTTCGGCCACGCGGCGGTTCACGTCGGCATCGACATTGATGCTGAGATCTTTACCCTTCTGCACGAGGAGCAACTGATCGATCTGATCGCGCAGGGCGTCGGCGGCGGCTTTATCGACTGCCTGTTGCAACGCGGGACCGACGAGCCCCGGCTGCTTTTCGAGCTGCGCCTGAATCATGGCGCGCTGCTTTTCCAGTTCGCCGCGCGTGATGATCTCGCCGTTCACCTTGGCGACGATTTCTTCCACGATGCGGGTTTGCAGCTCCGGCCTGTCGGCGGCCTGCACAGATGAGGTGATCACGCACAAAAACGCTCCGGCGAACGCGCCCGCGAGCCCATGCTTCGAAGACATATGTAGTTATTATTGCAGATAATTACGCGCGCGGAGTACCCCCGTTTTGGGCCGGGTCCGGGGGTGGAAAAAGCGGCCTGGAGCGCGCGCCGGAACGGTATTGTGTATGATCTTTGCGTATGATCTTCGCACGCCGAATACTGGCTCAACTGATTACGATTCTGCTTCTCTCTACGGCTTTCGGGACTCTGCCCGCAAGCGCCCAGAGCACCGGCGCCACGAACAAGGCGGCGAAGTCCAAGGCGGCCAAGAGCGATCCGGCCCCAACCGGCGCTCTGATCGATCTGAACAGCGCCAGCGTGGCGGAACTGAAAACTCTGCCCGGCATCGGCGACGCTTACGCGGCGGCGATTGTGAAGAACCGGAAGTACGCCAACAAGACGCAGCTGAAGAGCCGCAACGTAATCCCGGCCGGCACGTACGAGAAGATCAAAGACAAAGTCATTGCCAAACAGTAGAGCGTTCCTTCCGAGTTCGTGCGCGGGCGCCCTTGCCGGCGTGATTTTCCTGCTGGTTGCGGCGTCTCCGGCGGTGGCCGGAGGACGGGGCTTCCGCACGCAGCACATGCTGGAGGAGCACTATGCCAAATACGGGGCGTCCTTCGGGAAGATCACGCAGGAGCAGTATCTCCGGCTGGCACAGCAGCTCCGCGATGCGCGGCCGGGAAAGAATGTGCTCGAGGTGAAAACGAACGGCGGCGGGGGCTCGAAGTTCGATAAGCGCTGGGGCTGGTTCGTGGCTTACGACGGAGACGGCACGATCCGGACCTTTTTCGTTCCGAAAGAAGGAATCCGGTTCTTTGCGCGGCAGGGCGGGAATCGACCACTGCCGGAGTGAGGGGCAAGACCCGCGCGTGTCCGTGGATTCGGGCTGTGTTACATTGCAGGGGATATGGCATCACGTAGTGTCAACAAAGTCATTCTGGTGGGGCATCTGGGCCGGGACGCGGAAACGAAGTTCACGCCCGGAGGAGCGGCTGTCACCCGCTTTTCCGTAGCCACCAGCCGCCGCTGGAAGGATCAGCAGTCGGGAGAGTGGAAAGAGGAGACCGACTGGTCCAACGTAACGCTCTGGCGCGCGGAGAATCTGGCCAACTATCTCACGAAGGGCAAGCAGGTCTACGTGGAAGGCCGGCTGCAGACACGCAGCTACGAAGATAAAGACGGCAAAAAAGTTTACGCGACCGACGTGGTGGCGGACGAAGTGATTCTGCTGGGCGGCCAGGGTGGCGGCGGCGGACGCGGCGGAGACGACGAGTATGCGCAGCGGCCGGTTTCGATGCCGCGTTCGGCGCAGAGAGCGCCGGCGCCCGCGGCGAGTTCGCATGACGATTTCCCGCAGGGAATCACGGACGACGACGTTCCGTTTTAGACCAGACGCGAGTTCAGTTCGGAAAATATCCCTGCTTGCCCCGAACCTTCTGTCCGGTGAGGCCGGTCACTTCCACCTGAATGGTCCGCCATTTCGTCTGGTCGGCTTCGGGCGGCCTGAAAGACAGCAGATAAACGTGGCTCAGCACCGACTGGATTTCCGTGAAGATCTTCGAGACTTCGCCGGCGGTTCGGGCGCGATAACAAACGCCGCCCGTTTTCTCCGATAAAACCTTGAGTTGCTGCAGCAACCGGCCTTCGTGAGTGGCATCGCCTTCCGCGACGCTATAGACGGGAATTCCCGCCTTCAGAGATGCGTCCGTAATCGCCTGTGGCAGAAGACGGCTGGCGTTATCCGCTCCGTCGGTGAAGAGGACGATGACCTTTTTTCCCTGATGCGCCGCGAGGTCGCGGGTGACTTCCGCCAGAGCGTCGAACAGGGCGGTTCCGCCCGCTGCCCGCGTCCTCTGCACCGCGCGCCGGGCGGCGTCCTTATCGGTTGTGAAGTCTTGTAGCACGGTCACCGAGGTATTGAAGCCGAAGACGCCCACTTTATCGCCGGGGCGCATCTGGCCGATCAGCGCCGAGACCGCGTTCCTGACGCTCGCGAGCGCGTCCCGCATACTTCCCGTGGTGTCCAGAAGGATGGCAACGGTCAGGTCTTCGGACGTCGCCTCGAACGAATACACGGGCCGGGGCTCGCCGTTGTCCAGAATTCTGAAGCGGTCGCGGCTCAACCCGTCCACCGCATTCCCCTGACGGTCGAAAACGGAGGCGTAGATCTCCACCAGGCGCACATCGGACTTAAACTGCGCACAGGTGAACGGCGCGGAAGCCAGGACGGCGATAAGGCCGGTTGTCAGCCGGCGGCGGCTTGTCATTTCAACTCCTCCAGCGCGGCGCGAATCGTCTTTTCGTCGATGGCGGCGAAGGCGGCGAGCGCTCCGTTCCAGTCCCGTTCATCGGACATGCGCATCGACCGAAAGACGCGTTTGGCCACGATTTCGGCAAGGGCGGGCAGGACCGCGGCAGGCATCGTGCTCCTGTCCAGCGCGGCCGCCAGATACAGGTTCATCTCCGCCGCCCGGTCGGCCATTTCGGCCGGAAAGAGATGGTGCTCGAACTCCTCATAGGGCGCCGTTGGCGCTCCCTCGGGCCGAAGGTACGCCAGCCCGGAACCATCCGTGAGTGCCAGGGTGTGCCGCAGTGCCGCGTCGGCGGGCGAAGGCCACGGCGCTTCCGGATAGCGCGCCAGATAGCGGTCGGAGAGGAAGAGCAGATCGGACAAAGTGGGGTTCTCGCGGATGGCGGCCCACCGGCGGGCGGCTATGCCCTGCAGCAGCGCGCGGCGGCGGTTGAGGGAAAGAATTCCCAGCGTGTCCTCCGCCAGAGCCTTCAGCAGCGCGGGATCGTCCGCCGCGTAGACGCACCACTCCCGGGCCATGCGGATTCGGAAGCCCAGCAGGCGCTGATCGGCTTCTCCATAAAGCCCCCACGGCGTGGATCGGATCCATCCCATCTGGCTGACGTAGAGCATGCCGTTCACGCCGGCGCCGGAGGCGCTCTCCGCCAGCACGGCGGCTTTTGAAAAAGCCGCGAAGCCGCCCACGAAGAAACTGCCTTCGCCCGCACTGCTGGTTTCGAGGCGCGCTTCCGGGAAGTGCGTGTCGCGGTGAGTTCCGGCGGAAAGAAACGCCCTGTGCTTGCGGACCAGCAAAGGATCGTTACCGACCAGAATATTATCCGGGCTGAAGTGGAGAGCGTAGATGGCGCCCGTCAGCGCCAGCCTGATCTGGGGCGCGAGTTCTTCCAGAATTTCCCGGCAGACAGCCTGTATTTCCTTCGGATTGACCTTCTTCTTCAGGGACTTCTGCTGTAAATCGGCAATCAGCTGACGTGTCTTCGCGGGATTGAAGCGCTCGACGATCGTTTTGGCGATCCCCTGGAATTTGACCCCTTTCGGGATATCCACCGACGGGAGCGCCGCGGCGTCTTTTGACAGGCCGGCGATGAGCGGTCCGGCGGGCTCTTTGCCGCCCGCGATGCGGCGAACCGCGTCATCCATGCGCAGCAGAGGCACGAACTCCGGGATCTTCTGCAGGTTCAGCACGCGGGCGTACGCGACGGCGCGCCGGTGGCCGGGATCCCACACCGCGGTTTCTCCGTCCGGATCCGTTTCAAAGGGCGCGACCGTGCCCATCGTCAGCATTGCGGCGGAACGATCCGGATCGCCGCTTCCCAGCAACTGGCGCACCGCGTCGAAAGTGGCCGCGGTATAGCCGGCAAGGTCGGCCGCGTTGCCGAACGCCGCACACACCGAACGAAAGATGGCGGCGGCCTTTTCGTCTTTCAGCCCGCCCGAGCGGATGCCGAGCCGGATCCACTCCAGCAGAGCGTTGAACTGGCCCAGCGCGGTCTCGGTCTGATAATCGGTCCCCTGTCTTACTTTCTGCAGGAAGGCGAAAAAGCTTCTGAAATCGTCCGCCGTCAGCGTTCTCAGATCGGAAAAACAGGGGTAATAGTTGCGAAATTCCTGATAATTCTGCGCCAGCCAGAGAGCGGACTCCTCGTCGAGCGGATCGGTCCGGCGCGCGTCGATCGCGGCCACGGCGAGGAACGCGGCGGTCTCCGAAAGGCTCTCCTCCTCGATTTTGGTGCGGGTTTTCGCGAGCCGGAGCAGGATCTCATCCTCGATTTCGGGCGCTACCGCCCGCCGGAGTTTCCGCAGGAGTTTTCCGCTCTGGCCGGCCGCCATGGAGCGACCGTTGGAGACGACCCAGACTTCGGCCGAACCGGGGAAATTCACGGCGCCATCGCGCAACGGAACGGCTCGCATGAATTCGCCGAAAGAGGCGCCCTGGACCAGTTTGCCGGCGCCCGCTCTCAGCTCGTCGGACTGCGTGAACGCCGTATAGAACGCCCGCGTGCGCTGCAGGGAATGCGTGAAGAAGCGCTGGTGCGCGGGATCGAGTTCCGACATCAGGAAGAACCACGCCAGCATTTTTCCGTCGTCCTTCTCGAGGAGACGGCGAAAGAAATCGGCGGGATCGGCCGGGCCGGCGCCCACCAGGCTGGCCCAGATGCTTTCCGCCGCGGAACCGCCGGGAACCGCGGCCCTGCCTCCCTCGATGGCCAGCGAGGAGGAGTAGGACGCGAGCAGATCGGCATACCGGGGAGTGAGACCGAAATTCCGGAGCAGCACGGCGCCGGTCGGGCGGTCCACGTTGCTCAGACCGAGATAAATGCGCGCCCAGGCGGGATTCTGGCTCAGAGCCTCCACCAGCCCGGCCCCGTATTTGTCGGTCCGGAAGGCCGTCCGCCAGGTGGTCTCGTCGAACAGCAGAGGCACCCGGTCGGAGGGGATTTCCAGCCGGAACGGCTTGCCTTCCCGAAAGGCGTTTTGCATGCCGCCCTGATCCACCGCCAGCGCGGAGGCGATGTCCTGATGTTTCGCCTGCTCGTGCTTCTCCCCGAACGTGATGGTGATTTCCCTGTTGACGCGGCGTTGCCTCCAGCCGAGAACGGCGAGGACCGCATCCGTGCGGGCCTGCGCCAGTTTGTTCGCGACAGAGAGCGTGATCACGGCGCGGTCGCCGGACCTTGTCGAGAACGAGAGCAACTGGTTGAGATCTTTAAAGTAGGCGGCGACCTCTTTCTGGAACTGTGCGGTGGCAAGGGGCGTCGTCGAATGTGCGATCACGGCGCGGCAGAAAGAAATCAGGAAGCGGTCGGCCGGAGTGCCCGGCTGGCTGCCCACAATGTAAGCCAACGCTTCCACGCCCCCGGGAATCCAGACGCCGGCCTCCTCTCCCGGCGCTGCCTGCCGGGCCACGGAGAGGGAACCGGGATTCATCAGGTGCGGCAGTTCGCGCTCAAACCAGTCGAAGGCCGCCTCATCGCCTTCGCGGGCGGCGACACGCGCGCCCCTTTCGCGGACGCGTTTGAGTTCGGCGATTTCGTCCGGTTTTTGCAGAAGCGATTCCGCGTAGCGCCTGTAGGCTGCCGGGGCCGGGCCTCCATACGCGTCCGCCGCTTCCGCCGCGCGACGCAGGAACTCCGGATCGGGCGTGCCGGGCTTGAAGCGCTCCAGCGAGCGGCGCAGGTCGTAGACCCGATCGAGACTCCGCAGCGCATCCGCCTTCACGACCTCCAGACGGGCCGATTGCGGATCCGCCTCAAGTCCCCGCTCGGCAGCGGCCAGCGCGTCGGGATAAAGCTTGCGGCTGAGCAGGACCGAGGCGATCGCGTGGTGGCCTGGCTCGTTCTTCGGGTCCGCCTCGACCACGCGCTGCCAGCAGCTGAAGGCGTCATCCTGCCGGGAGAGCTTTTCATAGAAGCGAGCCCAGATGGTTTGCGTTTCCGCGTCGGCGGGCAACCGGGGACGCTCGATATCGGCATGCCGCGCGGCGTTAACGGGATCGCCGTTATCGAAATAAACGCGGATCAGTTCGATGCGGCGCGGCAACTGATTGCCGCCCAGGCCAAGACCGCGCTCCAGCGCCTCGATCCGATCGCCCGTCTTGCCTGTCTCCTTCGCGAGGTCCGCGGCAAGAAACCAGAGAGCCTGCTGGCTGGGGTCGAGCTTCACGCTCTCCAAAAAGTAGCCGAGGGCGCGCGGGAGATCCTGTTTCGCGAGGCGGATGCGACCAAGTTCTTCCGACCAGCGCGCTCCGGAGGCGCCGAGTTCCCTCGCCCGCAGCAAGGCGGTTTCGGCCGCCGGGAAGTCTTTTTGGGCGAACTGCAAATCGCCGAGCCGGCTCCACAGGGGCGCTTCGGCGGGAGTCAGTTCCAATGCGGTGGTGAGCAGAGGGATTTCGGCGGACACATTCTTTTCGAGGGCGGCCTGAGCGATGGCCAGTCGCAACGCCTGGCGGTCCGACGGATTGATCTGCAGGGCGCGCTCGAGATCCGCGTGGACGCTGGTGGCAGCGGGATTCGGAGAGGCCATCGTCGCCTGGGTGCGCCGAACTCGTTCCCGGAGTTCGGCATATTCCGCAATAGAGGGGATTACAGCGGAAGGCGTTTCGATGGCCGGCACGGCGACGGGTTCCGGAAATCCTTTGATCCGGACGACCTCGAAATCGAAGCCCGCCGTCAGACGGATCGGAGTCCAGGAGACGCGAACCGAGACACCGGGACTCTGCAATGCGGCGATCAGGTCGTCCGCGGGTGTTGCGGTGGGTGTCGCGGCGGGTATTGAGGTGGGTGTCCACGTTGTGCCGCCCGTGCCCCTGGAGACGAAATCGGTCAGGGGCGAGGCGGTTTGCCCGGCGGGATTCCAGAACCAGAGCGTTCGTCTTTGACGGACGAACTTACGAATCAGCCACGCACCGGCGTAATCGTTGAATTCGACCTGCGGAATGGCGCCGATAACGAGAGTGTGGCCCCATTGGGACGGAACGGGATCGAGAGCAGTAACCAGTTCAGTGAGGAACGCAGTGGCGTCGGCGGGATTGGACCGTGCCGGATCGGTTGGGATGTCCGCCGGCAGCAAAGGCGGGTTGGCGGGCCGGGTTTTCCGGAGAACGGTTTGCAGTTCGGCGGCGGTATTGAAGGGTCCGGCAATGTCAAGGTCGCCGCGGTGGAGCACCGCGAGCTGGATGCCGACCGTGGAGTGTGTGGCCTTGTAAACGGCGGCGATGAGCTGACGCGCGGGTTCGTAATCTTCCGGGCGCATGACGTCCTCGGCCAGGACGACCAGCAGTTCCGGTGAATGCCGCACAGGTTCCTGACGGGCGGGAATCTCGCCGGACCGGGTCTCGATCACCACGGCGGCCGGGGAGTCCACGGCGTGAACGACGAAATCCTGCGCGAGGGAGAGAGAGGCGAAGAGCGTCAGCGGCCCCAGGATTCGGAGCATGCCGCGCATAGGGCGGTTCCCTGGCTTAGTCAATACGTTCAAAGTGCCCCTGTTGGATAGGCGATGAGAACCCGCGAAACATGACAAGTAGTTCCCGCGCGGATCGATTTATTATGCGACGCGGGCGAATAAGGCGAAGGAACGGGAGAATCGGACGGATTGCAGAGGGGGGAATCCGGCAGCGCCGAGAGCTTGCGCCCCGCAGCCTGCCGGAATGTTTGGAACGTCTATTTCAGGAAGCCCAGATTCTTCGCAGTGAACTGGTTCAGGTTGGGAAACACCGCTGGCAGTGCCGTGTCCGGGATGCCGAACCAACTGCACAGCGTGGCGGCGTACTGGTCGACGGAGGTCGTCGGGATCCAGCGGCCCCGGGTGTCGGCATCGTCGGGACCGGCGAACTGGAACGACGGGAATCTTCCGAAGATATTGCCGCCTTTCACAGCGCCGCCCAGCACGAAGTGGTGAGCGCCCCAGGCGTGGTCGCTGCCGTTGTCGGAGGTTGGCTGGAAGGTGCGGCTGAAGTCCGATTCCGTGAATGTCGTGACGGAGTCGGCGAGGCCAAGTTCCTGCGTGGCGTTGTAGAACGCGGCAATGGCCTGGCTGACCTGGGGATACAGGTTGTTGTGCGTAACCAGTTCGTTCGCGTGCGTATCGAAGCCGCCCAAAGAACAGAAAAAGATCTGGCGTCGCATGCCAAGGTAAGAGTGGACCTGGATAATCTGGGCGACCTGCTGCAACTGCTGGCCGAGGCTGGTAGCGGGAAACGCAGTCTTGAAGGGCATGGTTTTGGAGAGCGCCGTGGAGAGCACGTTGGCATCCTGAATGGTGTTGGCAAGCACGCCGTTGGCCGCCTGCACCATGGATAGTCCGCTATCGAACGCGAGCAGCTGATTGAGCGCCTGGTAGCGGGCCTGTGAGGCGGCGGCAGTGGTGAAGCCGGATAACTGCAGCGTCTGGCCGGGCGAGAGGGCGACCTGCTGTGTCTGCACTCCGGCGCCTTGCAAGGTATTTCCCGCAACCGAGAAAAACGCGGGGAAAGCGGACGAGTTCACGCCCTGTGAGGCCAGGTAGTCGGCCGTTCTCCCCGCCCATCCCGTGGGACTGTGGCCCTGCGCGATGGAGGTCTGCCATTCCAGTTGCTGATCGGAATGGGAGAACAGATTGTTGGGCACGGGCGTTTGCTGCGCTTTGTACTGCGCCTGCGTCAAAGGCTGGATGAGGGTGCCGCAGTTGGCGACCACGGCCAGTTCTCCGCTGCCGAACAGGCTGGCGAGTTCGGCCAGCTTGCCGTGAAAAGCGTAGGAATTGCCGGTCCCCGCCGGGATGGGCTGCGTGAGGGCGGTAGTGGGCAGCGCGAGCGCTCCGCGCAGGTTGGTGTAAGCCTTAAACGATGCGTCGTCCATCGGGACGATGGAGTTATTGGTGTCGTTTCCGCCGAAGAGGAAGACGCACACCAGGGCACGGTAATCGGGCGCGCTCTGTGCGAGCGCGGGAAGCAGGCCGAAAGGGCGCAGCGCGAGGGAGCCGACGCCCGCCATTCCGGCGCGAACAAAGCCGCGTCTGTTGAATTGTGTTTTCAGCATGTCTTTATCTCCTGTTTTCGCTCTACTGAACAATCTGGTACTCGCCGGAGGTCAGGACCAGATACAGCGCGGCCTGGGCTTTCTGCAAGGGATCGGTCAAGGGACTGACGGCGGAGGCGATGGCCGAACGCAGCGCCGCCGACATGCGGTTGTGGAGGAAAAGGTAACTCAGGTAATCGGACACCCCCGTGGGCGAGAGTCGTCCGACATCCACCAGGACCGTGAGATCCGCGGGACTGAGGTTGGCCAGGTTGTGGTAAACCACGTTGTTCACAAAATCCGTGCGGTTTTTTGCGGTTTGCGTGGAGTAGATCTGGAACTCCGGTCCGAGCAGCCCGCCTTTAATACGGAATTGCGGCGAAAAGTAGCTGAAGACGCTGGGAGCGTAGAACAGATTCTCGCTCTCCAGCGACGAATCGTTGTAGAGCGTATTGAAGGAGCTGACGCCGATATTGAGGGCGCGAAGCACGCCGGAGATGAACAGGACGGGCTCGCGCAGATGGCCGAAATTTCGGTCGACCGGCGCGGAAGGGTTGTCTCCCGCGCGCGCTTCGGGATCCATCAGAATGGCGGTGATGACGGCCTTCAGGTCGCCCCGAACGCCCTGCCCGTTATTGAGAAACACGGAGGATACCCGCTGGATATAGGCGGCACTGGGGTTGCTGGTGACCAGATGTTCAATCAGTTGCTGGGACACGAACGGAGCCATGGTGGTCTGCTGCATCAGGGCATCGATAACCGACTCCAGATCCTGTTCCGCGGTCTGGCCGGCGGGAATCGTAATGCCGCCGAAGATATGTTTTTCCGAAGTGTCGTGATTGGCCTGCACGGCATACATGCGGCCGAAAAAGTATTGGGGATTGTTGGCGCGGGGCGTGACGCCGGGGGTGTCGGGATAAGTCCAGCCGGTCAGGGCGTCGGCCACACCCGTGACGGCAGCCGCATCGTACGTCGGAACGGGCTGGCCGTTCGCGCCGATCACCGGCGTGCCGTTCAGATTGAGCTGCGTCAGGCCCAGCGTGAATAACTGCAGGAGTTCGCGCCCGTAATTTTCGTTGGCCGAAGTTCCTTTGGCGGGATTTCCTTTATTATTGTTGGCCATGTTGAGATAGCGGCCCATGGCGGGATTGAGGGTGACCTCCCGGATGAGATCGCGGTAATTGCCGAACGCGTTATCCCGAAAGACACGCCAGTACGGCGGGAACGCATAGGCATAATTCACGTCGAAATCGGACACGACCCAGATCTGACTGAGAGCGAAGGCGACGCGCTGGCGAAGCTGATCGGTACCCTGCACCGTGTTCTGGAAGAAGGCGGCCTGAACGGGACGCAGATCGTTGTTGTTGTTGCCCAGGAGGCTGAGAATATTCTGATCGGGAAGGTCGGAAACCGCCGGAGTGTTGAACTGATTCTGCAGCCAGGCGCCGGTGCCGGTCCATACGACGCTGTTAATGGAATCGGCGGAAGCGCCCCAGGACGCCTGGTCGAGAAAACGCGCGGCGGCGGTGGGGCTGATTTGAGCGACGGCGTCCGAAGAGAACGCCGCGAGAAGACAAATAAAACAGGGAATTTTCAGCATGGAATGCTCGTGTGAGAAGGTTACCCCTCGCGGGGCGGAAAGTTGCGAGGGAACTCCCGATTCACCCGGATCAACGTTCTCCCGATCACATTAACCGGAAATCACTGTTGAATTTCCCACAATCCAGCGAAATTAAGGCATCTTGTTCAGAAGCCCGCGCTCCTGTTCGGGCCCGCTAAACTGGAGACGTGAACGTATATCAGGAGCGTCGCGAGGAACTGGAAAAACACGAGTTCATGATGGGCGTGCCGCGTGGCCGTCTGGCCGTGACGCTGGACGTGCTCACGGACGCGCTGGTGCTGGTGGGGCAGCACGGCGTCTACTGCCAGAGCGCGCGTCAGCCCGGCAAGCCGGCCATGGACATTCAGATTATTACGAAATCGATCACGGATGCGAAAGATCTGATCGCGGGCGTGATGGCGGAACTGAAGGCGCAGAAGGAAAGCTGAAATACCGTCCTTACGGACGCACAAACGGATTCGAGGCTTTTTCCCGGCCGATCGACGTTTCCTCGCCATGTCCCGGCGTGACGATGGTGTCGTCGGGAAGCGTGTACAGCTTGCCGCGGATGGAGTTCGCGATGGCGCGGGAATCGCCGCCTGGCAGATCGGTGCGACCCACGCTGCCGCGGAAGAGCGTATCTCCCGCGATCAGTTTTTTTTCAGCGGGAATAAACAGAGAAATGCTGCCCGGGGTGTGTCCCGGCGTGTGCAGCACGTTCAATTCGAGGGAACCGGCCTGCAGAATATCGCCTTCCCGCGCCGGCTTATCGATACCCGGATTTTCCGGGTCTCGCAGCCGAGCCACGACGCCTGGATGTCGAGGTTCGCCGCCAGCACGCCGTCGTCACGGTGCATATAGACGGGGGCGCCGGTGAGTGATCGCAGTTTGTGAGCGCCGCCAATGTGATCGATGTGCGCATGCGTGATCACAATCATGTTGACCTTCAGGGCGTGGCGGTCGAGAATGCTCACGATTTCGGAAATATCGCCACCGGGATCGATAACGACGGCTTCATGCGTGATTTCGTCGCCGACGATGGAGCAGTTGCAGGCGAGCTGGCCTACAGGCAGGACTTCATGGATCATGAGGATACTGCAATCAGCGTAGCCCATGCCTCATGATGGATATTTATGCCTGCTTTGACGATTCTGATGCGATTTCTCCATATTCTTTCCGCGGTGACGCTGGTGGGAGGAGCGCTGGCGTGGCGGTTCGGGGTGATCCCGGCACTGACGTCGCTGAGCGCGGATACGCAGGGCAAAGTAGACCGTGCCATCGCCGCCTCATGGCGTCCGTTCGTGTTCGCGGCGATTGCCGGACTGCTGGTCTCCGGAATTTACAATTTCCTGAACAAAACGGGGCTGACGCCGGCCTACCACGCGGTGATCGGCGTGAAATTCCTGCTGGTGCTGCATGTCTTCGCGGTGATGGTGCTTGTGTGCAGGCCGGATAATGCGAAGCGCGCGCGGCAACTTACGGGCGTGGCGGTGAGCGGCGTGACGATCGTCATTTTGTCGGCGGTGCTGCGCTGGATAATGACGGTATGACGCCCGGATACTCGGCACTGGTGCACGGCACGGCAGTTCTGGATCTTTCGTCGCGGGGACGGATTCGCGTGACCGGTGATGACCGCGCGCGTCTGCTGCACGCCATGACGACGAACCATGTACAGCAACTGACGCCGGGAGCGGGCCTTTATGCGTTCTTCCTGAATGCGCAGGGCAGGATTCAGGCGGATGCGTATGTGCTGTGCTTCGAGGACCACTTTCTGCTCGATACCGAACCGGAGACGAGGACGCCGATCTTCGAGCACCTGGACCGCTACATCATTGCGGACGACGTGACGCTGGAAGACGTCACGGAACAGACGTTCTGTCTCGGCGTCGAAGGGGTTTCAGCGACGGCGACCGCGCAGTCGGCGGGGATGCCGGCGCCCGAAGTTCCTTGCTCCCACGCGGCCTGGGGCGAATTTGAGGTGGCGGCGATCTCTTCCACGGGCGCTCCGGCAGTTCGCGTCTACGGTCCGGCGCTGCGGCGGGAAGAGGCGCTGCGCACACTTGAAGGCGCGGGCGCGGTGGCGGCCGTGCCGGCGGATGCGGAAACCGTGCGCATCCAGCACTACAGCCCGCGCTTTGGGGACGATATTACGGAGAACACGCTGCCGCAGGAAAGCCAGCAGATGCACGCGCTGCACTTCCAGAAGGGCTGCTACCTGGGGCAGGAGATTGTGGAGCGGATCCGGTCCCGCGGTCATGTCAACAAACAACTGATGGGTTTTCGGCTGGACGGTCATACCGCTCCCGCGCGCGGCGTTCAGTTGTTCGCGGGCGGCAAAGAGGCCGGAGAAGTGACATCGTCCACGATTTGTCCGGAAGGCAAGGTCTACGGGCTCGCCTACGTGCGCGTGCCGTACAACAAGCCGGGAGGTACGGTTGGTATCGACGGGCGTCCGGCTGAACTGTTCGCTCCGGCCGGCCGGTAGACACCGCAGCGTTTTGGCGCGCTATCCTGAAAGCAGGCTCATTATGCGATTTTCTCTGGCTGTCAACACGTTTTTCGCTACCGCTCTTTTCGCCACCACATTCACGGTTTCCGCGATGGCCGAACTGCCCCCCGGGCCGGGCCACGACGAAACCACGAAAGTCTGCGGGAAGTGCCATTCTCCGGAACAGGCCGCGTCCCTGCACCAGAGCAAGACCGGCTGGGAAGAGACCATTTCCAAGATGGTGAACATGGGTTCGGAAGGCACGGACGAGGAGTACGAAGCGATTCTGAACTATCTGGTGAAGAACTTCGGTCCGGAAGCGGCCAAGCCGGTGAACGTCAACAAGGCGACGGGAGTGGAGCTGGAAGCGGGGCTGGGGTTATCGAGGACGGAATCGGCGGCCGTGCTGCAGTATCGCGCGGATAAAGGCGATTTCAAGACGCTGGACGATCTGAAGGCAGTTCCGGGCCTCGACTTCAAGAAGGTGGAAGCGAAGAAAGCGCGCGTCACTTTTTAAGACATCGCTTAAAGTCAGCCGCCGCCGCGTCGCGCAGGGTGGCGATTGCGCGTGGAACCTTTTTAAACGGCCGAAAACCACCGCAATCGCCGCTGCCGTTCCCCGCACGTGATATACTCCACCGCAGGTTTTGAGTCGTTTCAATCTGTGTAAGAGTTGTGACCAAAGGAAGGTCGTTGCGATGCGAAAGTTTTCATTGATGGCCCTGTCGGCCAGTGTGGCGTGTGCCGTCATCTGGGCCGCGGACTGGCCGGGTCAGAGCGGAAATCCCCAGCGGGACGGGTGGGCCAAAGCGGAAAAGGCCTTCACCAAAGAGAACGCGGGAAAAATCGAATTTCTCTATAAATATAAGGCAGAGAACCAGGCCAAAGGCCTGAGCGCGTTAGGTTCGCCGGTGATCAACGGCATGCTGATCACCTACCTCGGGTTCAAGGAAATGCTGGTGTTCGGCGGCAGTTCCGACAACGTCTACTCTGTCGACGCCGATCTGGCGCGGCTCATCTGGAAAGTCCATTTCGACAACAAGAGTGACAAGGCGGCGCCGGCGCCCACCGCGGTCTGTCCGGGCGGCATGACGGCGGCGATTGCGATGCCCGGAAGCAGCACGGCAGGCGGTCGCGGACCCGGTGGTGGCGGCAGAGGACGCGGACCTGGAGCGCCCGGCGCAGCGGGCCCCGGACGTGGTCCGGGTGCCCCTGCCGCTGGCCGTGGCGCGGCTCCGGCTTTCCCCGCCCCGGGCGCCCCGCAACCGTTGTTTGCAGCGGGCAATTTCGGGCGCGCGGCGAACTTCGCGGCGATTGGCAGCGACGGCAATCTGCACGCGCTGAACTCCTCCACCGGCGGCGACCGGGCCACCCCGATTAAGTTCGTCCCGCCGAATTCCAAGGTCAGCGGTTTGAACGTGAACGACGGCGTGGTCTACGCGGCCACCCAGGATAGCTGCGGCGGTAACGCGAACGGCATTTACGCGCTGGATCTGTCCACGCTGGAACCGAAGGCGTCGTCAATGGAACTGAATGGCGGCGGCGCGGCGGGATCCGGCGGCACGGCGGTCGGCACGGATGGCACGGTTTACGCCCAGATTCCGGACGGCACGGGTGAAGTGGCGGGTAAGTACAACGACACCGTAATCGCGATGTCGAAAGACCTGAAGGTGAAGGATTATTTCACGCCCTCCTCCACGGTTTCCGCCGTCACAAAGGGTATCCCGGCGCCCGGCGCCACGCCGGTGGTCTTCAGCTGGAAAGGCAGCGATGTGATCGTGGCGGGTGGACGTGACGGACGTCTGTATCTGCTCGATTCGAAGTCGCTGGGCGGCGCGGATCACCACACCCCGCTGTCGATGACGGAACCGGTCGCGAGCCCCGACACGAAGTTCGCGGGCAATGGTTTCTGGGGGACGTTCGCAAGCTGGGAAGATACCGACAATGGCAATGCCCGCTGGGTGTATGCCTCCCTGTGGGGACCGGCCGCCGGCAGCGCGAAGTTGGGCGCCACCAACGGCAACGCCCCCAACGGCAGCATCGTGGCATTCAAGGTGGAAGAGCAGGGTGGCAAGCCCGTGCTGACTCCCGCCTGGTCGTCACGCGACATGCAGGCGCCGGCGCCCGTGGTGACGGCCAACGGTCTGGTGTTTGCGCTCTCGTCCGGTGAATCCGCCCGTCAGGCGAAAGAGAACGGAACGCCTTACACGGTTGCGGAAAAGCAGAAGATGGCGGGACGCGCGGTGCTGTATGTTCTGGACGGCGCGACCGGCAAGGAACTCTATTCGAGCGGCAACATGACGGCGACGTTCTCCCACGGAACCGGCATCGCGGTAGCGAATCGCCGCATCTACTTCACCACTCATGACAATCTGATGTACGCGCTGGGCTTCCTTGCGGAACAGCCGCAGCTGACCGGGAAATAAGGACAACCACAATGCGAAGACTCTATTCTTGTTTGATGTTCGCGGGCCTGATGACCATGCCCGCATCCGGCGCGGACTGGTTGACCGACGGCGGGAATCCACAGCGCACGGCCTGGCAGAAGGACGAACACATCCTGTCGCCTTCGAACGTAAAGGGTATGCAGATTCTGTGGAAACTGCAGCTCGATAATAAGCCGCAGCAGATGCACTCGCTGTTTCCGCCGCTGGTGATCGACCATCTGAAGACGTCGGCGGGCGATAAGCAGGTCGCGATCGTCTCCGGTATTTCGGACAACATTTACGCCATCGACGCGGTGGCCGGCACGGTGATCTGGAAGAAGCATTTCGATTATCCGGAGCCTGCCAACAACCGTCCGGGCAATGACGATCCTCTTTGTCCCGAAGGCGCGCTCGCGACGCCCGTGATCGGGCCGGTGAATGCCAACGGACAACGGCCGGTGTACGCGCTGGCCGGCGACGGGAAGCTGCATACTCTCAACGCGGCGGACGGCGAGGAGTTGTCGCAGCCGGTGCAGTTCATGGGCGCGAACGCCAAGGCCTATGCGCTGAATCTGTGGAACAACGCGATCTACACGACCACAGCCCAGGGCTGCCACGGCAATCCGAATCAGATGTGGGCGATGAAGCTCGACGATCCGACGCACAAGGTGATGACGGCGAGTCCGAAGAGCGGCGGGTTGTGGGGACGGACCGGCGCGGCGATCGATTCCAATGGCGTCGCCTGGGCGCCCACCGGCGACGGCCGTTATGAGAAGGACACGCAGACCTACGGTAACGGGCTGATCGGCGGCAAGATTTTCGGCGATGAACTGAAGATCGCCGATTATTTCATTCCCTCGAACTGGTCCTGGCTGCAGAAGCGCGATCTCGATTTCCAGGTGACGCCCGCGATCTTCACCTACAAGGGCCGCGAACTGATGGTGACGGCGAGTAAGGAATGCCGCGTCTACCTGATGGATCCGAAGAACCCGGGCGGGGACGATCACCAGACGCCGCTCGACCGGACGCCGCTGCTATGCAACGAAGAAGTGAATTTCGCTTCGGCCGGCATCTGGGGCTCCATGGCGAGCTGGGAAGATTCCAAGGGCACGCGCTGGGTGCTCACGCCCTTCTGGGGACCGGTGCATCCCAAGCTGAAGGTGCCGATCACGAACGGCCCGGTGACCCACGGGGCGGTGATCGCGTTCAAGGTGGAAGAAAAGGGCGGCAAGCTGCAGTTGACGCCGGCCTGGATCTCGCGGGATATGGATCAGGCGGAGCCTCCGGTGGTAGCCAACGGCGTGGTGTTTGCCTTCGGCAGCGGCGAGAATACGGTGCAGGCTTACCCGGAACTGGGCCTGCGGGATTCCAGCAAGATGCGCATCGCGGCATCGAAGCATGCGACGTTCTATGCGCTCGACGGCGAGACCGGCAAAGAGCTGTATTCGAGCGGCGAGCAGATCAAGTCGTGGGTGCACTTCGGCGGGCTGTCGGTCGCCAACGGGAGGGTTTACCTGGGGACGTACGACAGTATTCTGTATTGCTTCGGATTGCCGGGAACGAAGTAGTTCTTCAGATCGAATGAAAAAGGGACTCCGCTCTCGCGCGGAGTCCTTTTTTTGTCTTTCGGGTTTACCAGGGCGTCGCTTCGAGATCGGTTTTCGAAAAATCTTCGCCCTTGAACAGCAGCGGTTGGCCTTTTTCCAATGCCGCCGCGTAGGCGCAGCAATCGCCCATGTTCAGCGCCGCGGGATGCCGGCCTTTGCCGAATTTCCGCCATGCCTCCCGCGCCTCATGCATCTGTTTCGCATCGAAGGGCACGGGAACGATTTCGAGTTGTTCCAGAATCAGCAGCGCTTCGTCGCCCGACGCCTCGCCGTACTTCCCTTCCGCGACCATCAGGGTTTCCAGCCAGTTCACCGTCGACATGTAACGTTCTCTTGAGCCAACAATCGCGGTGGCCATGCGGCGGGCTTCCGGCTCCTGAAATACGATCGCCAGAACCGCCGAGGAGTCGATCATCATCGATTCTTATCCGCGCGGAACGCCAATCTCGTCGTAACCGAGGATTTCGTCGGGAGTGCGATCGTCCAGAACGGGACGAGACACGGCACGGCGGCCGATCGCCATCACACGATCCACCAGCCGTTCCTGGGCGCGGTGATCCTGCTGGACGAGACGGAGGCTCATCCGCACGGAGTCGCGGACTGCCTCGGTAATGGATTTTCCGGTCTGTATTGCAAGTTGCATAGCCATTTCGTGGGTCTCCGGGTCTTTAATATTTAGAGCAGCCATTCTTCCTGTCCTCCGTTTTTTCCACCATAACACCGGAGAGGGAAGAAATCAAGTTCGCTTACAGGTCGTTCCAGTCCAGAACGATCTTCCCGGAATTACCCGACTTCATCAGTTCGAACGCCTCCCGGAAGTCCTTGTGAGAAAAACGGTTCGTGATCACCGGGCTAATGTCGAGGCCGGATTCCAGCATCACCGTCATCTTGTACCAGGTTTCGTACATTTCCCGGCCGTAGATTCCGTGGATGGTCAGCATATTGAAGATCACCAGATTCCAGTCGATGGCGATCTCATTCGGCGGGATACCGAGCATCGCAATGCGGCCGCCGTGCGACATGTTCGCCAGCATGTCGCGGAAGGCCGAGGCGTTGCCGGACATCTCCAGCCCGACGTCAAAGCCCTCGCTCATCCCGATCTCCTCCTGCACCTGCTTGAGAGTTTTCTCCCGAGGATCGACGGCCAGCGTCACGCCGACCTTGCGCGCGAGTTCGAGGCGGAACGGATTCAGATCCGTAATCACGACGTGCCGGGCGCCCGCGTGCTTCGCCACGGCGGCAGCCATGATGCCGATGGGTCCGGCGCCGGTGACCAGAACATCCTCACCCAGAACCGGGAACGCCAGAGCGGTGTGCACCGCGTTGCCAAACGGATCGAAGATGCAGGCGATCTCCGGGTCGACTTCATGTTTGTGGACCCAGACGTTGGTCATGGGAAGCGCGATGTACTCCGCGAACGCGCCGGGCCGGTTCACGCCCACTCCGCTGGTGTGCGCGCAGAGGTGGCGGCGTCCGGCGAGGCAGTTCCGGCAGCGGCCGCACACCACGTGGCCTTCTCCGCTCACCATCTGACCGGGGAAAAAGTCGACCACGTTCGAGCCGACCGCGACAATTTCGCCCATGAACTCATGCCCGATCACCATGGGCACGGGAATGGTGCGGGCTGCCCAGGCATCCCAGTTCAGGATGTGGATGTCCGTGCCGCAGATCGAGGCTTTTTTCACCCGCACCAGCACATCGTTGATGCCGATCTCCGGAACGGGAACGTCTTCGAGCCATAGCCCGGGTTCGGGCCGGCTCTTCACCAGCGCCTTCATCAGTTTGGAAGTGGCCATTGCCTTCATGGTAATAATGGGGCAACGCCGGAACCTAATGACCAAACAGGAAATACTTCTCGCCCAAAAGGAATTCCTCTTCCCCGCGGTGTTCAACTACTTCAAAGAGCCGCTGGTGGTGAGTCACGCGAAGGATCAGTACGTGTGGGACATCGAAGGGAATCAGTACCTGGATTTCTTCGGCGGCATCGTCACGGTGAGCGTCGGCCACTGCAATGAACAGGTGAACGAAAAGGTCAAAAAGCAGATCGACACGCTGGAGCATGTTTCCACGGTGTTCGTGAATGAGCCGCAGGTCGCTCTCGCGCAGAAACTGGCGCAGATCACACCTGCCGGCGCGCTGCGGAAGTCCTTCTTCACAAACAGCGGTTCGGAGGCGAACGAGGCAGCGATCCTGGCGGCACGCTGCTATACGGGATCCACCGAAATCGTCGCGCTGCGTCACTCCTATCACGGGCGGACGGCAGGCACCATGGGGCTTTCCGGGCAATCCACCTGGAAACTGGGACCGCCGCAGGCGGGCGTCGCGCATGCGGTCAACGCGTATTGCTACCGCTGTCCCTTCGGGCTGGAGTATCCGTCGTGCGAAGTCAAATGCGCGCAGGACGTGGAACAGGTGATCCGCACCACGACGTCCGGACGGGTCGCCGCTTTCATCGCGGAACCAATCCAGGGCGTGGGTGGTTTCATCACACCTCCAAAGGAGTACTTCAGGATCGTCACGGATATCGTGCGGCAGTACGGCGGTATCTTCATCGCGGATGAAGTGCAGACTGCGTGGGGACGCACGGGCAGCAAGTGGTTCGGTATCGAACACTGGGGGGTGCAGCCGGACATCATCACGAGCGCCAAGGGACTGGGCAACGGCCTGCCGATCGGCCTGACCATCGCGCGGCCCGAAGTGGCCGACGCCGTGAAAGGCCTGACCATTTCCACGTTCGGCGGCAACCCGGTCGTGACCACGGCGGCGAAGGCGGTGATCGATTACATCGAAGAAAAGAACCTGCTGCGCAACACCGAAGAAACCGGCGCGTATCTGAAAAGTAAGCTGCTGGAACTGAAGGATAAACATCCGCTGATCGGCGATGTGCGCGGCATGGGACTGCTGCTCGCCATGGAACTGGTGGAAGACCGCAAGACCAAGGCTCCCGCGGCCGCCGCGACCCTGCGGGCGATGGATGCGGCGAAAGAGAACCGCATCATCATCGGCCGCGGCGGACTATTCGGGAACGTCCTGCGGCTCTCCCCGCCCATGAATATCAGCCGCGCCGATGTCGACGAGTTCGCGCTGCGGCTCGACGCCTGTCTCACGCAGGCCGCGGGAGTTACTCAAGCCGCCACACGGTAAACAGCACGCCGCCGGCGATCAGACCGAAAGCTATCGCTCCGGCGAACAACTGGTTGATGGTGAGTGCCGCCGCGGGCAAGGCCACCGCGGCGGCATCAGCCAGCGCGAAGGTAAGAAGAAGAATCACGCCGAAGAGCCAATACGCGAGTTGATGTTTTTTCTGCATTTTACGTCTCCGTTCTGCCTGTCTGGACGGAAGGAACAACCGCGGCGGAAGTAAAAAAAGTGTGAAAGCTTGTCACTCCCGGACGCGGCCGCCTGCCGGAAGTCGGGTTTGGTATTGGTTTGGCCCGCCCGAAACTGACATATAATCGCAGCGTGATCCGCACTGCGTTTTGTGTCCTGACGGCGACGGCTTTGGCAGCCACGGCCCTGCCTGCCGCGGACCGCCAGGTGTCATTTCAAAAGGACATTCAGCCCGTCTTTGAAAAGAGTTGCTGGAACTGCCACAGCAACTCGGTGCAACTTTCGAAGCTGAGTCTGGCCTCGCGCGATGCCGCGCTGAGAGGCGGCGAGCACGGCGCGAGCATCGTGCCGGGCAACGCGGAGAAGAGCCGCCTTTATCGACTGGTCGCGGGTCTGGATAAGCCGGCGATGCCGATCGGCGGGAAGATCACTCCCGACGAAGTGGAAGCGTTTCGGCTCTGGATTAATCAGGGCGCGGTGTGGGAGGGTGCGGCGGCGGTCATTACGCAAAGAGCAGATCCGCTGCAGGACGCGCCGATCCGCCCGGAAGAGCGGAATTACTGGGCTTTCCGGCTCCCTTCGAAACCCGCATTGCCGGTGGCGGCCGCGAATCCCGCCGCGAATCCAATAGACGCGTTCATCCATGCCGCGCTGGAGAAGAAAGGTCTGCGGCGAGCGCCGGAGGCGGACCGCATTACCCTGCTGCGACGCGCGTATTTCGATCTGATCGGGATGCCGCCCACGCCTGCCGAAGCGGCGGAGTTCCTGAACGATCAATCGCCGGACGCCTGGGAGAAACTGGTGGACCGCCTCCTCGCCTCTCCCCATTACGGCGAGCGCTGGGGCCGGCACTGGCTGGATGTGGCGCGCTATGCGGATTCCAATGGCTTCGAGCATGATTTCGACCGCCCCAACGCCTGGCGCTATCGCGATTACGTGATCCGCGCCTTCAATCAGGACAAGCCATACGACACGTTTCTGCGCGAGCAGATCGCGGGCGACGAACTGCCAAACGTGACGTACGACAGCCAGATCGCGACGGGCTTTCTGCGCAGTTACGCCAAGGTCGGCTTTCGCGAGAAAGACAACCCGGAGTTACGGTACGAGTATCTCGACGACATGATCGCGACCATCGGGCGCGGCGTGTTGGGCATGACCGTGCAGTGCGCGCGCTGTCACGATCATAAGTTCGATCCGATCCGCCAGGCCGATTACTACCGGCTGCAATCGTCTCTATGGGGCGCCGTGGAAGTGGATCAGCCCTTGGCGCCGAAGGAGACCGCGGCCGCCTATCTGAAAAAGAACGCGGAAATCGATTCGAAAATCGCCGATCTGCGGGCGGATATTCGCGCGCTCGACAAGCCTTACCGCGACCAGTTACTGCCCGCGAAGTATCAGAAGTTTCAGCAAAACGTCCAGGAAGCCATCGCTACTCCGGAAGAAAAACGGACACCCGGGCAGGTGTTGCTGGCGAACCAGGTGATCCGCACCGTGGGCGTTTCGGACGGCGAAATCGCCCGGATTATTTCGCCCGCCGACAAGGCGGAAAAACAGCGCCTCCAGGCTGCCATCGCGCAACTGGATAAAGAGCGGCCCGCGCCCCTCCCGATGGCGATGGCGGTGACGGACGGCGACTATCGGTTCACGCCGGATGGCCCCGGCGACGAGCCGGCGCCCGGCAAGGGCAAGCAGCGGGAAGCCCTGGAAGGCAGCTATCTGCATACCGGCGAGGGCCGCTATGTGCCGCCGCCATCGTACTTCCTCATTCGCGGGGACGTGAACAGCCATGGTCCGGAGACGCGGCCTGGCTTCGTGAAAGTGGTGACGTACGGGAATCCCCCGACGGAACTGCCCGCCCCCACGCCGCATACGTCGGGCAGACGTCTGGCGCTCGCGGAATGGCTGGTTTCGAAAGACAATCCAATGACCGCGCGCGTGGCGGTGAATCGCCTCTGGAGCCACCATTTCGGCACCGGCATTGTTGCCTCGCTGGACAATTTCGGCAAAATGGGGGAGACGCCGACAAATCCCGAGTTGCTCGACTGGCTGGCGGTGGAATTTCGCGAGCGCGGCTGGAGCATGAAGCAGATGCACCGGCTGATCATGACCTCGGAAACTTACAAAATGGCGTCACAGGTTTCCGAAGCCGAAGGGCTGTCGGCGAACACGGCGAAGGATCCGGAAGACAAACTGCTCTGGCACTATCCGGTGCAGCGTCTCGACGCGGAAAGCATCCGCGATTCCATTCTTGTGGCCAGCGGCGGCATCAATCTGCAGATGGACGGGCCGCCGGTCTTCCCGGTGTTGCCGCGGGAAATTCTGCGGTCCATGACCAACGGCATCTGGAAACAGAAGGACGACGGGCCGGCGGTCTGGCGTCGGAGCGTTTACATCTACCGCAAGCGCGGACTGCCCATGCCGATGCTGGACGTCTTCGATCTGCCGAATCAGAACATCAGTTGCGGCGCGCGGAATGTGACCACGGTGCCTACGCAGGCGCTCACGCTGATGAACAACGAATTCGTGCTCAACCAGGCGCAACTGTTCGCGAACCGCCTCCAGGAAGCCGCGCCGCGGGATAGCGGGAAACAGATCGATCTCGCCTACCAGATCGCGCTCTCACGCGCGCCACAGCCGGAAGAAAAGCGACTGGCGTCCGATTTCCTGCGCGAGCACACGCTGGGCGATTTCGCGAACGTGATGCTGAATCTGAACGAGTTCCTGTACGTGAGGTAAGGCATGAAAAGATTTCGATCGCGACGCGATTTCCTGTTCGAAAGCTGCGGCGGTATCAGCGGCCTGGGCCTGGCTTACCTGCTGAATCAGGATGGTCTGCTGGGCGCGCCGGCGGGGAGCGCGTGCGCCTCGAACACGCCCGTACAGAGCCCGCTGGCCGCGAAAAAGCCGCACTTCGAGCCCCGCGCGAAGGCCGTGATCTCCCTGTTCATGAGCGGCGGAGTCAGCCACATGGACACTTTCGATCCCAAGCCCGCGCTGTCGAAATACGCCGGGCAGCCGCTCGAAGGCAAGGGCGATGTGATCGTGCGGCAGGGGAACCCGGGGCCTCTGATGCCGTCTCCGTTCACGTTCAAGAAGTACGGGCAGAGCGGGATGGATGTGTCGGAAATCTTCCCGCGGCTGGCCACGAAGGTGGATGAACTGGCGCTGCTGCGATCCGTGCACGGGCAGTCGAACGATCACGTGCAGGCGCACTACGAACTGGGCACGGGGATGATCCGGATGGGCTTCCCCAGCGTGGGCGCGTGGGTGTCGTACGGGCTCGGGTCGGAGAATCAGAATCTGCCCGCGTTCGTGGTGATTTACGATGCGCACGGAGGGCCGTTCGGCGGACCCGCGAACTGGAGTTCCGGCTTCATGCCGGCCGCGTACCAGGGCACGGTATTCAAGTCCTCCGGCGTGCCGATTATCGATCTGAAGCCGCCGGACAGCGTCACGCCCGAACAGCAGCGCGCGCGCCTGGGGCTGCTGGGCAAGCTGAATGAGATGGACGCGCGGAAGTATCCGGGCAACACGGAACTGACGGCGCGTATTGCGTCCTACGAACTCGCTTACCGGATGCAGGGCTGCGCGCCGGAAGCGGTGGACGTGAGCGTGGAATCGGCCGCTGTGAAGAAGCTCTACGGTCTGGACGATCCGAAGACGGCGCTGTTCGGCAAGCAGTGTCTGATGGCGCGCCGGCTGGTCGAGCGAGGCGTCCGGTTCGTGCAGCTTTATCACGGCGGCCTGGGTATTCAGAACGTGGATACCTGGGACGCGCATGAGAACGTGGAGGACAATCACCGCCGACACGCCAACGAAGTGGATCAGCCGATTACCGGCCTGCTGACGGATCTGAAAGAGTCCGGGCTGCTCGATACCACGCTGGTGGTCTGGCACGGAGAGTTCGGGCGCATGCCGATCTCCCAGCGCGGCATGGGGCGCGATCACAATCCCGGCGCCATGAGCATGTGGATGGCGGGAGCGAAGATTCAGGGCGGACAGATGATCGGATCGAGCGATGAGTTCGGCTACAAGGCGGAAGAGCAGCCCATTGCGGTGCACGATCTGCATGCGAGTATGCTGCACCTGCTCGGCATGGATCACACGAAACTGACATACCGGTTCAACGGGCGGGATATGCGCCTCACCGATGTGTATGGAAATCTGATTCCGCAAATCGTGAAAACATAGCTCGCCCGCGTTGGCCGGTATTCGCGACCGTCCTGCCCAAGTGGCGTTGAGGCTGACTGCATCGGCGGCAAAGTCGTGGTGGGAATATTGTTCGGAATCCCCGGAACGGCGGCGCGCCGGGTCCCGTACAATGTGGACTTGGCACATACGTCTGTCCGACTCCTCGCCTTGTCCCTGCTGGCTGCCACGCTGGCCGGGCAGAACATTACCTGGACGGAGCATATCGCGCCGTTGATCTATAACAACTGCACAAAATGTCATCGAACCGGGCAGGTGGCGCCGTTTACCCTGGCCAGCTATGACGATGTGAAGCGGCACGCGCCGACCATCGCGGCGGTAACACAGTCGCGTTACATGCCGCCATGGAAGGCGGAGCCGGGCTGGGCGCCGTTCCGCGATGAGCGGCGGCTTTCCACCGCTCAGATCGCCCTGATTCAGCAGTGGATCGCGGGCGGGATGCAACAGGGCGATCCGGCAAAAGAACCCGCAATGCCGGCGTTTCCGGATGGCTGGCAACTGGGCACGCCGGACCTGATTCTGGAGATGCCCGCGGCCTTTTCCGTTCCCGCGGACGGGGCGGATATTTACCGGAATTTCGTGTTGCGCACCGGACTGACGGACGACCGCTGGATTAAAGCGATTGAACTGAAGCCTTCGGCCCGCAGCGCGGTGCACCACGTCCTGTTCTATTCCGACAGCACGGGCGCCGGGCGGATGATGGACGGTCAGGACGGACAGCCAGGTTTCCCCGGCGTGGGATCGGTCTTCACCCTCGGAGTCACAAATCTGGCCAGCGCGCTCAGTAATCCCGCGATTATCGCCAATGCGCTTGCGGGCGGGCTGGGCGGCTGGGTGCCGGGCACCACGCCGGAATTTCTCCCGGACGGTATTGCCTACGCGCTGCCGAAGGGCGCGGATCTGATTCTCCAGACGCATTTCCACCCGGATGGCAAGGCGGAGAACGAGAAGACTCAGGTCGGGATCTTCTTCGCGCCGAAACCGGACCGCGATATTACGCAGGTGCAGGCGCCCGCGCTGTTCGGCATTCAGGCCAACATCGACATTCCGGCCGGCGTGAGCGATTACATGGTTCGCGGCTCGTTCACCATTCCCGTGGACGTGGATGCGTTCAGCATTTCCGCGCACACGCACTATCTGGGACGCGGAACCCGGCTGACCGCGACGCTGCCTTCCGGCGAAGTCCGGATTCTGCTTTCCATTAAAGACTGGGATTTTAACTGGCAGGACACCTATATTTTCAAAGATATTGTGGCTCTGCCCGCCGGCACGCGCATCGATGGCGAGCTGATTTACGATAATTCGGCGAATAATCCGCGAAATCCGTTCAGCCCGCCGAAGCGTGTTCGCTGGGGCGAAAACTCCACCGATGAGATGGGCAGCCTGATTCTGAATATCGTGCCTCACCAACAGGCGGACAGCGCGGCGCTGCGGCTTGCCATGGCGGCCTACGCGCTCAAAACGGCGGCTCCGGTGGGGAGTAAGCCGCTCTTTATCAGTGCGGGCGTGGTGGATGGAGCGAGCGCGCAGGCAGGCGCGGTAACACCGGGCAAGGTGGTTGTTCTCTATGGGAACCGTTTGGGACCGGCGACGCTGGCCGGTGGGCAGATTTCGACGGGCGGAAAACTCTCCGGGAATCTCGGCAATACACAGGTTCTGTTCGATGGCGTTCCCGCACCGCTGCTTTATACTTCAGCCGGACAGGTGGGCGCGATTGTTCCCTACGCTCTGGACGGAAAATCCGGCACCCAGGTGCAGGTCCGGAACGGAACGAATCTGTCGGACGCCGTGGCGCTGCCCGTCACCCCGACGAGCCCCTCCATTTTCACCAGCGATCTGAGCGGCAGCGGGCAGGGCGTCATCCTGAATCAGGACGTCGTCACGGTGAATTCGGCCGCGAAACCGGCCGAGAAGGGTTCCGTCGTGGTAATCTACGCGACCGGTGAAGGGCAGACCAATCCGCCCGGGATCGACGGGCAACTCGCTAACGGGCGCACCCTCCCGGCCCCCGTACTGCCCGTGCAGGTCAATATTGGCGGAAGCCCGGCAGAAGTTCTCTACGCGGGTGCCGCGCCGTCCCTGGTAGCGGGCGTGATGCAGATCAACGTTCGCGTTCCGGTCGATGCGCCTTCCGGCGCGGTGCCGGTGGAAGTGGTTGTCGGCGGAATGCGCAGCCAGCCGGGCGTCACGCTTTCGGTCAAATAGCGTCTATTCCACGCGAATGGTTGCGGTGAGCGTGTGGGTTTCCCCGGGCGCAAGCGTAAGAGCGTTGTCGGCGGCATTCCCGCTTTCCACGCAGAGCATCCGTTCCCATTCGGCGGGACCCATGTCGGCCATAGCCGCGGCTTTCCCGCTCCACGGATTCCAGACAATCGTGGACCGGGAGCCGGTCTTCTCCACCACGATCCGGCGATCCCAGCCCGCGTCGTGCACCACACAGGTTGCGGCCGTATCCAGGTGGACCTGGTCGGTCTCCCGGGTGCAGAACACCGGTTCATCCGGCTGGACTTTGCGTGAGAACCCGTCCGTCTTGTCGAGGTAGGTAGTGCCTTCGAGGCCGGTCACGGAGGCGTCCTGAATGCCGGAAACAGCGAGATAGGTGTGCAGGGCGTCTTCGTACAGGACAGGTTCCGCGGCGTCGTTCCGGAACTCCAGTTCGACATGCAGCGCCGTGCCGACAACAACCCGGCAGCGCGCGTGAAACGCTCCGAAACCGAGCGCGGAAGTAGCCTCGTCCGGCCCCAGGCTCATCGTCACTTCCACGCCCCCATCGCCGGAAAGCCGTGTGCTTTCGAGAGTCCAGGTCGCGGTGCGCGCGAAGCCGTGAGCCGGACCGGGCCGGCCTCCGGAGCGGGCGCCGAACCACGGAAAAATCACCGGAATACCACCACGAATCGCCTTGCCGGGGGCGAACTGGCTGGTGGAACTGAGGAACAGCACCGGTTTTTGGCCGCGCGGCGTCCATTGCGCGACATGCGCGCCCTGCAGGTAAATTTCCGCCGCCGCGACGGGAGTCGAGACGAGGACGCGCACCAGGCCGGCGGGCGTCGTTTCCAGCGTCAGCGCGCCGGGTATTTCAAAGCTGCTCAGATTCATCCTTCGCCAGTGTAAGCGAAAAAGTGTGAACATGAAGAACGAAGAGAGAATGTTCGTTTAGTGGCGGCGTCACTGCAATCCGCGGCGGGTTTCTTCGTCGGTTCACGACCGGCGGAGTGGTCTCCGCTCGAAGAAGAGGTTACCGCGCTGTATGACCAGCATCGCGGCCCTCTGCTGCGCTATTTGGGCTCCCTTCGTGTATCTGCCGCTGATGGAGAAGAGATTGTGCAGGAGGTGTTCCTCGCCCTCTTCCGGCACCTGCGGCAGAACAAATCGCGCGCCAATCTGCGGGGCTGGATCTTCGCTGTCGCGCACAACCTGGCGCTGAAAAACCGCGCGGCGCGCCTGCGCCACGCGGAAGTGGACGCGCCGGGTGAGTATCGGGATCCCGGTCCCGATCCGGAGCAACTGGCCGCGGGCAATCAGCGCCAGGCGAGACTGCTCGCCGTGGTGCGCGCGCTGCCGGAACAGGACCGGTGTTGCCTCTCGCTGCGCGCCGAGGGTTTCCGGTATCGGGAGATCGCGCAGATTGTCGGCATCTCTTTAGGATCCGTGGCGAATGCGCTCGAACGTTCGCTGTCGCGGCTCAGCCGGGCCTGTCCGGAAGGGGCGGAACGAACATGAGGGAGCGGAATCCGCACCTTCCGAATGCCGACCTGATCCGTCTGGCCGATGGCGAATGCGGGCCCGCGGAGTCGGCACAGGCCCGCGCCCATCTGGAGTCCTGCTGGAAATGCCGGTCCCGTCTGCAGGAACTCGAAAGCGCGATTCACGATTTTATGCAGGCGGCTCCGGAACTTCCGGAATTGCCGTCGCCGGATCCGGCGCGGGCCGTCTTTCGCGCGCGCCTTTCCCAACTGGCGGCGGAGGCTCCCCCTCCACGGTGGAACGCTTTCTGGCGCGGCGTGCCGGCTCTGGCCGCGGCTGCCGTGGCGATCGCCACAATCCTGATCACTTTCGGCGGGACCGTGAATGCCGATGGCCCCAAGCCACGCACCAGTCTGACACCGGGCGAAACCCGGCCCGTCAGCCTGGCGGAGGTTTGCGCGGTGCCCGAACCGGACCCCGAACAGGACAACGAGACCGCCCGGCAAATTCCGGTTGAAATGCAGCGCCAGGTTTTTGCGGCTTATGGCATGGATCCCGCGCAGGCAGGCGCCTATGAGGTGGATTATCTGATCACGCCGGAACTGGGCGGGGCACACACGGTGCGCAATCTCTGGCCGCAGCCCTACTCGGCGCGCTGGAACGCGCGAGTGAAAGACCGGCTGGAGCACCGCCTGCATCAACTCGTCTGCCAGGGTAAGGTAAATCTTGCGACTGCACAACACGATATTGCAAAGGACTGGATTGGCGCCTACCGGAAATACGTCACCCCGTCAAGTCCCCGCTAAGCTCGCCGCCGCCTGCGCCGCGCTTGCTTTCACAACGCTCCTGACGGCGCAGGGCCCGGAAATCGCTACTTTCCACGTCAAGCCTCTGCGACCACTCAAGGAACTCCGGAAAGAGGCGCTGGCCGCGTCCCCGCCGGTGGAGAAGGGCGATTTCCTCCCCGCCGACCTGGTGGAACTGAATACCGTGGCAGCGGATTTCCACTACGACATCCGGTACGCCACCAGCAACAACTTCCTGAGCGCGCCGTTCTACTCCCAGGCCCGCGCCTTTCTGGAACGGCCCGCCGCGCAGGCACTCGCCGCCGCCGCCGCGGATCTGAAGAAGCACGGCTACGGCGTCCTGGTCCACGACGGCTATCGGCCCTGGTACGTGACGAAGATGTTCTGGGACGCCACGCCGGACAACCTGCACACGTTCGTGGCGGACCCCGCGAAAGGCTCGAAACACAACCGCGGCTGCGCCATCGACATGTCGCTCTACGATCTGAAGACCGGCAAAGCGGTGGAAATGCCCAGCGGATACGACGAAATGACCGAACGAGCGCACCCTTACTACAAAGGCGCTTCGAAAGAACTCACCGAACGGCGGGATCTGTTGCGCACCACCATGGAAGCGCACGGCTTTTCCGTGGATCCCGGCGAGTGGTGGCATTTCGATTTCAGCGAGTGGCGCCGGTACCCCATCGTCAACATTCCCTTCGAGAAACTGTCGCCGATCCAGGGTAAATAACGGTACCTGGTACTGCACGAATTGAATTGGCGTCCTGCTTGCCCTACGGTGAGTAGGAGGGGATACGCCTTGGGAAAAATTTGGCGCGATTCGGAAACAGTCTGTGCACTCGCCGATGACGAACGGCACCTGGGACATGTGGTCCTCACGAACGGGTTGTGGTTCGCCTTCGACGCGACGCACTTCAACGAGAAATCGAACGGATACCGTCTGGTGGGTTCGTTTATCTCTCTGTCGACCGCGAAAGAAGCCTTACTTTCCCAAAATGCGGAACATCGTGAGACCGCGAGAGTAGCCGCCTAGAACCGGCTTTCGGGGATGCGAAAAGGCGGCACGGAAGCAACGCCGCGCCGCCCGTAAGACAAGTTTATTCCGCGGTTTTAACGGCGTTATCGAAGAGGAAGTTCAGGGTTTTCTCGGTCTGGATGTGGGAGGCGATCCGGTCCAGTCCGCCATTTTCCAGCAACTTCTTTCGGGTAGCCGCCACCACTTCACGCTCCTGCCGGGCGACGCGCTCCACTTCGGCGTCCACTTCGGCATTGGTCGGCATGATCGATTCCCGCTCGGAGACGCGGCCCAGAATCAGAGAGGCCCGCACTTCGCGGGTTGCCTGGTCGCGCTGTGCTTCTTTGATCTTCGTCCAGTCGAGATTGAAGGAACTCGGATCGACGCCTTCCTGTGCCAGAGCCCGCAGGCGCTGCTGCACGCGGTTTTCGATCTGCTTGTCGACAAAAACCGTCGGCACGTCGAACACGTTGGAATCCACCAGTTTGTCCACCAGTTTGTCTTTGGCGGCGCGCTGGGCTTCCATCTGGCGCTGGCCGAAAATGGACTTGCGGACGGCGTCCTTCAGTTCGTCCACGGTGCGGAAATCGCCCAGATCCTGCGCGAAGTCGTCGTTCAGTTCCGGCAGTTCCTTGCGGCGCAGGCCGTTGACAACAACTTTGAATCGAACGGTCTTGCCCGCCAGTTGTTCGCGGCCGTAGTCTTCCGGATACGTGACGTCGAATTCCTTCTCGTCGCCTGGGGAAGCGCCGGTCAGGTTTTCAGTAAAGCCAGCCATGGTTTCGGCGCCGCCGATCAGAACCTGCACTTCGTCGGCTTTGATGGGTTCATCGGAGCCGGCGAGGCTTTCGAGAGACACCACGGCATAATCGCCATCGGCAAGAGGACGCGGGTCTTCGTTGGCGTACGTCGCTTTGGTGTCGCGAATCTCTTCAATCCGCTTCTCGACATCTTCGTCCGTCACCACGGGCTCGGCGTAGGGAACTTCCACGCCCTTGTAGTCGCCCAGTTCGAACTGCGGGAAAACTTCGAACTGCGCTTTGAAGTGAACCGCCTCGCCGTCGTGAAAATGGACGTCGCTGATGTTGGGCGTTCCGACCACACGAAGATTCTCTTCGGCGACCTTCGCGTCCAGAAACTTCGGAATCAGGTTTTCCAGAACCTTCTGCCGGATATCGCCGCTGAAATTCTTGCGCACGAGCGACAAAGGCGCTTTACCGGCGCGGAAGCCCTTCAACTGGGCGCGCTGCTGATAGTGTTCTGTTACCTTGCGAGTCTCTTGCTCCACGGCCTCGCCGGGAATCGAGATTTCAAGCTCGTGCTTGCAGCCTTCAACTAATGCCAATTCGGATTTACCTCGGAATGATGGGAACGAAACCTTCAGGATAGCATTTGCCGGTAACCGTCTGGTTTCAGAGGGGTCTTCAGAGGGATCTCAGGTGAAAGCCGCCATCGGCATGAATCACCTGGCCGGCACAGTAGTCGAGATGGCCCGCCGCAATGGAACGGACTACCTGCGCGATGTCCCGGGGCTCGCCCATCCGCCGCTGCGGGAGCAGGCCGCCCGCGATTTTCTCGTCGTACACCTTTTCCACTTTGGCGATCATGTCGGTCCGGATAATGCCGGGCTGAATTTCGAAAACCCCGATGCCCTCCGCCGCCAGGCGCTGCGCGAAGACCATGCGGGACATGCTTTCGCCCGCCTTCGAGATGCAGTACTCGGCACGGTTGACGGACGCCGTGAAAGCGGAGATGGAGGAAACGAACACGATGCGGCCGCGTTTCTGTTCCAGCATCCAGCGCGCGGCGAGTTGCGTGAGGAAGTGCGGTCCTTTCAGGTTCGTGGCCATCAGTTCGTCGAAGCTCTCTTCGGTGGCGTCGAGCACGTCTCGGCGCTCACGCGGGGCGATGCCGGCGTTGTTGACCAGCAGATCCAGACCTTCCGGGAAGATTTCGCGCGCGTGCGCGATGAGCGCCTCGCGATCTTCCGGCCGCGAGATATCGCAGCGAAAGATGTCGCAGCCGGTTTGCGCCCGGAGAGATTCGGCATGGTCACGGCTGCCGAGGTAGGTCGCGAGGACGTGGTGGGTCGAGGAAAGCTCCAGCGCGATGCCGCGCCCGATGCCGCGGCTTGCGCCGGTAACAATGGCGTTCATTCAGGCTCTATTTTATGCCGTGGAATCAGTTGAAGAGCGACCAGTACCATTCCTGCCCCGACATGGCCACCGCAATGCCCGCCGCGCCGAGGAAGGCGCCGAAGGGCAACTGGTACTCGCCGGCATCCCGCCGCGTGGCTTTGATGTAAACGAGACCGATCACCGAACCCGCGACCGAGCCCAGGATCACCGTCAGCAGCGCCCCGCGCAGGCCGAGGAACGCGCCCACCATGGCGATCATCTTCACGTCCCCAAAACCCAGCCCCTCCTTATGGCGAAGCTTTTCGAAAAGCCAGCCGAGCAGCCAAAGCGTGCCGGCCGGAACCACACCGCCCAGCAGCGCTTCGCCCAAAGAAGAGACGCGGGGCGGGACGCTGAAACCGGCCAGGGCGGCCAGCAACCGGAACGTGGAATCGGGCACCGCCACAACCGGGGCCAGTGCCAGCCCGAGGAAAAAGCCGCCGATGGTGAACTGATCGGGCAGCAGCAGCGTTTCCAGATCGCTGAAAAGCAGGCCAATGAGCATCGCCGCGAACAGGCAGTATTTCGCGGCGGCCGGAGTGAGGCCAAGATGCGCGCCGAACCAGCCGAAGCAGACGGCGGTGAGGAGTTCCACCAGCGGGTAGCGCCAGGAAATCGGGCACCCGCAGTGGCGGCACCGGGCGCGCAGGACCAGCCAGCTCAGCACCGGAATGTTGTCGTACCAGGCGATCAGGTGCTCACAGCCAGGACAGCGCGAACGCGGGGCGACCACCGACTGGTCTTCCGGCCAGCGGTGGATGCAGACGTTCAGGAAACTGCCGATCAGCAGTCCGAAGAGAGCGGCAAGTACGCCGGTTATCAGTCCGGCGTCAGGCATTGAGGGCCTGTCGATACGCGGCGAGAGTCGCCTGCACCATGTGTTGTTCGGTGAATCGGTTCAATACGGTCTGACGCGCGGCAAGGCCCATTTGTCGGTTCAGCCGGAAAAAAGCGCGCGCGATCGCCGCGGCGTCGTTGGGAACGAGAATGCCGTTCACCCCGTCCGTGATCAGTTCGGGAATGCCGCCCACGTTGCTGGCGATCACCGGGACCGCGTGCGCCATGGCAAGCAGGATGCCGGAACCGAGACCTTCGGAGTACGAGAGGTAGACCAGACCACGGGCGTGGGGCAGGTCGGCCTCCAGGTTTTTCGATTGGCGCAGCGGAATCCCGGCCATCGCGGCGGCCTGCTCCGCCAGAGCCATGCCTTTCCTGGGGTCGAGCGAAAACGGAACCAGCAATGCGTCGCCACCGGAGGGAACCTCTGCCGGCGCCGGGATACCGTCATAGACGATACGGATCCGCTCCTCAGGAACTCCCGCCTCCCGCAACTGTCCGGCGACAAACGCGGACACGGCGAGGTAAAGCGCGGGCCGCCCGTACTTCCAGCGGGAAACCGCCGATTTCTTCACCGGGAATGCCACGCGGCGCGAGACGATCAGCGGCGTGGACGAGAGCAGCATGGCGAAGGTGTGGCTGCGCGCGTCATGCACGTGGACCACGTCGTACCGGCGGGAGAGATACGCCACGAGCGGCCAGTTGAGCGGCCTGCAGGGCAATTCCCGGTCTCTCGCCATGCGCAGCAGAGGCGCTTCAGCGCGCGCAAGCAACACGGAGTCGTGCCCGGCCTCCACCAGCCCCTGGTGCAGCCGCAGAACCTGCCATTGCCCGCCGCGCATTTCCCGGCCGCTGTCCAGATGGAGAATCCGCATCAGCCGGCCAGTTCCTTCCGGGCTTTGGCGTATTTCAGGAACGTGTAGAGCGCCGCCATCCAGGCGATCGCGAGGCCCTGCGGGCCATCGAGGAAACCGCGCCGGATGAAGTAGGTTCGCGCGAACGTCCACGCGGGGTCGAGCAGCAGGCGGCGAATGGGCACCTGAGCGTTGCGCGCCGTCAGTTCCCGGGCGGCGAGGGTGGTGTAGCGGTCGAGCGTACGCAGATGCGCGGACAGCGAATCGCAGGTGAAATGCTGCAGGTTGCCGTCCAGAGCGCCCACCGTGCCGTTGACCCGGACGCTCTCATGGACATACTCGCCCTGCCACGCGCCGCGCTGCCGGTGAAACAGCCGGATCTTTCGATCCGGATACCAGCCGCCGTGGAGAATCCACCGGCCCAGGTACTGCGCCAGGCGCGGCATCGAGTAGCCGTCGTACCGGGGACCGTCGAGCTTCAGGGCGAGGATCTCGGCTTCCAGTTCTTCGGTGAGCGCCTCATCCGCGTCGAGCGAGAGAATCCAGTCGTTCGCGGCGCAGGCGGAGGCGAAATTCTTCTGGGCGGCAAAGCCGCGCCACGGCTCTTCGATGACGCGGGCGCCCAAACGCCGCGCGATTTCACGAGTGCGGTCGGTGGAACCGCTGTCCACCACCAGGATCTCCTCCACGCACCGAAGACTTTCGATGACTCGTGCGATGTGGCGTTCCTCGTTCAGCGTGACGATGGTAGCGCTGATCTTCATCCGGCGATATCACGGATCGGCGATGCCGTGAAGCAAAGAATAAACACGAGTAGGGCCAGCCATCCCAGCCGGACGCGCGCGAATCCGATCTCGCTTTCGTCGAACACGGGCGGGTGTTTGCGCGCAAGGAAAAACAGCAGCACGGCAAAACCCCACCAGTGCCAGCTGGCCGAAAACCAGCCGAGCGGCAGCAGCGCAATGATCACGCCGAAGGTGATCCGTTTGTGCCACCGGCTCATCAGGCCGTAAATGATATGGCCGCCATCGAGTTGACCGGCCGGCAGCAGGTTCATCGCGGTGGCGAGCATGCCGACCCAGGCGGCACGCGCCACGGGATGCAAGTAGATCCACTGGGTGGGTACGCCCGGGAAAATCAGGCGCCTCGCCAACCATTCGAGCAGCGGTATGCCGAACTGCATGGAGTGGCTCTGGTCGGCCCCGGGCACCACTTTCGAAAAGGCGAGACCGACTCCGAGGGCGGGGATCAGGAACAGGAAGCCCGCGAGTGGCCCGGCGATACCGATATCGAACAGCGCGCGCTTCGTGTAGATGGGCGAACGGATTCGAATAAATGCCCCGAAGGTACCGGTGACCGGCACGGGTGAGGGCAGAAAGAATGGCAGCGTGGCGTCGACGCCGTAATAGACGCAGGCGAGAAAGTGGCCCAGCTCATGAGCCATCAGAATGGTCAGCAGCGTGAGCGAGAAGGGCAGGCCGGCGGCAAACAGGGCGGGGCTGCCCAGCCCGAGCGTGAGAATTCTTTTGAGTTCGTCAAGAGAGAGATCGCTGAGGTCGGGAAAAAGGACGTTGTGCGCAAAGATGTACTGCATATGCGCGCCGATCAGCGTCGTCGTGAAGAAGGTAAGCACCAGGAGGAGCGCGTTCAGCCACAATTTCTGACCACGCATGAGTTCCCGAAAAGTCTCCGGCGCGGAGGCGTCTTTCGGCGAATCGAAATCAAAGCGGCTGGGCCCTGCCGGTGAGCGGTCCGGCTGGGCTTCGGCAGGCCCATCCGGGCGGGGAATATCGATCAGGTCTTCTGGCAGCACGAATCATCCCCGTCCATGGGGGAAAGCGGCACTACTGCAGGGTCTGCAATTCTTTGCCGGGTTTAAAACGCACCGCTTTGCCCGGAGGTATAGAGACTTCCGCGCCGGTCCGGGGGTTTCGCCCGATGCCGGTCTTGCGGGGCTTCACGGTGAACACGCCGAAGCCGCGGAGTTCAATCCGGTCGCCGTGTTCCAGGGCGCGTTTCATCTTCTCAAAGACGGTCTCGACAGCCATCTCCGCTTTCGTTTTGGTAATCCCGGTTTTGTTGACTACTTCATTGATGATGTCGAGCTTAATCAAAACAGCCCTCCCTGTCGGCACAAGCCGCGCGCGAAAAGCGAACGCGGACAAACCGATGATAGAATTAGGGTTATCTCAATGTCAAGCAAGACGGACCAACGGCGGCCGGCGCCCGTTGACCCGCTCCTCTATCGCCAGACGTGTGCCCGCTTCGCAACCGGCATCACCGTTGTGACGGTGGTGGACGGGGAGGGGCGGCCGCACGGCATGACCGTCAATTCGTTCTCCTCGGTTTCGCTCGACCCGCCGCTGATCCTGGTCAGTATCGATCTGCGGAATGCCATTCTGGGCCACTTTCTCTCCACCCGGAATTTCGCCATCAATATCCTCGCGGAGAATCAGCAGCATCTGTCCCGTCAGTTCTCGGTCCCGTCGGAGAACCGGTTCCGGGGCGTCGACTGGCAATCCGGTGAACTGGGTGTGCCGCTTCTGGATGGGGTACTGGCACATCTGGAGTGCGCGGTGGCCAACACCTTCGAGGCCGGAGACCATTCGGTGCTGATCGGTGAGGTACGGTTCGCCGCTTATAGGGAAGGGCGACCTCTGGTTTACTTCGGCAGTTCCTACAACGAGCTTGCGCAATAGACGTCTGGCGGACAGCCCGGAAGGCCGCCCGCCAAAAACGTCTTCCCGTTAGAAGTTGTACAGCGCGACGCCGGGACCGGGCCCGGTTTCCGGAGCCCCCTCTTCGGGAGGCAGTTCGCCGGCGATGACCGGCACATCCACCGGAACATTCGCCTGGCGATAGTAAAGACCCGTATCGCCCAGATAAATGTCCAGTTCCGACGGCCGCGGCAGGTTGCCCTGGATCAGGGCTTCCGAAAGCGGATCTTCGATGTACTTCTGCAGTGCCCGCCGCAGAGGCCGCGCGCCATAACTGCGGTCCGCACAGGTCTTTTCCAGAATGTACTTCGCCGCGTCCGTATGCAGCCGGATCCGGATCTGCTTGGCTTCCAGATTCTTGTTGATGCCTTCCACCAGCAGAACCATGATGCGGATCAGATCGTCGTCCGTGAGCGACTGGAACAGGATGATGTCGTCGAGACGGTTGAGGAATTCGGGATTGAAGGCGCGCTTGACTTCCGCCTTCACCTGATCCTCCACCTTCGACGCCTGCCCTTCCAGCTGGGGCGCCTGGAAGCCCAGATGACCGCGCTTCTCGAGGAAGCGGGCACCCAGGTTCGAGGTCATGATGATGATCGTGTTCTTGAAATCGATCTGGTTGCCGAGCCCGTCAGTCAACTGGCCGTCTTCAAACACCTGCAACAGAATGTTGAAGATATCCGGGTGCGCCTTCTCGATTTCGTCGAGCAGGATGATGGAGTACGGGTTCCGCTTCACACGTTCGGTGAGCTGACCGCCTTCCTCATACCCGACATAGCCGGGAGGCGAACCGATCAGCTTGGAGACCGAATGCTTCTCCATGAACTCCGACATGTCGAACCGGATCAGGCTCTTTTCGCTGCCAAACAGGAAACTCGCCAGCGCGCGGGCGACTTCGGTCTTGCCGACGCCCGTCGGCCCGAGGAACAGGAACGAACCAGCCGGACGGCCCGAGGCTTTCAGGCCGGCACGGGAACGCCGGATGGCGCGGGCCAGGGCGGAAATCGCCTTTTCCTGGCTGATGATCCGCCGATGCAGTTCGTCTTCAATGCGCAGAAGTTTGGCGATCTCTTCTTCTTTGATCGAGGTCATCGGGACGCCGGTCCAGCGGGCGACCACATCTTCGATGTCCTCTTTGGTCACGATTCCGGTGGAGGAATCGTCCAGATTGTACTTCTCGCGAAGCTGGCGCTGGTTTTCGCGCTCCTTGCGTTCTTCGTCGGAGTAGAACCGCGCCTTCTCGAACTCGTGATTCGCGATGGCGTTCTCCATCCGGTGAACGATGAACTTGATCCGCTTCTGGATATCGGCCAGATCGGCGGGAAGAGTCGTTTGCCGCAGTTTGACGCGGGCACCCGCTTCGTCGATCAGATCGATCGCCTTATCCGGCAGGAAACGGTCCGGAATATAGCGGTTCGAGGTGAACACGGCCGCTTCGATGGCATCGTCCGTGTAGCTGACGGCATGGAATTTCTCGTAGCGATCTTTGATGCCGTACATGATCTTCACGGCATCGGATTCGTTCGGAGGCGGCACTTTGACGGCCTGGAAGCGGCGTTCGAGCGAGCGGTCTTTTTCGATCGATTTGCGGAACTCGGCCGGCGTTGTCGCGCCGATGCACTGGATTTCACCCCGGGAAAGAGCGGGTTTCAGAATATTCGCGGCGTCGAGCGAACCCTCCGCCGAACCGGCGCCCACCAGCGTGTGCAGCTCATCGATGAAGATGATCGCGTTCTGGTTTTCCATCAGCTCTTTCATGATGGTCTTCAGGCGTTCCTCGAACTGGCCGCGATACTTCGTGCCGGCCACGATGAGCGACAGATCCAAAGCCAGAATGCGCTTGTCCGCGAGGAACGAGGGCACGTCCCCGTCGGCAATGCGCTGCGCCAACCCTTCCACGATCGCGGTCTTCCCCACGCCCGGCTCACCGATCAAAACCGGATTGTTCTTGGTGCGGCGGCAGAGAATCTGCACCACCCGCTCCAGCTCATGATCCCGTCCGATCAGCGGATCGAGCGAGTTGTCCATCGCCGATTGCGTCAGATCGCGCGAGAACTCCGCCAGCAGCGAGCTTTCCTTAGGGCGGTTGGCGGCCACCTTTTCCGATTGCGAACGTTGCAGTTCTTCCCGAATGGTGGACAAACGCAGTCCGCGCTCATGCAGGATTTCCGCGGCAAAGCACTTCTCTTCGCGAAGCAAGCCCAGCAGTAAGTGCTCGGTACCGATGTGCTTGTGATTCAGACGCTCCGCTTCTTCCGCGCCATACGCCAGAACGCGCTTGCATTCGTGGCTGAGAGGGAGATCGACGGAAGTCGAAACCTTCTCCCGCACGGTGGTATGGCCTTCGATTTGTTTCCGGATGGAATCCACGGCCGCGTGGGACCGCAGAAACCGATTCGCGAGCTGTTTATCTTCCCGGAGCAGACCCAACAACAAGTGTTCCGTTTCAATGTACGGGCTGCCGAACTGGCTGGCTTCGTACCGGGCAAAGAAGATGACACGCCGGGCCTTCTCCGTGTATCGCTCAAACATTTGGTTTAGGTACTCCCTTTTTCGCGCTTGGCCGTAGCATCTCGTCTGTGCTGGACCGTTGCATCTCTACTATAAAGATACTCTTGAGCGCCCGTTTGTTGCAAAACTCGTTCACGAAACATTGATGTCGCCCTCAGCGCCCACCTCATGCAACATTCCTCCGTCCAGTTTCAGTATCCGATTGCACCCGCGGGCAAACTCCAAGTTGTGCGTGACCAGAATGGTGGTCAGATTCCGGCGCGCGCGAAGGTCCGCGAGGAGCCGGAAAATCCACTCGCCGGTCCGGACATCCAGATTGCCGGTGGGCTCGTCCGCGAGAAGGAGAGAGGGTTCCGCCACCAGGGCGCGGGCGATCGCGATGCGCTGCTGCTCGCCGCCCGAAAGTTCGCCGGCCCGGTGGTGTGCGCGGGCGGCCAGACCCACTTCCTCGAGACAGGCGAGCGCGGCGCGCGACGCTTTCGCGTGCGCCTCGCCCCGGATGAACAGCGGCATCATGACGTTCTCTTCGGCTGTGAACTCCGGCAGTAAGTGGTGCTGCTGCCACACATAGCCGATTTCGCGGTTCCGGAAGGCGGAAAGCGCAGGCTCCGGCAGGTTGGTGATGTTCCGGTCTTTGTAGAAGATCTCGCCCGAAGTGGGACTATCCAGCCCGGCAATCAGGTGGAGCAGTGTGCTCTTCCCCGCCCCGCTGGGACCAATGACGGCGACCTGATCACCGGCCTCGACACGAAGTTCCATATCTCTGAAGATCACCAGATCGGAGTCGCCGGAACGATATATTTTCGTCAGATTCTCAATGCGGATCAGGCAGCGGGCCTCCCTGGCGACAGTGTAGCGCCCAAGTAGTCCTATCGTCGGTTTTGCGAAATTTGAGTAGACTAACCACATGCTTCAGATATTCTGCGCTCCAGGACGGTACACGCAGGGACCTCACGCCACGGCTTTGCTGGGAGAGGAGATCCAAAATCTGGGCCTCAATGGCCCCGCCCTGGTGATCGCGGGCCGCAGCGCGGTGGCGCTGCTGGCGGCCACATGGCAGAGCAGTCTGGGTGCCGCCGGTATTGCCTACACGGTTTTCCCTTTCCGCGGGGAGTGTTCCTCGGCTGAGATCGCTCGTGGCGTGACTGCCGCGAAAGAGACCGGCGCGCGAATTATCATCGGCGCGGGCGGGGGCAAAGTGCTGGACACAGCGCGGGCAGTCGCCTCGGATCTGGAACTGCCTGTCGTCAACTGCCCCACCATCGCGTCGAGCGATGCCCCCTGCAGCGCTCTCTCCGTGGTGTATTCCGAAGAAGGCGTTTTCGAGCAGTACCGGATCTATCGCCGCAATCCGGACCTGGTGCTGGTGGACACGGACGTGATCGCCAAAAGCCCGGCCCGGTTTCTGGTGGCTGGCATGGGAGACGCGCTGGCCACCTGGTTCGAAGCCAAAGTCTGTTCGGACGGCGGGGTAAAAAACATGCGCGGCGGAGCATCCACCAGAAGCGCCCTCGCGCTCGCGGAACTTTGCTACAAAACCCTGCTGGCGGACGGAACGGCGGCCCTCGAAGCCCTGCGAAAAAAGACCGTGACTCCGGCGCTGGAACGTCTGGTCGAGGCGAATACCCTGCTTTCCGGGCTCGGCTTTGAATCTTCCGGACTCGCCGCCGCCCACGCTATCCACAACGGACTCACCGTTGCCCCGCCCACGCACGCCTTTATGCACGGGGAAAAGGTGGCCTTCGGCGTGATCGTGCAGTTGATGCTGGAAGAACAGTCCGCCGCCGTCCTGGAGAAGGTTCTGGAGTTCTCCGTGTCGGTCGGACTGCCGGTGACGTTCGCAGGAATCGGGCTCGACGCGCCCGGCCGCGACACGCTGGAGCAGATCGCGCGCCGCTCTGTCGCGCCCGGCGAAACCATCCACAACGAGCCGTTTCCGGTTCGGCAGGAGATGGTCTTTGAGGCTCTGCGGGCGGCGAACGCAGCCGGCGAACGGTTTCTCGCGCTCTGATATACGGCTGGTTTGCGTGCCGTTTCGGTATTCCAAAAAAGTACGATTTAGCACTCTAAATAGCTGAGAAAAATCTCGCCCTTCTTCCACTACAGGGTTGTGACTTTCGCTATAAATGCCGTGACACGGCTCGCCGTCGTCGTGCTGGTGGCCACTGGAAACGCGGCAGCGCAAAATCCAGGAGCGCCCCTTCCGGAAAAGGCTTCCGAACAAAACGTCGAAAAACTTCTCCGGCGCCTCGAAGCCGATGAGAGCCGGATTCGGGAACTGGAGCAAAAGCTCGGCCTGCAGACGCCGTCTGCGCCCGTGCATGCTTTGGAACCCGCGGATCCCGCACCCGCGCCTGGACAGATAGCCCCCGCCTTTCAAGCACCGGAACCGGAGAGCACGGACGCTCACGATCACATGATCGAAATTCCCGGTGGGCCGGCGCTCAAGTTCAAAGGGTTTACGGACCTGAACGCAGGCGGCGGACAACTTGCTAATCCGCTGATCTTCCCCCTCGGTGCCACCGCCCACAACTCATTCCAGATCGGCGAATTCGATCTCTTCATGTCGTCGAGAATTTCCAGCCATCTGAGCTTTGTCGCCGAACTGGTGGTGGGCGCCGACCGCACCAATTCCTGGGGCCTCGACATTGAACGGATTCAGGTCACTTACAAGGCCAATCCGTTCTTCGAGATCAGCGCCGGCCGGTATCATTCGGCCATCGGTTACTACAACACGACCTTTCATCACGGCACATGGTTCCAGACCGCTACCGGTCGCCCTTTGATGTACTACTTCGAAGATTCCGGCGGTCTGCTGCCCATGCATAATGTCGGTGTTACAACGACTGGTCTGGTGCCCCATACCGGTAAGCTCAATCTGCACTGGGTGGCCGAAGCGGGGAACGGCAGAACGTCGAGCCTGTCGCCCGACACCCAGCCGGTTCAGAACTTTCTCTCGGACCGGAACCACAAGAGCGTGAACTTCGCGGCGTACATCAAACCGCAGTGGCTCGAAGGTCTGCAGATCGGCGGCAACCTGTATCGGGATCATCTGTACCCCGATGGCGTTTCCGGTGTCCGGCAGACCGCTTCCGGTCTCTATGCCGTCTTCATCAACTCGTCGTGGGAGTTTCTGAATGAGGGTGTCCTGCTCCGGCATGAGTCGGACATGGATCACCGCGCCTACAACTCACCCCTGTTCTATACGCAGGTTTCGAAGCGATTCGGCGAATACCGGCCGTATCTTCGCTATCAATATGTGAATGCGGTACAGGGGGATCCTTTAAACGCGTGGCACGGCCGCTATACCGGGCCGTCCGTCGGCGTCCGGTACAACATTTCCGAGTACGCCGCCTTTAAAATTCAGTACAACCAGTTGTTCCAGGGCGGCGCCAAATCGCTGCACGGGCTCGACACGCAACTGGCCTTCACGTTTTGAGGAGATCCCGATGAAACCGACTTACAGAAACTGCCTCGCGGTCATCGTCTTTGCGTTTCTCCCTTGCACCCATGCAGCCGCTCAGTGCGCGGCCGGCGGACTGGCTGTGGTGGTGAACAAGGCCAACCCCACGGACAGCCTCTCGATGGCTCAACTTCGCAAGCTGATCATGGGCGACGTGCATGCCTGGCCGGATCAGAAGAAGATCCTGCTGATTGCCCGGGATCCCTCCAGCCCTGTCTACAAGTGCGTCCTTTCCATGATCGTTCGCATGTCCGATTCCGAGTACCACCGTTACGTGATGAACGCGGAATTTCGAGGCGAAGAACCCGTGCAGATGAAAGCCGCGGATTCGGGAGCCACCGCTGTCAAGGTAGTGGGCTCCGCGCCCGGATCCATCTCGGTCGTCGAAACCAATCTCTTATCGACCCTCCGACCAACGGTCAAGGTAGTCCGTATTAACGGGAAACAGCCGGGTGAAGCCGGCTACCCACTCTGAAAAGGAGCTTCCTGCGATGAAAATGACGATCCGAAACAAACTCATTGCCGGATTCTCCGGCGTCCTGGTGCTGATGGGTGTCGTCGCCGCCAATGCCTCCGTGGCTTTTCTGGCTCTGCGACACAGCGCCCACGAGGCGACCACGGTAGGGGGACGGCTGAACTCGACGGCGCTCGAAATTCAGGTCCACAACCTCGAAGCGCAGCGGCGCATTAAGAACTACCTCGATCAGGTTGGATCCCTCGGCGCTGAAAAGGCCGGGGAGATGTACCTCGGCGAAGCGCGGTTTGAAATCCATGAAATCAGGACACTCGCCGCGAAGGCGTCGGCCATCGCGCCCGACCCCGGGAAGCGCGCGAAGTTCGAAAAGATTTCGCAGGCTCTTTCCGATTACGAAAAGGCGGTGGACGCGGCCGTGAGCGCGGCATCGGCGGGACGGAGCACCGCCGCCGCGATAGCCGACTGCGAAACGGCGGCCGAAAGCCTTCACGAATTCGCGGAAGACGGCGAGGTGGCCGGCCGCGAGGCGAGCCAGGCTTCCGAGGACGATATCAAACGGGTCAGCGACCGGGCTCTGGTGATCGCAAGCGTGGTATCCCTCTTCGGCCTGATCCTTGGAATGGTGATGAGTGCGCTGCTAACCAGAGCAATCCTGACGCCTGTAAATCACCTCAGGGAAGTCGCCGACAACGTCAGCATGGGGAATCTGGCGATCGAGGTCCAGCGGCACTCCAGCGACGAAATCGGCGATCTGGCGGATTCTTTCGGGCGCATGCTGACGGCGGTCAAGTTTTTCCGCATGGAAGCCGAGTACGCACAGCAGGATGCGATTGCGGCACTGGAGGGAAAGCAATGAGTCTTTACGAGACCGTAGTCAACACGGGCAAACCTTATCTCGGCCCGGCGGCGGAATCCTTCATCGCCCGGCAGTGCAAGTCCCATCTCAAGATCGACCCCGCCGCGCTGTCCCGACCGCATCTGAAGGAACTGGCGAAGTGGATGGAGATTGGCGGCGGCCTGATTATGGACAGCGCCAAAGCCGCGGAAATGGCGAAGAAGATTCTGGCTTTGAGCTAAACGCAGCTCAGGCCGGATCGCACCGGAGACGGACTTGACCCAGGTAGATTTCGTCCCCCGGTCGCAGCATCACGCCACGAGCCGCATGGGCTGGAACTTCAATACGCCGGCCTTCGCGAAATATGACGGTCCCGAGGGAACTGCCGTCATCATAAATCCGCCAGTCGCCCGTGGCCGCTTCGAACCGCAGATGGGCATGCGCGCGAGACACCGTGGCGTTCGCTTCGTCGGCGCCCTCGGGGAAGTAAAGATCGTTGCGGCGAATAGCGCGGCCGAGGGAATCGAGCACCTCCGGCACGCGTCCGATGCTGATGTGCGGACGTTCCGCGACAAAGTCCCGCGCAGAAGAACAGCCCGTGAGCGTGACCAGGCGCATCGGCGCCAACGGGACAACGGCGGGCTGCGCGGGCACCCCCGGTTGCGCCGTTTTCTCGCACAGGACCCTGAGTTCCACCGCTGCCTCGGCCGGGTAGCCGACGGTAACGCTCAGTTCGTCCGGCGATTTTACCCCCGCTTCCACCAGAGTCGCCCGGATATCGCCGATCATCTGTTCCGGCGCGAACAAAGCTTCCAGCAGCACCCGCCGGTCGGCCGTTTCCGCGCGCAGTTCCACCCGGATCCGGTCGAACGGAAACACACGGTCCCCGCGGCGGCCGACGGTAGCCCGGGCCGCGATCTGATCGAGCGCATCGCGATAGAGTTCGATCGCTTCGCTCTGCGAAGCGGTACCCGCACCCGCTCCGGCGAACAGCCCGCGAACACGCTCATCGAGAGTCTTTTCCAGCCGGCGTAAAAAGCTCATGGGATTATTTTCAGCTGTTGCGCCGCAAGCACCAGATCGCCGGCCATGGGAGCCGCCGCCGTGCCGCCATAATGGCCGTTTTCCGCAAGGATGGAGAACGCGATCCGGCCCCGGTTCGCGGCGCCAGTGTTCGCCGGGGCAGTGCTCGCCGCACCCGTGTTCGCCGCGCCGGCCTTCGCCTCGCTGTACGGCGCAAAACCGATAAACCACGCGTGCGACGGCGCGTTCGCCAGTTCCGCCGTTCCCGTCTTCCCGGCAATAGCGGGACTGATCCCGGCGAGCCGTTTTCCGGTCCCGCTGGTCACCACGCCGCGCATATCTTTCGCCAGCAGATCCGCCAGACTGGAAGGAAGCAGTTTCTCCGGGGGCGCCGTGCGTGTGTTGCTGTCGTCCAGCACCCAGCGGCCGAACGGCAGCGCCCCGCCCGCCGCAATCGACGACGCCACGCGCGCCATCTGAAACGGCGACACCACCACCTGCCCCTGGCCGTACGAAATCTGCGGCATCTGCGGCTTCAGGTTCTTTACCGTCGCCGGATTCGCCACCGAAATACCGATCGTTTTCGCGGTTTCGAGCAATGCTTCCGGGCCCACTTTATACGTCCCCAACTGCGCGAAATACGCATTACAGGAAACCACCAGAGCACGGTTCATGTCGAGCGTGCCGTGCGCGCCCGTATCCTCCACGTCATCCCGTATCGGCCGTTTGGAGTTCCCCACGAAATTCCCGTTGCGGCCATCCGGCAGGCGCACGCACTGGTAGGTCTGGTGCGCCAGACCGGGATCCACCCGCAGCGCCGCAATCGCGGTGACCACTTTAAACGTGGAACCCGGCGGATAAAGGCCGTATCTCGCACGGTCGAGCAGCGGACCAGCCGCTTCTCCCATCGACAGCTTTTCCTGCGTTAAATCCGGCGCGGGCCAGTTCACCGACGCCAGCAGATCACCCGTGGCCGGCTCCATCACCACCACCGAACCGCGCTGCAAATGCTGCTCCGCCAGACGCGTCTGCAGTATCTGCCCGGCCTTCACCTGAAGACCCGCATGGATGGACAGATGCACATTCCGCTCGCGATCGCGAATCCGCTTCACGGCCGGATAGTCGGGTTCCCAGCGATGACGAAGCAACGGCAGCAGTTCCCGGTAGTCGTACCGGACAGTGTTGAACGCTTTCCCGTCCCCACCTTTCACCTCGACGATGCGGGCCCGGTCGTCATAGCCCTGCAGACGAACCGCCTCGTCCCGCTCCACCAGCGAACTGTTCTGCGCGCCCCAGCTGGCGCGCGTCCGCAGATCCCCCAGCAGATGGAAGGTCAGCGACCCGAACGGATAGTGGCGGAAATCCGCGCGATTACAGGCCTTGTCGATATCGATTCCCAGTTCGTTATATTGCGCCCGGTGCTGTTCCAGTTCCGCCCAGTTGCTGGTCGCGAGAGGCAGTCCGGTGCGGTCGTATATGCCGCCGCGCTGCAGATCCCGGGCGGCGGCGATCAGACGGGGATTGTAGATGAACCGGCGTCCGCCATCGGCCTGCAGCACCAGCGTGCCTTCGCCGGCCACGGCATCGGCCCGCACCAGCTGGATGTAACCAGCCTTTCCAACCACGGCGAACGCCAGAACGGCGAGAATGATCTCCGCCCACCGCAGCCCGGCATGGAACGGAGCGGTCCTTTCCACCGGACCCTTCTCACGGCCCAGCGCCAGCAGAATTCCGGCGATCAGGAAATTGGCCAGCATCGCCGTGCGCCCATAACTAAGAAACGGCGTGGCCACGCCGGACAGCGGAAACAGGTCCAGAATGCCGCCGGAAATCAGCAGCAGTTCTGCGCTCAGCAGCAGCGCCAGGCCCAGCGCAAGGAAGAACGCATAGTCCGTGCGGGCGCGGCGCGCGATGCGCAGGGCCATCCAGATCAGCAGGCCAAAGCTGCAGTAAGCGACCGCGATGCCCGCGAACCCCCATTCTTCTCCCAACACGGACACAATCAGATCCGTATAGCCCGCGGGAATGACGTCGGATTCTCCCAGTCCGGGGCCGGTGCCAAGCGGACCGCCGGACGCCATCGCCCAGAGCGAGTGGACCACCTGGTCGCCGCCCCGCACCGTATTGCTCCACGGCGAGAGCCACATGGAGACGCGATCGTGCACGGTCTTCGGAGTTCCCAGGAAATATCCGGCCAGAAAGCCGCCGCACAGCGTCGCCATGCCAAGAATCGCCAGCGGCGCACGGTTCCGGGCAATTGCATAGAGCGAAAGAAAGACCGCCGCGAACACCAGCGCCGGGCCCAGATCGCGCTGCAGATAGAAGAACAGCACCGCCACGCCGACCCCCAGCATCACCGGCGCCGCGTACTCCAGACGCGGCAACTCCACGCCGGGGATCACAAAACGCTTTTCGTGCAACTGGCGCAACAGCGGCCAGCGTTTCGAGAAATACCCGGCCAGGAAGAACACCAGCAGAATCTTGATCGCTTCCACCGGCTGGAACGGTCCCAGGTTTACCCGCGCGTCGCTGCCGGCGGGTCCCGATCCGAAGAAGATCAGGGCCACCGAAAGCGCAATCGCTCCCAACAGCGGCACGAAACTGTAGCCCGCCGTGGTGGACTCCCAGTCGACGAAACCAGCCAGCATCATGAGCAGGCAGCCGCCCGCCACTCCCTGCGCAAACGGGACGAAGATCAGCGTGTCCCGCAGCGGATCGCGCAAAGCCACCATCAGCGCGAATCCGATTCCCGTAAGCAGCAACAGCAGAGGCAGAAAGGCCCACGGCCCGGTGAAGCCGCGAAACGTCCAGATCAGACTGACCAGCAGAAAAGCCGCGAGCATCATCCCCGCCGAAAGCAGAAATTCGTGCCGGAATACCGCCGCATCCCGCACGGCAATCTGCGGTTTGAGTTGCGCGAACTCGGGCGAAGTGAGCAGGGTGATGGTTTCCGACTTCGCGTTTTCCGCTCGCTTGCGCAGTTCATCAAGCCTGCGGTTGCCCATCAGATCGGCCCGCGCCACACGGAGACGAGCCAGCGCGCCGGTGTTGGCAATCGGCCCTCCCTGCTCTGTCAGAAAATCAAACAGGCGCCGCGCCACAAACTCCCGGTCGGCCGGGCTCTGGAACACGGCCAGCACGGGGTAAAGCTTCTCCGCCCGGTCTACCTGCGAAAGATTGATCTGCGGCGCGGGAACAGCCGAACGCCGGAGCTTGGCCGAGTACACCAGCCACCACGCTCCGGACACGATCACGGCGATCAGCAACAACGCGATCAGTTCGGGCGCGCGATTCGCACGCGCGATCCCCCCCGGCCTCTGTCGCGCCGCTTCGCGGGATACCGCAGTGCTGCGTGTAACGGCCATCAGGGCGTTTCCTTTGGCGCGGGCGCCGGCGGGGAGGGCGGTTGCGCGGCCTGCTGCGCCGCCGCCAGGGTTCGCTGCGCCTGCTCGCGCTCCGCGGAGACCTGTTCGGAAAGCTGTACGCCTTTCAGGAACGGGGCCACGGCATTGTAGAGACTCTGCGCATGTTCCAGATCGCTGTCGGCATGCTTCAGCGCATCCTGCATCTGATTGATGTCGTGTGCCCGTTTCGCCTCCGCGATCCACCGCTCGCCGTGCTTCCGGTACGCATCGGCCAGAGCTTTCTGCTCCCGCCGCCCGGGGCGGAACCCATTCCGCTGGGCCTCATGCAGTTCCTCTTCAGCCCGGTCCAGTTCACTGTCGTTCATGTGGATCAGCGCCAGGCCCAGATGCGGATCGGGCGAATTCGGCAGCAGATTCCGGGCATCTTCAAAGTCCGACCGGGCGGTTTTCAGATCCCCGGCCCGCAGGCGCAGATGGCCATCCACCATCTTCGATTTGCCGCGAATCGACTTGTCGTCCGGCGCGATCGACACCGCCTGCGTGAGCGCGCCCTGCGCCCGTTTCCAGTCCCGCGAATAAACCGGCGTGCTTTCACTGGCCTCGCGGTAATCGGCGATGACGCGATCGGCTTCCGCCACATAGCGGTCGCGCAGACTGTTGCGCGCCGGCCAGAGGGGCCAGGCAAACAGACTCTTCCGCGCCAGCGCCCGGTACTGCTTCGCGCCTTCGTCCGTGCTGAGCTGGCCGGAATCGATCTGTTTTCTCAGCGCGATGGCGTTGTTCAGCATGCGAACTTCATACACCACGGTGAATACAGCGGCCAGGAACAGCGCCACGCCCGTGACGATGCCGATCCGCAGCGCCTGACTGGCAATCCGGAACGCACGGGGTTTCTTCGCTATCGCCGCGGAGATGGGCACCGCGGTGCGGCGCGTGCGCTCCTCCGTATTCGCGTAAGCCGTGCGGCGCGTGGCTTCGGGATCCGCCGACGGCGCCGGCTCCGGACGCGCCATCAACTGCCAGTCGTGAAGCGCCGCCTGGAACTGCGCGGCACTGACGAACCGCCGGTTCAGATCCGGATCGAGAGCGCGCGCCAGAATCTCGCGCAGCCCCCGCGGCAAGTTCGCAACGGCCGGGGACAGCGCTTTATAGTTGCGGATCATCCATTCGAGTTTGGACGACGCTTCGGATTCGAAATACGTCTTGCCGGTCAGCATTTCAAACAGCACGATGGCGACCGACCAAACATCGGAACGGGCGTCCATATCGCCTGTCTGCAAACGTTCCGGCGACGAATACGGAATGCTGCCGTACTGATTGAAGGTAATGCTGCGCGTCATGGACACGGCTTTGGCGATCCCGAAATCGAGCACCTTCACGTGTCCGGCCGGCGTAATACGAATATTGCGCGGCTTGATATCGCCATGAATAATGCCGCGGTGAGCGCGCTCTTCGATGACGGTCTGAAAATTATGCGCCTTGACCAGAACGTCGAGGATATCGAGCGCGATGGACACCGCCCGATCCGGCTGCAGCGGGCCGCGCAGAACCAGTTCGGACAGATCCTCGCCCTCGATATACTCCATGGCGATGTAGAAGTAGCCGTCGCGCTCGCCGACATCGAAGATCTGCGCCACCCGTCCGCCCGGTTCGCGCTTGGCCAACTGGTCCTGCAGCGTAGCCCCGCGCCGCTCGGCAGCCACGGCTTCAAGACTGTCGTGATCGCCTCCGGCATCGATGAGTTTCAGCCCCACCTGCCGGTTCAGCACCGGGTCGTAAGCCAGAAAGACCCGCCCCATGCCGCCGCCCGCGAGCTTGCGAACAATCTGGTAACGGCCGAAGAGTTTCGGGTCCACGCTAAGGCCGCCCCTTCTTTGTAGTCAGCGCCGGCTTTGTTGTCACCGGCGCCGGCTCGTCGACCAGTCGCACGGCTTTCTTCGCGGACAGGCCGCCGAAGAAATTCTCCTGGAAATCGGCCGGCTGCCAGGCGTGCCCGTGAACCCAGACCGGATCCGCGCCATTATCGGAAATCGAGTTATCTTTCAGCACCGGATGCCCGGTGTCCTGCACCTCAATGCCCGGTTTCGGCTCGCCGGGTTTGCCGTTCCCGTTGGCCGCGATCTGGTTATTCTCGATGCGCGGTTTCGAATTGGCGCCCACCTCGATGCCGGTCCCCAGATTATTCGCGATCTGGCTCGATGAAAGCAGCGGCGCGGACGCGCCTTTCAGCACAATCCCCGTCTGCGCGCCCGTCACCCGCACATACGAAATCGTGGGACTCGAGTCGATCAGTTCAATGCCCGCCGAAGCCGGAGCATTGAGATCGCTTTGAATCCAGATGCCTTCCACCGAGCCGGTCTGCAGATTCCGCGCCGTCACGGCCGGCCCGCCATCCGGTGAAATCAGGGTCACCGAATTCGGCTGCTGCGCCCGCAGCGTCACACCTTCCCGCAACTGCACGCGCTCTTTGTATTTGCCCTGCGGAATAAGAACCGTGTCACCCGAATGTGCCTGACTGAGCGCGGCGCCGATGCTGCCGGCGGCGACAAGCGTGCGTGGGCCCGCGGCCGAAAACTGACCGCGCAGATACGGGATCGACAGGCCGAGAACGGTGCCGAGCAGCAGACCGCCAACCAGCGCGTACGGCCAGATGAGCGGCGTCTTGCCCCGCTTTTCCTTCACGGGCGCGACTTCCGGGGCCTGCGGCTTATAGCCCGGCGCCGCCACCACGACAATCGTGATGTTGTCCTTGCCGCCCGCGTGGTTCGCCGCATCGATCAGCGCATGGATCGCCGCCTCGTAATCGGGGGCATAACGCTCCACCCCGGCGCGGATTTCGGCGCTGCCGATCAGGTCCGTCAGACCGTCCGAACACAGCAGAATGGCCGCATCCGCGGGCATCCCGAAACTGGCAATCTCGATGAAGGAAGGATCGTCCGGCGAGCGCTCGCCCGTGCCGACATCCCGGTAAATCTCATTGCGCCGGGGGTGGCGCATGGCGTCGGCTTCCGAAATATCGCCCTTGTCTTCCCTCTCGCCCACCGGAGAATGATCATGCGTAATCTTTCGAATCACGCCGGGCTGCAGCAGGTAAAGCCGCGAATCGCCCACATGCCCCACCGTCACCACGTCCTCTTCGATGAGCGCAACCGTGAGGACACACGCCATGCCTGTCCATTCCGGCCGCGACCTGGCGAGACGGTAAATCTCATTATTCGCGAGCGCGATGGCCTCGCGGATACGGTCTTCGGGTGTGCCCGTGGGGCGCTCGAGGCGTTCCTTCAGGACGTCGACAGCGGCCGCCGCCGCATGCTCGCCCGCCGCGTGGCCGCCTACACCGTCGATCACGGCAAAAATGCCGCGCTCGGCATCCACGTAATACCGATCTTCGTTATTCGTGCGCCGGCGGCCCATATCGCTGGCCGCCGCCGACAACAGCCGCGCCCGAACCGCCATCAGCGCCGCTCCCGGGTCACCGCGAAATAACCGATCAGAGCGACCGCGACCAGCATCGCCACCAGCACGACCGTTCGCCCCAGCAGAAGATCTTTCATCATTCGCGAACCCGAACTAAATCGTTTCCCACTGCAGGTCGATCACGCCCGCCAGGCTGATGGTGGCGCGCGCCGGAATCTCCACCGGACTGTTCTGCACCACCGGTTTGCCGTTCACCGCGGTGCCGAACTGGCTGGTGTCTTCGATCGTGAAACGGCCGGTTTCCGGATCGCGCCGGATCCGGCAATGTTCCCGCGAAACGTCGGGCAGGGTCTCCAGCCGGAGATCCACCCAGTACGATCTGCCGCCTCGCCCGATCACCATCTGATTCTTCGTCACCTCGAACGTTTTCGCACCCTGCTGGTCCGCATAACGGATATACGCAAAAGCGCGCCCTTTTGTGCCATCGTCTTGCGGAATTTTTCCGGCGGGCTCCGCTTCGGGGGACGGCTCGGAAGCAAGCTGCGTTGCAGCGGGCGCGACAGATGTCACCACCGTGGGAGCGCTGTCCGCGGGTTCGGGTCCGGCATTCTCCTGATCGTCAGCTTTTCTGGGGAAGATCCGGCGGGTCAGCGATCCCGCGCCGTACTCCGGCTTCTGCGGCGCACCCAGATCGGAATACACTTCGATCTCACCGGGCTGCAGTTTTTCATCCAGATCCGGATAGATCTCGACCGTCCAGCCCTCCGCCACCCGGACGAACTCACTGGCCTCGATCACCTCGCCCACTCCGATCCTGCCGAGCAGCGATTGCGCGAGTTTTCGCTTCGAGCCATTCCACCTCGCCAGCCGTTCATCCAGCGAGGCTCGAATCTCGCCCGCGATAAACGGCACCACATCGCGGAAGGGTTCATAATCCGCCGGGCTCAGGTAGATCCGGTAAATCGCGGGGACGATGGTTTTCCGGCGGATACGGAACAGTCCCTCTTCCATGTTGCGCAGCACTTCTCCGATAAGATCGTCGCCATTCAGACGACCGGAGGGGCGGCCCGCGGCTCGGCCAGTCATAATTTCCTATTGTAGAGTCAGCGAGCGAGCCCGTGACGTCCAGGGTGAGCCAACTGCAAATGCCTTAGACTGAAGGAAGCAGTTCGGAAATATGACAGACGCTCAGATCATTGCTATCGGGATCACGGTGCTCGCGGTATTGGCCGGGACACTGTTCAACAACGCCCGGATTTCGGACCTCAACGGCGCGGTCAATGCGCGCCTCGGTTCCGTGGAAAGCCGCTTTGCTTCCATGGAAAGCCGTTTCTCGTCGATGGAGACGCGCTTTGAGAATCGTTTCAACTCCATCGACCGCAAACTCGATGAAATCCTCCGCATCGTCGGCAATCACGAGACGCGCATTTCAGTCCTCGAACAGCATCCCCGCTGATCCCGGCCCGCCGATTCCCGAAAGCCTGCCTGCTCAGCGCCGGCTTTTCAGATTCTCCTCAAACAGCTTAAAGATCCGCTTGTACTCGTCGGCCCAGTTCGAAGCAGTCCCTCTTCCCTGTTGCGCAGCACTTCTCCGTGCCTGTACAAATTGCCGGGTGCAAATGCCTTAGACTGAAAAAGCAGTTCGGAAATATGACAGACGCTCAGATCATTGCTATCGGGATCACGGTGCTCGCGGTATTGGCCGGGACCCTGTTCAATAACGCCCGGATTTCGGACCTCAACGGCACGGTCAACGCGCGCCTCGGTTCCGTGGAAGGGCGCATCTCTTCGTTGGAGACGCGCTTTGAGAATCGTTTCAACTCCATCGAAAGCCGCCTGGGTTCGATGGAGAATCGCGCCGAAAACCGTTACAGTTCCATCGACCGCAAACTCGATGAAATCCTGCGCATCGTCGGACACCACGAGACGCGGATTTCGGTCCTCGAACAGCATCCCCGCTGATCCCGCCGCCGATTCCCGAAAGCCGGCCTGCTCAGCGCCGGCTTTTCAGATTGTCCTCAAACAGCTTAAAAATTCGCTTGTACTCGTCGGCCCAGCTCGAAGCTTCCCGGAAACTGTGATCCTCCACCGGATACACCGCCAGATCCCAGTTTTCTTTCCGCAGCTCAATGAGCTTCTGCACCAGACGCACCGTGTCCACGAAATGGACATTTGTATCCACCATGCCGTGACAGATCAGCAGGTGTCCCTTCAGACCGTTCGCGAAATAGATCGGTGAAGACTGCTTATACGCCTCTGCGTCCGTCTGCGGCTGGTTGAGAATGTTGCCGCTGTACTGCTGGTTGTAATAAGCCCAGTCGCTGACCGGACGCAGCGCGGCCCCGGCGGCAAATACGTCGGGCTCCGTGAACATCGCCATCAGCGTAATAAATCCGCCGTAGCTGCCGCCGTAAATTCCGATTTTCTTGGGATCCACGCCATGCTCGGACACAATCCATTTCGCCGTATCCACCTCGTCCGTCAGATCCGTTCCGCCCATGTGGCGATAGATCGCCGTCCGCCAGTCGCGCCCATAGCCCTTGGACGCCCGATAATCCACTTCGACCACCAGATACCCGTGTTCCATCAGAAAGTGATGAAACAGATACTCGTGAAAATAACTGGACGACCACCCTTTCGTGATGTCCTGCAAATAGCCCGCGCCATGCACGAACACCACCGCCGGGCCGCCCTTCTTATAGCCCGCCGGTTTATACAGATGAGCGGGAAGCTTCGCGCCATCCCGCGCCGGAATTTCCACAACGGGCGTATCGAGCCACGCATATTCGGCGAAATCGGAAGCGGGTGAAGAGGTAATTTTCGCCGCCGCGGCCATGGCCTGATTCGGCTGCACATATAACTCCGGCGGCTTATTCGTAGAAGAGTAAATATCCGCCACCCACTTCTCATCGGGGGAAAGCTGAGCCGCATGATTGCCGGGCAGTTTCGTCATCCGCGTGCGGGCGCCGCCATTCACGCTCATGCGCCACAGATGATGCTCATACGGGCTGCCCTCGCTGCTGCTCAGATAAAACGTCGACTTATCCCGTGACAGCACCACGCGGTCCACTTCGAACCGGCCCTGCGTCAACTGCTTCGGCGTACCGCCTTCCCACGGCACTTCATACAGATGATTAAACCCGTCCCGTTCGGACGTAAAATAAAAGGTCTTATTGTCGGCCAGCCAGCCCGAGCCACCGCCGGGGCCGCCGAGCCAGGCCGCATCCTTATCCGACGCGATCACCCGCGCCTTCGCGCTGGCCGGATCGAGCGCAAAAATCCAGCAGCTCTTGTTGTCCTGCGAACGCGCGCTGAACACGGCCTTCTGGCCGTCCGGCGAAAAGGAAACCGTCTGGGCCTGACCGCCCCGTCCGCCCCCGCCAAAGTCACCGCAGCCGCCGCCGTCTTCGATCTGCGCGGCCGCCACGCCCACTTCACCATGCTCGATATTCTTCACTTCGCCCGTCACCACATCGATGACAGCCAGCCGGCGATGCGAAATGCCATCGCCTACGCGCGCCCGGCCCGGAATGTCTTCGGGGAAGGCGGAATCCGTCACATAGTTGGGAACGTTCGACGTCTTCGAACCGTTCGGCAACTCCGTGATGGAGGCGAGCACGAACTTGCCATCGGGCGAAAGCTGCAGTTGTCCCACGGTCTGCCGCGCGCCTAAAGTGAAAGGCTTCCGGACGGCGAGTTTCTTCTGCCGGGCGTCCGCCTCCTCCTTGTATTTCAGGCGGTCGCGAACCACCTCGAACATCTCGCGCTGCTCTTTCTTCAGATATTCCTGCGCATCGGTGCCCTTCGGAGTTTCACCGGCGGCCGGTGTGCCACCGCCCCGACCGCCACGCCCGCCAGCACCCCCGCGCCCACCCGCGGCAGCAGCAGCCGCGCCAGCAGCATCCGGAGCACCCGCCGGACGGATATCGGTCAACTGTTCCAGGTCCCCATTGTCGAGCGACAGCAGAAACAGATTCCCGCCGCGCTGGAACGTGATCCGGTGTCCCGCAGGCAGAAATCGCGGATTGGTTTCCGCGTCGGCGGTCTTCGTGATCTGGCGCCGCTTGCCCGTGGCATTCTCCACCAGAACCAGATCGCCATCCTGCGAAAAGACCGACTCCGTGCCGCTCTCATTGGTTTCAGCGAAGGCCGGCGGCGCGAGCCGCGCTTCCTCTTCCGCGAGCTTACGAAGCCCCGTGCCATCGCGGTTCACCACGTAGGTATCGAGCGGCGCGGCCACCGGCTCCGAAGCCTGTTTCCACTGGAAATAGATCCTGGCGTTATCGCCGGACCAGCGCACCTGCGCCGGCTCATAGCCCACCAGATTGGGCCCCCGCATCAGATTGTCGATCGTGAGCGAGAACTTCGTCTCGCCCGCGCTGGCCGCCAGCGGACCCAGCACCAGACAGGAGGCAAGAACGCCGGTCAGCGGACCGTTCGCGAGAGCACGAAACATATTCTGCATAATGTAGCAGAATGGTTGAAATGCCCCGTCCGCACCACCTCCCGAGACTCCGGATTCTGCTGTTCGCCATTGGGCTATCTGCCCGCGCGGCATCCGCGCCATCGCTCGTGATCGTCGAAAAAGCGTCCGGCCACGTGGGCTTTTACGACACATCCGGTAAACGCCTCGGCGAGGCCGCCGTGGGACATCACCCGCACGAAATGACCTACTCCGCCGACGGCCGGTTCCTCTTCACAACCGACAACGGCGTCATGGTCATGACTTCCAAAGACAGCGGCGAAAACACCGTGTCCATCGTGGATGTGGCGAAGCGGACCAAAGCGGGCGTGATCGACCTCGGCGAACACCGGCGGCCGCACGGCATCGATTTCGACCCCGCGACCGGCCACGTCCTGGTCACCACCGAACTGCCGAGTGCCATGCTGATCCTCGACCCCGCCAGCCGCAAAGTCCTCGACACTTACGATGTGCAGGGCAAGGCGCCTCACATGGTGCGGCTGGCCAAAGATCACCGTACGGCATGGGTGACCTGCACGGACACCAGTAACGTTTCCATCATCGACCTGCCGACGCGGAAAGTCATCACCTTACCCACCGGCGCGCGGCCTCAGGGCATCGTTTTCTCGCCGGATCAGGCACGCGTCTACGTGGCCAATTCCGACGGCCACACCATCACCGTCATCGACGCGGCTTCGAAAAAGTTCATCGGCGAGATCCCGGTCGGCGGCGCGCACAGCGGACCCGTCCGGGTCGCCATCTCCCCGGACGGCAAAACCGCGCTCTCGGCCCTTCAGCTCGACCACGCCATCAGCTTCTCCAACACCGTCACCATGAAAGAAGAGAAGGTGATTCCGCTGCCCGGCTCACCGGTCTCCATGACACTCGCGGCGGACGGCAAGACCGCTTACTGCTCCGTGCAGGACCAGGACACCGTTTTCGTCATCTCACTGGCGGAACGAAAAATCCTCCGCAGTTTCAAAACGCCCGACCATTCCGGGCCCGATCCCGTGACTCCGATCCCGCGTTAGGTCCAAATCGGCCCTGCGATTGCTCCACTCGCGGAATGCCGGCCGAAATTCATCAGGAAGACGGGCTCGTCGCGCCACAACTGACGGATCGCGAAAAAGAAGAAGTCGAACAGCGCAGTTCCGTCAAAGCCCACGTCGTGCATGAAGCGGTCCGTCACGACGGCGATATCGAACTCGAACGATCAAGCGGCGCCCTCGCCAGTTCCGGTCTCGCGGCCGGACTCTCCATGGGCTTTTCGTTCATCGCCGAAGGCCTCATCCGGTCGCGCCTTCCCGACGAACCCTGGCGCCCGCTCCTCGCCAAATTCGGCTACTCGCTCGGCTTCCTGCTCGTCATCATCGGACGGCAACAGTTATTCACCGAAAACACCCTGACCGCCGTGCTGCCCGTGCTGGCGCGCCGCAACTGGAATTCTCTCTACCGGATGCTCCGCTTGTGGGCGATTGTGCTCGCCGCCAACCTGACAGGCGCTCACATCGTGGCCTGGGTGCTGGCGAACACACCGGTGTTCCGCCCGGAGGTGCAGCACGCTCTCGCGGAGATCGCGCGCGAAGCCGTTTCCGTCACCCCGCTGCAGGCCATTCTGCGCGGCATCTTCGCCGGCTGGCTGATCGCAATGCTGGTCTGGATGCGCGCCGCCATCAACAGCGGTCAGATCCCGCTCATCGTGATCATGACTTACTTCGTGGCATTAGGCGGCTTCACCCACATCATCGCAGGCTCCATCGAAGCGCTGTTCCTCGTCATGTCCGGCGGCATCTCCTGGTTCGCCTACCTGACTGGTTACATGCTGCCGACACTCGTCGGCAACACCCTCGGCGGTGTGTCTCTGGTGGCAGCGCTGAATCACGCGCAGGTGGTTGCCGGCGAACAGACTCAACAGCAGCAACCACCGCCGCCTTCGCTGATCGTCCCTTCCCGTTAATTCAGCAGCTTGCCCTGGCGCAGGTAGGCAGGAACATCGAGATCTTCCTCATAGACCGGCGCGGGCTCCGCCGGTTCGGCGGCCACCGGCTCTTTCGCGGCCGAAACAGCGGAATGCGCCGGCCCACTCGCAGCCGGACGTTCGGCGAAGAAATCGCTGGCGGGCAGAGCTTCAATCGCCGGCTCCCGCGCATCTTCCACCTTGCTGAAGCCCGTGGCGATGATGGTGACCTTGACCGAATCCCCCATCTCCTCCTTCGCGATCACACCGAAATTCAGCTGCAAATCGTCGGAATCGCTGGCCTCCCGGATAATCGAGCACGCCTCGTTCAGCTCATGCAGCCCGATCTCGGGCGACGCGGTAATGTTCATCAGCACCTGGCGTGCGCCTTTGATCTTGGTGTCTTCGAGCAGCGGCGAATTAATCGCGGTCCGCGCCGCTTCCACCACGGCGTTTTCGCCCTTCGCGGTGGCGTTGCCGATGAGCGCGATACCCATGCCGGAAATGGCCGCCTTAATATCGGAGAAATCCAGATTAATCAGCCCCGGCGTCAGAATTAATTCGCTGATGCCCTGCACCGCCTGCCGCAATACATCGTCCGCCATGCGGAACGCCTGCGCCATGCTGGTGCCCTTGGGCGCGATCTTCAACAACCGGTCGTTCGGAATCGTCGTCAGAATATCCACGGACGCCGCCAGATCCGACACGCTCCGCTCCGCCACGCGCATCCGCTTGCCGCCTTCGAAACTAAACGGTTTGGTGACAATCGCGATGGTCAGTGCGTCGAGTTCCTTCGCCAGCGACGCCACCACCGGCAGCGCGCCCGCGCCCGTGCCGCCGCCCAGCCCTGCCGTCACGAACACCAGATCCGCGCCTTCCAGAATCGCCAGAATCCGCTCCGTGTCGTCGAGCGCCGCCTGCCTGCCCACCGCCGGATCCGATCCCGCGCCCAGGCCATGCGTAATCTTCTCGCCGATCTGAATCTTATTCGGGACTTTGGAGGTTTCCAGCGCCTGCACGTCGGTATTCATGACATAGAATTCGACGCCGTCCAGCCCATCCTCATACATGCGGCCCACGGCGTTCGATCCGCCGCCGCCCACTCCGATTACCTTAATCCGCGCGCCCTTGCGCGTCTCGTCCTGCATTTCGTACTTGAGTATGTCCATGGGCCGTTCTCCTCCTGCGCCTGTCCCCAACTATCTCAGAATGCGGCCGAGCATACCGACCGATTGCCTCTCGATATCCACCTGACTCCGCAGCCGCGCCGAGTACATCGCAAGCCCCGCCACCGTCGTCCACGCCGGGTCGTGCAGTTCCTCCGGCCAGTCCAGAATCCCCTGCGCCAGACCCATGCGCGCCGGGCATTCGAGCACCCGTTCCGCCACGTCGCAGATACCCGCCAGCAGCGCCCCGCCGCCACAAAGCACCAGACCGTTCGATAGCGCGCGCTGCATGCCGAAACGAGTCAGCTCCCCCCGCACCATCTCGAACAACTCCACCGCGCGGGACTCCAGAATCTCATTGATCAGCTTCCGGGGCACGTCGCGCGCCTCGCGGCCGTCCACCAAAGGAACTTCCACCACGCTGTTCTCGGGCGTGCCTACCGCGACCGCGCTGCCGAACTGCTCTTTCACGATCGCGGCCGATTCCATCGGAATCCGCAGCGCATGCGCCAGATCCCGCGAGAAGTGATCGCCGCAGATCTTCAGCGAAGTCGCCAGCTGCCCCGATTCCCCGTAGTAACAAACCAGTTCCGTCGATTGCTGCCCGATGTCGATCACCGCCACGCCATCCCGCCGGTCCTCCGGCAGCACGCTTGCATAGCACGCCGCGATGCTTTCATAAATGGTTTCATCCACCGCCAGATGCGCGCGGTTGATAGCCCCGACCAGATTGTTGTGTTCCTGAACCGACGTGGTCAGCAGATGTGTGTTGACCTCCAGCACGGAGCCCAGCATCTGCCGCGGATCGTGAAACCCCGGATGATCGTCCACCACGAAATCCTGCGGCATCACCTGCAGCAGCATGCGGTCTTCCTGCATCTGCACGCGCATCGCGCGATCCATCGCGCGATTGATGTCTTTCTGGGTAATCTCCCGCGGGCGCCCCAGATCCCACTTGCCGCGGCTGTTCGCTCCCCGCACGGTTAACCCGCCGATTCCGGCAACCACGTTTTCGATGGCCGTCTGCGCCATCGCTTCCGCCTGCACCACCGCCGCTAAAATACAATCCGAAACTGCCTGCTGATCCGCAATGCGGCTCTTCGACCATCCTTGTGACGGCACGCAGCCATAGCCGAGGAACCGGAACCGGTCGCCCTCCAGCATGGCGATAACGCACCGTGTAGAAGTGCTCCCCGCGTCCACACCGGCCGCGAAGATTGATTTAGTGCTCATGAAAGTCTGTTACTCACCGCGCGCATGTGTTTCACCGCGCTAAGATCCGGTCGTCCAGCCGCAGATCGAACGTGCTGGCTTCCTGCGAATGCTGACGAATATCCTGGTAATGGCTCAGGAAATTGGAGTAGCGGGACCGGAAATGCTGATCGCCCAGCCAAAGCTCCACACCCTGCCCGTCCACATCCGCGATCACGCGCATCTCCTGCAGACTCGCCGCATTAATCTCGGAAATATCTTTCGCCTGCGGACCCAGATCCTCCAGCAGGCGGTTCATCGCTCGCACCCGCAGCCGGCGGTCTTCGTCTTTCTGTTCCTCGGTCAGACCACTCAACACCGGCAAATTAAAACGCACCTTCCGCGGCAGCGTCATCAGCACGCCGTCGTTATCCACCAGCGCCATCCAGTGCCGCGCCGTTCCCGCCACCGGCAGCTTCGCGAACGCCACCGGAACCCGTTCCGCGATGGTCACCACAATGCGGTTCGGCCAGACTCTCGAAATCGTCGCCGTGCGCACCCAGTCGATCGCCAGCAGATGGCGGCGCCGTTCCGCCAGCGGCAGATGAAACACGCTGCGGCCGAAATCCGGCGTGAACACGGCCCGCACGCGATCCCGGTTCACGTAGGTAGTCCCCTGAATTTCCAGATTCGAGCAACTGGTCTCCGCGGGATCGCAGGCCAGCCCGAATCGAGGGTCCGTCAACAGGAAGGAACGGAGTTCCGTGCCTCCCCACAACGCGCCGACAAACAGCCCGGACCATGCCACCACCCGCAGCCACAGCCGCCAACCCGGCTTCTCGGTCGCGTTCTGCTTCGCGGTCGCAGTCGCTCTAGGCATGGCGCAGTTTCTCCAGGATCCGATCCCCCAGCAGGGACACGCTGCCGGCGCCCAGCGTCACGATCATGTCGCCTGCCTCCACGCCCTCCACAATCTTTTCCACGCCGGCGTCGCTCGAGCCCGCGTACTCCACGCCCCGGTGCCCGAACTGCCGCATGCGCTCGACCAGGGCTTCCGACGTCACACCCGCAATCGGCTGCTCGGACGCCGCGTAGATATCGAGCATCACCACGCGGTCCGCCGCATGAAAGGCGCGCGCGAACTCATCCATCAGGTGCATGGTGCGCGTGTAACGGTGCGGCTGAAACAGCACGTGAACGCGCTTTTTGCACACCGACCGAGCCGCTTCCAGCGTCGCCTGCACCTCCGTTGGATGATGGCCGTAATCGTCGATCAGCGTCACCCCCCTCGCTTCGCCGCGCACCTCGAACCGGCGCCCCACGCCGGTAAACTTCTTCAGCCCTTCGCGAATCACCTCCGGCTGCACGCCCAGTTCCAGCGCCACCGCGATGGCGGCCGTGGCGTTCAGAACGTTGTGATCGCCGGGAATATTCAGATGGAACTCGCCCAGATCCGCCGTGCGCGACCGCAGCGTGAACGTGGTGTGCAGTTCGCTGTGCCGCTGATCGCCCGGCCGATAATCCGCCTGCGCGCTGGTGCCATACGTGATCGTGCGGCGGCGGATCGAGGGCAGAATGCTCTGCACGTTCTCACTGTCCAGACACACAATCGCCGCCCCGTAAAACGGCACTTTGTTGACGAAGTCCGTAAACGCCGCGCGAATGGCGTCGATATCGGCATAGTGGTCCAGATGCTCGCGGTCGATATTCGTGACAATCGCGAGAATCGGCGACAGCTTCAGAAACGACCCGTCGCTCTCGTCCGACTCAACCACCAGAAAATCGCTCTTGCCCACCCGCGCGTTCGACCCGCCCATCGCCGCGACCTTCCCGCCGACCACCACCGTGGGATCCATCCCGGCATGACTCAGAATGGTCGCCACCATCGATGTGGTGGTAGTCTTCCCGTGGCTGCCCGCGACCGCGATGCCGTACTTCAGCCGCATCAGTTCCGCCAGCAGTTCACCGCGCGGAATCACCGGGATCTGCAGCCGCCGCGCTTCCTGCACTTCGGGGTTCGACTCATCCACCGCCGAACTCACCACCAGCGCCTTCGCGCCCGCGACGTTCTTCGCGTCGTGACCTTCGTAAACCGTCGCGCCCAACTGCGAAAGCCGCGCCGTGGTGGGGCTCAGTCTGATGTCCGAACCGGAGATCGTATAGCCGAGGTTCAGCAGCACTTCGGCAATTCCGCTCATGCCGATACCCCCGATTCCCGCAAAGTGGAGATGCTGCCTCGAAAAAAACATGTTGTCTATTTATTGTTCCGGCTACCCGAAACGGTGTCAATCAGAATTTCGGCCGCGCGCGCCGCCGCGCCCCTACGCGCCAATTTACGTGCTTTTTCGCTCATTTCGGCCAGCTTCGCCCGGTCCGAAAACAGCTTTTCGACCACCTCGAACATCTTCCGGCCATTCCAGTCCCTGTCGAGCGACAACTCCGCCGCCCCGGCGCGTTCGAACGCCTGCGCGTTTTTGAGCTGATGATCGTCCGCCGCGAACGGAAACGGAATCAGCACGGAAGGCTTGCCCGCCGCCGCCAGTTCGGAAACCGCGCCCGCCCCCGCGCGGCAGATAATCAGATCCGCCCGCGAAAAAGCGGCCGGCATGTCGGACAGGAATGCCGACACCTCCCCCTGCAGCCCGGAAGCCGCGAACTGCGGAATCAGTTCGTCCTGCATCAGGGTCCCCGTCTGATGAATAAAGCGCACCGGCAACCCGGACTCCCGGAACAGCGGCCAGCTCTCGCGCGCCGCTACGTTCAGCGTTCGCGAACCCTGACTGCCCCCCGTAATCAGCACCGTGAACTCCTTTTCCTCCGCCTTCGGCCGCAACTCAAAAAACTCCCGCCGCACCGGCAAACCCGTCAGTTCCGTGCGCCCAGCCGGAAAAAACCGCGCCGTTTCCGGGAAGCTGATCAGCGCCTTCTTCACCCACCGCGCGATCCAGCGATTCGTCGCGCCCGGCACGGCGTTCGGCTCCATAATCACCACCGGCACGCCGCGCAACAGCGCCGCCAGTGCCGGCGGACCCGCCACGTAACCGCCCATGCTGAACACCGCCGCCGGACGCCATTCCCCAAACCGCTTCCACTGCGCCGCCGTTTCCGCCACCAAACGCCACAGACTGGCGACACGCGTAGCCGCGCCCAGATTCTTCAGCCCGCCGACGCGAATCTTCTCCAGCCGGAATCCCGCCGCCGGAACCAGCCTCGCCTCCACGCCCCGGTCCGTGCCCACGAACAACACCTCATGGCCTTTCGCCACCAGTTCCCGCGCCACCGCGATCGCCGGGATCACATGCCCGCCAGTCCCGCCGCCCGCCATCACGAACAACCGCCGCGCCGTTTCGTCCGCGTTCAACCCGCGTGCTCCGAAACGTTCAGCAGAATCCCCATGGACGCCAGCGTCACCAGCAGCGAACTGCCGCCGAAACTGATCATCGGCAGCGGAATTCCCTTGGGAGGCACCAGGCCCAGCACCACGCTGATATTGAAAAACGCCTGGATCACCAGCATCGTCGTGATCCCCAGCGCCAGATAGCGCCCGAACTCATCCGGAATCAGCACCGTCGCCCGAATGCCGCGCCAGAGAATAATCACGAAGCCCGCCAGCACCGCAAGCGATCCGAACAGCCCGAACTCTTCCCCCACCACCGCGAAAATCATGTCCGTGTGCGACTCCGGCAGATAGAACAGCTTCTGCCGTCCCTGCATCAGCCCGACGCCCACAGGCCCGCCGGAACCCACTGCGATCACCGCCTGCCGGATCTGATAATTCGTATCTCTCGCGGTGATCGTCTTCTTCATTTGCGACCGGATCCAGCCGTGCTTGTCGAACTGGTCCACCACTTTGAAATTCGGATCCGCGAAGCTGACCATGCGGGCCAGCCGGTACGGCTTCGCCGCCACGGCCACGCAGCAGGCCAGAATTCCCACCAGACCGGCAATCAGGATGTAACGCCGCTCCAGACCCGCCACGCAGAACATCACGGCGGCGGTGGAAACCAGCACGATCGGCGTCCCCAGATCGGCCACCACCACAGCGGCGGTGATGAAGCCAAGCGCCAGAATCGCGGGCAGCAGCGTATACCGGCTGTTAATGGCGCGCGACCTCTGTGCAATGAAATAAGCGAGGAACAGCGCGATGGCGGGTTTCGCCAGTTCGGCCGGCTGCAGCCCGCCCAACATCGGAAAACGAATCCAGCGGTGCTGCCGCGGGTCCGCCAGATACGCGGCCACCAGCAGCATCATCACCACGCCGATCAGCGTGAACGCCACCGCCGGCGTCTGCAGCTTGCGGTAGTGCAGCCGCTTGAAGAACATCATCACCGGGATCGCCAACATCACCCAGAGCAGTTGCCGCACCGCGTAGTAATAGCTGGAGCCCTGCCGCAGGTCGGCCACCACGGAAGAGGCGCTGTACACCATCACGCAGCCGAACAGCACCATCAGCACGACGGTCGTAAAGAGAACCCAGTCTGTCTTAAGAGTCTGCGCCATGTTGAATCCGATTCACTAATTCCTTGAAGACCCGCCCGCGATGTTCGTAGCTTTCGAACTGATCGAAGCTCGCGCACGCCGGCGCCAGCAGCACCGTGTCGCCCGGCCGCGCGCTTCTCCACGCCTCTTCCACCGCGCGATCGAGCGTGTTGGCGTCATGCACCACCGTCGAATCTCCCAGTTGCCCGGCGATCTTCCCGGCCGCCGCGCCGATCAGCAGCGCGCCCTTTGCCTTGCGCCGCAGACGGTCTCGCAGCACCGTATAATCGCTGCCCTTATCCTTGCCGCCGAGGATCACCCAAAGCCCGCCCTCGAACGAATCGAGCGCTTTGATCGTGGCGTCCACGCTGGTGGCCTTCGAATCGTTATAGAACCGCACGCCGTCGATCTCGGCCACGAATTCCAGTCGGTGCTCCACGGCTTTGAAGGTTTTAACAGCCGAGGCAATTGCAGACAGCGGAACTCCCGCGATCCTCGCGACCGCGGCCGCCGCGAGCACGTTTTCCGCGTTGTGCCGTCCGGGAATCGGGATCTCGCTTAGCGGCATCAGCGCCTCACCGCCCACCCAGACCTGCCCTTCGTGCAGATCCGCCCCGCCAAACCAGACGATCTTCGCCGGAGTCAGTTCCGCGAACGACCGGCAGACCGCGTCGTCCCCATTCAGCACCGCGAAATCGCCCGCCTGCTGCGTGCGGAACAGATTCCCTTTGGCCGCCGCGTAGTTTTCAAACGTATGGTGCCGGTCCAGATGATTCTGCGTCACGTTCAGACAAACGCCCACCTGCGCGCGAAACAAACGAATCGTTTCCAGCTGAAAGCTCGACAACTCCAGCACGTTCCACTGTTCCGAGCGGGACGTCTGCGCCATCGCGATCACCGGCGTTCCGATATTCCCGCCCACCTGCACCGGAACCGCCGCGCTCTGCAGGATATGTCCCACCAGCGAGGTGGTCGTCGTTTTCCCGTTCGATCCCGTGATCCCGATCGTCCGCCCCTGCAGAAAAGGCGCCGCGAGTTCGATCTCGCCAATCACCTCCACACCGCGCGCGCGTGCCCGCTCCAGCCCCGGCAGATCGGCCGGAACGCCAGGCGAAAGCACAATCCGGTCCCACGCTTCATCGAACAGTTCGTCCGACTGCAGCCGAAAACCCTCAATATCCCGAAGCTTCAGATCCGCCGGCGTCGCCTGCTCGCCGCGCTCCCGCAGAAACGCCAGCGCCGCGCGCCCGGATTTCTCCATCCCCACCACCAGCGTTTTCATCGCAGTTTCAGCGTCGTCAAAGCGAACAGAGCCAGCACCAGGCCGATAATCCAGAACCGCGCGATAATCTTCGATTCCTGCCAGCCCAGCGCCTCGAAATGGTGGTGAATCGGCGCCATTTTGAAAATACGTTTCTTCCGGAGCTTATAGCTGCCCACCTGCAGAATCACGCTGACCGCCTCGATCACGAACATCCCGGCGATGAAAATCAGCAGAATCTCCTGCTTAATCAGCACGGCCACCACACCGATCGCCCCGCCCAGCGACAGCGACCCGACATCTCCCATGAAAATATCCGCCGGATGCGAGTTCCACCAGAGAAAGCCCAGACTCGCGCCCGTCATGGACGCACAGAAAATCGTCAGTTCCGCCGTGCGCGGATTGCGCGCCAGCAACAGATAATTCGCCAGTTCCCGGTTCCCGCTCGTGTACGCCAGCACCGTCAGCGCGCCCGCCGAAATCACCATCAAACCGATGGCGAGCCCGTCCAGGCCATCCGTCACATTCACCGCGTTACTGGAACCCACCACCACAAACACGAAGAACAAATAGAACGGCAAAAAGGCGAGCACATAAGTCACCGGAGTGGCCATCATGGAATGCAGCAACAAATCCGGCTGCCACTGCTTAAAAAACGGCACGTTCAGCGTGGTGGTGTAAGCGTTGTAAGACTGCATCACGCCCAGCACCGCCGTAATCACCGCGGCCACGAAAAGCTGCAGGCCGAATTTCTGCTTCGCGGTAAGACCCAGATTTCGCTTCTTCGACACCTTCGCGTAATCGTCGATAAAACCGATCGCCCCGAAACTGCCCAGCGCGAAGAGCGCGATCCAAACATAAATATGCCGCAGGTCCGCCCACAACAGGGTGGAACCGATGATGCTGATCAGAATCAGCACGCCGCCCATCGTCGGCGTCCCGGCCTTTTTCTGGTGCGATTTCGGGCCGTCTTCCCGGATATGCTGGCCGATCTGGAATTCGCGCAGTTTCTGGATCAGCAGCGGCCCCAGCAGCACGCACAAAAATAAGGACGTCAGGCTGGCAAACATGGCCCGCAGCGTCACGTAGCGGAATACGTTGAAAGCTTTGACGGCCGGGTAGAGTTGTTCGTAGAACAGCCAGTACAGCAATTAATCCCTCACTTCCCCGATCGCGCGGTTCAGAGCCTTCTCCACCTGCACGCCGCGCGAGCCCTTAAAAAGCACCGCGTCACCCGGCTGCAGGTAATCTTTGACAAAATCTCCGGCTTCCTCCGAGGTATTGAAAAAGAGCGCGGCGCTGTCCGACATCCCGGATTTCACGGCTTCTTCAACCATGAACCGGGCAGCGCCGCGTATGCCAAAAACGGCATCAAGTCCCTGCTCCGCCGCGAATTTTCCGGTGCGGCGGTGCAGGCTCTCGGCCTCGGGGCCAAGTTCGAGCATTTCACCCAGTACCGCGATGCGGCGCCGGGCGGGAACACCTTGCAGCAGTTCGATCATCGATCGGGTCGCCTCCGGGTTCGCGTTATAGCAATCGTTGATAATCGTTACGCCATTGCGTTCCAGGCGTTCGCCCCGCATCTTGCCGGGCGTAAGTGAGTGTACCGCGTCGCGCAGGCGCTCGGGAGAAATATCCAGCGCGCGGCAGACCGCAATCCCCGCCAGGATATTGCTCACCGCATGGCGGCCCGTGAGCGAAGCTTCAAAGTCCGTGCCCAAAGCCCGAAACCGAACACCGGCCGGGCTCAGCTCCAGATCCTCCCCGCGCACTTCCGCGTCGTCCGCGAAGCCGAACAGAATCGAGCGGCCGCCGTGCACCTTCGCGAATTCCCGCACCCGCGGATCGTCCGCGTTCAGCACCGCAATGCCATCCACCGGCAGTTCTTCAATCAGTTCACGTTTGGCTCGCGCGACGCCCTCGATACCGTCCGGGAAATTCTCCGTATGCGCCCAGCCCACGTTGGTAATCACGCCGACAGACGGCCGCGCGATCTTTGCCAGTTCCCGGATCTCGCCCGCGTGATTCATCCCCATCTCGAGCACCGCCGCCCGGCTATCGTCCGGCAACCGCAGCAAAGAAAGCGGAACGCCCAGATGATTATTGAAATTCCCCACCGTTTTCCCGGTGCGGAACTGCGCCGACAGCAGACTCGCGACAATATCCTTGGTGCTGGTCTTGCCCGCGCTCCCCGTAACGGCGACAACCGGCACTCCGGTCATCCGGTCCCGCACCGCGCGTCCCAGTTTGCCCAGCGCGAGCGTCGTATCCGGAACCACCAGTTGCAAAGCGGCCGCGGCGCCGTCCACTCGCCGATCCACCACCGCCGCGGAAGCCCCGTTCGCCAGCACCTGCGCCACATAATCGTGACCGTCGTGCGTGGGACCGCGCAACGCAAAAAAACAATCGCCGGGATTGATGCTGCGCGAATCGATGCTCCACCCCGCCACACTGTCCGGTAATCCCGCCGCTAAGTCCGCATCCGCCACGCCCAGCGTTTCGGCGATCGATTCCATGGAAAGCGTCATTCCTCTTTCCTCCGGAATCCGAACGACCGCAGAACCTCGCGCGCCACTTCCCGGTCGTCGAAATGGATCGTGCGGTCTTTGAAAATCTGGTACGTCTCGTGGCCCTTGCCCGCCAGCAGGATAATGTCGCCCGGCCTCGCCTCTTCCACCGCTTTGCGAATGGCCACCGCGCGATCCGGTTCGATAATGGTGCGCGTATCGGTTCGCCGCACGCCCACCATCACGTCGTTCATGATCTGCAGCGGCTCTTCCGAACGCGGATTGTCGCTCGTCACAATCACCAGATCGCTCAGCGATCCCGCAACCTGCCCCATGATCGGCCGCTTCGTCCGGTCCCGGTCCCCACCGCACCCGAACACCGTAATCACCCGCTTCGGATTCAGCGTGCGCGCCACCGAAATCGCATTGCGCAGCGCGTCGTCGGTGTGCGAATAATCCACCACCACCGCGAACGGCTGCCCTTCGTCCACGCGCTCGAAGCGCCCCGGCACGCCCGCGCACGCCGCAATGCCCCGCACAATCGTTTCCGGCGGCAACTGGTACGTCATCCCCGCCGAACACGCCGCCAGGATGTTATACACGTTGATCTTCCCGATCAGCGGCGAGCGCACTTCGAACTTCACCTTATCGAAAACAACTTCGAAACGAAGACCGTTCAGCCCGGAATGGATATGCCGCGCGCGCACCATCGCCTCCTGACCCAGGCCATACCAAAGCAGCGTGGAATCGGCCGCCGTGCGGTTGCCCGCGGGCGCCAGTTTGCGCCCCCACTCGTCGTCGCGATTCAGCACGGAATACCGCGGAGCCGCCGCGCCCGACCCCGTAAACAGCAGCCGTTTCGCGGCGAAGTAATCCTCCATCGTGTGGTGAAAATCGAGATGGTCGCGTGTCAGATTCGTGAACACTGCCGTGTGAAACTCAATTCCGTAAACCCGCCCCAGCGCCAGCGCGTGCGACGAAATTTCCATGGTGGCATGCGTGCCCCCAATGCCCTCCAGTTCCGCGAAGAGACGGTGCAGATCCAGCGATTCCGGCGTCGTGTTCACGGCCGGCAGCACCTTCGGCCCCAGCCGGTATTCGATGGTGCCCACCAGAGCAGTCGTCTTCCCGGCCGCCCGCAGAATCGAATCGATCAGGAACCCGGTGGTCGTCTTCCCGTTCGTCCCCGTAATCCCCGTCAGCCCCAGCCTGCGGTCCGCGAACCCGTAAAAGGCCCGCGACGCCAGCGCCAGCGTCCGGCGACCATGCTCCGTCCGGATCCAGACGCCCTCGAAATCCGCGGGCGCCTCCGCTTCGCTGACCACCGCGAGCGCGCCCTTCTCCCTCGCCTGCCGCGCGAACTCACGCCCGTCCGCGTGCGCTCCCGCAAACGCGAAAAACAGGAACCCCGGCTCCACCTGACGCGAGTCATAAGCCAGACCCGTGACTTCCGCCCGGGCAAGCTCCGGCGGCAGCTCAGCCAACAGCGGTGTTCCCGTCAGGACTTCGCTTAGTTGCATATCAGCGCGTGAAAACGATCCGGATCCTCTCCCCCGGACGCAGCGGCTTTCCCGGCATGGGCATCTGCGCCCGCGCCACGCCGCTGCCTTCGATAGTGAGCTCGATCCCTTCCGCCGCCGCCTCTTCCACCACGGATCGCATCGACTTGCCGCGGAAATCCGGCACTGTGGGCCCTGCCGGCGTTCTAACCACAGGCGGCGCTTTCACCAACGGCGGAGCCGGCACCGGCGCCGCAAACGCCAGCGTGGGAATTGGGACGGATGACGCCGCCGGAATCGCCTCCGCCGCTTCGGCCGCCGCCTGTTCCAGCAGCCTCGCCTCTTCCGCCTGCAGTTCCTTCACGGTCCGGTCTTCCTGCATGATGCTGCCGTTGCCCAGATCCGCAATCGAGACGTCTTCCACGGCCTTGTCGTTCTTCGCCGGCTTCACATCCGCGATATTCTCCGGAATGTCCTTCGGCACATCCATCATGCGCAGCGCCTCGGTCGCGATGGCCTTGAACACCGGAGCCGCCGCCGCCGCGCCCATGCCCGCATCCCCCGCCGTGCCGTTGATGGTCACCACGATCACCAGTTGCGGATTCGTCACCGGCGTGAACCCCATGAACGAAGCGTTATAGAGGTGCGTGTAATGCCTGTTCTCGAAAATCTGCGCCGTGCCTGTCTTCCCTGCCGACGTGTAGCCATCCAGCCGGGCCGTGCTCTTCGCCGTGCCGCGCAACACCACGCCTTCCATCATCATGCGCATCTTCATCACCGTCTCCGGCTTCAGCACGCGCACCGCGGCTTCCGTGGGTTCCACCTTATCGCCGCGCTTCAGAATGATCTTCGGCCTCACCAGCATGCCGCCGTTGGCGATCACCGAACACAGCCGCGCCAACTGTGCCGAGGTGGTACTCACCTCATGTCCCATTGAAATGGAAGCCAGCGACGTGGCACCCCACTTGTTCAGCGGCCGCAGGATCCCCGTCGATTCCGCCGGCAGCGGCAGGCCGGTCTTCTCGCCGAACCCGAAGCGCCGCGCATACTCGTAGAGTTTCTCGCGCCCCACCCGCTGCCCGATCATGATCGCGCCGATGTTCGACGACATCTCCAGCACCTGCTGCATCGTGATCGTCCCGAAACCATGGTGCGATTCGTGGATCACGCGCCCGGGCAGACTCAGCGTCCCGCCGCCCGTCGGGATCAGCGATTGCGGCGTCAGGTTGGTGGTTTCCAGCGCCGCCGAAAGCGTGACCACTTTGAAGATCGACCCCGGCTCGAACGGCACCGATACACCCAGGTCAAAGCGCGCCATCGCGGTCTCGCCCGGCTGCGGACGCTTGTTCGGATCGTACGTCGGATAGTTCGCCAGCGCCAGAATCTCGCCCGTGTTCGGATCCATCACGATGGCCGTGCCATAACGCGCGTGCTTTAGTTCCACGCCCGCCTTCAGTTCGCGCTCGGCGACATACTGCAGCCGTTCATCGATGGTGAGAGTCACGGGCACGCCGGCCTGCGCCGCGGTATCGACATGCGAATCGAGCCCGCGCCGCTTCACATCCATCACCATTCGCTCCGCCCCGACCTTGCCCCGCAGCGAAGCGTCCAGCGACTTCTCGATTCCCGCCGCGCCCTCTTCCTGCTTATAGACGGTCCCGACCACGTGCGCCGCCGTCTCGCCCTTGGGATAGTGCCGCTGGCTTTCGGTCTTGATGGTGGCCCACTCCAGGTTGAGCGCCTTCAGCCGTTCCGTCTCGAACGGATCCATCTTCCGCTTCACCCAGAGGAAACCTTTGTGGTTCTGCCGCGCCCAGTTGAGCCGGCTGAAAAGCACCGTCTTATCGAGATGGAGGATGTTGCCCAGCAAATCCGTCGCGACTTTCAGATCGCCGATCTGCTGCGGATTGACGGAAACCGAATCGGCCGGAACGCTGATCGCAAGAGGCTGGCCGTTGCGGTCGAAGATGGACCCGCGGGGAGCGGGGATGTCCACTTCATGTTCCTGCTGCGAACGCGCGATGGCCCGATATTTCGCGTGCTGCGAAACCTGCATGGAAACGAGCGCAAACACAATGCGCAGCCCCCAAAGCAACAAGACCGCGGCAACCACCGCGAGGCGGTTCGCCGCGGCCGTCGAATTTGGCCGTCCCGGCAGTTCCACGGCGGATACTCCTTCGGCGCTTACCGGCTGGCCCGCGCCGCGCCCGCGCCGGCCGGATCCGAAGTTTTCGGCGTGACCACGCGGGCAAAGCTGCCCTCGCGCGCCTGGTTGTCCAGATGGATAATCTGATCGGACGCCGGATTCGTCAGGTGCTGTTCTTTCGCCAGTTCGTGCAGCCGGTTGGGGCTGAGCAGCGAGGCCTCGCGAACATCCAGTTCGCGCCGCTGATCGAGCAGCGTCTGCCGCTCCTGCTTCAAAGCTTCCAGTTTGTAGCCCGCCAGAACCGATCCCACATGCGGCGCAATCACGCTCGCGCCCAGCATCAGCACCACCGCGCCCGCGCCCACCGCCGACCAGCAATCGCCGCCCGTCGACGGATCCTGCTGGCGAACCACGCGCGAATTGTCGATCCGCTTGGAAAAGAAATAGATGTCATCGTTCGGCAGAGCCCTCAGCCTGTAAGGGTCCGACTCCGCCCGAACCGCCGCGCGCGCCCCGCCCGCGGTTACCGAATCGCTCCGTCGAAAGAATGTTGCCAGCGTGGCCATGTGCGTATCTATCCTCTTTACCTTCTGCCGCTTCCCTGCTGCCTGCCCGTTGCGTCCCCAATGATTTCCACCGCCCGGAGTTTCGCGCTCCGGCTCGGCGGGTTGTCCCGGACCTCTTGCTCGCTCGGTACCACTGGCTTCCTCGTCAGAATCAACGCTTCGTCCAGCCGCCCCAGCTCCCGGAAATGATCTTTTACCTTGCGATCTTCAAGAGAGTGAAAACTGATAATCACGATGCGTCCGCCGGGGCGCACCATTCGCGGCGCCGCTGCCAGTAACGCATCCAGTTCTTTCTGCTCTCCGTTGACCAGCATCCTCAATGCCTGAAAGGTGCGAGTAGCGGGATGGATAGGTCCTGTACGGGGTACGGCCTGCTCCACTACACCCGCCAGGTGTAGTGTGCTCCGAACAGGCCGCGCCCGAACAAGTGCTCTGGCTATCTTCCGCGCTCTCCTTTCTTCGCCGAGCTGGTAGATCCAGTCGGCTAATTCTTTCTCGGCACTTTGATTCACCAGATCGGCCGCCGTTATGCCACGCGTTTGATCCATGCGCATATCGAGCGGCCCATCTGACTGAAACGAAAAACCTCTTTGCGGATCCGTCAGCTGAAACCGGCTGACTCCCAGATCCGCCACCAGCCCGTCCAGGCCGGTTAGCTGCAACTCCGAAAACTCGGCATGCTGAAATTCGATCCGCTCGGAAAATTCCGCGGAGTTCCGCATCGCCATCTCGAGGGATTGCGGATCCCGATCGTTCGAGATCAGCCGTCCCCCCGCCGTCAACCGCGCCGCTATCGCGGTTGTATGACCCCCCAGACCGGCCGTGCAGTCCAGATACGTCCCGTCCGGCTTGATCGCCAGGTATTCCAGGGTTTCGTCCAGCAGCACCGGATAGTGTTTTGGTTGTTTTTCCATACGACATCACTACCGGATCCCCTTTCCCATACCCGCGTTCTCCAGCGCGTTCACATCGCCCACCGGGTCGCCCTCGCCTTCCCGGCTCATCTCTTCATAGACCGACGGCGTCAGAATCTGCACCACGCCCCGCTCCACCACCAGCCGGAGATCCTGCTGGCTCTGCAGCTTCAACTCTGTCCGCAACATCGGATTCAGCGTGATACGCCCCTGCGTATCCAGATCCGCTTCGGCGCCCAGCCTCTGCGCCCGGAACTTCACCCGCTTCGCCTGCGCCCGGTCTTCGGCGGAATCGAGAAACTCCTGATACCGGTCCCAGACGGGAATCGGGAAGATCTGCCCAATGCGTCCGTCAAAACTCGTACAAAAAAACGTCTTCTCCGGGAACCGCTCAAGGAATTCCTTGATCTTCACCGGAAGCTTCATGCGGCCGTTCTCGTCAATTCGGACGGTATACAGGCCCAGCGGCTGCCGTGCCGGCAAAACCATCGCAACTGGCCCTAATCCGTCCACTCAAGTCCTATTTCGGCCGATTCGTGCCTACAACAGATTGTGGCATGGGGAACTTACGGTTGCAAGAGGTATATACAGGCAAGTTGTGGGATTTGTGTACGTTACGGGCGTACAACAGGTACGCGGCTCCGCGCGCACCACCACCATTAGTTGTTTTTACGGCGAAGTAAAGGCGAAGGAGACTGCGAGGTGACTAAAAGTGGATCCCGAAAAGGATTTCAGCCTGGTTCAAATTGGAAAAACTGTCGAAGTTGGAAACGGCCTGACGGGTGAATCGCAGTTCTCCGCTCACGCGAAAGAACGGAATCCTGACGTCCGCGCCCGCCCCCAGCACCAGGCCGGCGTCCGACTGATGCAGAAGCTTGCCCGGTCCGGACGTAATGCTCTTCGCCGCCGTGCTGAGTCCGGAGAGGTGGTCGAAGGAAAGTCCGGCCTCCAGAAACGGTCTCACGAGCGGCGTGCCGAAGCGATACTGCAGCAGCACCGGGAAACGGAACTGGTTCGCGGAAACGTCGACGTTCGGCCCCTTGCTGACCAGATTGAAGCTGTAGGGCCGATACAGGGCATCCACCTCGATGCGCAAATGGGCGGGCAGCCCGACCTGCAGCGACGGCCCGATCGTGAAATTCGTGCTCTTCGCGATCGCCTGGAGTCCGCTCGCCGTCGAGTTGTTCACCACGTCGCTGAACGGCGCTCCCCCGATGACTCCGACCGAAAGCGACTGCGCACTCAAAGCGCCGGCACTGATCAGAAGAATCGAAAGGAAGTTACGCATCTCTTCTAATAGTACGCGCCAGCTATTCCCCGGTTACGTGCAGCAGCACGTGCCGCTTCTCCGGCGCCGTCCGGTGCTCGAAAACATAAATCGCCTGCCATGTCCCCAGCGCCGGTGCCCCGCCCCGAACCGGAATCGACAGCGACGCCGAAGTCAGCGAAGCCCGGATGTGCGACGGCATATCGTCCGGCCCTTCCAGCGTGTGCCGGAACCACGGCGTATTCTCCGGCACCAGCCGCTCGAAATACTCCGTCATATCCCGCCGGACATCCGGATCCGCGTTCTCCTGAATCGTCAGCGACGCCGACGTGTGTTGCAGAAAAACCGTCAGCAGCCCGCTCTGAATCTGCTGCTTCGAAACCCACTGCCGCACCTCCCGCGAGATGTCGTAAAGCCCTTTCCCGCGGGTTGCAACCGTAAGCTCGCCGTGCGCCTGCTTCATTACTCGACGGTAACGCTCTTGGCCAGATTGCGGGGCTGATCCACATCGCAGCCGCGCCGAACCGCAATATGGTACGCAAGCAACTGCAGCGGGACGATCTCCAGAATCGGCGCCAGCAGATCCGGGGCCGCCGGAATCTCGATCACGCTGTCGGCCACCTTCCGCACTTCCGTATCGCCCGCCGTCACGATGGCGATCACCTTGCCCTCGCGCGCCTTCACTTCCTGGATGTTCGACAGCGTCTTCTCATACAGGATGCTGCTCGCCTCGCTCCCCGCATCGTGCGTGGCGAGCACTACCACCGGCAGATTCTCGTCGATCAGCGCATTGGGCCCGTGCTTCATCTCGCCGGCCGGATATCCCTCCGCGTGGATATACGAGATCTCCTTCAGCTTCAGCGCGCCTTCGAGCGCGATGGGGAAGTGCACGCCGCGTCCCAGATAGAGGAAGTCGGTCGCCCGGAACAGCTTGCGCGCCAGATCCTCATAAAGATTGTCGTGCGACAGAATGGTCTCGATCTTGCCCGGAATCAGCACCAGTTCCTGGACAAACTCGCGCGAAGTAGCCTCGTCCATCACCCCGCGCATCTGGCCCAGATACGACGCCAGAATCGCCAGTGCCGTCAGCTGACAGGTAAACGCCTTCGTGGAAGCGACCCCGATCTCCGGACCCGCGTGCGTATAGATCGCGCCCGACGCCTCCCGCGTGATCATGGAGCCGACCACGTTGCAGATGGCCAGCGTCTTCGAGCCCTTGCTCTTGGCCTCCCGCTGCGCCGCCAGCGTATCCGCCGTTTCGCCCGATTGCGAAATCACCACGGTCAGCACTTCGGCCGAAATAATCGGATCGCGATACCGGAATTCGCTGCCGTAATCCACTTCCACCGGCATCCGCGCCAGCTTCTCGATCATGAACTTGCCGGCGAGCGCCGCATGCCAGCTGGTGCCGCACGCAATGATCTTGACCTGTTTGAACGCCCGGAACTCGGCGGGCGTGATGTCCATCTCGTCGAGGAATATCTTGCCCGTCTCCTGCCCCACACGGCCCAGCGTGGTATCCCTGACTGCTCGCGGCTGCTCGAAGATCTCCTTGAGCATGAAGTGCTTGTAGCCGCCCTTCTCCGCCATGATCGGGTCCCAGAGCACGTGCTGCACCTGCCGGTTCACGGCGGTGCCGTTGAAGTCGCAGAGTTGCACGCCATCCGGTGTCAGGATCGCCATATCCCCGTCAGCGAGGAAGAACATATCGCGCGTGTGGCTCAGAATCGCCGGAACGTCGGACGCCACGAAATACTCATGATTCCCCAGACCAATTACCACCGGAGGACCTTCCCGCGCCGCCACAATCTTATTGGGATCCCGCCGGCTTAGCACCGCGAGAGCAAAAACGCCGCGGATCTGCTTCACCGCCGCCCGAACGGCCTGCTCCAGATTCCCCTCGAAATACTTCTCCACCAAATGGGCGATGACTTCGGTATCCGTCTCCGTCTTGAAGACGTGACCTTCCCGCTGCAGTTGCTCTTTCAGCGGCAGGTAGTTTTCCACAATACCGTTGTGGACCACAACGATATCCCCGGTGCAGTCGCGGTGGGGATGGGCATTCTCCTCGGTGGGACGACCGTGAGTAGCCCAGCGCGTGTGGCCGATGCCATAGCGGCCATCGACCGGATCGAGTTGTAGTACGTCTTCGAGGTTGCGAAGCTTGCCGGAGGCCCGCCGGATTCCCAGGGTTTCGTCGTCGCAGTAGACGGCTACTCCCGCGGAGTCATACCCGCGATACTCCAGCTTCTTCAGACCATCGATAATGATCGGGACCGCACGTTGCGAGCCGACATATCCTACAATTCCGCACATTTCTATATTGTACGGAACAAAGTTAGTCGAGCATCTCGATTCGGTAATTTTCTATCACGGGATTGCTGAGGACGTCCCGCGCGATCGAGTCGAGATCTTCGTCGGGCTGCAGCGTAATCTCGAAGAATTTGCCCTGCCGCACCTCCTCGATTCCCTTATGGCCGAGGCCGTGCAGAGCGGCGCGAATGGTCTGTCCCTGAGGATCGAGAACAGACGGTTTGAAGGTGACGTATACCCGAGCTTTCACTCTTTTAGAATAGACTCTCCTGCAGATCGTCCATCGGAACCGACGGTTTCTTCCGGACTACCGGCGGAGAAAAGCCGCGCATCAGGCTGACCATCCGCTGGTGACACTCATGGATATCGGCCAGCGCATTGCACCGCGGACAGCCGCCTTTTACGGCCCCGCGCCCGTCCGTATAGGGATCGAACATCGGGTGCTTCGAGCATTTTCCCCGCCAACGGACGGTGCCAATCTTCAACATTTCGTTATTCTATCTGGAGGCGGGAGGCACAATCGGAGGCGCCGCGGGAGTTCCGCCGGACGGCGCTACCGGAGGGATTACGGGCGTGGATGCCCGCGAAATCTTCCCCTGCAGCGCTTCCCCGACAGATACCCCGTTCGCCCGCAGCACGATTCCCATCACGCTGTCCAGACGGCTGCGGGCCTTCACGTAATTCCCCAGCGCAGCCACTTCGGAAGAGCGTGCCTGCGCCACGAAATTCTGATACTGAATGATCAGAAAATTCGTGGAAAGCCCGTTATTGAAGCGCTCCTGCTCGATTTCGAGCGACTGCGCCTGCAGCTTCGAAGTCTCCGCCGCCGCTTCCCAGGCCGCCCGTGTCCGCTGCAGCGCGATCAGCGCGTCTTCCACTTCCAGCCGGATCTGGTTTTCCAGTTGCCGCTCGCGCACCTGCGTCTGCCGCAGTTGCAGTTCGTCCCTGGCCAGATCGGCCTGCGCCGTCCGGTTTCGCAGCGGCAAAGTCAGATTCACGCCGATCGAATAGCTCGGGTAATCCCGCCGCAGAATCTGCTCAATTGCCGACCCCAGCCCGCCGCCATAACCGAGCAGCGCATTGGGAGCCCCGCTGGTAATCGCGGACGACACAAAATTGGGATTCGCCGCGCCGGCAAGGCCGTTGTTGGTGGCACTCGCGACAATATCCAGCTGAGGCCGGATGCCGTTCAGCGAACCCTTCAGCGAAATCTCGGCGTTCGTCAACTGCAGCTTCGCGGCGATAAAATCGGGGCGGAACTCAAACGCCGTCTTCACCAGTTCCTCCGCGGGCTGCGCCGGCGGCTCAATGATCTTCAGCGTGTCGGTCGGAATAATCCGGGCCGCATGCACTACCGGGTCGGACGCCGAATCGCGCGTCAGCACGTCCTTCAGAATCAGTTCCTGCTGCCGGACGAAACCATCGGCATTGATCTGGTCCTGCCGCGCGGCCGCTACCTGCGCCAGAGCGCGGGTCAGTTCGATCGGCGCCAGCGTGCCCTGATCCACCTTGCTCCGGTTGTCTTCCACCAGCCGCTGGGCCGTCGCCAGAGTCTCGCGCTTCACCCCGAGATCTTCATTCAGACTCACCAGATCGGTGTAGAGCCGGATCACACCCGCCACCGTGATGGACGCCTGATACCGGAAAATGCTCGCCGAGACCTTCTCACTGTTCTGCGCGATCAGAATGAAACGGCGGTTCAGATCTTTGCCGAAGCCGCGGAGCAGCGGTTGCGTCACCGTGACACTCAGGCCGGAGTTGATGAACGGATTGATCAGGTTCCGCGAAGAATTATTGTCGGTCCGGGAATTCAGAAAGCCGGCCGTGACCTGCGTACCCGTGCTGAAACCCTGCGCATAGCCAAGGTTCCCGTTCAGGCTGTTTGCCACCAGCGCCGGCGTCCCCGTAATCAGCGTGCTGGTTTCCGGCGTCGTGAGGTGCTGCGCCAGAAACTGCCCGGTGATCACCGGATCGTACTGCGGAATCACGGGGCCGGTTGAAAACGGGAACGTCCCGGTAACAGACAGATTGTCCTGCGCCTGCTGCACGAACTGGGCGTCGGAAAACGACGTCGCTCCGTTCACCTGCGGCGTGGACCCCGTCGCCGCCGAGTTGATCAGCGGCGCGCCCGGGCCGCTGACACCGGCCGGCGCCTCATTCGCGGTCAGCGGAACGCCCCGCAGCGTGCCGCCACCCAGGGCCCGCACGGTGTCCGTGGCGGCCATGCCAACGCCATAGCGCTGCAACTGCAGGTCGAGGTTGTTCTCCAGAGCCAGCGCAATCGCATCCTGCAGTGAAAGATAAATGTTGCCCGCCCGGATCAGATCCCGAATCCGCGTGGAATCCCGGAAATCCACATTCGAAACCGAAGCCGGATAATAGGCGCCCCGAAAACCAGTCTGATAAGAAACCACCGGCGTGCGCTCACCGGAAGCACCGGGAACCGCAGGCGCGGGCGCCGGCGTCTGAGCGCCGGCCGGCGTAACGAGCACACAACACAGAAACAGAGAAACGAATGCCTTCATTCCTTCGGCGCTCCCTTTTGAGCTGCCGACGGTTTTCCAGGTGCGGTCAGGTCTGCCTTGCTTTCCGTTCCCGTTTCAGCCTTCACCAGTGCTCCTTCGCGTACTTCGTCCCCCGGATTCATCACCACGGTTTCCGAACCCTGCAGGCCGAAAGTCACTTCGGTCTGCACCCCGTAATCCCGGCCGATCTGCACCGGCACCAGGTGAATCTTCTTTGCGCCGCGCGTGTCCGGATTTCCATTATCCTCGGCGGCATCCACCAGAATCGCAACCAGCGGCCCGGAGTTGCCCGCAATCACCGAATCCCCCGGCACCATCACCGGCGGCGTATCGCGATGCCCGCGGAAACGCACCTCCGCGTACATGCCGGGAAGCAGCTTTCCGTCGCGGTTATCCACATGCACTTCCACCAGCATCGTCCGGGAAGCGGGATCGAGCGAGTTCGCCGTGCGCGCCACTTTCCCCGCGAACTTCCGGCCCGGAAACTCGGTCACCGTGACCTCCGCGGGCATGCCGATGCGGATCCCCGGCGCGTTCGTCTGCGGCACGCTTTCCATCAGCCGGACCGCGGAGATCTGCGCCACCCGGTACATCTCATTACCCGACGCATTCGCCGGACTGCTCGCCGTCTGCATCATTCCCTGACCGCCGCCGGTCGGCGAAATCAGCGAGCCCACATCGATGTTACGGACCGTGATCACGCCCGCGAACGGAGCCCGCACGTTCTTGAAATCCTGCAAGGCGAGAATGCGCTGCAGATTCGCCTGTGCCTGCCGGACGCTCTCACCAGCCGCGCTGACATTCGCTTCCTGCGCGGCCACAAGGGCTTCGGAAGTCTTGAACGTTGCCGCCTGCGTGTCGGCGTCCTGCCGCGCCACCGCGCCGCGCCCCACCAGATTGTTATAACGATCCGCCGTGATCTTCGCGAGATCCCGCTGGGATTGCGCCTGCAGCAGCGACGCCTTCGTCTGCCCCAGTTGTTGCTCGGCCTGCGAGACCGCCGCCCTGGCCTGCGCCACCTGCTGATCGAGTTCCGGCGCTTCGATCTCGGCGATGAGCTGTCCTTCCTTCACCCGGTCTCCGATATCCGCATATCGCTTCTTCACATAACCCGAAGCGCGCGCGAAGATCGAGGCTTCGGTCAGAGCCGAAATCGTGCCCGGCAGCACCACCTCCGTATCCTGCGGCGCTCGCTTCACTTTGGCCACGGCGACCCGGGGCAGCGTATTCTTTTCTTCTTTCGCGACCGACGCCGCCGCTTCCTCGCGCTGCTTGCGCGGCAGATAGCCGGCCAGCGCGATGGCCACCACGACCGCGGCGAGGATCACCAGAACCAGAACGACTTTAAACGGCGAGATATGGTGCGGATGCTGTTCCCCGCCCTTTGGCGCCGTTCCCGCCACTTCCAGGGTCGGACCGGGAATTTCTTTCGTATTCATTGTGTAGGTCTATGCCACCAGTTCTTCATGCGCTTCCATCTCGATCTGTTCATCCTGATTGACGGGAGGCTTCCTGCGGAGGAAGCTGTAAACGATCGGCACGAAGAACAGGGTGCTGAACGTCGCTAAAATAAGGCCGCCGATTACCGCCCGGCCGAGCGGCGCATTCTGCTCGCCGCCCTCACCGAGCCCGAGCGACATCGGCAACATGCCGATGATCATCGCCAGCGCAGTCATGAGCACCGGGCGCAGTCGCGTGAAACCCGCCGAAAGCGCGGCTTCCAGATGATCCTTGCCCTCCATCCGCTCATCGTTGGCGAACGTGACCAGCAGAATACTGTTCGCCGTCGCCACGCCGATCGACATGATGGCGCCCATCAGAGACGGCACGTTGATGGTGGTCTGCGTCGCGAAAAGCATCCACAGAATGCCGGCGAACGCGCCCGGCAGCGCCGTCAGAATAATGAACGGATCCAGCCAGGACTGAAAGTTCACCACCATCAGCAGATACACCAGCAGAATCGCGAACACGGCGCCCAGCCCCAGGCGCCGAAACGACGTCTTCATGGTCTCCGCCTGCCCGCGCATCACCAGCGAAACGCCTTTCGGCAGCTTCGTGCTGTCCATAATCTTCTGGATGTCGCCGATCACCCCGCCCAAATCCCGCTGATCCACATTGGCGTACACGTCGAACACCGGCTGCACGTTGTAATGGCTCACCAGGGAACTGGTCACGCTGCGGTTCACTTTGCTGAGCAGGTTGTCCAGAAGCTGCGTGTTGCCGCCGCCCGGCGACGTCACCGGTGTGCGCTTCAGGGAATCCAGCGAATCGATGCGGTGCTGCGGCGTCTGCACGGCGATGCTGTAGTTCACGCCGTTCACCGGATTCAGCCACTGATTCGGCGCCGTCTGGCCGCTCGAACTCAGCGAAATCAGCATGCTGTTGGCGACGTCGCGCTGCGTGAGCCCCGCCTGGTCGGCCTTGCTGCGATCCACCACCAGATCCAACTGCGGCGTTTTCACCTGCTGGTTGACCCGGACGTCCACCGCGCCCGGAACCACGGAGATCTTATCGGTCAGCTCGGTAGCCAGCTTATAGCCCGCCACGGCATCGCGGGACTGAATCTGCACGTCGATGGGCGACGGAATCCCGAAGTTCAGAATCTGATTCGTGATATTCGCGGCCTGAAAGAAGAACGTCTCGTCCGGAAGCTGCTTCTTCAGCGCGCTGCGCAGCAGCCGCTGCACCAGCTCCGTCGGACGGTGATGTTCCTGATTCAGCGAAATCAGAATCTCGCCATCGGCCGAACTGATCACCGAAGCGTCGCCCCACGCCAGCGCGAAAGGCGCATTCGGCAGCCCGATGTTGTCCGTGATCGCCGCCAGTTCGCCGGGTTCCAGATTCTTCCGGACAATATCCTCCACGGCGCCGAAGATCCGCTCGGTCTCTTCAATGCGGGTGCCTTCGGGCGCCCGAACATGCAGCCGCAACTGGCCCGAATCGATATAAGGGAAGAAATCGGTGCCCACCACCGTCACCAGGCCAAGGGAACCAGCTAAAAACAGGCCATAAACAATCGAGACCCGTGCCCGGTGATGCAGACACCAGCCAAGTGCCCGCCGATACTTAGCCCGCATCCGCTCGAACCGGATATTGAAGGCATGGTGCGTCTGCCAGATGAAGCCCTTGGCATGCGCCAGACCCTCTTCGCCGTGCGCGTAAATCTCCACTTCCGAGTGCAGCATGTAATGCACCATGGTGGGCACCAGCGTCCGGGTCAGGAAGTACGACATCATCATCGCGAAGGCGACGGCCAGAGCGAGCGGCGTAAACAGAAACTTCGCCGGCCCGGTCAGCAGCAGCACCGGAAAGAACACGATACAGATCGCCAGCGTGGAAACGAACGACGGCAGCGCGATCTGCTGCGCGCCATCGAGAATTGCCCTGGTCAGCGGTTTCGCCATCCCCATATTTCGATGGACGTTCTCGATTTCCACCGTCGCGTCGTCCACCAGGATGCCAACCGCCAGCGCCATCCCGCCCAGCGTCATCACGTTGAGCGTATGCCCCATCGCCCAGAGGATGATGCAGGACGTGAGAATCGACAGCGGAATCGACGTACAGACAATCACCGTGCTGCGCCAACTGCCCAGAAACAGCAAAATCATGATCGCGGTCAGCGCCGCTGCCGTCAGGCCCTCTTTGATCACGCCGCTGATCGCGTTGCTCACAAAAATGCTCTGATCGAACAGCGGTGTCACCGTGAAGCCCGGTGGCAGCGTCGGAGCGATCTTCTTGAGGGTGCTCTTCACCCCGGCGACAATATCGAGCGTCGAGGCCTGCCCGTTCTTCATGATCGTCATGAGCGCGGAACGGTGCCCGTCGGCCCGCACGATATTCCCCTGCACGGAAAATCCGTCGCGCACCTGGGCCACGTCGCGCATGTACACCACGCTGCCGTTCGTCACCTTCACGGGCAGATCGTTAATGCCCTGCACGGTAGTCGGGCTGGAGTTCAGCCGCACGTAATACTCGCGGTCCCCCATCTTCGCCGTGCCCGCCGGCAGAATCAGGTTCTGCGCATTCAGCGCCGTGGACACATCCGTCGCCGACAACCCCCTGGCATACAGCGCGTTCGGGTCGATATCCACCATGAGCTGCCGCTGCTTGCCGCCCAGCGGAGGCGGAATTGTCGCACCCTGAATGGTCGCCAGCTGCGTGCGGATGAAGTTCTGCCCGTAGTCGTACAGCTCCTGCTCGCTCTGATTCTTTCCGCTCAGGCTCAACTGCAGAATCGGCACGCTCGACGCGTCATATTTAATGACACCAGGCGGAAAGATCCCCGGTGGCATGATGCGCTGCACCGGCTGCGTCACCGCCACCACCTGCGTAATCGCCAGATCGATCTTCACGTTCGGCTGGAAATAGATGCGAATCACCGAAACGCCGTTGTACGCGTTGGATTCAATATGTTCAATGTCGTTGACGCTGCTGGTGAGCGCGCGCTCGAAAACCGTCGAGATGCGCCCCATCATTTCATCCGGTGAAATACCGTTGTAACTCCAGATGACGCTGACGACAGGAATGTCGATATACGGAAAAATGTCTTTCGGCATCGCCACGATGGAGAGGCCGCCGAGCACCGCGATGAGCACCGCCATCACGACGAACGTGTAGGGGCGCCGCAGCGCGAGTTTAACTATCCACACAGTCGATTGTCTCCGTATTGGTAAGCATTTGCGGCGGGGCAAGTGCTCACTTGCATTTAGTTTATCGGATGCTCCGCGCCAGGCACGGGCGTCATTTGGATTGCCGGCAACTTGCTAAGGCGTCCGAAAGGCGCTTTTGGTTAGCGGGAAAGCGCCCCGGATCAGGCCCGCGTGGCGGCCTGCCCGATGGTGAGCGTCTGCCGGTCCGCGTCGAGCGTCGCCGCCACGCCCAAAGGCAGGGTGACCTGATCGATGGTGTGGCCGAAACTCAGTCCGTAAAGCACCGGAATGTTCAGATCGCCCAGCAGGTAATCGATCACCTCGCCCAGCGAATACGCGGAATCGTGATTCGGCGGCGGACAATCCTTACATTCCCCGACCACGATCCCCGCCGCGCTCTGCAGTTTCCCCGCCAGCCGAAGCTGCGTGAACATCCGGTCAATGCGGTAAATGTCCTCGCCGATATCTTCCATCAGCAGGATCTTCCCCGCCGTTTCGATCCCGAAAGGCGTCCCGAGCGTGGTGGACAGCAGCGTCAGATTTCCCCCGGCCAGCGCGCCGGTTGCTTTCCCGCCCCGCACCGTCCGGAGCGTATGCCCCGCCCGCAGCGGATTTCCCTCCGGAGGATTCGTCACCATACCAATCGGCGCGCTCTGAAACAGCGCCGAACGCAGATGCCGCTGCGACCATTCCGTCACGTGGCTGAGCGAAACCGGCCCGTGGAACGTCACCAGCCCGGTCCGCTGCCCGATCGCCGTATGCAGCGCCGTGATATCGCTGTACCCCAAAAAGACCTTGGGATTCCCCCGGATCAGACCGTAATCGAGCTTGTCCAGCATCTGCGCGGACCCGTAGCCGCCGCGAATGCAAAACACGCCCCGCACCTCGGGATCCGCGAACATCGCGTGCAGATCGTCCACCCGCTGCTGCGCCGTCCCCGCCAGATACCCGTACCGTTGACCGACATTCCGGCCCATCTTCCATTTGAGCTGGAAGAACTCGCAGAACCGTCTCGCGAACGCCAGCTCGTCCGGATCGGAAACGTAGCTGGAAGGCGTAATCAGGCCCACCGTATCGCCAGGCTTCAAACACCTCGGCAGCAGCGGCACAGGCGCGGCGGTCTGCGCGCCTGCCTGCTCAGCGGCCGCGTTGAAGAAGGAAGCGGCAGCCAACCCCTGCCCGACGAAAGTTCGGCGATGCGTTTTCGACATACCTCAAGTTAACCTGTCCCACAGGCCCACTTTGCCGACCACAATCCACCTCGCCGACTACGATCCCGCCTGGACCGAACGGTTCGATTGCGAAGCGGGCGGCATTCGCCGCGTCCTCCAGGATCGTGCCCTGCGCGTGGAACACGTCGGCTCCACCTCGGTTCCGGGCCTCCCCGCCAAGCCGGTGATCGATATCCTGCTCGAAGTCGCCGACTCCGCCCGCGAACACGATTACGCACCCCTCCTCGCCACTCTCGGCTACAGGATCTACATCCGTGAGCCCGAGTGGTTTGGGCACCGCCTCCTCAAGCCACCCGGGAACGACGTCAATCTTCACGTCTTCTCAACCGGCTGCCCGGAAATCGGGCGCATGCTCGAATTCCGGAACTGGCTGCGCGCCAACATCCACGATCGCGAACGGTACGCGAACCACAAGAAAGCGCTGGCACGCCATGAATGGCAGTCCGTTGACGATTACGCCAACGCCAAGACAGCCGTGATCACGGAAATTCTGAACAGAATGCGAACCGGCTAGTTTTTCTTGCCGCCGGCCGGATACCCCTGCCAGATGTACTCGAGCGCCTCAGGCAGCGTCTGCAATTTCACCGCGCGATCCGTATGGCCCGCATTCTTCGCGAACACGAACTGGTAGTGATACCCTTTGGCCGCCAGCACTTTGGCCATATTTTCATTGGCCAGAACCCAGTCGTGATAAGCGTCGCGCGTCATCAGATTGTCTTTATCGCCCACTTCCATCCAGAGGCGAATCGGCTTCACCGGCGAATTCGGAATCAGGTGTTCATGGAATTCCCACGCCCCGTGCGGCGTCTCCGGGTTCACCGGCCACTGCTGGTTCACATACGTGCCGGAGTACGTCAGCACGCGGTGATAAAGCTCCGGGTGATACCACGCCATAATCAGCGCCGCGGACCCGCCCGAACTGCCGCCCATGGTCGCGCGTCCATCCGGATCCTTCGTCAGCTTCACGTTGTACTGTTTCTCCACCAGCGGCAGCACCTCTTTTTCGACAAATTCAGCGTAAAGTCCGGACATCGTGTCGTATTCGAGGCCCCGCTCACTGCCCTGCCCGTCGCCGCTGCCGTTGCCGATGGAAATGGCGATCATCGCCGGCACACGGTGCTGCGCGATCAGATTGTCCAGCGCTTTGAACAGGTTCAGATCCGGCCCGTCCGCGCCGACAATAAACGGAGCCGCCGTGCCGGGAACATACTGCTTCGGAACGTAAACGGCCACCTTGCGCGTATACGCCGCCGGATGGCTGTTGACCACCATCGGACCCGTGGGAGACGGAGGCGCCTGGCCCGGCACGAACGGATCCCGCGCGATGCCGGGATACGTCTTGCTGTCCGTCGATTCCATCGTGAAGTTGTAAATCGTGCCCTGCGGGACGCCGTCCTGCACCGTCATCTCCGGCGCGGCCGGATGCGTCGGTCCCAGAATGAAATTGCCATCGGCCTTCACCGGAGCGTTCTCGCCATCCGGCAGCTCTTTCGCCGTGACATAGCCGGGAGTATTCGGATCGCGCGCGGGCGGGGCCGGGCGCGCCCCCCTCCCAGCGGCATTCGGCGCCGCAGGGTTCGGAGCCTGCGCAGCGGGTGCCGGCGCCGGGGCCTGCGCCCATGCCAAAGAACTAACGGTGATCAGAAATGCGTAGGGAAGAAAGCGGAACATGCTTGCCCGGCAGCATATCACACCTTCAGGCGGTCAGAACTACCACCGGATGGTACACATTCGGCAGCGCAATCCGGCCGATCGCCACCAGCTTCCCGTCCGGCCCCACCGCTTTCACATGCTCCGTGCCCCGGTTCACGCGAAACGGCGACACACTGAAATCCCGCCCCTGGCGGATCTGCAGCACCGTCAGATCGTCCACATAAACCGGCGGGAATTGCGGCAGCAGTTCCGTGGGCGGCAAAACCGCCTCCTCCAGCCGCCCGGCATCTTTCAACTCCTGCAGTCGCTCGAGCGAAAACGCCTGCTCCAGGCGGAAAGGTCCCGATTGCGTGCGCACCAGCTCTTCGATATGCGCCCCGCAGCCCAGCATCGCCCCGGCGTCGTGCGCGATCGACCGGATATACGTGCCCGTCGAGCACCGCACGAAAATCCGCGCGCGGTCCGCCTCCACGCCCCGCAGGGTCAGTTCATGAATCCGGATCCGCACCGGCGCCAGTTCCACCGGCACGTTGTTGCGGGCCATTTTGTACGCAGGCACGCCGTTAATCTTCTTGGCCGAAACCGGCGGCGGCGTCTGCGCAATTTCACCGCGCATCGTGTCGAAACACCGCTCCAGTTCCTCCGCCGAAAGCTGAACCTCGACCGGCTCCCCCACCGGATCCCCCTCGCGATCATAGGTCGTAGTCGCGAACCCGAACCGGATCACCGCCTCGTACGCCTTCTCGGAATCTTCCCAGTAGCGCGCCAGCCGGGTCACCTGCCCCACCATCACCGGCAGCACCCCCGTCGCCAGCGGATCCAGCGTCCCCAGATGCCCCACCCGGCGGGTCCCGGCGATCCCCCGCATTTTCCCGACGACATCGTGGGAAGTCCAGTTCGTCGGCTTATCAACGACGACAATGCCCTCAAAACTCACTTTTGCGATTCCAGCCGTTCGATCGCCGCCACCACCACGTTTCCAACCACCTCGAAACTGTGCGCGCTGAGCTTGTCCATCGTGTCCTGCGGCGTGTGCCAGAAGCTGCTCTGCGACTCGAAATCGATCAGATCGAGCGCGCGCACCCCCGCATTGATAAAAGGGATATGGTCGTCGCTGACCGGCCCGCCCTGTCGCGGGAACGCGTCCGAGTACCCAAGCGTATCCGCCAGATCCCAGACCAGGTTTCGCACCGAAGGAGTGGAACCCGTCTCCCACACCACCCGGAAATTCCGGTCGCCGATCATATCCACATTAATCAGCGCCTTCAGTTTCCCCGCCGTGCCGTCGGCCGTCCACTTTTCCGCCAGGTGACGGCTGCCGTACACGCTGTCCGTGTCGCTCCACTCCCGCACGGCCTCTTCGCCATCGAAGAAGACCAGGTAAATATCGTCCGTCCGGGGCTGCCCCGCCAAAACCGCCGCGAGTTCCAGCAGAAAGCCGGTGGACGACCCGCCGTCATTCGCGCCCACGAAATTCGGCATCTTCTTGGTGTCGTAATGCCCGCTGATCGCGATCGCCCGGCCGGATTTCCCCGGAAATTTCGCGATGATGTTCTCCATCGCAAGCGGACCGTCCGGAGTCTGCGCCGTGAACCGGTCCCTGACAATCTCACATTTCCGCCCGGTCAATTGTTCCCGAATGTACGTTCGAAGCCGCTCGATCGCGGCGGAACCGTCCGGACGCGGACCCATGGCCACCGCCTTGCCCGTATATTTCAGTGCGGCTTCACCGCTGAACGGGATCCCGCGGGAGGCAGCCGGCTGCTGACTTCGCGCGTCGGCGCAGAACAACAGCAAAATCCCGGCGACGGCAAAGAAGTGCGGAGAACGCATGTATTCAGGTTAAACCTTGGGGCGGAGCGGAACGTTAACACCCGATGAAACAATAATTTGAGAAAAAGCTTTGGTATAACCTAAATTGTAGGAGAGTAACTTTGGCAACGTTGGCGGTAGGCACGGCTTTACGGGAAGAGAGATTGCGGCAGGGTCTGGCAATTCGCGATATCTCGAACCAAACCCGGATTTCGTCCCGTTTTCTGGAAGCCATTGAAAAAGAGGCATTCGAGGAACTGCCAGGTATTCTTTTTACCCGGAATTTCGTCCGCCAGTACGCCTCGTTCCTGAAGCTCGATCCCGCTCCCCTGCTCGAATCGCTGCCCCGCGTGGACGTGGAAACGGTTCCCCTTCCCGACCCCGCGCAATTCACCGTTTCCGTCTCCCCCCGCTCCAGTTCCGCTCTTTCCACCGTGCTTTGGATCGTTATGGCCGCCGGTGTTTCCGTCGGCGCGTGGGTCTACTTCGAACGTCCGCGCGCCATTTTCGAACGGGCCCCGGCCCCGCAACTGTCGGCACAACAGGCCCCCGCCCCGGTCGCCCCTTCTGTGCCGACAGCGAAAACTCCGGAAACGCCACTCGCGCAACCGTCGGATTCCGCGGCGCCGGCTTCAACGATTCCCCCCGATGCCACCGGCACACCCTCAGCTGCTCCGGATCTCACCGGCCGCGCCGTGCAGGTGGTGCTGAAAGCCAAAGAAGCCTCCTGGGTCCAGATTGTCGCGGACGGCAAAAATGCCTTCACCGGAATCCTGAAACCGAACGATTCCCGCGAAATCGGCGCCGACGCCCTGGTAAAAGTTACCGCCGGCAACGCCGGAGGCATCGAGATCTCGCTGAACGGAAAATCGCTCGATCCTCTGGGCACGTCTGGACAGGTTCGCACCGTGCGCCTGACCGCCGAGGGTCTGCAACCGGCCATCAAAGCGCCGGCTCCCGATCCCCTCTGACGCCCGAACCGGAACGCTACTTCGCGGGCAAGATCCGGCCGTCCGCCGTCCGCGCGGCGCGCCGCGCCAGCATCGCCTCACGCCTCTCCACGAACAAAGCCCGCCGGCGCTGCCTTTCCGCATTCAGCAACTCGGCGCGCCGGCGATGTTTCGTGCCGGTGTCCACCTTGCGCCAGAATTTCCCGAAATACGCGACCGCCGACCACACGGAGAAAATTACCACCAGATAGAGCGACGCATTCGCCCATTTCATCATCCAGTCGTGGCGAATCGCGATCATCAGCAAAGAAATCGCCACCACCTGCGAAAGAGTTTTCGTTTTCCCGAGTTCGCTCGCCGCGATCGTGTACCCCTCGGCCGCCGCGATCGCGCGCAGCCCGGAAACCGCGAACTCCCGGCCCACCAGCAGAACCACCAGCCAGCCGGGCACAATCCGCATCTGAACCAGCGCGATCAAAGCCGCCGAAACCAGCAACTTGTCGGCGATCGGGTCCAGCAGCGTGCCGATCGTGGTCACCTGTTTCCAGCGCCGCGCCAGATAACCGTCCAGCAGGTCGGTCGCGGCCGCCAGCCAGAAAATGACCAGCGCCACCGCGTCATTGTGAATGAAAATCCCGTGAATATTGAGGCTGATTCCCTCCTGAACCAGCACCGCGACCAGCAGGGGAACGAAGAATATCCGGGCCAGAGTGAGGCTGTTCGGCAGGTTCATGCGCGCTGTCCGCCTGTGGAAATCACACAAAAAACGGGTCTGAAAAAATTCCCGTGTTTTCCTGTATTGCAATCCCCCGCATTACGTGTTAAGTCATTTCCTCTCGCCACGTTACCGGAAGTGCTGCGTTTCGGTTCAAAGCTGAAAAGGTGTTGCTGGAACAAGGGCTTGCGAGTCGCCTGAGCTAGTTGTGCACAGAATTTTCCACAGGCTCGGTGGAATTCCGCAGCAAGTACCTGTGGAGCCGCCGACGCAGAGATTCCGGAGCTTCGACCACGATCTCGCATACGTTCCCATGATAAGCCTCGGAACGCACTTTTCCACCCTCGTGTAACAAAGCGATGGACGCTCCGTCCCTGAGCGGTATGCGAAATCGAACAGTTTCGACCGTATCGAACGCCAGAACCGCGTCGATCTGATCGAACAGACGGCCGATTCCCTCGCCCGTCAGCCCGCTCACCAGCACCGCCGGAGCCGACATCGCCTGGCGCGCTTCCGCCAGCACACGAGCCCCCAGCACCGCCGCGTCGGCCAGCGGTCCGTTCTCCGTGCGCTCGCCGATATCCAGCCGGTCGCACTTGTTCAGCACCAGAATCTGCGGCGTGGACGACGCCCCGATTTCCGCCAGCACGCGAAACACCTCCGCCGCATGCGACCCGGCATTCTCCGCCGAAATGTCCACAATGTGCAGAATCAGCGCCGCGTCCGCCACTTCTTCAAGCGTCGCCCGAAACGCCTCGATCAGCGTCGTGGGCAGATTCCGCACAAAACCCACCGTGTCGCTCAGCAGAATCCGCCGCCGCGAGGGCAGCCGCAGCGCCCGCACCGTCGGATCGAGCGTCGCGAACATCCGCGCGTCCGCCAGCACCCCCGCCGACGTCAACCGGTTGAACAGCGTGGATTTACCCGCGTTCGTGTACCCGGCCAGCGAAACCGTCGGCACCGGCACCGCATCCCGCTTCTCGCGGTGCAGCGCGCGGCCCGTCCGCACTTTTTCAAGATCGTTTTCCAGCTTCTTGATGCGCGTGGCGATCCCGCGCCGGTCGGTTTCCAGCTTGGTTTCGCCGGGTCCGCGCGTCCCGATGCCGCCGCCCAGCCGCGACAGGGAAATACCCTTCCCCGCCAGCCGAGGCAGCAGATACTTGAGCTGCGCCAGTTCCACCTGCAACCGCCCCTCGGCCGTGCGCGCCCGCCGGGCAAAAATGTCCAGAATCAGCTGCGTGCGGTCGATCACCTTGATCTCCACCGCCGCTTCCAGATTGCGCTGCTGCGTCGGCGTCAGATCGTTGTCGACAATCAGCACGTCCGCCTGCGCCGCGGCGGCCAACTCCTTCAACTCCTGCACCTTACCCTGCCCCAGCAGAGTCGCCGCGTCCGACGTGGGACGCACCTGGAACGACTCGCCGACAATCTCCAGGCCGGCGCTCGACGCCAGTTCGAATAACTCTTTGAACGATTCCGACGCCGCGGACGAAACCGTGCCCTTCCGGCGTTCAAAACCGGCCAGAATTGCCTTTTCGGCGGATTGCTCGAGCGATATCGTGTATTTAACCTCGAAACCTGCGGTGAATCGGGAAACGGCGGCCGGGCGTGACCCGGTTATCCCTCGGCCGAACCGGAACCGGCCGGCGCCGTGAGCGGCGCGGGCGCGCCCTGATGATTCGAGTGCGGCACGATATGATGCCCGACCCTCGACGTCACCACCGTTGAAATGGCATGCTTGAAAATCAGTTGCTCCTGATTGTTCGTTTCCAGCACCAGGGAGTACTTATCGAAACTCTTGATGCGGCCCGAGAGCTTAACGCCGCTCAGAAGGTAGATGGTGACCGCACCCTTTTCCTTGCGCGCATTATTCAGAAAACTGTCTTGTATGTTTTGCGCTGGTTTATCCATATGAAATTCCGGGGCCCCGTCAAAGTGACGCACCGACAGGGCACACAGCATTGTAACGCAGTGTTGACGCGATACCTGCCGCCTCATCCATCTTAACCAGCCCGTTCCGCTGTGAAAGGCCGGTCGCGCGATATAGTCGTTTGCATGGCGATTTACGCGAGGTTCACCCTCGGCAACAGCCCCGATAACAAGGCAAGTTACGGGATCGTGAACAACCGGATGATAGAAGAGCTCAACGGAGGTTTGTTTGATACTCCCGTGCCTTCGGGCCGGCAGTTTGCTCTCACCGATGTAACTCTTCTTTGTCCCTGCGAGCCGGGCAAAGTCCTGGCGGTCGGCCTGAACTACAAAAGCCACCTGGGAACCCGCCCCGCGCCCGCCAATCCGGAAATCTTCTACAAGCCCGTCTCCTGCCTGCAGAATCCCGAAGGCCCTATCCGCATCCCCGCCGAATCAGAGGATGCCCACTTCGAAGGCGAACTGGTCGTCGTCGTCGGCAAGACCCTGAAAGACGCCTCCCGCGAGGAAGCCGCCGCCGCCGTCTTCGGCGTCACCTGCGGCAACGATGTCAGCGACCGGAACTGGCAGCGCGGCCCCAACGCGGACCGGCAGTGGTGGCGCGCCAAAGGCTGCGATACCTTCGGTCCGCTCGGCCCCTGGATCGTCACCGGCCTCGAATACGGCGATCTCGCCCTGCAAACCCGCGTCAACGGCGAAGTGCTCCAGGAACAGCGCACCAGCGACCTGCTTTTCGACGTTCCCGACACCCTCAGCTTCGTCAGCCGCTTCGTCACCCTCAACCCCGGCGACGTGCTTTTCACCGGCACGCCGGGCAATACGAAAAAAATGAAGCCGGGCGACGTGGTCGAAATCGAACTGGAAGGCATCGGTATCCTGCGCAATCCCGTGGTGTGCAGTCCCGGGGTCTGATCGCCCTCCAGTCCCGAACCAGTTGGTAAAATAACCGTTTATGGCAGAAATCAGGCGCCGCCACTCCGTGGCGGTCAATGTCGGCGGCGTCAAGGTGGGCGGCGCGAATCCCATTGTCGTGCAGTCCATGACCAACACCGACACGGCGGATGTCACCTCCACCGTCAATCAGGTGCTGGCGCTGGCGAAGGCCGGCTCCGAACTCGTTCGCGTCACCGTGAACACGGAAGCCGCCGCAGCCGCGGTGCCGAAAATCGTGGACACGCTCAACATGCTGGGCACGAAAGTCCCCATCGTCGGCGACTTCCACTACAACGGCCATCTGCTGCTGAAGAAATATCCGGCCTGCGCCCGCGCCCTGGCCAAATACCGGATCAACCCCGGCAACGTCAACATCGGCAAGAAGCACGACGACAACTTCCGCACCATGATCGAGGCCGCCATCGAGTACGGCAAGCCGGTCCGCATCGGCGTCAACTGGGGCTCGCTCGACGGCGCCCTGCTCACCCGCATGATGGATGAGAACAACCGCCTGCCGGAGCCGAAAGACGCCCGCAGCGTCACTCTCGATGCCATCGTGGCCAGCGCGCTGCTCTCCGGCGAAGCCGCCGAACGCTACGGCCTTCCGAAAGACCGCATCATCCTCAGCGCCAAAGTCAGCGGCGTGCAGGATCTGATCGACGCTTACCGCGCCATGGCCGCGCAATGCGACTACGCCCTGCACCTCGGCCTCACCGAAGCCGGTCTCGGCGCCAAAGGCATCGTGGCCACCACCGCGGCGCTGAGCGTCCTGCTGCAGGAAGGCATCGGCGACACCATCCGCGCCTCCCTCACGCCTCTGCCCGATGGAGACCGCACCGAGGAAGTCTTCGTCAGCCAGCAGATTCTCCAGTCGCTCGGCATCCGCAACTTCTCCCCGCAGGTCACCGCTTGCCCGGGCTGCGGCCGCACCACCAGCACGTTCTTCCAGGACATGGCGGACCAGATCCAGACCTACCTGCGCGAACGCATGCCCGTCTGGAAAGCGCAGTACAGCGGCGTCGAGACCATGAAAGTCGCCGTCATGGGCTGCATCGTCAACGGCCCCGGCGAATCGAAGCACGCCAACATCGGCATTTCCCTGCCCGGCACGTTCGAAGATCCCGTAGCCCCGGTCTATATCGACGGAAAACTCGCCATGACCCTGCGCGGCGATGCCATTGTCGCCGAATTCATGGCCATTCTGAACAAATACGTCGATTCTCACTACAGTTCGGCGTCGGTGGAAGAACCGGTGCCTGCGTGATGCGCCGGCGCGAACCGCGCTGCCCGACTACCTGAAAATGCCACGCTACTTCACGCTCGCCGAAGCCCGTGCCCTGCTCCCCTCCGTGGGCCGCCTGATCCGTGAAGCCGTCCAGGCCAAAAGCCGCTATCAGGAGGCCGAACAATACCTCCATAATCTGGGCCAGCGCATCCTCATGCAGGGCGGCATGAGCGTCGACACCACCGTTGCCGAATCCTGGAAAGCGCAGCGCGATTCCAACGCCCACACGCTCAAAAACTCTCTCGAAAAAGTGGAAGAAGCGGGCGTGGTCGTCAAGGACCTCGATATCGGCCTGCTCGATTTCCCCACGCTTTACCGGGGCGAAGAAGTCTATCTCTGCTGGCGCATGGACGAAGCCGATATCGCCTACTGGCACGGCGTTCACGAAGGCTTCGCCGGCCGCCGCGAAATCGACGCCGAATTCGAGGACAATCACCGGGGCCAAAGCTCTGCGTAACCTTCAAGCCCCGGCGTGAACTTCCAGTAACTTCCGGAATACCAGCGGCGCCGACGCCAGCGCGCCAATTCCCATCTCCCGCAACGCCCGCCCCCGATCCAGCACCAGCATCAGGTTCGCCATCAGCATCGGCCGGAACGCCAGCCGCGGATGAGCCGCGTCGTAGCGCCGCAGATCCCCGGCCGCCATCGCATCCGCCAGCACGGACGCCTGCCGGAAACTCAGCCCGATTCCTTCCCCCGTAATCGCATCCACCGAGCCCGACGCATCTCCCACCAGCGCGACATTGCCCCGCGCCACCGCCGCCAGGCGCAGCGTGGACGTCGTGGAACCCCGTTCCCGGCTCGTGGGCTCGGCCCCGCGCAGCCGCTCCGCCAGCCGGGGAAAACTTCTCGCCATCGCCTGTTCCAGCCGCAGATGAGGATCCCGCGAGATCAGCGCCGCACAAACCTCGCCGCTGCCCGTCGGCGTGATGTAGATCTGGCAGCCGTCGCCCCAGTGGACTTCCATATGCCGCGACCACGGCGCCACCGCGAAGTGCCGCCGAAAGGCATACCGGCGAGAGCTGTTCCGGATCCGGTCCAGCCCCGCCCAGCGGCGCACCTGCGAACCCGCCCCATCGGCACCGATTACCCAGTCCGCCTTCACCATCTCCGGGCCGGTGACCGGCTGATTCCAGCGCAGGTCCACGCCCGCCTGCTCCGCCGCCGCCACCAGCAGGCGATGCAGCGCGGTACGCCGCACGCCCAGACCTTCCTGCCCCGGAAAATCCGCCTGCACCGAAAACCGCTCGCTCAGGAAGCGCACTCCGCGAAACTCCCGGCCGGCCGTCTCGGGAATCGCGATGCCGAGCGCCGCCGCCGCCCGGCGCGTTTCCGGCATCAGGCCCTCTCCGCACGCCTTGTCGATCGGCGGACAGTTCCCGTCCGCCAGCACCACGCGCAGCCCTTTCCGGCGCGCCGCGATAGCCGCCGCCAGCCCCGCCGGACCGCCGCCGATCACAAACACGTCCGTCGCCGCCATCGCACCCCCCTTCCCTGATGCCGCCCGGCGGTCACCCGGGCGAAAACATTCCCCTCACCGGAACGCTCACAGAACCAGCAGCGCCACCGCCGCCGCGCTCATCGCCGCCGCGCAGATCCACCCCAGCACCCGCGCCGTCGCCGGATTCACCCGGTCCCCCATTACCCTCTTGTCGCTCGTCAGCAGCACCACCAGCACCACCAGCGGCGGCGCCAGAATTCCGTTCAGCACCGCCGACCAGAACAGCATCTTTACCGCATTCAGCCCCGCGAAATTCAGCCCCAGTCCAATCAGCATCGCGCCGGCAATCACGGAATAAAACGGCTTGGCGGCCAGCGGCCGTTCGCACAGCGACGCCTTGTCCCACCCCCGCGCCTCCGCCAGAGCATACGCGCAAGACCCCGCCAGCACCGGCACCGCCAGCATTCCGGTCCCCACCAGGCCCAGCGTGAACAGCCAGTACGCCCCCTGCCCCGCCAGCGGCTTCAAAGCCGTGGCCGCCTGCTGCGCCGTTTCGATACTCTTCACCCCGTGCGCATGCAGCGTCGCCGCCGTGGTCAGCAGGATGAAATACATCACCAGATTCGAAAACAACATCCCCGTCCGGACATCCGCCGACGCCGCCGCCAGTTCCGAATCCGTCGCGCCTTTCCTCTGCCGCAGCGTGATCCGTCCCATCTCCCGCTCTTCCTCCACCTCCTGCGCCGCCTGCCAGAAGAACAGATAAGGCGAGATGGTCGTCCCCAGAATCCCCACCAGCACCGCCATGAACGAACGCGACAACTCGATATGGGGCAGGAATGTCGCGTGCAGCACCGCGCCCCAGTCCGGATGCGCCAGAAACGCCGTAATCACATAAGCGAACAGCACCAGCGTGAGCCATTTGAACACCCGGCTGATCACCTTGTAACTCGTCCAGACCACCAGCCCCGTGATCAGGACCGCAAAGAACGGCGTCCACCAGTACGCTTTCACTCCGGTCACCATCTCCATCGCGTCGCCCATGCCGCCCAGATCGGCCGCGATGTTGAAAATATTCGCCACCAGCAGCACCAGACAGGCGGACCACAAAACCCATGCCGGGTACCGCGTGCGCAGCACGCCGCCCAGCCCCATCCCGGTCACCATGCCCAGACGCGCGCACATCAGCTGCACCGCGGCCATCAGAGGAAGCGTGAACAGCGCTGTCCACAGGACGGAATAGCCCAGCGTCGCGCCGGCCACCGAATAGGTCGAAATGCCGGAAGGATCGTCGTCCGCGGCGCCCGTCACCAGCCCCGGGCCAAGACTCGTCAGATACCGCCGGATTCCGCTCCCGCCCCCACCCGGCTTTTCCACCATCGCGGATTCCACCGGCTTCATATGTGTGCATCGTAGCAGCAGCCACGGGCGGTATATTAACCCTCATGAAGATTTGTCTGGCCGGGCAGGGCGCCTTCGGCATCAAACACCTGGAAGCGATCGCGAAGATCCCCGACATTGAAGTGGTGAGCCTCACCGGCGGGAATCCCGCGGGCACCGAAGAGGTCGCCCGCCGTTTTAACATCCCCCACTGGACTCACGACCTCGCCGAAAGCCTCAGTCAGCCCGGCGTCGAAGCCGCCATCCTCGCCACGCCGACCCAGTTGCACGCCGCCCAGGCCGAACAGTGCATGCGCGCCGGCAAACACGTCATGATCGAAATCCCCATCGCCGACAACCTGGCCGATTCCGAACGTCTCCTCGAAGTGCAGGCCGAAACCGGCGTCATCGCCATGGGCGGCCACACCCGCCGCTTCAACCCCAGTCACCAGTGGATCCACCAGCGCATCCTGGCCGGCGAACTCAAAGTCCAGCAGATGGACGTCCAGACCTACTTCTTCCGCCGCACCAACATGAACGCCGCCGGCAAACCGCGCAGCTGGACCGACCACCTGCTCTGGCACCACGCCTGCCACACCGTCGATCTCTTCCAGTACCAGACCGGCGAACTGGCGTCGGAAGCCTTCGCCCTGCAGGGCCCGGTTCACCCCACCCTCGGCATCGCCATGGACATGACCATCGGCATGAAAGTCCCCTCCGGCGCCATCTGCACCCTGTCCCTTTCGTTCAACAACAAAGGCCCCCTCGGAACGTTCTTCCGCTATATCTGCGACAACGGCACGTATCTGGCCCGTTATGACGATCTCGTCGATGGCGAGCAGGCGCCCATCGATCTTTCGCACGTGGCCGTCTCGATGAACGGCATCGAACTGCAGGACCGCGAGTTCTTCTCCGCCATCCGCGAAAACCGTGAGCCGAATGCCAGCGTGGCCCAGTGCCTGACCGCCATGCGGACCCTCGACCGGCTGGATACACACCTCAGAAGCCATTCGTAGCAGTTGTTACAATCAAAGGGCCGAAGCGCCCCGATCTCCATGCGACGACATCCCGCGCTTCCCTACACGCTCCCGTTCGCCGTTTTCATCGCGCTGCTCGCTCTCAATCAGGTATTCCTCGTACCGGCATGGCTGCGTTTCACGCTCAGCATGGCAGCCATCCTGGCGGTCTCGCGCCCGGTCCTCACCGGCAAGCCTTCCCGCCCCCTGCTTAGCATCCTGCTCGGCCTCGCCGTGTTCGCCATCTGGGTAGGCCCGGACTTCCTCGTTCCCTCCTGGCACCACTTCTTTCTTTTCGATAACGGTGTTGTCGGACACCCCGCCGGTAACACGCCCCCCGCGCTCAAGAACGACGCCGTATTCCTCGTTTTCCGCATTCTGATCACGGTGGTTGCCGTGCCCATTCTCGAAGAACTCTTCTGGCGCGGCTGGCTCATGCGCTACCTGATCGATTCCGCTCACTTCGAAACCGTGCCCCTCGGCACTTACGCGCCACTGGCCTTCTGGGCCGTCGCCGCCCTTTTCGCCTCCGAACACGGCTCGTTCTGGGATGTCGGCCTCGTAACCGGCATTCTTTACAACGGCTGGATGCTCCGCACCCGCAATCTCTGGGACTGCATCCTCGCCCACGCCGTAACCAACGGCGTGCTCGCGGCCTACGTCATTCTGGCTGGTCAATGGCAGTACGGGCTGTGATACAGCCCCTCTAAAACAGCAATATTTCAGTACCTGGACCGTTGTTCCTTCCCCCGAACGCGATGGTAATTTGACCCCAGTCATTCATGGTGACTGCGCTACCACGCGAGGCGGTTAGATTTTATTGCCCGTGTGTCAGGAGGAACATACTTTGAAGAGAACATCCCTAACGTTTGCAGCCGTCGCGATCGCCCTCGGCTTTTCCGGCCAGTCCAGGGCCGCCAGCATTCTCACCAACGGAGGCTTTGAGACCGGAGACCTGTCCGGCTGGACCTCGCAACACTGGTTCGTCGCCAACGTCCTCTCCGGCCTCGGCAAGAGTCCGAGCGAGGGCTTCTATTACGCCAGTACCGGATGCACCGGCGATTCCTGTATTAACGGGGCTATGGATCAGCAGGCGTATCTCTACCAGGACGTCACCACCATCCCCGGAGAACAATACACTCTCAGCTTCGACTTCCAGTCCGACGAAGATCCCACCGAACTGGTCGCGCTCTTCGACGGCAAGCCCGCGTTCGATCTCACCGGACTCGGCTACCAGCTCGGCTACACCACTTACACCGGCACCTTTACGGCCACCGGCACAACCGCGCGTCTGATGTTCCTCGGGCGCGACGATCCGTCCTACTTCGGTTTCGACAACGTATCCCTCATGGACACCGGGATCAACACCACCCCGGTGACCATGCCAATGACGGACCCGACTCCCACACCGGGCGCCACTCCCGAACCGTCCACCTGGCTTCTCGCCTTCGGCGGCGCGGCTGCGGCCTGGCGTTTCCGCCGCCGCTGATTCGCTCGAAACCAACCCGGCCGTCCCGTTTCCCCGCCTCGCTTTTCCCGCGGACGAAACGGGACGGCGCTTCTTCCCCCGGCAAATGCACCCCTGCGGGACAATGGCTGTAATGGCTCCGGTCTCTCTCCGGCAGCCAGCCGACCAATAACCATGATTCAACTCACCGAAGCCGGCAAACGCTTCGGCCCCAAAATTCTTTTTCAGGACCTCAACTGGCTCCTCACCGCGAAGGAGCGCGTCGGCATCGTCGGCGCGAACGGCACCGGCAAGTCCACCCTGCTCAAAGCGCTCGCCGGAATTGAGAGCCTCGACTATGGCTCGCTCAACGTCATGAAGGGGATCCGCGCCGGCTATCTCCCGCAGGACGGCATCAACCTCACCGGCCGTTCCGTCTTCGACGAATGCCTTTCCGTCTTCGACGAGATCCGCGCGCTCGAAGCCGAGCAGCAGGTCCTCGAACGCCGCATGGGCGAACTCGACCACGCCAGCCCGGAATACCAGCAGATTGTCGACCGCTACCACCACGTCCAGGCCGAATTCACCTCTCGCGACGGCTATAACATCGAGTCCCGCGTCGGCTCCGTCCTCACCGGCCTCGGCTTCAGTAAAGAGGACTGGCAGCGCCGCGTCGAAACCTTCTCCGGCGGCTGGCAGATGCGCATCGCGCTCGCCAAACTGCTGCTCGAAGAACCCAACCTGCTGCTTCTCGACGAGCCCACCAATCACCTCGATCTCGAAGCCCGCAACTGGCTTGAAAGCTATCTCGAAACCTACCCGAACGCCTTCGTTCTCATCTCGCACGACCGCTACTTTCTCGACGTCACCGTCAGCAAAATCGCGGAAATCTGGAATAAGCGCGTCTATTTCTATACCGGCGGCTACTCAAAATACGAGTCCCAGAAAACCGAGCGCCGCGTGCAGCTCGAAGCCGCTTACCGGAACCAGCGCGACCGCATCGAAGCCCTCGAAGCCTTTATCAACCGCTTCCGCGCCCAGGCCACCAAAGCCAAACAGGTGCAGAGCCGCATCAAGGAACTGGAAAAAATCGAGCGCATCGAAATCCCGCCCGATGAGAAAACCATTCACTTCCGCTTCCCCCAGCCGAAGCCCAGTGGCCGCATCGTCACCGAATTTAAGAACGTCTCGAAAAGCTACGGCGACAAGCACGTCTTCTCCGGCGCGACCTTCAACATCGAACGCGGCGACCGCATCGCTCTCGTCGGCGTGAACGGCGCCGGAAAATCGACGCTCATCAAGATCCTTTCCGGCGAAGAGCCCATCACCTCCGGCGAATTCAACCTCGGGCACAACGCCGAGCCCGATTACTTCGCCCAGGATCAGTACAAAGTCCTCGATCCCGAACTCTCCATTCTCGAAGACCTGGGCCGCGTCGCGCCGCGCTCCAGCAACACCGAACTCCGCAGCATCCTCGGCTGCTTCCTCTTCTCCGAAGACGACGTATTCAAGCGCATCGGCGTGCTCTCCGGCGGAGAGCGCAACCGCTACGCTCTCGCCAGAATGCTGATGGTTCCCAGCAACTTCCTGCTGCTCGACGAGCCCACCAACCACCTCGACATGCGCGCCAAAGACATGCTGCTCACCGCGCTCGAAGAGTTCCAGGGCACCGTGGTCTTTGTCTCTCACGATCGCTACTTCATCGACAAACTCGCCACGCGCGTGTTCGAAGTCGGCGGCGGCGAGGTGCACGTCTTCCCCGGAAACTATGAGGATTACCTGTTCCGCAAATCCGGAGCCGCGGCAGCAGCCCCGCCGGAACCCGCGCCAAAGCAGGCGTCCTCCAACCAGCACGCGCCCAAATCCGATCCGGCCAAACCGGACCCGGCCAAAGACGCCGCCGCCGATAAGAACCGCCGCCTCAACCCGATCAAACTTCGCCAGATGAAGGAACGCCAGCGTGCGATCGAGGACGAGATCACGCGCCTTGAAGTGGAAATCACGGACTTCGAACAGGCGCTGTCCCACTTTCAGAGCGCCCAGCAGAGTATCGATATCGCCGAACTTCTCGAATCGCGCCGCACGGACATGAAAAATCTGATGGCCGAATGGGAAGAGGTCTCGGAAATTATCGAAGCAAACCGGTAGACTGCGGTCATGCTCTACATCACCGAACAACAGGTCCTGGCGAACCTGACCATGCCCAAAGCTCTCGACCTGGTGGAAGAATCCTTTCGCCAGTTAGCTTCGGGAGACGCGACGAATCATCCCCGCCGCCGCGTGATGGTGCCGGGCGGACCGTCCATCCTGCACTACATGGCAGCGGGCAATCGACAATATTTCGGTATCAAAATCTACTCCAGCAACCCCAAAACCGGAGCCCACTTTCAGTTCCTGCTGTACCGCTCCGAAGACGGTCTGCCGCTCGCCACCGTCGAGGCGAACTTCATGGGACAGATCCGGACCGGCGCCGCCAGCGGAGTCGCAACGAAACAACTGGCCCGCGAAGACGCGAACATTCTCGGCCTCATCGGCAGCGGCTTCCAGGCGGAAACGCAGCTCGCGGCCATCTCGCTCGTCCGTGACCTGACCGAAGTCCGCGTCTGGAGCCGCACCCCCGAACGCCGCGAGAAATTCGCCCGCCACTGCTCGGAAAAATTCGGCCTTCCCGTCCGTGCCGCGCACACCGCCCGAGAAGCCGTGGAGGGAGCCGGTATCGTCGTCACCGCCACCAGTTCCAAAGAACCCGTGCTCGAATCCGGCTGGATCTCCCCCGGCACGCACGTCAACGCCATGGGCTCCAACTGGCTGATCAAACGCGAACTGCCCACCGATCTGGTGATGGATCTCGCCGATGTAGTCGCCGTCGATTCCGTGGAAGACGCCCACCTCGAATCGGGCGATCTCATGATTCCGCTCACCGAACGGCCGGACGCCAAATTCCGCGCCGTGGAACTGTTCAACGCGCGCAGAACGTCGCCCGATCAGATCACGATCTTCAAATCGAATGGATTAGCAATACAGGATGTAGCCGCCGCCGGCTACCTTTACGAAACTCTCCGCGTCTGAGGATTTTATTCCTGAGCCGGAGCCTGGGATTCCACATCCCGCCAGGCGCTGATTTTCAGACGCCGGCAGACCCAGCACAGTTGTTCAACGGGATTCGGACTCGCTTCACTGCCGCACACCGAGCACTTCGCCACGGGAACCGCCCGGTCCGTCTCGGCTCGGTCCGTCGCGAGAGAGCGCTTAGCCTCTTCGAGAATAGCCGGTTCAATAACCGGCTCCGCGCTGGCGGGCGTTTTGCGTTTCATATCAGTATTCATAATATGTCACACCCGCCCCGGCGCAGCGGACAGAAAACGAATCTCCGGCTCAGGCCGCATTTCTCAGGTAAAGAACAACCGCGACATCCAGCGACGCGCCGCAGCGCTCGCACTTCTGTCCCGGAACCACTTTCATGTAGCGTGGCGTGTATTCCACATTCCCCGTTACAGAGTGCGTGCACATCGGGCAATGGACCTTACCGGCGGCCACCTTGGCGACCGGCATCTTCATCTGAATTTCCATCGCACACCTCCTTCTCTCGCTCTAACAGATGCACGAGTGGTGCCAAATGGTTTCAGAACGGTGAGAACGCCCCCGGATTACTGTTTCGCCGCTTCTTTGGTCTGATCCAGATATTTTTCCAGCTGCGCCAGTTGTTCTTTGACTTTGTCGTGATCGGGCGCCGCCGGAGCGAATTTCAGATAGTCGCGGAACTGCTCGGCCGACGCCGGATACTCATGCTTCTCCACCAGAATCAGCCCCAGCAGATACTGGATTCGCGGATTCGCATGACGAGGATCCAGCTTCAGTGCCTCCCGCGCGCTCTTATCCGCCGCGTCGTATTTCTTCAGGTTGTAGTGAGCCACCGAATCCACGTACCAGGCCTGCGGGAAATCCACCGGATCCAGCTTCAGCCCGCGATCCAGATACTGGCCCGCTTCCTCCCACTTCTGCTGCTGCGCCGCCATCAGCCCCAGTTCGATATACGGCCCCACCAGCTTCGAATCGGCCTCGATCGCCTTCAGCATCGCGTCGCGCGCCGGCTCGAACGCCTTCTGCTGCATCCGGATCTTCCCCAGATTCATCCACGCATCCGCGTACTTCGGATACGCCAGCACCGCCTTCTCGAACTCCTTCGACGCCTCGTCGCTCCGGCTTTTCAGCAGCGACTGCAGGCCTTTCTCGTACGCCTTCTTCGCGTCTTTCGGTGCCATCAGAGACGTAGCGCTCACCGACGTGCCTTCCACGTTCCCCATCCGGTGCAGCACAATCATCCCGACATCCGGATTGTCCATCGCGCTCCGGTTCACCAGATTGATCGTGTCGGAGCGATATCCGCCCAGTTGCGCCCGCAGTTCACAGTTCGCCATCTGCCCGCTGAACGGATCGGCCGAGAGCGGATTCCCCCCGCCCGCCGATTGCGCACTGCCGAAGCCTCCCGTCGAACTGGCCCCCGTCACGCCGAAGCCCCCGCTGCCGGCCTCCGAGGCATCGGACAGGAAAGCGGTAGGCTGACCCAGCTGGAAACTGAAATGCCCCCGGCTGTCCGTGTACGCCACCGACCGCGGATTCCCGTTGCACACCCGCTGAATCACCACGTTCGGAGGCAGCGGCGAGCCGTCGTCCATCATCACTTTCCCGGAAATGAAGACCGGGCGCTGAATGTTGTTCAGTCCCTGCGACGGGTTGTTGGTCTGCGGAGTAGAGGGTATTGAAGGATTCGGCCGGCCCACCGAAGGAACGCCGCTGGTGCCTCCCGTAGTGCCGCCCGTGCTCACGCCCGTCGCCCCCCCGGCCCCGGTGCTGCTCCCCGCCCCGGTGGACTGTCCGAAGGCGCTCGCGGCCACGCTCGCCGCCACAAACAGCAGGAAAAAACTTGCTCTGTTCATCACTCCCCCCTTTTCACCCTGCGCCCTTTCGGGCCGCGGGCAGATGGAATGTGCCCCAATTATGCCATAGCTGAAAAACGTCGATGTACGCGTTCTCCCGGCCTCGGGATACCTCCTCGGGCTATGATGGGGGCGGGATGCCCAACTCACCGTTGCCAACCCCGCTCCAGGATCTCGGCGCGCGCCGCTTTTCGTTCTACCCGGCCATCCGCAACCTGGAACACAACGAGTGGCAGTTCCGCCGCGCCACCTGGTCCGAAATCGTCGTCGTCAACACCCGCTCCGGCGACGAAGCCTTCATCCCCCGGGCCTGCATCGGCGAAGTTTCCATCATCGACCATCCGGTGGTCATCGTCGGCCTCCATCGCGAACTCGAATGGCGCGACGGCGCCGTCTACCCGCACCGCCGCCCGGTCATCGAATTTCCGATAGCCGTTAACGACAGAGCCGTTAACGACAGCCGCCCTTCCCCCGCCCCCCACCCGGACCGCCTCGCGCCCGTCGTGAACATCCGCCTCGAACCCCGCCCCGCCAAACGCAAATCCACCCGCATCGCCGGAGCCGTCATGCTCGGCGCCATCGGCTGCCTCGTCGTCGCCGATCTCGCCCGCCAGATCCAGTCCCGCCAGCGCGTCCGCGTCACATCGAACGACGACTACGCCTCCATCGTCGCCAAACTCGGCCTCCCCGCCGCCGACCGCGCCGTTGCCCCCTACCGCGTCCTGTCCTATCCCCGACGCCACCTCTCCATCGTCCTTTCCGAAACCGCCCCCGGCCGCGGTCACTACCTCGGAACCGTCGACTCCACGGGCCACGTTTTAGATTCCATGCCAGCCCAAATGCAGGACCAGTTGCGGCAGGTGTTGCGTTCCCTTCCCCGCATCTGACAATCTCTTTCTAATATCCTTGTTGAAGCGAATGCGTTTATTGATAAATGCCCTCTGGGTCGCGATCACCCTCACCGCCGCACTCTGTCTGGGAGCCATCGCCACCAGCCGCGGCGAGCACATCAACAGCCTCTGGCTGGTCCTCGCCTCCGCCTGCTCCTACCTGGTCGCGTACCGCTTCTACGGCGCCTTCATCGCCGCCAAAGTAATGGCCCTGAGTGAAACGCGCGCCACCCCCGCCGAGCGCATGGAAAACGGTCACGACTACGTGCCCACCAATAAATGGATCGTCTTCGGACACCACTTCGCCGCCATCGCCGGACCCGGCCCCCTGGTCGGCCCCGTCCTCGCGGCGCAGTTCGGCTACCTGCCCGGCACGCTCTGGATCATCGCCGGCGCCGTCCTCGGCGGAGCCGTGCAGGATTTCGTCATTCTCTTCGCCTCCATGCGCCGCGACGGCAAGTCGCTCGGCCAGATGGCCCGCGAGGAAATCGGCAAAGTCGGCGGCTTCGTCGCGCTGGTCACGGTCCTGCTGATCATGATCATCCTCCTGGCCGTGGTTGCCCTCGTCGTCGTCAACGCGCTGGCCGGCAGCCCGTGGGGGACGTTCACCATCGCCGCCACCATGCCCGTCGCCGTTTTCATGGGTCTCTACCTGCGCTACTGGCGTCCCGGCAAAGTGCTGGAATGTTCCGCGCTCGGCTTCGCGCTGGTCCTGGCCTCGGTCTTCGGTGGCCAGTGGATCGCCGGCTCCGCCTCGCTCGCCCCGGTGTTCACGCTGTCCGCCATGTCCGTCGCCGTCGCCATCATCGTCTACGGTTTTCTGGCCAGCGCCCTGCCCGTCTGGCTGCTGCTGGCGCCCCGCGACTACCTGAGTACCTTCGTCAAACTCGGCGTCATCGGCATGCTCGCCATCGGCATCCTGGCCGTCCGTCCCACTCTGGAAATGCCTGCATTCACACGTTTCACCGACGGCACTGGCCCCGTCTTCGCCGGCAAGATCTTCCCCTTCTGCTTCATCACCATCGCCTGCGGCGCCATCTCCGGCTTCCACTCCCTCATCTCCTCCGGCACTACGCCGAAGATGATCGCCCGCGAACCGCACGCCCTGCCCATCGGCTACGGCTGCATGCTGCTCGAAAGTTTTGTCGCCATCATGGCCATGATCGCGTCCTGCGCGCTGCAGCCCGGCATCTACTTCGCCGTCAACTCACCCGCCGGCCTGGTCGGCAAAACCGCCACCGCCGCCGTCGCCACCATCAGCGGCTGGGGTTTCCCGGTCGGTGCGGACCAGATGCAGGCTCTCGCCCGCAGCGTCGGCGAAGTCACTCTTTTCGGACGCACCGGCGGCGCGCCTTCCCTCGCTCTGGGCATGGCGCACATCTTCGCGCGCGGCGGAGGCGGGGACGCCGTCCTCGGCTTCTGGTACCACTTCGCCATCATGTTCGAGGCGCTCTTCATCCTCACCATCATCGACGCCGGAACCCGTGTCGGCCGCTTCATGCTGCAGGATCTGCTGGGCCATGTCTACGCCCCCCTCGGGCGCACCAGCTGGATGCCCGGCGTCATCGCGACCAGCGCCGTCATCGTCGCCGCCTGGGGCTTCTTCCTCGTGCAGGGCGTGCGCGATCCCCTGGGCGGCATCAACTCCCTCTGGCCGCTCTTCGGAATCGCCAACCAGCTCCTGGCCGCCATCGCGCTTTCGGTCGCCACCACCGTCATCCTGAAGATGCACGGCCCCAAATATATGTGGATCACCTGCCTGCCGCTCTCCTGGCTCACCCTCGCGACCTTCACCGCCGCCTGGCAGAAGATCTTCTCGCCCCTGCCGCGCGTCGGCTTCCTCGCCCAGGTGACCGCTCTGGAAAAAGGACCGCTCTCGCCCCAGGTGGAAACCCTCATCTTCAATAACCGTCTGGACGCCGCCGTTTGCGCCACGTTCATGGTGCTGGTCGCGATCGTGTTACTCGATTCCCTGCGGCTCTGGTACGGCCTTATCCGCGGCACGGCCAATCGCCGCGTCCTCGAATCGCCGTTCGTCCTGACACGTCTGCGGGCCGAAGAGTTTTGAATGAGAGAGGAATTTTAAATGCGCGCAATCCGCCTTTTCTGGCAGTTACTGCGTGAGCTTGGCGATCAGAACGCCTACGCGAGACACCTGACCGCGCACGGCGTCCAACATTCAGCCGCCGAATGGCGCCGCTTCTCCGACGAGAAATTCCGCGCCAAATACCAGAACGCCAAATGCTGTTGAAATAAGGGAATTCAGACCGCCGGAGGAGGTTCCAGCAGTTTCCGGAGCTGCGCTTCCAGATGCTCCACGCGCAGCTTCAGCTCATTCATTTCCTGCGCTTCCGGATCCGGCAGCATCCCGTGCTCCAGCATCCCCTGCGCTGCCCGGGACTTGACCACCCGCCCGGGAATCCCCACCACCGTCGAATGATCCGGCACCGCATGCACCACCACCGAACCCGCGCCGATTTTGACGTTGTTCCCGATCCGGATGCTGCCCAGCACCTTCGCGCCCGTCCCCACCACCACGTGATTCCCCAGCGTCGGATGCCGCTTGCCCTGCTCGTTCCCTGTCCCGCCCAGCGTCACGCCCTGGTACAGCAGCACATCGTCGCCAATTTCCGCCGTCGCGCCGATCACAACGCCCATGCCATGGTCGATGAAGAACCGCCGCCCGATCGTCGCGCCGGGATGGATTTCGATCCCCGTCAGGAATCGGGATATCTGCGACAGGAACCTGGGCAAAATCGGCACCCGCGCCTGGTAAAGCCGGTGCGCGAGTCGATGAAAAAGGATCGCGTGAAAGCCCGGGTAGCAAAGAACGATCTCGAGCACGCTGGTAGCGGCCGGATCTTCCCGAAAGATGGTATCGAGCTGCTCCCGTATCGAGGCAAACACAGAGTTGAGATGAAGCTCAGTGCGCCGAAGCTTCGCCTGTTTCGGCGATGACCGGCGGCTTCGCGCCCGGCGGAATCGCCGCCAGCATGTCTTCCTTGCGGTAGATCAGCGTGGAGGTGTTGTAGCTGGCCACTTCGAAACCGTGCCCGTGCGTGATGGCGTCCGTCGGGCAGGCTTCCACGCAGTACCCGCAGAAAATGCAGCGGTTGTAATCGATGTTGTAAACCTTCGCGTACCGCTCGCCGCCGCTGACACGGACTTTCTCCGTGTTTTCCGTCGCTTCGATGTAGATGCAGTTCGAAGGACACGCCGCCGCGCACAGAAAACAGGCCACGCACTTCTCCAGGCCGTTTTCGTCCCGCTGCAGAACGTGGACACCCCGATAGCGCTCCTGCAGCTTCGGCGGCTCGTCCGGATAGTTTTCCGTCACGGTGGGAGACATCATCTCCTTCAACGTGACGCCCATGCCTTTTACAACGGCGGAAGCCGCACCGAAAACCTCACCGATATTTGCCATCTGTCTCTATGGTAACGGAACTCCTCACGGGAGTCAGTTTTTTGAGCTTCAGCCCGGCCGCAGCAGCGGAATTTGTTCTTCCTCGCGGAATGCCGCCACGCCGAAACGCGCCCCCAGCTCTTCGATATGCGAGCGGCTGAAGCCTTCCACGGCCATCGAGATCGCGCCGTCCGGCTCCACCAGAAACAGCGCGGGCACGTGCGAAATGCCGAATGCGGAACTCACCGGAAAAGCCCACGCCGGATCGAGCAGCGTTGGCAGACTGATCCCGAACCGCTCGCGAAACTGTGCCGTGCCCTTCGCGTCGTCCTGCGAGATCGCCATCACCCGCAGAGCCGGCTTCAGCCGCTGCAGAAAGGGCAGCGTGAACTGGCAGGTCGGGCAGGAAATCTTGAAGAAAACCAGCAGCACCGGACCGTCCACCAGCGCCTCGCCCAGCTTCCACGCGCCGCCGCCGATCTCGTTCAGTTCGAAACCCGGCGCGAAATCCCCTTCGCCGGCCATCTATTCCTCCCGGAGTTTCCGCACGAACGAAAGAATATCGAACCGTTTGATCTCGCGGCCCGGAAAAAAGCTGTTCACCGCGTCGGTCTCGTCTTCGAACACTTCGAAGATGGTATCCAGCTTGGTCAGTACCAGCAGTTCCAGATTCCGCCGGTTCAGATGCAGCAGCTTCGCCGCGCCCCCCGCCTTCTTGATCCGGGTCGCGCACATCACCATCGCCCCCAGCCCTGTACTATCGATATAGTCGACGTGCAGCAAATTCAGAATAGCTTTAGCCTCGGGGTTCCCGGTCGCTTCCTCAAAAGCCGTTCGCAACGCCCCGGCGTCGGGTCCGGCCGTGATGCGCCCTTTCAGATCCAGGAGCACAATGCCCTCGCGTTCCCGCGTCGTAATCTCAAGATTCATCTGGTATTGCCCCTTACCCTCAAGTCTAAATTTTTAAGACTCAGCAACTCAAGCCCGGCATATCGTAAGTAGAGACGAAATTGGGCCGCAACTGGACTGAACAGGAATGGCGGGAAATCGACGCAGCCACTCGTAGCCGGATCCTCAACGCAACCTCCGGAACGGCGGCCTGGCGTGCCATGTCGCGCGCTGCCCGTGCGGTCCTGCGAAACTACAGTACCAGCTTCTTCCTCGTCACGCGCTTCCTGCCGGCTGCCAAACGTGCCCAGGTCGACGTCATCTACTCCGCCGTCCGCTACCCCGATGAGATCGTCGACACGTTCCCGCTCACTCCGGAGCAACGGACAGACCAGATCGAAGCCTGGCGGAACTGGTATGAACGGTCTCTCGCCGCGCGCGACTGGCGCGAAACCGCTGCCGCCGGAGCCCCGGTCTGGGTCGCCGGGTTTTCCGAAGTAGTCCGCCGGAACGGGATTCCCCCCGAGCACTACCACGCTTTCCTCGACGCCATGGCGGCGGATGCGCAGCCGCGCCTCTATCGCGATCTCGACGATCTCATCGACGGCTACATTTATGGCAGCGCCATCGTGGTCGGATATTTTTTGGCTTACGTCTACGGCCCGCGCACGCAGGCGGACTGGCCCCGCGTTCTGGAAGCCTCCCGCAACCTCGGCATCGCACTCCAGCTCACCAACTTCCTGCGGGACGTCGCCGAAGATGAGCGTCGCGGGCGCGTGTACCTGCCTCAGGACATGCTGAGTGAGGCGGGTACAGGACTGGATGCGACCAACCGTGTTCTTCGCCGTCTCTCCGGTGTCGCCGAACTGCATTACCGCCAGACCGAACAGGCTCTGGACAGCTTTTCCCCGGATTGCCGCATCGCGATCCAGGCCTGCATCGACGTCTACATGCGCCTGAACCAGCGGATCGGCGCCAGCCCTCGCGGAATCGGCCATCGCGAAAGCGTGCCGGTCATCGATAAGTTCAACGCGCTCCCGCCCAGCAAATTCTGGCGTCTTCCTCTCGCGTACCTGGGGGCACTTTGAAACCACCTGTAGCGATCGTGGGCGCCGGACTCGGCGGCCTGAGTGCCGCCATCCATCTGCGCCTCGCCGGCCATCCGGTCACTATCTTCGAATCCAACAGCCAGGTCGGCGGGCGTGCCAATCGCATCGAGCAGGATGGCTTCCGTTTCGACACCGGGCCATCTCTCCTCAACTATCCCTGGGTCTTCGAAGACCTGTTCCGCGCCGCCGGGCGAACCATGTCCGATTACGTGCAACTGCTGCCCGTGGATCCCTCCGTGGAATTCCGCTGGCCGGACGGCCAATGCTTCCAGCTTTCGAGCGACATGAAGGCCCTGCTCGCGGAATGCGAGCGCGTCTCACCTGGTTCCTCACCTGGCCTCACCTCGTTCTTTCGCGACGCGGCGGAGAAATACCGGCTGTCATTCGACAAACTGGTCACCCAAAACGAAGACAATCCGTTGCGCTGGATCCTGAACCTGAGCGCCCGCGAGATGTGGAGCACCGGCATCTGGCGCTCTCTCGACGGCGAACTGAAGCGCTTCTTCCCGTCCCGCTACATTCGCGAAGCCTTCGGATCCTACGGCATGTACCTGGGCGGTTCGCCCTTCGATCTGCCGGGCGTTTTCTCCATCCTGCCCTACGGCGAACTGGCCTTCGGACTCTGGCTGCCCAAGGGCGGTATCTACGGTCTGGTGCAGGGGATCGAACGCCTCGCCCGCGAACTCGGTGTCGATATTCTTACCAGCAGCAGGGTTCTGCGCATCGCCTCGGAACAGGGCCGCGCGATTGGTGTCGAACTGGAAATGGGCGGCCTGCAGCGCTTTCCTATCGTGGTGTCGAACGTGGACGTGCCAACCACGGATCGGGAACTCCTGGGCAAATCCAGTTCCCCGAAAATGACCCCCGGCGTCCTCACGTTTTACTGGGGAGTCCGCGGCAAGGTCGAAAACGCGGGCCACCACACCATCTTTCTCCCGAACGATTTCCGCGCCGCCTTCGACGACCTTTGCAAGAACAAACGGGTCCCCGAGGGCCTGCCGTTTTACATCTCCATCGCCTCGGAGACCGATCCCGACCTCGCGCCCCCCGGCGATTCCACGCTCTTCGCGCTGGTCCCCACCCCGCTGCTCAGCGAACTGCCCGAACTCGACGTCGCCGATATCCGCCGGCGCGTGCTGCGGCGGATTGGACTCGATGAATCCCGCATCGTCGTCGAGCACGCGTGGACGCCCTCCGACTGGCGCCAGCAGTTCGGTCTCTTCGACGGTTCCGCCTTCGGCGCCGCGCACATCCTGCGGCAGGTGGGCCCGTTCCGCAGCCGCAATTACTCCCGCGATATCCGCGGCCTTTACTACACCGGCGCCGGCACCACACCCGGCACCGGCATGCCGATGGTTACACTAAGCGGCAGAATGACCGCGGAAAGGATCGCCAGCCATGCTGTTTGAACGGTACGGGCACGGCCCCTGCGCCTTCCTTTGCCTGCACGGCTGGAACGGCACCCACGCCACGTTCGCGCCCCTCGCCGCCGGCCTCCCGGAACGTGTGTCGCTGTGGTGCCCGGACATTCCCACCGGAGCCACGCTTTCCGAAATCACCGACTCTCTCGAAGCCCTCTCCACAGCGGTCCCCAAACCGCTCCGCATTGTCGGCAACTGCAGCGGTGCTCTGCACGGACTCCTGCTCGCCGAACGGGTCCCCGTGGAGCGCCTCGTGATGATCGACGCCTTCGCCTACTGGCCCTGGTATTTCCGGCTCTTTCTCGCGCCCGTACTGGGCCGTTATGCCTACTGGTCCGCTTTCGCCAATCCCGTGGGACGCTGGCTGGCAAACGGAGCCCTGGCGCGGCATCGGACCGAATCGACCAACCTGACCGATGGCTTCAGCCGCGCGGACCACGCCAAAACATACCGCCAACTGGAACTGCTCAGCGAAATTCACCCGCCCGAAGGCTTTCGCGGCGTCACCGCCCAGATCGATATCGTCTGCGGCGAACGCTCGTTTGCGGCCATCCGGCGCTCCGCCGCAATCTGGAAAAAGGTTTTTCCCGCCGCCCGCGAATACACGCTGGCGGGCGCGGGACATTTGCCGCTGCTCGAGGCCACCGGGCAATTGCGCCAAATTATTCTTGAGGAGAGCCCGTGCACAGTCTGATTGATGCCGCACTCGAAGTTTCCCTGCCTGTCAGCGCACTGGCGGGTAGCGAGGCCCTGAACGAAGCCATCCGCAGCGCCGTCTACCCCGGCGGCAAACGGATGCGCCCCCTCTTCACGCTGCTCGCCGCCCGGTCCGCGCAGGTCGACCCCACAGCCGCTCTGGATGCCGCCTGCGCTGTCGAACTGCTCCACTGCAGTTCCCTGATCTTCGACGACCTGCCCTGCATGGACGATGCCGACCTCCGCCGCAACCGGCCCGCCGTGCACCTGCTCTTCGGCGAATCTGTCGCCCTGCTCGCCGGCCTCGCCCTCATGAACCAGGCTTATGCGCTCTTCGCCTCGAGCCCCCGCCTGGTGCGGGAAGCCGCGGCCTGCATCGGCGTCAACGGCATGATCGGCGGCCAGGCCGTCGATATGCGGGGAGCCATGATGGGAGCCGACCTCGAAAGCCGCTCCCGCAAGACCTCCGCCCTGATGCGCCTGACTCTGATGGCCGGCGCCGAAGCGGGCGGCGCACCCGCCGCTTCCGTCGAACTCCTCGCCGATTGCGGAGAGCGCCTCGGCCGCGCCTACCAGATGCTCGACGACCTGCTCGACCGCAGCGACGCCTCCGGCAAGACCGCCGCCCAGGACGACCGGCACAACCGCGCCGCCTGGCACGTCTCCCGCGAGGCCATTCTGGCGGAAGTCGCCGAGTGCGCCGGACGCCTGACGGACAGGTTCGGCGACGCGGCCGAACCTCTGGTATCCGCCATCGGCTGCGTCTTCGCGCGCCTCGAAGAAGCTCGCCTCGTAGCCGCATGAGCGGCTCGGCGCCTGCCCGCAAACACGCGGTGATCGTCGGCGGCGGCCTCGGCGGCCTCGCCGTTGCTCTGCGCCTCCAGACGTCGGGATGGCAGACCACCGTCTGCGAAGCCGGGCCCACCTTCGGCGGCAAAATGAACCGCTGGTCGAAAGACGGCTTCCACTTCGACACCGGCCCCTCCCTGATCACCATGCCGTGGGTGTTCCGCGACACCTTTGCCGCGGCGGGCGGCAAACTCGAAGAGCACGTGGAACTGAAGTCCCTCGACCCCATTGCCGAGTACCGTTTCGACGACGGCACCCGCTTCGAATACACGTCCGTGCTCCCGGACTGGCTGGCCACGCTGCAGCGCGTGGCCCCCAGCGACCAGGACGGCTTCTTCCGCTTCCTCGAACTCGGCGCGAAGCTGTTCGCCGTTTCGGAAGCCACCTTCTTCCGCCGTTCCCCGTTTGAGCGCCCCGCGGCCGGCGAGTGGCGCACCATGAAGAACATGCCGCTGCTGCAGGGCTGGGGCAACTACCAAAAGACGGTCGAGCGCCTCTTCAAAAGCCCGCACCTGCGCCAGTTGTACGGCCGCTACCCCACCTACGTGGGCTCGTCGCCGTGGCGATCCCCGGCCACCCTGGCCGTCATACCCTACATCGAGTTCGCCTTCGGCGGCTACGCGGTCACCGGCGGACTCTATCGCATCGTCGAGGGTCTGGTCGCCCTCTGCCGCGAGCGCGGCGTCGAACTCCGAAACAACGCGGAGGTCCACCGGATTCTGCGCCACAACGGCGCGGCCAGCGGAGTCGAACTCGCCTCCGGCGAGAAGATCGCCGCCGGCGTCGTCGTGATGAACGGCGATTGCGCCGCCACCCCGGAACTGCTCGGCGAGCCGAAGCCCGCCCCGGCGCATCGCTCCATGTCGGGCTTCGTGCAGCTCTACGGCCTGCGCAAGCCGCTCACCGGAATCCACCAGCACACCGTCTGCTTCTCCGCCAACTACCAGCGCGAGTTCGCCCAGATCTTCGACGAACACCGCTTCCCGGACGACCCCACCGTCTACGTGAACGCCCCCGAACCGGGCGATACGCTGTTCATCATGGCGAACACTCCCGCGACCGATCAGACGTGGGACGACGCGCGGATCGCCCAGGCGCGCGGCCGCGTCTTCGACCGCCTGCGGCGCGCCGGCTTCCCCGACTTCCGGGACGACGTCGTGGTGAGCGACGTCTGGACCCCGACCCGGATCGCCACCCAATACCGAATGCCCGGCGGCGCCATTTACGGCACCGATTCCCATGGCTGGCGCAACGCTTTCCTTCGTCCGCGCAATGAGAACCCGCGGGTGCCGGGACTCTACCACGTCGGCGGCAGCACCCACCCCGGCGGCGGCACGCCTACGGTGCTGATGTCGGCCGACATCACGGCCCGCCTCATCCGGCAGCGCCATTCATGAAGCTCCTCTGGGCGGTTTACGCCGTGATGTGGGCCGGCGGAACGCTGGTCGGCGGTGTCTCGCCGGAGACCCGTTGGGCCGCTCCGTTGTTCCTCGTCGTCGCCGGCATCCTGACCATTGCCGAACACCGGGTCGCCTGGAAATCCCTCGCCATCGCCGCACTGCTTGGTGTGGCATTCGAACTGGCCGGCGTCCATACCGGCCTGCCCTTCGGGCGCTACGTCTACACCGAGACTCTCGCGCCCGCCGTCTTCGGAGTGCCGGTCGTCATCGCGTTCGCCTGGCTGGTCCTCATCGACTTCGTCCGCGGCCTCACGCCTTCCATCGCCGCCGGCGCGCTGCTGATGACCGCGGCCGATCTGGTGATCGATCCTCTCGCCGCCGGCCCGCTGCACTACTGGCGGTGGCTCGATCCGGGACCCTACTACGGGATCCCCTGGCTCAACTTCGCCGGCTGGATGTTAGCTTCGCTCGTCATTCTCGCGCTGATGCCGAAAACATCCCGAAGGATGTCCTGGACCGGCTGGAGCGTGATCCTCTTTTTCACGATTCTGGCCATCGAACGGCGTCTTTGGCTGCCAGCCCTGATCGGCGCCGGAATCGCTATAGTTTCTCCAGTAATGCTGCGTAACACGCAGCAGGCGTAAGCCCGTCCGCGCGGATCACCGACACCGGCCCGCTGCCGAAGGGCTCCCAACGCGACCGGAAGCGCTCCGACGAGGCTCCGGCGAATACCGTTACTAACGGGGTGCCCGCCGCGGCCGCCGCATGTTGGCCGGCCGAATCGTAACCCACATACAGCCCGCTCCGCTCAATAATCGACGCGAAGCCCGCGAAGGATCCTTCCCAGAATCTGACCCGGTCCGAAGCACCGGAATCTTCCACGGCCGCCGTCACACGGCGCGCCTCTTCTCCACCGACCCCACGATCCACCCACACCGTTTCGAAACGCTCGCCTAACGCGCGAATCAACTTCGTCTCAAAATCGCCGCCGACCCGCTTCGACTCGTTCTCGCCCACGCCGAGACTGACCGCCGCAGCCGCGCGGTCCACCGGAACATCCGCCCGTTCCGGAGCCAGGTACGCCTGTCCGGAGACTCCGAACATCGCCTGCAGCCACTCTTCCGTCAGCACGGAGAGGTTCGCGCCGGTCTCGCCGCCAGCAGTCCGGCTCCGGAAATGAAAGGCCCGTTCCGGCTCGCAGACCGGGAACAGCCCCAACTGCGTGATCCGCGAATCCGGATCCACGACGATCCGGTGCTCGCCCGCCAGCCGATCCCGTAACTCCCGCGCGAACGCCAGACGCAGACTCACCGGACCGGAGCGGGGATAGCTGGCCTCCAGATGGCCGATCCGCGGATCCGCCGCGAACAACTCCGCCGACTTCCGCGTCCCCACCAGCACGATCCGGGCATCCGGAAACCGGCGCTTCATGGCGTCGAGAATCGGGCTGGTGATCTTGATATCGGCGCCCAGCGTCACCCGCGAGAGCACGTAGACCACATCCACGCGAGGCGGAATCTCCGGCGAAACCTGAGGGTCCGCCGGAATCCAGGCCCGCATGATCCGGTCATACGCAGCCGCCTGCGCCGGATCGAAGGAATCGCCCAGGGCCTCGATCAGGATCCGAAAGAACTCGGCGGGGCAATCCTCGCCCAGGCCGCGCACCTCATCGGGTGGGGGCATCCCGCCGCGCCGGATGGCATCCAGCGCGGCGCGGGCACGGTCGCTACACGAAATACTTGCCGACAATCGGTTCCAGCTTCTTCACCGTCTTTTCGGGCACCAGCTTCTTATCGGTGATGAGCGCGTGCTGCAGCGCCGACCCGCATTTGCAGATGCGATCCGCCGGCATGCCCTTCACGGCCTCCGCCACCACACTGCAGGCGTTCGCCGCATTCTGCATCAGCACCCGGATAATATCGGTCACTTCGACGGCCTCGTGGTCCGCATGCCAGCAGTCGTAGTCGGTCACCATGGCGACCGTAACGTAGCAAATCTCGGCTTCGCGCGCGAGCTTCGCTTCCTGCAGGTTCGTCATGCCGATGACGTCCATGCCCCACGAGCGATACAGATTCGATTCGGCCTTCGTGGAGAACATCGGCCCTTCCATACAGAGATAAGTCCCGCCGCGTTTCACCGTGACGCCGGCCGCCTGGCAGGCCGCTTCCACAGTCAAAGAAAGCTGCGGACAGACCGGATCCGCGAAACTCACATGCGCGACCAATCCTTCGCCGAAGAAGGTGGAAATGCGCCCGCGGGTGCGATCCACGAACTGGTCGGGAATGACGAAGTCGAGCGGCCTGTGCTCTTCTTTCAAAGAACCGACCGCGCTGAGAGAGATGATGCGCTCGACGCCCATCGCCTTCATCCCGTAGATATTCGCGCGGAAGTTCAGCTCGGAAGGCGAGATGCGATGTCCGCGCCCGTGCCGCGCCAGAAACGCGACCTCATGCCCTTCCAGCTGCCCGACGATATAGTTGTCCGACGGCATGCCGAACGGAGTCTCCATCGCCACTTCGTTTTCCGCCGTAAACCCGGGCATGGAATACAGTCCACTACCGCCAATAATGCCGATTTTAGGCAATTTCTCTCCTGTTTATTGCTGAATAAGTTCCCATAGTACGCCACCTGTTCCCGCCGGATGAACGAACACATAAGTGTGTCCGCCCGCGCCCTGTTGCGGCGCGCCCAACAGCTTCACTCCGGCTTCTTCCAGCCGCCGAATGGCCGCCGGAAGATCCGGGACCCGGAGCGCTACGTGGTGCAGCCCGGGACCGCGCTTCGCGATAAACTTCGCGATGGCTGAATCCGCTCCCAGCGGTTCCAGCAGTTCAATTCTTGAATCGCCGGCCGGCAACATGGCCAGCTTCACCTGTTCGTGCGCGACCGTTTCGCGCGAGGCGATCCGCAGCCCGAGTTGGGCCACATAAAACGGCAGCACCTCTTCGAGCGAACGCACCGCGATCCCCAGATGATCGATGGTGCATTGCGGCTGCCCCTCCGACCGATTCAGCCGCTTCCGGGCTTCCAGATCGTCGGCCAGCGCTGCAACGCCGGTGCCATCGATCGCCACGGTCCGGAAGACCGGCACCTCTTTATGACCGAGCGACAACATGCTCTCGATCTCCCGCTGCGTCTGTTCGACGCCCGGCCGGTCCGCCTTGTTGATCACAAAGACGTCCGCGATTTCCATAATCCCGGCCTTGATGGCCTGGACATCGTCGCCCATGCCGGGCACCAGCACCACGACCGTCGCATCGGCGTGCGAGGCGATTTCGATCTCGTCCTGCCCGACGCCGACCGTCTCCAGCACGATCAGGTCGAAGCCCGCGCCGCGAAAGAGGTGGGACAGCGCCACACTCGTCCGCGCCAGACCACCGGCTGCGCCGCGGGTCGCCATGGACCGGATGAAGACCCCCGGATCCGCATGGTGCCGCTGCATACGGATCCGGTCGCCCAGAATCGCGCCGCCGGTGGCGCGGCTGCTCGGATCCACGGCGATGATCGCCACGGTCTTGCCCCGCCGTCGGAACTCGGCCGTCAGGGCATCGACGAGCGAACTCTTCCCCGCCCCCGGAGGCCCGGTTACCCCGACGATGAGGCCGGCGCCCTCTGTCAAGCCTTCGGGCAGAGGCGCCCCGTTCTCCACGCCGGTGGCGGCACGGGCCAGTTCGCGAGCGGTGAGCATCAGTCTTTCAACAACTGCCTGGCGATCACGAGACGCTGGATCTCGCTGGTGCCTTCGCCGATGGTGCAGAGTTTCACGTCGCGATAGAACTTCTCCACCGGATAATCCTTGATGAAACCGTAGCCGCCGTGGATCTGCACGGCTTCATTCGCGATCCAGACCGCCGCCTCCGACGAGAACAGTTTCGCCATGGCGGATTCGCGGGTGACGCGCTTGCCGTCGTCGAGCATGGTGGCTGCCCGGTAAGTCAGCAGACGCGAGGCGTCGATGCGCAACGCCATATCCACGAGCTTGTGCTGGATGGCCTGGAACTCCGAGATGGGCCGGCCGAACTGCCGCCGCATTTTGGAGTATTTCAGGGCCGCGTCGTAAGCGCCCTGCGCCATGCCGATGGACAGCGCCGCGATGGAGACGCGCCCGCCATCGAGGATGCGGAGGCTGTCGACGAAGCCTTCGCCCTGTTTGCCCAGCATCTGCGACTGGGGCAGACGGCAATCCGTGAACACGACTTCGCCCGTATCGCTGGCGCGAAGCCCGAGTTTGTTTTCCTTCTTTCCGGGCCGGAAACCCTGCATTCCGGCTTCGAGAACGAAGGCTGAAATGCCGTGGGCGGCGGCTGTGCGGTCCGTCATCGCCATGCCGACGCAGACGTCCGCGTAGTGCGCATTGGTGGTGAAGGTTTTCGAGCCGTTGAGGATCCATTCGTCGCCGTCGCGCACCGCCGTGGTCCGCGTGCCCGCAGCGTCCGAGCCGGCTTCGGGCTCGGTGAGCGACCAGCAGCCGATCCATTCGCCGGAGGTCAGCTTCCTCAGGTACTTTTGCTTCTGCTGCTCCGTGCCGGCTTTATAGATGTGATTGGAGCAGAGCGAAGTATGCGCGGCGACGATGATTCCGACCGAACCATCGACACGCGAAAGTTCCTCGATGATGATGGAATACTCGACGTAGCCGAGCCCCGCGCCCCCGTATTCTTCCGGGAAGATGGAGCCCAGGTAGCCGAGTTTTCCGAGCTTTTTTACGACCGCGAGCGGGAACGTCTGGTTCTCGTCCCACTCCATTACATGAGGGGCGATTTCCGCGGTGGCGAAATCGCGAACCTCACGCCGAAGTTGAAGCTGCTCCGGAGTGTAATCAAAATCCACGACTTAATTATGAACCGGAGACGTCAGGCGACTCTCCGGCCCTCCAGATAAACGGACTCGATTTCGAGGCGCTGTCCGGCGCCGCCGCGATCGGGGAAGCGGAACCGGACGAGATCGCCGCGTTCGCCGGGCTGGAGGCCGTGCATGCGGTTTTTCAGATGGATGATGCGGGCCGGATTCACGGTCGCCATCTGCACGGCATCCCGGAGGGAGAGCCCGCCGAGGTGGACCAGATTGGACACGCCGTCGTGCATTTTGAGCGCCGAGCCCGCCAGTTTGTCGGTGCCGGTCAGCACCACGCGGCCATCCGGGGTGAGATCGGCGAACTGCTCGCCGAGTTGATAGCGGCCGGGAGCGGCACCCGCCGGAGCGGAAGCATCCGTCACGAGCACGGCGCGCGCGACCGTTTTGGCGCGCAGGGCGGTGCGGAGGAAGGAGCGGCCGAGATGGATGCCGTCCACGATGAAACTGGCGCTCAGGCGGTCTTCGGCGAGCTGGTCCCAGAGGTAGTTGGGATGGCGCTGCATGACGCGGTGGGCTCCGTTGCCCAGATGGGTGGAGAGCGTGGCGCCGGCATGGACGGCGGCTTCGATCTGCTCCGCCGAGGCTCCAGTGTGGCCTATGGAGACCGTGACGTTTTCCTTCACGACCTCGGCGATCCAGGCGGGCGCTTCGGGCCAGTGGGGCGAGAGGGTGACCAGACGGACATTGCCTTCCGTGGCGTCCTGCCAGCGCCGGTATTCTTCGAGACTCGGCGGCCGCACCCACTTCAGAGGGTGGGCGCCGCGCGGGCCGTCTTCGGCTCCGATGTAAGGACCTTCGACGTGAAAGCCCGCGATGGCGGCGGCGTTCGGCAGTTCCCGCTGGGCTTTTCGCAGGACGGTGAGGCAGCTCAGCATCTCTTCGGGGCCGCCGGTGATGATGGTCGGGAGGCAGCGGGTGACGCCCGTGGAGAGGATCATTTCGAGCGCTTTGGAGATTTCGCCGAGGGGCGTGCCGACATTGTTGAAGTCCACGCCCGCGAAGCCGTTCACCTGGATGTCGATGAAGCCGGGGGCGAGATACACGGCGTCGCCGGCCGGAGTTTCGCCGCGGGGCCGCACCTCGCTTCCAGAGTGCAGCTCGCCTCCGGGCTGCACTCGGGTGATGGTTTCCTCAAATTCGACGGTGACGAATTCGCCTGTCGAGACATCGATTCCGGAACAATTCATAAGCTCCCTGTATTATCCACAAACCTTGCACAGCCGATTCACGGCGATTGCCTGTAAACGATGCAATCCACACGAGATAAAAGCTGTTGAAATGACCTCTGCAACCCCGATTTCGGGGTGGCGCGGGGCCGCCTTCTCACGTTACAACAGGTTAGACGGATTGGCTGGCGCGCCGGTCCGGCGGCGAGATCTCGGGGGAGAGCTGCTGCCGGGGTTGGCGCGCCCAGTCGTCTTGTCGTTTGTTTCTTTCCTTCCTTTTTCTTTCATCCTGAACCGGCGGAGAGGCTTTGCGGAGTAGTTGGCTCCGGCTTGACCGCTGCGCTGACCGGCTCGGATCCGGCGGCCCGGGTTCGTTCCTGCGCGATTCTTTTCGGCGCGGAGACCGGGTCGCCGGGTTCGTTCCGTTGCGTTTTGTTTTCGTGAGATTGGCGGGCAGCCGCGTTGAGTTGGGCGATGCGTTGGCAGAGGAAGATGATCTGGCGGTGGTGGAGGTCTTCGAGGCGGCCGAGGATTTGCGGGACGCGGGTTTGGTCGACGAGTCGCTTCGAGGCGTGGTAGGCGAGAGCGGGGCCGGTCTGATCGGGATGGAGCAGGCTTTGGCGGGCGATTTCGGCGTTGAGGAGGCGGGTTTCGAATTCGACGATGCGGAGGAGGCGCCAGTGGAGCCACTGGGCCTGGAGGTGGAGGGCGGTGAGGGGGTCGGCGGACGCCGTGGGCGCGGGACGTTCGGCGAGGATTTGGCGGAGTTCGTCGAGGGCGGCGTTGGTTTCGGAGGAGCCGGCGCGGGAGTAGCAGCCGTGGCGGAGGGAGTTGCGGGCGGAGGCGGCTTTGCCTTCGGGCGTGCGGGGGCCGCGGGATTTGGCGCCGTTGCGGCGGGCGGCTTCGCGCTGGAGTTCGGTCCTCATGCGATTCGATTATGGGGGATGAGGTGGGGGAGGACGGGCCGGGGATGAGGCGGGAAGGGGGGATTTTATTGGGGTTTTGGGGCGGAAATTTATTTTTTGGAGTTGTGAACGGGGTTTGCGCCCGGCGGAAGATTCCTGGGGCACGGGCGATTTATGATCGAAGGTATGACGGTGCGGGAGGATATCCACCGGCTTGTCGATAGGCTGCCGGATGGGCGGCTTGAGGATGTTCTTGATTATTTGACAGAACTCGGGGAACCGGAAGAACCTCTGCGCGCGGAGATTCTGGCCGCAGTCGGGGAAGCCCGGGAGGAGTACCGCGGCGGCCGGACGATCTCGCTTGACAAGATTCGGCGGTCGCACGGTTTGTGAAATAACTGGCACGGCGGCCGCAGGTGTATTGGTTCAGCGCGAAGATGAGGAGGAAGTCTGGCCGAAGGGGAGAAGAATTCCGCCCTTCGGGCGGGGATTTTCAAGGCATGAGGATCTACCGGTCCGATTTCAGGGTTTTACGGGCGGCGTAGTTTTCACGCCGCCCTTATTCTGTCATCGTTTCGATGAGTCCATCAGGCTATCCCTCGGCATGGTTGCGTCCCCGCAGAGCCTGCTTCTGTTTTGCCTGACAAGGATCTATCGGCTAAGCCGCCTCCAAACCTGAGGGCAAAAACGACCCGCCCCGTTCTTTTTTTGCCGCCGCATCACGGTCGCGCCGCGCCTGTTCCAGTTTCCGGTCGCGCGCGGCGTGAATCTCCGCCTGCCGGCCTTCCAGCATGTCCTTCGGCGTCACGTAGCCGATCGAACTGTGCAGGCGCTGTTCGTTGTACACCGCGACATACTGCGCAATCAGCCGTTCGGCGTCGTCCACAGAAAGCGGCACGCCCGGACGGATGCACTCGCTTTTGACCGACTTGTTCCAGCGCTCCATCTTGCCGTTCGACTGCGGGTAATACGGCGACGTACGGACGTGTGTCATCCCCGAGATCCGGATGAACTCCTTAAAATCCTTCGCGATGAACTGCGGCCCGTTGTCGGAGATCATCCGCGGGCGCGCCTCCGGAAAGCGCTCTTTGGCGCGCTCCAGCAGGATCTCCACATCGGTTTCCTTCATGGCGTCGCGCAGACTCCACTCCACCAGATAGCGGCTGGCTCCGTCCAGCACCGCGCAAAGGTAATAGAATGTGCCGTGTATGTTGATGTGGGCGATGTCGATGTGCCAGTGGTCGTGAGGCTGCAGAGGCTGCTCGAATCCCGTGCCCTTCTTACTCGGCTTATGCGCCCACTTGCGCAGCCGCCCGGCGCCGCTCAGTACCCGGAACACACTCGACGGACTGACCGCCACCACGTCCGCGTCCATCATCATATAGGTCAGCCGCCGGTAGCCCTCCAGCGGAAACCGCTCCTGATAGTTCAGGATCGCCTGCTTTTCCCAGTCGTGCAGCCAGAAGTGCCGGGGAATCCTGCCGTTATGCCGGTTCGTCTGGCCAAAGCGCTGGCACCAGTCATAGTACTTGCCCGCGCTCAGATCCAGCCATTTGAGCAGCTGCTCAATCGCCGAGCCTGTCTTTTTGGCCCAGCGCCGGATGAACGCGACCATGATTTCGATACTCTGAATTGGCCCACTTCGATACTGCAAACTGGCCCACTTTGATAGTCAGAGTTGGCCCACTTTGATGGTCTGGTCTGGCCCCCCTGTAAAGCGCGGGACGGCTATCCTGTTTCGGGCAAGAAGCCCGA
>CAINNJ010000026.1 GCA_903851195.1 uncultured Acidobacteriia bacterium
CCACGACGATACGTTTGGAAAGCCAAAGGCGAAGAAATCCTCGCGAAAATCCAGCGTGCCCGCGAAGCGCTCTCCTCGGCACACGTTAAATGAAGCTATTTGTCGGACATGACACTAGCAGACCGCCAGAAGCGAAAGTGTCTGCTAAAAGCGAGGAAGTGAAGACTTAGCCGGGGCGATCTGATATCAATGTAGGATACTTCATGCCACCTGAACTTGGACAGCTGGAACATCTCGAACCCCGCACTCTGTGGACACGTGAAGCCTACGATTTCACTCCCTGGCTGGCCGACAACCTAAGCTTACTTGGGGAGGCGCTCGGCCTCGATCTGGAACTGGCTCAGATCGAACCTGCAGTTGGGGCATTCAATGCCGATATCACAGCCCGCGACACGGGAAGAGACCGCCACGTCATCATCGAAAACCAACTGGAGCCGACTGACCATGGACATCTCGGACAACTGATCACCTATGCGGCTGGGTTGGACGCAGCCGTCATTGTTTGGATTAGTCCTGAAATTAGGGAGGAGCACCGCCAAGCCGTAGACTGGCTAAACCGGCACACCAGTGACAAAATTGAATTTTTTGCTATCGCGCTGGAGGTCGTTCGCATCGGCAATTCCAAGCCCGCGGTTGTATTTCGTTTGGCCGCATCGCCAAATGCTTGGAGTAAGACGGTTACGTCCGCACACCCTCCCCAAATATCTTCAAGAGAAACCGCGTACCAAGCGTTTTTCCAAGGGGTCATGGATGAGCTCAGAGAAAAGCATCAGTTCACCAACGCGAAGAAAGCACAGCCACAGAGTTGGTATGCTTTTTCCAGCGGCGCTGTTTCGGGTATCACGTACAATGCGGCCTTTGCAAGCAAGGATCGGCTTCGAGCTGAAGTTTACATCGATGTTTGGGATCTCGCCCTGAACAAGGCAATTTACGATACCCTCCTTGCACGGAGAGCGGAGATTGAATCCCAAACCGGCGAACTGGCATGGGAGCGCCTCGATCAAAGGAGGGCTTGTCGGATCGCTATGGTTCGTAGTAGTACGAACATCTCCGATGCTGACCAGCAGGGCGATGCGATACGCGCGTGGCTTGTACAGGCTCTTTTAACATTAAAGAAAGCATTTGGGTCTCGCCTCGCCGGAGCGTTTGAAACAGGTCGTCAGATCGTAAATGAAAAGCTGAGTGAAATCACGAAGTAAGGAAGCTTTCGAGATCACAAGCTGAAAGACGGCTGTTGCGTCATTCGTTCCAGACGCCAGATATCGGGAAAGAGAACTGCCGTAGCAGAATATGCGCACTCTGAAAGATTGGCAGACTGCGCATTTTGAGGCACAACCCGAAGCTGCCCCAAGGGGGACACCTACTCGATAGTGACCGGTTGAAAAGTCCATTCCCACGGCACTTTTCGAAATCCGAAGAAGTATCTGCCGGGCGCCAACCTCGAAAGGTCAACCTTGACCCTCACTAATGTGGCACCGTCCTGGATCGCGGCTGTTCCTGACCACGAAATTACCGACTGCTCCGGTTCGCGCGCCACTTGAAATTCGTATTCCCCTGAATCGCTTGCGAATGGCAGTGCGATAGTGAGATCCAGCTTACGCCGCGCCAGCCTGAAAACGCGGGGGCGGGGCGAGGAGGACGGGCGTTCGCCACCGCCACGGACCATTGACCAGTCTTTGAGGTCGAGGTTCTCCGCCATAAAGCGGCTCCCTGACGACTCCAGATGGAAACCGGAACCGGCAGACCGCCCCCACCTCTGAATGTAAATTCCAGCACCTAGTGTGAGGACTACGACACCCGCCGCGATCATCATCAGCCGGGAGCGCTTTAGCCGTGCCCGCTTCTCGTCGCGAAGCACCGCGAACTCCTGAAAACATGGCGAACATCGCGTCAAATGATCGAGGCGCGGATCGTGAACCGACAGGGAACTGCGGTCGTTGACGAGTACCCGGAGGAACTCAGAACCGGGACATCCAATCCGGCCGGGGTTCGGGTAGTCGTGCAGGGCCGACTGCTCGAACACGTCGCGCACTCGCCGATCAAAATCCGGGGGGAAATTCTCCTCATCCATGAGCAACGTTATTGTCGCTCATCGATCCAGGTGTCCGAAGAGACGGCGGTAAACACCCTTCGCGCCGCGACGAGCACGCAGATTGAGAGCTTCCCGTGAAACGCTGACTTCTTTCGAAAGTTCGTCGAGGGAAAATCCGGCAATACTCCGCTGCCAGATCCAACGGGCTTCATCCGGCATAGCGTCAATTAGTTGACGCTTGAAGATTGCGTCGTTAGCCTCGCCTTCCACGTCAACCCGATTGTTCGCGTCGGCAATGATTGCGAGGTTATGCGGATCCCTGCTCAGGAGCCTGACAGAACTTCCCAGAAAATCGTCCACCAAAGCAGAGTACGCTACAAACAGGTAGCTCGCGGGATCCTCCAGTGTCTTTCGCTTTCTGGCTTTCGAAACGCGAAAAACAGCCTTCTCAAGCAGGTTCGCGCGAACCGACGGGTCCGAGAACTCTTCCTTCCGATACCTGAAGAACTTGTCCTGATTTTCGTACGCCGCTTCAACGAAAACAGGATCAGGGCGCTCGCCGTTTTCATCGACTTCGGGAATCCAGATTAGCGTTTGCCTTATGGCCGACATGAAGGTTTGCTCGATCGAAAACGTGACACCAGAATAGCGTGGATTCGCACCGTTCGGAAAGCCCTTCCAAAAATAGTTTGTCGGTTTTTTCCCAAAAAAGCCTTCTTAAGTATTAGGGGGAGAAATATTATTTTGCGCCCTCGAAGGAGAACCGAGTGATGTCTGAATTTAGCGTGAGAATCGTGACAAAGCTGAGGCAGAAAAGCTCCCTCAGACATGTGGTGCCACTGATAGTGGTGCTTGCTTTTGGCGCTCTTCCCGTCTTCGCCCAGGTCGGCGGCGGCGGCTCGCCATTTGACACCACCTTGAACGCCTTGCTCAACTTTGCGCAGGGCACATTCGCGAAGATCGCGGCTATACTCGCCGTGATTTTCGGCGGCTGGCAACTCGTTGGTGGCGACGGGCACGGCAAGCGTGCCCTCGGCGGGTTGATCGTCGGAGTCGGGCTGATGGTCTACGCCGCGCCGTTGATTACCTGGCTGTTTCCGTGATGAACATGCAGCTGCAACATCCGGTTTATCGGGCGATCAACAAGCCTCTCACCGTGGGAGGGGTTGAGCGCCGGCTGTTCGGGATCGCAATGATGGGCGGCCTGCTGGTCCTCATTGCGTTCGGGCTCACAGGCGCGGCAATTACGTTCGGGCTGCTGTTTTCAGCAGCCCGGGTGCTGACCAAAAAGGATTATCAGCTTCCGCGGATTCTGCTGGCTACGCGCCGCTTTCATTCCGTCTACGATCCCGCCAAGCGCGACTGGTATGTGATCCGATGAAAACACTCTATACAGAAGCGGGCGCCACGCACAGCGAAGTGCCGCCCTGCGCGTTTATCGATGACGGCGTGTTCGTCACGAAATCCGGCGAGGCGGGCATCGTGATGCTGGTTTCGCCTCCCGATCCGGAATGTCTCGAACCGATCGATCTCTCCGGTATTTCTCGAAGGGTCGAAGCCGCCATGCGATCGCTGGGGACCGACTGCAGGGTCTACCAGTACCTGATCAAGCGACGGCTCTCCGGCATCCCCCATTCGCGTTCTCACGCTCGCACGTGGGAACGAGCCGAATACCTGGAAGGCAAGGAACTCTACTCGTTTGCGTATTACATCGTCTTGCTGCAAAGACCCGGCGCCGCGATGGCCGCATCGCAGTCATGGATGACGGTTCAAAAGACAGTCAGGATCGCCAGCGAGGCAATTCGACGTGCCGCGCAGCTGGTCCGGCAACAGGCAGAGGGGTTCGCCCTTCACATGTCGGATGCGGTGCCGATACAGATCGCCGACAAACGGGACGCGTACCTGTTCCTCCGGCGTTTACTGAACTACGATCCCGCGATCAGCGATTCCATTCGTCTTAAATATGACGAATACCTCGACTATTTTGGGGCGGACTCGTCAATTGAAGGCCACCGCGGCTTCCTTCGGATCGGGGATCGTTTCGCGCGCGTTCTGACGTTGAAGGATCCACCGGCAACCACCTCGCCCGACATCCTCCGAAGCCTGCGTGAACTTCCGGCGGAATGCATCCTCTGCACGGAGTGGCGCGCCGTGGATTCGCACGACGCGCGGAAGCTGATCGGCGGCAAGATCGCGCACTTTCACCGCTCGAAGTACGTGGTCAATATCCTGGCGACCGTCTTTTCGGCGTTCAGCAGCAATCGCCAGCAGGAACGCCCGGAGGACATGCAGCAGGATCAGTCCGCCACGGCAATGGAGTCGCAGCTCGGCGAACTGCTCACGGACGTCGAGGGTAGCGGGGCGCAGCTGGGGCAGTTCGCCCTGACCGTGATTGTCCACGATATCGACCAAAACCGAGCGAAAGCGGCAGCCACGGAAGCGTTGAAGTCTCTTGCGGCACGCGACACGGTTCTGCAGGAGGAGACGCACAACGTTCTCTCGGCGTGGCTCGCGGCGCTGCCGGGCGGCCACCGGAACCAGTTCCGCAGCCTGTATCTCACGAACCGGAACTATGCCGATCTGTCGCTGCTCTTTGCGCCCGCGACGGGCGAAACGCGGAACGCTCATTTAGGGGCGGAGTATCTGGCAGTGCTGGAGAGCCGGCAGCAGACGCCCTATTTCCTGAACCTGCACTACCAGGACGTTCCGCACACGCTCATCTCCGGGATGACCGGGAGCGGCAAATCGTTCACTTGCAGCTTTCTTTTGGAACACGCCCAGAAGTACGGGCCGCAGACCGTCATCTTCGATCTCGGCGGTTCCTACAGAGATCTCGCGGCGCGGCTCGCCGGCTCATACATGACGATCGGGATCGACAGCAACCAGTTCACGATCAATCCGTTTAGTCTCCGGCCGACGCGCGAGAACCTCCATTTCCTTTTCTCGTTCGTGCGGGTGCTGATCGAATCCGGCGGCAGGCAACTAGACGGGGCGATGGCAAAGGTCCTTCACGAAACAATCGGGAACCTATATGAACTGGACCCCGGCGTGAGGCGACTGCGCACGCTCGCGGCGTGTCTGCCAATGGCGCTCAGGCCTCATCTGGCGCGATGGATTGAAGGCGGCCAGTACGCCGCGCTGTTCGACAACACGCACGACACGCTGACCTGTTCGCAATTCCAGGTCTTCGATTTCGAAGGACTGGACCGATATCCGGATGTGCTCGAGCCGCTGCTCTTCTACATCCTGCACCGTTCGAACGCCACTCTCTACGACCCCGCCGCCGCGGGCCGGTTCAAGATCGCGCTGCTCGATGAAGCGTGGCGGTTCTTTCGGAATCCGACCGTGAAGGCTTACATCTCCGAGGCCCTGAAAACCTGGCGCAAAAAGAACGCGGCGATGATTCTGGCCACGCAATCCAGCGGCGATCTGGAGCAGAGCGACATGCTGCAGACCGTGGCCGAGAGTTGCGGCACCATGATTTTCCTCGCGAACCCGCGGATGGACCGCGAACACTACAAGCGAATCTTCCGGCTCAACGACGTGGAGGCCGAACTGATCACCACGTTGCAGCCGAAGCGGGAGATGTTGATCAAGCAGCCGGGCTCTTCGAAAGTGGTTCGACTCGACGTCCCGAAAGCGGCAGCGGCTTGCGCTGCTTCGAAACAGACACCAACAGGAGCACCATGCACATTCGAAAGAAGCTGATCCTCTCATCCCTTTCCTGTGGTTCTTTGATCGCAGGCGAAGTTCCTCGTCAGCCAGCAACTGCTGCTGCCATCGAAGCGCCGGTCGCGGCGCGCACGGTCGAATACCGCGAGAAGGAAGTGCCGGAGGTTCGGACCCGGCTGCGGTACACAACCGTGTTCGTTCTGCCGAAGTCCGAGCGAATCATGGACTTCGTCTGCGGCGACAAAGAGAACTGGGTCATCAACGGCGCGGATAATTTCGCCTACGTCAAGCCGGAGAAAGAGAAGGCGCGAACCAATCTGAATCTGGTGGCGGCCAGCGGAAACGTGTATTCGTTCCTGCTGGTGGAAGGCGACGAAAAACCGGACCTGAAGATCTTCGTCCAGCCGAAAGACGACCAGATGCTGACCGCCGCGGCGGCGCCGGCGAAGTGGATTCCGGCCGCGGATGCGGACCGCTGGAAACAACAGGCCGAAGCGGCTCACGATGCCGCGCGGACCGCGCAGGAAGCCGCCGCGAAGTCGATCGGCGAGCAGGTGGACGCATTCCGCGGCGCTTATCCGGGGAAGCTGAAGCACGTGTACCGGTTCGCGGATCGCAAGCCGTTTCAGGTTGCCGCGATTGCTCACGATGACCGGTTCACGTACATTTGGGCGAACCCGCATGAGACGCCGGCGCTCTATGAGATCAAGGACGGGAAGCCGAACCTGATCTCGTTCGAGTTCAGAAACGGCCTGTATGTGGTGGGCAAAATTCTGGACGACGGTTATCTCTCCATTGGCAAACAGCGGCTGGATTTTCGGAGGGAGGAATAGGCCGTGGCGGACCAGACCCCAAACGACGGCGCGGTGCCGGAGATCCAGAACAAAGTTCCGAAGCCGCCGGGCGTCAGCGCGAAACACCGGCAGACGGTCATCATGCTGGCGGTGGGCGGGCTCATCGCTCTTGTGATCGCCCTTTCGAACTCGCCGAGCACCCCGAAGACAAAGGCCAAAACGGCGAAGCCGAGTGCGGCCGAGAACCCCACGTCGCCACAATCGGTGCAGCAGTATGTTCGCCAGTTGGATGAAGAGGCGAAGAACCTGGCGCAGGAACGCGCGCGGGCGGAACAGATGCGCGGCGAGACACTTCGTATGCAGTCGATGCAACCGGGTGCAACCGCGGTGGGGAGCGTTGCCGTGCAGCCGACACCGCGCCAACTAACGCCGGAGGAGAGCGAAGCAATCACGCGGCGGAAGAGAGAGCAGGATGCCCTGCGGGCTTCGAATGTGGCGCTTTCCTTCCGTAAAGACCAGCAGCCATCCACGGGCGGCAATCGATCCGTCAGTTCCGACCTTGCCGACGTTCGACAGTTGATTGACGCGCAACGCGTCGCACTTGCTGCGACGATGCAGCCTCCGCCGATGCCGGCGAAACCGTCGGCGGCATCAACGCAGGAAGAAAGTGATCGGCCCGCGCCGCGCGAGAAGAAGGCCGAAGATCCGGCGCTGCAGAAAGCGACCGGAAATGTGCACCGTCTCTTTGAAGGAAGCATCATCGAGACGGTTTTGACCAACCGGCTGAACGGCAGTTTCGCGGGACCGGTCAATGTTCTGGTGACGACGCCGGTCTATTCGCACGACGGAGAACACGTCCTGATTCCGCAGGGCGCGCGCATTCTCGGCGAAACGCAGCGGGTGGCGGCAACCGGCCAGCAGCGTCTTGCAGTCGTGTTTCACCGCCTGATCATGCCCGACGGATATGCGGTCAGCCTCGATCAGTTCAAGGGTTTGAATCAGATCGGAGAGACGGGCCTGAAGGATCAGGTAAATCAGCATTACCTGCAGACGTTCGGTGCGAGTCTCGCGCTGGGCGCCATCGCGGCTATCGAGCAAGCGGGCGGAAGTTACGGCTACAACACATCCGGCGTGGATGTTTACAGGCAGGGCGTTTCGCAGAGTCTGTCGGGGTCGGCAACGCGAATCCTCGACCGGTTTCTGAACGTACTGCCCACGATCACGATTCGCGAGGGGCACCGCATCAAGGTTTATCTCACCGGCGACCTGATGCTGCCCGCCTATGAAAACCACCGAATGCCGGGCGACTTATAACGACGAAAGGAAACCCATGGACAAAGACCTGAAGCATTTCACCAGACCGTATCGGATCGGCAACATCATCATTCTTGTGCTCGGCGGAATCTTCTTCGTTCCGCTGTTTCTTGGCCTCGTTGGAATGGCGCTTGTTCACGCGCTCGAAGTGATCGGGGGGGCGCGATGAGGTTCCTTGCAATGGGACTTCTCGTCATTTCCGCCGCGTGCACGGAACCGGGCAAACGGGAGCAGGAATCCGTCCGGAAAGCGCAGGAACTTTTTAAAGGGCAGGACGACGCGATGCGACACGCGCGCATTCCGGACAGCCACGCAAGAGCGAAAACCCGTGAGGAAAGGAGCAAGCAATGAAGAACAGGAACGTTCTTCTCACGGCCGCGGCCATCGGCATCTTTACGTTGCCCGCAGCCGCGCAGTTTGGATTTTCGGTGGTCAGCGATCCTGGCGCTTACGCCCGCATGGCCTCTGAGCTTGAGCAGGCGATTCGGCAGTATGAGGCGATCATGACGCTGTATCAACTCTCGCAACAGGCGTACGCGAACATGCTGCGCGCCGCGACCAACATCACGACAAAGAACGCGTGGATGCCGCCCGCGACCACGTGGACTTTTCCGACCGCCACGAACACATACGGCACCACCGGCGACTGGACACACGCAATCAATACGGGCGCCGGCACCCAGTCGGCGTGGGATTCCGCAACTGTTTCATTGCGCGATTACAGCCCGATGTGGAACTCTCTTTCCGCGGGCCAGCAGACGCAGTTCGCGCGGCGGTATGGCTCCGTGGAACTCACCGACGCCGCCGCTCGGAACGCGCTGAATCAGGTTGGGCTCGTGCGTGGCAATGCCGCCGCCACGGACCTGGCCATCAGCAGACTGGCGTTCGATTCCTCGTCGAACAATCCTGAACTGAACACGGAAGTCGGCGTTCTGAATCAGGTGAGCGCCGCGGGTGTGATCAACGCGCGTCAGCAGCAAAACACGAACGAACTTCTCGCCGCCATCGTGGACCAGCAGACCGTGCAATCGAAGATGGCCCACGATGCGATGGCCGACGGAATCGCGATCAGTGTCGCGGCCCAGCAACACGCGGCGCAGAACCGCGAGGCGATCTGGGGAGGGACAACGCAGGCGCACGCCGCGCGCCTGCCGTAAACGGCCATGGGAAATTCAGGGCTGTTCGTTCAAATCACGCAGGCGACAATCGACCTGATTACGAACCACATGGATGTGTTCGTCGCCACCGGCGACCACATGTTTCGGGTGTTCGCGACCATTCTCGTGATCTGGGAAGGTTTCCAGTTCGCGCTTGCGGGCTCGTTCCATGCCAATCGTTTCGCGGCGCTGGTGCTGGCCGTCGCGATTGATGGCGCGATGATTCATTTCTACGATCAGCCCTTTCCCGGCACCGGCAGCAGCTTCCACAAAATGGTGACGGACACCGGGGCGAACCTGGCATCGCAGATCGAAGAGCGTAGTGAGGAAAACGTCGGCAGCAAGATCGCGAACGCCACGGAAGTGATCATCGTCCCGGTAGGGCTGAACTTCTTTGAGGTGTCGCCGGTCATCTACTATTACGCGACGATCTTCGTGATGTCGGCGGCGCAGGTCGCCCTGCTGAGCATCATCGCGTTCGGGTTTGTGGCCGCCGGCTGCATCGTTCTGGTGGGGCCGGTTTTCATCCCCTTTTTCATCGTGCCCAACATGGACTGGATCTTCTGGGGCTGGCTGAAGGCGCTCATCCAGTACAGCTTTTACCCGGTGATCGCCAACGCGTTCGTCTATGTTTACGGCCAGATCTGGCTGAACTTTTTCAACCAGAATGGCTTCCCGGACACGCTCGAAAAGCTCGCCGGAATGTTTATTCAGATCGTGATCCTGTCGATCACGTTCCTTTGGGGAATGCTGCAGGTTCCCCGGCTCGTTTCGAATATTTTCGCCGGGCAGGCGGGCGATCATGCCATGCCCGGCATCGGATGGTGGAAATAGCTATGGCATCAGGAACGCATCTGTTACCAAGACCAAAGACGTATGAAGACGCGGCCGGGAGCTTCGCGGCGGCGATCGTGCAGCCGCGTGTGACGAATCAGTATCTGCGGGTGGCGCTGCTGTTTTCACTGGCGATTTCCGTCGGCCTGCTTGCGCTGAATTTCCGGACACAGGCGCAGCAGCGCGACCGGATCGTGGTGCGCATAGACGAGGTGGGCCGAGCGCAGGCGTTGGGTGTTACCGGTCTCGATTACAAGCCGCAGGCGCCGGAGATCAAATACTTTCTGACCCAGTTCGTGCATGACTATTACGGCCGCAACCGTGCGACCGTCCGCGAGGATTTTGGCCGCTCGATGTCCTTCCTGAGCAGGCCGCTGGCTGAGTCGCGGATGGATGAGGAACGGCGAACAAAGGCAATCGAGAAGTATCTGATCGGCGACGCCGACGACGTTCGGATTCAGGTGAATAACATCGTGCTGGCGGATCTCCGGAAGGCTCCGTACATCGCGCAGGTGGACATCGAGAAGATCTATCACGGGCGCGACGGCTCTGAACTGCGACGCGAGAAGTACATCGAGAGCGTGACGTTCACGTTCACCACGGAAGTTCCGAACTCGATGATTCCGGTCAACCCGCTGGGATTGATGGTGACGTATCTGCGCGAGGACCAGGCGTTCTGAAGGCGGGAATATGATCCGGTCCTCCCTGTTCCTGACGCTGGCGATCGTTGCCATTTTGGCGGTGTTTCTGTTGGGCGAGCTGTCGAATCTGGCTCCGTTACGGACGCAGATTTTCCGGCTCTACGCTCCGGCAATTACGGCTTTCGCCGGGCTGTTCGCGCTCAACCTGTTCGGTGGGATTTTCGCCGTCAATCGCAAGCTCTTCCTGCGCGACACCGGGCAGAAGCTCGCGCATGTGGAGAAGCAGTTGAGGACCGGCTCCAGCATCAGCGAGGAACTTACGGACCGTCTGACGGAGTAGCTTTCTTATGTCGAGATACAGCCCGGACATTGATCGTGAGCAGCCGGACCAGACGGCGCGACCTACGTCGGGCGGTCGTGGTGGCGGCAGTTCATCGGCGGAACTGGCGGCGATCATTGACCAGTCCGCGCAGGGGAAGCCAACGTTCTCAGAGTTCCTGCAGCGGCTGGAGAAGAACGGTGTCACTCCGCTGCCGAGCGTGAACGTGCGCGGGCTGAACGGGATGTCGTACCAGTTTCGCGGCAAAGCAGTGAAGGGTTCGGACATCGGGCGCGCTTACACCGCGCAGGGCTTGCGCGAAAGGAAAGGCGTTCTATATTCGCCGGAGCGTGACGATGCGGCGATCCGAACCGCACTCGAAAAGTCGCAATCGCAACGGCAAGCGGACGCCGGGCAGCGCGACAGAACAGGTGACGTCCGCAGCACGAGGATGCGCGACCCGCGGACCGGTCTGAGTGCCGATCAGTGGTCCACTCTGAATGAGATCGGCAAGTTCCGGACCATCGGCGTGCGTGATCTGATCGAGCATCGTTACGAAGGCCGCTATCCAGCGTTCGACCGGGATATCCGGGTGTTGCGCGATGCGGGACTGGTGGAACGCAGGACCGCCGCGAACCCGAAATCCGGGCAGACTTTCGACGTTGTTGTGTTGACCAGAAAGGGCCGCAGTGCCGCGCGGAAGGCCGCCGTGGGCAGTGGTTCGGGCCAGCAGTTTTACTCGGGTCTGGTGAAGTCCGCCGAGATTCGTCACGACATCGGCATCTACCGCATGTACCAGCGGGAGCGCGCTGAGATCGAGGCTGCGGGTGGCCGGGTCACGCGTGTGGTGATGGATTTCGAGGTCAAGAAGCAGCTCATGTCCGAGCTGAATCGGCGGGGCGGGGATCCCGGCAGTCCGGACAGGAAGGCTGCAATCGGCGCGCGGCATGACATCCAGATTGTGAACGGGCGCTTCGTGATTCCCGATCTGCGCGTGGAGTACGAGACGCGTGAGGGCGAGAGCGAACGCGTGGATCTGGAACTGGCAACCGGCGATTACAAGCCGGCGCAGATCGCCGCCAAGCGCGCGGCCGGACTGAAGATTTATGGCCCGGACACCACATCGGGCGGCACGCCGTGGGAGCCGGATTACGCGGCGGCGCTGATCTCCATCTGAGGGTTAAGGATGACGAACGAGGACCGAATTCAGAACGTCAGATCGCTCGGCTATACCGAACGTGAGGCGGAGTTCTTATCGCGCGCGGCGTTGCACTCCGGGTACTTTTTGCGGCGGCAGTACTGTTCGGCAATCAACCGGAAGCTCGGGAAAACGGTGGACAACTTCATCGCCAAACTTCGCGGCGAGAGGCACATCAAAGAACTGGACCTTCGTTATCGCCGGAAGGTGTACAGCCTCTGCTCGAAGGTGCTGTTCGATGCGCTCGGCGAACCGGATAACCGGAATCGCCGGCAGCACGATCCGCAGACCATCAAGGCGAGACTGATGGGTTTCGATTTCGTTCTCCGGCAGCACGATGTCCGCTGGTTTCCCACGGAACAAGAGAAATTGGCTCTGTTCACGGAGACGCTCAACATCGAAAGGGAGCACCTGCCGGTCTGGCGGTATTCGTCGAAAGACGGGAAGCAGACCACGCTTCGGTGGTTCGTCGACAAGCCTCTGATTTTCAGAACAGGCAGCGATCAGACGGTACATTTCGGCTTTGTCGATCCGGGCTACCGAACCGGCGAAGCGTTCGCTTCTTTCCTCCGAAATTATCGCCCCCTCTTTTCCCGGCTGGAGCGGTTCGAGGTGCTGTACCTGGCGGGTTTTGGCGGCGGAATCGAGACGGCACGCCGTTTATTCGAACGGCTGATTGCATCCTCGGGCGCGGCACCTGAAGACCCGATCGCGGCGGAGGCGCTCGCGTTTTTCCGGGATCGCCACGAACATGCGACGGCTGGTCTTGGCGGTTTCGATCAGTATCGGCTGGATCGCTACCGGCAGGCTCGCAAGCAGTTTTCGGGGGCGCGCTTCGACCACCTGTTCGAGCTGTGGAAACAACGCGGCGATTCCGGACTGCGCAGCGAAATCAGCCCGGAATCCCGCACGGATTTGCACGCGCGCGGGGTATTCCGCGCGCAGGTTCTGAACTTCAATTTCGGTCTTTTCGGCAGCCTGTATGAGGCGGAGCGGGGTGACTAACGCCATGCAGATCGCAGTCACCTCTCCACACCCCTTCTCACTGCCTCTGTGGCTTCCCCTAACTACCGCGTTATCGGCCGCTTCACCGGAATCGGTGGCCACTTCGTGGCGGCTCAAACGGCAGGAAATTTTACTGGAGCGACCCCGGCAACCATGGCGGTATCCCGCCACGGTGCCTTTTCCTCGCTCCTGTCGTCGCTGTGGGGGTCGCCCCAGTCCGGCACGGCGCCTGGCGCCTATGAATTTGTAAATCGCCCAACGGAGTTTTTCTATATGAACATCAAACCCCAACCCAAAATCGAAACGGCAACTTTCTCGGTCACCGGCGTTGAAAAGCGCCTGGTGGATGCCTTCCGGCAACGGTGCGAAGAAATGGACAGCAGCGCGCAGGGCTTCATCCTGAACCAGTTGCTCGCCGCGTTTCTCAAGAGCAAGGTCCGCAAGCCACACACGAAGCGGAAGTCGGCGACGGCATAGGAGGCAGAATGCGCTACGCCGCGGAGAACAGATCTTTTGTCAGCTTTATGTTTGCGTGCGCGGTCGGCCTGCTGCTGTTTCTGCGGCACCCGTTTCCCGTGGACGATCCGCTTCTCAACATGATTCGGATCAGCCGTCCGGGCATTTACACCGGCATTCGGCTGACCTACACGGCCATGCTGTTCAGCACGCCGTACATGGTCGCCACGTTCGTGCTCTCATTCGCGTATGTCTTCGTGGTGCGGCAGGATCGGAAGCGCACGGCGGGTGCGTTGCCGCCTTACGTGCCGCCGGATGACCGGCCGGCGCTCTCGGTTGTCGTGGGGGAACTCCACCATGCCAAGCGCCGGGGCCCGGCCGAGCAGCCCCGCTGGCTGGAGATCCCGGCGCGAGGTCTATACACCGGCACCGCGATCTTCGGGGCCATCGGAAGCGGAAAGACCACTTGTTGTATGTACCCGTTCGCGCGGCAGATCCTAAGCTTTGCCGCGCGGGATCAAAAGCGGAAAGCGGCGGGACTGGTGCTGGAAGTGAAGGGCGACTTCTGCCACCGGGTTCGCGACATTCTGAAGGACTGCGGCCGCGCGGAAGATTATCTGGAACTGAATCTGGCGGGCGACCTTCGCTACAACCCGCTGCATAACGATCTGGAAGCGTATGCGCTGGCGTATGGCGTCGCCAGTCTGCTCAACAACCTGTTCGGCAAAGGCAAGGAGCCGTTCTGGCAGCAGGCCTACACGAACCTGGTCAAGTTCATCATCCTGCTGCACAAGGTGCTCTACGACTACGTAACGCTGTTCGACGTGTACCTGTGCGCCATCAATCCCAAACTGCTGGCGGAACGGATTGAAGAGGGGCGGGATTCGTTCGCGACGCGGTTCCTGCTGATCGATAAGGACGTCTATCTCGATCATGAGTATCTGTGCACCGGCCAGTGGAAGCGGCTCGATTACGACCAGCAGTATATGCGCGCCGTCGAGAGGCCGGAGCTTGTGGCTTATCTGGAAAAGCAGTCCATTCCTTTTGAATTGCTGGTGCTCTCGGAGCCGGAGTTCGACAGCCGCAAGTTTCAGCAGTTCGAGGCGGTGCGGCGCTGGTTCGAGAACGACTGGTCGAGGATCGAGGCGAAGCTCCGCACGTCCATCGTGGAAGGCATCTCGGTATTCCTTTCCCTGTTCGACGACAACCCGACCGTGAAACATATCTTCTGTCCGCCGAAGGAGTGCTTCGATCCGGAGGCGAACGCGGACGGCAAGCACGGGAGGCCCATGCCTTCGTTCGCCGACATCGTTGCGAGCGGCAAGGTGCTGGCGCTGAACTTTCCGGCCGCGGCGAATCCCGGACTCTCGAAGGCGATCGGCACCCTGATGAAGCAGGACTTTCAACGGGCCATGATCGGGCGGATTCCCGACATGGAGGGTAAATCTTCGGATGAGTTCCGTCCCGTGATGTTCCTGTGCGACGAATACCAGGCGTTTGCCACTGTGGGCGAGAACGATCCCACGGGCGACGAGAAATTCTTCGCTCTGTCGCGGCAGGCGAAGTGTATCCCGATTGTGGCAACGCAGAGCATTAGCTCGCTGCGGTCCACCTTGTCGGGCGAGACATGGCGGACGCTGCTGCAGACGTTCCGGACCAAGATATTCCTTTCGCTCTCGGATGATTTCAGCGCCCGCACGGCCGCCGACCTCTGCGGGAAAGAAGAGCAGCTGAAGCTGAACTACTCGATTTCAGAAAGCGGGCAGGATGCGCAGGTGAGCCTGCTGACCGGACGGACCACGGCACACAAGGCCAGCGTTAGCGCTTCCAAAACCTACAACCTGCATTGCGATTACATCTTTGAGCCAAAAGTGTTCGGGGAACTGAAGAATGCCGAGGCCGTGGTGCTGGCTTATGACGGCGTCAATCCGCTGCCGCCGACTCTTTGTTACCTGAAGCCGTTTTATCTGCCGGTCAACCTCACGTGGTTCGACCAGGCGGAGAAGGGACTGATCTGATGAGCTTCGAGACCATTCTGCCGTTCCTGCGGCCGGTGGAGCCGCTGTTAATGGACCCGACCGTGTCGGAGATCATGATCAATCCGGGATCGGGCGTATTTGTCGAGCGCGATGGCGTTTGCGTGCGCGCGGCGGGCGTCGAGATCAGCGACGCGCAGGTGCGGACGGCGGCGATCATGATCGCGCGGCACCTGGGCGAAGAGATCGGTGAAGAGCGGCCATTACTCGATGCGAGACTGCCGGACGGATCGCGGGTGGCCGCGGCGTTTCCGCCCTGCAGCGTTGGCGGGGCCGCGATGACGATCCGGAAGTTCCAGCGGCACCTGTTCACTCTCGATGAACTGATGCGGGTCGGGATGGTTACGAAGCAGACCCGAATGATTCTGGAGGATGCCGTTATCGACCAGAAGAACATCCTGATCAGTGGCGGAACCGGTTCCGGGAAGACGACGTTGCTGAACGCCTTGGTTGCCCTGATCCCGCCGTGCGAGCGGTTGGTCGTGATCGAGGACACCGCGGAGTTGCGGGTGGAGCAGCCGAACCGTCTCAGGCTGGAGGCGCGGCGGAGTCTGGGGGAGGCGCCGGCCGTGACGATCAGGGAATTGCTTCGGGCAACTCTGCGGCACAGGCCGGACCGGATTATTGTCGGCGAGGTCCGGGGAGCTGAGGCTTTCGATCTGCTGCAGGCGCTGAATACCGGGCACGGCGGGTCGCTCACAACGATCCATGCGAACAGTGTGGCGCTTGCGGTCAATCGGCTGACGACGTGTGCCCAGATGGCCCAGACGGGAATGCCGTATCAGGCGACGCGGCTTCAGATCGCGGATTCGATACATCTTGTGGTGCATGTGGCGCGGGGTTCGGATGGGCGGCGTGTCGTGAAGCTGGTATCCCGGCTGGAGCGATACGACGCGGCTTCCGACCGGTTTGAGCTGGAACGTCTGTTCGAGGCGAGGTAGCGACATGCCTTCGCAATCCCGCAGGTCAATCGGCGCGGAATACATTCGCGCCAATTTCAGGCCGGAGGACCGGCTGGCGGTGGTGATGATTCATCGGCGGTCCGGGGTGCCGACGACGCGTGTGTCCGGCGCGGAGAAGATCGCGAGCGATGAGTATCAGGCCTGGCTTCGGCATATGAATGCCCAGCGCCATGAGATTTATATCAGCATGAACTCGCTGCGGCCGGAGGCGCGGGGGCGGCATAAGGCGGATGTGGATGAGATTCGGCATGTCTATCTGGACTTCGATACGAATGGCGCGGAGGCGGTTGGGGCGATGCGGGCACGGGAGGATATGCCGGCACCGAATCATGTGCTGACGAGTTCACCTGGGAAGTTTCAGGTGGTGTGGCGGGTGGAGGGGTTTCGGAAGGATGAGGCGGAGGAGCTGATGCGCGGGATGACGCGGGCGCTGGGGGCGGATGTGGCGGCTACGGATTGCACGCGGGTGCTGCGGGTGCCGGGTTTCTATAACCATAAATATGCGTCGCCGCATTTCGTCACGGTGGAGAACTTGAGCGGGGAGGTTTATCGGCCTTCGCAGTTTCCGGAGTTTTCTGTGGAAGGGATCGCTCAGGCGGTGGATCCGGAGCGGCGGCGCGCCGGGGTTCCGGGCGGGCGGAATACGGCGGACGGGAGCACGAGCCAGTCGGAACGGGATTGGGGGTTTGCTATGCGGGCGCTTGGCCGGGGCGAGTTGCCGGAAGATGTGGTGCGGGCGATTGAAGCGTTTCGGGCGGATAAACCGAATCCGGGGTACTACGCGCGGTATACGGTTGAGAAGGCGCAGATGATTGGGCGGAGTCCGGGATGCTCGCAAGGGGAGGAACCGGCTGTCCGCGACCGATGAGGAGAAGGGCAGGCCATGCCTGGCAAGGTCGCCTTAAACAACTCACCGTCCCGTCACCGAAACGACACAACCGGATTTACGGGAGTAATCCAGTTTCAGAGACCGAAGAGGATAGCTCAAGAACTACCGGGAAACCGGTCCCGAGCAATTTTCTGTTTGCCGACGATTCAGTGGCAGTCAATGCCCGCACCCTTGGCATCGTGGCCTTATCCACCTCAAGTATCACAATGTCAGGTTCATTTGGCTCAGAATCATCATGCTCACTGCCTCGCTCGACCTCGATTCGGCCTGCTCGCGTTTGAAGAGGCATACGGGGTCGCACTTATCAGTGACCTATTATCGGTCCGGATAGAAGCCTTTCCCCGGGGGGCGAATGGGTATCGTCGCTGCGCCAAAAGATGATTGTGCCGTTACCGGTGCCTGCGGCCAGCATCTTCCCATCCGGCCGGAATCGCAGAGCATAGATCTCATCTGGGCTGTCGATTAGGGTGGCGCGGGGCTGTCCTGTCGCGATGTCCCAGAGCCGAACGGTGTGATCTTCTCCTGCCGAAACAATGATGCGGCCGCGCGGCGAGAATTCCACGGCATTCACTGCACCCCGATGGCCGTTCAACACCGTGCGGACCGTCTTCGTTGCCAGGTCCCAGACTCTGACCTCACCAGACCGATATCCAACGGCGAGCGCCTTCCCGTCGCGCGAAAACCCGGCACACTGGGGTTCGCCTTCAGAACCTGGTAAAGACTTTGTGGCGACGCTTTCGCGGATACGCCACAGATAGACTGCACCTTTGCCCACCGACTCGGCCGTCTCTGAACCGCCTGATGCCAGAATGGACCCGTCGGGTGACCAGGCTACGAAAACCGGACATCCGAGCTTGTCCGGATGAGGAAGCAGCTTCAAGTCCTCCATGCGCCATATGAGCACCGTCCCCTGGCAGCTGCCAGCCGCTGCCAGGTGGCTTCCGTCAGGTGAGAATGCGACTTCAACAAATCCCCAGCCTTCGGCCCGCGTCAACTCGCGGCCAGGCGAGGTCAACATCCGGTCCCACAGTCGCACGCTGTGGTCAAACCCTGTTGACGCAATGTAGTGACCACTGGGATCGACCGAAACCGACTCGACGCGCCAGGAGTGGACTTTGGGGCTGGTAAGCGCAGTCCCGTGGACAAGATCGAATTGCTGGAGATATCCGCCGTTCATGGCGGCGGTTACCTTGTCGCCAGCGGCGGAGAAACTGAGCGACCACACGGGTGCATCGCGGGTTGGGATTACAGACATGAACTGCGCCCTGGCGGCGTCCCACAGACTCACGTCTTCGCCGTCTGCCGCGGCCGCCAACCTGCTGCCGTCGGGCGTATATTCGAGCCCCAAAACTCTCCCCTTCAATCCGCGGATTTCTCCGCGACGTGTCTGGTGGCCGAGCTCCCACAGGCTGATCGCGCGGCCGCTCTCCAGTTGGACAGGGCTTCCAAAACCCACGGCCAGCTCAAGCCGTTTGTTAACCGCCAGTGACTCCACGTAGTCGGTCTGAACCAGTTCCGTCGGTTCGCGGTCGCTAGCGGCGGTGTTCCAAATCAATACACGCTTATCGTCACCGCCCGTGGCGGCTAAGGTGGATCCTGGCACCCACACCGTCGCGTTTACGGCGTCTTGATGGGAACCGAGAACACGGATCTGGCGGCGGAGTTCAACGTCCCATAGAAAGACTTTGCCTTTGCTGTCCCCCACCACGAATCGTTTGCTGTCGGGCGAGAAGGCGGGCCGGCTCAAGCGGTCAGACGACACAATTAGCGGACTCAATGGATGGAAGTCACGATCCCACAGAAGAATCGCGCCACCCTCCGACCCTGCCAACCACTTCCCGTCCGGCGAAAAGGCCAGACTGCTGACATTCGGATCGAGAGGACGGCCAGAGATCGTTACAGCCGTGAGAGTGCGCCGCAGCTTGCCAGTCAGCGGGTCCCAGAGACGGACTTCATTCTCACTCGCGGTGGCCAGTAAAGGTTCGGCGGGCGAAAATGCGACCGCGACGATTTCGCGGGTATGGCCCTTTAGCGTCCAGAGGCGATTGCCGGTTTCGAGTGACCACACGCAAACGTCCAACGCCGTTCTGTCCAGATCATTTTTCGCCCAACGCCTGCCTCCCGCTGCGAGGAGCTTGCCATCGGCCGAGATGCTTACCGAGCCGGCCGCGACCCTGGGCGTCGAAAAGCTGGCAACTCGGGCGTGTGTGCGTGGGGAGAGATGGAACCAGTCGAAGTCGCGGAGGTCGTCCTCGCCCTGCCGCGGGATCTGTGCGTCAAGCTGACGCTGCGAAAAGTCGAGCGAGCCCTCCGACCAGGCGCGCTGGGCCAGGTTGACGCTGCTCACGTACAGTTGGCGGCGGGTTTCCTCACCGCGTTCCCTGGCTTGGTGCCGCTCATACCAGCCGAATGCCGCCAGACCCGCCATTAAGATGGCTGCGGCTGATGCAGTTTGGAGTTGCCGGCGAGCTGTTCTGCGCTGCTGCGCAACCCAGATTGGCTGGATCGCGGAGAGCGGCCGACCGTTCAGGTCGGCGGCGAGCCGGAGACGCTCATCGTCATAGAAGCGGACAGCCCGCCAAGCGCGGCTGGCTCGGCCTCGGAAACCGCGAAAATCGTATGCGATTCGCCTGTGGAGCCCGGCTTCGATAAGTTCGGGGGCGAATACCTCATGCTCAAGCAGGTTAACGTCGCTACCTTCGGTAATGGCGAGCCGGATCCCTTCGGGGCCTCGGTTCTTCAGGAACCATTTGACTTCGTCTCGGACGCAAACCGATTCACGGGAGGTACGCGAGCACAGCACCAACAGCTCTTCGGATTTGCCGAGGTAAAGCTCGATAGTCGCGGCAGTCTCACCCGTATGGTGGGAAACATGAAAATCGGAACCGTCACGGCAAACTCGCAGTTCGCGAAGAGGAGGACCGGCGGTTACCTCAAGCCGGTGAACTGATTCGAGGAAGCTCTCGAGGTCTCGGGCGAGCCGGTAATCGACAGCCGTGCCGTAACTAATAAAGAGATCGAAATCGAACTTCATAGGAGGCGAGATGCGCTTCTGACGGAGTTCCTTTTACCAGGCACCCAAACGAGGCCTTCGGCGTTTTGAATCTCCCACGTTAACACCTGCCAGCCCTTATCTCTACGCGGAGCACGGCCTTGCCAACGTTCTGAGCGCAGCGTGCTGTATACCCCCCCCGTGAGAGTCGGCTCGCTCTGGCTATTTGCGCGTCGGCTAATTCGCGAGCGCATGCAGACAGCGTCCAAATACGGCTTCAGGATTGTGACGGCCAGGGAAGCAGCGAGCCGCCAGAACAAGTCCGGTCGCTCTGAAAAGCCACAAACATACATAAGAACGTTCGCATTACGTTTTCGGGCGTTGGGCCCACCGCTAAAGACAAACGCCGATTCTGGATTACACGCTTTCGGAGATAGACCATTCGTCGCTCCGAACCATATCTGTTACGAACAGCTCTTATGTCCAAAATCCAGAAACCAGTTCCTGAAGAACGGCGATTTGCGGAACGTGAATCCGCTCCAGCGGTTACGGACGCTTCCGTAGCCCACCCCCACACAGTCCCCACCGCTACAATAAACACGTTCTCATGAATCTGTCCTCATTCCTCTGGTCGGTAGCCGACCTTCTCCGCGGCAAGTACAAACCCCACGAATACGGCAAAGTCATCCTCCCCTTCACCGTCCTCCGCCGCATGGATTGCGTCCTCCAGCCCACCAAAGCCGCCGTCCTCGCCGAAATCGCCAAACACCACGGCTCCGGCTTCGATTCCGATCCCTTCCTCCGCCGTGCCGCCAAATCCGGCTTCTACAACACCTCCCCCATGGACCTCAAATCCATCGCGGGCGACCCCGACAACGTCGCCGGCAACCTGCTCACCTACCTCCACGCCTTCTCCGCCGACGTCGCCGACATCTTCGACCGCTTCGAAATGCCCGCCCAGATCGACCGCCTGCAGAAAGCCGACCTCCTCTACCTCGTCACCGAAAAGTTCGCCTCCGCGGACCTCCACCCCGACCGCGTCTCGAACGCCGACATGGGTACCATCTTCGAAGAGCTCATCCGCAAATTCGCCGAACTCTCCAACGAAACCGCCGGCGAACACTTCACCCCCCGTGACGTCATCCGCCTCATGGCCGACCTTCTCTTCATCGAAGACGACGACGTTCTCTCCAAGCCCGGCGTCGTCCGCACCGTCTATGATCCAACCGCCGGCACCGGCGGCATGCTCTCCGTCGCCGGCGAATACCTCGAAAAGCTCGGCGCGCGCGTCGTCATGGTTGGTCAGGAACTCAACGACGAAAGCTACGCCATCTGCAAAGCCGACATGCTGATCAAAGGCCAGAACGTCGCGGGCATCAAACCCGGCGACACGCTCGCCAACGACGGCCACGCGGGCGAGACTTTCGATTACATGCTTTCCAATCCGCCCTTCGGCGTTGAGTGGAAAGGTTCGGAAAAGGCCGTCCGCAAGGAGCATGAGCAGCAGGGTTACAACGGCCGCTTCGGTCCTGGCCTGCCCCGCATATCAGACGGTTCGCTCCTTTTCATGCTTCATCTCGTGAAGAAGATGCGTCCCGTCGTCCAGGGCGGCGCCCGCTTCTGCATCGTCCAGAACGGCTCTCCGTTGTTCACCGGCGGCGCGGGTTCCGGCGAAAGCAACATCCGCCAGTATTTATTGGAGAACGACCTGGTCGAGGCAATCGTCGCGCTGCCGACGGAGATGTTCTATAACACCGGCATCTCCACTTATCTCTGGATCGTCACCAACCACAAGACTCCCCGCCGCAAAGGCAAGCTGCAGTTGATCGACGCTTCGGGATTCTATGCGAAGATGCGCAAGAGCCTCGGCAGCAAGCGCCGCGAATTGAGCGAGGAGCACATCGCGGAAATCACCCGCATCTTCGGAAATTTTGAGGAAGTCCGTCGCGATGGCGTGCCCATTTCCCTGATCTTTAAGAACGGGAGTTTCGGCTATCGCACCATCACGGTCGAGCGCCCGTTGCGGGATGAGAAGGGTGCGGTCGTGCGCAGCGTCAAAGGCAAGACGAAGGGCAAGCCGATGCCCGACGCCGACCTGCGCGACACCGAAAACGTGCCGCTCAATGAGGATGTCGAGACGTACTTCAAACGCGAGGTCCTGCCGCATGCGCCCGATGCCTGGATCGACCAGGAAAAGACAAAGGTCGGCTACGAGATTCCCTTCAACCGGCATTTCTACGTGTTCAAGCCACCGCGCGACTTGGCGGAGATCGATGCGGAATTGAAGGGCGTCACCGCGAATATCCAGCGAATGCTTGCGGAGTTGAGCGCGTGAGCTTTCCGCGCTATGAGAAATATAAAGACAGCGGGATCGCGTGGTTGGGTGAGGTGCCGGAACACTGGGAGGTCAAGCGCCTTAAGCTCGTGGCGACGGTGTCCCCGAGCAACGTTGACAAGAAAGAATACGTGGGGGAAGTCCCCGTTCGCCTTTGCAACTATACCGATGTTTACTACAACGATCTGATCAGGGCGGACATGTCCTTCATGAGTGCCACCGCTTCCGCTGACCAGGTCTTGAAGTTTACCCTGCGAGCTGGCGACACAATCCTGACAAAGGATTCCGAGACGGCGGATGACATCGCGGCCTCAGCCTACGTGCCGGAAGATCTGCCCGGCATTGTATGCGGGTACCACCTTTCAATCGCTCGCGCAAAACCGGGCGTCTGTGGCGCATTTCTGAAATTCATTTTCGATTCCCACGAGGTCCGGGCACAAGCGGAAGTCGCGTGTAACGGTCTGACTCGCGTCGGTCTCTCGCAGGCCGCCATTGATAATCTGCTGGTTCCGGTGCCGCCTCTCACAGAACAGGAGCAAATCGTCAGACTGATTCGGCACCACCTATCGAACATCGACGCCCTAATTGCGGAACAGCGGAGGTTAGTCGTTCTGCTCAAAGAGAAGCGTGAGGGGGTGATCACCCACGCGGTAACTAAAGGTCTCAATTTGGATGCTCGAACAAAATACTCCGGGCGTGAATGGATTGGGCCTGTACCGGAAAACTGGTTTGTCGCTAGGTTAAAAGCAGACCTTTCCTTCTTGACGAGCGGTTCTCGCGGATGGGCGGAACACTACGCCGATGCTGGGGACATCTTTCTTCGGATTACCAATCTACGCCGTGGCGACATCCGTCTGGATTTGGACGACTTGCAGTTTGTTATCGTTCCTCCGGGTTCTGAAGGGGAGCGCACCCGTGTCAAGCATGGCGACCTTCTATTCTCTATAACCGCGTACCTCGGGTCCGTTGCCGTCGTACCTGATGACCTGCCCAAAGCCTTCGTAAGTCAGCATATCGCCTTGGCGCGCCTAAAAGGGGACCTTTTGACTCCAGAGTGGGCCGCATTCGTTGCCATCTCTGACGTCGGTCAGACATATTTCGAGATGCAGGGATACGGCGGAGCAAAAGTTCAATTGTCTCTGGATGATGTGCGGGGTCTGCAGATAGTCATCCCCCCAATTAATGAGCAACGTGAGATTCTAAACTGGCTGCACGAAAGGCTCTCCCATTTCTCCAAGTTGGCATCCGAGGTTGAAAAGGCCATCTCCATTCTCCAGGAACGCCGCGCCGCCCTAATCTCGGCCGCCGTAACTGGTAAAATCGACGTCCGCAACTACACCCCCCGCCAAACACCCTCCCCGAAAGCCATGCATGGATCTGCATAAAGAAATCCACCTCGAAGACGAAATCTGCGCCCACCTCCAAACCCACGGCTGGGTCTTCGAGCCCCGCGTCTCCGCCCAGTATGACCGCACCCGCGCCCTCTTCCCCGAAGACGTCCTCGCCTGGGTTCACGAAACCCAGTTCCCCTCATGGCAGGCCCTCGTTAAAAGCTTCGGCCCGCAAGCCGAACAGGTCCTCCTCGAGCGTCTCCGCGACCAACTGAACACGCGCGGTACGCTCGACGTCCTCCGCTGCGGCATCGAGCTCCACCCCGTCCGCGGCACGCTCCAGTTCGCGCAGTTCCGCCCCGCGAGCGGCATGAACCCCGGCCTCACCGCCAAATACAACGCCAACCGCCTCCGCGTTGTCCGCCAGATCCGCTACTCCCTCGCCCACGAAAACTGCCTCGATCTCGTCTTCTTCCTCAATGGCATCCCGGTCGCCACCGTCGAACTCAAAAGCGACTTCACCCAATCCGTCCAGGATGCCGTTGACCAGTACAAATTGGACCGCCACCCCGCCCCCAAAGGGCAGCAACCGGAACCGCTCCTCAGCTTCCCAGCGGGCGCTCTGGTTCACTTCGCCGTCTCCAACTCCGAAGCCATGATGGCGACGAAACTCGACGGCCCGAAAACGCGCTTCCTCCCCTTCAACAAAGGCAACCAGGGCGCGGCCGGCAACCCGCCATCTCCCACCGGACATCCCACCGCGTACCTCTGGGAAGAAGTCTGGCAACGCGAAAGCTTCCTCGATATCCTCGGCCGCTACCTCGTCAGCGTTAAAGACCAGAAGCGGCAACTCGTCGCCTGGCTTTTCCCCCGCTACCACCAGCTCACCGCTACCCGCAAGCTCCTCCGCGCCGTCGCCGAAGAAGGTCCCGGCGGCAAGTACCTCATCCAGCACTCCGCCGGTTCGGGCAAAACCAACTCCATCGCGTGGACCGCCCACCTGCTTTCCGAACTCCACGATTCGGCGCACAAGAAAGTCTTCGATTCCGTGCTCGTCATCAGCGACCGCAAAGTGATCGACGGCCAGTTGCAGGATGCGGTCTTCGATCTGCAGCGCATCGCGGGCGTGGTGACCACCATCAGGAACGACGCGGGCAGCAAGAGCGGCCAGCTTGCCGAAGCCCTCAACGGCGATAAGAAGATCATCGTCTGCACCATCCAGACTTTTCCCGCTCTCCACGACAAGATGAGCGAACTGGTGCGCAAAGCCGGCCGTCGCTTCGCCGTGATCGCCGATGAAGCTCACAGTTCGCAAACCGGCGAAGCAGCGGGCAAGCTCAAACAGATCCTCAGCCCGGAGGAACTTGCCGATCTCGAACAGGGCGGTGAAATCACCGCCGAAGACATCCTCCGTGCCCAAATGACCGCGCGCTCCCAAACCAGCGTCAACGCGGGCATCACGTATATCGCCTTCACCGCCACGCCCAAGCCCAAGACGATGGAACTGTTCGGGCGCCGCCCTCTGCCCGATCAACCCGCCGGACCCGGCAATCTGCCCGAAGCGTTCCACGTCTACAGCATGCGTCAGGCGATCGAAGAAGGGTTCATCCTCGATGTTCTTCGGAATTACACCACTTACAAACTCGCCTTCCGCCTGGCGAACGAGGGCAAGGAACTGGACGAAACCCAGGTTGAGCGCTCCGCCGCCGTCAAAGGCATCATGCGCTGGGTGCGGCTCCATCCCTACAACATTTCTCAAAGGGTCGAGATTGTCATCGAGCATTTCGAGGAGAATGTGCGTCCGCTGCTCGGCGGCCATGCCAAAGCCATGGTTGTTGTGGGCAGCCGCGTCGAAGCCGTGCGCTGGCAGCTCGCGATGCAGAAATACATTCGCGCGCAAAAATATGCGCTGAGCGCCCTGGTCGCCTTCTCGGGCGAGGTGGTTGACAAGGATTCCGGCGCGGACCCGTTTACCGAAACCAGCCAGATCCTCAACCCGAACCTGCGCGGGCGCGACATCCGCGACGCCTTCGCCACCGATGAGTATCAGGTTCTCCTCGTCGCCAACAAATTCCAGACCGGCTTCGATCAGCCGCTCCTCTGCGGCATGTATGTCGATCGCCGTCTTGACGGGATTCAGGCCGTGCAGACGCTGTCGCGGCTGAACCGGGCGTACTCCGGCCCGTTCGGGACCAAGGACACCACGTACATACTGGACTTCATCAACAACGGCGACGACATTCTGAAGGCCTTCCAGACTTACTACGAAACGGCCACGCTCGAAGACGTCACGGACCCGAATATCGTTTACAACATGCGCGCCAAACTCGACGCTGCGGGCTTCTACGATGAGCCGGAAGTGGACCGGGTCGCGATCGCCGATCTGAACCCAAGATCCACGCAGGGCGATGTCGTGCGCGCCGTTGCGCCGGTCGCCGACCGGCTCACCCGCCGCTATAAGGCCGCCAAGCTCAGCTGGCTCCAGGCGAAAGAGGCAGGCGCGGACCAGGCTGCCGAACGGGCGCGTGAAGACATGGACGCGCTCGATCTTTTCAAACGCGACATGGCCGCCTTCTGCCACGCCTATACGTTCCTTTCGCAGATGTTCGACTACGGCAACACCGCTCTCGAGAAACGCGCCGTCTTCTTCAAACGCCTCATGCCGCTCCTGGAATTCGAGCGCGAGCGCGACGGCGTGGACCTGTCGAAAATCGTTCTGACGCACCACACGCTGCGCAATGCCGGGCAGCGCAACTTGCCGCTTGGCGGGTCCGAATCGCCTACGCTCAAACCGCTGACGGAAGCGGGCACCGGGTCGGTGCAGGAGAAGGAAAAGGCCTTGCTCGCGGAGATCATCGCGAGGGTGAACGACCTGTTCGGCAGCGACACCACCGAAGGCGACAAGCTTGTCTATGTCAACAGCGTCATCCGGGGCAAGTTGCTGGAATCCGATGTGCTGCGGCAGCAGGCCTCGAACAACACCAAAGAGCAGTTCGGCAATTCTCCCGATCTGATGCCAGGAATCGTCGACGCCGTGATGGACGCGCTTGCGGCACACACCACGTTGAGCAGACAGGCGCTTGCGTCGGAAAAAGTTCGCACCGGCCTGAAGGAAGTGCTGCTCGGCCCTGGCCAGCTTTATGAAGCGTTGCGACAGCTTTCCGGCGATACAGGCCACCTTCCCGCCCGGTAGATGGACCGTCCAGATCCCGACTTCCGCTGGATCTTCGATTACTCGTAGTCGCGAGAATACCCGGCCGCTTTTTCACTGATGCGTGTTGTTCGTTCGCGTCCGCCCAACCTGAATCGGAGACTTGATTTCGGCTTCATTGTTCTTTTCTCCTGATCCCGCCCTTTGGTCCTGGGCACAGCTTCGGGCGAATTCCCGCGCCCGGCGGTCCGCGGAGTCTCTGCTTCGCCTTCGGCGCCGTTCCGGTTCTGGCTCCCCCATCCTGGTCCCCCCAGAAAAGCCACTCCTTGCCTTGGGAGCGGTCGCCTCTCGCTTCCGGGTGCCCCAGGACACACGGGCAGAACAGGAGAAAACATCATGTATCTCAACCGACTCACTCTCATCGGATTTACCGGCGGCGACGCCGAAACGAAGACCGGCAGCAATGGAACCGCCTTCACGGTATTCTCCGTGGCCACGAAACGGTCATGGAAGAATCCGGAGGGCGCGTGGGAATCGCGGACGGAATGGCATCGCTGCCTTGCGTTCGGGAAGCTTGCCGAATTCGCGGCCAGCCTGAAGAAGGGCGCTCATTTGCAGGTCGAGGGTGAACTCCGCAGCCGCGAATACGAAAAGGACGGCGCGAGGCACAGGATTTCCGAGTGCCGCGTCGAGAGCATCCTGAAACTGGATCGTGCGGCTCGGCGCGAAGACCCCGAGAGCGTCGACGAATCCGACCTCTGACGCTGTCAGCGTGTCCGTCTAACCGGGCGGACACGCGTTTCGCGGCCGGTAGCAGAGCACCCGGCCGACACGTTTGCACTCCATCGATCAGCAGCGCCTTCTTGCTTCGCCTTGAACAGACAACAGCGCGTACCCCGGTAAAGGCTCTCCGCTAACGCTCCGACCCTCCGGGCGCGGCATTCGCCGCGGCCTTGACCGAGGCCCCCCGACGCTGTTGCTCCGGTGATTGGGCACAGGCGCGCGCGAACATCGCGCTGAGAGAAAGGCGAAATCCAATGCAAGTTACTCATTCAAAACAAGTTAGTGTTTCACGTGAAACCTCGTGCGAACAGGAAAACGCAGTCCATAATCGCGCAAAACAGTTGGCGGAAGATGCACTCGGTAAGCTCGCCGCCGCACTCGAAAACGGCCAGAGCGAAGCGCTGACCAATTACCTCGCCGTCATGGCCCGCTTCCGGAGCTATTCGGCCAACAACTGCCTGCTGATTGCCCTGCAGCGCTCGAGCGCTTCACGCGTGGCAGGCTTTCATTCCTGGCGGAAACTCGGACGTCACGTGCGCAAGGGCGCGAAGGGAATCGCGATCCTGGCTCCCATGGTCTGCAAGAAGGCCGCAGCGGACGCGGATACCGAGGACGAACAGACGCGGATCTTTGGTTTCCGTACGGCCTACGTGTTCGCCGAAGAGGACACAGAAGGCGCGGACTTGCCGCAGTTCGCCACCGTTTCCGGCGACCCTCGCGACTACACGGAGCGCTTATCGCAGTTCATCGCCGCCCGCGGCATCACGCTTGAGTATTCCGACCGCATCACACCGGCGAAGGGCTGCTCTCAGGACGGAGCTATCGTCATTCTGCCCGGCATGTCCCCGGCTGAAACCCTCAGCGTTCTCGCTCATGAGACGGCCCACGAACTTTTGCACAAGGGCGCCCGCCGTTCCGAGACAACCAAAACCGTTCGCGAGACAGAGGCCGAAGCGGTCGCGTTTGTAGTCTGCCACGCCATCGGTCTCGAAACGGGCAGCGCGGCAGCGGATTACATCGCTCTCTATCGCGGAGACAAGGCCACGCTCCTCGAATCCCTGCAGTTCATTCAGTCCACCGCGACTCTGATCCTCACCGCCATCGGGGCTGGTGAGGACGGGCAGCGGCAGTCAGAAACCGTCTAACCCAGCAAATAACGAAAGGAAAACAGACGATCATGTTCCAGCAAAACTCAACAGCCGACTTCCGGACTCTCGCCATCGATCAGTTGCGGGAGTCCTCCACCAACCCGCGCCGGACATTCGAGGAGAGCAAGCTGCAGGAGCTTGCGCAGAGCATTCGGTCGCAGGGCGTTCTGGTCCCGCTCATCGTTCGGCCGACCGC
>CAINNJ010000027.1 GCA_903851195.1 uncultured Acidobacteriia bacterium
GCTGTCAAAGAGTGGAGCCACCCGTCCAGCCGTGTCCGGCGGCTACAACCCGAGCGATTCAATAAAAGCTCGGGAGCCGCCGGGCACGGCGCTGTCAAAGAGTGGAACCACCCGTCCAGCCGTGTCCGGCGGCTACAACCCGAGCGGTTCAATAAAAGCTCGGGAGCCGCCGGGCACGGCGCCTTGAGTCAGAGGAACCACCCGTTCAGCCTTGACCGGCGGCTGCGCCCCGAGCGGTTCAATAAAAGCTCGGGAGCCGCCGTGTCCGGCGCCGTTGCTCCGTGCGACCGCCTGAATGAGCTTGCTATAGTGTGATCAGATAAGGCCGCATAAGCGGCGGAATTCCCCTGTTCTGACAGTGCTTCGGAAGAACTGTGTGGGTTGCAGTCGCCGGAAACGGCGTAACGCGTATTTCACGGACTGACGGCGCTGCCCGCGTCCGGCCGCTCCTGAGCTTCCAGGGGACGCAACAGACTTCCCGTCGTGGTCTGTACAGCATGGGCCGCATGGGACTGGGCTCATAAGGGGTGGGCTGATAAGGGGTGGGTCCGAAAGGCGTGGGTTCATAAGGTGGATGTCTCGCCGATCCGCTCGAATCAGGCAGATTAACTGGATTTACTCACAATGCAAACCGAGTTCGGGAGAGGGGACATAACAGACGCCGGCAGTACGGCGCGATCGGTTGCTATCGCCAACCGACCGGAATCCACGCGCGTCGTCCAGGTCTGCCTCGGTTTCCAGACCGGTGGAACGCCCCTCGCTGTCGCCCAGTTCTCCCGCGTTTTCGGTGGCTGGGTCATCTATTTCGGCGATCAACAGGCTTCCCGGATAGTGGACTCGGCTCTGCACATTCCCGTCGGCTCAGGTCCTGCCGCGGCGAAGTTCTCCTGGGTAAACTCCCGCTCCCTTGCCGGCGCGCGAACGCTGCTGGAAAGCGCCGACCTGATCATTTGTCACGCCCTGTTCCGCTATCACATCCAGTGGGCCGCGGACATTGCGCGCCGCAACGGGATACCCCTCTGGGTGGTTCCCCATGGCTCGCTCGATCCCTGGGTTTTCTCCTATCGATCGTTTCAGAAGAAGCTGTGGATGCGCCTCTTCGGAAACGCCATTCTCTCCTCAGCAACCGCCGTGCTCTGCGCAACCAGGCGGGAAGCGGCGAAAGCGGCTCTCCTGGGCCTTCCCATGAACTCCCGCATCGTCATGTGGGCCGCCGAGGCGCCGGTCGGAACCACGCCCGCCTCCCGCCGCGAAGAGATCCGGCAAAAACTCGGAATCCTGCCATCCGATCGGGTTCTTCTCTTTCTCGGCCGTCTCCATGAAATGAAGCGCCCGCTCGAGACGATACGCGCTCTGAAACTCTCAGGCGCGGAAAATGTTCATTTAATGGTCATAGGCGGCGACGAGACCATTTCCGCCGGCGACTGTCGCAGCCTCTCCTCGGAACTCGGTATAGCGGCCAGAGTCCACGTGCTCGGACCACTCTTCGGAGCCGAAAAGTGGGACCATATTGCTGCGGCGGATGGCTATATCTCGCTCTCCCGGCGGGAGAACTTCGGTTACACCGTGGCCGAATCCCTCATGGCCGCCAGGCCCCTGATCCTGTCCCCCGGAAATGACCTGGGGGGTGAACTGGAGAATGTCGGCTGCGGGTGGCTCCTCAAAACGGACGAAGAACAGGAGGCCGCCGACGCGATCCGGGAATTTGCGTTGCTCGGAATCGCGGAACTGCGCGCCTCGGGCGAAAAAGGCCAAGCATGGGCCCGGTCTCACCTAAGTCCCGAAAATCTCAACGCCAGTCTGACCGGTCTGCTGGCTGAGACGACGTCTCTCCGAAACGACTGAACCCCGCCGCGACAGCCAAAGGCCCGACAGGCGCGGGAATTTTCCGCGCCCCGTCCGCTACCACTCCGGATGAAAGTCCTTCGGTCGCCCCTTCAGCGCATAAAGCACATCGTGCAGAAATTTCGATGCGGCCGAATCATAACAAATCCGTGAAACGACGGCACTTTGAAAAATAGCGTAGGAAACCCAGTCGAGAGGCGTTCTCTTCAAATAGAACTTTCGCGCTATCCGCGCGATGTCCACATTGACCTCGACCGAAGCCATGTCGGACGGCATCAGGCCATCCCGCATCGCCAGCTTCAGATGCGCCACTCCCCGCGGATCGATCTGCATGATCTCGCAGCAAACACGCGTGGCGGCGCCCGTCGGGCCCGCGATCACCAGATCCATGGCCACGGGATCGCCGTCCATGGGGCCGCTCCGGTTCAGAAAGTTCGTCCCGTCGAATACCGCCACTTTGGCCCGGATCAGCTTGTTCACCGCCAGTACTTTATGCGGCAGGTCGGCATGATGCTTCACCCGCTTGATATCGGGAATGCAGCCCCACTGATTCTTGAAGCCAAGACTGACGCCCGTATTCGCATGAACCTTGGGCACCGGAACCGTAACCAGGAAATCGGTCTCGTCGAGCAGCATCCGGGGAAGTTCCATCTCCACTTCTCTTCCGGCTACGCTGGCCGTCGCCTTCCTCCGTTCCAGAGCCGTCAACCCGGTGGATTTGATACCCAGCTCGGCGCAGATTGCAGGTGCTTCATGTCCGGCGAACGCCTGTTCCGCCGTCCACGCCCTCGACGCCCCGTCCGATTCCACGATCGTGATATGCGGCGTATACTCGCGCAGCGCCCCTGCTACGGCACGAAGAACCCTGGGCGACGTGGTGACGCCGGCTTTGTAAAACGGGTACGTAAAATTCGGCTTGACAGCCAGACGGGTATCGGCGCCTACACCTTCCAGTGCCCCGCAGTTCTGGAGCGCCTCGGAGACCCGTCGTGTGAGGTCATCTCCATGCGAGGGGATAACTTCTACTTTTCCGAACTTGTCCGGCATTCAGCTGATTTCCTCGTGCGCGGACCTTTACCGGGAATGGAAAAAGGCCTGCATTGTTCCAGTATACCGCCGGATTTGCGTTCAGAACCGGCAATGCGGCCGAGGCGCCCGAGCCGATATCCTCCGCCCTCAGTCCGGAAAGGCTTTTCGCCCGCCGTCCTTGCCCTCTGCGGGTCCCGCGAACTCTGCCGCCTGCGCTCCGGGGATTTCAGCCCGCCCCACCCCGCCTTCGCGCCCCCGGATACATCTGCCCAAAAAGGCTATTGTACCGTCGCCGGAGTGGATCGTCCTGCGAAAACGCCTCGCGCCGCAAGCAGCTTTTCCAGACGGTCTCTGATCCGAAGACTTGGCCGCTCCACGAGGAAGTAAGACAGCTCAGCGCATACGACGATGAAGAGAACGTTCAGCGGCAGGCCCGGCGGTTGCGGCCCCGTAAAGAGTTGCTGCCACAGATAAAGGCTGTACGAGATGACCCCCAGATGTCGCAGCGGCCGCGAATTGAGCACCTTGCCCAGCGGAGATTCGTGGCAAAATACCGCGTATAACAAAATCACGGCCATCGCCACGTTTTCGAGCGAGATGCCGGCCGGCATCGAGTACCACCCTTTCCAGCGCTCCTCCAGCGGCGGATGCGCGAAGAGCAGGAAGCTGACCGCTGCAATAACCGCGACCGGGTGGCACGCCGCCTTCCGGATTCGGGGCCAGAGGTTCATCTCGATGAGCAGCGCCAGCAGGCATCCCATCATGATCGTGTCCAGACGGGTATGCAGCATCATCCAGAGTTTGCCTTTGAACGCCGGCACCGCTACATAGGTAACTACTCTGCTGAGAGGCGAGAGAACAATCACCCCGATCGCGATCCGGAGATTCACGCGGCGGCTGAAAAACGTCATGCAGACGGGCCACAGCAGATAAAACTGCTCTTCAAGGGTCAGCGACCAGCAATGACCGATAAGCCAGCCGTTTGCCTGCGGTATGTAGTTCCAGGTATACGTAGCGGCGGCAAGCATGCTCGTCGCGTTAATCTGAGACCGGCCGGTGAAAATCAGAATCGCGATCGCCGCCAGGTACGCATAAAAGGGGGGAAAGATGCGCAGCGTGCGCCGAAGATAAAAACGCTTCAGATCGATCGATCCATCGCGGCGCAGTTCCTTCAGCAGCAGGTGTGTAATCAGAAAACCGCTGATAACAAAGAACATCGCGACGCCCTGATACTCATGGTGGAAAAGGCTCTTAAACGGAAGCCCGTCCAGAAACGCCGACTGTGTATGGCCTGAAACCACAGCCAAAACCGAAAGCGCGCGGAGACCGTCGAGCGACGGGATTGATCGACGGTTCCTGGCGTGTGTGGCTGATCCCGCCGGCTCGACTAAGCTGCTTGTTCCCATGCTGGAAGGACTACTTCCCCTTTATCGGAAAGTACTTAAATTAACACATAGCGGGTGGCCGCTGTCCCGGTCGCCGCCCTGCCGCACATCGCGAACGCCGTTCAAAACCGGCAATGCGACCGCAAAACCGGATCGTAATCCTCCACCCTCCTGTAATACCGGTCCGTTGCCCGAGCCGCCCGCCCGGCCGACTTCGCCCGCTGCTCTTCCACCGAATCGGTCCCGGACAACACCGGTCCCTCCGTTCGCGCTCCCACCGCCTCCAGCGCTCCATCCGCCATTCGTAAATCCGCCGTTTTCGCGCCCAAATACCCTGCAACGCTCATCTTTTTCTCCAATCTTTCTCAAATTCCCGGCAACCGCCCACCCCCGAATACCGGAGGCGTCCGCGTCCTTCCCCGCCAAACCGCCAGAGCCACCGCGATCACCAGATCGTCGTGCTCCCCGAACCCGTCCGCGCCCATCCGGACCCGTCCGCTCGTTCTCCGCCTCGCCCGCATATCCACCAGCTCCTTGATTAGCCACCGCGCCTCCGGCATCTCCCCCGCGATCCGCAATCGCCTCTCCTCCAGCAGCACCTGCACGCCGGCCAGCAGATCCGCCTTCGGCACGCTCCAGTTCTGTCCCTGATGGCTGGCCTTATCGCCGCCGGTGATCGTCACCGCCACCACCTCGCATCCCAGTCGCGCGCCCCGCAGCATCTCCACCACCGGCGCCCCCACTCCCGTCGCGTCCACCACCAGCGTGACCTGCCCGCGCAGTTCGTCGTGCAGCACCAGTTCCCGGACGCCGTCCACCAGATCCGGATACGGCGTCCCCAGCGGCACGCGCGCCAGCAACCGCACCCGCATCTCCTCGAACTCCGGCGCGCCATACGGCCGGCCCCGCTCGATCCGCTCCGCCACCGCGATTGCGGAAGGGTCGTGCTTCTCCCCCAGATCCAGTCCCACGTAAAACATTCCGCAAAATTCCTTTCTGGCCGCCTCCCGCGCGCTCCGCTTAGCCCCGCAACTCCCACCGCGACCGGAACGTCAACCGGATCCCCATCTGTTTCACATCCCCGTCCAGCGCCTCCTCCGCGATGTCCCGGTCGAACAGCCCCATTTCGTTCTCCACGAACTCCGCCATATACTCCTGACGGAACGAGTACGGGCCCAGACGCTTTCGCTCCCGCTCCAGAAACTCGCCGGGAATCCGCGGACACTCCGTCGCCCGCACGCACACCCGCTCCCACTCGTCGCCGCCGTACTCCCAGGCTTCATAAAAGAAGCCACGCTTCCCGCAGGGCGTGCTCATAATCCACAAATCGCCGCCTCCCACCGCCAGCATCGGCGTCAGCGCCCGATACATCTCCTCTTCCACCCGCGCCGCCTCGTCGATCAGCATCAGCGATACCGACGAGTAGCCCCGCACCGTTCCTTCCCGCCCCGGCACCCCCACGATCCTCGACTCGTTCGGCAGTTGCAGGGAGATCGAATTGTCGCCATCCCCCCGCGGCCGGATCTTCAGGCTCCGCAGCATTCCCGCCGCCTTGCGGACCAGGCCCGCGCTCTGCCGCTCCGACGGGCTCGCCACCAGAACCAGACTTCCCGGACGCGTGTACGCCCGGTGCACCGCCTTCACCGCCGCCGTCGTCGACTTCCCCCATTGCCGCGTGCAGTTCAGAATCCCCTGTTTCGCCCCGGAGAGCAGCATCCGGCTCTGCTGCTCGTCCGGCTCGAATCCCAGCCGTTCCCGCGCGAACGTCACCGCATCCGGTTGCGGCGGCGTGACGCGGCCCCCGGGCTCCCCGTAACCTCCTCCGATCAAATCCTGAAAAGTCAGACAACTCATGCCTCTGAATAACACCCCGAGAATCCGGAATCGCCCCGCCGTCACGCCCTCCGCTCTGCTAAGTCACTGAAAAACAACCGATACTGTCGCTTGAAAAAAGTCCAAAAATCGCGGCAACGCAAATCGGAAACAGGATCGCCCGACCCGGCTTCCGAAGACATCGGCGTGTCGGACAGGTGAAAATTCCTTGCATACTCAGACTGAAGTTGGTGATGTCTGAAAAGCCCACGGCCGCCTCCGGTGCCTCCTCCGCGGCGCTGACTGTCAGCCGATGTGCACCACTGTGGTGCGCCGGCGGTAGAATCGGGGAGTGTCGAGCCAACCAAAACCCGCCGCAAAACCGGTATCGCGTTCTGTTCGCCAGAGCGTGACGATTCCTGCCAGTCTTGCCCGCGTGGTGAAGCGGATCGCGAAGGAGCGCAAATTGACGATGAGCCGCGCCCTGGTGACACTGGCGGAGCGGGGTGTCGAAGCGGCAGCCGCCGACCGTGCCCGACTGGCTGCGGCATACGAACAGTTCATGAGCACGGAAGATCCCGCGAGAAAAAGTGAGGTCGGACAGGAATTGATCCAGGCGATCTTCGGGAAGGGAGCGATTGCCGAAGATCCGCTTCGCTAACCTTCCGCGCTCCCTGTGGCAACACATTCTCGAAAGAGTGGCGGAGCGAGAGATCTCGCTGGATGATCTTCAACGGTTGAGAAGCTGGGTCAATACGGAGCCACACGCTCCGCCAGGCGACTGGTACAAGGATTCGGGTCGTCTATCCTTTGCGGAACGGACGAGTACCCGAAGACGATTTTGAAGAAAGGAACGAAGCCGTTTGGAAAACTGCTCTGACACCCCGGGCCGCCTGCAAAGAGACAATGCGGTACCGCCACGTTGAAGTGTGTTGCAGCTGCGACGAAAGCGGTGGCACGGCCACCTTTCAAAGTGCTTCGGCAGTCCCTGAACCCGTCACTCACGCCGATACCCGCATCGGAGATTGGCGTCGTCAAAAGCGGATCTGGCAAGGTAAGTGGCCCTCCGCCGGCTGCAACCCGCGCGGTTCCGCAAAAACGCAATGGCACACTATTTATCTTGATCTCCCAGGTGAGGCAGCCACCAGGCCTGATTTCGAAGTTGATCCGGGGTCCATTCGCGCCAAACCAGCAGCAGGCCTTCAATGATCCCGGACAATGAACGCGAGGACGGGACCAGGATGAGACCGGGCGAATCGGCTCGCTCGACGAACTGTTCAAAGTGGGTGGGCATTGTCGTCACATCGGCGGAAATCAGCACGCGCCCAGCATCCCCCGCCAGTTTCAGGACTTCGGGATCGGAAGTGCCGTCGGGAATGACGCCCAGGTGGCCTCCAATGATGTGGCCTTCCATATCGATGCCCGGTTCGCGGCGGCAGAGTCCCCGCCAGATATCCGGATCAAGGTCGGCGTCCGCCTGGAACCGGATCTTCACGCAACCTTCGGCGCCTTGCCATAGCGAGCACGCTCGAAAGGCTCAAGCATCTCAGGGGTCAGCGGGTGAAGGGCCTGAAAATTTTCGTAAGATCGGACCTGCTCCTGCAGGTAGGCTTCGACATCCTGAGGGTGTTCCAGAATAAAGGTTAGGACGCCGTAAACCTTGGCCAACGACCCGATCGAGGGGAACGACCGAAAGATGTCTTCCGGAGTCCGGCCCCGCCGAAATGCATAAGTCACGACGTCCAGACCGACCCGTGAGCCGGCCACAAAGCAGCCACCCTCGCGCGTCTCTATGTATTCGCTGGACGGCATCATAGAAGTTCCTGCCAACTATTGTACCCGGACCGGCAAATGCGGTGTTCAGCCACATATGGCCGTCTGGCCCGGACTCGCGTCTCCTGAACCCGTTCGACGATCAACTGCCGAAAAATCGGCCCGGACGGTTCGTCGAACCCATCTGTGCGAGCGGGTTCCAGCAGCCGGGTAATCCGCTGGCGCGCCGAATAATCGCGGCAACCAAAACGGAAAAACCAACCCGCCGCCCGCTTCCGTAAAAATCTGAGTGTCGGATAACCGAAAAACCCTTGCATACTCAGACTGAATATGGTGATTTCCGAAAAGCGCAAGGCCGCCTCCCGTGCCAACGGCGCCAAATCGCGCGGTCCCCTCACCGCGAAGGGCAAGGCAAATTCCGCCGCGAACAGCCTCCGCCACGGCATGCTCTCCAATACCGTTCTCCTCGAAGGCGAATCCCCCGACCGCTTCGCCGAACTGCTCGCCTCCCTGCATCGCGCCTTTAAACCCAAAACCGAAATCGAAATTATGCTCCTCGAAACCATGGCCGTCAGCCGCTGGCGCCAGATGCGCTTCTGGGGCATGGAAAAGGCCGGCCTCTCCTGGGAGATCCGCAGGCAGGCCGCCGATTCTCCCGAACTCGCCCAGCAGGACAGCACAACCCGCGCCGCCCTCGCCTTTCGTTCCCTCGCCGATGAGTCCCGTTCGCTCGACCTGATGAACCGCTATGAGGCCCGCTATGACAGGCAGTACAATCGCGCCCTCCAGCGCCTCGCCAAAATGAACGCCCCGCCCGCGTAAGCAATATGAAAATTTCCGAACGAACCCGACAAGTGCCTGAAAACAAACGACACGCCGCCTCGGGTTACGGGCCTCAGGGGCCGCGTTTCGGGTTTTGGCCGGCTCGCTTCCGGGCCCTTCCCGGCGCTTTCCCCGGAATGCCCGCTCTCTCCCGGCCGGAGCGCCTTTTCGGGGTTGCTAAAGTAAAGTGGAGTGAGTATTCATTCGACGAAATCCGCGGCTTCCCGCGAGGGAATTTCGCGAACATTTTAAGGACGGGGATCTGTGTCAGGCTCAAACGTGATAGTAGTTTGTGGTGCCGGTGGTTTCATCGGCGGTCATCTGGTTGGGGAACTGCTGGAGCGCGGACTGCCGGTGCGCGCCGTCGACATCAAACCGACGGACGAGTGGTACCAGAAGTTCGATGCCGCCGAAAATCTCTCACTCGACCTCCGCGACCTCGCCGCCTGCCGGACTGCCCTGCAAGGCGCAGCCGAAGTCTACAACCTCGCCTGCGATATGGGCGGCATGGGCTTCATCGAAACCCATAAAGCCCAGTGCATGATCAGCGTTCTCATCAACACGCACCTGCTGATGGCCGCCCGCGAAAATCCTGTCGAGCGCTTTTTCTACGCCTCCTCCGCCTGCGTCTACAACGCCGATAAACAGCGCGACCCCAATGTCACCGCCCTGAAAGAGGAAGACGCTTACCCGGGCCTTCCCGAAGACGGGTACGGCTGGGAAAAGCTCTTCAGCGAGCGCATGTGCCGCCATTTCCGCGAAGATTACGGCACCGTAACCCGCATTGCCCGCTTCCACAACGTTTATGGCCCCTATGGCACCTGGGACGGCGGCCGCGAAAAAGCTCCCGCCGCCATGTGCCGCAAAGTCATTCAGGCGAAACTGTCCGGCAACCACGACATTGAAATCTGGGGCACCGGCGACCAGACCCGCTCGTTCATGTACATTTCCGACTGCCTGAAAGGCATCGGCCTGATCACGCGCGGCGATTTCGTGGATCCCCTCAATCTGGGTTCCAGCGAACTGGTCAGCATCAACCAGTTGGTCGACATCGTCGAAGAGATTGCCGGCATCCGCCTCGAGCGGCACTACAACCTGAACGCTCCCAAAGGCGTCAACGGCCGCAACTCCGACAACACCCTGATTCAGCAGGTCTTCGGCTGGGAACCGGACACCCGTCTCCGCGACGGCATGGAACTTACCTATCGCTGGATCTACGACGAAATCGCCGCCGGTCGGCCGGGGCACTAGCCGATGAGCGTGGCGGGTGCGGCCGTCGCCAGCCGGCCGCCCCAACAACGTCGGATCCTCATCGTCGGCCATACCTTCCCTCCGGACCCCGCCAGCGTCGGCCAGCACGTCGCCGATGTCGCCCGCGAACTCGCGCGCCGCGGCTATGAGGTTCTCGTCATCACCTCCGCTTCCGGCTACGAAGACCCGTCCATCCGCTACCCGCTCCGCGAAACCGTGGACGTCGGCAATGGACGCTCCTACCGGGTCCGCCGCCTCAGCTTCGCCGGCTTCGGCAAGAAGCGAATCTATCTGCGGGTCTTCGGCATTGCCAGCTTCCAGCTCCAGGTGCTGTTCCGCCTGCTCTCCACCGGCCGTGTCGCGGGCATCTTCTTCAGTTCCTCGCCGCCCCTCGCCGGCGTGTCGGCCGGTATCGCCAACATGCTGCGCGGCGTGCCCATCGCCTATTGGGCCATGGACCTGATCCCGGACGAACTCCTCGTCATGGGGAAGCTGTCGGAAACCAGTCCCGTCGCGCGCATCCTCGAAGCCGGCAACCGCTTCTTCCTGCGCCGCAGCGCGCTCATCGTCGCCCTCGACCGCTTCATGGAGCAGCGCCTCCTCCGGCGCGGCGACTTCTCTTCCCGCATGCTCGTCATGCCCCCCTGGCCCCATGAGTCGCCGCATGAATCCCCGGAAGACTCGGCCCCCGTCGACCAGGCCACCAACCCGTTCCGCGTCGCCCACGGCCTCGTCGGCAAACGCGTCATCATGTACAGCGGCAACCACAGCCCGGCAAACCCGCTCCGCACGCTTCTCGACGCCGCCGTGACCTTTAAAGACGACGACCGGCTGCGCTTTGTCTTCGTCGGCGGCGGCTCCGGCAAGAAGGAAGTCAACGACTGCATCGCCGCCCACGGGCTCACCAACATGCTGTCGCTCCCCTACCAGCCGATCTCCGAACTTCGCTACTCCCTCTCCGCCGGCGACGTTCACGTGGTTTCCCTCGGTGAGCGGATGGCGGGCGTGATCCATCCCTGCAAAGTGTACGGCGCCATGGCGTTAGGCAGGCCGATTCTTTATGTCGGCCCCGCGCCGTCCCATATTTCCGACCTCCTCGCCGCGAATGGCAGCGGCTGGCACGTCGCCCACGGCGATGTGGAAGGCATGCGCGCGAAGATCGCGACCATCCTGTCGCATACCGACGCCGAACTGTCCTCCATGGGCGCTGCCGGAGCGTCCGCCGTCCGCGAAGGTCTCACGCAGGAAATCCTGCTGAACCGTCTCGTGGACCGTCTCGTCCAGGCGTTCCCGCTCGCCACCCGTTCCTGAGGTTTCAGTTATGCGTATACTGGTGACAGGCGCGTCCGGTTTCGTCGGAGCGTCCCTTTGTTCCCGGCTCCGTCGCGATGGCCACGACGTAGTCGCTGCGGTTCGCGACAAGGATTCTTTGCCCGCGGCCGATGGCCTGACCGTAAAGGCCATCGGCGACATCGGAGCCTCCCCGTCGTGGGATGACCCCCTTTCCGGAGTCGATGCGGTCGTTCATCTGGCGGCGATGGTCCACCAGATGGGAAAAGTGGTGCCATCCGCTGCCGAGTACACCCGGGTGAACGCTGCGGCGACCGAAGATCTCGCCGCGGCCTGTATCCGGAACGGCGTCCGCCGCCTCGTCTTCCTGAGTTCCGTCAAGGTGAACGGCGAGTGTTCGGGACCCGTTTCCTACACCGAAGCCGATACCCCTCGCCCGGAGGACCCTTACGGTCTCTCGAAACTGCAGGCGGAGCGTAGTCTGGCCTCGCTCGGCTCCGAAGGACGTCTGGAGACCGTGATCGTCCGCCCGCCGTTGGTGTACGGCCCCGGCGTTCGGGCGAACTTCCTCCGCCTGATCGGGATTGTGGACCGGATGAACCCGGTCGTGGTGCCCGCGCTGGTCAGCAAGCGGAGCTTCGTCGGACTCGGCAACCTCGTGGACGTTCTCACCCTCTGCACGGCTCACCCCGGCGCCGCCGGCCAGACTTTCCTCGTGAGCGATGGGGAAGACGTGACGGCCGCCGAACTGATGCGCCGTCTGGCAACCGCGATGGGCCGCCGCAGCTATGTCGTGCCGGTCACCGAAGCCCCGCTTCGTTTTGCCGCACGACTCCTCGGCAAAGAGCAGGTCGTCAAGCGCATCGTCGATCCGCTGACCGTCTCCACCGCCCACGTGAGGTCTCGTCTCGGCTGGACTCCGCCCTTCAGTCTCGACGCCGGACTCGACCTCACCCTGCAGTGGTATCGAACAGCCGCTCGCTAGCTCTTGAGCGGCTTGTAGTAGCGGCTATAGTACTTGCCGTAGTACCCGTAGTAGTAATAGCGCTCGCTCATGTCGGCGCGCACTTCGTTCAGCGCGAGACCGATCACGTTGGCCCGCAGACGCTTGAGGTTGGTCAGCACGCTCGCCACTGCCGTGCGCTCGGTCTGTCCCGCCAGAGCGACCACCACCACGCCCTCCACCAGCGCCGCGATCTGTAAGCTCTCGGCGAAGCCCAGCAGCGGCGGGGCATCGCAGATCACCAGATCGTACTCCTGCACCGCTTCAGCCAGCAACTCCCGAAGCGTCTCGCCGATCCCGTCCGCGGCCCGCCGGGACGGCGGACCAGCCACCAGCACCGACAGGTACGGCAGACCTTCCGGCTGCTGCAGCAGATCCCGCCAGTTCGCGTCGCCCTTCACCACGTCGGACATGCCCTTGTCGTTCGGCAGGTTCACATGGTGATACACGCCAGGTCGCCGCAGATCGCAGTCCACAATCAGCGTCTTGCGCTTCTGCTGACTGTGAACCATCGCCAAATGCACCGCGGTCGTGGTCTTGCCTTCGCGAGGCGTCGCGGAGGTGAGAAGCAGCGTCCTCGGACGCCGGTCCGCGTTCGGCAGCAGAATCGAGTCGCGCAGCGTACGTACCGCTTCCTCGTACGTGTCGGCAATACCACCGCCGCCCCCAATCAGGGCACGCCTCTTTCCTTGCGAGTCCACGCCCGGCAAGTGACCGCGCCATGCCTTCACCACCGGCAGAGCGCCGAGTACTTCGGTCTGCAACTGCCGCTGAATCTGATCCGGATCTTTCAGCGTGTGATCCATGTTCTCGGAGATCAGGATCACCGCGATGCCCAGAAACAGCGACATCGCAAACGCGATCGCCGCGTTGAGGGGCACTTTCGGGAACACCGGGCGGCGCGCCGGACGCGCCGGATCCGCCAGCCGGATGGAACTCCCCTGGAAGCCCGCATTGATACCGGCTTCCTTGATCTTCTTGGTCAGTTCGTCGTAAAGAGTCTTATCGGCGTCGGCATCCCGCTTCAGAGCTTTGTACAGCACGGATTTCGAGTTCAGCTGGTCGAACTCACGCTTCGTTTCCGCCACCGCATCCTGCGTGCTCTTCTCGCGGTCGAGGGCTTCCCGGTATTCCACGTCCACCCGCTTCGCCACGCTGAGCTTCAGGTTTTCATACTCCTGCTGCAGTTGTGCCTGCCGCACCGCCGCCTTCTTGTACTCCGGATGGTTCACGCCGAACTGAGCCCGGGCTGCCGCGAATCTCTCGGTATCTTCGCCGATCTTCTCGACCACTCTCCGGATCTGCTCGCCCTGCGAAGATGCCTCGAGAGCTTCCGGCACTCCGCTGTGCACCGCTTTGGCCGCCGCTTCTTTCCTCATGCGGTCGGCCTGGGCGTTGGTCCACTCGGTATTCAGCTGCAGCAGACGCGCCGAAAGAATGTTGGTCTTCTCCTCGGGGCTGATTACGTTCAGTTCTTTCTCGAACTGCACCAGCGCCGCCGCCGAGCGCTCCATCTTCGCCTGCAGCTCTTCCAGTTGGCGGGTCATGAACGTCGCCTGCCTCCCGGAGTCGTTGAACCGGATGGCGTAAGAGTGATCGATATAGCTGGTCGCGATTGCGTTCGCCACCTCGGCCGCGAACGCGCGGTCCGGATCGCGGTAGCTGATCTGCAGCAGATACGTCTTCGGCGGTCGTGTTACCGTCAGGTAAGGCAGCGTCACCGGCGCCTCGCCGCTCAGCGGGTCCACCGGCTCGCCCGCTTTCGGTTTCACGGTCTTGATCTTCAGTTTCTGCACCACCGGCCGAAGAACGGAATCCGATTTGATCAGATTGACCTGCGTCGAGAGGAAAATGTCGGAGTCGTTCGCGGATGTCGTTCGCGTCGGCATCGCTTCCTGTCCGATCACGGCATTCGGCGCCATGCGATCGACGTCAATTGTCGCGGTCGACTCGTAATAAGGAGTTAACCGGGAGGACACGACAATCGTGGAAGCAACCGCGATCGCCACGAATAACAGCAACCGCCACTTGTGGCGGCTCAGCATCCACAGATAGTGCGCGATCGGGAGAGAAGCGCTCTCCTGCTCCGGCTCCGGCGCTGCTGCCTGATAGAATGCAATCCTCTCGGGGACTACCGGCGCGGAATCGGCCGCGGGAACCAGATATTTTTGATCGTTACTCATTCGATTCGGACAAAGTTGGAAGCGTTAATAACCCGGCGCAACCGGCGCGTCCGGTGATCTTTATGTTTATTCTACCGAAAACACTTCACAAACGTCGGTTTCCCGCACCGGGAGTCCTCTTACTGTACCCCCGCTACAAAAGAGTGACTCCGGCGCGCTGTATGTTACAGTCCTTTTTAACGGGACTGTGATGCCTGTAAAGCCTGATCGAAATCTTCCTTAATATCTTCGATATCCTCGATTCCGACGGAGACCCGAATGTATTCCGGTTTCACGCCGGCGAGTTTTTGTTCGTCCTCCGTGAGTTGCTGATGCGTCGTCGAGGCCGGGTGAATCACCAGCGTCTTCGCGTCGCCGAGGTTGGCGAGATGGCTCGCGAGTTTCAGGTTGTTGATCAGCCGGACGCCCGCTTCTTTCCCGCCCCGTATACCGAATCCGACAATCGCGCCAGGACCTCCCGGAACATATTTCTTTGCGTTGGCATGATGCGGATGGTCCGGCAGCCCCGCATAATTCACCCACTCCACCGCGGGATGTCCGGCGAGAAACTCCGCGAACGCCTGCGCGTTCCCCGTGTGCCGCTCCATCCGCAGATGCAGCGTCTCGATGCCCAGCAGGAACAGGAAGGCCGCGTGGGGGCTCATGGCCGCGCCGGTGTCCCGCAGCCAGTGCGTCCGCATGTAGATGATGTAGGCGATGTTGCCGATCGGCGCCAGCGCCTCGGTGAACACCACGCCGTGATACGACGGGTCCGGCGCATTGAACTCCGGCCACTTCGCGGGATCGGCCGCCCAGGGGAATTTACCGCTGTCCACTACAATGCCGCCCACATGGACGCCGTGTCCGCCCAGAAACTTCGTGGTGGAGTAGATTGAAATGTCCACCCCATGCTCGAACGGACGGAACAGCGCCGGCGTTAAAACCGTGTTGTCCATCAGCACCGGCAGGCCATGGGAATGCGCGATGTCGGAGATCGCCTGGAAATCCGGAACGTCATTTTTCGGATTTCCGATCGATTCCAGAAACACAAGCCGGGTTTTCGCGTCCACCAGTTTGTGAATCTCTTCGGGATGGTCCGGGTCGAAAAACCGCACCTCGATGCCCAGCAGTTTCAGGGTCTGGGTGAACAACGTCCACGTTCCGCCGTACAGGCTCGTCGACGAAACGATGTTCTGGCCGGCATGGGCGATCGTGAGAATGGCCGCGGTTGTCGCCGCCTGGCCACTGGCGAAGGCGAGCGAAGCCGCTCCGCCTTCGAGTGCCGCGAGGCGCTTTTCCAGCACGTCGCAGGTGGGGTTCATCAGCCGCGAGTAAATGAAGCCGAACTCTTTCAGCGCAAAAAGGTTGGCGGCGTGATCGGTATCTTTGAAAACGTAGCTGGACGTGCTGTAGATCGGCACCGCCCGCGCGCCCGTGGCAGGGTCGGGTTCCTGGCCCGCATGCAGCGCCAGGGTGCCGAGCCGGCGTTTTGCTTCTGTGTTCGACATAACTTTCTCCGAATCCGCAATCATACGACAAACTCCGTCCCGCCGTATCATTCCGCCGGGCGGCGTGTGAGAAACTGACGGCTTTATGGCAGCATCGCCTCGCGGGCGGGTTCTTCATTTCGCACTTCTGGCAGGCATGGGCGCCGCGGTTGCCTTGGCACAGCCTCCCGCCGCTCCGAACGCCGCGCGTGAGACCCTGAACTACGCCATCGAGTGGCGGTTGATTCCGGCGGGCACGGCGAAGCTCACGTTCTCGACTCTGCCACGACCCTCCACGGCGGCTACCGAAATCCGCCTGCATATCGAATCCGCCGGTCTCGTTTCCCGGCTTTTCCGCGTGGAAGACGATTACACCGCACTGCTCGGGCAGAACTTCTGCGGCCAGAGCACCTTTTTATCCGCGCACGAGGGGAACCGGAACAAGGAAACCCGGGTTCTTTTCGACGCTCCGAACCGAAAAGCGACGTGGCTCGAAAAAGACTTCGTCAAGAACGCGACGAATACGCAAACCGTCGAAATCCCGCCCTGCGTTCACGATGTTCTGGGGGGGCTTGCAGCCCTGCGCAACCTGCGGCTCGACACGGGCAAAACCGTTCGCCTGCCACTGAGCGACGGCAAGAAGTTCGTGCAGGCCCGGGTGGAATCGCAGCGCCGGGAAGACGTGAAAACGGAACTGGGCACCTTCCACGCGATCCGCTATGAGGTGTTCCTGTTCGACAACGTCCTCTACAAACGCTCGGGACATCTGCACATCTGGCTTACCGATGACGACCGGCGCTTGCTGGTCCAGCTCCAGGTGCGCCTCCAGTTCACCATCGGAACCATCACGTTCCGGTTGACCAAAGAGGAGAAATCATGAGTTTCCGTCCCGGCGCCGCCTGCCTGATCGCCCTGACAGTTTCCGCGGCGTACGCCCAGTCGCCGGGCAGCGCTCCCGGTCCGCTCCTGAACGCGAAGGATTACAGCGAGGTTTCGACGCGCGCGGTCCACCTGATGGAATCGACGGCAGCGGCGGTTCCCGGTCTTGCCGCCGCTTCCGAAGGTCTTCGAAAGGCCGCTCAAGAGACGCTGGCCGCTCTGTTGCTGACGCCCGCGAATGCCGTGCCAGCGTGGCAGTTTTCCACTCAGCTGCGGGCGTATCTGGCTCTGAGCGAAGCCTTTCCCCGTCCGGCCGTCTTTCCGCAAACGGCCGCCGAGCAGTTTACGGAACTGCGGGACGCGCAGGACCGTCTGCAGCGGCATCTGGGCGCTCTGCTCGAAGCCAGTGTCCGCACCACTCAGGCCCGCGAAGCCGATCCCAACAACCTGAACCGCTATGCCGAAGCGAACGGCAAACTTCTGCCTCCCGGCAAACTGCCCCGCGTCGTATTCATGGGCGATTCCATCACCGACTTCTGGCGTCTGAACGAGTATTTCCCCGGCCGGGATTTCGTCAACCGCGGCATCAGTGGCCAGACCACCACGCAGATGCTCGGGCGGTTCCAGCAGGACGTGCTCGCCCTGCACCCGAGAGCCGTCCTGATTCTGGCGGGAACCAACGATATCGCGCGCGGCATCCCGGTCAACGGGATCGAGGACAACTTGAGCATGATGGGCGATCTGGCGAAAGCCCACGGGATTAAGCCACTCTTCGCGTCCATTCTGCCGGTCAGCGATTACCACAAAGGCGACGACCCGCGTTATGAGATGACGAAGCTCCGTCCTCTTGCCAGTATTCAGCAGGTGAATCTCTGGCTGCGCGAATACTGCCGCCGCGAGGGCTTTACTCTGGTCGACTACTACGCCGCCATGACCGACACGAACGGCCAGTTGCCCGCTGACGAAGCCGACGACGGTTTGCATCCGAATGCGAAAGGCTACCGGATCATGTCGCCGATAGCGCTGCAGGCCATCGACCGGGTGCTCGCCGCGCCTCCGTCGTCGGAATCCGCGCCCGCCCAGCAGAAGCGGCGCTTTGGCATCCTGCCTTAAATCACGCGTTTGCGCCAGAGGATCTGCACCAGGCCGATTCCCACCGCTACCACAAACAGGATGTGCGCGTAGCCGCCGAAAACGTTGCGGCTCACCAGGAGCACCAGCCAGAGCACCAGGAGCGCGACGAAGACCTTCCAGAGCATCACGCCTTTATTGTGCCAGTCGCGGGCCATCCGGTTCGGGTTGTTACTCCGGTTGCTACGATGACCTTCTGCGAATCGGAATTCATACCTCACGGTCGAAGTCGCTCGAAGCGGCAGGACTGAAAGCCCATGAACTGGGCGGCAATACCTTCCAGATTTTCTCCGCCAGTCCGCGCATGTGGCGCGCGTCCGCCCCGGACGCCGCGGATGTGAAGCGGCTCCGCGCCGTGCGGGAGCGCCTCGATCTGTATCCTCTGGTCATCCACGCCAATTATCTGGCCAACCTCGCGAGCGTCGACCCGGAGATCCGCGCGAAATCGATCACCTCGTTTCGCGGAGAACTGGAACGTGCCGCCGCGATCGGCGCGGATTACCTGGTGCTGCATCCCGGCAATTACAAGAACCAATCGCTCGAAGAGGGCATCGGCGCGTTTGTGCTCGGGCTGGCGGAGGCGGCGCGGAGCTTTGAATCCGGAGGGGTCACGGTGTTGCTCGAGAACACGGTCGGCTCGCTGAACCAGATCGGTTCGCGCTTTGAAGAACTGCGGACGATTCGGGACCGGATGGAGCGTGAGTCGGACCTGCGGCTGGGCTACTGCCTCGATACCTGTCATCTGCTCGGCGCCGGCTTCGATGTAGCGGATGAGGCGGGTCTCGAAACGACCGTGGCCGCGGCGCGCCAGACTCTGGGGCTGGATCTTGTCCGGGTAATCCACGCCAATGACTCAAAGGGTGCCCTGGGATCCCGGCTGGACCGTCACGAGAATATCGGGAAGGGCCGGATCGGCGACGAAGGCTTCCGGCGCATTCTGACACACCCGGCGTTGCGCGACAAGCCGTTCATTCTGGAAACGCCCGTGGAGGACGACGACATGGCGAGAGCGGACATCGAAGCTCTGCAGCGCCTGTCCCGCACATGAGCGTCAGGGCATTTGCGCGTCTTTGCTGTTCGGCTTCTTCTCGATCTTTACGGCCAGAAGATTCATCCGGATATCCCGGGAGGCGTCCGCGGTCACTTTGTCCCCATCGTGGAAATCGGCCGCCTTCGCGGGTTTTCCGTCGCGTATAAATTTTGTGCCGTGTGTCAGGTACATCCGCATCGTGTCGCCGGACTCGACCTGAATCTCGACAAACTTCTTGTCGGCCGTCTTGAAGACGCCATCGAAGGTGGCGACTGCATCCACGACGCTGCCGACGTTGCCGCCGCCACGCGCCGGCGAGCGCGGGGTGCGAACCTGCGCGCCGAGCGGGATGCTCAGGGCGAGCGGGAGCAGGAACTTCGCCAGACTTCTCATAAGTTTATCTTCTCCTGGAGATGTTCTCCTCGAGATGTTCCGCCTGGAGATGTTCCGCCGGGAGATGTTACGCGGGGAGAACGTCGAGTTTCGCGCGAAGCATAGCGGCGTCAAACGGTTTGATCAGATAATCGTCGGCGCCGCTGCCGATCGCCTGCCGGATGTGGTCGACGCTGCATTCCGAAGTGCAGAAGACGACTCTCGGCGTCGCGCCCCCCGGGAGACCCCGCAGAGCAACGATGAACTCCAGTCCGTTCATCACCGGCATATTCCAGTCGAGCAGGATGACGTCCGGCATGCGCTGCAGGCACTTTTCCAGGGCAACCTGACCATTCTCCGCCTCGTCGATCTCCACATTCAGGGGTTCGAGCAAACGGCGGACAATTTTCCGGATGTTCGGCGAATCGTCCGTCAGCAGGCAGTATTTCCGGCGTGCGGCGGTTGTGGCTTCAGGCGAGTTGAACACGGTTTCGTCCCTCTCTTTTGGCTCGGTATAAAGCGGTGTCGGTTCTGCGTACCCAGTCGGACAAAGGTTCTCCCGCTTCATAACAGGAAACGCCGATAGAGACAGTCAGGGAAGCCATCGGCGGCGTGAAATCCGGGCGAGGCTCCCGGGCCAGGGCTTCGCGGATATTTTCTCCCACGGCGAAGGCGGACGAGGCGTCGGTGCGCGGCAGGAGCACGGAAAACTCCTCGCCGCCGTAACGGGCTACGTGGTCCCCGCCGCGCACCGATTGTTGCAGGACTTTCGCGAGATGGCAGAGCACGGCGTCACCGGCGCAGTGACCCCAGCCATCGTTTACCTGTTTGAAATGATCGATGTCGATCAGCAGCAGCGAAAGGTCCTGGCCGCTGTTCATGCTTTCCCCGGCCAGACGGTGGATCGCGCTGTCGAACGCTTTGCGATTGGCGAGGCCGGTCAGGCCATCGAGGCAGGCGTCCCGAAGCGCACGGGCGAGGTGGTTTTCCAGCGCCTCGATCGTGGCGGCGGATTCTCCGGGCTCGTAACGCAGCAGCCGGACGCTCCTCGCCAACTGGCGGCTCTCCCGGACCACTTCTTCGACCAGATACCGGATGCGCTCGACCTCATCCCGCAGATCCGAAGGCGCGGCAAGCCGGGCGGCGGATCCGACCATCTGCTGCAGCGTGTTTTGAAGCTTCAGCGCGCTTTCGCGGAGGGCGCTCTCTTCCTCTTTGGCATACAGGTAGGTCTGCTTCAGATCCCGGAGAGTCTTTTCGTCGAAGGAAGAATTATTGAAGACGAGAATGTCGATGGTTCGCCGCAGGCCGGGGTTTTGCCCGGCATGGTACTCATACCAAAGCGCGTAATTGTCGGGCGTGGGCGCGATTTCATAGCGTTGCAGGGAAGCAAGAACGGCGTCCGCGACCGCACGGCCCTTTTCGGTATTTGCAGCAGCGGCTTTTACCGCCATCGGCGGTCCCCAACACGGTTTCCAGTCATGCGCTTCGCCGGGAGTGAACTATCTCCTGGCTTCTTATCGACAGAGCCGCCTCAAAACTTTACGGCAAATACTGAAGTTTTCACTTGACTATTCAGGCGCGCGGGCTAATACTGAAGCTGTTACTTCAGTATTACGCAGGAGCTTAAAAATGCAGAGCCAACCGAGCATTCACCACACATTTGCGATCGAACGCAGCTATGCCGCAACACCGGAGCGGGTTTTTGCCGCGTTTGCGAACCCGGCAGTCAAACGGCGCTGGTTCGCCGAGAGCGAAAACCATGACGTCGAGATGTTCGAGACGGATTTCCGGGTGGGCGGCAAAGAGAGCGCCCGTTATCGCTTTCGCGAAGGCAGCCCGTTCCCCGGCGTGGAACTGGCGAGCGACGGCACCTTTCAGGACATCGTGCCCAACCAGCGCGTGGTGATCGCGTCAGCCATGTCGCTCGCGGGCCGGCGCTTCTCGGTGTCGCTGGTCACGATCGAAATGACGCCCACGGAGGCGGGAACGAATCTGACCTGCACGCATCAGGGCGTCTACTTCGAGGGCGCGGACGGGCCGGAGATGCGCGAATGGGGGTGGAGGAAGCTGCTGGATTCGCTGGCCGCGGAACTGGCTCGCTGAGCCTTATGCAGAACCAAAATCCCGACGCCGACCGGGTCTTCCACGCTCTGGGAGACCCGACGAGGCGGGCGATTGTCGCGCGGCTGAGCCTGGGACCGCTTTCGGTCTCCAGCCTGGCACAGCCGCTCGACATGACCCTGACGGCGGTGGCCCAGCATCTGCTGGTGCTCGAAGAGAGCGGTCTGGTGCGCACCGGGAAAACGGGCCGCGTGCGCACCTGTCACCTCGAGACGGCCGGGCTGCTGGCGGCCGAACGCTGGATTCGCGGATGCCGCTCGGTTTGGGAGAGTCGTCTGGATCGCCTGGGAGAAATTCTGGCCGAGCCACCGGATGCGGATTGAAGGGGGTGCGTTCGGGCGCTCCCTATAATCAAAGTATTCCCGTTTCTTAAAGGACTATCGTGACTGGTAACGAAATCCGGCAGCGCTTCCTCGACTTCTTTCAGGCCCGCGGCCATCGCATCGTCCGCAGCGGTTCACTCGTGCCGGCGAACGACCCGACCCTCCTCTTCACCAACGCGGGGATGAACCAGTTCAAGGAGGTTTTTCAGGGTCTGGAAAAGCGCGATTACACCCGTGCGGCCACTTCCCAGAAGTGCGTGCGGGCCGGTGGCAAGCATAACGACCTCGAAAATGTCGGCTACACGCGCCGCCACCACACGTTTTTCGAGATGCTCGGGAACTTTTCGTTCGGCGACTATTTCAAGGCCGAAGCGATCGATTTCGCCTGGGAACTGATCACGAAGGTCTACGGGATTCCCGCCGACAGGCTCTACATCACGGTTTTCCGCGAAGACGACGAGGCCGAGCGCCTGTGGCAGGAAGTGGCGGGCGTGCCGAAGAGCCGCATTTTCCGGCTGGACGAAAAAGACAACTTCTGGCAGATGGGCGATACCGGGCCGTGCGGGCCGTGTTCGGAGATCCACTACGATCTGGGGCCGGAAGGCGCGGAACCGGGCCGTGAGCACGAGGAGTTTCCGCTCGATGGCGGCGGGCGCTTCGTCGAAATCTGGAACCTGGTGTTCATGCAGTTCAACCGGGATTCGTCCGGGACGATGACACCGCTGCCGCGTCCTTCGATCGACACCGGCATGGGTCTCGAACGCATCGCGGCGGTGATGCAGGGGAAACTCACCAATTACGAAACGGATCTGATCCGGCCGATTATCGACCGCGCGGCCGAGCTTTTCGGGACCGCGTATGGCGACAACGACCGCACCGACACGGTTCTGCGCATCAATGCCGACCACGCGCGCGCTACGGCGTTCCTGATCCATGACGGCGTGCTGCCGTCGAACGAAGGGCGCGGCTATGTGCTGCGCAAAATCATGCGCCGGGCGATGCGCAACGCCCGCCTGATCGGACGACAGGATCCGTATCTCTTCGAGCTGACGGGCTTCGTGGCGGAACTGATGCGCCCGGCCTATCCGGAACTGATGGAATCGGTGCAGCGGGTGGCGCGCATCGTGAAGGACGAAGAGCATCGCTACGCCACTACGTTCCTGGTGGCCGAAAAAGTATTCGCGGAAGAGCTTGCCGGCCTCTCGGAAAAGACCGTGCCGGGGCCGCTTTCGTTCAAACTTTACGACACCTACGGTCTGGCGCTTGACGAGCAGGAGGAGATGGCCCGGGAGCGCGGCTTCGAGCTCGACCGCGGCGCCTTCGAGGCGGAAATGCAGCAGCAGCGCGAGCGTGCCCGCGCCAGCTGGAAGGGCGGGGAAAAGGGCGCCATCGCGCCGGCGTACCAGCAACTGCTCGAAAAGGGCAAGACGAAGTTCCTCGGCTATCACGAACTGGAGGCCACGTCCACGGTGACCGGTTTGCTGCTTGGGCAGCAGATTGTCGACAATCTGGGACCTCACACGGAAGGCGAAGTGGTGCTCAACCCGACGCCGTTCTATGCGGAAACCGGCGGTCAGGTGGGCGACCGGGGTCAACTCTACAATGCCGCAACCGGCGAGCAGGTGGCCGTGGTGCTCGATACGTATCCCGCGGTTCCGGGTTTGACCGTTCACAAGATCCGCACGCTGCAGCCGCTGCACCTGGGCGACGAACTGCGGGCCGAAGTGGCCGCGCCGGAACGCCTGTCCACGCAGCGGAACCATACCGCGACGCATTTGCTGCAGGCGGCGCTCCGCCAGGTGCTGGGACCGCACGTGAAGCAGGCCGGCAGCGTGGTGGAACCGCCCCGGCTGCGCTTCGATTTCAGCCATTACGCGGCGCTGGACGGCGCGGAGATCGCCGAGATCGAACGTCTGGTGAACCAGCAGATTCTGCGGAACACCCAGGTCACCACCAATGTGATGCCGATCGACGAAGCGGTCGCGACCGGCGCCATGGCGTTGTTCGGTGAGAAGTACGGCGAAGAGGTTCGCGTGGTTTCGATCCCGGACTTCAGCAAGGAACTCTGCGGCGGCACGCATGTGGGGCGCACAGGCGACATCGGCGTCTTCAAGGTGACGGCGGAGAGCAGCATTGCGGCGGGCGTGCGGCGCATCGAGGCGGTGACCGGCGACGTGGCGGTCGCGCAGTACCAGCAGTCGAGCGACGCGCTGCACCGGATCTCGCGGATGTTGCGGGTGTCGGAACCGGAACTGGTGGAACAGGTTGACCGGCTGCTGGAAGAGAAGCGGCAGCAGGACCGGCAGATCGATGCGCTGAAGACGAAAATTGCGAACTCCGCCGCGCACGCGCTGGAACTGCAGTCGAAGGAGAAGAACGGCGTGCGGTATCTGGCGGCGCAGGTGGATGGTCTGGACCGCAATCAGATGCGAACGCTGGCCGATAATCTGCGGAACAAGTGGCGATCCGGCGTGGTGGTGCTGGCGTCCGCGGAGAATGGCAGCGTTTCCATTGTGGCGGCGGTGACCAAGGATCTGACGCAGAAGCTTTCGGCCGGCAAACTGGTGAGTGCGCTGGCGCAGGCTACCGGCGGCAAGGGTGGTGGCAGGCCGGACATGGCGGAGGGTGGCGGGAAGGATCCCTCGGCGCTGCCGCAGGCGCTGGCCGGGATTGCGGCCGAGGTGGAAGGCAAGCTGTGAACGATCACGCGGTGATCTGGGACGCGATCGTGATCGGGGCGGGGCCAACGGGCCTCGCTTGCGGGATTGAGCTGGGGAAGCGCGGCGTCAGAACCCTGATCATCGAGAAGGGCTGCATCGTCAATTCCATTTACAATTACCCGACTCACATGACGTTTTTCACCACTCCGGAACTGCTGGAGATCGGTGACATCCCGATGACGAGTCTGAACGATAAGCCAACCCGCACGGAAGCGCTCAAATATTACCGGCGCGTCGCGGAATTCTACAAGCTCAATATTCACCAGTATGAGAGCGTCGACTCGATTACCGGCTCGGATGACGATTTCACGGTTGCGACCAGTAACGGCGCTTACCAGGCACGGAAGATCGTGATCTCCACAGGCTACTACGACGTTCCGAATTTATTGAAGGTTCCGGGCGAAGAGTTACCCAAGGTGATTCACTACTACAAAGAGGCGCATCCGTTTTACAACCATGATGTGATGGTGGTTGGCGCCAAGAATTCCGCGGCGATTGTGGCTTTGGAACTCTTCTGGACGGGCGCGCGCGTGACGCTGGTGCATCGCGGAGCGGAAATTCATCGCCATGTGAAGTACTGGATCAAACCGAATATCGAGAACCGGATCAAGAACGGCGAGATCAAGGCTTACTTCCACACGCGGCTGACGGAGATCAAGGAGAAGTCGGTGTGTCTGCAGACGCCGGAGGGACCGGTGGAAGTCGCGAACGATTTCGTGATCGCGATGACCGGTTACAGTCCGGATCTGAAGTTTCTGAACGCAACGGGGATCACTCTCGAAGCCTCGACGCAGAAGCCGCGCACGGATCCGGACACGCTGGAGAGCGAGAGGAAAGGCGTGTTTCTGGCCGGGGTAATTGTGGCGGGCATGCACACCAATGAGATCTTTATCGAGAACGGCCGCTTTCATGGGAAGCTGATCGCGGACGCGATTGCGGCAAAGCTTTAGTGCGCGATAATTTCGTCATGTACGCTCCTGCAGGATTTGTGAATCAGACGGAACTCCGGGACAGCGTCGATGCGGCGAAACGGCGTTTGAGCCCGGATGAGGTTGTGCGGGTCGCTTATTCCGTCGGGAACGATTCGACCGATGAGCCGGGGATATTTTTCCGGATCGTGCTTACCGATGCGGCGAGCCGCGAGGAGTGTTTAAGCGAGGTCACCCGACGGGTCGAATCCGTCCTGATCGATTCGATCCGTCCCCTCGAGAACTGGGGACTGTTTCCCTACTTCAGCTATCGCAGCTTCTCGGAACAGAGTCCGAGAAACGATCCGGAGTGGTCGTAGAGACGTGTCCTATCACGACGAGCTTTTGCAGCAGGCGAAAGACCTCGTTCATAACAGGCCGAATGGGCCCACTCAGGCCGACCTTCGGCGCGGGGTTTCGTCGGCCTACTACGCCTTCTTTCACCTGTTGGTTTCGAGGCCTGCCTGAACTGGAGTCACATCAATTCGCGGCCGCTTCTGGCCAGGAAGTTTGAACACGGAATAATGAAGAGCGCATCCAACCGGTTTTCCGATTCCCGTCAAACTCCTTATGCCGGCGAAGATCCTGCCGTGGTTGCGAAACTGAGGTCCGTTGCCAAGCTGTTTGTCCAGCTCCAGGAAAAACGTCACGAAGCGGACTACAATCTTCGGGACGCATGGACCAAGACTCAATCGCTCAGGGAGATACTCGCGGCAAGTCGCGCATTCGAAATCTGGCAGGAAATCCGCACCGAGACGATCGCGCAAGACTACCTGGTCTCTCTGCTGATTCGGCCTCGGGACTGAAAAGAAGCCGTCCGCCCTCTATTTCTGCTTCGGGAACAGGATCGGCAGCGCCTCTTCCGACGTGAACATGCAGCGGCCGTTGTGACCGCACAGGTGCACCTCGGTGATGGTGTGGTGCGCGCCGAACTTCTCATTCACATATTTCCCGAACGCCTCGCCGCGAGCCAGACGCGTGGGACCCTGCGCCATGGCGGAGCAGGAACCGTCGAAGCCTCCGAGCGGCAGAATATCCAGTTCTCCGAGCAAATACACTGCGGGGCGTGAAGCCGCCTGCTTCTTCAGCTGGTCATCGGTGGAACGGGTGGAGTAGCCGGAGCGTCCCAGCAGCCCGTAAGGCCACTTGTCGAACGTCGTGCAGTCGCGCGCGTCCCGGAATGTTCCGAACGGCGCCGGATCCCCGGCAACCGGCACGTAGCCGGGCGCCCGCGCGCTGACCGAATACGCCGGTTCACGCGGGCGGGTGCTGTCCAGATAGCCGTAGCTCGAAGGATTCGAAACCACGTAGGAAACCGGCACGCCCAGCGTTTCATGCACCTGATTCGACATCTGGTAGCGGTTTACGAACTGGCCGCCCGCGGAGTGACCGGCCACCACGATCACGGTGAGATTCGGGAAGATGGTCTTGTTGGCGAGCTTCCGGAGGATTTCGTCGGCCAGATCATACGATGTCAGCTTCGAATTGGCCGCCGAGGCACCGCCGGACCGCCAGCTGTCGCCACTACACGGCCAGTTGACCTCGTTATCCGCCAGCGTGTCGTTGCAGGAGCCGCCCTTCGAAGCGAAACGGGGCGCGACGACGATCGTATTCTCCAGCGCGCCCGCCAGAAAGGCCGAAGCGACGGCGGTGCGGAAGTAATTGTCGGCGTCCCGGCTGGCGCCGTGCACCATGACCAGGGCGCGGGTGATGTTCTCGTTTTTGGTCTGGAGCGGGTAGGTGCGGTACACCATGGACCGGGCGGGCCCGTTACTCAGAACCACCCACTCCGTACAGGCCTGCGTGCCGCTCACGCAGGGCGCGGCCACCGCCGCGGAACCGGACAACAGCAGAAGAAACAGGGTGCGCATGTTCTCTGTTTTGTAGCATGCCCACCCCGAAACGGAACGGAAAGCTATTTTTACGCGTTCGAGCCGGCGGCCTGGTCGAGAATATTCCAGAACTCCGGGAACGAAACCGAGGCCGCATCCGCGTTATCGATGGTGGACGGTCCGTCGCCGCGCAGCCCCGCCACCGCGAACGCCATGGCGATGCGATGGTCGCCGAACGAATCGAACGCGGCGGCGCGGAACTTCTGTTTGCCGGGAATGCGCATGCCGTCGGGCGTCACTTCGATTTCGATGCCCATGCGTTTGAAGTTATCGGCAACGGTCGCGATGCGGTCGGTCTCCTTAATGCGCAATTCCTGGGCATCGCGAATCACCAGGCCTTCTTCCGACGCCGCGCCGAGCACGGCCAACACCGGAATCTCATCGATCAGCGCCGCCGCCATGTCCTTTTCGATGACGCCGCCACGGACCGGGGCATGCTTCACCTCGATATCGCCGATCAACTCGCCGTTCACGGACTCGATCTTCAGGACTTTGATCGGCGCGCCGGCCCCCATCAGGAAGTCGAGCAGCGCGGAGCGGGTCGGATTCAGGCCGACGTTCCGGATGATCAGATGAGACTCCGGAATCAAAAGTCCTGCTACGAGGAAGAAGGCGGCGGAAGAAAGATCGCTGGGGACGATCAGTTCGCGCCCGGTCAGGGTGGGGCGGCCCTCCAGAGTGATGACACGCTGAATCACTTTGAGATCGGCGCCGAACTCCCGCAGGGCGATCTCGGTATGGTCGCGGGAGCGAACGGGTTCGCGAACAATGGTCTGCCCTTCGGCGAAGAGACCGCCGAACAGGACGCAGGTTTTCACCTGCGCACTGGCGACCGGCAGCGTGTAGTCGATCGGGTGCAGCTCGCCACCGTGGATGGTCAGGGGAGGGAACTGGTCCTCGCGAGCCTCGAAACGCGCGCCCATTTGGGTGAGAGGCTTCATGACACGGGCCATGGGGCGGCGGGAGAGCGATTCGTCCCCGAACACACGGCTGGTGAAAGGTTGTCCGGCAAGCAGGCCGGCCATCATGCGAATGGTGGACCCGGAGTTCCCGGCGTCCAGATCGGACGACGGGGACCGCCAGCCCCTCAGGCCGCGGCCGTGAATGGTAACGGAAGTTCCTTCCTTTTCCACTTCAATGCCGAGGGATTGCACGCAGCCGAGTGTGGAATGGCAGTCGGCGCCGGTGGAATAATTCTGTATTTTCGAGACCCCTTCGGCCAGAGAGGCGATCATTCCGTAGCGATGGGAGATGGACTTGTCCCCGGGCAAGGCTACAGAGCCCAGAAGACGCCCCGCGGGGCGGACAGTTTGTTGCATGAACCTCTATTGTAGAGTGCGCGAACAGCCCGTCTGCCTTCGCGGGGCGTTGAGTATACTAGTCCATTCGGGCCAGGCAACCGGGCAAAACAGGGACAGCCGGAAAAGCCATCGCGGAACAAATTTTTCGCATCTGAGAAATAAACTACAGCTGAAGTGCTTTGGAAAACGATGGCGATACGACATAATATCGGTTTGGCCGCTTTACCCCTGACAACGCATTTCAATCCGGACTTATTTGTGTCTCCATCGGAAAAACAGTATCGGAATGGGCGCAATCCGGCCGCTTCGCGGCGCCGTGAGCGCCGCGAGGTTTGATCGCAGATCGCAATGCCACAGATCTTTAAATCCAGCGCGAACTCATTTGCCAAAACCAGCGTCGTCCTGGCGGTCCTGGTGATTGGCGGAGGATTGGGTGCCGTTTACGAACTGGCCGCCGACTCCACATATGCCACCCGACAGGGTGACGCCAGGGAACAACCGATTCCATTCAGCCATACGCATCACGTCGGGTCGATGGGAATCGAGTGCCGGTATTGTCATACGGGTGTTGAGAACTCGCAGCACGCGATGGTTCCGCCGACAAAAACCTGTATGAACTGCCACTCGCAGATCTGGATCAACAGTTCCACTCTGGAACCGGTCCGCGAGAGCTACCGCACCAACGAATCCATCAAATGGACGAAGGTTCACGACCTGCCGGATTTCGTTTATTTCAATCACAGCATTCACGTGAAAAAAGGCGTGGGCTGTGAAACCTGCCATGGCCGCGTCGACCGGATGCCGCTCATGTACCAGCAGTCTTCTCTCGAGATGCGCTGGTGCGTGGAATGCCACCGGGCTCCCGAAAAGTTCGTCCGCCCGCGCCAGTTCATCACCAAAATGGGCTACGAACCGGAGATCGATGCCAAGCAATCGCAGGAAGAGTTGGGGCCGAAGCTGGTGAAGGAATACAACATTCAGAAGCTGGAGACCTGTTGGACCTGCCACAGATAGCGCGATGAGTGAACAAAGTAATCCATTGAATCTCGAAGTCATTCAGAACCGCCTGGAGCAGGCCAAAGGGCCCACTTACTGGCGGAGCCTGGACGAACTGTTTTCGACCGATGGCTTTCGGGAATACCTGCATCGCGAATTTCCGCGGCAGGCTTCCGAGTGGATCGACGACGACGGCCGCCGCAATTTTCTGAAGATCATGGGCGCGTCGCTCGCGCTGGCCGGACTCTCCGCCTGCACCAAGCAGCCGGAAGAGTACATCATGCCGTACGTTCAGGAACCGGAGAAGCTGGTGGCGGGTAAGCCGCTTTACTATGCGACGGCGTTTCCTGTCTCCGGCATCGCCAATCCGATCCTCGTCGAAACCCACGAATACAGGCCCACCAAGGTCGAAGGCAATCCGGAACACCCGGCCAGCATGGGTTCGGCCGACGTGCCGACGCAGGCTGCCGTCCTCGGTTTGTACGATCCCGACCGCGTGCAGACCGTCAACTATCTGGGCGAGATCCGGTCTTATACATCGTTTCTCTCCTTCTTCGTCAGCGCGCTCGAAAAGCAGAAGGCGAAGAATGGCGCGGGCATCCGGATCCTGACGGAAACCGTCACGTCCCCGACGCTGTTCAGCCAGATGCAGGACGTCCTGAAGCTATATCCCGGGGCGAAATGGTACCAGTGGGAACCCACCGGGCATGGCCGCCGGATGGGATCTCAACTGGCGTTCGGCCAGTTCCTGAATCCTGTTTATAAGTTCGCCGAGGCGGAAGTCGTTCTTTCGATCGACTCCAACTTCCTCGCCAACGGTCCGGGCGGCGTTCGTTACGCCCGCGACTTCGCTTCGAAGCGCACGGTTCGCGACGGCGCGATGGAGATGAGCCGGTTCTACGCCGTGGAAAGCACGCCCAGTTCCACGGGCTGCACCGCCGATCACCGCCTGGCGCTGAAGCCTTCCGAAGTTGCCGCTTTCGTTCGATCCCTGGCTGCGACACTGGCGGGCGGCGCGGGCGCGGGCACACCGTTCCAGAAAGCCCTGGTGAAGGATCTGCTTGCCGCGAAAGGCAAGTCGATCGTGATCGCGGGTGAGGACCAGTCGCCGGAAGTGCACGCGACGGTTCATTACATCAATCAGATTCTCGAAAACAACGGCAAGACGGTGATGTTCACCGCCTCGCTGGAGCAGAAGCCGGTCGATCAATGGGCGGACCTGCAGGCGCTGGTCGGCGATCTGAAGTCCGGCCAGGTGGATCTGCTGCTGATCATGGGCGGCAATCCGGTTTACTCGGCTCCCTCGGCTCTGAATCTGCGCGGCGTCCTGCAGCAGGCGAAAGTCCGGGTCCGGCTCGGTTTGTACGACGACGAGACCTCGGAAGTTTGCCAGTGGCTGGTTCCGGAAGCCCACGCTTTCGAACAGTGGAGCGACGCTCCCGCGTACGACGGCACCGTGACCATCATGCAGCCGCTGATTTCTCCGCTCTACGGCGGCAAGTCGGCGCATGACGTTCTGGCGGCTTTCACGGAAACGCCGGAAATGTCCGGCTATCAGATTCTCCGGAACTACTGGAAATCGAAGCATACGGGCGCGGATTACGAAACGTGGTGGAAGCAGTCGATCCACAACGGGTTCGTCAAAGATTCCGCTCTGCCCACGCAGAACGTGACGGCGAAGGCCGTCGCCGCTGCCGGTGCAAGCGCCTCCGGTGGCGGCTACGAAATTTCTTTCCATTCCGACCCGTACGTGCTCGACGGGCGCTACGCCAATAACGCGTGGCTGCAGGAACTGCCCCGTCCGGTGACGCGGCTGACCTGGGACAACGCGGTTCTGCTGAGCCCCAAAACGGCTGCGGAACTGAAGGTCGAAAACGAAGATCGCGTGGAAGTCAATGCGAACGGCGCGACGGTCAAAGGCTCGGTCTGGGTGCTGCCCGGACAGCCGGATGGCTCGATCGGTCTGACGCTCGGCTTCGGCCGCCGGCGGTCCGGACGCGCGGGCAACGGCGCCGGCTTCGATGTCTACCCGCTGCGGAGTCTGGCGAATCCGTACTTCGCCACGGGGGCGAAAGTCAGTCCGATGGGCGAGAAGTTCCGCCTCGCGGCTGTCCAGCATCACTTCAATATGGAAGGGCGTGAGCCGATCAAGGTCGGCACGCTCGAAGAGTACAAGAAGGATCCCTACTTTGCGCAGAAGGAGAGCGAAACCGCTCCCAAGGGTTTGACGATCCTGCCTTCCGATTGGGAATACAAGGGTTACGCGTGGGGCATGGCGATCGACCTGACGAGTTGCAACGGCTGCAACGCGTGCGTGGTGGCCTGCCAGGCGGAAAACAACATCGCCGTGGTGGGTAAAGAGCAGGTGCTCAATACCCGCGAAATGCACTGGATCCGCATCGACCACTACTACAGCGGCAGCGAGAACGATCCGGAGATGTTCTTCCAGCCGGTGGCGTGCGTACATTGCGAGAACGCACCCTGCGAAATCGTCTGTCCGGTAGCGGCCACGGTGCACGATGCCGAGGGTCTGAACAACATGGTTTACAACCGTTGCGTCGGAACCCGGTACTGCTCGAACAACTGCCCCTACAAAGTCCGCCGTTTTAACTTCCTTCTATATACGGACTGGGAAACGGAAAGCCTCAAGCTGCAGCGGAATCCGGACGTTTCGGTCCGCAGCCGCGGCGTGATGGAAAAGTGCTCTTACTGCGTCCAGCGGATTAACTACGCGAAGATTACGGCGGAGAAGGAAGACCGCCGGGTTCGGGATGGCGAAATCGTGCCGGCCTGCGCCGCGACCTGCCCCTCGCAGGCGATCGTCTTCGGCGATCTGAACGATCCGAAGAGCAAGGTCACGCAGGTGAAGCGCGAAAAAACAAATTACTCCCTGCTGGGGGAATTGAACACTCGCCCACGCACGACTCATCTCGCGGTCATTCGCAATCCGAATCCGGAGTTGTCGCCGAGGAAGGAGAGCTAGCCGATGCAACCGGTAGAATTACCAGATAAGATACACGTCGGGACGGTAATCGACGAAGGCCACAGCCTCGCCTCGGTTTCCGACAAAGTCGCGGGTATCGTTCTTAAGCGGAAGATCACGCTGGGCTGGGTTTTCGGCCTGCTGATCTCCTTCGCGGTGCTGCAGAACCTGATGGCGGGCGCCACCTGGCTGCTCATCAAGGGCGTCGGCGTCTGGGGTATTAACATCCCGATCGGCTGGGGCTTCGCGATCATCAACTTCGTCTGGTGGATCGGTATCGGCCACGCCGGCACGCTGATCTCGGCCATTCTGCTGCTTCTCAATCAATCGTGGCGCAACGCGATCAATCGTTTCGCCGAAGCGATGACCTTGTTCGCCGTCATGTGCGCGGGCATGTTCCCGGTGCTGCACACGGGCCGTCCGTGGCTGGCCTACTGGCTGCTCCCGATTCCGAATACGATGGGAATGTGGCCGCAGTTCCGCAGCCCGCTTTTGTGGGACGTGTTCGCGGTATCGACGTACCTGACCATCTCCGCGGTGTTCTGGTTCGTCGGTCTGATTCCCGATCTCGCGACTCTGCGCGATTCGGCCAAGACTCCGACCTCGCGGCTCATCTACGGTATGCTGGCGATGGGCTGGCGCAACTCGGCCCGGCACTGGCAGAGGTACGAAAAAGCCTCTCTGCTGCTCGCCGGTCTGGCGACTCCGCTGGTCGTCTCCGTGCATACGGTCGTCAGTTTTGACTTCGCGGTCTCGATCATCCCCGGCTGGCACACGACGATCTTCCCGCCCTACTTTGTGGCGGGCGCCATCTACTCCGGCTTCGCCATGGTGCTGACGCTGATGATTCCGGTCCGCCGCTTCTACGGCCTCGACGACATTATCACGCTGCGCCACCTCAATAACATGGCGAAAGTAACGCTGGCCACGGCATTAATTGTCGCCTACGGCTACACGATGGAAGCGTTCTTCGGTTACTTCAGCGCCGACACGTACGAGAAATTCATGATCTGGAACCGCATGACGGGTCCGTACGCGATCTTCTACTGGTGCCTGATTCTGTGCAACATCATTACCCCGCAGTTCCTGTGGTCGAAGAAGATTCGAACCAGTCCGGGAATTCTGTGGATCATTTCGATCATCGTCAACATTGGCATGTGGCTGGAGCGCTTCGTCATCGTGGTGACGAGTCTGCACCGTGACTTCCTGCCCTCGAGCTGGGGCTACTATGCGCCCACCATCTGGGACTGGGCGGTTTACACCGGCACACTCGGTCTGTTCATGACGCTGATCTTCCTGTTCGTGCGGGTTCTGCCCATGATTACGATCTTCGAACTACGCATGCTGCTTCCCTCGGCAAGCGTGAAGGAGCCGGTTGCGCAATGAGCGTTCATACCGACGACGATCAGATAACTTTGTACGGCCTGATAGCGGAGTTTGAGACGCCGGGCGAACTCGTGGCGGCAGCGCGCCGCACGCGGGAAGCCGGCTTCAAAAAATACGACGCGTACTCGCCTTATCCCATCCATGAACTGGATGCCGCGATGGATCTGCATGACAACCGGGTTTCGCTCTTCACTTTGATCGGCGGACTGCTCGGCTGCGCCGGCGGTTTCGGACTCGCGACCTGGGTTTCGGCCGTGGCATGGCCGCTGAACGTGGGCGGACGCCCGATCATCAGCGTGCCCATGTTCATCCCCGTTACGTTCGAATGCACCATTTTGCTGGGCGGACTGACGGCCGCGATCAGTATGCTGATCATGAACGGCCTGCCGCAGCCCTATCATCCGGTTTTCAATGTCGAGCGCTTTGTGAACGCCTCCCGAAGCAAGTTCTTCCTGTGCATCGAGTCGGACGATCCAAAATTCGACAGGACGATGACGCAGGGCTTCCTCGAAAGTCTGGGCGCCGAAGAAGTGGCCGAGGTGGCCGCATGAGCCTCGGAATGAATTTCCACAACAACTTTCGTCCGCTCGCGGTATTGGCGCTTTCGTGCGTCAGCATCTTCCTTGGCGGTTGCCGGCAGGACATGCAGGATCAGCCGAAGTACAAGCCGCAGCGCCCGAGTCAGTTCTTCGCGGATGGCCGTTCCGGCCGCCCCGAACTGGAAGGTACTGTAGCTCGCGGCGCCCTGAATGACGATTCGGCCTTCTACGAGGGCAAAGACGAAAAGGGCGGCGATGTCGATGTGTTTCCGGTTGCCGTCGATCGCGCTTTCATCGAACGCGGGCAACAGCGCTACGACATCTACTGCGCTCCCTGCCACGGCAGAATCGGTAACGGCTTAGGCATGATCGTTCGGCGCGGTTTCAAACAACCGCCGTCGTATCACATCGACCGCCTGCGGAACGCTCCGGCGGGTCATTTCTACGATGTGATTACCAACGGATACGGCGCCATGCTGAACTACGCGGCGCAGGTGCAGCCGCGGGATCGCTGGGCGATTGTCGCTTACATCCGCGCTCTGCAGTACAGTCAGAACGCAAACATCAATGAACTGACGGCGGACGCCCGCTCGAAGGTTCCGGCAGCGGGAGCCCCGCTGAGCGCCGAACAGCAGGCGGCTCGCAAGTCCCAGCCGCTGGTTCCGGCGGACAGCGATTTCTATAATTTCCCGGCCGAACCCGCAACACCTTCCGGAGTTCCTGGCGCGAGTGGCGCAGGGGCCCGCAAATCGAACCAGCCAGAGAGAAAATGACGACGACGGAACATAGTTATCAAACCGCCCCGCAACTCAGCGACACGCTGAAGCGGTATTCGTCCATCGCGACGTTCATCGGGCTTGTTTTCCTCGCGCTGCTGGTGGCAGGTCTGTTCCTCGAGGGTGGCGGTCTGACCGGCCCCGGGATGGAGCATTTCCTCCGCGCGTACCTGGTGGGTTTCTGGCTCTGGTTTGGCGCCGGCGCGGGATGCCTGCTCATCCTGATGACGCAGTATCTGACCGGCGGCGCGTGGGGCGTGATGATCCGGCGCCCGGCCGAAGCCGGCGCCAAAACGCTTTATGTGATGGTCCTGCTGTTCCTGCCGCTGCTGCTGTTCCGTGAGCAGCTTTACTGGTGGACCACGCCGGCGGGACTGGCCGACAAAGTCATTCACGCGAAGCACTACTATCTGAACGTTCCATTCCTGTGGGTACGCTGGATTATCTATGCCGCGTTCCTGTGCTTCTTTACGTGGCGGCTGACGACCTGGTCGAAGCTCGAGGACGAGACGAAGTCGATGAAATACTCGGCCCTGCTCGAAAAGCTGAGCGCGCCGGGCGTGCTGATCTTCTTCATCCTGATGACGTTCTGCGCGGTCGATTACCTGATGACCCTGGAGCCTTACTGGTATTCGACGGTATACGGATTCATGATCGTGATCGGCTGGGTGCTCACGGCCATCGCGGTGCTGATTGCAACGCTGACGATGCTGGAGAAGTACGCACCGCTCGACCACGCCTTAACGAGAAGGCACTACCATGATTTAGGCAAGCTGATGTTTGCCATGGTGATGATGTGGGCGTACCTGAACTTCTCGCAGTTGCTGATCACGTGGTCGGGCAACCTGCCGACGGAAATCGTCTGGTACATCAAACGCTGGAATGGCGGCTGGCAGGTTGTGGCTCTGATTCTGCTCTTCGGGCATTTCGTTCTGCCCTTTCTGCTGCTGCTCTCGCAGACCACCAAGCGGAATTCGAAGCTGGTGGGTGTGGTGGCGATGTATATCGTCGCGGTTCACGCGATCGACGTTTACTCGCTGGTGGAACCGAACTTCACCAAAGTAACGGACCCGCACTTTTATTTCTCGTGGATGGACCTGGCTGCGCCGGTCGGCTTCGGCGGACTCTGGCTTGCTATGTTCTTCCGTAACCTGCCCGGCATGCCCCTGCTTCCGCTGGGCGCCCCCGATCTGAAAAAGGCACTGAACCATGGCAGAGATCACTAAGCACAATCCCGAAAAAAAGCACGGTAACGGCCCCGAAGAGACCACTGGCGCCGCGGCTCAAAGCAGCGGACAGGTTTCCTTCGAGCGCGGGGATATCAACGTTTATCAGGTCACCGGGTTTGGCATTGGCCTGCTGATCTCCTGTATTGTCGTCATTTTCGCGATGTGGGCTCTGTTCCATTTCCTGGCCAAACACGCTGACGAGACTACCCAAACGCCGAACTCGCCCGCCATGATGACGGAACGGCCTTCGCTGCCGCCCGAACCGCGACTGAGCGGCCTGCGGCCGAAGCCGGAGAACCCGGTGACGCCGAAGGTGGAACTGGATCAAATGCGCGCCGATGAGGACGCGATCCTCAACAACTACGGTTGGGTCGATCCGGGCAAAGGCACCGTACGGATTCCTATCACTGAGGCGATCGGTATGGTCGCTCAGAAGGGTCTGCCTTCGAAGCCAAGCCCCGCCGGCGGAAACGAAGGCGGCTTCCGGATGATCCCGTCGGACGCCAGCAGCGGACGCACTCTCGAAAAGATTTCTCAGTAATCGGGTTGTCATGAATTTAAAGAAATACATTTCGGCGTCTCTGGGAGCTTTCGCTCTCACGTCGGCCCTGTGGAGCGCCGGCATACCGGTCTTCGCGCAGGCGACGCCGGCGCCGGGCTTCGCACCTGCCGGGAGCGCAGCCGCGGAATCCGACGTGGAAGGTCCGGTGATCGGTCGGGCGCAGCCTGCCCGGGCGCAGGACATGCTGAATATGAAGGGCGGCGATCGTCCGGTCTCACTGAAAAACGTGACGATTGAACAGCGCCTGAATTCGCAGCTGCCCCTCGACGCGGAGTTCCGGGACGAAAGCGGCAAGACGGTGCCGCTGGGTTCTTACTTCGGTAAACGTCCGGTGGTGCTGGCTCTGGTGTACTACGACTGCCCGATGCTCTGCACGCAGATTCTGAACGGCATGGTGCGCGCGGCGAAGGTGCTTACGTTCGTGCCGGGTAAAGAATACGACGTGGTCGCCATCAGTTTCGACGCGCGGGAAACCGCGAAACTGGCGGCGGAAAAGAAGGCACTCTACCTGAAGCGTTACGGGCATCCGGAGACGGCCGACGGGTGGCATTTTCTCACCGGGGACATCAATTCGATTAAGCGGGTGACCGACGCGGTGGGCTTCCGTTACATCTGGGACGTTCACACGGCGCAGTTCGCCCATGCGAGCGCGATTTACGTCCTGACGCCGGAAGGCCGGCTGTCCAAATATTTTTACGGTATCGACTACTCACCCAAAGATATGCGGCTGGGGTTGATCGAAGCATCGAACAACAAGATCGGAAATCCGGTGGATCAGATCATGCTGTTCTGTTACCATTTCGATCCCCACTCCGCGAAATACACGCCAATTGCGCTGGGGTTATTGCGCGTGGCAGGAGCGGCTACGGTTTTGACACTGGGGGGATTTGTGTTTATCATGCTGCGGCGCGAGAGCCGTCAGAAAGGGAGTCTGCCCGCCTGATATATGATGGAAGCCAAAAGTTTTCAGCTCTTTCCTGAGGCGGCGTCGACGATCGCTGGTAGTGTGGACGGGCTCTATGCGTTCCTGGTCCTGGTCAGCGCCTTCTTCTCGCTGCTTATCGCGTTCCTCGTCGTTTTCTTCGCCTATAAGTACCGACATAAGAAGGGCGTGCCGTTCCAGCCCGAACCGTACGACGAACACAGCGCCGGCGGGATGATTCTCGAAATCGTCTGGACGGCGATTCCGCTCGGCCTCTCGATGATCATGTTCATCTGGGGTGTCAGCATCTACTTCACCGAAGCCCGGCCGCCGGCCAACTCGATGGAGATTTACGTCACCGGTAAGCAGTGGATGTGGAAGATCCAGCATATGGAAGGCGCCCGTGAAATCAACGAGCTCCACATTCCGGTGGGCCGCAATGTGAAGCTCACGATGACATCGGAAGACGTGATTCACGACTTCTATATTCCGGCTTTCCGTACCAAGGCAGACGTTCTGCCCGGACGGTATACGACGGAATGGTTCCAGGCCACCAAGGTGGGCGCTTATCATATCTTCTGCGCCGAGTATTGCGGGACCAAACACTCGGGCATGGTTGGCACCGTGTATGTGATGACGCAGGCCGACTACAATACGTGGCTGGGCTCCGGCAGCGGAGAAGGGTCCATGGCAGAGCAGGGCCAGTCGTTGTTCAACCAACTGGGTTGTGGCAACTGCCATGCGAGTCTGGTCAACCAGAACGGCCGCTGTCCAAACCTGGTCGGACTGTACGGTTCGCGCGTGGAACTCAAAGACGGGACCAGCGTAAAAGCGGATGAGTCTTACATCCGCGAGTCCGTGCTCTATCCGCAATCGAAGATCGTGGCGGGTTATGACGATTACATGCCGACCTTCAAGGGTTTGATTACCGAAGACGGCATGCTGAAGCTGATTGAATACGTGAAGTCACTCGGGGCAAAGAATGGGGCCGTCAATTCGGCGACTCCCGCGCCGGTGGAAACCAGCGCTTCGCCGCAGACATCGACACGGCCGCAAGGCAGGATGGGCGCGCCCGCGGCGGGTGCGCGAGCGGGGGCGGCGCCGGCCGTCCCGCAGGGCGTTCGTTAAGTTGTCGGGGACACAAGAATGATTACGGCGACTGCAACCAAGAAAGAAACAAAAAACTACCTGAACGCGGAGAGCGGGCTGAAGAGCTGGCTTCTGACGCAGGACCACAAACGCATCGCGATTCTGTACCTGATCGCGGTGACCGCGTTTTTCATCGTCGGCGGCCTGATGGCCGTGCTGATCCGTCTGGAACTGGCCACCCCCGCGGGAGACCTGCTCGACTCGAACACCTATAACAAAGTGTTCACGATGCACGGGGTGGTGATGATCTTCTTCTTCCTGATCCCTTCGATTCCGGCGATTCTGGGTAATTTCCTGTTGCCGCTGATGATTGGCGCGAAGGATCTGGCGTTTCCCAGGATTAACCTGCTGAGCTGGTACGTTTATATGCTCGGCGGTTGTTTCGGCGTGTTTGTGCTGATTACCGGTGGCGTGGACACGGGCTGGACCTTCTATACGCCGTTCAGCACCACCTATTCCAATGGCTACGTGGTGATGACCGCGATGGCCGCCTTCATCAACGGCTTCTCGTCGATTCTGACCGGGCTGAATTTCATCGTTACCGTGCACCGCATGCGGGCGCCGGGCCTTACCTGGTTCCGCCTACCGCTGTTCGTTTGGGCTCACTACGCCACCAGCGTCATCATGATTCTGGGCACGCCGGTGATCGCGGTGACTCTGTTCCTGCTGATGCTGGAGCGCGGCCTGCACATCGGCTTTTTCGATCCCGCGTATGGCGGCGATCCGGTGCTGTTCCAGCATCTCTTCTGGTTCTACTCGCACCCGGCCGTCTACATCATGATTCTGCCGTCCATGGGCGTGATCTCCGAGGTGGTTTCGACTTTCTGTTCGAAGAAGCCTTTCGGTTACACGTTCATCGCGTTCTCCAGCGTGGCGATCGCCGTGTTCGGATTCCTGGTGTGGGGCCACCACCTTTACGTGTCCAGCCAGTCCGCGTATGCCGGCATGGTGTTCTCGATCCTGTCGTACATCGTGGCCATTCCGTCCGCCATTAAGATCTTCAACTGGGCCGCGACCATGTTCAAGGGTTCGGTCCGGCTGGAAACGCCGATGCTTTACGCACTCGGATTCATGGGGCTGTTCACCGTCGGCGGTCTGACCGGCCTGTTCCTTGCCGCGATGGGTCTGGACGTTCACCTGACCGACACCTACTTCGTGGTCGCGCACTTCCATTACGTGATGGTGGGCGGCGCGATCATGGGTTACATGGCGGGTATCCATTTCTGGTGGCCGAAGATGACTGGCCGTATGTATCCGGAAGTTTGGTCGAAGGTCGCTGCCGGGCTGACGTTTATCGGCTTCAATCTGACCTTCTTCCCGCAGTTCATCCTGGGCTACATGGGGATGCCTCGCCGGTACCACGTTTATCCCCCTGAGTTCCAGGTGTTCAACGTGCTGTCATCGGCGGGCGCCTCGATTCTGGGTCTCGGCTATCTGATTCCGGGAATTTACCTGATCTGGTCCCTGAAATACGGCAAGCTCGCGGGGCCGAATCCCTGGGGCGCGACGGGTCTGGAGTGGCAGACGGCATCGCCGCCTCCCACCGAGAATTTCGAGATTACCCCGGTGGTGACCACCGAGGCCTACGAATACACGCCGCAGATTCTGGCGATGATCGATTCCAGCCCGACTCAAACAACCAAGGAGGTTACACACGTTGGCTAATGAACCGGCGGTCGCCCTTCATGAGGCGGGCCACACTGGCGCCCATGCACACCCCGGCTATGGGGAAGTGCGGCACCATTTCGAGAGTTACGCGCAACAAAAGGACGCCTCCACCATCGGAATGTGGGTCTTCCTGCTCACAGAACTTATGTTCTTCGGCGGGATGTTCATGGCGTACTTCGTTTACCGCCAGTGGTACCCGGACGCTTTCGCTTCGGCGAGTCTGAAAACCAATCTGTGGCTGGGCGCTTTCAATACGACCGTCCTGATCTGCAGCAGTTTGACGATGGCGATGGCGGTGCATTCGGCGTCCACCGGGAAACGACTTCTGCTGGTCGGCTTCCTGATTGCAACGCTTGTGCTCGGCAGCGCGTTTTTGGGTGTGAAAGCGTACGAGTATCACGACAAGTGGGTTCACCACGAAATTCCCGGTGAACACTACGAGTGCGAGGGCTGCGTGGACGCGGGACACACGTCTCTGTTCTTCGCTCTGTATTTCGGTATGACGGGGCTGCACGCCTCGCACATGATCATCGGCGCTTTCATTCTGCTGGTGCTGATCTGGCAGTCTTACAAGGGTAAGTTCTCGGCGAAGTGGTACACGCCGATAGAACTGTTCGGCCTGTACTGGCATTTCGTGGATATCGTCTGGATCTTCCTGTTTCCGCTTCTTTATCTCATCGACCGTTCCGGTAAAGGAGGAATTCATTGATGTCCGCTTCACATCACAATGCCGCTTCTCATGACAACCATGAGGAGCACCACGTTGTACCCGTCAGTGTTTACCTTGGCGTTTTCTTCGCGCTGATCGCGCTGACCTGGGTTACCGCATGGATTTCGACCATTGACCTGGGACCGCTGAATATCTACGTCGCTCTGTCGATCGCAATTTTCAAGGCTTCGCTGGTGGTGCTGTTCTTCATGCACGTGAAATACGGCACCAGGCTGACCAAGTTGATCGTGGGCTGCGGCCTGTTCTGGCTGATCCTGCTGCTCTTCATCGTCATGATGGATATCTGGACTCGCAGCTGGATGGGCGTTCCGGGCCGATAAGCAAGCAGTACAATTCGTGAGTGAAAGGGGCCCGGTTGGCGAACCGGGCTCTTTTGCGTTTGGCGAAGCGCATGCGCCGCTTTACAGGAATCCGGTCAGTTTCTCCTTGATTTGCTCGGCTGTAAATGGTTTTCGGACGTAGCCAGTCGCTCCCAGTTGTACGGCCTCCATTACCTTTCCCTGGCCGCCTTCCGTGGTGATCATGATGACGGGCACATTTCGGAGGTGATCCATTTCTTTGATGCGGGCAAGCAGCTGCAGGCCATCCATGTGCGGCATATTGATGTCGGACAGAATCAGCCCGAACGGCCGTCCCTTCAAAATTTCGATCGCCTCGGTGCCGTCGCCCGCCTCCTGAATCTCCCCCAAAGGCAGGTCCGTCTGGCGAAGGACGCGCTGCAGGATCTTCCGGATTGCAGCGGAGTCGTCGACGATCAGAACATCCAGCGGCGCTTTCTCTGACATTGCGTTCTCCTCTGAATAGATCGGCGAAAGAGCGGGCGAAGTTTAGGAGAAGTTTTCTGTTGCCGTCGGCGAATGATCTCTCAACAATTGGAAGGAAATTGCCGATAAGGTAAGCAGGACGGCAAGATGGCTCAGGCACAAGGGGTTACGGCTGTGAACGGAGCGGCGCTTCCCGCCAGTCCGGTAACGCCCCGGACTCCCGCGGACCGGGCTTTCGTTCGGGAGGTCTCCGATGCGGTGAAGCGCCTCAATCGGGGCAATTTTGCGGGGCAGGGCAGGGAGGTGACCTTTTCCATCGACCGGGTCACACGCCTGCCGGTGGTGAAGGTTGTGGATGTGAATACCAAAGAAGTTCTCAATCAGTGGCCGGCTGAGTATGTGTTGCAGCTGGCGGCTGGTTACGCGAAGGACAGACGAGATTCCGAATGAATCCATACTTTGAACAGATGATCCTTTCGGCAAGCCCGGTGGAGCTGATCCGGCTGCTGTACCAGCGCGCGATCGGGGCTCTGCGCGACGCGAGAGTTTCGTTGAGGCAGGGGCGCGTCGAACAGCGCTCGGCGTCAATTAACATTGCGTACGCGGTGTTGACGGAACTGGCCGGTTCGCTCCGCGCGGAAGAGGCGCCGGAACTGGCAGCAAAGCTGGAAGGCCTGTACGGCTATATGCAGACGCGCCTGGTGGACGCAAATTTTCGCCAGGTGGAAGAGCCGTTGACCGAGGTGATCGGCCTGCTGACTATTCTCGCCGAAGCGTGGTCCGCGGTGCCGGACCCGCTTGTCGCGGAGGCGGCGGCTCAGAGCCGCTGGATGCCGTCCGGCGCTTCGGCAAGGGGATCGGCAATAGGCGACGATGGCGTCATTCGGGTGGCGGTGTCGGCATAGGCGAGTTCTTTGGGGAATCGAGAGCAGCCTGGATTACACGGCCGAGTCCCAAGCCTCCGGCAGCGGACAGAGCGCGCGCGAATTGCTCTTCGCCCAGGCCGAATGCCGCTTCGCTGGCCTGGTCTTCACCGGTTCCCAACCAGCCGGAACCTTCTTCCCGAACCGAGCGAAGCATCTGAGCCACCAGGAAAGCCTCGAAGTCCTTCGCGGCTCCGGAGGTTTTCAGGGTGGCTTTGTCAGGGGCGGCGGCGCTGGTTGCCGCGGCAATCGCCGCAAGAGCACTGGTGCCCATCAGATCACCTCCAGAATGGCATCGAGCGCGCCCGCGGCCCGGAGATTTTGGAGAATGGCAATGATGTCGCGCGAGGAAGAGCCGATCGCCGTGAGAGCGCGGACCAGTTCCTCCACGGTGGCTCCTTCTTTGAGGACGACATTCCGGGCTGGTTCGTCTTTCGCGGTTACGGTCTGTTGCGGAACGGTGGCCGTGGCGCCGCCGGAAAGCGGCCCGGGCTGGGAAACAAGCAGCCGGGTTTCAATCTGAACCGAGAGATTTCCATGCAGAATTGCAACCGGGGCAATCCGAACGTTCTTTCCGATCACGATCGTCCCCGTGCGTTCGTTGACCACAATGCGCGCGGGAACGTCGACCTCGACCCGCACCTCTTCAAGACCCGCGATGAACGCGGGCACCCGGCTCTTCCACTCCGCCGGCGTTGTCACGGAGATCAGCGCTCCATTCTCCGCGACCGCAATGGGCGCGTCGGCCGGGAACTCCTTATTGATCGCGTCGGCCACGCGTGCCGAAGTGGCGAAATCGGAATTCCGCAACTGCAATCGGACCTGCTTCGAGGGCTCCACGGAGGGCGCTACGCGTTCGACGGTGGCTCCGCTGGGAATCCGCCCGACAGTCGGATGATTCACGGTCTGGCTGGTACCGCCCCGGCCGGCGACAAATCCGCCCGTGACGACGGGTCCCTGGGCTACCGCGTAAACCTGTCCGTTCGCGCCGCGCAGACTGGTCATCAGCAAGGTCCCGCCCTGCAGATTGCTCGCGTCACCCAGGGCGGAGGCAGTCACGTCGAGAGTTGTGCCGGGTTGCGCAAACGGCTGCAGGGTGGCGGTCACCATAACGGCCGCCATATTCTGTACCCGGATGGTGCCGGGAGAAACGGCAACTCCCATCTTCTCCAGCATGTTGGCGAGACTCTGTGTGCTGAAAATGGTGGTTCGTTTGTCGCCGGTACCGGCCAGGCCGACCACCAGACCATACCCAATCAGCTGATTCTCGCGCACGCCTTCCACGGAGACGATATCTTTCAGCCGGGTTGTCCCCGCCGCATGCAGCACCGCCTGCAGACAGCCCAACAGGATACAGAGTTGTTTTCGCATAGAAGCAGCCTTAAAACGGCAGCAAACCCAACAACAAGCGGTACAAGGCGTTTGGCCGCCGGACGGCATCCGCCACGAGACCCTTGCCGTTCACGCGAACCTCCAGATCGGCCACCTGGGTCGAGGGCACGGTGTTCGCGGTCGAAATATCCGAGGTCCGGACGATTCCCCGCACCGTGATCACCTGCTGCTCGGAATTCACCTGCAGGCTCTTATCGCCCTCGATCAGCAGCAGTCCTCCAGGCAGCACCTTCACCACACGAGCCGTGAGCGTGGCATTGAGGGTCGCGGTGCGCGAAGTCGTACCGGTTCCGTTCAGCTTTTGGTCGCCGCTGAGTCCGGCCAGATTCGCCAGCGCTCCGGCCGCGGACTTCTTCCCGGCAAGAGACGAGATGGAGGCATTGGCACTGGAAGCTCGCTGTGATGTGCTGGCGCCGGTCGCCACCGCATTCACGGTCTCGGAAACCAGCACTGTGACCACGTCATCTACCTGGCTCGCGCGCAGATCGCGCCCGAGGTCGGTCAGCCTTGAAGACGGTGTCCAGATCGCACCGGGAGTGGCGTCCGGTTCCCGCTCCCCCACTGCTGAAGCGCTGCGGATGTATTGCTCCAGCAGGGACGGCTCTGCAACTTTCGGCTTCTTCCTGGTTCCCGGAAGAATTCCCCCTGCCATCGCGTACGGCACGACTAACAGAGCGGCACCGGCAATCACGGCCAGAATGCTTCTCATGGCAACACCACCAGTGCCTTCGAACCCTCCAGCCGCGCGCGAAAGATCTTCCCGCTCGACGGATTTCGCAGTTCCACCGTCTCTCCGGCGCGCGCTTCCCGTTCCGCCACGGCGTCGAAGCGCAGGCGGGCCGTACCGGAACATACCTCAACTTTTATACGATCGCCACGCCGTACTACCGGCGCCTCGGCGAGCACGTTCAGCGGAATCATCGAACCGCCGCTGACGGGGCGTTTGGGAATCCGGCCGACGACATCTTCCACGCGAAGCGCGACCACTTCGTGAACCAGCGGACCGCGACGCGTCTCCAGTCGCACCGATTCGGCGCCGATGGGCAAGTCAGGCGGAAGATTTCGGAGGGCCACTGCCGCCGTAATTTGCTGCGTGATGGAAACGCGGGCCCACACGGCGGCCCGGCGAGTCCCGGTGTACTGTACGTAGCCGCGCCACAACTGTACATTGTGCTCCCCGGAAGACGATGGCGAGAGCGACCCCGCCGGGAAGACAATCTCTCCGGCCGGCACCGGATTTGCCGACCTTTCCACGATCGTGATGTCTACGCCCGCGGCGCCCTGCAGTCCCTTGCGCATGGCGCGGATCAGATCTTCGTCTTCCGGATGGCGGACCGGCACCTCGAAGCAGAACTCCGCGGGCGCGCTCAAGGAAATCCCGTGCGCTGTCGCGAGCCGCCCCAGTTCCGGGCCCGCAAGAACTCGTTGCGCTCCGGGAGGCGGCGCCGGCGCGACCGTGTACGACTCGGGCATCACCGCAAACCGCGGATCCGCCAGCGCCAGGTCTCGGCCCAGAATCCGGTCTCCAGTGACCGGCAGACAAGCGGGGAAAGCGGGCAGACACACAAACAACAGAATCGGGGTCTTCATAGTCGTTTCCGTTCGAGCGAGCGCACTTACCGCGTCAAACCATTAACCTGCTGATACATGTCATCCGCAGCCTTCACCACCTTGGAATTCGCCTCATAGGCGCGCTGGCTGGTGATCAGGTTGATGAATTCGTCGACCACGCTCACGTTCGACTGTTCCAGATACCCCTGTTGCAGGGTCCCGATCCCTTCGGTTCCGCCAGGCGTACCCACCACAGCGTCCCCCGACGCGTCGGTGGGCAAATAGAGGCTCCGTCCGAGCGAGTTGAGCCCGGCAGGATTCTGGAAATTCGCCAGGGTGATCTGACCGGCATTCTGGGCCTGCGTTTGACCCGGCAGCGTGTAGGTCACGGTGCCGTCGCTGGCGATATTCACCGACTGAGCGGTCGCGGGGATCGTGATCTGCGGCTGCAGTTGATCGCCGTCGGAGGTCACCAGGCTACCTGTATTGTCCACGTGAAACGCGCCCGCCCGGGTGTAAGCGGTCTGTCCGCTGGCCTGCCTGATCTGGAAGAAGCCGCGGCCCTGAATCACCAGATCGTAGGTGTTCCCGGTGGCCGCGAAATCGCCCTGCTGGAAGATGATTTCGTTTGAAGCCGCGCGCGTGCCGAGGCCCAGTTGAAGGCCCGTGGGCACCACCGTGGATTGCCCGGCCGAGGAACCGGGCGCCACCATATTCTGATAAAGCAGATCCTGAAACTGCGCGCGCCGCGATTTGTAGCCGGCGGAGTTGGCATTGGCCAGATTGTTCGCGATATTGTCGATATTCAGCTGTTGTGCCGTCATGCCGCTGGCGGCGCTGTAGAGTGCTCGGATCATCCCGTTTTCCTTTCCTATCAGGACTGCACGCGGGCCACGTCTTCAATGGCGCGCCGGTTCAATTCGTTCCCGATGCTCATGGCTTTTGACAGCATTTCGAACTGTCGAAGAATGGCCACCAGGCGCACGGCCGATTCCGGACCGCCCACGTTCGAGGCCTCGAGCTTGCCCTGCAGGACGCTGCCCGCCGCAGGCTTCGGCGTGCCGCCCGGCACCAGAGCGAAATAATTGTGGCCTTCTTTGTTGATAATCTGGCGGTCGAACGCCGCCAGATCCAGTTGCCCCGCGAGCTGGCCGCCCTGCCGGACGGATCCGTCCGCCGACAACTCCACGGGAAGCCCGGCCTGGAGCTGAATCTGACCGCCGCCTTTCGCCTGCACGGCGCTCCCATCGCTTGTGGTGAGCAGGCCTGCGGCAGAAATACGGAAGTTGCCGTTTCTCGTGTAGCGGACCCCCCGCGGCGTCTGGACGGCGAACAGGCCGTCTCCATCGATGGCGAAATCCAGAGGATTACCGGTGACGTGGAAGTCGCCCTGCGCAAGATCGGTCCAGTGACTTTCGATGACGGGGAGCGTCGGAAAATTCCCGGTTTGCGGATCCGCGGAGGCGTCCGCCGAAGTGTAAAGACTATAGAATTCCCGGTCTGCTTTAAACCCGCCGGTTTCGGTATTGGCGAGATTGTTGGCCAGCAATTCCAGGGATTCCAGGCGCGCCCGCATGCCGCTGGCCGCCGAGATTGATAATGCGTCCATATGAATTTCGGGTTTTCCGGATGCAGGCGGGGGGCCGAAGCAGAAAGTTTCGTAGATCGCTCAAATCCGGCGGATAAGCGCCGATATGAGAGTTGGATGGAGTTTTGCCGAGCGTCATGATTTTGGCGTTCTGCAGCCAAACGGCAAATTTCCGCCACCGCGATTTCTGCTAAGAGCCTGAAACGCCGTGTTTCCCGAATGGCGCTCGGGCTGCATTCGGAAGCGCGTGACTTCTCTGGCTGTTTCCGCGGTGCAGCCCGCCGCGACGGCTCATCCGGCCGCGGTGAACAATGGCGCCCCCACAAGCGCCGGCCGGCCCGCGCTGCATTTACGCGGGTCAAGAAATCAGCCTCCGAAAGAAGCGCCGGCTCAGCCTGCCGCCGACGGGGGAGCGCCACGGGTTTCCGTCACGAAAGCATCCGGTAACGAGGACGACCGGAACCTGTCGCCATTCGAGGAACTGGTCCAGTCGATCAGTGCGGATGAGCCAACGCCGAAACAACCCGCACCAGCAGCCGCTCCTCAGGAGCCAGTGCCGGAAGCGATTGCCGGGAGCATCGTGCCCGGAAAAGCCGCAGCTCCGGAGATTCCGAAAGTCCCCTCTTTCAGCCGCGTGAAAACGCCGGTCGCGGGACTTGCCAGGACCGATACCTCCGAGGTCCCTACATTCACGGCGCCGGTGGCCTTACCGCCCGTACTTCCGCCCCTGCCGCTGTCACTCTTATCCACTCCCGCGCCCGACGAACAAACGGACGGCACCGAAGCAAACCAGTCCACCGGCAACGCGGAAGCGGCGAAGCCTGTGGAGCGGTTACACGCGAACGACGTGGTACTCGAGGTCCAAATCCGGCCTGCTGCACCCGCGCCAGAGACAAAGCATCAGGAGACGGGGAGCACCACGGCACTGTTCGCGCCCGAAGTTGCCACGGAACCTGCGTCGAAAAGACCAGAGCCTGCCGCTCCGGCGCAACCACCGCTACAACAACCGGCACCCGCACCGTTCAGCGCGCATCCGGCGGCAAACCCGATCCAGTCCCAATTACCGGCCCGCTCACCGGAACGTGAAGCGCCCATCGCCCGGCCGCACGAACCGGAACTACCAAAGCCTGAAACGACACAGCCCTTGCGGTCCGTATCCCTGGAGTTCACGCCCGATGGCGCCGGCGACATCCGCCTGCGCCTGTCGGAACGCGCGGGCGAGGTGCACATCTCACTACACTCAGCCGACCCCTCGCTCTCCGGCCGGATCCACGAGGGTATTCACGATCTTGTCGGTTCGCTTTCCAGCGCCGGGTACGATGCCGACGCGTGGACGCCGGGCCAGGGCCGCCAACAGCAGCGCCATGCCGATGAAAATCCACGAAAACGGCGGAGTGAGAGTTCCGGCACCGGAGCCTTCCGCGGCATCCTCCAACAACCTGTCCAGGAGATCTCATGAGTTCCGTTACCTCCGCTCTGGCCGCGCGCGCCGCCGCGACGGGCAGCTCCGGCTCCTCCGCCGGTACGTCGGGCACGGCCGCGTTATCGGCCACCGACCCATTAGCCAACGAACAGACCTTTCTGAAGCTGCTGGTATCACAGCTGCAAAACCAGGATCCGCTGAACCCTACCGACAGCAACCAGTTCGTCTCCCAGCTAACCTCTTACAGCCAGCTCGAACAACTGATCGGGATCCGGCAGAACACCACGCCGGCCTCGGCAAACGCACCATCTCAAACCAACGCAACCCAGGGAAGCTAACGACATGTCTACTGCCTTTTCCAATGCCCTCTCCGGACTGAACGCCAACTCGCTTGCCATCGATGTGGTCAGTGGCAATCTCGCGAACCTGAACACCACGGGCTTCAAGACGAACTCCGTATCGTTCCTCGATCTGGTGAACCAGAGCCTCGCCGTCAGTTACGGCAGCACCACGGAAGGCACAGTGGGAGGATCCACCATCGCGCAGTCCATCCGCTCCTTCACCCAGGGCTCCATCCAGTCCACGAGCCAGCCGTTCGACGCCGCCATCCAGGGGGGCGGATTCTTCGTTCTCCAGACAGCGAGCGGTCAGCAGGCGTTCACGCGGTCCGGCAATTTCAAGGTGGACGCGTCCGGCGATCTGCTGACACAGAGCGGGCAGGCCGTGCAGGGCTGGAACGCTATCGGAGGAACGCTGAACGCGAACGGCACGATCACCAATATCAAACTCCCAACCGCCGGGCTGCGAACTCCCGCCCCGACAGGCAATGTTACGGTGTCGGCCAACCTGAATGCGAACGCCGCGGCGGGTTCCACGGACGGCACCTTCAGCTCGCCGCTCTCCGTGGTGGATTCGCTGGGGAACAGCCACGCGCTGACCGTCACCTACACGAAGACCTCAGCCGGCACATGGACCTACGACGTCAGCATCCCGTCGGCGGATCTGGCGTCACCGAGCGGCACCGGCGCGTCCTCATCGATCGCGACCGGAACGTTGACTTTCGACGGAACCGGTCATCTGACCTCGCCGCCTTCATCCGCCCCGATTACGCTTCCCATCACGGGGCTGAGTGACGGCGCGGCCAACCTGAACATCAAATGGAGTCTCTACGACGCGAACGGAGTCTCGGGCCTGACGCAGTATTCGCAGCAGTCCGCCAACCTCGGGAGCACCGTGGACGGAACTCGCTCCGGCACCTTCAGCAGCGTCAGCATCGGCACGAACGGTCAGGTGATCGCGTACTACACGAACGGCGATGCCATTCCCGTGGCGCAACTGGCGCTGGCGTCCGTGCTCAATCCGGATTCCATGCAGGATCTGGGGCAGAACACCTTCGGCCTGACATCCGCGACTTCGCTACCCGCCATCGGAGTCCCCGGCACGGGTTCCCGCGGCCAGATTTCGGGGGGAGCGCTGGAGACTTCCACGGTGGACATCGCGAAGGAATTCACGAATCTGCTGACCTACGAACGTGGCTACCAGGCAAATTCCAAGGTGGTGACCGCGGAAGACGAGATCATGCAGCAGACCGTGGCGCTGAAGACATAAACAAACCGACGCCAAAGACATGACACCGCTCCAGGAAATCGGGCATCTGGCGGATGTTCCGATCGACATCGAAGTGCAGCTCGATCAGCGCTGGATGAGGCTTTCGGAGATCCTTTCGCTCGAAGAGGGCAGCATCATCGAGATGTCGCGTTCAGCGGGCGAGAACATCGACATCTTCATCGGCAAGCGGCTGAGCGCGTTTGGCGAAATCGTGATTATCGAAAACATCATGGGCGTCCGGATCACCGACTTCAATACCGAGCACTGAAAGTTATGGATATTCAACCGTACGCCGCCGCAATTCTGGTTCCCGCGCTCGCGGGTCTGCTGGTCGTGGTCCGAAAGCGAGGACTGCGCCTGCAACGCGGGATCGGAGCCGGTATCCGGAACCTGGAAGTGCTCGAACGTGTCGCGCTGAGCCCGCACCACATGATCCATCTGGTGCGGGTAGCGGACCGCGTGGTCCTCATCGGCACTTCGCCTTCCACGTGCCAGTTGCTGGATGGCGCCGAGGGGACTGACAAGCGATGAGGCCGCTGCCGCTCGTAGCACTGTCACTCTTGGCGCAGCCACTCCTGGCGCTCCCGGCAAACGGCGCCGTCACACCTCCATCGCTGCTCCCGGCCGGAGCGAAAGAACTCAGCACCACGATGCAGATCATCATCCTGATGACGCTGCTGACACTGCTGCCGGCCATCGTCATGTCGCTCACGCCGTTTCTGCGCATCTCCATCGTGCTGCACTTTCTGCGGCAGGCGCTAGGGACGCAGAGCGCGCCGTCGAATCAGGTGCTGGTGGGACTGGCTCTGTTCCTGACGATGGTGCTGATCGAGCCGCTGGGCCTGCAGATCTATCGGGAAGCGTGGGCGCCGATGGAGGCCGGCAGTATCAGCGCTCCGCAGGCATGGGAGATCGGGACCAAACCGCTGAAAGCGTATCTGGTGCATTTCGTGCGCGAAAAGGACGTGAAGCTCTTTCTCGATATCACGCACGCGCCGAAACCGCGAACGGCCGCGGACCTGGAACTGACGGTTCTCGCCCCCGCCTACATCCTCAGCGAGATGCGGGCAGGTTTCCAGATCGGCGCGGTGCTGTTTCTCCCGTTCCTGCTGATCGACATCATCGTTGCTTCGGTAACTCTGTCGATCGGCATGGTCCAATTGCCGCCTGTCATGGTGTCCGCGCCCTTCAAACTGCTGCTGTTCGTTCTGGTGGACGGCTGGAACCTGACCATCGGGTCTCTCATGAAAGGGTTTTACGCGTGACTCCCGAATTCGCCTCCCACGTGGTGGGACAGATGTTTATGACCGCCTTCTGGATCGCGGCGCCGCTGCTCGCCATCGGCTTCGTGACCGGAATCGTGATCAGCCTGGTTCAGATTGTCACGTCGATCCAGGACAGTGGCTTCAACGCGATCCCGCGCCTGCTTGCGTTCCTAGCGGGCTGCCTGATTCTGATGCCATGGATGGTCCACCGGAGCATGGCATACACCATCGACATTCTGGGAAACCTGAACCGCTATGCACGCTGACGAAGTCTTTACTTACGCCACGCTGTTCGGCTTCCTGTTCACCCTGGCTCGGGTGTCGTGCGTGATTGCGTTTCTGCCTCTGGCCGCATTCCGGGGCGCGTCGGATACGCCGAAGATCTTCCTCGCGCTGGGTTTCACCATGATCCTTTGGCCGGAGTGGAACGGCCCGGCAATCGCCCAACACAACCTTGCCGACGCCAGTATCGGCCGCATGGTGGCGGGGTTGGCGGGCGAGGCTGCGCTGGGCTTTGCGATCGGCCTGATCGTCGCGCTGGTGCTGGAAGTCTTCCAGATTGCCGCGCAGATGGTCAGCATCCAGGCGGGATTCGGTTTCGCGTCCACCGTGGATCCCGCCAGCGGAGCCGATTCCACGGTGCTGCTAACCCTGGCGCAAATCATGTCCGGCCTGCTCTTCTTTACCACCGGGGCGGATCGCCTGCTGGTGCGAGCGCTGGCGGACAGCCTCCGCCTGTGCCCGCCGGAAAGTTTCGCCATCCGGAAGAACTGGGCGAACGCCCTGATCCCTTTCAGCGCCACCCTTCTTGCGTCCGGATTGCGTCTGGCCGCGCCGGTGATCACACTGCTTCTGCTCACGGACCTCGCGCTGGCTGTTCTGGGCCGCGTGCAGCAGCAGATTCAGCTGGTTTCGCTGACGCTGCCGGCGAAACTCGCCGCCTCGATGGTGTTGCTGGCGCTGACCATGGCTTTCCAGCCGAAATTCTTCACGGACATGATGCTGCAGGCCATCCTTCTGATCGAAGGTCTGCTCCGGACCGTTCCCAAGGGCTAAGACAATGGCCGACAGCTCGCAGCGCACCGAACAACCCACTCCCCGGCGGCTGGAGAAAGCCCGCAAAGAGGGCGATTTTCCCGCCGCGCGGGAGTTTGTCGCGGCTCTGCAGTTTTTCACTTTCGTCACGCTCGCATCGGCGTACTTTCCAGGCTGGATCCTCGATCTGCGTGCATCCCTGGTTATCGGCCTGCGGCAGGCATTCTCAACGAACCTCACGCCCGGCGAACTCACGGTAATACTCCTGCGCCTCTCTCAGGCCACTTTGCGCCCTCTTGTCCTGTTGGGATGCATCCTGATGGCGGCAACGCTGCTGCTGCAGATGGGCGCCACCAATATGGGATTCAGCCTCCGCGGTCTGATGCCCAAACTCGACCGGCTCAACCCGGCGAACCGCCTTCGGGAAGTGCCGGCCAACAACCTCGCGCACTTCCTGCAGGCCCTGGTGATGGTACCGCTGGTTTTCTGGCTGACATGGTCCATGGTGCGGGACCGGCTTCCGAAACTCTTGCGTCTGCCGCTGCTGCCTGTCGCCACGGCGGCGGCTTCGGCGGGGCTGCTGTTGCGCGACGCCTTGCGGAAGTCCGCCTGGGTGCTGGTGATCCTGGGCGCTGTGATGGCCGTCCGGGACCGGTCCCGATACCAGAAGCGCCTCATGATGAGCAAGCAGGAGATCCGGGACGAATCCAAAGAGAACGAGGTCAGTCCGCAGATCAAAGTGCGCGTCCGGCAGATGCAGCGCGATATGCGCCGCAAGAATATGATGCGGGCGGTCCCGACGGCTACCGCAGTGATCGTTAACCCTACGCATTATGCCGTAGCCCTCAAATATGAGCAGGGTGGTATGTCCGCTCCGCAGGTCGTTGCCAAGGGAAAAAACTACCTCGCCGCGCGTATCCGGCAGAGGGCAATCGAAAATCAGGTCCCGATAATTGAGAATCCTCCCCTCGCTCAGGCACTGTACAAATCAGTGGACGTCGGACAGGAAATACCGCCGGATCTCTATCGGGCCGTCGCGGAAATTCTCGCCTATATTTTCAAACTGACGAATCCGCGGGGCAGAAGACTCTGATGACCGCCAATACCGCGACCGCGCGCAGCCTGATGCCGAAAGTCTCACTGAAGGCAGTGAGCGAATTCGCCGTGCCCGCGGCGGTGCTGGCCATCATCATGGCGCTGATCGCGCCCATGCCGGCTATTCTGCTGGATCTCCTGATTGTCTGCGACATCATGATGTCGGTGATCGTGCTGATGGTGGCGATGTACATCACCAAACCGGTGGATTTCAACGTTTTTCCGACTACCCTGCTGTTGCTGACCCTGTTTCGGCTCGCGCTGAATGTCTCTTCCGCGCGCCTCATCCTGCTGAACGGACATACCGGAACCTCGGCGGCCGGCGATGTGATTCAGGCGTTCGGAAATTTCGTGGTGGGCGGAAACTACATCATCGGCGCCGTGATTTTCCTTGTGCTGATCGCCATTCAGTACGTGGTGATCAATCACGGCGCGGTGCGCATTTCCGAAGTGACCGCGCGGTTTACGCTGGACGCCCTGCCGGGCAAGCAGATGGCGATCGATTCCGATCTGAACGCGGGCCTGGTGGATGAAGCCACGGCGCGGCGCCGGCGAAAGGAACTGTCGGCCGAAGCGGAATTCTTCGGCGCCATGGACGGCGCGAGCCGATTTACGCAGCGCGACGCCGTCGCCGGGATTCTGATCACGTCCATCAATATCGTTGCGGGTCTGCTGATTGGCGTGCTGCAGCATGGTCTGAATGTCGCCAACGCCCTGCAGACCTATACGGTCCTGACCATCGGCGACGGCCTGGTGACGGTGATTCCGGCGCTGATGATCTCCATCTCGGGAGGGATGATTGTGACGCGCGCGACATCGGAAAACCGCCTTGGCGTGGAGTTCCAGAAGCAGATCTTCGGCGCCGCGCAGCCGCTGATGCTGGCGAGCGGCGTGCTGGTGGCGCTCGCCATGTTCCCGGGGCTGCCGCGTATTCCGTTCCTGCTGCTGGGTGTAGGCCTCGGTGCGGTGGCCTGGCAAATACGGAAAACCGCGGAGACGGCGGAAGCGCCAGGAGCGGGCGCCGCGCCGGCAAAGGCACCCAAAGAAAACCTGGAAGATCTGCTGCGGGTGGAGCCTCTTTCCATCGAAGTCGGAGTGGGCCTGATCTCCTTCATCGCGGACGGCGCCAACTCGCCGCTCCTGCGCCGCATCGGAGGAATTCGCAAGCAGCTTGCCGCGGAACTGGGCTTCATTATTCCGGCGGTGCGCGTCACGGATAACCTCAGCCTGCGGTCCCGCGAGTATTCGATTCAGCTGAAAGGCGTGGAACTGGCCCGGTTCGAACTGCCCCAGGGCTGCGAACTGGCGATCGCGGTGACGGCGACCGAGCGTCCCCCGGACGGCAGGCCGGCCAAGGACCCGGCCTTCGGCGTTCCGGCGTGGTGGATTCCCTCCTCGCAGGCGGAAAAAGTGCGCTCGATGGGATACACGGTGATCGATCCGCTCAGTGTCATGAGTACGCATCTTTCGGAACTGATCAAGCGGATCGCCCACGAACTTTTCTCACGCCAGGAAGCGAAGAAACTGCTGGACCGCGTGAGCACGGAGCACGGGAAGGTGGTGGAAGATCTGGTGCCGAAACTGCTGTCGCTGGCCACGCTGCAGCGCGTGTTCCAGAACCTGCTGCGCGAGCGTGTTTCCATTCGGGACGCGGTGTCCATTCTGGAAGCGCTGGGTGAGGCCGCGCCTTCCACGCGCAATCCCGTCCTGCTGACCGACTATGTCCGGCAGGCGATCCGCCGGGTGGTAGTGAAGCCGTATCTGAACGGGAACGGCGACCTGCCTGCATGGTTTATCGATCCGCAGATCGAACGCTTCGTCGAGACCGGAATCGAGCATGGCGAATCGAACAGCTCGCTCGGCCTCGCTCCGCAGGCGCTGCGCGATCTGCTGGACCGGTTCGCGCGCGGTATCGGGCCGGTGGAGTCCGCGACGGCGGTGATTACCAGTTCCGCCTGCCGGTACTTCCTCCGGCAATCGGTGGAGACGTCCGCGCCCAATCTTTTCTTCCTTTCGCACAGTGAAGTCCCGGCCGGCATCAAAGTGATCTCTCTGGGGGTAGTCCAATAACATGCAGACGAAGACGTATTTCGCGACCAGCATACCGGCGGCTCTGGAGGTCGCGCGAAAGGAGTTGGGCTCCGATGCCATGCTGGTGAGCTCCCGGCCTTCGCCCGCCGAAGTGCGGGCTTTCGGCAAGCTGGAAGTGACGTTCGCGTTCGATCCGAAGCCGGAAAATCCACCGGATGGGAGGGAGGGAGCCACGGGCCGGCTGTTCGCGCCGGTGTCGAAACTGCCGGAAACCGCAGGAACCGGCCGCTACTCACGCTCCGAACTCGACGATTTGCGTCAACAGATCGCCACTTTGCGGTCGGAAATCGCCCGGCCCGGTCACGCCACCACGGCAGGGGTCCGCTCTTTCGGCGAGCATTTCTCGGCCGCCAGCGCGGCACTGGCCGCCACCACCATCGACGAGCCCAACCCGCTGGCGGGACGACTGTGCGGCGGCGGACTCGACCCCGGAACGGCACGGGACATCGCGGTCGCCGCGGCCCGCCATCCCGGCGAGCCAGGTTCCGCCCTGCTGCGTGAGCTGATCTCCCGAATTCCGGTGAAGGGATTTGCCCCGCTGCAACCGGGAGAGAGGCGCACCCTCGCCTTCATCGGCCCGCCCGGCCGCGGCAAGACCACCACGCTGGTCAAGGTAGCCGTTCGGCACGGTCTTGCGAAAAGGGTTCCGGTACGCATCTACAGCGGGGGAGCCCACGGCGTGGCATCGCAGGAGCAGATGGCCCGGTTTGCCGCGCTGCTCGGCGTGCCGTTTCAGGCGTTCGAGTCACTGGAAAGCCTGCACCTGGCGCTGCAAGGGGATGCCTCAAAGGGCTTGGTCCTGATCGACACCCCGGGACTATCCCCGGCGGAATCGGCCGAACTCGACGGAATGGCCGCCTTCTTCGGCCGGTTGCCCGGAATTGAAAAACACCTGGTTCTGCGGGCGGATGCCCGCACGGCCGACATGGCGCGCGCGGTTGCGCGGTTTGCGCCGGTCGGGCCGAATTATCTGCTGTTCACCGGTCTTGATGAGGCCTCCGCCCCGGGAGCCATGCTGGATACCCTCATCCGCAGCGGAATTCCGGCCGTGTTCGCGGGCATCGGGCAGCAAATTCCGGACGATCTGGAAGAGTTCGACGCGTCTCGCCTCGCCGGCGAAATTTGCGGTGGCAACCGGCTGGCCGCGGGCGCGGCGGCGTAGGAGACTGGCTTGGGAGCGGCAGCCTATCTGGTTCCAGTCCCGGCGATTTCCGCCGGGGAGCGCGACCGTCTCATCATTGAGCACTTGCCCCAGGTGCGTCTGATCGCCCGGAAAATCCACGAAAGGTTGCCCGACACCGTTCTCCTTGACGACCTGCTTTCCGCTGGTGTTATTGGACTAATCAACGCGGTGGACAATTTCGACCCGCGCCAGAACGTCAAGCTGCGGACTTATGCGGAGTTCCGGATTCGCGGCGCGATCCTCGACAGTCTGCGCGAGACGGACTGGGCTCCCCGTACCCGCCGCCGCCAGGCGCGCGAACTGGAGGCAGCCCTCGCGCGCGCCGAACAGCGACTGCGGCGTGCGCCGGAAGAAGCCGAAATCGCTGCGGAACTGGGCGTCTCAGTGGAGGACTACCGCGACTTGCTGACGGAGGTATCGGGGCTTGAAATCGGTGAACTGGAATACTTCCAGGACGAGCGGGAGACGCCCAGCCTGATCCGCTACGTCGCCTCGCCGGAAGAGCAATCGCCGGCTCGGTTGCTGGAGCGTGCGGAACTGGAACGGCTGATTGCCGGCGCCCTCGACAGCATCCCGAAGGTGGAGCGGACGGTGCTCAGCCTCTATTTTTATGAGGAACTCACACTTCGGGAAATCGGCGACATGATGGAACTGCATTTCAGCCGGGTGTCGCAGATCAAGCTGCAGGCGATTCTGCGCCTGCGCAACGCCATCGCGAAGCGCTGGCCCGGCGTACGGGGCTGACGAAAGGAAGACATGAACAGCGCGGAAATCTCCAGAAAAATCGCGGATCACCTGCGGGCGGCGCTCGCGGTTGCCCTGAGCAGCATGACGGGCAAAGAGTTCACGGTGGAGGCCGATCCGGGGCGGCATCCTGTCGAACTCGAAGAGCCGATCGTCTGGCAGCAGAGTTTCTCCTTCGGTCCGGACCCTGCGCTTTGGATCGTCGCGGGTAAAGAACTGTGGTCGGCTGCGGGGCAGTTGACCCTGGAAGCGCTGGGGATCGACACGCTGACCGACGAGGACTGCCGTTCCACGTGGCAGGAAATTCTCAGCCAGACCATAGGCGGTTTCGCCACTGCGTTGACCGGTGACGTGGAAAAGGAGGTCACCGTTTCGAAGGGAGAAGAGCGGGCGGCCGAACCGGAGGGCGTGGAATGGGTTGTGTTTTCCGCCCGGTACCAGAACGTGGCCGATGAGCGGGGCGCGGGCGGCTGGCGCCTGAAAGCCGCATGGCAGCCGGCTTTAGCAGCCCAATACGACAGGCCCGAGCCGGAAGCGAAGGCGGCCTCTCCAGTGGGGAGCACGTTTTCGAAGACCTTCGACCTGCTGCTCGACGTAGCGCTTCCGGTCAGTGTGTCTTTCGGCAAAACGTCGCTGCAAATCCGCGAAGTGTTGAAACTGAACACGGGTTCCATCGTGGAACTGAACCGGCTGGTGGCAGAGCCGGTAGACGTGATCGTGAACGATTGCATCATCGCGCGCGGAGAGGTGGTGGTGGTGGACGGCAACTACGGCGTTCGGGTGACGCAGTTGGCAAGTCGTGAAGACCGGCTGCGATCGGGAATTTCCGAGACGTCCGCGAGAGTCGCCGTGGCCGCGGCGGGCACGGTGTAGCGATGACCTACGTTGTTGTCCTGATTACCGCGGTCAGTCTTCCCGGCTTCTGTGTCGCATTGTGGGCTGTCGCGTGTGGTCACCGGCGGCATTTCGATCTGGAACTGGCGCGTCTGCGGGAGGCACTGGTCAAGACGCAGACGAGTTGCGCGGAAACACTGGCGGGGATGGAACGTCAGCTGGAGATGCTGGAAGCAGGGAGGCAGTCGGCCGACGAACTCCTGCGCGACGGGCGGCTCAGCCAGTCCCGCCGGGCACAGGCGTTGCAACTGATGCGATCCGGGATTGCCCCGGAGACAGCAGCTGTGACGTTGGGCATGGCCGTTCGCGAGGTGCGCTTGCTGGCGAAAGTCTCCCGAGTGCTCAGTTCCTCGTAATTGCGCGATCGGCTAAGCAACCATGCGGGGCGCCCGGGCGCCCAGAACCTTCATTTTGGCTGCCAGGGTGGTTCGCTTCAACCCCAGCAGGTCCGCGGCGGCGCTCTTGTTTCCGCGTGCCCGGGTCAGGGCCTGCGCGAGGAGGTTCTTCTCGAACTCCTCGAGGGCGAGTTGATAGTTGATTCCGTGCGCCGGCAGTTCGGGGCCAGCCTCCGACCTTGCCGGCTTCGGAGGCGGCGCGGTCTGGGTAAGACGAAGATCGGACGGAAAAATCGTAGCGCGCATACCGCTGATAATGACGGCGGATTCCATGGTATTTTCGAGTTCGCGAACGTTGCCGGGCCAGTTGTGCGCGCGAAGCCGGTCTACGGCAAACCGGTCGAGCGTCTTGCGGGGGAAACGCTCCTGGGCGCAGAAGCGATCGACGAAATGCTGCGCGAGCGCGGGAATATCCTCGCTGCGCGCGCGCAAGGGCGGCAGCGACAGGCGGAAAACATTCAGCCGATAAAAGAGATCTTCCCGGAACAGTCCTTCCTGCACGCGCTGCGCGAGGTTGGCGTTGGTGGCCGCGATCACCCGCACATCCAGCCGGATGCGTTCGTTCCCGCCAAGCCGCTCGATCTCACGCTCCTGCAGTACCCGCAATAGCTTGGCCTGGGTCGCCAGAGGCATGTCGCCAATTTCATCCAGGAAGATGGTGCCGCGGCCCGCGGCCTCGAATTTTCCGGCCCGCGACTGAATGGCTCCCGTGAAGGCTCCCCGAACGTGGCCGAACAGTTCGGCTTCGAGCAGGGTCTCCGGAATTGCGCTGCAGTTCACGGCCACCCAGGGCTCACGGCTGCGATCACCAGCCTCGTGGATCCGACGTCCCACCACTTCCTTGCCCGTGCCGGTTTCTCCCTCGATCAGGACATTACATCGGCGGTTGGCGACCAACCGGACGTCCGCTTCGACACTCCGGATGGCGGGGCTGTTTCCAAGAATTGACATCCTGCTCTCCGGTCGCGCTGGTCCATCATCATCAAGGGAACGGAGTCTGTCGCGGATCTCCTCGGGACCGGCGGCTACGTGGGAGGCGCCACTCTTCATCCAGCGGACGGCCGCTCCTACCGTCGCATGGACGTCCAGTACCCAGACCGGAAGCGCATCCCGGAATTTCTCGAGCAGGGCAAAACCCAATTCCGTGCCGATACCCCCCGCCCGCGAACCCGGTTCAGCTCCGACCTCGACGATCAGCACCGCCGAGTCGTGCAGCATCTCTCTGGCCGGAGTCCCGTCGCAATGCCGTATTGTCACCTCGCTCCAGCCGAGAGCGGCGGCGAGCGGCGCGGAATTCGGCGCGGCAATCCAGGTTACTTGCATGTCCTGAACATATATCGACGGAAGCCGGAAAACCTTTAGGGCGGCCTTTGAAAAAAATAGAGCGGCGGCGTTCGAAAAAAATTGTGGACATCCTCTACAGGCCTGTTGCTGAAACGCCGATAGACCAATGAACGCGCCGGGCCGCCCGTCAGGAGATGTCAACTATGGTCTGCAAAGACCGTCGAGAGTTCATACAGCAGGGGATGATGCAGCAGGGGATGATACAGCAGGATGTGCTGGTTCGGAGCGTGACTGCGGCAACCGCCGATGTCTTCTCGATGATGCTCGACATGCAGGTGGAACTCACTGGATTTGCCGCCGACTCAAAGCCCGCGGGCAACGGCCTGATTTCCCTTGTGGGAATTACCGGCAACTGGGGCGGCTCCGGCGTGTTCTGCTGCACTCCCGCTCTGGCCATGATCATTTGCGACCGGCTGTTGGGCGGCGACAGGAGGACAGCGATTGACGAAGAGGTCCTCGACGTCGAGGCGGAGGTCACGAACATGATGATCGGCAATATCAAGAACGCCCTGGAGTCCGTCACCGGACCGCTCGCCATCAGCGTTCCTGCCGTCATTCATGGCCGGAATTTTCAGTTTCGAAGCGCCTCCGGATTGACGGGCACGGCTCTTGCGTTCGGCACCGAGGGCGAGCCGTTCGAAGTGCGCGTTGAACTGGCTCGCGCATCACAACAGGTTGCGGCTCGCTGCAGAATACCCGTTCCGGGACTCGCCCACGTATAAACGACTACCGGATACAAACACGGGTGTTCCGTTTTGAACGTCTCGATCGAACGTCAAAAAATGATCGTCAACTTAGCTGAGAAAAAACGGGACGAGGGCCACTTCATAAGCGTCGGACAACGGACTTCATGGTAAACGCGGCTTCAGAAACCATTAAACGCAGTCTGCTCCGGATGGTCGGCAGCCTGCAGACGGAGTTCCGGCTAGCCGGTCACGGGGCGGAAACGGAACGCGCGGCCGATTCCGGCGCGGGTGAAGGAACTCAACCCCAGTGCACAGGATTACCGGAGAACCACGCCCTTCCGGCAAGCGATGCGGGGGCCAGCGCCGACGGGGCCGAGTCGCCGGAGGACCTCAATCGCATTGTTCGCTGTCTCGCGGGAAGGTTGCATGCGAGGCTCCCGCAGGGATGCGGTATCGAAGTGGCGGACCTGATTCAGGCCGGCAATGTCGGCCTGCTGAAAGCCTCGCAGAGTTTCGAGGCTTCCCATGGAGCGCCTCTTGTGGGATACGCGAAGTTTCGCATTCGCGGCGAAATGCTGGATCTGGTCCGCCGAAGTGCCGGGCGGGAGCGCCCGGCAGCCGGTCCTCCGAAAACCGATTCTCCGGGGGCCGATCCGGAAGATCTGGTTCCGGCGTCCCCCGACAGTTCTCCGCAGAACTCCGTGCTGAGACAACAGAGGGCGGCAATCATTCGGGCGGAACTGCAGCGGCTGTCGGCACGCGACCGCGCCGTGATTCGTCTGCGTTATTCCCGCGAGATGACGCTTCGCGAGATCGGAGCGGAACTGCAAGTTAACGAAAGCCGCGCGTGTCAGCTTCACCAGAGCGCTCTCGGCAGGCTGAAGCGCGCGTTGTGGCGCCGCGGAGTACGGCATTTTTCGCATCTTTGAAGGAGGAGGAACCCGGGACACCATGAGGCTACAACTCGATTCCCCGAACCTGACCTCGACACTGACGACGGCGGAGACGATTGCGCTAAACTCTGCCCGATCTTCGGCGGGATCCCGCGCCTCCGCGGAGTTCGGGGCCGGCGACAGCATCGGACTTTCCGGACCTTCGGCCGCTCTGGGCCGGTTGACGGAAGAACGAACCGTCCGGATCGGGCAACTCACCGCAGCCGTGCGGGCCGGCACGTACCGGGTGCCCGCGGCCGCCGTCAGCGCGGCGATTGTCGCCCAGGCGGGAGCCTGAAACGATGTCGCTGCTGGCCACACTCTCGTCCGCTTCGAATGCGCTGCAGGTATTCACCGCGGCTCTCGGTGCCGACCAAACCAATGTTTCGAACGCCTCCACTCCCGGCTTTGCCGCGATTCGGGCGGCAATCACCCCCATCGGCCAGTCGTTGGCCGGAACCGCAAGCCCGGACGTCGTCGAATTCCAGTCGGCCGCAAGTCCGCACGCCGACGCCCTGGTGCAGTCGGCATCCTCGCAATCTTCCTACAGCCAGACAACCGCGGATCGTCTGGGGCCGGTCAACCAGCTGTTCGACATCACGGGAACCAGCGGTATTCTCGCGGCTCTGCAGCGCTTCGGCACGGCATTCTCCGCCGTCACCGTGAGTCCCAACGACGCCACGCTCCGTTCCGCTGCGCTGGCGTCGGCGGGCAATGTCGCCACCGCGTTTCGCAGCGTGGCGAACAGCCTCGACGCCCAAAAACAGGACGTGGACACGGGAATTCAGACCACGATTTCCACGATCAATCAGCTCTCGGAAAAGATCCGTCAGTTCAACGTCGCGGCACGCGGCGAGCCGCAAATCGATCCCGGAACCGACGCCGGCCGGCGCTCGGCGCTCGAGCAATTGTCCGCGCTGACGGATATCACGGTCCGGAACAACGCGGACGGCACCGTGTCCGTGGTGACCGGCGGGCAACAGCCACTCGTGGCGGGCGATCAGGCCTATACGCTTTCCGCAGATCCTTCGGCGGCTCCTGGTCAGCAGGTCAAGTCCTCGGGCGGCGGCAGTTCTCCTGCCGCTTATTCCGGACAACTGAGCGCGCTCCTGGACATTCGCAACGGCACGCTCCGGACCCTGTCGGGAGGCGGAGGCGCCAGCGGTCTGGTCAACGATCTGGCCAAAGGTTTCGCGGCCCGTGTCAACACCTTGCTGGGCAGTGGCGTCACGGCCGACGGCACGCAGGGTGTTCCCGTCTTCACCTACGACACCACGAACGACAGCAACGTCGCGAGAACGCTGGCAATCGATCCCGCCGTAACCGGAGATCAGCTGGCGCTCGGCACGGCGGGCCCGCCGCCCCAATCCAATGGCACAGCGGTTGCGCTTGCGGCATTGCCTTCGTCCCGGCAGCCTGCGGATCAGATCACCGGCTCGTCGCCGGTAGACCTGTTTTCATCCATCGCGGCCGGGGTCGGCCAGCAGTTGTCGGACGCGGGAACCCAGGCGGCGACGGATGCGACAGCACTGACGTCGGCCCAGACAAGCCGGCAACAGGTGTCCGGCGTCTCGCTCGATCAGGAGGCCGTTGCCATTACGGCGTACCAGCGTGCCTACGAGGCGTCCGCAAAACTGGTTTCGATTCTCGATCAACTGACCGGCGATGAGGTGAATCTGATCAAATGAGCATCAATTCATCTTCGATCGGCGCCAGCTGGTTTCTCGACGGCATCTCACAATTGCAGAAGGCCGAAGTTCGCACTCAGCGCCAGATTTCCTCGGGCTACCGGATTCAGGACGCGTCCGATTCTCCGACGGCCACGCCGGAACTGATCGGGCTCGGGTCGTCTCTCGCCGCCAGTCAGGCGTACCAGAGCAATCTCGACCGTGTGCAGGCCGAAACTACCGCCGCGGATACCGCGCTCTCCTCCGGGATCAGTCTGATCGAAAGCGCGCGGACACTTGCCCTCCAGGGCGCCTCCTCGACGGCGACCGCCACGGACCGCCAAAACCTCGCCGGACAGGTGCAAAGTATCCAGCAGCAACTCATTGCCCTCGCCAATACCACCACCGAGGGCCGTTACATCTTCGGAGGCGACCAGGACCTTTCGCCGCCGTATCAGGCCAATGCCGCCGCGCCCTCGGGTGTCACGAAGCTCACCGCTCAGACCACCACGCGCGTGATCACAGATCCGTCTGGCCAGGCGGTGTATCAGTCGGCCAGCGCCAGTACCATTTTCGACCATTCCGATGCCGTCGGTGTTGCCCGGCCGGATAACGCTTTTGTTGCCGTGCAGTCCCTGGTGACGGCTCTGCAGAACAACGACGCGTCGGGCACCGCCGCTGCCCTTACGTCCCTGGAAAGCGCCTCCTCCTGGCTCAACCAGCAACAGGCCACTTACGGGGTTGCCGGCAGCCGGATTGCAACCGAACAGACCGAAATCGCCAGCGGGATCACCAGTCTGCAGACCCGCATTTCCGCTATCCGCGATACCGACCTCGTGCAGGCCGCCACGGACCTTGCACAGGAAAACACCGCGCAGTCCGCCGCGTTCGCCGCGCAGGCGCAGATTCCCCGAAAGAGCCTTTTCGATTATCTTGGCTGACGAAAGGAAGAGCAGGTGATGACCAGACAACTCAGCCAGGAAGAAATCGATGCCGTATTCCAGAACATTCAGGGGAGGCAGGCGGAGCGGGCGGGATCGAAGCGTGCCGCGCTGTTCGATTTTCGGCGGCCGGACCGGATCGCGAAATCGCAGCTCCGCGCCATTCACCAGCTGCACGATAACTTCGTGCGCAACCTGGTCTCCAGCCTTTCCGCCTATCTCCGCTCCTACCTGATCGTGAATCTGGTCAGCGTGGAACAGCTCTCCTACTCGGAATTTCTGGAGTGTCTGCCGTCTCCCACCTGCATCGCCTCACTCAGCCTGAAGCCATACGACGGCAACGCCGTGCTCGAACTGAATTCCTCGCTGATTTTTCCGATCCTCGAAATCCTGCTGGGCGGGGACGGCAAGCTGCAATTCAGCGCGCAGCGGGAAATTACGGAGATCGAGCAGGTTCTGCTGGACGGTTTGTTCCGGCTGATCCTGCGCGACTTGCGCGAGGCCTGGAAATTCGTCACGCAGATCGATTTTGCGATTGACACCGTGGAAACCGAGCCGCAGTTCCTCCAGATACTCGCACCCACGGAGGCTGTCGTGGCCGTAGCCATTGAGATCCGCATCGGAGACTCGATCGGCATGATGAACATTGCCATGCCCTCGATCATCATCAAAATGATGCGGCAGAAATTCGACCAACAGTGGTCGCTCCGCAAGAGCGCTTCGACGGATGTCGAACAATCGCGCGTGCTCGAACTGATCCGATCCTCGTTGCTGCAGTCGGAGGTTCTGCTGGCGGGCCCGACACTCCTGCTCCGCGACCTGATGAACCTCGAACAGGGCGATATTCTCAGCTTCGAAGTGCCGGTCGGCCGGCCCGTCGAGATGATTCTGAACGGACGGAAGAAATACCGCGGAGAAATGGTCGCATCCGGCCGTCGGGCCGCCTTCCGGGTGCTTGATCCGTTCCAGGACCGGCTGCCGTGACGAGGGCGAGGGTAGTTGCAGCAGGAGAAGGGGAAGCATGGCAGTCAGCGAGATAATCCGGTCTCCGCATCTTGGGAATATCGAATGGAGTCCCGGCTGTGAGCTCTATCTGCCCATGGGGCTGCCCGGTTTCGAAGACGAACGGCGCATGATTCCGGTCGAAGTGCCGGCGCAGCGGCCGCTGGTGTTTCTGCAAAGTCTGGAGACGGTCGGGACGTGCTTTGTATCCCTGCCCGTGCGAGCTATCTTCCCTGGGTTTCAGTTGCGGCTGTCCGAGGAAGACCGGCTCACGCTGCTGTTCGATCCGGAGCGGGAACTGGCGATCGGCGCCGACGTGCTGTGTCTTGCCCTGCTGGTTCCGCTGGAGAACACGGTGCAGGCGAATGTGGACGCCCCTGTGGTTATCAATCTGCACAACCGGCGTTGTCTCCAGTCCCTTCCCGAAGAACGGGTTGACGGCTATTACCGGCTCGCAGAGGGCGGCATTTGGGAGCCGGTATGTTAGTACTCCGCAGGCGGGCCGGCGAGGCGATTGTGCTCGGGGGAGACATTGAGATCGAGGTCATGGAGATTTCGCGGACGCGTGTGAAGCTTGGTGTTCGCGCTCCCCGGGACGTGAGCGTGACCCGAAAAGAAGTCGTGGCTCTCGCGGCCGAAAACCGGAAAGCCTCGGACCTTCTTCCGAACCGGGGTCCGCAGGGCGTGGGCGAACTGCTCCGTCTGCTTCGAAACAATCCCGGGGAAAAATCTAAAACTCTGGCTCACGCCGCCGATAAGTAACTCAGAACGATACGGTCGGCATGGCGAATGACTCGCGAGAACCGGCGCCCGTCATGAGGACGGGAGTATCAGGCAAAGGACGCAAAGAATGTCGTTATCAATCCAGACGAACGTAGCCTCGCTCACGGCGCAGAACAACATTCGGGTGAACAGCAATTTTCAAAGCACTACGATCCAGAGGCTTTCTTCAGGTTTTCGGATCACTTCCTCCGCGGACGACGCCGCCGGCCTTGCGGTCGCGAACAAATATCGCGGCGATACTGCGGAACTCACGCAGGGGGTACTGAACGCCAACAACGGTGTGAGTTCGCTCCAGATTGTGGACGGCGGTATCAACAACATCGCGGCCATTCTGGATCGCCTGCGGACGCTGGCCACGCAGTCGGCCTCGGCCACATTCACCGGGGATCGGGGTACCCTGAACACCGAGTACCAGGGGTTACTGACCGAAGTCAACCGGCAGGCATCCAACATTAAGCTGAACACGGGCGGTACGTTTAATACGAATCTGGTGACCTATATCGGGGGCGGCACAAGCGCTGCCAACGCGCAGATTGCCGTCGATCTGAGCGGCACGAACAATGCGGTCGACGGCGCGGCTCTCGGCATCTCGACAACCAGCATCGCCGGAGGCGGGACTCAGATTGGGGGCAACACCGTTCGGCTGGACAACACGGCAGCGGTCTTTCTCACGGGGACCAGTCAGTCCTTTACGTTTCACCTCAACACCGGCACGGGTAATCAGGACATTACTGCAACGGTCGCGGGAGGCGGAAGCGGTCTTTCCGGTACGCAGGTGATCGACAACCTGAATACGTCGTTGCAGGCATACGGCATCACGGCGTCGATCGCCGCCAACGGCACACTGCAGTTCGGGGGCGCGACAGGCTATACCGTTTCGACAACCGCGGCCGGCACCGGACCGATCGCCAATACCGGCACGGCCGTGAATAGTGCAGACTACTCGATCACCAGCGGAACTTTCGCGGGCTTTGCCGCGGGAGGCGGTGTGGCGAGCTCGGAAAGCTTCACCATCCAGAACGCCGGTGGGGCGTACAACATCAACCTCACCTCGGCCAACGCGGACACGCTTGCGAATACGCTGACGACTCTGAATACAGCTCTTGCCAACACCGGCATTGTGGCCGTAAAGGCCGCGAACGGTAATGATATTACGTTGCAGAGTTCGAGTGCCTTCAGTGTGAATGAGACCGCTTTCGCCGCCGGCACGGGCGGCGGGACCGGCAGTGTCTTCGGGGCGGTAGGCGCTCAGGCCGTCACTCCGGCTGCCAATACGGCATCGAACACCGGGAATGCGATTGCCGCACTGACAGCCTTGCAGACCGCCGTGGACAATTTGGGCCTGGTACAGGGAAAAGTCGGCGCGGGAGTGAATCGTTTGAATTACGCGGTGAATCTCGCCCAGTCTCAGATCACCAACTATTCGGCGGCGCAGGCGGGAATTCGCGACGCCGACGTGGCCTCCGAGGCGGCGAATCTGACCAAGGCGCAGGTGTTGCAGCAGGCCTCGATTGCGGCGCTGGCACAGGCGAACTCGGCGCCGCAGGCAGTCCTGTCTCTCCTGAAGGGCTAGGCACGATAAGAAACCTGGGCGGCTGAAGAGGAAAGCAGTCCGGTGGAATCGGACGCGGTGTTTCCGGCGGGTGCTGTGAACTCCGCGTTCGGTGAGCGAAGAATATCGACGGAAGCAGACTATGTCATCATCCATTTCGCCGCTCGCCCAGAGCTTTACCGGCGTCAGCAAGTTCGCAAGCAGTTTGCAGTCCGTGCTGAGCCGGGCCGTGTCCATTGCTTCTCTGCCGCTCGACTCCCTGAACGCCGGCCTCACCACCCTCCAGAACCGGCAGTCTGCCCTGCAGGGTTTGGAGGCTCCCTTCTTGTCTCTGCAACAATCCATCAGCTCCTTACAAAACACGGTCCAAACGGGACTGCTCAGTTCCTCTGTGTCCGACGCCAGTATCCTTACTGCCAACGTGCAGCAGGGCGCGCTGGCGGGCTCTTATTCGATCGAAGTGCAGAATCTCGGCTCCTGGTCGACGGCTCTCAGCAGTGCCGGGGCGAGTCCGGTTACCGATCCGACGAAACAGGGCATCTCGGCCGACACGACCCTCACCTTGCAGACGGGCAGCGCTTCCACTGTCATCACACCCGGCTCCACGACGCTGCAGGGCCTGGTTCAGGCCATCAATACACAGGCGGGCGACAAGGTCCAGGCGACCCTGGTGAACGTGGGATCGAGCGGTTCGCCGGACTACCGCCTCGCGTTGCGCGCCGTCAATCTGGGTTCCGACGCGATTGACCTCACGGACAGTTCCGGGGATCTGATCTCCAGTTCCACGACGGGCGCACTGGCGAGTTATCAAGTCGCGGGCCTTGGCAGCAGCATCACCAGTACCTCCCGCACCGTGACCCTGGCGCCCGGTCTCACGGTAAACCTCACCGGACAAAGCCCCACCGGCCAGGCCACAACCATTCACGTTGCGAACAGCCCGGCGGCACTGGCTTCCGCTTTCAGTTCGCTGGCCACCTCCTACAACGCGGCGGTCGATGCCCTCGCGCAAAGCCACGGATCGAATGCAGGCCCCCTGCAAGGGGAAAGTCTTGTGCAGTCGTTGTCACGTGTTCTGAACCAGTTGGGCACGTACACGAACGGGTCCCCCGCCGCATCGCTCGCCAACTACGGCATTACCCTGGACCAGACCGGTCATCTTTCCGTGAACACGGCCACTTTTTCCGCGGCGGCCGATGCGAACTTTTCGGGTCTGCTTTCCACCCTGGGCAGCTCCGGCACATCGGGCTTTCTGAAAACCGCAACCGACCTGCTGGCCGGTGTGGAAGACCCGGTCACGGGCAGTCTCAAGACGGAAGAGTCCACGGTCGCGGATTCCATTACGGCACAGCAGAAGCGCATCACCGATGAACAGGCCGTGGTTGCGAGTCTGCAGCAAAACCTCACGGCGCAGATCGCGAAGGCGGACTCCACCATCGCCTCTCTCGAAAGCCAGGTCAGTTACGTAACGGGTCTGTTCGCCGCTTACAACGGGACTTCTTCCACCAGCACTTCGAATGGCCTGTCTACCCTTTAAGCCCGGTGATTTGCCGGAACGCCTCATGGACGCGGCGCGGTCGGGCGACTGGGACGCCGCGGAACGCGCTGCCACAGCGCTTTCCGAACAGCCGGTTCCGGACGGGCGCGACGCTCTGCGCGGCCATCTTCGGGACCTGCGCGAGGCGTTGATCGTAGCCAGGGCCTGCCGCGCCGGCCTGTATCAGTCGGCAAACCGCCTGGCGGCCGCGGCGCGCTTCCAAAGACTCGCGGTGGAAGCTCCCGGTTCCGGCGCGGCGAGCCAAAATCCTGGCGAGGCGACGGAATTATGACAGGGGCCAATCCGCATGATCCAAGGAATTACAGGCATTTGTACGCGGCGCTTGCCGTGCATACTGTCCGGCATGTCGCTCGATCGTGTCGGTCTTCAGCTCGGCAACTACCTCAGCTATCTGTCGCGCCGCCAGGAGGCCATCTCGTCCAATATCGCCAACGCCGATACTCCCGGTTATCGGACAATCGACATCGCGCCCCCGCCATCGTTCTCTTCAGCATTCGCGCAAGTGACGCCTGTCGCGGAAGAGGCACCGGGTCTGGCGAGCCGCAACGACGGCAATAACGTCAGCATGGATCGCGAATCCCGTCTGCTCGCGGAGGGAACCCTCCGGTTCAGCCTGGCCACTCAGATGTTGCGCGCCGAGATCAAAGACGTTCGGTCCGCCATCGAAGAAGGGCGCGCGCAGTGAGCCTCTTCGGAGCCATCTCGGTCAGCGCGTCGGGCATGGAGGCCCAGCGCATCCGCGCGGAACTGATCACGGAAAATCTGGCCAATGCCGATACGACGCGCACTCCCCAGGGCGGTCCGTACCGGCGGAAAGATGCCGTATTCACGGCTTCTCCGATCGAAGGCTCTTTCGCGCAAACGCTCGCCGGGTTCACGGCCGGCGCGCAACAGGGCGTTGCGGTTTCCCAAATCACTGTCGACGACGGCGAGCCGGAGCGGCGCTATCTCCCGGGCCATCCGGATGCCGATCCACTCGGTTACGTGGCGTTTCCGAAAATCAGTCCGGCCGAAGAGATGGTCAATCTGATGGGCGCCTCGCGGGGCTATGAGGCTAATGTGGCCGCGATCTCGTCCGCCAAAGACATGATCGCCCGCTCCATCGACCTGTTCCGCTAGGCAGCCATGAATATTTCCCTCACTCCCCTCGCGACCGTCCTGCCTGAACCGGCCCGTGTCGTCGGCCCAACCGCCGGCACCGGATTCGCCGATGCCATCGCTTCCGCCATCGGTCAGGTGGAGACGGCGCAAACGGGCGCGAAATCCGCGGCGCGGGATTTGTTGTACGACGGCACGGGCGACATCCACAACGTCGCTCTCCTTTCGCAGCGGGCGGCCCTTTCGGTCGAACTCTTCCAGCAGGTACGCAATAAATTCGTTTCCGCCTATCAGGAAATCATGAAAATGCCGATGTAGTTGTATGCCGCCGCTCTGAACATCCCTCAAGGCCATGAATCAACTCGCGCAGATCTGGGCGTCCCTGAGCACCGTGCAGCGTATCTCGCTGATCGCGGTGCCGTTGCTTGTCGGCGTGGCGGCCTGGGGACTGGTGCGTTGGAAGCACGAGCGCGACTTTCGCCCGCTTTACAGCGGCATGGCGCCCGAGGACGCCGCAGCCGTTACCCGAAAATTGCAGGAGGCCGGAATTGAGTACCGGCTGGACGAGACCGGTAGCGGAATCGCTGTGCTTTCCTCCCGTCTTGCCGACGCGCGCCTCGCGCTGGCAGCCGCCGGCCTGCCGAAGTCGGGTCGTCCGGGCTATGAGCTTCTGGAGAAGCTGAGCTTCGGGGTGAGCGACACGATCGAAGCAGCCACCTTGCACCGCGCTCTCGAAGGCGAAATCGAGCGGACGGTGGCGACGCTTTCGGAGATCGACCAGGCCCGCATCCATCTCACGTTCCCGAAAGAATCCGTGTTTCTCGATCCCCGGCAACCCGCCAAAGCCACCGTGGTGCTCCGGCTGAAACGCGGCGCCCACTTGTCCGCCGCGAACGTCAGCGCAATCGCGTACCTCGTGGCGAGCGCCGTGGACGGCCTCGCCCCGGAGACAGTTGCGGTGATCGACGATGCCGGCCGTCTTCTGAACCGCCCTCAGGAACCCGGAGACACCGACGCGAGGGCCGCCGACGCGAACGTCATTTTCCGCCGTGAGATAGAAACGGATATCCTGACGCGAATCAACGCCGCGCTGGAGCATCTGGTTGGAGCGGGCAAGTTTCACGCCGGAATTCACGTGGATTGCGATTTCACCAGCGCCGAGCAAAGCGAAGAAACCTACGATTCCTTCAAATCTGCGGTCCTGACGTCGCAGACTACCGAGGAATCCACGGCGGGCGCGATGGCTGCGGGAACTCCCGGCACCGCGTCGAACCTGCCGCAGCCGCCGCCCCGTGGCACGGCCGGATCTTCCGGCCTGACCAGACGAACCGAGAATTTCGCCTACCAGCCCGGTCATGTCATGCGCCGGATACATTCTCCAAAAGGCACGGTCCGACGAATTTCGACCGCGGTGCTGGTGGACCAGATGGTTCACTGGGAGGGCAGCGGCCGAAAAATTAAAAAGACGATCACCCCCCCGGCGCCGGAAGTTCTGAAGGCGATCCACGACATCGTCGCGGGAATTACGGGATTCGATGAATCGCGCGGCGACCAGATTACGGTGGAAACACTGCCCTTCGAAAATACCCTCTCGGCGGAACCTCCCCCCTCTGCCGAGCCACCCGCCGCACAACCTAAAACCGAGTTCCGGCAGCCAGTGGTGTTGGGCAGCGCCGCGGTGCTTCTTCTTCTGGTCCTGGTCATCGGGTTCTTCCTGCTGCGCAGAACGCAGCGCCCCGCATCTGTTGCACAGGACACCGCGCCCGCGGCCCTCCCCGTCGCGGAAGACACCGGCAAGCCGCTGGCGCCGCCCGAAACCCCGGACGAACGACTGGAGAGGAATATGGTGGAGAACCAGGCTGAACAGGCGCAACTGGAAGCGCAGGCCCTGAGCCACATCAAATTGCCGGCCAACACCAGGAAGACCGAGGTGCTGGTCAAACATATCCGGGAATCCGTGCAGCGCGATCCAGGCGCCGCCGCCAACGTGCTCCGGACCTGGGTGGCGGAGCTCGACACCCGGAGGCCGGGATGACCCAGGGAGAACCGGGATGATTGCCAACGCCACCGCTAAACCCGCCGAATTGTTGAGCGGCGTCCGCAAGGCGGCCATGCTGCTGGTTCTGCTGGGCGACAAAGTCAGCGCCGAGATGGTGAAACAACTCAACGACGACGAGGTGCAGATGGTTGCCCGCGAAGTCGCTCGTCTGGAAGCCATCTCTTCGGAAGATGCCGAAGTGCTGCTCGAGGAGTTTTACCAGATGACGATGGCGCACGATTTCGTCGTGCGCGGCGGCCTCGACTACGCGAAAAAGATGCTGATGACGGCGTTCGGGCCGGATGTCGCGAAAAAACTCATCGACCGTCTCTCGAAAGCCCTGGGCGGTGATTACGCCAATCTGGACATTCTGCAGAAGGCCGATCCGCAGCAACTCGCCAAATTTATTCACAACGAGCACCCCCAGACCATCGCGCTGGTGCTCTCCCATCTCAACGCCTCGCAGGCCGCGGGTCTCCTGGTGTCCCTGCCGCCCGAACTCCGTTCCGACGTGGCGCTGCGGATGGCCAATCTCGACCAGATTTCCCCGGAGATCGTGAACAAAATCGCCTCGGTGATCGGCCAGAAACTGCAGGCGATCGGCGAGTTCAGCCGTGAGTCGTACGGCGGGGTGCGCGCCGTCTCGGAAATGTTCAACCGCCTCGATTCCGGCAGCAGCAAAGAAATTCTGGAGGTCATCGAACGCCACAATCCCAACCTTGTCGAAACCATCCGCCATCTGATGTTCGTCTTCGAGGATCTTCTGCTGATCGACGTCAACCAGCTGAAAGAGATCCTCGCGCGGGTGGATCGCAAAGCGCTCACGCTCGCGCTCAAGGGCACCAGCGACGCCCTCAAAGATCACTTCTTCGCCACTATGTCCGCGCGCGCCGTGGAAATGATGAAAGAGGATATCGAGGCGCTGGGCCCGGTTCGCATTAAGGAAGTGGAAACCGCTCAGCAGCAGATCATTACCATCGTCCGGCAACTGGAAACCGAAGGCGTCATCACCATGAAGGGCACGGTGGGTGAGCAGTATGTTGTCTAGGATCATCAGCAGCCGGGACGCCGACAGAGCCGGGCTCACCGCCTTCCAGCCACCAAATCTGCCTGGTTCAGCGCCTCCCGCTTCGCGGGATTCAAAAATGCCGGACCCGTCCGGCCAGGCTGCCGGCGAAGCGGAAACTCAGGCGCTGCGGGAAAAAGTGCATCAACTCCAGGCGGAGCTGGAAGCCGCCAGGCGCGACTGCTTTGAAGCGGGCCGCAGGCAGGGGGAGCGCCAGGGCGAGCAGCAGGCGCGCGCCGAGCTGGGACCGGTGATCGAGCGCATAAATGCTTCGGTCAACGAACTGACCTCTTTGCGCGCGGAAATGCGTCATCGCGCAGAGGGAGATGTCGTTCAACTCGCCCTGCTCATCGCGCGGCGCGTGCTGCACCGGGAACTCAGCGTCGATCCCGGCGCCCTCACCGCGCTTGCCCGCGTGGTGTTCGAACGCATGGCGCGCGCGGAATCGTACTGCATTACCGTCCACCCCGGCTTCGTGGCCGCCATCCGAAATGCGCTGCCTGCCGGCCAGACCGGCAGCGTGCGCATCGAGCCCGACCCCGCCTGTGCCGCCGGAACGCTGATTCTCCGCTCGGAGGAAGGCGTGACCGACGCTTCGGTGGATTCGCAACTGGAAGAGATCAGCCGCGGCCTCGCCGACCGTCTGGCCCATTCCGGAGCGAACAAATGACACCAGCCCCCCCGGCTTCCACTCCCATTGACTTCAGCCGCTACACCCAGGCGGTGCTGCGCATCGATTCCGTGCGGATGGAAGGCGAAGTGGTCGCGCTGGTCGGCCTCATCGTGGAATCACGGGGCCCGGCCTGCGCCATCGGCGATTTCTGCGAGATCCGCACGCGTACCGGCCGGGCAATCCGCTGTCAGGTGATCGGCTTCCGCAATGGACGGGTTCTTTCCATGCCGCTCGAAGATACCGGCGGACTCTGCCTCGGCGACCCGATCGTGGCGCGCGGCAGCGAAAGCGATATCGATGTTTCCGCGCAACTCCCCGGCCGCGTACTCGATGGCTTCGGCAAGCCTATGGACGGCAGCCCGCCGGTGCTCTCCCTCGAAACCCGCCCGCTCTACGCGACGCCACCCAATCCGCTTACGCGTGCCCACATCGACGAGCGGCTCGCCACCGGCATCCGCGTCATCGACGGCCTGCTTCCCTGTGGCAAAGGGCAGCGCGTCGGCATCTTCGGCGGCAGCGGCGTCGGCAAGAGCACGCTCCTCGGTTCCATGGCCCGCTCAAGCGCGGCTGACGTGAATGTGATCGCTCTCATCGGGGAGCGAAATCGCGAGGTACGCGAGTTTCTGGAACACGACCTGGGCGAGGAAGGCAGGAAGCGCTCGGTGGTCGTCGTCGCCACCTCCGATCAGCCGGCCCCCCTGCGCGTCCGAGCCTGCTTCGTCGCGCTCGCCGTGGCCGAATACTTCCGGGACCAGGGCAAAGACGTGCTTCTCGTCATGGACTCCATCACGCGGCTCGCCATGGCGCAGCGCGAAATCGGCCTCGCTGCCGGCGAGCCTCCCAGCCAGAAAGGCTATACCCCTTCCGTATTTAGTCTGCTGCCGAAGATCTGCGAGCGCGCCGGGAACTTCGCCATGGGCTCCATCACCGCCTTCTTCACCGTGCTCGTCGAGGGTGACGACTTTAATGAGCCGATCTGTGACGCCGTTCGTTCCATTCTGGACGGTCATATCACTCTCGCCCGCGAACTGGGTTCCGCCGGCCACTACCCCGCCATTCAGGTGCTGGACTCCGTCAGCCGCCTGCAGTCGAAGCTCGCCACACCGGCCGAGGCGGAACACGCGCGGCGGATCCGCGAGGCGCTCGCGCTCTACCGCCAGTCGGAGGATCTCATTAATCTCGGCGCCTACGTTTCCGGCTCGAATCCCCGCCTCGATTCGGCCATTCGGACGCGATCGGAGATCCTGCGCTTCCTGCGGCAGGGGGCGCGCGAGGTGTCGGGCGTGGACGACACAATCCGGCAGATGCAAGCCGTGGCCGATCTGGTGCACGCGAAGTGACGGTCCGCGGCCGATGAAGGCGTTTCACTTCCGTCTCGACCAGGCATTGCGGTGGCGCGCCACGCAGCGCGACCTGGAAAAGTCCCGGGTCTCGGTCGCCGCAAAGCGCCTGCAGGATCTCCGTGAGGAGATTGACAGGCGCCGCGAAGAGATTACGGCGGGTGCCCGTCAGCTTCCGTCGAGCGGCACGACCGGCACGTCGCTCGCGGCGTGGAACGGGTTCACCGAGCAGTTGCGCCGCCGGATCCGGAGTCTGGAAGCCAGCGCGGCGGCTGCCGAACAGGAACTCGAGGTCCGATTGCAGGCCCTGACGGAGGCGAACCGAAGGGTTCAGTTGCTCGAAAACCTCCGGCAGACCGCGCACGGCAACTGGAAGGCGGAGTTCAACCGGGAACTCGAGACTGCCGCAGGAGAATTTTTTCTGTTCAGGCTACAATCAAGGGACAGGATGGGCGCGTAGCTCAGGTGGATAGAGCATTAGCCTTCTAAGCTAAGGGTCGCAGGTTCGAGTCCTGCCGCGCCTACCAACCGTCCTTCCCCCTCCCTTCACTGCGCTTTGTGGAATTCGAGCCCAAAAGGAGCCAACTGCTCCTTGATCACCTTCTCCTCCCCCACCGTCACCACCGTCATCCGCCACGAAGGGTAGTACTTTCGCCCGGCCGCTTCGACATCCTCCGCCGTCACTGCGCTCACTTTCTCCGTCTGGCGCCCCAACTCTTCCGGGGGCAGGGAATCAATCCACAGATTCGCCAGCGACCGCGCCACCGCCGACCGCGACTGCAGTTGCAGCGCGGTCGAGCCCAGAATGTACCGCCGCGCGCTTTCAATCTCGTCCGCGTCCGGCTTCGTGGTCGCCATGCGGTTCAGTTCGTAATTGATTTCGTTGAAACTTGCGCCCGTCACCTCATTCCGGACTTCCGCGCGCGTCGCCAGAATGCCCGTCTCCCGCCGCGCCGTCAGCCGCGATCCTGGCGAGTACGTATACCCCTTGTCCTCGCGGATATTCGCCACCAGCCTAGAGCCGAACATACCCCCGTAAATCGCGTCGGCAATGCGCGCCGAAGCATAATCCGGATCGTTCCGGCTCGGCCCCAGCGTCCCGATCAGAAACGCGGTCTGCACTGAATTCGGCCGTGGCACATAAACAATGGCTTTTGAGACGTTCGTTTTTGGCTTTTCGTCCCGTATCGCCCCTGCCTCGCCCCGCCCTTTCCAGTCCCCGAAAGCGGCTCGCACGGCCGTCCTCATCGCCGTTTCCGTGAAATCCCCCGTCACCACCAGCAGGGTGCGATCCGGACGGAAACGCCGCGCGTACTCGATCCGCAACTGCGCCGCCGTTGTCTGGGCGACCGACTCCTTCGTCGGCGCCACGATGGAATACGCGTGCTCGCCGAAAAGCGCCCGGTAAAGCGCCCGGCGGCCCAGGAACGCGGGATCGGCCTCGTTCGCCTCCACGGTCGAAATCAGGTTGCTCTTCGCGATTTCCACTTCGGCATCCGCGAAATTCGCATTCCGCGCAACGTCCGCAATCAGCCGCAGCGCCGCCTCGCCCCTGGCGCTCAGAACACTGGTCTCCATCACGATCGCGTCGGGCGTCGCGTCCGTATTCAGGTCTCCGCCCGCCGCGGCAATCTCCTCGGCCAGTTGTTTCGCCGACCGGCCCGAGGTTCCCTGGGTCATCGTCGCTCCAATCAGGTCCGCCAGACCGGGCCGGTCCTTCGGATCGCCCGTATATCCCCCACGGATGGCCAGCGTGAACGCCACTTTCGGAAAGCCGGAGGAAGGCGCCAGCCATACGGTCATTCCGTTATCGAGGGTGAACTGCTTCACCTGCGGCGCCTTTACTGGCCGCAGTGCCCCGTATGCCGGAAGGTCCTTTGGCAGCGCGCGTTTTTCCGCCCCGAAAACAGCCACGGGTAACGCCAGCGCCCACACCAGCAGTAGCCGGTTTCTCATTTGCTTTCCTTTCCCGCTTGCACAGGTCCCGCCGGCACACGCCAGATGAGCGTCCGGTTCTTCTTTACCAGATATTTCGCCGCGAACTTCTTCACTTCCTCCGCCGTCACCGTGGCGATCTGTTCGGGAACCGCGCTCACCACATCTGCGTTGCCGTCAAAAAGCACGGCATGCGCCAGCACCGATGCCCTGGTGATCGGGATTTCCAGTTGCCCGTACCAGTCCGACCGCATTTTCGTCTTCACACGTTCCAGTTCGGCGGCATTCGGGCCTTTTTCGGTCAAATCGGCAACAGCGGCGTCATAAGCTGTCAGGAGCGACTCCTCGGTGCTTCCCGCCGGCGCCACCACGAACGACGTCATCAGCGTCGGTCCGTTGAATTCAAACGCGTTGCCGAGCGGCCAGTTCACGCCCCCGTCCACGGAAACCGCCCGCTGCTTTTCCTTAACCAGATATTGATACAGCCGGGACGCCTGGCCGTTGTGCAGCAGGTCGCCGGTCACCGCCGCCACCACAGCCTCGCGAGTACCGCGCGCCGGCATCCGGTAGCCGACTGCCAGCGCGGGGATATTCGCCAGCTTGTCCTGCTCCGTAGCGCGTCGTTCAGCCGTCTGAGGCGCTTCGTCGAGTTTCACTTTGGGCGGAGCGGGACGCGCCGCGATGGCGCCGAAATACTTCTCCGCTTTGGCCAACGCTTCTTCCGCATTGAAATCGCCCACCAGCGCTACCACGGCATTATTTGGGGAATAGTACTGCTCGTAAAACTTCTCCACGTCGCCGATCTTCGCCGCGTCCAGGTCTTTGAATTCGCCATAGAAGTTGTGGGCGTTGGGGTAGGTGTCGAACGCCTTGCCCGGCAGATCGATCGCGAAGAACAGTCCGTACGGCTGGTTCAGCACGTTCACGCGGACCTCTTCCTCCACCACCTTCCGCTGGTTCTCCAGGTTGGCCGGGGCGAAGTCGAGCGTTTTCATTCGGTCGGCCTCGATCCACAGAATCGGATCGAGCGCCGATACAGGCGCCGTTTCGATGTACTCCGTAAAGTCATACCGCGTATCGCCGTTGTTATTGCCGCCGCCGCCTTCGATCACCTTGTCGAGCGTTCCCTTCGGCGCGACCGGCGTGCCCTCGAACATCATGTGTTCAAACAGATGCGCGAAGCCGGTGCGGCCTTCCGGCTCGAGCCGAAAGCCGATGCCGTAGGATACGCAAATGCCGAACGTAGGCGCGGAATGGTCTTCGGAAACAACCACGCGCAGGCCGTTTGGCAGCGTTTTACCCGCAACCGGAACCTTCCACGTTTGCCCGAACGCCGCAGCGCTCCAGATTCCCCAACAGAAAAGTCCCGCTGTCAGCCTCATCGCACTCCTCTTCTTCCTAATAAACGATAACGGCAGCCCGCCAGTTCGCAGCGGTTCGGGCGAATAAGAAGGCCCTGAAAATCCACATTTGACTTTCCACACCGCCGGGAGGATGATCAACGACAAGGGGAATTATATGAAAACCCAAGTTCGTCTGGCCTCGGTGGCGGTGCTGATCGGCTGTACGGCAATAGCCGGAAGCGCGCAGAGCGTGATTTCCGCTCACTCCGGAACCCTTCATTATTTCGATGGTTCCGTTTCGATCGATGGGCAATCGGTGCAGTCGAAGGTGGGAAAGTTCTCCGAGATCAAAGAGAACAGCGTCCTTCGCACCGGTCAGGGCCGCGCGGAGGTTTTGCTGACACCCGGAGTTTTTCTCCGCGTCGGCGAGAACACTGAGATCAAAATGCTGGACAACCGTCTGCTGAGCACCCGCGTGGAAATCCTCTCGGGCACCGCGATGCTGGAGTCGGACGACCCGGAAGTCTCCGTGAAGAACCCGGCCGTCACGCTGATCTATAAGGATTACGAGATCCAGCCCGTGAAAAACGCCGTTCTGGAAATCGCGTCTGTCCACGGCCAGTTGAAAGTGTTCAAGGGACAGGCCTCTGTCTCTGCCGGCGCCAGTCATATCGTCGTCAAGGAAGGCAAGCTGATGCCGTTTTCGGCCGCGCTGCTCACGGAGAAGTTCGACGAAAAACAGGCCGACGATCTGTATCTGTGGGCGCGTGACCGGTCCGCGTATCTCTCGGCAGCGAACATGTCCTCCGCCCGTTCGCTCGCCTCAAGCGGCTACCCGCTGAACGGCCTCGGCGGTGGCTTCATGGGACTCGGTTATAACAGCAGCTTCAGCGGCGGCTGGTACTACAACCCGTATCTGAGCATGTATACCTACATGCCCTACGGCGGCGTCGCGTGGAGCCCGTTCGGATACGGATATTTCAGCCCTTACACGATTTACTCGTACTATTCCCCGGGCAACTATTACTGGTACGGCGGTGGTTCGCGCGGCAGTTCCTCCGGAGTGCCGCTGTCAACCATCGGGACCTCTTCCCTCGCTTCCCAGCAGGTTGCGAGAACCGGTGCCGGAACCGCGACGCATCCCACGCTGAGTTCACCCGTGCGCACCGCTGGCGGATTCTCCGGTACGAACGCAGCGGCTTCCGGTGGCTTCCGCGACGGATTCAGCGGCGGCTCCGGCACCCGGGGCGGATTTAATCCCGGCTTCAACAGTGGTGTAACCAACTCAGCCCCTGTAAGCGCTCCCTCTTCGAACAGCGGTGGCTTCGCGGCCGCCGGTGCACGGGGTGGTGGCGGCTCGGTGGGTGGTGGCGGAGTCGGTGGCGGCTCGCGAGGCAAGTAAACACTGCCTTAGCTGGGGAAAACGATAGCTCGCGTGGTATCCTGAAGCTTCGCGTCGAATCTGACGCGAAGCTTCTTTTCAGTTTGGAGAGATGGCCGAGTGGTTGAAGGCGCACGCTTGGAAAGCGTGTATAGGGGAAACTCTATCGAGGGTTCGAATCCCTCTCTCTCCGCCATAACAAAGCGAAGATGCAATCCTCGCCCGGTCACATTCCGGGCTGCAGCAGCCGTCTTGCTGCGTGGCGTCCCAGCGTAGTAAGCGCGTAAAGCCACGGATTTTCCAGCGCTCGAGCCGTATCGCCCGCCTGGGGACGGTTCTTCGGCAGAAAACGCCCGGCCATTCCCAGCAGATCGATTGTCATGCCCGGCAAAACGCCGTGCAGGCGCGCCAGCACATTGGCCGGAACGCTGAGAATGCGTTCGGAGTATCCAAACCGGGTGGCGTCGACGATCTGTTCCGCAGCCCGTTCCGCAGCCATTGACACCCCCGGCAGACTGGCGCTGACACTAAACCAGGCAGCCTCCGCGTCTTCATTCCCTTTGAATTCCGCGTTGACATGCGAGCCGGTCCGCATCAGTCCGGGCGCGATCGTCACTACCTTGACACCCGTCCCCTGTAGTTCCGCCCCCATCCCTTCGGAAAACGCAGCCGCGGCAAACTTCGCGCAGCTATAGGGCACCAGATGCGGGATGCTGGCCTTCGCTCCGACCGACGTAATGTTGATCACGCGGGACTTCCTTCGCCTGCGAAGATGAGGCAGCGCCGCCAGCGTCGTGTGCACCGTGCCCCAGAACATCACATTCATCGTCTTTTCGAAATCGGCGATCGACATCGCCTCTACCGGGCCTACCTGAATCACGCCCGCATTGTTCACCACCACGTCGAGCCGCCCATACCGGGCGATCACGGCGGCGATCATGTGCCCTACCTGCGCTTCATCGCTGACGTCGCACACCACGGTCAACACGTCCGCGCCGCGGTTCGCCAGATCGCGTTTCGATACCTCCAGTTCGTTCTGGTCGCGCGCGCAGACCGCGATCGACGCTCCGTACTTCGCGAACGCGCGCGCGAGCGCCAGTCCGAGACCCCGCGATCCGCCTGTAATCAGGACAACCTTCCCGGCCAGATCCAACGGATCCCGCCTGTTCCATACCGCCGAGGCTACGCCCGCAATCACCGCCGCCGATCCGATCATCAAGGCCCCCCGCTTCACTGCTCTGTTCATGGCAGCGCCTTGCCGCCGGTCAGGTCCATTACGGACCCCGTGACGTAGCTCGACTCCGAACTCGCCAGGAACACATACGCCGGCGCCAGTTCGGCGGGCTGCGCGGGTCTGGTCATCTGTCCCTGTTCCCCGAAATGCGCGACTTTCTCGTCGGGCATGGTGGAAGAGATCAGGGGCGTCCAGACCGGGCCCGGCGCCACCGCATTCACGCGAATGCCCTGCTCGATGACCAGTTGCGACAGGGCTTTCGTAAAGGTCACGATCGCGCCTTTCGTCGTGGCATAAGGCAGCAGTTGCCCCGTCGGCTGATATGCCTGCACGGAAGTGGTGTTGAGAATCGTGCTCCCCGGTTTCATGTGCGGCACAGCAGCCTTCGAAAGATGAAACATCGGGTCGATATTGGTGCGGAAGGTGCGGTCCCACTCCTCTGCCGTGAAATCCTCCAGTTTGGGGTGGCTCATCTGAAAAGCCGCGTTATTCACCAGAACATCCAGCCGGCCGAACTCGCTCACAGTGCGATCGACCAGTTCAACGCAGTGCTGTTCGTCCCGGATGTCACCGGGCAGGGACAAAAATCTGCGGCCAGCCTCTTTGATCCACTTCACCGTATCGCGCGCGTCCGGCTCCTCTTCCGGCAGATACGAAATCGCAATATCCGCTCCTTCCCGCGCGAAGGCGATCGCGACGGCGCGTCCGATCCCGCTGTCTCCTCCGGTAATCAGCGCGGTCTTGCCGCGCAGCCGGTCATGACCCCGGTAGCTCTCTTCGCCGTGGTCCGGCTTGTTGCGCATTTCCGTTTCGAGCCCCGGCGGAGCCTGTTTTGGCTCCCGGTACGGAGGCTTTTCATGGCGTTCCCTGGGGTGCGTCTCATCGGGCATACGAATCTCTCCTGAAAAATTGCTCTATCGCGAACTGCGTTGATCCGGACGAGCCGGTTGCCCGTCTGTCGGGATTCGGAACAACAGATACGGCTGCACGCGCAGATCTCTACCGCCGTGAAACTGCTTCTGCCTTTCCAGCTGATTGCAGGTGAAGTACAGATAACCGCCGACCAGCGACAGGGTATCCGGCCAGAGCATTCGCGGATCCTGCGCGACCGTTTGCCACTTCCCGTCGCGATCCCGCCTGCGAATCAGATTGTGCTCATAGTCGGAGGCATACACACGGCCCTCCGCATCGCATTCGAGTCCATCCGACGCGCCGCCCTTGTCGCCCAGATCGGCGACGGATTTCTCCACCTCGGCCTCGGTGCGCCGCGGGTCGGAAAGCAGGTCGAGATTGACGCTGTACAAATGCCGTCCCGACAGGGGTGAATAGTAAAGGAGCCGTCGGGCCGGATCGATGGCGATTCCGTCGGAGCCCAGCGCCCACTTGGTCTTCTTACCCGACGGCGCGACGTTCCATAACTCCTGGCCCTCCACCACCGCCGTGAAGGCGGGGTCTGGCTTTACGGAAGGATGTCCGCTCAGCCGTCGCCAACTCTTGCCGGACGCCAGATCCACTACGATAAGGCCATTGGGACTCTGCTCGCCCGAGTCCGTTATATAGGCGAAACCCTCGCTCCCGCGGCTGAGATCGAACCGGACATCGTTTAAGTAAGTGGTTGGCAGCGCGACATCCGCCGGAAACAGAATCTTCTTGAAAATCCGCTTATTCCCCAGGCCGATTCCCACCAGTTTCGGCCCGCCGTAAGTGGTCTTCCCGAACTGAATGCTTCCGGTATCCAGGATCCACAACCGATCGCGCGGATCCACCACGACACTCTGCACGGAAATGAGGCGATCGGCCTGTTTCGCCATTTCCGGCTGGTTGAGATCAGCGTCCGGAAAGGGGACCACTTTGCCATCGCGAATCTCGCCGACCGTGAAATCCACGGCATCCCCCCAGCGGGGAAAATTGACGAAGATGCGTCCGGCTTTCGAAACGGTCACGCCGGTCGGCATGGGCCCCAGGAACTGATGAACAATTTCCGGGGTCGCCGCGGGCAAGCCGGAGGAAAACATAAGAGTAAGTGCGAAAAGCCCGCCCGGGCAATGCAGAGCGTTCATTTTTTCCAATCGACCGGCAAAGTGGCAGCTTGCATGCCGTTGTAAGTTCCGGTGCGTGCCCCGGCGCCGCCCGAGCGGGAGGTAAGCAACAACGGAGCGGAACATGCAGCCTGCTTGCCTACAAGATGGGTACCAGCGCGAAACATCTCAATCAGAACGATGGCGGCCAGAACGACCAAAGCCGAAACGATCCCGCCGACATTGCGCGAGTGGCGAAAGAGCGCCTCGGGTTCGACGAACTCCGCCCCGGACAGAGCGAAGCGGTCCAGGCAATTCTGGACGGGCACGACACGCTTGTCGTGCAGCCCACCGGTTCGGGAAAATCCGCGATCTACCAGATCGCCGGGCTGCTGATCGAAGGGGCCACGGTTATCGTTTCGCCGCTGATCGCCTTACAAAAAGATCAGGTGGATTCGATCCGGGATCAGAACTCCGCCGCGGCAGCAGCCGTGAATTCCGCGCAAAAGGCATCGCATATTCGCGAAAACGTGCAGCGCCTCGAAGAAGGCGAACTCGAATATATTTTTCTCTCTCCGGAGCAACTCGCCAAACCGTCCACGATCGAAACGCTTCAGCGTTCGAATGTCTCTCTGTTCGTGGTGGATGAAGCGCATTGCGTGAGCCAGTGGGGCCACGATTTCCGCCCGGACTACCTTCGTCTCGGCGCCGCTATCGAAGCCCTTGGCCATCCGCGGGTTCTCGCCCTCACGGCAACCGCTTCGCCACGGGTTCGGGAGGAGATAGCGGAGCGTCTCGGCCTGCGCGAGCCGAAAGTTTTCGTGCAGGGCTTCGATCGTCCGAATATCTATCTGCGGGTCGACAAGTTCGAAACGGAGACGGAAAAGCGCGACGCTCTGATTCACCGGGTGCGATGGGCGGATAAGCCCGGCATCATCTATGTCGCAACCCGGCGGGCAGCGCGAGAGGTGATGCAGGCGCTTGAAGAGGAAGGTATCGACTCCCTGTATTATCATGGCGGTCTCGGGCGCAAGGAACGGGACGAAGCTCACGAGTGGTTCATGTCCGGCGCCAGCGGCGTCATGGTCGCCACGAATGCTTTCGGAATGGGAGTCGATAAGCCGGATGTCCGTTTTGTTTACCATTACGATCCACCGGATTCGCCGGACTCCTATTATCAGGAAATCGGCCGCGCTGGGCGCGACGGCGAGAGGGCAGATGCAATTCTCTTCTTCCGCCAGGAAGACATTGGCTCGCAGAGCTTCCACGCCACGGAAGGAAAACCCGACCCGGAACTGCTCGAACAGTTCGCCACCAGACTCGCCGCCATTCAGGGGCCGCCCGATTATGAGTCGATGAGCGCGGAACTCGGCATCGCGCCCCGAAAGCTCTCGATTGCACTGCAACATCTGGAAGACACCGGCGTCGCGGAAATCCGCGCCAGCGGTGAGGTTCACATCGCGGAAGATGCCGATCTTTCCGCCGCCGCTCAGCAGGCCGCTGAAGAGCAGGAAGGGCGCAGCGGCTCCCGCAGAGCGCGCCTGGAACGGATGCGCGAATACGGAGACACCACGAAATGCCGGCGTGAGATGCTTCTCCGCTATCTCGGAGACGATTATAACGGCCCGTGCAATTTCTGCGACAACTGCGATGCCACTCAGGACCGCGTGCCGATTGATCCCTCAGCCGGAACCAGAAGAGAGATTGTTTAAGGGGTATGACTCAGGTGTTCGTTTCGCAACAGTTCGGGAAGAGAAAAAGCGCGACAGGGCTTATCATAATGAGCGACTCACACTCTTATGACACCTGCTCCCGCCCGTAGTATCGATCAGCCGGCAAACTGCCAAACCCTGACCCTGACCGGGAATATGGGCGTTATTCTGCTGGACGGCGAAGGGCGAATCATCGCGGAAAATAAGCGCGCCCGAAACATGCTCCTGACCGAGGCAAACTTTATCCGGCTCAATGGAATGCTGAGCGCGATCAATGGCTATGCCACTGAACTCAAAGAGCGAATTGACCGGGTGCTTCGCCAGCAAAACAGCGTTCGCGAATTCATTTTGATGAATTCGCACTCCGACCGTCTGCCGATAGCGCTCACCGTGCAATGTTATCGGTATGGCCGTGCCGCTGTCGCGATTGTAATCGCCGATCCCAATCAGGACTATATGCCCGACGTCGAACTTCTGAGGACTCTTTACGGGCTGACCTCGGCGGAAATCCGCGTCGCCAGCGCGCTCGCCGGCTGCCGGAGTATCGCGGAGACCGCGGCGGCGCAGAAGATGGCGCTTCACACCGTGCGCACCCATCTGAAAAGCCTCTTCCAGAAGACCGGCTGTCATCGCCAGTCGGAGCTGGTTGCGCTGCTTCTGAATACTCCGGCTCAGCCCGAAATTCTACTCTGAACAGTATCCGACCGCGGAGCGTGCCTCGCTGGTACACGAGTGGCGCTTTCGCGAACGGATACCTTCAGCGCTTATTTCATCCACTCAGTGATCGCCTTCTGGTGTAATACGATACTTGTCCTCGAATAGCTGACAAATCCAAACCGGCGAAAATTCGTCATTAACCGGCTCACCTGTTCGCGTCTGGTGCCGGCATACTGAGCGAGAAAGCTGTGCGTAAAAGGAAGCATCTGCACGGAGCCATCATCGGTTTCACGGCCGAACCGCTGCGCCAGATTCAGCAGTGCCTGCGCCAGCCGGTGGGCAATGTCGTCCATCGCCAGACTGGCGATACGGCCGACTCGTTCCTCCAGCCGCTGCACGAAGATCTGAATGAGGGCCGCGCCCAAATCCGGGCGGCTGGTAGCCCTGTCCTGAATTTCCGCGGCGGTCCACATCATGATCTTGGTCTTTTCCAGCGCGACCGCTTCCTCCGACCCCGGGGGACCCAGCAAAGAGGATTCGCCAAAAAACTCATCGGGCTGATAAATCGAGACAATGACGCACCGGCCTCCCTCCGCGGGCCGGCAGATCTTCACCTTACCTGCGATGATCAGGTAAAGGCATGTAGAAGGCGATTCCGGGCTGTAGATGGTCTCGCCCTTGCGAAACTCAAGTATTGTCGACCAAGGCAGAAAATCGCGCGGATCCTCGCGTCTCTTGCCGATGGCCGGTGCTGCAACTGAACTCATAAGGCTCCCCTTTCCGAACATTCAATTTGGATTACACGGGCGGCGATGCGCCAGGATGCTTTTTGTTTCATTTGAATGGACTCTCGCTGTTCAGGAGTTTTCCGACAATACCCGCGCGTGTCGTTACGTCCAGCTTGCGCATGATCAGATTGAGATAAGTCTTCACCGTATTCGGACTGATGTTCATACGCTCCGCAAGCTCTTTGCTGGTCAGTCCGGTGGAAATCCCCGCCAGTACTTCCTCTTCGCGGGGAGTCAGCCCGTATAGCTCGGAGAAGCTGCGGATCGCGTCCGCCGCGGAACTGATTCGCCGAAAATGAAGCGTCAGGACCGGGCCCCCCAGAGCCCGGCTGCGCGGTTCCATGAAACAGGCGCGGCAACGGTATTGTTGCCGTTGTCCCTGCACCTGGATGCGAACCTGGCCCGCGTTGCGAAGGTCGCGCTTCTGCAGCGCAAGAATGAGATCGCGCGGGATCACGGCCGCCCCGTCTTCCTCACGATGCCGGTTGAGGTCGGTGAGAATCGCGGCGGCTCCATGATCCATCGCCAAAGGGCTGTACGACATATCCACCACGACGATGCCTTCCTCGAGCGTGATGGTCTGGGAGTTTCTCCGGAAAACCGGCTGCAGCGCGGGTAAACTGCCGGACCCCAGACGTTCCTCACTGCCGCCAATCCATGGTGTATTCGTCACGGACATGCTTGAACTCCTTTCCACGACAAGCGGGAATATTCGGGATCAGGGAACATATTGATAAATGAACGTGCCCCAGTTAGCCAACTGCGTTCGGGGCGTGTTCGGGATATACTCGGCAACCATCCAGATGCTGCCGTCCGCACTGGCCACCGCGGTGGAATAATCGCCCCAGCGCGCAACAGGCGCCGTGGCGGACGGGAAGTATCCGCTGAATCCGTCCTCGGGGCCCGCACCCGCGCCGCGAATCGCGACATTTACCGGTAATGTCGCGAAATCGACAGTTGAAAACGCGGCGCTGGGGTAGTAGTCGGGACCGACCAGTGTAAATGCGATCGAGCCGCGGCCCTGTGAGTTCACCGCAATTGCGGGGCGCAGAAGGTGATTGTTCCGGACGGACAGAAAGCCCTGCGTCAACACCGTGGCGCTCAGCACGGAACTCCGGAAAACAGGCGATAGGACGACAATCAACCCGCCCACTACACTGTTGCCCTGATCGTCGATGACCTCGGTGGGAAGCGAAACGAAAAGCCGCCCTCCTGAGTAAGAGACGGACTGAACTCGCGAGTCCTGATTGCCGTCGATGAAGGAGAGGCCCTGAGAGAGAGAGTCGCCATAGGGAATCGGTCCGGGCTTCTGATTTGCGATACCTGGATAGATATACGATTTCGTCGCCACGGTGGATTGAGTCAGCACCAAAGCGGGGTTCGCGCCGTCGAGGGAGGCGGTATTCGTAAGCGCCCAGATACCCAGCCGGTTGTCCACCGCAAAGAACGCCTGACTGCTGACGAAGTACTCCAGTCCGCCGTTGGAAATCACATTGCTGGCGCCAGGAGCCGTGGTGGCCGGCTGGATGGAAAATTCATAACCGGTCGAAAGAGGTATCAGAAAGCGATAGGTCGGGGGAGCAACCGCGCCCTGGCCCAGAGACTTTTTGGAAATGGCGAGAATCGCCGCATCGATGAGCACCGGCGAATCGGTCGAATATTCATTCGCGCTGATATAAAAGCCGTAGCGGTCCGATCCGATCTGCGGAAAATCGCTCACGCAGGGACACCCGGGGTTCGCCGCATTTGTCGTATCCATCACGTAAATATTCCAGGTTCCGAGAGGATCCGCCGTCTGCGTTACGGCCATATAAATATGAGAGTGGCTGGTGGGAATTCCGGCCGAGTCGACATCGAGCACTCGCTGCAACACGAACCAGCGGGCGATATCTCCGTCGTAATAAACCCGCATGTCCGTCGGGAACACACCGTAGATCCCGGTGGCACGGTCGATGGCGGGGGCAACCCCGAACAGTTCATTGCTGCTGATGGTGCGGATCAACCGGCTGCCGGATTGTGAGAACACCTGCACCGCATTGTTCACGCCTTCGAGAATCAGCCCGTTGGCTACCGCTATGGACGGGTTGGGTGGTTCCACGCTGAACTGGTTGCCGGAGTTTGCGTTGCGCTGATCCGCATGACTGAGTCCGGGAAAGCCGATACCGCCCGATGTGGGTAAGATCGGAAGCGAAGTATTCGCGGCGGCTGCTCTGGCGGCGAACGCGGTGAAACCCGAGAGCCTGGGCTGCGCGGCTGCGGCCAGTCCCGATCGGAGAAGTTCCGGGTGTGGATACGATAACGGCGTTGTGGCCACTTCGAGTCCGGCCGCCGCCGCGAGTGGCGCGCCGACCTGGGAGGCAGAACGCCGCGCGGTTAACGACGGCGCGAGTGCAGCCTGCGCCGCCGGAGTTGCAGCCTGAGGGGTTGTTGTCCGCACCAGAGTAAGTTGCCCGGTCACACTCGCCGGTATGTAATGTCCTTGTGTTGTTACCTGGCCGAATGCCGAGGCGCCGGCAAGCACGGCCGCCCAGGTTGCCGCGATAGCCACCGGTCTGCGACGCCGAGCTGTCGACGAAAGTCCGGCAACCAGCAGCAATCCCGACAAGAAGAGGCCGAAACCTCCTGGCTCAGGTACTGAAGATACGGTTGTAAGCTGAGCCGTGACGCTGAGAACTCCGGGTTCTCCCATGTTGTCGGCCGTATCCACAAACCACCCGTAAGTGTCACCCGGCGAGACGGAAAAGCTCGCCATGCCGGAGTCTCCGGTCGTGTCGGAAAGAAGAACTCTCGAGCTGCGCAAGATATAGCCCGCGTCGTCGAAGCCGGGCATGTCGAGCGACTGATAAGACCAGCCGAAAGTAATCAGGCCCGGCGCGAGGGCAGTAGAGCTATAGGTCGTCATGCCCGAAAGGCCGCTTCCTGTATTTCCCCCGGTTAAGACAAGTGAAGTTCCGTCCGAAGAAACAGAAAACGTGCCGTCCGCATTGCTGTTCGACAATTGAAAAATGCCGGGTGGTGTGTTGAAGAGTCCAGCTGCCCGCGCCTGCTGAGTGGCCCCGAAGGCGACCAGCAGCGGCGAGAGTAAGATGGGCGACAGCCGATTTGACATGCGCCGCAAGCGTGAACTGCCGACCCGCTGCGTGAGTCTGTTAAATACCTGCACGTTTCCTCCTGAGACCAAGTGTGTGAACGCGTCCGATTGCGTCACCTGTCCGTTTACCCGCGAAGTTCAGCCCCGCTTCCGCAAATCCATCACGAGGCCGCTCTGACGGTCATTCGCCATAGCAAGGAATCATTGCTTCCGATCAATGACTCTGTGCAGTGCCACTATCAAACGACGTCCGGCAGAAAGTACGACTGTAGGCTGCAGGGGCGGTGCTGTCAAGATGCGTTTGACGGCCGAAGCTACTGCGATTTGTGCACAAAGCGATGACAAAGCGTGCCGCCGCCGCAGCGCAAAGCGTGAGCGGAAGTTCGAATTGAAGCGGATAACTGCTTTTCCTGCAGTGTCTTCCTGTCGTCAACAGGAAGCAGCGGGTCCCGTCTAAAAACCTGAGCGAAGTGAATAGGACAGAGTAAGCGATCGTTGACATCGATGTAATTGACGATACAGCCATGAGAAATGCCGGTACCACCCGTACTGTAGTTATTGGGGGTTTCAGCCGATACGGGTCACACCGAACAGAACGAACCGGCGGCGCCTGATGTGACTGGTTTAACAAACGGAGCGAGAGTAAGCAGGTCCTCTCGCCAGGCAGTTCGAAAAGAATCTCTTCTTACATCCCACTGGTTCCACACAGTGATATTTAGTAGGGAATATATACCTTTTTAACCTTTTGGGTGATTCTGACAGTGCGCCAAAATGATACACTCGCCTCTAAAGCGCGAAGCCAAAAGGCTTTAGAACTTACAGGTCAGACTTGACTTCGCCTTGGTGTCTTCCCGTTGTGCGGCCTCGGGGAAAGGTGCGGTTCCCAATGGGGGTAAGTCCCGATAGTAGTTGTTCCCGAGGGTGGTGACCCCCGGATGTGGCATTGCATACAGGGCAAAACCGGAGCGGCTCCGTTAGGTCGCAATCTCAGGGTTGGTGGATAACTTATGGACGTTGATCCCGGCTTTAAAAGCAGACTTTCCATGGAACCTTACGGCGCGGCGCCGGCGCCGCAGGTCGCGCGCGAGGATCCTCTTTGTCACCTTCCCTGCGGCAAGCTCCTTGAGTTTCGGAAGGCGCAGACGATCTACGGTGCGGAAACCGCCCCGGAGATGCTGTACCTGATTCTCGAAGGCAAGGTAAAGGTGCTGCGGCTGCAGTACGAGCGAAATCCCGTGCTCGTCGATATTTACCAGACGGACGATTTTTTCGGCGAAGCCGCCTTTCTCCGGCGCGCCGCACATGCCGAAGCCGCGGTCGCGATCGAAAACAGCAGGGTCATGGCGTGGAGCATCCTCGAGATTGAGTCCATTCTGATCCGCAGGCCGATGCTCGGAATCGCCCTCATGCAGCTGTTCGTGAAGCGGTCCATGGACTTCGGCGGGCGCATCGAAAGCCTTTCGGTGGACTCTATTCCGCGGCGCCTGGCTCGATCGCTGATCCATCTTTCAGAGCGGCTGGGGCACGAAGCTCCGGACGGCTCCACGGAGATGATCCCGATCACCCACGAGTTGCTCTCGCAATACGTCGGAACATCCCGGGAGATCATCACGCAACACATGAATCGCTTCCGTAGGATGGGGTATCTTCGTTACTCCAGGCGGGGTATCCTGCTTGATCGATCCGCGTGGGAAACCTGGCTCCGCGAAGCGCCGAAAGCATCCTGAGACTGTCCGGTCCAGATCTGGACGGGGAGACCGGCGCCGCCTGGCACCGGTCTCCCTGCTGGTTTCCGTTCCCGCCTAACCCGCCGCGACCCCGAGCACTTCCCGAATACGACGCCGCGTATCTTCGAGCGCCTGATCGAGCCGCCTGAGTTCGCGACTCAGCGTGATCAGATCGCCGGTCAGCGTACTGTCCTTTGAGTCGAGGAATTGCACCTGCTGCAATACCGCCTTCCTCGCGAAGTCCGACATACTCCGCGCGCCGGAACGCGCGCAAGCGTCGGCAAACTTCTCATATTCATCGGCGAAAACTCGAAAGGTCACGGGTCGGGACAGTCGCTTCATCAAAATGTCATCCAGGCGCGGCCGAAGCCACATCACACCGATCCGGCGCGACGAGACTCTTACGGCCCGGCCGAAAGGCCCTCCGCGGAGCCACTTAAGCCATAAAACTCGGTGGCCATAACGCGGAATAGCCGCCCGGCAGAGTCCGGATGGCAGATCGTGGCGCGGTCCGGCGGGGCTTTCCGGCAGTGAAATTAGACTGTAGGATGCCGCTCATCGGCTGTCAAGTATTAATCTATTTCCATCAGCGCCCCCGCCGCATTCACTACCCTGAACAGGTCTTGACGCGCACTTGAGCTTCACCAAAACTGAGTCAAACGACTATTCCGGTTACAGAACGGCTTCCGAGCTATGAATCTCATCGCGGCTGAAAACATTTCGCTGACAATATTGTGTTCTTGCGCATCGAAAACGTTGACCCGTGGCGTCAGGTTTTGCATGTCCGCCGAGAAACCGGGGTCCGAAAGAGTACTACCGTAGAGGCAAAAGAGTTATTGCCAGTACTCGGATGAGTAGCTGCATACCCGGTACAGTCCTAATATCTCCCCTCTTTGGGTTAGTGCAATATGGCGATTGTGAGCCAGGTGCGCCGATGTTACTGTTCATTTCGAGAGGAACACCAATTCCTCTCAGGAGGTAACACTCGTGAAGCTTAGTAACATTCTGCTCGTGTCCATGGTTTCCGCCGTGGCCGCGTTCGCTCAAAATCCCATCACTGCTGATTCTCCGTATCAGATTCGGTACGCTTCGAACCTGACCATCGGCGACTCTGTGGTCAACATTTCAAACACCGGAGCCCGCGGTGGAGTAACGCTTCAGTCCGGCACCAGCGCCGGCGTTGGTGGTGCGATCTGCGCCAACGTCTTCGTCTTCCAGCCGGATGAAGAAGTCGTCTCCTGTTGCTCCTGCCCCGTCACGCCGAACGGCCTCGTGTCTCTCTCGGCTCAGCGGGATCTGATCAACAATCCGCTCTTCGCTCATGGCGCCCCGACGTCCATCGTGATCAAACTGGTCGCGACCGTCCCGGTTGGCGGCAGCTGCACGAACTCCGCCGCTGCTGTTAACACCGAGACTCTGGCGCCCGGCATGGTTGCGTGGGGCACCACCATCCACGCGAACAGCTCCGCTGCCGCGGGTACCTATGCGGTGACCGAAACCGCCTTCACGCCTGCGTCTCTCAGCGCGTCGGAACTGGCTCGCCTTTCCAACGTGTGCGGTTTCGCACTGGCGCAGGGCAGCGGCAACGGTGTTTGCAATTCGTGCCGTCTCACCGGACTCGGCGCGACATCGGCCGCGAAGTAACTGGCCGAGCCTGTCTCCCGCTCCGCGGTTCGGGAGCGGGAGCGCATGGCCGGCGGAGTGGGGTAAAGAACTGCGTTTACCCCACTCATGAAGGCGGTACCGAAGAAAATTCCCCGGATACTCACGGGACTGGTTCGCAGATATTACGGAGGAAACCATATGAAAATACATCTGGGCTTGTTTATTGTGGGCGCCGGCGCGCTCCTCGTCCATGCGGCAGACGACAAGGTCGCGGGACTCGCGTCCGCCAATTCGATTGTTGCTGAAGTAGACGGCCAGGCGATCACCATGGCCGAATTTGAACGCGCGCGTCCCTCGGCTCTGTTCCAGGCAAAGAATGCCTTTTACGACGCCGAGAAGAAAGCTGTCGAGGATTATCTCGACGATTACCTGCTGGAGCGTCAGGCCAGAAAAGAAAACGTGACCGTCGAAGAACTGCTGAAGAAGCACGTCGACAATCTGGTCGGCAAAGATCCCGACGACAGTGCTCTTGCCGTTTATTATGAAGGCCTCGACATCAACGAGCCCCTTTCCGCTGTAAAAGACAAGATTCTCGAGCACATTCGTACACGCAGGCTGGCCAAGCTGAAGACCGCCTACATGAAGTCACTGCGGGAACAGGCGAAGATTTCCATCGAGCTGACGGCGCCCCGGACCCAGATCTCTCTCAAAGACACACCGGTGCGCGGCGCGGGCGCCAAAGTCACTCTCGTCGAATATGCCGATTATGAGTGCCCCTATTGCCAGCAGGTTCAGCCACAGCTGGAGCGACTCGAATCGGAATACAAAGGGAAGATCGCCTTCGCCTACAAAGACATGCCTCTCCCGATGCACACGCACGCGCAGAAAGCCGCGGAGGCCGCCTCGTGCGCGGGCACGCAGAACAAGTACTGGGAATATCACGATGCCCTCGTGAAATCCAAAGATCTCGAAGTCTCCCAGCTGAAGGCAACGGCCTCAAAGATCGGCCTCAATACTTCGGCTTTCAATTCGTGCCTGGATTCCGGCGAGCGTGCCGGAGCCGTTCGCGCGTCGCTTGACGAAGCGACAAAGCTGGGTCTGAACGGAACTCCCAGCTTCTTTTTGAACGGCCGATTTTTTTCCGGAAACATTGCGTATGAGCAGCTTCGCCAGATGGTGGATGAAGAGTTGACTCGCGCTTCCTCTCTTTCGCAGGAGAACCCGGGGCGCTAAGCGTTTTTCAGGCCGAAAGACGTGAATCGCCGGAGATAATCATAATGAAAACACTTAAACGACTGCAGGTAACATCGCGGGGGCGTGCGTCCCGCCGCGGCGCGGGATACACCGTTGGCCTGACATTTTTAGCAATCATGGTCGCACAGTCGTTGCCGGCTGTGACGATTCAATCCCAGGTCTCCGTGGTCACACCCGGAGTCAATCCTGTTTACAACGTCACTTATACTGTGAGCGGATTCGACTTCCGCGACAACTCCACCGTCCTTGATGAGCTGGATATCGAATTTCCCGCGAACACGTTCGCGCAGCTCACGAGCGGCGTCGCGCCGGCCTCTTTCGATCTTCTGCTGTTCCAACCCAATAATCCTCCGGGCGCGGCGGGAGATTACAGCGCGGCGGCGAATACGGATCATGCCAGCCTTGCCGGAACTTTCAGTGTCAACTTCACCCTGAGTATTCCGGCGGCCTCTTTTAATCCGGCAACACTGATGCAGCTGTACTTTATCAACGAATTCGATAACAACCCGCAAAGCAGCACGTTCGGCAATTTGCGGGATTCCATTTCCGGCACCACCGTTCCCGTGGTTTCCGTGGGTGCCGCACCCGAACCTTCCAGCTTAGCCCTGATTTTCGCAGCAGGACTATCGGGCTGCTGGGGACTTCGCCGGCGGGCCAGACGCCGGCCCGTTCGGGCCCACCGCAATTAGCCAATCGTAATACGTCCTGCTGACCTGTACCAGAACTGTGTCCATGAACAAAGGGGCTTTCATGCGTTTCCCGTCAAGACTGAAGTTATTGATTCCCTTAACCCTGCTGGCAGCCCCAGCGGGTTTCAGCCAGATCAACCCGGCGAATCTCACCATCACCGGGTACCAGATGATCAGCGAGCAGCGCGTCACGCGTACGCAGTCGTATTTCTCGTATCGCGCGGATGTAGTGAATGCAGGACCCTCGTTGCCGGCCATTACAGCCACGGTGACCAGCCTCACCCCGAGCGCGGTCGTCGTCCCCGGCCAGGGCAATCTGCATTTTCCCGCTGTCCCTTCTAAAACCGAGATCAGCAGCATCAATACTTTTACGCTGCTGATCGACAAAAGCGTTTCGTTTAACCTGAGCAGTCTGAAATGGTCCTTCAATGCGCCCGTCGCGGACGCCGGACCGGCCCAGACAGTCACACTTGGTTCTACCGTGCATCTCACGTCGGCTGCGTCCTCAAATCCAAGCGGATTGGGGACGCTGACCTATGCCTGGGGCTTCCAGACCGTTCCCGCAGGCAGCACCGCAACCATACAGAATCCCACCAGCGTCACACCGACCTTCGTCGCCGACGTGGCTGGCGACTATATCGTGAGTGTCAGCGTGAGTAACGGTGTTGGCACCGATTCGTCCTTCGTCAAGATCACCACGACGAACTCCGGTCCGGTGGCGGATGCCGGCCCGAATCAATCGGTTGTCGCCGGCACCACCGTTCATCTCGATGGCAGCCGTTCCAGCGACGCGGACGGCGATCCCATCACCTATTCCTGGAGTCTCGTCCAGGTACCCCCGGGCAGCCAGGCCGTCCTCTCGGGCGCGAATCTTGTTAATCCTACCTTTGTAGCCGATTTTACCGGCATTTACATCGCGCGACTCGTGATTTCCGACGGAACGAACATCAGCGCTCCTTCGTTCGTTACCATCACGACCGGACCCGGCCACACGCGTCCCGTTGCCATCGCAACCACGGCAACGGCCAGCGTCTCACTCAACGCCACCGTTCAGCTCGATGGTTCCAAATCGACCGATATCGACGGGAACCCGCTTACCTATAAGTGGAGTCTCATCACCATTCCCGCCGGAAGTCATGCCGCCCTCAGCAGTCTGACTCTGGTGAATCCGACCTTTATCGCCGACACCGCGGGCACCTATGTAGCGCAGTTGATTGTGAACGACGGGTTTAATGACAGCCTGCCCGCCACGGTCACCGTCTCCACCACCGGCGTGCAGCCACCCGTCGCGAATCCGGGCCCGAACCAGTCCGTCGTTCACGGGGCCACCGTTACCCTCAACGGTTCCGGCACGGACCCCCAGGGCCTGCCGCTCACCTTCAAATGGGCGCTCATCGGTGTTCCTCCGGGCAGCACGGCGCAGCTCTCGAACATCAATGTCCCCAATCCGACGTTCGTCGCGGATCTCCCCGGCACTTACGTCGCCCAGTTGACCGTCAACAACGGCGTTCTCAACAGCCCCACCGCGAACGTGACCATCACCACCACGAATGCCGCGCCTGTCGCGGTGATCTCGGTTCCCAGCACTACCGTACCCGTGGGCGCCACCGTGGCTCTCAGCGGCCTCAACTCCACCGACGCGGAGCACGATCCGCTTACTTATAAGTGGACTTTGCTGAACGTGCCCGCGGGCAGTTCCGCGGTTCTGGTCGGCGCGACAACTTCGTCTCCCACCTTCATCGCCGATGTCGCGGGTCCCTATGTGGTTCAGTTGATTGTCAACGACGGCTTTGTCGACAGCCAGCCGGTCACCGTGACCATCACCGCGAGCACCGGGGCCACCATCACGCTGTCGCCGGATCCTCTGAATCTGACGAACGCCCCGGGAACCCTGACCGTTACTCTCGGCAATCCGGCCAAGCCGGGCGGTCAGGTGATTAACCTGGCTATCCTCGACACCACCGTCGCAACCACGCCCTCGAGCGTCACGGTCGCCGAAGGCCAGACGACCGCCACGGTGAGCATCACCCCGGTGGCCCTCGGGAGCACCATCATTCTCGCCAGCGCGACCGGACTCAGCAACGGCTCGGCTCACATTAATGTGGGTGCGTCGTCTCTGACTCTCTCGCTCAGCGCCAGCACGGTCGGAATCTCGAAGTCCGTGACGGCTACGGTCACGCTCAGTTCCCCGGCGCCCACGAATCTGACCGGCTCCATCACGGTTAATAACACCAATATCGTGAACGTGCCGTCGACCTTTACCATCGCCGCCGGAAGCACCACCGCGACCTTTACGGTGACCGGGCAGGCGACGGGCACAACGAACATCACGGCAGTCGTTCCCGGCTATGGCCCGGGCGATACCCGCACTATAACCGTAACGTCCCTCGGCGCGATTTCCCTGCAGAGTGGCGCTGTCATCGGTGTTGGCCAGACGGTCAACTTCGGCGTCACGCTGATTACGCCCGCTCCCGTGGGTGGCGTCACCGTGAATCTGGTCAGCAGCGATCCTCGTCTCACGGTCACTCCGTCCGTCTTCATTAAGGAAGGCGCAACGGCTCCGGATGTTTCGGCCCAGATTACGGGAGTGAATATCGGAACCGCGAACATCACGGCTTCAGCCACTGGTTTCGCGGGTGACACGAAGAGTGTGCAGGTAGCCGCGAACCTCTCCTTCCAGCCTGGTAACATCACGCTGGCGGTGGGCGCTTCGCAGACCCTGACACTCACGCTTTCGGGCCCCGCGCCCGTCGGCGGTATCACGGTCACTCTGCAGTCCAACAACAACGCCGTCGCCGCGGTCCCCTCGAGCGTCAATATTGCGCAGGGCGCCACCACGGCCGCCGTTCCCGTAACGGCCGGTTCCACCACGGGATCCGCCATCATCACGGCCAGTTCCAGTGTTGCCGGTATCGTCAGCGGCACGGCGAACGTCACGGTCGTAAGCGGCCTCGCCATCAGCGCGCCGCTGCCCCCCGGTGTCGTCGGCGCACCTTATAACGCCACTGTGACGGCGACCGGCGGCACGCCCCCGTACACCTTCACGGCGACCAATCTTCCGGCCGGCCTGTCCATCAGCGCCGCGGGAGTCATTACCGGTACCCCGACGGCCGCTGGAAGCAGCACGCCGACCATCACCGTTACCGACACAACGCCCGGCACGCACCTGACCGCGACGGCCACTCCGACCATCGTGATCAGCCCCGCGCTGGCCATCAATCCGATTACTCTGCCCACCGGTGTCGTCGGCAGCGCCTACAGCGCAACCGTGACCGCGACGGGCGGGAACGCTCCTTACACGTTCACGGCGACGGGTCTGCCCGCCGGCCTCAGCATCACCAGCGGCGGTCAGATCACCGGCACCCCGACGGCAGCCGGCCCGGCCACCATCGTGGTCACGGCGACCGATTCCACCTCTCCAACCAAACTGACAGCGACGGCGAGTTTGCCGATCACGATCAGCGGCGCGGTCGCGATCACCACGACCTCGCTCCCGAACGGGACGGTTGGAACCGGTTATAACTTTACCGTTGCCGCGACCGGCGGCACCGCGCCCTATACGTTCACGGCATCCGGCCTGCCTGCCGGGCTCTCCATCAGCCCCGCCGGAGTCATCAGTGGTACGCCGACGGCCAACGGAACGGCTTCCGTGACTCTCACGGTCACCGATTCCACCAACCCGACGCACGCCACCAGTTCCGTGACGCTGCCTCTCACCATCAGCAATCAGCTGGCGGTCTCCACCACCTCGCTGCCCTCGGGCGTGGTTGGCGCGGCTTATAACTTCACCGTGACGGCGACAGGCGGAGTTGCGCCCTACACCTTCACGGCTGCGGGTCTGCCCGCCGGTCTGTCCATCAGCGCAGGCGGCGTGATCTCGGGAACGCCCACTACGGCGGGTGCCCCCAGCGTCGCTATCACCGTGACGGATTCCACGAATCCGACTCACCTGAGCGCCACGGTCAACCTGACTCTGACCATCGGTCCGGGTCTGGCGATCACTCCGCTCACGGCGCCGAACGGTACCGTGAACGTCGCTTATCCCGCAACCCAGGTGAGCGCCACTGGTGGCACCGCCCCGTATACCTTTACGGCCACGGGTCTGCCCGCCGGACTTTCCATCAGCGCCGGCGGTTCCATTACCGGAACGCCGACCGCGGCGGGCTCCTTCACGGCAGTCATCACCGCGACCGATTCCACCAATCCGACGCACCTGACCGCCACGCTGAATCTGCCGATCACCATCGCACCGCCGCAGCTCGCCATCACCACCACGTCGCTGCCCGGCGGGACCGTTGGCGCGGCCTACAACGCCACGGTCGCGGCCACTGGCGGCACCACCCCGTACACCTTCACGGCCACGGGTCTGCCTGCCGGACTCTCCATCAGCGCGGCCGGTGTGATCTCCGGAACCCCGACCGCTCCCGGTACTGTCACGGCGGCGATCACGGTCACCGACTCCACCAACCCAACTCACATGACCGCTACGGCGAATCTGTCCATCGCCATCGCGCCGCAGAACCCGTCGATCACCACAACCTCGCTGCCAAACGGCACCGTGGGTTCGCCCTATAACGCCACCATCACGGGTACGGGCGGCACCACCCCGTATACCTTCACGGCCACGGGTCTGCCCGCCGGATTGTCCATCAGCGCCGGCGGCGTGATCAGCGGAACTCCCACGGTGGCCGGACCGTTCAGCATCGTCGTTACGCTGACCGACTCCACCAATCCGACGCACCTGACCGCAACCGCGAACCTGTCCGCCACCATCGCCCCGCAGACGCTGGCCATCACGACCAGTTCGCTGCCCTCGGGTACGGTAGGCGCAGGCTACTCCGCACAGGTACAGGCGACGGGCGGAACACTCCCGTATACCTTCACCGCTTCGGGTCTGCCCGGCGGTCTGTCGATCACCACTGGCGGCCAGATCACCGGAACCCCGACGCTAGCCGGCAGCTACCCGGTTGCCATCACCGTCACCGATTCCACCAACCCGACGCACCTGACCGCGACCGCCAATCTGACGATCGTCATCAGCGGCGTGAGCGGCGGCCCCGGACTCACGATCTCCGGCGCCACCGTCGGTCAGAACCTGCAGGCGCCTTTGATTATCAATCTGTCGCAGGTGCCTTCCACCAGCGTGAACGTGACCATCTCCAGTGACAACCCGAACGTGGTTCTGGCGGGACGCGCCGTGGATGCGGGCACCACCAACCTGGTCATCGCTGTTCAGGCCGGCGTGGCACAGTTCAACGTGTACGCTCAGGGTCTGGCGAGTTCCGGCACCGCCAACATCACGGCGAGTGGCGCGGGCTACAACAGCGGCACCTCGCAGGTGACCCTGGCTCCGTCCGGCTTCGTGCTGGCCGGACCGAACGGGGTGGGCGGCAGCTTTACCTCGAATCAGGGCGCTATCACCCCGCTGACCGTGTCGGCCGTGCAACTGGACGGCTCCGGCAACGTCGGCTCGGTGGAACAGGTTCGCGGCGGCTTCAGCGCCTCCGTTAACCTCTCCGTCGCGAACAGCGCCGTCGGAACGGTTTCCCCCGCCACCGCCAATTTCACCGGCGGCGTGGATACCGCTTCGGCGCAGTTCACTGCCGGCAACACGGCCACCAGCAGCACCATCACGGCGGTCCCGCCCGCAGGCTTCAGTACGCCTGCAGGCAACGCCAATGTTGTGGCCGTGACCGTTCAGCCGGTTTCGGTCATCGCCGGCAACGCGTCGGTCGGACAGGACCTCGAAACCACCACGCAGGTCACGATTCAGGGAACCGCTCCGGCTGACACGGTCGTCACGCTCACCAGCGCCGACCCCAGCCGCCTGCTGCTGTCCAACACCCCGACGGCAACCGGTTCGGCCAGCATTACCGTGACCCTCCGTTCGGGCTTCAGCTCCACCCCGCCGTTTTACGTCTACGGCGTGGGCAACAGCGGAACCGTCCAGTACACGGCTTCTGTTCCGGGCTTCGGCACCGGCAACGGCACCATAACGCTGGGCAGGTCCGCCGTTCTCCTCTCCGGCCCCGCCGGGACCGGCAACGACTTCACCACCACCACGGGTAGCTCCGACTCCTTCCTGAACGTCTCCACGGCGCTCATCGACGGTCCCGGCGCTCCCATCGCGCAAAACGTAGCCGGCGGCTTCAGCGTCTCGGTTGCGGTTACCAGTTCCAATACGGCGGTCGGCACCATCACGGTCTCCCCGCTGACCATCGGGGCCGGTAACAACTCGAACACGACGCAGTTCCACGCGATCAGCAGCGGCACCACAACGCTGTCGGCCGCGGGCTCCGCTCCCTTCGTGATTCCGTCCACGGGCGGTTCGCTGGTGGCCACCGTCAGCACGCCGAAGATCCTGGTCTCCGCGGACAGCGTCGGCAAGGGTCTCGAACAGCAGGGCAGTGTCTTCCTTGCTGCGGCAGCCCCCGCCGGCGGCGTCAATGTGACGCTTACCGTGACTTCCGGCGCGGCCTCGCTCTCGGCGACGGGAACTGACGCCGGTTCGGCCTCGATCACCATCAACATTCCGGCGGGCAACTTCGTCGGATCGTACTTCGTGTACGGCAACGATGTCGCCGGCACCGCGACCATTCAGGCCACGGCGCCCGGCTACGCCTCCGGAACCACCACGGTGTCGCTGGTTCCGTCGGGTGTTGTCATCGGCGGTACCTTCGGCCTCGGCTCGGGCGTGTCCACTACCGTGGGCGGCGCGGACCAGACGCTGAGCATCTCGACCGCGAAACTGGATCCGGCCGAGGGCATTGTGATTCAGGCGCTCAAAGGCGGCTCGTCTCTGACCGTCAACCTGACGAACTCCACGCCCTCCGTCGGCAGCGTGCCCGGCAGCGTAACCATCGCGGCCGGCACGGATACAAAGACAGCGAACTTCCATCCGCTGGCCTCGGGTACCACGTTCATCGGTGTGGTGCAGCCCGCCGGCTTCTCGACGCCGGCCCAGTACACGCAGCTGCAGGCGAACGTGCAATAACCGGTGCGCGGGAGGACGGGTACTGGTATCCGTCCTCCCGCAATCTTCATCCCTTTTGGCTTTTACTGAATAACATGAGATCTCTTCGACTGCCCGGCTCGGTTACCCGAGCCGGTTTCTTTTTGACCGGTTTGCTGAGTTACACGCTGGTCTTACCGGCCGCGCCTTCACTTACCCTCGCGCCGGCAACCGTGGGAAACAGGCTGCAGCAGTCCGCGAGCGTGAAGCTCGGCGAGCAGGCGCCGGACGATGGCGTGCAGATCACCCTCCGCAGCAGCGATCCCGCCCGTCTGCGCCTCTCCAAAGCCGAGGACCAGCCCGGTTCGGAATCCATCACGATTCTGGTCCGCCAGGGCTATCGCGAAAGCCGGGAATTCTGGCTGCAGGCGCTCGACAGCTCCGGGACCGTCACTTACTCGGCCGAAGCGCCGGGTTACGAAAGAGGTACCGCGACGGTAACTCTGGCTCCGTCCGCGATTGTTGTCTCCGGACCTTTCAAAGCCCCGAAATTCGTGACCACCACCGGCGCCGCGCCGGCCAAAATCAGTCTGTTCGCCGCCTGTCTCGATTCTTCGATGAAAATTGTCGCGGAGCAGGCTGTCAGCTCCACCGTTGAACTGACGGTGCTGAACTCCGATCGCAAAGTCGGACATATCTCGGAACATGCCACCATTCCGGCGGGCCGCAGCGCGGTCGTGCTCGCTTTCCAGCCCGCTTCAGAGGGGGAAACGACGGTCGCTCTCGGCAGCCTGCAGGGCTTCGCGAAGGCCGCGGATATGAGCTCCGTGATCGCATCGGTCAAAAAACCGGGCCTCGCCCTGTCGGACCAGCTCGTCATCGGCCAGAATCTGCAGGTAGCCGGCGTACTGTCGCTGGGCGAGTTCTCTCCGGCGGGCGGCCTCACCGTAACCCTCACCAGCGAAGATAAGAGCAAGTTGTTACTGTCGAAATCGGCGGACGAGGTCGGCTCCGGTTCCATCACGCTCACCATTCCGGAGAATCAAACGAACGGAAGGTATTTTCTGCAGGCGCTGGGCCGCTCCGGCAATCTGACTTACACGGCATCGGCCCCGGGCTACCGAAGCCGCACTGCCGAAGTTACTCTCGCGCCTTCCGGAGTCATCATTACTCCGGCCTCTCAGGGCCCGCCCGACGAGGCCCACGTCCTCCGCAAGGAAGCTCCGGACGCCGTGCATCGCTTTTCCGTGGATCTGGCCAAAGCGAAAGCCCCGGAACAGCTGGTTCTGTGGACCGCGCAACTCGATCCTGTTACCCACCGCTCCGCCGATATAACGGTACAGCCGCTCCGCGCGGGCGTTTCCCTGAATGTCCATCTCACCAACAGCACCCCCGCCGTGGGACAGCTGCAGCAGGAGCTCAAAATTCCCGCCGGCTCCGATCACGCCGTGGTCGAATTCAAAGCGCTGAGTATCGGCTCCACGGAGATCACGGTCGAAACTCCGAAGGATTTTACGACCTCCGCCAACGCCGTCACCGTCATCGGATACGTTCGGTAATCCGCACGAATAATGGCGCTACGAGCAAAATATTTCGAGGTACTTAACGTATTATAACTTCCCGATTGTCTGTCGGCCGTGTTACTACTTATTACTTCCAGTAATAACACCGCCTATGAAAAAATACTTGACCGCACGCCCTATTGTTTCTCTATTTGTTTGTTTTCTGAGCGGAAGTATCCACCTTTCTGCGCAGACGATTACGCATCAGGTGCCGCTCCCGCCGGGAATGAACTGGTGCGGAGACGGCGCCATTAACAGCCTGCTCTCCTCCATCAACGACTTTCGCACCTCGAACGGAGCGGCCCCGCTGACCGCGGATTCGCTCGGGTCGAAAGATGCCGAAATACGCGCCATCCAGGTGGCGACATATATGGCCACCAACCCTCCCGGCTCGCCCGGTTTCAGCCCGCATCAGGGTTACGACACCACCGCGTCAGGACTGGGGTATGACCTGATCAGCGAGAATCTGGCTTATTACACAACCAGTCCCTCCTACATCGTCTACGGCATCTGGCAGGACCCTCTGCATCTCGCCGCGATGCTGTCGAGACAGGCCACGGTAGCCGGCGTCTCCTGCGTGATCTCCGATTTCAGCCCCTACTGGACCTACGAGCCCGGCGTTGGCCACGGTTCCACCACGCTGCCGCCTCCTCCCCCGCCCGTTAACACCCCCCCGCCCTCGGGCGGACCCGTCACGCTCGATTCCGAAGAGACAGCCTTTGTGTCTCTGCTCAATGCTTACCGCTCCCAAAACGGAGTCGGCCCCGTGCAAATCTCGCCGACACTCGAAAGCGCCTCGAAGTGGATGAGCAATGACATGGCGACGAAGAACTATGCCAGCCACACCGACACCCTCGGCCGCGATCCCGGCGCCCGCCTGCAGGCGTTCGGATACACCTATTACCCGTGGGGCGAAAACATCGCCGGCGGCTTTTCTGACGCCTCCACCACGCTGAATCAGTGGATCGGCGCCTGCGACGCCGATGCCTCCGGGAACTGCACCTTCGCCCACCGCAAGAACATGCTGAACCCCGCGTTTCAGGCCATCGGGATCGCCCGCGCCTACAGTGCCTCCTCGAACTACGGCTGGTACTGGACCAATGACTTCGGTGGTGTCCTCGACCAGGCTTCCACTGCCGCCGCGCCCGTGATCAGCTATCTGAAAACGTCCGCTTCGCCCATTTCACCCGGGCAGACGGCCACGCTCTCCTGGAGCGTCTCGGGCGCTTCCAGCGTGACAATCGACAACGGTGTCGGCAACGTCTCCGGCATCACGTCGCAAATCGTGGCGCCCGCCGCAACCACCACTTACCGTCTGACCGCCACCAACAGCACGGGCGCCACCAGCGCTACCGTCACCGTGGCGGTGAACACCGCTGGCCCCGTCCCGGACACGCAGGCGCCCACCGCCCCGTCCCTCACCTCGGCCACCGCAAAGGGTTCCACCGAAGTGGACCTCGCCTGGACAGCCGCTACCGACAACGTCGCGGTCGCCGGATATCAGATCACCCGCAACGGGACCGCCGTGACTTCGCTGCCCGGATCGGCACTCATGTGGGCGGATACCGCGGTGGCCGCCGGAGTTACCTACACCTATTCCGTCAAAGCCTTCGACGCCGCCGGCAACTATTCCTCCCCCGGTAACACATTGCAAGTGGTCACTGCCCCTGCCGCTCCGCCGGTCGGCGTCGCATCTTGCGCTTCCCCCGGTACCGGGCTGTTCACCGGCTGTTACTACAGCAACATCAACCTGACGGGAACTCCGGTCCTGATCAACAGCGCCGCGCAGCTTGTCTTCGACTGGACCTGGGGCTTTCCGGCAGTTCCGGTTCCCCAGTCGAACTTCTCGGTCCGCTGGCAGGGCAACTTCCCGTTCGCCGGCGGCACCTATACGTTCAAAGTCGTCACCGGCGACGGCGTGCGGGTCTACATCGATGGCGCCAAAATCCTCGATTCCTGGCAGGATCAGCCCGGTTACAGCTTCAACATCGGTCAGACGCTTTCCGCCGGCAATCACCTGATCACCGTCGAGTATTACGACCACACCGCACTGCCCGTCCTTCATGTGACCTGGCAGTAGCCTTCTCCCTCACCCCGGCCCGGCGACCTGCTGCCGGGCTGGGATAAACTGTTTTCTTCGTCCCTACCTTTTCTAATCCGAGGTGTAACGTGCAATTCAGGAAAAGAGCAGCCGTAACAGCTGCGCTGATGGCGCTCGCCGCTCAGCTCCCCGCTCAGCTATCCCCGCAGCCCGCCGCGGGAGGTGGCCGGGGAGGCCGCGGCGCTGCCGCCGGTCCTCCCGCCGCTTTCGTTCGTCCCCCCGCCTATCCGGAGCGCGCGCCCGCCGACCCCGCCGTACTCGAACGCGGCAAAGCCATCTACGGCGTCCAGTGCAATTTCTGCCACGGTTCCGACGCCCGCGGCGGCGAAGGCGGCCCCAACCTGCTGCGCTCCGAACTCGTTCTCAACGACGACAAAGGCGAACTCATCGCGCCGGTCGTTCAGAACGGCCGCGGCGAAATGCCAAAAATCAGCATCACTCGGGAGCAGATCTCCGATGTCGCCGCGTACATCCACAGTTTCAAGGTCGGCGGCTACGACGTCTCCCGCATGGTGCCTCTCAGCATTCTGGTCGGCGACGCGAAGGCCGGCGAGCAGACGTTCAAAACCATGTGTGCCTCGTGCCACTCGGTTACCGGCGACCTGAAAGGTATCGCTTCCAAAATTACCGACCCGAAAGCTTTGCAGAACGGCTGGCTGATGCCCGGCGGCGGTGGCGGGCGAGGTCCCGGACCCGGACGCGGCGGTTCCCCCTTCAACGTTCCTCCGGTCACCGTCACGGTCTCCATGGCGAACGGTAAGAAGTCCGAAGGCCGCCTGGTCCGAATCGATGACTTCATCGTCACCCTGACGGACGCGGACGGCACGCAGAAGACTTTCCGCCGCGATGGCGATGTGCCGAAAGTGGAGATTCACGATCCCCTCAAGGCCCACAAAGATCTGCTGCCGAAATACTCCGACAAAGACATTCACAACCTGACCTCCTATCTGGTGACGATCAAATGAAGACGATCCCTAACCTGCTCCTCACAGGCGCGCTGCTTGCCGGCCAGATCTTCGCCCAGGCGCTCGATCCCTCCGTGCTCACCAAACCTCTTGGCGCCACGGATGCCTGGCCGACCTACTCCGGTGACTACTCCGCGAAGCGCTACAGCAGCCTCAAACAGATCAACCAGACCAACGTCAAGAACCTGACCCTCGCGTGGACCTCCCGCGTTACCCCCGGTCCCGGCGGACGCGGTGGTGGTTTCGGGGGCGGAGCGCCCGTCATCATCGGCGGCGAAGGCAGCGCGGATGCGGCGGCGGGCGGCGGCTTTGGCGGAGCGGCCAGTATCCGCGCCTCCATCCTCCAGGTCGGCGGCATTCTCTACCTCTCCATGCCCGACAACGCGTGGGCGGTCGATGCCCGTGACGGCCATGAAATCTGGCACTACTTCTGGAAGACCAAAGGCGGCACCCACATCGGCAACCGCGGTCTCGGCATGTGGGGCAACTGGCTCTACATGGAAACGCCCGACGACTACATCGTCTGCCTCGACGCCGCGACCGGCAAAGAGCGCTGGCACAAAGAAATCGCCGGTTTCAACCAGCAGTACTTTTCCACCATGTCGCCCATCGTGATCGGCAACCACATCCTGACGGGGACGGGCAACGATCTGGACGAGCCCGGTTACATCCGCTCCCTCGACCCCGAGACCGGCGACCCCCAGTGGACCTTCTACACCGTCCCCATGAAGAAGGGCGATCCGGGTCTTGAAACCTGGGGCAGCCTCGACGGCGCGAAGCACGGCGCGGGCAACGTCTGGATCCCCGGCGCCTACGATCCCGACACGCACCTTTACATTGTCGGCACCGGCAATCCGTCGCCCGCCTACACGAATCCCCAGAGCCGCGAGGGTGATAACCTCTACACCTGCTCCATCATCGCCGTGAACGTGGATACCGGCAAACTCGCCTGGTACTACCAACTCAACCCCCATGACACCCATGACTGGGATTCCACCGAAACGCCCATCCTGGTGGACGGCGAGTTCAAGGGCAAGCAGCGCAAGATGGTGCTGCATGCGGACCGCAACGGCTACTTCTACGTGCTCGACCGCCTCACCGGCGAACACCTGCTCACCAGCAAATTCTCCGAAGCGGCTAACTGGGTCAAAGAGGTGAACGCCAAAGGCCAGACCATCCGGGACGTCTCGAAGGATTCCACCGTTCCCGGCTCACTCGTCTCCCCGAACAACGGCGGCGCCACCAACTGGCCGCCTCCCGCGTACTCGCCCGACACCGGCCTGTTCTACGTTCCCCAGAACGACGCTTATGCCATGTACTACCTCACGGAGACCGATCCGCGAGGCGCCATGGGTCTCGGCGGCAAGGATGAAACCGGTCTCGGCTCGCTCGGCTCGTTCCTTACGGCGATCGATTACAAGACCGGCAAAATCGCGTGGCGCCACCGCTATCCCGGCCTCGGCGGCAACGTCGGCAACGGCATGCTGACCACCGCCGGACGTCTGCTTTTCGCCGGCGATGCGGGCGGCAACATCGTGGCATATGACGCGGGCACCGGCAAGATCCTCTGGCATTCGCACGTCGGCAACGTCTCGAACGCGCCCGAAACCTACACGCTGGATGGACACCAGTACCTCCTGGTGGGCGTCGGCGATCAGATGTTCGCCTTCACCCTGTACTGACCTCCGCGAACAACTCCTGTTGTGGATCCGGCAGCGGCGCCCACTCCTGATGGGGTGGCGCCGCGGCCAGACCATGGCGCTCCCGGATCCCGCGCAACCGCTCCCGAATCACGTCCCGGTACGGCCCCCGGATATACGCGTCGGATTCATACCGTTCCCGGTACCGCCGCAGCAGATGCGGAAAGTGCTGCTCAACGAACGGAAAGAACACCCGCCGCGAACACGGCATCAGAAACAACACCCCACCGCCGAAATAGCTCGCCCCGTGTTCCTTTGCCGCCCCGGCCAGCTGGTCCAGCCGCTCTTCCTGATCGGTAATCAGCGGCATCACAGGATTTGGAAACACGCCCACCGCGACGCCGGCATCCGCGAGAGCACGCACGGTCCGCAACCGCAGATCCGGCCGCGGCGCGCGGGGCTCCAGCGCCCGAGCCAAGGACGCATCCAGCGTGGTGATGGTCATATTCACGCAGATGTGATTGCGCCGCCCGATCTCCCGCAGCAGGTCGATATCGCGCCTGACCAGATCGGATTTTGTCGTGATCGAAAGCGAAAGCCGCTCCTGCCGCGCGAAGACTTCGAGCAGCGACCGTGTTCGCCCGAACCGCCGCTCCGCCGGTTGGTACGGGTCCGTAGCGGTGCCGATTGCGATGCCGCCGGTCGTGTCGATCTTCTTCAGTTCCCGCCGAAGAATCGCAGCCACATTCGACTTCGCATAGATCTGGTCTTCGAACTCCTCGCTTGCCCGCAACTCCATGAACTCATGCGTGTAGCGCGCATAGCAGTAGCGGCAGGCGAACTCACAACCGCGATAAGGATTGATGGACCACGCAAACGGCATACCGGGTCTGGTCTTATTGAGCACGCTCCGGCACCCGATCTCGAAATACCGGACCAATCGCTTCGATTCCAGTACTTCGCTTTCAGACGCCAGCCGCGCAATGCCGACCAGACCCGGCGAGGGAGAATCGCCGAACAGCACCTCTCTATTTTCGCCTTTTATTCGCCAAAGTCAAGGCGAATGGATTTCCCGCGGGTCCTGAATCCCTGTGGGTCAACAGGGCGTAAAAACTCCATGAATCTTCAGCTACAGACCACATCGTCACCTTGTCTTGCCGATAACCTGAGTAGCATGCGTGTAGCCCGATCTTTGTTTTGTGGAACAGCGCTGCTTGCCCTGGTCACTCTCGATATCGATGCCGCGCCGGTCGTCGCGGCCGGCGGAGTGGTCAATCCCGCCAGTTACGCGCAGGCTCCGGTTGTCGCCGGCGGCCTGATCGCCATCTTCGGTATGGGGCTGGCATCCTCTCCCGCTTCCGCTCCCGGTACTCCCTGGCCTCTCACCCTGAACAAAGTTTCGGTTACGGTAAACGGCGTGTCCGCTCCGCTTGCCTTCGTGTCCCCGTCGCAGATTAATGCGCAGATTCCCTGGAGCGTGGCCGGAGCAAGCCAGGCCCAGATTGTCGTCACGAATGAAAGCGGCTCGGGCGCCGCTGTTTCCGCGAACCTCGCGCCCGCCGCCCCGGCCATTTTTACCTTCGATGGCAAACAGGCCATCGCCAGCATCGCGGCTACCCGCACCTCAACCGGGAACCCGGGTCAGATCGCGCGCATCGCCCGTCCTGGCGAGTATCTGCGCCTTTATGTAACCGGCCTGGGCGCGGTTACCAACACCCCGGCGACCGGCGCCGCTGCCGACGCTACTTTGACCGTGACCCCCACGCTTTCGACCACCATCACGCTTCCCACGGTCACCGTGGGCGGCGTGCCGGCGCTTGTGTCCTTTGCCGGTCTCGCCCCGCAGGGAATCAACCCGGACTGGGTCGGCGTCTACGAAGTGGATCTCCGCATTCCCGCCACGGCTCCATCCGGAACGGCCGTGCCGGTAATCGTCACGTCCAATGGCCTGAGTTCGAACACCGCCACCGTTGCCATCGATTCCACACCGGCGCCTCTGCTCGCCAAATGGGTGCAACTGGGTCCGACGGGGGCGCTGGCGCGGGCTATTACCAGCCAGCCCTCCTGCCCTTCGGTCAGCATTGACGGCCTTCCTCAGACCATGCAGGTGCGCACTCAGCCCAGCCTGCCCTTCTATCCCGTGACCAGTTGCGAAATCGCCCTGCCCGCCGCCACCATTTTCGCGACTCTGGGCGACGAACCGCTGCCGCTCCCGAAAAAGGGCAACTACACGCAGATCGCCGTCATCGGCGACACCGGTTGCCGCCTCGATACCTCCACAACGCCCGCCGTCTACCAGGCCTGTAACGATCCCGTTCAGTGGCCCGTTGCCCGGATCGCCGCCGGCGCCGCCGCAACCGCGCCTGAGTTGATCGTGTTGACGGGCGATTACCACTACCGCGAAGCGCCGTGCCCTCCCGGCAACGCGGGCTGCGCCGGCAGCCCCTGGAATTACAACTGGGATACCTGGTACGCCGATCTCTTCAGTCAGGTACAGCCGGCCTTCGATGCCGCCCCCGTCTTCTTTATCCGCGGTAATCACGAAAGCTGCGACCGCGCGGGCGAAGGCTGGTTCCGCTATCTCGATCCCCGTCCCTATCCCGCCTCATGCCAGGCTTATACCGATCCCTTCGCCGTCACCGCCGGATCGCTGCAACTGATCCACGTCGATTCCGCGGTCGCGAACGACACCGCTCTGGATGATGTCCAGGTGGCCACCTGCCAGGCCCAGTTCGACATGGTTCGCCAGATGGCGACCGGCAACGCCTGGCTGTTGACCCACCGTCCCTTCTCGGCACTCCGCGCCGGCGTCGCCACCAACGTGGTCTTGCAGGCCGCCAGCAAAAACAGTCTTCCCGACGGAATCCAGATGTTGCTCAGCGGCCATACGCACATCTTCCAGACTTACTCCTTCGATCCCAAGCACCCGCCGCAGGTCGTGATCGGCAACGGCGGCGACGTGCTGAATGCGGTGGTCCCTTCCAGCACGCTGCTCGGCAAGACCACGGGCAACGCGCAGATCGTCCAGGCGACCTCCCAGACCCACTATGGCTTCTCGACCGTGCTCTTTACGGCCGGCGGCTGGACGATCCTGGACCGCACAGTGGATGGTTCGGTCGTCACCACCTGCCAGGTTGCCGGTAAAACCGTCGGTTGTGATAAGCCTTAAAGGTAGAGACACAGTTTGATCCCGTTGCACGTGAACTGGTCGGCAGCATTGCGCGAACTGCTGCTGGACCGCCGTCTCGAAGTGGACGGAATCAAGATCCCGGACTGGCCGCAGTGCCTCCTGCCGGCGATGGATGTCGTTCGGATCCTGAACGCCGCCTCCGCGCCGCGACTCCCCGCGCGTCCGGTCGGAGTACAAGTCCACTTTGCCTACGCCACCACGGACGGACTGGTGTCGGATCATGAACTGACGCAGTCCCGGGGGTTCCTGGACACGACGGCGACCGAAATCGTCAACACGCACTTCCACATGCCCCGGGATATCGGCCGATTACAGAGCATGGACGAGGACCGGCTGATGTCAGTCGCCTTCGCCCATGTCCGACAACTGGCGGACCGCTTCGGTCCCGGCGCGGTTGTCGTGGAACACATCCCGGAATCGGGGCCTCTGGCGACTCTCGGCTCCTACCCGGCCTTGCTGTGCCGCCTTGTGCGGGAGACCGGAGTGGGTCTCCTGCTGGATATCTCGCATGCCCGCTTGTCGGCGCGTCACCACGGCTGCTCCACCGAAGACTATGTCAATCGTCTTCCGCTCGACCGCTTGAAGCTGATCCACAGCACGGGCATCGGCCAGGATTCCGATGGCGCCTGGGTGGATCATCTGCCCATGGACGATGACGATTACGCCGTTCTGTCCTGGCTGCTGCGGGGCGCGCGCGCGGGACGCTTCCCGATGCCCTGCGCCGTCCAGCACGAATACGGAGGAATCAGCGGCTTTCTGGGACAGCACTCCTCCGCCGATGTGCTCGAACGGGAAGTCAGAGCGCTCGGGGAGTTGCTCAGCGAAGCCTGAGAAATCTCGTCCGCTAAACTCAAGTTCAAATGCCGAAAGCCACGTGGGAAGGAACCGTAATCGCGGAGAGCGACAAATGTGTCGTGGTGGAAGGGAACCAATACTTCCCCCTCGACTCGGTCCGGCAGGAGTATCTGCAGCCGGTCGACAAAACCACCGTGTGCTCCTGGAAGGGGACTGCCAATTATTACGACGTGGTCGTCAACGGCAAACGCAACGCTGCCGCCGCCTGGTATTACGCCGATCCCGCCCCCGCGGCGGCGCAAATCAAAGGCCGCGTGGCGTTCTGGAAAGGCGTTCGCGTCGAATAACCGGGCCCTCGATTCTGCTTCCTACTCGTGCGCCTTCGCGTTGGGATCGGGAGCCGGAGTCGGAATACGTGGCAGCATCTCCGCCCGGGTGGCGGCGTTGTAAGCAAACCAAGCCTCGATCATCGAACTCTGCATCACATCGTCCTTTTGGACGCGGTCGTAGGTATCCGCGTTGGAGTGATGGGTACGCGTACCGTACTCCAGACTATCCTGCTGGAAACCGATCCCGTTCAGGCCGATCCAGGAAAACGCGCTCGAATCCGTGCCGCCGGGGCTCGTGGTGGGCCGGAACTGATCCCCTCCGGAAACCGCCACCATATGCTGGTCTTTCAGGGGCTCGATCCACGACTTGAAGATGGACGCCATTTGCGGACTTCCCCCCGCGGACACTCCGCGAAAACGGCCGGACCCGCCGTCGTCGTTGAAATACACATCCAGCTTGTCGTACTCGGGCGTTTTCACCATGGTGGCGCGTGGCGCGAAATGCTGCTGCACGTAGGCGGTTGAGCCGTAGACGCCCTCCTCTTCGCCGCCCCACAAGGCCACGCGAACCGTCCGTGCCATGGGCTTGTGCAGCGCGGCCAGAATACGCACCGCCTCCATCGCCACCGAAGATCCCGTGCCGTTATCGGTGGCGCCGGTGCCGCCCTGCCAGCTGTCGAAATGACCACCGACCATGACCACTTCGTCCGCTTTGGTGGTCCCCGGAATCTCGCCGATGACGTTGAATGCGTTCTGGTCTTCCTTCTGGTAATCCACTGCGATATCGAAGTTCAGCTTCGGCGTGATGCCGTGCTGCACCAGGCGAACAAGCCGGTTGTACTGCTCAGCTCCAATGGCGACGATCGGAGGCGGAACCGGATCCCCGGGGTTTTCCGACCCGCCATAGGTGGCGAAGATGGTACCGCCGTCTCCGTTGTAGCCCGGCGTGATGGCAATGGCCACGCCCTCATCCCTCAGGAACGTGTTGACCTCGTTGCGCAGTGCCCCGTTCTTCTCATTCGCCAAAGCAAGCGATGTCGGAGAGTACTCCCATTCGCCTTCGCCCGGGCGCCCTCGCCCGCTCGGGTCGCGATTGGCGGTTGCTCCTGCCGCGGCACCCCGTCCGCCGCCACCGCGCGCGCCGCCGCGTGCCAAAATTTCCTCGTCGGTCGGGGAAGGCTGCGCGTCCGCCCGTGTGTGGAGCGTGAGCGGCGCCGGGTCGAACATCAACAGTGCCTTGCCCTTCAGCTTGCCATGGTATTTGGCGAAATCCGCCTTCGAATGGATGGGCGCCCACACCGGTTCCACCGTGATCGGGCCGTTCGTCCCCGGCGTCCAGGCCAGCGGGAACCCGGTGAATGCCGCATAGACCGGCGTCTCCATCGCGGCGTAGAAATGCCGGATCTGCCACCCATAGCCGAAGCGCCACTTTTCCAGATGGACGTTCTGCAGTCCCCACTCTTTCATCTGCTTCATCGCCCATTCCGCGGCGAGCTTGTGATTGCGGCTGTTGGTGACGCGCGGACCGTACACCTCGGACATCCAGAACAGGTTTTCCATCACCTGCGAATGCTGGAAGGCTTCGGTTTTAATCTGTGCCAGGGCGTCCAGATCGACCTTGTCGCCTCCTGTCCCCTGCGCGAAGGAAGCCGGAATAAGGAAAAGGGCCGGGACGATTCCGGCAGCCCGCCTGAAGCGGAGCAGATTCATGTCGATTCTCGCTTTCATGAGGATTCCGGCAAGGCTGAGCGCGCATTCGGCGGGGAACGCGCAGCATGGCCGGAACAAAGAAGCCATTCTCGCACGGGAATCGTCCGGAAGTTCCGATCCGGGAGCTTACGCCTGCTCGTCGAGCTGCCGCCAAATCTCTTCGAGGACCACCGCCGCGCCATTCGGGAGTAACATTTGCGTGATCGACTCCAGGCTTCCTGACTTCCACTGCCAGGCGAGTTTGTCGACAGGATCCAGTACGAACGTCCGCTCCGTGCCGATCCGTTCATACTGCCGACACTTCCTGATGAGATGGACCAACTTGTCGTCGGGGGACAGGATCTCCACCACGATCTCAACCGGCTCGGTCGGATAATCCTGGATCGGCTTCAAAGTGGCGATGACGTCGGGAACCGGTTCCCACTGCGGATCGATCCGGAGTTCGACTTCAGAGCCGGATTTATATCCGGCGCGCCGCAGCGCCTCCCGCATGATCCCTTGCAGAACGGCGTGCAACCATGTCGGCGTTGTCTTCTGGATGGGCTCTCCGAACCAGTATTCAAAATAGGGCTTCTGCTGCCGAAATCGGGCACGAAACTCTTCGAGCGTGAGAGATTGGGTGACCGTCGCCATAACTTCAGCCTGCTGATGCCATCATAATAGGCACTGCGCGGCGTCCGAAACCCGAATCCGAACCGGTTTTACCCCCGCCGCGACCCGAATCCGATATACTTTCCAGGGATTGCCTCTCTTCTTATGACCCGAGCCATCAGTCTTACCATCAACGGCAAGCACTACGAACACGACGTGGAGCCGCGCCTTCTCCTCATCCATTACCTCCGCGAGGTCGCAGGACTCACCGGCTCTCACATGGGCTGCGAGACCTCCCTCTGCGGAGCCTGCACCGTCGAACTCGACGGCAAAGCCATCAAAAGCTGCACCATGTTCGCCGTCCAGGCGAACGGCGCCAATATCGTCACCATTGAGGGTCTCGCCTCGCCCGAAGGCAAACTGCACCCCATGCAGGAGGCTTTCTGGAACGAACACGCCCTCCAGTGCGGCTTCTGCACCCCCGGCATGATCATGGTTTCGAAACAAATCGTCGAACGCAACCCCAGCCCCACCGACACCGAAATTCGCGAAGGCCTCGACGGCAATATCTGCCGCTGCACCGGCTACCAGCACATCGTCAACGCGGTCCGCACCGCGGCAAAAGCAGGAGCGTAACTCACCATGGCGACCACTGTAACCAACATTGAGAAACTCGTCGGCAAGCGCATCCGCCGCAAAGAAGACCCGCGCCTCATCACCGGCACCGCCACGTACGTCGAAGACATCAAGCTGCCCGGCATGCACCACGCCGTCATCGTGCGCAGCCCCCACGGCGCGGCCAACATAAAAGGTGTCGATATCTCGAAGGCCGCCGCGCTTCCCGGCGTCGCCGCTGTCTTCACGGGCGCGGATATCACCGGCGTCGGCTCCGTCGTCTGCGGCGCGGATCTTCCCGGCCTCCGCAAGCCCGTCCACCACATCCTGGCGCAGAGCCGCGTGTATTACGTTGGCCACCCCGTCGCCGTTGTCGTCGCCACGGATCGCTACATCGCCGCCGACGGCGCCGATCTCGTCGAAGTCGACTACGAAGTCACCCAGGCCGTTACCGACCCCGAAAAAGCTCTCGCCGAAGGCGCCCCCGCCGTCCACCCCGAATGGCCCGACAACAAAGCCTTCGTGTTTCTGCAAAAGGGCGGCGACATGGAGAAGGCCTTTGCCGATGCCGAAGTCGTGGTGAAGCAGCGCATCACCAGCCAGCGCCTCGTGCCGAACGCGATGGAAACCCGCGGCGTGGTTGCCGACTGGCTCCAGGCCGAACACTCCCTCACCCTTTTCACCTCCACCCAGATCCCCCACCTCGCCCGCACCATCCTCGCCGGCCAGTTGGGCATCGATGAAAACCGCGTTCGCGTCGTGGCCCCGGAAGTCGGCGGCGGCTTCGGCTCCAAGCTCAACGTCTACGCCGAAGAAGCTCTCATGGGCTTCATTTCCCGCAAAATCGGCAAACCGGTCAAGTGGATCGAATCCCGCCGCGAGAATTTCCTCGTCACCATCCACGGTCGCGGCCACGTCGATTACTTTGAAATCGCCGCCAAACGAGACGGCACCATCCTCGGCCTCAAACTGAAGCTCATTCAGGACCTCGGCGCTTACCACCAGCTCCTCACCCCCGCCATCCCGACCCTCAGTGTGCTCATGATGCCGGGCCTCTACAACTTCCGCAATATCGACGCCGAAGTCATCGGGACCTTCACCAACTGTGTCCCCACCGACGCCTATCGCGGCGCCGGACGCCCCGAAGCCACCCACGGCATCGAGCGCATGGTGGACCTCCTGGCCGCCGAGCTCAACATGGACCCGGCCGTTATTCGCTTCAAAAACTTCGTCCAGCCGGATCAGTTCCCGTTCCCCACCGCCACGGGCCTCAATTACGATTCCGGCGATTACGGCGCTACCCTCCAGAAAGCGCTCGACACCATCGGTTACGACGACCTGCGCAAACAGCAGGCCGCCGCCCGACTCGAAGGCCGCCTGATGGGCATCGGCATCTCCACCTACGGCGAACTCTGCGCTTTTGGACCTTCCCCCGCCACCCCCGCCGGCGGCTGGGAATCCGCCACGGTCCGCGTCGAGCCCTCCGGCAAAGTCACCATCCACACCGGCACCTCGCCCCACGGTCAGGGACAGGAAACCTCCTTCGCCCAGCTCGCCGCCGACGAACTCGGCGTCTCCATGGACGACATTGTCGTGCTCCACGGCGACACTTCCGTCATCCCGTATGGCATCGGCACCTTCGGCAGCCGCAACACCGCCGTTGGTGGACCGGCCCTCTTCTACGCGCTCCAGGACATCAAGGAGAAAGTGAAGAAGTTCGGCAAGATGCTCCTCAAATCGGAAAACGTCGTCTTCGAGAACGGCAAATGCACCTGCCAGGTCTCGGGTAAAGAGGTCACCTTCCAGACGATCGCCGGCGCGGCCTATCGCGCCATGCAACTGCCGCCCGATACCGATCCCGGACTCGTCGCCACCAAGTTCTGGGAGCCCTCGAACTTCGCCTTCCCCTTCGGCGCGCACATCATTGTCAGCGAAGTGGACCGCGAAACCGGCCAGATCGAAATCAAGCGTTACGTGGCGGTCGACGATATCGGCAACCAGCTCAACCCGCTGCTGGTGGAAGGTCAGGTCCACGGCGGCGCCGCCCAAGGCCTCGGCCAGGCGCTCTGGGAACACGGCATCTACGACGACAACGGCCAGCTCATGACCGGCGAGTTCATGGATTATGCCATGCCCCGCGCCAGCATGATGCCGTGGGTCGAGTGCTCGCACACCACCACCCCGTCGCCCGTCAATCCGCTCGGCGTCAAAGGGGTCGGCGAAGCCGGCACCATCGGATCCACACCCGCCATGGTCAACTCGGTCATGGACGCTCTTATGCCCCTCGGCATCCGCCACCTGGACATGCCGCTCACCCCCGAAAAAGTCTGGAAAGCCATCAACGGAGCCGCGTAATCATGATCGCCAACGCATTCGAATACACCGCACCCCAGTCTCTCGACGAAGCGCTCGGCCTCATCGCCGGCGGCGCCAAGCCCCTCTCCGGCGGCATGAGCCTCATCCCCATGATGAAGCTCCGCCTCGCCGCCCCGGAGCACCTGGTGGATCTCGCCCGGCTCAAGGAACTCAACTACATTCGCGAAGAAAACGGCGAACTCCACATCGGCGCGGCCGTGACGCACTATGAGGTGGAAAGCTCGCCCCTGCTACTCGGCAAATGCCCGCTGCTGGCCGAAACCGCCGCGCATATCGGCGACATTCAGGTCCGCAACATGGGCACCCTCGGCGGCAGCGTCGCCCACGCCGACCCCGCGTCCGATTATCCCGCCGCTCTCCAGGCCCTCGAAGCCGGCATCGTCCTGCGCAGCGCAGGCGGCGCCCGGACAGTATCTGCGAAGGACTTTTTCATCGACACCTTCACCACCGCCCTCGAACCCGGTGAGATCGTCAGCGAGATCGTCGTCCCTGTCGAGCCCGGACTCACCGGCACCAGTTACCAGAAGTGCAAACACCAGGCCAGCGGCTTCGCGGTCGTGGGAATCGCCGTGCGCGCACGTCGGGAGAACGGCGTGGTTAGCCTGATCCGCGTCGGCGTTACCGGCCTGTCCGGCTCTTCTTACCGGGCCGAAAACGTCGAAGCCGCCCTGCAGGGCGTGGAACCAACCGGCGAGGCGATTCGCGCCGCCGCCGGTCTGGTTGCCCACTCCGTCGACGCCAGTGCCGACATGCAGGCTTCCTCCGAGTACCGCAAGCACCTCGCCTCCGTCTACACCGCCAAAGCGATCCACGCGGCCCTGTCGAGGTCGGCGTGAAGATCGCCGGCTCCGCGCAGTTGCCGTTCTCGCCGGAACGGACTTACGACCTGATGCAGGACCCCGTGCTCCTCGCCAAAGCCATACCGGGCTGCGAGGCGCTGCAAAAGACAGGGGACGACGAGTACAGCCTCAAAATGAAGATGGTGCTCGCCAGTCTGTCCGGCGCCTTCGACGGCAAAGTGCGCCTCACGGAACCCGACCGCCCCAACAGCTTCCGCATGGTGGTCGAGGGCTCCGGCAAAATCGGCTTCATGAAGGGCGATGGTCTGCTCCGCCTCACGCCCAAAGACGGCGGCACGGAAGTCGCCTACGAGGGGGACGCGCAAATTGGCGGCACCATGGCCGCTGTCGGCAACCGGATGATCGACATGACAGCCCGTATGCTGATCAAGCGCTTTTTCGAAAAACTCTCCGCGGAGCCCGCGGCGTAAAAGGCCGGTTCCATGCACGAGTACGACACGGCGCTGAAGGCCGTCCTTTTGGGGCCGGCTCGCCAGACCCTGCTCGAAATCACGGGCCTCGAAATCAGGGACTGGAAGAACGTTGAGCTTCCTGATGTCCAGAACCCCCGGGCCGACATGCTCGGCGAGACCGAAACCGGCGCTCTGGTTCACATTGAGCTCCAGAGCACGAACGACGCTTCGATGCCCATCCGCATGGCCCTGTATGGCTTACGGATCTACCTGCGCCATGGACGGTTTCCCCGGCAGGTTGTTCTCTACGTGGGCGAAGCGCCGATCCGGATGGCAGCCTCGCTCTCTCTGCCCGGCCTGACTTACGAATACAAGCTGCTGGACATCCGCGAACTCGACGGAGACCGCCTGCTCGAAAGTGAATGGATCGGCGATAATATCATTGCGATCCTCGCGCGCCTGAGCGATCAGAGAGCGGCGGTGCGCCGGATCCTGACGAAAATCGCCGGACTGGAATATGCGGCTCGTGAAGTGGCGTTCGCGGAGTTATTCCTGCTGGCGGGTTTGCGAAAGTCAGAGGACGTTGTCGAAAGGGAAAGGAAAGACGTGCCGATACTTACCGACATCCGCGATCACAAGATAATCGGCCGCGAGTACAAGCGCGGTGAAATCACGATCCTCAGGCGCCAGATCGAAGACCGCTTTGGCCCCTTGCCCGACTGGGCCGAAGAGAACCTGCAAAACCGCACGTGGCGCGATCTCGAAGACCTCAGCGTCCGTGTGTACCGTTCCGAAACGATCGACGACTTATTGCGATAGCCAGTGAGAATTTCCCGGTCCGCCCGCACTACCTGCTTAAGGGATGCGAATGGACCACATCATGGCGAGTCTGCTCGTGCCTCTCGCCATCTGGGTACTTCTCAACGGTCTGGACGATCTCTTTATCCTTCTCGCGGCCCTCTGGGGATACGCGCGCCAGAGCTTCGCAACGCACCCGCGCGACCTCATCCCCTCGGAAGCCCAGCTCGACGCCGCCAAACCCGCCCTGATGGCCGTATTCGTGGCCGTATGGAAAGAGCACCGGGTCATCCGGCGGATGATCGAGAACAATGTCACCAAGCTCCGCTACGGCCGCTTCGAGTTCTTCGTCGGCGCCTACCCTAACGATGCGCCCACCCTGGCCGCCATCCGCGAGGCCCTCGCCAGCTTCCCGAACGTCCACCTCTCCGTCTGCCCGCATGACGGGCCCACCTCGAAGGCGGACTGCCTGAACTGGATCTACCAGCGGATGCTTCTCCGCGAGGAAGAACTGGGCGTCCGCTTCGACATGGTGCTTACCCACGACGCCGAAGACCTGATGGATCCCGACGCCCTGCGCTGGATCAACTACTACGCCCAGTGGAACGACTTTGTCCAGATCCCGGTGCTCGCCCTGCCGACGCCCCTGCGCGAACTCTCCCACGGCGTCTATTGCGACGAATTCGCCGAGTACCAGTTCAAGGACATGATCGCCCGCCAGACCCTCGGCGGCTTTATCCCGTCCAACGGCGTGGGGACGGGCTTCTCGCGCCGCACGCTCGATCTGCTGGCTGCCAGCCACTCGAACCGCATCTTCGAGCCGGCCTGCCTCACTGAGGATTACGAGAACGGCTTCCGCGTACAGCGCCTCGGACTGCCGCAGAGGTTCATCCCGATTACCCTGCGCCACGGCCGCGCCATCGCCACCCGGGAGTTTTTTCCCCGCAAATTCTGGACCGCCGTCCGGCAGCGCTCCCGCTGGGTCACCGGCATCACTCTGCAGTCGTGGGAGTTCCACTCACCCGGCGAAACGCTGCGGCATCTCTATTGGTTTTGGCGCGACCGAAAAGGGTTGCCCGGCAATCTGATCACGCCGCTCATCAATCTCGTCTTCCTTTACGGCGTTGTTACCTGGCTCTGGGCATCGGCCACACATCACATCTGGGGACTGGCCCGCGAAGTCTCCTCCTGGGCCGCCGCCTGGGTCGCGGGCATGAGTCTGCAGGCCCTGCAGACCACCGTGCGAATGTGGTGCTCCTGCCGGATTTACGGCTTTCGCTTCGCCTGCGGTGTGCCCGTGCGGGTCTTCGTCGGCAACCTGATCAACTGCCTCGCGGCATCCCGCGCCATCTGGACCTACGCCCGCGCGAAGCTCTTCGGACGCGCGCTCACGTGGGCCAAAACCGACCACGCGTACCCCACGCGCGCCGCGCTGCTCACGAACCGCCCACTGCTGGGCGAAGTCCTCGTGGCCTCCGGAAAGCTTTCCCGGGAACAGCTCGATGCCGCGCTCGCCTCCGTGCCCGCAGGCTGCCGTCTCGGCGAACACCTGATGGCGCTCGGGCACATCACGGAGACATCGCTCTACGAAGCTCTCGCCGCACAGAACCATCTGCCCCTTGGGATACCCGACCCGGCTTCGGTGTCCGTCGCGGTCACCCGTGCGCTGCCCGCGGCCCTCGCCCGCAAATGGCGCGTCCTCGCGTTTCGGATCGCCGCGGGTGAGATCTACATCGCCGGGGCGGATCTGCCTGGCGAGGCCATGCAGAAGGATATCCGGAGATTCAGTTCCCTCGAAATCCGCTTTCACCTGGTCACGCCCGCGCAGTTCGAGGAACTGGCCTGCGAGTACCTGCCGGCGGCTTAAAGTATATTCACCGCGCGCGCCGCCAGCAGCGCCACCGTGGTCAGCGAGATCATGGACTGCACCATCATCAGGACTTTGGCCCACCTCGTCAGCACCGGCACATCGGTCGGTGAGAAGGCGGTGCTCGTGTTGAACGCCAGAAACATGTAATCGACGAAGCCGGGACTCCAGTTTTCCTCGCCCATCTGCTTCTTCAGTTTCGGGTCCATCACCATCTGCGGGAACAGGAACGCGCCGTCCACGTGCGCGGTCTTTCGGTCCCGTGCGTTCGGGCCGCCGCCATCCAGCCGCCAGTACCAGGAGGCGAAGAGCAGAATGTTGCTGAACCACAAAGCGGACGCGGAAAGCAGCAGTTCCACCGGCGGGTCCTTATGCAGGGGGAGCCGCCTTACGAGCAATACCAGGGAAGAAATCAGGCCCAGCGTAATGGCGGTCAGACTCGCGTACGCGAATAATTCGTTGAGGTGCGTGCGACCCTTCCGGTGAAAGATGGTGGTGGGAATCAGCAGAGCCACCGTCACCGCGGCAAGCAGCCAGCCCGGACCCACGGTCAGGTGTTCCGGCAGTGCGTAATTAAGGCCGCAAATGGCCAGCGCCGCCATCAGCGGCGGCCAGCGGGCGTGAGGAGCGGCCTGAGCTTCAGTATTCACGTTTACCTACCACAGGTGATAATAGCCGTCCCGCTGCGCCAGTTCCACCTCGAGCCCGAAGAGTCCCCGCAGCGAGGGCGCGGTCAGCATCTCCCCCTTGGGCCCGTCGCCGACCACCCTGCCCGCTCGCATGAAGATCACGCGTTCGATCTCCGGAATAATGTCCGAAAGGTGGTGCGTGACCAGCAGAATGCCCATGCCGGACTGCGCCAGCCGCCGGACTGTTTCGCGCAGTTCGTGCTGGGCGAGAAGATCGAGACTGGTCGACGGCTCGTCGAGCAGCAGAGCCTTCGGATCATGCACCAGGGCACGGCCGATCAGCATGCGGCGCGCCTCGCCGGACGACATCTCGTCCACCGGCTTCTCCGCCAGATGCGAGGCTTCGAGCCGTTCCAGAACCTCCGCCGCCTTGGCGCGCATGGCATCCGAGACGTGGTGGTTCGGCCAGATCCCGATGCTCGAAAAGAAACCCGACAGCACGATCTCATAACCGGTCAGTTCGCGCGTGCACTGCGTCATCAGATCGTTCGAGACGATACCCAGCATGCCGCGCAGGTCGAAAACGTTCCATGTGGATTCGCCCATGATCGATACCGACGATTCCGGGCGCGCCAGCGGATAGCAGTCGCGGGAGATCGTCTTGATGAGAGTCGACTTGCCGCAGCCGTTGGGGCCGAGGATGGCGACGTGTTCGCCGGCGCCGATGCTCAGGCTCAGGTCGTGAAGCGCGATGTTGTCGCCGCGCATGACGGTGACGTTGCGGAGTTCGAGGAGGGCGGGTACTTGCACTCCCACCAGAGTAAGATGTGGACTTGGCTACTCCGGAACTCCTCTCCCGACTCCAAGCCGTCACCGGCCCCGGCAACGTGCTCACCGGCGACGACGTTCAAAGCCGCAGCACCGGCTGGATCTCGCGCGGCAGCATGCAGGCCTGCGCCATCGTGCGGCCCCGCAACACGGAGGAGGTGTCGGCCGTGATGCGCCTCTGCCACGAAGCAGGCCAGCCCGTGGTGCCGCACGGCGGGCTCACCGGCCTTGTCGAGGGCGGGCACGCGGCGTCTGATGAGATCGTGCTCTCGCTGGAACTGATGAACCGGATCGAAGAAGTGGACGAAAGCGCCCCGTGCATGACCGTGCAGGCGGGCGTGGTGCTGCAGGCTATTCAGCAGCGCGCGGATGCCGCGGGACTCATGTTCCCGCTGGATCTGGGGGCGCGCGGCTCCGCCATGATCGGCGGTCTGATCTCGACCAATGCCGGTGGCAACCGCGTGATCCGCTATGGCATGACCCGCAGTCTCGTGCTGGGTCTGGAAGCGGTGCTGGCCGACGGGACCGTCATCTCTTCGCTCTACCCTGTCATCAAGAACAACTCGGGCTACGATCTGAAGCACCTGTTCATCGGTTCGGAAGGCACGCTCGGCATCGTCACCCGCGCGATTCTCCGGCTGATGCCGCAGCCGCGCAGCCAGTGCACCGCGCTGATCGCCGTGACGGAGTTCGCCCATCTGCCGCGCATCCTGCGGCACCTGAGCTCCGCTCTGGGCGGCACGCTGAGCGCGTTCGAAGTCATGTGGAACGAGTTCTACCGGCTGGTCACCACCCCGCCCGCGAAGCAGCGACCTCAACTGCCGCAGACGTATCCGTTCTATGTGATCGCGGACGCGCTGGGCTCCGATCAGCAGCAGGATCAGGCTCGCTTCGAGGCGGCGCTGGAGCACATCACGGACGAGGGCCTGGCGGCAGATTGCGTGGTGGCGATGTCGGCAGCGGAGCGGCAGGCGATCTGGGCGGTCCGCGACGACGTGGATCAGTTCCACCAGTTCCGGCCGTGGTTCGGTTTTGACGTAAGCATGCCGATCCGCCACATGGAAACGTATGTGACGGAGGTCCGCGCCGCGCTGACAGCCCTCTGGCCGCAACATGTGTGCTTTGTTTTCGGGCACATGGGCGACGGCAACCTGCACCTCAATATCCACGTGGGCAGCGGCGATCCGGAATCCCGGCGCCGCGTGGAGGAGATAGTGTACAGCGGTCTCGCGTCCCGGCAGGGCGCGGTCTCAGCCGAACATGGGATCGGTCTGGAGAAACGCGCTTACCTGCCGCTTTGCCGCACCGAACAGGAACTGGAACTGATGCGGACCATGAAGCGCGCGCTCGACCCGAAGGGGATTCTGAACCCCGGCAAAGTGATCACTTAATCATCCTGATCACTTAATCATCTTCGGAGGATTGGACATCACGGTTTCCGGGTTCGCGTCGGCCGGAATGACGAGTTCCAGAAAGGCGATATGCATCTCGTCGGTGGTCTGGTCGCCCCAGTGAACAGTGGCCTCGGGATCCGGATTAAAAGCGTTGTTTGGTGAGTTGTTGAACCCGGCGGTGGATTCGAGTACGGTGCCTTTGGGCAGGTCGACAGGCTCTTTAAGAACGTAGGTGGTCTGCCAGTTGAAGTCGTACTTCGGGACGCTCAACAGAATCTCGCGTCGACCGTCGGGATAAAGGGCACGAACCTCCATACTGCTGCCGCGCACATGCATATGAGGCTGTATGGAGAGAAGTCGCGCCGGGCGGCCGAGAGTCATCGACGCTTTGGGAAAGGTAGTCCGGCTGCTTCGGCGGGATCTGCAGATCGAGATCGCGCAGGGTGTCGATGGCGAGAACTCTCTGCGCCGGCGCTTTGTCGCTGAAGTAGAGGCCGAGTTCGGAACGATCGACGGCTTCCTTCCCGTTCGGATTGAAGTGCATTTCGAAGACAATGTCGGAGCCGGCTTTGATCAGCTTCGCGCCATCCTCCAGCCACGGCATCGCGGCGTAGCCAGGCTCGTAGCCCAGCAGCAGTTGACGCCGGGCGAAGACCGCTTCACCATCACGCTTCCTGCCGCGCTCAGCGACAGTCGGAACGAAGATCTCGTTGCGGGGGAAACCGGCCAGGTAGCTGGAACCGGGCTCGCGGACGAACGCATTCATGTGGTGGACGACGGCGCGCTGGTCGATGCGGAACTCGGCGGCGCGCACCCAGGTATCGCGCTCGATGTGAACGGGGACAATCAGGAATGTGTAGGGCTGCACGCCGGATTTCGGGACGCGCAGGCCGGGCACCTGGATGACCATATCAGGTTTGCCGAGGCGCCACTTATTGTCCGACGCGGCGACGGTCATCGCCTTGTCGGGCGTGCCTTCGGGGCTGCCGGCTTCCACCCACCGGACGAGGGTCTGGATCTCCGTCCCGGTGAGGGAGCGATCATTCCGGAACTCATGCGCACTCTTCGCGGCGTGCCATGGCGGCATGGCACGGGAGATAACCGCCTCGCGAATCGCGCTGGCCCACGGCCTGACCTCCGCGTAACTGGTGAACGCCATCGGTGCTACCGCGCCAGGCTGGTGACAGGTGACACAGCGCGCTTCCAGCACGGGACGGACATCGCGCGTGAAGGTCGGCGATTCGGCGGCGGCACAAAGTGCGGGAAGCAGTACAAAGCTGGCGAGTCGTGGAACGGACATGACGTTCTTACTATACGGCACTGCAAATAGTCGCGTTTTCCGGGACAAAGCTGTGATATGTTAGTCGCCGCCTCGAAGGAGGGGGAGTGAGCCATGGCAGCTCCGGACATTCTATGGCAGAACGGCCGCTTCGGCCAGACTTCTCGTCGCGACAAGTGGTGGCTGGAGCCGCTGCTGGTCTTTCTCGGGCTGGGAGCTTTTCTGGCTTATGCGAACTGGGCGGCTTTTCAGGGGAAATACTACACCGCGGGGCCGTATATTTCTCCCTTCTACTCGCCCGAGATCTGGGGCGATTCTCCTCACGCCTGGTTTCATGGCCGGCCTTCCTGGTATCCTTCGTTCCTTCCCTTCTCTCCCGCTTTTCTGATTCTCTGGATTCCCGGTCTTTTTCGTCTCACCTGCTACTACTATCGCGGAGCCTATTATAAGGCGTTCTGGGCGGATCCCATGGCGTGCGCGGTGGGCGAGCCGCGAAAGAGTTATCGGGGCGAAAAGACACTTCCTTTGGTGGCGCAGAACTTTCATCGCTATTTTCTCCGGCTTTCTTATATCGTCTGGTTCTTCCTTCTCATCGATGCCGTGGAGAGCTTCTGGTTCGACGGTCATTTCGGTATCGGCCTCGGCAGCCTGGTGTTATCGGCAAACGTGATCCTGATTGCGGGGTATGTGTTCGGGTGCCATGCCTTCCGCCATCTGGTGGGCGGCTCCATCGATCAGATCTCGAAGCATCCGGTCCGGCATCAGCTTTATGACTGCGTGAGCTGTCTCAACAGCCGGCATAAGAAGTGGGCCTGGGCCAGTCTGGTCTCGGTCGGATTCTCCGATATTTATGTGCGTCTTTGTTCCATGGGTATCTGGACCGACTGGAGAATCTTTTAATGGCCGAATATCGGACGCATCCCTATGACGTTCTGGTAATCGGCGCGGGCGGCGCGGGGCTTCGGGCTGCCATTGAGGCGGCCGGTTCGGGCGTTAAGGTGGGTGTGGTTTGTAAGAGCCTGCTCGGCAAAGCTCACACCGTGATGGCGGAAGGCGGCGTGGCCGCGGCGCTGGCGAACGTGGACGACCGCGATAACTGGAAGGTCCACTTTGCCGATACGATGCGGGGCGGCCAGTATCTGAACAACTGGCGCATGGCGGAACTGCACGCGAAGGAAGCGCCCGACCGGGTCCGCGAACTGGAAGCCTGGGGCGCCCTGTTCGACCGTACAAATGACGGCCGGATCCTGCAGCGTAACTTCGGCGGGCATCGCTATCCGCGCCTGGCGCACGTGGGCGATCGTACGGGCCTCGAGATGATCCGCACGCTGCAGGATCACGGCATCCACGCCGGCATGGAAGTGCACATGGAATGTACGGTCCTAAGCCTGTTGCTGGATTCCGGCCGCATTGCCGGCGCGTTCGGCTATGACCGGGAGAAGGGACACTTCATCCACTGGCCGGCGAAGGCGGTTGTTCTCGCAACCGGCGGCGTAGGTCGTGCTTTCCGGATCACCAGCAACAGCTGGGAGTATACGGGTGACGGGCATGCTCTGGCGTATCGCGCCGGAGCCGAACTGGTGGACATGGAGTTCGTCCAGTTTCATCCCACCGGCATGGTCTGGCCGATCAGCGTCCGCGGGATTCTGGTGACGGAGGGCGTTCGCGGCGAGGGCGGCGTGCTGCGCAACAGCGAAGGCAAGCGCTTCATGTTCGACGATATTCCGGACCTGTACAAAGCGCAAACGGCGGACAACGAGGCCGAGGGCTGGCGCTATACGCAGGGCGACAAGAACGCGCGGCGTCCGCCGGAACTGCTGACGCGGGACCACGTGGCGCGATGTATCAACCGGGAGGTCAAGGCGGGCCGGGGCAGTCCGCACGGCGGTGTGTTCCTCGATATCGCATGGATCAGGCAACACATTCCGGCGGCCGAAGAGCACATCAAACGCAAACTGCCCAGCATGTATCACCAGTTCAAACAACTGGCCGAAATCGACATCACGAAAGAGCCGATGGAAGTGGGGCCGACCACGCATTACATGATGGGCGGCGTCCGGGTGGACGGCGATTCGCAGATGTCCACGGTGCCCGGATTGTTCGCCGCGGGCGAGGTGGGCGCGGGGTTGCACGGGGCGAATCGTCTGGGCGGCAATTCTCTTTCCGATCTGATCGTCTTTGGCAAGCGGGCGGGCGAGTACGCGGCGCGCTTCGCCAAAGAGAACGGCCCGGTGGCGACGGATGCGGCGCGGATCCAAAGCGTGGTGAACGAAGCGCTGGTCCCGTTCGAGCGCGGAGGCGAAGGCGACAATCCCTATCAGATCCAGTACAAACTGCAGGATTCGATGCAGGACCTGGTGGGTATCGTCCGCGTGGAAAGTGAGATGCAGCAGGCGCTCGACATCATCGGGGAACTCAACACCCGCGCGGCGAGGGCGGGGGTGGCGGGACACCGCCAGTACAACAACGGCTGGCACACCGCGCTGGATCTGCCGAACCTGCTGCTGGTCTCCGAGGCGATTACGCGCGCGGCGCTGCTGCGGCAGGAAAGCCGCGGCGCGCAGTTCCGGGAAGACTATCCGGAGAAGAATTCGGAGTGGGCAAAGTACAACAACGTGGTTCGTCAGGGACCGAACGGTGAAATGCTGGTGGAGAAGCGGGAAATTCCGCCGATGCCGCCGGAACTGACGGCCGTGATCGGGGAGATGAAATAAATGTCGGGCACCGTGATGATATCGAAGCCCACTCCGCCGCGCGCCGTCTTCCGGATCTGGCGTGGCGACGCAGGAGGCGGCACGTTTCAGGACTATCCAACGGCCATCGATCAGGGCATGGTGGTGCTCGACGCGATTCACCGGATTCAGGCCGAACAGGCGCCGGATCTGGCCGTGCGGTGGAACTGCAAAGCGGGGAAATGCGGGTCGTGCTCGGCGGAGATTAACGGCATGCCGAAGCTGATGTGCATGACGCGGCTGAGCGAACTAAACCTGGATATGCCGGTGATTATCGAGCCGATGCACGCGTTCCCGTCAATTCGCGATCTGGTCACGGACGTGTCCTGGAACTTCGCCGTGAAGAAGCAGATTAAGAAGTTCTCGCCGCGACTACCCGACGCCGAGGATGGCACCTGGCGAATGCAGCAGGTGGACGTGGACCGGGTGCAGGAGTTCCGCAAGTGCATCGAATGTTTCCTCTGCCAGGACGTTTGTCACGTGCTGCGGGAACACCACAAACACGAGGAATTTATCGGCCCGCGATTCCTCGTTTACACCGCAGCGCTGGAGATGCATCCGCTGGATACGGCGGATCGCGTGCCGGATCTGAAGAATAAGAACGGAATCGGCTACTGCAACATTACGACGTGTTGCCGGCAGGTGTGCCCGGAAGGGATCACCATCACCGAGAACGCCATTATTCCTTTGAAGGAACGGGTGGTGGATAACTTCTTCGATCCGCTGAAGAAACTGTTTCATATTCTGTAAGTCTGGGAGGTCCCATGTTTGCCCTCAAAGTTCTGTCGCATGAAAGCGTGCCCGGCGCGCTGGCGAAGGTAGAGCGATATCGGTTGTTGAACGAGCCGGCGCAGGCGGAGAGTATCTGCCGCGACATACTCGCCATTCAGCCCGGAAACCAGGAAGCGCTGATCGGATTCGTGCTCTCCCTCAGCGATCAGATTCCGCAGGATAAGAAGGCTTTTCAGAATGCTCTCGCGGCCGCGGCGCAACTGAGTTCGGCCTATGACCGCGCTTATTACACGGGCCTGGTCTGGGAGCGCCGCGCGAGGGCGCTGCACCAGGAGGGGTCGCGGGGCTCACAATATTCGGTTTACGAATGGATTGTGAAAGCTCTCCAGTGCTTCGGCGAAGCGGAAGCCAGCCGGCCGCCCGGAAACGACGAATCGGTGCTGCGCTGGAACACCTGCGTTCGGTTTCTCGCGCAGCACCCCGGTCTGACACCGCGAGCCGAGGAACTGCGCGAGGCCATCGTCTCCGAGTAGGCCCGGCCCGCTTACAGCGTTTTGCCGTTGACTGTGACGCCGGACATTTTGACGGACTCGACGTTCTCAATCAAATTGTCTTTCGCGGCATTCTCAAACGTGCACTTCGAAACGGTAAGGCCGCGTATGGGCGCCGACTTATAGCCGCGCAGATAGAGACCGTACTTGCTTTTCGTGGAAGTCACGTCCGAGACGACTACATTATTCACCACCGGTTTGAACGGCCCGCCCTCGCCCTCTTCGTAGAAGAAGTCGACCTCGATTACGGCCTCGGCCACCTGCCCGACCGTGACATTGCGGAAATAGATATTCTCAATCGCGCCGCCGCGGTGGGAGTTGGTTTTGATACGGAGCGCACGCTGCAGGCTCGGGCTGCTCATCCGGCAGTTTTCCACGAACACGTTACGGATGCCGCCGGAGACTTCGCTGCCGATCGAAACGCCGCCATGGCCATCCTTCATATCGCAGTTGCGAATGATGAGATTGCTGCAGGGAACGTTGACGCGGCGCCCGTCGGCATTGCGTCCGGATTTAATCGCGATGCAGTCGTCGCCCGTGTTAAAGGTGCAGTTTTCGATCAGGACGTCGGTGCAGGATTCGGGATCGCAGCCATCGTTATTGGGGCCGTGCGTATCGATGCTCACGCCGCGGACCGTGACATTGGTGCAGAGCACGGGATTCAGTTCCCACATGGGGGAGTTCTTCACCGTGAAGCCTTCCAGCAGCACGTTCGTGCACCGGTAGGGCTGAATGAAGTTGGGTCGCAGATAGTGTCCGGCGCCGTACACGCGCTCGGCAACCGGCACGTTCCGGTCGGCCGATGCGACCAGGGCATTGCGGTCCTCATTCTGATTCGGGCCGGTGCGGCGGGCTCCGCCCTTCCAGTTCCACCAGTGGGCTTCGTCGGAGCCGCCATCGAGCGTGCCGGCGCCGGTGACGGCGATGTTGGTCTTCCCGAAGGCGTAGATGAGGGGCGTGTAATTCATGCACTCGGTGCCTTCCCAGCGGGTATAGACCACGGGCAGATAATGCGCGGGATCCGGACTGAAGCGCAGCGTGGCGCCGCCCGAAACGTGCAGGTTGACGTTGCTCTCCAGGTGAATGGCCCCGGTCAGGAAGGTGCCGGCGGGAACGACGACTCGCCCACCACCAGCCGCGGCGCAGGCCGCGATGGCTTTCCGGATACTTTCGGTGCAATCGTCGGCCCCGCCGGCCTTCGCGCCGTAGCGGGTGATGTCGAAATCCTTTTTCGGGAAGGACGGCGCCTGGATGCGGCGCAGAATCGCGGTCTGTTCGGAATCAGACGTGTCCGCGGCGCGCAGTGGAGTGGCGGCGAGGGCCACGGTTTGGGTGAGGAAGGTTCGGCGATTCATGCGACATAAGGTTGTATACCATTTGCGGACCGGAATCACGCTTCAGTGTCGCTGAACTCACCGTTCAGGCTTCCGGGGGCGAGACAATGCCATGTCCGGATTTCGATACTGAAATCGTGCGTCGGCCACCCGTCCTGGTGCGGCTCGCGGTGGTGGCTTCCTGCGCCGTGACGTCCGCCTTTTCTCAGCAAGACCTTGTCGAAACCAGACGTTCCGGAAGCGATGAAGGGAACTTTCAGTGGGGCGCGGCGCTGCGGCAGTCGCTGGGCTTCATGGCGCTGGAACACGGGTTTCGTGTCGCCACCGAATCGGACACGAGGGCGGGGCTGAAAGGCCCTTTCGTGCGGGATTACTTCCGGTCCATTACGGCGCTGCACGGGTGGGGTGACGGCGATCCCTTCCTGATTAACTACGTCGGGCATCCGTTTCAGGGCGCGGTTTCGGGGTTTATCCAGGTTCAGAACGATCCGCGCTTCCGGGCGGAGGAGTTCGGAGCGTCAACCCGATACTGGCAGAGCCGCCTGCGCGCGCTGGGGTGGGCAGCGGCTTACAGCACGGAGTTCGAACTGGGGCCGATCAGCGAGGCTTCGATCGGGAATGTATCGCTGACTCCGGGGCACGCAGGCGTGGTGGATCTGGTGGTGACTCCGGTCGGCGGGTTCGCGGTGATGCTGGCCGAGGATGCGCTGGACCGTTACGTGATCCGGCGGTTCGAGCGGTGGACGCCACATCCGCTCCCGCGCCTTCTGATGCGGGGCTTTCTGAATCCGAACCGGTCGCTCGCCAATATGCTGAGCGGGAAGGTTCCGTGGAAGCGCGATACGCGGCCGGATGTGACGGTGCCCTAAATCTGGCGGAGCAGCCAGCGTGCCGCGTTTTTCTGCAGCTTTTCGTATTCCGGATTCCAGAGATCCACGAGCAGGTGGCCAGGGGCCAGGTAGCAGACCCGTCCTTTGCCGTAATCGTAAGCCCAGCCGGCGGCCGACGAGGTGCCGAGGTCTCTGAACGCCTGGCCATCCTCGTTCACGCTCTGCAGCAGAAGGTGCTTCGGATCCTTCTGATACGTCATGAAGTGCTGTTCGTCGGTGACCACAAAGTCTTTGACGCCCCGCGTGATGGGGTGGTCGGGATTCACGACTTTCACTTTGAACGGGCGAATGGGCGGGTGCTGCTGCGTGACGGCGCCGAGAACGTCGCGAAAATCTTCGTTATGCGGGCTGATATAGGTGACGTTGTGATAGAACAGCGCGCCGCCGCCGTTCGAAACAAAGTCTTTCACCGCTTTGCCTTGGGCGGGCGTGATCCAGTAGTTCGGCTGGCCACCCCATTTGGGAAGAGGCGGATCACTGACGATCTTCGGGGACGTGAGATGGGCGAAGGCGGCGTTGCTGCTCTCGTCCGGGTAGCCATCGGGCCACGTCATTCCGTCGCGGAAGACGATGAGGAGTTTGTAATTCCTGAGCGTTTCCGCGGTCAGCAGGCTGACTTCGTCGCGGAAGTCGATGGAAAGGCCGAGTTCTTTGCCGAGGGTTTTGCCCAGACCCACGCGGATGTAGTCGCTGTTGTGATAGCGGTCGCCGATCAGAGCGAAGGCGGTGGATTTCGAGGCTGTCTTGTCGGCGGCGAAGGCGAGCGGGGCTGACAACGCGAGGCTGCGGAGAGCGGTTCGCCGGGTGATGAGGGGCATCGTGTCCTCCTTTGTGCGAGACCGATGATATCAGTTTCCGGGCCGGTACAATCGGGAGTATCCGCGTGTCGAACAAGCTTACCGGAATATTGGCGCCCGCAATCTATTTGCTGCGCTGGACGGCTCTCAGTGTCGCCGTCGGAGCGCTGGCGGGCAGCGCTTCGGCCCTGCTGCTGGCGTCGCTGGAGTGGGCCACGGCGGTGCGGGAAGCGCATGTCTGGCTGATCGCGCTGCTTCCGCTGGCGGGGCTGGCGACCGGGCTGATGTACCAGCATACGGGTCAGTCCGTGGAAGCCGGCAACAATCTTCTCCTCGAAGAGATTCACGATCCTAAAGCGGTGATTCCGGTCCGCATGACACCGCTGGTGCTGCTGGGAACGGTGATCAGCCACCTGTTCGGCGGTTCGGCCGGGCGGGAAGGCACGGCGCTGCAGACCGGCGCGTCGCTGGCGGATCAGTTGACGCGGCCGGTGGGGCTGGAGGCGCACGACCGGCGCGTTCTGCTGATGGCGGGAATCAGCGCGGGGTTCGGGTCCGTGTTCGGGACGCCTCTTGCCGGGGCGGTGTTCGGGCTGGAAGTGCTGGCTATTGGCAGAATGCGGTACGACGCGCTGATTCCCTGCATGCTCTCTGCGGCGCTGGCGGACCGGGTAACCATGCTGTGGGGAATCCACCACACCATTTACCGCATTCCGTTCGTGCCCGCGCCCTCCGTGGCTGGCTTCGCCTGCGCGGTGGCCGCGGGCGTGGCGTTTGGACTGACGGGCAGGTTCTTCGCGGCGGGCACGCACGCGATCGCGAAGGCGGCGAAGCGGTGGATCCGGTACGCGCCGCTGCGTCCGGTAGTGGGCGGGGCGCTGGTGGCGGGGGCGGTTTTCGCCATCGGGACAACGCGGTACATCGGGCTGGGCATTCCGACCATTGTGGAAGCGTTCGCGCATCCTCTGCGGCCGTGGGATTTCGCGGCGAAATTCGTGTTCACGGCGGTGACGTTGGGGTTCGGCTTCAAAGGCGGGGAAGTGACGCCACTATTCTTCATTGGCGCAACGCTGGGAAATGCGTTGGGGTACGTATTGCCCTTGCCAGTGCCGCTGCTGGCGGGCATGGGGTTCGCGGGCGTTTTCGCGGGCGCGGCGAATACGCCGGTGGCGTCCACACTGTTGGCGATGGAGTTGTTCGGGAGCGAGGCCGGTATTTACGCGGGGATCGCCTGCGTGGTGAGTTATCTGTTTTCGGGGCATGCGGGAATTTACCGGGCGCAGCGTGTCGGGCTGACTAAGTACGCTCCGCATGTGGAACCTGTCCGGTAAACGGTTACTTTACGGCGGGCGCGTTCGTCTGCACATATACCGATCCTGTATTATTCAGATGACATTTCCCATGCGCCTCCGAACGCTTTCCGCCCTTTTCGCCCTGTCCGCGCTGCCTTTGGCCGGGGCCACCGACCCCGCTCTGGAGCGGCAGTTCTCGCAGACCGTGCAGCCGTTTGTCGCGAAATACTGTGTGGGTTGTCACAGCGGGACCACTCCCGCGGCTTCGCTCGATCTGAAGGCTTACACGAATACGGATCTGGTCATCCGGGACTATCCGAGATGGATGATCGTGCATGACCGGCTGGCGGCGAAGACGATGCCGCCGAGCGCGATGCCGGCTCCTCCCGCGGCGGATGCGAAGAAGGTCACGGATTGGATCGACGCGATGCGCGCGACGGAAACGCGGCGTCACGCCGGGGATCCGGGGCCCGTGCTGGCCCGGCGGCTGAGCAACTCCGAGTACAACTACACGATCCGCGATCTGACCGGCGTCGACATGCAGCCGACCAAAGAGTTCCCGGTGGATCCGGCGAATCTGGCCGGGTTCGATAATTCGGGCGAATCGCTGACGATGTCGGCGGCGCTGCTGAAGAAGTATCTGCAAGCCGCGCGCGAGGTGGGCGACCGCATGGTGCTGACGCCGGACGGGATCGATTTCGCGGCGCACCCGATGCTTTCGGAGACGGACCGGGACAAGTACCCGATCCAGAGAATCGTCGATTTTTACAAGAGCCAGCCGACCGATTACGCCGATTATTTTCTGGCGGCGTGGAAGTACAAACACCGGGCCGCGCTGGGCAAGCCGAACGCGACGCTGGCCACGGTGGCGGCGGACGCGAAAATCAGCGCGAAGTACTTGCCGGTGATCTGGCAACTGATCGAAGAGCCGGCGGCGAAGGCGAGTGCGGAAGTGGGTCCGGTGGCGAAGTTGCAGGGAATGTGGAAGGCGCTTCCCGGTCCGGATAAGGGTGTCGCGCGCTCGCAGCAGCCGGAAACGCTGCGGGCGAAATGCGTGGAGATGCGGGAGTTCGTGATGCGGATCCGGCGCGACACGGCGATGCAGTTTGCGGCGCCCGTGGTGCGCGGATTGCCCGCAGGATCGCAGCCTCTACTGAACTGGAAACTGCGGGCATTCGCGATGCACCGGCGGGAAAGCGATCCGGCTGCGCTGCGGAACGATACGGATCCGACGCCGGCGATGCCGGTGATTCCGCGCTATCCGGGACTGCACCAGGAAGCGGCTCCGCGCTGGGCGGCACTGACTTTGAAGGCTCGTCTGGGGGATCCGGATCTGGTGGTTCCCGCGGCGCAGCGAAGCAAGTATGAAGCGGCGTTTGCGCGCTTCGCGACGGTGTTTCCGGATACCTTCTACATCACGGAGCGTGGCCGCTATTTCCCGGACGATTCCGAAGACAAAGGCCGCCTGCTGAGCGCCGGGTATCACAGCGTGATGGGTTTCTATCGCGACGATGCGCCGCTGATGCAACTGATTCTCGACGAGAAAGGCCAGAAACAACTGGACCGTCTCTGGGCGGAGTTCGATTACATCGCCGATTTCACGGCGCGCACGTTCGTGCAGTACTTCTTTAACCAGAGCGGCGAGGTGCTGGGCAAGGGCGCGGAAGCGGCGTCGCCCCGTCCGGCCGATCACGAAGTGACGGATGCGCCGGTGATTATGGGGCTGCGCGATCAGTATCTGGCGAAGGCGAAGGCGGATCCGAAGAGCGATCCCGTCGCGCCGGAAGCGATTCGCACGCACTTCGACGGCATCAATGCCACGCTGCGGGCGCTGGAAAAGACCCGCGTGGACGCCGAAGGGAAGCATATGGACGCCGTGCTTCGGTTCGCGGCGCGCGCCTACCGCAGGCCGCTGACGAAGGCCGAGCGCGACGACATTCTCGCTTACTACCACAAGATGCGGGACAAGGACAGCCTGTCCCACGAAGAAGCGATTCGGGATTCGATCACCGGGATTCTGATGTCGCCGTATTTCCTGTACCGGCTGGATCTGGATACACGTTCGGAAGGCGCGTCTTCGGGCGTGCAAAATGTGGCGCTGACCGCAGGCGGTGTTCGGCCGCTCTCGCCTTACGCGATTGCCAGCCGGCTGAGTTATTTCCTGTGGTCCAGCATGCCGGACGCGGAGCTGATGCGTCATGCGGAAGCCGGCGATCTGCGGCGTCCGGACGTTTTGCTGGCGCAGACACGCCGCATGCTGAAAGACGAACGGGTTCGAAATTTCGCGACCGAGTTCGCCGGTAACTGGCTCGATTTCAGGCACTTTGAAAACTACAACTCGGTGGATCGCGATCGCTTCCCGACCTTTACGAACGATCTGCGCGAGGCCATGTTCCAGGAGCCGATCCGCTTCATTCAGGATGTGATTGCGAACAACCGGTCGGTCCTGGACATGCTGTACGGCAAGTACACGTTCGTGAATCCGGTGCTGGCAAAGCATTACGGGATGCCGGAAATCAAAACGGACGGCAAACCGGGTGAGGACACGTGGGTCCGGGTGGACGACGCTGCCGCGTATAATCGCGGCGGGTTGCTGCCCATGGCGGTGTTCATGACCAACACGTCGCCGGGTCTGCGGACCAGTCCCGTGAAGCGCGGTTACTGGGTGGTGCACCGGTTGCTGGGAGAGGTGATTCCGCCGCCGCCGCCGGTGGTGCCGGAGTTGCCTCACGATGAATCGAAGACCGACCTGCCGTTGCGGGAAGTGCTGGCGCAGCACCGGGCGAATCCCGTCTGCGCGGGCTGCCACGCAAGGTTCGACGTTTTCGGGTTGGCGTTCGAAGGCTACGGGCCAACGGGCGAGGCGCGCACGAAGGATCTGGCCGGGCGCCCGATTGACGCGTCGGCGACGTTCCCGGGCGGCGTGCAGGCCTCTGGGATGACTGGCGTGCAGTCCTTCATCCGCGAGCATCGCCAGAAGGATTTCATCGACGGCATGGCGAGGAAGCTGGTGTCCTACGCGCTGAACCGGTCTTTGCAGCTTTCCGACGAGCCGCTCGTAGACCGGATGGAGGCGGCGCTGGCGGCGAAAGATTACCGGTTTGACGCGATGGTGGAAGCGGTGGTGACCAGTCCCCAGTTCCTCAACCGGCGGGCGCCGGAGCCGGTTGCCAAACCTGTCGCGCGGTCGGCCGCCGTGGCCATGAACCGTTAGGCATGAATCGTTAAGAAAACCGAGATAGAGTAGAAGGAAAGGTGATTCGCATGACCAGTTCCCGTATAACCCGTCGAACCGTTCTTCGTGGCGCCGGAGCCACGATGGCTCTGCCCTGGCTTCCGTCCCTGCACGCGCTGGCCGACACGCCTTCCGCGGGAGCGTTTCCGAAACGCTTCGCCGTGATGTTCCTCGGCAACGGCATTAACGAGGACCACTGGAGCGCGACCGGCAACGGCGCGGAGATGAAGCTCAGCAAGACGCTGGAACCGCTGGAACCGCTGAAGAAGAAGATCAACGTCATCGACGGTCTGTTCAATAAAGCGGCGACGGGGCAGGGCATTCACCCGGCGCAGACGGGCTGCCTGCTGACGGGCGCGCACATCACCAAGGGCGCCATTATTCACTCCGGCGTCAGCGTCGATCAGATGATCGCGAGCCGGATCGGGGAGAGCACGCCGCAGTCGAGCATCGTGCTGGCCTGCGACCAGCCGATGACGGGGTACCACGAGACGAACTTCTCGATGGCCTACAGTTCGCATATCTCGTGGCAGACGCCCGAGTCGCCGGTGCCCGTGGAGATCTATCCCTCGCTGGCGTTCGACAATCTGTTCGAGAACCGCGGCAGCCTGCGCAATCTGAGCATTCTGGACCGCGTGCGGGACAGCGCGGAATCGCTGACGCGGAAGATCAGTTCCACGGACAAAGCGAAGCTCGACGAGTATCTGACGAGCGTGCGCGAGGTGGAGAAGCGCGTCGAGAGCATGCGGGCCACGAAGGACACGGCGGAAGATCAGGCAAAGGCGAAGAATCGCGGTTTGTTCACGATGGATCGCCCGGCCAACGGTCTGCCCGAAGATCTGCGCGACCATGCGCGGCTGATGTGCGACATTATCGCGATCGCGTTCCAGACGGACAAGACGCGCGTGGCGTCGCTGATTATTTCGCGCGATCTTTCGGCCATGTACTATCCGTTCCTCGAAGTGAAAGACGGCCATCACAGCGCGTCGCACGATAACGCGTCGGCGGGTTATGAGCGCATCGCGCGGTTCCACGTGAGCCAGTTTGCTTATCTGGCGCAGAAACTGGACAGCATGCCGGAGGGCGACGGCACCGTGCTCGACCATTCGTGCCTGATGTTCCTCTCGAACCTCTGGATCGGCAGGAAGCATGACAATACCCGTCTGCCCCTGCTGCTGGCGGGCGGACTGGGCGGCACGCTCGAGACCGGGCGCACGCTGAACTTCGTCGGTCAGGCGGAAGAGAAGCGCAAGATGTGCAGCCTTTACCTTTCTCTGATGGATCGCTATGGGGTGAAGCTGGACCAGTTCGGAGACGCGCAGGAACGGCTGGAACGCATTTAAAGAGGCAGTTTCCGCACGGTGGAACGCGCGATGCACAGGTGTGTGCCTGTTCGTCTGACGCGTTCCCTTTATGCTTGCTCAGGAAACCCCCTCTTCCAGGAATTTGAGCCGGAAGCCCAGGATCCGGGAAGGCTCTCCTTATCCGCGCGGCGCCACGTGGGACGGCGCGGGCACCAACTTCGCGGTCTTCTCCGCGCATGCGACGAAGGTGGAAGTTTGTCTCTTCGACGACAGTGGCCGGGAAGAAGTGCAGCGCATCGTGCTGCCGGAATACACGGACCAAATCTGGCATGGTTACGTGCCCGATCTGTTGCCGGGCACCTTGTACGGCTATCGGGTGCACGGTCCTTACGAGCCGGAAGCCGGACACCGGTTCAATCCGAATAAACTGCTGCTCGATCCTTACGCGTGCGCCCACACCGGAGAACTGGTTTGGGATCCCGCGATTTTCGGTTACCAGATGGAGAGCGGCGACGACCTCACGTTCGATGAACGGGACAGCGCCCCGTTTGTGCCGCGCTGCGTGGTCGTCGACCCCGAGTTCGACTGGAGCGGCCGGCGCGACCGCACGAAAATCCCCTGGGACGACACGATCCTCTACGAGTTGCACGTCGGCGGGTACACGGCACTGCATCCCGGCTTGCCGGATCACCTGCGCGGCACTTACGCGGGGCTGGGCAGCGATGAGGTGGTGAAGTACATCAAGTCGCTGGGTGTGACGTCGGTGGAACTGATGCCGGTGCATACGTTCGTGAGCGACGGCCACCTGCTGCAGAAGGGACTCACGAATTACTGGGGTTACAACAGCATAGGCTTCTTTGCGCCGGATCCGCGGTATGCCGCCACTCCCAGGGAGAGCCTGCGCGAGTTCAAACAAATGGTGGCGCAACTCCACAATGCCGGCCTCGAAGTGATTCTGGACGTGGTTTACAACCACACGGCGGAAGGCAATGAACTGGGGCCGACGCTTTCCTTCAAAGGTCTGGACAACGCGAGTTATTACCGGCTCATGCCGGAACGGCCGCGTTATTACATCAACGACACGGGCACCGGGAACACGGTCAACGTGAGCCACTCCCGCGTGCTGCAAATGGTGACGGACAGCCTGCGCTACTGGGTGCAGCAGACGCATGTGGACGGTTTCCGGTTCGATCTCGGTACGATTCTGGCGCGGGAGCCCAACGGCTTCGACAACCAGAGCGGCTTTCTGAAAGCCTGTAGTCAGGATCCCGTGCTGGGGGCCGTGAAGCTGATCGCCGAACCGTGGGACGTCGGCCCGGGTGGCTATCAGGTGGGCGCCTTCCCGCCGGGATGGGCCGAGTGGAACGGGCAATACCGCGATGACGTGAGAGACTTCTGGCGCGGCGAACTTTCGGGCAGTCTGCTGGCGGAGCGTCTCTGCGCCTCCTCGCGGCTGTTTCAGCATCAGGGCCGCAGACCATGGGCGTCGATCAACTTCGTGACCGCGCATGACGGATTCACGCTGGCCGACACGGTGAGTTACAACCAGAAGCACAACGAGGCGAATGGAGAAGGGAACTGCGACGGGACCTCGGACAACCGCTCCTGGAACAGCGGCGCGGAGGGGCCGACGGACGATCCGGCCGTCCATGTGTTGCGGGGCCGGCAGATGCGCAATCTCTTCGCCACGCTGCTGCTGTCGCAGGGCACGCCGATGATCCTCGCGGGGGACGAGTTCGCGCGGACGCAGCAGGGCAACAACAATGCGTACTGCCAGGACAACGAGATCAGCTGGGTGGACTGGTCGCTGGCGACGGCGAATGCCGGGCTGCTGAAGTTCGTGCGGCGGCTGATTTCGCTGCGCCACAAATATCCGATCCTGCGGCGTAATCTGTTTCTGAATGGTCTCTATATCGAGGATCTGGGTGTTCGCGACGTGACGTGGATCAATTTCGACGGTTCCCAGATGAGTGCGGACGACTGGCACAATCCCATGCTGCGGTCGTTCGGCATGCTGCTGGACGGCAGGGCACAGAGCACGGGAATCCGGCAGCGCGGAAAAGAAGCCACCATTTACATGCTGATCAACGGGCACTATGAACAGGTGGCGTTCACCTTGCCGGAGGCGCCGGGCGGCTGTGAGTGGAAGCTGCTGCTCGACACGAACGAGGAAAGCAGCGGGGCTCCTCGGGGCGCCTTCGCGGCGGGACGAAGCTACACGGCGGCCGGGCGGTCTCTGGTCCTGTTCGTTCTGGAGCCGAATGCGGGCTGGACAGCCTGCGCCACTCCGGCGGCCGAATTGAAGCCCGCATGATGACACAGCGTGTGAATCCGCATGGGCCGGTAGTGCGCGCCGACGGCACCGTGCGGTTTCGATGGTGGGCGCCGGGATGCAGGATGGCCTCGCTGGAGATCCTGGGAGAGTCCGCTCCGCTGCCGATGACGGCTTTGGGAAACGGCTGGTTCGAACTGGTGACGGAGCGGGCCGCGGCGGGTTCGCGCTACTGGTTCGTGATGCCGGACGGACGGCGCGTGGCGGATCCGGCTTCGCATTTTCAGCCGGACGATGTGCACGGGCCGAGCGAACTGATCGCGCCGATGTCCGCCGACACCGGGTGGGTGGGGCGTCCGTGGGAAGAGGCCGTGATCTATGAGCTGCATGTCGGGACGTTCACGCCGGAAGGCACCTTCCGCGCGGCGATTTCGAAGCTGGACCATCTGGCGGCGCTGGGGATCACCGCGATTGAGCTGATGCCGATTGCGGAGTTCCCGGGCAAGCGGAACTGGGGCTACGACGGCGTGCTGCTCTATGCGCCGGAGGCCACTTACGGCCGTCCGGAAGACCTGCGGGCGCTGGTGGACGCGGCGCACGCGCGCGGTCTGATGGTGCTGCTGGACGTTGTCTACAACCACTTCGGGCCGGAAGGCAATTATCTGCATCTCTACGCGCCGGCCTTCTTTACGGAGAGGCATCACACGCCCTGGGGCGCGGCCATCAATTTCGACGGCGCGACCAGTGGGCCGGTGCGCGACTTCTTCATCCACAACGCGCTGTATTGGGTGGAAAGGTTCGGCATCGATGGCTTTCGTCTGGATGCGGTGCATCAGATCAAAGACGACAGTCCGAAGCACATCGTGGTCGAGATCGCGGAACGGGTGCGGGAGGCTGCGGGTGACAGGCCGGTGCATCTGCTTGTCGAGAACGAAGAGAATCAGGCTGGCTGGCTGGAGCGGGATGCGGCGAACCGTCCGGCGGTTTGCACGGCGCAATGGAATGACGATGCGCATCATGTTCTGCATACGGCGCTGACGGGCGAGGGCAAGGCTTACTACGCCGAGTACCTGGGCGATTCGGAGAAGCTGGGGCGCGCGCTGGCCGAGGGGTTCGCCTTTCAGGGCGAGACGATGGAATACCGGGAGCGAGCCCGCGGCGAAGTTTCCGCGCATCTGCCGCCCACCGCGTTCGTGGCCTTTCTGCAGAACCACGATCAGATCGGCAACCGGGCGTTCGGGGATCGCGTGGTGACGGAGTCGTCTCGCGAGTCGCTCCGCGCGGCGGCCGCCGTTTACCTGCTGCTGCCGCAGATTCCGATGTTGTTCATGGGGGAGGAGTGGAACACGTCGCGGCCGTTTCCGTTCTTCTGCGATTTCGGGTGCGACCTTGCGGACGCCGTGCGGAACGGGAGGCGCAGGGAGTTTGCCCGATTCCCGGAGTTTCAGGATCCCGCGCAGCAGGAGCGCATTCCGGATCCGCAGGCCAAGGCGACGTTCGAAGCCGGAAAGCTGCGCTGGGAAGAACTGTCGGAGCCCGATCACGCGGACTGGCTGGCCTGGTACCGGCGAATCCTCGCGGTGCGGCGGGAACGGATTGTCCCGCTGCTGCCGAAGATCCGTCGCGGCGGAAGCTATGAGGTGGTCGCGCCGGAAGTGGTGATCGTCCGCTGGGCTGTGGAAGGCGCGGGGGAGTTGGTCCTGGCGGCGAATCTCACGGGCGAAGGCACGCCTGGCTTTCCGTGTGTTACGGGCGAGCTGATCTGGGTGGAGGGAGACCGGGTCGCGTGGTGGCTGGAGCCCGGCGCATGACGCCGCGCGCGACGTACCGGCTGCAGTTCCACAAGGGCTTCGGCTTTGCCGAGGCAGGGCAGTTGGCGTCTTATCTGGCCCGGCTCGGCGTAAGCCATGTCTACGCGTCGCCGTGGCTGAAAGCGCGACCGGGCAGTTCGCACGGCTATGACATTGTGGACCATCACCAGCTAAACCCGGAACTGGGGAATCAGGCGGCCTTCGACGCCATGGTGAAGGCGCTGCGCGGAAACGGCCTCGGGCAGATTCTGGACTTCGTGCCGAATCACATGGGGGTGGGCGGCGCGGATAATCCGCTGTGGCTCGACGTGCTGGAGTGGGGGCGCGATTCCATTTACGCCGGCTGGTTCGATATCGACTGGCAGCGCGATCCGTATTACCTGCGCAACAAGCTGCTGATTCCGTTTCTGGGCGACCAGTACGGCGTGGAACTCTACGGAGGAAAGTTAACGCTTCGATTCGATGCGAAGGAAGGCGCCTTCGCGGTGTGGGCTTACGACACGCACAAGCTGCCGGTCTGCCCGCTGCAATACCAGATGATTCTCGGGGATGCGCATCCGGAACTGGAACGGCTGGGCGATGAGTTCGCCAACCTGCAGGAGTGGCATCCTCAGGTCCCGCGGCGAGCGCATGATCTGAAGGCTGAACTGGCTCGCTCGGCGGCGGAGCGGGAGGGCGTCCAGGATGCGATTGCGGCCGCGGTGCAGAGCTTCCACGGCATAGCGGGCGTGGCCGCAAGCTGGACGCGACTCGATGCGTTGATCGCCACGCAACACTGGCGCGCCGCGCATTTCCGTGTGGCGGCAGACGACATCAATTACCGGCGATTTTTCAATATCAACGATCTGGCCGGGTTGCGAATGGAACTACCCGACGTGTTCGATTATGCGCATTCGCTGGTCTTCCGGATGTTGCGCGACGGCACGCTGGACGGGCTGCGGATCGACCACGTCGACGGATTGCTGAATCCGCGGGAGTATCTGAAGCGGCTGCGCGCGCTGGGGACGGCGGAATCGGGCGGGCCGTTTTATCTGGTGGTGGAAAAGATTCTGGCGCAGCATGAGAGCCTGCGGGAGGATTGGCCGGTGGAGGGAACCACCGGCTATGAGTTCTCCAATCTGGTGCTGGGAATTCTGATCGATCCGGCGGGCGAAGAGGGCTTCGCGCGGAACTTCGCGGATTTCACGGGCGAGCGGAAGAGCTTTCCGGAAGTGGTGCGCGAGTGTAAGCTCCGGATCATGCGGAATGAGATGGCGAGCGAACTGAACGTATTGGCTCGCGAGGCGGCGGAGGTGGCGCGGCACCGGCCGGAGACGGCGGATTTCACGCACAACGTGCTGCGGCGTGCCATTCGCGAGGTGGTGGCCTGCTTTCCGGTCTATCGGATTTACGTGGATTCGGAAGGGCGGCCCACGGAAGAAGACCGGCGCGATCTGAACTGGGCGATGAAGCTGGCGCGCTCGAATGTGACCGAAGTGGACAGCAGCGCCTTCGATTTTGTGTGCCGGCTGCTCTCGGGAGATCTGGTGGCGGGCACCCGCAGCGGCTTCAGCCGGCACACGGTGCTGCGATGCGCGATGAAGCTGCAGCAGTACAGCGGTCCCGTGATGGCGAAGGGTCTGGAGGATACGGCGTTCTATCGCTACAACCGGTTTGTGGCGCTGAATGAGGTGGGCGGCAATCCGGCGCAGTTCGGGGGCTCGCTGTCGGGCTTCCACAAAGCGAATGCGCAGCGGGCGAAGCGGTGGCCGGATTCCATGCTGACCACCTCCACGCACGACACCAAGCGCGGCGAAGATACGCGGGCGAGGCTGGCGGTGTTGTCGGAGTTGCCGGACGAGTGGCGAAAGCAGTCGCACGTCTGGAGCCGGGTATTGCGCGCGCGCCGCGGCGACATCGAGGCGACGGCGCCGCCGGACCGGAACGAGGAGTATCTGTTCTATCAGCTGCTGGCGGGCACGTGGCCGGTGGAACTGACGGGCACGGAGACGCTGTCGGCCGAAGCGCTGCAGGAGTACGCGGAGCGGCTGAAGGGCGCCATGACGAAGTCGATGCGGGAGGCGAAGGTGCATACCACTTGGGCGAGCCCGAACACGGCGTATGAGAACGCGGTGCTGTCGTTCGTGGAGGGCGCACTCGATCCGCAGGGCTCGCGGGCGTTCTTCGCGGCATTCCTTCCTTTGCAGGAGCGCATTGCGCGGCTGGGCGTGCAGAACAGCCTGGTGCAGACGGCACTGAAGCTCACCGTGCCCGGCGTGCCGGATATTTATCAGGGCGCGGAGTTGTGGGACCTGAGCCTGGTGGATCCGGACAACAGGCGGCCGGTGGACTATGCGCGTCGGGCGCGCTTGCTGGAGGCGGTAGCGGGTGAGCAGAACCCGATGCCGGAGATGCTGGAGCACTGGCAGGACGGCCGCGTGAAGTTGCTGCTGACGGCGCGTTTGCTGGCGCTGCGCGCGGAAGCGCCGGAAGTGTTCAGCCGCGGCGATTATGAGCCCCTGGAGGCCGCGGGTCCGCTGGCCGATTGCGTATGCGGTTTTGTTCGGCGCAGCGCCGATGCCGCCGTGGTGGTTCTGACGGCGCGGTTTCCGGCGCGGCGCGAGACGGGACCGGGGTGGAGCGGAACCCAGGTTTCCTTCCCCGCCTATCTGACGGGAGCGCGGTTGCGCAACGTGCTGACCGGGGTGATGATTCGGGTGGACGAGAACGGCATCACCGCCGAAGAAATATTTGGCGGATTGCCCGTGGCGGTATTCAGGAGAGAATGAAGCAAACATGCGCAAGCGAATTGCAGCCCCGGTCACCACCGCGGAGCAGGAGCAAGGTTGGCTGAAGCTCACCGATATCGCGACGGTGGAAGTTGCGTCGGAAGAGGCGTCCTTTCCGATTGAGGCCGTATTCACCGGCGATGGGGCACACGGATGGAGGGCGTCAGCTCCCGGTCCGCAACTGATCCGGATCCTGTTCGATGAACCGGTGTCGGTCAGCCGCATCCGGCTTCGTTTCGAAGAGCGGGAACTGCAGCGAACGCAGGAGTTCACTCTGAGCTGGTGCCCGGCCGCGGGCGGCTGCAAAGAAATCGTCCGGCAGCAGTTCAACTTCAGCCCGGGTGGCGCCACCACGGAACTGGAAGAGTACTCGGTGAATCTGGAAGACGTGGCGGTTCTGGAGCTTCTGATCCGTCCGGACATTGGCCGGCACGACGGAATCGCCACTTTGGCGTCGTGGCGCGTCGGCGGACCGCGATAGCCCGGACCGCGATAGCCCTTGTCTTCGGGGGCGGCGCGGGAATAAGCTCTTGGGTATGGAACGACGGGAATTCCTGACGGCGCTGGCGGCTCTGCAGGTGGCGGCGAAACTCGACGCGCAGACCTCCAACGGAATGATTTACCGGAACCTGGGCTCGACCGGGGAGCGTGTCTCGGCGATCGGGCTGGGCGGCTATCACATGGGCGTGCCGAAGGAGGAGAGTGAGAGCATCCGGATCGTGCGGAGCGCGGTGGATCGCGGCATTACGTTCCTCGATAACTCCTGCGATTACCACGACGGCGGCAGCGAGATCCGCATGGGCAAGGCGCTGCGGGACGGGTACCGGAAGCGCGTGTTCCTGATGACGAAATATAACGGGCGCACGCGGGCGATGGCGGCGCAACAGATTGACGAATCGCTGCGGCGGCTGCAGGTGGAAACCATCGATCTGATTCAGTTCCACGAGAATATCCGCATGGAGGATCCGGACCGGTTCTTCGCGCCTGGCGGAGCGCTGGAAGCGGTGATGGCCGCGAAGCAGGCGGGAAAGGTGCGGTACATCGGCTTTACCGGCCATAAAGATCCCGCCGTGCACCTCCGGATGCTGGATATGGCGGCGCAGAACCAGTTTCACTTCGATGCCTGCCAGATGCCGCTGAACGTGCTCGATTATCACTTCCGGAGCTTCGCGCATCAGATGGTGCCGCGGCTGGTGAAGGAAGGCATCGCGGTGCTGGGGATGAAGCCGATCGCGTTCGGCAATGTGCTGAAAGCCAAGGTGGCGACACCCATCGAGTGCCTGCATTATGCGATGAATCTGCCCACCTCCGTGGTGATCAACGGCTGCGATTCCATGGAGCGGCTGGATCAGGCGTTCGAGGCGGTGCGCACGTTCAAACCCTTGTCCGAACCCCAACTGCAGGCAATGGTCGCGAAGACGAAGGAAGCGGCCATGAGCGGAAAGTTCGAGCCGTTTAAGACGACGACGCAGTTCGACGGGACGGCGCAGCATCCGGAATGGATGGGTTGAGCCTGAGCCCCCTCCTTTCCCGCCGCGAGGCTCTGACTGGCCTCGCTCAAACCGGTCTGGCCCTGACGAGCACGGCCTTCGCGCAAACGCGCGCGCGGCGCCGTCCGAATTTTCTGTTCATTCTGGCCGACGACCATGCCGGCTACGTGCTGGGGTGCGACGGCAATGGCCGCGCCCAAACGCCGAACATCGACCGGCTGGCGACCGAGGGCACGCGGTTCAGCGCTCACCATTGCAACTCCCCGGTGTGCACGCCGTCGCGGCAGTGCCTGCTGACCGGGCAACTTCCTCACGCGGCGGGCGTGACGGTGCTGGGGACTCCGCTGGCCGACGATAAGGCGACGCTGGCCCTGCAGTTCCGCAAGGCGAACTATCGCACGGCAGTCTTCGGCAAAATGCACTTCAACAAGCCTGGTAAGCCGGGCCTGCACGGGTTCGAAGTGGCGGAGACGGAGGATCGGATCGCCGCGGCCTGGCAGTCGGCTGCGCGGCGTCGCGCCGTGCCGGACGACATACCCACCAAGCCGCGCTGGCAACCGTTCAAAGATCCGGCAAGAATCTGGCTCAACGCCGACAAGCTGCCCTATCCCGCTTACGAACAGGACATGAAGAGCACTTACATGGCAGGGCAGGCGATCCGGTACATGGAGGAGCAGGGGGAAAATCCGTTCGCGCTGTGGGTGAGCTTCCAGGAGCCGCATTCGCCCTACGATTTTCCGATTGAAGACCGGCGCTGGTTCGACCCGGCAATGTTTCCGGTGCCGCCCGTAGGGCCGGAAGACGGCGGGCAGATCCCGCTGATCTTCCGCGATCTGAGCGATGAGGAGAAGCAGGGCATCATCGCGGCCTACTACACCTCCGTGCGCTTTGTGGACCGCAGTATCGGGCGCGTGCTGGAGGCGTTGCGACGGCTTCGCCTGGAGGAAGATACCTTCGTGATTTACACGGCGGATCACGGCTATTGCCTCGGGCAGCACGGGCGTTTTGAAAAGCACTGCGGCTATGAGGCCGCTCTGCGGGTGCCGCTGATCATGCGGTATCCGGGGCGGATCCGGCAGGGCGTGATTGCGGACTTCACGGAGCATGTGGATGTCACGGCGACGATCTCCGACCTGATGGGGCTGGACGCGCTGCCCGGCCCGCACGGGCAAAGTCTGCGCCCTTATCTGGAAGGCGGGCAGGTGGAGCGACCGCGCGATCACGTGTTCAGTGAGTATCTGGAGAACGAAGAAGCCTACATCAAGACCAAAGAGTGGAAGTATATTTTCTGTTCCGGCCAGCGCGAGCGAACCGATGGCTACGTGACGGACAAGCCGAAGCCGGGGCGCTACCAGCGGCTGTACGACCTGCGTGAGGATCCCGGTGAATTCACCGACGTGGCAGGAAAGAATGCGGACACGGTCGCGCGGCTGCAGGCCCTGCTGCTGGAGCGGTTCCGCGGGACGCATCCCGACGCGGAATCCGAGCCGGCGGGGCTGGGCCGGGAAGAAGCGATCGAATATTATTTGAGACCGAGGGATGCAGCATGACGCGTCGCGAGGTTTTGGTGTTGGCGGGGGCCGCGGCCACGGCACGCGCGGCGGCGCGGGAATCGCGCGTTTCGGTGGAAGGCTACATCTTCCAGCAGTATGCGCAACGGGCGAAGAAGCCCCTGGGCGAGGTGCTGGGCGAGGTGATCCCCATGGCGCGCGCCGCCGGCTTTCACAACGTGGAACTGAACCAGGCTTTCTTCGCGCCGGAACTGCGGGCGCGCACCGTGGACCTGCTGCATGCCTCGGGTCTGCGGATGCCGTCGGTCTACGTGGGCGGCGCGATGCATGAGGCCGAAGCCGCCGAGAAGACCACGGAACTGGCGCTGCAGGTGGCGGAGATCTGCCGCCCGTTCGGCTGCACCGGTGTGGTGAACAATCCGAATCCGAAGCCGGGCGGCGCGGAAAAGACGGATGCCGAGTTGACGGTGCAGGGCGAACAGATCAACCTGCTGGGTGCGGCTTTGAAGAAACAGGGTGTGGAACTTCGCATCCACAACCACACGCCGGAGATGGTTTCGGGCGCGCGGGAGTTCCGCAGCACGCTGCGCACGACCAACGCCGCGATTTGTCTGGATCTGGATTGGGTGCATCAGGGCGGCATGGATCCGTTTGAGCTGCTGCACGAGGCCGGTTCGCGCGTGACCGAAGTTCATCTGCGGAACTCGAAAGAGAAGCTCTGGCTGGAATCGCTGAACGAAGGCGATGTGGATTACAGCCGGATAGCCGCGCAGATGAAGCGGGAGCGCCAGCGTCCGCTCCTGGTGGTGGAACTGGCGTGGCGCGACAACACGAGCGTGACACGGAGTCTGGCGGAGAACCTCACGCTAAGCCGGAAATTCGCAGAGCGGGTGTTTGGAGAGGCGGCATGATCAGCCGGCGCGGGTTGCTCGCCGGTTGCGCCGCGCCCCTGCTGCGCGCAGCCGCGCCGAAACTGCGCATCGGCATCACGGACTGGAATCTGAAACTGGGCGCGAACCCCGACGCCGTCCCGCTGGCCGCGCGGCTCGGTTTTGATGGCGTGCAGGTTTCGTTCGGGCGGAAGATCGCGGACGGCAAACTGCCTTTGGACGACGCGGCGCTACTGGCGCGGTATCGTGCACTGGCGTCGGAGCACCGGATTCCGATCGACGGCACGTGCGTGGACATGCTGCACACGGATGGGCTCAAGAATGGCGGCCCAGCGGTGCGGTGGGTGTCGGACTCGATCCGGATGACGCGGACGCTGGGCAGTGAGGTGTTGCTGTTGCCGTTCTTCGGCAAGCAGGCGACGCGCACGCAGGCGGAGATGGACTATGTCGCGGATGCGCTGCGCGAACTCGCCGTAGAGGCCCGGAGTGCAGGCGTGGTGCTGGGGCTGGAGAACGAGAATTCGGCCGAAGAGAATGCCCGCATGATGGAGCGCGCGGGGTCGGCAAACGTTCGCGTTTATTACGACGTGGGCAATTCCACGAATATCGGCCGGTACGATGTGGCGCGGGAGATCCGGTGGCTGGGCAGGGACCGGATCTGTCAGATTCATCTGAAAGACAAGCCGGTGTTTCTGGGGGAAGGTAAGATTCGGTTCGGCGAGGTGATGGCGGCGATCCGGGCGATCGGGTTCACCGGTTACGCGAATCTGGAGACGGAATCGCGGCCGGGAATGCTGGAGGAAGATATGCGGACGAATCTGGCCTATGTTCGGCAACTGGAGGCGCGCTGATGCGGCGGGCGTTTTGGGTTCTCGCGAGTTGTATGGCCCTTCCGCTGGTCGCGGCGGAGCAGGATCACAGAAAGTGGATGGACTACGGCGGCGGGCCGGATTCTTCTCACTTCGTCGCGCTCGATCAGATCAATAAGAGCAATGTAAGTCAGTTGCAGGTCGCATGGACCTATCCAACCGGCGACGACCACGCTTACTTATTCAATCCGATTATCGTCGATGACGTGATGTATGTCCTCGCGAAGAACAGTTCGCTGGTGGCCTTGAACGCGGCGACGGGGAAAGAGATCTGGATCCACGCGAACCTTCCCGGCCTGACGACGCGCGGCATCGCCTATTGGGAAAGTAAAGACCGCAAAGACCGGCGGCTGATCTTCACGATGAATCATTATCTGGAAGAGATCGACGCGCGCACGGGGCAATCGATTCTGACGTTCGGAAAACAGGGCCTGGTGAATTTGCGGGAAGGTCTGGGGAGGGATCCCAAGACCATTAACCGCATTCAGCCGGACACCCCGGGGCGCGTTTTTGAAGACCTGATTCTGCTGGGGTCGGCGACGGGCGAGGCGTACTTATCGCCGCCGGGTGACCTGCGCGCTTATAACGTGATGACCGGGAAGCTGGTCTGGAGTTTTCATACCATTCCGCATCCGGGGGAATTCGGGTACCAGACGTGGCCGAAAGACGCGTGGAAATACTCGGGCGGTACCAATACGTGGGGTGAGATCACGCTGGATGAGAAGCGCGGAATCGCTTACTTTCCGACCGGCTCGCCGACTTACGACTACTATGGCGCCGACCGGGTCGGCATGAACCTGTTCGCGAATTGTCTGTTGGCGCTGGACGCGCGCACGGGGAAGCGTTTGTGGCATTTCCAGATGGTTCACCACGATCTGTGGGATTACGACGCCACGGCCGCGCCGCAATTACTCACGGTCCGGCATGAGGGCAAACTGGTGGACGTGGTGGCGCAGTCGAGCAAACAGGGATTCCTGTATGTGTTCGATCGCGTGACAGGCAAGCCGCTCTGGCCGATTGAGGAGCGGCGGGTGGCGAAGAGTCTGATGCCCGGTGAGCAGGCGTGGCCGACCCAGCCATTCCCGACGGCGCCGCCGCCCTTTGCGCGCCAGAAGATCTCGGCGGCGGACGTGAACCCGTACATTTTGACGCCCGAGGAGCGCGCGGGCTGGAAAGACCGGATCGCCGGGATGCGAAACGAAGGGCTTTTCACGCCGCCAGGGATGTCCGAAACCATCTCGATGCCGGGAGCGCGCGGCGGCTCCAACTGGGGCAGCGGGGCAGTGAATCCTTCCAAAGGGCTGCTGTACCTGAATACGCAGGACTGGCCGACGATTTATAAGCTCAGCCTGGAAGATCCGCTGGGTAAGCAGAATTCAGGCGCCGACGCGAAGGCCGTTTATGCCGCCCGCTGTCAGACATGCCACGGCGTTGGTGGCGTGGGCTCCGGGTCCGGTCCACCGGCTTTGGCCGGAATCGGCAAGCGCGTGCCGTTCGATTCGTTCCGGTCCACCGTGCACTCGGGGCGGGGCGAGATGCCGGGCTTCGCGGATGTCGATGAAGCGGCCGCGAAGCGATTGTACGAGTATTTGAGCGATGGCGCGACGGCGCCGGCATCCGTGAAGAGCGAAGTTGCGGGACCGGTCGTGGCGTCCGGAGGCGCGCCGGGCGGCCTGGTGATTCAGGAAGGTAATGCGGCTGATTACACGCCCCTCGGAGGGCCTGCTTATCCGAAAGGCAGCAAGACGCCGCGGGTTCGTTATTACACGAACTGGGGGCTCTATCCGGATCAGCCTTTCGTGGTCGGTCCGCCGTGGTCGTCGATTGTGGCGTATGACCTGAACAGCGGAACCATCAAGTGGAAAGTGCCGTTCGGGCAGGATGCGCAGGCTGCGGCGGAGGGCGCTCACGATACCGGAGCGTTCATGGCGGAACACCACGGGATGATCGTGACCTCAACGGGCCTGATTTTTATCGCCGCGAGCGACGGCAGGATTCGCGCGCTCGACGAGGAGACGGGGCAGATGCTTTGGAGCGCGTCGCTGCCGGCGGGGTCCGAAGGCATTCCGGCGATGTATGAATCGGGCGGCCGGCAGTATCTGGTAGTGCCGGCGTCTTCGAATATCAGCCCGGGCGGCGGGCATGCAGGCGCGCCGCGCCCGGACGTGCACAGAGGCTATGTAGCGTTTGCTTTGCCACGGGTTCCGGCGAAGTAAGCCCGCCCGTTATGTTTCGTGCAACAGCCACTTGGCGGCGTTGCGCTGCATTTTCTCGTATTCGGGATTCCAGAGGGCGCTGATCATGTGGCCGGGCGCCATGAAACAGACGCGGCCTTTGCCGTAGTCGTAGGCCCAGACGGCCTCCGCCGTGTTGCTTTTGCGGCCCGCGAGATCGGTGTAGTCGAGGCCGCTTTCGTTGACGCTGCGGGCCAGCACGTATTTCGGGTCTTTATCGTAAACCACGTAGTGCTGTTCGTCCGTCACGACGAAGTCTTTCACGCCCCGGGTGACCGGGTGATCCGGGTTCACGATTTTGACTTTGAAGGGGCGGATGGGCGGGTGGCCGACGTAAATGGCGCCCTCGACCTCGCGGTAGTCCTTGTTCGAAATCGACGCTTCGCTGTTGTTGTGGAAAGCCCAGAGCGCGCCGCCTTCGGAGACCCACTGTTTAATCGCTTTGCCTTGCTCCTGCGTCATCCACGACTGGAAGTCCGAGCCGATTTTGCGCTGAATGGGCGGCTCGCTGACGATCTTGTCGGATTTTTCATTCCAGTAGATCTGGTGCCAGTAGCCGTTGTTGTAGCGGCGGCCGTCGCGAAACATGATGAGGATTTTGTATTTGCGCAGATGGTCGTAGCTGAGCAGGTTTTCCTGATCGGTGAAGTCGATGGAAAGTGTTCCGCTTTCGACGAGGGTGCCGGTCAGGGCGGTGCGGATGTAGTCGGAATTATGGGACTCATCGCCGCAGAGGGCGAAGGCCGTGGCATTACCGGGCGTGGCGGACCGGAGACTGGGGGCGACAAGGCCGGTCGCTGCGGCGCGCAGCAGGGTCCGGCGCGTGACGGGATTTTGCATGTTGTCTGTTATATCGGTTTTTCACGAGAGAAGCCAGGGTGGATTCGCCGGATACACACCCTGGCCCTCCGTATGGCTTACCGGCGCGTCCGGCAGGCGTCCAGCGTGGAAGCGTCGAGCCAGATGTGGGCGGGAAGCTGCGCCTCGACGAGCTCATTAAAGAACCGGGCAAGGCGGCGAGCCGCGAATTTTGCTGTTTTTCTCATCCTGGTGTCTCCTTCAATTACCAAGTGTGTGGCTGGCTGACTTTGTTACAAACTTATGACGGTCAAGGGACATTTCGGTTACAGGGGGGTATTCAGGCTTGGGCGAGGAGTATCCGGTCGGCCGCCTCGCAGACGGTTTCCACCCCAATGGCTCTCATGGCTGCGGCGCCACGCCCCCGATGACGGACCAGATGCCACGGGACCGGCTCTCCCCGAACCAGGATGTTCCCCGGCCCGTAAGGCCGCACCCATCCCGCGAGAGAGTGTCCGATCAGGCCAATGCAGGGCGCGCCCACTGCCGCCGCCAGATGCAACAGGCCGGTATCGGCCGAAAGAAAGAGCCGCGATCTTCGGGCGAGTGAACCCATTCGAGCCAGAGACAGAGGCGGACCCAGACGGGCGTGCCCGCCGGATGCCGTCACGATTTCCCGCGCCGCCCGCAGTTCCCGCTCCTGCCAACCCAGCACAATGCTGGGGAGCGCGTGCCTCGAACCGAGGTGGCGGGCCACTTGGGCGAAACGGTCCGGCAGCCACATCCTGTGCGCCGGACCGCCCGCGTTGATCACGGCGAATTTCCGATCCGCCAGCCCCAATTCCCCCAGATGGCGGACGATCCCGCGGGCATCCTCGTCAGCTTCCGGCATGCGGAAGCAGGCCTGCGGCGCGACCACTCCGAGGGGCGCGAGGATCTCCAGGTATCGATCCACGATGTGGTCGGAAGAAGCCTGGATCAGTTCGAAGTTCAGCGCGGCGGCGAGCACCCGCGACAAGTTGCGGAGTCGAGCCTCGTTCGGGACGATGCGGCGGAATTCATGGCTGACCATGCCGACAAAGCCAAGCCGCCGCGGAACTCCCGCCAGGAGCGCCGCCAGAACGCTGCTCCGCACGCCCTGCAGGTCGAGAACGACGTCGAACTGTAAGGCGCGAAGCTGTTGCCGAAGCCGGAGAATCCGGGCAGGAGAGTGGGTCCATCGCCGTGGGACCAGGATCCGCTGGTCGATCGCGGAGTGACCGGCCAACACCTCGCCGGCCCAATCTTCCGCCAGCCAGCTCACGAATGCGCCCGGAATGCAATCCTTGATGGCACATGCCACGGGCACGGCATGAATCAGATCCCCGATGGCCCGGAGCCGAACGATGAGGATTCGCACGCTCTCAACGTTAACATTCGGAATGACTCGTGCCGTTCGATTCCGATCAGCTTGACCACCTGGCTCGAATTTTTTGCCGGGTACCCCCCCGGAAAAAAAGCGAACGAACGGTAAACGCAGGGAACTGCAGAGAAGTGAAAGGAAGGAACTAAATGCTTATAAATCTAAGGTTTTGTTGGAGGCGCGGGTCGGGATCGAACCGACGAATAAGGGTTTTGCAGACCCTTGCCTTACCACTTGGCTACCGCGCCACTTCGGTTGGTCTCTTCGTAACGTAGCGCGTTGGGTGGGCAGAAGTCAATTGCGCCGGTGTCGGCGGTACCACCGGCAGCAACAAAAACGATCGCCGGTCCCGGTCATGAAACACATTCTGGGTCGCCTTCCGGAGTTCCCGTTCATCCGCCACCGGCCTTCCGGTATTCGGATTCCGGTCGAATCGCGGGAAATTGCTGCTCGAAACCTCCAGCCGTATGCGATGTCCGGCACGGAATACGTTGCTGGTCACCCCGGCATCGATGGTGACCCTGTAAACCTCACCCGGGGTCAGCAGCTTCGGGTTTTCCAGCGAATCCCGATATCGCAGGCGCAGAATGCCGTCCGTCAGATTACGCGCCTCGCCGTTCGGGAAAACATCCACCAGTTTGGCCGTAAAATCCGTGTCGGGCGCGCTGGACGATACGTACAACACCGCTTTCACGGGTCCGGTCACCTCGACATCGGCTGCAAGCACCTCGGTCGAATACACCAGCACGTCGCGCCGCTTCTCCACATTGCGCTGATCGTGCGGTCCCCATGGGAAAATTGCCGGGTCGCAACAAACCGCGCCGCCGGTGGTGGGCGCGGGGTTCCGGGGATCGTACACGAACGTGTCGGGCGCCGAACTCTTCAGCGGCTCGCCTCCCAACAGACCGGCGGCTCCGAGGTAATACTTCGTGTTCCGCGCGCGCGCGAGCGGCCACTCCTCCTCATCCCGCCAGCGATTCGCGCCCATGACGAATAATCGGACCGGATGCGCGGAGCTTTCCGCCTCCTTCGCCGCTCCCCCTTTTGGCACTTCGGCCTTCGGCACTTCGCCCTTAACCCAGCGATCAAACCACCGCAGTTGAGCCGGACGCAGCCCCACCGCCGCGTCCCGGCCGTAGTCGACGCCCGGAAACGGCGTATTGAACGTGTGCGGCCAGGGCCCAATCACGATCCGCACATTGCGGTTCGTCTTGCTCAAAACGTGAAAAGCCTCCAGGTCGCTCTCGACGTAATTGTCGTACCAGCCACCCACGGAATACACGGGAATGTGAATATCCTTCAGGTTCTCCCGCACACTGGACGCCTTCCAGAAACTGTCGTAAGACGGATGATTCGCGGCGAGTTGCCAGAGCGGAATGGCTCTCCCGGCCGCCGACATATCGGCATAACGGACGGGCAGAGACCAGATATATTTGCGGAAATCCGGCGGGCGGTAATTCATATCCCGCAGATTGTCCGAAACCCAGAGGAGCCGGTGCCCCAGTTTCATGGCGCCGCCCGGAGAGTAGAAGCGGTCGCGGTAATCGTCATCGCCGGAAACGTAAGGGAAAATCGCCTTCAGGTGCGGGTTATGGGCGAGCGCGGCCTTCCACTGCGCGATTCCCAGATACGACCCCCCGTACATACCGACGTTCCCGTCCGACCACGGCTGGCGCGCGATCCAGTTGAGCGTGTCGTCGCCATCGGCCACTTCCTGATTGACAGGCTCGAAACGCCCACCCGAAAGATAACGCCCCCGCACATCCTGAATCACGTACACATAGCCATGGTCCAGGAAGCTCTGAAAATTCGGCGTCAGTTCGTCGCCTTTACCGTAAGGCGTGCGCACCAGAATGGTCGGATAGCGCCCCGGCGCACCCGGCCGAAAAACGTTGGTGCTCAGGCGGACCCCGTCGCGCATGGTGACGCCGACGTTGAACTCACTGACCGGAAGAACCGCGGGCGCACCGGCGAGCGCGCCCGCAAGCGCCGGAATCAGGAGGCTGCGGAGCACAGCACCTGCCAGTATTTCCGTCCCACGGCTTCGAGCGAGTGCTGCTCCAGAATGTGACGCCGGGCCTGCGCGCCGATTTCCTTCGCGATTCCTGGGAATTGCGCCACCATCACCATATATTCGAACAATCCGGCGGCTTCGGCAACGCCGGGAGGTATTCGAAGACAGGCTGGGGGCGGAATTGCTCCGCTCTCCTCTCCCGCGGTCAGCATCACCGGCTTGCCCGTTCCCATCATCCGGATGGCGATTCCGGACGTCTCCCCCGCGCCGGGATAGCGCAGATTCAGGCAGCAATCGATGGCCGAGGCGGCTGTCCGCAGGTCGCTTTCGCTCAGGTGACCGAGGCGGTGAATAGCCGGGTGGTCCGCGGCAGTGGTGAGCAAACGCCCCAGGTCGGTGGACACTGCGTCACCCGCCAGGAGCAACGCCGTCCCGGGCAGAGCGGCGTGGAGCCGGCGGAACGCGTCGAGGCACGGGATCACCCGTTTGGTCTCCCGCAGATAGCCGAAGATGCCGAACAGCGTCGTCCCCTGCGCGACCCCCAGCCATTGCCGGAAGCGCGCCGTGTCCGCGTGGTCGGGCAGGGCGGCAGGCTCGAAGAAGTGCGGAATCACGTGAAAGTCCCGTGCGCCGTGCTCCCGCGCCATCCGCGCGGCGCCGGGGTTATGTACAATAACCGCCCGCGAGGTTTCCGCCACGCGCCGGATCAGGGGGTACTCGAAATACCGGGGATCCACGCCGGAACTGCTGCGTTCCGCCCAGAGTTCTTCGGCCAGATGACGGCGCCACTCGCCATAATTGAAGACGAACTCCCCGACGTACTGCTCACGGGTGAGACTCCCCAGAAAGAAGTGATGCAGGACGGCATCGTGCAGCACGACGACACCCGGCTTTTCCAGCGCCTGCCGGTAAATCCCGGCGTGAAGTGCATTATTGCCGAGATGATACAGATCGACACCCGGCCTGCCGAAGCGATCCAGTGCGGAACCCAGCGTTTCCGCATAATCCGCGACCCCCGAACGGGAGCGCGGAGGAGGCGCATGATGCCAGGCGGAGCTCAAACCCTCTTCCTGCGGCCGAAGAGCGCGGTACCCACCCGCACCCAGGTCGCACCTTCTTCAATCGCGACTTCCAGATCGTTCGACATGCCCATGGAAAGTTCCGGAATCGCGAAGCGTCCCGCAATCTCCCGCAATCTCGCGAAATAGGGCCGAGCCAGTTCGGCGTCCTCGGACCACGGCGGCACGGTCATCAGTCCCCGAAGCGTCAGGTTGCGGCAGGCGCGGATCGTATCCACAATCGCGGCGATCTCGTCCTCGGCCGCGCCGCTCTTCGATTCCTCTTCGGAGAGTTTGACCTCGATCATGGCGTCGAGCGGCAGCCCTTCGGCGTCCAGACGCGTGGCGAGCTTCGCCGCGTCGATCGAGTCGATGGACGCGAACATCTGCGCCGCCTTCTTTGTCTTATTCGACTGCAGATGACCGATCAGGTGGAAGCGCGCGCCCTCCAGATCCGCCAGCACGGGCGCCTTCCGTTCCATTTCCTGGACGTAGTTTTCACCGAATTCGCGCAGCCCCATCGCATAGGCTTCGCGGACCACGTCGGCCGGGAAAACTTTGGTAACGGCCAGCAGGCGAACTCCCGCCGGATCCCGGTGGGCCTTCGCGCAGGCCTTCTCGATTCTTTCTCGCACCGCCGCGAGGCGGTCGGCTAAACAGTCATCCACTCAGACTTGATCATAGCCGCCGGGCATGGCGGGACCGCACGCTGGTATATCATCCTGGCTGGAATCCACATGCTGAACCGACGTCGTTTTTTGTCCCGCTTATCAGAAAGCGTCGCCGCCACCGCCGCCCTGACGCCGAACATCGCAGCTCAGTCCGGCAGTGAATGGCCCAGCCCGGTCCTCGATATCCATCTCCACCTGAAGCCGAACGACGGCAACTTCGAGCACATTGAGGGCTCGGGCGTCCGCCAGGCCATCCTGCTGACTTCCGTGGAGCAGGACGATGTCGCCAAAGCCGCCATTGCCCAACATCCCGGCCGCTACGCGCAGTTTGTGCGCGCCGACATCACGAAACCGGATGCGATCGCGAAGATGCGCGCGTGCCTGAAAGACGGGGCGATCGGCCTGGGCGAGATAAACTTTCACGTCGCCGTCGACGGGCCCGAGATGCGCGGCGTCTATGAACTGGCGGCGGAATTCGACGTTCCGGTCACAATCCATTTTCAGGAAGACAGCCCCGGCGACGGCGAATTCACCACCCCGTTCAAGTCACTGCCTGCAATGATCAAAGCCTACCCAAAGACCAAATTTATCGGACACGCCAACGCGTTCTGGGCCAACATCAGTGCGGACGTGCCACCCAACACCGCGTATCCCGCGGGCAAAATCAAGCCCGGCGGCCTGACGGACCGCATGCTTACGGAGTTCCCGAATCTCTATGCGGACCTCTCGGCCAACTCCGGCAGGAACGCGCTGGGCCGCGATCCGGAATTTGCCGCCGCCTTTCTGGAACGCCACCGGACTAAGCTGATGTTCGGCTGCGACTGCCCGTGCAAAGACGGCCACGGCGCGGGACAGGTCTCGCAGGCGCCGCTGATCAAAGGCAGGTGCGTGGCTCGCGAGACGCTGACGGCGCTGAAACAACTGGCGTCGCCCGCCGTTTTCCGCGAGATCGTCTGGGAGAACAGTCACAGGCTTCTCCGGATTCCGGCCTGAGTTTCCGGTTTTACTTTGCAGGGGCGCAGTGATAAGCTCTGGGACGAGTCGAACTATGATCAATTATCGTGTTATTGCAGGCGCGGGTGTTTCCCTGCTTTGCCTGTCCGCCATCTGGGCGCAGAACAACGGCCGCCCGGGATCGCAGCTGGTGTGGGCGCCGAAGCCCGTAACGATGACGCCGTGGACTGCTCCGAACAAGCCGCACTGGAAGCTGGCCGAGATCCTGGCCGACCACAAGGGCATGAAGAGCTGGAAAGTTGCGATCGTGAATGACGAGCAACTGCGCGCCGATTACATTCAGATGGCGCCCGGTGAAAAGACGCCCCGGCGCGCCCATCCCGATACGAGGGAGTGGTGGGTCATCCAGGACGGGCAGATCCGGTTCACCATCGACGGTCAGGAGCCGTTCATCGCGAAGAAAGGCTACCTGGTGCAGGTCCCCTACCGCACCTTCTACACCATGGAAACGGTCGGTGATCAGCCTTCCCTGCGGTTCGAAGTGAACGTGGCGGGCGCGCGAACCATGTACCCCGCCGAAGACAAGCCTCCGGTGCTCGATGGCTACACGTTCCTGAAGACGAAGATCGCGAGCAAGGGCACTTACGATCAGGGCAACCGGCCGTATATCGATTTCAACGAAGTGGCCGCCGGCCGCGAAAAGCAGCGCCGGTTCGTCGCCGACGACCGCGCGGTATCGAACATCATCCCCGGCGACGCGAAGAACCTGGCGCCCGCCAAAGACACCGATAAAGGGCACTTCCACGCCGAATGCGCCGAATTTTGGTTCATTCTGCAGGGCCAGATGGATTACAAGATTGAAGGCACGGCGCAGATTCTGGCCGACCAGGGCGACATCGTCTATGCTCCCCGCGGTCACTGGCACAGACCCCGTTTTGCCGGCACCGGTCCTGCCTGCCGCCTGGCGATGAACGGTTACCAGGACATCGGGCACTTCTTCGAAGCGGAGTAGGTCCGATAAAAAGCGGCGCCTCGCATCGCGCGGGGCGCCGCCGATCCTCTTACCGGAAAACGCCGGTGTGTCCTAACGAGTACCGCCCGGGCTGCGGATATACACAAAGTCCGTGCGGCCCTTTTCCGACCGGGATCCGCGCCAGCAGTTTCCCGTTGTCCGTATCGAACACGTAGATCTCATTGTCGTAGCGTCCCGCCAGCCAGAGTTGCTTCCCGTCCGCTGAAACCCCGCCCATATCGGGGCTGCCTCCGCCCGGAATCTGCCACTTCGTGAGAATCTTTCGCGTCGCCAGGTCGAGCACCGTCACACTGCCCTCGCCCCGGTTGGAAATGTAGAGCACCTTTGAATCGCGGCTCACGTAAAGTCCGTGCGCGCCCTTGCCGGTGGCGATGAAACCGATCTTCGTGAACGAATTGGGCTCCACAAGGTGAATGCCATTGGCCATCATGTCGGCCACGTAGAAAACTTTGCCATCGGGGGACGTTTTCACATCCTGCGGCATGCCGCCCTTCTGGAAGCCCAGGTAGCCCAGAATCTTCCGTTCGGCCACGTCAATCTTGATCACCTGCGCGGAGAATTCACAGCTGGCGATCAGATAGCGGCCGTTGGAAGTAAAATCCATATGGTCGATGCCGGGGCAGTTGACCGGCAGCGTTTCCACCACCTTCATCGTCGCCGGATCCAGAAAACCCAGCTTCTTCTCGCGCTCCTCCACGACAATGGCGTACTTGCCGTCCGGCGTGTAATACATGTTGTACGGATCTTTGACGGGGATCGTTTTGCCGCGTTTGCCGGTCGCCGGGTCGATGTCGGTCGCGGTGTCGCCCAGATCGTTGATGACCCAGAGCTTCTTCATATCCCAGCTGGGCACCACGTGCTGGGGTTCGCGTCCGCCGCTCGCGAAGTGGCCGACGATTTTAAACGTCTTCTGGTCGATCACGTCTACCGTGTCGCTGCGGCTGTTGGGAACATAGACCAGGGCCGGGAAGCCTTTGACGGCATCGGCCAGCTTGCCTGCATGGTCGTTGGCGTAAATATCGTTCGGATCCGTCACCGGCGGCATGCCGGGAAGGGGTGAGGCGTTCGCCTGCGTGGCGGCCGCCGGATTCTGAGCGCTCACGGCAATGCCGCCGAGCACGACGAGGGCGCCGGCTACAGCCAGCGCAACGGGAATACCAGGTTTCATTCTGATTCGATTCTAAGTCAGCGAGGCAGTTTGACCGCGTAGTACGCCACTTGCTGGCCCTTTTCGAGCAGGAACTGATGAGGCGTGCCGGCCGGGATGCGGATGATGTCGCCCGGCGACAGCTTACGGGACTCCCCGTTCCGGATGGATTTGCCCCGAATCTCATTCGCGGTCGTCGTGTGGCCGTCCGGAATGGTACCGCCATAAAGCAGCGTGGCCGACCCCTGCTCAATGACAATCAGATCGGTCTTCGTTTTGTGCAGTTCCGCTTCGCCGCTTTTCGCCCGGCGCCACAGGGACGCGGTCCCGAGCGGCTTGCCGGCGATGCCTTTCGCTTCGGCGTCCGGAGCCAGCCGGTCGGCCGTGGATTTGAGATCCGCGGCCGACCAGACTTCCACGCCACCGGCGCCGAACAGAGGACAGACACACAGCAAAAGAGCGGAGGCAACCTTCATGCCTACTACTTTGACAAAAGCTCGGGAGCCGCAGTCTTTACTTGGCGACGACGCCGGTTGCCGCATTCACGAATGCCGCGTAGCCGCCGCTCTTGTCGCCCCATTGAATGAACCACATGGGGGCAGCGAAGCGGGAGGACTGTCCCAGCGCAAACGTGGTGATCGCCTTCTTCGGATTCTTCTCCAGCCAGTCTTTTGCCTTCTCCGCGGCGGCCGTGAAGGCCTTGGTGGAATCGATGGAGAAATCGGAATTGGTGAATGGCTCCGCGTTCCGGTTGGGACCGGCCCAGCGCATGGCGCCCTGGTTGTTCATGCCGCGCAGAATGTTGCCCTTCTCCACGGTGGAGTAGACGAACGTGTAAGCCTGCATCTTGCTGGCGGATACGAACACGACGGTCCACTGGCCATACTTGCCCTCGCCGCTTTTCACGCCTTCCACTTCATTGCCGACGATGCTCGCGGTCTGCAGATCCGGCGCCAGAGTGCGGGCGGATTTGTAGATTTCGTAATAAGCCGTCAGGGCCGGAATCGCGCCCTCCGGGATAGCTGGCTTTTTGGGGAGCGCGCTCTTGGCCTCGGCCGGCGGGGGCTGTTCGCCACAGCTCCCCAAAAGGACCACGCTCAGCACGGCGACTGCGCCCGCGGTAACTCGAACCCTTGCTCGGATCATTGTCCTCAAAACCTCTCGCGGACAATTCTATTCCAAATCGCAGGCGCGTGCGGAAGGGGTGTATTTACTTTTTTGCGACGGACGCTGCGGCCATCTTTCGTTCCAGAGCCGCCATCAGGCGGGAGTGGACGTCTTCCGGCACGGCGCAGCTTTTCATGCCTTTATAGACGGAAATAGTTTTTTTTGTGGTGTCGCAAATCACCCAGCAGTTCGGGCACTCGGCGATATGTTTTTCGAGTTTCGAGCGGATTTCCGTATCCGTTCGTTCGTCCAGAAAATCGCTGAGCTCCGCCAGAAACTCTTTACATGTAAGCAAAGGCGTCGTCTCCCTTGCGCTTAAAGAAACGCGTGAGTTTATCGCGCAGCTGCAGGCGGGCCCGCAGCAGTCTGCTCTTCACCGCCGGGACCGTCAGATCCAGAGCTTCCGCGGTCTCTTCGGTGGAGAGTCCGTCCACGTCGCGCAGCGTGAACACGGTCTTGTAAATCGGCGCCAGGCCGTCGATGGCTTCGGTGAGGATGCCGTTCAGTTCGTCCTGCGAGTACTGCACTTCCGGATCCGGATCCCACGCCGCAATCTCGCGGGCGACCGTATCCTCGCCCGTGTCGATCTGTTCGTCGAGAGAGACCGATCGGTCGGTTTTTCGTTTCCGGAGCTTCATCAGCGCCTGATTCACGGCGATCCGAACAATCCAGGTGTAAAATTTTGAGTTTCCCTGAAACTGATCCAGGTGCTCGTACGCTTTCAAAAACGCTTCCTGCAGCACGTCTTCGGCGTCCTCGCGATTTTGCGTGATGTTCATCGCGAGGCGGAAGATCTTTCCTTCGTACTGCCGGATCAGGGCGGAGAATGCTGATGTGTCGCCCGTCCGTGCGCGATTGACCAACTCCAGTTCGGCTTTCGCCTCTTCCGTGAGTTCGGCCGGTACTGGTGCGAGTGTGACGCTTTCCAAGGCCATGTTGCGCGATTCCCTATTTTCCCATGCTGAGCCGGTCCTCTGTACTACGGACGGGCCACAAAGGCAGATGTTCGATGTTGCATCCTTTATTCCAGACGCACAACCGAGCCATTTATTTCCCTGAATCGAATTTCCCGCAATCCAACCGGCTTCGAAAGCGGTTCCCCCATGGGAAGTCTGAAGCGTCATGCCGCTTTCTTCGATGATCAACTGTTACAAAGGTTGCGGAATTCTGTTCAGTGGCCGGAATTCTGCCGATCCCAGTTCTTCAGTACACGCAGAATGTATTCCCGCGTTTCGCGGTACGGCGGAACCCCGTGATACTTTTCCACCGCGCCCGGTCCGGCATTGTAAGCCGCCAGGGCCAGCAACACCTGGTCGGGATTGTCCTCATATCTGGCCAGCAGTTCCCGCAGGTACTGCGCGCCGCCCTCCGCGTTCTGCTGCGGAACCTTCGGATCCACGCCCAGCGTGCGGGCCGTGTCCGGCATCAGCTGCATCAGACCGATCGCCCCTTTGGGCGACAACGCTGTCGGCTGGAATCCGGATTCCGCGCGCATCACGCTGCGCACGAAGGCCTCCGGCAATTTGTATTTACGCGCGGCGAGTTCCGCAAGTTCGGCCGGGCGAAGTTCCGCCGGAACATCCACGGGGGGCGGAACCGGCGACACCGGAGCGGGAACCGCCGCTGGTACAGGCGGCGTCACGAAATCGTCCGGCTCAAACTCAAGAACCACCGACGCGGGCAGTTCAATCTGTCCGCCGTTGGTGAACAGACGGATTTTGTCGCCCTCCACCTCATGGCGCTCGGCGTGCAGCCGCAAGCCCGAACGCAGCACGATGCTTTCGCCGGCAGTCTCGGCAGCCCAAGCCGCGCCGCTCACCGCCGCCAGCATCCCCGCCGCCAGCATCCCTGCCGCAACCGTCCCCGCCGAAACCATCCCGATAAGATGAAGGATTCTCTTCATGCCCAACAAAAACGTGACGCATCTGGAGTGCAGTGTGTGCACCCGTATTTTCGAGGCAGGCAAAGTCTGGAACCTCTGCGAGTGCGGCGGACCGCTTCTGGTCCGCTACGACCTGGCTCAACTCAAAGACGCCTGGTCCCGCGAGTCGCTCGCCACCGCGCCCAACACCATGTGGCGCTACGCTCCCGCGCTGCCGGTACAGAACGAAAACAACATTATCTCACTGGGCGAAGGGATGACCCCGATTCTTCCGGCGCGCCGGACCGGCAAGCGGATCGGCGCGAACCGTCTGCTTATTAAAGACGAAGGGCTGAATCCAACGGGATCTTTCAAAGCCCGCGGCCTTTCCTGCGCCGTGTCGATGTGCGTGGAACTGGGTCTGGGGCGGCTCGCGATCCCCTCGGCGGGCAACGCGGCGAGCGCTTTAGCCGCCTATGCGGCGGCTGCCGGCATCGAAGCGTTCATCTTCATGCCGCAGGACGTGCCCCAATCCAACTTCATCGAATGCAAGGCTTACGGCGCGCGCGTGACTCTCGTCAACGGACTGATCAGCGACTGCGGGCGGATCGTCGGCGAGCGCAAGCAGGCCGAGGGCTGGTTTGAAATCTCCACTCTCAAAGAGCCTTACCGCATCGAAGGCAAGAAGACGATGGGCTATGAGGTCGCCGAACAACTCCACTGGGAACTGCCGGATGCGATCTTCTATCCGACCGGCGGCGGCGTCGGCATGATCGGGATGTGGAAGGCGTTCCATGAGATGGAGGCGCTGGGCTGGATCGGGCCGAAACGTCCGAAGATGATCGCCGTCCAGGCGGAAGGCTGTCAGCCGATCGTGCGGGCGCTGCGGGAAGGCGCCGAGGTCAGCCGGTTCTGGGACGGCGCGTCCACGGTGGCCAGCGGATTACGGGTTCCCAAGCCGCTGGGCGACCGGTTGAGCCTGCAGGCGGTGCGGGAGAGCCATGGCACGGCAATCGCGATTTCCGACGAGGCGCTGGTGGATGCCGGCATCCGGCTGGCCGAAGAAGAAGGCCTTTTCGCGGCCCCCGAAGGCGCGGCCTGCGTGGCCGCGGCGGAACAACTGATCGCGGAAGGGTTCCTGAAGGCCGACGACAACCTGGTGATCTACAACACGGGATCCGGCCTGAAGTATCTGGAAGCTTACTCGACGCGGTTCCCGCGGAATGCCTCGGGCGAGACCGATAAGCTGGGCGGCCTCATCACGCCGCGCTGAGTCCCGCGAAAAATCGGGATCTTCGCTCGGGAGTTTTCCGTATACTCCTGGTATGAAACTCACCGGTGGCATCTTCGCCATGTTGACGATTTCGTGCGCTCTCATGGCGCAGACGCCCGCCGCGGAACCCGAGTTTGAAGTCGCGTCGATCAAGCCGTCGGCCCCGCCCGGCGCGGGAGGACAGGTCCAGGTGGGCTTCCATCTGGACGGCGCGCGTCTGACCTGCACCTACTTCTCCCTCCGCGATTACCTTCGCATCGCGTACCGCGTGAAGGAGCACCAGATTCTGGGTCCGGACTGGATGACCTCGGCCCGCTTCGATATCGCCGCCACGCTCCCCTCCGGCGTTTCCCCGGCAAAGGTGCCGGAGATGATGCAAAAGCTGCTCGCGGACCGGTTCGGCATCGCGTTGCACCGCGATTCGAAGGAGTTCCCTGTCTACGCGCTTGTGGTGGGCAAGGGTGGCCCCAAAATGCAGGAATCGAAAGACTCCGAAGGCGCCGCCGCGCCCCGTCCGATCGTCGATGTCAAGGCGACGGGCGGAGCGGGCGGGACCATGCTCGATCTCGGAAACGGTTCCTTCTTCTCATTTGCCGACAACAAAATTCAGGCGGGAAAACTTTCCATGACCGCGTTTGCCGATTCGCTCGCGCGCTACGTGGACCTGCCCGTGATCGACATGACCGAACTGACGGGCAATTTCGATTTCAAAATCGAGTTCACGCCGGAAGACTATCGCGGGATGCTGATCCGCGCGGCCATCGGGGCGGGTGTCGCGCTGCCGCCGGAACTCGTCCGGCAAACGATGGAGAGCGGAACCGGGGATTCCGTGTTCGCGGCCGTGCAGACGCTCGGCTTGAAACTGGACCGGCGCAAAGCCCCGCTTCCCGTTCTCGTTATCGATAAAGCCGAGAAACTGCCGACCGCCAACTGATCTGATAATGTTGGGCGTGAGGCGTTGACCGCTTGCCAGGCCGAACCCATCTCATCGCGCTGCTGTCCTTCCTCGCCCTGCACGTGACCAAAGGCCGGGCCGGGTCTTTCGAACACACGCAAGCGCTGCTCACGAAGTACTGCACGGCGTGCCACGGCGGAAAAGCTTCAGCCGGCGGGTTCAATCTCACCGGTCTAACGTCGCCCGAATCTCTCCAGGTAAAACAGACGGAATGGAACCGGCTGCTCACACGCGTTCGCAACAGCGAAATGCCGCCGAAGGGCTCGCCCGCGCCGGCCCTCGACGATCGTCAGGACATGGTCGCCTGGCTGGAAACCACGTTGCGCCGCAATGCCTGCGCCGCGGGTTTTGTGCCGGGCGCGTGGCCCATGCGACGGTTGAACCGTGACGAGTACTCCGCCACCATCCGCGATCTGCTCGATGTCCAGGTGGATGCCGCGCACGGTTTACCCGCCGACGGCGCGGGCGGCGAGGGTTTCGACAACGCCGCCGAGACGCTGTTCATTTCCCCCATCCACGCCGAAAAATATCTGGAAGCCGCGAAAGAAGCGCTGGATTTCGGCGCCAAAGATCCCAAATCGCGCAAAACGTTTCTGCTCGCCGTTCCCGGCAAGGACATCATGCCGGAGCAGGCCGCCGCCAAAACTGTGGAAGCCTTTCTGCCGAGGGCTTTTCGGCGTCCCGCGCGCCCCGGTGAAGCGGACCGCTACCTGGCCCTTTTTCGCAACGCCCAAAAGCGCGGAGAAACTTTCGACCATTCCGTCCTGCTGGCGCTGAATGCCATCCTGATTTCCCCGGAATTCCTCTTCCACCACGAAGACGCCAATACCAGCGCCGATCCCGTTCTGGCGAACGACTACGCTATGGCGAGCCGTCTGTCGTACTTCCTCTGGGGCAGCATGCCGGACCGCGCGCTGTTCGATCTGGCCGCCGCGGGTAAGCTGCAGGAGCCTGCCGTGCTGCAGGCGCAGCTCGAACGAATGCTGAAGGACGGCAAATCCCGCGAATTCGCCGAGCGGTTCGTCAGCCAGTGGCTTGGCACCCGCGAACTGGGCCGCGATATCAAGCCGGACGAGAAACTCTTTCCGGATTACTATGACGCCGAAACCCAGGGCGCAATCCGCTACGAACCGGTCCTGTTCTTTCAGGAAATTCTGGCGACAAATCTCTCGTTGCTCAATCTGATCGATTCGAAGTTCTCCCTGCTCACGAACAAGACCGCGAAGCTCTACGGGCTGAAGATCAAAGAGGCGAACCAACAGCCCAAGGTCCTGGAATTTCCGGCGGACAGTCATCGCGGCGGCGTGCTGGGCATGGCCGCGGTGCTCGCGGTCTCTTCGTATCCGCAGCGCACCAGTCCGGTGCTGCGCGGCAAGTGGATCCTGGAATACCTGCTGGGCACGCCCCCGCCCCCGCCGCCGCCGAACGTGCCGGCCTTGAAGGACAACCACGCGGGCGCGCCCGCCGCAACTTTGCGCGAACGTCTGGAACTGCACCGCGCCGACCCCACCTGCGCGACCTGTCATAACCGCATCGATCCGCTTGGCTTTGCGCTCGAAAACTACGATGTGCTGGGACGCTGGCGCACTGAAGAGGAAGGCAAACCGGTCGATGCGTCCGGGCAGTTACCCGATGGCACGAAAATCAATGGTGCGGACGATCTGAAGAAAGCTCTGCTCGCCCGCAAGGACGTGATCATCCGCAACCTGACTTCGAAGATGCTGGGCTACGCACTCGGGCGCGGGCTCACGCTGTCCGATTCCTGCACCGTCGACCAGATCGCGGCCCGCGTCGCGCAGGAAAACTACAGCGCCCAGACATTGATTCGCGGGATCGTGATGAGCGTGCCGTTCCGGTATCAGCCCGGTACAATTGCGAATACAGCCGTTAAGGAGGTGCACTGATGAGTCGCGCACTGATGAGTCGCAACCCGAAAATCTCACGCCGCACCGTGCTGCGGGGCGCTGGCGTCACGCTGGCGTTGCCGTGGCTCGAAGCGATGCTGCCGGCCGCGACATCGCACGCGCCGAAACTGCCGGTCCGCATGGCGATCCTTTACATGCCCAACGGTGTGCGCGAAGACATGTGGACTCCCGCCGAGACCGGCCGCGACTTCACGCTGCCCCCGACTCTCGAGCCGCTGCAGGATTTCCGCGGGGACCTGAACGTCCTGACCAATCTCTGGAACGTGGCGGCGAAGGGCGGCGACGGCCACTACGTGAAGACCGGCGGGTACCTGACCTCCACCACGATCAGCAAAACCCTGGGCGTGGATGTGAACTGCCAGGGCGTTTCCATGGATCAGATGGCCGCAAGGGCGGCCGGCCCGGTGACCCCGCTGCCGTCCATCGAACTCGGTACGGCGCCGGTCACCACGGGCGTCGATACCAACGTCGGCTACACGCGCGTCTACGGCTCGCACATCGCCTGGAGCGGTCCCACGCAGCCGGTGGCGAAAGAGATCGATCCGCGGAACGTCTACGAGCGGCTCTTCCGCGCCTGCAATCCTTCGAAGGTCACGGGCAGGGAAGACGTGCTGCTGCTCGATCAGGTGCGGGACGATGCCGCGCGGTTGCGCCAGGAACTCGGCACCGCGGACCGCCACCGGCTTGATGAATACATGTCGGTAGTGCGCGACCTCGAAACCCGTCTGGAGCGCGCCGGCAACAATACCGGCAAAACGCACTGGAAGCCCCGCGCGCGTCTGGATTCGGCCGTCAAACCGGAAGCCATGCCGGAAAAACATGCCGAGCACGTGCGTCTGATGCTCGATATGATCGCGCTCGCCTTCCAGACCGATTCCACGCGCATCGCAACGTTCATGTTCGGCAACGCGGTCAGCAATGAGGACTTCACCTTCGTGGACGGCGTGAAAGGCGCGCACCACTCCATCTCGCACCACCAGAACGATCCTGAAAAGATGCGGCAGTATCAGCTGATCAACCGCTGGCACGTGGAACAGTACGCGTATCTGCTGCGGAAACTTCGGGAGATGAAAGAGGGCGACAGCAACGTGCTGGCGAACTCGATGATCGTGCTCGGCGCGGGAATGCGGGACGGCAACAAGCACGATCCGCATAATCTCCCCGTGGTGGTGACGGGCGGCGCGGGCGGCAGGCTGGTGACCGGCCAGCATCTCATGCATACGCCGGACACCCCGCTGGCAAACCTGTGGATGACGATGCTCGATGCGTTCGGCACGCCGGTGCCGCGTTTTGCGGACAGCACCGGTGTGGTTCCCGGCATGCTTCGGGCCTGAAACACTTACGGGATTTACTTCAGTCCGGTCTTCAGTAACGTGTAACTCGCATTCGCATCCGCCGCCGCGAGTAACTTCCGCAGGTTTCGCAGATCGTCCGCGAGCGAATGGAACTCGCCTTCCGGTTCCGGCACGGCGTTCACTTCTTCCAGGAACTGCCGGACCTGCTGCCGCGTGGCCACAAGGCTGCCCGTTCCGAAGCTGAACTCGAGCCGTCCTCCCGCCAGTTCCTCGCCGCCCTCCAACAGGTCCGCGAACCATTCCGACCGGTCCGACAACCAGGGGTCGAACCGGCCGATCTCCTGCATCGGATTGAAACCGGTTCCGCGCGGCACGCAAAGCGGCTGCACCACCAGTGCGCTCAGCTCCCGGACCGTCTGCTCACTGGGCTTGTAACCCGCGTCGGGCGCGATGGAATCGATCCAGTGCTCGCAATCCTCCGCGCCCGGCAGCGGCCGTTCCTTCTCGCGCTTCAGCTCCGGCAGCAGTTGCTGGATCTCGCGCAGCAGCGCGACCACGCCTTTCGGATCGTAATCGTGGGCATACAGGCGCAGCGCGGGCGCGGCGCGCTGGTCGTAGGTGCGAAGATCGAACAGGCAAACGTAGGTCTTTTCCACGGCAGATTCCATCCGGCGGGAGTTACTTCTTCCCTTCCTGTTTTGTCGCCTTGAATTCCCCCGACACGCCGTCAATCCCGGTTACAACGATAGAACCGGTCATCTCCGTCTTACCAGTCTGTCTGCCCGTGTAAGTGCAGGCAAAGTTCTGCCCCGCGAAAACATAGTTGAAAGAGAACCGGATCCCCTCGTTACTGACAACACCGGACGCCGGGGCCGGAGGAAACTCTTCGCCCTTGCACGACCCGGCAAGCTCCGCGGCTTTCTGCTGAAACGCGCACTCCACGGTTTCGCGATTTCCCAGCATGTTGGTCTGAAAGATCCACGTTCCGGTCATGTCCTCCGCCGGCAAAGACGATGCCGAAAATACGAGCAGGAGGAGCAGGCTTTTCATATCCTGACAACATCTTAGCCTGTTCCGCCGCGAAGCTTCCGAAGCAGGCATAATTGGATTTGCCGAACGCGCTTACCGTCAATGGCCAACCGATTTCCGAAGCCGACGTGCGGGCCGAAATGGCGGCATTGCGAGCCCACCAGGAACGCTCCGGGCAGGGCCTCGCGCTCGAGCAGCGGCTGCAACTCCGAGAACAGGCGATCGACGCGCTGGTGGAGCGGACGCTGATCCTGCAGGAAGCGCGGCGCCTGCAACTCGCGCCGGCGCCGCAGGAAGTGGAAAAACTCGCCTCTACCCTGGTTCCGCGCGTGGACGGCGTGGCGGGCTGCCGGGCGGGCACCGATCCCGCGGACGTCGCGAAAGAGGCGGAGCGCCGGCTGGCGGTGGACCGGCTGGTGGACCACTGGTGCAGGAATGTGAAGCAGCCCAAACGCACCGAAATCGGCGATTATTACCGCGCCCACCAGGCCGAGTTCCACAGGCCCGAAACCGTCCACGCGGCGCATCTCACGAAGCGGGGCGAGGGTGGCGATCCGGCTGCCGACCGCACTTTACTCGCACACCTCCGCGAACGCCTGCTGGCCGGAGAAGAGTTCGCCGCCCTGGCGTGCCAATACTCGGACTGCCCGGAAAACGGCGGCGATCTCGGCTTCTTCCCGCGCGGCGTGATGGTGGAAGAATTCGATGCCGTGGTCTTTAGCGCGCCCCTGCGCCAGCTGACACCCGTGTTCGAAACCTGCTTCGGCCTTCATGTCGCGATCGTTCACGAGCGCCGTCCCGCGGGTGTAGCCAGCCTGAACGAAATTTTCCCCGTGCTCGAAAAAGCCCTGCACCGCTCGAAGCAGGATCGCGAAGTGGGCCGCAGGCTGGACGCGTTGCGCGGAAGCGCCCGAATCGAGATGCCCCGATGAACGATCTCAGCCCGATGAACGACTTCAGAACTTTGCCCTGCTGCGCACCCACGAAGGTGCGGGCGGGCATTCTCACCGGATCCCGAGCCGAATCGGCCCAGCGGGTTCGCGCGTCGGCGGGCGATACCGCGAACATGGTGAAGCTGGAAGGCGGCCGCTTCCTGATGGGCAGCGAAGATGCCGATATCGTCGCCGCCGATGGCGAAGGCCCCGTGCGCCCCGTCACCATCGACCCGTTTTACCTCGACCGCTATCCCGTCACCAACCAGGAGTTCGGCCGCTTCATCGCCGCCACGGATTACCAAACCGAAGCCCAGCGGTTCGGCTGGTCGTTCGTCTTCAAAGGCCATCTGCCGCCCGTGCCGGACACGCCCGAACACCCGGTCGGCCTCAGCTGGTGGTACAAAATCGACGGAGCGGACTGGAGTCATCCGGAAGGCCCGGACAGTTCCGTGCGGACCCGTGAGCAGTATCCGGTGGTGCACGTTTCCTGGAACGACGCGGCCGCCTTCGCGCAATGGGCGGGCAAGCGGCTGCCCACCGAGACGGAGTGGGAGTTCGCGGCGCGCGGCGGTCTGGAAGCGAAGCGCTTTCCCTGGGGCGACGACCTCACGCCCGAAGGCCGCCATCTCTGCAACATCTGGCAGGGCGACTTCCCCGACGTGGATCTGGCCGAGGACGGCTATTCCGCGCCCGCGCCGGTGGACGCGTTTCAACCCAATGGATTCGGGCTGTACAGCATCACGGGAAACACGTGGGAGTGGTCCGCGGACTGGTTCTCCCCGGATTACCATCTCTACGCCACGCGGCTGAATCCGGTGGGTCCGGCGCACGGGCAGGCGCGGTCCATGCGTGGCGGTTCCTATCTCTGCCACGCGTCGTACTGCAATCGCTATCGCGTGGCTGCGCGAACCTCGAACACGCCGGATTCGTCCACCACGAACATCGGCTTCCGCTGCGCCCGCGACGTGTAGCGGCTACTCTTCTATCTCGCGCGCCTGCTTGCCCAGATAGCCGCCGTGATGGCGCAGGCCGAAATCCTGACGGGAAAAGCCCTTCAGTTCCATAAGGGTGAGCGCGAGGGCGTCACTGATTGCCAGCATCACGACGATACTCGCGGTGGGCGTCAGACCCCACGGACACGGCTCCTGAATCACCCCCATGTCGAGCACGATGTCGCTCAGCCCGCGCAGTTCGGAATCCGGATGAGAGGTGATGCCGATTACCGTGTGCAAACCCAGGTGCCGGCTCAGATGCAGCATTTCCAGCACCTCGCGCGTCTTGCCGCTGGTGGAGAAAACCACCATGCAGTCCTCCGGACCCACCAAGCCAAGGTCCCCGTGCGCGGCTTCGCCCGGGTGGATATAAGATGCCGGCGTGCCGGTGGAGCAGAGCGTCGAGGCGAACTTGCGCGCCACATGTCCCGCTTTCCCCATCCCGGAAGTCAGCACCTTGCCGGTGCAGTCGCGCAGCGCGAGGATGGCGCGTTCGAAATCCGGCGTGACGCGGACAGCCGTCAGCGCTTCGGCTTCGGCGCGCAGGATGGCAGCGACCCGTTCTGAGATCTTCTCCGCCATCAGCCTTGCGGCGGGGCAGGGGAGACGAGCGCCACGCAGCCGATCGAGATCAGCAATCCGCGCGGCAGCGGCACCTGTTGCGTCATCCGTGCCGGTGGCTTCTCGGAAAAATACTCAAGGAAAAGCTGATTCACGAATGGGAAATCCGCCATATTCGCAACCGAAACCGTGGTGTTCACCACCAGACTCATGTTGCTGCCGCCTGCTTCCAGAACGGCGGCGAGGTTCTGAAAAGCCTGACGAGCCTGCTGTTCGAAACTTTCCGCGGCAATTCCGGTAGCCGGATCCAGCCCCGGTTGTCCCGAAACGAAGAGAAACCCGTTGGCGCGAACCGCCTGCGAGTAAGGCCCCAACGCCTTGATGCCGGGCACCTCGATCACTTCCTGCGGAAGAACCAGCGCGCTGTTTTCCGGCATTTTCACCTGATCTGATTCGTGCCGGCCGGCTTCGGAACCACCTGCTCGATGCCCATGCGCTTGGCTTCCTGATGAGCCGCGGTGCGGATGGCGGCCAGCGGATTCGGCGCGATCTTCCACTTCTGCAGCCGAATCGCTTCCGCCACGCCCGGCGCCATCTCCGGGGGCATATTCACGATATCCTGCACGAAGGCCAGAAACTCCGGAGAATCCTGCGCAAACTGACTGGCTGCCTCAATTTCCGCGTGGAAGGGAGGTTTCTGTACGCGGCGCGCCGGCGTGTACTCTTTGGTCGGGGGGATTGTCGGCCCGCGGTTTGCCGCAAACCGATTCGCGGCAAACCGGCCACCCTTGCCCTGCTTCACCTAAGACGCCTGCTCTTTCACTTTCAGCTGCGCGCGATTCTCTTCGATGAACTGCTTAATATCGTCGGACAGCGAAAGAAGTTTCACCCACTGCTCCTGGTAAAGCGTTACCGGAAACCGCCCGAGGCCATAAACGGACACCGCGCCCTTCTCGCTGACCTTCATCGAAATAGCGCTGTTGCGCTTCTGCTTCTGTTTCAGCGATTCGTTTTCAAGCTTCAGCCGTTCGAGTTCCGCAAGGATGTTTTCATCAGCCATATTCGTTCATTCTGCCAGAACCGGACGCGCAGCGCACACCACCCCTCGCCGAAGGCCATGACGAAGGCTATCGCCGAGGCCTCCGGAGCAGGGCCCGGCAGAGGTGTGTGACACTGGACAACCATGAGGGTTTTTCTGTTCTCCGTGCTCTGCCTGCTGTCCGTGCCGCGCATGCAATCCATGCTGCGGGCGCAGCAGGGCGAAGTGAAATCCCACGTTCTCCCCAACGGTCTGAAGGTCCTGATTCAGGAAGATCACAACGTGCCGAACGTGGCGCTGTACTTCTTCTACCGAATCGGCTCGCGCAATGAGCGCCCGGGCACCACCGGCGTTTCCCACTTCTTCGAGCACATGATGTTCAACGGCGCGAAGAAGTTCGGACCCAAACAGTTCGATAACGAGATGGAGAAGGCCGGCGGCAGCAACAACGCCTACACCACACAGGACGTGACCGTCTACACCGACTGGTTTCCGACAACCGCCCTGGAACTGATGTTCGACATGGAGGCGGACCGCATGCAGAACCTCGCCTTCGACCCGAAAATCGTGGAATCCGAACGCGGCGTCGTGTATTCCGAGCGTCGCACGTCCGTGGACAACAGCAACGGCGGTCTGCTCTACGAACAGATGCGCGCGGCGGCTTTCACGGCGCATCCGTATCACTGGCCGGTGGTCGGCTGGCCTTCCGATATCGAATCCTGGACCATGGACGACCTGCGCGCGCACTACAAAACGGGTTACGCGCCGAACAACTGCGTCATGGTCGTGGTGGGCGATGTCACGGAGGCTCAGGTGATGGCGCTGACGAAGAAGTATCTGGAGCCCATTCCACAACAGCCGCCTCCGCCCGCGATCCGCACCAAAGAGCCGGAGCAAAACGGCGAACGCCGGGTCACGGTTCGCAAACAGGCGCAGTTGCCGCTGCAGTTGGTCGCGTTTCATGTGCCCGATGCGAAGAGCCCGGATACCACGGTGCTCGAAGTGATCGACGCCCTGCTCACGGCCGGGCAGAGTTCGCGCCTGTATAGCCGCATGGTCGATAAGGACCAGGTCGCGCTGAACGTCGGCGCGCAGGCGGGCCGCTCGCTCGATCCCGGGCTGTTCGTCTTTTCCGTGACGCCCCGCAGCGGCGTGGATCCGGCCCGGACCGAGAAGACGCTGTTCGAAGAAATCGAGCGGCTGCGCAAAGAAAACGTCGCCGAAGACGAACTCACCAAAGCGAAGAACCAGATGCTCGCGCAGCATTACAAACAGCTGAAAACCATTGCCGGGCGGGCGAATCTTCTCGGCACTTTCGAAGTCTTCCGCGGCGACTACAACAAGCTGTTTACCAGCGACAAAGACATCGAAGCGGTCACGGCCGCCGATGTCCGGCGCGTGGCGGCAAAGTATTTCGATGAGAAAAACCGCACCGTCGCCACCCTGATTCCGGAGGCGAAATGAAGACGGTGACGAAATTTCTTGCAATCCTTCTGACGCTGGCAGCCACGGCGCCTGCGGAAGTCCGGCTGCCAAAGTACACCCGCGAGGTGTTGCCGAACGGCGCGGTGGTTTACCTGATGCCGAAGCCCGGCGTCCCCCTCGTGAACTTCCGCATCCTGGTGAAGGGCGGCGTGGAGGCGGACCCCGGCGGACTGGCTGGCCTTACGGCGGTCACCGCGCAACTGCTGCGCAGCGGCACGGCGCGGCGCGCGGCCAGCCAGTTCTCCGCCGAACTCGATAGCCTGGGCGGAACCTTCACGGCGGGCGCCAACGAGCAATACACCGTCATCGGCAGTGAATTCCTCAGCAAAGATCTCGCGGCCGGACTCGACCTGACGGCCGATGCGGTGCTCCACCCGGTCTTCCCCGAAAGCGAAGTGAAGAAGGCGATCGCGCGCAATGTGGATGGCGCGCGCGCCGCGAAGGACAATCCGCAGGCCGCCATCGGCCAGTATTTCCGCGCGTTTTTCTACGGACCCGCGCATCCCTACGGGCATCCCGCTGAAGAAGCCTCGCTGACCCGCATCACCCGCGAGAGCATCGCCGACTATGCGAAGCGCCTCTATGTGGGCCGCAACATGGTGGTGATCGTGGCGGGCGATTTCGACACCGCCGCCGCGGGCGCAGCGCTGCGCAAGACCTTCTCCGAAGTCCCCGCCGGCACCGCGTACGCCTGGGCGAAAGATGCCACGCCGATGCCCGGCGGACGCCTGCTGCTCATCGATAAACCCGACGCGACGCAGACCTACTTCGAAATCGCGCAGCCCGGTATCAGCCGCACCGACCCGGAACGCACCGCTCTGCAGCTTCTCAACACGCTCTTCGGCGGACGCTTCACCTCCCTTCTCAACGATGCCCTCCGCGTCAACAGCGGTCTTACTTACGGGGCGCGTTCCATGCTGGATCTGAACCGCCGGCCCGGCGCCATCACCATCAGCACCTATACGCGTACGGAGACAACGGAGAAAGCGATGGATATGGCGCTCGACATCCTGAAGCGCCTCAATGAAAACGGCATCAGCGCCGAACAACTGGCCTCCGCGAAAGCCTACATGAAAGGCATGTATCCCACGCAGGCGCTCGAAACGCCGGACCAGCTGGCCGCCATGCTGGGCGATATCGAAGTGTTCGGCCTCAACCGCGGCGAAGTGGACGATCTGTTCTCCCGTATCGACGCCGTCACGCTGGAACACGCCAACGCCCTCGCGAAGAAATGGTTCCGTCAGAACGATCTGACCTTCGTGGTGCTCGGCAATGCGTCGAAGGTGCGCGACGTTGTGAAGAAGTATGCGCCTGTCGTGAAGGAAACGAAGGCCAGTGAGCCGGGCTTTGCCGTCGCTGTAAATTAGACTATGCCCTCGCGATTCGCCCTGCTTTTTCTCGCTGCGCCCCTGTTCGCCCAGGACGCCCTGATCTCCCGGCCGGACGTGAAAAAAGCGCTCGCCTTCATCGAAACAAGTCAGGAGCGCACGCTCGCTTCGCAGGTCGCCATCGCCGAAATCGCCGCGCCGACCTTTCACGAAAGCGAGCGCGCCAAATACCTCGCTTCCGAGTTCCGGCGCGTGGGTCTCACGAACGTGGAGATCGACAAGCAGGGCAACGTGCTCGGCTGGCGCCCGGGCGATTCGCCCGATACTTTCGTGCTCGCCGCGCATCTCGACATTTCCTTCGCGGAGGGCGTCAACGTCAAAGTGAGAAAGGAAGGCGCCCGCTGGCACGGACCCGGTTTGGCCGACGACAGCCGCGGTCTGGCGGCACTCCTCAACATCGCCGAAGCCATGAACGCCGCGGGAATCAAGACGCACCAGACCGTGCTGTTTGTCGCGAACGTCGGTGAGGAAGGCCTGGGCGATCTGAACGGTGTCCGTTATCTCTTCAAAGAGAGTCCGATGAAAGATCGCCTGCGCGAGTTCATCTCCATCGACGGGTCCGACCCCACGCGCATCGTCAACGGCGGCACCGGCGTGAAGCGTTATCGAGTCACGCTCACGGGTCCCGGCGGCCACAGCTATGGCAACTTCGGCCGCCCCAGCCCCATTCACGCGGCTGGTCGGATCATCGATCAACTGGCTGACATGCAGGTCCCCGCGAATCCGAAAACCACGTTCAACGTGGGCCGTATCAGCGGCGGCACGGCGGTCAACGCGATTGCGGAAGAATGCTCGTTCGAAGTGGATCTCCGTTCGGTGGATCCCGGTGTTCTCGATCGGATCGAGGCGAAACTGTTCGAGGCCGTGCGGGTGGGCACCGAACTCGAGAACAAGGCGCGCGCGGCATCCGGTTCCGTCATGAAGTCCGACATGAAACTCGTCAGCAACCGTCCCGCGGGCCAGACCGCGCTCACCAGTCCCCTTGTTCTGGCCGCGCAGGCGGCGATTACAGCCACGGGTCAGAAGCCCCAGCTGGAGTTCAGCAGCACGGATTCCAATATTCCGATCAGTCTGGGCGTTCCCGCCATCACCATGGGCGGCGGCGGACGTTCCGGCAACGCGCACTCTCTCGACGAATGGTTTGAGCCCGCCAATGCGTGGAAGGGACCGCAGACCGTGCTGCTGACGATTCTCGAATTCGACCGGATGAAGTAGCCGCTACTTCAGCGCGGCTTCGAGTCCGTCGCAGGCGTTGGCCACGCCATCCTCGCGAGCCATCTCCGCCGCGGTTCGTTGTGCGGCCTCGCGATAGGCCGTGTCCTGGAGCAGCGGTTCCAGATCCGCCATCAGCCGCCCCGCCCGGTATTGATCCCGCGGAATCGTGCGGGCGCCGCCCAGTTTCACCACCCGCCGCGCGTTGTCCGGCTGATCGTGGCTGTACGGCACCACGATCATCGGCTTGCCGCTCGCCAGTGCCTGCGCGGTGGTGCCGGAGCCGCCCTGATGAACCGTGACCGCCGCGCGCGGGAACAACTCGGAATAGGGCGCATAGGGTGCCAGGAAGATGGAATCCGGCAGTGGCGCGGCCGGCAGATTGCGCGGATCGTTGCCGATCAGCAACACCGCGCGGCAGCCCAGCCGGCGCACCGCTTCCGCGCTTTCCCGGTAAAACGGACCGGCGTCGAAGACGGCTGACGACCCGAGCGTGAAGACCACCGGCGGCGAACCGGCATCGAGAAAGCGGTTCAGCTCCGGGCTCATGCCTTCGCCGGGATTCAGTTTGTCGTAGAACGTGTACCCTGTAACATCCATCTTTGCGGGCCAGTCGGGCTGTGGCTGCGCCATCACTTTCGAGAACCAAGCCTGATTGCCCCACGGCGAAAACATGTCGTCGAAGATGGGATTCCGCACGGGAGGCAGACCGAGCTTACGGCGAAGGTCGTTCACCGGTTTCCCCCAGCGGGCGGCGATGAACCGCGCGATGCGGAGGAAGCGCCGCCAGAACCACGGCCCCGCGCCGCGGAACGTATCGAGGACGGGCACGCCCGAAACTGTCGGCGGATCCCACGCGGAAAGCAGCAGCGCCGGCTGCAGAATCACGCTGACCCACCGCATTCGCAGTACCTCCGCCACCAGCGGTGTGGCGAACGCGACCGGGTGCCCCACCAGCAGATCGGCCTCGCGGGCAAGCGGCAGAAGATCCTCGAAACCCTGTTCGATGTAAGGCAGGAAGACGCGCCGCAGAATGTACTCGCTGCCGGTTCGCGGATGAAAGGCCCGGCGCATCTCATTCACGTCGTGAATCAGTCCCGCCACGTCCGGCCGTACGGGAAAGAAGCGCAGATTCTCCCCCACCACCTTCTCGCGATAAATTTCCGAAGTCGCGATGGTGACGGTGTGGCCGCGGTCGCGCAGTCCGCGGCCCACCGCGATGTACGGGTGCAGATCGCCCAGCGATCCAAAAGTGGTGAGAACGAAATGAGCGCCCAAACAATAGAGTATGGCGCAGGCGCGGAAACGGGCCAATTCGGGCGCTTTGCTATCCTGAACCTTAAGTCCCGTCATTCCGCCTCATTTTTTAAGGAGAAATACCCGAAGCATGCCCGTCAAAGTTGGTATTAACGGCTTCGGCCGCATTGGCCGCAGTCTTGTTCGCGCCGCGCTGAACAATCCGGAAATCGAATTCGTCGCTGTCAACGACCTGACCGACACCACGACCCTCGCCCATCTCACCAAATACGACTCCGTCATGGGCCCCCTGCCGCAGGAAGTGAAGGCGGAAGGCGATTCCATTTCCATCGGCGGCAAAAAGATCCGCGTTTTCGCCACGAAAGATCCGGCCGAGATCGACTGGTCCAGCGTTGGCGCCGAAATCGTCGTGGAATCCACGGGCCGTTTCACGGATGCCAAAGATGCCGGCAAGCACCTGCGCGGCAGCGTCAAAAAAGTCATCATCTCCGCGCCCGCCAAGGGTGAAGATGTCACCATCGTGATGGGCGTGAACGACAGCGTCTATGACGCTTCGAAGCACCACATCATTTCGAACGCTTCCTGCACCACCAACTGCCTCGGTCCCGTGGTGAAAGTGCTGCATGAGAAGTTCGGCATTCTCAAAGGATCGATGACCACGATCCACAGCTACACCAACGATCAGAACGTTCTCGACTTCCCGCACAAAGACCTGCGCCGCGCCCGCGCCGCCGCGCTCAACATGATCCCCACCACCACCGGCGCCGCCAAGGCGATCGCTCTCGTGATGCCGGAAATGAAGGGCCGCCTCGATGGTTACGCGATGCGCGTTCCCACCCCGGATGTCTCGGTAGTCGATCTGGTTGCCGTGCTCGAAAAAGACACCACGGACGCCGAAGTGAACGCGGCTCTGAAAGCGGCGGCGGAAGGTCCTCTGAAGGGCATTCTGGCCTACACCGAAGATCCGGTCGTTTCGACGGACATGCTGAAAAATCCGAACAGTTCCATCGTCGACGGCCAGTTGACGAAGGTGCTCGGCGGCAATCTTCTCAAGGTTGTTGCCTGGTACGACAACGAGTGGGGCTATTCGAACCGCGTGAACGATCTCGCCGTTTTCCTCGCCCAAAAAGGCCTGTAATCCGCTCTTTGCCGCGTGTGGTCCGGGTTCGGATTTTCGGGCCGCACGCGGTAAACCTTTGTAAAACCCCGCCTTCTCCCCCTTCCCCCGGTAACTTCCCGGATTGTAGTATCATCAGTGCCTATATGAAATCCACGCTTCTGGCCTTCATGGCCCTTATCTGCTTCACCTTCGTAGCTGCCGCAGCCGACGTCACTGGAAAGTGGACGGCGGAAATTCCTGGCCGCGGCGGGAACACGCAAACCACAACCTTCACCTTCAAAGCTGACGGCGCCAAACTCGAAGGCACCGTGGCCAATCAGCGCGGCGAAAACCCCATCACCGAAGGCAAAGTCGACGGCGACAAAATCTCCTTCGTTCAGGTCATGAACTTCAACGGCAACGAAATGAAGATGACCTACACCGGCGTAGTGAAGGGCGACACCATCGAAATCACGCGCGACAACGGACGCGGTCCGGCCACCTTCACGGCAAAGAAAGCCCAGTAGTTCGGGAACTTTCTCCGTCGGGATTTCAATCATAAATAACTGAGGTTCGCGCACTAACGGGACAACACCGCCCAGGGTGCGTGTTGTGGCGGCAATGCTGTGCGAGTCAGTCAAATCCAAGGATTCGTGCATGCTTCGCTTACCGTGTTTCCATTCCGTGTCCGGTCGTCTTTTTCTGGCACAACTCCTGCTGGTGGCCGTGGCCGCCGCCGACGTACAGACTGGTGTCGTTCGTTCCGGCGGCCGCCCCATCCCGGGGGCGGCCGTAACGGCTGAATGCGGGACGGACAAAATCTCCACGGTGACGGACGGCGAAGGGCGTTTCGAGATGGGCGGCCTGCCTTCCACGCCCTGTAAGTTCTCCGCCGTGCTGTTCGGCTTTGAGCCGGCGCAGCAGGAAACCAAAGCTTCTTCCTCTCCTCTTTCTCTCGATCTGAAACTGCAGAAACGCGCTTCCCTGCCGGTGCAGGAAGCGCCGAAAACAGTTGCAGCCGCAAAACCGGCCACGCCGGCAACTCCCCCGGCTTCCACCACTCCCGCTCCCTCTTCAGCCAGTACAACTCCCGCTACTCCAGGCACGGGGCGCGGCGGCCCCGGTGGCAGAGGCGGTCCCGGCGGTGGTCGGGGCGGGCAGTTCGGCCAGGGTGGCTTCGCGGGCGGACGCGGTGGTCCCGGCGGACGGGGCGGCCCGAACGGCCCGAACGGCGCGAATGGCGCGCAGGGCGCGCAGGGCGGAAATACCGGCTTTCAGAGTCTGAGTCTTGTCCAGAACGGCGACACGCCTTCTCCCGATGCGGAAATCGCGCCGGGCTCGTTGGCTGGCGTGGACACGAACGGCGGCGCCAACGAAGCGCTTCTGGTCAACGGCAGTCTGAGCCAGGCCGTGCAGGCGCAGCCCGGTGACGGCCAGGGCATGGGCGGTCCGCAAGGCTTCGGTTTCGGCGGCCCCGGCGGTTTCGGTGGTCCGGGTGGTTTCGGCGGTCCTGACGGTGGTCCGGCCGGCCCCGGTGGCGATGGTCTCGGTGGTGGCGGCCGTGGCGGCCCCGGTGGAGATTTCGCCGGTGGTGGCGGCGGCGGACGAGGTGGCGGGGGCTTCGGCGGCCCCGGTGGTGGTGGTGGCGGACGAGGCGGCGGCGGCTTTGGCGGTCCCGGCGGGCGTGGCGGTGGCGGACCCCGCGCGGCCAACGGCAGAGGCCAGTTCGGCAATCGCGTCAATCGTGGACGCGGCCAGCAGTGGCGTCTCAGCGCCAATTACTCGTTCGGTAACTCGGCATTGAACGCGCGGCCGTACTCTTTCACGGCGCCCCAACTCGTCAATGGTGAACAGGTGCCGAAAGCGGCCTACGCCAATAATCGGTTCGGTTTTTCCGTGGGCGGCCCGCTCGCGATTCCCAAACTCTTCCGCAGCGACAAGACGTTCTGGTTCGTCAACTACACCGGCCAGCGCACAAAGAACGGTTTCGACCGCATTTCCACGGTCCCGCTGGCATCTCTCCGGACAGGCGATTTCTCCGGCCTCACCTCCGTCTCCGGCGTTCCCCAGATTATTTACGATCCGACGACCAACCTTCCGTTCGCCGGCAACGCCATCCCGGCCAGCCGCATCAACCGCGCCGCCGTCGGACTGCTGGGCTTCATTCCGCTGCCGAACGCGGCGGGCTCCCGCAACAACTATCAGCTGATCGGCTCGAACCCCTCGAATAACAACAATCTGCAGGTCATGGTCAACCAGACCATCACCAACAAAGACCGTGTGGCGCTGAACTACAACCATCAGGGGCGCGATGGCGTGAACGTCCAGTCGTTCGGTTTCCGGGACAACACAACGGGCTCCGGCAACAGCCTGAATCTGAGCGAATCGCACACCTTCAGCCGGTCCCTCATCAACAACCTGGCGTTCGCCTTCAGCCGCAACGTGAACAATAACTACTCGTTCTTCTCGAACGGGCAGAACATCGCGGCGCAGCTGGGTATCGGCGGCGTGACGCTGGATCCCATCGCTTACGGCCCGCCCACCGTGTCGTTCAACAATTTCTCCTCGCTCAGCGACGCTTTGCCTTCGCTGACCCGGGCACAAACGGCCAGCCTGACCGATTCGATGACTTACATCCGGGCCAAACACACCGTGACGTACGGGGTGAATTTTCAGCGCCGTCAGAATAATCTGCTCACCAACCAGAACGCGCGCGGCTCGTTCAGTTTCACGGGCGTCGGCACCCAGCAGATCGGGGCCAATGGCCTTCCCGTTACGGGCACCGGTTACGATCTCGCGGATTTCCTTCTCGACAAGCCGTACTCCACTTCCGTCAACCAGTATCAGAACGGCAACAACAGCTTCTACTTCCGCGAGACCGCGATTAACGCCTATGTCTCGGACGATTTCCGTGCCCGCAACGGGCTTTCTTTCATCACCGGCCTGCGCTGGGAATACTTCGGACCCTACACCGAAAAGAACAACCGGATCGCCAACCTGGACGTCGCGCCCGATTACACCGGCGTGGCGGTGGTGACGCCGAACTCCAAAGGCCCGTACTATTCCGGCTACTATCCGCAGGGTCTCATCCAGCCGCGCTACCTGCTCTTCTCGCCGCGCGAAGGCATTGCGTGGAAGCCGTGGAAAAACCGCGCGCTGGTGGTTCGCGCCGGCTACGGCATCTACTACACCGGCGGCGTCTACGGCGGCTTCGCCAACCGGCTGGGACTAGAACCGCCCTTCGTCCGCGCCATCAATACCACCACCAGCCCGGCCAACCCGCTCTCGCTTGAAAACGGCTTCAGCGGCCTGCCGGCGCAGACCATCACCAACACATTCTCCGTTTCCCGCGATTACAAACCGGCTTACGCACAGTCCTGGAATTACTCGATGCAGTACACGCTGCTGCGCAACTACGTCGTGCAACTCGGCTACCAGGGCACCAAAGGGACGCATCTCGACGTCCTGCAGAGCCCGAATCGCGCGCCCCTCGGCGGCTCGTCTCTCACCACGCAGCAGCGGCTGCAGATTGCCAACGCTTCCGTGTTCAATCTCGATCTTTCCGTCGGAAATTCCATCTACAACGCCATGCAGGTTTCGTTCCTGCGGCGGATGGCGCGCAATCGTTCCTTCAACGTCACGTACGTCTGGTCGAAAGCGATCGACGATACGTCCACCCTGGGCGGCGGCGTGGTGCAGATCGTCAACGATATCCGCGCCGAGCGCGCGCTTTCCAATAACGACCAGCGTCACCGCGTGACGGCGAACTTCCAGATCCAGTCGCCCGTCGGGGCCACCAGAACCTCCTGGCGCTGGCACGCGATCCGCGGCTGGACCCTCAACGGCCAGATGAACGCGAACTCGGGCAGCACCTTCACGGCGACGGTCGCCGGCGATCCTTCCGGCACGGGCATCACGGGCGGCGCGCGAGCCCAGGCGACCGGCGCGCCGGTCAATACGGGTTCCGGTTACTTCAACCCCGGAGCTTACTCGATACCTTTGTCCGGTACCTACGGCAACGCGGGAAGGAACACGATTCCCGGTATTCCGAACTTCTCTCTGAACGCTTCGGTCTTCCGCACCTTCCGTTTTAAAGAGCGGCACACCATCACGTTCACGGTGAATTCCACCAATCCCCTGAATCACGTCAATGTAACGGGCATCGGCACGGTTATCGGCTCCATCAACGCCGGCCTTCCCACCGCCGCCGGGGCCATGCGGACGGTTTCCGCGCAACTGAGGTTCAATTACTAATGCGAGTGCAACGGCGACTGACTCTGCTTCCGTTCCTGTTTCTTTTCCTGCCCGAGGGCAATGCGCAGGACACCGTGACGTTCACATCCCAGGCCAACCTGGTGGTGATCGACGTGAGCGTGCGCGATAAATCCGGCAAGGTGATGCCAGGGCTGACGAAAGGAGACTTCACGATTCTCGAGGACGGCAAACCGCAGCAGGTTTCCGTGTTTGAGTTCCAGAAGCTCGATTCCGACACCGCTCCTCCCCCGGTTCCCGCCACGAAAGAAGTGAAAGCGGCTCCCGCGCAGGTCGCGGCGGTGGCGGCCCCCAAACCCGCTGCCGGGCTGCCCCTCGGCAAGCCGAAGCCGATCATCCGCTTCCAGGATCGCCGTCTGGTCGCGCTGCTCTTCGACTTCAGCACCATGGGAATCCCCGAGCAGTCTCGCGCGCAGAAATCGGCACTGCAGTTCATTCATGAGCAGATGAAGCCCGCCGATCTGGTCGCCATCATGACGGCCGGCACCGGCCCCCTGAAGATCGATCAGGATTTTACCGATGATCGCGATCGCCTCGAAGAAGTGGTCAAGGGTTTCCAGATCGGCGTGGCGAGCGAACTGGCCGCACTCGGCGGCAACGGCGACGACACCACCGGTGAAGACACCGGCGCGGCGTTCAGTGCCGACGAGACGGAATTCAACATCTTCAACAACGACCGGAAACTGGCCACGCTGGAATCCGCCGCCAAACTGCTGGCGGGTTTCCCGGAAAAGAAGGCGCTGCTCTATTTCTCGGCGGGTATCGAGCAGAGCGGGCACGACAACCAGGCACAGCTCGAAAGCGCCGTGAACGCGGCCAAACGAGCCAATGTCGCCTTTTACCCGATCGACGCGCGCGGTCTGGTGGCCACGGCGCCGGCCGGGGAGGCGAGTTCCGCCGGTGGACGGGGCAGCAGCGCCTTCACGGGCGCCAATGTTTCGGCCCGCGGAGCCAGCCGCGACAACTCGCAGGAGACGCTTTCCACCCTCGCTTCCGACACCGGTGGACGCCTGTTCGTGGACGATAACGACCTTTCGCTCGGCATGCAGAAGGCGCGCGACGACATCAGCAGTTATTACATCCTCGGCTACTACAGCACCAACGGCAAAACCGACGGAAAATACCGCCGCGTGCAGATCAAACTGAATAACAATATTCAGGCCAAACTCGACTACAAGAGCGGCTATTTCGGCGATAAAGACTTTAAAAAGTTCACGTCCAGCGATAAAGAGAGCCAGCTGGAACAGGCCCTGATGCTGGGGGATCCGCTGACGGACCTCTCGCTCAGCGGCGAACTGAACTACTTCCGCCTCGCCCGCGATCGCTACTTCGTCCCGTTTTCCGTGAAGATCCCGGGGGCGGAGATCGCTCTGGCGAAGAGCAAAGGCGCGGCGCAGACGGAATTCGAATTCATCGGCCAGCTGCGGGACGATCACACCAAACTGGTCGGCGTTGTTCGCGACGGCATCAAGATCAAACTGGCCGAACAGACCGCCGCCCAGCTTTCCTCGCATCCCATCGCGTACGGCACCGGCTTCACCGTCGCGCCGGGCGTTTACACGCTCAAGTTCCTCGCCCGCGAGAACGAAACCGGCAAGATGGGGACCTACGAGACGAAGTTCACCATCCCCGATCTCGCGCCCGATAAACCGGCGATTCTCAAGACCAGTTCCGTCATCTGGAGCAGCCAGCGGCAGCCGATCACCGATTCGATCGCCTCGGTGGAAAAGAAGAAGATTCTGGAGGCCGATCCGCTCGTGCAGGATGGCCAGAAGCTGGTTCCCAGCATCACGCACGTCTTCCGTAAAGACCAGAATCTGTACGTGTACATGGAGGTCTACGATCCCGGTCTGGACGAGACGCAGAAGCCAAGCGTCGCCGCCACACTGTCGTTTTACCGCGGCAAGACGAAGAGCTTCGAATCGGAGCCGGTGCGGCTCGATTCCTTCATTCCGAAACGGGGTCAGACGCTGCCGGTGCGCTTCCAGGCGCCACTGGCGCAACTTGCGGCCGGGCGCTACACCTGCCAGATCAATCTGATCGACGAGGCTGGTCGCAAGTTTGCGTTCCAGCGAGCCGATATCGTTGTGCTTCCGGCGGCCAAAGCGGCGGGCGAAGCGCCCGCGCCCAAAGCGGGAGCCGGCTTTTAACATTCGTTTTTTCCCTTTGGCGGAAAACTCCGGCCACATTTCGTGGCCGGAGCGCTAACTGCCGATCCTACAACGCCCAACGTGGCCCAGACGACAGCTCCCCGCCGATACCCGCCTGCCTCTCTGCGATAGTAGAAAAGACGCTCCTATTATGTGTGGAATCGCAGGATTTTTTGGGCGCCCTTCGCAGCCCCCCGACGTAGCCCTCGATGCCATGCTGACCTCGATCCGGCATCGCGGCCCCGACGATTCCGGCATGCACGTGGACGGACAGGCGGCCATCGGAATGCGCCGGCTCAGCATCATCGACCTTTCCACCGGCCACCAGCCGATTCCCAACGAAGACGAAACGCTCTGGATCGTCTTCAACGGCGAAATCTATAATCACCTCGAACTCCGCGCTCAGCTCGAGGGCCTGGGTCACCGGTTTCGCACCCGCTCCGATACGGAGACGGTGCTGCACCTGTTCGAACAGTACGGGCCGGACTCGCTGCGCCGCCTGCGGGGCATGTTCGCGATTGCCATCTGGTGTTCGCGAACGAAGAAGCTCTTCCTGGCCCGGGACCGCTTTGGCAAGAAGCCGCTCTACTATACACAGACTCCGGCCGGATTCTTTTTCGGCAGTGAGATCAAGTGTCTGCGCGCCGCCGGCGTGCCCCTGACCGCCAACCGCGAAGCGCTCCGTCTCTATTTCAAATTCGGTTATGTGCCCGACCCGCTGTCGGCTTTCGAAGGCGTCAAAAAGCTGCCCGCGGGCTCCTGGCTGGAACTGACGGGACCAACCGGCGCCACTCGCGAAGGCACCTACTGGACGCTGGCGCCCGGGGCGATTGATGAACCCGCCGGCTTTGACGGACAGGCCCGCCTGCGTGAACTGCGCGACTGCTTCGACGAGAGCGTGCGCCTGCGCCTGATGGCCGATGTTCCGCTGGGCGCGTTTCTGAGCGGCGGCATCGATTCCACGCTGGTCGTGGCGTCGATGGCGCTCCAGACCAAAGAGCCGGTGAAAACCTTCTCCATCGGATTTGCCGAGGCGAACGCCAGCGAACTGCCGTGGGCCCGCATGGTCGCCCAACGCTACGGCACGGATCACCACGAGATCGTCGTGCGTCCGGATTCGGCGGATCTCGCGAAGAAAATCGCCTGGCATTGCGACGAACCATTCGGGGATTCTTCCGCGATTCCGACCGCGATTGTGTCCGAATTTGCCGCCCGGCACGTAAAAGTGGCCCTCAGCGGGGACGGCGGCGACGAACTCTTCGGCGGCTATCCCCGCTTCTGGAATATTCCGCAACTCGATGCTTTTGGCCGGATTCCACCATTCCTCCGGAGCAGCATCGGCCGTGTCTCGCGGTTTCTTCCCTACAGCGCGTACGGCAAGAATTATCTCCATATGTTGTCCAGGTCGACCGGCCTCGAACGTTATTTCGAGAAGAACTACTCGCCGTCGTCCATGCTGGAACAACTGCTGCGGCCCGGCTATATGCTGCCCGCGGACGAAGCTTACCTGACCGGGTTTTTTGCTCCTTTGCTCCGCATGGCGCCGCCCGATACCCTCAGCCAGGCGCAGTATTGGGAAGCGACCGCCAATCTGACCGGCGACATGCTGGTGAAAGTGGATCGCATGTCGATGGCTTATTCACTGGAAGTCCGCTGCCCCCTGCTGGATCACGAACTGGCGGGCGTCGCCTCGCGTTTTCCGAACTCCTGGCGCTTTCGCGATGGCCGGGGTAAATACAACCTGATCGAATCCATGAAAGACCGGCTTCCCCCTGACTTGCTGACCCGTCCGAAGTCCGGCTTCGGAATCCCTCTGGCGGGCTGGTTCCGGAAGGAACTGCGTCCGCTCCTCGAAGACACGCTGCTGAGCGCGAAGTTCCTTGGCCGGGACATCGTTTCTCCGGCCTTCCTGCGAACCATGATCGCCGAACACCAGTCGGGCCGGCGCGACAACGCGCAGTGGCTCTGGTGGCTGCTGATGCTGGAACTGTGGTTTGAGGAGTATCCGGTCGCCATATGATGACCGATTCCGTCCCGGCCGGCAACCGCGGCGACTCGCGCGGAACGTCACCACCCGAACCCCGCAAAATTCTGATCGCCGTCCGCGAACTCAGCATCGGCGGTTCCGAGAAGCAGGCCTGTCTGGTGGCCCGCCTGCTGGACCCCCGTATATTCCAGGTCACCGTCGGCTGCTTTATTCCCCGGGGACTGCGGCGCGCGGAACTGGATGCCGCCGGCATTCCCGTCATGGAGATTCCCGTCCGCAGTTTCGGCGCTCCGGGACTGCCGCGAACCGCCTTCGAGGTCCGGCGGAATTTGCAGCGCGAAGGCATCTCGCTGGTTCACTCGTTCGACTACCCGACCGCCATATTCTTCGCCATGGCGCTCGCCGGGCGCAGCGGCATTCCCCTGCTGACCAGCCTGCGCAGCTATCGCCACCTGATTCCGCAGCCGTACCGGTTTATGCTCCGGCAGGCGGAGCGTTTCAGTGACGGTATCGTGCTGAACTCGGCCGAGGTCAGAGCGGATCTGGTCCGGAACGAAGGCATTCCGGAAAACCGCCTGCACCTCGTGTACAACGCCGTCGATCCCGCGGAATTTCCGCCGCCCCCGGATCCTTCGGCTCGTCCGCGCCCTCCGGAACTCACGGATGCGTCGCTGGTGGTCGGGTGTGTCTGCGGCATTCGCGCGGAAAAGGATCTGCCCACTCTGATGCGCGCGGTGCATTCGCTCCATCCGGAGTTCCCCGGGTTGCGGCTTGTTCTGGTGGGCAGCGGAGCGGCGGAACCGCAAATCGAGTCCCTGCGCACGGAACTGGGCATGGAGCGGACCTGCGTGCGGATTCCGCAAACCGCGAACGCACAGCCCTGGCTGGCGGCGATGGACATTTTCGTGCTTCCCTCCCTCACCGAAGCGCTTTCCAATGCCGTGCTGGAAGCCATGTGCACGGAATGCGCGGTGGTTGCCTCCCGCGTCGGCGGCAATCCGGAAATCATCGAGTCCGGCGAGAACGGGCTCCTTTTCCCGGCCGGTGACGTCGGCGCTCTGAGCGCCGCGCTGCGCTCCCTGATTGTGGATCCGGAACGGCGCAGGGCGATGGCCGCGGCGGGCCGGGAATCCGTAATCCGCCGCTTCTCCCCCGCGGCCGCCACCGCCAATCTCGCGCGCCTGTATAAGGGTTTCCCGTGAGATGGCGGCGCTCACCGGCCGAGATCCGGTATCGCGCTTCGCAGGAATCCTGGAATCTGAAGGCTTTCCTGTTTCCGCCGCGGCCAGCCGCGCCGGTTTCTTCCTTTACCCGGCTTTTCCCCTCGCCCGAATCGCTGGCCGGCTTTCTGGCGGGCGTCCCGGCTTATAAGAGCCGGATTCTTACGGAAGCGAAACGGATCGCGGACGGCCGCGTCCCGCTGCTCGGAACCTCAGTCCCGTTTTCCTCCGCCAACGCCTCGTCGGACTGGCGTCGCGACCTGGTCAATGGCCAGGTAACCGGAACCGATTACTTCCGCCGCATTCCCTACCTCGACGCCGCCCGCGCGGGAGATCACAAGGTGATCTGGGAACTCAATCGCCATCAGCATCTGGTTCTTCTGGCACAGGCGTCGCTCCTCGACCCCGGTGAGCCGCGTTGGATATCCGTCATCGCCGAACAGGTCGACTGCTGGTTCGCGGCCAATCCGTTTCATCGCGGAATCAACTGGGCCAGCGCGCTTGAAGTAGCTTTTCGCGCGCTGTCTTGGATCTGGATCCTGCATCTTGCCGGAGACCGCCTGCCCGCCTCCTGCCGAGCCCGGCTCCTGCACGGCCTTTATCAGCACGGTCATCATCTCGCGCACAACCTGAGTATCTATTTCGCGCCGAACACGCACCTGCTGGGGGAGGCAGTCTGCCTGCACGCGCTGGGCTGCATGTTCCCGCAGTTGCCGGAGTCCGCTCACTGGCGCGCGCTGGGTTCCGAATGGGTGCGGCGTTCGCTCGAAACGCAGGTTCTCTCCGACGGGGCTTACTTCGAACAGAGCACTTACTACCACCTGTATGCCGTCGATCTTTTTCTCTTCCATGCGGCTCTGAATCCGGTGTCGAAGGAGTACCTGGATCGTCTGCGCGACATGTGTGTGCTGCTGGCCGGTCTCACCGATACAGACGGGTCGTTCCCGCTGATCGGGGACGACGATGGCGGCCGCTTCTTCCACCCGTACGGCGAAAGGCGTCTCTTTCCCCGCGCCACTCTCACCACCGCGTCGTTCTTTTTCGATGAGCCCTCGTGGCGGTTTCAGCCGGAAGACTATGCCGAAACCGGCCTGTGGCTTCTGGGACCTCAATTGCCCGATCGTTTCCCGGCGATGCGGCCGGCAGTCCGTCACACCGGGATCTTTCGCGAGAGCGGCTTCGTCTGCGCGGGCGACGAACGCGTCCACCTGGTCCTCGCGGCCAAAGCGTTCGGGACCGGCTCGGCCGGACACTCGCACGCGCACGCTCTGCATTTCGTGCTGCGGCACGACGGGCAGGATCTGCTCATCGATTCCGGCACGTTCACCTATGTTGGCGACCTGGCTTTGCGTGAGCGCTTCCGCGGCACGGCGGCGCATAACACCGTCCGGATCGACGGCCTGAATCAGAGTACGGCCGTCAACCCGTTCCGCTGGGGACCGGAGCGCTGGTCGGGCTCGCTGCCGGCGGAGTCGGGAAACGTGTCGCAGCCGGGCCGGCTCGACGTGACGGCCGTGGCGAAATCCCACGATGGAACAATCTGCGTGACCCGCACGCTCCGCTGGTCCACCGGGGGCGCCCTGATATGCGAAGATACCCTTGCGGGCCAGGGACAACACGCGATTGAACAGTTCTGGCACGTACCGGTCGATGCCCAGTGGGATCCGTCGGCCCGTCTTCTCCGATGGGCCCGCGGCGCGTGCCTGAAGCCGCCCGAGGGAACCGAAGCCGAATTTACCGTCAGCGAATTTTCAGGGGCTCTCGGACATCGCGCCCCGGCGGGAACTTTGCGCCTCACCCTGCGGTCGTCCTTGCCCGTCACGCTCCGCGCCGTTATCGAATTCTAACCCTCCGGGGAGGAAACATGATAATTCGGCGGTTCCGCAGCCTTGCCCTGTGCCTTCGCAATACAGGCTGGAAGACCACGCTCGTCTACAAATGGGACAGAATCCGCACCGGATTGGGGTGGCCCGCAAGCGGTATGCTTGAACTCCGTCCGAAAGGCCTGCCGTATCCCCTCTGGCTCCGCCGCGGCCGGAGCAGCGATATGGAAGTCTACCGGGCCATCTTCATCCAGCGCGAGTTCGCGGCGGTGCAGCTGGAGGATCCACCCCGATTGATTCTGGATCTCGGCGCCAACGTCGGCTTGGCCGCGGCCTGGTTTCTGAACCTGTTTCCCGCCGTCCGCATCGTCTGCGTCGAACCCGATCCGGTGAATTTCGAGCATTGCAGGCGCAATCTGTCGCCCTACGGCGACCGGGTGATCCTGGTGCAGGGGGCAGTCTGGTCCCATCCCTGCCTGCTCGACATACAGTCCTACCCCTCGGGTGAAGGTCGGGAATGGGCGGTGACGGTTCGTGAGGCCCGGGTCCCTGGCGCAGCCACGATTCGCGCGTGGGACGTTCCGTCTCTGGCGGCGCTGGCGGGCCCGGTTCGATCGGTCGATCTGTTGAAGGTGGATATCGAGGGAAGCGAGCGCCGGCTCTTCGACGCGTCGTCGGCCGCCTGGCTTCCCATGGTGCGCAACATCTGCATCGAACTGCACGGGCCGGATTGCGATGAGGTTTTCGAACGGGCGCTGAAGCCATGGCGTTACTCCCTCGCGCGCTCCGGCGAGCTGACCATCTGTTCGGGCCTCACTGCCGCCGGCGGGCAACGTGACAACCTCGCCGCCGAAAAACGGGAGAGCCTTGTCGGAGGAGGCTCTCCCGAACCGCTTCAGCGAGGAACCGCGATGGTGTAAATCGGGGTCGTGTTGATCACTGCGTCGTTCTGGTTCAGATAGATCACGCGATACTCGGCTACCGCGCCTGCCATGCCTGGCCAGGAAATCTGACAGCCGCCGGAACAGGGCTGTGCCGGTGTATCCGTGAACGTGGACGTCCCGGCTGTCCGGTATTCCACGACCGCCGTGGCCGTCGCTCCGTCGAGTGTGGGACCCACTTCCGTGACAATCGTTCGGGCGAAGCCCCAGAGTGTGTCGCCTGTCCGGAACGCTTTCGACTCCACCTCCATCCCGCACTGCATTCGCATCCAGTACAAGGTCGATGGCGTCAATTGCTGCGCGCGTCCCAGATAGGTCAGCCTGGAACTCGTGCCGGGATCGTCCGTGAACGTCTCCAGCGGATGCTGAAACGTCGGGTCGGCGCTGAGTTCGAACGTGCACGCCACTCCGGCCGGCGCCGTATAGCTCAGCGCCGCGCTGTCGGCGGCCGGCGCCAGGTCCGAAATCGCGATCCTGTTTTCGGGCGCGCCCAGCCCCGTTTCGACAATGTAGACCGACACGCCGTCGAAATCCAGCGCTCCCCAGTTGGAATTGAAGGCGACAAATCGTCCGTCCCTGCTGATCGATGCGCGCGTGGTTGTGTAGTACGAGTTGACTCCCGTTCCGGGAATGTCGTTCCACGCGACGGAGCGATGCATCGCCACGCGGTGAATCTGCCGTTCGGGCCGCCAGATCTGGATCTGGCTCCGGTTGTCGTTATCGCTGCCGGAAAACGGCTGAGAGGCATCGCCCAGCAGCACCTTGTCCAGCCCTCCGGATCCCGTGCAGACCGCGGGAATCTCCACCTGGCTGTTGGGCAGAACCGTCGCGGTCCACGCGCCGTTCAGGCAGCTTGCCGCACCCGTGCCGTTCTGGATCCGCACCGGACGAAGTGAATACGCCGTCCAGCCCGGTGAAGCGGAAAGAGTGAGTCGCGTCTTGTCGCTGGCCCGATCCATCTGCAGCACCCGCGCGGCGAACCGCTGCGGGCTTTCGATCCCGGCCACGGTGCAGGCCGCGATCCGGGACGAGCAGCCCGGCTGGATATCCCAGTTAATCCGGCCGAGAAGGTTCAGGCCCCCGCCTTCCGCTTCCGGGCGCAGAATCTTCACACCTGCGCTCAAACGGTAAAGAGTGGCGTAATACCTGTTCAGCAGGATATCCTGGAAAGGCCCGAACAGTTTCACCTGGCCGTCCCGATCCTTAACGGGCGAAAGATGGGTAAAGTTCGCGGCGTTATAGCAGATCTCCGCCGGAAGACAGATGCCGTCGTCATTGTTCCTCGCCCACCCCGGCCACTCCGGCACAATGGAATTTTGTTGTAACTGGCCGCTTCCGGCGGCGCCGACCGAGAACGTCATACTAAGCGGAATCGCCGACACATACACGTAGCGCTGCAAAGTGGCATCGTCGATTTCGGTGGCCGCAGCCCAATCGACGTCGGTCAAAGGCTGTATCCCCGTGTAAACGCCGCAGTAGGTATTCGATGGGTTGGGCCGCCCGGCCGCCTCGAGCGCCGCCAGATCGACGGCGCAAACCTTGGGGAACGGCCCCGAACTGTACTCGAAGAAAGCCAGCCAGTTGTCCTCCGACAGGGGCGCCGTGCCACCCGCGAAGAGCGTTGTGAAGTTATAAGGATCTCCGCCGAAATCCCCGATTACAGCGTCGGTGTTCGTGATGAAATTGTATTTGTGGATGCTCGATCCCGCAAAATAGTAGTAGACTTCATCGTCCGTCGCACTCATCATCGTGAGCGCGATATTCGGGCCGGGGCCCCGGACCTGCGTGGCGTCGGCCGTGCGGTACACGCCGCACGAATTCCAGATGTAGGTGCCGTTCGCGCTGAAAGCCGTCGTTGTGCCGTACTCGGTGGTGCAGCCCGGTCCTGTTATCCGCGTGATCTTCCCGCCAAACACGGGGTCGATGAAAGACTTGCCCACCGCGGGCTGTGTCAGCGCCGGATCGGCGATGGGCGCCTCGTTGGGGATCCCGCACTCCACTGCCAGTGTATAGGAATACGACGGAAGTGCGTTTACGCAACCCGTGGACGACAGGGCGGTCGCGCGGGGTTCCGCCGTGGCCGGCAGAACCGCGGCCCCCACAATCTCCAGACTGACGACTACACTGGCGGATTTTCCGCCTCCGGCCAGGGTAAATGTAATCGTTCCTGTATAGACGCCCGGTCCCGGAGCCGGCCCCTGGAGGCCATACCCGTCGACTGTCACCCGCGCGGGTCCCGTACCCGATGTGAGGGGCGTATTGTTGTATTCGGGTGTCACCGCAAAGCAGGGCGAGGAATACAAACAACCGGTGAGCAGTGTGCCGCTTATCCCGACAGACCAGTTCTGGCCGGCGGCGGCCTGCACCGTTAAGACTTGCTTGGCCGGGCTGATATAACGCAGCCCCGGATAGATCTTCGGATCCCGTATCCGGTAACTCACCGAAGAAGGACTTACCGCGATTGCATTCGTCTGAGCCGGCAAGACTCCGCAGGAGAAAAGCCAGAGCGCAAATAAAGATCGTTTCATATATTCTCCCAGGGATCTCTTATCCCAGCACCGGCTGCGACCCGCCCTTAGCCGGGGTCGTTGCGCGTTGTCCTGTCTCGGCGCCCACGACATAGAAGGTTGAAGGGCTGTTTTGGTTGTTGTAAGCGGCAAGTATCCAGTCGGCCGATCGAGCGGAACCGGAAACTTCGAACTCGTCAACGACGCCGTTCAGCGGAGTCCAGAAGGCATCCAGTCCCACGCCCGTTCGCAGTACCTGACCGTTGAAAGACCACCCGGTCACCGGAGTGCCCGTGGCGACGGCAACGCCGTCGGCAAACAGGCTCGCGGGCCCGTTGGCCGCGAAAGTGAATGCAATATGATGCCACGTCCCGTCGTTCAGCGCAACACCGCCACGCAGATCCAGCACCGTGCCCGCGGCGCCCTGCAACTGCACCCGGACCTGACCTGTGTAGGCGCTCAGAAACAGACTGATACCGGATCTCGATCCACCCCCGTCCGCCCTGCTCCACAGCAGCGGGTACATCGCCGCGACGGACGCCGAAGTCCTGATCCAGCCGCTCCACGTTCCCGTTGTGGAATCCAGACAGGAACAATTGTTCACCGAGAGAAAACTGGTGCTGGTGCCGCTCAGGAACACCCCGCCCCCGATCTGTCCGGCGGCCGCCGCTGCGTTCGTGGGGACAACCATATTCCCGTTTACGGATGAGTCTCCGGTCGACAGTACGGTGGGCGTTCCGAAGTGCTGGACCAGCTGATAATTCTGATCCCACGCCGCTCCGGCCGCCCCTCCGCGAAACAGGGATTCCGCGGCATTCCCGTAACATTCGTAAATTGTTGTATCCGACAGGTGTGAAATCTGCGGCACTCTCACCCAAACCGTCATCTCTCCCGTAGCAGCCGAGTAAGACTCGAACTCCCAGTTCAGAAGAAACTTACAGGCGCTGTCGGAAGTAAAGATCAGATCGAGAGGGCAGGTGATCGCGTTGGGTCCGCATGCCGCCGTGCGCCGGACCTTCCCCGAATTTGCCGCGGTCGCCAGATAAGGGTAAGTCCCTGCGATGACAACCGTGAAGTCGCTGGCGTCCGACGCGCCGACTTTGTCGTGATTGATGACAATCGGCCGCTGGAAACTGTAAGAGCCTGTGTCCGGCGCCCGGAACGTCGCCACCACCATTCCCCAGTCAGTACTGCCGCCGGCACTCATGCTCGCCGTTGCGCGACTCTGGGCGGAGCCGGTCACCTGGTCCTCCACGGCTTCGAATCCGCCGGGGTCCTGGCCTTCCACGGAGAAACCTGCGCCCGGCGAGAAGGTGTTTCCGGAACTCGCGGCGGCGGCGCCTGCCACCATGAGTTCACCGGCGGCTGCCGTGAACGCACCGGACAGAACGCCGTTCGCGCCTGCCGCCGTTCCCGTGGCCGACAGGTCCAACGGCGCCGTCTGGTCCAGCCCGGAGTACTCGGTTGCGGAAACAGCCGCCTGCCCGGCGGGGGCGCTGAACGCCACGGTGACTACGTTCGCGGCGTTGCCGGCAATATTCTTCGCGTACCACATTCCACAGCTGCCAGTCGCGCCAACGGCGGCGCTGGCGACGGGCAGATACGTGTTGCCCGCTGTGTCGCTGACACTCGCGCTGATGAGCCCGGATGTCCTCTGGCTTGCGAAAACCACAATCAGATTTCCGGAACCCGCCGCGAAAGCACTGGTGGAAACCGTCGCCGACACGCCGCTTCCCGGGTTGCTGCCCCCGGCCACGTGCAGCTTCACGGGGCCGGCGCGCAGGACCGGGCTCAGCGTCAAAAGCGTCAACAGGACTGCCATTCCCGACGCCGGGAGCGTATTCGTCAATCTCACTGGACACACTCCAGAACGAAATTGACGTAGCTTGCGCCCGATACCGCCGACAACGTGAACCCGAAGATATCGCCCGACAGCACCGATGTGGTCAGAAAGTCGCTCATATCGGAACTGCGAATCGCCGTTCCCGTAGCGAGGCTCACGCCGTTCCTCGAAATACTGTCGGAGGGCGACGGCACGGCCGTGCCGGCGGAGGCCTTCCAGACCTGCACGGTGGCGGTGCCCGCGTCCGCCGCGATGTCCCATCCGGTCAGTGTGCAGGCGAACGGCACCGTCAGGAACTTGGCGCCCCCGGAGGTCAGCGGCGTCCCGCCAAAATCAAAGGTGTAGCCGATCATCCGCACGGGATGGTAGTTCACCAGGCTCGGCCCGTTAATTTGAATGGAGCCACCCGCGCGGGTCAGCAGAATATTGTTCCCGGCAAGCAGCGGCTGCAGTGAGTAAGGCGTCACGGCCGACATTCCCGACGCGCTCAGAATGCCGTTCGTCACCGTCCACTGGCCCAGTGGGAACGAGTTCGCCTCATAACCCGTTCCCGTGGTTGCCGTGCAGTTCTGGCACGAACTGACCAGCAGATTATGCGCCGCGACCAGTTCGCAGCCCCCGCGAATGAACAGAAACAAGGTCCCCGTGCCCCCCCCGATCGTGACTACGGCGTTGTTCACCGGAGCCTGGCAAAACGTGTTCCCGATGCGAACTCCGGGCCCGACTCCGATCGTGAGCTGGGTATCGCTGGTGCGGGTCACCGGCCAGTCCGGGACCGTGCCGCCACTGCCCGGCTGCCAAAGGTTCAGGGACGAATTGTAAACCAGCGCCTGCCCGCCGCTCGGTGGATTTCCACTGATCGGAATACCGCGCAGGCCCTGCACGGATTGCGCGCCGGGATTTCCGGAGACGTCGCCCCCGAGAGGAACCCAGTTCACCCCGCTCCCGTCGTTGCTGAGCACGGTTCCGCTCTGCCCCGCCACCGAAGGCAGTGACGAACCCGCCAGCGGCGTCCACTGATTCGCGCCCGTGCACGCGTAGAGGTTCTGGCCCGGCGTCGCCGTCGTCAGATAAAAACTTTCGCCGGTTCCGCAGGCCGCGGGCAAAGTGCTTCCGGATCGAAACGGCCGGGTCGAGGCCGCTCCGGTGAAGTCCACGTCTTTAGACTGGCTGGACAGACTAAGCTTCGTCTGACCGGAAGCCGTCCAGACCAGCACCAGTCCCGTTATTGTGATCGATTTCAACCGCATATTGCTCCTTTGGGAGCCGGAGGTATTCCGGCTCCGCGCGAGCGGGTCTCATCCGGCCCGCCTACGCCTGGATCTTTCCACCGGCAAAGAGAGCGATTCGGAGCAAAGACCCCAAATGCAGGAAAACAAACCGCAAAAATTCTCCAAAAAAGGTGTGACTCACCCGCGGCCGCCGCTTCGGTCCGGCCACAACGAGGGATGAAAACAAGACTCCGGGTGAGGGATGCCGGCGATTGCACAAACCCGGTCTGGAAGCCGCTCCGCGACCCTGTGTCCACAAGCATCGGAAATCCGGGGTTTTCGAAGAATCGCCGGACAGCGTCCGAGGGAGGCGGATTGGTATCCCGTATCGCCTGCGTTCCGCGTCAGCCGGACCGGAAAAGACCCCGCGTTCGGACCGCCGTTGGCGAACACGGACGAACTGTCGGTAAAATGTAGGTACTTGTCACGCTTCAACGCACCCGATTCATTTCCCCGCGAGAGCGGTCCTGCGGGCTATGCAACCACATCCGCGTTGCGGCAGCGTCCACCGGCGCCGCCCGTTCGACGGGCGCCGGCTTTGCAGCCGGTTGTGGCGAGTGCAAAGCCGGCGAGCCAGACCGGAGTCGCGATTGCTTCGTTTTATATGTTTGTCATCGTCTCGCGTCTCCCGGAGATGCTCACGAACATGCTCGGCATTAACCCGAAACTGGCGTTGCTGCTGAGCCTGGCTTCCTCCGGATTTGCCGTGGCTTCCGGCCGTCTTGGCGAGACATTCCGCAACCCCGCGGGGCTCGCCATTCTGGCCTATACAACCTGGTACATGCTGTGTATCCCGTTCTCTCTGTGGCCGGGCGGTTCGGTGATGCTCATGCGGGAACAATGGGTGTTTTCGGTGCTTGCCTTCTTCGTTCTTTCCTGCATGCCCGTTTCGTCGGCGGGGCTGAATCGGTACGCCGGAGCCATCGCCTGGGCGGCAATCGTGGTCAACCTCATCATGTTGCATTACGGCACGGAGCGCGGCTCCCGAGGTTCGCTCACCTTCGACTCGTCTTTGAGCAACCCGAACATCGCTTCACTGCAGTTGCTCCTCGGTCTTCCCTTTCTGACCTATTGGACAAGAACGCGGGGATTTTTCGACTTCCGGGGCGTGACGGGCCTTGTCTCGGCCGCTGTGCTCGCATTCCTGATCGTGACCCGCTCGGGTTCGCGCAGCGGTCTGATCATCCTGGTGGTCTGTACTCTCATGCTCCTGTCCGATACGAAGGTCCACATCAAGGGTATGCTGCTTGTCGTGGTCGTCGCCGCCGGCGCCGTCTCGATACAGTTCGTCCCCACTTACCTCCTGTACCGCTATTCCACCGTTCTGAGCGGCGATTCCGACGATGGATCCGAAGCCACGGCGTCGACGCGTGAACGTCGGCAACTGCTGGAGCAGAGCCTTGCGCTGACCCTGCAGCATCCCCTTTTGGGCGTGGGCGGCGGGGGCTTCAAAATCGCCGAGGCGGCCCTCAGCGAACTCAGCGGAACGCGCGCCGCGTGGCTTGAAACCCACAACATGTACACCCAGCTTTCCAGTGAAACAGGAGTACCCGGGCTCGTTATCTATCTCTCGATGATCGGATTTTCAATGTTTCCTGTCTGGAAGGACTTGCGCCGGTCGAAGCGGATCCGGAAACGGTTGCCTCGTCACGAGTTCGCGCGCGCTCTGTTGATCGCGGCGTTCGGTCTCTCGATCAATTCCTGCTTCACCAGCGTCGCCTATGAATACTACTGGCCTATATTTTGCGCTCTGGGCGTCGCCTACCAGCGCGTGGCCGCCATCGAAGACGCAGCAGACGCCGCGCCCGCCCCGCCGGTGAGTGCGGGTCCCCCGCAAATGATGACGAAAGTCCGCTTACGCCCGCGCCCCGCCTATTGAACAACAGCCCGGCACGGACTCGCGTCCGGCGGGCACTGTCCTTCTGAGGCCGCGCATGCCCCCTGTTCAGCGTTGTGCCTTCAGCGTGCGGAAGGTGCCTTGCCGGGCGCTGTTGGCGCCGCTGAGCTGGTAATAGTAGACAGTGTCGGGCGACAACCCGTCGATGGCGCGTTCGCGTTGTCCTTCCCCTGCCGGATACTTGTGGTTAAAGGCCAGCCGGCTCATATCCGCATACGGACTCACCCGGATCGTTACGTCCTCGGGACCGTCCCAACGCACCGTCGCGCCCTTTTCTCCCGGCCGGATCTCGACCTTACGGATTTCCCCGCTCAGATCCACCTCCGCCCAAAGCAGGCTGTTCTGTTCCGGCAGCCCCAGATTGCTGCTGATTCCGATATACCGGCCGTCCCTGGAAATGCCGGCCTCCGGAGCGGCCCAATACGTATTCAGATTCCCGTGCTCGGCCCAGATCTTCGACCGGTGCGCAGCGATTCGCCGCACTTCTCCGCCGAGGTGGAAAAACACAATCTCGTCCCGGTTTGGCGCGGCAGGCGTCCATTGCTTCGCTTCCGCGACGTGCCCCGTCTTCCTCTGATATTTTCCGCTGCAGCTCCGGTCGAGTTCCAGGGTCCGGGAGTCGATCACGCGGACGCGGCCCACTCCGTTGACCCCGGACATCTCCCCCACCCCGCCCACCGCAACTTCCATCCCGGTCCGGAACGGATGGTCGGAGGCCAGTTGAACCACGCACGAGGATCCGCTCTTCACGTCCGCGACGGTCCAGTTCGGAATGCCGCCGGGCGTGCTCACCACATACCCGCTGGTCACGCAGTCCCCGCTCCAGTTGCACCCGAAATGATAATCGGACCAGAATGCGCCGCCGTACACGGAGTAGAGCAGGGAAAGCCCCCCTCCCTCCTCCACGGGCCGGGTCATTTTCTCCCGTTTGTTCAGCTGCGCGCTCGCCACGAAAGTCTTATTCCCGTAAGGGTCATACCAGTTCCAGAAGAGGACCTGACGCCCCTCGTCGTCCTGCGAAACGTCGGAATGCGGCGTAATAATTTCGGACGGCATCTCGAATTCGTAGGCCAGATTCTTCGCTTCCGTGTTCACACTGAAGACGTGCGCCCGGGGTTCCGAAAGAATCAGCACGTATCTCTTGCCCGATTCCCGGTCCACCTGCGTGACCTGCGGAAAGTCCACCAGCCGTAACCCGAGTTTTGCGTAACTCGCGCAGAACAAGTGCTCTTCCTGATTTGCCGGCTTCAGATCGTTCAGATCGAGAGCGCAAACCATGCTCTGCTTGCCGTCCGTGAACACCCACCAGTTATCGTCGGTATTGTCCGCCGTCCCGCCCGTATCCAGCGCCGCCAGCGACGGACGAGCCCCGCTCGGCCGGCTGTAATCCGCCGCGATCGTGAGGGCGCCGGTCACCACATTCCGGTTGCCGATTTTTCCGTCCTTCACGAACCAGATGCGTTCTTCAATGTTCGGATCCCACACCGTTTGGGCGAGACCGGAGGTGGAAAAGCGATCTCCGACCGGACGGCTCTTCTCCCGGTCCCAGACGACCAAAAAACCCTCGGAATCGCCCGCGAGCATGTACTTGGCGTTTGCCGAGAACACTCGCACCGTGGAGTATTCCATGGGATACCCGGATGGCGTGACGCGATGCACCGGCGACCCGAACTGCGGGTCTGTCCAGACATCTCCCGGTTTCCTGAGGCCTTCGAGGCTCTTCGCGGGCTGCTCGTCGGCAATATCGCAGGTGTCTTCCTGCAGCATTTGGGGGTGGGAATTACGACAGCCTTGGGGATACCCGCTCCGGTAGAAAACCGGCAGGTAGGGCTGACGGCGGTTGACGGTTAACCGGATGTTCCACCGCTGCGCGCCGATCGTCAGAACCGCCGTATGCACGCCGGGCGGGAGGTTTTCCGATCCCAGACCAATGAACGAGACAACGGCGTCGCCCGGATCCGAATCCGGCTTCGGCTTTACCGAAAAACAAGTCTGGCCGCAGGCGTTGAGCAACTCCCCCGTCACCGTGGCCTTCCAGCCGGCGCCCGCCGAAACCCGGATCCGCTGATCCACCGGGTACGCCGTGCTGTTCCACGGATACGGCTGGCCCTGCCGCATGCTGAATTCCAGCGTCTGCTGCGCCCTGAGTTCCCTGCCGCATCCCGTGGAAATCAGCCAGATTATAAGGATTCCCGCCGGAACCCGCCTGCACCCGTCCCAAACGCTGGTTTTCATCTTTTCTTTCATCGACTGTAGTCGGCGCGCCGCCCCGCCGCCGCCCGATTCCGCGCGCGCAAAAGAGGGGAAAGCCCGCCAGACCTCACTATAACTCCGCCGGCGGTTCGCTACGCCCTCTCCAGAACCGCCAGCAGCGACTGTCCGAACGGAGGCCGAATGCAGCTCTCCAGCGTCGAAAGAACCGGCACCAGACGGTCGAAAGCTTCAATCTGCGCCGCCGACTGTTCCGTTCTCTTCAGAATCTTCGCGTTCGCCCACCACCCGAAAAAACCGAGCGGATTCATATAACGGAGCGTTCTGACCGTGAATCCGGCCGACGTGGCGACCCGGCCCAGGGAACGCCGCGTGTACCGCCGGTAGTGGCCCAGACGCGCGTCGATTTCTCCGTAAAGCGATTCGAAGGCGGGCACCATCAGCACTACCCGCCCGCCAACCGGGCAGATCTCCGCCATGCGCCGCAGCAGGAGTTCATCGTCCGCGATATGCTCCAGCACATTCAGGCAGACGATGGAGTCGAACCCGTACCGTTTCAGATCGGCGAAGTCGGGTGACTCGGCGTCCTGCAAACAGCCGACATAGCCCGGGAGATCCGCAAACCGGCTGTTCCAGATCCGGATACAGTTCGGATCGCAGTCCACGCCCACCACCAGTTCGCGATCCTGCAGATGCCGGGAGAAATTGCCCGCTCCGCATCCCACTTCCAGCACCCGGCGGCCCAGTTCCGCTTTCGCCAGCCGGGCCTGCCACAGAAAATATTGCGGAGCGCCCTCCATGAGTTTCTGGTCGGCTACCCTATACTCGGTGGTTGCATGGACTTCGCGCTTCATCGTTCTCCGTTTCCTGCCCGCTCCCCGGACGGAAGCCGGATAACAAAGTGGCTCGCGACGCCCGGCTCCCTGCCTGACCTCCTATGCTGCCATCGTTTCCGGCCGGCGCTCCCGGCGAAATCGCGGTTTTGATTCCCTGCTTTAACGAGGCCGGGACCGTAGCCTCGGTGGTGCGTTCCTTCCTTGCCGTGCTGCCGGGCGCGGTCGTGTATGTTTACGATAACAACTCGGTGGATAACACGTCCGAAGAGGCGCGCCAGGCCGGCGCCGTCGTGCGCCGTGAACCCGTGCAGGGCAAGGGCATGGTGGTGCGCCGGATGTTTGCCGACGTGGAGGCGGATTATTACATCCTGGTGGACGGCGACGGCACGTATGACGCTTCCGCCGCCCCGGACATGATCCGGCTGGCGCGCCTCGAAAATCTTGCCATGCTGGTCGCGCGCCGCGTGGAAGACTCCGCGGGCGTCTGGCGTTCCGGTCACAGACTCGGCAACCGTCTGTTCAGCGCCGCCGTCGCCGGCCTCTTCGGAGCGCGTTTTACCGATATCCTTTCCGGTTACCGGGTTTTTTCCCGCCCTTTTGTAAAATCCTTCCCCGTGTTTTGCGGTGGTTTTGAAATCGAAGCGGAACTGACCGTGCATGCGCTCACGCTCGGTCTTCCGGTGGCCGAAATGGCCACGGTCTACCGGGAACGCCCCGCCGGGTCGGTCAGCAAACTGAAAACCTGCAGCGACGGCTTCCGTATCCTCCGGGCCATCGTCATCCTGTTCCGCAACGAAAGGCCATTCTCGTTTTTCGGAAGTCTGGGTCTTTTCTTCCTGCTGCTGGCCGGCGGCCTCGGCTGGCCCGTCGTCGCCACGTTTCTCGAAACCGGACTCGTGCCTCGATTCCCCACCGCAATCCTCGCCACCGGCCTCGCGCTTTACTCCCTGATCATGTTTGCCTGCGGTCTGATTCTCGATACCGTCACCAAGGGCCGCCGGGAGATGAAAGTGCTTTTCTATCTGAACGCCCTTCGCGCCAGAGCCAACTCCTGATGCCCGCGGCCGTTCGTCAGATCCAGCCGTGGACCGCGTACCAGACCCACTTCGCCGTTTCCTTCGAAAGCTCGAATGCCAGGGGCCATCTTTGCGCCCAGATCGTCCACCGTTTGCGGACGTCCGGCACCGGCACGGGCCGCCAGTGAAGCCCCATTCGTTCGCTCACCCGGAGGGCGCGCCCGGAATGGTAATCGCTCGTCAGAAATCCTTTATCTCCGGCCAGCTTTTCCATCACGGGCCGGCTCATCCGGAAGTTCTCGAGCGTGGTCCCCGACCCTTCTTCCGTCAGAATCGCGCTGGCGGGTATTCCGTGGCCCAGCAGAAAATCCCGCATTTCCCGGGCCAGCGGCGGGGAGTCCCCGTAGTCGCGCTGCACGCCTCCGCTTACCACCAGAAACCGAACCTTCCCCTGCCTCCAGAAACGGACCGCATAATTCAGCCGGATGTAGCTGGAAAATCCCAGCAGTCCGGGGGCCTGCTGATCGCCTCCGAGAATGAGCAGCACGGGCGGAATATCCTGCGTCCAGCGGGATTCCAGCAAAGACGTCCAGGCGATTTCGATCGGCGTGCAGGTCACCAGAAGAAAGCAGAGCGAGAAAGTCACGGCCGCTCTTTTCAGCCAAATTACGGCTTTTTGTCCGCGATTCAAGTTTCTTCATAATAGCGAATACCGCTTTGAAACCCTCCCGATGCATTTCGGGATCCCGCTGTCGCGCGTCCTGAATTTCGGTGCTAGCATCTGCCGTGTGGAGTGTGGTTCTCTCCATCTTTCTTTGACATGCACCGTCCCTCACTGACCGAAGAGAATGCAATACTGCGCCTTGGTCAAGGCGATTGGGCTCCTTTCAACCTCGAGATGCCAGTCATCGAGGAAGCGGCCCGAGACTGGGCGAGGCAACTCGCAGGCGTGGAAAAACCGTGGTTATGCTGGAATATCAGCCCGTCGTGGTGCTTGTTGCAGCAGAGGCTTGTCAGGCATATTGGCTGGACTCCGGTAGTCGGCTTCGATCCCAAGTACGGCCTGCCTCCCCTCGTGGACAACGCCGTGCTGATCGATTTCAACTCCCGGCTCCGCCTGCCGCAGATGTACATGATCTTTCCGGTTGAGTTTGCCTGGTTGTTTGCCCCGCGTCTGGCATTTTGGCATTCCGATCTTCTCTGCCGGATTCCCTTTCTCACGCGCGTCGCCGCCGTGTTCGACAAGCTGAACGACGGCGAAATGTCCGCCGTCTGGGATTATGGCGGCCGCAGCAAACTGTTCGACTATAAGTCGCATCGTTACTACGAGGTGCTGGGCTGCATGTCGCGGGGCGCGAGCCGCGACAACTTCGCCAAAGGCTGCGGCTGGTGGCGCAATACGTTCCTGCATCCCAACGTTGCCACGCGGGCCGAACGCGCCGCCCGGGAGAAAATCTGCTATGACAACGGCTATGGAGTCATGTACTGGAAACGCCGGTACGGCGGCGTCGTCCGCAGTCTGAGCCTGCGCGAAACTGCGGAAGGGCACTGCAGTGAAATCGGTAACTCAGATTACCGGAATCTTCCCGACCATTACGAAGCGGAACGGAACACGGGTCGGGAGATGGAACTGAACTATGACCTCGAACAGGTCTGTAAGCGGCTGGGGATCGAGCGCTTTCTCTGAACCTTTCGCGCGCCGGGTTGTGGCCGGGCCGCCACGGTCGCCACATCCCGGCGCGAAATCGGCGGCCGGTTTACGGGCGCAAGGCCCGGTTCGCACCCCCGGGCCCGCGAAAATCCGGATTTTGAAAGCCTTTTGTAAAACTGCATTTCAGACCGCGTCTGGTAAAACAGAAGAATGTGCGGGATAGCCGGATTTATTACACTTCACTCCTCCCCCGGCGACGCGGCTACCCTGGCGCGCATGACTTCCGCAATCGCCCACCGTGGTCCGGACGACACCGGTGTTCTGCACTCTGCGCCCGCTTTTCTGGGCCAGCGCCGGCTCAGCATCGTCGATCTCGCCGGAGGCCATCAGCCGATCTTCAACGAAGACGGTTCGCTCGCCATCGTCTATAACGGCGAAGTTTTCAACCACTCCGCCGTGCGCCCTCTGCTGGAAGCCGCCGGCCACGTTTACCGCACCCGTTCGGATACCGAAACCCTGCTGCACGCCTGGGAAGAGTGGGGGCCCGCTTCTCTCGAACGCTTCCGCGGCATGTTCGCCTTCGCCATCTGGGATGCCAAACGCCAGGTCCTGACGGCGGCACGCGACCGCCTCGGCATCAAGCCCTTCTATTACTACTGGGATGGCCGTTTCTTTGCGTTCGCCAGTGAAATCAAGGCTCTCCTGGCCCACCCCGCCATCTCGGCCGAGCCCCATGACAGCCTGCTGAGCGAGTATCTCGCCTTCGGCTATACCAGCGGTGAGGAGACCCTCTTCCGCGGCATCCGCAAACTTCCTCCCGGGCACTGGCTGCAATGGTCCTGCAACGCGGGCGGCGCCCCGCACCTGAAACTGGAACGTTACTGGGACGTGCCCGACACCGCGCCCGACGAGTCTCTGACCGAGGCCGACTGGATCTCCACCGTCCGGCAGGGCCTTGAAGAAACCGTCCGCCTGCGCCTCATGGCCGATGTGCCGCTCGGGGCCTTCCTCAGCGGCGGCGTGGATTCCAGCGCCATTACGGCTCTCATGCAGGGCATGGTGCCGGGCCGCGTGCGCACCTTCAGCGTGGGCTACCAGGAGCAGCAGTTCAGTGAACTGGCCTACGCCCGCCAGGTCGCCGAACGCCTCAATACCGAGCACCAGGAAGTCGTGGTCGGCCGCGACGACTTCTTCGCCGCCCTGGGCCCTCTCATCTATCAGGAAGACGAGCCCATCACCTGGCCCTCCAGCGTGCCCCTGTATTTCGTCTCCCGCCTCGCCTCCCGCAGCGTGAAAGTGGTTCTCACCGGCGAGGGCAGCGATGAACTCTTCGGCGGTTACGAGCGCTATAGCTGGACCCGGCTCAACCTCGCCGCCGGCCGCGCCTGGAATGTTCTTCCCGCTCCGCTGCGCCGCTGGACTTCGAACTTCATTGCCTCCTCCGGTCTGCTCCGCGCCGACATGCGGCGCAAGCTCTCCCATACTTTTCTGGGACGCGAGAACTCCATCGAATCGCTTCTGCTCGATAACTTTCTGAGCGCCTTCTCGCCGGATCAGCAACGGGATCTGCTTCGCACGCCGCCCGGCGACATCTACGGCAATTATCTTCGCTTCTGGAACAGCCGCCCCGGACGTTCCACCCTGGCGAGAATGCTCTATGCCGACCAGAAAACCTACCTGGTGCAACTGCTCATGAAGCAGGACCGCATGAGCATGGCCGCCTCCATCGAAAGCCGCGTGCCCTTTCTCGACCACCACTTCCTCGCCATGGCCATGCGGATCCCCGACCGGTTCAAAATTCATGGCCGCGAGCAGAAATACATTTTTAAGAAAGCGGTGGAAGATCTGCTGCCGCGCGAGATCGTCTACCGGCGCAAAATGGGCTTTCCCACGCCCCTGAAACAATGGCTGCGCGAACCGGCGCTCGCCGGTCGGCTGGACTCCCTCGCCGCTCCCGACAGCTTCATCTCCCGGTGGACGCAACCCCGGGAAGTGGCGCGCATTGTGGCCGCGCATCGCGCCGGGCAGATCGATGCGACGGACCGGATCTGGCGCCTGCTCAATCTTGAACTCTGGGGCCGCCGCTTCTTTGTTTCCGGAGAGCCGCAACGCGACGCCGCGGACGAACTCACCGCCATCGGCGCCGGGCTGCACGCGCGATGAAAATCCTCTGGATCAAAACGGATTTCCTGCATCCCACCAATCGCGGCGGGCAGATCCGCACCTTGGGGATGATGCGGGAACTCCACCGCAATCACGAAATTCACTACCTCGCTCTCGACAACGGCGAATTCCCTGAAGGGCCCGCCCGCGCCGGCGAGTATTCCTCGTTTCAGTACGCGGTGCCCCACCACCCGCCGTCGAAAACATCTCCCGCCTTCGCCCTGCAGTTGCTCCGCGGTCTGCTGTCTCCCTTGCCGGTCGCGGTGGCGCGTTACGAATCCGCCGAACTGCGCCGCCAGGTGGAACTTCTCACGAAGACCCACCGCTTCGATGCCATCGTCTGCGACTTCCTGTTTCCGGCCGTCAATCTGCCCGATCTTTCCGTCGCCTCCGTCTTCCAGCACAACGTGGAAGCGATGATCTGGAAGCGCCACGCCCAACACGGCCGCACGCCCCTCCATCGCTGGTATTTCCGCGGCCAGTACCAGAAAATGCTGGCCTGCGAGAAGAAGGTCTGCCGCGCCGCCCGCCGCGTGATCGCCGTGTCCGAAACCGACGCCGATACCTTCCGCCGGGAATACGGTCTGCAGGATGTCCCCTGGGTTCCCACCGGCGTGGATGTGGACTACTTCACCCCTCCCGACACCGAAGTGCCGCCTCACGCGGACCTCGTCTTCGTCGGCTCCATGGACTGGATGCCCAATATCGACGCGGCGCTCTGGTTCGCCGCAGAGATTCTGCCCCGCATTCGGGAACGCCGCCCGGAGACCACCGTGGCCTTCGCGGGCCGCCATCCCACTCCCGAAATTCAGGCCCTCGCCCAAAAGATCCCCGGCTTCCAGGTCACCGGGACCGTCCCGGACATCCGCCCCTGGTTGCACGGAGCGAAGGTCAGCATCGTCCCCTTGCGGATCGGCGGCGGAACGCGGCTCAAGATCTACGAAGCGATGGCGGCCCGCTGCCCGGTCGTCTCCACCGCCATCGGCGCGGAGGGTCTCGACTGCAGCCAGGGCAACAACATCCTCCTCGCCGACAGCCCCGCCGATTTCGCGGCTGCCTGTCTTGACCTTCTCGGGGACGCGGAGAAACGGCGGCGTATCGGAACCGCCGCCAGAGAATTCGTCGCCTCCACGTATTCCTGGGCCAGCGTCGCCGCGCGTTTCGAACAGGCACTCTTCGCATGACCGCTGTCGTCGTGTTTCTGGCCGCCACCGCGTTGCTGCTCTACGTCATCGTGGGTTATCCGCTGCTGCTCGCCAGGTTGCGCCGCCACGCCGGCCGGCCGGTTCTGCGGGATTCCAGTCTCCCCACTGTCAGCGTGATCGTCGCCGTGTACAACGGCGCGTCTTTCCTCGAAGCCAAGCTGCGAAGCCTGCTCGCGGTGGACTACCCGAAGGACTGCCTCGAAATCCTCGTCGTCAGCGACGGCTCCACGGACCGCACAGGCGAAATCGCCCGGCAATTCCCCCATGTCACCCTGCTGGAAGTTCCCCGGGGCGGGAAGTGCGCCGCTCTCAACGCCGCTATTCCCAAGGCGCGTGGCGAAATCCTTCTGCTCACCGACGTGCGCCAGCTCGTCGAACCCGGCAGCCTGCGCACCCTGGTCCGCAACTTCGCCGATCCCCGTGTGGGCGCCGTCAGCGGCCACCTCAAAATTCGCGACCCCCGCTCCGGAGGCTCCGCCCAGATCGACGCGTACTGGCGCTTCGAAACCTGGATGCGGGACTCCCTCAGTGCGCTCGATTCCATGTTCGGCGCCACCGGTCCCTTTTACGCCCTTCGCCGCGCCGTGGCCGTGCCGATCCCCCCCGACATCCTTCTCGACGACATGTACCTGCCTCTGGCGGCATTCCGCAAGGGCTACAGGCTCATCGTCGACCAGGAGGCGGTGGCCTGGGACATCCCCACCGATCTCTCCACCGAGTTCCGCCGCAAGGTGCGCACTCTCGCCGGCAATTACCAGCTCTGGTTTCATTACCCCTGGCTGCTCACCCCCGCGAACCGGATGTGGCTCCATTTCCTCAGTTACAAAGTGGGACGCCTGCTGCTGCCCTGGCTGCTGATCGCGGTTGCCGTGAGCACATGTTTTCTTCCGTCCCCGTGGCGTGAGGCCGCCGGTCTGCCGCAGTTACTCGTGTACGGCCTGGCTGCGGTCCACCCGTGGCTGCCCCGCTCTCTGCAACGTCTCAGCTCGCCGTGCCGCGCTTTCGTCGTGATGATGCTCGCGGTTGTGGCTGCCCTGCAAATCCTGTTCGTCCCCGCCCGCCGCCTTTGGAAGGTGACCGGTGCTACCCCTGCCTCCTCATGACCTGGAAACAGAAAGCCCTCATTCAGCGCGGTTGCGCCTCTCTGCCCTTCGGCAACGAAGAGCTGTACTATTTTCTGCAGCGGAAGTTCGGCAGCCTTCGTCATGACCCGGACCCCCTGCCCAACCTTCGTGAAGCCGCCGGCATCGCAGCCGACCTCGCCAAAGCCGGGACGCCCCCCGAGGGCCGGCGCGTCATGGAAGTCGGCACGGGCCGCCGCCTCGACATGCCGCTGGCGTTTTATCTGCTCGGCGCCGCGTCCGTGGACACGGTCGATCTCCACGCCTATCTCAAAGCCGAAATCGTCCTCAAAGCCGTGGCCGCGATTGTCGCGCGCCGCGACGAAGTGACCGCCTATTTCGCTCCCTACACCGCCGCGCCGGATCTCGCGCGTCGGCTCGACCGTCTGGCGGGCGTCTCCTCCCTGCCGGACCTGCTGCGGGAAACCCGCATCTCCTATCACGCCCCGACGGATGCCACGCGAACCACGTTTCCCGACGCTTCTTTCGATATCCAGTTCTCTTACACGGTGTTCGAACACATCCCTTACGATGTCCTGCTGGGCATTCTCCGCGAGTGCCGCCGCCTGCTGGCGCCCGGCGGCATTGCCTGTCATCACATCGACCTGTCCGATCACTTCGCGCACGACGATCCCTCCATCAGCTTCGTGAACTTTCTCCGCTTCGAGGAGAAAGAATGGAGCGGGTATAACGACAACCAGTTCGCCTACCACAACCGCCTTCGCGAGCCCGATTTCGAGCGGCTTTACAAAGAAGCCGGTCACGACGTGCTGGAATGGCGGACCTGGCGGGACAGCCGCGGGGAAAATGAAATCCGCTCGGGCGCTTTCCCTCTCGCCAGTCGCTACCGGGGCTTGCCGGCGGAAATGCTCGCGACAGTCGGAGTTCGCGTGCTCAGCCGCTCCGCCGCCTGAGGCGGTTCGGGTGGGTTGGCTTCCGGTGGGTTGGCTTCCGGTGGCTTGGCTTCCGGTGCTGCGATCCGGAAGCCGAGGTGTTCGCGGAACAGACTTCCCAGCCGGGCGGTATTGGTGGCGAGATCGTAGTCGCGGATCGCCTTCTGCCGGCCCGCCAGTCCCAAACGGCGGCGCAGCCCCGCGTCTTCGATCAGCCGCCCGATCGCATCCGCCAGCCCCGCCTCATCCGCAGGCGCCGTCAGCAGACCGTCTTTTTCGTTTTCGATCAGTTCGGGAATACCGTTCACCCACGTGGCGGCGCACGGCAGTCCCATCGCCATCGCTTCCATGAGAACAACCGGAACGCCTTCGGCGAAACTGGCCATCGCGAAGACATCGCCCAGCCCGTAAAGCGCGATCAGTTCATCCTGGTTCCGGACGCCTTCAAAAACCACATGCCGCTCCATTCCAAGCGTGAAGACATACTTCTCCAGGTCGGCCCGCTCCTCCCCCCCGCCCGCCAGATGCAGTCGCAATCGGCAGCCCCTCGCCACCACCTTCGCGCAGGCGGAGATCAGGACCCGGATCCCTTTCACGGGAGCCAGACGCCCCACGAAAAGTACTCGCGGAGGACCCTCGTCCCGCTGCGTGCGATAAGGCCTGAACACCGCGGCGTCCACTCCCATTCGGCAGACTTTGATTTTGGGCCAGTCCCGGCGGTCCGAAGACTGCATAATCTGGCTGCTCGCGTAGTGGCTGATCGCCCGGACAAAGACCGAGCCGGCCACCTTCTCGCGCATTCGGAATGCCGCGGTGTCCCGGAATTCGTCGGGTCCGTGCAGGCTGAGAGACAGGTCCAGACCGAAGATCTTCGCGGCGAGCAGCGCCACCGTCGACGAGAAATGCGAATGCAGGTGAGTGTGGCCGCGCCTTTTCGCTTCGTGGCCCACCACCACCGCTTCCAGAAAATAGAAGCCGTGGCTCAAAGCCGTCCGCAAATTCCGGTTACCCATGCGCAGCGCGAGCAAAAGGCCGGCCAGATATTTTCCGGGACGTGCCAGCAACGTCGCCAGATGGGGCCGAATAAAATGGGTTCCGAACGGCAGCACGGCGAAGGTTCTGCCGCTTTCCAGCCGATCGGTCTCCGTCATCTCCCCGATCGGCCGATCCGGTTTCTGAATAGCGATGACGTCGATCTCGAACCCCTGCGCGCGCAGCTCATTTACTTCCCTCAGAATGAAGGTATGCGTGGTGGCGGGGTAAACACTCACCACATAAGCAACTCGTAAAGAGGGTGCCGGCAAAGCACTAAGTATAGCAACGTTGAAAAACACACATGTTTGCAGGTACAACGTTAAGAAAAAACACACACACAGAACCGAAAGTCCTGCCGAGGCCACTCTGCGAAAGCGCCTCCACCAGCCCTCATCCCCTTCTCTCCCGCCACGCACCCAACCCATCGGCCGACGCTCACTTTGCGCTGGCTTATGGTATGTTCGGCCAGTACCGTGATGTCCTTAACAGAACGTGGTTTGAACTCCGCAAAAGCCCCCCGGCCACCCTCAAACCCCGGCGGGAGTCGGTGATGGGAGCCCCCCCGCCAACCGCTCTTCTGATCTTCGGAATCAATCCCCGCAGGGTCGGCGGCATTGAGTGTCATACCCGCGAACTCGTGCGCCGGCTTGGAGAGCGGGGCTGGAGAGCCGTTTTGTGCTTTCACCAGGCGCCCTGCCCCGAGGTGCGCGACTACCTTTCTCTGCCAAATGTCGTCTGGGACGAATACCCGAACGGCTGGAATACATCCGTTGAGACCAGCCGTCATCTGCTTCGTTTACTCCGGCTTTACCGGCCGCGCCTGCTGCATCTTCAGTTCACTCCGCTTCTCGGCCCGAATCCCTGGCTGGCGCGCCTGGCCGGAGTCCGGACCGTCGTGTTCACCGATCATCACTCTCACGCCGAAGGGTTCCAGCCGGCACGCATGCCTTCCTGGAAGCTTGCCATCGGACGACTCGTAAGCGCGCCGTATTCTCTGGTGGTCACGGTCAGCGAATTTAACCGGCATGTTTTGGCCACGCTGGGAAACCCGGACCCCTCCCGGGTGCGGCTCGTCTACAACGGCGCCGACCTGTCCCGGCGTGACGATCCCTCCAGCACGTCGGCTCTCGATTTCCGTGCGCGCTACGGCATCCCGGCGGAGCGGATTCTCATCACCCAGGTCGCGCTCGTCAACCGGCAGAAGGGCGTGCCGGACCTCCTTCAGGCGGCCAAACTGGCACTGGCCGGCAATCCCGACCTCCATTTCGCGTTCGTCGGCGACGGCAAGGAAACCGACGAATTTATCCGCCAGTCGGCCGCGCTCGGCCTCGCCGGCAACGTCACCTTTACCGGGCTGGTGAAGTATCCCATGGCCGAAGGCGTTTACGCCGCCACCGATATTTACTGCCAGGCCTCGCGCTGGCAGGAAGCGTTTGGCCTTGCCATCGCGGAGGCTATGACCTTCGGTAAGCCGGTTGTCGCCACGCGCATCGGCGGCATTCCGGAAGTCGTGGCGGATGGTGTAACCGGATATCTGGTGCCACCGGGGGAACCCGCCCGCCTCGCCGAGTACTTCCTTCTGCTGGCCCGGGACGCGGCTCTGCGGAACCGCCTCGGCGCGGCCGGACTCGCCCGCGCGCGGGAAAAGTTCGACGTCCGTGTGAATGTGGGAACCCTGCTCGATCTCTACGACGAATGTGCGGGAAAGGCCTGATTTCCGTGAATATTTCCGAACAACTTGAAAAAGATGGTGTTGTCGTTTTGCCCGGTTTCCTCGCCGGGGAGACCCTGCGCTCCATGCAGCTGGCCTTCGCCTCCCGGCTGCGCCGCCTCCGCTGGAACGATGTGGATGGCTACGAAAAGACGGAGCGCTTTCGCCACATGGTGCAGAATGTGCTGCAGCTGGAGCAGGGGTTTGTCGACGCCGCCGTTCATCCTCTGGTAACGGACGCTCTCCGTTCCTATATCGGCCCGAAGTTCGCCCTCGTGGAAGCCAAGGGCTGGAAGTCCCTTCCGACCCGCCGCCTGTTCCACGGCTGGCATGCCGACGCCTGGTACGACCAAAGCGTCGTGGCCACCATTCCCCGCGAAGTCAAACTGGCTTTCTATCTGTCCGACGTCCGCACCGGCGCCTTCGAATACATTCGGGGAACTCACCGGAAACAACATCCCCGGATCTGGCGCGGACACGAGATTTCCGCGTTTCCCGCCGCGAATATCCAGCGGGTCGCCGGCCCCGCCGGGACGGCCTTTCTTTTCGATACTTCCGGAATTCACCGGCAGTCGTCCCCGATTCTGGAGCCGCGCCAGGCCGTTTTTTACAACTATCACGACCCGTCCGTAAAACTTCAGCGCGAAGATCTGGAATATGACCGCTATCACCCGCTGCTGCTGAACGCCGCGCTCTTGGGCGGTCTTTCGGAAGAGGACCGGCGCATCCTGGGCTTTGGCGACAAGACCAATTACCAGCCCCTTTTCGAGCGCAAGCCGCTCCACAAGACGCTCCAGGCGGTGCAGTCCTGCGTCTTCGACGGTAAAATTCTGGCCGGGGAGTTCACCGGCCGCGTGATCGCCCGGCTGCGCCACACGTTTCGCGTCGGCCGGTAAGCTGTCGCGTCAGGCCGTCGGCCGGGCGCTTTCGAAACCGACCAGATCCAGCAGCGGCAGGCCGCTTGCCCGCAGCGCGCTCCCCAGTTCCTTGCCCGGCTTCTGCGTAATCACCACATGATCGGCCCAGCCCAGCAGACTCTCAATGTCCGGCTGCAGCAGACGGCTGATATGCGGAATCGCGTTGAACAGGAAGTTGCGGTTGCTGCCGTGAATGCTCTCCAGCCGGATGTGCGGATCGAAGATCCGGATATCGCGCCCTTTGCCGATCAGGTGCTCCACCAGATTGACGACCGGGCTCTCCCGCAAATCGTCCGTGTCTTCCTTGAACGCCAGTCCGGCGATGCCGATTTTGACGTTGCCCAGGTCCAGCGCCGCCTGGATGGCCCGATCGAGATGCGCATCGTTGCTCGGCAGCGCGGCGCAGAGCAGAGGCGTCTTCACGTCCAGCCTGTTGGCGCGATAGTTGATCGCGCGCAGATCCTTCGGCAGACACGAGCCGCCGAACGCGAAGCCCGGTTTCAGGTAAGCTTTCGAGACATTCAGCTTTTCGTCGCGACACAGCGTGTCCATCACTTCGTTGCCGTTCACGCCGAGTTTCTCGCTCAGCGCCCCGATTTCATTGGCGAACGAGATCTTGACGGCATGGAAAGCGTTACACGCGTACTTGATCATTTCCGCGGTGCGCAGGGAAACCACGCAACCTTCGACGTCGAGGCTGTCGTACAGCGCCGCCACCAGTTGAGCCGCGGCTTTGTCGTGCCCGCCCACCACCAGCAGAGACGGAACCAGAAAATCGTTGATCGCCACGCCTTCGCGCAGGAACTCCGGGTTCGACACCACCGCCACCGGCAAACCGCTGAAGATCGGAATCACCACATCGTCGCAGGTCCCCGGAAAGACCGTGCTGCGAATCGCCACAATCAGTTGCCGGGACCGGCCGGCGACTTCGGCGGCCATGCCCTCGCACACGCGCCGCAGCTGATCGAGCCCCAGATTGCCGTTTCGCTCGGAGGGAGTGCCCACGCACACCATGGCGACATCGGCATCGGTCAGGGCCGCGCGGATATCCGACGTGGCCGAAAGCCGGCCGTCGCTCACCGTATTCTGAATGATTTCTTCGAGTCCGGGTTCATAAAACGGCGCTTTTTTCGCATTTAAGCTGTCCACTTTATGCGGATCGCTGTCGATTCCGATAACGCGGTGCCCGACGCTCGCGAGGCATGCCGCGGTGACAGCCCCCACATATCCCAAACCGAATACAGCGATTGTTCTGGGCTCCGAAATCCGTGCGGTCATATACCCTCAGCATACCGTAGCGGCGTTTGTAACACGGGCGTTTTGACCCGGCGGCGAGACGCGGGAATCCAGCGGACTTTTCTCCTCATTATTTCCGCGCAGGTCCGATAAACCGGCCCCGTTTGCGGTTCCGCGCGCCGCCGCCCCGCCGCCGCCAGGGAACGTTTGCGACCCGGTGCGACGGCGCGTTAGAATCGATTCAGCATGATGTCGCCCGCCAATACGGTTTTTGCCGTTCCCCCGTCGGAATTTGTTGCGGCTTATCGCGAATCTCTCTTCAGCGCCATCAATACCGTTGATATCGACGCCGTCGCCGCCGCGATTCAGCTGATGAACGCCGCGCGTGAGGAGGGCCGGACCATTTTCGTATGTGGCAACGGCGGCAGCGCTTCCACCGCCTCCCACTTCGCGTGCGACATCGTGAAAGGGGCAAGCCTCGGCCGGTCGAAGCGCTTTCGCATCATGGCCCTCACGGATTCGCTGCCCACGCTCACCGCCTACTCGAACGACGTCGGCTACGACTGCGTTTTCGCCGAACAACTGAAGAATTTCGCCGGCCCGGGCGACCTCGTGATCGCCATCAGCGGTTCCGGCAACTCCCCGAACGTACTGCGCGCGCTGGAATACGCCAATTCGATCGGGTGCAAAACCGTCGCCATGACCGGCCGCGACGGCGGCAAACTCGGCCCCCTGGCGGGCGTGCAGATTCGCGTGGCGGAACCTCACATGGGCCGCATCGAGGACGGCCACATGATCGTCTGCCATATGCTCGCGTACTATTTCATGGAGCAGGCCTGACCAGGATTGAGCAGGCGTGACCAGGATTGAGCAGGCCTGATCGGCCCCGCTTCTCCTCTCCGTTCCTTTCTCCCGCAGACACATTTCTATGGCTCACATTCTGATTACTGGTGCCGCCGGTTTTATCGGCAGCCATCTGACCGACCGCTTTCTCGCCGAGGGCCACCGGGTTACCGGCATCGATAACTTTGTCCGCGGCGTGCGGGCGAATCTGGCCGACGCGCTTTCCCACCCGAAGTTCCGCCTCCTTGAGGCCAATCTGGCGGACGGCGCCGAAGCGCAAAGCTCTTTTGAAGAGGCCAGCCGGACCGAACCCGTCTCCGAGGTCTGGCACATGGCGGCGAATTCCGATATCGGAGCCGGCATTGCCGATCCCCAGGTCGACCTCCGCGATACGTTCCTGACTTCCTTTCATACGCTGACCCGGATGCGCGCGCTCGGAATCCCGCAGCTCGCGTTCGCGTCTTCGTCGGCCATCTACGGCGCGCACAAAGACACCATTCACGAAGATCTTGGGCCCCTGCAGCCGATCTCCAACTACGGGGCCATGAAACTGGCTTCCGAAGGACTCATCAGCGCGGCGGTCGAGACCTTTCTCTCCCGCGCGTATATTTTTCGCTTCCCCAACGTGATCGGCAGCCGCGCCACGCACGGCGTCATCTACGATCTGCTGCACAAACTCCGCAAATCCGGCGCGGAACTGGAAGTTCTGGGCGATGGTTCGCAGCTCAAACCATATCTGCACGTCAGCGAACTCATCGACGCCATGCGATTTATTGCCGGCCACGCGGCGGAGCGCCTGAACTGCTTCAATATCGCCGGCGCCGGCGACGGCGCCACGGTTCGCTTCATTGCGGAACAGGTCGTCGCCGTCGCTTCCCCGGACTCGCCCATCCGCTACACCGGCGGAAATCGCGGCTGGGTTGGCGACGTTCCGACTTACAGTTACTCCACCCGGAAACTGGCCAGCCTGGGCTGGACTCCCTCGATGACGTCGGAACAGGCGGTTCGGAAAGCCTGTCAGGAAATCTATCTGGAAGTATGCAAGCCGTAATCCTGGCCGGAGGCAAGGGGACCAGGCTGCGGGATCGTCTCGGCGATCTCCCCAAGCCCATGGTGGATCTAGCCGGAAAGCCTCTTCTCGAACACCAGATCGACCTGCTTCGCACGCACGGCTTCACCGACGTCGTGCTGCTTCTCGGTCATAATCCCGATTCGATCCGGAATTATTTCGGCGATGGTTCGCGCTTCGGCGTTTCCATCCGGCATATCGTTGAAGATGAACCCCTCGGGTCCGCCGGCGCCGTCCTCGCCGCGCTCGACGCCCTCGACGAAACGTTCCTGCTGGTCTACGGCGACACCATGCTGAACGTCGATCTGCAGCGCTTTTGGACCGCGCACGCCGCCAGCGGAGCGGCCGCTTCGCTTCTCATTCACCCGAACGATCATCCCTTCGATTCCGATCTGGTGGAAATCGACCCCGCTGGCAACGTCGTGGCCTTTCACGCGGTCCCGCACCCCCCGGATCGCTATTACGCCAATCTCGTGAACGCGGCTCTCTACATGATCCGCAAAGATGCCCTCGCTCCCTGGCGCGACGCTGCGGCCCCTCTCGATTTCGCGCGGGATCTTTTCCCTCGCATGCTGCAGGCAGGCCAGCGCCTCTACGGCTATCGCAGCCGGGAATACATCAAGGACGCCGGCACCCCGAAGCGCCTCGATCACGTGATCGCCGATTATCTCTCCGGCCGCATCGGCCGCAGCTCGGCAGCCACCCCCGCGCCCGCCGTCTTCATCGACCGCGACGGCACCATCAACGAGGAAGTGAACCGCGTCAGCGAGCCCGGCGCCTTCCGGATTCTGCCCGGCGCCGCCGAGGGAATCCGAAAACTGAATCGGACCGGCCTCGTCGTTGTCGTCGTCACCAATCAGCCGGTAATTGCCCGTGGCGACTGCACCGAGGCCGGACTGCGCGAAATTCACGACAAAATGGAAAGCGGATTAGGCGACGCGGGCGCTTTCGTGGACGCCATTTATTACTGTCCGCACCATCCCGACAAGGGCTTCGCCGGCGAGCGGCCCGAACTGAAAATCCGCTGCGACTGCCGCAAACCGGCCATTGGTCTCGTCACCCAGGCCTGCCGCGACCTCAACCTCGATCCGGCCCGTTCCTGGTTCGTGGGAGATTCCGAGACGGACCTTCTCACGGCCCGAAACGCCGGACTTCCCTTCGTCCTCGTCGACACCGGCCACGCGGGCCGCGGCGCGATGCAGGCCGGAGTTCCCGAATTCGTGGCCGCTTCGGTGAGTGAAGCCGCCGATTTTATCCTTGGCCGACGGAGTCCGCAATGATCATCAGTCAGACCCCCCTGCGCATGAGTTTCGCCGGAGGCGGCAGCGATTTGCCCGCCTTTTACCGGAAATACGGCGGAGCCGTGGTCAGCACCGCCATCGACAAGTTCATTTACGTTGGCGTTAACAGAAAATTCGACCGCTCCATCCGCATCAGCTATTCGAAAACCGAAGAGGTGGCCACCGTCGATCAGATCGAGCATCAGCTCGTGCGCGAAGCGCTCCGCATGCTCTCGATCGCGGGCGGCATCGAAATTACCTCCATCGCGGACATTCCCTCCCGTGGCACCGGTCTCGGCTCGTCCAGTTCCTTTTCCGTCGGCCTGCTGCACGCTCTCCATGCCTGGCGCAGCGAATACGTCTCGCGCGAGACCCTCGGCGACGAAAGCTGCCGGCTCGAACTGGAGCGCTGCGGCCAGCGCATCGGCAAACAGGACCAGTACGCCGCGGCCTACGGCGGCTTCAATTTCATCGAGTTTCACCAGGACGACACAGTGAGCGTTTCGCCCGTCATCTGCGAAGTCGCCATGGTGGAAGAACTGAACAGGTGGCTGATGATGTTCTACACCGGCCTCACGCGCAGCGCCAGCGCCATTCTGGATAACCAGACGACCGCGATGGAAAACGATGGCGCGAAGCAGGAAATCGTCGTTTCCATGGTCCGGCTCGCGCACCAGCTTCGAGACGAACTGCACCGCAACCGCCTGCAGTCGTTCGGAGATATTCTGCACGAAAACTGGGTTCTGAAGAAGCGGCTCTCGAACGATATCAGCAGTTCTGTGATCGACGATGTCTATGACGCCGCGCGGGAACAGGGTGCCACCGGGGGCAAACTGCTGGGCGCCGGCGCGGGTGGTTTTCTCGTCTTCTTCGTCCCGCCGCACCGCCAGGCCGCCGTCCGCGAAGCGCTCTCCGGCCTGCGCGAAGTCCCTTTCCGCTTTGAACGCCGCGGAAGCCGGATCACCCTCTTCCAGAGTTAGGCGGTCGGCACAAACTTACTTTACGTACTCCTGGAAAATCGACGCCAGAGCCGCCGCGTTCTTCTCCAGCTCAAACCGGTCCGCAATCCGTTCTCGCCCCTGTTCGGCGATGCGGCGCCGCAGTCCCTCATCGTCCATCAGCCGCGCCAGGGCTCCGGCAAAAGCCTCCACGTCGCCAGCCGGCGCCAGCAGCCCGTCAATCCCGTCCCGGATCAGTTCCGGCACGCCGTTGATCCATGTGGCGACACACGGAATCCCCCCCGCCATGGCTTCCATCAGAACGCCCGGCAAGCCTTCCGCGAAACTCGCCAGCGCGAACACATCCGCCTGACGATAGAGGCCATCCAGTTTTTCCTGCGGCGTGAAGCCATGGAACACCACGTTCCGCCGAACCCCCAGACTGTCGACGTGCTCCTCCAGGCTCTGCCGGTCCGGCCCGCCGCCCACCACGTGCAGCAGGACCTCGCGCCCTTCCCGCGCCAGTTTCGCGACCGCCGAAATCAGTACATGCTGCGCCTTGACCCGCGCCAGCCGGCCGACGCAGATAATCTCGAAAGGCTGCGGATTCGCCCGAAAAGGACGCGGCGGGAACAGCCTGGTATCCACCGCCATATAGGCGACCCGGATTTTTCCCCAGTGTTCGAACGTGCAGCACTCCAGCAACTGGCTGCGGGCGTAAGAGCTGATCGCGCGAACCCACGTGCACGCTTCGATCTTCTCCCGCATCCGGAAGCTCCTGACATCCCGGAACTCGTCCGGCCCGTGAATTGAAACGGAAATGTCGATCGGGAAGATCTTCTTCGCGATCAGTCCGATCGTCGAGGAGTAATGGATATGCAGATGGCGCAGCCCGTTCCGTTCCATCCAGTCGCCCACCATCACCGCTTCGACGAAATACGCGGAATAGCTGAAAATCCCGCGCAAACCGCCCAGCCGCAGCGCGTGGAAGTACCCGGCGGCCAGGGACACCGGCCTCCGGAGCAGCGTTCGCCAGACGCCGGCGATGGCGCCGCGCGGCCCCTGCGGAATGATGAAATGCGTTCTGGCTGCCTCATCCCGCTCTTCTTCCGACAGATCCCCGACAGGCCGGTCCGGCGCCCGCACCGAAATCGTGCTGATCCCGAAATGCTTCCGCAATTCCCGGATTTCCCGAAGTATCACGGCGTGATTAATAGCTGGATGCTGCGCGACCAGAAACGCAATCGGTGTCATTTACAATTGGGTGTCGTTTGGAATCGGGCGTCGTCGGTTCTCATCGGATCGTGGCGCGCCGCGCCCGCCGCTCCGGACCAACCGTCTATTCTGCCACAGCCATGCCCTTCCGGTCCGGTCGCGAAGCGAACGGGTTTCTCCGCCCGGTTCGGAACGGCCGGCGCCGCCCTGGTTCCGCTTCCTCCCTCCCGGAATTCCGTCTTTTCCGTGATTTTTTTCTTTACAAATTCCGAATTCCGTGATTTTTGTCTCTTCTAATTCCGCACTTCCCGGAAAATTGCCGCATTCGGGTATATCGGAAATCGCGATGACCGGACATGTTAAACTCAGGGCATCGTATGGTCCGAATCGCTGCCCGCAGCCGTTTTGCGCCCGTTAGCGGCTGCTCCGCCGAAACGTTCTGAACCGATGCTCAGAATTTTCAAAATTGTCGTTCCCAAGAGCATCGTGACGCTTCTCGTCAGTGAAGCCGCCATTCTCTACGGGTGCTACGCGGCGGGTGTTTTCCTGGCCGAACAACTCGTGGAAGGGCCCGCTTTCAGCCGCTTCTTCTTATTTGACGACCACGGCTTTTTCCGCCTGGCGTTCGTCACCGCCACCATCATGTTCGGGCTTTACCTGAACGATCTTTACGAAAACTTCCATATTCATTCGAAAGTTGAAATCATTCAGCAGGTCTGTCTCGCGGTCGGAGTCGCCTTTCTGACCCAGGCCCTCATGAGTTACGGCGTCAGCGGCTGGATCGTGCCTCGCTACTCCATGATTCTCGGCAGTTTGCTCGTGCTGCTGGTGATCCCCCCCTGGCGGCTGTTCTATTCCACTTCTCTGTTTCGAGCTATCGGAGCCGAACGCGTTCTCTTCATCGGCTCCTCTCCGCTTCTCCGCGAGATCGCCGACCGGCTCAGTCAAAGGACCGCTTTCGGCCTCCAGGTCATTGGCTTCCTCGACGACGATCCCGAAAGCGCCAGTCAGCTGCCCGGGATCCCCAGGCTTGGCACTCTCGCCGACCTGCAGAAAGTCATGGAACGGAAACCGGACCGCATCGTGGTGGGACTTTCCGACCTGCGGAATCAGTTGCCGATTCAGGAACTGCTCCTCCTGCGGTTTGCCGGCGTGCGCATCCAGCATGCCGCCCAGCTCTACGAAACCGCTTTCGGTCGCGTTTGTACCCGCGAGTTCCGTCCCAGCGATCTTATTTTTTCCTCCGAACTCGGCCCGCGTCTGGGCAGCGTGTCTCTCCAGACGGTTTATTGCACCGTGTTCGCGGCCATTCTCCTGGTTCTCGCCGCTCCCATCATGCTTCTGGTGGCCATCGCCGTCCGCCTCACGTCGCCGGGTCCCGTGCTCTTCCGGCAGACCCGCGTGGGCAAGGCCGACCGCAACTTCACCGTTTACAAGTTTCGCTCCATGCGTGCCGACGCCGAAAAAGGCACCGGCGCGGTCTGGGCCACCCGGAACGACCCCCGCATTACCCCCCTCGGCAAATTCCTCCGCAAGAGCCGGCTCGATGAACTGCCCCAGCTCTACAACGTGCTGATCGGCGAAATGGCCATCGCGGGCCCTCGCCCCGAGCGGCCCGAATTCGTTAAAACGCTCGCCGAAAAAATCCCGTATTACCAGCAGCGGCATTGCGTGAAACCCGGCATCACAGGCTGGGCGCAGATCAATTACAAATACGGCGATACGTTTGAAGATACCGTCAACAAACTGGAATACGATCTCTACTACATCAAGAACGTGTCCATCTCGCTCGACGCCTACATCTTCTTTCACACCATCAAAACCATGCTGCTCTCCCGCGGCGCTCAGTAACTGAGACTTGCGCCGCCGCCTCACGCTTCTCTGCATTTTCGCCGTCACCCTGGCCATCCGGGCGGCTTTCCTCCGGATCTACGTCACCACCCACCCGGCGCGCGCCCTCGCCACCATTCCGTTTCTCTTTGAGCCGGGCAACATCGCGTACTCCATCGCCACCGGACACGGGTTCAGCTCCCCGTTTCGCGTCGACACCGGTCCCACCGCCTGGATGACGCCCGTGTACCCCTACTTTCTCGCCGGCATTTTTCGCTTTTTTGGAACGTACACGCTCCCCGCGTTCCTCGCCGCCGCGGGCTTCAATGCCATCTGCTCCGCCCTTACCTGCCTGCCGCTCTGGTTCACGGCCCGGCGTGTTGCCGGAACCGCCGCCGCCGTCATCGCGACCCTCCTCTGGGCCGTCTTCCCGAACGCCATCCTGCTGCCGTACGAGTCTCTCTTCGACGCCTCCCTCTCCGCGCTCCTCGCCACCACACTGCTGTGGGCCACCCTCGCCCTGGCCGGCTCCGAACGCCTCCTCCACTGGTCTTTCTACGGCCTGCTCTGGGGCTTCGCCCTGATGACCAATGCCGCTCTTCTCGCCCTGTTGCCTTTTCTCTTCGGATGGCTCGAATACCAGTCCCACCGCCAGCCAAACTGGTCCTTCCGCCGTCCGGCCCTCGCCGCCCTGCTCGCCGCGCTCTGCTGCGTTCCCTGGACCATTCGCAACTACCGCGAGTTCCACGCCTTCGTCCCCCTGCGCTCCGTCGCCGGGCTCGCCCTCTGGCTCGGCAACAACGACCAGGCGCAAAGCAACAGCGTCGCCCGCCAGCACCCCATCTCCAATCAGGCCGAACGCGAAAAATACATGGATATGGGCGAAATCGCCTACATGCGCGAAAAGCAGGACCTCGCCATTGCCTGGATGTTCTCCCATCCCGCCGCCGAAGCCAGCCTGCTCGCTGAACGCTTCACCGCTCTCTGGACCGGCGGCAGCGCCAGCCCGTTCCGCGACCTTGCCCGCGCCAAAACGGCCCGAACCTGGCTCGTGATCCTGTTTAATCTGCTCGCCGCCGTGGGCTCACTGGCCGGCGTCCTGACACTCTGGCGCCTCCGCAGCCCGTACTTCATCCCGCTCGCGGCCTTCCCGCTGGTGTTCCCGCTCGTCTACTACCTCGCCCTTGCGCCGCCCCGCTATCGCCACCCCGTGGATCCCGTGCTTCTCCTCCTGACCGCCATCGCATTCACCCGTCTGGCAAACTATAGGAAGAGGCCCGTTCCCCGCATCGTGCCCCCCCGCAAGAAATCGTGACCAACTTATCTGAATCGCGGACTACCCGCACGCTCCCCCTGCTGCCCGGCTTTTCGTTCGAAGATCTGTATGATCGCGAAGGACTGGTTCGTCTCGACGCCGCCTTCCTTGCGCAACTGCTGGAATCCTCGCCCGCCCTCCACGCGCAACTGCTCGCCGCGCGCGAAAACCCGGCCGGTTTGACACTGAAGCAAAGCTCCGAACTGATCATCGAAGTCGCGCCTTACCTTGACGACTTCGTCGGCCACCTGTTCGGCATCACGCCGGAACTGCAGACTCTGCGACACAAGCACCACGCGCTCGCCCCGCTCTACGCCGTCAAACGCCAGTTCGTCCAGCGCAAAGCCCTCACCGGCCAGACGCCCGAAAAGGCCGCGGCCATCGACGGCAGTGCACTCGGTTCCCAGCTCGAAGAGCTCTTCCACGAACCACTCACCGAACTCTCTTTCGCCACCCACGTTTCCAAATGGACCGAAACGAAGGACGCCGAAGCCCTCCACGCCGACCATCTGAAGCTCGCCGCGCAATACGCCGCCTGGGCCGCCCTCACCCCGGCCGGCCGCGCCCGGCACAAAGACGGCGTCCTGTTCAAAGCGCCGCATAAGCTCGACATGTTCCACCTGGTCCCCGCCGAGCAGGTGCCGTCGAACGGGCTCGTGCAGTTGCAGTTCGGCCCCGCCCACTGGCGCGACCGTGAGGGCTTTCAGCTGACCGACCCCGGCATGGACCTGCTCCATGCGCTCGACCAGACCCACTACTGCATCAAGTGCCACAACCAGGGCAAAGACAGCTGCTCCCACGGTCTGAAGGAAAAAGACGGCTCCTACAAAGCCAGCGTCTTCGGCGTCAAACTCGCCGGCTGCCCTCTCGAAGAGAAAATCTCCGAGATGAACGTCGTCAAAGAGCACGGCGTCCCCATCGGCGCCCTCGCGGTCGTCACCATCGACAATCCCATGGCCGCCGCCACCGGGCACCGCATCTGCAATGACTGCATGAAAGCCTGCGTCTTCCAGAAGCAGGAACCGGTCGACATCCCGCAGATCGAAACGCGCTCTCTCAAAGACGTCCTCGAACTCCCCTGGGGCTTCGAAATCTACAGCCTGCTCACGCGCTGGAATCCGCTCAACTTCTCGCGCCCCGTCCCGCACGCCGCCTCCGGCAAGAAAGTCCTGGTGGTCGGCCTCGGCCCCGCCGGCTTCACGCTCTCCCACCACCTGATGAACGATGGCCACATGGTCGCGGCTGTCGATGGTCTCAAAATCGAGCCGTTGCCTTCCGATATCTCCGGCGTCGATGCTCTCGGCAACCCCGTCCCCTTCCGGCCCATCGAAGACATCACCGAGATCTACGAACGCCTCAGCGAACGCGTCATGGCCGGCTTCGGCGGCGTCGCCGAGTACGGCATCACCGTCCGCTGGAACAAGAACTTTCTCAAGGTGATCCGCCTCCTGCTGGAACGCCGCCGCCAGTTCAGCATGTTCGGCGGCGTCCGTTTCGGCGGCACCATGACCGTCGACAGCGCCTTCGACATGGGCTTCGACCACATCGCTCTCTGCGCCGGCGCCGGCCGCCCCACCGTTATCCCCATGAAGAACGGTCTGGTGCGCGGAGTTCGCCAGGCTTCCGACTTCCTGATGGCCCTGCAGCTCACCGGCGCCGCCAAGTCGGATTCCCTCGCCAACCTGCAGATCCGCATGCCCATCGTGGTCATCGGCGGCGGCCTCACTGCCATCGATACGGCCACCGAATCGCTCGCCTATTACGTCGTCCAGGTTGAAAAATTCCTCGCCCGCTACGAAGAACTGGTCGATGAACTCGGCGAAACCTCGGTCCACGTCAAATGGACCCCTGACGAAGCCGTCACCGCGAAAGAATTCCTCGCCCACGCGCGCGCCATCCGAGAGGAGCGCGCCAAAGCCATCGCCGAGGGCCGCTCACCCCGCTTCATCGACCTGCTCAACTCCTGGGGAGGCGTGACCGTCGCCTACCGCCGTCGCATGATTGACGCGCCCAGCTACACGCTCAATCACGAAGAAGTTTCCAAGGCCTTTGAAGAAGGCGTCCGCTTCGCCGAATGTCTCGCGCCCGAAGAGGTGGAAGTGGATGCCGCCGGTTCCGCCGCAGCCCTGCGCTTCCAGAAGTACCAATGGGACGACGCCACCGGCAAACTGTCCGGCTCCGGCGAGCGCGTCACCCTGCCCGCCCGCACCATCCTCGTCGCCGCCGGCACCCAGCCCAACACCGTCCTCGCCCGCGAAGACGACCACAACGTCACGCTGGACGGCCGCTTCTTCCAGGCCTATGACGAAGAAGGCCTGAAGGTAAAGCCGGAGCGCATCTCCAAGCCCGTCACCCCGCAGGTCCTCATGTCCCTCCGTCCCGACGGCAAAGCGATCAGCTTCTTCGGCGACCTGCACCCATCTTTCTCCGGCAACGTCGTGAAAGCCATGGCGAGCGCCAAACAGGGCTATCCCGTGGTCTCCCGCACTCTCGCCCGCCGCGCTGCCGCCGCGCCCGCTCCGGACCAGCTTCTTGCCACGCTGAACGACGAACTGCGCGCCACCGTGCATGACGTCATTCGCCTCACCCCCAACATCGTGGAAGTGGTCGTGCGCGCCAAGCAGGCCGCCCGCGCCTTCCTGCCCGGCCAGTTCTACCGCCTGCAGAACTACGAAACCCTCGCCCCGCGCACGAAGAACACCGTGCTCGGCATGGAAGGTCTCGCCCTCACCGGCGCATCCGTCGACCACGCCAACGGCCTGCTCTCCACCATCGTGCTCGAAATGGGCGGATCGTCCGATCTTTGCGCCCTGCTGAAAAAAGGCGAACCCGTGATCCTCATGGGCCCCACCGGCACGCCCAGCGAAACGCCTTCGAAGGAAACCGTCATGCTGGTCGGCGGCGGCCTCGGCAACGCCGTTCTCTTCTCCATCGGCCAGAAACTGCGCGAGGAAGGTTCCCGCGTCATCTACTTCGCCGGCTACAAGAAGATCATCGATCGCTACAAGGTCGAAGAGATCGAAAAGGCCGCCGACCTCGTCATCTGGGTCTGCGACGAAGCCCCCGGTTTCACCGCCAGCCGCGTCCAGGACAGCGCCTTCGTCGGCAACATCGTCGAAGCCATGGTCGCCTACGCCCGCGGCGACCTCAACGAAACGCCCATCCCGCTGAGCGCCGTCGATCGCCTCATCGCCATCGGCTCGGACGGCATGATGAAAGCCGTGCAGCAGGCCCGCCACACCGTGCTCCTGCCCTGGCTCAAGCCCGACCACCAGGCCATCGGCAGCATCAACTCACCCATGCAGTGCATGATGAAAGAGATCTGCGCCCAGTGCCTGCAGGTGCACAAGAACCCCGAAACCGGCGAGGAGACCGTCGTCTTCTCCTGCTTCAATCAGGACCAGCCTCTCGACCACGTCGACTTCAGCAGTCTGCGCACCCGTCTCTCGCAAAACGGCGCGCAGGAAAAGCTGACCAAAATGTGGATCGACCACTGCCTGCGCGAAATCGGCGTCCGCACGTAAACGGCGCCGGCGAGTTAAGGCTAATCTTAGCCCTCCCATGGGTTCAAGGTTGCCACTCCCATCGGCCCAAAATCCGCAACATTCCTGGTCGCCACCCGCAGACGATGGACCATCGCCGTCGAGGCGATCAATGCATCCCGCTCCGCCCTCGGGTCGGGCACATGCAGAGCCGCACAGCATTGAGCAACTTTGAGGTCGACGGGCAATATTCGTCCTTTGAACGCGGGAAGAACATAGCCATCGATCCAGCTTCGCAGCACGGCGCCTTGCGCCGCGTCCCGGCGCTGCAGCCGCAGCGCCCCGATCTCGATCTCCAGGACCGTGATCGCCGAAAGAAAAAGTTGCGGCGCCGGAACTCCGGCAGCCCATCTGGATACATTCCGGTCTGCTCGCTCTCGCCGCCTCAACTCCGAAAGAACATTCGTATCGAGCAGAAACATCAGGAAAAATCCGCAGCCCGGAAAATCCCCTCGCCGAGTTTGGGCGGCTCGAAATCGATCTCCGCGATTTCCGGAAAATCGAGAAGTTCGAGAATGTTGGGGCCGCCGCCCGCCAACCGCTGATACTCATCATGACGCAAAAGGACATACGCGGGCTCGCCCCGGTCCGTGATGATTACCGGGCCACCGTCGGCGGCGCGCTTCGCCCCGCTCACGTCCTGGTTAAATTCCCGGCCTGAAATGGTCGTGAGAGCCATCTTGATCCTACAATACTACATTTCAGGAGTTCGGGACCAGAGTCTTCCGGGATCCCGCCCCAGCCCCTACTGCACCGTCGCCCGAAACACCTCCGTCCCGCCCGGCTGCTTCGCGCCCGGATCCGACTCCGCCGTGATAAACACATCGAAATTCCGCAGCGGCGTAACCGCTTCAAAGCTCCCCTTCAGGTTCTTATCGGTCCGCAGTTGTCCCTGCATCGCGGGCTCGCCGTTCTTCTCCTGAAACCACACCACATACGCGGTCCGCGGCGGACTCAGCTTCCCCGGTTCCGCAAGATGCTCCGTCTCCACCTTCAACTTCGTATTCCCGTTCTTATCCTTCCCGGTATTCACACTTCCGCGCGCGGCCGGCACGGCTGCCGTCGCCGCAAGCGGGAACTTCTTCCCCTGCGCCACGGTAGACGCAAGCGTTGCGCTCAGAAGAATCGCGACGATTTGTGCTTTCATGGTCAGAGTGTCCTCGGCCCTTTGGCCTTGAGCTGAGCCGCTTTGGACTCCTCATCCGCCTTACTGGGATGGTCGTTCGCCGGCTGCGAATGCTGTGTGGCGCTCGCGGAACTGACCTTTTCGTGAGTATCGGGTCTATGAGTATCGGTGCCGTCCGGCGACGTAACCGCGTCCTCGCGATGCGCCTCGGCCTTGTGGTGATCGTGTTTTGGCATACTGCTCCAGGAGCACGCCACTGGCCCTTGGCTGTCACTTCGCCGTTGCCGGACCAGCCCCTTGCCTCTTTACTCGTGGGTCTGCGCGTTCGCCACGCAAAGCGCTCGACCTTTTGGGTCCTTCGACCAGTCGGCGCACAGAAGATAGTCGACCATCGAACATATTCTCCCCTGGAAGATCCGCTTTGAAATCGCCCGCAAACCACGCCAGCGAACCGGCGAGCAGGATTCCGCCAAGGCTCAGCCAGGCGCCGGCAATGAGGCCCAGCGGATGATAGGCCATTACGACCTCGCTCGTTCCGCCCGGAATTTCCAGGCCGCGAAACGTTCCGTTCGTCATTCGTAACGAGCGGGGCTTGCCATTGACTTCGGCCTCCCACCCCGGATACATAGCCTCCGATGTCGCCAGAAAAGCGTGTCCCCTGGTCGCCACCTGCAGCACAATGCGGTTGGCCTCATAGGACCGGACGCGTACCTCACCACCCGATAGGCCACCGGAGTCGGCCGAAATACCTTCCACAATTGCCTCCCGCGCGGGGTCGAAATCCCTGTCGGCCAGACGCCGGAATGTTTCGTCCCCGCCCCGCGAAGCCCTCACCGAACCGACCAGGTAAAAGCGCGGCAAGGGATTCACCACCGCGTAAAGATGCAGTCCTCCGATCGCCACGTGGCCCGGCAAAGACGGAATCTCCTACAGGCTTGCCACGTAACCGGTGTTTGTCATCCGGATCAGCGGAGAATCGAATCGGACCACCGGCAGATCTCGCCGGAAAATGGGCGATTCCGCGCCCGCCGCGGCAAGGTCGCGCGCGTTCGGCTCAGTCGCGCAGTAGAGCTGCCGCAGCCTGTACATTCTTGCCGACATGAAGGGAATGTTCCCGTCGCTTGTCGGGAGCCTCAACATGCCGGCCTGCAAAATTCCCGGTGACCAGATATCCGCGTAATCGATTCGAAGCGGCGGCACGGAAATGTCCGTGAGCGCGCGCAGGCGCGCAAGATCCTCCGGCTTTGCGCCAAACTGGTATTCCGAACTCGAAAGCGCATAGCCGCCGGGCGCGGAGTTCATCGGCCGGTCCGAACCGACAAGCAGAAGGTCGGCGGAAGTCACCAGCGCTACTGCCCACATGGCGCTCTCGGGAATGCGGCGGCTCATCCCGTCCAGCGCCACGGCCGCGGTCATGCCGGCGAAAAGACCGAAGGCCATCATGGCGTACCACGCATAAGACGCCCCCCGGATAAGACCCGGGAGGTGGCCGAAGATCAGACCATAGAGCGGCGTGTGCTCGCCCAGCATCCAGCAGGCGCACAAAACTGTAAGTGTCAGCAGGGTACGGGCGCGCCTTTGAAACGCAGCGATGGCCAGCAGCCCAAGCGGAGCCATCCCGTGATAGACGTACATCAGCGTGAAGTTGAAATGCAGTTGGTACCGGCTCAGGTCGAAAATCCCGTAATAATCGGGCCGGATAAGAGACATGAGGGCCTCCGGCGGTATGCCCCAGGCTGTCAGCCATTCTGATCGCGTCGATGCAATGCTCTGGCCCGTCAGCCGCATCAGCGGGATTAACTCGACGGCGGAAATCAGAGCCGCGAGAACGAACGAGCCCGCGAGACTGCCGCCGAGAACGGCAAATCTGCGCCAGGACGTTTCACGGCGGAACAGCAGGGCGGCGGCGAAAAGAATCACCGCGCCGCACACCACCAGCGTGGCAGCGGCGAAACCGGCAAGAATCGTCAGCGCGATTGCAACGGCGAGTGCGGCGAACCAGCGCGGGCGGAATCTCTCCCGCAACTCGTGGACCGCGAGAATCGCAAGCGGCAGCCATGCTCCCGCGCAGATTGCGCCCAGATGGCACGCCTGAGAGGCAAAATATCCACCCAGCTGATAAACGGTGGCTCCGGTGAGCGCCGCGGGACTTCGCAGATTCATCCGCCGCAGAAGCACCCAGGTGAAAACGCCCCCCAGCATCATGTGCAGAGGATTGAGCCACTCGACCCAATAAAACAGGTGCCTGCCCTGGCTGACATTGCCGGCCGCTATCGCCAGCCACGCAGGCGGATAAAACAACTGCGCCTGCATGTCGGCGTGAAGCGGCATCCCCGCGTAAGTGTAGGGATCCCAGAACGGCCATTGATGCTGCCGGATAGAACGGGCGATAAGAGCAAGTGTCGGGAAGTGATAGTTCTCGATGTCGTAGGGAACATGCGTCGCGACTGTAATCAGCACACGCCGGTAAAACAAGACCGGATGCAGCAGCAACAGCAGAATTGCGGTATTCGGCGCGGAGAAGATTCGCTTCAGCGTGTGCACAGGCGGCTAACCACACTCAATCATGCCAGAACCCGGCCCGGAATCCGCCGCGCGGCAAGTCTGACCGGATGTCCCGCTTTGAGGTAAAGTACGGGTATGTTCGAGCGTTTCAGCGAACCGGCACGGCGAACTGTCTTCTTCGCCCGCTATGAGGCCAGCCAGTTCGGCAGCCCCCGAACCGAAACGGAACATCTCCTCCTCGGCCTGCTCCGCGAGGATAAGGCGCTGGCAAACCATCTGCTCGGTTCTTACGCCAGGGTCGAAGCTCTTCGCGCCCGAATCGCGGACCACGGTTATAAAGACCCGAAAATCTCCACTTCCATCGACATCCCTCTGAGTTACGAATCCAGGCGAGCCATGGCTTACGGCGCCGCGGAATGCGAACTCCTGCGCCAGAAACAAATCGGCACCCACCATCTCCTCCTCGGTCTGCTTCGCGAAGAGAAATGCTTCGCCGCTCAACTGCTTCGCGACCACGGCGTCACCGAAAATTCGGTGCGCGAGTTCGCGCGGCAAAGGGAACCCGCGTCGAGGCAAGCCATCTGTCTCTCGCTCCCCGGCCTCACCCGGTGGCTTTCCGCCCGCGAAGCGGACGGCCGCTGGATCGTCGACCAACCGAGCTCCGTCCGCTTCGCCATCTACGCCACGAACCGACCGGTCGCAACCGGAGACGCGCCGAATCTGCCTCCCGACTCCGGCCTCGCGCAGATTCAGGCCCGAATCGACCTTCTCGCGCGCCGGGTGCAGCAGGCCATCGCCGGTCATGAATTCGCGAAGGCGAACTCGTATTTCGCCGAAGAAGGAATCGCCCGCGAGGACCTGCGCCGGCTTTGCGCGAAGTTCAATCTGACGGCCCCGCCCCCGCGCGTCCCGCTCCTGCGAATCGAAGTCGTGAATAACGACGCGTTCTCCGACCTCCTCCGGCGCTGCGAGACTTATCTTGAGGAAGGCGTGGCCGAAGTCTGGCTTCTGGACACGGCCCTGCGTCGCGCCTTCACCATCACCAGAACCGGGGGCCTCCGCGAGTTCAAAGGCGGAACCCTCCGGACCGGCGAACCGCCGCTCGAAATGGATCTGGCCACAATCTTCGAATAAGCGGACGGTCTTCCGCCATGCTAGAATCCGGTCAGAGACAGGTCTTATAACATCCAGCGATTTCGATGTTGCCATCGTGGGCGCCGGCCCCTTCGGCCTCTCCGCTACCGCCTATTTAAGGAACAAAGGGGTAGCGGTCGGTATCTTCGGTGAACCCATGAGTTTCTGGCGGGATCACATGCCCGCCGGCATGTTTCTTCGCTCCAACTGGGCCGCCTCCCATATAGCCGATCCCCGCGCGAAATACACCCTCGATCACTTCAAAGCGGAAACCGGCGCGCGGTTCAACCAGCCGATCCCCCTGCAGAACTTCGTGGATTACGGCAACTGGTTTCAACGCCAGGTGGTTCCCGATCTCCACCGCGAGCAGGTGACCGGGCTCGCGAAAGACGGGAACTTGTTCCGGATCGCGCTCGCCGACGGCCAGACGGTTAGAGCGGGCCGCGTCATCGTCGCCACGGGCATCGCGCCGTTTCCGTGGATGCCGCGGGAGTTCACGCTCCTCCCTCCAACCCACGCGACACATTCCTCGGATCATCGCGACCTCAGCCGCTTTCGTGGCCAGGAGGTCCTCGTCGTTGGCGGCGGTCAGAGCGCTCTCGATGCCGCCCGGATCCTGCACGGCTTCGAGGCGAAGGTCGAAGTCGTCGCCAAGCAAAAAGTGCTGCGCTGGGTGGGCCGCAATGCCTGGCTGCACCACCTGGGTCCCATCTCGAAGTGCCTCTATTCGAATTACGACGTAGGCCCCGCGGGCATCAGCCGCCTGGTGGGTTTCCCGAATCTCTTTCGCCGTCTGCCCCGCGATCTGCAGGACCGGATCGGCCGCCGCGCCGTACGCCCGGCGGGCACCGGCTGGCAGCGCCCTTATCTGGCGAAGGTTCCCATCACGCTCAATCGCCAGGTCGCCTCCGCGCGGACCGTCGGCGAAAAAGTTCACCTGCGGCTGTCCGACAGCTCCGAACGCGTCGTCGATCACGTGATCGTCGCCACGGGCTATCGGGTCGATGCCGCCCGATACCGGTTTTTCAGCCCCGCCATTCAGCAAACGCTGCAGACCCGGAGCGGCTACCCGGTTCTCACGCGAGGCCTCGAATCCTCGGTCGCCGGCCTCCACTTCGTCGGCAAACCCGCCGCCTGGAGCTTCGGCCCCTTACTGAACTTCATCTCCGGAGCCAACTTCGCGAGCCTCGAACTCCTGCGCGCCTTCTGAAACCGCAAGTGTGGGGCAGCTTGTCAAGCTGCGCGCCGGTTGGTAACCGGCGCCCTTGCCGGGTTTCCGATCCGCCCCAAGCCGTCACGCCGCATGGTGCAAATCCTCCGTGCGCAGCATGGTCAGGACGTTCCAGTGCTCCGCCAGCGGACTCCGGTTCGCGCGCATCCATACCCGGGTAGCCGGAGGCATCGAATCCCGGCAAAGCGCTTAGCCTGACGCACCATGGAGCCGAAGTCGAACGGGCTCTGGAAAGTGGTCGCCAGCCACGGCAGTGCCTCCGCGACTCTGGCATCGGCATCCGGTCTTGCAAGCACCGTCATGAGAAGACTGTCCGGTCGGGGTCTTGATCGGGATCCGGCAATAGGAGCGAATCCCGGATAGCCAGGTGCGCTCAACCTGGCACGAAAGAGATCGTCCGCCGCCCCCCGCTGGCTAACGCCCCCGGAAGTCCTGATGCGACTCCGCAACTCCGCGGTCAAAGGCCGAGCACCCATTTCCAGCAATGAGAGGTAGGGCTGCGCGACGCCAGGCAAAGACGCCGCATGCGTCTGCGTCAGCCCGTTGCGCTTTCGCCATCGCAACATTCCGCCATGTCGCCTCATCACCGCCCGATCTGTGATATTACAACTACCCGCGACGACCCGAACACCCGATGAACCGCTTGGGTGGGGAGCCGAAGACTGGGAATAGCCTGACTGATCCTGTGCAAGTTGATTCGGGGCATTCGCGCAGATCGATCGTCGAACTCCTGCGCGCCTTCTGAAGCCGGATGCGGGTGTGGGGCAGCTTGTCAAGCTGCGCGCCGGTTGCTAACCGGCGCAATTGTCGGGTTTTCGACCCGCCCCGGAAATGACATCCCGCCCCACATCCAGTGAACACGCGGAAGCAGGATTCTGCGCGGAGGCCGGCGGATCGCCAGTCCCGAAGGATGTAGTCGGTCGAGCCCGGCGTTCCGGGCAGGCCTCGTCGTGAGAATGCCGACAACCACATCCGGACCCCCGGCGAGGTACGTCGCGCCTGCAATGACCACGACGGGCCGGACCCTGGTTTCCCGGGCGCCGACCAGGACGCCCACCTACCACATCGCCTGTCAGGGGCGGCGCATGGATGCGGCCTTGAAATCGTTCAGGTCTTCATCGGACCACGAATCCGACCAGTCGATCCTCGGGTTCGGCGCCCGTTCCGCCAATCTCTCCGCCAGCGCGGACAGTTCCGTCGCCGCGGCCGGAGGCAACCGTTGAAAGGCGCCCACCAGGAAGGCTTCCCGCTGGCTGAACTGCATTTCACACAGTGTAGGAGGATCCGGGACCGCCCATCTCCGGGCTTTTGGTCGCCATCCCGAGGCCGTTCCGCACCCGAAGCAGAACCGGCTCTTGCCAGCGCAGGTGCCGCCGGACTCCTCGCCAAACGAGCCGGAAACACCCGCGAAGCCGCTCGCGGCCGCCAGGTCCCGCGCGTGGCCCTCAAACGTGGTCGCCAGCCGGGGCAATGCCGCCGCGACTCCGGAATCTTCATCCGGTCCTGCAAGGCCCGTCACGGAATGTCATCTCCGGTGCCGGCTTCTCTTTCGCAATTCGATTCAGCCCTGAACAGCCGCGCCAAAAATGCGGAGAAAATTCCCGCCGCCGATCTTTCCGATCTCATCCCCCGTGAACCCGGTCTTCAACAGCGCATCCACCACCACGAAGTAGAACCCGCCCGTCTGATCCTGCCATACCAGGTTCGTGCGCTCTCCAACCCGAGGGCCGCCACGCCCGCCGCCGCCCGCACGACCTCCCGGCTGCGTAAGCTTCGTATCCGTGCCGATGCAAACATGATCCACCCCGATCACTTCCACCAGAGCCCGCACATTCCTCGCGTACTCCAGCGGAGTATCGGCCAGATGCGTCCACACGCCGATCGCGCCTCCGGCATCCGCCACCGCCTTCGCCTGCTCCTTACCGATGAGCCTCGACTGCATCATCGCTGCCATCCGCGGATTGCTCCCCAGCTGCGTATCGGGGCCCGTATGCGAAATGATCACCGGCCGCGTCGTGGCCTTAAGTGCCGCCTTCGTCGTCTGCATGTTGGCGTGCGCCAGATCGATCAGCATCCCCAGCCGGTTGCATTCCCTGATGACCGCCGTCCCGAATGCCGTCAATCCCCCGTAACGCGGCGGATTCGTGTAGACATCGCCCAGCGGCTCCGAGGCGTCGCTGTCGTGCAGCAGTCCCATATGCCGCAGACCCCGTCCGTAAGCCTCTTCCACGCGCTCAATTTTTCCCTGCAGAAAATGGCCGCCTTCAATCGCCTGAATGACGGCGGGCTCGCGCCGGTCGTGAGCGGCCCGAACGTCGGCGGCGGTCAGCGAGCGCTTCAGCCCATTGGCTTTCAGTTGCCGGTCCATCGACGCCATGCCTCTCAGAAAAGCGTTCATAGGCGTCGCCCTGCTGGTAATCGGTCGCGAAGGTCGCGCAGATGGCGGAGAGTCCGGACCGCTTCATATCGCCCGTCAGATCAAGGTCCGGGCCCGGCATTTCCGCTTCGGTCAGCGGCACATCGACGTGATTATGCGTGTCGATCCCGTTCGTCTTCGCCACGATCTCGTCAACCCGCGGATCGGCTGCATCCTCCGCCCGGCCGTCGCCCAGGCGCAAAATCATGGCCGCGCCTGTAACCGCCGTGTTGGAGAGAAATTGCCGTCTGGAGCTGTTGAACATTGGCGTTCCTTGCTGCATTAAGCCACCTCCCGCTGCGTGAAGCCGGAAGTCGCGATACGCCATCCCATCAGGCCAATATCATACGTCGGCGTGACTGTCAGTTGATGGACGGTCGCTCGATGCGCTCCACCGTATAGACCGGCAAAGTCTCGTCCTGCCGCTTCAGTTCGAGACCAAGCTTGCCCAGAACCGTGAAAATCGTAGGCAATCCGGCGAACGGATTCGCGGCCCCGGCAGCGGCGTTCGGTGGCGGCGGGGGCAGGCGCATCGGCGTCCAGGCTTCCGAGTTCACGCGGAACAGCCCGCTCAGCCCCGTCCGGTTCACCACCGGCAAATCCGTCCAGTTCGAAATATACCGGCCCAGATCGTCCATATCGATGGCCTCTGCATTTAGCGCGTGTCCCAGACCGCCCGCGAAGTTGTGGCATGCATCCGTGCCGCTTCGCCGGGCGCAATCCTTCTCCGCCACTTCCGACCTCCGGAGCTTCGGACCTCCAGCGGCAACGGTGAGCGCATACACCGGCATCGTCTTGTTCTCAACCCGCATCGCGAGCTGGAACCGATCGGCAAGAAGTCCGCGGATCATTTGCTGAACCCGCGCCCGCACCTCGCTTTGCTGAAGACCGGCCGCGAGGGCGTTGGCAGGCGCTTTCGCGTCGATCTCATACTTCTCGCGAATGGTCCAGTCGGGAAGCTTCGCGAGACGCGGCGACGGGTTGGACGGCAGGTCATACGCGTAACTCAAAAGCGCGATAACGGGGACCGCGCTTCCCGCCACGTCACCCCCAGGGAGCACCTGCATCGGCTCAGCGGGCCCGTTGCCTGCGAGGGCAGGTTTAATGGTGATCTTCGCAAACTGCTGCGACTGCGCGAAGGCAGGTAAAGCCGCCAGCAGGCACAAGGTGGTTCGACAGAGCGCGGACATGATTCCTCCTCAGCGGAATTCGACGGCTGTAACGCGGATTTTGTTCCTGGCCTGCCGTTGCCCATACCGGAGCGATCACGGCTTAGTATCCGGCCAAAGCATCCGCCTCGCACCTCGCGACGGATCCAAAGACGCGTATGTTGCCGGCGCGTGGCGCGGCGGTTCCGGAAGATTGAGGAGGATGGCTGCGGTTGCCACAATCGTCCCGCGGTTGGGGCGTTTCGCGGCCAGGTAATCGACACCGGCGCTACTCCGCCGATTATTGCCCTTTGGCAGACCTTCCCGGGAAGCAACCCGATCCCGGCCCGCTGGCCGTCGGACAATGACCTGAGGGAGTTTCTCTCCATGACCATCGCCGCCGAAATTGAGCTGCAGGAATCCGCCATTGCCGAGATCTGCCAGCTCTGCCAGGTGAAGGAACTTTCGCTCTTCGGTTCAGCCGCTCGCGGGGAGATGAGGCCGGACAGTGATTACGATCTCCTCGTCGAGTTTCTGCCAGGGGCGCGCCCCGGACTGATTGGTGTTTCAGCCCTGACACGCGAACTGACGAACCTCCTCGGCCGGCGTGTCGATCTTGCGGTCAAACCGGCACTGAAGCCGCTGATCCGCTCCAGTGTGCTCGCCGAAGCCCGCCTGATCTATGCGGCGTGACGCCCAGCGCCTCAGCGACATCTTGGAAGCCCTCGACTGGATTGCCAAAGCCGTTTCCAACAAAACGGAGGCCGATTTTCTGGCCCGATGAGACAAGATCAGACACTCTGTTACGCGGTGGCACAAAGGCGAACGACGGTGGGCGAAGCGGTCGCGAGGCTGAGTGCTGAAAGGAAGACGCGGCCCAGCGACGTGCCATGGCAGGATATTGCAGGGTTGCGCAATTTTCTGGTGCATGGGTACTTCGGCATCGATTGGCCACTGGTCTGGCAGACGGTAGCAGATCACGCGCCGGTCCTGCGCGCCCGGATTGCGTCCATCGCCGAAGAGTAAGGAGCGCGCGCATCCGTGAAAGTCTTGGCCGTTTTAGACTTACTGGACGTCTGAGTTCGGCGGATGCAACGGGATTTTTCGGGGACCAACGCGAAAGCGCCCGGCTCTCTCCGGGCGCCGCACGACTCGACCGGAGTGCGAACGCCACCTCCCACAACGGCGTTCGCGTCTACGTCCGCGTGGACCCGACCGTTGGTCATCACGTAAACACTGGAAATCTACAGGGGTGAAAGGCTTCTTACGATCGCCGCGTGGGCTGACGGCGACGATTCCGGCAGCGGATCTCAGGACAGCGAGACGGATGGTCATTACCGCCTTTCGGTCGTCACTTGATAGAATTCGACTGATGCCGAGGTTACTGACCGCGGACGACATAATGCCGCTTGTGGCTTCTCTGCCGGAAAGCGAGAGGGCCAGACTGCTCCGATGGATTGCTTCGCCTCACGGCGCGGACGCATCGGCGTACGAAGTGGCTCCCCCGACCGGCGACGAGTTGGGGGGCGACGAGTCCGGAGGCGACGATGAACCGCTTGCCTGGGAAGCTGAAGGATGGGAAGAGTTTCGTTGATTCGGGGCGAGATCCGGTGGTACACATTTCGTCTCCCCGATAAGCGACGGCCAGTTCTTGTACTCACACGCGACGAAGTTGTCGACCGTCTGAACGAAATCATTGTTGCTCCCGTGACGCGCACAATTCGTGGATTGAGCACCGAGATGCTCCTTACCGAAGAAGACGGCATGCCCACGCCCTGCGTCGTTAACTTCGATCACCTCTCATTGGGGCAGCGGAGTCGCTTCGGGTCCGTGCTCTGTACTCTGCCAGGACAGCGCTGGCCTGAGGCACGCGGAGCTTTGCTGAGTGCCTGCGGCTTCGGTCATTAGTTATGCGTTGTTTGGCCAGATAATGACGGGAGTTTCTCAGAGAAAGCGTATCCGGCATTCCCGAGTTTCGTCACCGAAACCGAAGCCTGTTTGATGGCCCGCCTTAGTTCGGCGGATGCAACCGGACTTTCGGGCACCAACGCGAAAGCGCCCGGCTTTCTCCGGCCGCCGGACGACTCGACCGGAGTGCGAGCGCCACTTCCACAACGCTTCTTGGGGGTCCCCGGCTTGATTCCTCACCGGATGTTGACGAAGTTCCGGCGCCGCGTGTCGCGGTATGCTCAATGGTGAAAGTCTCCCATGCCGTCATTCTCAATGAATGGGCCACCGGCCAGGAAGTCTCGAACCGAATTGATCGCTTGCGCGAGCGCTATGCGGATAATCCGCTCGTAAAGCGGATCGACCATCATATCGGCGTCGATTGGAGCGATGATCCGGCCGTGTTCATCAACGTTGTTCTTCCCGGCAATGGGACCGGAGCCCCCGAACTGGAGCGGCTGGCGGAACACATGCGAGTCGATCTTCTTCGTCTCGTTCGTACCGATGAGATCGGATTGCATTCCTATTTGAACTTTGTCGGTTAGAGCGACGCGTGATGACCGAACTGCCGGAACAACTCATCTCGCAGGCGGAGTTTCTTTATGCGCGATGCGGCGCTCAGCGAAGCGAATCTGCGCAGGGCCGTCTCTTCTGCTTACTGTGCTCTCTTTCACCTCCTGATTCGCGATGCAGTTTCGAACTGGAAGCATGCGGAACACCATGCACGACTGGCACGCGCGTTCGACCATAAGAGGATGAAGGACGCGTCCATAGCATGGCTCGCGACCGGTCGGGCTCGCGGAGGACTTCACCGACCTAGTCTACCGGTGCGGATTAGAATCGGCGGAAGCATAGAAATTCGACGAATCTAACCACGCTATTTCGGGCGTGGTGGCGAAGGCCAGCAACGCGTGGTTGACGGTCTGCCGCCTCCCCCGGTAGGCCCGCGCCGCCGGGTCCCCTAAGACCGACCGCGGAACGCTGTCGAGTCACAACGGTCCGCCTTTATACTGGAAAGAATGCACACGGCTGCTGCGAGACCGAGACGCTTTCGCGCCGCTCTTTCGTTCCCAGGGGAGCATCGGGTCCGAGTCGAGCAGATTGCAGAGGCACTCGCCTCGCGCGTTGGACGCAGTTCAGTTCTTTACGACAAGTGGTACCAAGCTGAGTTTGCGCGACCCAATCTCGACATCTACCTTCCGAAGCTTTACCGCGACGAGTCGGACCTTTTGGTCTTCTTTCTTTGCGCCCCGCATAACGATAAGGAGTGGTGTGGCCTCGAATGGCGTGTGGGGCGCGATTTACTCAAGAAGACGCGAGACGACCGCCTCATGTTCCTGCGCCTCGACGATGCCGACATTCCGGGCCTCTACTCGATCGACGGATATCTCCCCATCCGCGAGATGCACTACTCTGAGGTCGCCGACGCAATTTTTGAGCGACTTGAGATGCTCTCCGCAAGCGAAGCCGGAAAGGAGCAAGACGCTGGGGCCTGTCCGCGCGAGACAATCATCACCCCGGCTTCTTCCAAAATGTCGGGTGACGCCGCGACGGGTACTGGGTACGGATTGAACGATTCGGCCGCAAAGCCGGAGCGAAATCTGGCGCCCGGTTCGCAATCCAAACCATCCCCCAATATTTTCGAGGTTGCGCAAGATGGCACGGGTCGATTTTCTACCATCGCGGAGGCGATTGGCGTTGCGCAGGAAGGAGACACGATCCTCATCGGCCCTGGAAACTACAGTGAGAACTTGGTGATTCACCGCACGTTGTTTCTAACGGGTGCTGGTGGACGCGAACACACCGTTGTTGAATCCGATTCTCCTTTTTGGCCGACTATCGCCGTAATCGCCGGTCACCCGACTCTGACCAATCTGACAGTCCGAGCCTTTGGCAAGCGTTCGGCTCTGGAAGTGAGGGCCAGTGCCATAAACCTTTGTAATGTCCATATTACTGCAAGTGGCAAAGACTGGAATGGCGGCGCAATTGACGTGGACGGCGCTGGTGCCGAGGTCTTGGCCCAAGACTGCCAAGTCGAGGGGCTAGGCGCAGGCATCCGTGCTTACAGAGCCCGCGTCAGGCTGGAATGCTGCGCGGTTACGGCCTTAGGCGGTGTGGCTGTGGATATGCAATACGGGGCAAATGCGGCACTCTTCGTCTGTCGATTAAAGGGTAAAGACCGAGGCGTCGATTTTGGCGGCGAATATTTACAGCTTCACCAGTGTGAATTTGTCGGTAACGGGCAAGCCGTTGCGGTCCGAGATGGCGCTTTCGCACAAATCTTTCGATGCCACTTTCGACAGAATGATGGCGGAATCTACTTTTGGGACAAAGCTTCCGGCTCCGTGGAGGAATGCGACTTTAATTCCCAGCGAGCACCGCTCAAAGTCCGAGAGATTGGGAAGATCTTTCGCTCCAACAACGTCGGGTTGGTAGGTCCGGCATATGTTAATAACACTTTAGATTCTCAGAAATATTACGCGGAACGCGGTCCGAAGACAACAGCTATTATAGTGAGCGTTGACGGCAGCGGAGACTTCAGGACGATTAGCGACGCTCTTAAATTTGCGGTCAATGGCCAGTACATTCGTGTGCGATCGGCAACCTACACGGAGGATTTACTCATAAATAAGAGTATCAAGATAGTTGCCGACTCTGCAATTGGCTCATGCGTGGTTGACGGAGCGCTGAAGATGGCAGGACACGCCGTCGCCACCTTACAGGGACTCGTCTTGGAGCGCAGCATCGGTGCTACCGGTGCGGTCGTTGAAGTGGAGTTCGGCCAATTGATCGTAATCGACTGTATAGTCCGTTCGGATCGAGTGGAGGGCGTACGGACTGTAGGTGGACGGACGTGGCTGGCAGCTTGTGAGTTGAAAGGTGTTCGGTCTGTCAACGTCTGTTCGAGCGAAGCGGTCTTGTTAGATTGCCGACTTCACTCCCAAGAAGAGGGAGTCTTGGTTCAGAAAAATGGACGCGTAATGATGCGCGGCTCCTTCACCAATGGAACCCGGACGGGAGTCTCCCTCTTTTCCGGGTGTCATGCGCTAATAGAAGATTCTGAGATTCTTGGTAGCGCTAGGTGCGGTGTGATCGCCAGCGAGGGGAGTTTTAGCGTCACGATGCGCCGGAGCAAGATCAAATTTAATGGAAGCTACGGGATTTGGGCTTCGGGAGACGGCTTCGTTGAGGTCAGCAACTGCGACGTGGCGGAGAACGATCCGGGAGCGTGGAGGTTTCAAAACCCCCTTGGTGGCCCGTTTTCGATGGTCCGCTGGTTGACGTTGGGAGGGGGCCCAGTGTTCATGCCGGTTCGACCGGGCGAACTCTCGGTCAACGGAGCCGATAATCAGTCCGACTGGCGGGACTCGACTTCAATCATCTATTGTCGTCGCTGTGGCGCCGAGGGTCCGGTTGACCGATCAACTTGCGGCGAATGCGGGCGGAAACGGAATCTCAAAGGCTCACTGTGACTGTGCCCAGCACAACGCCACCGCCGGATCACTTTGGATCGCAGGAGCCGAGGTGCAAGCCCATGGAAAAGTTGTTCGATATGCCCTAAGGTGATTGCATGTAACTCCCTTGGAGTGATGGACTTACCGCGTCCCTCGACTGGTGGACTGTTTCAATGACAGTGCAACCATGTGAGACCCGCCACTCGCCTGCGTTTGTATGAGAACCCTGTCAGGTGGTGATTGAGTTGAGTGCCGACGAGCGCGAGGAACTCGAGGAACTGACCGGATGGTCGAATTCACGCACTCTTCCGGCAGGGGACGTATTCAAAGCTGATTTTGGCGCTGGCCGATGTAAGGGCTACAGCACTGTGGAAGCGGAACTGGGCCTTCGCGACCGACGATTGCGCGCTGGAAGGCTCGGTTTGAAGAGGGCCGGATCGCGGGACTCGAAGGCCGGTACAGAGGCAGCCAGCATCGCAGGGCGACTCCCGCAATGCAGGCGCGCGTTCTGAACAAGACTCAGCAGAAGCCCGCAGATGGCAGCACTCCCTAGTCCTGCCGGCAGATTCTTTCATTCGAATAGGTCACGAGCTTGCATGCGGCTATTTTAACAGTCGCTGATGAACGGTCTCTTCGTACACTGGACGCAGATGCTCCAGTTACCGACTCTTTTGCAGGTTGCAATCCCAACGCCGCCCGCGCCGAACTACAGCCCGCAATTAGAAGCAATCGCCCAGGCACTGAATCACCACGAAGTTATTCCGGGCTGGTTCCTTGGCACAGTACTGGGATTCGGGCTCGGGTTGTTTGCGGAGCCGGTAAAGAGCTGGATTCAAAAGCGGCTAAGCCGCCGAAGAGCCGAACGCCTGCTTTTAGCTGAAGTGAAGGCCAATTGTTTTATGGGGCAGCTTTTCGTCGCCGCACCGGGGCTGCCAAGAGTTTTGTTCTCGACCGAAAAGTACGACCACCTCCGTGAAAAGGATCTAACGACTGTTTTCGAGATCGACCAAGCTGGGTCGCTGAACCGCCTCTATCGGAGTTTTCAGGAAATTGCAGCCGGTCCGCGCGAACAGCGGACGCATGCGATCACTTACGAGTTCTCGCTATTTGAGGATGCGGTAAAACGAGGTGTGATGGGCCGTTATTTCAAAAATCGATTGGACAAGGAAGGGTCGCCGCTTCGCCATATTGCTGCGAAATATGTCCCGCCGTCGGCGAAAGAAGCAGCTGGTTAAGCTCGGGTCGTTTGTCAGGCTGACCTTTTCCCGCACGTTAATCCCGCGGAGATCAGGGTCACTGGCGTGGGAAACTTAAACTAATGGTTAAGCTCAAAGCGAAATTCGAGGCTGATCTGAAGGCCCACGTCAGGCGCATGCTCACGGCCGACTGGGGACCCGAGATCGCCACAATCGACGATGCGAACATCTTGATCCGCTTCTTCGACGCGGAGCGGCGGCGGATCGCCGCTCACCCCCGTTCCATTGAGATTGGGGCGGATTTTATCTGTCCGACCGACCGGCAAGATGGCTGGAATGCGCTTCAGTATAGTGGTCCCCAGAAATCAGACCGGGCAATAAGTTAATATTTCGACGGAGTCGTTAACAGGAGAAAGTTGATGACAACGACGAGAAAACAGTACAGTCCGAAGTTCAAAGCGCAGGTGGTGACGGAGGCGATCCGCGGCGAGAAGACGCTGAGTCAACTGGGGGCGCAGTTCAAGGTGCATCCGATCCAGATCGCGAAATGGCGCAAGGCGGCTCTGGAACATCTGCCGGAGTTGTTTGTGGATGGGCGGACGCGCCAGGCCGGCACCGGGCAGGCGGAAACCGACGCTCTTTATGAGCAGATCGGTCGGCTGAAGGTGGAGCTGGACTGGCTCAAAAAAAAAGTCGGTATGCTCGACTGAGGAACTGCGCCGTCTGGTGGACAGGGAGCACCCCGAGATCAGCGTTCGGCGGCAATGCTCTCTGCTGGGCGTGAACCGTGCCGGGCTGTATTACGAACCGCGGGGCGAGACGGCGGAGAATCTGGAACTGATGCGACTGCTGGACGAGCAGTACATGCGGACACCGTTTTACGGCAGCCGGAAGATGACGGAGTGGCTGCGCACGAAAGGCTATGAGGTCAACCGCAAACGGGTGTCGCGTCTGATGGCGGTCATGGGGGTGGAGGCCGTGTATCCGAAGCCGAACCTGAGCAGGCCCGCTGAAGGGCACCGGATCTACCCGTATCTGTTGCGCGGAGTCAAGGTCAATCGTGCCGATCAGGTGTGGAGCACGGACATCACCTATATCAGGATGGCGCAGGGCTTCGTCTACCTGGTAGCCGTGATGGACTGGTTCAGCAGGTACGTGCTGAGCTGGTCGCTGTCGCTGACACTGGAACACGACTTCTGCGTCGAGGCGCTGCGGCGCGCCCTGCGCCGGGGGAAGCCGGAGATATTTAACAGCGACCAGGGCTCGCAGTTCACCAGTGAGAAGTTCACGCGGGAACTGAAGGCCAGAAACATCGCGATCAGCATGGACGGACGGGGACGCTGTATGGACAACATCTTCATTGAGCGGTTGTGGCGGTCGCTCAAGCAGGAAGAGGTGTACCTGAGAGACTACGAGTCGGTTCCGGAAGCCCGGGCGGGCATCGAACGATACCTCCGCTTTTAC